>NZ_JBBOBM010000001.1:4800000-8172481 GCF_038000205.1 Paenibacillus sp. FSL R10-2771
ATCACCGGAGATCAGAATACACTTCCGCCCCTCCTGCTCCACCTGGCGCTTGGTTTCTTCCGCATCTTCATGCTCATTCAGATAGGATATCACTACATCTGCGCCTTCTTTGGCAAAATGAACGGCAACCGCACGACCGATTCCACTGTCCCCTCCGGTAATGAGTGCGGCCTTGCCCAGCAGCTTGCCTGCTGCCTTGTAAGCTGAGGTTTCAAACTCCGGAAGCGGGTTCATCTCGCTTTCAATTCCGGGCTGCTGGTCCTGTACCTGCGGAGGCAGGGTTTTGACGGGTTGTTTGCTGGTGTCTGGCATAATCCATTCTCCTTTCGCTGTACCGTTATACTGTTTTTACTAATCATGTTAGGTTGGCTAAAAGTCTGGTGTTTATGCATCATACTTGCCTAGCAAAAATCGCTTTACGTTATTTTACTTACCACATAGGGAAGCCGGCCAAACAGAAAATCTTGAGTCCAACGCGTTCCCGCTCCATTTTAGAGCCTGCAGAAGGAGAGTTATCCTCATGTCCAAAAAATCAAAAAGCATCATCGTTGCCGTCAAAGGTGTCATCCTGTATCAGGGCAGAATCCTCATCGTCAAGCGGGCTGCCGCCGATTCTGCAGGTGCCGGAAGCTGGGAATGTGCCGGAGGCAAAATCGAATTCGGTGAAAGCCTGGAGGCTGCACTGGAAAGAGAAATTCTTGAGGAAACCGGACTGGCGGTTACGACAGAACGTATCCTTTATGCGGTGACCCTGCTCACTGACCCTGCTAGACAGGTAGTGATTATCACCTATTTATGCCGCGCAGCCCGTGGCGAAATCCAGCTCTCGGAAGAGCATACCGATTACCGCTGGTGCACCGTGAGCGAAATGAACGCCCTGCTGCCGCCGCAGATTATCGCTGACTTTCAGGAGCACGGCATTTTTGAGCTGGAAGGGTTGTTACGGTAAGTAATGAACGGTTTCTACAAGAATATTATATATATCCGGACATTTTTATATCCTATACTTTCTCTTGGAAGACAACCATCTTCACTGGAGGGTTCACTATCTGCCATGGGAAATGAAAATGAGATTATACGATTGACTAACGCGACGTTAATCGACGGAACGGGGCGCCAGCCGCTGTACAATGCAAGCATTGAAATTGTTAATGGCCGGTTCGGCATGATTGCCGGGCAAGGGAGCAGCGGGCTGGAGCATGACTCAGTAACGGAGATAGATCTTGAGGGGCTTGTGGTCCTGCCGGGATTTATTCATACCCATGCACACACCAGCTTCAAATTCATACAGAACGAGCCTCTTCACGGGTACCATAAGGAATATTTAGCCGCCTGTCTCTCAGAAGGAATAACCACAATCCGTGACGAGGGGATGACTACAGCCGCAACGCTTGACGATGTGACGGCACACACACAAGCGCTGGACCGCGGATCTTTTCCCCGAATAATCACAACCGGCAAAGTCTTCACGGCTCCCGGCGGGTATGGCGGGCAGGCCCCTATCGGAGTTGGAAGTGCGGATGAAGCCAGATTGAAGGTCCGCGAGGTATTAGAACAAGGGATACATTGTATCAAAACAGCGCTTGAAGACGGTTACGATCCCAGTACAATCGGACTGCCACAGCTGAATCAGGAGCTTCTGGAGAGCATCTGCAGGGAAGCCCGGAGGATGGGGGCTTATGTGTCAGCTCATGTAACCAGTGCACGCAACCTTCAGATTCTGGTGAATGCGGGGATTAACGATGCTGCGCATATGATTTACGACCGGCTGGACGATGACCTGATCCGGCAAATGACAGCCTCCAGTATCCGGATCGTCCCCACACTCACTGTATTGAAGATGTTTCAGGACAAATTCGGCGCCCCTCTGTTAGAACAAGGACTGGATAATGTCCGGAGATTCATCCAGGCAGGCGGAGAGATTGGCCTCGGGGATGATTTCATCGAAGAAATAAGCCCGTGGTATAGACTGGGAATGCCGTGGGAAGAAATTCGTTTATTGGGCGAGGCGGGTCTCACCCCGATGCAGATTATCACAGCCGCCACTTCAACCGGTGCGAAGATCTGCAATCTGGCACATGAGATTGGAACGATTGAACCGGGCAAGAAGGCGAATCTGTTTGTGATTGAGGGCAACCCGCTTACGGATATAGACAATCTCCGGAAAGTCAGATTTGTGATGATGGACGGCAGGGTCGTATCGAAATAGGGGATTATATTGTTTGATTTAAGGCCGCTTCCCACGAGGAAAACGGCCTTTTTTTCATTTTAATATCCCCGTATGGTTCTCAGCAGTCCTGTCTATAGCTGATCCGCCGCTGCCTTCAATGCAATCATCTTGTTCACCGCTGTTACCTCCAGCACCGCCTTCTGCGCATCCGTCAACTACATTTGGCCCTGTTACCTCCATGGAGGCACATTGTGTTCGATTTTTCGCATACATTCGGCTTGATCACCTCCCCGGAAGCTGATTGTATTCGATTTTTCGCATACATTCAGCACGGTTACCTCCGCGGAGGCACCTTGTGTTCGATTTTTCGCATACATTCGTCCCGGTTACCTTCTCGGAGGCACATTGTATTCGATTTTTCGCATACATTGCCCCTCATCCGCTCCCGCTTCCGGGATATTCAGCGGGATTCCTGAGGACAAGAACACATCGTCCTTCAAACGGATCTGCTTCAGTGTCTTACACAACAAAAGGCCCTGGCAGCCTAAGCTGCCAGAGCCTTTGATACTCGCGTTCCTCCCTATAAATCAGGAGCCAGGTTTAAATAAGGCGACGGTACACCATGAAAAAGATCATGATAACCAGCACGACCATCAGCAGCAGGCTCATGGTCCGGATCTTGGCGGTTTCGGCAGAGACATCACGGTTCTCCCGCATTCCGGCCGCAGCCAGGCGCAGGGGTCCGCTCATTATGCCGCCAAGCGCAAACATCGCCAGGAGCAGCACAACAACAACGATCATCCAGGCGACAGAATAGTCACCCTTGGTCATCATATAGCCTCCGGTCAACAGCTGGATAACTAGTCCATACTGGGCAAAGCGGTTGAAGCCGCCGATGGCGCTCAAGGTACCTTCCTTCGCCGGGGCGGACAGCTTCGCCGTCCCGCTCAGAATAAACGGCAATACCAGATAGAAGCCAAGCGCCAGCGTGCCGATCATATGCAGGAAAAAGAAAATACGGTCCATATCAATCTCCTCCGATTACATTGTAGGATTAAATAGCAGCAAAGCCCAATCTCTGCCTGCAAAAAGGGGCTTCAGCAGCCGCCCGCTAACGTTACTTACACAGTTACTGCTGAAGTGACTGCACGGACAGAAGCGGCTGATTTATCCAGAGCAGCCTTCTCTTCTGCCGTAAGCTCCAGCTCGAAAATCTTCTCGATGCCATCCGCACCGAGGAGCGCCGGAATACCCATGAATAAATTATCGTAACCATATTCACCTTCAAGCAGGGCAATTACAGGAATAATCCGTTTCTTGTCCTTGAGGATTGCTTCCGTCATCTGAACCAGTGACGCGGCGGGTGCATAATAAGCGCTGCCGTTACCCAGCAGGCTGACGATTTCACCGCCGCCGACACGGGTACGCTGCACAATCTCAGCAATGCGTTCCGCAGGGATGAGCGTGTCGATCGGAATACCGCCAACACTGGAATAACGCACAAGCGGAACCATATCATCCCCATGACCGCCCAGTACGAAACCGCGTACATCTTCAACCGAAACATTAAGCTCCTGGGCGATGAATGTACAGTAACGCGCTGTATCGAGTACGCCGGATTGTCCGATTACGCGATTCTTCGGAAAGCCGAGTGCATTGTAAGCCACATAAGTCATGGCATCGACCGGATTGCTCAGAATGATCACGATAGATTCGGGGGCTACCCGTTTCACGTTCTCGCAGACCGACTTGACGATGCCCGCATTGGTATTGACCAGATCATCACGGCTCATGCCGGGCTTGCGTGCAATCCCTGCCGTAATAATGACGATGTCGGAATCGGCTGCATCTTCGTAGCTTGAAGTTCCGGTGATCTGGGCATCGAATTTCTGCACAGGTCCGGCTTCCAGCATATCAAGCGCTTTACCTTTGGTCGGATTCTCCAGTTGGGGAATATCGAGCAGCACTACATTGCCAAGCTCCTTCTGGGCAAGCATAAGCGCCGTAGTCGCACCGGTGAATCCGGCACCTACGACAGTGATTTTATAACGTTTGATGGCCACGGGAAGACCTCCTAAGGGTTGGATAGCATACACTTCGTTCATTTCACTTCGCAAGACTGCCCCGGAGCATGAACCAATGATGTTGAATGGGCTGGCAGATGCACAAGCATAAGTATAAGCTGCACGTATGTGCAGCTTATACTTGTTATATACCAGTTAGCCTGCTTATAGATTGCTGATAATCTCGTCAGCAAAGGCGGAGCATTTCAGCTCTGTAGCGCCTTCCATCTGGCGGGCAAAGTCATAAGTAACCGTCTTATTGTTAATCGCGGTGCTCATTCCCTTATAGATCAGGTCAGCCGCTTCCTGCCAGCCCAGATGCTCAAGCAGCATAACGCCGGAGAGAATAACCGAACCCGGATTCACAACGTCCTTATCCGCATATTTAGGTGCTGTACCATGAGTAGCTTCAAAAATAGCATGTCCAGTAATATAGTTAATGTTCGCTCCCGGAGCGATACCGATGCCGCCGATCTGGGCAGCCAGTGCGTCGGAGAGGTAATCCCCGTTCAGGTTCAGCGTCGCGATGACATCGAAATCGGTCGGACGGGTCAATACCTGCTGCAGAGCAATGTCGGCGATAGCGTCCTTGACAATAACTTTGCCGGCTGCTTCGGCTTCCTTCTGGGCAGCATTTGCTGCAGCTTCACCATCACGTTCCTTGATGACATCATATTGGTTCCAGGTGAAGACCTTGTCGCCGAACTCCTGTTCAGCCACTTCGTAGCCCCAGTTCTTAAATGCACCTTCGGTGAATTTCATGATATTGCCTTTGTGTACCAGCGTTACGCTCTTGCGTCCGTGCTTGATGGCATACTCAACCGCAGAACGCATCAGGCGCTTCGAGCCTTCCTCGGATACAGGCTTAATGCCGATACCGGAAGTTTCCGGGAAGCGGATCTTGTTCACGCCCATTTCCTTCTGCAGGAACTCGATAACCTTCTTCACTTCAGCGGAACCTTCCTGATATTCAATCCCGGCATAGATATCTTCAGTATTCTCACGGAAAATAACCATATCCACCAGCTCCGGATGCTTCACTGGTGAAGGAACACCATCGAAATAACGTACCGGACGCAGACATACATACAGGTCCAGCTCCTGGCGCAGCGCCACATTCAGAGAGCGGATACCGCCTCCGATCGGAGTTGTCAGCGGGCCTTTGATGGCTACAATATACTCGCGGATTGCTTCCAGTGTGTCATTCGGCAGCCATTCACCATATGTATTGAAGGCTTTCTCGCCGGCAAAAACTTCGTACCAGGCAATCTGCTTCGTGCCGCCGTAAGCTTTCTCTACAGCCGCATCCAGCACCCGCTTGGAGGCTTTCCAAATGTCACGGCCTGTACCGTCACCCTCGATAAAAGGGATGATCGGCTGATCCGGAACCAGCAGCTTGCCGTCTTCGATTGTAATTTGTTCGCCTTCTGTGGGCAGATCGTACTTTTCCAGTTTCAACATTAGTGGGAATTCCTCCTAAAAGTATGATGTACAAGCAATAATCAATAAGCAGTTGCTGCATATATTATAGTTCATTGTACTAAAGGGGTGGAGCGGCCCGCAAGGGGCCGCCTTGTTATCGTTCGTCTACAGGGACGTATTTCATGTCGGACATGCCGGTATATTCCGCACGCGGCCGGATAATCCGGTTGTCTTCATACTGCTCCAGAATATGCGCAGTCCAGCCCGAGGTCCGGCTGATCGCGAAGATCGGAGTGAACAGCTCACGTTCAATACCCAGCTGTGTATAGACGGATGCCGAATAGAAGTCGACATTCGGTTTGAGCCCTTTCTGCCCCGTAATCAGCTCTTCAACCTTGACCGACATGTCATAGAGCGTAGTATCATTCTTCATCGTGCCCAGCTCATAGGACATCTTCATCAGATGTTTGGCCCGCGGATCTCCGTTCTTGTATACACGGTGTCCGAAGCCCATGATCTTCTCACGGCGTTCCAGCTTGCCTTGGACATACGGCTCAACGGCATCGAGCGTGCCGATTTCCTCCAGCATCTTCATCACGGCTTCATTCGCACCGCCATGCAGCGGCCCCTTAAGCGCGCCAATAGCCGAAGTAACTCCGGAATAGATGTCAGACAGTGTAGCCACAGTTACCCGTCCGGCAAAAGTGGAAGCATTCAGCTCATGGTCTGCATGCAGCACGAGGGCTGTATCCAGCGCCTTGACGGATACGATATCCGGCTGCTCTCCCCACAGCATGTAGAGGAAGTTCTCGGCGATGGTCAGGCCTTCCTTCGGTGCTACCGGCTCAAGTCCCTTACGGATGCGTGCCAATGCGGCAACCACAGTCGGAATCTGTGCCTGAAGCTTCACAGCTTTGATCTGATTCGCTTCACGGCTCATATCATCCGCAGCCTCGTCGTACAGTGCCAGGGCGGATACGGCGGAGCGCAGGGCCGCCATCGTGTTGGCTTCCTTCGGATACAGCTTCATCTGGGCAAGCACCTGATCCGGGATCTGGGCTGAAGCGCTCAGGTCGCGGCGCAGCGTTTCAAGCTCCGGTACCGTCGGCAGATTGCCGAACCACAGCAAATAAGCGGTCTCCTCAAAGGTGGCATTATCCGCCAGATCATCAATATCATAACCGCGGTAAGTGAGCACTCCATCCACAATGGAGCTGATCGATGAGGTCGTTGCAACGATGCCTTCAAGTCCTTTAGTAGCTGTCATAGTATCTCTCTCCTTTGCCAACAAGGGTATATAATGCTGGTTCTAACCTCATGAAAACATTTACATTTTTAAGTATTTCAATTCTCCGCAAAAGGCGTTAGGACAGGGGCTGAAGATTGCAACTATATTTCTGCTGTTTAACCTGTAATAATCATACCGGATTTTGACGGTTATGTGAACAACGTGGGAGCTTTGCAGCGGATCAAATGATTTTATCGGAGAGATAGAAAAAAACTAACGAAAAACCTGTTTCATGATTACGCTTTCAGGTTAGTAAGCTTCTCCATTCTGCCCTTTTCCGTCCCTGCTAGTCTTTTCGCATGCTCTATGAATATACATAAGACGAGCAGTTATTCCTTGTACACCCGTTAGAGTAGGAGGGACCGGATATCGATACACTTGTACTCAAAAGAGTGCTGCGCGGCCTGTGGGTCGTGCTTGCCGCCGCCGTGATCCTGCTGGCTGTTTATGTACTGCTGCCGCTCCTCTATCCCCTGCTGCTGGCCTGGCTGCTGGCTTACCTTATACATCCGCTGGTGCTGATCCTGCGGGGGCTGAAGCTCCCGGGCTGGCTGGCGGTGGCCCTCTCACTGCTTTTTTATATTGGAGGTACGGGCCTCGTACTGACCGCGCTGATTACCCGGCTGGTGAAGGAGCTCATTGTGCTGCTCCAGACCTTCGACCTCCATACAGACCAATGGCGCGAGCTGCTGCTGAAGGTTAGCCGCAACGCCAGCATTCAGAATATTATTAACCAGATCAACCAGTTTTACCACGACAATCCGGGTTACCATGCCACGATTGACAGTAATATCAGCAGAACTACGGAAACTGTAGGCCACGCCATGACACAGCTGATCACCGGATTCTTCAACATGATTCTGGGGCTGATCTCCTCGCTGCCGAGCCTCGGCACGATTCTGATCGTAATCGTACTGGCCGCCTTCTTCCTCAGCACCGGCTGGGAACGGCATAACGCCAAGCTGCTCTCACTCCTCCCCGCTCCGCTGCTGCGGCCGGTCTCGGAGATCTGGAAGGACCTGCGCAAGGCGCTGTTCGGCTACCTCCGTGCCCAGCTCGTGCTGATCTCCGTAACTGCAGTGATCGTAATCATCGGCCTGCTGCTGCTGGGCGTAGACTCTGCCTTCGCCATTGGCCTGACCATCGGCATCGTCGATCTGGTGCCTTATCTCGGGGTTGGCATCGTGATCCTCCCCTGGGCGCTGTATTCCTACATGACCGGGAACCTGGCTCTGGCGGTCGGCCTTCTGGTGCTGTATGGCATCATTCTGATCACCCGGCAGGTCCTTGAGCCGAAGGTGCTGGCCAGCAGCATCGGGCTGGACCCGCTCGCCATGCTGATCGGCATGTTCGCCGGACTTCAGCTGTTCGGCATGCTCGGCCTGATCCTCGGCCCGGTGCTGCTCGTCATACTGGACGCGTTCGGCCGCGCAGGCGTGTTCCGCGCACTGCGCAGCTACATCCTCAGCGGCCGGCTGCATTAGCTTTATACGCCAATACCTCACAAGCTCCTTAAATGCCAGTAGAGCAAATAGCCGGTCACGGTCTGAACCTCCGTCCCCCTACACCGAGCCGTTTGCGCTATCGGCCGCACATTGTATTCGGTTTTTCGCATACATCGGGCCCATTTACTCTATCCGCCGCACATTGTATTCGGTTTTTCGCATACATTGGGCCCATTTGCGCTATCCGCCGCACATTGTATTCGGTTTTTCGCATACATCGGGCCCATTTACTCTATTCGCCGCACATTGTATTCGGTTTTCCACATACATTAGGTCCGTTTGCGCTGTCAGCCGCACATTGTATTCGGTTTTTCGCATACATCGGGCCCGGTCCTTGTTCATCGCATTTCCCACCGCATACTCCTGCATAATCTTCAACATTGCGCTACATCCGGTTCGGCTGCAAGTAGAAAAGCGCTCAGCCGCATTGTCCAGCAGCCGAACGCTTTTCCAAACCTCATTGTCCTTGCGGCGCCCCCGCCTCTACCTGCGGTAGAAGGTGAAGGTGCCGTTTTTCATCTTCTTCTCGATCCATTTCAGCAGAAAAACCCGGTATAGCGGCCGGGTCAGCGGAAATACCAGTGTAAAGCCGATCAGATCCGTGACGAAGCCCGGCAGAATCAGCAGCAGACCACCAAAAAAGATACATAAGCCGTCCAGCATGGTCCGTCCGGGCACCCGTCCTTCCTGCATATGTGTTCTGCTGTCCTGCAGCACTTTTTTGCCTTCAAACCGCATCATGAGCAGACCGATGACCGAAGTGGCCAGCATGATCAGCAGGGTCTTGGGCGCTCCAAGAAAACTTGAGACATAGATGAAACCGAATAATTCCACGGCCGGGACGGCAAATAATGCAGCCCACAGCCATTTGTTCCTGATCATACTGCTCCTCCTTCTTCTTCCTTAAGCGCCGTAGTGATAGCGCGGAACAGCTCAGGCTGCGCCCTGTCGATACGCACAGGCTTCCATTCCTTGTTCAGCCAGACATGGCTCGTCGTGCCGCTGACCAGCAGTTCGCCGGGAAGAGGTTCACTGTCCGCCGGATGCGCCTTACGGGTCCCGGAGCGTCCGGAGGCTCCGGACGCTCCGCCTTCCCCGTGCTCTTCCGCCACACGGCGGATTTCATATTCATAGACAACCCTTAGCGCCGAGAAGGTTGTTAACCGTGCATACACGGCAATAAGATCATCATATCGCGCCGGGCTTTTAAATTGCAAATCTGCAGAGGTCACAGGCAATAACAGCCCCAGGCTCTCAAGTGTGCGGTAGGCAAAGCCCAGTCCGCGGAACATCTCCGTACGCCCGCTTTCAAACCAGGTCAAATAATTGGCATGATAGACCACACCCATCTGATCGGTTTCCTGATAACGCACACGAAATGAAGTTTCATGCCAGCGGCTGGACCACCCCGGTTTATGTGAATTCATATTCATGCTCCTTTCTGTAATGGCAGGCGGGCAGCTAAGCGCTGACTCCGCCGGAAGAGGCCTTCAGCGGCAGCTTGCTGCGTGAGCTCCGGGCGACATAGAACAGCAGAGCCGCGCCGGCCGCCGCACTCAGCATACAGGACAGATTCATAAGGCCGACCCCGCCCTGATTCAGCAGCATTCCGTTCAGCAGATTGCCCAGAATACCGGCAAAGCCGGAGAATACGATGTTAAATACGCTTTGTCCCGTCGCCTGCATCTCCGCAGAGGTAATCTTCGATACATATTCAACTGCAGCAATATAAAAGAAGCCGAAGGATAGGCCGTGCAGCACCTGTACCCCAATCATGACCGATGGATACGGGAAGGCCACCTGAATCCCCCAGCGCAGCACATAGATCAGCGCACCCAGCAGCAGCGTCCGCTCCATGCCCAGCCTGCGGATAACCTTAGAGGCGAAGAACATGGATGGTACGTTAGTGATCGACGCCAGAAACAGGGCGATCCCCGCATAGCTGGTCGAGCCGCCGACCGACTGGAAGGCTAGGACGAAATAAGTACCGAACGCCGTCATCGTCTGGTTCACCAGGAAGCTTCCCCCGAGAAAGGCCAGGAATATACGGTTGCCGAGCAGCTTTTTGACGCCCTGGGAGAAGGACTGGCTCATCATGTGATTCTCTTCCGCCTGTTTCGGCAGGGTGAAGGCAATGGCCACTGCAACGGCATTCAGCAGCAGAAACGGCAGCCAGATCGTGGATACCGAGAATTTAGATACATATTGCCCCCCGGCTATGGCTCCTACAGCGGCTCCTATGCTCATCATCATCCGGATGCTGCCGTAAGTCGATCCGGCTCTGTTCGCCGCTGCTATGGCGTAAGAGTCGGCAATAGGAGCCTGTGTGGAGGAGAAGATCGTGGATACCGTGTACACCAGCATCAGCACAATGAAATACTCCGACCGGTACAGCACCGCAAGCAGCGCCGGAACCGCCACACTCAGAAGAAGCACCAGCCGCGCCTGGTTATATCTATCAGAGATCACTCCCCATAGGGGCTGCACACAGATCGCGATCAGTGTGCCCGTAGCCATCAGCATGCCGATCTGGCTGACGTTAAGTCCGTTCGATTTGAGCAGCAGTGACAAATAAGAGCCGAAGGAGCCCCCGGCGAGTCCCAGAAACAGATAAAACCCGCGCAGCTTCGATATTTTTTCCATTGGAGTTATAAGTCCTCTCTCTTCCTTTTTAACAGAATACCCAACCTTAAGAGCCTCTTACTGCATTAAATAGAGCAGAACATATTATGAGGCGGTGGACAAGTGGGCCAAGTCAATAGATTGCTAAGCAGCAAACCCTGTCTGAAAGATAAACTCAACACAGGCAGAGCCGTCAGCTCAGGCTTCGGCTGGACATCCAGCAACTGGAGCGGTTATGCCATCTCGGGCAAAAAAGGCACTTACCGGCGGATATCGGCCGACTGGATTGTCCCTTATGTAAAACCTACGGTCAAAGCCACGTATTCTTCGGCCTGGATCGGCATCGACGGCTTCCGGAACAGCAGCCTGATTCAGACCGGAACCGGCCATGAATCGGTAAACGGAACCGTCCGGTACTATGCCTGGTGGGAAATTCTGCCCGCTGCCGAGACCGTTATCCCCTTGCCTGTATCTCCCGGAGACCATATGCGTGCTTCCATCGTCAAGCTCAGTCCGGGTAAATGGTGTATCACTCTGCGCAATCTCAGCAAAAACTGGGTTTTCCG
Organism: Paenibacillus sp. FSL R10-2771; assembly: GCF_038000205.1. NCBI lineage: Bacteria > Bacillati > Bacillota > Bacilli > Caryophanales > Paenibacillaceae > Paenibacillus > Paenibacillus sp. FSL R10-2771. The sequence continues at coordinate 4,811,637 of NZ_JBBOBM010000001.1, forward strand.
TACTGTCCAGCGCTATCAGGGGCCGCAAACCTCTGCCGAATGGATCATGGAAGCTCCCCAGGTGGGACAGAATATCGCACCGTTGTCCAAGGTATCACTGGTAAGATTCACCTGCTGCCGGGTTAACGGATGCAGTCCCAAGCTCAAGGCTCAAGACGGCGGCATTATGGTCCAGAATAAAACGCTGCTGGCCGTGCCGACTCTGCCGGGTCCCCGCGGCGATTCCTTCTCGGTCCGGCGGATCTACCGCAAAAGCCATCCTGCTGTGTACTCCAGAAACCCTATATTTACAAGAACCTGATTGCCCGGTTTCTCAAAACTCTCAATTCAATATATACATTTGCACCGTTTATATCAACCCGCAAGCGGAAACGGCTGTGCCTTCCTGCACAATAAAAAGAGCAGCGGCTAAGAACGCCACTGCTCTAATAGGTGTATTCTGTTAATGCTGCAGAACCTATTCCAGTTCCTAGTCGGCTGGAATCGTGTCTACCTTCACCAGGTTAGTGGAACCGGAACGGCCCAGCGGGATACCTGCAGTAATGACTACAAGATCTCCGGCTTTTACCAGACCGGAAGCTTTACCGCCTTGAAGTGCAGTTTCCAGCAATTCGTCAGTCGAAGTAGCTTCTTTGCCGAATACTGGAGTTACGCCCCAAACCAGCGCCAGCTGACGCATAGTTCTTTCCTGGGTAGTTACAGCAATGATTTGTGATTTAGGACGGTATTTGGAAACCACGCGTGCAGTGTGGCCAGTTACAGTCGAAGAAATGATAGCTTTAGCGTTCAGATCCAGAGCGGAAATCGCTACAGATTGGCTGATCGCTTCAGTTACCGTAGTTTCTTGAGCAATTTGCTGCTTCATGAAGATTTCACGGTGGTTCAGGGCAGATTCCGCCTTCTCAGCAATGCGGGACATTGTGAGTACGGATTCTACCGGATATTTCCCGGCAGCAGTTTCACCGGACAGCATGATTGCATCTGTTCCGTCGAAGATAGCGTTCGCTACGTCACTCGCTTCAGCGCGGGTAGGACGCGGGTTGCGCTGCATGGAATCCAGCATTTGGGTAGCTGTGATTACCGGTTTGCCGGCGATGTTACATTTCTGAATCATCAGCTTCTGAGCCAGAGGCACATCTTCAGCAGGAATTTCTACGCCAAGGTCGCCGCGGGCAACCATAAGGCCGTCGGAAGCTGCCAAAATTTCATCAAGGTTATCGACACCTTCTTGGTTCTCGATTTTGGAGATGATTTGGATGTGGGAAGCGTCGTGCTTCTCAAGCAATGCACGGATTTCCTGAACGTCGCTGGCTTTGCGAACGAAGGAAGCGGCGATAAAATCGATGTCCTGTCCGATCCCAAAAACGATATCATTGGTGTCTTTTTCCGTAATACCCGGCAGGGAGATGGATACTCCTGGTACGTTAACGCCCTTCTTGCTCTTGATTGTACCGCCGTTAACAATACGGGTCTTGATTTCGGTGCCTTGAATGTCGACAACAGTAAGACCGATAAGGCCGTCGTCGATCAGGATAGTCGATCCAACTTGAACATCGTTAGGAAGGTTGTTATACGTGATGGAGATACGGTTCTGGTCGCCCAGGATTTCTTCCGTAGTCAATGTCAGGTATTCGTCCTGAACCAGTTCAATCGGTTCTACTTCCAGCTTACCAGTACGAATCTCAGGTCCTTTGGTGTCGAGCAGAATGGCAACAGTCTTGCCAAGTTCTTTGGAAGCTTGACGGATCGTGTTGATCCGGGCACCGTGCTCTTCAAAATCGCCGTGGGAGAAGTTCAGACGGGCCACATTCATACCAGCCAAAATCAATTTTTTGATATTCTCCAACGATTCACTTGCAGGTCCGATCGTACATACAATTTTACTTTTCCGCATTAGGTTTTCCTCCGTTTTTTCGTTCTCTCTGTCTCACTTTTTCCAACTACAAAATCTACTATAAGGCTTGCTCTCTGTATAGGAACTTTATCACATGTAGTCACATGTACCTTTTATTGCGCCCTTATGAATATTACTGCAAGTTGAAGACAAAATCAATGTTAGTGCCTGTTTTTGCTGTAAATTAAAGTCGAATTTTATAAGAATGCCGTCAAAATAAAAATCACCCCGCAAAGTCTGCAGGATGATTGGAGTGGGAATAAATGGTTAAAGTATTCCGACCGGCTTACGGACAGGAATACACTGGAATATGTCAGAAAGTGCAAATGATAAGTGTAGATTACTCTATAATCTGCACTTCCTCCTCAGGCGCATCCTGTTCCTGGAGGGACTCCGAGAACTCGCCGATTTTGCGGAATTTAAGGTAACGGTCTTCCTTAAGTTCTGCCGAATCCATCACGGATAATTCCTGCAAATGTCGCCATACCGCATCCTTGATTGCCGCTGCCGTTGCCTCGTAGTCACGGTGTGCCCCGCCTTTGGGTTCAGGAATGATCTCCTCGATCACTTCCATCTCCAGCAGGTCAGACGCCGTAATCTTCATCGCTTCAGCTGCCTGCTCCGCTTTGGTTGCATCCTTCCACAGAATGGACGCCGCCCCGTTGGGGGAGATCGCCGAATAGATGGCATGCTCCAGCATCAGGACCCGGTTGCCTACGGCCAAAGCCAAGGCACCGCCGCTGCCGCCTTCGCCGATAACGATGCAGATGACCGGTACGGCCAGCTGAGACATCTCGTATAAATTCCGGGCGATCGCTTCGGACTGTCCGCGTTCCTCTGCCGTATTGCCGGGATAAGCCCCTTTGGTATCGACAATGGTGATAATCGGACGGCCGAATTTCTCTGCCTGCTTCATCAGACGCAATGACTTGCGGAAGCCTTCCGGATGCGCGCTGCCGAAGAAACGCAGAATATTCTCCTTCGTATCCTTACCGCGCTGCTGTCCGATTACGGTGACCGGACGGCCGTTCAGCTTGGCGATCCCGCCAACTACGGCAAGATCATCACCATACAGGCGGTCGCCATGCAGCTCCATGAAATCGGTGAAGATAAGTCCGATCAGATCCAGTGAGGTCGGACGGCCGTGATGCCGGGCCAGATGCATCTTCTGGGCCGGGGAGATATCCGAATATACTTCATTCTCAAGGATGTGGTAACGCTCCTCAAGACGGGCTACCTCATCTTTGAAATCAATACCCTTCTCTTCGCCAAACTGCTTCAGTTCAGCAATTTTCTTGCGCATTTCTACCAGAGGCATTTCAAAAGGCAACTCTCCTGCCAACCTAAAATCCCCCTTTCACATCATGCAGCTCCAGCAGCTTGGTTAACGTGGAGCGCATTTCCTTGCGGTGCACAACCATATCCAGCTGGCCGTGCTGCAAATTGAATTCTGCTGTCTGGAAATCTTCCGGCAGCTTCTGGCGGATCGTCTGTTCAATCACAATCCGTCCGGCAAAACCGAATACCGCACCGGGCTCGGCAATAATAATATCACCCAGGCTGGCGAAACTCGCCGACACCCCGCCTGTTGTGGGATCAGTAATTACGGAAATATACAGGCCTCCGGCTTCGCTGAACCGGGCCAGTGCGCTACTTGTCTTCGCCATCTGCATGAGACTGAGTATGCTCTCCTGCATTCTCGCTCCGCCCGAGGTGGAGAAGATCAGCATCGGAAGTCTCCGCTCTGTTGCTTCTTCAACCGCTCTGGTAATCTTCTCGCCGACTACGGACCCCATGCTCCCGGAGAAGAACTCAAAGTTCATCACCGCTACAATCACCGGATGGCCGCCAATAGTGCCCTGGCCGGTGATTACAGCTTCAACCTGTCCAGTTTTGGACTGCTGTTGTTCCAGCTTAGAGGCATAGCCGGGGAACTGCAGCGGATCAACGGACGCCATTTCGCTGTCAAACTCAATGAACCCTTCAGGGTCCAGCGTCATCGCAATCCGTTCCGAAGCGTTCAGGCGCATATGATAGCCGCAGGATGGGCATATTTTCAAATTCTTCTCCAGTTCCTTGCTGTACTGGATCGTTCCGCATTTGTTGCATTTGTTCATAAGTCCTTCTGGAATCTCACGTTTGGGGCGCTCGCCTTCCGCCGGTCCGCCGCTTCGCTCCAGACGCTCTGAAGGAATGATCGCGTACTTCCGTTTTTTCTGAAATAAATCTTTGAACAAGGGTCGCACCTCTTCAGCCGTTTATTTGCGTAGATAGCAGCTTGCCGCTGTCATGACCGCTCATGTATCTCTAAGTTGTAATTCTCAAGGATGCAGAATCAGATTCAGGACCTCCTGCACTTCTTCAAGCTCTCCTGAAGGAACCAGAATCTCAAACTGCTGCTTGGACATATTAATCGGACGGCATTTTATCAGAAATCCTTCTTCCGTAAGCTTCCTCTGAATCATCTCCGCCACTTTGGCGGTCGGCGCTATATAGATTACCGTCCACATGCCCTGCAAGGCCTCCCTAATCTCAAATCCCAGCCGTATCCTGTATATAATGGAATCATGATAACACAGTTTTCTTTTTTCCCGCAACAGGCTCGGCAGGATGGCTGCTGGACCGGGAGGCCGCTTCCAACAAATGCAAGAGCTGCAATTATGCCTCTCCGGAGGCAGGAGAATAGACCTTCGCCCCTTCGTGGCGGTGGGCAATTCTGGCCGATGCCGCAGCTGCAATCCCGGCTACCAGATCATCAAGAAATACATGAATGCTACCCTTATCATCATTCAATTTGCCGATAATTCCAAGCTTTATTTTGTCCAGATAACCGAAACCTGTCAGCCCGATCATCCCGTATACACCCGTGATGCCTAGCGCCAGAGTCTCGTCCGCCCCGTAGAGCGATTCATCCGCCTCCAGCACTGCCTGAAGCGGCTGCGGCAGCAGCTTCTTCTCCGCCAGCTCATCCAGCGCGACACCTGTCATCAGCGTGTACTGTACTTCTCTTTTGCCCAGCACCGCCTTGACGCTTACGAGGCACTCTTCCTCAGTCAAATCGGGATAATAGGCCGATTGCAGAATATATACGATCTCAGCGATAGAATCAAGCGAAACTCCCCGGCGCTCCAGCAGGTCTGCTGCCAATTGATAGGACATGATGTGATTCCCCTTTCCGCACGGGACAATGCCCTGTGGTTCCCTAATGTATGCGGAAAAGGGCGGAAATGTGCTTATTTTAAATATAAGAAAATATGTTTAAGCTGTATGGGAATTTCCCGGTTCATCCGCTTTTTGCGGCAGAGACCGGAATACTTTGCAGAATCCTGCACAACGTGCAACATTTTCCTCATTTAATGAATGAAAATCCAAAATTGTTGTACAAAAGGCAGCAACTCCTCTTGTCCAGGCGGCTTAGCGGGAGAATTCCTGTATTTGATACAACAATTCTCCCGTACACCCGGCTAATTATGAATCAAAGCTGCAAAACGTACAACATTCTTGTCTGCAGTGCTTACCTGGAAGTCTCTATACTGCCGGCAGCGAATCTAGTGTAAGCAATGAACGTAATCCGCTAACCCCACGGCGATTGATCCGTTAATTATTGGGTTGAATCACATACCTTTGAAGCGGATACCTGAAAGGGATACGTTGTATTGCTGCTTCGGATGCAAAGCCTCCTTAGCGGACGGCAAGCCGTTCCTACCTGATTCTGACGGTTCCGGCTCCCAGCATGCTCTCTATTGCCGCAAACAGCTCCTCCGAGGGCTCGATCCGGTAGCTGTCGCTGAGCGCCAGCACCTTCTGGTTGCGCTCGTAGAACAGCAGCGTCGCGGCTGGTCCCGGATGGGTCTGCAGCAGTGCCTGGAGGCGCGGAAGCAGACCTTTGAGCTCAGCGCCCGGCGTGATCTTGATGAAGACACGCTGGGTGCTCTGCGCTGAGCTTGCGGAGCGCTCAGCAGGTGCAGGCTGCCCCGTGCGCAGCGGGGCAGGGCTTCCCGGCCGCGTAGCTGACGCGGCCGGGGATTGGGGCGCGGCCTGCGCAGCGGCCGCGTTAGCGCGCGCACCGGGCGGCTGTGCCGCCGGTGTGCGCGTGCCCGGTGCAGCGGCTGCGCCAGCTGCACTGCCGCTGCGGGCGCCGGGGCTTCCGGCGCCCGTACGGGCTGCAGGAGCTGCCGCAGGCGCTCCTGCGGGGGCGTTCCGGCCCGCGTAGGCGGGCCGGGCGCCTGCGGCGCTGCGGCGCTGCAGCAGGCCGCGCACGCTGTCCGCGGTGAGCGGTGCCACCTCCTCGGCCAGCAGCTTGAAGCCCTCGTCCTCCTGCTGCACCTTGGCGCGCAGGGCCAGCAGCGCACCCTTCTCGATCAGGCCGCGGCTGCGTTTCCACACCTCGGGGAAGAGTACGACCTCGCAGCGCTCAATCTGGTCTTCCCATTCGACAAAGGCCATCGCCTTGCCGGCCTTTGTCGTAATTTCCTTAACCGACACGACCATGCCGGCCGTCACCGTCATGCTCTCGTCTGCCATTTCGCCAAGATCCATCAGCTTCTGCATCCCCGGCTCCTCCAGCAGGGCCGCACTGTCGTCCAGCGGATGGCCGGACAGGTACAGGCCCAGCAGCTCACGCTCCAGCTCCAGCTGCTGGGTCACGGAGAATTTCGGGATATCCGGATAACGGATTTCCCAGTTCGGCGTCTCAATCAGATCATCGAACAGCTGGATCTGCAGCTCATCGCGCTCCTTGCGCCACTTCGCTGCCGCATCGACAGTCTCATCCAGCATCGCCAGCAGCTGGGCCCGGTGGCCGGGAAGCCGGTCGAAGGCGCCTGTCTGCAGAAGTGATTCAATCACGCGCTTGTTGCAGACGCGCAGATCGACACGGCGGCAGAAATCAAGCAGGCTGTCGAACGGACGCTCCTTGCGGACCGCCATAATATTCTCCACCGCCAGCGTCCCGACATTCTTGACCGCTGCCAGTCCGAAGCGGATATGCCCGCTGCCTTCGCCGGGTACAGGGGTGAACAGCACTCCGCTCTCGTTAACATCAGGCGGCAGCACGCCGACCCCGCTGCGGCGGCATTCCAGTACATACTCTGCCACCTTGCGGTGGGTTCCCATAACCGCGGTCAGCATTGCTGCCATGAACTGCACAGGATAATGCGCCTTGAGATAAGCAGTCTGGAACGCCAGCACGCCATAGGCGGCAGCATGGGCACGCGGGAAGCCGTAGTTGGCAAACCGCACGATCATGTCATACACCTCATTGGCATCCGCCTCCTGATAGCCCTGCTTCAGACTGCCCTCCACAAAGTGGCTGCGTTCCTTGTCCAGCGTCTCCCGCTTCTTCTTGGACACCGCACGGCGCAGCAGATCGGCTTCGCCGAGCGAGAACCCGGCCATCAGGGAGGCAATCTGCATGATCTGCTCCTGATAGACGATGATCCCATAGGTATCGGCCAGAATCGGCTTCAGATCAGCATGAGGATATACGACCTCGAATTCCCCGTGCTTGCCCCCGATGAATTTCGGAATAAATTCCATCGGACCCGGACGGTACAGAGCCACCACGGAGACAATATCCTCAAAACCGCTGGGCTTCAGATCCTTCAGCACCCGCCGTACACCCGCGGATTCCAGCTGGAACACGCCGGTGGTCTCGCCTGCCCCGAGCATCTCGTAAGTCAGCGGATCATGATCCGGGATGAAGCGGAAATCAGGGACGCTGCCGGTCATTTCCTTCACCCAGTTCATGCAGCGTTCAATAATCGACAGGGTCCGCAGCCCCAGGAAGTCCATCTTCAGCAGACCTACACTCTCCAGATGCTCCATGGAGTACTGGGTCAGCGCTGTACTCTCACTGCCCGCCTGGAGCGGAACGGCATCGGTCAGCGGCCCCTTGGAGATGATCACTCCGGCAGCATGCGTTGAGGCATGACGCGGCATGCCTTCAACCTTCATCGCCATGTCGAGCAGCCCGCGGGTCTTCGGATTGGTATCATACAGAGCCTTCAGCTCTGGCGTGCTCTCCAGCGCCCGGGTGATGCTGATGCCGAGCTGGCCCGGAATCAGCTTCGCCGCCTTGTCCACCTCGTTATACGGCAGATTCAGCGCACGGCCTACATCCCGTACAGCTGCTCTTGCCGCCATCGTTCCGAAGGTGATGATCTGCGCCACATGCTCCTTGCCGTATTTGTCCACCACATAGGCAATAACCTCATCACGGCGTTCGTCACTGAAGTCAATATCAATATCGGGCATCGTAATCCGCTCCGGATTCAGGAAACGCTCGAAGAGCAGATTGTATTTCAGCGGATCTACATCCGTAATCTTCAGCGTATATGCTGTAAGACTGCCTGCCGAGGAACCACGGCCCGGGCCGGTAACAATACCATTCCGGTGGCAAAAAGCGATGAAATCCCAGACAATCAGGAAATAATCACTGAATCCCATGCTCTCAATGACGCCCAGCTCATAGGCCAGCCGTTTCTCGGCCGTTTCCTTCTGCTCCGGAGATGCCCACAGCGGCGTATCCGCGTAACGCTCCTCCAGCCCGCTGCGGCACAGCTCACGCAAATAAGCGGCGGCATCCCGCCCTTCCGGCAGAGGGGAATACTCCGGCAGAATATGATTGCCGAACGTCAGCTCCAGATTGCAGGCTTCTGCAATGCGCAGCGTGTTCTCCAGCGCCTGCGGCACATGCGGGAACAGCGAGGCCATCTGCTCGCCGCTCTTGAAGAACAGCTGATCCGTGCCGATCTTCAGACGGTCCTCATCATCCACAGATTTGCCTGTGCCGATACAGATCAGCACATCCTGAACCTCGGCATCTTCCTTGTCCATATAATGCACGTCATTCGTAGCCACCAGGGGAATATCCAGCTCGGCAGCAAGCTGAATCAGCTTCGGATTCACCCGCTTCTGTTCAGGCATCCCATGATCCTGCAGCTCCAGGTAGAAGTCCGCGCCAAAAATCTCCTTGTAACGCAGCGCCGCCTTACGCGCTTCCTCCTCACGCCCATGCAGCAGATGCTGCGGCACCTCTCCGCCAAGACAGGCGCTGAGGCAGATGATGCCCTCGGCATGCGCCGCCAGTGCTTCCATATCAATCCGCGGCTTGTAGTGCTGGCCCTCCAGATGGCCGATGGAGATCAGCTTCATCAGGTTCCGGTAGCCGATCTGGTTCTTCACCAGCAGAATCAGGTGATAGATCGGCTGATCCTTGCGGCTGCCCCGCTCACGGCGCGAGCCTGCGGTCAAATAAGCTTCACAGCCGATAATCGGCTTGATGCCGTTCTCCTGGCAAGCTTTATAGAAAGGGATAGCCCCGTACATCACTCCATGATCCGTCAGCGCCAGCGATTTCATGCCGTATTCGCCGGCCCGGCGCACCAGATCCGTAATGCGCGCCGCCCCGTCCAGTAAACTGTATTCGCTGTGCACATGCAAATGCACGAAAGGGCTCATTATCCCCACTTCCCTTCAGTTCCAAAATCAAAACATAAGATGAAACTATTTTATCATATTAGAGGGGGAACCGCCCATAGAATGGATTAAGAGCATAAGGACAGGCAGCGGATAAGTAATTGCCTGGACCGGGAAGGAGCCTTATGATGAATATTTTCCTGAGCAAAGCCGTCCTCGACTTCTTCATCGCCTTCGGCATTGTATTGGGCGGTTCCCTGCTGGGCGGGATCGGAGCCGTGGTCTCCCTGCAGCCGCCTACGCACACCATGCTGGATATCGCTGACCGGATCAAAATCTGGGCACTGGCCGCCGCCGTCGGCGGAACGATCGACCCGATGCGGGTCATTGAGAGCAACATGCTGGGAGGCAACCTATCCCCCGCCATCAAGCAGATTCTCTATCTGGTCTTCGCCTTTCTGGGCGCTCATATGGGCAGTGAGCTAGTCAAATGGGTGTGCGGCAAGTAGAAACGGAAGGATAATGGATAGCGCTGAGCAGATACATTCATATATTTAAAGGGAGGATGAATCCATGCGCCTGCCGCCGTTTCACCGCTACCGGCGTTTCTCGCAGATTGCTGCCGTTTTTGTGCTGGGAATGATTGTGGGCGCCGTGGTATATAACGCCATTTATCATATGGGGTACAACGTGCTCTGGCTAAGCAATCAGGAACTCCGGATACAGATCGAGGAGTACCGCGATGACATTGACACGCTCAAAAAATACAACAATACCTCCACCGTAATCCGGGAGATTAAGGTCCGCACCGAGGACAGCAAAGTTAAGGAAGGCACCGCTGTGCTGGACACAGTAACTGTTAAGGAAATCCTCAGGAAGCTGGTCAGCGATCTGGAGCCGATGCGCGGGCGCAGCATGTTTGAAATCGATTCCGACGGGAAGCTGGCACGCCTGCTGCTGGACGGCAAAATCTACATTGTACGCGAGAAGGAATACACCGTCAAAATCCGCACTATGCTCGTTATGGAGGGTGTGCTGCAAATCTGGGTGGAGATCGGTCCTTATAAGCGCACCTGAGTCCTAATCATGGTACAATAGTGGGCAAATCATAGAATTGTAGAGATAGGCCGAAGCACTGTTTCCCACCTTCCACTAAGGAGCTGTCTGTCCATGATTATGCTCATCAAGTATCTGCTGTTTGTTCTGCTGGTTGTCTTTATGATCAGCGCCGCGATGTATAGTTTCTCCTCCCGCAGGGCCGTAGACCCGCTCATCAAAGGGCTTAAGCGATCAATTATGAACGTGCTGCTCGGCGCAATGCTGGTAACGCTCTCACTAATGTCGATGTTCATCTTCCGCGGCTCGACGCTTAATGTTGTCATTGAAGCAGCTTTTCTGCTGCTGGGTATCTTCAACATCTTCTCGGGGCTGCGCAGCCACGGGTACTACAGCCGGCTCCGCAGCGGGAGCGGAAGCTGAGTGTTTACGGTGTCCGAACCGGTATCTGAATGGGAATTTTAATCCGGCTATTAATCGGTAGTTCAATCGCTATTTGAATCTTTGCATCGCTATTTGAATCGGTATTTATCTTTGAATCGCTAGCTAATTCGCTGCATCTCCCCACCCGGCTCTCCGGTAAAATCTATGCGAAGTGGAAATTGTACACTTATTTCTGGCCAAGCCGTACCTTTCAGGGAAGCAGTTGGAAAAAAGGCACTTATTTCGTCCGCTTTCCTCCCCTGGTGCAGATTCGGGCGGATTAGTTGTCCTTTTTCCACTTATTGTTCCAAAATCGGGAAGTCCAGGACAAATAGATGCCCTTTTTCCACTTACCTCCCGCTGCTCATAAGAGAGACCTATCCACTCAGTATCCTTGTAACCAGATGTCCAGTCTGTCGCCCACTCAGTGTCCATGTAACCAGATGTCCAGTCTGTCGCCCACTCAGTGTCCATGTAACCGGATGTCCAGCCCGTCGCCCACTCAGTCTCCATGTAACCAGATATCCAGTCCTTCGCCCACTTAGTGTCCCATGTAACCAGATGTCCAGTCCGTCGCTCATATAGTATTCAGCTGTTCAGCTGTTCAGCTTCTTAGCCTCGCAGCCATAATCCAACCAGTTGTTCCATGGCTTGCCGAATAACCCCGATTAGTCTCGAATGCCAAATAGACCAGAGTACTCTCCCGGTAATTACAGGATAGTCTGGTCTATTTAGTCTATATTCGTTTATGTTCGGTTCTGACTCGTCTGTATTCGTTTTATTCGATTCCGACTCGTCTGTATTCGTTTATATTGATTCTGACTAGTTTCTGACTCGTCTGTATTCGTCCTGTATTCATTTTCTGTGCGAAGACTGCATGTATGCCTGCACTATTGCTGAATGTATATACTTGAGCGGTTTAGCCGTGGTCAATCGACTGCAGCATCAGGACGGCCTTGGCCACAATGGTCTCCATATGGCTGATCTCAATCTCCAGCTTGCAGGTACGGCGGCTGATCTCCAGCAGCTTCGGCATGACGATAATGGAATGCTCGATTTGCACCGGGCGGATGAAATAGGTGGACATGTTGTCCAGCACATAGTCATTGCCGGTGATGTCCTTGGCCGCTTTGAATGCGGAAAGGGTCATCAGCGTGGACAATATCCCTTCCGAGATCGTGCCCAGATCCGTCGCCATCTGCGGTGTGATGAAGCCATGGAAGAACAGCTTGCCCTCCTCATCACGCTCATCGGCGAAACCGTTCCAGATCAGATGATCGAAGGTCTCCCCGAGCTGCGGCTGGTTGCTGGCATCGCGCAGACTCTGCAGCACTTCCCTGCGGGTCAGCGACCCGACCAGCTTGCGGTTGCGGTCTACGATCGGCAGGAAGTCGATCCCTTCCCACATCATAATCTGCGCCGCCGAAGCCAGCGAGGTCTGCAGTGCGGCGGTCACCGGGCTGCGGATCATGGCCTTCTCGATGCTCTGCCCTTCTGCGAGATCCTCCACATCGCGGCGGCCCACGATGCCGATGACCCGGTTCCACTCATCGGTCACCGGGAAGCGCTGCTCGCCGCTCGCCAGGGACAATTCGCGTAATTCGCCGACTGTGCTGGAGATTTTGAGCGTATTCAGGCGCGGCTTGCCCTCCACAATATCTTCCACCAGCATAATCTTCTTCTTAATCAGCCGGTCAAAAATCGCCCGGTTAATCATCGAAGCTACTGTAAACGTATCATGCCGGGATGAAATCACCGGCAGGTCCAGTTCATCCGCCAGCGCCTTCACCTCGCGGCTGGTACCGAAGCCCCCGGTTACGAGCACCCCTGCCCCCTGCTCCAGTGCAAGTGAATGCACATCATCACGGTTACCCACGATCAGCAGGCTGTCGGCATCGATATAACGGATCATAGCATCCACTTTCATCGCGCCGATCACATATTTATGAAGATGTTTGTTCAGACCCTCCGCTCCGCCGAGGACATGTCCCTCGACAATGTCAACTACATCCCCAAACGTAAGCTGATCAGAAATATTGCGCGGCTTTTTTTCTACCCGGACCGTACCGATCCGCTCCTTGGTAATGACGATTCCCAGGTTCTCCGCTTCCTTCACCGCACGGTAAGCTGTACCTTCACTGACGCCCATTTCCTTGGCCAGCTTGCGGACGGAAATCTTCGTTCCCACCTTCAGGCTTTCAATATGCTGCAGCAGTTGTTCATGCTTTGTAATGTTATCGCCTTGACCTTCCAACTGTTACACCCCCATACCCCGATCTGTACTATTCTGTACCCATTATAACGCTGGTTACAGCGGAGTACAACAGAACGGGTATGCTTCTTTCAAGAGATATGTCAGCCGTATGACAAGCGATGCCAGAGGCAATTAAGGTACAGCCGCGCTTATGCCCACACACATATAATGCATGCATGAGTACAGCCTTGAATATAGCTATAACACATCATTTCACAAGACATAAATACATTGTATATCCGCACATCCACATTACTGCAAACACAGCAAACCCCCAGTCCGCAGCTTTCGCGAAACAGGGGGTGAGCCGCTGCACCTTGCCTATAGGCCCGGCCAAATTCTATAATCTCTGGGACACCCGGGTTTCTTCGTTCCACTGGCCCTGCCATTGCTCCAGCTTAACCTTGCGGACCGCCTCCAGGCGTTTCTGCTTCTCTTCATCCACTCCGATGATAAAGTGCAGGTGCGAGGCAATCACCAGGAAGGCAAACGCACACCAGATAATACCGAAGCCCAGCACCCAGCCGGGGCCATTCTGAAAAGACAGCTTCGGCAGCGCGTACAGCAGCATCGCCAGAGCCGCCAGCAGATACACGGAATGCTTGAATTTGTTTCTTTTTTTCATTGTCGAACCGCTCCTTCGTTCTAAAGGGTTGTCAGGCTGAATCTGAATCTATATCTCTACTCTATGAACTTCAGGTCCGGATTATGAGACAAGTTGCTAATTTTTCATCCCGCTGATTTCGCTGCCTCCGGGTTTAGTCTAGCCTGAATGCCGGGGGTGTGAGATGATGGAGCCACGAAGAGGAGGAATTTACATTGAATAACATTTGGGGCCAGTCCGAGTACATAATCCGCAAAAAGGTATTCTCCGTCATGGGGGCGAAGCTGCATATTTACAACAGCTCGGAGGAGCTGGTGCTCTTTTCGCAAATGAAAGCGTTCAAATTGAAAGAGGATATAGCCCTGTACACGGACGAGAGCATGGAGAGAGAGCTGCTGCGCATTAAAGCCCGCAAAATGATAGATCTCAGCGCCACCTATGATGTCTATGATTCGGAGACCGGGGAATCTCTGGGCGCACTCCGCCGCAAAGGCCTGAAGTCCATCTTCAAAGATGAATGGGTGATTCTGGACACCGGCGATAACGAGATCGGATTCATTAAAGAGGACAGTGTGTTCATGGCGCTGCTGCGGCGTGTCATTACTCTAATTCCGCAAAAATATAATGTGGAGATCGGCAGCATGGTCATCCCGGCCTTCCGGCAGAACTTCAACCCTTTTGTCACCAAAATCATCGCCGACTTCTCCGAGGACCGCAAAGGTGTGCTCGACAGACGTATTGGCGTAGCTGCCGCGATTCTGCTCTGTGCCATTGAAGGCAAACAGGATTAGAAATAACCGGCCTTAGCATCAAAAAGAGGGTGATTCCGGAGCCAAATGGCCCTGGAATCACCCTCTTGCTATTATCAGGAGGATTCCCCTCCTATAGCGCTTATTGTTGTCCGCCGTACATTTGGGACAGGCTGTCGGTGATGATTTTGTTCACATCCTCGATGACTACACTAAGGCGGCGCTCTGCGTCGAACAGGCGGCGGATCCCGAGATTCAGGTTAAGCACCTCGAACAGCTTCTCCATCTTCTCCATTTCCTCCTGCGGAGGCATCTCTCCGCTCATCATCCGCTGCTGCAGCTCGATCTGGCTCTGACGGAAGTTGTCGAGCATCAGCTTGCTCTCCGGATCTGCTTCGATCACTTTCATCGCGCTGGTGATATCCGATACCTCGGTGCTGTCTTTAATGGCTCTCGCCAGTTCATGTGCCTTGTCAATTACGTTCATTATAAATCCTCCTAAAAGTTTTGTTGTGAGCTACATTTCCTGAGTTACTTCGTACAAAACTCACTTCGCTTAAGCTTTGTGCATCCGCCCAAATTTCGCGGTCACGTTATTTCCCCTCCAGCGGCCAGACTTCTGTCTGTGCGCCTGCACCTGTAGCCTGCACCTGTACTCCACCTGCCGAATGGTTTCACCGCTGCCGGACATTTAATCCGTCCGGCACGGCTTTTTAAAGAATAGGTCAATCACCAAGGGTCAGATGTCTCCATATGATGAATGATATGTAACCCTTAAGATTCATATTGCCGGCATCATGCTGCCTACCGGAAGGAGATCCACGATGTCCCAACTCAAGATCCCGGTCCAAACGGTCCACTCGGGCATCCTGCAGGAAAACGCTGTAATGCTAGGCGACAAATCCATGAAGAGGCTCAAAATACCGGCGCACGGAACAATCCAGCTTACCTTCGGCTCTTTCCGGCAGGAGGTTACCGTTATTCCGGTTCCCAAATCCGACAGCCTGCGCGTAAGCGAAGGGCTGGCGCGGCGGCTGGGCTTAAGGCAGCGCCTCAAGCTTAACGCTTCCTATAGTTCAGGCAGCCGCAATCTGCGGCTGGGGCCGCTGATTGGAGTTCTGGTGAGCCGGGACCATCCCGAGCATCCCGACAGAGTGTTCGGCCAGATCACGATGTTCTGCCGGGAACTGACCAATGCCTGCCATGCACAGGGCGCCTATGTATATTTCTTTACCCCGGAAGCGCTGGAAACGCGCAGCACTACCATCCAGGGCTGGGTATACGATGAGGGCTGGCGGAAGCTGAGTCTTCCTGTGGCCGATGTGATCAACAATCGGCTGACGACACGAAAGGTAGAGAACAAACCTAGCGTACAGCATTTTTTGGCGGATGTAAAATCCCGCTACGGAACTCATTTCTTCAATGAAAAGTTCCTTGACAAGACAGAGGTATTCGAAGCGCTGGCGCAAGATCCCGCCCTGCAGCGGTATTTGCCGGAGTCGCATGCCCTGAACGGCTTCGCCGTATTGAAAAGAATGTGCAGCAATTACCCAAGTGTGTTCCTGAAACCTGTACGCGGCAGCCTTGGCAAAGGCATTCTGCGCATCTCCAAAGAAGACGGCGGCGGCTACCGGCTGCTGTCAACAACACCGCTGGGGACACGCAAGCAGAGCTATCCCAGTCTGGCGAAGCTTTTTGGGTCCATTGCCCCGAAGATGAAAACGACCCGCTACCAGATTCAGCAGGGATTGCCCCTGATGGAGCTTGGACGGCGGCCGGTGGACTTCCGGGCACTCGTACAGAAGAACGGTACCGGCAAATGGGGCGTCACCTCCATTGTGGCCCGGACCGCCGGAAGTAATCACTTTGTCTCTAATCTCGCCCGGGGCGGGACGCTCAGTACGGTCCGCGAAGCCATCGGCAAAAGCAATCTCCCGCCCGGGGCGAAGGAAAGCTCCCAGGTTCAGCTCCCCCGGGCTGCACTGGCAATCGCCAGAGGCGTAGAGACTTATATCCCCGCGCATTTCGGGGAGCTGGGCATCGACCTTGCGCTGGACCAGTCCGGCAGAATCTGGCTGCTGGAGGTCAACTCCAAGCCGTCCAAGAATGACAACACGCCGCTGAACGACCAGAAGATCAGACCCTCCGTCAAACAAATGATTCTATACTGCCGCTATCTGGCCGGGTTGTAAGGAGGACATCATGACAGAAACAGCAATGGGGTTCCTTGGCATAATGACAGACCGCCGCCACGGGAATCCTCCCATCGCAGAGCCGGAGTTCTGCAGTCATCTATGCCGGGCGGCCCCGCTGTATGATCTGAAGGTCCTTGTTTTTCATCCGGAGGGTGTTGCGAAGGATGGCGCTTCAGTCAGCGGATATCTCTGGCAAGGCGGACAATGGGTGCCTGCCCAGGCGCCTCCGCCTGACATCCTGTATAACCGCTGCTTCTACCGGACTCCGGAGGAGAAGCAATCTGCAGCTGCCGCCTTGGCTGTATTATCCCGTTCGCTTCCCTGGTCACGCGGACTGCCGGATAAATGGGGGGTATACGAAATTCTGCGGCGCAGCCGCGCAGCCGCTGCCCTGCTGCCTGAAACGCTGGTCTACAGCGGACGGAAGGCGCTCGGCAACCTGCTGGCCGAAAGGGAATACGGTGTGTTCCTGAAACCCAAAACCGGCTCCCACGGCAAACGCACCCTGCATGCAGTACTCCTCGGCAAACACGAAGGCTGCGGAGTGAGTGTGCGGGGAAGAGACCGGATGAATGAACCTTTTCAATATGTTTTCGGTACGCTGGACGAAGGCCTGAACTGGATCCACCGCTTCATCGGCCAGCACCGCTATATCATACAGCCTTATCTGCATCTCACCGGCAGCGGGGGACAGCCGTTCGATGTGCGTGTGCTTATGCAAAAGAACGGCACCGGCGCATGGACCCTGACCGGCATGGCCGTTCGTCTGGGGGGCCGGGGATCTCTTACCTCGAATCTGCACGGCGGGGGAACCGCGGTTCCCGCTTTGCCCTTCCTGCTAGCCGAATACGGCGCAGCAGGCCGGGACCTGTATCAGGAGCTGATCTCAGCCGCCGCACTCCTGCCTCCCCTGCTGGAAGAATCCTGCGGGAGACTGGGAGAGCTCGGTCTAGACTTCGGCATCGATGCCGGAGGAAGACTGTATCTGCTTGAAGCTAATTCCAAACCAGGGCGCACGGTGTTCCGGCTGACGGGCGACCGCCGGGCTGCTAGGCTCGCCGCTGAGAATCCGCTGCGCTATGCGCGTCATCTGCTGCTTGCACCCTGGCAGCAAACCACAAGCTGCTTCAAAGGCAGTTCCGTTCAACGGGAGAATGATATCAATGGTTCCTAAGGAGGATTCATAAATGGGTCTCACTTTTTGCAATGTTCATTTCACCAAGCAGCCCCAACGAGTGGTCTATGTCTCGGGTGAACTGATGAAAAGCCTGAAATTATCCGGCAAGAAAAACATCCGCCTGCGCCTTGGGAAGGATGCCATACCGGCGATGATCAAGCCGATCAAACGCGCCGGCAAGCATCTCTTCCTGGCCTCGGGAGTGAAGAGCGCAATCAAGATTCCGAAATCAGGCGGCATTTATTTACGCAACCTGCAGAATGATGAGGTCCAGCTCGGACCGCTGGTCGGGGTACTTTCCGATGGGCCCGCCTCAGCGTCACAGCCTTTCGGCTCCCGTACCGGCTTCATCAAGCAGCTGCTGCGCGAAGGCAGCAACAAATGCTATATCTTCGCCTTCATGCCGCGTGATATCGACTGGCAGCAGGAGCAGGTCAACGGATATTTCCTGAGTGCAAGCGGCAAATTCGAGCGTAAAATGGTGCCGCTGCCGGATGTCGTCTACAACCGTCTGCCCAGCCGCAGAGCAGAGACTTCCCCATACATCAACCAGCTGCGCGAGCGTTTCGGACGCAAGAAGATTCCCTATTTCAACTGGAGCTTCTTCAATAAATCGGATGTATACCGTCTGCTGGAGAATGACGGTGCCGCCAACCGCTTCGTGCCTGAAACACACAGCAACCCCAGCACAGAACAGATGCGCGATATGCTGGACCGCCACCACTTTGTCTATTACAAACCTTCCGCAGGCAGTCTTGGACACGGCATCTACCGCCTGACCTACCTGCCCAAGAAGGGGTACTTCGCCCGTTACCGTAAGAGCGGCAAGAATGTGCTGCTGCGCTTCACCAGCTTCGACAGCCTGATGCGCATGCTGCGCGGCCGTCACGGACAGAGCCTGCAGAACTATGTGGTTCAGCAGGGTATCCGGCTGATTGAGATTGACGGCTGCCCGATTGATTTCCGCTTCCATATGCATAAGAACGGCAGCAACCAATGGGTAGTTGTCGGCATCGGGGCCAAGAAAGCCGGCCGGGGCAGTGTCACCACCCACCTGAAGAACGGCGGCGCCCTGCTTACACCGCAGCAGGCACTGGGCCGTGTCTTCGGCGCAAGATCGGATGAAGTGCTGCAGCGCGCCAAAACAACAGCCGTCAAGCTGGCTGAATCCCTGGAAATCCAGCACCGGCATCTGCTCGGTGAGATTGGATTTGATCTCGGGATTGACCAGGATGAGGATATCTGGATGTTCGAGGCCAATGCCAAACCGGGACGCTCTATCTTCCGCCACCCCTCCCTGCGCGCTGAGGGCAAAGCTTCCATTGAGCACATCCTGGAGCATTGTCTGTATCTCAGCAAATTCCGCAGGAGGGATGACTTGTGAACAGCCGTATCCCAGACCCCGGCAAGCCTGTTATCGCCATCCTGACGACCAGTGACCGGCTGAAGCAGTTTCGCGGCAACCGCAATAACTTCCGCGATATTATCCGCACCGGCAAAGAAATGGGTTATCTGGTATATGTTGTAACCGTCCGCGATCTGAAGCTGGAGGAGCGGATGGTGAACGGCTTCGTCCCCTCTGCCAGCGGCAAGCTCTGGTACTCCATTCCTGTCCCGCTGCCGCAGGTGATTTATAACCGGATTCCGAACCGCGTTGAAGAGGAGAAAGCACCGGTCGCCCGTAAAATAGCGGAGTGTCTGGAGCATCCTGAGATCCAGCTGTACAATCCGAGCTTTTTCAATAAATGGAATCTCTTCGAGTGGCTCAAGGAATCCAAAGCAACCTCAAAGCATGTGCCCAAGACCCGCCGCCTGCGCAGTGCAGCTACCCTGACGGCCATGCTGAAGAATCACGACAGTCTCTACCTCAAACCGGAGAACGGCAAAGCCGGCAAAGGGATTATGCGGCTGAGATACCGGATGGATGCTATGCTGCCTTACCGGCTGCAGATCCAGAGCGGCAAGAAGAATACAACCTACAAAGCCGCGTCCCTCGAACGCCTGTGGGCCAGAATCGTCAGGGAAAAAGGAGTATCCCGCTATATCGTGCAGCAGGCCATTGTGCTTGCTGCGCACCACGGGCGTCCCTTCGATCTGCGCGTGCTGCTGCAGAAGAACGGCCGGGGCGCCTGGTCGGTCACCGGCATTGGCGCACGGCTGGCCGGAGCCCGCAGCATCACTACCCATGTGCCGCGCGGCGGCAGCATTGAAGAGCCCTCCAGCATGCTGGAGGGAACCTTCGGGGCGGAGCAGGCGGCGGCCATCCTGAAGAATGTCCCCACTACGGCGCTGCTGATTGCCCGGCAGATTGAACGGGCTTCGGCGACCATGCTGGGCGAGATGTCAATGGACCTCGGCGTCGATGAAGAAGGCGGGCTGTGGTTCTTCGAGGCCAATTCCCGGCCGATGAAATTCGATGAGCCGGCGATCCGCAAGCTGTCGCTGGAACGCATTTTTCATTATGGCCAGCATCTGTCCCGCCAGACCAAGCCCTAATTAAACCCGTAAAGGAAGTGACACCATGCAGATATCCTCACTCTACGACAGCAATCCGGTGCAGTGGAATTCCAGACTATCCGGACTGCTTGAGTTCCTGAGGGAGTATGGGGAGCAGAGGATTACACTTCGCGGCTGCAGGCAGCTGGCCCGGCTGACACCGGAGCAGCTCGCCTTGCCGGGAGTTTCGCTGCTCGTTGCCACTGTCCGGGGTCAGAACGGCCGTCAGCTCGCAGGTGTCAGCTTCGTCTCCGGCTACGGCAAGGAGGCCTGTGTAGTAGCCGTTCATCCCCTGTACCGCAAGAGGCATACCGGCACAGCCCTGCTTACCGCGCAGCTGGAACGTCTTGGACAGCTGGAATGCCATGTGGCCTGCGATAACCCGGCCAGCCTGAAAATGTGCTTCAACAGCGGGCTTGCCGCCGTAGACCTGGTTAACGGCCCTACGGGCAAACCCACGCTGCTGCTGCGGTCTCCCCGGACTGCAGCCGGACCTACTATTCTCCCACAAGAAGGTGAACTCCTGTGCCAGAGCCCGTCTTAGGCATCCTCACGCTATATCTGAATGACGCCAAACAGCTTGAGGAGAAGAGCGTGTACCGGAGGATGATTATTGAAGGCAGCCGGATTGGCCTGGATGTCTTTGTCTTTACCCCCGCAGATGTGCATGTAAGCAAGGAACAGATCCATGCGCTTGTCTATGATGTTAAAAGCGGAACATGGTCGCGCAGGTGGCGCTCCTTCCCCAATATGATCTATGACCGCTGCCGCATTCAGCGCAGCCAGCGGTTCCAGCAGCTGCTGCGCTTCCGCGCGCGGTACGACCACCTGACCTTCCTGAACCGCCCGCTGCGTAATAAGTGGACGGTTCACCAGACCTTTTCACAGAAAAGCCGTTTTCGGCAGCATATGCCGGAGACTCTTCTATATCAGTCTTCCGCCGATCTCCACCGGATGCTGAAGATCAGTCCGGTCGTCTACGTCAAGCCGGTTAACGGCACCGGCGGACGCGGCATCCTGCGGATTGAACGGCAGCGGGAAGGCAAGCACCTCTACGATATCCAGGGACGCCGCCAGAGCCGCCAGATCATCGCGCCCCGCAAGGTGTCGCTGAACCGCCTGGAGTCGATTGTGCGCCAGTGGTGCCTCGGCGGACGGTTCCTCATCCAGCAGGGCATTCCGCTGCGTCTGCCCAGCGGACGGTTCCATGATTACCGGATGCTCGTGCAGAAGAACGGCCAGGGCGTCTGGGAATTCACCGGCATGGCCGGCCGGGTAGGCGCTGCCCGCAGCGTCACCTCGAACCTTCATGGCGGCGGGCATGCGATGCGGGCCGAGGCCCTGCTGAAGCAGTGGCTCGGCAACGAAGAGCGGGCCGACAAGGCCATGCGGACCGCAGAGAAGCTGGGGCTCGAAGCCGCCGCGTACCTCGAAGACAGCTTCGGCGCACTCTGCGAGCTGGCGCTCGACCTCGCGATCGACCGCGAGGGCAAGATCTACGTGCTGGAGGTCAACCCCAAGCCGGCCCGCGAGGTCTTCGCCCGCTCCGGCGACAATAGCACCTACCGCAAAGCGCTGATCCGCCCGCTGGAGTACGCGATGTGGGTGTATAAGAACAAGAACACGCCGAGCTCGGCAAAGACGGTTGAGGAATAGAGGATTAGCTCTGCAACGAACAAAATTTTCCTCCAGGCAAACTTATCGGGTTGCCATGCGATAGCTCCTGCTGCTGCTCTCTGTTCCAGCGAAGGATCTCCTTGTAAGCAAGCTGCTTACTCATGCTAGCTGATGTTGGTTAGGTCAACCTCTGAAGAATTTAAGTGGAAAAACATATCTTAATTTTATCATTTTGGATTATTTTCGGAGTTTAATTGGAAAATGGCATTTAAATTCTCATCCTTCCTTTACTTTGACCGATTTACTGCCAATTAAGTACTGTTTTTCCAACTGCTGTTGGACTTTCACTCCTCCGATTCCTAGCAAGTGGAGAAAATCCATTTATTTCAGGAACACCGGACACCCAGGCTCTAAACAATACTCTTCTAAATTTCTTTAGCCGTCTCTTCACCGTCTTTTTCACAATATTTCTTCTTGCTTAATTTCCTGTACATGAACAAATGCCCCTCCGCAGCTACCGGAGGGACATTTGTTCATTGTAATGCGACAGAATTACCACAGTTAAGAATTTTCTAAATTCATATTCAAGCTTTATCAACTGCAAGAACTTCTGCTGAGCTATTTGCATTCGCAGTTATGCTCGTGATATCTGTCAGTCCCGTTAGTTGCATGGCTTTCGGAGTTGTCGTTTTCGTTGACCCTGGTGTTTCTTTAGTACTGCTTTCCCTATACCCATATTGTTCTGGCACTCGTTGAGGCATTGTCTGTTTCCTTACTTTCCGCCTGGGCAGTCGCTTCGCTTACGCCTTGGACCTGAACCGGTATACCCCGAGGTATGGTCTTATTACCTCCCAATTATTCCGGATTGTTGTATCCCCATGCCCATTCTGCAGAAGTCCACCCACCTGTATTTCATGTACCTGCAAAAAGCCGTGATTCTTACTCATCAGCGGGGCGGTTTGGTTACGGAGGAAGACCAGGCAGCGGACCGGCAATTTAGGGACTTCATCATGTCTGGCGTACGGGCAACCTGACAATCATCGTCGTCCCTCCTCCAGGTGCTCCCTCCACCTCAATGTTCCCCTGATGCAGAGAGACGATTTTTTTGACAATTGCAAGCCCCAGACCGTTCCCGTTGTTGTTTCCGCTGCGCGACTTGTCAGCTTTATAGAATCTTTGAAAGATGGCGCCAGCCTCTTCCGGGGAAATCCCGATGCCATTATCGCTGATGGTGACGGATACTTCTGCTGCACTGCTGTCTAAAGAGATGCGGATCTTTCCGCCTTCAGGCGTGAACTTAATGCTGTTGCTGAGCAGATTCATCCATACCTGCTTCAGCTGATCTTCATCCCCAATGATATGGACAGCTTCCGGCAGCTCCAGATCAATAACGATGCTTCGGGCTGACCATTGCGGCTCACAGGTTACAACGATGGTTCTAATCTGCTCGTCAAGCCGGAAGGAGCCTGTTATGAAGGGATGATGCTCGGAATCCAGGGAAGCAAGCTTCAGCAAATTATCACTTAGCCTCGACAGACGCCCACTCTCCGCAATGATGATATCCAGATAGTCCTTGCGTTCCTCCTCTGCAATCAGATCATTGTTCTGCAGCGCCTTGGCAAAGCCGGAAATAGACGTAAGCGGTGTCTGAATTTCATGCGAAACATTCGATACGAAGTCCTGCCTCATCTGCTCCAGCTGCTTCAATTCTCCGGCCATCTCCACATAGCTTTGTGTCAACTCCCCGATCTCGTCCACTCGGTTCCTTTTAAGATCCACCTCGAAGTCACCTTTGGCCAGTCTTTTGGTAGCATTCGTCAAAGCCTTGATCGGCTCCACCAGATATCTGGCAGCAACAACGATACATACACTTCCCAGCACAAGCACCAGCAGCAGCACAAAGAGTACCATCCGGTTGACGATAGCCTCGTTCCCTGCAGAGTACTGCAGGAACATTGCATGCCACTCCCCCTTGAGCATAAAGGGCATTCCGATGAACGTATCCTTATCTTCCTTGGAGGAACGATAGACCTTCCCCTGCAGCACTTGCCGGACAGCTTCTGAGGTGATGGGTACAGCAGGGCTATCTATGAGCCCGTAAAAAGTATGTTCTCCGGATGGATCGTACAGGTTAATGGGATGTGCCGATATTTTAACCATACTATTCAGGAACTCGTCCGTATCTGTAGGCTTGGCGTCATCATAGCGGTGAATGATCTCCTGGCCCACTGCGAGCATTTCGCTCTGTCCCTTATAGCTTATTTGCTGCTGAAAAACATACAAGCCGATGAAAAAGGAACAGATCAGGCTGAAGATGATGATGCTGAGGAACGTGAGAATGACCCGAACATACAGTGTCTTGATCATGGCTCAGGGATCAGCCGGTATCCCAGACCGCGGGCAGTTTCGATTTGAAAACCCTCGCCATTGCCGCTGAACTTCTCCCTCAGCCGGCTGATATGCACATCTACAGTCCTCCCGTCCCCTTCATAATGGAGTCCCCAGACTTGCTGAATCAGTTGTTCTCTGGTGAAGATCTGCCCGGGATGGCTGACCAGGAGAAACAGAAGATCAAATTCCTTCAAGGGAAGCGTGACCGGTGCCCCACTGCGTGTAACCTGAAAGGTCCGGCGGTTGAGCACCACATTGCCGAGCTGCACGGACTGGGAAGTAACTACCAGTGCGCGTTTGAGCAGCGCTTTTACCCGCATCACCAGTTCCACCGGATCAAACGGCTTGGTCAGGTAATCATCCGTTCCGAGCTGAAATCCTTTCACTTTGTGGGCAGATTCCGCTTTGGCCGTCACCATGAGGAGGGGGAGGTTGGCATCCGAACGCCTGATTTCCCTGCACAGCTCCCAGCCATTCAGTCCCGGCATCATAATATCCAGAATGACAAGATCGATCTGTGAGTCCTCTATGATGGACAAGGCCTTGGTGCCGTCCCCGGCTTCTTCGAGGTCGAACCCTTCTTTGCGCAGATATAGAGACATCAGCTTCCGGATATTGTCATCATCATCCGCGATAAGTATAGTAGCCACGATCATCCTTCTCTCTTAAGCGTTATCCAAACTGCCAGCCGAGCAGATTCCAATAGTAGAAGAAGATCATCAGTACGACAGCCGAAAGCGTCACTAACGTGTAATGCACCCGCTTAAAGGCGGTCCAGTACTTATTTTTCCAAACCAATATAGCCGAGACCAACATTGCTAAGGTCAAGCCCGCCATAATGATTGGCATAACCAAGCTGACAGACAGCAAAGGACTGATACCGCTGAGCTTCTGCATAATGTCCATGGACATAATAACCATAAACAGAGTAATAAAAGATAACAGCGCCCAGCCTGCAGTTCCCGCAGATAATCGGATGGCCCGCTTTTCTGCGAGCGTCATCGCCTTGAACCTGCGTCTGAAGAAGAGGGGTCCGGGCAAAGCGGTGATGAAAATGAATCCTGCGGCACCAAGAAGGATAAGCCAAAACTTACTCTGATCCAAAAGTGGCGTACGCTCCAGCGGCATCTCCGGAGCCATGTCCAGGAGCATATGTGTAACTTTGCCGGACTCATCCGTAAGGAAGCCGATCTGATCGGTCCCTCCTTCAAGCTGAAACAGGTTAAGACCGATGGCTCTGTACAGCTGTTGTTCACTGCCGCTTCCCAAGGATAGCTTATTGTCCGCAATCGTAACATTCAGCTGGGCAAAAAAGTTAAAGAACTTGTCAATATCACTTATGTTGCGGCGTGTAAATTGATAGGAGCCGGCATATTTCTGTACGGATTCCGCGGAAGCGGAGAACTCCGGTTGCTTCACTTCGGGAGCGGGATAATACCGGTTGAAAAAGGCCTGGACCAGATTTGCTGCCGATTCACTGCCTTGACCGCCATTGTAGGATAAGAAAATCCCCAGTTGCTTGGCAGGTGCGAGATACAATTCCGTATTAAACATGGGATCGGAGCCGCCATGAGAGATTAATGTTACCCCGTTCACCCGCTTCTCTGCGAATCCGAGAGCTACTCCCGGCAGGCGCTTATCGAGCTGGAAGGCCGTTGAATGCATGAATGCAGCAGTCTCAGGCTTCAGAATCTGCCCTTTGCCATATTTCCCGTTCTGCAGATGCGCGATCATGAAATGTGCCATGTCTACTGCAGATACGGTGCCCGAGCCGGCAGGACGAAATCCGCCCTCGAAAGTAGGCGTGCCTGGAATAAAGCTGCCGTTCTCGCTATTATACCCTACCACCTGGTAAGGGACGAATGACTCCGGCAATGGCTCCACGACCGTCGAATGTTTCATATCCAGCGGATCGAAGATATACTTCTGAATATAATCATTATAAAGAATACCGCTGACGTCCTCCACGATCATACCTGCAAGCGTGGCTCCATAGTTAGAATAGGCACTCATCTCACCGGGCGGTCTGATCCGGGCCAGCATATGTTTATGGAGTGTCTCCGAGATGGAACCGGGCAATCCGGCAGGATCAGTGACGATCTGATAACCGACTCCGCCCTCTTCAAATCCTGCTGTGTGGGTCATCAAATGGCGCATGGTGATGGGTTCAGGATAAGTAGCAGGAATCTTCACGGATTTCAGGTAGGTGTTAATATCGGTATCCAGATCAATCTTACCTTGTTCAACGAGCTGCATTACAGCAGTCCAGGTGAACAGCTTGGTCGTAGAAGCGATACGGAACATGCTGGTTGCAGGGTCAACCGGAGCCGCTTGCTCCAGATTGGAGCTGCCATACCCTTTGCCCAAAATGATCTTGCCGTCCTTGACGATGGAGATCACCGCTCCCGGAATTTGCAGCCGGTTCATATCCTCTTCCATGATTCCGTCAACGAAAGCAGTCAGACCCGCGATATCCTTCAGATTGGCGGCAGATGCTTCAGTCTGAGGTACCGCTGGCTGAGTTTGAGCCGTCTCGGCCATGGCATGTTTCCCGGGAAATATAAGGCTCACGCTTAACCCGATTACAGCTAATATCGTCAGACCAGCGGCCAGCCTTTTTTGCATAGTTATTACCATATTATCCTCCGCATCATCTTACATATTGTAGGCCGGATAATCATCCGCCTGACACTTATAGAGACTAACAGAGTATTGTGAATAGAACGTTAACAAGACTATAAGCTGTCCATGAGCAGGTTCATTACACGAATCTATGAGCAGGTTCATCTGCGCAAATCCGTGGGCGAACAGGTCGATAAACTTCTTAATGTCTATAGAGTAATCCTGCCTGGGTCCGCATGCATCCTCATGGTGCGAATGGTGCGGATGGTGCGAATGGAGAGAAGTATGGTCACTATTACTCAAAATCCTGCACTAAATACAACATTCCCCTCCTTAAAAGGGTAAAAATTGAAAAATGTTGTATAAAATGCAGCAATTATCCTCCTCCAGGCCGATTATTGGAATAATTGTTGTATTTCGTACAACAATCCTCCAAAATAGCCGGGTATGCATGTAACCGAGTTGTATTTCATACAACATTTCCCTATATACAGACGCCAACTTAAGAATCCCATTCGCTGCTACAGGCCGGAGCTCTGAGACAACAGCACATTCTAAGCAGTTTGCCTAACTTACAAACCTTGCTTGAAAGCTCAGAGCATATTTTCCCGGACAATTCATCAGCTCTTACATCAGCTCTTACATAAACAGCTACAGAAACAACTACACAAACAGCTACACGAACATATCAGGTACTCCCTCCACCGGCTCATAATAACAAATGTATGAATTCTGCATCACCGGACGGAGCAGCCCTTTACGCACCAGCTCCTGCAGCTGCTTACGCGCCGTCCGAAAGTTCAGATTGTATTGCAGCATCACGTCTTTGGGACGTAGTCCCTTGTCCAGGCTCCAAGCCAGTTTAACGATTTCCTTATCCTGCGGGGAGAGGGATTGCCCGGACGGAACCCGGATCAATGAAGGGGCGATGACCATTTGCAGCAGCATGCGGCAGATCTCCGGGCGGTTCTGCACATCATCGAAGGAGAAATGGATAATCCTCCAGCCCAGTCCATTCAAAAAAGTATCCCGGTTAAGCGAATAGCTGAACCTCTCCCGGTCCATATCCTTCACATGGCTCTGATACCCATCGCATTCCAAACCGAATTTCCCGTACGGCGGAAGAAAAGCAAAATCAAGAAATTGCGACTTGCGGTTCCAGTCATACACCTCATATTCAGGATGCAGATGATCCAGATTGCCGAACAGCGGCCACCAGACATTTTGCAGGAATAGCTTCTCGGCATATTGATGCCCCCGTGCCAACCGGCCTCTGCGCTCCCCTGTTCTGACCGATAAATGCTGCTCCATTAGCAGCTGATGTGCATTTTCAAACTCCATAATCAGTTACCTCCCTCTCTCATTTACGCAAAAAAGAACGCCCCTCTGCCAGCAGCAGCTTGGGACGTTCTTCGTCTGAGTTAATTATAAGCCAGCACAACAGGTGCGGCAATCATTTCATTCGATAGTGATTACATTAATTCCTATTCCATACCCTTACATTAATAAGATAGTATACCGTCATAATTAATTGGATGATTATAATAACTATTGGAAGCAGATAGATCATTTCAGCCGAATACTTCGGCATTGTAATAAATACCAACGCATCTTCACTGCCTCCAGCACTTTGCATTTCCACTAAAAGAAACAGAAGTAAGCTGCTTGGGATAACTGTAAATAAGAACCAGGTGATCCGGTCCCTGACTCTCTTCGCCCTACTAAACAATAAACCGTTGAGAAAGCACATGGCGAGGGGAAGAACATACGTTGTACTCAGTAAAATGATTAACTCTGTGCCCCCTCCTCCCTCAATTCTTATCCCGAGAAAATAGATTAAGATCAAATGTATTGCAATTGCTGCTAACATATATAGAATGACTTGGAATACTGTCTTTATGGATTTCTCCATTGTTTATCTCCCTTGCTTAACATGTATTAGGCAAAATGATTATTCTTTGAATGTATATCTGGAATTTCTAATTATGTAAGCCAAGGCGCAAGGAAGAAAAAGAGCACTGTCGTGCTAAAACAGATCAGAAGCAAAAGATGCAGGTTCTTCTCTAATAAGTGTTTTGCGAAGAAAAAGCAGATTACCAGGCACACTAACAATAGAACAATATAAAACGACAGTTGAGTATAGTCGGTTGCTGCCCAAAATAAACCGCCTCCGCCAGCAGAAAAAACTATGCCGATGACTAGAAAGTACATCCCTACTCCCATTAATCCGCTTAAAGCAACGAAAATCAAACTGATAATCATATTACGCTCCTTTGACTTGGTCACTATTCCTCATCGGCCAGATATAATATCAGGAATCTATTGAATATATTCCCTTTACACCGGATTATCGGATTCTCCTCATGATTAGTGTAGATCAACAGAACAACAAAAAAGGAACCGTGATAAACACGGTCCCCCTCGAATCCCTCTAACCCACTATCCTTTATTGAACGCCCTTCTTCTGCATATCCTCCAGGTGGCGCTGATACATCACTTTCTCGGCCTTCTCTGCACCGACTTTGTCCATCTGGCTGATGAAATCGTTGTAGGCGTTGTCGAAATCAGCATCGGTTTCGGACAGGATCAGCTTCGGAATGGTTTTGTTCCAGAGATCCTTCACTTTGCCGTTGATCACACCTTCAGGTGAAGAGCCGTCCGGCTCCAGATTGTCCATGCCCAGGGAATAGCTGTCGAAGTTGTATTTCTCCAGCAGCTTCGCTCCGGCGAATTGCTCCGGCTGCTGCTCCTGGAAATCACGGGCGGACGCATCATCCCACAGTTTACCTGCCCGCATCAGGAGGGTCGAATCATCAAAGCCGTACTGGGCGTTATAAGCGTTGTTGTCCTTAAGCTTCAAGTCCATAATTTCCTGCTTGAATTTCGGCAGGCCGTCAACCATGTCATAAGTCTCGCCTTCAGTACCATAGCGTGCATCAAGCTGTCCTTCATCGGACCAGGCATATTCAGCAAAGCGGATAATCCGTTCCGGATTCTTCGCATTCTTGGTGATGAAGAAGCCCTGCCAGCCCATCAGACGGGAAGCGGCATATCTTGGGTCCTGACCATTCGCCTGAAGTCCGCCGATAATCGAGTATTTATGATCGGCCCCCAGCGTACTTTCAATTTTCGGATTGTATTGGGTGTACATATTGGACATGTACTGCGAAGCTGCGGCATATTGCGCCCCATACAGCTTCTCTTCATACTGCTCCTGCTTATAGATCAGCAGCTGTGAATCGAATAGTCCATTGCGGTACAGCTGATTCATGTAACGGAAGGAATCGATGAAGCCTTTGTTCCGCATCGGGTATTCTACGATCTGCTGATCATCCTTGATGCGTTCCTCCAGCAGATTCGGCGAGAAGGAGCTGATCAGGAAGTTCATTGACAAGCTGCCGCCGAAGCTGTTTTTGGCCACATCGAAGTTCTCCACACCGACCGGACTGATCTCAGGGAATTTCTCCTTTGCCAGCTTGAGGGCGTTCATCAGATCATCTGTCGTCTTCAGCTCCGGACTGCCAATGGCCTTGTAAATATCTTCTCGGAAGAACCATGGACGAATCGGCGTAATCGGCACCCCGCTGGTCAGTCTGTCAGCGGTTTCAAACAGGTTCGGCAAGTACCAGAGCTTCCCGTTAACCGAATGATATTTCACCATGTCCGGGTCAAGCATGGACTTCAGCTCCGGTGCATATTTGTCCATCAGCTCATCCATGGAGTAGACCATGCCATTATTGATCAGCTTGCTTACCGCAGGATTGTTCCAGTCCAGCATGATGGTATCCGGCAGATCCCCGGAAGCAATCATGGTGTTCAGGTAATCGTCATCGTTCCCTGTTGCCAGCTTGCGGTCTATCGTCACACCTGTTTTTTCTGCAGCCAGCTTCATCGCATACTGATCCTTCCACAGATATGCAGATGCCCAGTTCCCGTAGAAATATTGGGTGAATTTAAAAGGTGAGGTGTCTTGCTTCCAGGATTCCGTGCTTCCGGTGTCTGTGCCCGCATTAGCAGGTTCTGCCGAAGCATTCGCTGCCGGAGTAGCCGGCGCATTACCCTCAGCCGCTCCATTTGCATTAGTGCCGGTATTATTAGAACTGCAGCCTGCCAACAGAGTGACGGCGAGTAAAGCAGCGGCCATTCCTTGTGCGCCTTTCTTTCTCATACATTGACCTCCCATAAAATGAAATCTATATACTTAAACGGCCGGAGCCGTTAAAGCCGTTATTAACCTTTGACCGAACCGATCATCACGCCCTGCACGAAATATTTCTGTACGAACGGGTAGGTAAAGACAATCGGCAATGTGGTAATGACCATCGTCGCCAGCTTAAGCGATTGCGCAGAGACTGAACCCAGTCCCAGGTTGCTGGCCATCAGGCTGACATTGCTGTTCGAGCTGATGATCTGCATCAGAATCTGCTGGAGTGTCAGCAGGTTATCATTACCGAATAACATGGCATCATACCAGGCGTTCCAGTGGAACACCGCATTGTAAAGTGCAATCGTCGCCAGCACAGGTTTGGAGACCGGCAGGACCAGCTGCCAGAAAATCCGCAGATCGTTGGCACCGTCAATTTTGGCCGATTCCTCAATTTCCTTGGGCAGTCCCCTGAAGAAGGTCAGCATAATGATGGCATTAAACACATTGAACAGATTCGGGATAATGTAGACCAGGAAGCTCCCTTTTAGATGCAGATACTTGGCTACAACGAGGTAATAAGGAATAATACCGCCGCTGAAATACATGGTGACAATAGCCATCATGAGGAAAATCCTACGCCCCATCAGCTCGGTCTTGGATACGCCATAAGCAAAGGCTGCTGTAAACAATACCGCAGTTGCTGTTCCGGCAAGAGTCCGGGCGATGGTGATGAAAAAGGCATGCCCCATACGTTCATCCTGAAACACGACTTTGTAATTCTCCATGGAGAACACGCGCGGCCAGAAGGCGATCCCCCCACGGGCGGCATCCGTCGGATCGTTAAGGGAAGTAATTACGATATTATAGAACGGATACAGGGTCATAACACAGAGCGCCAGCAGCACCAGCACATTCAGGATGTCAAAGGCTCGTTCCGGCCACCTTTTCGAATACGTTAACATGATGTCCCGCCTCCTAGAACAAGCTCTCTTTAGTGATTTTGCGTGAAGAATAATTGGCAATGTACATCAGCACAAAAGCAACGATGGATTGGAACAGGCCAATCGCAGTACCGTAGGAGAATCTGCCTGTTACGAGACCCGTTTTGTACGAATACACAGACAGTACATTGGCTGCATCCTGGGTCATTGAATTCTGCATCAGATACATCTGGTCAAAGTTCGAATTAATGAGCCCGCCCACCGAAAGGATCAGCAGGATAATGATCGTTGGCTTCAGGGAAGGCAATGTAATATGCCAGATCCGCCGGAACCGGCCCGCACCATCCACAATGGCCGCTTCATACAGCTGGGGATCAATACCGGCAATGGCTGCCAGATAGATAATGGAGTTCCAGCCGATATTTTTCCAGATCTCCGTAAACACAACCAGGGTCAGGAACGTATGGGGACTGCCCATCATCATGGTATCGCTTCCAATTATCCCGGTGCTGACCAGCATTTTGCTGATTACACCAGTCTCCGGGTCCAGCAGGGTGTACATTAAGCCGACTACCAGCACCCAGGATACGAAATACGGCAAATACGTCAGCGATTGAACAATCCGCTTGAATCTTTTGAATACTACCTCATTCAGCAGGATCGACAGGAGGATCGGTGCCGGGAAACCAAATACCAGCTTGGCAATACTGATCTTGAACGTGTTAACCAGTGATTCTGTAAACGTCGGATCATTGAATAATTCCCGGAAATTCGCCAGCCCTGTCCAGGGACTG
This sequence comes from Paenibacillus sp. FSL R10-2771, assembly GCF_038000205.1. NCBI lineage: Bacteria > Bacillati > Bacillota > Bacilli > Caryophanales > Paenibacillaceae > Paenibacillus > Paenibacillus sp. FSL R10-2771. The sequence continues at coordinate 4,844,416 of NZ_JBBOBM010000001.1, forward strand.
TGGAGAAACCCCTGAAAAGGTGTATATTCCTTGAAGGAAATAATCACACCATACATCGGGATATAGTTAAAAATGATCATCCATAGTACTGCCGGCAGGGTCAGCAACATCAGATACCGCTGCTGCCAGAACCGCTTGGAGGGCAAACTGCTCATAAGCTACATCCTTTCTTCTCCATTCGATTGCGTTCGACTTCTCATCTTCCTATGGGTTAATTATAAAATGCCGCCTGCCAGGGTTATATATCAAAAATGAACGCGGGTATCAGAATCCCACGAAGTTTGTAAGCGCTATCTAAATAAAAAAGCCCCAAACGCATCATCTGCGATTGAGGCTGACTTATTATCGTCCGGGAAGGATCTGATCCTTAACGCTGTACGAATTCCCTGTACTCTCCGGGTGTCATTCCATAGGCCTGTTTATACAGCAGCCCGAAATACGATGGATTCGGAATGCCGATCTGCTCGGCCACTACAGCTATGCGCTGCTTGGTTGTGCGCAGCATCTCCTCCGCACGTGCGAGCCTGTACTCCTGGATATATTCACTCGGTGTCTTGCCTGTCTTCTTCTTGAAGATCATCCCCAGGTGGTTGGGGGAGACGAATACCTCGCCGGCTAAATAAGCCAGGCTCAGATCCTGATTCCCGTACTGCTCCTCAATCAGAACGATGACCCTGTTAATCAGATAGTCGTCCTTACGGTTCCGCTTCTCTTCCAGCAGCAGCGACATTTCACCGATTACGCCTGCTGTATAAGCTCTCATGTCCGGGAGACGGCTGCTGGCCAGCAGCGCCTCCATATGATTGGCGGCAACTGCTGTGGTAGCTTGGGCAGCGGGCATTGCAAGCGAGGAACAGCTCTCGATCACACCGCCGAGCAAGGAAGCGATATAGGATTTTCCTGCCCCGGGATGCGCGGCAAGCAAGGCGAACAGTTCGTCCATGACCGGTCCGGTTGGGCTCCCGCTCCCGAGATCATACCTCAGTCGCTTGGCCAGCTCCCGGAACTGCCGGGTGAACACCTCAGAGTCCTTAGTGAATTGTTTCCTGGCGAGCTGCTCCCCGTCTGCTGCAACAACTCCGCTCAGGCCATTAAACACCGCGAAGTTAAATGCACTTTGCGATTCCCGGAAGGATTCGCGGATGAGTCCGATATCCTCCCGCGGTGAGCTTATACCGATGATCCACCCCGCTGGATCAACCTGTTCCCGGGCTGTATCCTCCATGATCACTGGCTGCAGATTAAGCACCTGCAGCAGCTTCTCTGCAAGCTGTGCCTGGCCGCTGAGCTCATCCTGCTGCAGGGCGATGAGCAGGACGAGGGCCGCTAGTTCTCCCTGCCCTGCCCCCGCCCCGGCTGAAAGCACAAGCACTTGCCGCCCGAGTACAGTTCCGGCGGTCCGCTCCATCTCCATTGTATCCGGCTTCTGCGGCAGGCCCGGCCGGGAACACAGCCACACAGAGAAGGCGCCCGCTTCCAGATAGCCATTGTCCCGGAGTTCATTAATCGTCTGCTGCTGCGCCTCCGCACCGCCCCGGCCCAGCAGCCAATCCATTACCTGCTGGCGCAGCGAGAGGTGGTGCACCGCATCTTTTTCCAGCCACATGCGCTCCTCTTCACTCCGCTTCAGCAGCTGATCCTCACAGCCTTGGACGACCTTGAGCATCGTGCTGAGCATTTCTTCTTCCCCCACCGGCTTGAGCACATAATCCACCGCGCCGAACCGCAAGGCTTCACGGGCAAATTCGAAATCATCATACCCGGTCAGCACAACGATCCGCACCCCGGGAAGCTGCTCCAGAACAAGCTTGGCCATCTCGATTCCATTCCTGCCGGGCATTTGTATATCTGTGATGATGATATCCGGCCTGATCTCCAGCGCTTTGTCCAATCCCTCGATGCCGTCCGCAGCGGTCTCGATCACAGAGATGCCCATCGACGCCCAGTCCAGAAACTCGATTAACCCTTCTCTCTCCCAGCGTTCATCTTCGACAATAAGCATTTTAAACATTGTTCATCCCCCTGGCTGCAAAAGACAAGGTAATGACCGTTCCAATCCCCTGTCTGCTGTAAAGTTCAATATGCTGGGATTCCCCATAAAAAGCCTGAAGACGTTTGGTTATATTGGCAATGGCAAACCCGCTGCCTCGTGTATTGAGAACTTTGCCTGCAATTACATCCTCGATCATATCCCGCGGCATGCCTACCCCATCGTCGATGATGCGGATGACCACCAGATCTTCTTCGAGTGCTGCTTTGATGATAATGGTACCATGTGAACGCTTAGGCTCAATCCCGTGAATCAGGGCATTCTCAACCAGCGGCTGCAAAATATTCTTCAGTGTATAACAGTTCCTGACCCGCTCCTCCACTTCAAAAACCGCGTCAAACCGGTCTTCGAACCTGAACTTCTGAATCGCCAGATAAGCCCCCACCATATCGAGTTCATTCGCCACCAATGTCTCCGAATTCCCCTTGTTCAGTACCAGCCGGTAGAACTTGGCCATGGAATCTGACAGCTTCACGATATCCGGCGCTTTGGCCTTGCGGGCCACCCAGGAGATCGTCGCAAGCGTGTTGTACAGAAAATGCGGATTGATCTGGGACTCCAGCGCTTTGAGTTCGGCATCTTTTTCGAGCAGCTCGGATTTGTATACGGTTTCGACCAGATCATGGATCCGGGTAGTCATATGGTTGAAGCTCAGTGCCATCTGGGTGAACTCGTCATTCCAGACAACCGGCACCGATACGTCAATGGAGCCTTCCCGCACCTGCTTCATCGCCTTAAGCAGCACCTTCATTCGGGACAGCAGCTTCACTGTCAGATAATACACCAGCAGGCTCAGTATAATGAGCGCGGCAATCAGCACCATGAAGCTGGTCCGGATCGACTGGTTCACTTTATCCACGAAGTTGCTGACCGGAAAAACACCCACAAGGCGAAGATCCGGGCCTGTAAGCGGGACCGAGATCACTATGGACCTGACCCCGCCAACCGTTGCCAGCATATTCAGCCTGCTGTTATCCCCGGGCATCCCCCCGGTGAGCTCATTGATCATCGCATCGGACAGCGGAGTGTTGTTATTGGAGGCAACCTTGTGATTATTGTCGAGGACGAGAACGCTTCCAACCTCCGTGTTGGCATCCTCCAGCGGCTGGAACAGCACGCTTTGTGTCACCTCAATTTCGACCAGACCGTTCACCTCGTTATTGCGACCGGAGAGAATCTTCCGGTTATACGAGAAGACATCCGCTTTGGCCTTCACATCAGGCCTCGTTGTCAGCAGATTCTCCAGATGCAGTCCCCGCCAGTCCGTGGAGTTCTGGACATCCTTCATAAACCGTACATACTCCCCGTCCCCGCGAATCCGGTCCATACTATAGAAGCCGTCGTAAAGCTCGAAGATCTCAGGGATCGTCGGATTGTTCATATAGACATGTATCGAGTGGATGTACGTATTCTGCCGCATAATGTTATCTACAATAGGAGCAACGTTGTATCGGTAGTCCTGAAGCTGAAAGCTCTCATTAATAAAAGCGCTGTCCAGCAGCGTCTGAATCCTGGAATCAAAGGCGATGATCTCTGAAATGTTCTCGATCATGTCCACCTTTTCATCGATCGTGGTTTTGGTCTGCAGCAGATTCTGTTCCATCACGCTCCGCGCCTGGGAGATGGCTGAATTGTACGCCTGCACATAAATGATGACCCCTGTGATGATGGACGAGACCGTTAGAATCAGAACAAAGACCCCAACAAACTTTGAGGTCACACTCCAATTGTGAAAAACCCGGGTGATCCGCTTCATGTAACCTGTTTGCCCCCTATTTGCCTCAACTCCACCCCATCGTAACACCGGGTTCTGGAATAGTAAATTAGGTTTTATATTCAAAAGAGGAGAAGACCTTAGGCGGTTGACTGGGCGGGGGAGGCGTGAGCAGAGGTAGGGGGGATATGTGGGTAGATAGAGGGATGGATGGATAGATAGATAGATATCTAGATAGATAGGGTTAGATAGAGGGTTAGATAGAGGGTTAGATAGAGCGATGGATGGATTGAGAGGGAAAGATAGACGTATGGATAAGCTTTAGCTGATTATTCGTTACTCCCCCCGGGAGTTGTAGCCGCAGCGAAGCCGGTTTCTTAAGCCCGCCGGGCTGATTAGGCATAATTGTTGTACGGAGTACAACTCTGGTCGCCAGTTACCCCTGTGTTTGGGCGAATTATTGTACGAAATACAAGAATAGTTTCTTTAATTGGCTGGGAGACGTGGAAATGCTGCAAAAAGTACAACAATTTTCGATTTCGATCAATCTCACGAGGAAAATGTTGTAATTTGTGCAGCATTTCATAAAGGTGCCTCTGGATCAAAGCGGAGGACTCCTGCGTTGTGTTACTAAGCCGGAGGCCAGTGATTCGCATGGTGAAAAAAGTAAATGATCAAAGCAAACAGCCGCCTCCCTGCCGCTGAATAGCGGTACCCGGAAGACGGCTGAGACCGTAAGCCTAATAGAAATAAATTAACTTAATTGCATAGTGGTAAGGCAGGTGTCATCGCTCTCGAAGGTGGATACTTCGGTCTTGGCTTGTTTCCCGTCATGCGTGACGGTGATCTGAAGCTTCTGGTCGCGCGGGAGCCATAGGTCGATGAACCCGTTAGGCTGGGACTTCAAGGTCTGCTTCATCACTTCCTTGCCTTCGGCGTCTTCAATGTATACGTCGAATTCCTGACCTGCCATTTCCCCCTGGCAGCCGGTCAGGCTGTGTGTTGCGCACGGATGCGTCTTCTGCACATACGGGGCAACCGACAGGAAGAATTCGTTCTCCGGCAAAGCATAGGTGACTTCGTTTGGACCGCCGCTGTCCACGATAAGCTGGGTGGAGGTGATGGAGGCGGACTGGGACGTCAGCGCGCGCGAGCTGTAATCAGACACCATTTGCTTAATATCCTGAGTGGCCGCCTGACTAACCGGCTGGCTGCTGCCCTGTGCCTGCGCCTCTTCGACGTCAGCCGTGTTTCGTTCCCCGCTTCCGGCATAAATAAAGATTCCGATTGCCGCAACAACTGCACATGTACCCGCCACGATTTGTTTTCGCATACTCTATATGTTCATCTCCTTGTGGAATTTCAGCCTTAATACAGAAGAGGACTCATCAGCCCATTTCTTCCCTCAATTCATGTTCCATAAACAGGATATCACGTTTCATTTCCTTCATGCTAGCTCTGGAAATCCGTCCGCTCTCGAACATCAGCTGAATGTTGTCACGCTCCAGCTGAATCCCTGCTCTGGACAGCTCCTGCAGCGCCTCTTCAAACTCCCGTTTAGTGGAGGAAAGTGACTCCGTACGGGTCAATCTCATCTGCCCCCGTTCATAGCGCATGATCAGGGCGCTGACCGCTTCGGGTTCGGTCTCCCCTTCACTTTGCAGCGCTCTCAGCTTCTTCAAGACGTAGGCAAAATTGGCGGACTGCAGCCGGTTCCATTCCTCACGCCGTTCCTGGCCGCTCAGACGCACCTGCTGGATCACTCCTACAATCTCTTCCCAGCTTTTGATTGGAACCAGGTCATTCCTGTACTCCGGATCACGGGTGTGCATGAATAGCTGCTTGTTCAGCCGGTTCAGATAACGGTAGGCCGTGTACGGATTCACCTCCCGCTGCTTCATCGCAGTCAGGGTGTACTCTCTTTGCCACTTGAGCGAAGTAACACCCAGCATCCGCTCCATTTCCTCTGCAGCTTCATTTTTCTTCAGCATGCGGATTCTTGAGGTGTAAGTGCTGATTAAGTGGCTCAGGGCCATTCTCGAATGATCCGTAGCCTGATCGTTTAGACCGGAAACTACGTTGCGCAGAATTTCGATTTTGGCCTCAACCTCTTCGGCATTATGCTCTGCTTCATTTTCTTTGCCGAGCAGCAGCGGCAGCAGATAGTTGGAGGCCAGCAGGGTCCAGAGAATCACACCCGCCGCAAGGAAAATAATCAGATCCCTGGCCGGAAACCGGGTACCGTCATCCAGGAAAAACGGCAGTGACATCGTACTCGCGAGTGTGATCGTTCCCCGGACTCCTGACAGCGTGAGAATGAGGGCTTTCTTGAACTCCAGCTTCCAGTGTCCCCGCGGCTCCTCCCCTTCGGGAATATCCATGATCAGCATCCAGATCAGACGCAGGCCAAGAACGGCCGCTGTTAATAATAACGTGTACAGGATTACCTGGAAATTCCCGATATCCGGATTGTTCCAGACAGTCTGTATGATCTCCGGCAGCTGTGTACCCAGCAGCAGGAAGACCAGGCCGTTCAAGACAAAAATAATGACGGACCAGGTGCTTTTGGACACGATGCTCAGCTTAGCCACCTCGGGATTCATCTGCTTATATCCGAAAGAATGGGCAATACCTGCGCTGACAACGGCCAGGATTCCATTAACCCCCAGCTCCTCTGCCGCCATAAAAATCGCAAATGGAGTCAGAATCTCAATCAGCATATGTAACGTAACGTTCTCCATCCCGAGTCTGCGCAGCCATCGGACTATCCCGTATTTAATCAGCGTGAGCAGCAGCCCCAGCACGACACCGCCGAGTGAAATGGTAATGAAGCTAAGGCTGGCTGTTCTGAGGGAGAATGCCCCGGTGACCATAGCGGCCACGGCAAACTGAAAGGATACCAGACCCGAAGCATCGTTGATCAAGGACTCCCCTTCGAGAATTTGCATCGTCTGATGCGGGATTTTGACCTTCTGCTCCAACGCGCCTACAGCGATGGCATCCGTAGGGGCAAGTGCCGCCGCCAGAGCAAACGCCGCAGCTAACGGTAGAATAGGCAGCAGCCAATGCAGGAAGTAACCCAGGACACCTACCGTCAGGAAGACCAGTCCCAGCGCGAGCAGCAATATGGGCTTCTTCAGCTTCCATAACGCCACTTTATCCGCAAGCCTGCCGTCATTAAACAATAAGGGGGCAATGAAGAGCAGCAGAAACAGCTCCGGATTCAACGTCAGTTCAAAATGCAAAGGCAGCCAGGTCAAAGCCATCCCCAGCACAATTTGAATGATGGGCACGGAAACCGAGGGGATAAACCGGTTCACCAGATTGGACAACGAGACCGCGGCCAGCATCAGCAAAATATATTCAAATAATTCCAAGCGATCAAACCTCCAAGTCTGCACTCACTAGCGCTGCTATTAAAATAAAATTTGTATGTAAACTCAGTATAAACGATCTTTAGGCAAATATCCGCCCCTGCACTATCCGGGCATGCAAGTCAGGCAGCTCAGTTCACAAGCCGGATTGTTGTAAATTTGGCGGTCTGGGGTTGTGATTACGCATTACGTACGCTGTTCCTCAGCAGTCCCTCCGGCAGTAAAGCGGGCTGCCAAAAGCTCAGCTCACAGTGTGCGGACAGCTACAAATTGTTGTATGTAATACAGCTTTGCTCCTGAATAAACCGGGTGCCCGGAAGGATTGTTGTATGAAATACAGGATTATTTCTTATATCGGCTTGGTGGAGGAGGAAATCCTGCTTTTTATACAATAATTTTGGATAATAGCCGATTTAACGGGATAATTGTTGCATTTCGTGCAGGATTTTGCATCAAGTCTAAGCAAATTCGCATTCATTCCGTTTCCTGCAGCAGTCGCGTTGCTCAAACCAGTCTCTATCCACGTATGCAAAATAACCCCACAAAGTGGGGCTGTGGCTTCGATGATTACTCAGGCACTTTGGGGGGCCGAAGGCGGTCTTTAACGTGTACAAAGTCCCCTCTTATTTCATAAGCGGGCCCACCTCAACCTCCATTTGTCCGAGCAGTCCGTCCACGGTAGAGCTTTGCGTGTAGAGCCCGTCCAGCAGCCTCTGGATCTTCGTATCAATCTGCTGCCAGTTCTTATGGCCCGGCGCGATCCGGGCATCCGCGATCTGGTCGAGCACGGCCAGCTGGATGCTCTCCGGCGAAGGTTTGGAAGCCGCTCTCAGGAAGACATCCGATTCAAGCACGGATTTCCGGGACGGGACGAAGTATTGCGCGGTAACGCTCATGGCTTCTGCGCTGGTGATGAACTTCAGGAATTCCGCGGCTTCCGCCGGATGCCTGGTCTCGAATACAGAGACTCCCGCATAGCCGAGTGAAGTTCCTGTACCCTTCACACCTGCCGGCATTGGAACGATATCCCAATCAAAATCAGTAACCGCACGGGCCTTCGAGGTATAGCTGTAACGGTCCGTATACATACCGATCCGGCCGCTGTCGAAGGTTAGCTCATCGCCCGGAAGCGGATGCACCTTGTCCTTGAACATCATATCACTGTAGAGCTGCAGCGCCTCTCTCCCTGCCGGAGAATTCAGCGCAAAAGCCGTTGCACTGCTGTCAAACAGCTCGGCGCCATGCGACCAGAACAGCGGCAGCAGCGCATCCGACCAGTTGTTCCAGTCGCGGACCAGCTTCACGCCGTAAATGCCTTGCTGTGAATCAGTGAGGCTGCGCGCTGCCTTGAGAAATTCCTCGTAGTTCCAGTTCCCTTCCTTATACAGCTCCGTTGGCGTCTTCAGACCCTTCTCAAGAAACAGGTCCTTATTGTAGTAGATCAGCACCGGAGGCGTAGAGAATGGGATTCCGTACAGCCGATCCTCCCGCTTGAAGATGTCAAGTGTAGACGGATAAATATCCGCGTAGTTATATCCGGGATCTTCTTTGACCTCTGCTGCAATGTCCACCAGCTGGCCGGATTCCAGCAGCTGGGGAATCATCCGCTCCGCCAGCCAGCCGGCATCAGGCGCGGTACGGGAGGCCAGCATGATCGACAGCTTTTGCTGATAATCGGCAAACGGAATCGTCATGATCTCTACCTCCATCCCGGGATGGAGCTGTTCATATTCATCCACCAGGCCCTCAACCATTGCCTTCTGCGCATCGTTGCCCCAAATGCTGAACTTCAGCTTCACAGGCTCCTGCACAGCAGCCGCCTCACTTCCTCCTGCTTCTTCACCTTCCACTTTCCCGACAGACGCCCCCCTTCCTGCCCCTGAAGAGCAGCCCGCAGCCATTAATACCGCTATCATAAGGCTTAGCAGCCTTGTCCGCATCATTAATCCTCCTCCTGCCTGTCCCCGGCGGGACCGGCATTGTTCATGGCTTCCCAGTTCATCGGCAGCCGCAGTGAGACCGTTACCCCGCGCTCTGCCGTATGATCAAGAGTTAATCCGTAAGGCTCTCCATAGAGCAGCCGGAGCCGCTGATGGACATTGCGCAACGCAAATCCCTTTTGAATCCGGCCGAAGCCGCCCTGCTCCGTCTCTGTACCGGGCCGGGATTTATTCTGATACAGCTGTTCTTCAAGCTCCTGCATCCGTTCACCGGTTATGCCAAGACCATCATCCTTGACGGACAACACCAAGTCTTCCTCTTCCACCGAAGCCGTCAGGGCAAGCTGCAGCGTGTCCTGGCCCATGGCATGCTCAATAACATTCTCAATCAGCGGCTGCAGAATCAGCTTCGGCACCACGCAGTAATCGAAGGAAGAGTCAATATGGATTACAGCCTGCAGCTTGTCTCCAAGACGCATACCCTGGATTCGAAGATACGCTTCTACGAATCTTACCTCATCCAGAACGTACACCATCTGCTCCTGATGGCCGACCGTGTAGCGCAGCAGCTTCCCGAGACTGGTCACCACACCCGAGAGTTCCCGGGTATTGCCCTGAAGGGCCAGCATGTTCACCATTTCCAGGGTATTGTACAGAAAATGCGGATGAATCTGGCTCTGCAGCGCAAGCAGCTCGGCTTCCCGCTCCTTCAGCCGGGTCTCATAGACCTCTTTGACCAGACGGTCGATCTCGCCGATCATCGTATTGAAGCCTTCGGTCAGCTGCCCGATTTCATCGCTCGTAGTGACCGTCGCCCGCTCCAGGAACAGCCCCCGCTTCACCTGCCTCATCTTCGACTGCAGATGGGCAATCGGCTTAATCAGGCGGTTCGACAGCAGAATCGCCGCCGCATAAGCAGCCATCAGGGCTACGATTGAGACAATCAATGTAGAATTCGTTAGCTCGCGTGCGTCTTCCCGGAGCTGCGTCCGCGGAATCAGTGAGGTCACCTTAAGTCCCGTATATGAAGAGTGGGCAGAGGCTGTAATATAGGATTCACTTGAATCGGGAAGCCCGTCTGGCCCTGAGTACAGCATAACCTGATCCTTGCCGGTAATCTGCAGCAGACCGCTCCCGCTCGAACGCACCGTAGATACAATCGAACCGAACCCCCGTGCCGTCAGATCCACCTTGACGATCCCCAGCATGTCATTCGTATAGGGCTCACGGATAACCCGGGCCACCGAGATAATCCCCTGCTTCGCCTCTGTATAGTAGGCCGCAGCATGCGGCGGCAGGATGGCAAGACCACCGTCTTCCTGCTCAACCGCCTCCATCCAGTCTGCCATGCTGCGGTCCCACCGCTTCCTGACGCTCTGGTCCAGATTACTGAAGATTCCTCCGTCATTGGTGAACACCAGAATGCTCTCAATCTCACCCCGGTCAAAAGCCAGCGAAGAAATAAACAGATTCATCTTCAGCGTCTCATCCGTAGTTAAATAAGTGTTCGCCGAGCCGCTGCCGCTGTGCTTGCGGAGAATCTGCATCATATCCTCATCGTACAGCGGCGTAAGTGTAAGCCGGTCCAGTTCCTTAATGTAATGCTCCAGGTTGATATTAATCTGGCTCACAACCTGATTGGAGAGCTCCACAGTGCTGCGCTCCACACCGGCAGTATATTTCTTATAGCTGATGGTGCCGATCACGAGAAACGGAATCGTAATCAGCAGGCAGAACAATACGATAAACTTGGTGCGCAGCGGCACGTATATTGATTTGTTTGACCCTTTTCTGAATGGCACGCGGACAGCCTCCCCAAATTCTGGTTACCCACTCCAACATAGCATAATTCGAGTCCGAAGTCAGAGACGTTCTCCCTGGCTGGCGCAATAGCTTCCTCTACAAAAATACAGCAGACAGCACACCTCTTAAGGTTGCTGTCTGCTTACGTGCACAAGGCTGCTGTCTGAAGAAGTCCGCTCAGCTATTCTCAAGCTCTCCGGACCAAACCTCCGTCTGCCTCCAGAATTCAGCAGCAGTCAGCGTACCGCTGTGAATCATATAAGCGTAATCCAGCAGATTCGGCAGGCAGGGCAGATCCAGAAGATAACGGCTGAACGCATGCGCGGCGATCTCCGAGGTCTTGGTCACGCTGGCCCGGATGCGCAGCGGACCCAGGGAGAGGCTGCTGATGTCGTCAAGCCGCTTGTTGGTGTATCCCAGCTCCGTGAACTCCAGATCGTGGAACAGCTCATGCGCGAGATGGATGTCTGTGATTTCCTTCAGCGTGAAGGAACGGCCGGGAAGCAGCACACCGGCACACTGCCGCAGTTCTTCCATGGACGATTTATACAGCGTAATGGCGCGCTCCTTGGCCGACAGCTCAATCTGGGCGCGGAAGCGGATCTGCCCGATGGTGCCCTGCCGTTCATTGAGATTGACGCTGATTCCGCGGTCCCGGCAGATGGCCCCGACATCCGTGCCGTAGCGGGCTTTGAATGAAGTGGCCTGCTCCCTGCCGATCGCCAGCGGGCGCTCTACATAATAACGCCGTTTGCTGTGCGGTATTCTGTGAAACAGCAGATCATTTGTGAGTTCGGCATATCCCAGCACACTATCGCTTGGTAGCGTCCGTTCAGCTGTCTTCATCATCCTGTACACCTCCTACTGATAGACGACAGCGAGTATTTCGCTGTTGTCCTCTAGCAGCTGGGTTTCCACTTCGAGAATGGAGAACAGCTGCTCCTTGGTCTGCATCCCGGTCAGATCGAGCATTTTTTCCTTATAGAAGACAAAGGTCTTCGGGATCGTCGCATTAGCGTCCGAATAGATTGTATTCTCCTCCAGGAACGAGGCAAACCGGTCGGCCATATTCTTCTTCAAAAAAGCCAGATGATACGCATTCGTCTTCTTAAATCGCACCACGCCCTCGCGATCCAGCACGCCGACATGGCTGAGCTTCTTCTTCACCAGCCCAAACATGGACTTCTTGATTTCGCCGGACTCGAACAGGAACCATCTGCCGGAGGCCGCCTTCAGCTCCGTCTGACCGGCCGGCTGGCCCAGTGCTTCCGCCGCCGTCAGCATCAGCTCGTTCACGGGCACCTCGCGGCTGGCCAGATCCTTCGAGCGCAGCTCGGTCGAGCCGGTGGCGATGGCCCGCAGAATATTGCGCTGCGAATCGATCTCGATCGTCACGTCAACCGTGGCTTCATTCGCTCCGGACTGGACGATTTTCTCCATAATCTCCGCCCGGATCAGCTTGATATCCCGCTCTGTCGCACCGACCACAGTCTTCTCGATCTGCTCGCGGACCATTGCCATCCCAACGCCGATCGTGGAGATATACGGCGCATTATTGGCGATCTGGTGCTTGAAGCCTTCACTCGCCGCCATTGCCGGAACGAGCACTGCTCCGCTGCCGCCGCCGCCCACCAGCGTAACAAACCCGGTGTCCAGCTCATAATCGCTGATCATCTGATTGACAACCGCCATCACCTTGCGGATGGCAATATCCATTGCTGCCCTTGCTGCGTCTTCCGCAGACATGCCGAGCCGGGAACCCAGCGCCTGCCAGGCTATCCTGGTACTCTCCATATTCCCGCGGGCATAGTCCGTCTCCGGCACATGATTCAGCAGATTCGCCGCACCTGCCAGGGTCAGCGCATATTCATGTCCTCCCGCACCCCGGACGGTGACGTAATCCGGATCTCCCGGACGCGGACTGACGAGACCGATGACAGGCTGCTCCAGATTCTCCTTACCGGTGAAGCATTCGTACTCCAGACCGGCGATATGCGCACTGCGCGGGCCGACATCCGTGATCTTGCCTCCGCCGATCTGGATCATGCTGCCCCCGGCAACGGCGAGCGTCCGTACATCCAGCGAACGCAGATACGTCTTATGTCCGCCTACCTGGGCATTCTCAATCATCACCTTGCCGTTCTTGATCACGGAGATATCTACACTGGTTCCGCCGACTTCGAAGAAAATACCGTCCGATATCTTCTCATACATCAGGGCGCCGGCCACACCGGCCGCCAGCCCTGACAGCATGGTCAGGATCGGACGCTTGCGCACCTCGTCGATGCTCATGACACCGCCATCGCAGCGCATGATCATCAGCTGGGAGGTAATCCCCGCTTCTTTGACGGCCTGCTCAGTCATGTTGGCGGTCTCCATCATCTTCGGAATCAGGCTCGCATTGACGACCGCTGTACGGGTCCGCGTCTTCAGCCCATAGAGCTGGGAGATTTCATGTCCGCCGGTGGCGTACACTCCCCGGCTGCGCGCCGCTTCCATCACTCTCAGCTCGTTGGCCGGATCATCGACACTGTAGGCTTCCGAGGCCACAATAACCTCTGCACCCTGGGCGAGCAGCTGATCAATCGCCGCATCGATGGTTTCCGGCGTCAGTTCCTTCGAATCAATGAACTTGTGATAGGTGGTAAGATATTTACCGGCAGCCAGCTCGATATTCGCCACATTGGTCTCGGAGCGGGCACTGCGGGCATCCAGTCCCGTGCCCATCCCCACGATGCCTACACGGGCAACATCTCCTTCGAGCAGAGCATTGGTGGCCTGAGTCGTCCCGTGGGCGATGAACTTGATGTCACCGGGAAGAATGCCGTTCTCGCTCATAATCCGCTGAATGATCTGGACAATCCCGCTGGCGACTCCGCGTTCATCGTGATGTGTTGTGGGCATTTTGACCTTGGACAACACCTCAAAGGTCTCATTGTCTATCGCAACGGCATCCGTGAAGGTTCCCCCGACATCGATGCCGATCCTGATTTGTTTATTGTTCATAGCAGGTTCTCCTCTCCATGAAGCTTATGTCTCTAATCTGCAATCTGTATTCGCCTAACCAGAGCTTAATCTAGAAAACGGTCAGACCCGCGATAATCATCGAGATCATCACAGCCGCGAACATCCATGGCAGGGTTTTGCGCAGCGTTTCAATAATATCCGTCTTGGTGTAGTCGGCGATCCAGACATTGTGGGAGTTGGTCGGATCGCTGACAGCCTGCAGATTGCTCACGATACGCAGTGCCAGCATAGCCGCAACTGGTGCCATTCCTCCGGCAACAATCAGTGCCGCGATTCCGCTGCCGAGTCCCCAGACGTTAAGCGGTCCACGGTAAATCGCAAGCGGAGACAGCAAAGTGAAGACGAGAATGTACATCAGCGGACTGGTTGGAATAATGCCTTCGATCAGCGGCTGAATCAGCAACGCCACCGGAGGTGCAGTTACCGCGCTGAGCAGCATCCCGATCCCGATCATCAGTCCAAGCGCACCGGCCACATCCTGAATCCCTTCCACCAGCGCACTCGACAGCACATGGATCGGACGCTTCGGTGTGGCGAGCAGCAATGTGACAACCGCCCCCATGAAGACTGCAGAGACAATATCAACCTTCAGGAAAAATACCAGCAGCACCGGAACAAGCGGGCTGATAAGCGCAATGGCTCTTACGTTCTTGGTATCCTGAGCCTGGAATTCCGGCTTGAGCGGCATGGCCCAGGCACGGCGGACCTTGCCGTCTTTGCGGGTATAGTAGACGATCATTATCAAGGCAATGACAATCAGCGGAATAGCGCAGATCAGTGAATACGAAGCAATCGTGTTCGTGGGCACCTTAAGCACATCGGTATAAATCGCCCAGGTGGAGACGTTGAAGACCACGCCGACCGCATTGGCCAGCAGGACAACAAGGCCGCTGACGAACGGCTTCAGACCGGCGGTGAGCATAATGGGAATAGCGATCGTTCCGACGAGAATGACCATGCCCAGCCCGTTGGCAGCCGAGAAGATTACAGACGCGGCGAGGAAAAAGATAAGGGCAATCGCCAGCGGCTTGTCACCGGCCAGCTCCGCAGCTTTGCGGATAATGGTCTTCGTGATGCCGACCTTGCTGAGAATCTGGCCGAACCAGGCACCGAAGATCAGTCCGGCGATGGCGGTAGACAGCTTCATGGCCCCGCCTGCGAGCACACCCTTGGTGATGGTGAAGGTATCCGGGTTATCGGACAGGAGCGGGATACCCGCGATCGCCGCCAGCAGAATCGCCATCATCGGCAGGGCGAGCAGCGTGGTCAGCTTGCGGGTCATCATCAAGCCCACAAACACAATGAATACAAGTAAAATGCCGATAATCTGCACAGTTTCCAAACCAATTCCTCCTAAATTTTTGTGAAATATACGTTGTTATAAGAATTATTGTGCTTAATTACCATTGGAAACCAAGCAAGCTTGGAATCAAATGAACGGTATAGATTAATCTTGAAAATGACAACCTTCCGTATCATGTCCGCGCTTCCCAGTCTTTGAGAGCAACCAGCGTGGGGTGTAAGAAGCTAGTAACAGAGCTATAGCTATAGCAGCAGCAGCAACAGAAACAGAAATAGCAACAGCAACAACAGCAACAGCAGCAGCAACAGCAGCAACAGCAGCAACAGCATTAGCAATAGCATTAGCAATAGCAATAGCAACTGCAGCAACAGCATTTAATTGTATTTCATACAACTAAAAGCTGGCGAAAAGCCGGTTTTACCGGAATAATTGTATTCTGTACAACTAAAAATAACGATAAGTCCCCTTTTGAGGAATATGGGGATTATAACTGTATCAAATGCAATTAAAACCTTCGCAGCGCCATAAACGCTCACTTTAGTTGCACAAAATACAGTTAGAGCTTAGGCGCGGTCCCGTCACAGCCACCAGCCTGCGGCTCTAGCAGAGAGCACGGCGTGCTAATCCGAAAGATTAACAGTTCACTGTACATGACATTATTTTTGCGCACCATGCTCCGTCCGTTACACCTCCAGATAAGCACCATGCGCCACGAGTGTATGCTGCAGTTCCTTATAGTCCACCTGCTGCACGGGGACTCCTTCTTTCACGGCCAATGCCGCCGCAGTACCGCCTGCCTGACCAATTGCCCCCACCGTAGGTGTAGTTCGCACAGCCGCCTGGGCTTCAAAAGTAGCTGAGAGACATCTGCCGACCACAATCAGGTTGTCGATTTCCTTCGTGATCAGGCAGCGGTAAGGGATGCCGTACATCGCCCCCCATTCCAGATGATCCGTTGCGGTTCCCTCGCCGTCCGGGCTGTGAATATCAATCGGATAGCCGGAGTGGGCGATCACATCCGCAAAGGGCTTCACCGACAGAATATCCTGCGCGGTCAGCGTGTACACACCCTTGATCTGGCGGGAGCCGCGGACACCGATGGACGGACCTGTGGAGACTACCACGGACTCTTCAAAGCCGGGAATATACTTTTTCAGAAAAATCTCCAGCTCCCTACACTGCCTGCGCCCTTCAATCTCCGCCTCGCTGAGGCTCCACGGATCTGTGCTGTCCTTGCCCAGAATACGTGTGGTGTTCATAATAATCTCGCCGGGATTGCTCGTCTCGAAGAACAGCACATCCTCTCTCGGAATACTGATCTCGCCGCGCGACTTGGCTTCCCGGAACTGCTTGTCGAAGCCGGCGACAGATAATCTGGCCGCAGAGTCCATCACGGTGATATCAAGGTTCATGCGCGGGAAGTCCTCGCGGTGCTCCCGGATGTACGCCTTGATCTTCTCCGTGTCCACCCCCCTCATCTTCATCTTCAGGGTCATCGGCTGCGACTGCTCATCGGATTCACGCCCTTTGGTGAACGGCACTCCGGACCAGGCAGCCAAGTCCCCGTCTCCGGTA
Source organism: Paenibacillus sp. FSL R10-2771 (assembly GCF_038000205.1). NCBI lineage: Bacteria > Bacillati > Bacillota > Bacilli > Caryophanales > Paenibacillaceae > Paenibacillus > Paenibacillus sp. FSL R10-2771. The sequence goes on from NZ_JBBOBM010000001.1 coordinate 4,861,202, forward strand.
GCATCAATGAACACATCCGCCGTAATCCGGCTAAGCCCCGCCTTGTTGCACAGGGTAAGCGACTCAATGCGTCTGCCGGACACTTCAGCCCCGGCCAGCATCGTATGATACAGCACCTCGCCTCCGCTCTCCTGCAGCATCAGATCCAGCTCGTATTTCATCGCTTCGGCATCGAATGGTGTCACCGAATAAGTGTAGTTAGTCGCATCCGGGATATGCCCCGGTGATTTGCCGAGCGCCTGAAGCCGCTGGATCAGCTCATCAGTGATCCCCTGGATAGCCTGCTTATCTCCGGCATGAAAAGTCATCATCGGCCCGACACCCGCAGCGGTTAGAGTTCCGCCGAGGAAACCTCCTGCCTCTATGATCAGTGTTGCGGCGCCTGCTCTTGCTGCCGCGATGGCCGCGATCGAGCCTGAAACCCCGCCGCCTGCTACAACAACTTCATATTTCCGCATCATTGCTCCTCCTTTTCCCCTTTTAAGTTAACGGTTACATTACAGCTGTTCCCTGTACTGCGTGGGAGTGCTGCCGGTATAGTCCTTGAATACCGCCATGAAATGCTTGGAGCTTAGATAGCCTGATAATTTGGCTACCTCATAGATTTTGAGATTCGTTTCCTTCAGCAGCTGCTTGGCCCGGTTCATCCGGCACTGCGAGACATAATCCGTAAAGTTCTGCCCCGTTTCTGATTTGAACAGTACCGACAGGTACTGGTGATTCAGATGCACCTGCTCCGCCATATATTGCAGTGAAATTTCCTGATCCAGCCGCTGCGCAACCAACTCTTTCACTTTACGGATCAATTGCCTGCCCTTCAGGTCTGCTCCGCCCTCTTCCGGCAGGTCCGCAAGGCCGCTCCGGGTTCCGTGCTTGCGCCTGAAATCCCCCAGTGCCTGGGCCAGCTCCGTGCGGTCAACCGGCTTCAGCAGATAATCGCTGATGCCGTATTTGATCGCCTGCTTCGCATATTCAAAGTCGGCATACCCGCTTAGAATTAGAATGTACAGGTCAGGGTACTGGTCACGGACCCGCCGGATCATCTCCAGACCGTTCATTTCATTCATCCGTATATCCGTAATCAGAACATCGGGCTTCACACTCTTGAGCGCCTCCAGCGCAAGTCTTCCGTTCTCTGCTTCACCCACCACCTGAAAGCCGCCGATAACCTCCTCAATCAAATGTTTGAGGCCCGAACGGATCAGAGCTTCGTCTTCAACCAGAAACAGCTTGTGCAAGCCTATCCCTCCTCATCCACATTGTCCGGGCCTCTGCGCCCGCCTTCGCCGGGCTCCTGAGGTTCACTTCTGGTGAAACGCTTACACTATCAGTATAAATTTTGCATACCTCCAAAGAAACGGTCCACATTCGAGAAAAGGTATGAAATTTCGAGATTTATCCGTACCCGTCCCCGCTGATGCCAAAACGGATGTCCTTAACGCCGGTGATCCGGCAGTAAAGACATCCGTGTGTACTTGCTTTTGTACAAACTATTCCGGGATCTGCTTCCTTACAGGTCTTGCGCTGTGCTGTTGTCGTACAGCCCGATTAATTCATCGAAGGAAGAAATAATAACGTCGGAGCCCTTCAGCTCATCCTGCCGTCCGAATCCGGCGTAGCCGCAGCCAATTACCGTCTGCCCGTTGCCCTTGCCCGCTTCCACGTCAGAGGAACGGTCGCCCACCATCCAGGCACTGCTGATATTGTGGTTGTCCAGCAGGAGTCCAAGCAGCTCAGTCTTGGTTGCCGTTCCTTGTCCGCCTGCACTGTATAAGCCCTCGAACAGCTCCTTCAGCTCATGCACCACTACGATGCTGTGAATATAATCCTCCAGCCCGTTGCTGGCGACGAACAATTTCACTCCGCGCGCATGAAGCGCACGCAGCGTTTCCACTACCTTAGGATACAGAAGGGTCCCTCCGGCTTCCAGTCCTTCAATTTCCAGCTGCAGCAGCAGCTCATCCGCCCGGCGGTGCACCGCCGCGTCCGCTTCCGGCATTACATTCTTCCAGATTTGCGCCAGCAGCATGCCAAGGCTGCCCAGAATGCGCTCCTCCGGCGGAGTAGGCCCGGAATACAGCCCTTCCTCGCGCAGGATATCAAACATTTTATGATAGGCCGGCAATAGCAGGCTCTCCGTCTGGAACAGCGTACCATCCATATCGAATACGATAGCTTCCGGTTTGTTCAATTTCGGCAGCTGCCCGTGCTCTGCCTGTGTCTTTTCTTCATAACTCATAAGGTGACCCATCCCTTCCAAATTGTTCTGCCTCTGACTCTCTAGTTCATCTGGAGCTTCCATAACACGCTTTAATGATATAGGAAAGCAGCACGTATTGTCTACGAACCCAAGAATATGCATTGATTTTATTATTTCATAATGATATATTACATATTGCTATATAACACATTGGTATAAGGAGTGTTTACACAATGAAATTAATCATTCAGTTTCTCAAACAACCCGTAACCATCGTCGGGATTATTACTGCGCTGCTGTTCCAGGTCTTTTTCAGCCTCATCTGGATCACCGGCTACGATCATGTCACTGACCGGGTAGATCAGCTGCCGATCGCCATTGTTAACGGAGACGGCAGTGCAGCCCAGTCCATCGCTGACAATATATCCACGTCCCTTAACTTCGAACAGGTGGAGGGCCTCTCTCTGGCAGAGGCGCAGGACCGGCTCGGGCATCGTTCCCTCCGAATGATTATTGAGCTTCCCCAAGGCTTCACCGCTTCACTAAGCGAGCCTTCGTCCGGGGCCAAGATCCGCTATTATCTGAACGAATCCAATCCGCAGATGGTCTCTAATGTCATGCAGGGCGTAGCGGCCAAAGTCACTGCTGCCATGGATGCAAAGAGCAGTGCTGCGGGACTTGGAGGCGTGCTCACTGCCATGAAGCTGCCGGAGGCAGAAGCCGCAATGATTCGAAGCAGCGCAGCAAGCCGGATCAGCTCCGATATCCAGATTGTGAATCCGGCTACCAACTTCGCTGAAACCATGGTTCCGCTAATGGTCGTTACGGCTTCCTTCACCGGCGCCATGCTGCTGGCCATGAACCTGAGCAAAGTCTCTGCCAGTCTGGCCGCTGCTGCCAGCAAATGGCAGAGGCTTAGCGCCCGGTATGTGCTGATGGCTGGTACTGCACTTGCCGGCTCACTCATCAGCGCTTCACTGCTGCATGTTCTCGGCATCCACTCTTCGCAAGGCTTCCTCAGCCTGTGGATGTTCGAATTAGTCGTCATCCTCTCCTGCATGACGGTCGCCAATCTCAGTCTTGTGCTGTTCGGCGATGCCGGAGCATGGCTGAACATTGCGCTGCTGTCCATACAGATGCTGAGCTCCGGGGCTACGATTCCCCGGGACATACTGTCCCCCTTTTACCAGTCGGTCGGCCAATTCTTCCCTGCTTACTATGCTGTGGACGGCATGCTGGATCTCGTCATAGGCGGTGAGGGCATTCTGCACGACGTGACGGCGCTGCTCTATATCGCTGCTGTTGCTACCGCTGCCAGTGTGCTGCTTACCCTGTTCCGCCGGGAGAAACGCGCAGTCCGGACCGGAGCGGCAGCCAATGCCTGAGTACCTGTGAAGCTTCTCTGGCCCTGACACCTTCGCCAGTTCAAATTGAGTCCGGCAGGACAGATGTGATATGGTAGGAAGGAGAGAGAGGAGCGGCAGACGTTAATGAACATTCAAGATGTAATACTCGGGATTCTAAGTGAGAAGCCCCATTCCGGTTATGATATCAAGCGGCATTTCGAGGAGTATTTCTCCTTCTTCTTCGATGCCAGCTTCGGCACGATCTACCCCACCTTAAGCAAGATGGAGAAGCTGGGTCTGATCTCCAGGGAAGCGGTACGCCAGGAGGGCAAACCGGATAAGAACTTGTTTACAATTACACCTGACGGTGAACTGCACTTCCAGAAGTATTTGCGTCAGCCTGCGGAGAAGGATGTGCTCCGTTCCGACTTCCTGATGCATCTGTATTTCGGGGACATGGCAGATGAAGAGACGATGCACACCCTGCTCCGCGAAGCCCTCCGGGCCAAACAGGAGATGTACGAGGATCTGGAGCATAAGCTGCAGGAGCTGGACAAGATCGGCAAGCTGACGCCCTCCCAGAAGCTCTGTATTGAGCTGGGGCTGGTGCAATACGATGCTTTTATCCGAAGAGTGCAGAGTGCGCTGGAGAGCTGAACTATCAGCATAGCCGCGCATAGACCCGCAAACAACACAAGACGGCAGTCCTCCCTAAGCCTAAGCCCGGGAACTGCCGTCTTTGTTCATGCTATTTAAAAGGGACCGGAGTGCAAACACTGTTAAAGTGCCTGCGCTGCGGTCCCTGCTGTCATTATTTATGGTGCGGTTCAGAACAAAACTTATACGTGGTCGAAGCTTGCAATCAGTTCGTCAAGAACATCTTTGCTGACCATTTTGCCTTTGAAGTTGATCAGGTTCTCGGCACTTCCGGAGAAGATACAAGTAGGTTCATATTTTCTGAGAATGATCTTTTCGCCGTCCACAAAAATTTCGAGCGGGTCTTTTATGTCAATTCCCATCGTTCTGCGTAGTTCAATCGGAATCACGATACGTCCCAGTTCATCTACTTTTCTTACAATACCTGTTGCTTTCATCATTATGCATCCTCCCTTGAAATAACGCTTGATTCATCATTCAGTGTTAAAAGCTATCAAAGCTTCTAAATAGTAGAAATGATTATGCTATATCTGCATTGTAAAGTGCTATTTCTTTCCTGTCAATTTTATTTCTACATCTTTTGATATATATCGACAAATTATTCGACAAAGTTTAGAGCATATTCGACAAAATAATAGCCTGAATCATATTTTATCCAATTTCCTCTCGGATTGACAGTTTTTTATTTAAATTTTAGAAAAAACCTTGATTTTAGTAGTTTTGAGCTTCCGGTTAGCCTACCCGCTGCGACTCCGTTCCTATGTCTGTTCATGTTCATGAACATGTTCATACTCGTTCCTGCTCCCGCTCCCGTTTCCCATCTGCCCTTCTGCCTTTCTACTCTTCTGTTCTTCTGCTCTCAACTTTTACTGTTGTCCATGATCCGCTTCGAGAACAGTTGGATAAAAGGCACTTAATACTGGCTCAAGTCCCTCTGCCGGAACAAGAGTTGGAAAAATGACACTTAAATCATGCCGGGCAAAATAAGATACCTTTTTCCGCTTCCTATATTTACCGGACCGTTACAACGTCTGCTTCGTCTATACACAAAATCGCGGGAATTGAATCGAACAACGGGTTCGGCGGAATCAGACGGTTGATTTCCCTATCAATAAAAATACCCCCTCATATAGCTGGAGTACTATCCTCCAGCCCTTGAGGGGGCGTTTCTTATTACGGGTTAAACCAAAGACCGAAGCTCGAAGAGCCTCGCGGTCTTGCCCGGCGGCAGCGAGACGCTCAGGCTGCCTTCCGCCGGGTTCCAGCTCCATTCGGAGCGCTGCGCCTGCGGATAGGCGCAGCGGGCCTCTGCGGCCTGTCCCTTCAGCTCAGGGACGGGCAGCGTAATTCCCGCTGCATCTCCGGCAATCCGCCATACGGCAATATAACGGATGTCGCCATGGCGCAGGCCGAAGCTGACCCATTCCCCGCGGCTGTCCGGCAGACCGAGCGGCCAGAAGGCGAACGCCTGCGGAATATGGGCACGGATGGATTTGTAATAATCCAGCGCCTCCTTCACCAGGGCTCTGCGCTGCGGCGCAAGCTCGGCCAGATGGCCGCTCTGGTGGACGCGGAGCAGCAGCGCATTAACCATGTTGAAGATGACCTCTTCATCATCGCCTTCGCGCAGCGGATACGACCACACGGCCGATTGCTCCGGCGTCAGCGCCGCCGGGGAGCCTGCGGCAATGGCCGCGTACTGCACATAATCCTCCTGGTCGCTGGTCGACTGGATGCTGTGGCGGCTGAGCATGGCATAGTCCATCCGCATACCGCCGCTGGAGCAGTTCTCGATCACCAGCTGCGGGTAACGGACGAAGATACTGTCCAGCCAGGCCAGATAGGCCCGGTTATGCTGCAAGAGGCCGTCCCCGAAGCTGTCGGCATCTGTCTCTGTGCCGATCCCTGCGTTGATGTTGTAGTCCATCTTAATATATCCGACACCGTATTCTTCCACCAGCCGGGCAATGACGCCATTGGCATGCTCTATGACCTTCGGGCTGCGGTAATCCAGCTGATACCGGCTGCGGTCCTTCACCCGTTTGCCGTGACGCATGAAAAACCAGCTGTCGTCGGTCTCAGCCAGCTTCGGACTGTTGACCCCCATAACCTCCAGCTCCAGCCAGAGTCCGGGAATCATTCCTTTGCTGCGGATATAGTCCAGCACATATTTGATGCCTTCCGGGAAACGCTCGATTGACGGATCCCACTGGCCGACGCCGTCCCACCACTCGCCTGGGGCATACCAGCCCGCATCAATACAGAAGTATTCACAGCCGACATCGGCGGCGGCATCAATCAGCGGCAGCAGCTTCTCCGTCGTCGGGCTTCCCCACAGGCAGTTCATATAGTCATTAAAAATAATCCGCAGCAGCTCATTGTCCTCATTCGGTCTGCGGATGATCCGCCGGTATGCGGTCAGCTGCTCTGCCGCGCCCTGGAAGCCGCCCTGCACAGCGCCTGCGGCCACCGGCACAGAGGTGAATTCTTCACCCGGGGCCAGCTTCAGCCACCAGTGGTTGTCATGCTCCGTAGGCCCGCTGACCAGCAGCGTAAGCTGGTCGTACTGATCAGTCAGCTCCCAGTGCCAGGAGCCGTTGTGCTCAATCTGCCAGAACAGGCTTGTCCCGCTCTCCTTATTCTGCAGTACCGCCATCGGCAGCAGCTCAGCCGCCGACCAGGAGCCGGTATTGCTGGCGGCAATCCGCTTCGAGCCACGGTCGGCCAGATGGGACATACCCAGCTCCGGCAGGCTGTAGCTCTTCCACTGCAGCTCGCTCTGCCAGCCGCTGTGAGCAAGGCTCACTTCGATTTTATCGCCCCGGTCTTTGCTGCCCTCTTTGTCCACTCCAGTAAGCGCAAACGAAGAAATGTATTCTACCGCAGCATCCGCATCCCCTCCATTGCGCAGCACTGTCCAGGAGCGCACAATCTGCACACCTGTATAGAACTGATAATGCTGTACCGCCTTCACTCCTGTCAGCGGATCAACGAGTGTAATCTCCAGCTTGCGTCCCAGAGGATTCATCGTATCGCTGTGCCCGCCATACACCATACGCAGCCCCGGATACGACGCGCGGTGCGTCCGCCCGTGATACTCCGCCCGGTCTTCCCCTGATAGCTGCAGCTCCAGCAGCCGGAAGCCCACCTTGCTCTTTTCTTCAATCCTTCCCGCTTCAAGCGGCACCGCCCCGAAATGCAGCAGCCGCACATCCTGTTCTTCCGTTATTTCAATTGTAAGATAAAGTCCGTTCTCGGCAATATCGATCAGCTTGCTGCTCATGTGTAATTTGGCCTCCTGACAAATGTTGTTGTCTTTGATCTCTTTTGTCTCTTTAGTCTCTTTGGTTTCTTTGGTTTCTCTGCCTCCCTTGATTATGAGGCCTTCTCTTATATTCGTAACTCCTGATTTCTTGCGCTGCTGCATAAGTGGCGAAGTAACGGAGGGAGGTTTGGAATTGGAGGAGCGGCAGCGTCCGCCTTTAGGTTTGGATTTCTACTGCGGCCAGCAGTTTAAATCGGGAAATCCAAACCTAACAGCGGCCGGAAATCCAAACATCCCGCAGTTACATATAGCCACTTCTGCCCGCCACCGCCACAAATCCGCGTTACATATAAAGAAGGCCCCCTCAGTAATAATTCTACTTCGGAGGCCCTCCCGGTACTAAAGCTTTTATTGAGCGGACCCGAATTGAATCCAGGCCTTTTGAATTTCATCAATCGCTTGATCCTTAGTCTTGCTGCCGCCGATATAAGCCTGCATCAATTCACCGAATTTCTGGTGGAACGTATCCAGCGAGTAGTTCACCGACAGGTCGCCGGATTTCTCGGTTTTGAGAATTTCTTCCATTTCCTTAGGCATTTGCAGGTCAGGCATCGGTGCATCCTTGATTGGAGGAATAACCTTAGCTACTGTGGAGAACCAGCTCTTACCGTATTCGGAAGTGTACAGCCAGTTGAAGAATTCAATCGTTTCAGCAGCTACAGCAGAATCCTTGTTGATGCGCAGCGCCTGGTCGGCACCGGTGATGATCTGGGACTGCTCAGCTTTGTCGCTGACAGGGTAGCCGGCGATGCCAAGATCAAAGTCAGGGGTGATTTTCTTGATCGCTTCTTCATCCCATGCGCCTTTACCTGTCATGAATGCTGTTTTGCCTAGGGCAAAGTCACTGACTTCAGCATTGCTGTCGCGTTCCAGCGGCTTGTCCGTTCCGTGTTTTACTGTTGTATCAATGAAAGTGAAGAAGTTGTCCTTCAGCACCGGATGATCTGCGAAGGTCGTTTTGCCGGCGATGAAATCAGCTACGAGTGTCTTAGCGTCAGTACCTGCATCAGTTGCTGCAGCGTCAACGAAGTGTTGGAAGATATGCTTCCATACCCACCACTCTTTGTAGGCGTTCGCAAATGGCGTGATGCCCTTAGCTTCGAGCTTGGTGATGGCGTCATCCATTTCAGCGGTAGTCTTGGGAACTTCAGTGATGCCGGCATCTGCCAGCAGCTTCTTGTTGTACATCAGAACGAACAGGTTGCCTTTGACCGGAAGTCCCAGTACTTTGCCGTCTGTGGAGCTCATGTTGGAGCGGACAGCATCTGTCATCGCTGCTGCCAGCGGTTCATTGGTGAGGTCGGCACTGTATTCAGCGAAAGTATCGATATCGCCGCCAGCGGTAGTCTGGAACACGTCAGGCGTGCTGCCTGCGGCAATTTTGGATTTTAACACCGTATTGTAGTCAGCCTGCATAATTTCCAGATTGATCGTTACATTTGGCTTAACCTTCTTGTATTCAGCGATGTAGGCGTTGAAAGCGTCTGTGTACTCGGGAGATGCGGTAAACATATTAATCGTGACGGGCTTGGAAGAATCTGTAGCTGTATTCTCTGCTCCATTTGTTCCAGCCGTGTTGTTAGCGGCATTATTAGTATTGTTCCCGCCGCAACCGGCCAGCAGTCCGCCGACGAGCAGCAGACTCGCAGATAGTGCCATAAATCGTTTTAACATGATGTTGCCCCCTTTTCCTTATGCATCTTGTGGTCTTGCTCATCATTCTAAATAAAAAGAAAAAGGATAAGAATGTACATAAGTGAACTTATGAGGGTAAAAAAGTGTGTTCATGTAACCGTTTCACTTTTCTACCCCAGGCAGCTGCAGCCGGAATTCAGAAGGTGAACAATCATAGTAATTGCGGAACGCCTTGCTGAAATAGTTCTTATCCTTGTACCCCAGCATTTCGGAAATATCCTGAATTTTGAGGCCGGGATCGGACAGCAGTGCTTTGGCTTTGTCCATTCTCACCTTTTGCACATACTCATGAATGCCGTATCCGTACTGCCCCTTGAACAGCTTCATCAAGTATTCTCTGCTCAGGAAATATTTATCCGTGAACATCGATATCTTAATATCCTCAAAATAATGGTTATCAATGTATGCTTTAATATTTTCCAGCACGCTGCTGCGGTCTCCGGATAATGTCCGGCTGATCTCTCCGGCATAAACGTCGAATATCTGGTTAAGTACACGCTCGAACTGTTCAAAGGAGGCAAAATCGCTGCGGATGCCCAGGGCATTCAGCCCCTTATCCTTGCTGCTGCGGATCTGCGGCGGCACTGCATCCAGCTGTGCAGCAATCTCATTGAGGAGAATAATGAATTCCTGCAGTGTTCTGTCCGCTTCACCAAGTGTGAAATGCTCCGCACTCTTCCACTTGGAGACAAACTCGCTGAAAATGTTTCGCGCATGGTTCACGTTCCCGCTCTCCAAGCTGCTGCGGATCTGCGGCATCCGCCCGGTCAGTGAGGGATTGTCCCTGGACGCCGGCTTCTCCATCATGCTGCCGCCGCTCTGCAGGATCATGCTGTCCTTCATGGTCAGCAGGTCAATCCGGTCCAATGCCTCTTTGGCCTGCTCATAAGAACCGGCAATACTCAGGAGATCGCTGTAGGGATCACCTATTCCACCGGCACAGACGATGCCGAACAGCTCCTTCAGCGTAGATGCGGCCTTCTTCATATGATGCAGAGACAGAAAAGCAGCGTCCGCCCCATATCCGCCTTTCATCGTAAAGATAGCGATAAACTCCCGCTCCCCCTTGGGACTGGCAAAGCTGAACGACTCAAACTGTCCGTCACTGTTCTCATTCATTACATTAGTTACGGCAAAATGCAGCAAATCCCGGTCCTCATGGAATCTTTCTTTACGCACCTGCTCCAGATTAAGCATCCGCAGAATACCTACAGCGAAATGGCTGGCCGCCCCGTCCGCACCGATCAGCGGCAGGAAGGCTTCATTGGACTGGGTTTTGAAGCTGCGGTCTATAATGGACAAATACATCTTCTCCTTCAGCTTCGGCAGAGACATATTGAGTGTAATATTGCGGTTGATGAACTCGCTCTCCCGCTTCCGCTTCGCTTCGAGTATATCCACCGCCTTGCGCAGTGCATGGTTAAGATCGGTACGGTTGACCGGCTTCAAAAGATAATCCACCACCTTGGAGCGGATCGCCTGGCGCGTATATTCAAAATCATTGTAGCCGCTGATCACAATCAGCAGCAGATCCGGGAACTCCTCCTCGGCGATCTGCAGCAGCTGGGCACCGCTCAGCTCCGGCATTTTCATATCCACCAGCACCAGATCGAATTTCTCCCGGCGCAGCATCTCCAGCCCCGCCTGGCCATTGGTCGCCTCCAGTACCTGTCCGACACCCAGCCCCTTCCAGTCCCCCAGAATATTGATCGCTTCGCGCAAAGGCTCCTCATCGTCTATAATCAGCACTTTATACATGTTGTCCTACTCCTCCCCGCGGCAGCCGCATATCCATTTGTGTCCCGTGTTCACTGCTGTGAATGGCCAATCCCGCGTCTTCTCCATATAAGAGCTTGAGCCGGGTGTTAAGGTTCTTAAGCCCAATGCTCTCGTTGCCATCCTCTTCCTCCGCATCCGAATCGCGGTCCTCCCACTGGATCTGCAGAGAGCTCATTACTTGCTCCAGCCGCTCCTCATTGATTCCCGGCCCGTCATCCCGTACAGAAATTACGCTGTGGGTAGCGGTAACATGCGCCTCAATACGGATGGTAACCGTAGTGGATACCTTTTCCAGCGCATGCTTGATGCAGTTCTCCACCAGCGTCTGAATCGACAGCTTGGGAATCCTCAGCTCCATCAGGCTTTCATCCCAGTCGTACACGACCTGCATCCGGCTGCCGAACCGCGCTTTCTGCAGCGCCAGATAACGCTCAATATGCCGCAGCTCTTCCCGGGCCTGCACAACATCCCGCCCGCTGATGCAGTATCTCAGCGTCATGGCCAGATTGTCGACCATCTCGACGATATCATCATTGTTGTTCTTGAGCGCCTTGGTAGAGATGGCCTGCAGCGCATTGTACAGGAAATGGGGATTAATCTCGGCCTCCAGCGCTTTGAGGACCGCGTTTTTTTCCACGATTTTCATTTTATAGCGTTCATTAATCAGTTCATTGGTCTTCTCGACCATCTTATTGAAGTGGCGTGACAGATAGGCGATCTCATCCTTGCCCTCCACCGTTGCCTCGGCATCGAAGCTCCCCGTACTGAAGCGCTTCATCTGCAGCGACAGATTCTTCAGCGGGTGCGTAATTCTATTCGAAGTGACGCTGACCAGCACCACGGACAATACCAGGAACAGCAGGCCGATGAATACATTCAGCTTACGGGTCGTTGTCGCCGCGGCATAGATTTCTGTATACGGAATCGGCTTGACGAGCTTCCAGCCTTCTTTTTGACTGATGTCGTAGATCACCAGGTACTTCTGTTCTTCATCCGACCACGTCACACGCCCGTTCTTTTCCGGTGTCAATTGGTCCAGCAGCCCCGCCTCTCTGCTCCCTTGATAGAATTCCTTATCGTCCACTGTAAAAGGCTCATTATCCGGGCTGATATACATCAGATGCTCTCCGGTGCTGAACGGAATATCTTTCATAATCTCATCGGTCACCGACGAGTTAAGGTATAGGGACAGTACGGCCTGCGGCTCCCTAGACACAATGGAACGCAGCAGCCGGTGATAGCCCATGAAGACCTTGTCCTTGTTAACGGGATAATCCACACTGCTCTCCGCAGCCGGGGCTTCTTCCACAAAAGACTGATAGGAGCGGTTGAACGGACTCGCCAGTGCCCGCTTATACCAGGACAGATTGTCGATCGGCGGATGTTCGGTCACCCGGACGGTAATATTATAGTTCTCCTTGGTGACATAATAATACTTGTGCTCCTTGATCACGTACAGGTATACCGCCTCCAGGTCATTGCGGGAGAAATACAGATTCTTCAGATAATCCTCCACATACATCTTGGAGCCATAGTCCTCTGATTCATGCAGGATGGCATAGGCAAACTCATCATATGAGATCTGCGGCAGGGACAATTGTTCAATTCCGCTCAGGTAACTCTCCAGATTGCGTCCGACCAGCAGCAGATTGTTGCTCGTGCTCGCAATGCTGTTGTTCACCGATTCCTTGCGCAGCATTCCATAGGAAATGTACGTCAATGAGCTTACCACCAGAATGATGATTATAGTGAACAAAAGAATCAGTTTGTTGGCCAGCCTGCGGGAAATGCGCTCCAGTAAAGGCTCAAACAGCTTGTACAGCGTTCGTTTAATCATGTTCTCCGTCTCCCCGCTGGTGTATCAGGCCTCAGTCCCAGACTCATTTTGGTCATCCGGACTCAGTTCACCTTTTTACCCCTAACTGTACTCTTAAATCCATTTTTGAGTATAGGGGTCTGATCTATAATACACAATATAGACTAACCGGAATGGTTATGTGTGGCAAGCCAGGCACAATACTCCCACCCTATAACTCAAGAAGAGGTGCATCCATGTTAAAAACACTCGGCAAAAGATGGCGCGAGAAATTCGAATTCGGAATCTTCACACTCCCGGTTCTGATCTGTATCGCAGTTGCATTCTACATTCCCTTTGCCATGACCATCCGTTATTCGATGACGAAGTGGAACGGGATTTCCAAGCATCCCAAATTCGTCGGACTGGACAACTTCAAACAGATCTTCTCGGGGGATACGAACTTCTCCGATGCGGCCTGGTTCACGATTAAATATGCAATCCTTTACATTGTGATCGTCAACGTGCTGGCGATTCTGCTGGCCGTGCTGCTGGACATGAAGCTGAAGAGCACCTCCTGGCTGAGAGCGGCATTCTTTATCCCTTATATCCTCAGTCTTGTGATTGTCGGCTTCATCTGGAAATTCATCTTCATGCAGGGCTTCAACTCACTCGGTGAGAGCACCGGCTGGGCCATCTTCGACTTAAGCTGGCTCGGGACACCGGGACTGGCGTTCATCTCCATCTTAGGCGTATCTATCTGGCAGTCGATCGGTTTTTATCTGGTCATCTACATCGCCGGTCTGCAGTCTGTGCCGGAGGATCTTAAGGAGGCTGCTACCGTAGACGGCGCAGGTCCGATGAGAAGATTCTTCAGCATTACGCTGCCGCTGCTTGCCCCATCGATTACGATATCCGTCTTCATGGCGCTGACCAATTCGATCAAGGTATTCGACGTCATTCTGTCGCTGACCGGCGGCGGTCCTGGCGGAACCACTTACAGCATCGCTTATGATATTTACCGGGATACGTTCCAGAACAATCTGTACGGCTACGGTACGGCGAAAGCGCTTATCCTGTTCCTGGCAGTACTTGTCGTGACGATCATCCAGCTGACAGTCTTCAAACGGAGAGAGGTTGAGGCATAATGAAAACAAACAACAACAAGGCCGGCAAGATCATACTGGAAGTTGTTTTGGTCATATTGTCTCTGCTGTTCCTGTATCCGCTGTTCCTGACGATTATTAACTCTTTGAAAAGCTTCAGCGAGGTTATGACCGACGTTATCGCGCTGCCGAAGCACCTGACCTTCAGCAACTATTCCTACGTCTGGAAATTCATCAACTATCCGCGGCTGTTCCTGAACAACTTCGTGATTACCGGCGTCGGCCTGCTCGGCATCGTCTTCATCTCCTCCATCGCCGCCTATAAGCTGGCACGGACCAAAACCAGATGGAGCGGTGTGATCTACTTCCTGTGCATTATGCCGATGCTGATCCCGTTCCAGTCGATCATGCTGACTGTGCTGCAGACGGCCAAGAACCTGCATCTGTCCGAGAGTACCTGGGGGCTGGGCCTCTTGTACTGGGGCTTCGGCGCTCCGCTGGCCGTATTTATCTACCACGGCTTCGTGAAGGGAATCCCGACGGAGATCGATGAAAGTGCGACCATTGACGGCGCATCCGGCTTCCGCCTGTTCTTCAGCGTCATCTTCCCGCTGCTGAAATCGGTAACCACCACTATCGTCATCATCGACGTGATGTGGATCTGGAATGACTTCCTGCTCCCGCTGCTGATGGTTAACGGCTCGCCGGATACGAAGACATTGACACTGGCCGCTTACACCTTCGTAGGTCAATATACCTCGGACTGGCAGTATGCCATGACCGCCATGGTAATGGCCGTATTGCCATCCATCGTTGTCTTCATCTTCCTGCAAAAGTACATCGTCAAAGGCGTAGTTGCCGGAGCTGTTAAGGGCTGATCCCTGATCCTGCTCCTCCCCCTCGCCTGAGACAAATAAGGCACGGCTAAGCGGATTTCGCTTGGGCCGTGCCTTTTGCTGTTGTGCAGGATCTACCTATGCGTTTTGTGAGGACGCTGCGTGAACGGACCGTTGTTCCCATCGCTCTTGTGTCCAGATTTTATTTATTCTTCTTAGTGGTGAAAATCTGGACACTGCTGCTGCTTCCGAAGTGAGCTTTCCTGCGGAAAGCTTTCAGGCGGCCGCTGTCGCTGATACACAATCGTTCCGTCCTCTCCGCTGTTTAAGCTGGAAAACATCTAAAAACCTCAAACAAAAAAGTCACCCTGACGGGTGAAACTAGCTGAACTTATGCGGCTTATGGAGCCTGTGCAGCTCATGTAAATTCAAGGGCACTAGTGCCCCTCATTTGCTCCTTTGGCACGTATTCAGGGAAATCAGAGGGATTTATCCCTTCGATTTCCCCATTCCGCCCACTTTCGGCGGAATTAGAGGGATTTATCCCTTTAATTTCCCCATTCCGCCTACTTTCGGCGGAAATAGAGGGATTTATCCCTTTGATTTCCCCATTCCGCCCACTTTCGGCGGAATTAGAGGGATTTATCCCTTTGGTTTCCCCATTCCGCCCACTTTCGGCGGAATTAGAGGAATTTATCCCTTTAATTTCCCCATTCCGCCCACTTTCGGCGGAATTAGAGGAATTTATCCCTTTAATTTCCCCATTCCGCCCACTTTCGGCGGAATTAGAGGGATTTATCCCTTTAATTTCCCCATTCCGCCCACTTTCGGCGGAATTAGAGGTATTTATCCCTTTAATTTCCCCATTCCGCCTACTTTCGGCGGAATTAGAGGGATTTATCCCTTTAATTTCCCCATTCCGCCCACTTTCGGCGGAAATAGAGGGATTTATCCCTTTGATTTGCCCATGCTGCCGACTTCTGTGCCGGATCAGGCACACACTCGTCCTTCAAACGAAGCTGCTCCAAATTCCAAAGAAACTTATCCACAACAGACGAAGATCATAATCCCCTATACAGAACAAAAGCCCGCCCGCCGGCAAGGCGTAACGGACTTTATTCTAGTCGCTCAGATGACTTTACTTTATTTCGCCAATAATGGCCTCTTTTTCTCGTTGCGGCTCAGATGCACTTATCCTGCTGTTTCGGGTCCGAAACGGCGGGAATCAGGAACTTAACGGCTCTCTGTCCGCATGGGCGGATAATGCAGCTTTTCGAGTATAATAACGTCCCTACAGTCCGCACGACCTCCGCCACTCCCTCCCCTTTCAAGCACTCCCATCGTTTGCCTTCTAAGTAAGGACGTATAAAAGAATGGTGCGCCCCATCGTTGCTTCCCAATAGAAGCCATAGTTCGTATGTTACTCATAAATCTTTTACCGCCGTCCACATACTTCGTCCACTCCAGACAATCAGCCGGATATTCCTGCTACTTTACATGCCTTTGCTAATCCACCTCATATACAGTCTACAACCAACCGCTCTTTCTACTCCTCTACCGTCCTTACTCGTCCCAGTATTCTCTCTCTGTTGCATAACACTACACCGTTCATTTCTCTGTCCTGCTCTTATCCACATTTTCTCTATATCGTATATCGGTTTTGGCCTTACCCCTTAGTTCTCCCGTCTGCCGACTACTGCAGCTTCAGCGCAACCCGGTACACCGGTGTAGCCGTAACACTGTGGAACACGGCAATGGCTTCACCCTCGAATACCTTCTCTACCGCCATCGCAGCATCAGCGGCCAAAGTTACGCTGCCTGTGCGGCGCGGTGTGGTTTCCATGATGATCTCGCCTCTGCGGAGGACATCGCGGAACCGGGACAAGCCGATCTCCCAAGGCCGGCCGTTGTAGAAATGATCATGGAATAATTGCCCGCCAGCAAAGGCATAGCCCACATTCCCTGTATAGTCGATACTCAGCAGCACTTCCCCGGTTCCTTGAAGAACATCCTCCGGCAGCCCAAGCGCAAGCTTATGGTCATGAAGCCGCCGCGTGGTAAGCGCGATCTCCTTCAGAGGAACCTGCACATCATAGATCCGGAACCAGCCTTCCGTCCGTCCGCTGATAGCTGCTTCAGCCTGCACCGTGCTCCACTGCGCGGCTGGCACCACTGCTCCACCGGCATATTCACGGAACGTGAAGGCATTTTGCCCGCTGCTAAGGAATTCAATGCCCTCGGGGGTCTGAACAAGCGGAACCTCCGAGAACACAATAAGGTTCTGACCGCCGTCCTCCAGCTCCCACAGCTTTGCAGCATCCTTGGCACTCATCGCGTAAATCCGGACTTCCCGGGCTACGTCACGCTTGATTACGATCATCGAGGACACTTGATGGGGAATAAGCACGTTGTAGCTGCTCCCGCTTCCTTCAATCGTTCCGGCATCTGTAGATACACTGAGAATACCATCCTGCGCATCCAGCAGGAACTCCCCATCCACACCCTCCGGCATCTCGAAAAAATAGGTGACAGCTTCAGCAGATTCCACTGCGGTGACTGGCTGGGCCGTTGCATACTTAAGATTCAGCCCATCCAGTGCGAAGTTGAATGGCAGCAGGAATGCAGCCTTGGGCTTGATGGTCAGCGAACTCCGCTGCGGGAAGCTGATCATCTCCTCCCCAAGCTTAACTTCAAATACAACCTCCTCATGCCCATCCATCTCAACATGATCCTGATAATTGTTAACAAACAGGAAGCCGGACCTGCCATCCGTGCGGACGGCATAACGCAGCGTATGCGCATCATCAGGAGTAACAGCCTCTGCACCTTCCGGAAGCACGGTTGCCATAGGGGCAAGCCGGTCTGCGAATTGGCGGAGGAAATAATGCAGCGGGCGCAGCAGGCCGTTAGACTCACGGATCTGTCCGAACTCGCCAATCGGTGCCTGGAAATCGTACGTCAGCTTAGGCGTTGTGCTCTCGTTCAGGTAACCTGTTCTGCCCACCGGATTCGTGCCGCCATGGAACATATAATAACCGATGAAGTTGCAGCCGCCGGCAAGCTTCATCAGGGTCATGGCCAGTACACTTTCCGGTTCTACCTGGAACCGGGACAGATACCAGGTCTGCATGCCGCCGCCCATCTCGCAGCAGGCAAAGGGATATTTTGTCCGGGGATACGGCGGATTGAACTCTCCCCCCGGCGCCTGATCATCATGGAAATTCACAAATACATATTCAGGTGTCGGTGTCTGTGTTTGACCCGGGTCACTGATGCTCCATGGGGTATAGGCATATCCGCCATACAGCGGCAGGACTTCATCTTCCAGGAACGGCGCCTCGCCCCAGCCGGTGCTGGTATAGATCGGGGCAATCAGGCCCGAATCCACCGCATACTCCTTGAGCAGGCGCATATGTGCTGCACCTTCCTCGCCGCCTAATCCGCCGCTAAGATATTCGTCCCCCTGCTTCGCCGTCTGTTCCCAGAGCGCAGCGGCTGCATTGAATTCATTCTCCAGCTGAATGCCGATCACCGGCCCGCCATCCTTATACATCAGCGCATCAGCCTCCCGGCCAATCTCTGCAAACAATCGTCTTACATAACTCAGGTACCCTTCATCATTGGAGCGGACATCGAATTCCCGCCCGAACAGCCAGTCCGGGAGTCCCCCGTTACGGACCTCGCCATGACAGAACGGACCGACACGCAGGATAACATAGAGCCCGTTATCGTGGCACAGCTCCACAAACTTCCGGAGATTGCGGTTGCCGCTCCAATCGAATTCCCCTTCTATTTCTTCATGATGATTCCAGAAGATATAGGTGGCGATCACATTGATTCCTGACATCTTCATCTGCCGGAGTTCCGTCTCCCAGTCCGCTTCCGGATATCGCGAATAGTGGAACTCCCCGCAGATAGCGAAATAAGGCTTGCCGTTCAGCGCCATGTAGTAATTAGTGAAGCTGATCTGGTCACCCTCCGGGTTGCTTCCCCCGAGTCGCAGGGTCGACGGATAGATTTCCTTCGGGGCAATATGGGCTTGTATCGTATGCTTCATGTGATCGGCTCCTCTGCAATTAGCTTGTTCTCTTCGTTAATATTTATAAAAAAACCACCCCAAAGCTATGCTCTGGAGTGGCTCGGAAGCCGTTACATTAGCTTCACCTTATTAAGCTATTATTTCTGCGCTGCCAGGAAAGCGTCAATCTGGCTCTGCAACTCTGTCTGCACCTTATCAATACCAGCGGATTTCAGCTGTTTGATCAGATCTGCCTGACCTTTATCCAGATCATCAATCAAGCCGTATTCCAGCGGAATGGCATAACGCAGCATCACGTTACCGATGTTGGCTACTTCGTTCTTCACCGGTGTGGAGTCGAAGACGAAGGTTTCAAGCGGGAAGTGATAGATGCTGGACTGCCAGCTGTTGAACATGTTGTCTGCTTCTACCGGATACGCCGAATCTTGACGGTTCAGCGGGGAGTTCCAGCCCCAGTTCGAGAAGCCCGTGTAGTTGGCAGCTGCGGGTCCTGCACTGTATTTCTTGTCGCCATCAGGAATATAGTTGGTTCCGGCAATGCCGTACATCGTCAAGTCATGAATTTCCTTGTCATTCTGCAGCAGGTCGATCAGCATCAGGGAACGTTCCACGTTCTTGGAAGTAGCATGGATCGCCATACCGTTCTGAGTCGAAATTGCTGCGATTTTCTTCTTACCCGGAGTAAGGTCGGCAATCGCCAGCTCCACATCCGGTTTGTCACGGCGCATTTCAGATACGTTCGCTGCTACAGTACCCAGGTTCTGAGCGTAGGAGGAAACTTTTTCAGCTTTGATATCCTGCCATACGTCATTTTTGTTGCTGACTACGTTTTTGGACCATACGCCGTTGTCTGCAAGATCCTTGTAGTAGGTAAGCAGTTCTCTGAATTCAGGTGTGTCATAGATGTTGAAAATTTTGCCGGTTGCATCATCCAGCTTGTAAGCCAGCGGCAGCAGGTTAGCATCTACAAGGTTCCAGTCATTGTTCTGCTCCAGCGTAGCCTGGTCAAGCTCATGCCATTTCCAGCCGTCGGCAGGTTTGGCACCGTATGCAGTAATTCCAGTTTCTTCTTTGGCAACCGTTTTCAAGTAAGTGGCATAGGATTCAAGGCTGTTGATTTCAGGAAGATTGTATTTCTTGCGCAGATCCTCACGGTACAGAACCACTTTATCGGTAACCTCAACGTTGTTGTTCGGAACCATGAAGAGCTTGCCGTCCACTTTAGCTTGCTCCCAATTCACTTTAGGCATCGCTTCCCAAGTCTGCGGCATGTAAGTCGACAGCAGATCATCCGTCAGCTCCAGGAAACCGCCTTTGAGCGCCTGATCGTTATAGAGTGCCCAGTTGGCAGTATACACAAGGTCAAAATCTTCATTAGCCGCAAATTTCAGCGGGTACTTCTGTGTCCAATCCGACCAGTCGAGGAATTCTGTCTCCACGGTGGCATTGATTTTTTCTTTCAATTTCGTGTTCAGCTCTCCGAACACCTTATCGTAGTCCCCCGGCTGGCCGCCGATCAGCAGCATCTTCAGCTTCACTTCTTTGGAAGTGTCCGGAGCGCCGGGATTCGCAGCTGCCCCTTCTGTAGCCGTTGCCGGAGCCTTCGTAGCCTCCGCACCTGTATTGGCGTTGTTATTGCCGCCGCATGCACTGAGAATGGTACCCAGTGCCATCATTGTTGCCAGCGTAACTGTAAGTTTCTTTGTCTTATTTTTCATCATGACCGATGTTCCCCCTAATTCAAAATAGTATTGGGTTTATATTGATAACCAGGTTGCCCTGTGATCATCCTTTGACTGCACCAATTGTAAGTCCGGTTACAAAATATTTCTGGATGAACGGATAAGCAAGCAGGATCGGTCCTGTAGCCACAATGGTCATGGCCATCTTCAGACTCTCCGTAGGCAGATCCGTATTTACAACGGCGCCGGAGGCCATCATCGCCTTGCGCATGCCATCCATATTGCCGAGCATTTTGTAGAGATAATACTGCAGCGGCATCAGCTCTGATTTGGAGATGAACAAGAGTGCGTTGTACCAGTCATTCCAGTAAGCCAGAGCAATGAACAGGCCGATGGTAGCCAGGGCAGGCTTGGACAAAGGCACAATCAGCTGCATGAAAATCCGGAAATCTCCTGCGCCGTCAATCTTGGCGGATTCTGTAATGGCATCCGGGATGCTGCTCATGAACGATTTCATGACGATAATGTAGAACACGTTCATCAGCAAAGGCAGGATCAGCACCAGCAAAGTATCTTTAAGATGCAGATAGTTGACAATCATCAGGTACCAAGGAACCAGACCGCCGCTGAACAGTGTAGTGAAGAAGAAGAAGAAGGAGAAGCGGCCGCGCCATTTGAAATCTCTCCGGGACAGCACATAGGCCGTCATTGAAGTCAGGAACAGTCCGAACAATGTACCAATGGCGGTTACCGATATGGTTATGCCGTAAGCTCTGAGCATTTCCTCCGGGTACTTGAACAGCAGGCTGTAGGCCTCTGTTGAGAAAGCGGACGGGAAGATCTGGAACCCTTTTTCGATAATCGTGCTCTCCTCACTCAAAGAGGAGGACACGACCAGAATGAAGGGGAAGATACAGAATATAGCGAGCACAGTAAGCGTTACGTAGCCGATAATGGACAATATCATCTTGTCTTTATTGCCGCGCTTCCGGATAACCTCCGGAGTTTTCATGTTTGCAGTAGTTGAACTCATTTCGGTTGACCTCCTTTTCCTAGAATAGAGCACGATCCTTATCGTATTTACGTACGGCATAGTTAGCCAGCATGATGGTTACGAAACCAAGCAGGGACTGATAGAAGCCGGCCGCAGCGGACATTCCGATCTCATTGGAAGTGGTCAGTGAGCGGAACACGAAGGTGTCGATGACGTCGGTTGACGAGAACAGCAGGCCGTTGTTGCCGACCATATTGTAGAACATCCCGAAATCCCCGCGGAAGACGTTACCGATAGCCAGCAGCACCAGAATGATCACTGTAGGCATCAGGTTCGGAACCGTAATCTTCATAATCCGCTGGAAAATATTCGCCCCGTCAATCTCAGCTGCTTCATACATCTCGGTATCAATGCTGGTGATCGCCGCCAGATACATGATTGTACCATAGCCCAGCGTCTTCCACGCGGATACGACCACCAGGATTACCGGCCAGTAGGCAGCGGTATTATAGATGTCCACCGGCTGCATGCCGAGTCCTTTGAGCAATACGTTAATGGTACCAACGTCGAAGTTGAACAGGTTGTAGGCAATGGCACCAACCACAACCCAGGAAATGAAGTAAGGCAGGAACAATACCGTTTGGGTGATTTTCCGGAACCATTTGCCGGCAACCTCGAACAGCAGGATCGCCGCAAAGATCTGAACCACGTTGTTCACAACGATAAAAGCAATATTGTACAGCGCCGTGTTTCGTGTTACGCGCCAGGCGTCACCGGAATTGAAGAAGAATTTAAAGTTGTCCCATCCGTTCCAGGGGCTGCCGAAGACCCCGCCGGTGTAGTCGTATTGCTTAAACGCCAGTATAATGCCTGACATGGGTATATAAGCAAAAAGCAGGAAGAACAATACCGCCGGTACAAGCATGAGGAGCAAGGATCTGTACTTCTTCACATCATCCCAGAATCCATGTTGTTTCTGTTTCATCTTGAATCCCCTTTCCATCAATCCCTTTTCTCTATAGCTTTATTATAAAGAAGCGCTTTCCTCGTGTGGATTAAGCCCAGCAACTAAAAGTAATACTTTTTCAACGATCGGTTAATATATACCATTCCCCAAAAACAAAAAAACGTTGCCCCCGGTTGTAATAACCGGACTGGCAACGTTTGGCAGGCTATATTTTCTGTTTCTTGCGGTATTCTCCCGGCGTCATGCCTGTGATCTGCTTAAACTGCCGGTTGAAATAGATAATGTTCTTGTAGCCCATGCGCTCGGCAATCTCATAGATTTTGAGTGTCGGATCTCCCAGCAGCTCGAAGACCCGGCCCGTCTTGCGCTCATTCACGAATTCACTGAAAGGAAGCCCGTACTCTTCCTTGAACAGATAACCCAGATAGTTCGGTGTGAAGTCGAAATGGGCGGCTACCTCCTTCAGGGTAATCTTCTTCTCCAGATTCTCCTCCACATAGTTCATAATCTCATCGATCAGCTTACGCTTCTGCCGCTGCCGCTTCACGTACAGCAGCTCCGACAGCTCGAAGAATCTGCGCCGCATCCAGGACAGGATATCGTGAATCGTCTCGAACTGGAAGAGAATATCCGGCTGATGCGACTCCCACTGCAGCAGCTCATACAGATTCTCGTTCTGCTGCTGCAGATCCGCATGCAGCTTGGAGGTGATGCGGATAATCAGCTCATAGACATCCTTCTTGCCTGCACTCGTGAACAGCTCCAGCAGCTGGTCGTCGATGGCCACCAGATCATATTGAATGATTGCCTCCAGCAGCTTCACCACAGTCTGTTCCATCCGGGCTCCCGGCGTCCCGCGCGGCGAAGATTCCATGTTATCACGGATCAGCCGGTTCTTCCCGAGCAGCCACTTCGCGCTGAGGGCGGCCTGTGCCTGCTGGTAGGATTCGTGGAGTCCCGCTTCGTCCTGGGCATAACGTCCGACACCAACGGTTAGCGTACAGGGTGAAGACTCTGCCATCTTGCGGATTAGCTCGTCCAGCAGGTTCATGAAGCTGTCCTGCGGGAGGCTGCAGAGAATGACAAACCGGTGATGATGAACAGGAATCAGCGTGCCAAGCTTCCCATCCTCTACGAAGGATTTGATCAAGCCCGCCATTTGCCGCGTCTTCACGCGTGCATCCTCCTCGGACAGATCACGCATTTTCCATTCCAGATCATCGATCTCGACAAATGCAGCCGCCGCCCCTTTCACCAAAAGCGGGGTAAGGGCACTGCGCAGATGCGGCTCAGCGGGTTCAGGCGAAGGTTCTTCGAACCAGCGCAGGATAAGCTCCTTGTTCACAAGGGACAAGGCTTCGCTGAAGGAACGGTTCTGCTCCCTCTCCTGCTCCATAGCTGCGCACAAGGAGTCCAGCATTTCGTACAAATCCTTATCTTCAACAGGCTTCAGCAAGTAGCCGGAGGCATTGATCTCAATAGCCTCCTTGGCATAGCTGAAATCCTCATGGCCGCTGATGAAGACGATTTTGACCTTGGGATGGATGACCTTAGCCCTGCGTGCAAATTCCGTTCCGGTCATAATGGGCATCCGTATGTCTGACAGGATAATATCAACCCGTTCCTGCTCCATGATCTTAAGCGCGTTAAAGCCGCTGTTCGCCGTTCCTACTACTGCAATATCGAGCGGGCTTGCCAGCACCCTGCGCCGCAGCCACTCCAGATCGACAGCTTCATCGTCTACCAGCAATACATTGATACTCATCGCAATCATTTCCTCCTGTGTTTGTACAAGATGCTCTGCCCCGTAACCGGTCAGCGAAATTCCTCACAGGTCCTCGTGATCCTGAACCCCGGCAGGGAGAAGCAGCTGGACCGTTGTCCCTCCTCCGTAGAAGCTGGCAATTGTCACACCGTAGGCGTCACCGTATCTGAGCTTGATCCGCTCATTGACGTTCTTCACCCCGTACCCGCCGGACTGTCCCTTGCCCTGCATCATTTTCTTAACGACCTCCGGACGCATGCCGATTCCATTGTCGATAATCTTCAGCTCAATACTATTACCGACCCTCCGGCCTGTCAGACGGATGGCAATGGACTCGCCAAACCAGGCATGCTTGAATATATTCTCTACAAAAGGCTGCAGCAGCAGCTTAATGACCTGCATCTGCATAATCTCCTCGTCCACATCAACATACAGAGTGAAGGCATCCGCATATTTGACCCGCTGGATTTCCAGATAAGTCGCCACCTGCTCCAGCTCCTTCTCCAGTTCAATGTACACATTGCCCTGATTCAGCGTCAGCCGGTAGAAACGTGACAGGCCCTGGACCATCTCCGTGACCTTGCCGATTTCACCCAGATTGGCCAGGCTGCTTATCGTCGAGAGCGTATTGTAGAGAAAATGCGGATTAATCTGCGCCTGCAACGCCTCCAGCTCCGCCTGCTTCTTCTGAATCCCCTGCACATATACGCTGTTGATCAGCCCCTGAATATTGGCGGCCATATCATTGAAGGAGTCCGCAATCTGCACAAATTCATCATTGCCGGAGAATCGGATCCGCTTCTGGAAGTTACCCTCCTGGAAGGAACGGACCAAACCTACGATCCGGCTCATCTTGCGCCCGGAAATACGCGCCACCACGTACCCGATCAGGGTCATGACCAGGAAGCTGAGCGAGCAGGCTGCAATAATGACTTTGCGCAGACGGCCGGCATCCTGGGTCAGATACTTTTGCGGGACGAGCGCCTCAATAACGAAATTACTGCCCGGGATCTGCTCATGCAGACTGAGGAAGTTCTGCCGGCCATCGTCATAATTGGCGGTTCCGCGCTGGAACAGAATCGAACCTGTAGTCTGTTCAACCAGCCGCAGGGTAATCCCCTCTTCCACAGGGAAGGTATCGAAGCCGCCGAACAGATCCTCCAGGGAGACTGTAATGCGCACATAGCCGATCACCGTTTTGTAATCACTGAAGTTGACCAGCCTGCGGACGTGGGAGAGATTACCCAGCTTCTGGTCGGTATCAATCTGCAGCCATAGATTATCGCGCTTCGAATCCTTAAGCGACAGGTACCATTCGCTGTCCGTAATATCCTCAAAGGGCAGAATATAATAATCGCTGTCATAGATCGGCTCATCCAGATTATCGCCCGATACAATATTAAGATCACTGTTCGGGGTATAGAGCATGAAGCGGATCTTGTTCCCGAACAGCTGCAGCGGTGCGGTGATCTGGGGAACAATCTCATCGATCATAGTCAGATAGATCTCAAACGGTGTCCCCTTCTGCTCAAGCGCACGCTGAAACGGCTGGCTGCCGAACAGGTTGTCCGACATCCGCTGAATTTCATCCATCTGATAGCGGATATTGTTCCTTGCCTGCTCCATTCCCGTCTTGATATTGGACTCGGCCATTTCCGTTCTCGAATCGGTCAGCATGGAATAAGAAATGTAGCCGATGAACACATCGGTCAGCAGGACCAGCAGCAGGTAGGGTATCATCATTTTATAAGTGAAGGGCATGTATTTCTTCAGTTTAGGCATCATTCGCGGGACATCCTCTGCATGGAATTCGTTATTTATATATTATCGTTCCACCCGCCGGAAATAAATAGCCGCTCCACAAGTTCACTTCGCGCCTTATGATTATTCCGCAGTCACCTGCAGCACCACTTCCGCAGAGGCCAGTCCCGTGGACACCGCCCGTACCTGGATGGAGCCCGCTTCCGCTGAAGCCTGAATCAAGGCCAGGCACCAGCCGTTAAAAGCACGCCGCAACGGAGACTTATCCGGCTCATGGCTGCTTGGATTGCCGTTGCCGACGCCGAGCAGCCCTCCGGCTCCCGACACTTCAAACCGGATCTCGTTGTCGGCCGCAGGAACGACATACCCCTGCTTGTCCAGGACAGCCACGCGGACCGGGATCGTATCACAGCCATCCGCCCGGCCCTCCAGCCGGTCAGGGAACAACGCGATCTGGTACGGCTGGCCTGCTGTGACTACAGCC
Source organism: Paenibacillus sp. FSL R10-2771 (assembly GCF_038000205.1). Lineage (NCBI taxonomy): Bacteria > Bacillati > Bacillota > Bacilli > Caryophanales > Paenibacillaceae > Paenibacillus > Paenibacillus sp. FSL R10-2771. Next base: position 4,887,633 of record NZ_JBBOBM010000001.1, read on the forward strand.
TTCTCGGCAATGGCCAGGCCGCCGCGTTTGCCGGTAGCTTTTAACTCACCCGGCTCATAGATGACCTCCCACGATAAATACCCGGTTCTGTCTGCCTGCTGTTCGCCCAGACTTCTGCCGTTCAGACTCAGCTCCACCGTCTCGGTGTTGGAGAATACGCGCACCTCAACCGGCTTCCCCTCCGAGCCCGGCCAATTCCAGTGCGGCAGCACATGAACCATCGGCTCGTCCTTCCACACCGCCTGCATATAGTAATAGCTGTCTTTGGGGAACCCGCAGGTGTCCATCAGCCCGAAATGCGAGTTAATGCACGGCCACAGATAAGGGGTCGGCTCCCCCCGGTAATCGAATCCGGTCCACATGAAGACGCCGGTCAGAAAACGGTGATTCACCAGATCGCTCCACGCCTGCTGCGGAGTGCAGCCCCAGGAAGGAATGTTCGTGCCGTATTCGGAACAGTAGCCCTTGACCGGATCATCTTCGTAGATTCCCCGGGTTGCCGTGTAACTGGCACATTCACTGCCGATCATCAGCCGCTCCGGATATAGCCCGTGGTCACGGATGTCGATATTATGGGTGTCCCGGTGTCCATAATTGTAGCCGGTAATCTCTACCACATCGTTATATCCATTCTCGTTCCAGCCATGGTTCATCGCCGCAGAGGTCGGGCGGGTCGGATCGATCCGGCGGGTCCGATCCGCGAGTGTCTTCAGTATCCGCGCACCTGTCACGGTACCTTCCAGAACCTCCTCATTCTCCAGGTTCCAGATGATTACACAGGGGTGATTCCGGTCCCGGTAGAGCATCCGCTCCAGCTGGCTCAGGCCATCCGGGCTGCTGTCGAGCTTGCGGTTCTCATCCATCACCAGTATCCCCATCCGGTCACACATATCCAGCAGCTCGGGAGTCGGCGGATGATGGGCACTGCGGTAGGCGTTGGAGCCCATCTCCTGCAGCAGTCTAAGCTTGTATTCGATCAGGCTGTCCGGCAGCGCTACGCCGACCCCGGCGAAGTCCTGATGGTTGCATGTCCCTTTGATGAGCAGCGGCTCTCCGTTCAGGAAGAAGCCTTCCTCCGCATCGAAGCGGATGCTGCGGACGCCGAACACCGTATCATACCGGTCTAGCTCTTTCCCTTCATATATAACAGTCGATTCCGCCTTATATAAATACGGCGATTCCGTATCCCAGAGCATGGGCTGCTTCACCTCAAAGCTCTGCTCAATCTCCGTCTCAGCATGCCAGTCCGCAAAGGCATCCGCCGAATGCGCGCAGATCTGCATTCCATCAGCATCATAAATCACCGTGCGCAGCGATACCGGCAGGCACTCAGTATAATCATTGCGGAGGCGTGTGCGGATGTTGACTACGGCCTGCTCTTTGGCCACTTCCGGTGTCGTTATATAGGTTCCATACTCGGCTACATGCAGGCGGTCTGTATTCTCCAGCCAGACATGACGGTAAATGCCGCAGCCCTCATACCACCAGCCTTCACATTCGGTAGCATCTACTTTGACCAGAATGACATTACTGCCTTCCCCGCCATAGCGGAGAACATCCGACAGATCGTAACTGAACCCTATATATCCGCCATGATGCGAGCCGATCAGATGCCCGTTAACCCATACCGTGCTGGTGCCCGATACTCCGTCAAAGCGTACCGTCCATTTACTGCCTGCAGCGTCTGCAGGAAGCTCGAAGGTTTTGCGGTAGAAGCCTGTACCGCCCGGCAGATAACCATGGCTGCCGTCCCTTGCGCCAAGCATCTCATCCGGAACATACTGCTGCTCCACACACCAGTCATGCGGCAGGCTGAGTGCGGTCCATTCCAGCTGCTGCTCACCCATTCCTTTATCATTAAAAGCAATATCCAGCCACTCCCCCTCCCGGAGAGCACCCGTATCTGTAATACCGCCTGTCATTCCACCCTTGACTGCATAAGGAATCTGGAGCTCCCCTTTATAAAAGCCCCAGTTCTCATCAAACTTGACTTTGGTTCTAACGGTTCCCGTTCTCACTTCTGCAAAAACCTCCTTGATGAACTAATATTCATATTGTAGAGTAGATTAGCTTTACGCCGTTAGTACAATGCTAATAATGAATAGCACAAAATGAATATGACTTGGCTCCAATGCAAATAGCCCGAAGAAGAGTCTGCTTCTCCGGGCTATTGAAGTATATCCTCAGCTCTCCCTGTTGCTTCAGAGCTTCTCGCTGACCGCTCCGCCCGCTGTGATCTTCGCATTGAAGGAGAGCTCATTCAGCAGCTTGTAGGTCTCTTTGTTATAGGCTTCACCCATGAAATTGGGCTGTCCGCCAATGATTTTGACCGGAGTAATACTGCTCGTCACCCCGGAATTGCTGACCGTGAAGTTGACCAGCATCGAATGCAGCGTCTTGTCCCCGCCCCGTGTAGAGCGGTTGAACACGAAATTGCCCAGCGAATAGTAGATCGGCTTATGCTTGTAATATTCGATCCCCATCAGACAATGGCTGTGCGCTCCGAGGATAATATCTGCCCCGCTGTCGATCATCTGTTTCGCCAGAGTCCGGGCATACTGTTCAGGGTAGTCCTTGAACTCCTGATTCCAGTGAATATAGACAATGGTATAATCGTTGTCCTTGGCTGATTGCTTAATCGCACTCAGCAGAGGCTCCGCTGTATAGGCGGAAGCTGCACCCGGACTGTTCTTGCCTGCATACCAGGAAGGGTCAGACAATACCCGGCTTACGCCCAGCATGGCGATCCGCTTGCCTTTGACCGTCTTAATGTAAGGTTTAAAAGCCTCTTGTATATTCGCGCCTGCCCCGGTGTGTCCGATCTTATTTCTGTCCAGATGGATCAGCGTGTCGAGCATGGCGGTTTGTCCATAATCCAGAATATGATTATTCGCCAGCGATACTCCGTCAATTCCGGCATAGCTCAGTCCGGCCAATGCTGCCGGCTTGGAGCGGAAGGCAAACATTTTCTCGGCGGCGTCTCCCCGCACCGAGACCGGTGTCTCCAGATTGGCAAAAGCCAGATCGGCCTTCTGCAGCACTGGCGCCACTTTGACGAACGGGAAATTGACCCCGTATTTGGCAATCTGCTCGCCGACAAAACCGTCCAGCAGAATGTCTCCAGCAAAAGCAAGCTGAATCTTGTCCTGCGGAGCAGCCCCTTTGGCACTGAGACCCGCAGCCGGTACTAATAGGAGCAGAATCATAATTATAATGGCATATCTGCGCAAGTTGTCTGGCTCCTTTTCCACAAATTCAAATGGGTTATGAGATATAAAATACTACATACGCTTGATCCGCGCTTGCGGTCCGGTAGAACTCTTTCATAGCCGTGAAATACGTATACATATAGTCAAAAAACTCTTCCGGTTCATCATCATCCACCAGCGGATAAACCCCTTCGTCCAGCATCTGCCGGAATTGATACCGTTCCCGCACATACGACTCTTCTATTCCCTCCAGGGCGGCAGCGGTTTCTTTCACCTGTTCCGGCTCCAGCACAAATACCTCGGCATCGGAATAGTGGCCGGCATAATGCTGGCCATTCATTGGCACAACTGCTCCAAGGGCTGAATCTCCCTCTGTACCCCCGCCGCTTAGTGTATAGTGCAGCGCCTGCCAGGCCTTATCGATATCCAGCTTCGGTTCGATTCCGTGCAGACTGATCTCTTCATCCCGGATGGCCTGAAGCAGCTCCGCAGTTACAGTGATGTAGTTACCAATCATCCCCATGAAGTTGTCTCCTTCTCTCTTCCGTCTTGTGCCTATTCTACTATACCGGAAGGAAACAACCAAATGATGGGGATTATACCTCTACCGTTCTACGCTGGGACTAACCCTGCGCCTTCTTGAGCACCGCCCGGAAGCAGTTCAGGCCGCCCCACTGATCGGTATGCACCGCATCTGCCGGAAGATTGAAATCTGTCTCGCCCCAATACTGAAATCCGGCCTGGAGCAGAATCTCATTCATCCGCGGCAGGTTCACGGTCGGATAATCAAAGGTCAGCACGAGCAGACCTTCTCCATTAAGAGTCCTGTGAAATTCCCGCACCGCAAGCACAGAATCCTGCACGGACAGATGCTCCAGTACCGAGATGCAAAAAATCGTATCGAAGCTCTCATCCTCATACGGCAGTGCGGTAAGATCCGCCTGGGTCAGATGCAGCCGGTTTGTTCTTCTGGCCTGCACCTGCTGGGCTGCCAATTCTCCGATATCATCGGCAATATCCTGCATAATCGCTTCCCGTGACAGAATCCGGGCATCAATATCACAGGCGAAGACCTCTGCGCTATAGCCGGCAAGGTAGAATTTAAGCGGGTGGGATATTCCGCAGGCGGCATCCAGCACCACATCATGCGGTGAAATAAAGTTGGTGCACCATTCGTATTCATAGGGACGGCTCCACCAGGATTCCGGCAAATCATAAATCAGCTTCTCACGGCGTGCATCGGTATTCACAAAAAAACGGGAGACATATGGATGTGTCGGCATGACCAGGACTCCTTTTATGAGGGGATTTCGGTAGTGAGAGTATATTCACGAATCCGTATTTCATGCTATACCCGGAATAACAGACCCGCCGCTCCTGCACAAAAAAACAGGCACCCTCCCTTTAAGGACGGCACCTGTTTCTACTATTAAATCATAGCTGATACTATTCTTCTCATTAAACGTAATACGTGATCAGCTTCGCATCCACGCCGTGCCTCGCAATCAGTCCGTCCAGCATCTTGGACCAATCCTGATCCACCGTGCAACATTCAGGATGAGCTTCGAACCAGGCGACCGAGCGCTTCACCCCTCCGGCGAAGGGGACGGTTGCTTCGAAATCAGGAACAAGGCGTTTGATCTTGCTGTTGTCGAACACGCTGCTCACTGCCTGATCCCCAATCAGCCCATCCGCCGTCCCCGGCGGTGTGTTCGCGGCGATGAAGTCGGTAGAGATATGCACAACCTTCGGTTCTCTGCCTGCGGCCTCGCCGATAGCAGCATAGATCTGATTCCAGTTCAGCACTTCGTCAGAGGTAATATGAATCGCTTCCCCGATCGCCTCCGGGTGACCCAGCAGCCCGACGAACCCTTTGGCAAAATCGGAATTATGCGTCAGCGTCCATAGGGAGGTGCCGTCGCCGTGAATAACAAGCGGCTGGCCTTTGCGGATGCGTTCCACCAGCGACCATGGATTACTCCAGCTGGTCAGTGCCGCCGGAATGGCCGTGTCTCCATACGTATGGGATGGACGGACAATCGTAACCGGGAAGCCGCTGTTCTGATACGCCTCCAGCAGCAGCTGTTCAGAGGCAATCTTATCCCTGGAGTACTGCCAGTACGGATTCACCAGCGGCGTTTCCTCAGTAATGAGATAATTACGCTGCGGCTTTTGATAAGCGGAAGCGGAGCTGATATAGATGTATTGCTTTGTTTTTCCGGTAAATAAGGCAATATCCGTCTGTACATGCTCCGGTGTGAAGGCAATCCAGTCCACCACCACATCGAATTCGTAATCCTTCAGCGCCTCGGCCGACTTCTCCTTATCGCGGATATCACCCTGAATCACCTGCGCGCCTTGCGGCACGAAGCTGCTCCGCTCTCCACGGTTGAACAGATAAAGTTCTATTCCCCGTTCCACTGCCAGCCGGGATACGGCCTGGCTGATGAGTCCTGTACCTCCGATAAATAGAACCTTCATCCTGCATCCTTCCTCTCTTAGTCGGTAATTTAGCCGATAATTTCTTCAATCCGTGTTAATACATCCCCGGTGAGCTCGATACCCGAAGCCTTCACGTTCTCTTCCACCTGCTCCGGACGGCTGGCGCCAACCAGGGCACTGGCTACATTAGGCTGACGCAGAATCCAGGCCAGCGCCAGATTACCTACAGAAATATCCAGCTCAGCGGCAATCGTGCCCAGCTCCTGAACCTTGGCGATTTTTTCCTCCGTGATTCCTTTACGCATCCAGTCGAGCTTAGCGGCCCGGCTATCCTCCGGAATATCGGAGACCGAGCTGTATTTGCCGGTCAGCAGCCCCTGGGCCAGCGGCGAGAATACGACTTGTCCGATCCCTTTGCGCAGGCCCAGCGGAATAATCTCTTTCTCGATATAACGTTCGAACATATTGTAGATCGGCTGGTTGACCACGATATGATCCAGCAGATACCGGTCGGCAACCGCAAGGGCCTCGGCCATCTGCGCCGCAGTCCATTCACTTACGCCTACATAGAGCACCTTGCCCTGCCGGACCAGATCATCCAGCGCCCGCAGCGTCTCTTCAATGGGCGTTTCCGGATCATACCGGTGGCAATACAGCAGATCCACATATTCAGCACCCAGCCGTTTCAGGCTGGCATGACATTGCTCGGTAATATGCTTACGGGACAGGCCGCGGTCATTGGGACCGTCACCCATTACGCCGTATACTTTGGTCGCCAGCACATAGGATTCGCGCGGATAGCTGCTCAAGGTAGCACCCAGCACTTTTTCCGCTGCCCCTTTCTCATACACATTAGCCGTATCAAAAAAATTAACACCCAGGGAGTAAGCGGTTTCAATGGCTCTAACGGCATTGTCCTGTTCTACATATCCTCCGTAGGTCAACCAGCTTCCCAGGCTGATCTCACTGACTTTAAGTCCGGTTCCACCTAATCTGCGGTATTTCATGAATCCTTGCTCCTCTCTGAATCCGGCCCTGTTAACCGGTTGCTCCATACACATGTTCATTCTAGAACAGATTGTATATAATAGAAAGAAGTGAAAAATAGTTTATTATATGTCATCCAGTATAGTTGCTATACTCTGGTATAGTGCCTTGGAACAGGAGGAAATCCCTTGAAAGCAGCCAATTCTGCCAGTAATTACATCCCTAAGAATCCCGTCTCTATTGAATGCAACATAGAAAAAACATTGGAGGTACTAGCCGGAAAATGGGCTTTCCTGGTGCTGAGAGAGCTGCAGGGCGGCACGAAACGCTTCGGCGAGCTGCAGCGCAATATCGAAGGCATCAGCCCGCGCGCGCTGACCAGCACCCTGAGACATCTTGAAGATCATGGTGTACTGGAACGCTGCGTCTACCCGACCGTTCCGGTTACTGTGGAATATACTCTGACCCCCAAAGGTGCGGATCTGCATCAGATCCTTCATGAAATGAAGCTGTGGTCCGCCAAATGGACCTGAGCCCAGCCCATAGCTATTGTTTAGAGAGCATTTCACTGTACAGCTGCCTTACCGATTCTTTCGGCTCAAGCCCCAGCTCATAGTTTAGCAGTTCCTTCATCGCATGATAATGCCGGATCAGGCTGATCCGGTCTTTTTGGCGGAAATAAATTCCCATCAGCAGCTCATGCGCCTCTTCATCAAGCGGTGATTTATCCAGCAGCAGATGAACCCGGTGCATAGCCTCCTCCAGCCGTCCCTCCGCGATAAAGTATCTGCACAGCCTCTTCGACAGCATCACGTAGAATCCGAGCATCTCCGCTCTCTTCGAGCTGCTCCATAAATAATCATCATCCGCGAACAGCTCACCTTGATACAGCTCCAAGATATATTCATATCTGGGTACCCTAAGCGGGGTCAAGGGAGGATTCGACCTGGCAAAATCCTCAAATTCCCATAAATCCCCGGCAGCACCGGCAATCTCCATCCGGTAGCTCCCGCCCTTGAAATGAATTTCCACATGGATTCCCGCTTTTTTGAGTGCAGTCTTCATTTTGTAGATTGTGGTATGCAGATTGGAGTTAGCCTGCACGTCACTGCACTCCGGCCATAGCGCCTGAATAATCTGGCCTTTGGGAACGTAAGCCGGCCCTTTCAGAAACAGGTAGGACATCAGTTCCTTGGACTTATAGGTTCTCCATTTGACCGTATCCTCCCGGCCGCCCGCATTCAGCACATCGAACCCCCCGAAGCTGACAATCCTTGCCTGCTTAAGCGGCATCATCTGTTCTCCGTACAGCCGCCGTTTCTTCTGATAGCGTGTTACTGCCCGGTCAAGCTGTACAGGTGTCGGCGGCTTAAGCAAATAATCCAGGGCTTCAATCCGAAAGGCTTCCACGGCATACGAATCATGTGCAGTCACAAAAATAACCTCCAGATCCCTGAAGCTCTCCAGCAGTATTCCCGCGAGATCCACACCGTTCATCACCGGCATCTCCATATCCAGGAACACAATATCCGGCTGCAGCACCCGTATTTGCTCCAGTGCCTCCTTAGGCCTTTGAAATGCCCCGACAACCTCTACCCGTCCATCCTTTTGCAGCAGGTAATGGAGCACATCCAGTGCCGGTTTTTCATCATCGATAATTACCGCTCTTATCATCCTAATCCTCCAGTGTGCTTCACGAATACGGATAGCCCAATGAAATGAGCTGTGATGTCTGGCAGACAGCTAAGAAATCCAAGAAAAAGGGTGCCCTCAGCAAACGGCACTTAGAGGACACCCGGTTAATGAACAGCCAATCTATATGATGTATTTCATTGCGAATTTGAATATTTTGTGATTTATAAACATTTTATCATGCGCAAATAAGGCTGTAAATCATTGATTTCATATCCTGTCTGAACAGAAAAAAACCGGCATTCCACTAAGAGAATGCCGGCAACAATGAACTGGAAAAAGTGGATTCAAAAACGAACAGCATCATCCGGAGAAAATACTTAATACTTAATAGCCTGCACCAGTGCAGCGACTTCTTCCGCAGTACCCAGCTGCAGTGCCTTGGCAGCCAGCTCCTTCATCTCCGCCGCGGACAGCTTGGCAATCTGGCTGCGTGCCGGCAGGATGGAGGTTGCACTCATACTGAATTCATCGAGGCCCAGACCCAGCAGCAGCGGAATAGCTGTGGCATCTCCGGCCATTTCGCCGCACATTCCCGTCCATTTGCCCTCTGCATGAGCAGCATCAATTACATTCTTGATCAGACGCAGGATGGCCGGATTGTACGGCTGGTACAGGTAGGAGACCCGTTCATTCATCCGGTCAGCAGCCATAGTATATTGAATCAGATCGTTCGTCCCAATACTGAAGAAATCCACTTCCTTCGCGAACTGGTCTGCGAGTACCGCAGTAGAAGGAATCTCAACCATGATACCCAGCTGAATCTGATCCGATACTGCCTTGCCTTCTTCACGCAGCTTAGCCTTCTCTTCCAGCAGCAGATCACGGGCTGCACGGAATTCACCCAGAGTGGCAATCATCGGGAACATGATGCGCAGATCGCCATGCACACTGGCTCTCAGCAAAGCACGCAGCTGGGTACGGAAGATATCCTGGCGGTCCAGACAGAGCCGGATCGCGCGGAACCCGAGGAAGGGATTCATTTCCTTCGGAAGCTCCAGGTATGGCAGCTCCTTGTCGCCGCCGATATCCAGTGTACGGACAACAACCGGCTTGCCTTGCATATTCTCAAGCACGGTGCGGTAGGCATTATACTGAATTTCCTCGGAAGGCAGCTTGTCGCGGCCCATGTATAGGAACTCTGTGCGGTATAAGCCTACACCTTCGCCACCATTGTCAATGACGCCTGCAACATCATTAGGCGTACCGATATTGGCTGCCAGCTCTACATGCTTGCCGTCTGCGGATACCGTAGGCTTTTCGCGGAGCTTTTTCCATTCTGCGATCTGCAGGTCGTACTCCTTCTGCTTGGCTATGTACAAGGCTACTTCAGCTTCGCCGGGATTCACCAGCACATCTCCGCTTAACCCGTCTACAATGATAAGGTCTCCGGCTTTCACCTCAGACATTACATGCTTTGTTCCAACGACTGCCGGTATTTCCAAGGAACGGGCCATAATTGCCGAGTGCGAGGTACGTCCGCCGATATTGGTAGTGAAGCCTTTTACATATTTACGGTTAAGCTGTGCTGTATCTGAAGGCGTCAGATCCTCAGCAATTACAATAACCTCTTCGCTGATTTCCGCCGGGCTGACATAGGAAATTCCCAGCAGATGGTTCAGCACACGCTTGGTTACATCACGCATGTCGGCAGCACGTTCCTGCAGATAGGTGCTTTTCATATTCTCGAACATTTCGATGAACTGGTTAGCGACCTCCTGCAGCGCATAATCCGCGTTAACAGCTTCCTCACGGATTTTGTCCATCACCGGGCTGATCAGCTCCGGATCTTTCAGAATCAGCAGATGGGATTCGAAAATCTCTGCTTTCTTCTCTCCCAGCTCTGCCAGTGTACGCGACTTAATCCGCGCCAGTTCACCCTTCGAAATCTCCAGGGCGCTCTCCAGCTTGACAATCTCAAGCTCCACATCGCTTACGGCGGTCTTCGTGATCGTGTAGTCCGGATGCTTCAGGATAAACGCTTTAGCAACAGCAATACCTGCGGAAGCCGCGATGCCTGAAATCTTAATCATTGAGCTCGCCCAAGCCCTCTTTGATCATTACATCCTGAAGTGCGCCAAGGGCTTCTGCTTCCTGGCCGCCTTCAGTGATCAGGGTCAGGGTATCGCCGCTTTCCAGTCCGAGTGACAATACACCGAGAATGGATTTCAAAGTAACTTTCTTACCCTTTGCTTCAGCAAAAGTATCGGTGTCCTTAAACTTGGTTGCTGTATTGACCAGCGCTGTGGCCGGACGCGCGTGAATTCCGTCTTCGTCGATAATTCTGAATGTTGTTTGCATGCTTCTCTCCAACTCTCTTTATAGTTTTTGGTTTCAGCTATTACTGCAGAATAAACAAGAAAAGGCAAAACCACACCTTTGATAAGGTAGCGGTTTTGCCTGATTTAACAGTAACAACCCGAAAAATATACACTACTTTTTATAACATAACTCTAGCAATATAGCAAATCACTGTGCCTCTCCGCTGTTACAAATAGAATCCAGATGAACGTTCAGCACCCGGATCATCCGCTGTGAATTCAGCCGTTCAGGCTCCAGCATGGCGTGCAGGGCCAGTCCGTCGACCACGGCATACAGCCGCTCAGCTTCACTGTCCTTATCCAGCTCCTGCCGGAGCAGCTCATGCTGGTCCAGATAATCAATCAGCTGGATGACCAGGGGATAGATAGCGTCATGACGCTCATCGTTATGTTCCCCGGCGGACTTGAGATGGAAGATAAACGCGAACCATACCTCCATTTCCGCCATGCTGCCGTCATCCGTAGGAAGCAGCTCCAGCAGCACCCTGGCAACCTGTTCCCTGGGTGGAAGGTCTGTCTGCATGATGTCCACGATCCGTGCAGTGACCCGTTCCTTCACCAGATTCATGGCAAACACCAGCAATTCATGCTGGGTGGAGAAATAATGGCGCAGCGCTCCCAGAGACACACCCGCCTCAGCAGCAATATTACGCACAGTTGCCCCTTTGATTCCCTGATGAATAATGACACGCCAGGTCGCTTCTGCAATATTAGATTTTCGCTCTGAATGATCTACTATTTTTGGCATGCCCATATTGTAGCATAAGCAGAATACGAAACACAATTTAAACAATACGGTTGTATTGTTTAAATTTCGCTGCTATACTTCCGTTATTACCACAAATAATCCTGACAAGAGGTGCTTTATGAATCTGGTAGCATGGGCAATAGTTACGTGCGAAGTATTATTCTGGGTGGTCATTCTTGCCGGTTTCACGGCACGTTATATTTTCAAGCGCAACACGCTGGGCCTGATACTCCTGGCGCTGACTCCGGTGCTGGATATTATTCTGTTAGTCATCTCCGGTGTGGATTTGGCCGGGGGAGCTTCCGCTACGACAGCGCATGCGCTTGCGGCTGTGTATATCTCAGTATCCATCGTGTTCGGCAAAAGCATGATCGCCTGGGCCGACGAACGCTTCCGCTACTATGTCACCAGGCAAGGGGCACAGCCGGTCAAACGGTACGGTATGGAGCATGCCCGCCATTATTTCAAAGGCTGGGTGAAGCATCTGCTCTCTTTTGCGCTCGCCGCAGGCATTCTATATGGACTCATCGTCTGGATTGACGATCCCGCCCGCACGGAAGCGCTGTTAAGCATTCTGACGGTATGGTCCGTTGTAGTCGGCATTGACTTGATCATCACCGTTACCTATTTCATCTGGCCCAGACAGATAAAGGGCAGCGCACGCTGAAACATTTTCCAGACCTTCGTTACAGCTTATTCACGGCTTATTCACCCGCTCTTATATTTTTGACCGTCCGGTTCTCCAGTGTGAAATTCCGGTAGATTCGCTCTCCGCCTTCGCCTGTAGGGGCTTGTGCCAATAATCCTACTTTGATCGTTTCTCCCACCGGTAGGTTAAAGAAGCGCATCATATCAAACCTTACACCATCTGTCGAATAATGAAAAGCGAAGGCATTACCGGATCTGGCGGCCTGCAGCCATACCTCATTGCCGTCGATATTACAGCCGTTTGCATCATCCGAGGTCTGGTTCGTCACTACACTGACTACAGCGTGGGTATCGAAATCTGTCAGCTCAAAGCAGGCTTTGGCCCAGACCGTCAGGTCCTGCATCACCATAATGGAAGAGGAATCGTAGGTATCCCGGAAGTCATGACTAACCTTCACCCGCAGCACGAAATCACCGGACACTTCTGTATAGAAGAAAGGCGCATTGGTCAGACTCTCAGGGGTAAGTCCTTCTTCGGCTATAGCACCGTTGTTGCAGAAAAAGTCGCTGTTAGCAGTGGCTTCTAATATAATAGCATCATCCTCAAACCTGATGTTCCCCTCATTCATCCACTTGTAAGTATTGAAATCCGCTAATGTCATTCATTATTCCTCCCATTTTTGGATAATTCTTATTTATTGCAAACGCATTCTCTTACTATAGCAAAAATGGTAATTCATCTCAAAACTATATTTCGGCAGTATGAAAAGGCCAGCCATGATCGTATTGGATCATGGCTGGCCTTTAGTCTTTATACAATGCATTATAAATCAATTTACAATTAGGACCTGCTCCGTTCAAAATTTCATTTTGAACGGAGTAGAAAACTGTTAATTCAAAAGATGATTTATATTTTCGTCCAAGATTCCGTTAATACTGGAAGCTCAGTATATCTTTTTTCACTTGCAAATTGCGACGTATCCATATCGGAAGTGGCCGAGAACGTTGACATCGCTTGTATAAGTTGTTCAGTTTGAGCCGAAATTGCCGCTTGACTAGCTGCTTCCACATTGTATGAATTATTTTTTAAAAGGCTAGCATTCTTTGCAGCAGCTTGCGTAATTACATTGAACTCAAGCTGGGTTTGGGTCCAATACGTTCCATCTGCGAACGTAACACGTTCCACTTTGTAATATGAACTCGTAAAATAGGAGTTCACCCGGATCTTTTCTCCTGTCTCTTTGATCCGAATCATCAGGTCCATGTTGTCCTGCATCACATCCACTTCCTCTGGACCAACGAGCATTTGGATCGTGTCTACATTACTTGAACTATCAACATCGTAGATTGTATCCTGTCCGTACCCTTTCCCAAACACGTACGTATCGTTTCCGTTACTATTATATGGTGAATTTGAACTCAATCGATCCCCGTACAGTTTGTCATCTCCAGCCCCGCCGTCGAGCACATCGTTTCCGCTTCCCGCATACAGCTTGTCATTTCCTGCCAAACCCTGCATCCAGTCCACATAGCCATCCACTCCTCTCAAACTATCGTCACCTATCGTCCCCTCTGTTATCACTTTCCATTCCAATTGGGTTTGAGTCCACACTGTTCCGTCTGCAAACATAACCCGTTCCACCTTATAATCCGAACTCTTGAAATAAGAGTTCACCCGAATCTTTTCACCTGTTTCTTTGATTCGAATCATCAAGTCCAGGTTATCCTGCAGTACATCCACTTCCTCTGGATTCACCAGCATTTGGATCGTGTCTACATTACTTGAACTATCAACATCGTAGATTGTATCTTGTCCGTATCCTTTCCCAAACACGTACGTATCGTTTCCGTTACTATTATATTGTGAACTTGAACTCAATCGATCCCCGTACAACATGTCATCCCCACTGCCTCCGTCCAGCACGTCGTTTCCGCTTCCCGCATACAAGATGTCATTCCCTGCCAATCCTCGCATCCAGTCCACATAGCCATCCACTCCATACAGGACGTCATGGCCCTCGGTTCCCTCCGTAATCACTTTTGATTCCAGCTGAAGTTGAGTCCACATCGTTCCGTCTGCGAACTTTACTTGTTCTATTTTATATTTCGTGCCACTAAAGTAAGAGTTTACCCGAATCTTTTCGCCCGTCTCTTTAATTCGGATCATTAGATCCATGTTGTCCTGCAGCACATCTACTTCCTCTGGATTCACCAGCATTTGGATTGTATCAACATAGCCGCTTACAGTATCAACATCGTAGATTGTATCCTGTCCGTACCCTTTCCCAAACACGTACGTATCGTTTCCGTTACTATTATATGGTGAATTTGAACTCAATCGATCCCCGTACAGTTTGTCATCTCCAGCCCCGCCGTCGAGCACATCGTTTCCGCTTCCCGCATACAGCTTGTCATTTCCTGCCAAACCCTGCATCCAGTCCACATAGCCATCCACTCCTCTCAAACTATCGTCACCTATCGTCCCCTCTGTTATCACTTTTGATTCCAATTGGGTTTGAGTCCACACTGTTCCGTCTGCGAACGTAACCCGTTCTATTTTGTAGTATGAATTGTTAAAGTAGGAGTTTACCCGAATCTTCTCACCTGTCTCTTTAATTCGGATCATTAGATCCATGTTGTCCTGTAGCACATCCACTTCCTCTGGATTCACTAGCATTTGGATCGTGTCTACATTACTTGAACTATCAACATCGTAGACTGTATCTTGTCCGTACCCTTTCCCAAACACGTACGTATCGTTTCCGTTACTATTATATGGTGAATTTGAACTCAATCGATCCCCGTACAACATGTCATCCCCACTGCCTCCGTCCAGCACGTCGTTTCCGCTTCCCGCATACAAGATGTCATTCCCTGCCAATCCTCGCATCCAGTCCACATAGCCATCCACTCCATACAGGACGTCATGGCCCTCGGTTCCCTCCGTAATCACTTTTGATTCCAGCTGAAGTTGAGTCCACATCGTTCCGTCTGCGAACTTTACTTGTTCTATTTTATATTTCGTGCCACTAAAGTAAGAGTTTACCCGAATCTTTTCGCCCGTCTCTTTAATTCGGATCATTAGATCCATGTTGTCCTGCAGCACATCTACTTCCTCTGGATTCACCAGCATTTGGATTGTATCAACATAGCCGCTTACAGTATCAACATCGTAGATTGTATCCTGTCCGTACCCTTTCCCAAACACGTACGTATCGTTTCCGTTACTATTATATGGTGAATTTGAACTCAATCGATCCCCGTACAGTTTGTCATCTCCAGCCCCGCCGTCGAGCACATCGTTTCCGCTTCCCGCATACAGCTTGTCATTTCCTGCCAAACCCTGCATCCAGTCCACATAGCCATCCACTCCTCTCAAACTATCGTCACCTATCGTCCCCTCTGTTATCACTTTTGATTCCAATTGGGTTTGAGTCCACACTGTTCCGTCTGCGAACGTAACCCGTTCTATTTTGTAGTATGAATTGTTAAAGTAGGAGTTTACCCGAATCTTCTCACCTGTCTCTTTAATTCGGATCATTAGATCCATGTTGTCCTGTAGCACATCCACTTCCTCTGGATTCACTAGCATTTGGATCGTGTCTACATTACTTGAACTATCAACATCGTAGACTGTATCTTGTCCGTACCCTTTCCCAAACACGTACGTATCGTTTCCGTTACTATTATATGGTGAATTTGAACTCAATCGATCCCCGTACAACATGTCATCCCCGCTGCCTCCGTCCAGCACGTCGTTTCCGCTTCCCGCATACAAGATGTCATTCCCTGCCAATCCTCGCATCCAGTCCACATAGCCATCCACTCCATACAGGACGTCATGGCCCTCGGTTCCCTCCGTAATCACTTTTGATTCCAGCTGAAGTTGAGTCCACATCGTTCCGTCTGCGAACTTTACTTGTTCTATTTTATATTTCGTGCCACTAAAGTAAGAGTTTACCCGAATCTTTTCGCCCGTCTCTTTAATTCGGATCATTAGATCCATGTTGTCCTGCAGCACATCTACTTCCTCTGGATTCACCAGCATTTGGATTGTATCAACATAGCCGCTTACAGTATCAACATCGTAGATTGTATCCTGTCCGTACCCTTTCCCAAACACGTACGTATCGTTTCCGTTACTATTATATGGTGAATTTGAACTCAATCGATCCCCGTACAGTTTGTCATCTCCAGCCCCGCCGTCGAGCACATCGTTTCCGCTTCCCGCATACAGCTTGTCATTTCCTGCCAAACCCTGCATCCAGTCCACATAGCCATCCACTCCTCTCAAACTATCGTCACCTATCGTCCCCTCTGTTATCACTTTTGATTCCAATTGGGTTTGAGTCCACACTGTTCCGTCTGCGAACGTAACCCGTTCTATTTTGTAGTATGAATTGTTAAAGTAGGAGTTTACCCGAATCTTCTCACCTGTCTCTTTAATTCGGATCATTAGATCCATGTTGTCCTGTAGCACATCCACTTCCTCTGGATTCACTAGCATTTGGATCGTGTCTACATTACTTGAACTATCAACATCGTAGACTGTATCTTGTCCGTACCCTTTCCCAAACACGTACGTATCGTTTCCGTTACTATTATATGGTGAATTTGAACTCAATCGATCCCCGTACAACATGTCATCCCCGCTGCCTCCGTCCAGCACGTCGTTTCCGCTTCCCGCATACAAGATGTCATTCCCTGCCAATCCTCGCATCCAGTCCACATAGCCATCCACTCCATACAGGACGTCATGGCCCTCGGTTCCCTCCGTAATCACTTTTGATTCCAGCTGAAGTTGAGTCCACATCGTTCCGTCTGCGAACTTTACTTGTTCTATTTTATATTTCGTGCCACTAAAGTAAGAGTTTACCCGAATCTTTTCGCCCGTCTCTTTAATTCGGATCATTAGATCCATGTTGTCCTGCAGCACATCTACTTCCTCTGGATTCACCAGCATTTGGATTGTATCAACATAGCCGCTTACAGTATCAACATCGTAGATTGTATCCTGTCCGTACCCTTTCCCAAACACGTACGTATCGTTTCCGTTACTATTATATGGTGAATTTGAACTCAATCGATCCCCGTACAGTTTGTCATCTCCAGCCCCGCCGTCGAGCACATCGTTTCCGCTTCCCGCATACAGCTTGTCATTTCCTGCCAAACCCTGCATCCAGTCCACATAGCCATCCACTCCTCTCAAACTATCGTCACCTATCGTCCCCTCTGTTATCACTTTCCATTCCAATTGGGTTTGAGTCCACACTGTTCCGTCTGCAAACATAACCCGTTCCACCTTATAATCCGAACTCTTGAAATAAGAGTTCACCCGAATCTTTTCACCTGTTTCTTTGATTCGAATCATCAAGTCCAGGTTATCCTGCAGTACATCCACTTCCTCTGGATTCACCAGCATTTGGATCGTGTCTACATTACTTGAACTATCAACATCGTAGATTGTATCTTGTCCGTATCCTTTCCCAAACACGTACGTATCGTTTCCGTTACTATTATATTGTGAACTTGAACTCAATCGATCCCCGTACAACATGTCATCCCCACTGCCTCCGTCCAGCACGTCGTTTCCGCTTCCCGCATACAAGATGTCATTCCCTGCCAATCCTCGCATCCAGTCCACATAGCCATCCACTCCATACAGGACGTCATGGCCCTCGGTTCCCTCCGTAATCACTTTTGATTCCAGCTGAAGTTGAGTCCACATCGTTCCGTCTGCGAACTTTACTTGTTCTATTTTATATTTCGTGCCACTAAAGTAAGAGTTTACCCGAATCTTTTCGCCCGTCTCTTTAATTCGGATCATTAGATCCATGTTGTCCTGCAGCACATCTACTTCCTCTGGATTCACCAGCATTTGGATTGTATCAACATAGCCGCTTACAGTATCAACATCGTAGATTGTATCCTGTCCGTAACCTTTCCCAAACACGTACGTATCGTTTCCGTTACTATTATATGGTGAACTTGAACTCAATCGATCCCCGTACAGTTTGTCATCTCCAGCCCCGCCGTCGAGCACATCGTTTCCGCTTCCACCATACAACTTGTCATTCCCCACTCCACCCTGCAAAACATCATTTCCACTCGTACCTGTTAACGTAACTCCTGCCGCTCCCACCGCAGGAGTTATAGCATTATTCAAGACATAGTTGTAATCCCACACCGTTCCATCAGAGAAACTTAGCGCTTCAACAACACTACTAGTGGCTCCGAAATAATTGATAATCTTTAGTTTGTCACTAGTCCCTGTAACGACCAGTTCCAGGTTAGTTCCGTTGCGTACGATGGTTATTTCATTAGGCAACAAGCCAGCATTAAATAGCACACGATCGTAATTACCTTCCGTAGAATCACTGTCTATAATAGTGTCGCTGCCGTATCCTTTGCCGAATATGTAGGTGTCGTTGCCGATTCCACCATCAAGATAATCATTACCTGTTCCACCATCTAACGTGTCATTGCCGGATTGCCCGGCGAGATAATCATTGCCCGCTTCACCCATTAGGGTATCGTGGCCCGCTCCTCCAAAAGCGGTGTCGTCACCAGCACCTGCTCTATATTTATCGTTATTTGATGTTCCATAGAAAGTATCCAGTTGATCTGTTCCATTAGTTTCAGTGAACGCATGATTTAATATGTAGTCAACATCCCAGATGTTCCCGTTGGCAAATACAATACTTTCAATTCTTTGCTTCTCGCTCTTGAAAAAGTTCCTGACATTTATCTTGTTAACACTATTATCAATAGATACTACCAGGTCATATTGATCTCTGCTCAACTTCACGTTATCTGGTAAAATGCCTTCACCAAGCAGTATTTTGTCTGTATTCCCTGCTGTAGCATCTTCTTCATAGATTTGAACGGTCCCGCTATCTTTGCCGATCATATAAGTATCATTGCCAAGACCACCGAATAGCGCATCGTTTCCTTTATTCCCATGGAGAATATCATTTCCATCGCCACCGGAGATTGCATCGTCCCATGCTGTCCCTGTTAATAGTTCCCCTTGGGAAGTACCCATAATGCTGCTCTTTAAATTCGATTCTACGATCCAGGCCCATTCAATATTTTGACTCGAAAAATAGTTTCCAAACTTACTCAGTCCAATAGCATCCGCATTATACAATTGTTTGGCCGTGCGCATGAACTCTCCCAGTTGTAGCTTGGCTAAACTACTTCCACCTAGTAAGGAAGACTGCAGCCGAGTCTGCACTCCCGACAAATCCACAACAAACTTATCATTTCCCCATACAATAGATACTTCATCATAAAGAAATGCCAGATGGGTCTGTGCCATTAACTGGGCATATACATTTTCTTTAATATCGTTATAAAATTCTAGAATTGTCCCGGCAGTATCACCGGGTGGAACATACCCAGGTTGGCTAACACCATAATACTTCTCGATAACAACCAGCTTCTGTGCGTCAACAATCCCTCCACGACTATCAGGTTCCACCTGATCTGCACCAGTCCACTTATAGATCATTCGATCAAGCAGGTTATTACGAACCAACAAGTCTGTTTCCGTCTGAAATTGTTGTATCCAGAGTTTAAGTTGACCGCTGGCATCTCTCATCATCGTTTGATGAAAACTATATAAAATCCCACTGCCAGCCACATCGGGCAATAATTGAATAGCCTCTGGCTCTTCCAACCATTCATTTGCCACCGTATCGTAAGGTGCTATTTTTAGACTGTACTCAATCATTGGGTGGTAAGTTTGGTCACTTGTACCGTAAGTTGCTTGTCCAACCTCAATATTTCCAGTCGTTCCGTCTGGCCATTCTAGATTTCCATGATCAACTAGATTAAAAGCTGTAATTCCTCTTTCATTTAACGTTATTAACTCACCCTGACCAGTAATTCCATCTGCATTGTCATCTTGCCATATCCTAAGCTGTTTGAATGCAGTATCTAGCTCATTAATAATTCCGTCACCATTTCCATCCAAATCTAGTAATGCTTCAAAACCACTCTCAGCAAGTGAACCATCACGCAGTTGCGTGTATTGTCCAAATAACTCAGAACCATTATTAATAATTCCATCCTGATTGATATCTCTTACTAGCAGGCCGTCTTCAGGATTAACCCATCCTGTTTTTTCAGCAAATCCATCTCCACCGTGATCAAAATGAACTCCGCCATCATCAATACCCACTGTATTATTATTAGCATTTCCATCCAAATCTAAAATAACCGGCTCAATATAAGCTTTTTGGGGGTTATATAGACTGTCGAATAGAGCGTCTAAGCCATTTCTTACATTAAATTTAGGTGAGTAATTTTCAAGAACACCTGTAATTAGCTCTTTCATATCTATTGTTTTTATAATCTCGTTCGTACTTATATCTGCAAGAGATACTTTTTCAACACACCCCACAAGGTCATTAGAGCTATAACTATATTGTAAGGTTATACTATCTGTCGATCCTTCAAAAACAATCTTAATCTTTCTATTCATTGAGGATATACCTTGACCAGACAGGAATACAACTCTCATGCTGTCATAAGAATGACCATAGATAATCAATTTATCTATCGTATTTTTACTATCTCTTATTTCATTAATAGTATCTTGTCCATTTCCAGCAAAAAACTTGTATGTATCCGATCCATCACCACCTTTTAAGATATCATTACCAGCTCCGCCGACAATAGTATCGTTAGTTGCTCGTCCTTCAATATAATCATTAACATCAGTACCATAAATATATTTTGAATCATAATTACCATTATCATCAAAATAATATTTAAAAGAATCAAATGCGTTATGCTTAGTAATTGGATCTACAGCATTATTAACCTCACGACTATAAGGTAAATATACTTTCTTTCCATAATGCGTTGAAAAAGGTAAAAAACCAAGGCCATATGGTGGATCATTAGGTACAGAAGGGAGTACCGAATTCAGAACCTCTCCTTCAGTAATATAATTCGTTATATTATAGTCAGTATATGGTATAGAAAGAAGATCTTTACCCCTTCCCTGAGTAGGAGCAGCATTAAATAGTACAGTTCTCCCCAGATCACTTCTACGTACATCTGTAAATGTACCTCTTTCTTCATAACTATCTATAAACAATTGCTGTGCCAGTTTACCGCCTAGAGAATGTCCAGCATAATTTAAAGTATAAGTTCCAAGCTTTCCTCCCGATACCTCACTCTTTAATATAGCAGTAGTCGTATTCAATAATTGAATTGCACTTTCATATTCTCCAGTAAGCCATTTTAGATTGAGATTTTCAAGCCAATCTCTTTTTTCATCTGTACCTTTGCAAGCCAGTATCACATCTCCTGTTAATTTCCCATCCCGCATAAGTCCGAAAGAAGCTCCTGTGAAGTATACACCATCAGTAATAGAAAGTACTTTCCATTTTGATGAAGGAACTCCTCGAAACTCATCCATTGTTATAGTTTGATCTTTGTTAAGCTTATAATCTTTCTGATAGATTAATCGACATAATTCCATGAATTGATAATCTGATAATTGAGACATTTTTTACGTCCTCCTAATTAGATGAAGTACAATCAAGTTCAATATCTTTTAGCGTTTTAACTTGGGGTAAGTTAGAGATACGACAAATTTCATCAATATTCTCTTCATTTGTAGAAGCTAAATTGCCTAATGGTTCAGAATACATTTTTTTTTCATCTATATAACTGGTGATATGATATGAAACTATAAGTACATCAGATATCTCTAATTCTTTTATTTTTTTGATTAGCTTGAAATAATCATTTTTGCTCTTTATTTTCTCATCTGCATCATTAAAAACAATAGTTAATTGTAATGTTAAATTCTCCCCCCTTTTTAAAAAGATATCGTCTGGAGAGCTTCTATTCCAATTATGATTAAATAAATTAGGTGCCTCAAAGCGAATTTCATAAGCATAAGCATAGGATAGATAATCCTCTAATACAGGTTTCGCCCAAAGCTTCAATCTATAATCATCCTGTAACTTCAATCCATTTTTCAATTCATGTCCACTAACGCTAAAATAAAGCCCCGTTTCTTCAGAGTAAATACGTCCAGCATATTCCCCTTTAAGGCCATTTTCTCTCATATAAATCACTTTGAATTCTTGATTGTACTTTTCTTTCAAATACGTCTGAGTTTGACGAATTAGAGAACTTTGACCAATGGGTCGATCCAATATAAACATAGTTGCTAACCAAAAATAAGGATTAATTATATAAAAAAATAATATTAATGATCCTATGATAATAATCACTTTTTTTTTACTCATAGTGCTTCTCCCCAATTCACAAAAATATTTCCCCCTCAAAAATCATTATTTCACAAAACTCACCCCCACCACCTGTTCCCCGATCAGTTTCTTCTCCCCCTTATAGCTCAGGTACACCTTCACTTGTAGAGAAGGTGTGGTGAGGTTTGTTGAAATACCCTCTATCTTGTATTTTCTGGAGAGAACAGTGAAGCTGCTTGTATCTTCCGCCGTATTTAATCCGTATTCTTTCGTTGTGATGATCTCTCCGGCATTTTCTAATTGAATGATGATTTTGTGTTCTGTATCAAATGAGTCAAACGACAGTTGTTTCGTTAAGCTTGCCGTAAATTCCATTGTTCCGTTGTAACCAGAGACCAGTTTGGTCTGCGTATTCGAGATATCCAGACTATAAGGACCCACATTCATACCGATAAGCCCAGCAGCTGCAGTTCCCGTATCCTCTACTAATGTGAAAAACGCAGGTCTGACAAAGGCGTCTGCATTACCGCTGGTTCCGGCGACTTCTTTATCATTGATCGCTAGACCAAAGAGCAGTTTTAAATCCGCCAGATTTGTACCCTTAGGCACTTTGCCAGCTAATGATTGAATGGACACACTTCCATACTTCACATTCTGTTCAGCATTTGTTTCATAATCCAGAGGGTAATAGCTTCCATCCTTGCTCTGAAAGTAACCATATAAGGGATTATGAACTAAGGTTCTTTTGTTATTATTCCTCTGAATCATCTGTACTTCCACCAGATCTTCACTCATTCCGGGATACACCAGAACTTTATACATTTGTATTTCTGATTCTCGGCCAGCGATCTTCAGGGAATAGGAATCATTAGCATCATATTGTGGCACTGTATCCATACTATCAATCAGAAATTGACCAATGCTCCGCTCTGCCCCATCTTCATTTACTTGGAGCAGCATATTCACCTCACCTGTGCTCATTGAATACGGTACTTTCCCGATCACCTGCAAGGAGATTGCGGTATCCGGTGAAGTACTGATTACTTTATCCAACACGAGCGGCTGGGCCTCTATGGAAGTATGATTCACAGTATAAGCTGCCTTAAATTCAGGTAACGTTTCGTTTTGACGGGAGCTGCTGTATAATTCAAATTCTGTCACGACTGCATCTTCCCCGTCTACAGGCAGACGGTAAGTTGATATCCTTTTAATTTTGAAATCCCCGTCCTTTGTTGAGAAATACACCCAATCCTTCGCTGTCATCTGCGAATTCTGTAATCCCTGAAGGCTAAATGAGGCAACAGGCCGATACAACTTATCATTCCCCTGTAAAAAGGGTTCTTCCAAGGACAGTTTAAAATCCTGCAGTCCTGCGTTCTTAGGAAGCTGTACCTGAAAAGTCTGGCTAATCTGATCTTGCGGACTTAAACCATTCACCGTTTGAGTATCTGTTAAAGTCCCTTCATAGCTGTATTTCTGGTCTACAGAACCCTTAAGTTTAAACTCTGGTAATTCAATTTTTTGCTGACCATCATTTGTGAGAGTAATCGTACCTTCGACTATTTGGTATTTCCCGTCCATATACCCCATGACGTTACTCACACTTATTGAATACGGTGAACCGTCTTTGAGTGCCGTCTTAGTAATACTATCTACTTTGGTTTGTTCTACTTCTGCGGCCTTGTTAAGCGGTATTTTTAAAAGTGGTTTATACACTGGATGCTCTTCACCGCTCAGTACTTTGGCAATAATCAGGCTCATATTGTATTTGCTTAACGATTTAGGCATATCCGCAGAAAGAGATACTTTCAATTGTTCAAGAGCTTCCAGCGTTTTCTCAGCTGTAGTATCGCTTGGAGTCAGCACATAGGTAATATGGTTTACTTCAACGAAATAAGCCAGACTCGGTGTAACGACACTGAGTTTATTATTATTTTTAAGTATGATTGTTGTTCCTACATCCATTTGGGGCAAATTGGTTTCGGTTATGTATAGCGGGTCTACTTGCAGAGAGAATTGATCTTCATCGGGTCTGATATAATGTCCCTTCTCCATGTTTACAGGAACTGATGTCCAATCTCTGGCTTGTGCCAGCTTAAAAGCATGAAGTGTCAAATTCAGACTGTTTTCTGTCGTAGTCAGGAGTAATTTGAAGTTTTTGGCTTTGGATGCCTTGGGAATGGTCGCATACAAATCAACAGCAGCTTTTTCCTTAGGGTTCAATGTACTGTCATCACTGCCATCTGTCTGAAGCGGATACAGGTCACCTGATTCTGCTTGCAGCCAATAGCTGTATTTAGGAAGCTCAACCGGCTGTGTTCCCCAGCTCTCTTCAAGAAGTGTCAGAGTGTACATCCGGTCATTTGCGGTTTCATAACTAAAGAAATCACTGAGTGATATCCGGATTTGATTATTCTGCAGCACTGATATTTTGCTGTCACCAGATGCTACAGTATTCGAATAATTACTTGGTATCTTAATTGTACCCATCGACTTACTGAAGCCCGCATAAGCAATGTTCCACTCCTTCACATCAAATTGCACGCTGGTAAGCTGCGTCTGATTAGGAACTGTTGCGTAGAAAGTGAAGTCTCTGCTGGATTGCGGCAATACCTTTGTATTTGTCTGAGATTCTTTAACCTGAATGGCATTCCCCGGATTTCCGGCATTTGTCTTCACAGTGATTCCATATCTCAACAAATCCAGAGGGGCTCCGCCTCCGTTAAATAGCCGAACCTTGAAAGACAGCACATTATTCTTGCCCCACTGCACTAAGTAAGGTTCGATAATCTCGATTGAACTATTTTTGTTAACACTTACTTTCCCCACAGTACCGGCTACCACATTCTTACTTTGAGCAGACAAGGCCCCCGGCCAGAACAATAGAGTGATAAGCATGCTTAATAGGATACTGGTTGCAAATTGCTTCTTCATCGTACTTCCCCTTTGTTGTTATCTTAGCGTGAAGCTCTCTTCAGCAACTTTTTTGAGTGGTGACAGGAAGAAATCAATGATTCGTCTTTGCCCTGTCTTTGCCTCTACGGATACAGACATCCCTGGACCCAAACGGATCTGATTCCCGGAAGATGTCTCCGCAGACATCACATTGAGCTTAGCTTTGAAAACAGGTCCAAGCTTCTCATCTTCAAAGGCATCCGGACTCACATAGATAATTTCACCTTGCAGGTAGCCGTATTTCTGAAAGGGAAAAGTATCTACCTTCACATTGGCAGCCTGACCCTTTTTAATAAATCCAATATCCTGATTGGCGATAGTTGCTTCTATAATTAGAGGCGTATCGTCCGGTACAATCGAGATGACGTCCTCCCCTGAAGTCACCACACCACCAATGGTAAAAGAAGACAGCCCGTGCACAGTTCCATCTACTGGTGAAGCTAACTGCTGTAGTTCAAAGCGCTTTTCTGCTTTGGTGAGTTCGGACTCGAGAGTATACAAGGTCTTTTCATTTTCTACAAGTTCATCCAGAACAGTTCTGTTGCGCTGCTTCTGAATGGAGATAACGTTCTCTTCAGCCTCAGCCAGAGCATCCTCTGCTTTGGCAATTTTCTTTTCCTGGGAATCTATCTCTAGTAATGTTTTATTCAAATCATTATCTGCCTGGAGAAGATCCGCACTTTCCGTGAAGTTCTCATCTCCACCGTTTTGTGACTTCATCAAGGCGAGCGCATAGTCTTTGTTGGCTAACTCCAGCGCGGACTGTTCCAAATGAAGCTCCTGCCGGGTCTGGGATACAACGAGTTCCGCTGCTTTAATCTTACTGTCAAACTCCTCATCCCTTGCCTCACGCAGTTGCATCTGCACTTGCAACACTTCCTCTTCATCAACAGCAGAACCCGCCAGGGGAGTTTCTCCCTGTTCTATCCCATCAAATGCTTTGCCTGCAAGTTCTGCTTCCAGCATCGCCTTTTGCAGCTTGGCTACATATAGTTGCTTGACCATCTCCTGAATATCCGCCTCAGAAGTCGTAGAATCGAGTTCAATAAGCAGTTGCCCTTTCTCTACATGTTCCCCTTCGGTTACCATAACTTCCTTGATAGTTCCCCCTTCAAGTGGCTGCAGCACCTTGGTCCGGCCATCCGGAATGACTTTTCCACGGGCCACCGCTACTTCATCAACCTTCCCCAGGTATGACCAAACCAGTACAATAACAAATAAAATAATGATCGTCCAAATCAGCCAGCGTCCAAGTGGCGCCGGAGGAGTTTCTTCAATTTCCACTGCTGCAGGTAAAAACTCATATTCTAACCGATCCGATTTGTGTCCAAACATGTCTATTCCCTCTCCTGCTGGTTGTAGAGATAGTGGTACAGCCCTTTGTTTGCCAGCAAGCTTTGATGTGATCCAGCTTCAATTAGATGTCCTTTATCCAGCACGATAATCTTACTGGCTGTTCTGAGTGTAGAGAGCCGGTGCGCGATAATAATTACTGTACGGCCCGCACAGATTTTCTGCAGATTATTCTGAATGATGCGTTCTGATTCATAATCCAGCGCGGAGGTCGCTTCGTCGAAGATAAGAATTCGCGGGTTCGACAGCAATGCCCGGGCAATAGCTATTCTTTGACGTTGGCCGCCGGATAACCCTTCTCCCCGTTCGCCAACCATCGTATCGTAGCCTTCTGCCAGCTCAATAATAAAGTCATGTGCCCCGGCCAAATTAGCCACCCGCACAATATCTTCAATTCGGGCAGACGGGTTATTTAAAGCGATATTCTCCCGGATCGTTCCGCTGAACAAGTAGTTCTCCTGCAGGACGACACCGATCTGTCGGCGTAACCATGAGGGATCAGCCAAAGAAATATCTACCCCATCAATCAGAATTTTACCGGACTCAGGCACATAGAGCCGCTGGATTAACTTCGACACCGTACTTTTCCCGGAACCACTTCGGCCTACGATTCCCACGACTGTTCCTGGCGGAATAGCAAAAGACAGATCTCTTATAATCTCCGGGCCACCCACTTTATAGCGGAAGGTGACAGCCTCAAAGGCAATCTTCCCCTGAATCCGAGGCAACCTAGTTTTGGATACGGAGACCGCCGGTTCCGGTTTGACCTCAAAAATATCTTTTAATTTGTTAATGGAAATTCCGGTCTGCTGAAAGTCCTGCCACATTTGTACCAGCCGTAATACCGGATCACTTACACGTGAGGCGAGCATCTGAAAAGCAATCAGTTGTCCGACAGATATTGTCCCTGCCAGAACCAAATGTGTGCCATAGAACAAGATAACAAGATTAGAGATTTTTTGTATGAATTGGGCAAGAGAACCCGCCGTACCGGATAACAGGAGTACTTTAAATGTAGCTCTCGTATAATTGGATAGCAGTCCTTCCCACTTCTTCTGAGAAATGGGCTCAAGCGCGAATGATTTGATCGTCTGAATTCCGGACACCGCTTCAACCAGGTAGGATTGAGATTCTGAACCGCGTTGAAATCGTTCCTCTAGCCTGTTACGCAGTAATGGAGTAAAGATTAAAGACAGCAGAGCATATAAAGGCAACGTACCCAACGCAATAAAAGTTAAATTAGAACTGTACGCAAACATGACAGCTATGTATACAACAATAAATAACAGGTCAAGTACAGCCGTAAAAGGCGATCCGGTAAGAAATTGGCGAATATTCTCTAATTCACGGACCCTGGCAATAGTTGCACCTGTTCTTCTGTTCTCAAAATAGGATAAGGGGAGGCGAAACAAATGACTGAACAGCTTTGTGCTGAGAGTTATATCCACACGGCTGGTCGTATGGGTGAAGACATATGTACGGCTGATTCCCAGAATTAATTCAAATGTGATTATAATCAACAGACCAACTGCTAGCACATTCAAGGTCGAGAGTCCATGGTGAACTAGTACCTTATCAATAATGACTTGAGTAATTAAAGGAGAGACAAGCCCGAATAATTGAATGAATAGAGACGCCAGCAGGACCTCCGCAAGTATCTTTTTATGCTTCCATAGCGCAGGTAGAAACCACTTGATTCCGAACTCTTCCGTATGCTCCGTTTTCAATTTAGGAGAGAATAAAATGATGTCGTTGCTCCATTGCCCTATCAATTCTTGTGTAGAGAGAGAAGACGGTTTACCGATCAGCGGATCGAAAATCAGAAATTGATCTTCGTTCACTTTAGCGAGAACCAGATACTCCCCCTCTTTGGTAATCAAAACCGCAGGTAATGGCAGCTTGAATAATCGCTTCAGTTGAACCTTTGCCTTCTTAGATTTTAGACCTAGTTCTGCGGATGCTTTAAGCATCTGCAACGTATTCATCCCATCATCATCAATTGCAAAAGAATGTTTAATCTGCTCGTAATCTGCTGAGATGTTATGGTAATTAGCTACCAGAATTAAGCAGTGCAGCCCAGTATCGATTTTCCTAATCCTCTCCTCTTCGTTGAGCTGAGTACTCTTTTCTTCTAAGACTTCTGCCTTCATCATTTGCACCCTTTGTAATGTAGTCAAATCCGAATTTATACTATATGTAATTAAAACAGGATTTTGGATTAATCATTAACTTTTTGAATGGAAATGATTGTAAACCATGAGAATGTCGGTTTTCCCGAGGGTTGACTGGATTTAATAACTTCAGCTTGCCTACCGGGTAGTTTGCTTTAATCCCCGGGGGTCTTTGTACCTGGATTAGTTAACATTTCTTGATTGTTCATTTTTTCATTACCACTGGATAGGAATTTTGGATTACGGAGATATCAATTAAAAATTTAAATAAATATGTATATTTTCATTAAAATGGAATATATATTATGTTTTATCGGCAACAGTATTAAATAGTTTATACTCATATAACATTTTTTGTTATTATAGTACATTAAACCCTTATGAGTTACAGGAACCTTTCGCATACTTAAATTACCAGGGTAATAAGATGTAGTTCATTAGTAATGTTTTTATTGCATTACCATAAATCATCCCCCCCTCCAAAAAAATCCATTGACTTAAACCATGGTTTAAGTCGTATCCTATTCCTGTCGACAAGTAAACAACCCCATGGAGGTCTCCAGATGAAATATGTTTCCATTAGCGAAGCTGCAGCCCAGTTAGGGATTCCGGAATCAACGATCCGTTATTATGAGAAAAAGGGTTTATTGCCACAGATGGAGCGTGATGAAGCCGGGAGGCGGATATTCTCGGAGAATCGTATTGCTTTCCTTAAGATCATTATTTATCTGAAAAATACGCATATGCCCATCAGCAGTATCAGGCAATATGTGGACTGGATATTAGAAGGGGAGAGCACGACTGAACTCCGGCTTAAAATGTTTCAGGAGCACAAGCAGGCTGTGCTGGCGGAAATTGCACTCATGACAGAATCCTTGCAGGGCATCGACAAGAAAATTGCCCGTTATACAAATTATTTATCAAAATAATGAGAAGAGGTTCTAAAATGAAACTTACAGGAAACACAATCCTTATTACTGGCGGAGGCTCGGGAATCGGTCTCGCTTTTGCCGAACGCTTCATCAGCGGCGGAAATACAGTCATCATTACTGGACGGCGTGAACAGGTCCTACAGGATGCCAAGGACAAGTTCCCCGGCCTGATTACCCGTGTAAGTGATTTGAATATAGAATCCGAGCGTACCGCCTTGTTCGACTGGGTAACTGCGAACTATCCCGAAGTGAATGTGTTAGTGAACAATGCCGGGACCCAGCAGCGCTTCAATGTACTCAAAGCAGATGCGAGAAACAACTGGGCTTATTTCAATCAAGAAATCACAACTAACCTTGAAGCCCCTCTTCATCTGGCTATGCTATTCGCTCCATTATTCGCAGCACGGGAAGCGGCGGCTATCCTCAACGTCACCTCCGGCCTGGCCTTCACACCGTTTGCCATTGGCCCGATCTATTCAGCGACGAAGGCGGCGCTCCATTCCTTCACGATGAGCCTGAGACTCCAGCTCTCTGATACCTCTGTAGAAGTGATCGAGATTGCACCTCCGGCAGTAAATACGGATCTCGGCGGAAGCGGGCTGCATGTGCACGGCGAACCGTTAGATGCGTTCACGGATGGAATCTTCCAGGGATTAGCGGAGGGACTGCAGGAAATCGGCTATGGCACTTCAGTGGACCGGCTGCGCATGTCGCGGGATAAGATCGATGAATACGCGGTCAATATGTATCAGGCAATGAAGAGTTATATTGAATAACATAATCATCGCGCTCATTACGCTTGGT
Source organism: Paenibacillus sp. FSL R10-2771 (assembly GCF_038000205.1). Taxonomy (NCBI): domain Bacteria; kingdom Bacillati; phylum Bacillota; class Bacilli; order Caryophanales; family Paenibacillaceae; genus Paenibacillus; species Paenibacillus sp. FSL R10-2771. Next base: position 4,918,130 of record NZ_JBBOBM010000001.1, read on the forward strand.
ATACAAACAACCCCGCCGCAAATGGACGGGGTTTATTTTTATTGAAACCTGCCGGGTACGGAGGCCGTAGTTAAGGGTAACTAACGATTAAAGCCGCACTGCAATGGCTACTACAACCTAAGAGGAGGAAACAAGATGTTTAAGAAAATTCTTGGTAAAGTCCTGCACTCCGTAGAGCAGTCCAAACATGGCGGTCACCGCAGGCATTCGAGCAGTCATAAAGGGAGGCCAATCTCCAGAAGGCATTCAAGCAGCAGCCACGGATACAAACGGCATTCCTCATCAGACGCCCGCCGCGGAGGAACCGGACATAAATACTATAAGAACCGTTACGGCAGTTCAAGCTGATGTCAGCTTGATTACTTCCTACACATTCATAAGGCGCCTCCCAGCATTTGGCTGAGGGCGCCTTTTTTTGAACAGATATCAACGCAGCAGACTCTTATACAATTCTTCAGCCTCACGAATAAACACAGCCGTGTCCGTATAGGCCTCCTGCTCTCCAAGCAGACGGGACAGCATCTGCAGCATTCCCGGCGACAGCTCCAGCTCTTCCCGCCAGCTCCGCTCCGCCCCTCCCCGTACAGGCTTATAACCGGAATACAGCATGAACAGCATCAGTTGTCCTACATCGTACAAATCCGAGGTGATCTCTGGTGGCCTATGTTCCGGCAGCCCTTTCTCCCTCGGCTTCAGCCGCCCAGGCACGGTATCCGCCTCTCCAATCTTTGCTGCCAATCCGAAATCAATTAAGTACAGGTCTTCATTCTGGAGAATCACATTGGGAATCCGCAGATCCAGGTGAACGTATCCGCGAGAATGGACATGGGCAACCCGCTCCATCAGCTTCAGTGTCGTGGCCAGACACTCCCGCTCACCGTAGACAATCCGCTCATCAAAGATCAGATCCTCCAGCGTCTTCCCCGCAATGTAATCGGTAACCAGCCAATTCGAGCCTTTATATTCAAAATAATCACGGCAAGCCGGAATGTTAGGATGCTCCATTACCCGTAGAATTGTACTCTCTCTGGCAAGCATCGCCCGGCCAACCGCTTTCTTACTGGGTCTGGACTGTTTGAGTGCCAGAGGCGTCCCGTCTTCAGGACTCCGGGTAAGGTACGTCAGCCCGTAGCTGCCTTCTCCCAGCAATGCCTCTATTGTATAATTCCCGCCAATTACAGCCCCTTCCGGGAAGGGATAATCCCGCCAGGCCCGGATGAACCCGCGCCACCGTTCAAATGCCATAACCATTACGCCCCCTCTCCGCTTCCTGCACCAGATAGATTATCAGTAGCAGTATTATCTCACAGATGACGGTATCTGGCACCGGAGTCGAGGCAAGGCAGCACTTAAGCAGGGAGTTAGCTACAGGAAAAAGAGGCTGTCCAACCAGCCCATTTCATGGCTTTGGGAACAGCCCCTTAGTTATGTATCAACAATGTTGTACGTTTTGCAGCTTTGACTCCAAGATACCTGAGGGTTCGCGAGGATTCATGTATGAACTACAACAATTATCACGGGCAAGCCGCTTAGACAAGCAGAAATCCTGCCTTTTGTACAACAATTTCCGGTTAGGCTCGAATTCATGAGCGAAATGTTGTATTTTGGGCAGGATTAAGCTCCTCAGAACACCTTCTTCTTATCCCGTTCCTCAATCAGAATCTGCACAGACTCCTTAAATCTTAGCGCATGCACAATCTCTCGCTCCCGCAGGAACTTGAGGCTGTCCTGCAGATCCACGTCATCCGTCATATCGATCAGCCACTGGTATGTAGCCCGGGCCTTTTCTTCGGCGGCAATGTCCTCGTAGAGGTCAGCCAGCGGATCACCTTTGGCCTGGATATACGCAGCTGTCCAGGGGACCCCTGCTGAATTCTGGTAGAACAGCGCGTGGTCACGCTGTGCATAGTTCGGGCCAAGCCCGGCAGCTTCGAGTTCACTGATCGATGCATCTTTTGTCAATTTATATATCATTGTAGCAATCATTTCCAGGTGTGCAAATTCCTCGGTCGAAATATCGGTCAATACACCGATAACCTTATCCGGTATTGCATAGCGCTGATTCATGTAACGTAGGGCCGCCGCCAGTTCCCCGTCCGCACCGCCGTATTGCTCCATCAGGTAACGCGCCATCCGCACATCGCATTTGCCTACACGCACCGGGTATTGTAGCTTCTTCTCGTAGATCCACATTCGTGTGCTTCCCCCTCCTCAGACTTTTATGTTCTCCGTCCTACGGTTCAGACTTGCCACGGCCAAGGGCTCTGGCTCCATTCCCATGGACACTTGGAGTAGGCGCGCCCGAAATTCTGCAGGGGTCCGTAAAGCTCCTGAAACTGGTTCGCCAGCTTGGTGCGTTCGAAGGTCAACTGATTGAACTGCTCTATGGCCTTCAGATCCTCCGGGTGGGTGTCCAGGTACAGGTTCAGCTCAACAAGTGCGAAATCGAGCACCTGCAGTTGTTCCAGCATTTCATAATAACGGGGTTCGCAAGGATTAGCTTCCATCGCCTACTTCCCTCCTTTGGACTTGGACTCATACGGGCTGAACAGCGCGGGCCACAGCGTTCCGTACTTCAGCGCTTCCGGCAGGGAGAACTGCGGCAGATTCGGGGGCTGAAAATTAATGAATTGGTTCGGCGGTACTACATACGTCTTGAACGGCACCGGCGGACAAGGATCAAACGGTCCCCTGTACGGCGTCCATACACACTCCTGGGAGTTCAATGATCATTCCTCCTTATAGATTAATGGTATACCTTTATTATTCCAGCTCTCACCTTCCTAACTAATTTATGACGGCTCCAGAGAGGAATAGAACCCCTTCGCAAAAAAGGGAACATCAAGCAGCCCTGTAATGGCTTCTTTATGTTCCCGTTAAAATATAGCCGCTATATTGACGATTCTCTCGCGCTTATCTTTATTTTCCTCTTTTCCTCTGCGTCTGTTTTAGTCATGGACAGAGCTTGGTAATAGAATACGGATAATTCGTAGTTAGGTGAATCCCTCAACTCAAAGCCCCGTCTGACGGCATAACAAAATTGTCTTGTTCATTTTCGATAAATCTGACCTTACGCTTTCTGCAGCCGCCGACAAGAACTTTTCACTGTCCAGAATTTCCTAAAGACAATAAAAATTTGGGTCCAAATCCTTTTCCCGCACTTTGGGCAGACCGGAGCCCGTGATCGGAAAGGCTGTCTAACACAACAACATTCTCTGGGTATATTTTCCCGAGCAAGGCCCAAAGCACAAGCGGATTTCCTCCGGCGGAGATCACATGGATGCCTTCCTTATCCGTGACCAGCCCCGGCAAGCCGAGAATAACTGCTGGACGGTGTCCGGTAATATCCGCATATTCTGCGGGGCTTGCTGGCAGCCCGGGTTCAACCTGACCGTTCGGCCGGTACATAAAGCGATGCCCTCTGAAGATTTGACCCAGGTCCACCCGATAGGTAACCCCATCCAGCTCCAAATCATAGTTAAGGAGTACACGATCTTGAACCGTAATCGGGACGATACGTGCTTCGGTAACATGCTGCAATTGCTGTGGATCAGGCTGAGCCAGATTCCATGCTTCCCCCGCAAGGACCTGGCTTCGCGGTGCCGCAAAATACTCCTCTTCCCCGTAGCGGAAAGCAACAGGCACAGCTGCACCTGCAGCATCCGCCAAAACCGTCCATACGGGATACCACTGAAGAAGATAGCCCGGGGCAGTTCCCGGATGTCCGTTCAGACTCGCCGGAAGAATCGTCCCCAGCCGGTATTGGAACCCGTATCCCACAGCGGATAATTCAGGACTTAACCAGCCTTGTGCGTATTCAACCAACGCTTTGTGCGTGATTTTCTTGCTCATAATTGCCGTGAGGAACTTGGCACGCGGTTGTTCAATAAATCTTACTCCTCTGTCGCTGCCTGCCCCCTGCCTGATCTCAATCGGAACCTCTTCCCAATTCTCGAAAGGAAGCAGCGCATCTCTTAGGAGAATGAACTGGTGCAAATATTCATTGAACATCTGCATAACAACAGGTCCTCCAGCCGGACCCATCAATAAATCCGCTACTCTGTGCGTCCAAAGATGGTTCTCGCAATGGCTTCGGAAATACACATTTCCCAGCGTTTGAGGGTCATGCTGTCTGGCAGCTGACTTCTCCACATTATATTCGCGGGCCCAAAGGGACAGCTTTTCCCCAATCTGTCTGGCTTGGCGGGTCACTTCAACTCCGGCTTTTCCTGTAAGTTCCAGCTGACCCAGCGGCAAATCCGCTTCTCTGCCCTCAATCGCCAGATTAGCCTGCAGATTATCCAGCAGCAGCCTGTGATCCGCCGCTTCACCAAGTCTAAGCAGCACAGCTTCCAATAAAATATCCAGTTCTCTTACAATATCCTTGGCTACATATACTCCCTCGGCAAGACGCCAATCTACGCTCCCATCCTCCTGCAATGTAAGAATAGAAGGCTTGGCACGGAGTAACGGAGCAATCTCAACAGAAGTTCCCCACGTAATTTTCTTATTGTCTGCTGTTAAGGTATAGCTTGACATATTTGAACACCTCCAAAGTGATATAAGATGAAGCGGACGGTTACTCGGATATCCCTCCTTTAATACATTTAAATATATCGATCTATTGAGCAAAAAAAATTACATTTCAAACTCTGCTGAAATATAATTTTTAAGTGTTGCTTGGTTTAGCTTATAGATATGATAGGTTCCTTCTTTTCTTACCAGTTCAAGCAGGCCGCACTCCTGCAGTTGCTTCAAATGATGGGAAAGAGTTGAACCCGGAAAGTTCAAATGCTCCCCGATCCCGGAACAGCTGAGTTCCTCATGCTTGCTGAGCAGAGCAACTATTTTCAATCGCGTAGGCTCCCCGAGGGCTTTATATATTTTTACCGCATTTTTTAGCGTGTTGTCGTCAAGCTTCATAGCAGGCCCCCCTTTCCATATATTAATACATTTATATATATCGATATATTAACGATGCATGTAACAAATGTCAAGGTCTCTATATTTATCCCCTTCCAGAAACGCCTATAAAATCAATTATTCTGCTGATGGTCCTGTTAATTACATAAGTTACTTATGCGGGATCGATCGAAGGGATTGTCCGCTGCAGCGAATTCCTAGGACCGATTATTATGATCATGGTCCTGCTTGTCCTGCTCGCCAACGCTAACATTATTCACTTGAAACAGATCCTTCCTGTCTATGTGGATAGCGGTGCGTAAGGTGAAGGGCACTCTCTAGAAAATGTAGCCAGCCCTGATGTAATAATTTTTTGAAATTGAAGTTCTTTACCGGTCACGCCAAAAAGCAGCCCGTCCTTAGACTGGCTGCCAAATGTATTCGTTAACGTATGCAATATAATCCAGCTGCTCTATTCGTTCCAAATAAGCACTTGGACCGGCGTAGGATTATAGGCGTTGCATGGATTGTTCAATTGAGGGCAATTGCTGATCAGCACCATGGAATGGCAGCTGGATTGGAGCTCCACATAACATCCTGGTCCGGATACGCCATCCTCAAACGTTAACCCGCCCTCAGGCGTTACAGGTACATTCATGAAAAAGTTAATGTTCGGAGACAGGTCTCTTTTTGCATAACGGTGGCCTTCCGGAAGTTTGGCAAGCTCCAGCATTTCGTAATAGCGGGGTTCGCAAGTGTACCCTGTTACATTTTAACTGCTTCATTTCAGCAATTGCCCTGCTTACTCTTTATCTTCTTCCGTATCTTCTGCATCCTCTGCGGACTCCGGCGGATTCGCCCGGTGAATATTAATCCGGGTAATCCGCAGCCGGGTGGACTCCTCTACCTCAAAGGTGACGTCGCCGACCACCACCTGTTTGCCTTTGGACGGATTCCCCTCCAGCTCCTTGAACAGCCAGCCGCCAATCGAATCCACTTCTTCATCCTCGATGATGACGCCAGTAAGATCATTCACGTCTTCGATCAGCATGCGGCCTTCAACGGAAATATATTCTCCGCTATACTCCACACTCGGGCGTTCATCCTCGAATTCGTCATGCAGATCGCCGACGATCTCTTCCAGAATCTCTTCGGCGGTCAGCAGCCCCGCCGTCCCGCCATATTCGTCTACGACCAGGGTCAGCTGGGCTTTGTTCTTCTGCATCAGACGGAGCGCATGGCTGATCTCCATCGATTCCGGAACATTCAGAATCGGCCGGACCAGTGAAGCCAGGTCATTCTGCTGCTCCAGCGGTGCGAAGAGAAGATCTGTAATATGGATGAAGCCGATAATCCGGTCCTTATCCTCGAAGGCTACCGGATACCGGGAATGCTTCGTTTCCGTAATGATCCGCATATTCTCCTCCAGCGGGAGATTGCTGTACAGTACATCCATATCCGTACGCGGGAGCATCACTTCACGGGCCAGCAGATCGGAGAATTCGAAGATGTTGTCCATCAGCTTCATCTCATCCTTGTCGATAACCCCGCTTTTCGCACTCTGATTCATCAGGATACGGATCTCCTCTTCAGAGTGGGCAGCTTCGGCTTCACTGGCCGGTTCAACACCAACCAGCCTCAGCAGCGCATTAGCTGACGCATTCAGCACCCAGATGAAGGGCAGGAACACATTATAGAAGAACATCAGTGGAGCGGACAGCAGCAGCGCTGAGCCTTCAGTTTTTTGAATCGCCAGGGACTTCGGTGCAAGCTCACCCAGCACAATATGTAAGAAGGTAATAATCGAGAACCCGATAATCACAGATACCGTAGAGATCAGGGTCTGATCCGATACGCCAAGCTGATACATCAGCGGTTCCACTAGCAGCTCAGAGATCGCCGGTTCTCCGACCCAGCCGAGTCCCAGCGAGGCGAGCGTAATCCCGAACTGGGTGGCAGACAGATACGAATCCAGTCTTTTATTGACCTTCAGCGCATACCCGGCCATTTTGTTGCCTTCGCTGACCAGCTGGGTCAGACGTGACTGTCTGACCTTTACCAGCGAGAACTCCGCCGCAACGAAGATCCCATTCAATAATACGAGCACCAGAACGAGCAAAAGATTAAGCACTAAGCTTCCTATGTCAAATTCCGTATGCACTATAATAACGCCCCATTTCTACAGAGTGATCGCTTTTCTTGTCTTGAAATCAACCTCAGGATAATACATATCGGCTACCAGAAGGTTGGGCCCGCAGCAGCCGGCGGCATCGCAGTAGCAATTCACTTTCTGATTCAGCGGATGCTTAGTCTGCCACTCGGTGAAAATGTCATCCAGCCTGGTGCTGCTGATATTGCCAAATGCGGAAATATCGGCGAAATCTGTTACGAATACATCGCCCGTAAATAAATTTACGTTCACCCGGTTTCTTCCGTCCGGGTCATTGCGCAGAGTAACATTCTTCTCACTGCGCAGTCTGCGCAGCAGCTGCTGGTCTTCCTCGAGGAAGCTGCAGGCGAAGAACGGCAGCGTGCCGAACAGCATCCACATCTCAGTGTCCCGGGAATCCAGCAGGGAATGAATGGCTGCATTCATCTCTTGGAGTGACAATACGGGCAGCTTCGAAGCAAAGCTGGAGGCATACATCGGATGCACCTCATGGCGTCTTGCCCCCATCTCCCCGATCAGCTTGTGGATCTGCGGGAGCTTGGTATGCGTACGGTAATTAATCATCGACTCCGCCGAGATAAGCATACCGTCATTGCTAAGCCGGCGGGAATTCTCCAGCATGGTGTCATACAGACGGTAGGCGGCTTCCTTCGAGACCGGATGCCCGCTGTTCGCGAAGCCCACCTCATGGAAGTCATCCCCGTTAACATAGTTGAAAGAGATATGCATGACATCCAGGTATGGAAGCAGCTGCTCATAACGGGAATACGGCATGGTAAGATTCGAGTTGATCTGAGAACGGATCCCCCGCTCACGTGCATATTTCAGCAGCGGCACGATGGTATTCTCCACCGTTCCGGCACGGAACATCGGCTCCCCGCCGGTGATGCTGATGGTCTGCAGATGCTCTACCTCTTCCAGACGGCGCAGCATATTGGTGAGTGGCAGCAGCTCCCCTTCTTTCATAGTCAGGCTGTCTCCAACTGCGCAGTGCTCACAGCGCATGTTGCACAGATTGGTCACCGTCATCTCTACGCTGGTCAGCACATGCCGCCCGTGCTGGCGAAGAGAGGTAATCGGATCCCAGGGATCGTACTCCGGCGACAGCTCTTGTACAGGTATTGATGATGATGATGGCTCTAATATACTCATTTCTTAATGCTCCTTTAATGCTTATTCCTTATTATTAACCCAAAACAATTGAAAAAGAACGATAACTTACGCTATATCATACCACGACAAGCGAAAAACTGCGCATCTGCCGCCTATTTGCTTTAATTTCAAAAAAACAGCAAGGCTGAGAATACAGCTCCGCAGCCAAGCGGACACCTGTATTCTTTCCTCGCTGCTAACAACGCTAATCAAGTGCTCTTCACTATAAGCTCTCCCCCGTCAGTCACATCAACAATGACCACAGAGAGGGCTTTGCCAAGATCATGCTCATAAGGGGTGACCGGTTCCCCTTCCGGGCCGTTAAGCACACGTACAACGGGTCTGTGCGGTATGCTGGGATCAATCTTGACCACAACACCGCTCTCGCCGGTGCTAAGCTTGACGGTAAGCCCCAGAGGATAGATCGCCACACGGTCTCTGAAAATCTCCAGCTGCTTCTGCTCATACAGCGTGCCGGAGCCGACGTACAGCGCCTCGACCGCCTGATGCGGCAGCATGGCTTTTTTGTATATCCGGTTGGAGGTCATCGCATCATAGGAATCCGCCACACCCAGCCACTTCGCATATTCATGAATCTGCGGACCAGTCAGACCGCGCGGATAGCCGGAACCGTCGATCCGCTCATGATGCTGCAGTGCACAATGGGCCGCGAGCAGCGGGATATTCGGCTCTTCCTTAAGAATCCGGTAACCGATCTCGGTATGCGCCTGCATATGCTTGAATTCATCTTCACTAAGCATCCCGGGCTTCTGAACAATTTTGACCGGAATCTGTGTCTTGCCGATGTCATGCAGCAGCGAACCGAGTCCGATGACCCGCAGTTCTTCCTTGCTGTAGCCATGGGCAATGCCAAGCACCAGTGTGTAGAGGCATACGTTCAGGGAATGCACATACAGATAGTTGTCTGCGGTGTGCATATCCAGCAGCATAATCATCGGATCTTCCTGAGCCGACATATCGTCCAGTATGGAATCCATCACTTTGGAGAATTTCTTATCCAGGTGGTAGAAGCCCTTGGTAATTCCCGAAGCGCCGGACATTTGCTGAAATTGATTTCTGATTACCTTGAGCGCCTGATTTCGCGTCTCATCCTGCAGCATTCCGGGAATCACGACATCTTCCGTGACGGAATCCTCTATATAGATATAGCCGATATCGATCCTAGCGAGCCGCTTGATCAGGGCATCAGTAAGCTCTACTCCATCAGCGAGCAGAACCAGTCCTTCATCATTATAAATTTTTTTACCCAGCTTCATTCCCGCCTGAAGCCGATTCACGGATACTAAACGCACCTTGGCTCACTCCTGCCTTTAACGGTAAATTGCTATTCTGTTTCGGAATCCTTGGGTCAAACGCTGTGCCTATACCGTTACCTTGAGCGACCGGACAAGCGGATGTATGTAAGACTGCCTCTCTTGCCCGGTGATGCTAAGCCGGGTGAGCTTAACGCATAATGAACAGCCAGAAGACAGCCGCAAGTATGAACCGGTAAATCGCGAAATGGGTCGGTCTGATCTTCTGGATCATCCTCATGAACAGAACAACTACCACATAGGACACCACGAAAGAAATCACGAAGCCAATAGCGAAATACCAGATCGTATCATTCGTGAAATTGCGGTAGGAATCCAGCAGTTCATAGCCCGAGGCTGCACACATAATCGGAATCGCGATGAGGAAGGAGAAATCCGCCGAAGCCTTGTAGCTGACCCCGCTGAGCATCCCCCCGGAGATGGTCGAACCGGAACGGGAGAACCCTGGCCAGAGTACGGAAATGATCTGATAGAGCCCGATCGCCAGCGCCTGCCCGTAGGACAGATCATCCAGCTCATGCGCGGTCACGCGAATCTTGCGTTTGTTGACCCATTCCGCGATGATCATCAGAATCCCGCCGGCCACCAGTGCCCAGAGAACCGTAGATGCGCCGAACAGGCTTTTGATGAAATCACGGGCGAAAAAAGCTACGGCGAGCGCAGGCACTATACCCAGCAGCACATGAATCAGGTTCAGGCGTGATGCCGGCATGACTCCGCCTCTGCTTCTGCCGCTGCGGCCGATCCCCAGGAGATTCAGAATCCGCTGGCGGTAGACAATGGCAATGGCCAGAATGGCCCCAAGCTGAATGACAATCTCATACGTCTTCATAATGGAATCCTGCTCGTCAAACCCCAGCAGCTTCGTGGTAAGAATCATGTGTCCCGTTGATGATACTGGAATAAACTCGGTTATTCCTTCTACAATTGCCAGAATTATTGCTGTAATTGTATCCATATAATCCTCCTGATCTAGTCAATGAAACCTGGTGCAGCTATGACTTCTAATGTTTGAATGAATTACGGGATGTATCAGGTGGCCAGGCTCACCCAGCGGGCAACTTCGCTCTCATCGAGACTCCCCGGGCGCTGGAGCTCCATCCGCAGCAGATCGCGCAGAAAATGGGGCAGCAAATATACAGGCTCCCGGCCATTCGCTATACTCTCATACCCTGTGCGGAATGTAAACATATCCAGCGTGCCGACGCTATACTCCCGTTCGTCTTCCAGCTTCTCTCCGCCGACAAAAATCGCAATACCGTTATCATACGGCATGACCCTTGGATCGTACAAGATTTTTAATCCGTCGACAGCCAGACTGCCCAGCATATTCCCCCGGAATCCGTAGCCGTAGATTACCTTGTTGCGGTATTCCTCCATTAGACTCTGTTCCAGCGCAGTGCGGATATCCTTGCCGGTGAGCTGTACAATGCACGGATTAATCGGGGAAGGGCATAGGGCATGCAGCATGCCTGCCGTAATATTGCCCTCCGGCAGGGAGCCGAGCAGCTGCCCGGAATTGACAAGCGAGAAGGAGCTGCCCGTGAAGCGGCGGACAGCCTGTGCCAGCAGGTTGCCAAACGGTGATTCGCCCTGCAGGTCGAGCGGCAGCCCGCGGTCGCTGATGGCAACGGTCTCCAGCAGCACCTCACGGCCGCGCTGCAGGTGAATTGCTGCAGCCGGAGCGATGATCTCTTCAGTCAGCGCGCCATTGACTGCGGTACATTCCCCTTCAGCCAGCCGGAAGGCTCCGTCAGGCTGATCCCGCTCAAATACCAGCCGTCCGAGGTACCGGCCGAATTTGCCGGCGCCGCATACAGCCGTGCCGCCTATCATCTGCGGCTTCTCAAGCATGTGGTGGGTATGTCCGCCCAGAATGGCATGTACACCTTCCAGATTCTCTGCCAGCTTCTGGTCTGCGGGCAGCCCCAGATGAGACAGAATAATTAGGATATCCACTTGCGGTGCCAGCAGTTCACACTGCTCACGCAGCGCTTCTTCAGGGTCCAGCACATCCCAGCCCAGCAGGGAGTAGAAAGAAGTGAACGCTGCCGTGGCACCAGTCAGCCCGATCTTGATCCCGTCCTTCTCCAGGATGGCATGGCGCTGCATCCAATGCGGAGGCTCTCCGGTTGCAGACTCCAGGAAGTTGCAGCACACCACAGGACACTGGATGCCGGTAAATATAGCCGAGAGCATCTCCTGTGAGAAGGTAAGGCCTTCGTTGTTGCCGATAGTTACGGCATCATATCCGGTCAGATTCATAATATCGATGTTAGCCTGCCCCATCGTGCCTTCCGTCTCTACGGCAGCCCTGTCCATATGGTCGCCGATATCCAGCAGCAGCACCGGACCTTCGCCTGCAGCAGCCTTCATTGCAGAAATCTCTGCCGCGACAGGACTCATCATTTCAAAATGGCTATGTATGTCATTGGTATGAAGAATGGTTAATCTTTGCGGCTCAGGCTTCATAAGCTTGCTTCCCTCCCACTGGTACAGCCGTTTATAGTGTAAGCGGCAGGCTTGTGCTCTTCTAGAGTTAGCATAACATTTTCAGGCTCATTATGGTATATTGTAATCATTATAAGCTGTCCTAACTTATGTAATTACGAGGTGATTTAATCATGCATGTGTCCATTCGACTGTTTGCGGGTCTGGCCGAAGTCATCGGCTCCTCTACTCTGACATTTCATGCCCATGAGTCGCCTTTGACAGCCGGCAAACTGAAAGAACTGCTCTCCGCTTCGTATCCCGATGCTGCTCCGCAGATCAATGTATCCCTGGTTGCCGTTGACCGGGAATATGCACCGGATGATACAGAGATTGCCGAAAGCTCCGAGGTGGCATTGATCCCGCCCGTGTCCGGCGGAGAACCTGAAGCTGCCGCTGACGAGATAGCAGACGGCCTGTACAGCATTACTGATCAGCCCTTGAAGGCTGAGCTGCTCCTAGAGAAGGTACAGGATGTTAACCACGGAGCCTCACTCCTCTTTGTCGGCACGACCAGGGAGATGACTGGAGATCAGCAGACAACCGCCCTTCATTATGAAGCTTACGTGCCGATGGCACTGAAGAAGCTGCAGGAGATAGGCCTCGAGATTCAAGAACGCTGGCAGGCTCACTGCGCAATTGCACACCGGATCGGGCTAGTAGGGATCAAAGAAGCCAGTGTTGTCATTGCCGTGTCCGCACCGCATCGCGATACCTGTTATGAGGCCAGCCGTTACGCCATTGAGGCGCTTAAAGCCTCAGTCCCCGTATGGAAAAAGGATATCCGGGATTCAGGCTCACAGTGGCTCGGGAAAGATCCCCAGGCTGAAGAATCCTCCAGCTATAAACAGTACTCCTAAACCATTGAATATTCCCGACTTTGTTGCTATGCTGGAAAAAATCGCTATAGTAAGGTGGCATATTCATTGAGAGTACACGTCATGGATCTAAAACCGGGTGATCATCTGCGGATGGATACCTTCAGCTCACGCGGGCTGCATGTACTCCCCAAAGGATCACGGCTCCAGTTGGAGGAGATCGCCAAGCTGATACAGCATGGCGTAGATTATGTAGATATTGAAACGGTGCAGGAAGAACCCGCACCCTCAAGCAGATCCTCAATCATCCAGGCTGCTTCCGGCAGCTTCGACATCATGATCGATGGTTTTGAATCTCTATATATGGAAGCACTCACTAAGGGAAGCTTCAATCAGTCCGTTGTAGACGATATTCTCCAGCCGACGTTATCCACGCTCGACAAACACAAAGATGTCGTCTCACTCCTTCTGCTGCTTGACCGGGAAGACAATTATACCTACAACCATTCCCTGCAGGTAGGGATGCTATCTTATTATATTGCCTCCTGGCTGGGATATTCCAAGGCGGAGTGTTATGAGATCGGCCGTGCAGGATACCTGATCGATATCGGCAAATGCCGGATCTCCCCTGATATTCTGAACAAACCCGGCAAGCTGACCGCTGCCGAATTCGACGAAATCAAACTACATACGGTTTACGGGCACGAAATCATTCAGAATTCCATGAATGATCCTTTCACAGCTTTAGTCGCCTTGCAGCATCATGAACGTGAAGACGGCTCCGGGTATCCGCACCAGCTTACCAAGAACGATATTCATCCTTATGCCCAGATTGCAGCGGTCGCCGATATATACAGCGCCATGACCTCCCACCGGGTCTACCAGTCCAAGCAGGAGCTGATTTCCGTACTGCGCGAGATCAACTCGCTCAGTTTCGGCAAGCTGAACGGCAAACCGGTACAAGCCTTCATTCAGCATCTAATGCCTAATTTTATCGGCAAACGCGTATTGCTCAGCACCGGAGATATGGGGGTAATTATTATGAACAACCCGCTGGATGTCTTCCGGCCGCTCGTGCAGAGCGAAGGCAAATTCCTTGATCTGTCGCGCGAACGCAAAATTGCGGTCATAGAGATCTATATGGAATAGGCCGGCTACATATACATTCATGCAAAAAGGAGATTCCTGAACCCGGATACGGGTCAGCGAATCTCCTTTTCTTTTAACGCAGGCTATAGCTCTTCACCATTGCTGGCGATGACCTTTTTGTACCAATAGAAAGAGTCTTTCTTCGAACGGTCCAACATCCCGTTACCGTCATCGTCCAGATCCACGTAGATGAAGCCATAGCGCTTCGACATTTCCGAAGTAGACATACTCACCAGGTCAATCGGTCCCCAGCTTGTATAGCCGATCAGTTCCACACCGTCCATAATGGCTTCCTTCATCTGGGCAATATGCTGTCTTAGATAATCGATGCGGTAGCTGTCATGGATGGAGCCGTCCGGCTCAACCTTGTCATACGCCCCAAGCCCATTTTCAACGATAAACAGCGGTTTCTGGTAACGGTCATACATCGTGTTCAGCATAATCCGCAGCCCGGTCGGGTCGATCTGCCAGCCCCATTCCGAGGCTTTGAGATAAGGATTTCTTATCCCGCCGAACAGATTACCCTGCGCCCGCTCGCCTTCAGGACTAACTGACAGCGTGAGGGTCATATAGTAGCTGAATGCCACATAATCCACCGTGTACTGCTTCAGAAGCTCATCATCGCCCGGCTCTTTGTGAAGTTCAATATTGTGCTCTGCAAAATAACGGTCCATATATTTCGGATATTCGCCGCGTGCATGGACATCGGTAAAGTACAGGTTCAGCTGATTCTCATGCTGGTTCAGCCGCACATCCTCGGGATTACAGGTAGCCGCATAGCTCTCCATCCGCGCCAGCATACAGCCCATCCGGGAACCGGGGATAATCTCATGCACCAGCTTGGTAGCCAACGAGCTCGCAATGAACTGGTGATGCAGGGCCTGGTATATCGTCTGCAGCTTATTCCCGGCACGGTCAATGACAACACCGCCGCCGGTGAACGGGCTAAGGGTCATCATGTTGATCTCATTGAAGGTGATCCAGTATTTCACTTTATCCTTATAACGCCGGAACACCGTTTCGGCATAGCGGGTGAAGCAGCCCACAAGTTCGCGGGAGGCCCAGCCGTTGTATTTCTGCGTCAGACCGAGCGGGGTTTCGTAATGCGCCAGGGTAACCAGCGGCTCTATCCCGTATTTATGCAGCTCATCGAATACATCGTCGTAGAATTTAAGACCGGCCTCATTCGGCTGGGCATCATCGCCATTCGGATAGATTCGGGCCCAGTTGATCGACAGACGGAACACCTTGAAGCCCATTTCCGCAAATAAAGCGATGTCCTCTTTGTAGCGGTGGTAGAAGTCGACCCCTTCTCGTTTCGGGAAACGTGCGTTGAATTCGCCGGACAGAATTTGCGCGATCCGCTCGGAGCTGATTTCGATGGCATGATCATTGCTACGCTCTGCTTTGGGCACGTAGGCTACCATATCCGCACTGGACAGGCCTTTGCCACCCTGATCAAAAGCGCCTTCCAGCTGGTTCGCGGCCGTAGCCCCGCCCCACAGGAAGTTATCCGGAAATTTCTGTTTGAAATTAGTCATGTGTATCTCCTTTTTATAAGTCGTAAGTACCTGCTCATTGGAGCACGGGCTCTAGTGTATTAGGGTTAGCAAAGCTTCGCCGTTTGTTACTTCGCTTCCGGTATTCTTCAGAACATCGAGGTATTCTGCCGAGTTGGTGACAATGACCGGAGTCGCTGTTACAAAGCCTGCCGCACGGATAGCTTCCAGGTCAAATTCCAGTAATAGCTGACCCTGCACGACCTTATCTCCCTCTTGTACCTTTTTGTCAAAATGTTTCCCTTTCAACTTCACCGTGTTGACTCCTACATGGATCAACAGCTCTGCGCCGCCATCCGAAGTAATGCCAATCGCATGCCCTGTCGGGAATACCGTGGTTACCGTTCCGTTCACCGGGGAAGTCAGCTTTCCGGAGGACGGCTCGATGACAATGCCTTTACCCATTGCGCCGGAAGCAAAAGCTTCATCGGGCAGACTTTCGAGCGGCTGCAGCGCTCCTGCCAGAGGACTTACCACCATTTCTTTGTCAATCATAGTTGGCGTAGTTGGGTTAACCGGTCCGCTTGAGTTAACAGAAGCTGCTGTATCGGCTGCCGGGTCATCAAACCCAAGCACAAATACCAGAATAGCAGCGAGTACGAAGGCTACAAGTATGCCGATGATTACCCAGATGAATCCGGTTCCGAAATAAGTCGGCAAGGCCAGCAGTCCCGGCAAGGAGAAGGACAGTGCTCTTGCGCCGCCTTGTGCAATAATCGCCCCGCCGATCGCACCGGAGATACAGGCATAGATGAACGGTTTCTTGAGCTTCAGGGTAACCCCGTAGATTGTCGGTTCAGTAATCCCGAAGATGGCTGCCAGTGTGGAAGAACCGGCCAGAGCTTTGAGCTGCGGGTTCCTGGATTTCAGGAATACGCCGAATACTGCACCGGCCTGAGACAGAACTGCTGCGCAGAGTATTGGCAGCATCGTATCATACCCCAGCGTAGCAATGTTGCTGAGCATGATCGGCACAAAGCCCCAATGCACGCCGAAGATCACGAATACCTGCCAGAATGCCCCGGCAATAGCTCCGGCAACCAAAGGACTAAGATTGTACAACCAGGTATAACCGGAAGCCAAACCGTCACTGATCAGTGAGCCTACAGGTCCGAAGGCCAGGAACGTAAGCGGAATTACAATTAGGAGCGCGAACATGGGAACCAGAATATTTCGGACCGATTCATGAATGAACGAACGGAACCATTTCTCCACATAGGATTGTACCCATACCGCCAGAATGATCGGAATTACACTGGAGGAATAGTTAATCAGCACAATCTTGATCCCCAGGAAGTTCAGCGGGTCCGGCGAACCCACAGCAGCAATTACCGAAGGGTATATCAGCGCCCCGGCTACAGCTATGGAGACAAATTGATTGGCTTTGAATTTACGCGCCGCTGTAACTGCCAGGAACACAGGCAGGAAGTAGAACACGCTGTCCGACGCTGCATTGAGAATCAGATACGTACCGCTGGTACCGCTGATCCATTCCAGCGAGAGAATCAGAGCCAGCAGGCCCTTGAGAATCCCTGCGCCGGCGAGCGCCCCGAGAATCGGAGAGAAGATGCTTGAAATAATATCAACCGCTTTGCCGAGTACACTGGTACTTTCGGAGCTGTCGTCATTACCGCTTTTCTCTGCATCCTGCAAAGAGGTTTCCTTCATAATCTGTTCAAACACCTGGCTGACATTATTGCCGATGACGACCTGGAACTGGCCGCTGTTCTCCACCACGGTAATGACTCCCGGCGTTTTTTCAAGCGCTGCTTTATTGGCCTTGCTGTTATCCTTCAATTTGAATCTCAGGCGCGTTGCACAATGGAATACGGAATTCACATTACCTTCTCCGCCAACGAGTGTAATAATCTGTTTGGATAAGTCTTTATTGCTCACTTGGGTATGCTCCTTTATATTTCTCGATTGATTAAACATCGCTGCAGAGGCGGGTTGTGCCAGCAAGTTCTATTATCCCCCCCTGCAAACAAGAAAAACCTGAACTCAGGGCAAAAGGGCGTCAAAAAACGCTAGTTTTGCCATCAGTTCAGGTTTTGCCTGCATTACCAGTTACACCCTGTAAGATGGAAAATATGAAGTTAGAGGGTTCGCTTAGGGAATGTGTTATTCCAGACTGTTACGGTCCGTCACCCGCTGGATGTGAATGGTCAGATAGACATATTCATCCTTGCTTAAGCTCTGGCCATGGGATTTCTCCAGATACTCATTGATCTTGCTTGCACATTCGAAGGCCTTGACATAAGTCTGCCTCACCTGGTTATACAGAAACTCCTCGCCGCTGTTATTGGTCTCCTTCTTCAGGATCCGCATGGAGAAATACTGCAGATGCGTCAGGAACCGCGAGTAATTCAGCGAAGTCTCATCAAGCACCAGCTTGTAGTGATAGGTAACAATATTCAGAATATTCTGCACGATTTCCGTCATCTTGACGGTTGATCTCATCTCATTGCCGCCATCCATTCTGGCATTCACCAGATGCAAGGCAATAAAACCGGCTTCATCTTCACCAAGCGCTAGGCCCGTTGCCTGCTCGATAATCTTAAGGGCATCCAGCCCGATCTCATATTCCTTCTTATAAAAGCGTTTGATTTCGAACAGCATCGCGTTCTTCAGCATGATTCCCTTATCGAAACGCTGCAGCGCAAAATGAATGTGGTCCGTCAGCGTCAGGTACAGGTTATCACTCAGCTCTGTGCCCAGCACCCCGTTCGCATACATCACGATCTCATTGGCCAGCTCCAGATGCACCACTGGAATATCATTCAGCAGCTCCGTCAGCCGTGCCGTGAATTCGTTCTCATTGAGCAGGAAAATCTTGTCCACCTTAGCCGGATCCACATAATCCCCTGCCACCTTGTTGAAGGAAATCCCTCTGCCCATGACAATGACTTCCTTGCCTTTCTGATTCTTGGTCAGAAGTACATTGTTGTTCAGTACCTTCTCGATAATCATCTCTATCTCACCTCCCGCCATATAGTTTGTACAAAAAAAGCCTAAGTTGATCCCAATATCATTAAGAAAATGATACTCGCATCAGCTTAGGCATTGCCCGCGTTACCGGTCACAATCCTGTATTACTGTTATTGTAGCATAAAAAAAAGCGATTTCAAGAACTTTATTTTCCCCGGTTTGAATCCCGGCCTCCAAGGCTAGGCTGATAGCAAAAGATCATTTGGAGGAGATAACCTATGCTTGCAGTTCATCAGCGCCTTGCGGAGCTGTATACTCTTAGTCTGAAGCGGCCGCTGGCCGCAGCGGAACGTGACGAGCAGCAGCACTGCCTTCATGTCAACACGGTGTACTGCTGGGAAATGGCCCGGCTGAATAATGAAGCCATGCTGGCGGCACATACGAAAGACTCTCAGTGGCAGCAGGAGATCAGTGCACAGATGCTGGAGGTCCGGGTAACCGGCAGAGCCGCCAAGCGGCAAGGGTGAATTTCTATAAAAATAACAGCAGCCCTCCCTGCTAATTAAAGTGTGCCGGGGAGGGCTGCTGTCTGTCACTCTGCTATAAGAAGCGGAACTGCGCTTCAATTAAACCGTTATAAATGCCGTCACGCTCGGTAAGCTCGGCGTGATTGCCTTCTTCCTTGATCTCGCCATGATCCAGCACCACAATCTTATCCGCATGGCGGATGGTGGAGAGCCGGTGGGCTACGATGAAGGAGGTCCGGCCCTGAAGCAGCAGCTTCAGCGCTTCCTGGATCTTGATCTCCGTCTCCGTATCGATACTGGCTGTCGCTTCATCCAGAATCAGAATCCGCGGATCGGCGAGCAGCGCCCGGGCGAAGGACAGCAGCTGGCGCTGGCCCATGGACAGTGCGCTGCCGCGCTCTTCAACTTCGGTCTCATAGCCGCCCGGCAGCTTCATAATGAAGTCATGCGCGTCCACTGCCTTGGCAACTTCTTCAATCTCCTCATTTGTAGCATCCAGCCGTCCAAACCGGATATTGTCCCTTATCGTTCCTGAGAAGATGAAGGTATCCTGGAGCACGATCCCGATCTGTTCCCGCAGACTCTGCAGGGTTACATCACGGATATCTCTGCCGTCGATCGTGATATCGCCACTCTTGATATCATAGAACCGGCCGATGAGGTTGATGATCGTGCTTTTACCGGAGCCGGTATGGCCGACGAGGGCAATCGATTGGCCGGCTTTCACATCGAGATCAATGCCTTTGAGTGCGGCGCGGCCTTTTTCATATTCAAATACGACCTTGTTAAAGTGAATGTCTCCCTGAATCTTGGACAGCGGCGTTGCACCCGGCTTATCCTGAACCGCAGGCTGCTCATCGAGATACTCGAAGATCCGCTCCGAGGAAGCCATGGCCACCAGCAGCTGATTGTACATCTGGCCGAGGCGGTTAATCGGGTCCCAGAAGTTACTGACATACGTACTGAAGGCCACCAGGAAACCAACGGTAAGCTCACCGGACTGGATCAGATAAGCCCCGAACCAGAAGAGGATCATCGTTCCGAAGCCGCCGGTGACTTCAATAATCGGACCGAACGCCTGGTTCATTGCCGAAGCCTTGTTCCAGGATTTCCGGCTGTCCATGTTCATGGCATCGAAATAATGCATATTTTCTTCTTCCTGAGTGTAGGCCTGGGTCACGCGAATCCCCTGAATCGACTCATTCAGATGGGAGTTGATCCGGGAATTCTTCATCCGCACATCCTGCCAGGCGATCCGGATCCGCTGCCGCAGCTTGGTGGAGATCAGGAACATAACCGGTACAGTAATCATTACCGCAAGTCCCAGCTTCCAGTTGATCAGCAGCAGAATGACCATAATGCCGACCAGCTGGACGCAGTCGATCATCAGGTTGACGACCCCGTTCGTGAACAAATCCTGCAGCGAGTTGATATCATTCGTCACCCGAACCAGTACTGATCCGGCCGGTCTTTTGTCGAAGAAGTTGAAGGAGAGCTTCTGAATATGGCGGAACAGATCCGAACGCAGATCATAAATGACCCGTTGCCCAATCACATTCGTATACTTAATCCGGTACACACCGGCGATCCATTGAATCAGATATAGCACAATAACACTGGCTGTCAGCGTGTATAGCAGCGTAAGACTTGAGTTGCCGTCCTCGGGAGCAATCGCCTTATCGATTGCCATACTTGTCAGGAACGGAACCGTCAGCTTCGTCACTGTACCCAGAATCATCATTACCGCGACGAGCGGCAGCATCTGCCTGGCATACGGCTTCATATAGCCGAACAGGCGGGTGAACTGCTTCCAGTCAAAAGCCTTGTCAATCACGTCATCATCCTTGTAGACGAAACGCTCCTCCAAAGTCTGTTCCTCTGCCTTGCTGTTATCCTTCTCTAATGCCGCACTTGCGGTCTGCTTGGATGTCTCAAGATTCATGCCGGATCACCTGCCCCTAGTTCATTATCCCTGGCCAAATAATCGGCATATTGAATCCGGTATACATCCTGGTAAGGTCCCGGAACCTCAATCAGTTCCTTATGCGTACCTTGCTGCACCATCTTCCCTTCATTCATAACTATAATCTGGTCGGCATGGCGCAGAGAGGAGATCCGGTGGGCAATGATCAAGGTTGTACGTCCGCGCATAACCTCCTGGAATCCTGCCTGAATCTCATGCTCCGTCTCCATGTCGACCGCGCTGGTCGCATCATCCAGAATGAGAATCCGCGGGTTCTTCAGCAGCGCGCGGGCAATGGCAATCCGTTGCTTTTGTCCGCCGGAGAGGCCCATCCCGCGTTCACCTACCACGGTATCATAGCCCTCCGGCATCTCCATAATGAACTCATGCGCCTTCGCCAGCTCGGCGGCACGGATGATTTCATCCATGCTGACATTTTTGAGTCCATAGGAGATATTATTGCGGATGGAGGAGGAGAACAGGAACGTCTCCTGGAACACCGTCGAGATCTGTGCCCGCAGACTGCGGACCTGGAATTCACGGATATCCACCCCATCGAGCTTGATACTTCCTTGATTCACATCATAAGCGCGCATCATCAATTGGGTAATGGTGGATTTCCCGGAGCCGGTTCCTCCCAGGAATCCGATGACCGCACCTGGCTCAGCATGGAAGTGAATATCCTTGACTGCCGGCATCTTGTTCCCGTAAGCAAAAGTAACATGATCGAAATCCACTTCGCCTTTCACTTCGGACGGTACAAGCTCACTTGCATTCTCTTTATCCTTCACATCAATCTGCTGATTAAGGACTTGAAGCACGCGTTCTCCCGATGCCTTGGACTGGGTATAGTTGTTGATTTGGAAGCCAAGGCCCCATACCGGGCCGATAATATACCAGATCAGGCTGAAGAAAGCGACGAGTTCTCCGAGCGACATATGCTTGTTAATGACCAGTGTACCGCCAACCCCCAGCAATATCGCTACACTGACCGAAGCGAGCAGCTCCATCACAGGGAAGAATTTACTCCATAGTTCGGCGGCAAAAATCTGATTATCCTTATAACGTTCATTACGGTGTGAGAACTTCTCAACTTCGTAAGCCTCTCTGGCAAACGATTTGACTGTTCTCACCCCGGTGACATTCTCCTGTACAGCCGTTGTCAGGGAGCTTAACGCCAGACGCATCTCCTGAAAGGCCGGGTGAATCTTGGATTCGAATCTGAGTGCAACTACAGCCAGGAACGGCATAGTGATCAGAGTAACCAGCGTAAGCTGCCAGTTGATTGTGAACATCATGATGGAACCGAACAAAACCATGAAAAACACATTCAGCAATTGGGCAAATCCGAAGCCGATGAACATCCGGATCGCTTCCAAATCCCCGGTCAGCCGGGACATCAGGTCACCTGTCTTCGCCGTATCATAGTAACGGAAGGACAGGAATTGCAGCTTCTCATAGCAGGCATTGCGCAGCCGGTAGGCCAGAAAATTCCCCAGCCGTCCACCGAAGAAGCCATGGGCAAATTGCAGGCAGGCCTTAACAATAATTACAGCAAGCACACTAAGAGCGAGTACGGGCACCTCAGTAAACTTTAGGGGAACAATAACATCATCAATCAATCTCCTTAACAAATTGGGGGTAATAAGCCCCACTGCAGTTGCGGCCGCCAAACATATAATCGACAGAATCAAATAGTGCAGTTTCTCCCGATAAAAGCCCCGCAGTTGCCTGAGAACATCCATATCTCTCCTCCTTAAAGCTTTACGAAGTAAAGCTACTTCGTAAGCATGGTCTTAGCTTTACGAAGTATAACCCGCTTCGTAAGCATGGTCTTAGTCCCAAAACCTCACATCTTAAGCCACCTTTTTATGCGCTTTCAATTTAGGGACTTTAAGCAGTTTATCACCCATGATTTAATGCGGCAAAGGGGAGAAATGAGCATTTTCCTTGTTTTTTCGGAAAAAACTAGGCTTAAGCAGGTAGTAAAGCCCTCCCATAGCTTTAATTCCTCCTATTTCCTCGTAAATACTGCTCAATTAAGATATAGCAAGATTCAACCCTGCGAAACTGCTTTTTGGCTGTCCGTTAAAAGGAATATTATGTATTAATATTACAAAAGCGTCGCTGTAAGCCTTTAACGGCCCCCTTCCTGCCTGAGGCGGACTGACATTCCGCTAATCGGGCAAATCAGGAGGAATTCGCCTGTCACCCGGACTCACATTCCTTTATTTGATCGCGCGCCCCTCCTTTCAGGCGCGAAAATACAATATAACGGAATCTCAGTCCGTTTCAGCGACAATATGGGTCATTTTGAACAAATAAGCGCTTCTCTGTCCACTTCATCGTGACTACACACACAATCATCGTGTCTACACACAAAAAAACACAAGCAGCAGAGCATAACAGCTATGCTCCGGTGCTTGCGCTAATTCGCTAAATCTATCCGCTAACCCTATTAGTAAAACTTATTCAAAATCTCTTTACGCCATTTGCCTGAACATTAATCCTAATCCTTAACCGGCTTGTAGCTGGCAACAACCACACCCGGGGAGAATCTCAGGGTATCTGTCAAGTGCAGTCCCTGCTCCTTAAGTCCTTCACCGAATAGCCGTTTGCCGCTGCCAAGCAGCACCGGGAATACCATCAGGCGGAATTCATCCACAAGACCCAGGCTGATCAGGCTCTGGACCAGCGTACAGCTGCCGAATACCAAAATATCTCGGCCCGGCTGCTGCTTAAGCTTATTAATCTCCTCCAGCAGGTTGTCCTTAATGAGACTTGAATTGTTCCAGGTGACTTCGGAGAGCGTTGTGGAGACGACATGTTTGGCATAACCGTTCATCATCTCGCCGTATTCCCCGGTCTGCTCCAGCATATTGGGCCAGGCAGCAGCAAATGCCTCATACGTCACACGACCCAGCAGCAGAGCATCGGCATCCTTCAATTCACCGAACTTGTATTTCTCCTGTTCTTCACTACCATAGGCGAAAGTCCACTGCGGATTCTCCATTACTCCATCCAGCGTCATAAACTCTGATACGACCAATTTTCTCATCGGGGCCTCCTTAAGACCGGAAAGATATAACTTACACGGTTGCTCCTGTGTCCACTACATTATTTCACATTGTATAATTCCCCATACCACATAAAAATGCCCACAGATCTTAGACAATATTGCGTCAAGAATCTGTGGGCACGTACTGGATATTGCGTGGTTATAATCGAAGATCGAAGCTCCTGTTAACCGATGGAGCCTTCCATCTCGAATTTAATCAATCTGTTCATCTCTACCGCGTATTCCATCGGCAGCTCTTTGGTGAACGGTTCGATGAAGCCCATAACGATCATTTGCGTAGCTTCAGCTTCAGTCAGGCCGCGGCTCTGGAGATAGAACAGCTGCTCTTCAGAGACCTTGGATACTGTAGCTTCATGCTCAAGCACAATGTTATCATTCATGATCTCATTGTAAGGAATCGTGTCCGAGGTGGACTCGTTATCCAGAATAAGCGTATCACATTTGATATTGGATTTCGCGCCTTCTGCCTGACGGCCGAAGGAAGCGAGTCCGCGGTAAGTCACCTTGCCGCCGTGCTTGCTGATCGACTTGGAGACGATCGTGGACGTGGTATCAGGTGCCAGATGAATCATCTTGGCGCCGGCATCCTGATGCTGGTTCTTACCCGCAACCGCAATGGACAATACGGAACCTTTGGCTCCACGGCCCTTAAGCACGACTGCCGGATATTTCATCGTCAGCTTGGAACCGATGTTGCCGTCAACCCATTCCATTGTCGCATTCTCTTCAGCAACCGCACGTTTGGTTACCAGGTTGTAGATATTCGGTGCCCAGTTCTGAATGGTTGTGTAACGCACACGCGCATTCTTCATGCACAGGATTTCAACGACTGCACTATGCAGGGAGTTGGTGCTATAGATCGGAGCCGTACAGCCCTCAACATAATGCACGAAGCTGTCTTCATCTGCGAGAATCAGGGTCCGCTCGAATTGTCCCATGTTCTCGGAGTTGATACGGAAGTACGCCTGCAAAGGCACTTCACATTTCACACCCTTCGGAACATAGATGAAGCTGCCGCCGGACCACACTGCACTGTTAAGTGCGGCGAACTTGTTATCTGCCGGAGGAATGATGGTACCGAAGAACTTCTTGAACAGCTCAGGGTGATCACGAAGTGCAGAATCCGTATCTGTGAAGATTACACCTTGATCCTCAAGGTTCTTCTGCATGCTGTGGTATACAACCTCAGATTCATACTGTGCCGAGACACCGGCAAGGAATTTCTGCTCCGCTTCGGGAATACCCAGCTTATCGAAGGTTTCCTTGATCTCGGAAGGCACTTCTTCCCACGTCTTACCCTGCTTCTCCGAAGGTCTTACATAATATTGAATGTCCTCGAAATCCAGATCGTCCAGATTGCCGCCCCACTTAGGCATCGGCATCTTGCGGAACTGCTCCAGGGATTTCAGACGGAAATTAAGCATCCATTCCGGTTCATTCTTAATTGCGGAGATTTCCCGGACAATTTCTTCCGTGAGTCCTTTACCAGACTGAAATATCGATTTGTGCTCATCACGGAATCCATACTGGTACTCTTCCATATCAGGCGCTTTCTTAGCCATGGTGTCAGCCTCCTTGTTTCTAATGTTGTGGGTGATTTTCTTCCGTATCTATGCCTTTGCGTAGCGCGTTCCAGGCCAGTGTGGCACATTTGATCCGCGCCGGAAATTTATTAACACCGGACAGGGCTTCAATATCTTCGTAGTCTCCGAAATCTGCTTCTTCACCCTTCATCAGAGAGGAGAAGCTGTCCGCCAGTTCAAGCGCATGCGCTACAGTCTGACCTTTGACCGCTTCCGTCATCATCGAAGCCGACGACATGCTGATTGAACAGCCTTCGCCGCTATAACGGGCGTCCTTGACGACGCCGTCCTCTACCTTAAGCTGAAGCGTAATGCGGTCGCCGCAGGTAGGGTTGTTCAGCTCAATCTTGAGTGCATCATCTTCGAATGAACCACGGTTCCGGGGATTTTTGTAATGATCCATAATTACGCGTCTATATAAGTCATCCAAGTTCATAGGCGAAATACTCCTTTGCCTTGATTAAGCCTTGAACCAGCGAATCTACATCCTGTTCCGTATTATACAGGTAGAAGCTGGCCCGGGCTGTAGAGCTGACCTCCAGCCAGCGCATCAGCGGCTGGCAGCAATGATGTCCGGCGCGGACAGCAATGCCCTCCGCATCCAGCACCGTAGCTACGTCATGCGGATGGACATCGCCAAGATTGAAGGTTACTACTCCTACCTGGCGGTTCCGTGGGCCGTAGATCGTCAGATCACTGATCTCTGACAGCCGCTCCTCCGCATACGCCGCAAGCTGCATCTCATGGCGGTGAATATTATCCAGTCCAACCTCCTGCAGGAAATCAATCGCTGCTCCCAGTCCAACGGCACCCGCAATAATCGGTGTCCCGCCTTCGAACTTCCAGGGCAGCTCTTTCCAGGTCGATTCGAACAGGCCTACATCATCAATCATCTCGCCGCCGAATTCGACAGGCTCCATAGCTTCCAGCAAAGCCTTCTTGCCGTAGAGCGCACCGATTCCGGTAGGCGCCAGCATCTTATGACCGGACAGTGCATAGAAGTCACAATCCAGATCCTGCACATCCACCTTCATATGCGGCGTGCTCTGTGCTCCGTCCACCACAATTACGGCGCCGTTGCGGTGAGCGATTGCTGCAAGCTCTTTGATAGGATGGGTAATCCCCATAACATTGGATACATACGCGATAGCTACGATCTTGGTCTGAGCCGTAATCGTCTTCTCGGCATCCTCCAGTGTCACCGTACCATCCTTCTGCAAAGGAAGGAATTTCAGGGTTGCCCCTGTCTTCTTGGCCAGCTGCTGCCAGGGAATGAAGTTACTGTGATGCTCCATCTGGGTAATCACGATCTCATCCCCCTCCTGCAGGACAGAAGGTCCGTAAGAGGAAGCTACAATGTTAAGTGCGCTTGTAGTACCGCGTGTGAAGATAATTTCTTTGGTACTGCGGGCATTAATGAACTTAGCCAGCTTCTCGCGGGCGCCTTCGTAAGCATCGGTTGCCCGGCTGCCCAGTGTGTGCACCCCGCGGTGAACATTGGCGTTATCCCATTCATAATAAGACTTGACCGCCTCAATGACCTGGCGCGGCTTCTGTGAAGTTGCCGCGCTGTCCAGATACACCAGCGGGTGTCCGTTAATATTCTGATTTAAAATGGGAAATTGCTCCCGAACTCCGCTGCTAATCATTGGCCTAACTTCCTTTCCACAAGAGATTGGAGCTGATTGCGCAGTCCCTCCAGTGGAATTTGCGACACAACAGGAGCCAGGAAGCCGTATATGATCAGTGTTTCTGCGTCATGCCGCGTAATTCCGCGGGACATCAGGTAATAGACTTGCTCGTAATTGACCTGTCCTACGGAAGCGGCATGGCCTGCAGTTACATCATCTTCATCTATAAGGAGGATCGGGTTGGCGTCGCCGCGTGCTTTGGGACTCAGCATCAGAACCTTCTCGGTCTGCTGTCCGTCCGCTCTTGTCGCACCTTTCTCGATCTTCGTAATTCCGTTAATAATGGAAGTGGCCGAATCCCGCATCACTGCGCGGGTAATCATGTCACTCGGAGTGTTTCTGCCAAAATGCTGGGCCTGCGTAGTATAGCTCAGCTTCTGCGAACCGGTACCTACAGCAATTACCTTGGCATCCGAGCTTGAGCCGTTACCCTTCAGCACAGACTTGGTGTCGCTGGCGGTATCGCCATAGTTCATCTCACCGATGATCCATTCGATCGTTCCGTCATTCTCCACTACCGCACGGCGGTAGGTAACATCCGTGGTGTCTAGCCCAAGCTGATGCACCGTGGCATAGCGTACTGTGGCACCTGCACCTACAAATACCTCAACAGCCCCGTTATGCAGACCCGCTTCGGACTTATCTGATACATAATTATCCACGTAGGTTAATGAACTATTAGTATCGGCAACAATCAGAATATGCGGGACAAATGCAGCCTCGGCATCATCCGTTAACAGCACCGCCTGCAGCGGAGTCTCGATGATGACATTCTTCGGAACATAGAGGAATACCCCGCCGTTCCACAGCGCTGCATGCAGTGCGGCGATGGAATGCTCTTCAGGCAATACTGCCTTATGCAGATAACGCTGCACCAGATCTCCATGCTCTCTGACTGCTGTCTGCAGATCGGTGAATATCACGCCTTGCGCAGCCAGCTCAGGAGCCAGACGGGCATATACGGCTCCCGAATTGCGCTGAATGATCAGGCTGCCTTCCTCCTGATCCTTGATCAGAGCGGCAATTGAAGCAGGTGCTTCGCCAAGAGATGTGAAAGTTTGGCTTGCCTTGTACTCTCCGTAGTTGTTAATGTTCCAGCGGTCAATCCGTGTCTTCTCCAGCTTCGGCAGGGCAAGCTCAGCGGCAAGCTCCAGTGCCTTCAAGCGGCTGTCCTTCAGCCAGCCCGGTTCGCCGCTGCTCTGCGATAATTCGCTGAGCTTCAGGGCATCCACGGGAAGAATGGTTTGCGTCGTCATAAGTGGTTTCCTCCTTCCAGCGTTTCTAAGCTTCTTGTCCTACAGTTTCATCTTCAATGCCGAGCTCTTCCTTAACCCATTCATAACCTTCTGCTTCCAGACGTTCTGCAAGCTCAGGGCCGCCGGATTTCACAATCCGTCCCTGCATCATGACATGTACATAATCAGGTTTGATGTAGTTAAGCAAACGCTGATAGTGAGTGATAACCAGGAATCCGCGTTCCGGACTGCGCATGGAGTTCACACCATCGGCAACAATTTTGAGTGCATCAATATCAAGGCCGGAGTCGATTTCGTCAAGAATGACGATCTTAGGGTCCAGCATCATCATTTGGAGAATTTCATTACGTTTCTTCTCACCGCCGGAGAAGCCTTCGTTCAGGTAGCGGTGCAGGAATTCAGGATTCATATCCAGTTCCTTCATCTTAGCTTCCATCAGCCGGATGAAACGGATCAGGGAAATCTCACTGCCCTCTTCACGACGGGAATTAATTGCACTGCGCAGGAAGTCGGAATTGGTTACCCCGCTGATCTCGCTCGGATACTGCATAGCCAGGAACAGGCCGGCACGGGCGCGTTCATCAACCGCCATCTCCAGCAGATCTTCACCTTCAAGCACAGCTGTGCCTTCTGTAACCACATACTTCGGATGACCCATCAGGGCTGAGGCCAAAGTACTTTTACCAGTACCGTTCGGTCCCATGATAGCGTGAATTTCTCCGCCTTTCATTTGAAGGTTGATCCCCTTCAGAATTTCTTTTCCTTCAATCGTCGCTTTCAGTCCCTCAATGACAAAATCTGCTGCCATAATTATTATTCCCTCCATTGATCGATTTGCGAAATCAGAAAGTTGTATTGTCACAGGATTTCCCTGATTACAAGCAATTAGATTTTATATCACATTGTAATTATTATAAATTGAATCAGGTTGATTATCAATGATTCTCACTAATTTTATTACAAAGGTCCGATTTTTACAAATACCGACTTATAATTTTATTACTCTGTCGCCTGTATCTACAGCTAATAATAGTGATTATTGCCCGGGACCGCTCCCCCTGCTGTACTGTTCGACAACCACTGGAGCAGACACGGCATTAGAGACTCTCTTGTCTCCCCCCAGTTCAAGCACAGCAACGATCCGTTCCCGGGGGCGAATTCCAAACGAACTGCACTGCTCCGTGTCATAAATCCATTCCGGAATCAGGCGGCGCAGGTTCCATGGCTCGGACTTGGCCAGCAGCTGAAAGTTCTGGATCAGACAGCACACCGCCGCATAATCCTCTTCCTGCCGGTGAAGATCCGATTCCTCCGTGGCCACGACCATAAGGAATGGTGTTGAAGCTTCCTCTCCAGAGGATCGCAGTTTCCGGGCAGCTTGACCACCCGTTACATAGATAAAACGCCAGGGTTCTCTCATTCCGTCATTAGGCGCCCATACGGCCTCGTTGAGCAGTTTCAGGACGCTTTGCGCAGGAACAGTGTTGAGATCCGGATGTAATCTGTCGTCCTCACCTATTATACTCCAACTCTCCTCTGCAGGCGTTCTTTTCCGGGCCCTCGGCGTCTTCTCAAAGTATCCGATTTCCAGCATCCCGGCGAACCGTTCTCCTTCTTTCAAGCCCATTTTCTCAAAAAATGACCCGCTGCAAAACATGGAATCCGTGTACCACAGCATTCCTAGCCCTTGTTCCCAGCCCAGCAGTTGAACATTCTGCATAATGCTGCAGACGGCGGCGTAATTTTCGTCGCACTGCCGCTGCGTTTCGGCGGATTCAGCGATGAAAATGATGTGGGCGGGAGTAGCAGTGATTTGTTTTTTTAGAAATCCGGTCATCCTGGCAGGAAGGAGTTTTCCCAGATGACTATCCTTCACCTTGGCAATCATGCTCTCAGCCAGCTCTTCACGTGACTCCGGTGTGCCGAAATAAAGACAGCGCCAATGCGGCGTCCCCTCAGCTTCGTACAGGCTTGCCGCCTCATTCAGCAAAGCAACGATCACTTCTTGTTCGACCGGCCTTGCGCTGAATTTCCGGATCGTCCGCCGTTCTCTTATCGCTTGAGACACATTCTCCATCCTTATCCTCCCCGGAAAATTGTTAACATTCAACAATTTTAAATTGTTTACCAGTAAACTATATTTCGCAATATTAGAGCTGTCAATCTAATTATTAGAAAATAGACTGAGCTTTAATAGCTAAACAGTGAAATCGCACGTTAGTTTACAAGTGAATAATTTCGGGGTAGGATAAAGATAATTTTGCATAACAGGGAGATGCCCAGCCTTATGAACTCATCCGAAGGACTTAAGCGGCTGCTGTATGGCCGATTACTCCACTTAACGCATCTAAACGAACAGCTTTTTGCATCCGAGCTCGATGCTTTCACTGATCTTACCCGCCAGTACGGGCTGACTTTCACTTCAAACTCTTTGACGAGCATTCATGTCATTGATTGCATCGGCAACCACGAGCCCATTAACAGCACCTCGATTGCGGAAAAAATGAAATTGTCCAAGGCAAGCATTACAAAAATCAGCGGCAAGCTTCTACAGGAAGGCTGTATTAAGCGCAGCCGGATGAATGACAACAAGAAAGAAGTCTATTTCAGCCTTACGCCCAAAGGCAGGCAGCTCTTCGTCGTTCATGCCGAGATGCATGAAAGCCTTGAGCAGAGCTTTATTCAGGGTTTGAACACCTTCTCGGAGGCGGAACTGCAGGCTTCACTGAAATTTATCCAAACGGTGATTAGTCATAGTGACACAATGATTAATAATGACGAGAGCTCCTAGTCAGTATAAGGCTTACTTAAGATTTGAACTTGAAGCTTAACCGTCACTGCGGTGAACATTTGGAGCTCCTTAAACAGCATCTGATCTAAACTAATAATAACTAATTTTGTAAATCGCTTGCTGATGGTTTGCTTGCAGTGACCCTATTCCGGTATATGCGTATGCTTAGTTGTACTTTGTACAACTAAAACGTCTGATTTCCAGCCAATTATCCGTTTAGTTGTATTTCGTACAATTAAACTGCCTTTGGACCTTGGTTCTCACCCATTCGGGCAGATTTAGTTGTACAGAATACAGTTATAAGATGCGGGCAGCCCTTTTCGCTGTTTTTAAATGCACAATATACAACTATTACTGAATTTCCACTTGGAACTGAATTGAATACATTCATTGCAGCAATATTAAATGAACTCTCTTCTTTAGTTCGTAGCATAAACAAAGCCTCCCGCATGGTATTATCCCAGGGGAGGCTTTGTTTATACTTTTGTCTCAAACTTACACAGCAAGGATTAACCAGCTATCACTCAGCCCAGGAAAGAGCGCAGCATCCATTGGTTCTTCTCAAGATCAGTGCGGATCTTGATGAACAGGTCGGCAGTCGGCTGATCGCTGACTTCTTCCGCCAGTTCGATGCCTTCAGTCAATTCTTCCGCTACTGTAGCGAAATCTTCGATGAGTGCCTGTACCATTCCCCGTGCATCTTCCTTGCCGGTTGCTTCCTGAATAGTGGCAATTTCCAAATATTCTTTCATCGTCGCTGCAGGACTGCCTTTGATACTCAGAAGGCGCTCGGCAACCTCGTCCATTTTGAGCGTGATATCATCGTACAGTTCTTCAAACTTCACATGCAGGGCAAAGAACTGCTCACCTTTCACATACCAGTGATAGTTATGCACTTTCACATAAAGAACGTTGAGGTTAGCTACCTGACGGTTAAGTACTTGTTCCAATGAAGCGGTATTTACTTTGTTTGATGCTTTAGCCATGAGTTGATCCCTTCCTTATCCATATATTTTGCCGGCTGCTTGTCCATCATCCGGCTATGCAGTAGTCTATTCTCCATTTACCCTTCTGCCCGCAGGGCGAAACAAAGGAGGACACGGGACAAGCAGCTTTTTCCCCGCCGCGTCCTGCCGCTTCCGGTCCTAACCCGTAGGATGAGCCAAGAGTCCTTGCCTTATGCTCCGGGACATGTGAAACAACAGGAATTATTATTATTCTTATCCTCAGACAAAAGGAGGGCCGCCGGCCCCCCTGCTGAACACTAATCCAGTCTGCTGTCCTACACCATCAGAAGCAGGGCTTCCGCCCCAGTCATTCCCGGAACGATGCCAAGCTTCTCCGCCTCTATTGTAACGGATTCCAGCGGGGCAGCCAGCAGCTGCGGCAATGTGCGCACCCCTACTGCCCGTGCAGCAATAATCTGCCGGTCACTCAGCGTATTATTGAGCAGTCCTATATCCAGCGCCCCGCACATGATATATCCCCGGCTTGTGCTGATGCTGAGCAGCGTAGTTTTGGGCAGCTTCACTTCAACCCCGACCAGGACATAATCGCCCACCTGTACAGGCTCCAATGTTACCATTTGCAGCACCTCCTATTATCACGTTCCACGATCTAAGTTATGCGTCCTGCTACAACGGCGTGTGGACGATGGTCCTAGTTCCTTTATAAATTAGAGGGGTCATAAGTCCTTAATTCTCTGCCGGAGGGTATATAAATTTTGCTTGTTTAATGGTATAGTTTATATACTTTATAAATACTTAATGAATCGTGTTAAACGATAAAGCTGGGGGATTAATGGACAAGAAACTACAACACACCGACGGCAACTATCTCTTCAATGTTGACATCCTGATTAATGCCCGTACTAACCCGCTTGCACTGCAATACTTACTTGAAATGTTGAACAACAGCGATAAAATCACAGATTTCAACATTAACTCCGGTCTGGAGCTTGGAAGAACTATAGACACTCTGCTGCGCTCGGCAAAGCTGGCTCTAAAAAACGAATCTTACACTCCAACGCCGGTTTCAGTGAAATTGCCAGAGAAGCCTGCGGACAAGCCCGCCGAAAGACCTCCCGTCAAGAAACCGCCTGTTGTGACACCGGCGGAAACGCCGGCAGACGTGTTCGGCAAGATCAGGCAATATATTCAGAATAACCAGCTGGTCCGGCTGAGAGCGAACCGGCACGGGAAGCAGGTATCAATGCCCTGCCGTATTCTGAACTTTGATGAAGGCGCTAACTCGCTAAGCGTGTACCATGTTGACGAGAAGCAGGTGTACACTTTCAATCTCAATGAAATCG
The DNA here is from genome assembly GCF_038000205.1 of Paenibacillus sp. FSL R10-2771. NCBI lineage: Bacteria > Bacillati > Bacillota > Bacilli > Caryophanales > Paenibacillaceae > Paenibacillus > Paenibacillus sp. FSL R10-2771. The sequence goes on from NZ_JBBOBM010000001.1 coordinate 4,951,833, forward strand.
ACGAATTCCTGTAAGCAAGCCCAAACAAGCACCCGCCCGGGATCCCGGGAACGGGTGCTTGTTTGTTAGTCTTTACGCGAGAAAGCCTCCACGGCAAAGCATATCCAGCCGGCAAGAAAGCATACGCCGCCGATGGGTGTAATGGCTCCAAGAATTTTGATCCCGGAGGTGCTGAGGATATACAGGCTGCCGGAGAACAGAATAATTCCCGCCCCAATCAGCCGGCCTGCCCAGGCAAGCCGGGCACTCTCTCCCCACTGGCCAGCTGTCAGGCCGATAAGAATCAGAGCCAGTGCGTGAACCATATGATACTGGACACCGGTCTCGTACACTTTCAGGTACTCTTCACTGATCACAGCCTTCAGCATATGTGCTCCGAACGCTCCGATTCCCACGGACAGCATAGCCAGCACAGCTCCCCAGGCTACCAATCTTCGTTGCATGGATATACAGCTCCTTTGTCTCTTGAACTCCTCCTATCTTAACGTATCCGCATGGCTGATTTCCAGCAGCAGGATTTACGGATAATTCTGCCGTAATACTTGCTTTTAGAGCCATCTTATGGAAAAGTGGTACTATCAATCTTTTATCCCAAGGAGTGCAGCCCATGGACCATAATCCTCCACCCAAACCGGAAACCGCACCATCCCGGCCCGCAGAATGGGGCTCATCAGAACAGCCAATACCTGCTGATCCAGCATACGTGTATCAGGAGAACAAACGCGACTTCAAGCACTCAGGTCCCGGCATCGCTTCTTTTGTCATCGCTCTGATTACTCTGATCGGTTATGCAATTGCGTTTGTGTATGTCGGTGCAAAGGCTTCCTCCATCATGAATGAGAATAATAAGCTGATTGCCGATTCAGCGGAAGCGATTATGTATTTGGGCTTATCCGTGCTCATCCTGGCTGCTGTTAATGTGATTGGAGCTGTCACCGGCATTGTCGGGCTTACACTCCGCAGACGCCGTAAGGTATTCGCAGTCCTCGGGACCATCATTAACGCCGTTATCCTGCTGGTGTTCATGCTGCTGATTTCCATGGTTCTGGTGAATGCAGGCGCTGCCTAGGCAGGCGTAATGAATTACTCAAAAAACACAGCACCTCCCCATTTACTGGAGACGTGCTGTGTTTGTGTTTTTCAGCTTTTTTTACAGCTTAGAACCGGGCAGTTATAGCTCAAACTCCTCGCTTGAATCTGAAAGACCGCCATTCTGCACACCATAATTATTGGCTACGGCAAGAACGTACACCTTGTATTTAATCCCGCTCGCAACTGCATTTCCGTTCACATCTCTGGCTGCAGCTGCAACTGTCGGATTCGATCCGTTTGGAGCCACGGCCTTATACTGTGAAGCCGGCACTCCGAGCGCATCCGCTGCACCAAACCCTTGCTTGGAAGGGACTACGTATACCCGGTATTCCAGGATATTAGCCTCGTTCGATGATTTGGTGAAGCCGATCAGAAGGTTACCTTTGTCTACACTATAAGTTACATTCGTAACAGAGGTGAGCGGGGTTTTGCCGGCCAGGGTAATTACTGACGATTCTCCGGACAACACGTTCGGGCCCGCATAATTCGCAATTCCGACGGACAACACATACACTTTATAGCTGATTCCATCTTTGATTGTAGTACCGCGCACATCTCTGGCTGAGGCGTCTAAAATTATGCTGGTGCTATTGCCGGATGTACCTGCTGAAGTGTACGTGGAGACATTATTCGCATCAGACAAGCTGAAGCTGCTGTAATAGGAAGTAGGCACCACCAGAATCCGGTACTCTCTGATGTAGGTTTCATCCGAAGCATGAGTAAAGGACACCTTCAGATCACGGCCGTCACCGAAATCGGTAACATCGCTGACAGCTAGGCCGGAAACTGCGCTCACACTTGAGGAATTCAATAACGTAATTACCGATGAACCTGACGAAAGTACACCAGACCCCGCGTAACTTCCGCTTCCAATAGATAATACATACACCCGGTAACTGATCTCATTCTTAAGCAGATTCCCGCGAACATCTCTGGCGGAGGAAGTTAATACCTGGCTGGTCGTGGAGCCCGATGTACCTACTGAGGAATAATTTGCACTTGATACATTATTCGCGTCAGACAAGCTGAAGCTGCTGTAATAGGATGTAGGCACCACCAGAATCCGGTACTGGCTGACATAAGTCTCATCTGAAGCATGGGTGAATGACACCCTCAGATCGCGGCCATCCCCATTATCGTTAACGTCAGTCACACTCAGGTTAGTCACAGCACTCATGCTGAAATCATTCCATAGCGTAATTTCGGCAGAGGCAGGAGAAAGAATATTGGACCCTGCATTCCCCCCGCTTCTGACAGATAAAATATACACTTTATAATTGATTCCGTTCTTCAGCAGCGTCCCGCGCACATCTCTGGTGGACGAGGTCAGCACTAGACTGGTAGAAGAACCGGAAGTGCTCACAGCAGTATAGTTGGCTCCCGATACATTATTCGCCTCAGACAGGCTGTAGCTGCTGTAGTAGGATGTAGGCACCACCAGAATCCGGTACTGGCTGATATACGTTTCGTCAGCGGCATGGGTAAAGGACACCTTGAGGTCACGGCCGTCATTATAGTCGTTAACGTCAGTGACATACAGGCTCGAGATCCCGATGCTGGATAGGGTAACCGGAGACGAAGCAGCGGATAACACATTATTGGCGGTATTGCTGCTGTCAACAGCCATGGCGAATACCCGGTAGCTTACCCCTGTCTGAATCAGTGCTCCGTCTGTATCCCTGGCTCCTGAGGAAAGAATCTGGGTAAGATTAGCACCTGTCTTGGTGACTTGTGTGTAATAGGCACTGACGACAGAATTGGCTTTGGCCAGATTAAAGGCTGAATAGTTCGCCGCTTTAACCACAAATATCCGGTAAGAGCTTATCTTGGTCTCATCTGCCAGCTTGTTGAAGCTGACGGACAGATCGCGCCCGTCACCGTAATCGCCATTATCGGTCACTTGTACATTGCTTATTACCGGTGCAATATTATTGGTCAGAGTAATGGTGGAAGAACTGCCGGAAAGCGCGCTGAGGTTACTTCCTTTGCCTACCGTAAGGACATAAGCTTTATACCCTTGACTGCTTTTAATTACTTCTCCATCTGCCGTTCTCGAAGCAGCTGTCAGTTTAACCACAGGATTGGCGCCTGTTACCATAACTGAGGAGTAATTAGATGCGGGTATAGCCAGTGCTGACGACAGATCAAGCGAATTTCCCGCTTTGACGATCAGAACGCGGTAATGGTCCACCAGGGACTCATCGGCCACCCGGTTGAAGCTGATCTGCAGGTCGCGTCCGTCACCGAAATCACTGATATCCTGCGTGGTTACGCCGGATACCGGAGCAGTATTAACACCGGCCGGTACCGGAGTGGTTACCGTCACAACCTTGGTGGTCTGATTCCAGCCCACTTCCCGGCCCAGCGCTTCACTTACGAACCGCGTCGGAACCATAGTTCTGCCCTTCAAATTCTGACCGGGCACATCCAGGCTTACAGACCGATTATTAATCGTAGCTGTCTTGGAGCCGATCTTCAATATAACCGTTGTATCCTCCTGCACCGCCGTTACAGTCTGCGTCTTCTGATCCCACTTGATAGCGGCATTGAAGGCTTCGAAGATTGCACGCAGCGGCACCATCGTCCGTCCGTTCACCATTACCGGAGGCTGATCCGTAGACAACTGGACTCCGTCAATAATGATGCGGATCGGTGTGACTGCGGCCTTGGCCGGGGCTTGAAATAGTAACGGAACTATCAGCAACCCCACTACAATAGAAATCCATAACTTCTTCACAAACTCATCCTCCCAGATAGGAAAAAAATCTCATCTATTTCTATCTCTTTGACGTAAAATCACGGGTAAAAGTTTCTCGCAAACCGGTTACAATAAAATAATCTTTTGGAGGTTGAATCATGCCGCAGGCAAGTGAAAACGGTAGCGCCCCTTTAATAAGGACACTACCGTTTCCATGGTAAAGATTAGGATAATGGTTGGCGCGAAGCCTATGCATTCTTATCGTGTAAGCTGGCGGTGCCGCTTCGCTGCTCCGTGCTTCACTGATTAACCAGTGAATCCAGTGAAGCATACACATGCGGCCCGAAGCCCTCCGAGGCTTCCCGCTGCGGAATGTTCAGCCTGATGAGATAGCCTTGGCCATCAACTTCCTTCACGGCAACCTGGCGGGTCAGGCCAGAGCCCATTGCGGTAAGATACAAGCGGATGCCGGACATCCGCCGGTCCCGCTCTTCCCGGGTAAGCGCCGTAACCTTGCCTGTAGCCGCAAGTTCAGCCTTCCCCTCCTGCTCTATGGCATCCAGATCGAAATCGGCAGGAAGCTTGATAATTTCGGCGTAATACCCCGGGTCTACCTTCATCGCCAGCTTGCCGCTGGCCGCGTCAAAGCTGAAGATATCGAATACATACAGGGAGTACCCTTCTCCTTCGGCAAGTGCCGCCGTCTTCTCTTCCTCCATCCCTTCCAGTGTCAGCCTGAAGGTCTGCGTATCCGGGAGCGCACTGGCCGCCGGTGCGGCCCCTCCGCCCTCTGCCTTGGACAGGCTGGACAACACACGCTGGACCGCGGTCCCATCGCTTCCGACCACTTTTTCCACATACGCAAAAACAACGGCATCATCCATTTCGAGCAGCTCCGGCGCATCCTCCGTGCCGGCACCCAGCTCAAAGGCTGTGGGTCCTTCTTCAGTCTCAATCTCTACGGAATGATTATCAATCTGTCCGATATAAACGCCGGATCCCTGAATAACCTGTGTCTCTGCAGCTCCGGTAGGACTTGGCGGGAGAGCAGGGCTGGGGCTCGGCGCAGCTGTGCTCTCTACAGGTGCAGATGACGGGCCCGCTGACGGTAGTCCCGGCGCTTCAGCCGGATGATTCCCGCCGCAGGCGGTTAAGGCCAGCATTAGTACAGCGACTGCTGCGATAGCAGTCAGCGAACGTTGTGATCTCATAGCCTTACCTCCTCCATATCTCACGGTAAGCCCTGAGTGTGCTGCTTACCTTATTAACGATTACCCCAAAGGCCGGGGGGCATAAACTTGCCGGACGGGGCTGGGCATCCGCCGTACGCACAGAACCGCAGATTTAATACAATGATGGAGAGCCTTATTCAGCACCTTGAAGGAGTGATTTCCCCTGAGAATCGATATCGGCTGCGGTCCCGGCAAAGAATCCGGTTATCTGGGAATCGACCGCAAGTTATACCCCGGTGTGGATATTGTCTGCGATATTTGCGAGGGCATTCCCCTGCCTGATAATACCGCCGAATTCGTGATGGCCAGCCGGGTAATGCCCTATGTAAACGACTTGTTTGCAGCATTGTCCGAGATTCACAGAATCAGCACGCATAAAGCGGTCATCTGCATTCTCTCACCCTATGCCCATAGTTTTCCGCATATCTCCAACCCTATGTTCAAACAGAAGTTTGACGAATATACACCCCGTTATCTGACCGGCAGCTTTTTTCAGCCTTCTCTCAGCCCAATCTCCCCGGAGATTCCGGACTATCCGGCTCCTGCGCCGCCGTTTGATTTCAGACTGCTGCGGATGGAGCTTTTCTATCAGTATCCTTTTGACGACTCGCTCTATGAGACGGAGGAGCTGGAGGTGCTCAAGACGCTGCAGTCCAATGTCGTCCATGAAATCATGTATCATTTTGCCGTAATTAAGCGGGAGATCAGCCGGGAAGAGCTGGAAGCCATGAGCAGAAAAGTCTATCCGGAACCGCGCGCGCTGTTCGAACGCCGGCTCCGGTCGCAGAACAGACATAATTAATGAAAAAGAATCGCAAATGGACATACAATAATGCCTTGCACCGCACATAGGCTAATACCACACAAGAAAGATGGCACATCGACCTCAAGCAGGAGTCGGTCTGCTTTTTTTCGTTGTCTTCCGATTTGAATTCAGCACTCCCAAAAGGAGGTGAAAATCATTCCTCTAGTCGTTCGGTCTACGGTTAATGCAACAGGTGCCATTACTTTTACAGGCAATACATTGGGGTTAAGCCGGTCCGATACGCTTGGGGTTCCGGGTACCCAGGATAGTATCGGGGCCTTCTCCACGGTGAATACAGCCTCCATATTCGGCACTTATCCTGCTGGCACTACAAATCTGTACCAGAGCAACAGTTCAGCAGCGGTCCTGGTGCTTCCGGCGGGGAGCACGGTCCTGTATGCAGAACTGATCTGGGGCGGTTCCTATGTTAACGGGAACGTCAACCTCACTGCGGCGATCAACAATCCCGTTTCTTTCATAACACCGCTCGGTAACACGGTCAGCGTGTCCCCCGACGCAGCCACTGCCAATTCCGTAGATCTGGGAGGCGGAGCGCTCGCCTATGTCCGTTCCGCCAATGTGACCAGCATTATTCAAGCCTCTGGAGCCGGAACCTATATCACCGGAGGCGTAGTCGGCACCATCGTTATCAACGGTGACGCTACTGCTAATCATGCGGGGTGGACGCTTGCTGTCATCTACCAGAATCCGTCACTCCCTTTCCGCAACATGTCTCTGCGGGCGGGGGCCGTACTTGTCCAGTCCACCTCTGCCCCGGTTGTCACAACGATTACCGGATTTGCCACACCTGTCACAGGAGCACTCGGCGGCCGCATCATGTTCAGTGCCCAGGAAGGAGATGCCAACCGTTCAGGAGATCAGGCGCTCTTCGGGCCCACCTCCGCGACCCAGGTCGCTTTGTCAGGCCCGAACAACTTTGCCAACAACTTCTTCGCTTCACAGATCAATAATGATACCGGCAACCTGAATACCACCGGTACGTTCGGAAACCGCAACCAGACCAACGGCAGTCCCGGCTCCAACATTGTCGGCGGCCGGCAGGGCTGGGATATCACGAACGTGGATGTTGGCGCGCGCCTGGTTAACAATCAGTCCTCGGCTTTGCTGACACTGACTACGTCTGGCGATGCATACGTCGTTAATGCTAACGGGCTGCAGATTGATATCAATGCACCCAGAATCTCATTAACCAAGGCCTCCAATGTCGCCGGTACAATCGTTGGTGATCTGGTCACGTACACCGTTACCGTCAGCAATACCGGCACGGCAAGCGCAGCCAGTGTTGTACTGTCAGACACGCTGCCGCCAGGCCTGACCTTTGTGGCCGGAAGCGTTGTGGTAGCCGGGGTTTCCCGGCCGGCTTTTGACATAACATCCGGCATCCCTCTCGGATCTCTGGCCCTGGGTACTTCAATCACGATTACATATCAAGCCAGGGTTACATCCTTGCCAAGCACACAAATTGTCGCCAACACAGCCAATGCCGCATTTACGTTCCAGAGCGTAGCGGGCGGCCCGATTGTGAGCGGGGTTATTCCCTCCAATACAAGCTCGCTGCCGGTCTATTCTCCGGTTCTTGGCATCGTCAAAAGCGCAAATACGACCAACGCTACCGTCGGTGATCAGATTATCTATACGCTCCAGATTGCAAACACCGGTAATATCGGCGCCACAACTACACTCACTGACAATATTCCTGCGGGCAGCACCTATGTTCCGGGAAGCTTTACGGTCAACGGCACTCCGGTAGCAGGCAATCCCGCCGCCGGCATCCCTATTGGCACCATTGCTGCCGGGGCAACCTCAACTGTACAATTCCGTGTGCTGGTAAACAGTCTGCCATCGCCTCCGCAGCTGGTCGATCAGGCCACGGCAGCCTATAGCTTTATCGTTCCCGACGGCCGGACCGTTCCCGGAACGGCAGCCTCCAACACGCTGACCATACCGGTCAGGCTGCCGAGTGTCGCTATTGTCAAAAGCGCCAGCTTCCCGGATGTGGCCGTAGGTGACACCCTGGTGTATACATCGGTGGTCACTAACAACGGAATTGTCGCAGTCACGAATGCCGTACTCTCTGATCCGATCCCCCCCGGCAGCACCTTTGTGGCGGGAAGTGTCACTGTAGCAGGTAGTGCACGGCCGACTGCTGATCCTGCTTCCGGGATTACCATCGGAACCATCGCTCCCGGAGCCAGTGTAACCGTTACGTTCCAGGTGAATGTCACTTCCGTGCCGGGAAGCGGCCAGCTCTCCAACCAGTCGTCTGCTTCGTACAGCTCAGGAGCATTTAATGCAATCACCCAATCGAATACAACCCTAACCCCTGTATTTCAACCCGTAATCGGTATCGTCAAAAGCGCGAGTCCGGGCAGCGCGACGGTCGGGGGCAATGTGCAGTATACGCTGGTAGTGAGGAACACAGGCAATATCGCCGCAACGGTGAGCTTGACCGACACGATTCCGGCCGGGTCCGTCTTCGTTGCCGGAAGTGTTACGGTGAATGGCGTTGTCCGCCCGGCAGACTCACCCGTTAGCGGAATCCCGCTGGGGTCAGTAGCACCCGGAGCAAGCTTTACGGTGACTTTTCTGACTTCGGTTCAATCTCTGCCGTCTCCGGCAACCTTGACCGACCAGGGAAGCAGCAGCTATACGTACCAGCTGCCCAGCGGACGTGCCCTGTCCGGCGGAAGTGTGTCGAACACGGTTACCATTCCGGTATCTGCACCTAACATCACGCTCCTCAAGAGCGCCAATGTCACCGCTATAGCAGTAGGGGAATATCTCACCTACACCGTATCGGTATCCAACCCCAGCGGTGTGGCGGTTAACAATGTCGTTCTGTCCGATCCCGCCCCTGCCGGGAGCGCCTTTGTAGCGGGAACCGTCACGGTGAACGGGGCTGCTGTACCGTCTGCGAATCCGAATGCCGGGATCGCCCTGGGTACGCTTGCTGCCGGAGCAACGAGTATTGTAGTCTTCCAGGTCAACGCCACTTCTGTTCCAAGCCCGCCTCAGCTGAACAACCGGGCGAGTGCTTCTTTCACAGCGGGTGCATTCAGCGGAACAGCTCTTTCGAACACTATACTTACTCCAGTCTTCACCCCGGTGATTGGGCTAGTCAAAAGCTCCAGCCCTGCACAAGCCTCGGTGGGCAGTCTGCTATCCTTCTCCATATTCGCCAGCAATACCGGCAATATTGCCGCAACCCTGAATCTGACCGACATTCTGCCGCCGCAAACGGTCTTCGAGACCAACAGTGTAAGCGTAGGCGGAACGCCGCTGCCCGGCTTCAGCCCGCTGACCGGAATTCCGGTAGGCCCGCTTGCTCCCGGAGACAGCGTCACCGTCAGTTTTCTGGTTACCGTTACGTCACTGCCGCCGAACCAGCAGGTGGTCAATTCAGCGGCCGCCTCCTATACCTTCACGCTGCCGGACGGACGGCAGCTCGGCGGAAATACCGTATCGAACGCTTTGACTGTTCCCGTCTCTGCCCCCAATGTCAGTGTGGTCAAAAGCGTGAATGCCATCGATGCCGTAACCGGCGACATTCTTACGTTCACCTCCGCGCTGACCAACAACAGTATTACATCTGTCAGCAATATCATTCTCAGCGATCCTCTGCCTGAGAATGCGGCTTTCATTCCCGGAACCGTAATTGTAGGCGGCGTCTCCCAGCCGCTGGCAGTTCCGTCCGCCGGCATTCCAATCGGCAGTCTGGGCCCTGGGGCTTCAATTGCCGTAACATTCGAGGTGAGGATAACAATGCCGATTCCTTCACAGGTCAATAACCAGTCAACCGTCAGCTTCACCTCCGGGGTCTTCTCCGGCTCTTCATCTTCCAACGTCACTACCACACCGGTAACGCAGCCGCAAATTTCTCTGGTCAAAAGCGCCAACGACCTGAACGCCACTGTCGGCGACACGGTCATCTATACCATTCTTGTCAGCAATGCCGGCAACGTTGCAGCCAATGTAACGTTAACCGATAATATTCCAGCCGGCACCGTCTTTGATCCAAACAGTGTCATTGTCGGCGGCTTCCCTCAGCCGGGTGCGGCACCGGATACAGGCATTGCTGTCGGGGTTGTCGCTCCCGGCGCCAGCGTCTCTGTCAGCTTCACCGTCTTCATTGTCTCCCTGCCATCACCGCAGCAGCTGGTGAATCAGGCGGCTTCCACCTACACCTTCACACCGCCGGACGGGCGGCTGCTGAACGGAAGCGCCGTCTCCAACACTGTAACGATCGCTGTCTCCGCTCCTAATCTGGCGGTTGTTAAGAGCACGACTTCAACCTCGGTGGCACTGGGCGATACTATCGCCTATTCGGTAAGCATCACGAACAACGGAATAGACCCGGTTAATAATGTAGTGCTCAGCGATCCAACGCCAGATGGGGCAGCCTTCGTGCCGGGCAGCGTATCTGTAAATGGCGTGCCATTTCCAAATGCCCATCCTTCTACAGGAATTCCCATTGGCACACTGGCATCCGGTGCTTCCGCAATTGTCTCCTACAGTGTTACGGTAACATCGGTACCAGCAGATACTTCGATTGATAATCAGGCGACTGTAACTTACACCTCCGGTGTCTTTACAGGCTCCACCTTCTCGAACCCCGTGGCGGTTCCCGTCTTCCAGCCGAATATCGCCGCTGTCAAAACCGCCAATACCGCGAACGCAACGGTGGGTGATACAGTAACCTACACTATAACTGTCAGCAATACAGGCAACTACGCAGCAAGCCTGACAGTAACGGACAACATCCCAGCCGGGACTACTTTTGAGGAAAACAGTGTTCTGATCAACGGGCTGCCTCTGCCGCAGGCCAATCCCACCACCGGCATCGCTGCCGGAAGCATCGCTCCGGGCGCAACCGTTGCTGTCTCATTCTCGGTGGTGATCACTTCACTGCCTACACCGCAAACACTGGTAAATCAGGGGACGGCAGCCTACAGCTTCACCTTACCTGACGGAAGAACCCTTGGCGGATCGGTGCTCACCAACACACTGACCATCCCTGTCTCGAATCCGAATCTGGCGGTCGTCAAATCGACCACAACCACCGCTACCAATGTTGGCGATACGATTACGTATTCGGTCAGTCTGACCAATAACGGGATCGCTACCGTTAACAATGTCGTATTTACAGATGCCTTACCTGCAGGAACGGCCTTCGTTCCCGGCAGTGTAGTGGTAGACGGCGTCCCTCGTCCGGCTGCTTCACCTTCTACCGGGGTAACCATTGGCAGCGTCGCGCCAGGCGCTTCAGTAACTGTAGTTTTCAGTGTGACTGTAACGTCCCTCCCTGTCTCGGGAGTGCTTAACAATCAGTCATCGGTCAGCTTCACTTCCGGGGCACTGTCCAGTGTTGCCTTCTCGAACATTGTGACCACTCCGGTCTTCCAGCCGATTATTGTGGCAGCCAAAAGCTCTAACTCTGTAAATGCAACCGTTGGAGACACCATTATTTATACTGTCAATGTCAGCAATTCGGGTAACTATGCGGCTGCTGCCACTCTGACCGATACGATTCCTGCAGGTACAACGCTTGTTCCTAACAGCGTGCTGATCAACGGCTTCCCGGCACCGGGTGCAGATCCCGCCACCGGAATCCCTCTGGGTACGGTTGCTGCAGGTGCATCGCTGGCGGTAACATTCTCTGTCGTCATTGCCACACTGCCAGCCAGCCAGCAGCTCAGCAACCAGGCCATCATCGCCTTCAGCTATACGCTTCCTGACGGACGGACCTTCAACCAGTCGGCCAGCTCGAACATCAATCAGATTTCGGTATCATCGCCAAATGTACTCGTTGTCAAAAGCACTACTGTAACCGATGCAGTTCCGGGAGATACCGTTCCATACAGCATCAGCGTTACCAACAGCGGCATAGCGCCGATCAATAATGTTGTACTGAGTGACCCGATTCCGGCCGGCTCTTCCTTTGTTGCCGGAAGCGTAGTTGTGGACGGTACTCCGCTGCCGGGAGCGAATCCGGCTAACGGGATTTCACTGGCAACAGTGGCCCCGGGCGCGACGGTCCTGGTTACATTCAATATTCTGGTCAACTCCTTGCCTAATCCGGCCATCCTGAACAACCAGGCTTCGGTAAGCTTCACTTCCGGTGCATTCTCTGGCGCATCTTATTCCAACAATCTCATTACTCCGGTATTCCAGCCGATCATCGGCATTGTAAAAGCTGCGGATACGGCCAATGCGACGGTTGGGGATACCGTGACCTATTCCTTCAGCGTTACCAATTCAGGCAATCTGCCAGCTGTCGTAACCTTAACAGACTCTATCCCGCCGGGAGCTGTATTCATTCCGAACAGCGTACTGGTCAACGGCCAGCCTGTTCCGGGTGCAGACCCGACTACCGGCATTAATCTCGGCACCGTTGCAGCCGGAGCAACAGTCCTCGTGACAGTCACCCTGCAGGTCACGGTAGCTTCCCTGCCTTCTCCGCAGCAGCTCGTGAACCAGGCCGCCGCCACCTTCACCTTCACACCGCCGGATGGCCGTCTGCTCTCAGGTTCTGCACTGTCGAATACGCTGATTATCCCTGTCTCTTCACCGGACGTAACAGCAGTCAAGAGCACTCCTGCAATCGATGCGGTAGTAGGCGACATTATTACCTATACCATTGTTGTGACCAATAACGGTATCGTTCCCGTCAACAATGTTGTACTGGTTGACCCGATTCCGGCAGGCAGCCAATTTGTCGTTGGCAGTGTTGCCGTAGACGGAGTCTTCCGCCCTGGTGCGAACCCGGCTGCCGGTATAGTCATCGGCACGATTGCCGCCGGGGCGTCCACTACAGTAACCTTCCAGGTTCAGGTCATTGTAATATGACAGAAGGCTCACGGCTTCAACCTGTCGTAAGCAACCAGTCTATGGTCCTATTCAGCTCGGCAGAGGGTATTAACGCCATCACCTATTCCAATACCGTCAATACTCCCGTCGTGGGCCCTGTTCTATCCCTTCTCAAGCTTACGGATCACACGAGCGCCTCCCTGGGGGAGACGCTCGTCTACACCGTATTCGCCAAGAACAGCGGCAATACGTCCGCACTGGTCACCATCGTTGATGTCCTTCCTGCGGGTGTATCCTTTATTGCCAACAGCGTGCTTAGAGACGGAGTCCCCCTTCCGGGGGTCACTCCGTCTTCCGGCATACCGGTAGGCACTCTCTCTCCGCATTCCGGAGTTACGATCGCCTTCCAGGTCATTGTTGTATCGCTCCCGCCTTCTCTGGCCTTGCATAACAGGGCAGTCGGCACCTATTCCTTCTCCACACCCGAAGGACGAACGGTACGCGGGGAAGTCCGCTCCAACCCGGTGATTGTCTCCCTGCTGTCTTATCAGTTGTCCACGCTTCTCTCTGCCAGCACACCCACTACCTTTGTCGGCGATGCCGTGACGTATACACTGCAGCTCAGAAATGAAGGCACCCGGCCGCTGGCCGTGATTATCGCCACCATTCCGGTTCCGGAAGGTGCTATATTCATCCCCGGCAGCGTCATTGCAGGCGGGGTCTACCAGCCCGAGGCCGATCCGGCCCTTGGCATCAGGCTGGGTTCCTTGAGTACAGGCTCGGCTGCCGAGATTTCCTTCCGTGTGCGGGTGGCCGCAATCCCTCCGGACCCGGTATTGCCGGCGAAGGCGTTGGTCACCTATGAGGTCAATGACAACAGGAATACCGCTGAGAGCAATACAGTCCTCATAACGATCGTCCAGCCGGGAGTATCCGCCAGCTTGAAGGTAGATCTCTACAGCGCCGCTCCCGGCGATAATCTGCGGTATGAGTTCACCGTGCGCAACAACGGAAATCTGGCTGTAGAGGCTCTGTTGACCGACTTCATTCCGGCAGGTGTTCTATTCATCTGGGACAGCATTCATATTGACGGTGTTCCCCAGAAGGGAATACGGCCTGCGGACGGCATTCCGCTCGGAACGGTAAGAGCAGGCTCGGCGGTAAGGGTTGATTGTCTCGTATCCATTCCGGGCGCCACCGATATCCGCCAGACTCCGGCCATTCAGAACCAGGGCAGTGTCCAATACACATTCACCCTTCCGGATGGACGCAATGTCCGGCAGATCACCCGGACCAATGCTGTGACTACGCTGCTGTTCTCGCCAATCGTCTCCATTCAAATACAAGGAGAGCCGCCGGTTGTCGAGCCTGGAAGCATTGCCGAATTCCGGATTCTTGTCACCAACAGCGGGAATTATCCCGCAGAGGTCTCTGTGGTCCGGATTGTGCCGCAAGGAGCAGTAATTGATCCGAATATCGTTACCATCAGCACCATCACTGTACCCGAAACCCCGTACAGCGGAACTGTGGCTCTGGGAACACTACAGCCCGGGCAGACCGTCACCCTCACTTATTTTGTGAAAATCAACCTTGATTATATGGGCACATCGCTTCAGGGATCCTCGACCGCCCTATACTTATTCACGATAGACGGACGAAGATACTCCGGCGAAGCCCGCTCGAACAGCTATAAACTGCTCATTGAGGAAATCAGTGAATAATACAGCTCACATATCCCCCATCCCCATGAATATACTTTAGTTACAACCAGCCGCACCCGTCACAAGCGTAGCCTGTACCAATTTCAGAGAATCATGGGAGGTGGTCATCCTTGCCCCAGCCAACCGGTCCATACGCCTTTGTTGTGTCTAAAGAAGACTGGTCCCTTCACCGCAAAGGCCATCAGGATCAGGAGCGTCACCAGCAAAAGGTCAGAGAAGCCATTAAGGACAATCTGCCGGATCTCGTTACTGAGGAGAACATTATTTTGTCGGGCGGCAAGCAGATTGTGAAGGTGCCGATCCGCAGTCTGGATGAATACCGGATTATCTATAATTTCCGCAAGCAGAAGCATGTCGGCCAGGGGGACGGGGAGAGTCAGGTAGGCGATGTGCTCGGCCGCGATTCGCAGTCCGCCCAGCCGGGCAAAGGTGACAAGGCGGGGGATCAGCCCGGGCAGGATACTGTCGAAGCCGAAGTGGATATTGAGGATCTGGAGGATATTCTGTTCCAGGATATGGAGCTTCCCCACCTGAAGCCGAAGGACAAGGAAGAAATCGAGGTCAAATCCATTGTCTTCAACGATATCCGCAAAAAAGGCATGATGTCCAACATCGACAAAAAACGCACACTGATGGAGAATCTCCGGCGCAACGCCAGCAGCGGGAATCCGGGAATTCACAGCATCAGCCCGGACGATCTGCGCTACAAAACATGGGATGACATTACCGTCCCCCATTCCAATGCCGTAATTATTGCGATGATGGACACCTCAGGCTCCATGGGTACTTTTGAAAAATACTGCGCACGCAGCTTCTTCTTCTGGATGACCCGCTTTCTGCGCCGCCAGTATGAGAAGGTGGATATTGTATTCCTGGCTCATCATACCGAGGCCAAAGAGGTCAGCGAGCATGACTTCTTCACGCGCGGCGAGAGCGGCGGCACCATCTGCTCCTCGGCTTACCAGAAGGCGCTGGAGATTATCGACAGCCGCTATCCGCCGGCCAAATACAACATTTATCCCTTCCATTTCTCGGATGGCGACAACCTGACCTCCGACAATGAACGCTGCGTCAAGCTGATCGGTGAACTACTGAAGCGCAGCAACATGTTCGGCTATGGTGAAGTGAACCAGTACAACCGCAGCAGCACACTGATGTCCGCCTACCGCCACCTGAAGCAGGAGCAGTTCATGCATTATGTCATTAAGGATAAGAAGGAAGTCTATCAGGCGCTGAAGACGTTTTTCGGTAAAAAAACTACCGGGGCATAAGCTAAGATGTTTCCCATGGCTTACAGCAACAAGAAGTTGTCAACGTCATGCAGCACGCTTATTTCGGCATTGTTTCCCCCTTCCATCTGCTATCCAGGCCAAAAAGCATCCCCTTGCGAGCTTTTCATCCATCGCAAGGGGATGCTTTTTGCTTTTTGCTTGCTTGTATTTTCCGCAAAATACTCTTGACTGCTATATCGGCGACCGATATAATATGTATATCGGTTGACGATATAGCGTCAGGCGATGTAACGGTGATTGCTATAACGTCAGTTGATGTAACGAATCGTTAATACTAGACTAAGGCAGGTGAGGCATTTGTCAAGAAGCAATGAATACGGGGCGCTGACAGAGGGCGTATATTATATTCTTCTGTCACTGTTCACCCCGATGCACGGCTACGGAATTATGCAGAATGTGAAGCTGCTGAGTAACGGGCGCGTGGAGCTTGGCGCCGGCACGCTGTATGGCGCGCTTGGCACGCTGGTGGAGCGGGGCTGGATTGAGCCGTTGGCGGGCGGGCAGGATTCCCGCAAGAAGGAATACCGGATTACGGAGTCAGGCAGATCTGCACTGCTGAGCGAAATGACCAGGCTCGATGAGCTGTTGTCTAATGGAAGAAAGCTAATAGGAGGCGAACCGGAATGAGTCATGTGGTACGCAAATATTTCGCGGATTTTGAGAAGGAAGAGCAGTGGCTGAATGACATGTCTGCCAAAGGTCTTGCGCTTGTCGAATACTCCTGGGCCCGTTATGTATTTGAAGAGAGCGCCCCGGGGGAATACATCTACAGGCTTGAGTTGCTGGAGGAAGATCCGAAGAAAGCCAAGTCTGCCGAATACCTGCAGTTCATGGAGGAGACCGGAGCCGAGCGTGTGCCAGCCGGCAAAAAGCCGTCGGGCAAGACTGTATATGTCAACCCGCGCTGGGTAATCTTTCGAAGAAAAGCAGCGGAGGGTGCCTTCACCATTTATTCGGATACCGATTCCAAAATTAAGCATTATCAGAGAATATTCCGGTTATGGATTTCGCTCGCGGTGGCGGAGCTGATCATTGGCGTCTTTAATATATCCCTGATGTTTGTGAACAATCCCACCGCCCTCAACAGAATCAACCTTATTATGGGCCTGCTGCTCATCGTTCTGGCCCTGTTCTTCATTTCATTAAGTATGCCTATCCGCCGCAAGATTACCAAGCTGCAAAATGACAAGCTGGTCCGGGAGTGAGCCTTAATGCTCCGCAGAGCGTTCTGCGGTGATGATCCGGGCGTTGGCGGAGTGTTCTGCGGTGACGATTCGACCGTTGCGGGGCGTTCTGCGGTGATGATCCGGGTGTTGGCGGGGCGTTCCAACAGCGCGTTCCCCACTCCGGCTCCATTCAGCTTGTGAAAAGGACTGAGATTCCGTTAATTGACCGATCAGGCTTCATTTGTGGCTCATTTGAACAAGATAACGGAATCTCAGTCCGAATCAGCGGCAATATGAGGCTTTTGGCCAAAATAGCGTCTTCTCAGTCCGCTTCATTCCGACTACGCCATCTGCACCAGTAACTCCCCCACTTGCGCCACTACCACCTCTCCCGCCTGTTTCGCTTTTTCCCGCCCTCCCGCCACATCCGCATCTTCTGCTTCTTCCGATTTTTCCCGCCTCTCACGCCTCTCCCTACACTACCGCTTCTTCCGCCTCTCCCCCCAATTTTTTCATTTCCGGCTTCAATCTAAATTGTGTGACCTTCACGTCCCCGAACATCAACAAAAAGCCGGAAGCAAACGCGCTGCTTCCGGCCGAATTAACTTATTTAACGCACCTTCTCTCTATCCTTGCCCTTATCGGACTCCCCGGCGTTTTTGTTCGCGGCCTCACGGTCCTGCATCATTTCATCCACGGTCTTCACCTTCAGCCGGGCAGCGCCTTCGTTGCCGGCATTCGTCGGGATCAGATTACCGGAAGCTAGGCGTTCCTTCGCTTCAGCGATAGCCGCGCTGTACTGCGGCAGCCAAGGCTCCCCGGCAACCAGCATCTCATCCACCATCTGCCAGATCTCCTTCGGATTACAGACCGCACCGACCAGCGGGTCCATCATGAAGGCCTGGCGCAGCAGCTTGTCATCGCCATGCACGGCTGCTTCCACGGCTAGCCGCTGCACGGAGATGCTTACATTGCAGACAGCCGCCGGGCCCAGCGGCAGGTCGCCGACCAGCGGCATCGAGATACCGTTGCGGTCTACATACCCCGGAGCTTCAATAATGGCATCGTCCGGCAAATTGGAGATGACCCTGTTATTCACCATATTGAAATGACCTCTGTACACGCGGCCCGTCTCAAGTCCTTCTATTATATAGGAGCCATGCTCCTCGCCACGGTTCTCCCGGGTATACTCCAGAGCCGGTTCCTTCATCCAGTTCGGGAAGTCCGTTTCGAACCAGTTGCGGCCTTCTGTGCAGACCCGCAGGTATCCGCCTGTCTCTCCGTTGATCCAGCTGCCCAGATCAATCCAGTCCATAATCTCGCCGCTGCGTTTGCGGTACCAGGGAACATATTCGCTCAGATGTCCGTTCGACTCCGTGCTGTAGTAGCCGAAGCGGCGGAGCATATCGATCCGCACCTTCTCGGTCCGGCTGAATTCCGGATGCTGCTCGAAGGCCTCCAGCAGTCCGGCCGTCAGATCCTTGCCCTCATGCTTCGCAGAGATGTACCAGGTCTGGTGATTGATTCCGGCGCAGATAATATCCACCTGCGACTTCTCCAGCCCGTAGACTTCGGCGATCTGATGATGTCCGTGCTGTACGCCATGGCAGAGTCCGATGGTCCGCACACCGCCATATTTATTGCAGGCCCAGGTGAGCATGGCCATGGGATTCGAGTAATTCAGGAGCAGCACATCCGGCGCAGCCGTCTCCCGGATATCCCGGCAGATCTCCAGCATCTCGGCCATGCCGCGCTGTCCGTACATGATCCCTCCCGCACACAGCGTATCACCTACGCATTGGTCCACGCCGTATTTCAGCGGAATGTCCACATCGGTGGCGAACGCCTCAAGGCCGCCCATGCGGATAGTGCAAAATACGTACCTGGCATCCTTCAGCGCTTCTCTCCGGTCCGTAGTGGGAGCGATCACAATATCCAGGCCGTTCTCCTTAATATCCCGCTGGCACAGCTCGGTGACCATCTGCAGATTATGGCTGTTTATATCCATGAATGAGACTTCAATATTCCGGAATTCCGGTACTGTAAGCAGGTCGCGCAGCAGCCCGCGTGTAAATCCGATACTGCCCGCCCCGATAAAGGTTACTTTAAAAGACATCGTTATCATCCTCCGGCAAAGAATAGTGGGTTCCTGTCCATTGTAGCAAGGAGGCTGCGGGAAGCGTAACCAATATCATGACCACTTTGCCGTTATTGTGTCAACAATTCTCACCTTTAGATCCAGAAACCCATCTATTCCTCACTCCAGGAATGGCGGTCCAGCGAGTTGCGGTATTCGACCGGAGTACAGCCGGTATACTTTTTGAACAGGAGATGAAAATACTGCCTGCTGCTAATGCCCACATAATCGGCAATCTCCGCGACTGGAATCTCACTCTGCCCAAGCAGCATCCGGGCCTTCTCCATTCGCAGCCTGTTCAAGTAATCGGTTAAGGTCTGGCCGGTATGTGTCCTGAAGATCCGCTGCAGATAACCCGGGTGGACATTCACAGTGAGCGCAACTTCCTTGACTTGAATACTCCGGTCATAGTTCTGGTGCAGGAACTCTACCGCGCGCCGTACATAGAGCTGTGAGGGCTGCTGGCTGGCCGGCAGCGATTCCCGCCGCAGTCTGGACAGACGCAGCAGCAATTCCGAGAACAGCAGCTGAACCATACTGTTTCCGCTCTTGCCCTGCTGATCCAGCTCCAGCACCAATGCCTTTAGTACATGAAACACCTCTTCCTGGTCTGACAGCACCAGACTATCGAAGGGACTCTGCAGCAAATCCGCCAGCGTCTCCTCCTCCCGGGCCAGCCTGCCTACCGAGGGGGCTACACCGACGTACTCTGTGAATGCGAACTCCACATTCAGCATCCGGCAGGAGGACCCGTCTTCGACGATCAGCCTGTGCGGAACGCCCGCATCCAGGAGAATCATTTCTCCCCGCTTCAGCCGGAAGGGGGTATGGCCTCCCGATTCATCCCGCACCTCGACCACACAGCTGCCTGAGATGAGATACATAATTTCGGTGGAATTATGCTGATGGTAGGCCATTGTGTAGTTGCTCCACTGCTTGTAATAGTAGGCCAGGAATCGCGGGCTGTAATCCCCGTCAAGCAAGGCCTGCTGAAAAAGACTTCCGTTCAACTCCGGCATCCCGCATGCCTCCTTCGCCAGTATTCATAGCACAAGTGTATCCCTTGAGCTCCGCCAGGACAAGAAGCTGGCCGAAGTCCAATACTGGAATAAATATCTTTATAAGTTAATCATTTCTTGTATGTAAATTAGAATTCCAGGTGAGGATCACATAGATTCAGAGCTCCCTCCTCGCAGATAATCAAAATTTTTTCAGTACTCTCTATTCGCGTTAATGTTGTAAGTATTACAACTTTAGTTCATATAGCCGGGAGTTGTCCGGAGTATTGTTGTATGAAATACAAGAATTGGTTCATTAATTCGATTGGATTAGATAAAATGCTGTATTTAATACAATATTTTTCCATTCTTGCTAATTTGATGAGGAGATTGTTGTATTTCGTGCAGGATTTTCGCTTATTTTTTATGTGCAGCAGAGAGAAGAACGCAGAATAAACAAGAGCAAAGGCACGAAGCGCTCCACTCTTGTTTTCAATAATCCTATCTAAGTGTCTATCCCTACCCTTGTTTTCGATCATCAATGAAGTTTAGTCAGAACATCATTCACCACGCTATACACTCCGCCGCCCTCCGCCATTTCCAGCGCTCCGTTCAACAGGTAGATCCCTGTTTCTTCATCGATCCCGTAATTCGGAAGCTCACCGAACGTACGGACGGCGGTTCTTAAATGATCTTCGTCATCCCACTGGGTAAAATGTACGGACAGCAGCAGCTCAGGGATCAGATTCAAGCCCTTGCGGTGATCAAACAACCTGCTCTCATTATCCTTAGCGGAAATAATACATAGTTCAGGGCTGATTAAAGCTCCCGCCGAGAACCCCGCAACCGGAACGCCGGACTCATACCTCCGTTTAATAGCGCCGCCGATCGCGGTATCTACAATATAATCGGCATACAGGTCCGTATCCCCGCCTCCGATGATAATGCCCGAGCAGGTCTCTATGCTCTGAACAACAACATCCGCAGGTGTAGCGGGCAGCGGCAGATAACGGAACTCTGTTAACCCTGCATCAGCCAGCGGACGCGTATAGACCGGCACGTAATCTTCCCAGCTCTCCCCACGCTCCACGAATAATACAACAACAGGACCTGCGCCTACACCCACTTTACCTTTAAACTTTCTTGCCAGATCCGGCGTAAACGGCGGGCCCCCGCCATTCAGAAATAAGTGCTTATCCATGACATCACCTTCGGTTTTTTACAGACAACTATAACGACAAGTGTAAGTTCTGGCAATAGTACTTCACTTTATCAACTACACACCGGCTTATCCCTGAAAAGAAACCATCGACTGCTTCAGCTTCTCCGCTAACACCTCCAGCTTGCCTGACAGAGCCACCAGCTCCTCGCTCACTATGAATTGCTGTGAAGACATCGAGGCCACCTCCTCCGTTGAGGCACTGGTCTGCTGCACGACCGAGATTACGCTCGCCATGGATTGCCCCAGCTGCTGCCGGTAACCGGTCAGCTCCTTAACAGCCGCCGAAGACTGGCTTAGATAACCGCTGAACACTTCCATCTCCGCCCGCACACTTTCAAAGATAAGCGAAGATTCCCGGACCGAGGTTATCTGCCCGCTGAACAGCGGTGCTGCTTCACTCACTACCTTAACCGTGTTCTCGATATGGCCGCTGATCTCCTCCGTAATTCTGGAGACAGACGCAATTGACTGGCTGGATTGGTTAGCCAGTCCCCTGATCTCATCGGCAATGACATTAAAGCCCCTCCCCGCAGCCCCCGCACGTACAGCTTCAATAGAAGCATTAAGAGCCAGAATATTCGTCTGCTTGTTCATGGCAATCATCGGGGAGAGAATGCTGCGGATCAGCACCATGCTGTCACGCAGCATGGCCGAGTTCTCCTGAATCAGATTCATCATGTTCAGGGCAGATTCGCTTTGATCCACCAGCTTCTTCATCAGCTCCGCTCCCTGATCGCTTACCGCCATGACCTTTCCTGCGGAATCAGCCATGACTGCATTCGTCCCCGCTACTTCGTCCGTCTTGTCTCCCATCAGCTCCACCTTGCGGTTGCTGCTCTCCGCTTCTGCCGCCAGGCTGGCTGCCCCGCCGGCGATCTCGCCGGTTGCGGCAGCCACTTCCCTGGCATGAGTACGGGTCGCACCCGAAGCAAGCACCAATTGCTCGGACGTGGCCAGCACCGCCGCCGCCGAACTGCTGCTCTGGCCGGCCAGCCGGGAGATCTGCTCCATCATCCGGTTGAAGCTGTGTCCCAGCCGCCCGATCTCATCCTGGCCCTTGAAGTTCGTCCGCACCTGCAGATTCCCCTGTTCGCCTTCCTCCATCAGCCGGGCCAGCTTGCCGAGCGGGCGGCCGATCAGCCGCACCAGCACATAACCAATCACCAGCGCAATCACAGCCGCAGCCAGCACAACCAGCAGTGTAATATAGAGCAGCCGGTCTGCCGATTTAGTGAAATCACTCACCGGCGCATAACCCAGCAGTGTCCAGTCAGCTGTCACCAGCGGCTGATAGACGACAAGCTGTGAGCTGCCCTGCTCATCAGCCGCAGTGAAGGATTGCTTCTGCCCTTCAACCCCGGTATCCGCTGCCTGTATGTAAGAAGGCTGTCCGAGCAGCCCGTTATCCGCCCCGTACACAATATTGCCGGCCCTGTCAAGGATGCGGATCTCCCCGGCAAGTCCGATATGCAGATTGGATAATACATCGGTCAGAGCTTTACCCTTCAGCTCAATCAGCATATAATACTCCGCTGCCGGGTTCTGGATATTCCGCAGCAGACGGCCCATTGTCATAGAGGACTCACTGTAAGCATCGAAGAAGCCTTTGGCCCGTGCGGGGAACCAGACGGGGTTGCCTTTGCCGTTATCGATCGCCTTCATGCGGGCAAGAACGCCTTCATCACTGCGCACACCACTGATGCCTGTTGATTTGTAGGATTCAGCATCCACCATGCTTCTTGCGACCAGCCGGACGCCCAGCAGGCGCTCATCGGAGCCCCGGACGGAATCCAGCTTACGGCGGATCCGGTCTTCAGCTGCCACCTTGGCTACCGTTCCGGCACCGGGATTATGGATGGTCTCCATATCTGATTTTAGTGCAGAGTCTACGGCGAATTGTCTTGAAAGCGCTTCATATTCAGCAAACAGGAAGTCCAGCTTGTCCGCCGCCTGCACAATAGACTGTGAGGATGCCGCTGCTACCTCGTTGGTAATGATTCTTTTAGCAGCATAATAGGAGGTTAAGCCCAGCACAGAGGACAATAGCACAATTGTACAGAACAGAATCACAAATAATTTGACGCCAACCGATCTGAAGTTTAATTTCCGCTGCCGTTTCATTCCGCTCTCCCCTTATTTGTTCGGTAAAAAATACAGGTGCAGCCCTTCGTTGACTGCATAAAGGCCGCACCTGTTATTCATAATGAGATCAGCATTTCTTATTATCCTAATTCCATAAAGGCTTACCCCTTGCTCGCCCCTGCGGTCAGACCATCAACAAGCAGGCGCTGCAGGAAGCCGAACAGAATCATTATCGGTACAGAGATCAATACTGCACCCGCTGCGAACAGCGTGAAGTTGGAATTCTGCATCGTATTGACCATATCCCACATTCCGACCGCGACGGTCCAGTTCTCCTTGGTCCGCAGAATCAGCTTGGCGAAGATGAAGTCCACCCATGGGCCGACAAACTGGGTCAGTGCCATATAAGTGATCATCGGGCGGGACAGCGGCAGGATAATCCGTGTGAAAATCCCGAAGTTACTCGCCCCGTCAATCCGCGCGGCTTCATCCAGCGAACGCGGAATCGTATCCAGGAAGCCTTTGGCAATCAAGGTCCCTCCGAGCGGTGCTCCGGCAGCGTACACGATAATCAATGCCAGATGGGTATCCAGCAGATTGAACTCCTTCAGCAGCAGATAGATTGCAATCATACTCATGAAGCCCGGGAACATCCCGAGGATCAGCAGGGTTGACATGGTCGTCTTGCGGCTTTTGAACCGGAACCGGGATAAGGCGTAACTGGTCAAAAGCGTCAGCACCACGCCGATCAGCATGGAGAACACGGCAATCTTGAGCGTATTTGCGTACCAGGTTCCGAACATATAGACCGGTGAAGTGAACAACTCTTTGTAATGAGCCAGTGTAAAATGGTCGGGAATCAGCGTTTTGCTGTATAGGGATTTGCCCGGACGGAAGGATGCCAGAAGAATCCAGAGTGCCGGATAGATCGCAGCAATCGCCAGGATAACCAGAATGATGTAGCTGAGGCCCAAACGAATAAAGCCCGTAAGCTTGCGTCCGATGATCATTGAATCATATCCTCCTCTTTGAATGATTTGGTCCGGCGGTAATTATACAGGGAGAACCCGGCAACAATGATGAAGAGTATAATGCCTATTGCAGAAGCCATATTATTCTTATTCTGATCCAGCGTCAGCTTATACAGCCACGTTACCAGCAGGTCCGTTGACCCGGCATACTGATAGTCACCTTTCACCGGACTGCCTCCGGTCAGCAGGTAGATCGCGTTGAAATTGTTGATATTTCCGGCAAATTGCATAATCAGCGTTGGCGCGGTAGAGAACAGAATCATCGGCAGGGTGACAATCCGGAACTTCTGATAATTCGTAGCCCCGTCCACTTCGGCTGCTTCATACATATCCCGCGGGATTGTGGTCAGCACGCCCATGATGAGCAGCATAGATACCGGAATACCGACCCACATGTTGACGATGATAACCGTGACCTTCGCCCAGAACGGATCCGTCAGCCACGGTAGTCCGCCAAGTCCGAAGTATTTGAGATATTGGTTAATCGGGCCGAACTGCCCGTTGAACAGGTTGCGCATCAGCAGGAGGGAGATCATCTGCGGGACGGCGTAAGGGACGATCAGAATCATTCTCCACAGTCCCTTGAAGCGGATCCCCTTTTGATTGATCAGCAGGGCAACGAGCATCCCGCCGAAGTAAGTAGTTACAGTCGATAGAACCGCCCAGATAATTGTCCAGGTAAGTACTCCATAAAAGGTCTGGCTCCAGGATTTCAGCACCAGCAGGTTACGGAAGGTTTCAAAGCCTACCCAGTCCACCAGCCTGGCCGGCGGGATGTGATCGGGTGCGGCGTAGTTAGTGAAGGCCAGCATGATCATAAAAATAATCGGCATGATGGTAAAGAACAAAATACCGATACCCGGAAGCAGCAAAAAGCTCTGGGCAAATTTGTAATCCAGAATATAGCGTACGGATTGCTTGAATGTATTCGATGGACGACCGGTTTCGCGTTCTGCTCCGATTTTAAGGGCATCCCTAATATTCATGTACCAGACAATCAGGAATAAAACCAAGAACAGCAGGGTAATTAGACTTTCAATCAGAATGACGATGGAATGATCACCGGGAACCATTTTTGCGATGCCCTTAACCTTCTCAAGGCGGCTTGGAGATTCCCCGAGTGTGGTGATGCCCCAGAAGGC
Source organism: Paenibacillus sp. FSL R10-2771 (assembly GCF_038000205.1). NCBI lineage: Bacteria > Bacillati > Bacillota > Bacilli > Caryophanales > Paenibacillaceae > Paenibacillus > Paenibacillus sp. FSL R10-2771. The sequence goes on from NZ_JBBOBM010000001.1 coordinate 4,977,279, forward strand.
CCTGCCCAAATTGGTAATGAAATAGAATAGTGCGGCTGCTTCTACAGCTATGAAAATAAGTCCTTTGATGAATTGGCGGTTATATATTTGTCCCAATCCCATAAAAATGGCCGACAGTACTGCGGCTCTAGCTTTGTATCGCTGCATTTCCCTTCCGTTCTCCTCTCCGCGCGGAATTCAGGAAACTGCCCGCCGCGAGCTATGCGGCGGGCGATTTGATTCCACTGTGTGCTGATGGTTGTTTGTTGCCTCAAGGGCAGCTGATGATTACACTGCCGGAGAGCTGATTTTACTGGGCAGATGCCCCGTTATTCAAATCCTTAATTTGTTCTACTGCTTTGTCCATAGCTGCCTTAGGATCTGCGTTGTTATCCCAAATTTCAGGAAGTGCCGCATTTACCGGGCTCCATACGTTACCCATTTCAGGAATCGAAGGCATTGGCTGGGAGTTCTTGGCCTGTTCAGCAAAAGCGGATATGAACGGGTCGCCGGTGATTTGCGCATCCTGCAGCGCTTCGTTGTTCGTAGGCACGGAACCGACCAATTTGTTCAATGTCAGCTGAGCGTCTTTGCCGGAAGCAAAGCGGGCATACAATTTAGCCGCATTCGGATACTGACTATAAGCGTTGACTCCGAAAATTTTAATCCCGGAGAAAGTAATTGCCGTTTTGCCGTCGATGGTAGGAATCGGAGCAATTCCGAGGTTGTCGCCCAGAGCTTCTTTATAACCGGCAAGCTCCCAAGGTCCAGTGATATCCATGGCCACATCGCCAGTGTTGAACAAGCTGCGCTTGATGTCCGGGTTAATGTCGCCGCTCTTAATCGGCAATATTTCTTTCAGCTTTACAAATTCACTCAGACCTTTGATCGCGCCTTCATTGTTCAGACCGATATCGTCTTTATCCGTACCGTCTTTGCCGAACAGGTAACCGCCGGTTGTAGCGATGAACGGATAGTTGAAGTACATGTTGCCGACTTCCCACATAATTCCGTATCTGTTCTTGGCTTTATCAGTGAACGTTTTACTGAAGGCAATCACGTCATCGAAGGATTTAGGTGCTTCTTTGACCAGGGATTTGTTGTAGAACAGGGCATAGGTTTCTGCCGCTCTCGGATAACCATACAGTTCACCCTCATAGGACGAGCCTACGATGGATGCTTCTGTGTTCTCAGCTTTGGTCTGCTCACCGAAAATATCGTTTGGAAGCAGCAGGCTCGCGCTTGCAGCCTTACCCAGATTATCGTGAGGAATGAGGACAACGTCTGCAGCCAGACCTGACGGGCCATCTTGTGTCAGCTTGCCGACCTGATCGGGCGGTGCTACCTCTTCAATTTTGATGGGAACGTTGTACTGCGCGGTGAACTGCTTGGCGATTTCTTCAGCAAATGCTCTTTCTTCTTTACTCTCCCAGATCACCAGTGATGCGCCGTCTTCAGGTACAATCTCATCTGTTGCCGGAGCATTCCCGCCGTTTGTACCAGCGTTGTCTGTTGCTGCTGCATTATTCGCAGGAGCATTGGTTGCTGCTGCATTTCCCCCGTTATTGTTGTTTGAGCCGCACGCCGTAATCGACATTGCCATAGAGAACGATGCGGTGAGAACCATGAGTTTTTTCAAATTCATTGCTTTTAACCCCTCCCGATTTGTATATCACTTGATTTGAACATGATGCCTCCGACTTTGCGCAAACGATTTCAGAAGACTCAAAAAAAATTCAAGTTTTGCAGATTGACCCTTCCTTATGTGCTCCGCCAAGTTTTAGAAAGCGCTTCATTCCTGAATTCATAATACATCAGCGGGCAAGATTGTTAAAACGTTTGCACAGAGTGTATTTAAGCAAATTCAATGATTTTATGTATATGATTTGTTATTTCCTTCTAATTTCACAGGATTTCTTCAAATATCTCTGTATATCTTATTAATAAAATTTACAAACCGCATTTTTTGCTGTATTTTAGCGAATTATGTAATTTAATTTCCATATAATCTCATTTTCCAGGCTTTGGAAATCGGTTTCCTGCCTGTCGGTATTTGTGCAAATGTTTGTACAAACATATTGAACCTCAATTTATTCCATGCTATAATCCAAAACATTAAGAACGCCCCTGTTCTTCACATAATCCAAAGGCAATGTTACTTCAATTGGGTACAACCTCGGACAAGCTACCCGGCGCCGGTTGTGCCTGTTTGGTATGCGCAGAATCTGAATGATTAGTGCGATTGTGGCACAGCTGCTGTGCTAATCATGCACTTGCCAGATATAGGACTGTGTTTGTAAAATGCTTGCTTCCGGAGCCAGCGCTGGTTTGCCCGGTGTTATTCAGGGGTGTTTGGTTCACTAAACCTTAGGAGGAATTAGTATGTTGTTAGAAGCTGTGTATCATCGTCCGCGCCTCAATTGGTCTTATGCCTACGATCATGAAACGATCCACCTGCGTCTGCGTGCCAAGAAAGGGGATTTAACCGAGGTATTCGCCTGGGCCGGGGACAAGTACGCCTGGGACAACACCAAGGAGTTGATTCCTATGACTCTTTTCACTTCGGATGCGATGTTCGATTACTGGGAGTGCGAGTCCGTCCCCCTTTACCGCCGGTTGAAGTACGGCTTCCTGCTGCAAAAGGGCCATGAGCGCATCTGGATGACCGAAAGCGATTTCCAAACCGAACGTCCCGCCAATCCAAACCGGCTGTTTGAGTTCCCTTATATCAACCGCGGTGACGTGTTCATTCCTCCTGCGTGGGTGAAGGATGCTGTCTTCTATCAGATCTTCCCTGAACGTTTCGCGAACGGCGATTCCAGTCTGAATCCGGACAATGTACAGCCATGGGGCGGCACTCCTAAGCCTGACAACTTCTTCGGCGGTGATCTGCAGGGGGTCATTGACCATCTGGATCATCTTACTGAGCTGGGTATCACGGGCATCTATTTCACACCAATCTTCACAGCTACCACCAACCATAAATATGACACGGAAGACTACATGCAGGTTGATCCGCATTTCGGGGATGTGAAGACGCTGAAAAGGCTGGTCGACGCCTGCCATGAACGCGGTATCCGTGTGCTGCTTGACGCTGTATTCAATCATGCCGGACGTACCTTCGCCCCGTTCGTGGATGTGCTGGAGAAAGGGGAAGCCTCCGCTTATAAAGACTGGTTCCATGTCCGCGAGTTCCCGCTTCAGGTAGTGGATAACATTCCGAATTATGACGCTTTTGCCTTTGAGCCGCTGATGCCGAAGCTGAATACGGAGAATCCTGAGGTTAAGGAATATTTGCTGAAAGTCGCTGAGTATTGGATCCGGGAGGTCGGCATCGACGGCTGGCGCCTGGATGTGGCCAACGAGGTCGATCATGAATTCTGGCGCGACTTCCGCAAGGTGTTGAAGCGTGCGAATCCCGAGGCTTATATTCTAGGTGAGATCTGGCATGAATCCGCGCCATGGCTGGAAGGAGACAAGTTCGATGCAGTGATGAACTACCCGTTCACGGATGCGGTGCTCGACTTCTTCGTGTATGGCAAGCTCGATGCGGAGGGCTTCGCCAACTCCATCGGCAAACAGCTGTCGCGCTACCCGCTGCAGGCCAGCGAGGTTGCCTTCAACCTGCTGGACAGCCACGACACCCCCCGTTTGCTGACGCTCGCGGATGGGGACAAGAATAAGCTGAAGCTGGCTGCGCTGTTCCAGTTCACCTTCATGGGAACTCCCTGCATTTATTACGGGGATGAGATCGGCATGGATGGTGAAGGCGATCCGGACTGCCGCAAGTGCATGGAGTGGAATCCGGCGATGCAGGACCGCAGCCTGTTCAATTATTACCGCAAGCTGATCGAGATCCGCAGCAGCCATCCGGCACTGCGCACAGGAAGCTTCACGTTCCTGGAAGCCGGACCCGGGGGCACCAAGCTGGCTTATGAACGCAGCCTGGGCGATGATCTTATTCTCGTGCTGATCAATACTGAGGAGACCGCGCAGACCTTCCGGGCAGACGTACAGGAACGCTCCTGGAAGAACCTGTTCACCGGCGAACCGCTCCGTGCGGAACGCGGCAAGCTGTCGCTCAAGCTTCCGGCTTACGGTTATGCAGTACTGCAGGCTAATATGGCCTAGCCTCCGTCTCAGGAGCTCCATTCATTGGATTGAGTTATATTCCAGGCAAAGCAAACAGGGTATTCCGCAGCCGTTATGGCTTGCGGAATACCCTGTTTATGTTCTGATCTGATTCGTTGCGCGTGCTATTTGCCGAGCAGCTTGTAAATCACCTGCGCACTCTCTGCACGGGTTAACTGTCCTTGCGGCGCAAAGAGATGATGGTCTCTGCCTTGCACAAGTTTAAGCTCTACGGCAGCATTCACATAAGCATGTGCCCATTCACTGATACTGGAGGCATCCGCGAATAAGACCTGGCCTGTTGAGGATGCCAGAACCTTGCCCTGTTTGAACTCCAGAGCACGGATAATCATCACCGCCATTTCCTCACGGCTGATTGTAGCATCCGGGGCAAAGGCAGTGCTGCTGCGCCCGTTAACAATGCCTGATTGGACGGCAGCGGCTACATAAGAGGAGTACCAGGCATCCGCCCGGACATCAGCGAATAACACTCTCCCTTCCCCTGACAGTCCGAGTGCACGCATCAGCAATGCTGTAAACTCCGCACGCGTCACGTTTCTTGCAGGTTCAAATTCAGCAGCCGATACTCCTGTTGCCACCTGTTTGGCTGCAAGTGATTTAATGGCAGCAGAAGCCCAGTGGGTATCAGGCACATCCTTGAACACTGTATTTATCTGAAGTGCTGCATACTTGCTGAAATGTGTAACTGCAGCAGTAAGTGAACCATCCGCTTGCGCTGCGCCCCCAATATACTTCGGCTCACCGTTATCTCCCAGATAGAACACACCTGTCCATTCCTTAACCGGGTTGCCCTGAAGCTTAAGCGTCAAAGTAACCAGCTGCTTGAACGTTGTAACAGGCAGGCTGGTCCCGTCTTTTTTGATAATCTGCAGTTTAAGGTCGTATACCCCGGAAACAGCAGTAGCAGCCGTGTTCTCCTTACTGAATCTCTTGACTGCATCCTGCGCTGCAGCTTCGCTAAGCGGAGTCAGCTCCAGCAGGATATGTGAACTGTCCGCATCCGCACCTGTAACCATGGCCTGAATATCAGCCAGCACAGCATTCGGGATTGTAACGGACAGCACCTCCGAGTGAATAACCAGCCCGTTATTCCCCAGCAGCTTAGCTGCCTGGACCGGCAGCAGCACGGAAGTCTTGCCCTGATCCAGACTGAGTTCTACTCTGCCATCCTTGCCATTTCGAAGATCCTGCCCACTTATAATCTGTGTACCTGCCGGAACTGCCGTTGGCCCTGGCGTTGGTGTTGGCTTTACCGTTGGCTTTACAACGGAACTAGTTTCGGATTCTGCCGCTGGTGTTGGCGTTGGTGTCAGTGTTGGCAGTACTACAACTGTCTCCGCCGCCAGAATCACGGTACCTCCGTCATCTCTGCCCGGCAGATCAATCGTAATCTTCCGGTCAGCCGATACCTTATACAGCTTACCGCTGTACTCATCTCTTACAGAAGACAATGCCGCAAAAGGCACGGGGATTTCTGCACTCAGACCTTCCTTCTTCGTGTTGATTACCGTAACCACGTTATCGTTCCCGTATTGCTTGTTGAAGGCCAGATATCCCAGATCATCGGAGCCCGCAAGCTTGGTGCGGATACCTTTGGCATATAGCTGCGAATATTCCGCCCTAATGTTCAGCAGCTTCTGATAATGATCATGAAGTCCCTGCTCTGCAGTAAGCTGATCCCAAGGCATATCGCCCCGGTTTTCGCTGAACTCGCCACTTGCCATATCCCCGGCATTTTTACCGGACCGGCCCAGCTCTTCCCCATAGTAAATCACCGGCTGGCCCTTGGCCGTGATCTGCAGCGCGGCAGCGATCTTGAGCTTACCCTTGTCCCCGTCAACGTAGTCCGAGAGGAAACCATCCTCATCATGGCTGCTGAGGAATTGTGCCATCACCCCGGTATTGCTGATCTTCGCTTCGCGCTCCTGCAGATAAGCATCCACAGCATTAATGGTGCCGTCTGCGAACAGCTTGGCCTGATCATTAAAGCTAAAATCAAGCAAACCGTCCATTTGCCCGCTCTGCAGCATGCCGCCGTCATTATCGGCGGTTCCGCCGAAGTATTCGCCGACCATTTTGAAGCCCGGATCTATAGCCGTCAGCGCATTTTTAAATGCTTTCCAGGTTGCGCTCTCCACATGTTTGACCGTATCAACGCGGAAATAGTCGATTGTATCTCCCCGCTCTGTCCGGGCATTATCCAGCCAGCCTGTCTGCCAGGCAATGATCTGCTTGCGTACCGCAGGATCTTCCGTCTTGAAGTCCGGCAATCCGCTGAGCTCGCCTTTGATGACATCCGTATCGGCTTGAACGCCGTCCGTACGCAGCATTCCCGCAAAACGCGCTTTGTCCTCTACAGCCACCTGCGGATTGACGTCATCCTCCTTCAACCCGTAGCCTGTATGATTAAGCACTACATCGACCATAATCTTGATGCCCTTGTCATGCGCCTTCTCGATCAGCTCCTTGAAGGTCTCCATGTCCCCAAGATGCTCATCAAGCTTAGTGAAATCCTTGGCCCAATACCCGTGATAAGCATATTGTTTGCCGCCAAAGCTTAACCCCTGGTTGAAATCAATATTGTCTACAACCGGCGTGATCCAGAGCGTGTTGATGCCCAGCTCCTGCAGATAATCAAGCTTGCCGATCATCCCCCTGAAATCGCCGCCATGATAGGCTTCAAGATGTGCCTTGTCCACATTCTCATTGTTGTCAGGGTCACCGTCCTTGAAGCGGTCGGTCAGTGCGAAATAGATCCGCGCCTCATCCCAGTCGAAATCAAGCTTGGAACCGCTGTAGGTTCTGGCTTTCACCTCGATTTCAGCAGACTGTCTGTGCAGATTGCCATACTGGTCTACAAGCACGATTGGAATGCTTTTGATACCCGCCGGCACGTTATCCTTCACTGCTACGGTCTGCTGCATAAGCTCTGTATCGAATTTGACCTTGGCTGGTCCTCCCAGAGCGGTAAGATCCAGATAAGCGTCTTTATAGGACACTTCCTCTGTGGAGACAGCCTTCACCGTTACTACAGCATTCTCATTGGAGGTTACAGCCGTCGGATTCACCGTTGCCGTAATGTTAACCTCCGGTTTGTGATAGTACAGGGAGGATTCTCCGCCCACCGTGTTGTGCGGGTCGCTGAACTCGCGGGTCACTCCGTCCTTAGTTACGATGAAGGTATACTTATAAATGCCTTCCTCCAGACCGCTCAGCCGGTAGCTGAACCATTCCTTGGCCGGATCATACTCCATCGGATATTCTTTGCCGTTCACCTTCACTTTAATGTCTGTTATCGCAGACACATCGCCGCCGCGGAACAGCTCGTCATCACGGTAAAGGAAGGTTATGGCTTCATCCTGCATCAGCGGACCGCTGATGCCCGGAGTGATTTCCAGCTCTTTGACCATGCTGGTTACATGGACTTTGGTGAAAGCCTCTCCGGGAGTCAGAGCAATATAGCGGTCATCTGAAATATCCTGCTTATTGTCAGGCCACTCCAGACCTTTTATGAGAACAAAGCCTACCTGGGTTGCGTCTTTGCCTACTTCAATCAGAACCATCGAGCTTGCTGAATCTCCTGCGGGCTCGGGGAGCTTCACCTCACCGTCTGTTGCCCCGGTATACCACAGCCATACACTCCAATCCTTATAAATCCTGTCTTCCCGGGTGTAAGTGAACTGCACATACCGTTTGGTTTCTACTGGCGGGCTGGTTACTTCTACAGTCACATTCGCGGACACGCCGCCATAGGTAATGGTAAGGATCGCTGTTCCAGCCTTAATCCCCTTCACCAGCCCTTTGCTTGTCACTGTGGCTACTTCCGGTTTATCGGATGCATACAGCGCTTTGGCGGTCACTTTGCTTGAAGTGCCATCCGCATATTTGGCCGTGACCACAGTCTGATGCGCGGCCCCTTCCTTCAGCGAATAGCTGGCCTGGTCAGTCTCCAGCAGAGACACTACTGCTGCGGCTGCATCCTTGCGGATAATTACAGATGTGAGCGGGTCGAGGGTGATGGAATCCGCCGTCAGGCTGAATCCGCTCTGGTCCGCAGCAGGAATCGCATCGGTCCCGGCTTCGTCATTGTCGGCAAGCACAGTACCGTCACTCAAATTCTCCGGCAAAGAAAGTGTTCTTGTCTTGCTGTCACCGTTCATGAAGACATAATAGATCCCGGTTCCATCCGTTGCCTTGCTTGTATAACCGATCACCAGATCATCCTTCTGCATTTCAGGTGACTCGATAAGCTTGACATTGGAATTCACGAGACTGATGTCGCCCAGCCGGAAAGCGTTGGTAGACTTTCTGAGCTTAATCAGCCCGGCCGTGTATTCTCTGGTCGCATTCTGCACCGGAAAGTTCACTTCATCCGTTGCTGCGGCCCAGTCGAAAGCATTGACCGCATCCGACGAATCGTAGGAATCGTTGATGAAATAACTGACCGATTGATCAGCCGCATCGCGGACTTCGGTATATTTCTGCTCGGGAATCCCCGTAGCCAACCATTGCTTGGTACGCCCGTACTCCTGACCCGCCTGCAGGAATGCGGTACCCTGCGAAGTCAGCAGCAGCATATTCCCAAGCCTGATCCGCTTCTGGATCTCCAGCTCATTCGCCGCGTTCTGCGGATTCTTATGAAGGGCCAGGGCAATGACATCATGGAGCGTCAGATTATCATGCGCTTCAATGTATTGCACGATATCTCCCGGATCATCTGCCGGAACATTGGAAGGCTGCGCTTTGATATTGTTCAAGATCGTCGTCAAGGGGCGCGCTCCGCCCGTAATGAACCGCGGATCTCCTTCGGAGCCGTATCCGGATTTCAGCTCATTGCGGAATTCATCGGAGAATACGCCGACACTGTCCGTCTTATCCATCCATTTCTGATCAGCAGCCTTGCCTTTGAGGGATGGATCAGAAGCCTCGCCCCCGAAGGTAATCCAGCCTTCCCCGATGAACAGGGCCTTGGGATTAATGGTAGCCGCAGCGTCATAAGCAGCCTGAACCGCATCTGCTGTGGCATCGCCCATCATGTCCCACCGCATCCCGTCGATTTTGTACTCCTGGAACCAGTATTTTACGGAATCGACCATCAGCTTCTCGGCCATCTTATGGCTGGTTGCCAGATTGTTGCCGAAGCCGCCGATGAAGTTGCCCGCCGGGTCCTGGAAGGCATAATAATTAGGCACGATGTCATTCAGTAATTCTTTTTTGGCCATATGGGTGTACACAACATCAAGAATGACGCCCATCCCGGCTTCATGCACCGCATCGATCAAGCCTTTCAGCTCTTTGATCCGCTCTTCCGGATCTGCCGGATTGCGGGAATACGCCCCGTCCGGAGAGAAATAGCTGTGCGGATCATAACCCCAGTTATATTCATTGCCTTGAGCTGAATAGTCCAGCTCCCTGTCTTCCATCCCGGTCTCGTCCCCGTAATACCAGGCCATCACCGGAAGCAGCTGAATGTGGGTGACACCCAGTGATTTGATATAATCCAGCTTCGACTCAAAAGCCGCATAAGACCCCCAGCGTTCCCCGCCGAGACTCGACTGGATAGCCGGATCGGAGGTGAAATCCCTGATATGCGCCTCATAGATAATGGCGTCCTCACGATCCTCATAGCCGGCAATGTCTGCAGCCTGGAAGCCCACGGGATTCGTAGCGCTTAAATCCACAATGGCTGCCTTGCCCAGCGTATCACCGCCTGCACCTGCCTCTCCCGCCGTATTCACGGTGAATACAGCCATGGATTTGGCATAGGGATCAAGCACCTGCTTAGTTACTCCCTCATTGGTCACTTCATACTGGTAATAGAAGTCTCTGACATCCTCTGCGCCGGGTGCACCGGTCAGATCAGCAGGAGTCAGCTCCGCCGTCCAGACTCCTTTGTCACCCAGAGTCAGTCCGGCGCGGCCTACGGTGAGATTAGCGTCAGCTTTATCGTAGACCACCGCAGTTACTGAGCTCGCTTTCGGTGCCCAAAGCTTCAGGGTTGCCGACTTGCCGGCCTTATGGTACGTGGCCCCGAGATCGTCACCTGTGTAATTATATAGCTCATCCATCATTCTCCAGCCGGCGGAAGCGGATACAGTTTTGCCTGCATACGTTACACTCAGCGGGATTTTCTTCAGATCAAATGCACCGGTAGTCACTTCAACCGAAGTTGCGCCAGTAACCGCCACACCTGTAACAGGAACAGAGGCTCCTTCCGAGTCCTTTATAGAAATGGCTGTTTGTAAAGCATCCGCCGTGAGCCCGTCCGTTAACGTAAACCCGAGCCATAGTTTGCTTGCGGACAATATATCTGCGGATAACAGCCCAACCGGTGTCTCGCCAAAAGGTGAAGTATAGACGTTCGGGTCATTCTCCTTCACCCACAGCTGATTGTAACGGTCCAGAAAAGCGAAGCTTTTGTTCTCATTGCCCGCCGGACCGTCTTTGTCTCCGTTTGCAGGCTTCATAACGATGAAACTGATAGTCTTGGCATTCTCCTTCAGCGGAATATCCGCATAGGCTCCGAAGGAATCCCTGTGTTCGGGCGCAAAAGGAGTTGCGTCTTTGGGCCACACATTAGACGGCGTCACCACATCATCCCACAGCCACAGGCCGTATTGGCTCTGATTGTTGTCGGCCCGCATATAATGAATCCGCACTGTATTCGCCGGAAGCTCCACCGGTTCATAAGGGGTTACTTTATTCGAGCCCTCCGTGATCCAGACCTCATTGGTCTGCGGGGTACTGATGATGATGGTCTTATCCCCGTCCTCCATTTCCTTAACCCCGGTAGTCCGGTTTACCACGAGGAACGAGATCGTCTTCGCCCCATCCTTCACAGGCAGATCGACATAAGCGCCGTAGGCATCGGTTTGTCCATCAGGGAAAGGAACGGCATCCTTAGGCCAATTCACGGACGGCGATACAACATTGCCCCATGTCCATAACGCCTGACCGGCATAATCACCGGCAGCACGGTGGTAATGAACTCTTATATGTCCGGCAGGAACAGGCACAGCCGTTCCCGGTTCAGCAGGAACCGTATAATGGGCAGACACAGTGTTGTCCTGCGTTTTATACTTGAATGTTACAGGTAATGCGGAGGGAAGCTTAAGCTCCTGCGCCGTATCCGGATAGGAGACTCCACCCGAAGTGTCAGCGCCCGGAAGATAAATCTGGTACGTATAACTGCCGGCAGGAAGTAAGGCCGTCTGCTCATAGACCCCGTCGAAGTCAGGATCGGTTAGCAGTGTACGGGCATCTGCCGGGGAATCATTGTGTTCGTCTCCAAGCACAGTCTGCAGACTGCCGGTCACCCGGGGTAAACGGTCCGCAGGCACCGGTGAATAATACGTGGAATCTGCAACCGCTTTGGTAATGTCATTATAATAAAAGGTTACACTTGTCTCCTCACTTAATGTAATCTGAATGTTGCCGCCCGCATCTGTCCCGTCAGGATCAGTATAGCTGCCATATCCGTAGTTCTCCGTCCACGCACCGTTAAGGGCCACTTTATATTGATAGGTCCCCTGCGGCAGCATGCCGGTGAAGGTGTACAGACCCTCCCCCCTGTAAGTCATTTGGGTTACGGTCGATTTCTCGTTCCAGTCCGCCGTTTCAGCAGGGTCCAGCCCTGTGAACTTACTCTGCAGGTCACCAACCAGCACAACCTTTGTCGTTTCTGCGCTGACTCTGGGCAGGTTTATGCCAAAGCCCGAGCATACAAGAGCGATAACCATCAAGATTGCAAAAGCCTTTTTTATCCGTAAAGCAAATTCCATTCCGTCAATCCCCCCATGAATGTTATGAACTTCAACCGCATGAACGGCAGAATCCCACTCTCCGGTTGCAGGATGTCTGCTGTAAAGATGGCTTGTCAGGCCCAAGCGACCCCGATCCTCCTTGTCAAATTCCAAAATCGTGCCATCACGCCCTCACACCATCACACCATCACACCATCACACCATCACGCCCTCAATTCGCCCTTCCCATTGTGCAAACGTTTGCAATCATTTGTGCACAAACCCTTATCCATTGACTCAGGGCAGCGACATAAATATTCTGCATAAAACCGGACTTTGTAAACGCTTGCTTCATTTCGATTTCATACTAATCCGCCGGTAAAGTTATTGTCAACTAGTAATTTTCCAGAATATTCTCAAATATTTGCTTATAGTTGCACAATAATTAAGTCATTAATTGCATTAATTTGCACACTTCATAATCATCCACATGCTTTCGTTAATAACAAAAAAGCTGAGAAAGTCTAAATAAATCCTTATTTTATAAAGGAATATTGAAAATAAATTAGATATATCATCATCTGCATCAATCTAACAACGTTTGCACAGTTTTGGTGCAATGTCCGGGATGCCTCCAAACTGCCTCCCCCCACGGAAACCACTCCATTCATAAACATCCAGTGAATCCCTGTGGAAAGCTTGTGGCCTGCGCAGAAAAAATGTTCATTTCATCACTTTCTATGCCAGTATTGTGCAACACACCGGGTTTATCTATTTACAATCATCAGCACTTCGATTAATATTACTGTGTAAAGCAAACGGTTCCATAAGGAGGTTTCTATGACAGTTACCATTAAGGACGTGGCCAAGAAAGCGGGAGTTTCTCCCTCCACGGTCTCCCGGGTGTTGTCAGGCCATCCCAGAATCAGCCTAGAAACTTCCCGTAAGGTTAAAGTGATTATGGAGGAAATGGGCTACACCCCGAACATGATGGCCAAAAGTCTCGTTTCCAAGACAACCAACAGTATTTGCATCATTCTTCCGAAACCGGCTGAAGAGCTGTTCTCCAATTTGTTTTTTATGGAATTAATCCGCGGGATCGTCACCCAGTCCAGCCGTTCCGGCTATGATGTGCTGATCAGCTCCGGGGCAAATGAGAAGGAAGAGCTTGAAGCCGTCTCACGCTTGCTCAAAGGACGCCGCGTGGACGGCGTTATTCTGCTGTATTCCCGTAAAGATGATGCGGTGATCGATTTTCTGGAATCAGGCGGCTATCCCTTCGTGCTGGTTGGACGAAGCGACCGCTATGAGGATATATTGTCAGTCGACAATGATAATATCATGGCTGCTTATGATGCAACGAACCACCTTATTTCCATGGGTCATGAACGCATTGGCTTCGTCAGCGGCCCGCCGAATCTTATCGTTTCGCGCGACCGTCTGGAAGGCTACCGTAAGGCAATGCAGAATAAAGGTCTTGAAATGAAGGCGGAATGGATTGTCGAAGGCGAGTTTCTGCAGGACAGCGGCTACCGGGCGATGTCCTTCTTCATGAATCTTCCGAACCGTCCGACGGCACTTGTTGCGGTGGATGATATGGTCTCTTTCGGGGTATTGCGCGGACTGAATGAGCTGAAATACAAGGTCCCTGAGGATCTGGCGATTGTCAGCTTTAACAATATTCCGCTCTCGGAATTGTCCAGCCCGCCAATCAGCAGCATTGATATCGGAATCTATCATCTGGGCTATACGGCCTCACAGGTGCTGATTCAGAGTATTCAGAAGCCGGATAATCATGACGGATATACTAACCGTTTTGTCATTCCCCACCGTTTAATCGTACGGGAGTCATCGATGTATACTCCGGGTAAGCAATGATGCACAAGCAGCAGTGATTTTACATGCAGATAAATGAAGCTAATTACGCTTCATTTATTTTTTGGAGCTTTGTACAAACGTTTGCGCTAAATAGAATCGCACCACATTTGGATAGGATTTTCCGCCCTAGCCAAGCTTTAGCCCACGCCGGGAGCGCTGAGGGTGTTTCGCAGATGGATTGTTGTACGTAGTGCAACAATTCCACCTTCCGAGGGCGTTTTGCAGACAAATTGTTGTACTTTATGCAACATTTCCGCCCAACTGGAGCGTTTTGCAGACGGATTGTTGTACTTAGTGCAACATTTCCGTCCAACTAGAGCGTTTCGCTGACGGATTGTTGTACTTTATGCAACATTTCCCTATTTAACCAACTTTTCTTTTGGATTGTTGTACGTAGTACAACAATTCTGCCAGCCGGAGGCGCTCGCCCGAGGATTGTTGTACTTTATGCAACATTTCCGCCCAACTGGAGCGTTTCGCTGACGAATTGTTGTATCTGGTGCAGCATTTCCGCAATTTAACCAACTTTTCTTTTGGATTGTTGTACGTAGTACAACAATTTTGCCAGCCGGAGGCGCTCAGCCGAGGATTGTTGTACACAGTGCAACATTTCCGCCCACCAATGACGTTTTGCAGACGAATTGTTGTATCTGGTGCAGCATTTCCGCAATTTAACCAACTTTTCTTTTGAATTGTTGTACGTGGTACAACAATTCTGCTAGCCGTAGGCGCTCAGCCGAGGATTGTTGTACTTTATGCAACACTACCGCCCAACTGGAGCGTTTCGCTGACGAATTGTTGTATCTGGTGCAGCATTTCCGCAATTCAACCAACTTTTCTTTTGGATTGTTGTACGTAATACAACAATCCTGCCAGACGGAGGCGCTCCACCGATGATTGTTGTACGTAGTGCAGCATTCCCACCCATTTATTGTGACGCGCCCATTCGGCGCGATTCTCAAAATAGATTATATCCACTTACATTTTAGGAGGTTCATTATGTCAGAAATCAAAGCTTGCCTGTTCGATCTGGACGGTGTACTCGTCGACACCGCCAGATACCACTATATTGCCTGGAGAGAGCTGGCGGAAGAGCTCGGATTCGTCTTCACCGAACACGATAATGAGCGGCTCAAAGGCGTCAGCCGGGCCGCTTCCCTGAATATCCTGCTGGAGATCGGCGGTATCGAGCCTGGAGAAGATGAGAAAGCAAGACTAGCCGAGCAGAAGAACAACCGCTATGTCGAATACATCGCCAAGATGGACAGCTCAGAGATTCTGCCCGGCGCGCTGGACTTCCTGAAGGAATGCCGGGAACACGGCATCAAGGTAGCCCTGGGCTCCGCCAGCAAGAATGCGATGACCATCCTGAACAATACCGGCTTGACCCCCTACTTCGATGCGATCATTGACGGCACGCACACCAGCGCAGCCAAACCTGATCCGGAGGTCTTCCTGCTGGGAGCACAGGCAGTCAATATCGCTCCTGAACACTGCGTAGTCTTCGAGGATGCCGAAGCCGGCGTCCTGGCCGCCACCCGTGCGGGCATGCGCAGCGTCGGCATCGGTTCGCCCGAGACGCTGGGCGCAGCGAATCTGGTGGTCCCTTCTTTGCAGCAGATCAGCGTTGCTGCACTCCGGGAATCTTTTGCTGCCATTTGACGAATATTAACAGCTGCTGCGTAATATGATTCCTTGTCTTCTGCCCTACTCTTTATAAAAGAACTGAAAATGGTCATTAAAATTATGGGGATGAAGCCGCGGAGCGGAAGTTTGGAACTGTAGGAGCGTTAGCGTCCGCCTTTATAATCAGATTTCATCAGCTGAATATCGCTTACTAATAGAGAAATCTGATTATAACAGCGGCCGGAAGTCCAAACATTCCGCGCAGTGGCGACGGAGGCACCGTAATTTTAGTACAACAGGTTTAGTTCATTTTATATACCTCATTCCCCCACCTAAAAGGAGCCAATAACAATGAAACAATACCTCAAAATTGATGAATGGTCCATCATCGAAGAATCCTTTGATCCGCAGACCCAGGAAATTTCCGAAAGCGTATTTAGCATCGGGAACGGGTACATGGGCGGCAGAGCCAACTTCGAAGAACAATACAGCGGGCACAGCCTGCAAGGCAGCTACATGGCTGGTGTATACTACCCTGACAAGACACGGGTCGGCTGGTGGAAAAACGGCTATCCGGAGTATTTTGCCAAAGTCCTCAACAGCACCAACTGGATCGGCATCAACGTTGAAGTTGACGGCATTCCGCTCGATTTGGCAGCCTGCACAGTCAGCGAATTCCGCCGTGTACTTAATATGAAGGAAGGCACTCTCTCCCGCAGCTTCACAGCCACGACCGCAGACGGCAAAGAAGTGAAAGTGGAGAGCATCCGCATCGTCAGCATGGTCCGCCATGAGATTGGCGCGATCCGCTACTCCATCCAGCCGCTCAATTTCTCCGGTGAGATTACCGTGACTCCTTATCTGGATGGCGATATCAAGAACAAGGATTCCAACTACGACGAGAAGTTCTGGAACGAGGTCGAGAAGAAAGCGGAACCGGCGGGCGGACACCTCACCCTGAAGACCAAAAAGCTTGATTTTCACGTAACCTCAGCCTATGTCTATGACATTCTGGTCAACGGCGAACCAACAGCCGCAGAAGCAGAATCTATCGAGCAGGAGAAATATGTAGGCAGCAAAGTAACGATTCCGGTACAGTCCGGCGATCAGGTGGTTATTTATAAGTATGCCGCCAATGTCACCTCCCGCAATTACGGGCTGGGCCAGCTGGTAGACGCCGCACGGACCGCCTTGCAGAGTGCGCGTGAAGCCGGATTTGTAGCGCTTTTGACCGAACAGGCTGCGGCTTGGGGCGATAAGTGGAAGGAAAGCGACATTATTATTGAGGGTGACGTGTCGGCGCAGCAGGCAATCCGGTTTAATATTTTCCAGCTGAATCAGACCTATACGGGCGAAGATGACCGTCTCAATATCGGACCGAAGGGCTTCACCGGGGAAAAATACGGCGGCAGCACTTACTGGGATACGGAAGCTTATTGTGTGCCTTTCTATCTCAGTACCGCCGACTCCTCGATTGCCCGCAATCTGCTGATCTACCGTTACAAGCATCTGGAGAAAGCCAAAGAGAATGCCCTAAAGCTCGGTTACAAAAAAGGCGCACTCTACCCGATGGTGACGATGAATGGTGAGGAGTGCCATAACGAGTGGGAGATTACGTTTGAAGAAATTCACCGCAACGGCGCGATTGCTTACGCAATTTACAACTATGTGAACTATACCGGCGACAAGGCTTATCTCGGCCAATACGGGCTTGAGGTGCTGGTAGAGATCTCCCGCTTCTGGGAAGAACGCGTGCACTATGTGCCGCATAAGGACAAATATGTAATGCTCGGTGTAACCGGCCCGAATGAATACGAGAACAATGTCAACAATAACTGGTATACGAACCGGATTGCCGCCTGGACCATGGAATATACCCTGGAAGCGTTGGCGTACCTGCAAGAGAATGAAGGCACACGTTATGCAGAGCTGGCCGACAAGCTGGAGCTGCTGGAGAGCGAAACGGCGCAGTGGAACGAGATTATCGCCAAAATGTACTACCCGGCTGATGAAGAACGCGGCATCTTCCTGCAACAGGATGGCTTCCTCGACAAGGAGATTATCCAGGTGAAGGATGTGCTGCCGGAAAACCTGCCGCTGAACCAGAAATGGTCCTGGGACCGCATCCTGCGCTCCTGCTTCATTAAACAGGCGGATGTGCTGCAAGGGCTCTACTTCCTGGGAGACCGCTATGATCTGGATACCAAAAAGCGCAACTTCGACTTCTATGAGCCGATCACCGTGCACGAGTCCTCCCTCTCCCCTTGTATCCATGCCATTCTGGCCTGCGAGCTGGGCTACAAAGAGAAGGCTTATGAGATGTATCTGCGCACTTCGCGGCTGGATCTCGATAATTACAATAATGATACGGAAGACGGCTGCCATACGACCAGCATGGCGGGTACATGGATGTCAATCGTACACGGCTTCGGAGGACTCCGGGTGCTGGGCGACCGGCTGACCCTGAACCCTTCCAACCCGGGACACTGGACCTCTTATTCGTTCAAAATCATGTTCCGCGGTTCCCGTCTGAAGGTCACAGTTACCGATGTACAGGTTACGGTTAGTAATGAAACCGATGTTCCGGCATCCCTCACGATTCATGGCAAGGAGTATACGGTGAACGGACTGAGCAGTGTGACTGCTGACGGCTCTTCGGTAACTGTATAACTTCCTGCAGCCCCGGAGGCATTAAGCTTCTTCGGGGCTTTTTTAAATATCTTGAACTTGAAAATTGAATCAGCAAGAAAGGCGGAGAGGAAGTTTGGAAGTGTAGGAGCGGCAGCGTCCGCCTTTGTCACCGGATTTCTACCGCGATCAGCGGTTTAATCAGGAAATCTGGGGACAACAGCGGCCGGAACTCCAAATCTTCCCGTAGCTGAGACAATTGCAGATTTAATTTTTGAATAGCTCAACTATTTCAAAACCACTCAAAGGAGCCCACCCAAATGAATAGAGCCTTTTGGAAAGAAGCCGTAGTCTATCAGATCTATCCCCGCAGCTTCCAGGACAGCAATGGAGACGGAATCGGGGACCTGCAGGGGATCATCTCCCGGCTGGATTATCTCCAGAAGCTGGGCGTCGATGTCGTCTGGCTGTCGCCGGTCTACAAATCACCGAACGATGACAATGGTTATGATATCAGCAACTACGAGGATATTATGGATGAATTCGGTACGCTGCAGGACTGGGAGGAGCTGCTGGCCGGACTGCATGCACGCGGCATCAAGCTGATGATGGATCTTGTGATTAACCACTCCTCGGACGAGCATGCCTGGTTCGCGGAATCCCGCGCCTCCAAGGATAACCCCTGCCGCGATTATTATATCTGGCGTCCCGCCGGACCGGATGGCGCGCTGCCGAACAACTGGAGCTCCATCTTCAGCGGACCGGCCTGGGAGAAGGATGAGGCGACGGGCGAATATTATCTGCATCTGTTCTCGCGCAAGCAGCCGGATCTGAACTGGGAGAATCCGGAGCTGCGGGAAGCGCTCTATAAAATGATTGCTTTTTGGCTGGACAAAGGTGTAGACGGGCTGCGGATGGATGTCATCAACATGATCTCCAAAGTAGAAGGGCTCCCTTCCGCACACCATGAGGGCCTGGCTCCCGGTGAGCTGGCCGGTGGCGGAGAGTATTATATGAATGGACCGCGGGTTCATGAGTATCTCCAGGAAATGAATCGTGAAGTTCTCTCCAAATATAATGTAATGACCGTCGGCGAGACGCCGGGAGCAACTGTAGAAGACGCCATTCTCTATACTGACGAAGATCGGCATGAGCTGCAGATGGTGTTCCAGTTCGAGCATATGGATGTCGACTCCGGCCCGGGCGGCAAGTGGAATGTGGTTCCGTGGACACTGAAGGGGCTGCGCGATATTTTGCACAAATGGCAGGTAGGCTTGGCGGACAAAGGCTGGAACAGCCTCTATCTCAATAACCACGATCAGCCGCGGATGGTCTCCCGGTTCGGGGATGACGGCAAATACCGTGTGATTTCGGCCAAAATGCTCGCTACCCTGCTGCACACGCTCAAAGGTACACCTTATATCTACCAGGGTGAGGAAATCGGCATGACCAACGTGAAATTCCCTGTGCTGGAGGACTACAAGGATATAGAGATTCTCAATATGTACCGGGAAAAGGTTACGGAAGGCGGAGGAGATCATGAGACGGTTCTCCAGGCGATTCACACGAAAGGCCGCGATAACGCCCGTACCCCCATGCAATGGGACGCCTCAACGAATGCCGGTTTCACCGCTGGTACACCTTGGCTCAAGCTCAATCCGCGCTACACAGAGATCAATGTGGAACAGGCGCTGGCCGATCCTGACTCGGTATTCTACTATTATCAGCGGCTGATTAGCCTGCGCAAGCAGCATCTGATCATGGTGTATGGTGAATATGAGCTGCTTTTGCCGGAGCATGAATATATCTACGCGTACACCCGGACACTGGGCGGTGAGAAATGGCTGGTGCTGCTGAACTTCTGTGACACACCGCAGACTGTAGAGCTGCCTGACGAGCTGAACGCCGTAACCGAAACGATTATTGGTAACTATCCGGAGGAGCCGGCGCCCATGGACCGCAGTACGCTGCGTCCGTATGAAGCGAGAGTCTGCCGGTTAGGCTAGTTTTGCCGGAAGCTGACAAACCCCTTGAAATATGACATCATAGGATCATAGACTGTAGGCCGTTGACTGTACCTGTCTCAGATGAGCAGAGAATAACAGGACCAGCCCGTAGGCCGCGTGATAATATGAACTTAAAGGGAGATGGCAAACTTGGAATGGCTGATCCGAATGAAGAATGCGCTGGATTATATGGAGAGCAGAATGACCGGACCGCTGCGGATCGAAGAGATTGCCGCAGTGGCATATGTCTCCCCTTTCCACTTCCAGCGCATGTTCAGCATGCTGACCGGCGTCACCGTAGCAGACTATATCCGCAAACGCAGATTGACTCTGGCCGCTCAAGAGCTGGCCATTTCAAACATCCGGGTGTTGGATGTCGCACTGAAATACGGATATGACTCCCCGGAGTCATTCGCCAAAGCGTTCCGCAAAGCGCATGGGCTTACCCCCTCTGCCGCGCGTGAACCCGGGGTACAGCTCAAAGCCTTCCCGCGCCTCTCTTTCCATCTGTCATTGAAGGGAGATCAGGAAATGGATTACAAAATCGTGAATAAAGAAGCTTTTACCGTTATCGGCAAATCAATGGAGGTTACCTGCAAGGACGGGGAGAATTTCCGCAGAATTCCGCAGTTCTGGAATGAATGCAATGAAGACGGCACATCAGATAAGCTGATTGAGTTCGGCTTACGCGAAGAATGGCTCGGCATCTGTATGAATATGAATATGGAGACGGAAATGCTGTCTTATTGGATCGGAGTTGAAGCAGACGCGTCCACTGACCCGCAGGCGTATGAGACTACAGTGGTTCCGGCTGCGACCTGGGCGGTATTCAAATCCGTAGGAGCTATGCCTGATGCAATTCAAGGGGTCTGGCAGCGCATTTTCCAGGAATGGTTCCCGGGAACGGGCTACGAGCATACAGGCGGACCCGAATTTGAGCTGTATCCGCCAGGCGATACATCAGCAGAGGATTATGTCTGCGAAATATGGATTCCTGTAGTGAAGAAATAATTGTTCAGGCTGTACCGGAAACGGCTTCGTTGTCCCTACAAGGACGATGAGGCCGTTTTTTGCATGTGCGGAGGCTTAGTTGAGATCGGCTACTGAAGAAGCGGTATCCCCGCAAACCTCACAAGCTAGCATTTTTTATTTTGAGATTCCAGGCAGGCTTGGTATAATAAACAGATTATAGGGTCTTAATATAGTGTATTGTCATCCAAGATTGGTGAAGGAGATATTCATGTCTATCGTAAAAATCTTTTCAGACAGCACTTCCGATTTGCCGCAAGGCTGGAAGGAAACGTATGATATCGGCATTGTCCCGTTATATGTAGTTTTTGAAGACGGCACCTTCAAGGATGGTGTAGAGATTACACCCGAAGAAGTGTACCGCCGTGTCGCCGCAAATGGTGCATTGCCCAAGACGGCAGCCCCTTCCCCGGCTGATTTCATTGCCGCTTTTCAGCCGGTCGTGAGCGCTGGCGGAGATATCGTCTATATCAGTCTTTCTTCTTCTTTATCCTCTACATATCAGAATGCCCTGCTGGCCGCAGGCGAGTTCCCTGAAGGCCGGGTACATGTTGTGGATTCCCAGACGTTATGCGGCGGGATCGCCTTGCTGGTCATGAAAGCCGCCCGCGCCGCAGCCAAAGGCCACAATGCGGCCGACATCGCAGCTATGATCGAAGCCTCCCGTGAACGGGTGGAATCCGAGTTTGTCGTCGATACGCTGGATTACTTATATATGGGCGGACGCTGCTCAGGCATGCAGAACTTTATCGGCAGCCTGCTGAAGATCCGGCCTGTACTGCGGCTGGTGGACGGGGCGATTGTACCTGTTGCCAGAATCCGCGGCAAGAAGGAAAAAGCTGTAGAACAGATGCTTCAGCACGCACTTGCGAATGCAGCCGATATGGACAAGGAGCTGCTCATTGTTGCCCATACCCTTGCTGAAGAGGATGCCCGGTATCTGGAGAAGGCACTGCGAGAGCAGACAGGTGTGGATGAAATTGCCGTAATCCATGCCGGCTGCGTGATCGGCAGCCACTGCGGGCCTGCTACAGTGGGTCTCATGTATATGCACTAGAATAATTAAGCTCTACCTTAGACGAATCTTTATCTGCAGCTTATGTAGATAAAGATTCGTTTTTAGTTGTTGCATAGTAAACAAAGTATAGTAAAATCAGAAAGCGGTAATTTCCAATTTTATCTAAATCAAGGGGGCGTAACATGCAGGAGCAGATGGCACGTACGAATAAGACGGCTTGGGAAACGAAAGCATATCAGGCCTGGATTCAGCACCATGGCTCACCTGAGGAACTTGCCGGGCGGTTGAAGCAGGATCCAAGGCACCCGTTGCGGCATTGGCTGAAGTACATAGGCAACCCGGCAGGATTGAAGGTGTTGAACCTGCTCGGCTCTCACGGGATGAAGGCGACTTGTCTGGCTTTGCTGGGTGCTGAGGTTACTGTCGTGGATATATCCGAAGAGAACCGGCTGTATGCCAGAGAAGTAGCGGCAGCGGCGGGTGTTAAGCTGAACTACATCTGTGCAGACGTCTTAAAAATCCCCGGTGAGGACGCTCTGGGAACCTTCGATATTGTCCTGATGGAGTTCGGGATTTTGCATTACTTTACGGATTTAAACGCTATTTTTTCTGTGGTCAGCAGACGGTTAACGGCAAACGGGCGGCTCATGCTGACGGATTTCCACCCGTTCGCCCGGGCATGGATGACAACCCGGAATCTTCAGCATCCTACGGGTAATTATTTTGACGATACACTCAAGGAAGGTGAGGTTGCCTTTGCCAAGCTGCTTCCCGAAGAGGAACGGTCCGGATTAGCACAAGTGGTGACGCGGGGCTGGACTGTGGGCGATATTATCACTTCAGTAGCCTCTCAGGGGCTATATATCCGTACCTTTGAAGAAATCAGGAGTCCAGGGGACCCGAGATTCCCTGAATTCTACACGCTGATTGCGGATCATATTGAGGGGCAGCTGAACCCGCTATATCCTGGAACATCAGGCTAGCAGGCCGGCCGCAAAAACAAACAGCAAGTCTCCTCCCGGAGGCTTGCTGTTTGTTAGGTTAAGCCTGTTCAACTCCCGCTTCCGCTTCAACCTCTTCCTTCACAAAAGGAAGCATGAACCGGAAGATCGATCCCCGGTTCTCTTCGCTCTCCACGAAGATCGTTCCGCCCATCAGCTCCACCAGCTGCTTGCAGATCGCAAGCCCTAGTCCGGTGCCGCCATATTTACGGTTAATGGACGGATGCAGCTGGGAGAAGGACTGGAACAGCAGGTTCAGCTTGCTGTCAGCAATACCTACCCCTGTATCACGGACAGAGAACTCCAGCAGGTATTCCGGCGAGGCCGGCAGCGGAATATTCTTCACCGACAGAGTCACGCTGCCCTGATCGGTGAATTTCAGCGCGTTGCCGACCAGATTGACGATAATCTGCCGCAAGCGGCTGGGATCGGTCGTGACAATATCCGGCACGCTGGTATCCGCCCACCAGCGCAGGGCGAGCTTCTTCTCCTCCGCCTTGGGAGTGAACAGATCAATGATGCCCTCCAGCATCTCACGCAGATCAAATTTCTCCGATTGCAGCGGCATTTTGCCGGCTTCCATCTTGCTGAAATCGAGAATATCATTGAGGATCTGCAGCAGACTGTAGCTGCTGCTGCGCAGAATCTCGGCATAGCTGCGCTGCTCTTCCTCCAGGTTGGTTTCCAGCAGAAGATCAGCCATCCCGATCATGCCGTTCATCGGGGTGCGGATCTCATGGCTCATCATCGCCAGGAAATCAGACTTGGCCTGTGCAGCCTGCTCAGCTGATTCCTTGGCCCGGAGAATCTCCCGTTCGTTCGTAATATCACTGAAGGAGACGACCACACCGCAGATCATGCCTTTATCCAGCAGCGGGGCAATCCGGTAGTTCACGAAGAAGCTGGTCCCGTCCTTGCGCCAGAAGATTTCATCCGCCTTGCTGCGGGTAACGCCATCTTGAATGGTGAGCCGGATGGGACATTCCAGCGGTGAATGCCGGGCTGCACTCCCGCGGATATAGTGAATCATTTCCATCATCGGCAATCCGGCCAGCTCTGACGGCTCATAGCCCAGCATTTCGGCCCCTTCACGGTTGATGAAGATCGTCCGGCCCAGCGTGTCCAGTCCGAAGATTCCCGCCGAGACGGAATTGAGAATCAGACTAAGCCGTCTATCCTCCGCCATCTCAAAAATAAACTCTGAAACCGGCAGTTCCTCCTCTGTCAGCAATTCCTCGTCCGTCAGGGGAGGGAAGTCCGCGCCCTCAAGTCCAATGCGTTCAGCACCGGCAGATTCCTGTCTGCTCATGCGTTCCCAGCTTTGCAGCAGCAGAGAGAGCGGCCGGTTCCCGGTATCATGAATGATGGCAAATACACCGGCAATGCCTTCATCTGTATGAAGCGGCACATACCTTACAGAAACAGCATCGTCACCGGAATTCCCTGCTTTTACTCCGCTTTCTTCTTCCGCTTCCACCATTAACCCGAAGCTGGATGTAATACCGGCCAGAGCAGATGCGAAATAGCCCTCGCCGGGAGGATGCATCCGGCATTCGATCAGCCTGGCTGCATCCTCTGCACTTAAGGTCCGGTTGCTGTCGGCATAACGCCCCTGTCTGTCCAGCACGATAATGAGATCCGGATGATGATCGAACAACGCTCTATAAGCACTTTCTTCAGAAAGTGCCCGGCCCAGGATAGAAGCCCAATCTTTATGCATGGCCCACCTCCTCTGCTGCTTCATTCCTGCTATATTATAGGACCATAGATTGCGGAGAAACTCTGATTATGTAGAAATCTCTGAATTATTTACTATTATAACAAAAAAACCGCTATAGGTCGCCACAAAAACGCCGGATTGGAGCGCTTGTTCAACTAAACAGAAACAATGCCGCCCCTGAAGGGACGGCATTCATCTCATACAATCACAGCGGCTCAGCCTTGCCCGTCAGGCAACATCCTGATGCTCGATATTCCGGATCGACAGATACGCGATTCCCCCACCGACCAGCGCCAGAGAGAGTGAAATCCAGATCAGATTGCCCATCCGGAAGCTCCCGTTTCCGAAGCCGGATGAGATCAGCATGACAATCAGGACGGCGGAGACAATGGTAGCCGGTACGGATTTGCGGCGCATCCCGAAGTATAACGGAATCAGTGCAATGCCTGCCGCGTAGAGCGCATCCGTTCCGGCCTTCAGCAGGTTTGCGGTGATCAGATCCTGTGATACAGTACCCTGAATCACGTCAGACATGAAATAATCAATGCCGGTGAGGATACTGCTGATTGCAATATCAGACAGGAAAATGCTCAGGAACGTAAACAGAAAGACGATAATCAGCTTCGCAGCCAGCAGCATCTTGCGGGGAACCGGGTACATGAACAGCACAGTGATCGTATTATTCTTGTACTCGTCGATTACCAGCTTGCTTATCAATACGGAGGCGAAGATGATAAATGTTGCTTTTACAAAAACGAACACACCATCAAACAAATCAGGATACGTGCTGAATTCCCCTTCGTTAAGCGATGTAAAGGCGATAAGGACCATGAAGCCCAGAATGGCGAGATCGGCAATCAGCACACTTTTGAGAAAATTGAATTTGTTCTTACGCAGCTCCAAACGAATTAGCTTAAGCATTGTGGGCACCTCCCATCAGTTCTACAAAATGATCTTCCAGCGAATGATGTTTCTTGCTCATACTTTCCAGCTCCACATCTGCTTCGGCCAGCGCCTTGCTCAGCTCCAGCTGCGGAATATCATCATAGATCCGGATGGTGCGCGGGTCGAGCACTTTATAATTGGTTAAGCCCAGCTTATGCTCCAGGATGTAGACGGCCTTGGTGCACTCGCCTGTAATCAGCTCAATGTACTGTGTATTCTGGTTACGGATCGTATCCATCGCCAATTGCTCCACCAGCACGCCTTCGCGGATCACGCCGATCGTGTCGGCAATCTGTTCGATCTCGCCCAGAATATGACTGGAGATCAGCAGGGTCATGCCGTATTCCCGGCTCAGCATCCGGAACACCTCGCGCAGCTCCTTGATGCCGAGCGGGTCCAGCCCGTTGATCGGTTCATCCAGAATGAGCAGCTCCGGCTTGGTCATCACCGCTCTGGCAATGCCCAGCCGCTGCTTCATCCCCAGGGAGAATTGCTTCACCGGTTTCTTGTCCACTGCACTCAGCTTCACCAGCTCCAGCGCTTCCTCCATCGCTTGAACATCATAATATCCCATGTATTCACCATGCAGCGCCAGGTTCTCGCGGGCACTCAGCTTGTCGTAGAAGACCGGATATTCAATGATGCTGCCCATGCGCTTTAGCATTTCATAAGAGCGGGGGGTCATTTTGTCTCCGAAAAATTCAATCTCGCCCGCCGTCGGCTTCACCAGATTCGTAATCATTTTCATCACCGTCGTTTTGCCGGCGCCGTTGGGTCCCAGGAACCCGTAAATTTCACCCTGCTTAATCTCCATATTCACGCTGCGTACAATTTCCTTATCCTCATAGACTTTGGTTAAATCCCATGTCCGGAGTATCGTTGTCATGTCCGTTATCCCCTTTGACTTCTTCTTTTTCTTCCTGGTATTTATTCTACAGGGCGGAGTTTGCTTTTTTATTACTTGAATCTTACGAAATTCTTAAGCTGCGTATGGATACGCAGACCGCCCCGCCAGAACCGGAATTATTTCAGAAGGTCAGCCGCTGAAAAGAAAGCGTAAATGCCGTCCGGACGTACGGCTTGCTGCTTAAGGAAATACGGCCGTTCATCTGCTCGGTGAGCCGCTTGGTGATGGTCAGCCCCAGGCCGCTGCCCTGGTAGTCGCGGTTGCGCGAATCCTCCAGGGTATAGAGCCGCTCGAACACCTTGTCCTCATGGCCTTCGGCAATGCCCTTGCCCCGGTCCCACACTTCTATACACACCTGACCGGCATCGCTGTACAGCTTCAGCCCCAGCGCCCCTCCGGCATCACCGTAGGCAATAGCATTCGACAACAGATTGGACAACACGCGGTCCAGCGCATCATCGTTGCCCATCATATAGAGCGGCTCATCCGGTATTTCGATCTGCACATCAGCACCTTTGGCACTGAGAATATCGTAGAAAGCAAGAATATTCCTGCGGCAGACCTCACCCAGCTCCACACGTGACAGCGGGATATCCCGGTCCCCCGACTCCAGCTTGGCCAGATCAAAGAAACGGTTCATCAGCGTAATGACTTCCCCTGCTTTGGCATGAATGGTGCGAAGAATACGTTCCTGCTCCTCCATAGGCATGTCTTTATCATGCAGCAGGGTCTCAATATACCCCAGCACCACCGTCAGCGGGGTCTTCAGGTCATGGGAGATGTTAGCCAGCATACTGCGCATAGACTTCTCCAGCCTGGCCCGTTCTACAGCTCCCTTATGATTGACATCCAGCAGCCGGTTCAGATCGGTCAGCAGGATTTGCAGCTCCGGACTGCTGCTCATCAGAAGCAGCCGTTCATGCGAGCCGCGCTCCACAATACTCTCCAGCTTGGTATGAATATATTTCAGCTGGCGTGCATGCTGCCGCGAATGCATTACTTGCAGTACAAGGACCAGCAGTAGCAGCGCAATGATGATAATGAACAAGGCTGTCATTGCTGCATATCTCCGAGCTTATAGCCGATGCCCCACAGCGTTTTGATATATTCCGGATGAGAGGGATCGTCCTCAATCTTCTCGCGCAGTCTGCGCATATGTACATTAATTACATTCTCATCCCCGAAGTAGTCATCCTCCCAGACCAGACTGTAAATCTGCGCCTTGGTGAATACCCGCCCGGGGCTGCTGACAAACAGCTTCAGGATATGGAATTCCTTGGCGGTCAGCTTCACTTCTTCCCCGTTCTTCTGCGCCGAGAAGTTATCCAGATCGACCGTTAGTCCACGCAGCTTAATCACCTTCGATGCCGGCTGCGGCTCCTCCCCGGCAGACGCCTGACTGCCGGCGGCAGCCTGGCTCCCTTGCGCTGCGTACCCGGCCCGGCGGATCGCCGCCTTCACCCGCGCTGCCAGCTCAATCATCGAGAACGGCTTGGTGATATAATCATCAGCGCCGAAGCCAAGCCCCAGCGCCTTATCTACATCACTGTCCTTCGCTGACATAATCAGCACCGGCACAAGGCTCCCGCTGCGGATCATCTGCAGCACATCCGTACCGCTGCGCTTCGGCAGCATCAGATCCAGCAGTACCAGATCATATGACGGACCGCCCACAAACTTCTTCACCGCCGCCTCCCCGTCAAATGCTGTCTCCACCTCATAGCCCTCTTTAGTCAAATATGAACCTACCATTTCGCTGATTGCCTCATCGTCCTCAATCAGCAGCACCCGCTGCAGCATATTGAACCTCCTGTAATCCTATTTGACGCCGCCTGTAGCAGCAGGCAGCTGTAAGTAACTATCCCCGGCTTCTACAAGCCCGATAATGTAATCTGCGGCCTCCGTCATGGTCTTGCCATCCCTGCCGGTATCACATTCGCTCCAGGCATAATGCCGCTCGGCACTATTGATCAGCACCGTCAGATCATAGCTCTCATACGGCTTGAGGTTGCAGCTTGTACTAAGCTGCTTCTCCCCAAGATAATTGGACAGCACCAGCTTCCGGTAAATGCTCTGCCGGTCTTCAACCGGCAAGCCATAATCGCTGATTTCGATGACAGTACCGTCCAGCATATCTTTTACCAGGTTCTGATTCACCGTATTGATCTCATTCCTGAGATTAAACCCGTATTTGAGGATAAATTCAAATTTATCCTGCCGGCCCAGATCGAAGTCAACAGTGAGTAAATCCTGATTCACGGCCTCTCCCTCGCAGCCCTTCAGGGAGTACTTCAACTGATGCTTCTCCTCCGTCCGTACAAGCTTATCACAGCTGTAAGTCTTCACTTCACGGGGTCCGAAGGCATCCTCAGTGGTATCATAACTCAGCTCCAGCCGTCCGCCTTTATACCGCGTTTCAATAAAGATCGGATCGCCTTCAATCGTATACTGCACTATCCGCTGGCTGCCGCTTCCCCGTTCCATGAAACTGTCCAGCTTGTCCAAATTGCTGATTACGCCGCCGTTAGAGGATATGACATCCTCCTGCTGGTCAATCTTGTGACTGATGGCGGATGAGCCGCCACCATCAAATAACGAGCAGCCTGTAACCAGAACCAGCAGAAGTAGCGCCGGAAGAGCTGCCCTGGACAACCTTTTGAACAGTACAACCATTATTCTCAGCTTGCACAGCAGTTTTGAGACAGGCTTTACTTTCACGGCTGATGACCTCCCTGAAATCATGATCGGATGGAGCTTTTGTTAAAGTATACCAATGCTGCGGGCGCGATTCTACTACATTACTTTTTTATAAAATCATGCCCATAATACAACATTTTGCTTATAAAAGCGGCCGTAATCCGGAATTGTTGTATGGAATGCAGCTTTTCCCCTCCTCTAAGCGGTTTATCCTGACAATTGTTGTATTTCCTGCAACAATCCTCCCGAACACCAGCTATTTGCAATGCCAAGTTGTAGTACGTACAACATTAATGCAAATACAGCTCAACAGATTAACACATCATCAACAGATCAACCCTTGGTTACTCGCACCTTCCCCGCAGATACCGCCAGTTAAGATTCATTTAAGGAATGGCACTTATCATGAGCCTTAAGAACTTAATTGAAGAGGTGGTGCTTCGATATGAAGTCACGCAACACAAGCAACACACGCAATACAGGCAACAATGCACCCCGTCCCGGCAAACGAAAATTATTGATTATAATCCTCGTCATCCTCCTGGGCCTTGGCGCAGTGGTATATCGTCTGGCAGACCGTTATCTGATTGAGCATGTTGAGGTTGTCGTCGCAGACGATACCGCCGGAACCGCTGGTACCGGCAGCACAGGCACAACAACAGCAGCCGCAACAGCTGATGTGAGTGCAACATCGGATGACTGGAATTACAGCAGTGACGATATCCAGGTCAAGATTGATCAGGTCCAGACGGGAAGCGGGTCAGACCAGATCACTTATTTTGTCGCAGATGTGGTCCTGAAGGATGCCGGCAGCCTGCGGTCCGCTTTTGCCGATAACAGCTTCGGTACGAATATTACGGAGGACACCTCGGTGATTGCCTCCGCTAATAATGCGATCTTCGCCATTAACGGAGATTACTACGGCTTCCGTGAAGACGGCGTGATTATCCGCAATGGAACCGTGTACCGGGATGATCCGGTGCGGGATGCGATGGCTCTGTTCGGAGACGGAACGATGCAGACCTATGATGAGGAGGAAGTCTCTTCGTCTGAGCTGCTGGCTGAAGGGGTTACGAACACCTTGTCCTTCGGACCGATTCTGATTCAGGACGGCAAGATCGTCAGTGATTTCAGCAGTGTCAAAATCGATAACAATTTCGGCAACCGTTCGATTCAGGATGCGAATCCCCGGACCGCCATTGGCATGATCGCCCCGAACCACTACGTGTTCGTTGTAGTTGACGGACGCAAGGAAGGCTACAGCCGCGGGATGACCCTTGCCGAGCTTGCTGATGTGATGGAAGGCCTCGGAGCTGCAGAAGCCTACAATCTGGACGGCGGCGGTTCCTCCACCATGTACTTCATGGGCCGGGTCGTGAATAATCCGCTGGGCAAAAACCAGGAACGCGGTGTCAGCGACATACTTTATATTAAGGAGTGAACCCGGATGACTATACTAATCCCCGCCTATGAACCAGATGAACGGCTGCTGGATTTAATTGTGCAGCTGAACGAATATCCGCTAGGACCCATTATACTGGTCGATGACGGCAGCGGCCCGGCTTACCGGGGAATCTTCGAGCGGGCTGCGGCATTCGGCTGCACCCTCCTGACCCATAAGACCAACCTCGGCAAAGGTGCCGCCCTCAAAACAGGCTTCCGTCATATCCAGGAAACCGGACTGCACGGTAATGTGATCTGCGCTGATAGTGACGGACAGCATCTGCCCCATGACATCAAACGGATTGCCGAAACGCTGCTGCTCCAGAGCAAACCCGGCATTGTACTCGGGAGCCGCCGGTTCAGCGGAACCATTCCGCTGCGCAGCCGGTTCGGAAACACCGTGACACGCTCCGTCTTCGCACTAACTACCGGCACCAAAATCTATGATACCCAGACCGGCCTGCGCGGCTTCCCGTTCCAGATGCTGGACTGGCTGTGCCGGATTCCCGGCGAACGGTTCGAATATGAGATGAACATGCTGCTGAGCGCCCACAAAGAGGGTTATACCATTACTGAGGAGTATATAGATACCGTCTATCTGGAGGATAATAAATCCTCCCACTTCCGGCCGCTGATCGACTCCTTCCGGATCTATCTGCCGATTCTGATGTTCAGCACCTCCTCACTGATCTCAGGCCTGCTGGATTTCGTACTGCTGTTCCTGTTCCAGAGCCTGACCCATAACCTGTTCCTGGCTGTCGCAGCCGCAAGATTATGCAGCTCAGTCTTCAACTACTCGGTAAACCGGAAGTATGTATTCAGCGGCGGCCAACAATCGCGCCTCCAGTCACTGCCCAAGTACTTCTCCCTCGTAGTCCTTGTGCTGCTGTTCAATTACGGGCTGCTCTACTTCTATAATGAGAAGCTGATAATTCCGCTGGTTGCAGCCAAGATTCTGACAGAAATCTCGGTCTTCGTATTCAGCTATTGGGCGCAGCGGAAGTTTGTATACTGAATGAGCGCTACACGCAACAGAGCAGCGGCTCTCCTGTGACGGGAAGCGCTGCTCTGTTTTTTCATAGACTGCTGTATTCGTTTATTATTCCTTAGCCAAAGTAACGTCCAGGGGATCAACAAGCAGGCCCTCTTCAACTTTAAATTTACAATTTATTTCGATTCTATTAAGATGCTCGGCATCCCAATAGATGAATACATCGTATTCCCCATCCGGAAAACCAGCACCGAAAACCCCATTTTTCAGCTCAACTGTTTTGAGATAATCCTTTCCGCCAAGACCACTGCCTAATTCAATATAGCCGTCCGGCAGCGGGGTCCCATCATCATATTTCAAAGTGCCGGTAACATTATTAGATGGCAAATGAATTACAAGCTCTTGCGGATCAGACTGCCCGTCCAGCACCGAGAAACTATAATACGGGAATTTGGCATTGTAGATGGAGTACATTTTTTCCGCTAAAATAAGTACCCGGTATGAGCCATCAGGCAAATAGAAATCATACAGGCCATTCTTAATCGTTGCTGCATACAGAAGCGGTGAAGCAGTGCCAACCTCTGTGATCACTAATATACCATTAGCATATGGAGTTCCGTCCTCATTATAGATCTTGCCTGATATTGCTAAAGGTACTTTGATATCAATAGGCCCTGAGGCAGGTTCACCATTAACAATCTTTATCTGTGTACGTAAAGGTATACTTTCTGAATCCTTAGTGTTCAGCGTCTGTATGCTATAGTCGCCATCAGGCAAATAAAGATTGAACTTACCAGCAGTAACATCAACCTTATAAAGCCCGGTATTCACTGCACCCATATTACTTATTTCCAGCCAGCCATCGTGCATCGGGGAACCATCCACGAAGCTAATACTTCCTTCAATTTTGGGTGGCAATGTTATATTCAAATTGCTTTTCCCGTCAATGACCTCAAATGAATGATTAATGGTTAATTGTTTGTTAGTTTCGCCATAGATTAAGACTTCTACATTATAATGACCGTCCGGCAAATATAAGTTAAACTTACCTGCTTGGATTTCGGCACTATACCAGGCAAGCGGTCCGCTGTCTAAGCGCTTTACAATAATTTCTCCATTCTCCACCGCGGTCCCGTCCGAATACTGCATCGTGCCCGCCTGCTGCTCAGGAATGAGGATATGCACCTCTCTATCTGCCTTGCCATTCATAACGTAAAACATATAGTAGAGTGAAATAATCTCCTGTGTAGTTGTGGAACGCATGGAGTAAATCTTGTAGGGCCCGTCCGGCAAATCTATAGAGAATTCACCATTCGTTAGTACAGTGCTGTAAATCATATGATCGCTGTCCCGTTCCAAATACAAGGTACCGGAATCGGCAGCCTTCCCGTCTCCATGCTCAATGACCCCTTGTACAACCCCATGATCTACAATGGGCGGTGTGGGTGCCACCGTTGACCACGGTGTGGATATCGGTGTAACTATCGGCCACGGCGATGGTGACGGTGACGGCGAAGTCGCTGCTGTTGGTGTAGCTGATGAAACCGGCGTTGCTGCCGCTGTCGCTACCGGCGTTGGCTTTGCTGTTGGTACCAGCGTTGTCTTCACTGTCGCTATCGGCGTTGGCTTCACCGTTGGTACCGGCGTTGGCTCTTCGGTTGGTTCCGCCGTTGGTTCAGGCGTTGGTGCTGCTGTTGGCGCCGGCATTTCTGCCGCACTGCCTCCGCCTCCGCCTCCACCCCCGCCGCCAACTAATACGGCCGCTGTTGGAGTTACAGAAGACGCAGCAGCCGTTTTATCAGAACCGGCTATATTGATTTTCACATCTGCCGGAACGTCGCTGCCCACGGTAATTTTCCCTGGCGCATTCTCTATTGTAATGCCCGAAGCGTTGACGACTGCATTCCCGATGTTGCCTTTACCTGAAATTTGTATACCGGCGTTCATTATCATAGACTTGATACTGCTGCTATTGCTCAATTTATTACTGCCCGCTGTTTTATCAATATTGATTGACTCCACAGTGCCCCCGCTGATGTCAATGTTAAGACGTGATGCAAGAATATTCACAGCCTTGAAGTTACCTGTCAAAAGGATACGGGCATCCGCTGGAATTTCACGGGATAACGTGAGGGTGCTGATTGCAGCTCCGGTGAGTGTTTCTACGGCTGCAGCGGACTTGATCTGAAGATCATTGATTTGGGTCTTTCCTTCAGCAACCAGTCTTACACTGCCATTCTTCTTGTCAATACGCACAGAACCCAGTGTAGAATCCGCAAGATGAATACTATTCGCCCCGCCGCCTTCAATCGCGGTGTTACCTCCTACCGTTACATTCAGGAGATGCACATCGCCTTCAGCTATGCCTTCTCCCAGCAGCAGATCTCCAGTAATGTTCATATTACGGAGTGTGATACCTGGCACATTAATTACTACATCACTGTCTACTTCGGACATTCCCGACATCGGACCGTATGTACCCGGCGAATCATAGATGATTACATATTCCCCGGAATCTGCATCGGGCAAGGATAAAGCTCTATCCAGGATGACTACCGTTTCCGCACGGGTTGCATAAGCAAGCGGGCGAAAATTCCCATCGCCGGAGCCTGTCATG
The DNA here is from genome assembly GCF_038000205.1 of Paenibacillus sp. FSL R10-2771. NCBI lineage: Bacteria > Bacillati > Bacillota > Bacilli > Caryophanales > Paenibacillaceae > Paenibacillus > Paenibacillus sp. FSL R10-2771. Next base: position 5,011,658 of record NZ_JBBOBM010000001.1, read on the forward strand.
ATCCCCTGCTCGCTTACAGCCCGGATAGCACTTTTGCTCCAATCAGGACTTCCGGCAATATCCTTAAACTCAGGAGCCGCAGCCGATGCTGTCAGCTTGAGCAACTTGCTGATGATAACAGCCATTTCTTGACGGTTAATCTTCTGGTCCGGCTTAAAGGTCCCATCCGCATAGCCCTGAACGTAACCCGCGGCATTGGCCTGCAAAATACTTGAATAATACCACTTACTGCTGGAGATATCGCTGAAATTAACTTTCTTAGTCTCAGTGAATCCAAAAGCCCTATTAATCAAAACCGTTAATTCAGCCCGCGTGACCGGATGATCCGGCTTAAATTCACCATCCGGGTAGCCGGAGATCAGACCTTGATCCATCCACTTACTGATGTGCTCCTTCGCCCAGTTTCCGCTGAGATCCGATACATTACCCGCAAAAGCTGCGCCGGCCGGCAGTATGGATAGACATACAGCTAGTACTCCTGCGATTACTTTTTTCCTTACCCTTTTTTGAATGAACAAGCTAATACCCCCGACTATGTAGTTATAAAAGCGCACAAATTATAAGTTACCTTCCCTCATCTATTACTTAAGACCTATTAATCCGTTAAAATTATAGCATGATTCCGGTCAATGATTGGTAATATTTTCGGATTTTATTTTTTCCATTCCAAGAAGCAAAAAATGGCCCCAACTCTCCATTTCACCGGAAGGCTGGGGCCGTAGCTGTGTATGACTTTCTTTTCGCCGAAACTAAGCTTAATCTTGATTCCTGATTACAATATCGAACTTCTCATGATACGGATGCATGAATAATTCATACTGAATTCTGCGCTGTTCATGGGACTTCATTAAATACTGAATATCCGTCCCCCGCTCAGCCACATCACGGATTCCCCTTCGCCTCAGCTCGGTCTCCCCATCCGTATATAAGTAGACTTTGAGATCATACAGACTTGGGTCCGTAAAAGCCACGCTCATGCCCTCTACAATATTAATCCTGTTGTCAGAAGATAACAGCGCACTCTTGCTATAATGCGTACCGATGGTATACAGATCCAAGCCGTCCCGCAGCATACGGATGTCTCGCTCCAAAGCAGCCACGTTATGGGCGGCAGGGTGACAGGCGGTCATTTTATCACGATATTGTTCATTGTTATATTCGTAGTCAATCCTTGCGTACCGCCTAAGATCAGATCCGATAATGTAGGGGTCAGTATTGAGAACATTCAAGTTCTCCTGCCCCAAAAGAGTGATCAGATGATGGGCAAACGTCGTCTTTCCCGATGCCCCATGACCCGAAATCCCCACGATCACTCTCTCTGCCTGACTGTTAATCCACTCAGCTATTCTGTGCAATTCCTGATTCATAGCTTCCTCCGCATGTCCTCTATTAGAAGTATCCAATATCCTATACTATCACAAAAGGCGGACCGGGATCGGCTGCTATTATAACGATGTTGACGCTTAAGTTCACCGGTATTCATGTATTCGTCTGCTCCGACAGCAGCAGCCTATTGCCCGTCAAGGTACTTCTCCACCTCAAGGGAAGCCAGCAATAATGGCGCAACACCCATTGGCGCATCAGAGACTATCGCCTCAGAAATGTAGTAATCATAGGAACCGTTCCGGTCCTTGCTGAGTCCTGCCCCGTGGCAGATCTGATGCAGATGAACGCCTTGTTCATCTTCGGTAACCAGATGCGTGAGGATGCCCTCATAGCCTTTCAGCATCGCTTCCTTGAACGAAGGCTCCAGATAACGCAGCCGCAGCGCTTTGGCCATCGCATAGACGAACATGCAGGAGCCGGTGGCCTCGAGGTAATTGCCTTTGCGCCCTGCCTGATCTAGCACCTGATACCACAGGCCGGTCTCCTGGTCCTGAACCTCAAGCAGTGCACCGCACATCCGCTGGAAAATCCCGATGATCGTTCCCCGCTGCGGATGGGTGACCGGGAAATGCTCCAGACAGTCCACGGCGGCCATGGCGTACCAGCCCATCGCGCGGCTCCAGAAGTGGGAAGAGAGGCCGGTGGTCGAGTCCGCCCATTCCTGCTCTTTGGATTCATCCCAGCCGTGATAGAGCAGGCCGGTCCGCGGGTCACGGGTCCGGCGCTCAATCAATAGCAGCTGATGAGCAGCTTCATCTATCAGCTCGGGACGCTGAAATACGGCCCCGTATTCGGCAAGAAACGGCGAAGCCATATATAGTCCGTCCAGCCACATCTGGAAAGGATACACCTTCTTATGCCAGAATCCCCCTTCTGAAGTTCGGGGTTGCCCAATAAGCTGCGCCGCCAGCAGATGAGCCGCTTCAGCGTAACGCGCTTCCCCGGTCTGCGTGTACAGGTAGAAGAGATTCTTGCCCTGGTTGATCTGATCCAGGTTATATTCCTCCAGCGAATAGGAGCGGATCGAGCCGTCCTCCCCGATGAAGCTATCCATATGCCGCTGCATGAAGGAGAGATATTCGAACTCCCCATGCTGCACACCGGCGCGGGCCACTGCCATCAGCAGCATACCGGGCACATAGGCCCAGCGCTCCAGGACATACTCATGTTCCCCGTGTTCATTGCATTGACTGATGAAGGTATCCGCGATTCTGCGGGACAAACCTGACGTTGTTGTTTCTGTGATAGACATCATTATTCCTCCTGTCGCTTATGTTCCAAGCCTAAGTCTGAGCTCAGGCACCGGCAAGCTGCTTCCGCAGCCAGGCATACGCCGGCTCCCCGTGTATTTCATGCCCTCCAACAAAAAAATCCGCCTCCACCTGTCCGCCATGCCCCGCTGCGTTATAGATCGCCTCCAGCCGGTCCAGGGCTTGCTTCGCGCCAGCCGGACCAAACAAAGGGTCGGCATCTCCCGACTCCACGAACAGGCCGCGAGGTGCAATTAACCCAAGCAGATCAGGCATTTCCGCTTCCAGCAAAATGCCCGGAATATAATTATCCAGACAATGATTCCGCGTCAGTATACTGTCCGCAAACGTATTGGCATACCCGCTGACGACCGCACAGGTGAGCCTCTGATCCAGTGCAGCTGTGAAGCCGGCGACCAGCCCGCCGCCGGATATGCCCATAATGCCTACTCGTTCACCGTTAACCTCTTCCCGCGTCAGCAGATAGTCGAGCGCCCGCATACTTTCATAGATCCGGTAGCCTGCCATCGTCTGTCCCGTCATCAGCAGCGCGGAGGATAGGCGGAAGCAGGAATTACGCCCGGGCTCACCGCTCTCCAGATCCTCTGCCAGCCGTCTGTCTCCGAAGCCGAGCACCTCGGGCGCTGCGACCACGAAGCCCTGCTTCACCAGCGAGACGGCAAAATCCTTATGCAGCCCCGGGTCACCCTGCCGCTGCGAGCCGTCCGGATTGAGGCCGGTAATCTCACGGCTGCCGTAGCCATGCCCATGAATAGCCAGAACAGCCGGGCAGGGAGAGGATAACAGCTGCCCCGGAATCAGAAGATACATAGCCATTCTAAGTCCTTCATACGTGGTAATCTCCACACGCTCACGTATATATCCGTTACAGGCTACCCGCTCAAGCAGCACAGGTGCAAGCGCTGCCCGTTCCTCCGGAAAGCCGCCAAGCCGTCCGGTAAAGCTTGCAGTAAGCTTTGCCCGCCACTCCCCGTGTGGAATGTCCTCACGGAAGGCAGCGTCCTGCGCTGCGGAAGCGGTCAATTGCTTCATATATTGTTCCAATGATTCCATCAGGGTTCCTCCTGGTTCTTAATAGCCTTCAGGATGCCAGCCGTCCAGAACGGTCAGAACCCGGTACTCCGCAGCTTCCTCTGCAGTTAACTGGCGCGACCATGCAGCGCGGCTCTCGGGACAGGCCCCTGGCCCGCTGCTGCCGTATTCTTCATAACGGCTGGTCTGCTCCCTGTCCGGCTGCCCCCAGTTATGCCAGCCTTCGCCGGTAACCGATTCGTCCATAACCGTACGGATGAAGGCTACATGTGCATAAGGCCGCCAGGGCCGTCCGAGATACACCTCACTGACCCCTTCGCCGCCGGTAATCCGGCAATTCAGGAATACATAGCCGAATGCAGCTCCCTCCGGTGTTGAAGCGGCTGTAATATAACCTCTGGACCGCTTATTGTGCAGATGGCAGCCCTCAAACAACGCCGTGGCGGCACCGAAAATATAATCAACATCGCCTTCAATATAGCAGTCGTTGTAGTATTGCTTGCCCTGCCCTGTATAGAGTGTATCCTGGTCACCCAGCAGACGAACACGCCGGAACACCGCCTGTCCGGCATCAACAAAGGCGGCCACCGCCTGTCCGGTTCCCGGACCGGAAGCGTTCCGGATGGTCAGATTCTCGGCTGTGAAGCCTTCCGCGAACACATTCAGGGTGCCGCTGCGGAAGGTACCGAGCGGTTCACCGTCCGCTCCCAGAGTGTGGGCATTATCATTCCAGGTAATCACGGTGGAATGCGGGTCCTCCCCCAGCAGCAGAATGGGCGGGGCTTCACGGACGATTGTAATCTTTTCCTCATAAATGCCGGGCTTGATCCGGATGGTTACGGCCTGCTTCTGCTGCGGCGGAATGGAATCCAGCGCCTCCTGCAGACTGCTGTATCCTTCCCCCGGACTCTTCGATACTGTAATTAACATGTGCGGCTCCTTTCATGGCGACCTCTATTTATTCTATAATAACCGTAACGGTTCATATGAGAAGAGGAGATTTATGACCAGCGTGACTAGCCCTAATCCGAAATATCATATAGAAGAAGGACGGTTCAGCATTCAGCATATGAAGCGCAAAGGCATCACTGCGATGCCGCGCCCCCACAGCCATGAACTCACCGAGCTGTACTATCTGACAGAGGGTGAGCGCGTATACTTTGTGGATGACCGGGTCGTTACGGTTCACAAGGGCGAGCTGATTCTGATTCCCGGCCGGGAGCTGCATGCTACTGCAAGCTCCGAAATGGCCGAATTCGAACGGATTCTGATCAATTACGACCCTGATCTGCTGCCCCTTGTGCTGCAAGGTGAAGCCTTGTGGTTTCAGAACCACCGCTACCGTCTGTTCAGGCTGACCCTGCGCGAACAGAATGAGGCGGAGACACTGCTGAACCGTATTTTGGAGGAAGCACGTGTTCAGCGGCCATTGTATGAAGCCATCATCGTAACTTTGTTCACCGAGCTGATGATTCTGCTCCAGCGCTCGGAGAGTACGACACAGGCCGGCGGAACGAAGCACCCGCTGCATCATCTGGTAACCGATGTCGCCACTTACATCCGGGGCCATCACCGCGAAGCGCTTACGCTGGAAGAGACTGCCGGACACTTCTTCATCAGCCCGTCTTACCTGAGTCGCGTCTTTCACCGCCTGACCGGGTTTCATTTCCGCGAATACATTGTTCATGTCAGAGTCCGTGAGGCCCAGCACCTGCTGGCCGGAACCTCCTCGAAGATTCAGGAGATCGCTTCCACAGTCGGCTTCGAGCATCTGTCCCACTTCAATAAAACTTTCAAAAGATCAACCGGGCTGACTCCGCTCCAATACCGCAAGGCATCCAGGTCGCGGGCGTCGTCCAAGTCTGAATGAAGGATAGAAGAATAGCGCGCCTCTCCCGGACATTAGCCTGGGCTCTCCGTGATCACGAGTTCTCCGGACCGGATGAGCTCTACATGGCTGCATTTATGCATCTTCACGGGCTGTGCTTCCTCTGTCCTTAGCCGGATCCGGTCCAGCTTCAGATTGCTGGCGTACCGCAGAACCATTCCCCGCTTGCTTATGGCGCTGAAATTCTCCACCGTCAGCTCAGCAAGCGGCATCTCCGGCAATCCGTTCACCAGCAGCGCAGTTGCCGCACCATGGCAGGTGATATTCCGGAGTGTGATATTCCGGAACTGCGGAGTCTCCTCCGTAACGGGGAAGGACTGCTCATCGTAGCCTTCAGAGCCCTCAACTCCCGCATAGAACATATGGAAAGAAACCGCCTCATGGATAATGCCTGTCATCCGGATATTCTCCATCCGGATATCCTCTACTACGCCGCCTCTTCCCCGGGCGCTTTTGAAGCGCAGCCCGATGTCCGTGCCGATGAACAGGCAATCGCTGACTCTGACCGTATGCACTCCGCCCGACATTTCACTGCCGATCACCACTCCGCCATGTCCGTGATATACCGTACAATGCCGGATCGTAATATACCGGCAGGGCATCCCTGCTCTGCGGCCTTCCTCGTCTTTGCCCGACTTCAGACAGATCGCATCATCCCCTACATCGAACCGGCAGTGCTCCACAAGGGCGTGTGTGCAGGACTCCAGATCCAGGCCGTCCCCATTCTGGGAATACCATGGATTACGTACCTGGATGTGCCTGACCGTTACCTGTTCACAGCCCATAGGATGAAGGCACCAGGCAGGTGAATTCTGAAAAGTGGCTCCCTCCAGCAGCACCCGCTTGCAGTTCCGCAGGCTTAGCAGTGCAGGACGCAGATAGGCCCGGGCAGGCAGATAAGCTTCCATTTCAGTCTGCCCTTCCTCCAGCAGCCGCCGGTAGTAGGCCTCTCCCTCCAATGCTTCTCCAGAAGGCCACCACATCTCATTCTGCTCATCCAGCACTCCCCCGGAGGCGATCAGGCTCTGCCACTGGAGTTCCGTCATCTTGAAGCGTTTTACCGGGCGCCAGGCCTCACCGCTTCCATCGAATATCCCTTCGCCGGTAATGGCTACATCACTGAGATCTTCCCCATCCAGCGGAGCCTGGCAGCGCCAGCCGGCATTCCCCTCATAATGGGAGAAGAGCAGCGGATACAGCGCGAAGTCCGGCTCGAAACATACGAGTGCCCCACGCTCGGCATGCAGATTAATCCGGCTGTGCAGCGTCAGCGGTCCCGTACGCCATATTCCCGGCGGGATGATGACCGTTCCGCCTCCTGCAGCAGTGCAGGCATCAAGCGTATTCTGTATGGCAGCAGTGCACAGCAGCTCTCCTTCTGCTGCGCCATAATCTGTAATCCTGAACGTCCGCTCCGGAATCCGCGGCAGTTCAGGTACAGGATAAGGATTGGAATCCTGCAGGCTGTTCATAGGCTTCTTCCTTCCCGTCTATTCAATTTCTTCATAGCTGAACCAGTCGAAATCGGCATAATTGGTGCTTGGCGCCCCTTGGGAACTGGCATACATGCCAATGTACGCCCCTGTGAATCCTCCGGCCAGGTCCGTGCTGAGCACTCTTCCGTCAGCCCGTTCATGTAATGCCGTCCATGAGCCGAATTCGTCGGCTCTATAATAGAAGCTGTAGTCCTGTCCTCTGGCCTCTGCCTTAAGCTGCACCTTGTCATGCGGATAAGGCGCCGATGCCAGCAGCCGCTCGTCCCCTCTGCTGAGCACAATCAGCTGCAGCACCTGCTTCCCGTCCTCCAGCTTCAATTCATAGCGAAAGTGGTTGTCCGCATTCTGGATCAGGGCAAGTCCGGCGGTTTCACCTGGTGCCCCCGGTTTGAAGACCATTTCAGCTTCTGCTCTGAAGCTTAAGTGCTGCTGGCGTCTTCCAATGAAAGACGGATTGCTGATCTCTGTCAGCTGCTCCGGCTTGAGCTGCAGCCGCAGATGTCCCGGACGTTCAGTGAGGCTCCAGAATTCCCCGCGCGGTGTCCGCAGGAAGTTCCAGATGAGACTGAGTCCGGCTGCATCGAAATCATCACGTGCAGGCAACTGCGGCCACTTCGTTTCCGGCAGATCAGGCGCTGCCGCTTCCAGCTCCAGCACGCCTTTGCCCGGATTCACTACAGGCCATTCATTCTCCCATTTCACCGGGGTCAGGAACGTTTCACGCCCGAGGTTGCGGTAATAGCCGCCGCAGGTCCGGGAAGCAAGACAGAACATCCACCAGTCTCCATGCTGCGTCTCCACCAGTTCTCCATGGCCGACATTCACGATTGGATATTCTCTGCCGAGATGGCGGTGGGTCAGAATAGGATTCGCTTTATGGCCTTCATAAGGGCCGGTCACGTTCCGGCTTCTGGCAATCGTGATAGCGTGGGTATGGCCGGTGCCGCCTTCGGCAATCAGCACATAATACCAGCCGCCGATTTTGTAGACATGGGGTCCCTCCTGCGCATGCCCCACCTTAAGGGCACCTTGCCAGATGCTGAGCTTCGGACCTGTCAGCTTGCCTTGCTCCAGGTCAATCTCCTGCAGCCAAATGTCCATATGCTTCGGATAATCCTGGCCTTCGGGAGGAACACGGTTGCCGGTGTAATATACCTTGCCGTCTTCATCGAAGAACAGGGAGGAATCGATACCCGGTGCATCCTCCAGCCAGACCGGATCTGACCAGTCTCCGGCCGGATCGGCGGCAGTCACATAGAAATTATGCTGATCCTTATTATTGTCCACGTAGGTTGTAATCATATAGAAGAGACCTTGATGATAACGGATGGTAGGGGCCCAAATGCCCATCGACGGAATCGTGTGGTCCAGATTAAGCTGGGACGGACGGTCAAGCACATGGCCAAGCTGGCGCCAGTTCACCAGGTCCTTGCTGTGGAAGATAGGAACACCGGGGAAAAATTCAAAACTCGACGTGACAAGATAATAGTCCTCACCTACGCGGATAGCGGAAGGGTCAGGGTAAAAGCCCGGCAGCACCGGATTGCGGAAAGTTCTCAATACAGAAATCCTCCTTCAAACGAGCAAAATGTAAGCATAACCAATTATAGTTCGTATAAGTTTAACTTTCTTGCTCTTTCTATGCTCTTTTTCCCGTTTTTTATACTTTCATGCTATTTGGGTCTATCTCCCTTCTTGTCAATGAATAGCTTGTCCCACTAGAATAGGTGTAGTAGGATTTACATAAAGGGGCGATCATCTTGGGAAAGAGAAAGAAACTGTATACCCGCTTTTTTATGAGCCTGACCCTGATCTCTGTCTGCTGTATTCTGGTACTGGCTATGGCGATATTCTACTGGTACCGGAATATTTCGATTGATAATGTCGACAAGGCTAACCAGAATGTGCTGTTAAATACTGAAACCGTATTCACGAACTATAAGGAAATTGTTCAGAACTATACGATGGACTTCTATGCCAACCCGAACATCAGTGCCCTGATGCGGAGCGGAGAGACGGACTGGAGTGACCAGCTCTACAGTGTCTTAAGCCAGATTCGCGGTGCGCTGGTCGTTAACCAGTATCTGGAGAACGCCTATATCTTCGGGGAGAAGGAACCTTCTGTCATCTATGAGAACATGCCGCTAAGCCCGGAAGCCAAGCTGGAGCTGGCCCGGAGGATGCGGAGCAGCCGTATTATTGAATCTCCCTTTGTGTGGCAAACCACCCAGAACAACGGCACGCCTGTCACCCTGCTGACCGTCTTTTATAACGACCGGGCCTTTGCAGACAGCGAATATTACGGCGCAGTTGCGCTGACGGTCAATCTCGCCAAGCTCCAGAACAATCTGTTCACTCAAAAAGAAGGCGGAACTACACGTTATGCCGTCATTGACCGGAATGGCGAAATTCTCATGCACAGCACACTCTCCGGCAGCACCTTACATCCGGAGATGCTGAAGCAGGTCGCTGCCTCCACCTCTGAAAGTGGCTCCTTCGTCTATAAGGGCAACGGAGACAAGCAGCTGATTACTTATGTGTATTCCGCGCAGGATAAGCTGTGGTTTGTATCAGAGATGTACTATAAAGACAGCATCCGTGAGCTTGCAAATGCCCGCAATCTGATGATTGGCCTCTGCCTGGCTCTAATACTTGCTGCTGCTCTAACTGCCAACCTGATTTCCCGGCAGATCTATAAACCGATCGGCAGGCTGTTTGGCAGCATCGCTAATATCTCCGGCAATGAAGAAGCCTTGAAGGCCGGCAGTGACCTGGATACCGTGAATCTGGAGCTGGAATCTATAGGTGTGAAGCTGGCACAGCTCAAGAAGGAGAGCGACGGCAGTGCCCTGATGCGCTGGCTGCTCTCCCCGCGCGGTGCGGCAGACCCCTCCGGCGTCCTCCCGATGATGGGCATCGGCGCAACGGAAGGTGCTTATTGTATCTGTGTACTGGCCGTGCTGGAACCGGGACAGACCGGGAATGCCCCGGAACCTGTACAGGAAGTCATTCACCGGATTCAAACTGCATTCTCGGAGCTGGCCGAGGTTCAAATCTTCCGCCCCCATCAAGGGTCGGCCGTCCTTATTCTGAGTGAGCTCTATAGCGGAAGCTTCGGGGATTATGCCCATTACCGCAGTACATGGGAGGAGCTCGCTGCACTATGCCTTAAGTCCGGCGGCCGCTGCGCGTTCGGCATCAGCGGGCTGGAAAGTGATCTGGGCCTGCTGAAGTCCAAATACGCTGAAGCGGCAGACTGCATGCAGTATCTTAAATTCCATGCACAGCAGAATATCATATTCGCCGACGATACCGTCCATCTGAACAGCAGCCCGGTTCCAGACAGTGCGCTTGAGCCGGTACTGCAGGCGGTAAAACAGCCGGAGCTGGCCAGCCACATCCCGCAGGCTGTGGAAAGACTGCTGGCGGTAGCCTGCAGCTACCGTGCAGAGTCTGCTACCGTTGCTGTATCAAGGCTTGCCTTTGAGCTGAACCGTACGGCAGATCTGAGCAGCGGGGGCAACCGCCATTCCGGCTTTCTGGATGATTATCAGCAGGTCTGGCAGATTCAGAGCTATGACAAGCTGCGCGAGTGGATTGAATACAGCTGCAGCGCAGCCGTGGGCCGGATTGTCAGTATGAGTGCGGTGCAGACCCGGAGCATTGCCGCTGAGGCTGCCGCTTATATTAGGGAGCATTATAACGACCCCGCCCTGTCGCTTAATGCGCTGGCCGAGAAGCTGTCAGTCAGCCCTGCCTACCTCAGCAGGCTGATTGCCGAAGAGGTGGACAGCAGCTTCCCGGATTTCGTCAACCAGCTGCGGCTGGAGCAGGCAGAGCTGCTGCTGGTCACGGATCTTACGCTCGATATCCGCGAGATTGCCGGCCGGGTCGGATATAACAGCAGCACTTATTTTACAACCCAGTTCAAAAAGCGTTATGGCATCACACCGTCCAAGTGGAGAATGAATCATATTCTGCAGTCGCAGGAGTAGTGGGGGCTGGAGAGGGATGGATAGGGGGAATGCAACCAGCGGCAGCCAAGGACGGATGAAGTCCTGGGCTGCCGCTGGTTTGTTAAAAGAAGTTTTTCACTCCTTATGAATAAGGTTTACTTCTCCCAAGGGAATTTAAACCCGCCTAATCCATATGTACTATTAATTTGTTTAATATAATCTTGTTTATCAAAGTGAAACGTTTTTGAGTTATTCATTAACTGTTCTCTGCCATCAATGAAAGTCCAAGTTACAATGTCTTTATTCATTTCAATAAATGAATATACTGCCCCACACCCCAGATCAGCACATGCAGGGCATATATATATTGAATTCTTTCCATTGGGGAAATCTGGCTGACTCAATAATATCAACCTTGAAATGTGTTTTTGCTGAAAATCCTCACTGCCCCACCCTAAACATGATACAAAGTCATAATGCTTAGCATACCTATCATATAAGGAATGTCCGTCAACTATAAAGTCCGCAAAACGTATGGGTCCCGGATAACCATCTCTTAGACGCATTTTAAATTCAATTTCCGATTTTTTAATCATCCTCACCTCTTATAATAAGTGCTCATGGAATCAATCTGATTTTATCAATAGTTTATTGAAAATTTGTGTTACCTCTGCATATCCGACGCTCCTAGTGCCCTCCTGCGTAAGAGTACCCATTAATTATTGCGGACTAGGTCCAGCTTTAAGCCATAACACGTCATACCCCATATTCTCAAGTATTTCTAACCCATCACTGAACTCAATTCTGTTTGATCCATTCCACCCATTTTCCAGACCATACACTATAAACTGCTTCACTACTCCCGGGTAATTTAAGTTAAAATCTTCAATATCATCCGAGGCCGTCTTCTTTAAGTGAGCACCAACTAGCAGAGGACTTCCTGAGATTGGGTCATCCTCTTCATATATTCATCACCTATTGGAAATTCTCCGTTTGCAACATAATCTTCTTATCCAAACTCCAATCATTCTTAGCCAGATCCAAAGCTGCGTTCTTGATCAAATTTTCTATTACAAACACTTCAGTTATGTGAGTCTTCTTCCTACTTCCCTCTTACAGCATCTATAATAGCTCTCTTCACATCATCACGGATTAAATGTATAGATTTAATAGACACATCCAATTTTTCTAGAGTTGTATCATTGTACAGCTGCTTTTCACCAAGTGAATTAAGCTCGCCAACCAGTTCGTCACCTAAGGATGGGAGCCCGCTCCGAACCTCTATTATGGAGAAATCATGGTCTTCAGTCTCTACAGCAAAAATCCCTAAACGCCGATACTCTGTATGCACACGACCTCTCATTATTTTATCTCCCTTCAAATTAAAACAATTGAAATTATTTATCTTTTTCTATGCGGAAAAGGATTATTTCCCTATGAACTGTTGTGGATTTTGCCCAAATCTGTTGGCTTATCCTAACTAACTCTCTTACCTTTTACACGGTACAGGTCTGTAAAGACTTAAATGTTGTACATATTACAACTCGGCGACCTATATACCCGGGTGTTGGGGCAGATTGTTGTATGAAATACAACAATTGTCCTGCTAAACCGCCCGGAGGAGGAGAAATGCTGCATTTTATACAACAATTTTGATTTACAGCCGAGATTTTGAGGAAAATGTTGTATTTTATGCAGGATTTTCGCGCCAGCCCCATGCTTTCTTCCTCAAGTCTATCATTTAACTTTTCAATCCACCATTTCATTCTCCACAGCTACGCCTCTAATATAACGTTACATATAAACTGGTGAAAAACACTTTGGCAGATTGCCTAGTGAGGGTTTGCGGTTTGCGGTTTGCGGTTTGCGGTTTGCGGTTTGCGGGTTGCGGGTTACGGTTTGCGGTTTGCGGTTTAAAGTAACCAGCTACCTGTATGCATTAGACTTAACTGCACTTTGTACAACTAAATCGTCTGATTCCCCGCCAAATCTCCGTTTAGTTGTATTTCGTACAATTAAAACTGGCACTTGTTGATAGTTTCTCCCGTTCGGGCTGATTTAGTTGTACAGAATACAGTTATACGATGCAAGCCTACCTTTTCGCTGGTTTTAATTGTACAGAATACAACTATCTCCGAATTTTCAGTTGGAACGCTGAATACATAAATTGCTGCATTGAACGAACTCACCTCTTTAGCTCTGATGTTGTATTTATCTCCATACAAGGCACTTCCCCCCTTTCACATCCCTATTCCCCCGCTTTTATCAGGCATTTAACCATCCCAATTCAGAAAACTTCTGCTTTTTCTGTTTTTTTAAGCCCGCTTATTCCGCATTTTTTAACTTTTTCCCGTTTATTATGATAGCGTTTACATTCTGCGGCGGATTATGATTTGCCTTGTAAAGCGTTCTCCTGAATCACGGGATGAAATGATAACGCTAGCATAAAGGAGTGGACTGTATATGACGCAAGAGGCAACACCCGGCACACCGGGACAGCTTGTCCCGGCTACGCGGACTGTCAGCGCCCGGCGCTTCCGCAAATCCCTAAGGAAGGACAGCTCGCTGTATCTGCTCGCCTTGCCGGGCATCATCATTCTGATTTTATTTGCGTACCTGCCGATGAGCGGACTGATTCTCGTCTTCAAAAACTACAACTTTAACGACGGGATTTTCGGCAGCCCGTGGGCGGGCTTTTCCAACTTCGAGTTTTTCTTTTCCAGTATGGAGGATGCCCTGCGGGCGACCCGCAACACGGTTATGCTGAATGCGCTGTACATGCTGACCGGCACTTTTTTCTCGGTGGCCATCGCCATTATATTGAACGAGCTACGCAGCAAGTGGTTTATCAAAATCACCCAGAGTGTCATGTTCTTCCCGTACTTCATCTCCTGGATCATTATCGGAGCCATCCTGTTCTCTCTGCTCGACTATGACAAAGGGATTCTCAACCAGCTGCTGCAATCGCTTGGCCTGTCGCAAATGGACTGGTATTCGAGCCCGTGGCTGTTCGTGGTCATCCTGGTGCTTGCGAATATCTGGAAAAGTGCCGGCTACGGCGCGATCATCTACTATGCGGTGCTGCAGGGAGTGGATACCTCCTATTATGAAGCGGCCCGGATCGACGGTGCCTCCCGCTGGCAGATTATCACCAAAATCACGATACCCATGCTGATTCCTTCAATCATCCTGATGACACTGCTCGGAATCGGAGGCATGCTGAAGGGCGATCTGAGTATGATCATGGGCGTAACGTTCCTTAATCCGCTGCTGCTGCCCACTACCGATATTATCGACGTCTATGTATACCGCACGGCGATCCGTTCCGGTGAATTCGGCTTCGCATCCGCCATTACGCTCTATCAATCCGTCTTTGGATTCATTCTGGTGCTGGTAGCCAACAAGCTGGCCGGCTGGTATGACAAAGACAGCAAACTATTCTAGGAGACCGATACGATGCAAACTACTGAAAACAAAGGGCTGGTTATTTTCTTCTATGTCTGTATTGCGGTATTCTCGGTCATTTGCCTGGTGCCGTTCGTGCTGGCGGTATCCGGTTCTCTATCTACAGAGTCGAGAATTGCTGCGGAGGGCTATTCCTTCTGGCCCCGGGGGTTCACGTTCGAAACCTATCAATTCTTGTTTGGCTCAAAAGCAGAGCAGATTCTGCGGGCCTACTCCATGTCGCTGGTCGTAACAGTACTGGGCACGCTGACCGCTGTACTGGTGACAACTGCTTATGCCTACGTCATCTCCGTCCGGAATTTCCGGCTGAAGAACTTTTTCGCCTTCTTTGCCTACTTCACGATGCTGTTCAGCGGCGGCACACTGCCGTGGTATCTGCTGAGCACCAAATACTATCACCTTGGCGATACGCTGCTCGGCCTGTTCATTCCCTATGTACTAAGTGTGTTCCTGATGTTCCTGATGGCCAACTACTTCCGCAGCATCCCGCATGAGATTGTCGAGTCGGCACAGATCGACGGGGCAGGCCATCTGCGGATTTTCTTCAGTATTATGATTCCGCTCGGCCGGGTCGGACTGGTGACGATTTCACTCTTTTATGCGCTCCAGTTCTGGAATGACTTCTATCTGCCGCTGATGCTGGTTAACAATCAGGATCTCTATACGATCCAATACCTGATGTACAACATGATGGCGAACATTCAGTTCCTGGCCTCCGGCAATGCCGCACAGGTGGGAGGCGCTATTATTGCCCCGCCGCTGGAGACTGCGAAGATGGCGATGACCTGTCTGACCGTTCTGCCGATCGCTATTTTGTATCCTTTTCTCCAGGGATTCTTCGTTAAAGGTATTATCGTGGGTTCGGTGAAAGGCTGATCCTCCGGACACATTGACCTAATATTGGTTGCATCAGGTGTGTGCTCCCGTGCTCCGACATGTTGTACAATAAGCTTACGGGAGCACCGCCTTGGCAATATAAGCCTCACAGATTAATTCTAATTCAGGAGGGTGTTCATCATGACAAAGAAAAAAGGCTGGTTAAGTTTGCTCCTGGCAACTGTATTCCTGGTAAGCGGCTGTTCGCAGGGCAATAATGAAAGCGCTAACCCTGGTAATACGGACAGCAACAGCAATGGAGGCTCAGCACCGGCAACGGCGGCGGGCAGCGGGACTGAAGGCACAGCTCTGGCGCCGGCCAAGCTGAAGATCGTACTGTACGGGGACGAGTCGAACCGGATGAAGGAGCTGGCCAAGACGGAGTTCTATGATGTGATCAAAACAGAAATCAATGCCGAGGTTGAATTTCAGTTCCTGCCCTGGACGGAATACGGCGGCGGCAAAACGGACCTGATGCTGTCGACCGGCGAAGATTTCGCGACCTATACGGATGCCAACTATATGGTGAAATCTGTCGCCAAAGGGCTCTACACGGACCTCACTCCCTATATCTCTGCAGCAGCAGCGGATTTGAGTGCGGCAGTGGACGAGGCTTCCTTCCGGGCCTTCCAGCTAGAGGGGAAACAATATGCGGTACCTGTAGGCAACAAACCGAATTCCGCTGAATTTTACAGTGTGCTGGTCCGGCAGGATCTGCTGGAGGAAGCCGGAATGACACAGGTCTCCTCCCTTGCGGAGCTTGAGCAATTCTATGATAAAGTCCATGCGCTTCACCCCGAGCTGATCGGATATGCCAACACGGACGCCCGCAGAATGCTGCAATATGACTTCACCGACAAGAATCTGTACTGGCAAAATGATTTCATCGCCCTCGATGAGTCGGCCAAGGATGATCAGATTATCAACTGGTTCGAATCCCCAGAATTCAAGACCTATGCCGGTCTGATGCACGGCTGGTACGAGAAAGGGATCATTCCGAAATACGCCGCAACCAATGTGCCTCAGCTGCAGTCTGACTGGAACTCCGGCAAAGCAATGTTCTGGGCAGGAACCGCAGCACGTCCGTTCGAAGGCGCAGCTACCATCTCGCAGGCAGTGCCTGAAGCCAAGCTGGTCAATTATTTCCTGGGCACCGGCCGTCCAAAAATCAGCAGAGGCACCTACAGCACCGCCTTCTTCGTCTCTGCCGCAGCCAAGGACCCTGAGCGTTATGTCATGTTCTTCAACCTGCTGCAAAAAAACCAGGAGCTGTACGACCTGTTCGCCTATGGTATTGAAGGCACCGATTATACGCTGGATGCTAACGGCCGTCTGACCAAAATCAATACCGATTCACTGATTCCCGATTGGCTGCTGATGAACAAAAACTTCATGCGCTTTGACAACACCGTACCGGATGATTTCATTGCCGATTACAAAGCATGGGATGATGGAGCAATTATCTCCAAGGGCGCAGGCTTCAACTTCGACAATACTCCGGTCAAGAATGAAGAAACCAAGCTGAACGGCGTATTCACCGAATACCTGGCCCCGATCGGCAGCGGCTTCAGTGATTATGATTCTGCTTTCCCTAAGGCCCTTGAGCGGTTAAAAGCGGCCGGTATCGACAAATACATCGCCGAATACCAGAAGCAGTTCTCTGAATGGTATGCGAAGCAGCAATAGAATTCAGCCGCAGCTGCACAGCGGTGTGACGATGACAGCCTTCATATGAACTACCGGCAGCGCGCCCTCCTTATTCGGAGAGGCGCGTTTGTCGCGTTTGTTTGGTGAATTCTTATAGCCGGTGCAGCTTGCGGTACTTCGAGGGGGTTAAACCAAGCTTCGCACTGAACACGCGGCTCAGGTAGAAGCCATTCTCATAACCGCACTGCTGGGCGATGATTTCAATGGACTGTGTGGAATCTTCAAGCAGCAGGCAGGCTTTTTGGAGCCTGATTCCGGTCACAAATTCTGAAGGTGTCGCCTGATAAGCTGCCCGGAACCGCCGTGTTAACTGCACCGGTGTGATACTAAGCGCGGCCGCCAGCTCCTGCATCGTCATAGGGGTGCAGGCATGCTCAAGCAACCATTGCCTTGCCTTCTGCATATCCTGATCGGAACTCTCCCCTTCGGATTGCTCTTCCTCCGCCGCAAAGCTGCGCTCGATATCAAGGAGTCTCCACAAATCCTCCAGCATATGCTTCATTCGTCCAAAGCCCGGCTCCTCCTGAATGCTTCTTCCGATGTTCCTCATATAACGGTAAGTCGACAGCAGACGCTCCACATCCCTGACCGTCCACCTTCCGCCTAGCGTTGCAGCTGCTTCTTCAAGCCCCGGCTTCTCCTCCCATTCGAACTGGATGAAATGAAAGGTTAAAGTTGTCACCGTTCTCCGGTAAAAGGCCGTACCCGGCGGACATACGATGATATCCCCCCATCCGGCTTCTCCCTCATGATCTCCGAACCGGTAGGCGAATTGCCCTTGTTCCACCGCAAATATCGTCCACACAGGATACGTGTCATACTCCAGCAGGAACTGTTCCTTCTTCTCCCAGTACGTATAGGCTACTGGATGAACTGACCAATTAATTCGCATGCACTGCTCTCCCTCCAACCAGTAAATGAAATGAAATAAAGTATATATCAAAAGAAATTATATGCATGTTATTTGATATACAGGTGATTTATTATGAAATTACGGATATATTATCATAACTCAGGGGAGAGATTCAACCATGCGGAAAGAAACGGTAAAAACGGATGTAACCGTTGTAGGCGGCGGTCTGGCAGGAGTATGTGCGGCGATTGCAGCGGCACGTCTGGGGCAGACGGTCGCACTGGTCAACAACCGTCCAGTGCTTGGCGGCAACTCCAGCAGTGAGGTGCGGGTATGGGTGTGCGGCGCTACCTCACACGGCATTCACCGGTATGCCCGGGAGACGGGGATAATGGGGGAGCTGTTTGTAGAGAACCAGTACCGCAACAAAGACGGCAATCCATATTTATGGGATATGGTTGTGCTTGAGGCCGTGCAGGCTGAACCGAATATCCAGCTGTTTCTGAACACGGATGTGCATGAAGCCGAGGCCGGTGAGGAAGCGGACGGCGGGCGGCAGATCCGGTCGGTTACCGGATGGATGATGGGATCAGAGCGGAGCATCCGTTTTGAGAGCCCGGTCTATCTGGACTGCACCGGAGACGGGCTGGTCGGCTTCCTGGCTGGTGCAGAATTCCGGATGGGCCGCGAAGCGCGCGATGAATTGGGCGAAGAATGGGCACCGCTGGTTGCAGATGATATCACTCTCGGCAGCACCCTGCTCTTCTATACCAAGGATGCCGGTCATCCGGTCAAATATATAGCTCCGGCTATGGCCATCGATATTACACAAACGTCAATCACCGAGAACCGCATCATCCGCAGCGGCGACAATGGCTGCGCATACTGGTGGATTGAGTTCGGCGGCGAACAGGATACCGTTCATGATAACGAGGCCATCCGCGACGAGCTATGGTCCATCATTTACGGGATTTGGGACTATATTAAGAATTCCGGTAAATTCGATGCCGGGAATATGACGCTGGAATGGGTCGGTTCGCTTCCGGGCAAACGGGAATACCGCCGCTTCGTAGGCGATTATATCTTGAACCAGAACGATATCCTTGCGCAGCGTGAATTCGCGGACCGGATTGGCTTCGGCGGCTGGTCGATCGATCTGCACCCGCCGCAGGGTGTGTATGCTACCGAATCAGGCTCGAAGCATATGTATTCCGACGGCAGCTACCACATTCCGTTCCGTTCACTGTATTCAGTGAATGTGAACAATCTGCTGATGGCCGGCCGCGACATCAGCGCATCGCATGTCGCGTTCGGGACGACACGCGTTATGGCTACCTGCGCGGTCATCGGCGAAGCTGCAGGCACCGGCGCTGCACTTTGCGCGGCCAGGGGAATTACGCCGCGTGAACTGCATGCGAACCACCTGCAAGACCTGCAGCAGACCATGCTGCGCCAGGATGCATCCGTTCTCGGCCTGCGCAATGAAGACGAATCCGACCTGGCGCTCCAGGCAGCCGTCAGTGCCTCCAGCGAACGGAGCCGGTTCGCAGTAGAGCATCCGGCATTCAGTGTCCCTCTTACGACTGACATCGGCATCACCCTTCCGGTTGATCCTCTGCTTGACGGAATTGAGCTGCTGATCGATGCGAGCGAAGCAGCGGAGCTGACCGTCCAGCTATGGGAGACCGGCCGGCCCGAGAATTATGTTCCGTATGCGCACCTGCAATCCGCATCGGCTTCTGTCAACTCCGGGACGCAGCAATGGGTGAAGCTTGACCTGCGCTGGCAGCCGGAGACGCCGCGCAATGCTTTTCTGATCATCAAGGCTAATGCGGCAATCACCCTGCATATGGCAGATCAGCCGACTTCAGGGATGCTCGCTTATGGGCATAGCAACACACCTGTAGTATCCTTGGATTTCCAGAATCAGCCCGCACAGCCTGTAGTGCTGTGGGACAAAAAGAAATTCGATCACACCGCACCATGCATCCGCCTGTCTGCGCCATCACAAGCCTTCGCTGCGGTCAAAGCAACGGACGGATACCTCCGTCCTTACGGCGGTCCGCACCTGTGGTCCTCTGACCAAATGAACTCCGGCCGCCCGGAATGGCTTGAGCTTTCTTGGAGCGCACCTGCCTCCATCCGCCAGGTGCAAGTCACCTTCAATGACGATGTGAATGAGGACCTGATCAATCTGCATCATCACATCACGCCTTACGAAATCCTGCCAACGCTCGTCAAGGATTATCGTATTGAAGCTTACATGGACGGCAACTGGACGGCAGTCGCCGCAGGAAGTGACAATCACAAGCGCAAGCATGTGCACACACTTGCCGAAGCTGTAACAACTGATCGCCTGCGCGTTGTGATCGGGGCGACTAACGGAAGCCAGTATGCGGAGATTATTGAGGTGCGGGTTTACGAGTAACTGGGTAAAGAAGATAAAACAGCCTAATCCTTTGGCGTAAATGCTCAAGGATTAGGCTATTTGTATCCAAGAAAAGATGAATAAATGAGCTTACGCAGGGTTTATTTTAACAAAAAGCTGTCAGAATTCCCCCACTTCTAAAGTGGCTGGATGAATGACAACGGTTTGGACTTGGATTTTAAAGGGATTTCGGTTATGCTATGGAAGCGAATGTACGTTCCTGTAATGGTCTTGGCCGATTTGTTCGTGGATTGCGACCATAGTTGATTTGGCCAGCCGGAACTTTGTTCTATTTTGCGGACTCGCCTTCGGTTTGAACAGCAAATCGAAGGCGCACCACGTACATAGGAGGCCTTATTGTGCTCAAAGCATTCAAATATCGCCTGGAACCCACAACACAGCAGGCGGAACTATTCGCCAAAACATTCGGTTGCGTACGCAAAGTCTACAATCTCATGCTCCATGACCGTATCGAATCGTACCAAAAGAATCAAGAAACCGGTGAGAAAATCAAGTTCCCGACACCAGCGCAATACAAAAATGAATTTCCCTTTCTTAAAGAAGTCGATAGTTTGGCTCTGGCTAATGCGCAACTCCACCTGAATACCGCCTACCGCCACTTTTTCCAGCAGCCCGCCTCTGGTTTCCCCAAGTGGAAATCCCGCAAAAATCCCGTTCAATCCTACACCACGAATAATCAAAAAGGAACGATTGCAATTCAGGCGGGTCGCTATCTGAAGCTGCCCAAAATGAAGCCGGTACGTATCAAACTACATCGACAACCGGAAGGGGTGATCAAGTCAGCGACGATCTCCCGCACCGCATCCGGCAAGTACTTTGTCTCCCTGCTGTGCGAAACGGACATTCCGCCCAAACCCCAAACGGGTTCGGTGATCGGGATTGATCTCGGTCTTGCGCATTTTGCAATTTTCTCGGATGGAACAAAGGTACCGAATCCGAGAGTTCTCGCCCAAACCGCCGCTACCCTAGCGAAAGCGCAGCGCAAACTATCGCGCCGGGCGCAGCAGGCGAAGAAGGACGGACATCTGCTCAGCGAGAGCCGCAACTACCAGAAGCAGCGAATTCTGGTCGCCAAGCTGCATGAAAAAGTGGCCAACCAACGAAATGACTTTCTGAACAAACTCAGCACGGATCTCGTCAACAACCACGATGTGATCAGTGTGGAGTCGCTGAATGTCAAAGGGTTGGTTCGGAATCGCAGACTTGCCCGGTCGCTTCATGACGCCTCGTGGTCAAGCTTTCTATCCAAACTGACCTATAAAGCGGCGTGGTACGGCAAACAAGTCGTACAGGTGGACCGCTGGTTTCCTTCGAGCCAGCTGTGCTCGGCTTGTGGGCATCCAGGCGGGAAGAAGGCGCTCCACATCCGGGAATGGAGCTGCCCCAGCTGCGGTGTCCACCATGACCGTGACGTCAATGCGAGCTTGAACATTCGAACCGAAGGGCTTCGCCTGCTGCAAGGCACAGGAGTGCGTTAACTGGACCCCGAACCGCAGGGACTGCGGGGATCGCTTGGGTAGGGCGCTGAGCAGATGCGAAGGGAGGGGAGAAGCCGCTCCCTCCATTTGCTTAAGCGCGCAATAAATCTGACCGCTGCTCACGGATGTACGCCGTTTTGAGCAAGTCCGGGTTGTTTCCAAGAAGCCGCCACCTCTATAGGTGAGGGTAGTTCACAGCTTCATACAAGGCAATAAGCACCAGGGACTGTCCGTATGCCATCGGCATGAGGGTAATGTTCTTGTAATGATCCTTATCCATTCCCATCCCGGTTCCGGCCGACACATTCAGTACGGTTCCATCTCCGCTAATATTTTGACATACCGACTGAATGGCCTTGTCTGCCGCAGCCTGATATGAGGAATCCAGAATACCGGCTTTAATGCCTTTTAGGATACCTGCGGCAATTGCGGCCGACCCGGATACCTCTTCATAGCTGGCCCGGTCCTGCAGGACTGTATGCCAAAGACCGGAAGCTGCCTGAAGTGAAACCAAGGCATTGACCTGAGCTGTATACGTATCAATCAGAAACTTCCGGATACCCGGGCTAATCGAATCCTGGCAGGCTTCCAGGTAATCGACGATCCCATAGGTGAACCAGGAATTGCCGCGGCACCAGAAGATGCTGCCGAAATTATCATTACGTTCAAAGCTCCAGCCATGGAAGAACAGGCCGGTATGTTTGTCGAACAGATACTTGATATGGAGCAGAATCTGGTGTTCAGCTTCATGCTGCCACTCCGGCCGGTTGAACTTGCGCCCGGCCTGGTTCAGAAACAGAACCGCCATAAAGAGCGTATCAATCCATAGCTGCCCATTGTGCAAGTGAATTCCATCCCGGTTGCCAATGGCAGTAACCGTATGCTGAAAGCCTCCTTCTTTGGTTTTGGGCAACTCATGAAGGAGCCAATCCGCATGTTCCTGGCATAGCTGTTCCAGTTGGCTGGAAGGCTCAAGTTGATCCAGGAGCAGAACCAGAGCCAGATAAGGAGCTGTTGTATTAATGTTTTTGGAAGGCAGTCCAACCTCCAGATTACGGGAATACCAATTCTGAAAAAATTCCTTATAGCGGTGATCGCCGTAAACCTTCTGCAGCTTGTAAAGACCATAAAGACCGACGCCCTGAGGCCAGTCCCATTCTTCAATTCCGAAATCCCGTTGCACAATCCCTAATTTTGTATCGGCCTGCACCACGGTTTTATCCTTTTCATAGTCGCTACCGCCCAGATTCATAAGCTTATCTACTACCAGCCCAATTTTTTGAAGCAGGTTTTCATTTGTCATGGATTCCTAAGCTCCTTGTCATTCAATATGTTCCGGTTAAATGGTCCGCAGATGCCATTGACTATTAATTTCTTTAATTAACCACATATCGCATTTGGGTGTCCGATCATAGGCCAATAGACCGTTAATTTCTTGCTCCACATCGGTCAACTGCGTATAACAATAACCATAAATAATCTTAGAAGCGTATACAACCTTCATAATTCTTTCATATTCTAGAACAAGATCCTCTGAAGATTGTGCACTGGTATATCCCCAACCATCGTCAGCGCCAGCCTTATAGCTTATACCACCGAATTCAGTTAACAAGATTGGCTCTCCCCGATGCTCATAACCATCTGCATATACACTGCGGGCGGATGGCTTGGAAGCAAGCATCGTTTCCTTCGTGGACAGAATCCGCTTGAATTCTTCATACTTATCGGTCTCATCTGCTCTTCCATGCTGATAATTGTGTACCGCACAAAGGTCAGTTCGTGTCATTTCCCATCCATCGTTCGATATCACTAATCGGGTATCATCCAATGAATGAATAAGACTATACATGGCTAAGCAGTGATACTGCTGCTGTTTATTCGATTTCACCATCGGAATTCCCCAGCTTTCGTTAAGCGGAACCCAGGCAACAATAGACGGATGATTGAAGTCACGGTCAATAATTTCAATCCATTCTTTGGTTAACCGGGCTACAGCATCATTATTGTAAGAGGGGCTGGCCGCGCATTCTCCCCATACAAGGAACCCTATTCGATCTGCCCAGTATAAAAACCGCGGATCCTCTACCTTTTGATGCTTACGGCAACCGTTGAACCCTAATTCTTTAGCTAATTCAATATCTTTCTTCAGGTGCTCATCCGTTGGCGCAGTAAGTAATCCTTCCTGCCAATAACCTTGGTCCAGTACAAGCTTCTGATAATAAGGTTTGTTATTCAGATAGACCATACCATTCTCTGTATGAACTTTCCGCATGCCGAAATACGATTGTATACAATCCACCTCAACCCCATGATCGTACAGCTTCATTTCAACATCGAACAGATTAGGATTTTCCGGAGTCCAGGTCCAGCCGGCGTTATGAAAGTTTGTCCTGAAGATTCTCAAACCAAACAGATCTACCGTTCTACGTGTTATGGGCTGCAGCAATCGTACTCGATCCTGAATAACAGGGACTCCCTGAAAAGAAATACGAATATCCACATCTAATTCCTCTGATCCATATCCCTCAGATTTAACTTCTATTCCAATGCTCCCCCGATCTACATCGGGCTCAAACTTCACCTGATGAATATAAACAGGGTTCACCGCCTCCAGCCACACGGTCTGCCAAATCCCTGTCGTGCGGGTATACCAGATGCTGTCCGGCTTCTCTAACCAGAACTGTTTGCCCCGGGGTATTGTCTCATCCTGCGAAGGGTCCTCAACATGAACAGTCACCTGTTCCTCCTGCCCGGTTAATGCATGCGTAATATCAAAAGAAAATGGAGTGTGTCCTCCCTCGTGCACGCCGATATAATGACCATTCACATACACCCAAGCTCTATAATCTACCGCTCCAAAATGTAAGACAACACGCTTCTTATACCAACCTGGATCAAGTGTGAAATTACGCTTATACCAGACATAGTCATGAAAAGAGGTGTCGTGTATTCCACTTGTAGGGGTTTGAAAAGCAAAGGGAACTTGAATGGTCTGACTGAATTTTTCACTTGGATCATACCATCGCTGTGCAGCTCCAACGTTCCTGTCATCAAATTCAAATTGCCATGCTCCATTTAAGTTAAGCCATGCGTCTCTAACTAACTGTGGACGCGGATATTCCATCCGATGTGACATCTAGCTTCATCTCCTATCCTATTAGTCCCGCAACAATAATAGTTAACTTTTTTTACGAGTTCAACAGTATACCTTCCTCACAAGCAAGCAAATACTATCATGATGAAAGCGTTCTTTCAAGCTTGTATCAACGTTATTCGTGATTTTCAACTTTGTGGTATACAATAATAAATTACCGCCCAACCGGACCCATTATTGTAAACTAAAAAGTTAACAATATGTTATAATGTTAGGCAGCGGCTATATAGACTGTACTTGTATTTTTTCTGTTATGGGATTGCCGTGACTCCAAAGAATGTTTGGCCCTCCGGCCGCTGTTGTCCCCAGATTTCTTGATTTTGAACCGCTCCTAGCGGTAGAACTCCGGGGACAAAGGCGGACGCTATCGCTCCTACAGTGCCAAAATTCTCCTCCGTCACTTTTCCCTGTCTGTATATTTTCAAGTTCTTTATAAAAGCTAGATTGATCCGGGTAAGGAGGTACATATGTTCTTAGAACTCGATGAGAATGGTATTTCTGTTTTGAAAGCACTGGCATCTGACACAAGAGCTTCAATTCTCAAATTATTGTTACATACGCCTCTTAATGTTAGTGAGCTCGCCAAAAAACTAAAATTAAGCAAAGCTATCGTTTCACGCCATATCCGATTACTAGAGGACGCCAAGATAATCAAGCTCCAGGAAAACTTAGAGGTTACCGATAGCAGAAAGAAGAATTTTATTCTTGCTGTTGATCATATTTCCATCAACTTACCAGAAAAACTTCATCTTCCTTTTAATGTGATTACTAATGAAATCAAGCTTGGATACTATTCTAATTTTTCAGTCACCCCTACATGTGGATTAGCTAGCCCAACTAAAGTAATCGGAAAGTTAGATGATCAACGGGCATTCGTATCCAATGACCGGATCGATGCTTCATTACTTTGGTTTGCGGAGGGCTTCGTTGAATATATTATTCCGAATGATTTTAACAAAAATTTTACTGCAGAATTATTAGAGTTATCCCTGGAGCTTTCTTCAGAGTTTCCTGAATCCAACAATAATTGGCCAAGTGATATCGCGTTTTATATAAACGATGTTTTTTTAGGCACCTGGACGGCTCCAGGAAATTTTTCAGATGTACGCGGAAAATTAACACCAACCTGGTGGGATAACAAACTTAGCCAGTACGGCCTTTTAAAACATTTAAGAGTCACCAAGAATGATACCGGAATAGACGGTCAAAAAATATCATCGGTTACACTTGCCAATTTAAAGATCGAAGATTCCCCCTTCATCAAGTTGAAGATTAGTATTGATGATCATTCTAAAAACAAAGGTGGACTTACTATTTTCGGGGAGCACTTTGGAAATTATTCGCAGAATATTCTACTTAAAATATTCTATACCGAAGCAGAATAATGAATGTTTAGGCTATATAAGACGCACTTAAGACTTGAACTTGAAGCTTCATCGTCACTGCGGTGAACATTTGGACTTCCGGCGCTGTTGTCCCCAGATTTCTTGATTAATACCGCTCTTCGCGGTGGATATCCGGTGACGAAGGCGGTCGCTACCGCTCCTGCAGTTCCAAATTTCCACTCCGCTTCTTTTGCTTTTGTTAGTTTCTTTAGTGCTTCTTATATAGGCTTCGAATCTCTAAGGTGCTTACACAAAAAGGCTCTCCATGAACGATATACATCGTTTTGGAGAACTTTTTTATGGATCATATTCTGATACAATATAAGGACAAACCAAATTGGAGGTGCCAGCCCATGCAATGGGAAGAGGTTCGGAAGATTTATCCCAATCAATACGTTAAGCTGCAAATCCTTGCATCACATACCGAAGGCAACACTAAGTTTGTGGATGAAGTCGCACTGATCCGTGCTATTCAAGACCCCCAAGAAGCGACTAAGGAGCAGCTACAATCTAAGGATGGCGTGATTGTGTCACATACCGGAAATGATGATTTGAAGGTTGAGATTCGTGCTTCTAGTAGACCAAGAGTGGCTCCAATGACCAGAATACTTACAGATGAACAAAAGAAGCAAATGACTTCGGTTATCTTCAAAGATGAAGGTGTCCTCTCTCAACTTCAACAAGCTCAAAAGGATCGTAGAGATGGAATTTCCACTTACAGTGACAGCGAAGAGGAGTTTGCCCAGTTACTGAACAAGACCCAGAACGAATAAATAGCCTAACCTCTTAGCATATTCGCTGTGGGTTAGGCTATTTTTGTACAATAACTCATCTGCCCTCTCATGCCGCACTCTTCCCATCATACTCCCTCCCCTCCGCCCATATACATAAGAAGAACGGTTCACAAGCTGGAAGGAGAGATGGATGCATGCCCGGTGATGAGATTAAAGCGCTGGAACGGGCGATTGCCGAGATTACGGAGATTGCTACCGGGTTCGGCCTCGATTTTTATCCGATGCGTTATGAGATATGTCCTGCGGATATCATTTATACCTTCGGTGCCTACGGGATGCCCACCCGGTTCGGACACTGGAGCTTCGGTAAGACTTTTCATAAAATGAAGTCGCAATACGATTTCGGCCTGAGCAAAATTTATGAGCTGGTAATCAACTCAAATCCGTGCTACGCCTTCCTTCTCGACGGCAACTCCCTGGTGCAGAATAAGCTGATTGTCGCCCACGTGCTGGCGCACTGCGACTTCTTCAAGAACAATATGCGCTTCTCGATGTCCAACCGGGATATGGTCGAGAGCATGTCGGCCACCGCTGACCGGATCGCCGATTATTCGGTTACCTATGGAACCGATACGGTGGAGAACTTCATCGATTCTGTGCTGGCGATTCAGGAGCATATTGATCCCAGCCTGATCCAGCCGCGCAAGCTGGGCAAGACCCACCTGCTCGAAGCCAAAATGAAGGAGCGCAAGGATTCCCCTCCCGGCGGTCCCGGTCCTGCAAATGCCTACAGTGAGCTATGGGATCTGGAGAAGAGCGATGTCGCCCCGCCAACGCCGGAAACTGCAGGCAAACGAACCTTCCCTCCCGAGCCGGAAAAAGATATTGTCTGGTTCATCCAGCAATATTCCACCGCCCTCGAAGACTGGCAGCGCGATATCATGACCATGCTGCATGACGAAATGCTCTATTTCTGGCCGCAGATGGAGACCAAGATCATGAACGAGGGCTGGGCTTCCTACTGGCATCAGCGGATCATGCGCGAGCTGGATCTGACGGCCGAGGAAACGGTGGAATACGCCAAGCTCAACTCATCCGTAGTCCAGCCTTCGCGCCAGAGCCTGAACCCTTATTACCTGGGGCTGAAGATCTTCGAGGATATCGAACGCCGCTGGGACCGGGACAAAATGTTCGAGGTGCGCGAGCTGGATTCCGACATCTCTTTTATCCGCAGCTACCTGTCGAAGCAATTGGTTAACGACCTTGACCTCTATGTCTTCGAGAAAAAAGGTCCGGAATGGAAGATCACCGACAAAGCCTGGGAAAATGTGCGTGACCAGCTTGTGCTGGCCCGGGTTAACGGCGGCTCACCGTACCTCGTTGTCCAGGATGCCGACTATGAGCGTAACGGCGAATTGCTGATCGCCCACCGCTACGAGAGCATCGAGCTGGATCTCAAGTACCTGGAACGCACCCTCCCGCATATCTACTCATTGTGGGGCCGCACCGTGCATCTGCAAACTGTTGTGGAAGACAAAAAAGCCCTTTTTACCTATGACGGCAAAAAGGTGCAGCGGAAGTTTATGTAGCGTGTCCTCTTAGCACAGCTCAACCTGAGTCCGGAGAGTACTCTATGATGTATTACAATACTAGCAATTGTACTTTGTGCAGTAGAATAATGCTAATTCCTCTGAAAAACAGCATCTATTGTACTTTGTACAATTGAATTTAGAGAATAGGCTGTTTTTTACTCTAAACGCAGAAATCTAATGCACGAAATACAACAGAATGCAGTTCAGTAACAAATATAGGGGTTTCTAATGTACAAAGTACAACCAGCTTGTAAAAGTGGAATCCCAGCGGGGAATTTGCTCGCGTGATGACCTGTGCTAACACATAACTGCTGGCATTCAGTCAGTTCCGGCTAATTTCCCATGATAAAGTGGTTAGTGGTTGGTGTTTTGGTTGTAGTTTTGGTTGTAGTTTTGGTTGTGGCTGTGGTCACACCCGCCCTGTACGAAGTGCCAGCGGGTGTAGCCGCGGTTTACCGGTTTACAAAATCCAGGCCCGTCTGCACATTGGAATGTGCGCTGCGGGCCTTCCTTGCGGCCGCCACCACCAAGCGGCCGGAACAACAGGACTAATAAGCAGGCAAAGACTGGGCGGTGGGAGTAACGGAGGGGATTTTGGAACTGTAGGAGCGATAGCGTTCGCCTGAAAGCTTTCCATAGGAAAGCTCGCTTCGGAAGCATAAGCTAAGATTGGATTTAAACCGCTGCCCAGCGGTTTAAATCCAATCTTAGCAGCGACCGGAAGTCCAAAATCCCCGCAGTTACGCCTTCACCGCACAGCCTTTGCCTCCGCCGTATTTAGCTCCTATTTTCCCCGCCGCTCAATCACCGGAACATAGATCTCCATCACCGTATCTACCCGCGCATGGCACCGCTCGTCGTAGTACTCAAAGTTCAGCTTGTCCTCGTCATGTACATAACCGCTTTCCGGGAACCATTCCTCGAAGATATATTGCCACGTAGACTTCACCACTTGGGCAAAAGTATCCGGGTTCTCCTCATCGCTGAGATCCACCGGCGGTGTCGTGAATACCGCATACTGCGCAGCAGGCACAACAGCGGTTAGCATTTCCTCAGCCACAAGGCTGAAGTCCTCCACTATAACCCCCAGCAGGTAGACGGCGTTGCCGCCATCGTCTGCCGGAATACATAAGCCAACCTCCCCGTGCTTCAGCGGGTTCAGCTTGGCGTACATTTTATCCTCCAGATTGTCTCCATCATAGTAATACCAGAAGGAAGCGACGTCCTGCGTATAGCTTCCGGCCTCCACGTTCGTTTCGATGCCATAACCAGCCACCCTAAACGCCGGTTTGCTCACCATCACGGGCTCCCTGATATAATCCCCGATTTGGTATACCGATCTGTCCCGGAGATACCCGTCCATCCGTGCCGCATACTGCGAGGGACTATAGCCGAAGGCCTTGCGAAAGGCTTTGGCGAAGCCGCCGGGGGTCTCAAAACCATACTCCAGCGCAATATCCGTAATCCGCCGCCCGCCAAACAGCTCTACTGCTGCCAGGGACAGCCTCCTGCTGCGCACATATTCCATAACCGGCATCTCCCGGCACCGGCTGAACATCCGGCAAAAATGATACAGCGAATACCCCGCCTGTGCGGCAATCTCCTCTGCCGTCAGGTTCTCCCGCAGATGCTCCTCAATATAATCAATACTCCGCTCGATCTCCCTGCTGTAATTCAGGTGCTCCACCAGCCTTTCCCTAACACAAAGCTGATTCCATTATAACAACCGGCAGCCAGCGGGTCAGTTCCAGTTTTGCTGCATTACTCTAGCGGATTAAGGAAGCCTTATCTAATAATCCAGCTGCAAACCTGCGGGCAGCCGCGAAATCCTGCTCATTGGGATGCCCTTTTTTGTCCAGATTGAAGCCCAGCGGGCTGAATTCACCGGGACAGTGGAACTCAGCGATGACATTGCAGCCTTTAGCCGCCAGCTTTGCCTCAACCAGCGCTTGATTCTTGAATACCCCAGATCCGGATGTGCAGAAAATAAAGACATTCTTGTCCCGGAGCGGCATCTTTTTGATGAATTTGAACATCCTGCGGTGGATTTTGGAGGCGTAAATGCCTGAACCCAAGCCAATCAGGTCATATCCGGACAGCATCTCCGGCTTAACGTCCTCCACTTTGGCCAAATCTGCACCCAGCACTTCAGCCATAGCGGCTGCAATCTTCTGTGTGTTCATGCTGCGGCCTGATCTGTAAATAATGATAGTCTTCATAATGACGCCTCAATTCGTTATATTTATAATATGAATGAACATTATTATATTCATTCATTTCAAACCGGAATAAAATGCCCAGTACATCCACTGAACATTTAATAGTGTATTCTGCCGCCGCCAAAAGAAGCCGGAAACCTTTGTCAATGCTGTGTATCCGTCAAGCCTTTCATGATAAACTCGACTAAATAATCCAGAATCTGCGGGAAATAGCTAACCCCGATCTCTTCCTTGTGGATGTCAATATACGGCACGGAGTTGAACAAGGCAAGAATCATGCCGTCCTCCAGATCCTCTCTGATCTTCCCCTTGGTCTTCCAGTGCCGGATTAATTCCAGCGTGCCGCTGTTCATCATTTCATGAATGCCCTCTATACCGCCATGCTCATAGAATTCCTTCTCCAGCTTGCTGAAAAGAGCTTTGTTGTACCATTCCTTCAGGATTGGATTCGTATGGATCCCGCTGTAATTAAGCGCCATGATTTCTTTGAGCACTTTGGCAGGCTCGTCATCCAGATTGACCGAAGACTGCAGGATGCTCCGCTTCAGCTTCTCGTTCTCCTGCAGATAAATATCGATGAACAGCTTCTCCTTCGAGGCGTAATAATTGTAGAACGTGCCTACGGCGAACCCGCACATTTTGGTAATGTCGGAAATATTGGTGTCCTTGAAGCCCTTGGAACTGAACAGCTCTTTGCCGCATCTGAAAATCTCAGCCTTCTTATCTTCCATCTGTAAGCCCTCCGCGCCTGAGTGAATAATATTAAATTCATTCATAATGTAGCACAGCGCTGCTGTCATTACAACACACTTTTAACTCCCCTGAATCGTATCACTTCAAGGGTGAGATGAATAGGCTGTTGTAATTAATTGAATAATGGAGGTACCCTTATGACCTTTGATAACGAATATCCGAACAGTCAAGCTTATCCATCCGCCTATCCTTATTCTCCGCGTAACACTTCCTTCCCTTACTCGCATTACTACCACCATCTGGTCCGCTCAGAACCCGGTCACACCCTTCCGGCAACAGAAAACCAAAGTGTAAAAAATGAATTCGTAAAAGGGCATATGAACGCAGATGTCGGCAGCGGGCAAGGGATTCATGTAGATGCCGGAGGTGAAGTAGGCGGTAAACACGGCATCGGTGTAAATGCCGGCGGCAATGTTAAATACACCGGTGCTGGTATGCATGCAGACGGCCACATCGGCAACACTTCTTATGGAATCCAGGCGCAAGGTAACACCCATCTGGACAGCGGCCAGGGTCTTGGACTTAATGCAGATGCCCAGGCCTTCGGCAAGTACGGGCTGGCTGCCCAGGCAGCTACCCAGCTGGGCGGCGGCCAGGGAGCCAATTTTCATACGGGGGCGCAAGCCGGAGGTGAACATGGTCTGAGTGCAGAGGCCGGCGGCCATCTGGGCTTAAGTCAAGGTGCCGGACTTCAGACCCAATTGCAGCTCGGCGGTGACAATGGGCTCGGTGCCCAGGCCAAGGCGCAGCTCGGCGGCGGTCAGGGCGCAGGCTTAGGCGTTACCGGACAGGTAGGCAAATATAACGGACAATTAGGCTTTACTATTGGCGGCAAGAATCAGGAGGCCAAGGAGCTTCAGGAGTAAGCCGGGCCCGGTCTATCTTTATAAGGGGAATATCCGAGCGAAGTCATGATTATGGCCGGGTATTCCCTTCTATACGAACAGCACATATTTAGCCGTGACAGGAAAAAGGACTACCTTCCGGCAGTCCCCAAGTTCCGTCAAGCTGCGTCCCCGTCAGCGGTTCAGCAGGCTTCCGACATATTTCAGCAGCTCATTGGCGCAGATCGGGCAGTAGTTGTGCTCATCAATCAGGCGGCGGCTGACTTCGTTGATGCGTTTCAGCTGGCTCTCATCCGGCGTTTTGGAGGAGGTGGTGATTTTGACAATATCCTTCAGGTCGGTGAACAGCTTCTTCTCGATCGCTTCCCGCAGCCGGTCATGGTTGTTGTACTCGAACTTCTTGCCTTTGCGGGAATAAGCGGAAATGCGGATCAGGATCTCCTCGCGGAATGCCTTCTTGGCATTCTCGGAAATGCCGATCTGCTCTTCAATGGAGCGCATTAGCCGCTCATCCGGCTCCATCTCCTCATCCGTGAGCGGGTCGCGGATTTTGGACCAGTTGCAGAAGGCTTCAATATTGTCGAGATAGTTCTCGAACAGCGTTTTGGCGGATTCTTCAAAAGAATACACAAATGCCTTCTGCACTTCGCTTTTGGCGAGAATATCGTATTCCTTGCGGGCAATGGAAATGAAGTTCAGGTAACGCTCGCGTTCCTCCTTCGTAATCGAAGGATGCTGGTCCAGGCCGTCCTTGATCGCCCGCAGCACATCCAATGCGTTCATGCACTGCAGGTCGCCTTTGATCAAAGCGCTGGAGATGCGGTTGATAACATAACGTGGGTCGATGCCGGACATGCCTTCGTCCAGGTACTCGGTCTGCATTTCCTTGAGATCGGCTTCCTTGTAGCCCTCTACCTCTTCGCCGTCGTACATGCGCAGCTTCTTGATCAGGTCCATTCCCTGCTTCTTGCTCTCCTTGAGCCGGGTCAGGATTGAGAAGATCGCCGCCGCCCGCAGCGCATGCGGGGCAATATGCACATGCTTCATATCACTCTGGCCGATGAGCTTGGCGTAGATTTTCTCCTCTTCCGAGACCCGCAGATTATAAGGCACCGGCATGACGATCATGCGCGACTGGAGAGCCTCATTTTTTTTATTGGAAATGAAGGATTTATACTCGGTCTCATTGGTATGGGCAATGATCATCTCATCCGCCGAGATTAACGCGAAGCGCCCGGCCTTGAAATTACCCTCCTGGGTCAGCGACAGCAGATTCCACAGGAATTTCTCATCGCATTTCAGCATTTCCTGGAACTCCATTACCCCGCGGTTAGCCTTGTTCAGCTCCCCGTCGAAGCGGTAGGCGCGCGGATCGGATTCCGAGCCGAATTCCGTGATGGTCGAGAAGTCGATACTGCCCGTCAGGTCGGCAATATCCTGCGACTTCGGATCGGACGGGCTGAAGGTCCCGATACCTACCCGTTCTTCCTCCGACAACAGCACCCGGACAACTCCAACCTGTTCGATATCACTCTGGTATTCATTCTTCAGCCGCATCTGGCAGGATGGGCAGAGGTTGCCTTCGATGCGTACACCCAGCTCCCGCTCGATCTCCGGACGCAGCTCCAGCGGAATCAGATGCAGTGGATCCTCGTGCATCGGGCAGCCCGCGATGGCATATACCGCACCTGCATCCGTACGCGAATATTGCTCCAGTCCGCGTTTGAGCAGGGTGACGAGTGTTGACTTGCCTCCACTGACCGGTCCCATCAGCAGCAGGATCCGTTTGCGCACATCCAGCCTCCGGGCGGCGGAATGGAAATATTCCTCCACCAGCTTCTCCACCGCACGGTCCAGCCCAAAGATTTCCTGTTCAAAAAACTTATACCGTTTACGTCCGTTGATGTCCTCGACGCCGTGTGACTTGATCATGTCGTATACGCGGGAATGAGCCGTTTTTGCGGGAGAGGGATCTAGTCTCAGCAGTTCTATATAGTCCTTGAAAGTGCCGCTCCACGCCAAACGGTCGTTCTCAGCCCGATACGAAGCTATACGCTCAAAAATATCCATGGCTCGCTGCCTCCTCTTGCGCTCCTACTTGCTCCACCAAGCTTAGAAAGTGTATTACATACCTATGCGGCGAGCCCGGAATAGTTGACCTCTTTTTTGCTGTGCTATAATAGAGAATCATGATTTCCCTTAAATAATTATGCTGCATTAAGAGCGCAGGAGTGAGTACAATGGCGATCAAACAGGAAACGGAGCTGTATGCTCCTTTGAAGAGTTTTTTTGAGCGGCAGGGCTATGACATCAAGGGTGAGGTACGGACCTGCGACCTGGTGGGCATCCGGGAAGACGAGGATCAGCCGCTGATCGTGGAGATGAAAAAATCGTTCAACCTCGCCCTGCTGCTGCAGGGGGTGGAACGGCTGCGCCTTAGCCCGAACGTCTATCTCGCCGTGGAACGCGTGCGGGATAAGAAGGGCGCGGTGAACCAGCGCTGGGGCGAGCTCAGCGGGCTGTGCCGCCGGCTCGGACTCGGGCTGATCACCGTCGTCTTCTACAAGACGAAGGCCCCGCTCGTCGAGGTGCTCGCGGAGCCGGGCGAGGCGCCGCCGCGGGCCCGCAGCGCTGTACGCCGCCGCGAGCGCCTACTCTACGAGTTCCGCGAGCGCAGCGGGGACTACAACACCGGCGGCAGCACGCGCGTCAAGCTCGTGACGGCCTACCGCGAGAAGGCGCTGCGCGTGGCCGCCGCGCTGCAGGCCCTCGAGGCCGAAGCCGCTGCTGGCGCGGCCGGCCTCGCAGACGGGCGCGCCCCGCTGGGCGGCGCGCCTGAGGCTCCGCGCGGCGTGACCCCCGCCGCGCTGCGCAAGCGAAGCGGCGTGCCGGGCGCCGCCGCCTACCTGCAGAAGAACTACTATGCGTGGTTCTTCCGGGTCGGGCGCGGCCGCTACACGCTCACGGCCGCCGGCACTGCAGCGCTGATCGAATACGCCGCGATCGCGGAGATCAGCGCAGGCAAGCTGTAGGCGGCTTGCCCCGCTGGAGCGGGGACTATGGATTCGCGGCTCACCCTCGGCTGGGGAGTCGCGAATCCATGATTACCGCTCCACCCTCCGGCCCCGCCGCAGCAGCGATGCCGTCCTTAGCATCTTGAACAATCCCGGACGGAGCGCCAAGCTCGCGCTTGTATGTCTTCGTCCTAACGCTGCGGCTTTATTCCAGCGCTTTTGCGCCTAGAATTCACGCAGGAAGGCTCATTCCTATTCTACAGCCACCCAACAAGTGGAATAATAGCACTTAACTTCATGACTTTATCCCGTCAGAACGGTTTAGTTGGATAAAAAGCATCTAATTGATCTGATTTCGAATCGAATGGTCGATTCCGAATCAATAGATGTATTATTTCCATTTAAATTCCTGAAATCTCCAGTTTCAGAAGAATTAAATGCTCTTTTTCCACCTATTCCGTGAGGAAGGGCAGAGCAGAATTGGGCAGAGCAAAAAGGCACGCATACGCATACAGATACAGATACAAAAGGAGTCATCCCGTACGCAGACCCCCTGCGTGGCGAGACAACTCCTTTTTTCCAACCTAGTTCTTTCACTTGTTCTTGTAATCGTTCTTCTAGTCGTTCTTCCAGTCGTTCTTCCAGTCGTTCTTCCATTACTTTCGCGCCAGACTTACAAGTCTCAGCCCTACATCCTCCCACACCAGCAGTCACACCCGCCTTATGCTTTTGGCTTTTCGGCTATCTAACTTTTCAGCTTTCCAGCTACCGTGCCTAAGCAAGCACCGTATACAGCAGCTCCTTCTCCTTAACGGAGGAGCGGCCGGAAGGCAGGATTGAGTTATACTGCTGGATGTTCGTGATAATGACCGGCGTAATTGTGCTGTAGCCTGCCTTCTCGATCTCAACATGATCGAATTCCATCAGCAGATCGCCGACAGACACCTTGGTTCCAGCGGTAACCTTAGGCGAGAAATGTAGTCCCTTCAGCTTCACAGTGTCGATCCCGATGTGGGTCAGCATTTCGGCTCCGCTGTCACTGACCAGACCAATCGCATGGCCGCTCTTCGACAGCGAGAACACCGTTCCGTTGACCGGCGATACCACTCGGCCTTCGGAGGGCTGAATGGCAAAACCCTGACCCATAATTTCTTCGGAGAACGCCGGATCATTCACTTCACTCAGCGGCTTCACTTCACCTGCAATCGGACTGAACACTTCTTCATTAACCATCGTCGGTTCAACCCGCGTTACAGCAGACGTAGCCGTCACGCTTGCTGTTGCCCGAGGTGCTGCTTCCACAACCGGCGCTGCAGCAGCTTCAGGCTCATCTTCAAAGCCCAAAATATAAGTGACGACAGCCGCAACCGCAGCACCAATTGCAAAGCTGATGACCGAATAGACGAAGGTCGCTCCAATAACCATCGGAATCCGGGAGAGCCCGGCAAGTCCGCCGATGACATAAGCTTTGACTTTGAACAAGCTGAGGAACGCACCGCCGACAGCTCCGCCGATCAGGGCAGAGATAAACGGTTTCTTAAGACGCCTATTTACGCCATACATAGCAGGCTCTCTAATCCCCATAAAGGCCGTAATACTTGTGGACATGGATAGAACGTCCCCCCAGACCCCAGCAGCGTAGTACCGTTGGATACAGAATCGCAGCCCCTATTGCTGCAGCAATGTACATATCACTGCCTAGCTTGCGGGCAGCCCGCCCCATCCGGTCCCCACAGCCCTACGATTCTCCCCTTGGGAAGGGCCAGGCTGAGGCCGTCCAGTGCAACCTTCCTTCTGTATCCTTTGGCCAAATTGCTGCACTCCAGTATGTTCTCCATTACATCACTCCTGCTCATCGGAAACTTACAGGTGTGTTATTTCTGCTGGAGCAGAATCATTGATTTCGCTGCATCCTCAAAATCCTTCCGGTCAAACATTCTGGCTGAGAAGATTTCAAAATGGGTGTTATCTATTTCACCATACAAATATTCCACCGTACTTTCCTCCTCGCTAATCCACTTTCCTTCCAATTGCGGGGACAGCTGCACCTTGGTAACCATTCTATTTCCGCCCCCAGGCTCCAGCTCCTCCATAGATTCAGTAATCGCCATCCGGATGAAATGAAGGGTCAACCGGTTTCCGTCCACCTTGGCCTCTTCAAAATAATCATCCGGACCGCCGCCAATCTCAGGAATATATACGTTCGCCAAGCCTGCTTTTTGCGCCGCTTCCCGGATCTCCTGGAGCTGATTCCGGCTGTAGTGCAGCTTGTTGACCGGTTCCTCACATACAAGAGTATCTAAAGCCGTAAGGCCCGTTGCCCCTTTGCCAGCAGCAGGTCCTGCGGCTTCAGCGGTTTCGGTGGGTACAGCCGCATCCGGTGGTTCCGGATTACTGCTGCATCCTCCCATTAGCAATACTGCAATGCAAGCTGCCAACCTATATGTTTTGTTTATTTTCATTCTCTTTCAGCTCCGGTTCCTTGGGTTTGGAATAAATTTGACACTCAGCCCAAGTATAGTTCCTTCTACAACACGATAAGTTTCATATTTTTCCGATTCTAAAGACATCTTTGTAAATTCAGTTCAAAAAAAGAAGGACAACCGCCCGCCATTCCATGGCAAGCAGTCATCCTTCTTCTATATCATGCTCCGGTGATTCCCGTCACTCTCAGCTCCGCGCCGTAAACTCCGATACCGCTTCACTCATCAGATTCATGCCCAGCAGCAGCTCATCCCGGCCGGGGTGGCTGAAGTTAAGCCGGATCCGGTCCGAGCCTCCGCTTACACTGCAGAGCGGTCCGGGCAGAAAGGCTACGCCTTTAGCCAATGAGGCACGCAGCAGTGCCATGGCATCCAGCCCCTCCGGCAGCGACACCCAGAGGAACATCCCGCCAACCGGCATATCATACACGCTGCTTTTCCAGGCCGGGCGTTTCAGAAGCTCGGCCATCAGCTTCAGGCGGGTATTGTATTCCCGGTTCAGCAGGGTGATATGCTCCCGCAGATCAAAGGCGCTTACACTAAGCAGATGATGCAGCAGCCGCTGGTTCAGCGAGCTGGACTGCCAGTCCGCCATCTGCTTCGCAGCGGTCATCATCCCGATCAGCTCGCGGCTTCCCGCCGCCCAGCCCGTCCGCAGCGCCGGCGCAACCGTTTTGCTGAATGAACCGATATACAGCACATGCCCGCCCTCGCTGACATTCTCCAGCGCGTAGAGGGAAGGGTATCTCAGCGAAGGATGCTCATCATATCGCTGGAAATGCAGATCACCGTAAGAATCATCCTCTATAATCAGCACGTTATGCGAGGTGCACAGCTCAAGAATTTCCTTGCGCCGTGCAAGGCTCCACAGCACACCGCTCGGATTGGTAAAGCTCGGCGTGGCAAACAGCATTTTGGGCCGGTGCTGGCGGATTCCGCTGCGCAGATGATCGGGCAGCAGGCCGTCCTTATCCCCCTGCACCGGAATGATCACGGCACCCTGCATCCGCAGCGCCTGCAGAATGCCCGGAGAGGTCGGATTCTCGACCAGCACCCGGTCCCCGGGATCTATATAGACTCTGGCCAGCAAATCGATGGCCTGTTGGCTTCCCGTTGTCAGAAGAACTCCGCCTTCGGCCACATTAACCCCTTTGCCTCCCAGCCAATCTCCGGTAAGCCACTCCCGCAGCGGGCCATAGCCCTCGGGATCACCGTACTGCAGAGCTCCGGCATCTGCCGATATCACCGTCGACGCCGCTTCAGACAACAGCGGCAACGGGAATAATTCCTCCGCCGGCAGCTCTTCCGCCAGCGAGATCAGCGTGCCGCGCCGCGTCTGTTTGCGGATACTCAGCAGTGGTGATGACAATAACGTATGTGCGCGCGCAGAAAATTCATACTTCATACGCTCCCCCCTTTACTCTGGTTTAAGAATATTCCAGCCCGGACGGCATTATGTCGTTATACGGGGATCAGGCGTAGATTTGCTTGTTCTGTCTTGAGAATAGGGCGAACTTCTCGATCGCCTGTGCCCTCGTAGATACTTCCAGCTTAACATAAATCTTGCGCAGATAGTTATCGATCGAGCGGCGGCTGACTTCAATCTCCAGGGCGATCTTATCGTATGTAATTCCTTGCACAATGCGTTCCATAATAAACATCTCTGTCTGTGTCAGCTGCATTACAGCGTCCAGCCCTCTGGAAGAGGTCACCGGACGTAACCCCTTCTCAATCCATTCGAGCGGAATGGAGAGGAAGCCTTCACGGATTCCGCTAATCATCTGCAGCAGCTGATTCGGAGTCGCCCCCTTGGACAGCACTCCGCTTGCCCCAAGCTCCATCAGCGGCTGAAACATTTCTTTATCATTCTCTTCGGTCATAATTATAAAATGGGAGCTCTGTGAGCTCTTCTTCATCTCTGGCAGAACATCCTCTACCGTTCCTTCCGGCATTTGATAATCGCTGAGTACCAGGTCCGGCCCGGTATCGCGCACCATGGAAACGCATTCGCTCCAGGTGGAATACATACCTGCAACCTCCAGCTCTCCCCCTTCTTCCAGAATCAATTTTGTTCCCAACATACTTGTGGGATGACATCCCACGATGACCACCCGCCAGACTTTCATCAATGCCCAGACCTCCTGCTATCTATATAATTTACCAGAATGGAAAGCGCGATAAGCGTTTCCGGTTAACACGCAAGCAAGGAACTATGATGTCTTGTCTGTTCTTCCTACTTTTACCTTGAATACGCCCCTCAGATATTCCAATCTATAGAAATTGTATCGCAGTAGTTTAACAGGATGCAATTACTTTTTCTTGTTTTCACAAGCTCTTTCACTTTTGCGA
Source organism: Paenibacillus sp. FSL R10-2771 (assembly GCF_038000205.1). Classification (NCBI taxonomy): domain Bacteria; kingdom Bacillati; phylum Bacillota; class Bacilli; order Caryophanales; family Paenibacillaceae; genus Paenibacillus; species Paenibacillus sp. FSL R10-2771. Next base: position 5,052,043 of record NZ_JBBOBM010000001.1, read on the forward strand.
AAATAGTAAAAGTCTGATAGAATGGGGACTTGAAAAAAAATGGCTTGAGGTGATGAAATGCAACCGCTAGCGGAATCAACCCGGGTACACTCGCGCCGGAGCGCAGAGAGAAGCGGACCTTCCGTAAAATGGTTTCTACTGTTCTGGATTTTGATGATTGCACTCGGCGTTTATGCCGTGTACAGCTACACGAACCATCTGAAAGATCAGGTGCTGAGCGAGCTTGGATCACAAAGCCAGCAGCAGCTTACCGTTTTGAAGACCGATTACGAATCCAAGATCGCCGTCCTGACCGAACAGGTGAAGGAACTGCAGAGCACGGTGCAGACCTTTAATGAATTATTGACCTTCACCAAAGATAACGCCAGCAACAAGACGGACAACAGCAACAAACTGTATACACAATTAAGCGAGGTCAAGAAACAGCTGGATGCGCTTAAGAAAGAGATGGATCTGCTCAAATGATGACTCCTGTCAAAAGAGTAAACCGCTTCTTCATGCTCCTGACCGCGCCGCTCTTCGGACTGCTGCTCTGCCTGTGGCTGTATCAGCCGCCGCTCGACCTCAAGCTCGATACCGGACCCTTTACTGCTGTCTCCGGCCCTGTTAGTGAGACCGCTAAGCTTAAGCGGGATCTGGCCGTAGCCAGGAGCTATGCGTCTTACACCATCGATTCGATCAGCGCCAGTGCCCTGCTGTACAAGCAGACCACGAATGCCATGAATGCGCTGGTCAGTACGGCCGCAGCCCAGACCTCCCGCCCGGAGCGGATCTACAATAACCGGATTACCTCCCGGCTGGGCATACCTGCCGATGTAATTACCAGTGACCGGATTACCATTGAATTGTACCGGCTGAACCCCGGAAACTATAAAGCATACGCGTTAAAGATCAGGCTGAAGGATCCTGCCGCCATGAAGATGAGTCTTGCCGGTGACGGCACTGGCGCATCCGAGACCACCATGCAGGCCGTGAACCGCTATGGTGCATCCGCAGGCATCAACGCCGGCGGGTTCGCCGATCAGAACGGCAAGCGTTATCCGCTGTCTACAACCATTGTCGGCGGCCAGTATTTGTATGGCTTCGAACCCAGCTACAAGGATCTCAGCTTCGTCGGCCTGAATAAGTCCGGGCAGCTGATCGGCGGCAAGTTCAGCAGCCGGGCACAGCTGGATCAGCTGGAGCCCGTTTTTGGCGCCACCTTCGTCCCGGTTCTGCTGAAGAATCACACCAAGACTGTGATTCCGCAGAAATGGCAACTCACTCCTAAGCGTGCACCGCGCACCGTGATCGGCAACTTCAAGGATGATCAGCTGCTCATTCTGGTGGCCGACGGTTATGACGAGAACGGCAATTCCGGGGCTACTCTGGCAGAGCTTCAGGACAAGCTGTATAACCTTGGCGTCATTGATGCCTACAATCTCGATGGAGGCGGATCTTCCTCGCTGATCTTCCGGGGGAAGGTCATCAATAACCCTTCTGACGGCAATTTGCGGCGTGTACCGACGAACTTCCTGTTCTTCAAGTAAGTGACTGGAGTTCGTCAATGCCATTAATCACATTTTCATTTATTTTTGCGGAATGAAAGCGTATAATCAGATTAACGAATAACAGTCACTAACGGAGGTGCACAGCATGTCGTTCTCCCTGACTTTTTGGATCGTGACCCTGGTTTTTCTGCTGTTTCTGGCCGGCATCCTTACTTCTTCCTACAACGACGACAAGACCAAGGGCTTATAAGAGTCCGCTGAGCGTTTACAAAAAAAGGAGCACCGCACTGATGTGCGGCGCTCTTTTTGGTGTGAAGAAAAGCCTTACCCAATCAGCAGCCTGTTACAGGACGCCGTTCAGCGCTTCTCCTATGTAGATAGTAATGCTGTTTTGCACTTACGCGTGTCTTGGCAATTGAGTCATTTCCGAAAGGCAGCTTGCACAAATATAACGGTCTTTATATTCGCTTACGCCTTCCATACCTCCGCAAAAGACACACTTCGGACGATAACGCTCCAGAATGATATGATCGCCCTGAACCAGAATTTCTACAGGGTCGCCTTCATTCATTGAATACCTTTTACGCAGGGACTTAGGCAGAACAATTCTACCCAGCTGATCTACTTTACGTACAACGCCAGCAGGTTTCATATCTAACTTACACTCTCCTGTTCAACTGATAATTAGTAGCTGCTAAGATAAACTTAAGAATGAGAACTTTCATTCTTAAGTTCACTTTCTATACTACTTATTTCGGCACTAATTAACTATTTCGTTACTAAAATGTCGAATCCTGCTGAAAAAAATAAAAATTGATGTCAACTTTTAGAAAAGTTGCGGGAAATCCATCTGCCGGAGTGCTTCATAAACAATAATCGCTGCAGAATTAGATAAATTAAGCGATCTTACTGCTTCGCTCATCGGCATGCGCATTCTGGTTTCCTTGCCGGCTTCCAGAATATCTGCCGGCAGTCCCTTGGTTTCCTTGCCGAACACAAAGAAGTCACCATCCTGAAAGGTGAAATCCGTATAACGCTTCTCAGCCTTTGTGGTGGCGTAGAAGAAACGGCCCTCCTTATACTTCTCAAGTACTTCACTGAAGGAATCATGATACTCAATGGTTACCGCATGCCAATAATCGAGTCCGGCACGTTTCAGTGTTGCATCATCTGTACGGAAACCGAGGGGACGCACGAGATGGAGGTGGGTTCCCGTAGCCGCACAGGTGCGGGCAATGTTGCCTGTGTTCGCCGGAATTTCCGGTTCTACGAGCACAATGTTTAATGCCATAATTCGGATGCTTCCTCTCTGTAGGGTCCTAAAGACGTACTTGGCCCTGTAATGAATTCTTGATGATGGTTCCAGGCACAGGCGCAGCCCGGAAATCCTGAGCTGCGGGCAAGAAGAAGACCCTCCACCGCCAGGCGGAAGGTCAGGAGCGTTCTTTCATTAACCTTGAGTTTGCTGGAAATGCTTCATGAAATCGGCAAGTGCCTTAACACTCTCATGAGGAACCGCATTATAGATGGAGGCACGCAAGCCGCCAACGCTGCGGTGGCCTTTGAGGCCAACGAATCCTTCCGCTTCGGAAGCTTTGATGAACTGCTTCTCCAGCTCCTCCGATTGCATCCGGAACGTTACATTCATAATGGAACGGCTGCCTTCTTCCGCAACTCCGCGGTAGAAGCCGTCACTGCCGTCGATATAGTCATAGAGGAGACCTGCTTTATCACGGTTTTTGGCTTCGGTACCGGCAAGCCCGCCCTGTTCCTCAATCCATTTTAACACTTCATTAACCATATATACAGAGAAGGATGGCGGCGTATTGTAGAGAGAGTTGTTCTTATAATGTGTATCATACCGCAGAATCGTCGGAATATTCGCAGGAGAACTGGAAATCAGCTCTTCCTTGGCGATCACTACAGTGACGCCTGAAGGTCCCAGATTCTTTTGCGCACCTGCATAGATCAGACCAAATTTGTTGATGTCGAAGGAACGGCTCAGAATGTCACTGGACATATCTGCGATTAGCGGAATAGAACCAGCATCCGGATACTCTGCGTATTGTGTCCCTTCAATCGTTTCATTCGAGGTAACATGCAGATATGCGGCATTGTCAGCAGCTTTGATGCTGCTAAGCTCCGGAATCGCCAGGAACTTCTTATCCTCTGAGGATGCGGCAACATGCCCGCCGCCTGTCAGCTTGGCTTCCTTCAGGGCCTTGTCCGCCCAGCTTCCTGTCATAACATAGCTGCCGACCTGGCCTGCAGAGATGAAGTTCATCGGAACCATAGCGAACTGTGTGCTTGCTCCGCCCTGAATGAACAATACCTTGTAGCCTTGCGGATTGCCGAGGAGCGAAAGCAGGCGTTCCTGAGCTTCATTATGCACGGATTCGTATATAGCTCCGCGGTGCGACATCTCCATAATGGACATTCCGCTCTCCCGGAATTCAACAAACTCCGCTTGTGCACGTTCCAATACTGTAAGCGGCAATGCTGCCGGACCGGCATTAAAATTGTATGCTCTCTTGCTCAAAATTGCTCCCACCCTTTCTCTCCTATGAATATGGATATCGCTATGATAGCAGATAACATTAAACAGCAGCAAGTATAATTATTCACATAGGAGGTAAGCTAGACAGGCTTCAGGAGGCAAAAAATTGATAGCTGCGCTTCCAACCCTTGCTGTGACGCGGTAAAATGGTGATGTCAATAAAAACCTCGGGAGAAATTACATGTTTTTCACCCCATAGAATGATCCGTTCCGCAATGAAATCCCCGCTCTCCAGGATTCCGGCACCGCTTGGCTTATGGACGAGCTCCCAATAATAATCAGCCGCCGCGTTCTCCCAGCCCTCCAGCCGGCAATAGAAGGGACGGTCCGGTGCTTCCTTCCATGTAAGACTGTTACCGGACACGCTTAGCAAATTGTCCGTATATGAGGATTCCGGCGCTGCAATCCGGAGTTTGCCCGGCAGCCTCAGCTCATATTCCCCCCCGACAGCCGCGCCGTTGATTCCGACAAAGTTATGAATATATTCCTCTATGCGCAGCGGCTTGTCCCCTACATTCTCAATCCCGTAGGCAATATCCAGCCGGTCCTCATTCAGCGTAATCGTCTTAGTCAGCCGCATACTGTAGCCCCGGCATTCCATCGGCTGGACGGTGTAAGTGACCGAATGCCTGCTGAGCTCTTGATTTATGGTGAAGGGAATAAGCGGATACTTCCCGAAAAAATCGTATGCTTCATCGCTCTGCTTCTGCAGCAGCCCGACCCCGGGCTTCAGGAACCACTCACCGGCAGCGGCATCCTCATAGCCGATTGCCCGGGAAATGGCGAACTCATTGCATAGGCCTATGCCTCCGCTGCCCTGTCCCGGAACCAGACTCTCCGGCACACAAAAGGTATGCCCCCCCTGCTCCAGAGTCACTCCTGTAATAAAACCGCTCCAATCAAACCGGGTGCCGCTATATGCTCCCGGCTCTGCTATCTCCACTGTAAGTATTCCGTTTGATAGAATATGTGCCACTTAATGCCCTTCCTTTCTACTTTCTATGTTTGGCCTATGATCGACCTATGCTTAACCTATGGATTCTAAGCTTACCCGTTACTACGGGGAATACACAAGCTTCCGGCTGCAATTTCCTGCCGGTTTCCTGAAATTACGCTCTTGTCCGCAGCTACTGCACCGTTTATAGGGCATCTCATATGAAAACGCCCGCTCCCGGCGGACCGGCAGAGCAGGCGTCTTAAATTCCTATCGTCCGGCGTTACGCCAGTTCAACCTCCAGCAGATGGACTTGGCCTTCAGGCAGGGCGATCAGCAGGCTACGCGAGATCACAACCCCTTCTGAGACGCGCTGAAGCGTTACCTCAGCCCCGTTCAGCTTCACAGCATGTATTTGGTACTCTCCGTATTCAGCGCTTCCTGAAGCCGTATAGACGACTTTCAGCTCGCGTCCGGCAAAGATAGTTTTGATAGAAGCACGGCCTTCGGCATCAAACTGTTCTTTAACCAGCTTCGGCTGCAGCAGCAGATCGCCCAGCTTGCCTTTGACACCAAACACCTCTGTGACCATTGTCAGCAGCATCCAGCTTGCCGAACCGGTCAGATACGTATACATCCCTCTGCCCTGCTCATTGATATATTCCGGGATACCGGGGTACATCCGGCTGACTTCAAAGTCCGCGCTCAGGCTGTACAGCGAATCGAGTACTTTACGGCCTTCTTTAACAAATCCGCGTTTATACAGCGCGTTTCCGTACATTACAGTCATGTGGCTGAACATGGCTCCATTCTCTTTATGGCCAAAGGCAAAGCCGAACGCACGGCCCAGATTCTGCTGAATGCCCCCGAAGTTGCTGTTCAGCCGGTAGCCGATTTTGTCATCGAACAGATTGCGCTCCACCGCCGAGACAATGCTTGCAATCTGTTCCGGTGCAGCAGCATGACCCAGCAGCGGGAAGACCTGCCCGGTCAGCGTCATACGGGTACCTTCAGCGAACTCACCCTCCACACGTTCCCCGTCATTATTGTAATAGCCGTTGAACCAGCCGTCGCCATGCCCGCTTGCTACCCATTCATTGCGGCGCAGGTGATCGAAGATCCATTCCGCTTTGCGGGCCAGATCCGCTGCAACCTGCTCCAGTTTCAGCTGGGTACGGATTCCGCTAACCTTATTCGGTGCTGCGGCATAGTAGCGGTCCAGCAGCCCGTGTTTGGCAGGGATAGATTCATAATCAATAGATTCGCCAAGCGAATCCAGCAGCAGCTTCATTTCTTCCGCGAGTTCCAGGGTGTCTCCCCCGGTACGTTCCTTAAGCGTGATCAGCAGCCGGGAGAGATCCAGCAGATTGCTGGCATAGAAGGCGGTGAAGGTTACACTCTCACCCCGCTGGGCGGCCATATCCAGGCCGTCATTCCAGTCTGCGCCTTCAAGCAGAATATTGTTATGCTCACCCACATTGAAGAATGGAACCAGGTTCTGCAGCAGGATATGCTCCAGAATGGTGCCTGTATACACTTCACCTGCTGCAGTCCGCAGGCTGCTGCCGGCTCCGGGCTCCCAGGACGTATCGCGTTCCTTGCAGCGGCTCATGAAGGAATCCCGGAAATAGGACTGCTCCTGCAGCAGGAAGTCGAGATCACCGCTCTGATCGAGGTACAGCATCGTAGTAAGGAACGGCCATGCGCCGTGATCCATCCAGACGCGGGGAATATTATTACGGTCCGCTATGAATTCACCAGGCTGCTGCCCGATAATCGTTGCATTACTGCCGTCGATTCTGACACCGGCATAATTGTTCAGCAGCAGGCTGCGCACATCAGCAGGCTCCATGATCAGCAGAGCGAGACAGTCCTGCCAGAGATCACGCCAGCCGCGGCCGCCCCTTCCATAGTCATGATAAGGCAGGAAGGAGTTGCCGTACAGTCTGCGCAGCACGGGCTGCAGAGTAACCCATTTCATCCATTCATCAGCCGCATGATCTCCCGTATGGAACTCTACCGTATTCACTTTTTCTGCCCAGAAGGTCTTATTCTCCTCCAGTAGCGCATCAAAAGCAGCGGTTGAGCCATACTTGGCCATCAAAGCCGGCACGCCGATTCTGTCATTCTCAATCGCAAGTACAACTACATAGGAATGGCTCTGTCCTGGAGCTAGTGTAATCTCGGCAAAACGCAGTCCGCCAAGCGCTTCATACCCTTCCTTGTGTATTCCGCCCCCTTCACCAATCTCCGGAGCCAGATTGCGCACCACCGCTTCCGGCCAGTCCAGGCTTCCGCCTTCACCGATGAACTCCTCCTGCACCGGGAAGAAGCCAACCGGCTGTGCTCCGCCTTCCGCAGCACCAAATACCCCGTAAGAGGTATGATTCACCCGGTGTCCGCGTTCGTCGAAGGAAAGTGCCGGCTGTACCTCCACTCCGTAAGCGGAAGTATAAGTCCGGTTCAGCAGCGAAGTAACATGACGGTGATCCCGCAGATCATCTGCAGAACGCGCATACAGCGGAATGGCAGCCGTTGGAGTCAGCGTGAGCTCCTTCGTGCCGCTGTTTGTCAGCACAACCTTCATCAGCTCTACTTTGTCATTGCCGCAGGGTACGAAGCTCGTGATCTGTGCTCCTACCCCCAGCTCCTTATTGCCCCGGGTCACTTTATGCCATAACAGTCCGGCTTCCAGCAGAGATTCATCAGCACCCTCGCCATATACTGCGGCATTCTGCCGGGCGGAGTCTCCCGTAGCTGACCATGCGCCTTGTCCTTCGATATAAACCCAGAAATTGCGGGAAGCGCGGGAATTATGCAGATCCTCCACAGAGAGCGGCGGAGTAAGGAATGTATTATGACCTGAAGTCACCTGACCATGCAGCTTCGGGCTGACCGAGGACATCATGCCCCCCTCATTCACCAGCGGAAAATATAAAAAACTGCTCCGGTCCGGCTGCTCCAGTCTGAAATCCCCATTATTGCCGGTGAAGCTCCAGCCTGATTTTATCTTGTGATCGTGATTCACTGTATTCATCCTCTCTCTACTACAAAGATAGATTGCATTTTAATGGAACTTTCCGAAATCGGTTTCGTTTTTCATTATTGCATCGTTATAAATCTTTGTAAAGGTTTTTTTCATGTTCTTTGATGTGCAAAATTGTTACCATAAAAGCTGATATTACAGCCTTTATTTGAATCCCACTATTCACGAAACCACTTTCGTTATCGGTCTTATATTTTATATAAATCTGACTTAAACATAGTACAAACACGCCTGAAATTTTACACATCTAAAATACATACAAAATGTAAGCGCTATATATAATCTAGTTGAGATTTTATAGGATATATTCTATTAAATAACACGAAAAATCACGAAATCACGACCACTCATAAGACCATGCCGGACTGGGATCTCCACGCTCCCTAAGTTAGTGAGCTGGAATGAGAATCCGTTATTTGAACAAATCCGGGGGATTCACGGTCAAACGGACTCAGATTCGCTTAAATTAGCATCTCCTCCTCCTTTCAGTCACGAATGAACAACATAACGGAACCTCTGTCCGTTTGGGCCCCGTTAGGGGGCTTTTTGACGAAATAGCGTCCTCTCAGTCCGCGTTAGTTCATTGATGATCCTCCGCCCCGGCCCGATCAGCAACCCAGTTTTTGCAGCAACCCAGCACTTGCAACCGCCCTGTTTCCGTAATGCCGCTATCCTACAATCATTTGTGGCCATACCAGTTACTTCCCCGTACAGATACAGAATAGCTCGGCACAACTGGTAGGCGGGACAGGTACAGCTTTGGTATCCAGAACACAACAGAAAAAGCCCCCGGAATCAAATGATCCCGGAGGCTTCTTCATCAAGCTCTATTCAAGTTAAATTATCTTATACATCAAAGTACAGGGAGTATTCATGCGGATGAACACGAATCGCAACGGCTTGAGCTTCGGAACGCTTCAGAGCGATGTAGTTATCGATGAAGTCCTTAGTGAATACGCCGCCTTCTGTAAGGAATTCGTAGTCAGCTTCCAGAGCGTCAAGTGCTTCGTCCAGTGTACCTGGTACGCTGCGGATCTTCTCTTTGTCAGCATCAGACAATTCGTAGATGTTCTTGTCCAGTGGACCGTAACCCATTTCTTCAGGGTTGATCTTCTTCTTGATTCCGTCCAGACCCGCCATCAGCATTGCGGAGAATGCCAGGTAAGGGTTAGCCGTGGAGTCAGGTGTACGGAATTCGATACGACAGCCCTTAGGTGTTACAGCAGCTACCGGGATACGGACAGCAGCGGAACGGTTACCCTTGGAGTAAACCAGGTTAACTGGTGCTTCATAACCAGGAACCAGACGTTTGAACGAGTTGGTGCTTGGGTTAGTCAGCGCGATCAATGCAGGAGCATGATACAGGATACCGCCGATGTAGTGCAGAGCCAATTCACTCAGGTTAGCATAAGAGCCTTTTTCGTAGAACAATGGCTCGCTGCCGTTGAAGATCGACTGGTGAACGTGCATACCGCTACCGTTATCACCGAACAGCGGTTTTGGCATGAAGGTTGCTACCTTGCCGTATTGGCGTGCAGTGTTCTGCACAATGTATTTGTAAGTCAGGAGATTATCAGCTGTTTTCTTGAGGGTGTCAAAACGGAAGTTGATTTCCGCCTGGCCTGCAGTCGCCACTTCATGGTGATGGCGTTCGATTTCCAGGCCTGCTTCAGCAAGCAAACGGCACATTTCACTGCGGATATCCTGTTGGGAATCCACTGGAGCTACAGGCACGTATCCGCCTTTAACGCCAACTTTGAATGCCAGGTTGCCGCCTTCGTCTTTACGGCCAGTGTTCCAAGCTGCTTCTTCGGAATCAACGAAGTAGGAAGAGCTGTTCATTCCGCTCTCATAACGAACATCGTCGAAGATGAAGAATTCAGACTCAGGTGCGAAGAATGCCGCTGTACCTACACCGCTGGATTGCAGGAACTCTTCAGCCTTCACAGCGATACCGCGCGGGTCACGCTCGTAACGTTCGCCATCCGGTGTGAAAATATCACACATGATGTTAAGCGTTGGGTGAGCTGTAAAAGGATCGATGTATGTAGTGCTTGGATCAGGCATCATTACCATGTCCGACTCTTCAATACCCCGGAACCCTGTAATGGAAGAACCATCAAATGCTACACCATTCTCAAATGTTTCTTCTTCAACTGCGGATGCTGGCAGTGAGATGTGGTGAGCACGTCCACCCAAATCTACAAACCGGAAATCCACCCATTCGATATTGTTCTCCTTGATCGTCTGCAATACTTTTTCAACCGACATGCTTTATTCCTCCCCAAGTTCCGAACATTAGGCCGCTCACAGTATCAAATGTTCTTGTTTTTATTTTTTTGCTGTCGTCATTATAAATCTCAAACCTAACATCGTCAATGCTTATGTCAGGTATTTCTTACGACAATGTAAGATATTCTGACGCTTTGGTGAAAAAACTCCCTTCATCCGATTCCCATGTCACCTTTGTCCTATATTCAATAAAAATAGCCCCCTTCCTCCGCCCAAAGCGGGAGAAGAGAGCCTGTAAGAAGCTAATTCGCACTCTGAAATTTAAACTACCGGGGCTGCTTCCAGTGAAGGAGAGAACTTGCGTCCAACAAGCGGCGCCAGCTTCTCAAGATCTCTAAGCAGGCTGTCGAACTGTTCCGGGAACAGAGACTGTACTCCGTCACCTGTCATGGAATTATCAGGGTCGGTATGCATCTCGATGATCAGACCATTGGCTCCCGCAGCAACCGAAGCCTTGGCCATAGGCGCAACCAGCTCACGGCGTCCGGTGCCATGGCTTGGATCGGAAATCACCGGCAGATGGCTGAGGTTCTGCAGCACAGGAATAGCTGAGAGATCCAGCGTATTGCGTGTGTAGGTTTCAAAAGTCCGGATTCCGCGCTCACATAACATAACATCACGGTTGCCCCCGGCGAGAATGTATTCCGCTGCGTTCAGCAGCTCATCGTAAGTCGCACTGAAACCGCGTTTCAGCAGGACGGGACGCCCGCAGGTTCCCAGCTTGCGCAGCAGGTCAAAGTTCTGCATGTTACGTGTGCCTACCTGCAGAATATCCGCATGCTCTGCACAGATATCCACATACTCCGGCGTCATCACTTCCGTGATGGTCAGCAGGCCGTGGCGCTTGCCGGCTTCGGCCATCATCGTAAGACCTTCCACGCCTACACCCTGGAAGCTGTAAGGTCCGGTACGCGGCTTGAAAGCACCGCCGCGCAGCACCTGGCCGCCGGAAGCTTTAACCAGCCGTGCGATTTCATCAATCTGCTCCGGGGATTCCACGGCACAAGGGCCGCCCATAATGACGAGATTCTCTCCGCCGATCTTCACCCCGCGGATATCGATAACCGTATCCTCCGGATGGAAATCACGGCTTGCCAGCTTATAAGACTTGGTAATCTTCACGACGTTCTCGACGCCCTTCATCTGGCGCAGATGCTCGGCCAGCTTCGGGGTCACGCCGCCGACAAGACCGATTACGGTATGATCTGCTCCCCTTGAGAGATGTACCTGCAAGCCTTCTTTTTCAATTACGGCAATAATATCATTTACCTGATCCTGCGGTGTTTGGTTGGATGTAATAACGATCATATTATAGCTCCCCTTTTTGGACACTTATTCTTATAAACGGGTATAATCAATCAAATTTAATACTATCTCGCTACGACGCGTGTACGCTTTTAAGCACTAAAGTGATTTTACCGCAAGTTTCTGTTCCAGTCAACCCCAATAGGCTATATATAACAAAACCGCTTTGGGACGAAAAAAACGGCAGCACACCTGAATACAGGCCGCACTGCCGCTATACCTATTCTATAAGTTCATTTTTGCTATCAAGTCAGGTAGCACTCGCACTCTTGTTCTTCACAGGCGGTAGAAGCTTCGCCATATTCACGGTGCGTATGATCTCCCAGGTCGCAGGATTTGCTTCGTCATACTGCTCCAGATAATTGATAACTTCCTTGGTAATCGGTGTTGGCGTAGACGCACCTGAGGTTACTCCCACCTTGGTAATCCCCTTCAGCCAATCCCTATTCAGCTCAGATACATCTGAGATCCGGTGAGCCGGTACGCCGGCAATTTCCTCCGACACCTGTGCCAGACGGTTAGAGTTATTACTGCGCGGATCACCGACAACAATGACCAGCTCACACTGGCCTGCCTGCTCCGCTACCGCTTCCTGGCGGACCTGGGTCGCCATACAGATCTCATTATGGACCTCGGCTCCCGGGAAGGTCTCCAGCAGTTTTTTCATAATATGCTTAATATCCCACTGGCTCATGGTGGTCTGATTCGTAATTACAATACGCGAGGAAGGGACCGAGAGACCGGCAATTTCATCTTCCTTCTCAATCAGATGGACATGTTCAGGGGCAATCCCCACCGCACCTTCCGGCTCAGGATGACCTTTCTTGCCGATGTAGATAACCTCGTAGCCCTCTTCAACCTTTTCCTTGATGAGGTCATGAGTCTTTGTTACATCGGGACAAGTGGCATCGACTGTGGTTAACCCTTTGGCCCGTGCTATCTTGCGTACCTCGGGCGACACACCATGAGCAGTGAAAATAACCGTCCCGCTTTCTATTTTATCCAAAATATCCAGACGGTTATGCCCGTCCAGCGTAATGATTCCGTCATCCTCAAAGGAGTTCGTGACATGGCTGTTATGCACAATCATGCCCAATATATAAATCGGCCGTGGCAAATCAAGATTTTGTGCGGCCTGCCGTGCCATTACCATAGCATCGACGACGCCGTAGCAATAGCCCCGGGGAGAAATTTTGATGACTTCCATGATTCACCGCTTTCTGCTGTCAATGACTGCTGTAATAGGAACCGTTTAATTATACCCTATTCCAGCGGCGGGGCAAAGAGAAGCGGCATCCAGATCACAAAAGTCGTCCCTTCCCCCTGCCGTGTGACCACCTCTACAGAACCGCCGTGCTCATCAATTATCCATTTGGCGATGGACAGTCCCAGACCGATCCCTTCGGTAATTCCTCTGGATTCATCCGCACGGTAGAAACGGTCAAAGATATGCGGCACTTCGTCTTTGTCCATCCCGATTCCGGTATCCGAGATACGGATTCCCACCTGGTTCTGATAAAAGACGGCATCCAGCGTAACCTCACCCGCAGGCGTGTATTTAAAAGCATTATCAATGAAGATGAACAGCATCTGCTGCAGATAGTCCTTGTTGCCAAGAATATATTTGCCGTTCAACTGGCCCATTTCGCCCACAGACCACTCCGCCTGACGCGGCAGGAAGGAAGCACGGCGTGCTACTTCGGTCATCATCGGCTCCAGCGCTACCGGCTCTATATCAAAGGTCCGGCCTGTATCCGCTCTGGCCAGAGAGAGCATATCCGCCACCAGCCGGCTCATACGCTTGGATTCATCGGCAATATCCTTCACCGATTCAATGGAGAGCTGGCGGATTTCCGCCTCGGTCATCCGGCTGTCATCCGGTTCCATCTCCCATATCTTCTCCAGCAGATCAATATTTCCGCGAATCGTTGTAAGCGGTGTCCGCAGCTCATGCGAAGCATCCGAGACGAAGCGGCGCTGCGTGGCATAGGCCTCCTCCAGCCCCGTATAGAAGCCTTCCATCCGCCCGAGCATACTGTTCACCGTCTCAATCAGCCGCCCGATCTCATCCTGCGGCCCGTCATATTCAATACGCGAGCTCAAATCCGTCCCGGTCTGTATCCCGTTTGCCGCCTCAATAACCTTGCCGATCGGACTCATTGCTTTGCGGGCCAGGAATAAGCCGAACGTAAAGGCTGCAAACAATGTGGCAAAGGAGCCTACCAGCAGGATATTCTTAAGTGTCAGCAGCAGCCGGTCCTGTTCTCCCGTATATACAGCAACTTGAAGTACAGCAGGAAGCATTCCATCGGTCGTACTCACATCAGTTGATATCTGATAGATCAGAAAGGGATTGCCCTCATAGCTCGCTTTTATAAACCCTTGCTGATTCTTAACTGCAGTCTGGTCGGGGATTTTAAACTTAAGCTCGATATTCTCCATATTGTCATTGGTAAATAATCGTTCCAAGTCGTATATATACATTTGTGCGAACAGATTCTGCCCTTCCGGACCGCCAATCACAAGCTTCAGCTTTCCGTCGCTCCACGCCTGTCCCAGAACAACTTTGTTTGACTGCTCTTTAAGCCGGTCTTTGATGTCACCATAGCTGTAAAAATATACAAACCCGTAAATTGCAGCAGACAAAGCCAGCAGCATAATGGCCAGAATCCCTGAATACCAGGCAGTCAGCCGCAAACGTATAGACATATTAGTCACCTCTTAGGATGTAGCCGGCTCCCCGGATCGTTTGAATCAGCCTTTTGCCGCCATGCTCTTCCGTCTTCTGGCGCAGCATTGCGATGTATACCTCCAGCACGTTGGATTCACCGCTGTAATCGTAACCCCAGATCTTGTCCATAATCAGATCACGGGACAGCACCCGCTTCGGATTCTGCATGAAAAGATGCAGCAGTTCAAATTCCTTCGCCGTCAGCTCCAGACGTTTGCCTGCACGCGTCACTTCACGCGAATCTACATCCAGTGTGATATCCTCATAGGAAACCGCCTGGTCCGAGCCTCCGCCCTGCTCACTTTTGCGCCGGAGCAGTGCCCGTACCCGGGCAAGCAGCTCCTCCAGAGCAAACGGCTTCACCAGGTAATCGTCCGCACCCAGATCGAGCCCTTTGACCCGGTGTTCAATCTCATCCTTGGCCGTCAGCATAAGTACCGGAACACTGCTTCCGCCCTCACGCAGACGGCGGCAGACCTCGAACCCGTCCACTTGCGGCATCATTACATCCAGGATAACCACATCCGGATCACTGTTCAGAACAGCACGCAGCCCATCTGCCCCGTTAGCGGCTGTTTTGACATCATACCCTTCAAAGGCAAGCCCGCGGCGCAGCATGGATATAATTTTCTCATCGTCATCAATAATTAAAATATTCGGTCGCATCAAGCAGCCCCCATTGTTCAGTTCATATATCTATATTGTATCATGAATCCGTTTATCCGCAGCCTATGCAGCAAAAACGGAAGGGTCTCCCCTTCCGCTGCGCTGCTCACCGTCCGGTGTGTTTATTGCTTCTGAGTTTGAGTCGTATCAAAATCATTTTTGTTGCCGATTGTTACCGGAAGATCCAGCTTCTTACCGTCACGAACCACATTCAGTGTCACCTGATCGCCAACTTTGAGCGTCTGGATGTAAGTAATCAGATCCTGGCTGGTGGCATAGTTCGTACCGTTCACACCTGTGATGATATCGTAAGGGCGGAGGTCGGCGGTATACGCTGGAGATTTGAAGACAATCTCGGCGACTACGGAGCCTTCTTTAAGGTCAGTGCCCATTTGCTTAGCGACTTCATCGGTAATGGTCATCAGCGAAGCGCCGATGAATGGTACCGGTTCTTTCGGAATTTCCTGATTGGCTTCCAGTTTCTCTACAACTTCTTTAATGGTATTGACCGCGATAGCAAAACCGATACCCTGGGAGTCTGTGCTAACCGCCACATTCATCCCGATGACCTGACCGTTCATGTTAAGCAGCGGCCCGCCCGAGTTCCCGGGATTAATCGAAGCATCCGTCTGCAGCAGGTTCTTGTAATTGCGTGTGCCGCTTCCGTCTTCTTCATTAATATCAATGCTGCGGCCCTTAGCACTCAGTACACCTGCTGTAACGGTGTGATCAAAGCCCTGCGGGTTACCAATCGCTACAACTTCTGAACCTACCTTAATGCTGTCGGAATCACCGAGCGCCACTGTAGGGAAGTCCGTTCCTTCAATTTTGAGCACTGCCAAGTCCAGATCTTTGCTGGAGCCGAGCAATTTCGCTTCATAAGGTTTGGTATTGCCGTCAACCGTAACCTGAATGACATCTGCATTATCCACCACATGCTGGTTGGTCAGAATATAACCGTCTGAATTATAAATGAAGCCTGTGCCGATTCCATAAGGAGTAAGCTGGGATGAATCCGAATTGTTTGATTCCGGCTGGGATTCTGAATTGGAGCCGGAAGATCCGCTGCCGCCGAACTGATCACCGAAGAAGAACTGGGAGAACGGATCGCTCATATTCGGATTACTGCTGCTTCTGCTGCTTGATTTAACCAGCGTCTCAATTTTGACAACTGCCGGTCCCACCCCATCCACTACGCTGGATACATCACCCGATCCGGTAACCAGTGCTGCTGTGGAAGTGGAAGGCGTAATGGTAGCACTTCCGTTCGCTGTCTTAGCTGCTGTATTCGTAACGGCTGCTGTAACTGCCTGATCGCCTGTGAACCAGTTGCCCCGGTCCGCCATGAACATCGAACCCGATAATACAATCATTCCGGCAAGAAAAGAGATAAGTACCGCCTTGACCGGCTTCTTCGGCTTACGGTTATACTGCCAGCCATTACTTTCCTCAGGAGGGTTACCGCCGCGTCCGCCATTTCCGCCATTTCCGTCATATCCGGTTGTGCGGAGCGAAGTGCTGTATGGTAAAGGCTTGACCGGCTGCGGAGGTGAAATCTCTACACGTTCCGGCTCCCGGCGGTTGTAATGCTGCGGATCTTCACCATTCATCTCATCATTGTTCAAGGATTTGAACGGCCCATAGGAATAGTAGTATGAAGAGCCTGCTTCGGTTGATGAGTTACTGTTACTGTTGTTACTGCCATTGTTGTTAAAGTTACTGCTATCATTACTGTCCCATTCCCGCTGCGGTCCCGGTTCATTATCACGATTAAAGTTGTTCTCACGATTGTAGTTGTTTTTGTTATCGTCCATGTTTTCTTTCCTCCCGCGCCTTGCCGCATCCGGCAAAGTGTTATTTGTTTTCTTGTTCTTATTTTGTACTTTAAACCTTAAGGTCACATTAAAAACAATTTAAGCGGAGATAAAAGATATGAACAATTAAAAGAGAATATGAGGGAGAAGCGCAGGAAATCCGGTTGTTGAGGCCGTTGAGGCAATTGGTGAACGTAGAGGACAAATAAATACCCCGGCGCTATAGCGCCGGGGTATTGCAGGTTACCGCTTCACGCATACGTACAATAGGCATGAATGTTGTACATATTGCAACTTTGCTTCTAGATAACAGGGGTGTTAGGGAGAATTGTTGTACGAAATACAAGAATTGCCCCGTTTAGCCGCTCGAAAGAGATGGAATGCTGCCTTTCGTACAACAATTTTCGATTATAGATGATATATAGAGGAAAATGTTGTATTTTGTGCAGGATTCACTGAACTGAAGGAGCTAACTCTGCGCCCAGCCCTTACGGTGGGCGTAGATAGCCAGCTGGGTGCGGTCATCCAGCTCACACTTCATCAGCAGGTTGCTGACATGCGTCTTCACCGTCTTGATGCTGATATGCAGCTCCTCGCCGATATCTTTATTGGTTTTGCCCTCAGCGATCAGCAGCAGTACTTCCTTCTCCCGCTCGGTCAAGCCGGAAGAGTCGCCCTGTACGGTACGCTGGCGGATGCCCCGGGTCAGTGCCTGCGAGACATCGCCGGTCATCACCGGCATGCCGCGGTACGCGCCTTGCAGCGCGTAGATCAGCTCTTCTGCCGAGACGGTTTTGAGCACATAGCTGACTGCCCCCGCCTCGATCGCGTCTACAACAAGATCATCCTCCAGGAAGCTGGTGAGGATGACAATTTTGAGACCCGGGAATTCGGCCAGCACTGCGCGCGTTGTCTCCGCCCCGTTCATGACCGGCATCATCAAATCCATCAGCACCAGATCCGGCAGGGCCTCATGCCCCAGTTCACGCAGCATGCCAAGCGCCTTATGCCCGTTCTCTGCCTCACCTATAACTTCAAACATCGGATCAAGCATCAGATATGTTTTGAGACCCATCCGCACCATATCATGATCATCCACCAGCAGCACTTTAATGAGACTCATTCTGTACTCCCCCTATCAGGCTCAGATTCGGCATCAACCGGCTCCGGGATGCCCTGCACAAACTTTGGTATATGTACGCGGATCGTAGTTCCCGCCCCCTTGCGGCTGATAATCTCTACCTGGCCGCCGAGCTTCTCGGCACGCTCGCGCATGGTGGTAAGTCCATAGGAGCCCTGTTTATGCTGCACCTGCTCGAAGCCCTGACCGTCATCGCTGATGCTCAGCACAACCTGGCGCGGCACCTCGCGCAGCGACAGGCTGACTACCCGTGCTCCGGCATGCTTCACGATGTTCGCCATCGACTCCTGAATAATCAGGAACAGCTGATGTTCAATCGCCTCGGACAGCTCACCCTGCAGTTCAAGCTCCTTTACTCCCTTGAGCCCGTTCTGGCGGCAGTAATCCGGGAACCATTTCTCCAGCGCCTCGAACAGATTGCGCCCCTCCAGCTCCACCGGACGCAGCTGCGCGATCAATGCCCTCATTTGCTTCTGCGCCATCTGGGACATGCTGATCAGCTGGTCCATGACCGTCTGCCCATGCTCTGCGCTCCGTTCAAGCACTTTAGGCAGCGAAGAAGCGGACATGTGAATCGCAAAAAGCTGCTGGCTCACCGTATCATGCAGATCCCGGGCCATACGCCTCCGCTCTTCCAGTACCGCGCTCTCCGCCGCCTTTTCCTTCTCGATGACTTCCTGTTCACCCAGCTGTTGCAGAAGTTTCATCTTCTTCTCCACAGTATCCATCATGATATTGAATTCGTGATATACCCGGGCAAAAGACTGGTCTTCGCTCTCCGGCATCCGTACGGACAGATTGCCTTTGGCTACCTGCAGCATATTCAGGTCCAGATGGTCGATCCGCCGCTGAATCCGCTGTCCGGCAATATAGCCGATAGTCACGGTGAAGAGCACAATGCCCAGACACAGGTACAGCCACATGCTGGTATCCACCACCCGGATATAGCCCAGGCATGTCCCGGCATACATCAGTCCGGCAGTTACTCCGCCGCTAAGCAGGAAATACACCAGCAGCATCCACTTGGTATTGCTGAAGATCGTCCCCATTTAGCCCACCGTTTTGACTTTAATGTCACCGATGAAGCAGCTGACGTTAATACGGACTTTTTTACCTGCTTCCTTATAATAAGGCGTCTTGCACTGTACATTGCTCATGAACCCGCTGCGCGATTGCTCAAGCACCTGCATATCACCAATGAACGAGCTGCCGATAACCGATACACCAAGATTCATATCATCCGGAATATAAACCTTAATATCACCGACAAAAGCGGAAATGTTGATCTTGGTCTCACCGTAAGGAATTTGCGCATTGGTCAGATCCAGCACTGTATCCCCGATAAACTGCGAAATATTGGTTTGCTTTAGCTGGAAATGCTCACGTCCCATATGGACATCTCCGATAAAAGCCGAGCGGTTCGTCGTTTCTTTGTCCTGCCCGGAATCCTGAAACTCCTCATGCCATTCGCCGTGGCGGCGGGCATGGCGTTCCTGGCGCTCCTGGCGTCTGCGTTCATGGCGTTCCTGCTTCTCCTGCCACCGGGCATCCGCAGAAGAGGAGGGTACTCCCTGTTCTCCGTCTTCATCCTCAGTGTCTTTGTGCAGATAATCATTCCAGTCCCGCCCGTCGGCACCGGCAGATTTGCCGAACTTCTGCTCAAACTGCTCATCGAGCGTCGATTCCAGCGGTGCGGGAGGCTTCGTATCCAGCGGGCTTTTGCCCGGTCCGGGCGGATAGAAATTCGGTGGTGCAGGCGGTGCAGGAGGAACTGGCGGCGTTGTACCCCGCGGCTTGAAAATAACAGCTAAACCGCCGCCGATCAGCATAACCGGGATCAGCATTTTGAAGAAATCGCCTGCCGAGAAGTCAAACCATTCTAAATTCCGTCCCAGAAAAAACACGCCGATGGCCAGAAAGAAAAATCCGCCAAGTGTTGCAGAGAATCTCGAATGCTCATCGTCCGGGGACAAAAAGCGTTTAACCCCTAATATAATCAGAATAACCGGCCAATACGTAGATATCAGTGAACCCAGGCTGAAATCAGTGTAGCCCATCTGTCTTAGCAGGAACAGGCCTCCGAGACCGATAAGGATCAGTCCGCCGAGAACCTGGCTGGTGAACCGTCGTTTCATATGTCATTCCCCCCAGTAGTTAGTGTAACTCTTGCTTCTTCACGCTTATAGTCCTAGTCTACAGGAAGAAAGCTGCGGGGAACAGCGGCGTGAGAAGGAAACAGGCCTCAGTCTCCAGACCGAGACGGCTGGAATATTCCGTTAATTGTATGATGCCCATAAAAAAGCTGCCCTTCCAGCCCATAATCCGGACTTGAGAGGACAGCCTTGACGCTTCAAATGCTCATACCAGCACCCCCAGCATTACTGCTGCGGTTTTTGTACCGGTTTGGAGAACGTGTTGCTCTTAGTAGTTGCACCGTCGTTCTCAACGGCAAACTCAGCGTTGTATTTTTCATTCGGTGTTTTGTAGTTCTCTTGTACCTTTGGTTTCTTGGAATTAGCCACGGAAATCACCTCCCTTTTCCTTCAGTACAGCCCGTCAGAGCTGACGAAAAAGATTATATCGGAAGAGGCAAGTCGCTTTGCCCCAGTCGATATTATGGGAAATGTGACGCCGTATTATGCATGCTTACGTGAAAAATAATTCAAACTCAGTGAGGCCGGTCCGGCCCTTAAATAACCTCTTCCAGCAAATATTGCGGCACTGCATTATAGGTCTGGATTGCATGTCCAAGGCTTTTCAGCATACTCTCCGTGCATTTTCCGTTGCCTCGTTTGATGAGCTGGACAACAACGGTCTTCTTGCCCCATTCCTTATACACCTGCTTGGTGGTGCTGAAATACAGGTCAATCTTCCGCCCTTTAATCGCCGAACCGGTGTCGGCCACAATAGCATATCCGTAACCCGGTATATATAAAATACTTCCCAAAGGCAGAACTTTCGGGTCTGCAGCAATGGTGGATACGGCATTCTTGTCCCGGCGTACCTTGACACCCGAATACGTAATTCCGTACTGCGGATGCTTCGCGGTCTTGCCTGTGGATTCGTATCCGGCCGTATAGCCGGTCGCTGTTACTTTCATTGAAGTGATGATCTGCTCCGGCGCAGGTGCAGCTACCGGTACCGAATCCGGCTGCTTGGCGGCTGCCTTCGCCTTCGGCTTACTTTCCGGCACCTGTGCTGGCTTAGGAGCCTGAACGGTAACCGGCTGTCTTAACCGCGAAGAGCCTCCCAGACGGGATGCAGAACCTGCCTCTTGACGCTGAACCTGAGAATTCGTAGTGACTGCACTAAGTTGTCCTGCAGTGTCTCCCGTCCCTCTTGCCTGTGCCGATTTGCGCGAATCATCCGGGTAGATCCCGGCTGCTGTCAGCAGAAGCACGATGGTGACGAAAAGACACCAAAACCTCTGGTATAAGCCCATTTTGTTCATTAGTTAAACCTCCCCATATAGCGAAGGTTTCCCGTTTCACAAAATTTTATACCTGAAACCGGATAATAGCGGTCCCACGCGGCTTATAACAGAGGTTATTTATTGGTAATTATACGTACTATTAACAGCTTGTGTATGCTTTAGATTATACGTTCCGCAATTTCCTGTCCAAGCGAATCGATGACTTCCTGCAGCGGTTTGGCGCCGATGTCGCCTTCTCCGCGTTTGCGGATCGACACGCTGCCGGCATTCATTTCATTCTCGCCTACAACGAACATATATGGAAGTTTCTCCAGCTGTGCTTCACGGATTTTGTAACCCATTTTCTCATTGCGCAAATCGACTTCGGCGCGGATGCCGCTGCGCAGCAGCTTGGCAGCCACTTCCTTCGCATATTCATCAAAGGCCGAGGATACCGGAATAATCTTCACCTGCTGCGGCGACAGCCACAGTGGCAGCGATCCGGCAAAGTTCTCCAGCAGGAACGCTACGAAACGTTCCATGGTTCCAAGAATCCCGCGGTGCAGGACAACCGGACGGTGCTTCTGTCCGTCATCACCGACATATTCCAGCTCAAAGCGTTCAGGCAGCAGGAAGTCGATCTGTACAGTCGACAGCGTTTCTTCCTTGCCCAATACTGTTTTGATCTGAACATCCAGCTTCGGACCATAGAAGGCTGCTTCGCCTTCGGCTTCGTAGAACGGCAGGCCGGCTTCTTCGACAACCTCACGCAGCATGCGCTGTGCAGTCTCCCACATTTCATCATTGGCATAATACTTCTCTGTATCCTTAGGATCCCGGTAAGAGAGGCGGAAGCGGTAATCTTCAATCCCAAAGTCGCTGTATACCTGCTTGATTAGCTCCAGCACGCGGATGAACTCGCCTTTGATCTGGTCCAGACGGCAGAAGATATGGGAGTCATTCAGCGTCATCGAACGGACACGGTGCAGGCCTGTCAGGGCTCCCGACATTTCATATCGGTGCTGGATACCCAGCTCGGCAATACGGATCGGCAGATCGCGGTAGCTGTGCATCGAGCTCTTATAGATCATCATGTGATGCGGGCAGTTCATTGGACGGAGCACGAACTCCTCATTATCGATCGTCATCTTAGGGAACATGTCTTCCTGGTAGTGTTCCCAGTGTCCAGAAGTCTTGTACAGCTCTACAT
Source organism: Paenibacillus sp. FSL R10-2771 (assembly GCF_038000205.1). Taxonomy (NCBI): domain Bacteria; kingdom Bacillati; phylum Bacillota; class Bacilli; order Caryophanales; family Paenibacillaceae; genus Paenibacillus; species Paenibacillus sp. FSL R10-2771. The sequence goes on from NZ_JBBOBM010000001.1 coordinate 5,074,641, forward strand.
TACCCAGTACAGGAGTGTAGACATGCTGGTAACCAAGGCTGGCTTCCAGATCTACAATATAGCGCTCCAGAATGCTGCGCAGCTTGGCGCCCTTAGGCAGCCAGATCGGCAGGCCTTGTCCAACCAGCTGGTTGAAGGTGAAGATTTCCAGTTCCTTGCCCAGCTTACGGTGATCGCGTTTCTTCGCTTCCTCCAGCAGGCGCAAATGCTCGTCAAGCTGGGCCTTCTTGATCCAGGCTGTTCCGTATACGCGCTGCAGCATCTTGTTCTTGCTGTCTCCGCGCCAGTAGGCACCGGCTACGTTCATCAGCTTGAACACTTTGATCTTCGCAGTGGACGGCAAATGCGGACCACGGCAGAGGTCGAAGAATTCGCCCTGTTCATAGATTGTAATCACACTGTCTTCCGGCAGCGCCTGGATCAGCTCCAGCTTGTAAGGATCAGCCAGCTCGCCGAATCTGTCCAGTGCTTCCTGGCGGCTCACCTCATGGCGGACAATCGGCAGGTTCTCTGAAACGATACGCTCCATTTCCTTCTCAATCTTCAGCAGATCCTCCGGATTAAGCGGATGCTCCAGATCCATATCATAATAGAAGCCGTCTTCAATGACCGGACCTACTCCGAGCTTAACTTCCATAGTCCCGAACAGGCGTCTTACCGCCTGGGCCATAAGGTGAGCTGTACTGTGACGCATCACTTCCAGGCCTTCCGGGGAATCCAGGGTAACGATCTCTACAAGATCGCCTTCCTGCAGCTGAGTGGACAGATCCACGACGATTCCGTTGATTTTACCTGCTGCGGCATTCTTGCGCAGTCCGCTGCTGATCGAGGCTGCTACATCATCAATGCTGCTGCCATCCGCATATTCCCGGACCGAACCGTCCGGAAGCTTGATATTTACTGACATTTTTCTTCCTCCTAAAAGTTAGCTTCTGCACACAAAAAACACCCGTCCCGCAAAGGGACGAGTGATTGCACCCGTGGTTCCACCCAAATTCGATGCCATTATGCAAAAGCTGCTGCAGAGCAGCGGCATTGCAGAATAGAATCCTTCGTCAGCATGGAGATAACGGCCATGAACCGGCGGTTCTTACTATCCTGCGTAATGATGTCCGTAAACGGACATCCCAGGAATTCATAACCGCAGCTACAAAGGGGTAAATCAAAAGCCGGTACCGGAGGAAATTGCAGCCTGGGGTTTCCTCTCTCTGAAGCGGTCCTGAACATCGATTCATATCTTTGTCGAAGCTGATAACGTGAATTACGGTAATTATAAATCTCAGCTTATCTTCCGTCAAGTGGAACCGGCATGTCATACAAGTCTGAAGCGCCGCCGCCCAAGGCTGTTCATTCTTCTTCCCGGCGTTTCTTACCCGGCAAGCGGCCTGCGCGCTTCAAAGACTCACGCAGCAAGTATTCGATATGTCCGTTTACGCTGCGAAATTCTTCTCCCGCCCAACGTTCCAGCGCTTCGTGCAGTTCGGGATCGATCCGCAGCGGAAAGCTTTTTTTGGCCGCCATAATATTACCGCCTTAGTACAACGAGCCGGCGTTAATGACCGGGCTCGCTCCGCGCTCCGACACAATCGCCACCATCAGATTGTTGATCATCGCCGCTTTGCGTTCTTCGTCCAGTTCAACTACACCGCTCTCTTTGAGTTGGCGGATCGCCAGATCCACCATGCCGACAGCACCTTCCACGATGATCTGGCGTGCAGACAGAATGGCCGAAGCCTGCTGGCGCTGCAGCATCGTACTGGCAATCTCTGTGGAGTAGGCCAGATGGGTCAGGCGGGCTTCGATCACTTCTACGCCGGATAAGGACAGACGCTCCTGCAGCTCCACCGCCAGTTCTTTGGCAATCTCATCGGCATTGGCCCGCAGGGACATGCCAGTCTCATTGAAGTTATCGTAGGGGTATTTGCTTGCCACATGACGCAGCGCCGTTTCACTCTGGATTTCCACGAACGCCATATACTTATCTACATCAAACAGCGCTTTGGCCGAATTAATGACCTTGAATACAATCACCGCAGCAATCTCAATCGGATTACCTTCCACATCATTGACCTTCAGCTTCACGCTGTTGAAGTTGCGGACCCGCAGTGATACGGTCTTGCGGATGCTGAACGGAATGACAGCGAACAACCCGCTGGTTGCAATCGTACCGACATATTGGCCAAAGAAGGTCACGACCACTGACTTGTTCGGCTGAACGACGGTAATACTCGTACATAGAATACCGGCTGCAACAAACAGGATGACAGTCAATGCCACGTATTCCTGAACGGCACCGTAAATCCCGCCCCCGATACAAATGGCAATTAGAGCCACAACCCAGAATCCGCTGACAGGATGCAATGTTTTCTCATTCATAAAGATGCCTCCATTAGATATGTATTTGATATAATTATGATATCACTTTTGGATACAACTGTAAACTACTATTGTAAAAAAATCACTGCCTCTTTGCCGTTTTTCTTTTATAATTTGTCTGACATTACGGATGTTACGAAGCATCAGGATAGACCCATTCATAACTAACAAAGGAAGTGTAACTCATGAGTGTTAAGGATCAAGTACTGGAAATCATTAAAGCTTCAGCAGCTCCTGTAACTGCAGGTGAAGTTGAAAAGCTGTCGGGACTGGAACGCAAAGCGGTCGACAAGGCCTTCACCGAGCTCAAAAAAGAAAATGCGATCGTCTCCCCTATCCGCTGCAAATGGGAAGCTGCAGTGAAATAACGGGACGTATTATGGTCTGGGCTGGACAAGCCTGAGCATCCTCGCAAACGGAAAGGCCCGCGCACAATGTGCACGGGCCTTTTGCCTTATTCAATTGTATTCATATAGAAATCAGGAAGCTTTGTTCTCCAGCATCCGGTAGATAATGACCGCTGCCTGGGCGCGGTTCGCGATACTCTTAGGCGCGAATTTCTGCGCGTCTACACCGTTGACAATCCCCAGCTGGGTCAGCTGTGCTACAGGCTGCTGCGCATAAGCTGCAATCTTGGCCTTGTCAGCAAACTTATTCAGAGCAGCAGGATCAACCGGCTGCAGCTGATCCTTGAGGGCATTAGCGATCATAATCGCCATTTCCTCACGGGTGATCTCACGGCCCGGCTCGAATTTACCGTTGCCTGAACCTCTCACCAAACCGGCGTTTACGGCAGCAGCGATCGTATCTGTATACCAGACACCTTGTTTCACATCAGTGAAAGTAGTTGCTGATGCAGTATTGCTCAAGTTAAGTGAACGAACGAGCATAGTTACGAATTCAGCACGGGTTACACTCTTCACGGGTGCGAAGTTCGTGCCGTCGATGCCTTTTACAATACCTTTAGCCGCCAGTGCATTAATAGCTTCTGCAGCCCACGCTACCTTACCCAAATCCTTGAATGCAGTAACAGGAACGGCCGGGCTCTGTGTTGGAGCTGTGGTTGCAGCCGGAGCCGGAGTAGCTGATGCGGCTGGACTAGGAGAAGCTGATGGTGAAGCAGTCGGTTTAGGTGTCGCCGTTGCTACAGGCCCTGTGCCAGTACCAGGATTAGTACCCGGGTTAGTGCCTGGATCTGTTTCTGGAGCAGCTTTGTTGGTAATCCGTCCTTCAATTGCAGCAGTAATAGCTCCGCCATTGAATTTCTTCACAATATAATCATAGAATACATCCAGATCGATTGGTCCGGCCAGCGATTTACTTGCCTGGGTCAATACCTTATAGTTGTCTCCGCCTGCAGCCATGAAGTTATTGACGACAGCTGTGTAGCTCTTGGACATTTCAATCGGTGTTCCATCACTTTTGGTCAGGTTAACCACACGGCTGGCAACCGGCAGATACATATTGGCCGTATATTTCAGGCCGGAAATTTGCAGTGTCTTGATGTCTGCTGTTCCATCAGCCTTAACTGCCCATTGCTGCTGCAGCAAGGTTTTGATCTGTTCACCGGTAAGCGTCAGCTTCACCAGCGTATTGCCGAAGGGCTGGATTTTGGCCAGATCACCGAAGAGAACATTCCCCTTAGGAAGATCGGCACGGATACCGCCCGGATTCATAAATGCAAAGTCAGCAGGACCAGCAGCACCGTCTTTGAAATCAGCCTGACGCATAGCATCCGCAATCAGGTTGCCCAGGGGAGCTTCCTTCAGATATACATCTGTACGGGTAACTGTGCCATCTGTAGTCCCTACAGGCTTAGCCAGCTCAGGATGCAGAGCCAGATAATGATCAACCAGTGCTTTGGTTTCAGCATCCGGCGTCACATTCTCCTGGAAGGTAGTAATTACTTCAGCAGATTTGCTCTTAACCTCTCCGGTCTCCGGATCGATAGCCAGGCGGATGTCTTCATAGGCAGTACCGTAAGAGTAGGCCTGAACAACCAGTTTGCCGTTCACCATATCATTAGCGTAGGCATGATTGTCACCAGCCACAATAACATCGACCGGAGAATTAGCCGGGAGTGCATTCGCCAAATCTACAGCCTCACCTGTGGATACATTTTTCTTCGTTGCAGCATCAACCTTCGTGGTTGCCGGATCATGGGCAAGCACGACGATCGTGTTGACCCCTTTACCTTTGAGCTCTGCAGCATACTTTTCGATGGCAGCTACTTCTTCCTCAGCACTCAGGAATTTCACACCGGCTGTACCGGCTGGGGATACCTTACTTGGTGTTGCCTTGGTTACTACGCCGATAAACCCGATTTTTACACCACCGATTTCTTTAATCGTGTAAGGCTTGATCAGCGGCTCTCCAGTCTTCATGTCGATCGCATTGGCATTAATGTAATCGAAATTCACAGGTGCATGGACAATGCTCGGGTTAACCGGGTCCGCACCGCCGAAAATTTGTGCCTTCAATGCTTCAACACCCTGGTCGAATTCGTGGTTACCCAAGGTTCCCACATCGAACTTCATCATGTTCATCCATTCAAGGGTCGGCTTGTCACGCTCCATGGAGGATACCGGAGCCGAAGCACCGACGGAGTCCCCGTTGTGGACTAGCAGGGTGTTATCGTATTTGGCACGGGCATTCTTCAGGTAGGTTGCCAGAATCGCCGCAGTTCCTACAGGCTTGCTCTCAGTACCCACAGTTACAAAGGATGTCGTATCCAATTGTCCATGAAGGTCATTGATGCCGAGCAGATGGACTTTGACGCTTCCGCTCAGGTCGAGATTGTAAATCTCGTCACCCCGGAGATTCTGGGTTCCGGTATCGGTAATATTATCATGTTTAGGAAGTGCATTCTTAGCCTTAGGTGAAGAAGTAAAGGTAGCCTTGACATCGCCCTTGATCGGAGCGATCGACCAGTTATTATCGGCCGGCTGGTTAACGTTTCCTGCTTCCTTGATGTAATCCATCAGAATCTGACGATTCTCTTCCAGGGTATCCAGCACCATCGTAAGACCGGCAGCGCCTGTTTTGACACCCGGGAAATTCCCGCCGCCGCTTGCCCGGTAATTGTTAGTCACTACGATGAAGTCCTGATTCATATCCAGCGGCTTGTCATCGTAGGTAATGGAGGTAACCCGCTCAGAAGTGAGGTCATTCACCGTGCCGTCAGGCTTGTATCTTGCATTTTTGGTGACATCTATCGTGTATTTAATTCCGTCGATAACATCGAAATTAAATACGGAGAATGCGGAGTTGAGCAGCGGCTGCTCCGTAGTCACCGCTGGGTCAATACGGTTATAGGCACCAGCGCTCATTTCAACCCATTCTTTTACAGTCTCACCCTTGACCTTAATGGCCTTAAGCGTGTTGTCATAGAGATACAGGTCGCTTGCGCTGCGGATGGTCAGATCTCCCGCTTCGATTTCTGTATACTCATCCGGGTTATTGCGTCCGGCCTTGAAGGGTGCGCCAACGCTCAGGATGGGCATTCCCTGGTAAGCAGCCAGGTTAGGATCACTATTAATCAGCTTCTCAACATAGTTTTTCTGGGCATAGGTTACGATCTGAACCGTCGGATCATCCTGCACCATAGCGAAAAAGCTGTTCATCGGTACATCCGTACGTCCAAGGGGTTGATTGACATAAGCAATCGTAGCCTGGTGATCAGCGGCAACCACTGCATCCAGCTCAGCATCCGGCTCTACGTTTGCAATATTAACCTTGTTCTCCGTTCTGTAGATCGAACGGGTGGATGAAACCGAAGCGCTCTTGTCCACCATAAAGTGTCCGCTGCGCTGTGGGTCCGGAACGATTGCCAGGTCGATGAGACCCAGATTGGCGCCGCCGAATCCCGCCTGAACGGCTGGAACATTGTTGATCTGGCCTTTGGCATTATCGATGCCGGGCAGTACAGCTTTACCCGTAGAATCCTTGAAGGATGCGTCCAGCGCTTCCACAGTCGCAGCCGGGAATACCTTATGGGTATGCGAGAACGTAATGGCATCGATACCTGGCACCAGGCTTAGTGATTTGATGTCATTTTCAGATTTGGTTCCGGGTACTGCATTATTATCATATCCGGTATGTGCCATCGCAACGATAATATCCGCACCGTCTTCCTTCATCTGAGGAATGAATTTAGCGGCCGTTTCAGCGATGTCCTTAGTAATGACCTTACCTTCCAGGTTGACCTTGTCCCAATCCATAATCTGCGGAGTAACGAGACCAATCAGGCCGACCTTAACATGTTGGGTAGCTCCGTTGCTGTCGGTAACTGCCTTGTCGATTATTTTATAAGGAGTGAAATAGTTCGGGTTATTGGAATCATCCTCATCCCCGTCTACGGCATACACATTCGCATTAATAAAAGGAATGTCTGTATACTCATATGTGGCTGAAGTGGCAGAAGTAATGCTCTCCAGATAAGGAAGCCCATAGTTGAATTCGTGGTTGCCGAGTGTCGCAGCATCATAGTTCATGGTATTCAAAGCTGCAATCATCGGATTGATCTGCTTAGTCTTGCCGTCTCCATCAACTTGCTTGGAAGCGTACGTTCCCAGCGGTGTACCCTGAATCAAATCTCCGTTGTCGAGCAAAAGATTGTTAACACCCTTCTCCTCGGCTCTGGCCTGCTTCACCAGCGTAGCCGTCCGGTCCAGTCCTACCGTCAGAGACGGTTGGTTCTTAAAGTAATCCCAGCCCATCACATTGGTATGCACATCTGTAGTACTCATCAGCCGCAGGTTGATCGCGCCTGACGCAGGTTCAGCTGCTGCCTTCCCGGCTCCCAGTACTGAACCGGCAACGACTCCGCCCAGCACCTGCGCTGTAATCACAGCGGTAGCCAATATTGAAGCAATAGGCTTATTCCAACGTTTTTGTACCATAGAATCTTATACCCTCCCAGTTAATCTCTTTAAATTGACCGTCAAAGCGTAACATATCAACTTATTCCTATCTATCAAACTGGGTTAACTAGAATTGCGAATTGTGTAAAATGTAAAAAAGGATATGTTGCATTCATATTTTTATAAGGAGAGGGTTGACTATGGACGAGGGAAAGAACACACATGAAGAATTATTCTGGATCAAAGACGAGAACCGGAACACAAGCCGGAAAGATATCCGCTGGTTTGAGGAAATGCTCACCTTTGATACTTTACGGGAAGCGGAAGAATGGGTTATGAGTGATGCCTATAATAAAATTGGCGGAGACCAGTTTGACGGCTATTGGACTGGTGATCCTAAGCTGGCGTTTGCGCTGGTCTATAACCTGACACGCCTGAAGACTCTGGGCCACGCTTCTTTTAATGATATCTATGCTGATGAAGAGAACCGGGAAGGTCAAACTATATTTAAGGTCTGGGTGAGTTGATGGGGGCTGGTGCCACTACCGGAAAAGCTGAGCGAAGGCAATGAGCTATATGCGAAAAACCGAATACAATGGGCTCGCACGTAGCTAAATGAGCATAATGTATGCGAAAAATCGAATACAATGGGCTCGCACGTGGCTAAATGCGCCTGATGTATGCGAAAAACCGAATACAATGGGCTCTCACGTAGCTCAATGAGCATAATGTATGCGAAATTTCGAACACAATTGACTTCCACGGCTCAATGAGCATAATGTATTCGAAATTTCGAATACAATTGGCTCGCCCGTAGCTGATGCTAGCGGTGCCGGTGGAATAGATGGAAAAAAGACATTGATAAAGAGCCCTCTTACACATCTAATATGTGCTGAAGGGCTATCTTTCGCTTTTACTAAATCTCAAATACTATCTCGTCGCCTGTCTCGCTCTTCTTGAAAGGGTTGATGTATTGTGTGAACCTCAATTGCAATCCTGAAGCATCGTCAGGTAATGGCGGGGAGACAACGTATTTATAGGCAGCATGATCAGATCTGCTCCCCCCACTAATCATCCGGGAGTCATATTGTTCGCTAATGTATAGCTCATAGTGGCTATGTTGATGAGATTTGGATTCAATCTCCGGCTCATTGTCCCAATCTATACTAAGTGTTAGTACACTTGCATTTGTGTATTGCCGTATAGAAGTTAGAGTATAGAACCGCTCCCCTATCACGACTGACTTCAGGATTGCAATGTGTTGTCTAAATCCCGCTGGTTCAATTAATGGTTTATATTGTTTTTCATTCATCATACTTCCAAATAACGACTTTAAGAAATCCTCATAGAGTCCATAAGTCTCTGACCATTTAGAAATATACTCAAACGGAGGATAACCTGGATTATTACCAGAGATTTCCTTCCTTCGCTTTATCAAAGAACAAATTTCTTTATCGATATCGGTAATTCCTTCATCATAGTGATCTGTTGGGCGTTCAAATGATATCCGTTTCATCTTCAGCCTCCCATGAGCTTATTTAAGTGATTTCACATTCAAATATTAACATATAATTGATTGTATGGATAATCGAACCTTTTCCAGACGACAAAGAACGCATATTCAATTGAACAAATGTTGTAGTTAAAATAATAAAAATAAACGGGTAAAAACTACATAAAGTGTAGTTTTTACCCGTTTTCTCACCTTAGTAGGGTAACAACACATCAGGTGTTGTTCTACCCTCTAGTTTTGCATGATGAAGTCATTGTCAATCTTAGCATTGGCGTCCTCGAACGTCCGCAGGATGTCATAACGCGTGTTGCGCTGCGCCGGAATCTTGCCTGCTTCGCGGATCAGCTGGGTAATGGACTCGATGTTGACCTTGTAGGTTGCGCCCGCCGAGGAAACTACGTTCTCCTCGATCATCGTACTGCCGAAGTCATTACAGCCGTATTGCAGGGAAAGCTTACCGACCTCAGGGCCCATCGTGACCCAGGAGGACTGGAAGTTCTTGATATTATCCAACACCAGACGGCTGATTGCCACGGTCTTGAGGTATTCTTCCGGTGTCTGCCGGTCCAGCTTGAGGTTCGTATTATCCGGCTGGAAGGTCCAGGAGATGAAGGCCAGGAATCCTTCGGAGTCATATTTGTTCGCTATGCACTCGTCCTGGGCTTCACGGACACGCAGCAGATGCAGCGCCCGCTCTTCCATACTCTCACCCAGACCGATCACCATCGTGGCTGTCGTGTTCATGCCGATCCGGTGCGCGGTCTGCATGACATCCATCCACTCCCGCCAGGAGCCTTTGAGCCGGCTGATCTTGCGGCGCGTGCGGTCATCGAGAATCTCCGCTCCCCCGCCGGGCAGGGAATCCAGGCCTGCGGCATGAATCTCACGCATGACCTGCTCCAGCGGCAGTCCGGAGACCTCGACCATCTTCATGATCTCTGCCGGTGAGAAGGAATGCATGGTGATCTCCGGGAACCGCTGCTTAATTCCGCGCAGGATGTCCGTGTAATAGCTGAACGGCAGATTCGGGTTCGTTCCGCCCTGCATCAGAATTTCAGTCCCGTTCACGCTGATCGTCTCGGCAATCTTCTGATAGATAGTTTCATCGGGAAGCACATAACCTTCCTCCGAACCCGGTCTGCGGTAGAAGGCGCAGAAGCGGCAATAGACATCACATACATTGGTGTAGTTAATATTACGGCCGATTACAAATGTAGCCAGCGGGTCCGGGTGCCAGCGCTTCATAATAATATCCGCAGCCGCGCCCATTTTCTCAATTTCATTGCTTTCGAACAGCGTGATTGTGTCTTCTAATTGAAGACGTTCACCTTTAAGTGTCTTATCCAGAATAAGATCAATTGCACTCAACGTTCGCAGCCTCCTCTTAATCCTATGAAGTATAGTAGATGAATTTAATTTAAAAAATAAACAAACTCGTTCCCCCATCGTATCACAATCGGATGAGCTTGAAAAATCTTTCGCCAAATAAAACAGCAGCACCCGTTGGCGCTGCTGTTCAATGTATACAGTGATTCTATCTGGCTGCTAAGGTTCCAAGATGCCTATTCCAGCTCGGTGCGCGCGGCCTCCAGTGCCTGCGTAAGATCAGCGATCAGATCGTCCACATGCTCGATGCCGACCGAGAAACGCAGCAGCCGGTCATCTACGCCAACCGCATCCCGGATTTCCGCCGGAATATCGGCGTGAGTCTGTACAGCCGGATAGGTCATGAGCGATTCCACACCGCCAAGACTCTCAGCGAATGCAATCAGGCGGATGTGGCGGAGCAGCGGCTCCACGTATCTGGCATCCTTCACCTTGAAGGAGAAAATCCCGGTGTTGCCGGAGGACTGGCGCTTCTGGATTTCGTATCCCGGATGATCCGGCAGACCCGGATGGAAGACTTCGGCTATGGCCGGATGCTCCAGCAGATAACGGGCGATAGCCAGCGCATTACTCTCATGCCGCTCCATGCGCAGGGCAAGTGTCTTCATCCCCTTCATCAGCTGGTAGCTGTCGTTTGGTGCAAGGACAGCGCCCAGTGAATTATGCAGAATCGCCATTTCTGCAGACAATTCAGCACCTTTGGTCACAATAAGTCCGGCAAGGACATCGTTATGTCCGCCCAGATATTTGGTCGCGCTGTGAACGATGATATCTGCTCCAAGCTCAATAGGGCGCTGGAAGAACGGGGTCAGCAGCGTATTGTCGACAATCGTGAGCAGCCCGTGGCGGCGGGCCCATGTACATACCGCTTCGATATCCGTAATCATCATCAGCGGATTGGTTGGTGTCTCAATGAATACACCCTTGGTGCCCGGCTGGCGCGCAGCTTCCAGAGCATCCAGATCATTCGTATCCACATAGGAGGCACTGATGCCGTATTTGGACAGAATCCGTTCCAGCAGACGGTACGTTCCGCCGTACAGGTCGAGCGAGACAACGAGATGATCACCTTGTCCAAACAAAGCAAACACAGTAGTCAGTGCAGCCATACCCGAGGCGCAGGCGAAGCCGGCATCTCCAGACTCCAGTACCGCTGCCGCATCTTCGAGCACAGAGCGGGTAGGATTTTTGGTGCGGATGTAATCAAAGCCCGTGCTCTGTCCGAGTCTCGGGTGACGGAATGCCGTCGCGTTGTACACCGGATAATTAATCGCCCCTGTCGCGGGGTCCTCCATCGAACCAATCTGTGCCAGTCTGCTCTCAATTTTCAGTTTCTCGTCCATTTCCATTGCCTCCTAAAAGTTTTGTGCGTGTAACCATTGCTTCTATATATAAATAATTTTTTTAAATAAACGCTCCGATATCGTAGGGTGTCTCCTGGTATACATAGTAATTGAGCCAATTAGCGAATAATAAGTTGGCATGGGCGCGCCAGACGGCCGGCGGTGTACGGGTGGGATCATCTTTTGGATAATAGTGCTTCGGAATCTCAATATCCATGCCCTTGGCGATATCGCGGTCATACTCCCATTTCAGGGAGAACGGATCATACTCTGAATGTCCGGTTACAAAAATCTGCTTGCCGTCATGCGCAGAAACCAGGTACACACCGGCTTCCTCTGATTCCGCCAGAATCTGCAGATCCGGATTATTCTCTATATCTTCACGGGAGACGTCGGTGTGACGGGAATGCGGCACATGGAATACTTCGTCGAAGCCCCGCAGCAGTTTCACATTATTATGGCTCAGCGTATGCGGAAACACTCCAAAGCATTTATCCGGCAGACTCACCTTACGCACGCCGAAGTGGTGGTACAGTCCTGCCTGCGCGGCCCAACAGATATGCATGGTCGAGGTTACGTTCTGCTTGCTCCATTCAAAAATCACTTTCAGCTCTTCCCAGTAGTTGACATCCTCGAACTCCATTTGTTCCACCGGAGCCCCGGTGATGATCAAGCCGTCAAAGCGGCGGTCACTGATTTCATCAAAGGTTTTGTAAAAGCTCTTTAAGTGCTCTGCCGAAGTATTCTTCGAGGTATGGGAGCTGGGATGCAGCAGAACAACGTCCACCTGAAGCGGTGAGTTCCCGATAAGGCGCAGCAGCTGCGTTTCCGTGGTTTCTTTGGTCGGCATCAGATTCAGGATGGCGATCCGCAAAGGACGGATATCCTGATGAAAGGCATGGCTTTCATCCATTACAAAAATATTCTCACCGGATAATACTTCTTTGGCCGGAAGACTGTCGGGAATTTTAATAGGCATTGCTGTTTCCACTCCTTAACTGAAATTAGGTTCCGCTTGGCGGTTAAATCTGATGTAAAACAACGAAAAAAGACCTTTCTCGGGCGAGAAAGGTCATATATCTGCAGTCATATGCGCCTCTCTCATCTGCCAGAGAACTTCCGCCGGACGAATAACGTCCTGCAAAGCTTCCGCAAGAATTAGCACCGTGCGTTCACACGCCGGTTGCCGGGTTTCATCGGGCTAGTCCCTCCACCTGCTCTTGATAAGATTTAGCTGTATTCAGTTGGGGTTATTCCAAAGCATCCGCGGATACTTTTCTTAAAATTCACTTTAAATCATGAACCTCCTTTTCGTCAAGTCCATACAATGCTTAAGGGGCCTGGAGAATGAAAAGAATTTCTCTTGAAAGAGCCATACCCCGGCGTTATACTAGACAAGTGTTTCAACCATAAACGGCGAAAAGAAGAGGTGAGAGAAGAATGGAAGGCGACCCGGGCTCGCGAATAAGCGTGCAGAAAGAACAACCACACAGGATTAACATCAGCTTGCCGGCGGCGGGGGCAGTTCTTCTTCATGCTCTCGGACCGTCTTTTGGCCTCCATCCATGATTGTACCACCGGCCAAGCTGATTTTTTCTCTGTGCTTTAATTAGCATATCCCTGGAGAAGACCAGGGACAGAAGGAGTGAATCAGATGAAAATCCGGCTGGTGAACGCAGGGGTTTTTACGACTATTGACAATATTGAGGATACACTTACCGCACCCGCTGAGGGTTTCTACTGGATTGATGCAGATGCCCAGGATCTTGTTGAGCTTCAGCCTTTGTACAATCTGCATGATCTGGCTGTCGAGGACTGTCTCAGTGAAGAGGATCAGCGCCCGAAGCTGGAGATCTATGAGAGCCATTATTTCATCGTAGTCAACAGCATCCGGTTTGATGACGAGGAAATCTTCCTCCGCGCGCTCAACGTATTCCTGGGCAGACACTTCATCATTACCGTTACGAAGCAGAAGATCCATGAGCTGCGCGTCCTGAAGCCCGTCCTGTGGGAGCAGGAGGTCAGTGAACCGGACCGTTTCCTGTACCTGTTAATCGACCTTGTGGTTGACAACTTCTTCTCGGTCGGTGACCGGATTGAAGCGCGGATCGAGAAGCTGGAAGAGGATATCCTCATGCACACCAAGAAATCACATCTCAGCGAGATCATCGGTCTGCGCAGTGAAATTCTCTGGCTGAAGAAGATGCTCGGCCCGCAGAAGGAAGTTATCAACACGCTCAACAAAAAAGACCTCCGCCTGATCGACGATCAGCTGCAGAAGTATTTCAGCGATATTTATGAAAATGCGGTCAAGATCTCTGAAACCTTTGAAACGTACCGCGATCTCATGGGCAACTTACGTGAAGCTTATCAGTCCAGTATTGCTAACCGCGCCAATGAAATCATGAGAGTATTTACGGCAATTACTACGATATTCATGCCGCTGACCGTTATTACCGGTATCTACGGTATGAACTTTGACAATATTCCCGAGACCCATTCCCAGTACGGCTATTATGGAGTCATCGCCGTCATGGTGACGCTCGGCTGCGGAATGCTGGTGATCTTCCGCAAGAAGGATTGGCTATGAAACTAAACGGACGAATACGCAGGACGAAGGCACCGGATACCTCTTGGTATAGGGAAGCCTTCGTCTTTTTGGTATATGGCGGCCACAAAACTACATGTGTCCGGCTGCGCCGGTATCCATGCCGGCAAACAACCGCTCCGTATCCTCGCGCTTGCAGAGCTGACGCTCCGGATTCATGACAGCTGCAGCTCCGGAGGCGATGCCGAACTGAACGGCTCTGCGCAGCGGCCAGCCCCGTTCCAGACTGTACACGAGTCCCGCAACCAGACTGTCGCCAGCGCCTACTACACTGAGTACAGGAACTTCAGGTGCCAGCAGATGCTCGCAGCCGTCTTTGGTAATCAGCAGCGCCCCGTCCCCGCCCAGTGAGACTACCACTACTTCCGTCCGGCCTTCTTCAATCAGCTGCAGTGCGGCTGCCTTCACTTCCTCATCACCGGTTATTGCATGCCCTACCAATTCTTCCAGCTCACGCGCGTTCGGCTTCAGCAGATATACACCGGCATCAGCCGCAAGCTGCAGCGCTTCGCCGGAAGTATCGATAATAACCCTGGCCTTCCAGGGCTTCGCAGCTTCAATGACACGCGCATAGAAATCAGCGGGACAGCCCGGGGGCAGACTGCCGCTGGCTACAAGATAAGCAGGTTTATCCGGCAGCGCCGTTAATTGCTCAAGACACTCCTTCCAGTCGCCTTCGATGAACCGCGGGCCCGGCATGTCGAACCGGAACTGCTGCCCGGTGGATTCCTCCACGACAATCAGATTCTCCCGGGTCTGCCCGCTGATCGGAATCTCCTGATGTCTTACGCCCTCCTGTTCCAGCATATGGTGCAGCAGCTGGCCATGAAGTCCGCCTGAGGCATAGAGTGCAAGGGAATCCCCGCCCAGTCTGTGAATCGCCCGTGACACATTCACACCGCCGCCCCCCGGTTTGTACGAGGCTTCACGGCAGCGCAGCTTATGATCGGGAACAACTTTTCTTATACCCGTACTGGCATCGACGCTAGGATTAACCGTCAACGTTACTATCATATGTCCCACTCCTTATTAACTGCATACAGGTATAGTACCGCTAATCGCCCCTTTCTCCTAATAATTTGCAGGCACTGCCGGCCGCAGATAAAACCCTAAAGCGCACTTCCTCACGGGAAGGGGGAAGCGCGCTTCAGGGTAAGCTCCGGGAAGAAGGCTGCTTCCTACAGGTTCGTCGCCAGCCCCAGACCGGCCGGCTGCTCCCGGCGGAAGCGGATACGGATCAGCCGCAGACGCTCATAGTACATATCGAGGCCTTCTGCGGGGGAGAAATCCTCGCCATAGGCCTTATAGAGGACGGGCTTCAGGAAGGTATCACCGATCAGCTCATAGGCTGTCCATATATTGTTCTGTTCCTGGGAAGTAACTTCACTGAGTTCAAGAGCAATGAGCTTCTCGACGGAATAACCATCCTTCTCCAGTTCTTCTACAGCTTCAAGAACTTCACGGCGGGAGACCCCGCTGAGCCCCTTAAGCTGCTCCATTCCCTGCCCTTCTTCAATCCCCTGAAGCAGTACACGCCGCAGTCTCAGCCGCTCCAGCTGCTTCTTGTATTTCAGCTCCTTCTGTTTGTACAGCCAGGAAACAAAGCTCTCTTCGTCGATCGAATCACTTACCCAGCCCAGCGGATATTGATGCTCACGCTGCACACCGGAGGTAATACTGAGCCAGTCGGCGCCATATTGCGAGGCTTTACCTTCACCTACGCCGGGAATCTGCAGCAGCTCTTCCGCCGTATGGGGCAGAAATGCACTGATCATCCGCAGCAGACGGTTGCTGGCCAGGATGTAAGGTGCCTTGCGTTCGCTGGAAGCCTTCCCCCTGCGCCAGGAGCACAGCTCCTCATATACGGTTTCATTGGCGTACTGCTCACTGTAATACTGCAGCTTAAGCTGCTCCTGACCTCGGCTGTTAAGATGCTCATCTTCATGAAATACACCATCAATCAGGGGGCGGTAACCGTCTCCCATCTTCATTGCAAGCTCATGCCGGTACACACACAGCATTTCATTCCATGAACCGCCTTCATACCATAAGCTGTCACCCATTTCCTGTTCTCCTGAGAAGTCGCGCCAGCCCAGGCGCCACACCCCCTCCTCCTCTCCAATCCACAATTGGGCAAATACCTCCTGATCCACACCTGACATTCTGGACAAACGGTTCATAAATACGATCTGCATATGAATCCCTACCTTCATCGTCTTACAGTATGCATGAGCTTTGTGCGGACCGGATTACCTGCCCCCGCCGATACCGTTTCAGCGGGAAAGATAAGGAACATTTATTGCGCGGAGCCTATAAATTCTTATCTTTGCACAAAAAAAAGCACCTCTCCCACGAAAATCCGTGAAAGAGGTGCTTCCTCTTAAATGCTATACTGTTAAAACCTAGGATACCACATATTGCGAAACAGTCAATGCCTTTTTGTAGGATATTCTACTGTCCGTCAAGCGCCAGCTTCGCAAGGCCAAGCGCACCGGAGAGTCCCGCATTATCCCCGAGCTGAGGAGGGACAATATAGCTGCCGATGGCTTCATTCAGCGCCGGATGCTGCACATATCCGCCAAGCAATTCCTGCAGCTTGGTATGGACCAGCGGGAAGAGCTGGCTCTGCTTCATCACGCCGCCGCCCATCACGATTCTCTGCGGCGATAGGATCAGCACATAGTTCATCAGGGCGTGGGCCAGATAGTGGGCCTCCATCGCCCAGGCCGGATGATCCGATGGCAGCTCGCCCGCAGGCTTGCCCCAGCGCTTGCCGATAGCCGGACCGGCCGCCAGGCCTTCCAGGCAATCGCCATGATAAGGGCAGAAGCCTTCATAGTGATCTTCCGGATGGCGGCGGACCAGAATATGTCCCATCTCAGGGTGGGACAGCCCATGGATCAGCTTCCCGCCGACCACTGCACCGGCGCCGATGCCGGTGCCTACTGTGATATAGAGGCAGCTATCCAGCCCTTGGGCTGCTCCCCAAGTGTACTCGCCCAGGGCGGCTCCGTTCACATCTGTATCGAAACCTACCGGAACATCAAGCTGCTCCGTCACGGCTCCAACGAGATTATATCCGCCCCAGTGGGGTTTCGGTGTGGTTGTAATATATCCGTAAGTAGGGCTGCCGATCACCGGGTCAATCGGTCCGAATGAACCGATGCCAATGGACTCCACCTCTTTAGCGGAGAAGTAATCTAATACCAGCCCCATCGTTTCTTGAGGGGTTGTGGTCGGAAAGCTCACCCGGTCGATAATCGTCCCGTCCTCATTCCCGATTCCGCATACAAACTTTGTTCCTCCTGCTTCAATCGCTCCCAACAATTTCACTGCAGCGTGCTCCCTTCTCCATTACCATCATTAAGTGATTGCTTCCAGACTTTGAAATTCAGCAGCATATAATCCAATCTATCCCCTGATAAAAAATAAGCCGGTAACCTGCCAGCAGGGTAATAAAGCGCTCTCTTGATCCTATTATACGAGGCTTACAGATGTATGACAAGCGGTTGACACACTGTATGCCGTTAAAAAAGATTATACAATTTGAGCCCTTTGTGGTCACTGCATAACCAATCAAAGACGGCTGTGGCCCGAATTTATTCTGATCCATCCCCCCGATTAGTGGATTGAAGGGAAACAATAGACAGAGGAGCCGAATGTATGCGAAAAACCGAATACATTGCGTCATCGTCAAGCCAAACGGGAGAAATGTATGCGAAAAACCGAGTACATTGCGCCATCGTAAAGCCAAACGGATGGAATGTATGCGAAAAACCGAGTACATTGCGTCATCGTCAAGCCAAACGGGGGAAATGTATGCGAAAAACCGAGTACATTGTGCCATCGTAAGCCAAACGGGGGGAATGCATGTGAAAAACCGAGTACATTGCGCCATCGTAAAGCCAAACGGGTAAAATGTATGCGAAAAACCGAGTACATTGTGCCATCGTAAGCCAAACGGGGGGAATGTATGCGAAAAAACTAAGTACATTGCGCCATCGTAAAGCCAACCGGGTGGAATGTATGCCTTGCTTATACTGGTTTTTTAGCATATAAAAAGAAGAACTTCCCAAAATCCCCAAAGATATAGCTTGAAAAACCAACATCCGAGAAAGAAAAGAGGTAATCCCCAGCCATCTATATCTATTAGAGTAGAAGAGATGGGGCTAAAGTTTGAGCCGCTGCTCCGCTTGCTTCTTCTGTTCCCGATAAGTGCGGCAGGCTTCCACCAGCCGCCCGGCGGCCGGGAAATGGGACGCCAAATGAATATGCGCATAAGCAGCCATAATGTTGCCGCTGATGTAGCCCTCCGGCTGACTGCCCCCTCTGCCTTTGCTCTCATAGGCATAAGTCCTGGCTTCGCCGGGAATGTAGCTCATGCCGGAATAATGGAATTCATGGCCGCGCAGTCGCCCGCCCTGCTTCAGCAGCAGGCAATCGTGAAGGGCTGTCACCTCACGGTACCCGAGCGCGGCGCGGCGTTCCTGCATTACGGTGTGCGCCGGAATGATCCCGGCCATCTCATGCACAGCGCCGGAGCGGTCGGTCAGGCTGCGGGCCAGCACCATGTAGCCGCCGCATTCCGCATACAGCGGCATTCCGTCTGCAGCTGCAGCTCTTACGCCGTCCAGGAAGAGTGAATTCGCTGCAATCACAGCAGCGAATTCTTCCGGAAACCCGCCGCCGATATAGATTCCGTCGGCCTCCGGCGGGATTCCCTCTCCGCTCAGCGGGCTGAACATAACCAGCCGCGCACCTGCGCGCTCGAGCAGCTCCAGATTGTCGGCGTAATAGAAATTGAACGCCGCATCCCGGGCTATGGCTATAACCGGCTGGACAGGACGGTGTGCCGGCCTGTTCGTATCCGCCGGCATTATCCGTGCTGCCGGTGAAGACAAGGTTGGCCCTGCTGACACAGGCCGCTCCTGTGATGCAGGCTCCATTGCCGGCGTGCTGCCCAAACCCGGAGTCTCAGTCGCCGTAAACCCCGGCATTCCCGGCTCCAGTATACCCGGGCAGCCCTGCGAGGGCCCTTGCGCCTGCAGCGCCGCAACCGGTTCCGGCGGATACTGCAATGCAGGCGCAGCAGCGGCAAGCTCCAGCAGCCGCTCCAGATCGGTGCCTTCCGCCAGCAGGTCGGCGGCATGCTCGAACAAAGGCTCCAGCTCTCCGCGCTCCACAGCGGGAAGCAGACCCAGATGCCGCTCCGGGATATCGAGACCACCGTCGCGCGGCAGCCAGCCGATGACCGGAATGCCGCAGGCCGCTTCAATCGCTGCCCGGACCATCCGGTAATGGCCCTCACTGCCGCAGCGGTTCACTATAACCGCAGCAATCCGCAGCTCCGGCTCCAGCTGCTGAAAGCCGAGCACAATGGCCGCAGCACTGCGTCCCATGCTGCGGACATCGACTACAAGCAGCACCGGACTGTCCGTCAGGATGGCGATTTCTGCCGTTGATCCGGTGAGTGCTGTGTCCTCTTTGCCGTCATACAGCCCCATCACACCTTCGATGACTGACAGATCCACATCCTCCGATACGCGCAGGAAATATTCCTGCAGATAGCTGCTTGAAGTCATCCAGGAGTCCAGGTTGCGGGAAGAACGGCCAGTGACTGCAGTATGATACGCAGGATCGATATAGTCTGGCCCGCATTTGAAGCCCTGTACCCTCAGGCCGCGCCGGGCAAACGCCCTCATCAGTCCCAGTGTGACCGTTGTTTTGCCGGAGCCGCTGCCCGTGCCTGCTACTACAAAACGCGGGCGTGTCTGCAAGAACGGCTCCCTGTCCTTCATTTCATTCCATGTCTCTCTCACCGCTTCTCCCCCGCTCTAACCGGCATAGACAACCCGCGCTACGGCGATTGTCACATTTCCGCTTTTATGTTTGCGCTGCAGGAGCACCTGCGCACCTGAAGATAACAGTGCGGCAGGCTCACAGACCCCGTACGCTCCGGTCGCTCTGAACACTACCTCCGAAGGATTGTCCAGGGTGACCGTGTTCAACTGGTCCGGTGAATACAACGCCAGCTCCCAGCCGTATTTGGCACAGAGAGCCAGCAATCCGGCCTCATCGCCCTTAATCCCGGCAGTAGCCACATTCCGCACACTGTAGAGCGATAGCCTGAGTTCTGCCAGCGTATGCAGCACTACAGCTTCAAGCTCTTCCGCAGTGGTTCCACGGTTACAGCCCAAACCGAGCACCAGGCTGCGCGGACGATAGACTACAGCGCATTCAGCAAGCACGGCCTCCTCCGGCTCATCTTGATCCGGCAGCCGGTCACTCACCACGATCGCTGCGCTGAAGCGGAAGCCGCTGCTTCGCAGCTCATCCCTGCTGGCGAATACGCGTACATGCTCCGGCAGCACTGCCTCCGGCGGCAGCCAGCCCGGCTCTCCGCTCTCCTGGACAAAAGCTACCGCTTCCCCGTTGACGAGCGCAGCACTGACACTTTTCATACCGGTAAAGCTGTCTGCGCGCCAGCCGTATTCCCGGCCAAGCAGATCCACAGCGAAGGTGCCCTGCACATCAGAAGCCGTTGTAATTACCGGATGACTGCCGAGCAGCCCGGCGATCTGCAGCGTCAGTCTGTTGGCCCCCCCGAGGTGGCCGGACAGCATGCTGATAACATGCTCCCCGCGCTCATCAATGACGATGACGGCAGGATCGGTTCTTTTGTCCTGCAGCAGCGGAGCAATCAGCCGGACCGCGGCGCCCAGCGAGAAGAACAGAATGACGCCTTCGTAATCCCGGAAGAGCCGGGGGAGCAAATCTTTTACCGGCCCCTCAAAAAGCGAAATCTCCCCAGCCCGCATCTCCACCCCGCCGCTATACTTGGCATAACAAAAGACTTCCGTCTCCCCGAGCCCCGCTCCCAGCTTCAGCGCCAGCCCGATGCCGTTTCGCGTGATCGCGACCGCTGCATACCGCCGCTTACTCACCAGAGCCAATTCCTTCCCGGCAGCCATGGGTAAATGCCTTGTCATAGAGCTTGGAGCGGTGCTGATCGCGGTCCGTCAGCCCGGGGTCCAGCGCCCAGCCGGCCAGGATCATGGCATGCATGGTGATACCCGCCTCCCGCAGATCCGGCTCCAAATTCTGCACCGTTGTCCGCAGAATCTGCTGATCCGGCCAGGTGGCCCGCTTCACAACAGCTACCGGTGTATCCGGACTCCAGCCTGCAGCCAGGAATTCTCCGGTCACATGCCCGGCCAGGGAGGCACTAAGAAACAGCGCCACTGTACAGTGATGCTCGGCCAGCTTGCGCAGCTGCTCGCGCTCCGGCACCGGTGTGCGTCCTTCCGCACGGGTCAGAATTACCGTCTGTGTCAGATCAGGCACGGTCAGCTCTGCACCAAGCGCCGCAGCGGATGCAAAGACCGAGCTTACACCCGGCACGATTTCATAGCGGACGCCGCATAGCTTCAGCAGTGACATCTGCTCCAGAATCGCGCCGTACATGGACGGGTCGCCCGTGTGGACGCGGGCTACGCTTTTACCAGACTGTACTGCTGCCGCCATCAGCTCCACCTGCTGCTCCAGATCCAGCCCCGAGCTTCGCAGTACCTCTGCACCGGGCTTCGCACTGTGGATCAGCTCCTCACTGACCAGAGAATCGGCATAGAGCACCAGGTCCGCTGAGCGCAGAATCCGGCTGCCTTTTACCGTAATCAGCTCAGGATCGCCGGGTCCGGCACCCACAATGTATACTTTAGGTTCGAGCACGATATCTGTCATTTGCTCACCACCATCAGACTTAAGTACTCCAGCTCCTTGCCCCGCAGATCCCGCGCATCGCGCCATACCGTTTCGTAAGGCGAGGTTACCTTGGTAACGACGGATGCTTTGCCGGACAGTCCCAGCTCATCCAGCACATCCAGCACCAGATCCAGCACCTTGGCCACCTTGAGGAATACCACCGTCTCGTGATGCAGCAGCGCTTCCTTCAGTGCCTCACGGTCATCTGTCGCCGGGATGATTCCCACCCGCTGATCTCCGTCCGCCAAGGGCTGCTCCAGGGCAGCAGCCGCACCCAGCACCGAGGAAATCCCCGGTATGGAGACGATCGGTACACCGGGATGCAGCTCCTGCATTAACCGGGCCAGGTGAATAAAGGTGCTGAACAGATTAGGGTCACCCTCCGTCACAAAAGCCACATCCCGGCCCTGCTTCAGCTCACTCCAGCACAGCTCCACAGTGCGGTTCCAGCCGCCTGCCAGCAGCACCGGATCTTTCGTCATCGGGAAGATCAGTCCGAGCATGATTTTCTCATCCGGCTTCACATGCATCTCGATGATTTCGTGGGCGTAGGATTTGCCGCCTTTTTTGGTTGCCGGGTAGGCAATCACCGGACATTCCCGCAGCAGCCGGCAGGCCTTGAGTGTAATCAGCTCCGGATCACCGGGGCCGACACCGACACCGTACAACGTCCCGATCGCCCGGGGAGTCAGCCTTTCCTCCAGCTTCAGCTCTTCCTCATCCATAGCATCATAGAGCGCACTTGCGGCCTGCATCGCCGCTTCTGCCAGCTGCGTTTCAGCGGCAATTCCTTCTCCCTCAGGTGCTTCCTGCCCGTCCACAGCCTGTACTGCCCGCTGACTCGCCTCCGTTACATGGGTCTTCATCGCGTATTCCTCCTTTGTTTCTGCTCGCTTCTTGCTTCCTTATATCTGAATATCTAATCTAATCTAATCTAATCTAATCTGATCTAATCTGTTCTGTTCTGATCAGCCTCAACTCTTCCGTCCACTAACCACATACACGGGATTCATACCCTCGAACCGGGTCATGCCGAGAATCGGCTTACCGCGTGATGCCTGAAGCATAGTTACCCCGCAATCCAGGCCTGCCTGCTTCAACGCCTCCATGCTTCCATATAGCGTCTCAATGGTGATCGCTCCAACGACAATCCGCCCTTCCGGCCGGAGTCTCGCGGCGCAGAGCGCGATAATATCCGCCAGCTCCCCGCCGCTGCCGCCGATGAACACTCCATCCGGATCCGGCAGACTCTCTAGGCCCTGCGGCGCTTTTTGATGTATGATCTGGAAATCGGCGCGGAACCTCCGGCGGTTCGCTTCCATGTTCGGCAGATTTTCCGCTCCCTTTTCCAGGGCATAGACCTTGCCGAGCCGGGCAATCCGCGCACATTCCGCCGCAACCGCACCGGAGCCGGAGCCGATATCCCATACCACCGCATCCTCGGACAGATTGAGCTCCGACAGGACGAGAGCCCGGACCTCACGTTTCGTGATGAGGCCTTTCTCCGGCTTCCGCTGCTGGAACTGCTCATCCGGATAAGCGAAGCCGCGCCGCAAAGTGGAGCCGGTTCCCGGCTTTCTGCGCAGGATAACTACATTCAGCGCCGCAAATTCACTGGTCTCCATCTCATCCAGCGTCCAGAAGCGGCAGATTTCTTCCGCTCCCCCCAGCCGTTCGCACACAAACGCTTCATATTCCATCATCCCGAACTCACGCAAATAAGCGGCAATCACCGCAGGCGTATTACTCTCGTCCGTTAGCAGAGCCACCTTGTGCTTGCCGTCTATGCGCTGGGCCAGTCCCTGGATGGGGCGCCCGTGCAGACTGATCAGCTCGGCATCCTGCCAGCTGTCCCCCAGCCGGGCAAACGCGAGCTGCACACTGCTATAGTGCGGAATAACCTCAACATGCTCCGGCCCGAACTTGCGGACAAGATACCCCGCGATGCCAAAAAAGAGCGGGTCCCCCGAGGCCAGAACCACGGTCCGCCGCTCCCTCCACAATCCCTCCAGCTTATCTGTAAAGGGCTTCAGCCCGCCTTGCAGAATGATTTTCTCACCGGTATATCCGCCAAAAAAATTCAATTGCCGTTCTCCGCCGAGCAGCACCTCACTGTTATTCACTTTGCTTAAGCTATCCGGTGTCAGGCCGCCGGCGCCATCCTCACCGATACCGATAACATAGATCAGGTTACCCACAGATCTCCGCCCTTCCCAGCACTCGGCCCTTCATCGTCATCAATACCATTTCCACAACCATGCCCCCGTTCATATGCTTCAGACTTTGTTCACAGGCATGCCGGCACAGGCTCTCAAAAAAAGCGGAATTCCCAGCCTCGGTCATCATATCCACCACCTGCGAGGCAGTATTGGCGGCGGCAATCTCCTTCACCTGCTTGTCATCTGCCCCGGCCTCCGCCGCCACGGCTGCCAGAAATCCGAAGTCAACAGGTGCGTTCTTCGAGTGGATCAGCATGGCACCTTGAGCGACCTTGGAGAATTTACCGGCCATGCCCACAAAGGTAACTTTCTTGATCCCATAGGCCTTGGCATGCTCCAAAGAGAAGCCTACATACTCCCCCATTTGGATAAAAGCTTCCTCCGGAAGCCCGGCAAACATCGCCATCGCATATTTCTCACTGCTGCCGCCGGTGGTCAGAATAATCTGCCCGTTCCCCGTCGCGGCCGCAACCGAAATCGCCTGGACCACACTCGCCTTGTAGGCTTCGGTGGAGAACGGGGTAACCACGCCCCGCGTGCCGAGGATAGAAATGCCGCCGATGATGCCGAGCCGCGGGTTCAGCGTTCTTAGGGCAATCGCTTCGCCTTCCGGCACGCTGATGACCACCCGCATCCCCCGCGCCGCGCCATGCTCCTCCAGCACACCGGACACCGCCTCCAGTATCATCCGCCGCGGCACCGGATTAATCGCCGCTGCTCCGACGGGCACCGGCAGCCCAGGCTTCGTCACCCGGCCGACGCCACGGCCGCCGTCGATCTCCACACCGGGGTGATCCAGCCAGCTCACCGCTGCTTCAATCCAGGCCTGATGCGTCGCATCCGGATCATCTCCGGCATCCTTGACCGTGGCACAGATTGCCGAGTCCGCTCCTTCGCACTGCCAGCCTGTAAGTTCAAAGGAATGCCGGAAGCCCGCCGGGAGATCAATATCCACAGCGGGAAGCCTGTCGCCTGTAATCAGCAGCAGTGCCGCACCCTTGGCTGCGGCGGCGGCACAAGCACCTGTGGTGTAGCCCCTGCGCAGAGGGGCAGCAGGAGTTGAGGAGGCAGGAGCAGCGGAAGGTGACGATGACAGACCGCCTGGTTCCGCACCTCCTGAGTCACCGCCGGACTCCGCAGCTGTGTCCGTCCCTGCCAGCCGGGATAGGGCAGGAGATGTTGGCTGTGCTTGCGGATGAGGTTGCGATTGCAGCTGAGGTTGCAGTTGCAGTTGCGATTGCAGCTGGGGTTGCGGTTCAGCTCCTGCAAGGGTACGGCAGTATTCTTCAATATTTTCCGATTCTCGTTTTGCTGCATACTTTGCATACTCTGTATCATGCTCAGGCCCGCGATTCGCTGCGGACTCCACATCATGCTCAGGCTCGCGATTCGCTGCGTACTCTGCATCATGCTCAGGCTCGCGATTCGCTGCATACTCTGCATCATGCTCAGGCTCGCGATTCGCTGCATACTCTGCATTCTTCTCAGACGCCCGCTTTGCAGTGTACTCTGCCGCGGACTCATTATCATGCTTCACCTCCGTTTCCTCCTATTCTGATCTGCCCGGTTGTCTGCTGTTTCCTCGCTCATGGCAATCCCTCTTTGTGATGATATGCAACCTATTTGGAGCATCGTAGATATATTTAGACACGCCAACAATTAAATAAGCGAGTTCAATCAACAATGCAGTCATTGATGTATTCAGTTCCAAGTGAAAATTCCATAATAGTTGTATACTGTGCAATTAAAATCAGCGAAAAGGTAGGCTAGCATCT
Source organism: Paenibacillus sp. FSL R10-2771 (assembly GCF_038000205.1). Classification (NCBI taxonomy): domain Bacteria; kingdom Bacillati; phylum Bacillota; class Bacilli; order Caryophanales; family Paenibacillaceae; genus Paenibacillus; species Paenibacillus sp. FSL R10-2771. The sequence continues at coordinate 5,100,484 of NZ_JBBOBM010000001.1, forward strand.
TATAACTGTACTCTGTACAACTAAATCTGCCCAAATGGGTGAGAACAAGCAAAAAACAGTAGTTTAATTGTACGAAATACAGCTAAACGGATAATTGGTTGTAAATCAGACGTTTTAGTTGTACAAAGTGCAGTTAAGCATACCTCATAAGCCTAGACATATGGATTAGAACATGTTCATATCCTGTTCGAAACCCGCTCAGACCCAACCCTTATAGAGTTTTGGCCCAGCGCTAGCACAGGTCCCGCTTATTCCTGCGCAGGCCTAATTCAATTCGCCCGCAGCCCGGCGGACCGCCAGCAGACTCAGTGCGTTGACCGCTGCAACGACGATTGTGCTTCCGCCTTTGCGGCCGATATTCGTGATGTAAGGAATGTCGAGCTTGCGCAGCTCATCCTTGGATTCCGCTGCCGAGACGAATCCGACCGGCATGCCGATGACAAGACCCGGCTGCGCTGTGCCTTCTTTTACCAGACGAATCAGTTCCAGCAGGGCAGTCGGCGCGTTGCCGATCACATAGATCCCTCCCGGAGCCTGTGCACAAGCTTTGCGCGTAGCCATAATGGCCCGTGTAGTCCCGAGCGCCTTCGCTTCTTCCATCACATCCGGATCAGAAATATGAACCCTGACTTCCCCGCCGTACCGCTGAATCCGCTCCTTGGCAATGCCCGCCTCCACCATCCGCACATCGGCAATAATCGGCTTGCCCTGCAGAATGGCGCTGATCCCCGCCTCAATCGCCCGCGGGTGAAAAACAAGACTGCGCCCCAGCTCAAAATCGGCAGAAGCATGAATGATCCGCTGTACTATTTTGTACTCCAGCCTGCTAAAGGAATGTTCACCAATCTCTTCAGTAATCATCTGAAAACTCAGACCTTCTATTTCCTGCGGCTGTACTGTCACCGGCTTGAAATCCGTACCAAAATCCACAGTTACCCCTCCTTGTTCATTTGCAGGGCAGTTCTCACGGCCTCCGTAATCTCGTCAAAAGAGTCAAACACCTTCCCGCTCTCTCCAAAGCTCAGCTCCGGCCGCATAATTAAAATGACGTAAAGCCCCATATCCAGCGCGGCATGCAGCTTCTCATCCACCGAGCCTTCCGCCCCGCTCTCTTTGGTAATCATCACCTGTGTGCCATATTGCCGGTAAAGTGCCTCGTTCATCTCTCTGCTAAAAGGGCCCTGAAGCGCAATAATATTCCGCTGCTCAATGCCAAGGGACAGGCATTTCTCCATATTCTCCAGGCAGGGCAGCAGTCTGACCGTCAGCCGGATATCCGGATCTCCCAGCAGCGCTTCCGCAAACACCTCAAGTGTCTTGCCGCCGGTCGTCAGCATAACGGAACCCTTGAGTTCCCTGGCCTTGCGCGCAGCCTCTTCATAGGAATGCACAACGATCAGCCGGGGGTGGCTGTCATAGATAAGACTTTGCCGCTCGTAGCGAAAATAGGGCAGGCCCAGCGCTGCAGCCGCGCCCATAGCATTGGCGTGTGCCTCCAGCGCAAAAGGATGGCTGCCGTCCACTACTGCACGATAGCCGCCCTCCTGCAGCAGCGAGATCATGGCCGGCTTATCCAGCCTGCCGACCCGGGAGCGGATTGCTGCGGCTTCCAGCCGTTCAGCCGCACTGGGCGTTACGACAGAGGCCTGCAGCGGCAGGCCTTGTCGCGACAGGTTCAGGGCCAGCTCCCGGGCATCGCTGGTGCCGCACAGCATGAAGATCATCGCGGCTGGCGCAGATCCCGGTTGTCTGCCGGAGCCGCTGTTCCGGTTACATCATGCCGGTCTTGATGCCCATGGTCATGATCCGCGCGACCGTGATGCCCATGCCTATGATGCCCATGACCGTGATGCCCGTGTCCGTGATGCTCATGCCCATGTCCTCCATGTGCGTGATCCCCGTGATCGTGTTCCTGATGATCGTGGTGTCCATGATCATGTTCCCCGTGCTCATGCCCATGATGTTCATGCCCGTGATGCCCGTGCCCATGATCCCCATGTCCATGCCCCTCCTCACCATGGTGATGATGATGGTGGTGGTGCAATGCCGCTTCATCACGGTACTTGCAGTTATCGCAATTGCTGAAAGACTGTCCCTCCATCGTCTCCTCAATGCGCTCTGTAAGCATATCCACAAGCAGCGGGTGCGTGCCGAGCTGGCGGCCGAGCTGCACTTCAATTTCCGGATGCTCTGCGGCGAAGTGAGAAACCATTTCTGCGAACTGCTTCATCAGCACTCCGGTGAACAGCAGGTACGGCACAACTATAATCTTACGCGCACCCAGTGCCAGGCAGCGTTCAAGCCCATCCGGAAGCGACGGCTTCGTGATAGCGATGAAGCAGCTTTCAACGCTTTGGTAAGACGTTCTTTCCCATAGCAGCCGGCCCAGCTTATAGAAATCACTGTTGGCATCCGGATCACTGCCCCCGCGCCCCATAAGCAGCACGATGGTATCCTTATCCTCTGCTGCAGATGTTGTACAGGCTTGGGCTTCCTGCAAACTCAAGTCTGCAGCTCCGGCTTCATTACTGTGATCCACAGAAACGGCAAGAGAGTCAGCTTCATTACTGTCTTTCACAGAAGCAGAAAGCGGTTCAGCTTCCCGTATCCGGTCCAGCACAATATCGACAGCCCGCTCCTGAACACCCAGCGGACGCCCGTATACAAACTCCACCCCCGGATATTTCAGCTTGGCTTCATCGATCGCCATAGGAATATCCAGCTTGGAATGGCCCGCCGCGAACAATATAATCGGCACAATATAAATTTGCGTCGCACCGCCCTCCACGCATTTGGCAATTCCGCCCGCGATTGAAGGTGAGGCTAGCTCTATGAAGCAGGTCTCAAACTTAAGCTCCGGCTTGCGGGCGGCTAGCTGGCTGGTGAATTGCAGCAGCTCATCATTTCCCGCTTGAATCCGGCTGCCGTGTCCAACCAGTAATACGGTTCTCATCATGCGTACTCCCTCTATGCTGTCATTATTATCTATACTTCCTGCAGTGCTGTTCACCTGTTCTTCAATACTGCCCATTCGTTCATAAAAAGCATGAAACCGCTCCTTCTCCCGGCCTTGCGCAGTATAATGCTCTACTGCCGCTGCTACAGCAGCCACGGCTTCATCTTCATCCATACCTTCCCGGACCAGAGTGCCGGCATGCGCTCCCCGGCCCGACTTCTTGCCGCCCAGATAGAGCTCATAGCTGCCCCGCGAAAGGACCAGCCCGATGTCATCCAGAACAGCCGAGCTGCAGGCCATTCCGCAGCCCGCCACGCTGATATGCAGCTCTTTGGGTACAGCGAGCCCGTGCAGCAGGGTATGCAGGCGGACCGCCGCGCTTAAAGCGCCGCTTCTCCGCAATTCACAGAACCCGCAGGTTTTTACTTTCACATAATCACCGGGTATACTAACGCTCAGTCCTGCCTCTGTAAGCTTCGCGGCCACCTCAGCACGGTCGCCCGGATGGCTCCGCAGCAGAAAATGTCCGTCCTTCGTATAGATCAGCTGCCCCTCATCGCCTGCCAGCTCCGCCAGCAGTTTCATCTGGATACCGCTGAATCTGCGGCTGCCGATGACAGGAGAAACCTCCAGCTCAAAGGTTTCATCAGCGTGTTCCGCCAGCTGAACGGCAGGAATACGTGGACGCTTCACGCGCACAGACGCTGCCAGGCTTAGCGCCGCAGCCTCCTCCGTCCGTCCCCCGTCAGTTGGAGCCATTCTCTCTGACACCAATCGCTCTACCCGTCCGGTTTCACCGGCAGCTGCACCCGGTGCCACTGCTCCATCTATCCGTCCCGCCTCAGCAGCCACACTCTCCACCGCTGCCCCTTCAGACCGTCCCGTCTCGACTGCCACACTCTCCGCCTCAGCCGCAGCCAGCGACCAAGGTTCGGCCGCAGTGCGCAGCCGCTCATGCGGCTTCAGCGCCTGCGTCTGCGCACCTAGATTGTACTTGCGCTCGTATCCGCGCGGCGTAACCATTAGACCCTCGTAGACCACCGTCGCCGAGTTGCCGACGACAACCGTAGAGAGCATGCCGATCTCATGCTCCAGCATCTCCTGCAGCGTAGTGACGATCGTCTGCTGACGGTCACGGTAGGCGCTTTTGACAATGCCGACCGGCGTGGAAGGATCACGGTAACGCAGCAGGATATTGCGTGCTTCTTCAATCTGGCGCGTCCGCTTGCCGCTGCGAGGGTTATAGAAGGCGATCACGAAATCCGCAGCGCCCGCCGCTTCTACACGCGCGGCAATGCTCTCCCACGGGGTAAGATGATCGCTGAGGCTGATTGTGCAGGAATCATGCATGATCGGCGCTCCCAGCAGGGAAGAACAGGACTGGATCGCCGATATTCCGGGGATCACCTCGACCTCTACTCCGTCAGCCCGGTTCCAGCCCCGTTCAATCAGCACCTCGTAGACCAGACCCGCCATGCCGTATACACCGGCATCGCCGCTGGATATTACGGCAATGGTCTGGCCGTCCTCGGCTCGGCGGACGGCCTCCTGCGCCCGGCTGACCTCTTCGGTCATGCCGGTGCCGACAATCTCCTGATGCCGCAGCAGCGGTTTGATCAGATCCACATAAGTGTTATAGCCGATTACAGCCTCACTCTCTTCGAGAGCAGACAGCGCCCGGCCGGTAATATGCTCCAGCGCTCCGGGACCGAAGCCGATAATCAGCAGCTTGCCTTGTTTCTTCATCCTTCTTCCCCCGTTCATGAATACCTGTATTAACTATTCAGCAGCCTGTTTAGTACAGCTTTGAAATCTCCCGCCGTGCGGGGGGCTGGCTGGCCGGCGGTGTGCCGTGCAGGCAGGCTGTACCACAAGTCGGCCAGCAGCGGCAGACCGAGGCCGATGGCCTGCAATTCTTCCGCCCCGGCAAAAATCTCCTCCGGCGTCCCCTCAGCCCGGCACCTCCCCTGATCCAGTACGATAATCCAGTCCGCCCAGCGGTACGCCAAGTTCATATCATGCGTAGCCATAACTACGGTTGTGCCTTTTTCATGTATAAGATCAAGACCCTGGAGCATCTGTGTCTCGGATAACGGGTCCAGATACGAGGTCGGCTCATCCAGCAGGATCAGCTCCGGCTCCATCGCCATTACTCCGGCGAGTGCGGTGCGTTTTTTCTGCCCCAGGCTAAGCTGGTGAACCGGTTTGTCACTCAGCTCCGTCAGGTTCAGCAGTTCCATGACACTGCGGCAGCGCTCAGCTATTGCGGCTTCGTCCATCCCCGTTCCCCGCAGCCCGAAGGACACATCCTCCAGAGGTGTGCTCAATATGAGCTGCTGCTCCGGGTCCTGAAAAACAAGACCCACACTGCGCCGCAGCGCGGCCAGCTCTTTTTTGGCATAGGACAATGTCCTGCCTCCCTGCTGAACCGTACCCTTCTGTGGACGCAGAATGCCGACAGCATGCAGGAACAGGGTCGATTTGCCCGAACCATTGTGGCCGAGCACCGCCGTTTTGCGGCCTTTGGGAATGGAGATGGTTAGTTCACGCAGCGCGGCTTCCTTCGTATCCGGGTAATGAAACACCACCCCGTCAAAAGCCAGACTATATTCCATGTCCATGACGTACTCCTCTAATGTGATTTGGCAAAGCGGTATCGGATAAATGTTGTACGTTTTACAGCTTTGAATCCTGGATACTCCGGCCTTCTGGGGGATTGTTGTATGGAATACAACAATCTTCCCTCAGAGCCAACTAAATGAAGTGAAATGCTGCCTTTTGTACAACAATCTTGGAATACATCCGATATTCCGGGGAAATTGTTGTACTTTGGGCATGATTTCAACAAAGCCAGCAGATTTCCTGCACTAAAATCTTAAATTCAACCCCGCAGCCACAGCCAAAGCTGCGCCAGCGCCAGCACAGCGATCCCGGCATACGCCCGGACCGCATAACGCCGCGGCACAGGCCGCGCGGTATACGGCGGCAGAATGATCTCCCCCGTGAACCCGCGGGTCAGCAGCCCCTGCGACAATCCGTAATAACGGTGCATCGTATTGCCGAAGAGGGCCGCGGTCATGGCCGCAGTCTCCCGCAGCCTGGCCTTATACCCTCTGCGGCCGCCGCGCAGCCTCCGGGCCAGCATCAGCCCGTGCGCCGCATCATTCAGCAGGAACAGGAAGCGGTACATGATCAGCATCAGCTCCAGCACAATCTGCGGCATACGCAGCCTGCGCAGCACCTGCAGAAGCTCGCTGAACGGGGTGGTGAACATTAGGAAGAAGAAGCAGCTCATGCAGGCCGAGACTCTGGCCAGCAGTTCACCGGCCCGCTCCAGCCCTGCTGCCGTGATATATACCGGAAGAGGCGGCCCCGAAATCCGGAATATGCCAGCTTCCCCGGCAGCCGGGTGGCCGAATTCCACGAGCAGCGCCGGTACACTAAGGCAATAGAACAGCAGCGCCGTGCCAAACAACAGCCCGTAGGCGCGATAGGGAATTTTGGCATGCAGGATGCACCAGGACATCATCCACAGCGTAATCACAAGCTGCAGCACCGGATGCACGGTATAGGAGAGCAGGAACATCAGTGCCGCGAACGAGCTTTTCCACATGGGAGACAGCTGCCTCAAGGCATTATTATAAGAAAGGACATCAATTCGTCTGATCACTTGCTGATGCTGTTCTGCTTCGCCTGGCCTTGTTTCCCTTTCAGCAGCCCCAGTGAATATCCGATCACCCCGGCGCCAATCGCCGCCTGCAATGCGAACAGCATACTCTCCGTCTCACCCGGAAGCTCGGTCAGCGGCTTGAACCAGGGTTCATATTCGGGGTTAATCTCTGTGATCACACCCTCGGCAGCATCATCGGCCCCGCCGAAATCACCACTCACGAACAGCAGCGGCAAGACACACAGCAGGACAACAGCCAGCAGCATCAATCCATTTTTCCATTTATTGCTCATTATGCATTTCCCCCTTTGACCTTACGTTTCAGGAGCGACATTTCATTCGGACTGTACGATTTCAGCCAGTTCCACAATAATACGGTCAGCAGCCCTTCGCTGATGGCCAGCGGAATCTGCGTCACGGCAAAGATCCCCCCGAATTTGAGAAAAGACGCCAGGACTCCGCCATCCGCAGCCGGAAAAGCCACCGCAAGCTGGAAGGAAGTCACTACATAAGTCATCAGATCGGCAACCGCCGCTGCACAGAATAAGGCCAGCTTCTCGCGGTCCGGCAGCTTCATCATCAGCTTATAGACTGCATATCCGGCAAAAGGCCCCGCGACCGCCATCGAGAACGCATTCGCCCCCAGCGTAGTGATCCCCCCGTGCGCCAGAAGCAGCGCCTGAAACAACAGCACGATCGAGCCGATCACGCCCATCGGCAACGGTCCCAGCATAACTGCGCCAAGTCCGGTACCTGTAGGATGCGAGCTGCTTCCGGTAACGGAAGGCATTTTGAGCGCCGATAAGACGAAGGTGAACGCCCCTGCCAGACCGAGCAGCAGCTTCAGCTCCGGATTCTCCCTGGTCATCGATCTAAGCCTGATAATCCCGAGTATGAAGAACGGTAAGAACGCCACCCACCAGAACACGGCCCAGCCTACCGGCAGAAACCCTTCCATAATGTGCATAGCCTGGGCCGTTCCCGGTTCATTCAGCATAAAGTACACTGTAAATCCGGCAATCAGCGCCGCAAAACTCCAAAATCCGCGTTTCTTCATTTGTCAGCCTCCAAGTTTCTTTAATATAGCAAACCCAAAAAACTCCCGCCCTTCAGGGTGGGAGTTTATGTACGCAGGTATGATTCGATAGAGGACGCTGCAGAGACGCCTCTTCTCATTAACCTATCCGTACACCGCTCCTATCCGCGTAGAGTCGTGGTGTGCGTAATCAAGGTAGGTCTCCTGGCTTGGAATACGGGCGCTATATCCTTCGTCTTCCCCGGGGTTCTCCCCGAGTGACATCATGAAGTTCAGCTCTTCCTTACAGTGGCGGGACCGCTCGGGACTTGCACCCGATTCCCTGTTATCCCTTGCCTGATCCGGCAAGAGCACCTTGTTACATCGCTAATCCATCCTACATCATAGCGGAACAGGCTCTGCATGTCTGTGATAAAATTGGAGCGGCTGCGAAGGACGCAGTATTCATTTGCTTGTTGGGCAGCGTTCATTTGCTTGTAAGAATATCATTTGAGTAATATAATTATTAACTATATAACCTGAACGTGGAGGCAGCGCATGAAACTTGATCTAACCGAACAATCTTTACCCGTGTACGAAGCGTTATCCAGCGCTGTGCGCCTGCAGATGCTGCGGCTCCTGTCCGAACAGCCTATGAACGTCAAGGAACTGGCCGGGGCGCTGAAGCTCAGCAGTGCCATTATGACGATGCATGTGCGCAAGCTGGAAGCTGCCGGACTGATCCGCAGCCACATGGCTCCCGGGCGCAGCGGACTGCAGAAGATTTGTACACTGGCCGCCGAGAGTGCTGAGATTATTTTCCCCGGACAAGCCAGAACACAGCGCAGAGGCTACCGTAAGGAAATTCCCGTGGGCCACTACTCTGATTTCCAGATTGAACCGACCTGCGGCTTATCTACAACCGAGCGGGTGATTGGCAACTTTGACGATCCGCGGTATTTCTGGGATCAGGAGCGGGTGAATGCGGGCATTCTGTGGTTCGGCAAAGGATTCGTAGAATATAAAATCCCGAACTTCCTGCTGTCCAGCCAGAAGCCGGAGGAGCTGGTCATCACGATGGAGATTGCCTCCGAAGCCCCGTCCATCAATAATAACTGGCCCTCCGACATCACCTTCACACTGAACGGTCAGCGGCTAGGCTTCTGGACCAGCCCCGGCGACTACGGGGACAGCCCGGGCAAATACACTCCTGCCTGGTGGCCTGCGCTCACCAACCAATATGGGCTGCTTAAGCAGCTGCGGATTACTCCGGCGGGCACGTTCATGGACGGTCAGAAGCTGTCAGAGGTTACGCTGGAGCAGGTCGGTATCCGTGATAAGCAGTGGACGTTCAAGGTCTCTGTGGAAGAGGATGCGGAGCATATCGGCGGCCTTACCTTATTCGGCAAGGGGTTCGGCAACTATAACGAGGATCTTGTGTTTGAGCTCTTTTATACAGATGCAGTTGAAGCTTCGGCAAGTGCCAGTCTGGCGGAATGACCCAAACAGGATGGTGCAGCAAACAGCGGCAGCGGGAGACCTAAGGCTCAGGTCCCCCGCTGCCGCTGTTGTGGTTACGGGTGTATTGCAGGACAGCTTTGCAGTTTAATCAGTCACCGGCTGCCACAGGCCGCCGCCCGGCAGCGGACAGCCGCGTGCCTTCAGCCGGGCTACAACCGGTATAATACAGCCGCAGGCAATGCAGGTTACGCCATCCTGCAGCTTGGGACAAGCTCCGCATAGGGCAACCCGCTCGGCGTAGACTTCGTCCGGGGCTGTATTCTCCGGATTGAACATGGAGGAGGCGAGAATCCGGGCAATCTGCGCTTCCGTCACCTTGTACTCTTCCCGGCATCCCTTGCATGCTGAGGTTGTAGTCATGCTGCGCTCCCTCCCGTTAAGCTCCCGGAGTAATTGCCAGTACTGTCACCGACATTGGCGGCAGTTCAACCGTAAGCGTGTCGCCTTCAAGCTGGAAGGCGGTGAACGGCTGCGGTACTACCGCTTCCGGCTGCTCGAAGGTATTGTGGGCATCGATGGAAGACCCTGCAAGTGTAGTGCCGCTTACGGCTGCTGACTGTCCAGCCAGTCCGCGCAGCTCCAGCGGCAATACTGCCGGTGCAGCGTGATTCAGGTTGCACAGGCTGACGTGAATGACGCCCTCTGCCGTTACGGAAGCTGAAGCAGATACTTCAGGAATCTCCACGCCCTCATAGCTGTAAACCGGGCTGTCGATCGTCAGATCCAGCAGCTCCGCATCCTGATGTACTTTATACATATTGAATACATGGTAGGTTGGAGTCAGAAGCATTTTCTCGCCTTCGGTCAGAATTACAGCCTGCAGCACGTTTACAGTCTGGGCAATGTTCGCCATCCGTACACGGTCGCTGTGCTTGTGGAAGATATTCAGGGTCAGACCGGCAACCAGCGCATCACGGATCGTGTTCTGCTGGTAGAGGAATCCAGGGTTCGTACCGGGTTCCACATCATACCAGGTGCCCCATTCATCAACGATCAGGCCCACTCTTTTGTCCGGATCGTATTTGTCCATAATCACACTGTGGCGGGTAACCAGCTCATCCATGAACAGCGCCTTCTTCAATGTGTTGAAATATTCATCCGTTCCATAGCCGGTAGCCGCACCTTTATTAGCCCAATCCGAAGTCGGCAGGGTGTAGTAGTGCAGGGTAAGCGAATCCATGAAGCGGGTGGCTTCGCGCATCAGCACTTCGGTCCAGTTATAGTCATCCGAGTTCGCGCCGCAGGCGATCCGGTGAATTTTGTTATCCCCATAGTTGCGCACATAAGTCTGATATTGGCGGTACAGGTCAGCATAATATTCAGGACGCATATTGCCGCCGCAGCCCCAGTTCTCATTGCCCACGCCGAAGTAAGCTACACTCCAGGCCTCTTCCTGGCCGTTCTTCTGGCGCAGCTCAGCCATCGGCGATACACCGTTAAAGGTCAAATACTCAACCCACTCGGACATCTCCTGAACCGTTCCGCTCCCTACATTGCCGTTGATGTACGGCTCACATTCCAGCATGGCGCAGAGCCGCATGAATTCATGTGTACCAAAATGATTGTTCTCAACCGCACCGCCCCAATGGGTATTGATCATCCGCTTGCGTTCTTCACTCGGGCCAATGCCGTCCTTCCAGTGGTATTCATCGGCGAAGCAGCCGCCCGGCCAGCGCAATACGGGAATCTTCATTTCCTTAAGCGCTTCCACCACATCGTTGCGGATACCCTTCGTGTTCGGAATCGGCGAATCTTCCCCTACCCAGATGCCTTCATAGATACAGCGTCCCAGATGCTCAGCGAAATGTCCATAGATGTTGCGGTTAATTGTGCCTTTGCGGATGTCAGTGTTCAATACAATGCGTTCTGCCATTTCAGTTAACGCTCCTCTTTAAGTTAATATATTTGTTAATCATTTAACACTTATATTAATATTATAGTCAGGCTTCCGCCGGTTCGTCAATCTTTAAATAAAACGTACAACATATATGTATTTATAGACTGCAGAAAAGGAAATTCGAGCCTGCATACGAGGATGAAGCCAGATTCATTTCACTGTCCATACAAAAGATGATATTATGGCAGTGGCAACCAAATAAAACACATGGAGAATACTATGATCAGACCCATATGTAAAGATATGACGATTCTAAGCCAGAAGTCCACACCGGCAACTAAAGAGGATCTGCCGGTGTTAGATGACCTTCTGGATACATTGCGCGCGAATGCAGACCGGTGTGTCGGCATGGCGGCTGATATGATCGGTGTCAATAAGCGCATCATCGCGTTCAGTATCGGACCAGTGAATGTCCCCATGATTAATCCGGTCATCACGGGGCGTAACAGTCCTTATGAGGCTGAGGAGGGCTGTCTCTCACATGATGGCGTACGCAGAACTATGCGCTATGATTCCATTGAGGTAGAGTTCCTCGACCGTAATTTCAAACCGCAGAAGCAGACCTTCACCGGATTTGCGGCGCAGATCATTCAGCATGAGATCGATCACTGCGACGGAATTGTAATCTGAGCCCGGCATATGGTATTCAGTTGTCAGGGATAACACAAAAAGACCCCTATCGCGAGACTTTCGCGAGGGGTCTTCTGCTTATTCAGGAGGCTCTGGCCTGCCTAAGCCTATAACTAAGCTCTTCTCAGCCCAAATCTCCGAGTTCAATCTGTACGATTCCCCGGTCATCCCGGACCTCGGCGATCCCGCCGATCAGATGCATCAGGCTGCCGAACTCCAGCTCATTGAACTTGCGTGCCGCAGTATCCCGCTGCAGTGCCCACAGACAGTCCGCCAGTTCGCAGACCACCGGCACATCGCAGCGGATTTCCGCCAGCTCCCGCGAGAGATGCAGCATATCGAGGTCAGCCTCGATTTTGGCCCGCACGCCTTTGGGCAGCAGATGCAGGTTCTCAATGACACCTTCCACGGTGCCGTATTCGGTCAGCAGCTTGGTGGCTGTTTTCTCACCGATGCCCTTAACGCCGGGATAATTGTCGCTGGTGTCTCCCATGAAGCCCTTCAGGTCAATCACCTGTGCAGGGGTGAGGCCACGTTCAGCAAGGAGCTCCGCCGGATCATACACTTTATAGTTGGAGCGGCCTTTTTTCATAATCACGACCTTGACGCTGTCATTCACCAGCTGCAGCATATCGTGGTCACCTGTGAGAATATAGACCTCTGACTCCCCGCTGTAGCACGAAGCCAATGTACCAATGCAGTCATCTGCCTCATAACCAACCAGACCGATATTCGGCACGCCCAGCTCGGCCACTACCTCTTTCACGAGGTCAAACTGCGGAATCAGCTCCAGCGGCGCATCAATGCGGTTCGATTTGTAGCCGTCATACTTCTCCGTACGGAACGTACCCTTGCCCATATCCCAGCAGCAGACCACATGTGAAGGCTCAAACGTACTCACCGCGTCGAAAAAATACTGCAAAAATCCATACACCGCATTCGTCGGAAGCCCGGCGCTGGTCTTGCGGATATATCCTCCATAAGAGGTAGCATAAAAAGCCCGGAACAGCAGAGCCATTCCATCCACGATCATTACCCGGCCCTTAGTTTCTGTTACTGTGCTCATGTGTAACCTCTCCTTGTGCATACAATTTGCATTGCGCCTCTAGGAGTATTCTATCAGAAAACTAGTAATCTTATAAGAGTGCATCCAGATTCCCACAGCTCCAATCATTGGGAGGCCCGGCCGGAATTAACTACTGTAGCACCAAATCATAGTTAAAAATCCCTTCGGACGCCAGTAAATCTTCAAAGTCTCTCACCGCTAAGGGCTTACTGTACAGAAATCCTTGAATCTCATCGCATTTATAATCAGACAGAAGCTCTAGTTCTTCCATTCGTTCCACCCCTTCAGCTATGACCTTCATACCCAGATTGTGTGCCAGGAAGATTAAAGATGATACAATCGCCTGATCACAATTGCTGCTTATCATTTCACGAATGAAGATCCGGTCAACTTTGAGTGTATCTATTGGAAAATACTTAAAATAACTTAAAGAAGATTGTCCGCTTCCAAAATCATCTATCGCGATATTCACACCGGTTGCTTTGATACTTTCTACGGTTGCTATCATGCTCTCCGTATGTGTCAGAAATCCGCTTTCTGTAATTTCAAGTTCCAGCCTGCGAGGATCTACGTTGGTTTCACGTATAATTCCAGAGAGGATACTTGGAATATCATCCATCATCAGTTGCCTGACGGACAGGTTTACTGAAATACGAATTGCTGACGTTAAATGCTCCTCCCATTTGTTCAACTGTCTGCAGGCAGAGAGGAGCACCCATTCACCAATCGGACAAATGAGCCCCGTCTCTTCAAGGATAGGAATGAAAATCTCGGGGGAGATCATTCCGAATGTGGGATGCTCCCAACGGAGCAATGCTTCAGCGCCCACAATTTTCTGTCTGGGAACATCGACCTGTGGTTGATATACGAGAAAAAATTCTTCATTTTCGAGCGCATGGTGTAGATCTTTCTCAAGCTGCTGCCGATAAAGAGGCTCCTCTGCTTTTGGGACATTGCTGATAAGTTTCCGAGATGACTTCCTGTAAGCAGTTACTCGTAAAAAAAGATAAATACAAATACCGGCGGATACAATGAATTTCAGAATTATTATCAGCATATTCTTTACCTTAATTCCTATAAATCTTGAAACCGTTTAAATTGTCGTACAAATCCTCGGCCATTTGGGCTAAGGAAGCTGAGGATGCTGATATTTCTTCCATTGATGCTAGCTGTTCTTCTGTTGCTGCTGCAATATTCTGCGTGCCGGAGGCAGAAGTTTTGGCAGAAGTATTGATCTCTTCCACCGAACGAAACACTATTTCTGTTCCTGCTGCCAGATCCTGAACTTCATTTGTGACTTCCCTGATCTGGGCGGCGACGTTATCCACAGACTCTTCAATCTGTGCAAATGCTTGCCCTGCCGAATTCACAATCTCGATCCCGCTCTCAACCTCTTTAGACGTGCGTTCCATGGATCGGACAGCTTTGCCTGTTTCCGACTGAATCGTACTGATCAGGACAGATATTTTTTGGGCCGATCCTGCTGATTGCTCAGCCAGCTTGCGGACCTCATTCGCGACAACCGCAAATCCCCGGCCATGTTCTCCAGCCCTGGCCGCTTCGATTGTTGCGTTCAGCGCGAGCAAATTGGTTTGTGCTGAAATCCCTGATATAGTGTCTACAATCTGACCTATCTCTTCTGACTGCTGTTCTAAACCATGAATAATGCTGTTCAGCTCTTCAATCGCCGCATAGATTGAACTCATTTGACTCACAGCTGTATGGACCGCTTCATTTCCCTCCAATGATAGATCTGAAGTCTGTGAGGCTGTTTCAGACATGTTCTGAGCATTCCGTTCAATAAGCTGAATACTGTCCTTCATATGTTCCATTGTTCTGGCCGTTACTTCAACCGCATGAACCTGTTGATCTGCACCTCCCGCTACTTCTTGAACGTTTGCCGCAATATTTTCACTGGCTGTGCTGGTCTGTTCTGCATTTGCCGTAAGCTGCACAGAGAACGCCGCAACCTGCTGCGAAGTCTCTGTAATCTGCCCGAACAGGTTTCTTAATACCTCGAGCATAGTATTGAGAGAATGCGTCAGTTGCCCGAGTTCATCTCTGGAACGATAACTTGCTTCTCCGGTGAAATCTCTGTTCTCCGCTTCTTTCATAAGCTTCTGTACAGCCTGCACCGGTTTTACAATCATCCTTATGATGATAATTCCGACAACAGTGCAGAGCAGACAAAAAGCGATGGACAGGATGTTTGATAACAGAATGCTTTGCTCCCCTTGTTCGCGGACCAAAGTGTTAATGGCAGCGGCACTATCCTTAAGTTTGTTTTCCAATGTGTCACCTAAAGTAACCATTACATTCATTGTGGGTACAACATTATTTTTATAATAATCATAGGCTTCCACATTGCGATTAACAGCCCCCAAAGCAAAGGCTTCCTGCATGGAACGGATGTATACAATAAATTCAGTTTTAATATCTTTTACAAGCTTTTTCTCCTCTTCGGTGATCCCATTCACAAGCATTCTATCCAGAATATTTGAATTCGCATTCACAAGGCTATCGAATTTTATTTTTAATTCGTTCGCCTCTTGATTTGTACTAGTCTGCATGGATTGGAACAGAATGCTTTCCATCGCCCGGTTGCCGGTACGGTAATTTAGAAAATCTGCTTCCGGCACCATCCGATCGAAATACATCGCGTTAGAATTATCAACCATTTTCGTCAACGATACATATCCAAGAGCAGATTGTGCAACCATGGCTACAATAAAGACTCCGATCAACAGAAACAGTTTTGTTGCTACTTTTAGATTACGCACAGTTCTATCCCCTTCCTATCACTTACATCTCCCTTTCATGATAGTGCAGAGGTATTAAAACATTTCTTGTAAAAGTATTAGGAATCTATGTCTTTTCTTCATATTCATTGAATTTATTCAGCGAAAATTTATAGCCTATTCCCCAAACTGTTTTAATATATTTCGGATTTTTTGGATCTAGTTCAATTTTATTTCTGAGCTTCATAACATGCACATCAATTGAGCGTTCATTCACTAATGTATGGATTCCACGCAGATAAATGATCAGTTCCTCCCGCGAGAACACCCGCTCCGGATGGTTATAAAGGAGTTTCATAATTTCAAATTCGGTAAAGGTTGTCTCTACTATTTTCCCTTGAACTTTAATGGACCGGTATTCATGTTCAATAACAATGCTTCTATCTTCCGGTCTGGAAATTGAATGACTTCCATCAGCCTCTTTATAATTTGATCTCTGATACGCTCTCCGTAAAATGGCATTCATTCTGGCTAACAGCTCCTTCATGCTGAAGGGCTTGCATAAATAATCATCCGCCCCGGCGTTTAAGGCTTCGACACGGCTCATGACTTCGGTATTCATAGAAATAATTACGATGGGCACCACAGATTCTTTACGAATCTCTCTGCAAACCTCAATGCCGTTTAAGTCAGGCAGCACTAAATCAATGATCACAAGATCGGGTTGCTTCTCCTCAATAAGAGCAAGTCCTCCGGTTCCTGTATCTACTCTGTAAACAATATTGCCTTCTTCTGCAAGATACATCTTTATCATGTCACCGATAATCATGTCATCCTCAATAAGTATTACTTTCATAATAAAACCCTCTCATGATCAAGTACATCCTTGCTGTCACCAGGATATGCATTATCTAAATAGTGCTGTATAGAAGAGATGATCCCCAGAAGCTCATCCTCCAAATTGTCCAATCCATTCTGGAGATCAGCATCCTGCTCTAGTTCTAATTCAAGCCTCATTGCAGCTGTCAGCAGCCGGTCGGCACACAGATTCCCTGCCACACCCTTAAAGGTATGAAGCATCCGACGATATCCAGTTAAATCGTCATTGTTCAGGGCATCCCGCAGTTGTTCAACAAAAAGCTTATAGTCACGAATAAACACAGTGAACATATAACGTACAATATATTCTTTTCCGCTAACTCTTTGCAAAAGCAATTGATAATCTATTCCTTTGACACGTCTGTTCAGTAACGCAATTAGTGCATCGACCTGAAGCGGCTTGGTCAATACACCGTTCATCCCAATGCGGTAATACATTTCATGCTCTTCCTTTACAGTATTTGCGGTCAGGGCTATGACCGGCAGGTGGTCATACTCGCGGTTCTGCCGTATCTTCTTCGTCACCTCAATTCCACTAAGTTCAGGCATATGAATGTCCAGTAAAAGCAAGTCCCATCCCCCATGTTCCAGTAAAGCCAGAGCCTCCTTACCATCATTTGCTGCGGTTACCTCAAAGCCGTATGAAGTCAGAAGCTCTGTGACAACAAGCTGATTAATTTCGTTATCTTCTGCTAACAGAATTTTCCGCTGAATCCCGGGTAAGGAAAGCTTCCCGCTACCCTTAATCTCATGCGGTGAATCCGGTTCATTCTTGAACAAGGTGTACATGGCCTGGTACAGGCCGTTACGGCTAACGGGCATTAGAATTAGAGCATCCGGCTGCAGACTCGCAGGCAATTTCGAAATCCCATCACGTACCTCTGCCGTTGAAATTGCAACATAGCGAACGGGATGTGTATGATGTATTTTCTGAAGCTGCAGCCAGTCGTTCAACCCTTCCCGCTCATTCATACTTAAATCAACCACAATCACTTCAACAGGCAGATGAGAATAAACAAGATCCGATTGTTCACATGCCGCAACATCAAAGTTCATTGATTCCAGCATAGAGCATAACCCGTTTCTAACCGCAGCATTGTTCTCAATGACAAGAACTTTGGTTTGTGAAAATTCCATCCGCTCCTCCAGCTGAAGCAATTCATCCGGTCGTGCATATTCAAAGGGAATGGTAAAGGAAAACTTACTGCCCTGTCCCGGCTCGCTGCTGATTTCAATATCTCCTCCCATCAGTTCAACAAAGTATTTGCAGATCGGAAGTCCCAGGCCGGTTCCTCCACCCATCTGTCTGGAATAATGTCTGACCTGCATGAAGGGTTCAAACAGATGATCGATCTGATCGCTCGTAAGCCCGATGCCCGTATCTTCTACCGAGAATTCCAAATGAATAATATCTTCTTCATATCTTACGGGTTCAACCTTGACGTATATATGCCCCCTATCCGTAAATTTAATGGCATTGTTTATCATATTGATAAGAATTTGTTCAACGCGCAGAGAATCACCATAGAGCATCTCCGGAATATCCGCCGATGTATCAATAATGAACTTTAGCTGTTTCGATCCGAGAAGCACGGCAAGAATATCCGATAATTCCTGCATCAGCTGATGCAGATTAAAATTAACCTTTTGCAGTTCAATTTTACCGGCCTCAATCTTCGAGAGATCAAGAACATCATTAATAATACCAAGCAAGGTATGGGACGAGGAGAGAATTTTGTTCAAATAATCTTTTTGCACCGGAGACATTTCCTGTCTAGTCAAAAGCTCCGTGAGACCTATGATTCCGCTAAGCGGGGTACGTATTTCATGGCTCATGCGGGCAAGAAACTCGCTTTTTGCCTTATTAGCTTCGTCAGCCGCCCTGCTTTTCTTCACATGGGTAATATCATGCCCAGTGGTTATAACCCCTATTACTTCCTCTTTCATGTTAAAGAACGGAGACAAAGTGACATCATATTGATGTTCTCTCCTGGCTGATCTAAAGCTGTATTCAAATCTCTCCATCGTTCCATTTGAGATGACCTGTCTGAAGTAATAGAGCCATTGCTCAACATGCTCACCCGCTGGCATCTGTTCTGTTATCATTGTCCCAATCAGGCTCTCAGGCGATATTCGAAGCGTCTCGGCCACTTTATTATTTACAGATGTAATTCGTCCCTGCACATCAAACCACACTATGAAATCCTGGGTGCTCTCCACAAGCGAACGGTATAACTCCTCACTCTCTTTAAGCTTCTTCTCTGATTCCATGCGCTGGGAAATATCTATAACAGAGCCGATGATAGCGCCAACGATGTTGTCATAGAAAACTGGATTCAGATTGATAAGCAGCGTATGCTCCTTAAATAATATTTCAAATGTCTGCGGTTCTCCGGCCCAGGCCTTTTCCTTTTGAATCTTCATAAAAATACTTAGATCCTCAGGGAATAAATCCAGTCTATCAAGTGTCTTGCCGACGAGTTCACTGGAGGAAATCCCCAGTTCAACACACAAGGCACCTCCGGCAATTTTATATTTGAATTCTTCATTTTCTCTGGTCAATTTATAGATAAATCCAGGTTGCAGATGAAGAATCTCTAACAGATCGCTTTGCATCTCATCGAACCGTTGCTTCAGCCTCTGGGCATTGCACATATAGAATAACTTTGCCGCGATAAATAACCCGGATGCCTCATACACGGCCAAAAATTGCAGACTGGCGGATAAAGAATGTGAGTTGTCAATATAATTATAAAATAATATCAACAGAAGATTGGTCACGGTGACTAAGATGATCCACTGCTTCCAGAAGGAGTGAATATAGCGGATGGTTATATTGCAAACAATAAAAATGATGGACACATCAATAATCCCCACTATCATCATCTTTATGGATGGCTCATAAATAAGACGGGGAAGGATAATTAACAAAGCCGCCAATGCTGATGCGAATGGGCCGCCAATGGAAGCAGCAATGAGTATGGGGATGGTACTCAGGTCCGCAATCAGGCAATTATTAAAGGGATGACTAACAGCATATATTAGAATGACGCCCACAAGGCCCTGGTATATCCCCACTTTCCAAGTGTAGCCTGTTAAAACCCTCAGATTAATGTTTACCCTCATCATAAAGTGCTCGAAAAAAAACGTAAAAATCGTCAACAGGCAAAAACTGAGAATCAAATCACGAATCAACTCACTACCACCTTATAAATACATTATTGGTTTGTATTTGGCAATTTTAAGATCAACATGATTATATACAAAAAATGTCGAACAATATACACCGTTCGACAAAATGCCACACATTTCAACATTTGTTTGATATTTTACAAACACTTAGTCAGCAGATATAGTCTCTATCACTTTTTCAAAGTCCAGAAGAACAAGCAGCTTCCCCTCGACTTGCACAATCCTCTGACTAAACCCGCGCTGCACTTGTAAGGCCTCAAGAGTCTGATTCATCTTCGCCGGATTAAACTGATTGATTCTCAATGCCTCATGGACATGAAACGCGGCAGCCTTATTATTCTTCATCTCAGCAATAATATATTTGCCCTGTATCTGTCCAGTTCTCCTTGCAGAAGGATACCCGAAACATTTAGCCAGGTCTATGACTGCAATGGCTTCTCCACGAAACTGAATCAGCCCCTCCATGTAAGGATGTGCTAATGGAACTGGAGTAACCGGAATAGTATTAATAACCTCCCTTACTTGCTGCACATACGTACAATACAGATCATTGCCTAGCAGAAACTCAACAATTCCGACTTCTTCTGTATCCGTTACTGGTAATAATCGCCGTACTGTCATTTCCTCGCCCCATTCATTCAATATCATTGACACTATGTATAGATTGAACTTGGAAACTTGAGGAGGAGGAAGGAGTGACGAAGGGGGATTTTGGAACTGAAGGAGCGATAGCAATCGCCTTAGTCTGCGGATTTCCACCGCGAACAGCAGTATAATCATGAAATCTGCAGACAACAGCGGCCGGAAGTCCAAATATTCACCGCAGTGGCGACTGATTCTTCACTCTAAAATCTCAAGTACAATCTATATTGTTTTAACTATAAATCCAAATTGTTATATAACATGTTTATATGCTATTTAATTTCTGTTTGATAAATTAATACAAAATACATATTACCCTTGCAATAAATTCAGGATTGCTCATATGCAGACAAACAATTTGCATCAAAATTTATATATAAGTCTTTGAGGGCATGGATCTGAATCCATAAACAAGGAATGGGATTTCTTTGGGCTGGAGGAAGATATCCAATATAAGCGCGGCAAAGTGTGGAAAGAATTTCAAAAATGTATATGGCTTCGAACAGGGGGACTGGAGACTATTACAATAGCAATCCTGCAACTTTCCGAATGGAATTAGGACTGGTTCTAAGGGATATTCTGGAGGTTTCGTACGTATGCCGTTATCTTCCCCTTGCTGCTTTTTGATGCTCCGGTGATCATACGAAGCAAGGGGACAAGAAAGGGCAGCCAAACATAAACATGATATGGGATCCAGTATTGCTGCAATGCTTAAACAAGAAATAAAAAAGGAAATCTTATGGAACGCTGCATTAATCGCCTGGATCGCACCGAATTTTAGGTGTTGCTCCAGGCTTCAGCGTACTGCTCATCTTTGTAGCCGACTGTAACCTTCTTGCCGTCAGTGACAACCGGACGCTTGATAAGCATCCCGTGGCTGGCGAGCAGCTCAAGCTGCTTATCTTCACTGAGACCGGCCAGCTTGTCCTTCAGATTAAGTTCCTTGTAGACCTCACCGCTCGTATTAAAAAACTTCTTCAGCGGCAGTCCGCTGTTCTTCAGCAGGACGCGCAGCTCCTCCACTGTGGGCGGCTGCTCGGCAATATGCTGCAAGTCCAGCTCATGCCCCTGCTCCTTCAGCCATTTCACTGCGGCGCGGCAGGTGCTGCATTTCGGATATTGATACACCTTCAATTGACTCATATGGTTCTCCTTTTATTATAAGCGCAGCGGCAATGTTGCAGTACGCTGATTATTAGGGCTGCCGGCGCAGCCGCGTTCACGGGCCGGATGGGCCGGAAGTCAAACATTCTCTGCAGCCACGGCTAATCCCCACAGTGGAATTTTCCCGGTTCAATCTAAATAGATGGAAATTGTACATTTATTTAGCGTGAATTAGCAGCTTAATAGGAATTAGTTGGATTTTCAACACTTAATTTGAGCGCATTCGATACTTTTCGGCCAAACCTCTTAGATTAGTTGTACTTTTTCCACTTGTTGGATTTAGAGTGGCGAAACAGCCAAGAATAAGTGCAGCCTCGCACTTATTTCACAATCTCACGCTGGCGCCTGGCTGTACCCGCCAGCGAAATCTTCAGCATCCCCTTATATCACGGCCAGGCTGCTGAGACAGTTATTGCCCTGCACCAGTCTCACGCAGCTTCGCCTGCAGCTGCGCCATATCCGGCGGCAGCGGAGCCTCGAAGACCAGATCGGCATGCGTGACCGGATGCCGGAAGGACAGGCGCACCGCATGCAGCGCCTGGCGCGGAATGGACGCGTCCAGCTCCGCGATCTCCGCCAGCTGCGCCGCTTCCACGGGCGACAGCTCCGCCTCTTTGCTCTCTCCGCCCGGCAGCGTCAGTCTGGCTTCTTGCGTCTCGCCGCCGGGCAGCACCAGCCCGGCCTCCCGCTCTCCGCTGCCCGGCGGAACGAGCCCGCTTGCCGCCTGCCCGCGGGCATACAAAGGGTGACGGTACATGCCGTCACCGATCAGCGGGCAGCCGATCGAGCTCATATGCACCCGGATTTGATGGGTGCGCCCGCTCTCCAGCTTCAGCTCCACGCGCGAAGCCGCGCGCGGATAGACCTCCTTGACCTCGTACCGGGTCAAGGAAGGATAACCATCCGGCGTCACAATCCGCCGGTGCGGCTCCAGCGGGTCGCGGTCGATCGGACCGGCGATGTCGCCGCTCTGCAGAGCGGGAACCCCGTGCACAAAAGCAGCATACCGCTTGTCCACCGTCCCGGCGATCATCTGCTCGGAGATATGCTGATGGCTGTACGGGTTCTTGGCAATGACCAGTACACCGGAGGTCTCCTGGTCCAGCCGGTGGACAGGGCGGAAGCGGACCCGCTCCCCCTTCTCCGCCCAGTAATGCACCACTCCGTTCGCGAGCGTCTCCGTGTAATGGCCATGGGTCGGATGGACAATGATCCCCGCGGCTTTGTTCACGACTAGCAGATGGCCGTCTTCATATAGAATCTCAAAAGGAATCGGCTGCGGCAGGATATCCTCTGACGTTTCTTCCTCCATCCGGATCTCTACACGGTCACCGCTGCTTACCTTGACGCTGATATAGACACGCTCTCCGTTCAGCGTAATCCCGAGGTCTGTCATCTTCAGACGGGACAACAGCTTACGGGAGACATCCATCCGCTTCTGCAGGATGGTTTTGAGCAGCCAGCCGTCTTCATCCGGCGGCACAATATAGGTAATCGGCGGATAGTAGCTGGTCATTTGTTCCGGAACACCTTTTTGCTGCGCACATACTCTACCTCAGCAACCTCCAGCCGTGTATTGGCGGCACGGGCCAGCGCGAAGAAATAATCAGAGAGTCTGTTCAGATAGACAACAGCCTCCGGGTTAATATCTGCACTGCGTCCCAGGGTCACAGCCCGGCGCTCCGCACGGCGGCAGACCGTCCGGCAGACATGCAGAACCGAGGACAGCTGGCTTCCGCCGGGCAGAATGAAGCGCTCCAGTACCGGATTCTCCGCCTGCAGCACATCGATCCAGCCTTCCAGACGCGCGGCCATCTCGCTTTTCACCTTATATTTGTTCTCGCTCAGCTTCACGAACGCCAGGTCCGAACCGCAGTCAAACAGCTCATGCTGAATCTCCAGCAGCTGCTCCCTAACATCCGCGAACCGTTCATCCTCCATCAGACTCCGTGCCTGGCCGACAAAACAGTTCAGCTCGTCTATGGTGCCATAAGCCTCGACGCGGACATCGTCCTTGCCCACACGGCCGCCGATGACTGAGGTTTCCCCTTTATCCCCCGTACGCGTATAGATCGCCATAGTATTTCCCTCCTAAGTTGCAAATCACATAGTAATAGTGTAATCGTTCTTATGTATGTAGGCAAACAAAGATCAGCATTTCTGACATGTAAATAACTCCCTAAT
Source organism: Paenibacillus sp. FSL R10-2771 (assembly GCF_038000205.1). Lineage (NCBI taxonomy): Bacteria > Bacillati > Bacillota > Bacilli > Caryophanales > Paenibacillaceae > Paenibacillus > Paenibacillus sp. FSL R10-2771. Next base: position 5,124,038 of record NZ_JBBOBM010000001.1, read on the forward strand.
GAGCTAATATGGAATGTACCCGATCCCCACCCCGCCTACGGCTTCCGGAAAGTAATACAGTACATCAGGCCTTTGCATACCTCCTTATACTCGATCTCCAGCATATCCTGCGGAATGAGTCCAAGCACCCCTGGCAACTCCTCCCCCTGCTGAAAATACCCCTTAACCACCGGCACCTTCCCGTACGTTCCCTTTACCAGCTTCTCTGTCTCATCGGCAATCATCAGTCTGGTGCCCGGCTTCGCCACCCGGATCATCTCCAGTACCGCAGCTCCCGGATCACTGAAATAATTGATACCGCCGACATGATAGACACAATCGAAGACGTTGTCCTTAAAAGGCAGCTTCTCCGCCTGTCCCTGGAACAGATGTCCCTGAAGCTTCCAGCGCCGCAGATTGCGCACCGCCTGCTTCAGCATTCCGCTGGAGATATCCAGTCCGTACAGCTCTGCCTGTACACCCAGATAGGGGAAATTATCGCCGCTGCCCACCGAGGTCTCCAGCACACGGTCACCTTCCCGCAGTTCAAGCGAAGACAGAAACTGTCCTCTGTAGCTTCGTTCCCCGCCGAATTTCAGGGCGAAATAAGCTTTGTTGGACAGCCGGTAGAAACGGGCTATCCGGTTGTACAGCTCAAGGTACTTTTTGTTGCTGCCCTCGGCATCCGCTTCTCCCAAAAAGGCGAGAAAGCCCTGCTTCAACGGGTACTTACGCCCGCTCTCCGGATTAACGGCTCCCGTTCCTTCGAGCTTCAGCTCATCATACGTATAGGGGTCCCGCAGTATATCGGCTTGTAACATGAATATCATCCTCTTTTTCCGGTACGCTGCAGAAGAGCCCGTACCTTTAGAATCATCGTGAGTATTCATTATATCCCTGCCGCAGGAGTCCTCCATCGGGCCCCGGGTCCACCTCCTCCTCCGCCCCGGGACGTACAAGCATTACAGCAGCCTGAACCCCAGGCAAGGTTCCCCGGCTTCGATCGTCCGCCTCATTCGGGCAAGATATGCCTTCTGGCCTTCCGTAAGCGCGCCCGGATCTGTGTGCACCATATGATAGGTATACGAATAAAGATGCCGGTAATCTATAAAGTAGCCGATCTGAGCCATGAACCCGGTATCTGTGTTACCCCTGCGGTAGCCTTTCATAAAAGAGTGATAAAATGCCAGCACAGCGTCCTTCTTGCCCGCATCTTCCGGCACAGTCTGGGCCATATGATAGACGGCAATGGCAATATCATACGCAAACCAGTGATATTCCGCATCCCCGAAATCTATCACTGTCAGCGAGCTATCATGCACCAGGAAGTTATGCGGATGAAGGTCGCCATGAATCAGGCCGAATTCATTCCCGGAGGTGCCAAGGCGGCTGAATTCTTCCTGGTATACCTTCCACTTTTGCGACAAAAGAGCGTCTGTTTCTATCCTCTCCGCCAGCAGAATTATATTCTCCTGCCAATGTGGATGCGGATGGACTGCCTGGTAGCTCCGGGCACAGGAATGCAGCCTTCCCATCGCCTCTCCCCAGTGCTCGAATAACAGCGGATTCCAAACCGTCTTATCTTCCCGATTCACATGTGTACCTTTAACCTTATGGAACAGAATATAATAAAAAGGCTCTGACACCGGGTAAATATACTTCCCGGACTCCAGGCACAGCGGGCGGATCGCACTCACTTCACTCTCCTGCAAGTAGTTCAGCCATTCCATTTCCGGCAAAATGTGTTCCTTGGGGACCACGCTGTGATCCAGTATTTTGACGACGATATTCTCGGCTCCTGCCCGTTCAAGATCAAATACATTGTCATTATACCCTCCAAGATGCTTGACCGCTTCAGGAGGACAGCCGAGCTCTGTGAACACCTGCTGCCGGATACTCTCTGGAATCATCGCACTCCCCCCTGTCCCTGCAAAAACTGTATCAGCTCCCGGTTGACCCGCTCCGGCTGTTCCATATTGATGCCATGGCCTGAGCCCCCGATCACCTTATAGCGGAAATCCCCGTCCTGAAGTATGCCGATAAAATCCTTCTTATGCTGCAGCTTGTAATCCCCGATCAGAAAATACAGCTTATCCCTGACTATAGCCGCGCGGGCCTTGTCATAGAGCTCAGTTCTCTGGACAAACATCGCCTGTTGGTTATGATTCTTCATGAGCAGCACCACATGCTCGGCCAGTTTAGGATGTTTTTCCGCAAGCCGTGATTCCGGCGAACTGAGCTTATTAAATACCTTAAGCAGATTTTTGCGCGTAGGTACTATTATTTCCGGGAACATCATCAGCAGCGTCTGGATCATGCTTTTTAAAGGAGCCGTGACCATCCCGCCTTCCATACAGACTGCCTTCAACACCCTTCCTGGCTCGTTAATCGCATAATTGAAGGACATGTAGGCTCCATTCGACACACCTGCCACATAGAATTGTTCCAGTTTCAATCCTTCAGCTACGCCGTTAATCCAATCTACCTGATTAAAATCCTGCTTATTGAACCTGGCATCCGGCAGGCTCTTCCCCGGCCCTCCCAGCGTATCCACCGCAATGCAGCAGAAATGCCGGGACAGCTCCCGTATATTCAGCAGCCACATCACCGCCGAATTATCGCCTACCCCATGGAACAGGAGCAGGGGCGGCAAACCGGCCTCTCCCGCCGTTATACAATGTGTTGTCCCGTAAGGAGTCTCGATATCCAGCTCCCGAACCTCCGTCCCCCAGTCCCCGAGCAGCTCATCATAGGAACGGAGAACCTGTTCCTTGCCGGCATCACTTTTAAATACCTTGACCATGGCTAATTCCACCTTTTCGGATATGGGATGGGCTAATGATCTCTTTTCATGAAGCGCAGAACCAGTTCGGTTGAGGGAAAAGGAGCGGCAGCTGTGGTCTGTATCCTCGCTATACCAAGCCCCTGGATGAAGGAGAAATAGGCGACGGCGATTTCCACCGGATCACCCTGGATAATCTCCCCTGCCTCCTGCCCGGCGATGATCAAGGGAACGAGATGCTCGAATGGCTTCATAATCTTCTCCTTCGCAACAAGCTTAGCCGCCTCCGGAATAGCTTCCGAGGTTGCCGTCTGCAGAAGAATGAGCCGGAAGTGCTGCAAGGCAATACTGCCTTGCGACAGGAATGCCTCGGTCAGCCAGGTAATCCGCTCCAGCGGGGTTCCGTCCAGCTCTGCTGCATATTGCACCGACATTCCTGCTCCGTCCGAAGCCAGCTCAACAATTCTGGTGAAGATATCGTCTTTGGATTTGAAATACATATAGACATACCCCTGGCTGAAGCCTGCACTGGCGGCGATATCCTTGATTTTGGTCCCGGCATAGCCTTTCCTGGAGAAGACCTCGACAGCATGATAAATGATCTGCCGGATCGCCTTGTCCGGAGCCAATAGCTCAAAGCCCTCAATGAATTTACGTTCCAGCAATTTGCCGTTGTCGCTCTTGCTGTTATCACTCTTGCTGTTATCACTCACGATTCCCATCTCCCTTATAATGAATGACTGTTCATTCATTATACTGTGAAAGGATATTTATGTAAATTAAAAGAGTAGACCTGCTTTGCCGCAGAAAAGTTATAGCATCCAGCAAATAAGTTCATTCATATATTCAGTACAAACTCACCCTAACGGGTGAATCAATCTGAAGCTTATGCGGCCAATGTAGCCAGTGCAGCTTATGTAGATATTAAGGCCACATCGCGATGCTTCACTCAGACTATTTACTGGGCAGTCTTCGGCGAAATCACACGCCAGAGCTTCTCATTTCCTCCTTTTGCGTGCAAACTGTGAAGTGCTCCTCATTTACGCATCACACCCACTTTCGGCGGATTCAGGGGCACTTTTGCTCCTCTTTCCCGCATCCCGCCTACTTTCGGCGGATTCAGAGGGATTTATCCCTTTAATTTCCCCATCCCGCCCACTTTCGGCGGATTCAAAGGGATTTATCCCTTTATTTTCCCCATGCCGCCCACTTTCGGCAGATTCAGAGGGATTTTTCCCTTTATTTTCCCCATCCCGCCCACTTTCGGCGGATCCAAAGGGATTTATCCCTTTATTTTTCCCATCCCGCCCACTTTCGGCGGATTCAAAGGGATTTATCCCTTTATTTTCCCCATCCCGCCCACTTTCGGCGGATTCAAAGGGATTTATCCCTTTATTTTCCCCATCCCGCCCACTTTCGGCGGATTCAGAGGGATTTATCCCTTTATTTTCAGCATCCCGCCCACTTTCGGCGGATTCAAAGGGATTTATCCCTTTATTTTCAGCATCCCGCCCACTTTCGGCGGATTCAAAGGGATTTATCCCTTTAATTTCCCCATACCGCCCACTTTCGGAGGATTCAGAGGGATTCCTGATACAAGAATAGTTCTGTCCTTCGGATGGATAGCTTCCAATTACGAAAATCATAATCACCTACACGGTGCGACTGTGAGGCGCACTAAAAAACGGACACCTCCCGCAAAGGGAGATGTCCGTTTCAATATAAATCAGCCGGTTAATCGTTCTTACGGTGGCGGCCTCTCATATACTCATTAATCTTCAGGTCCAGCAAGCTGCTGATGGCAATTACATTATCCGAGGTAAAGGAATTCTCCTGTATAAAGAGCTGTTCCATTCTGCTGCGGAGGACCTGTATTTCATTTTCCAGCGAGAGCCTGCGTGCATTTGCATCACCCCTGGGAGGATGTATCCCGCTTCCGGAACTACATTCCCCGCCATAGGAAGGTAAGTAATAATCTGCGCTCAGCACAATCATCCCTCCTAATGTATTATTGCGTGATATCCGGATACCTGATACTGAATTCTTCCTATCCGGACTCTGCGCCCTATTCTAGAATAAGACCTCCATGTAAGTGTATTACAGGTGTTTCTTGTCCTTAGAGTAAAATAATACCATATAGAAGAGTGATCGGCTATAGTTCAATTTACTTCATTCTGTTTGCATTACTCTGCCCGCTCGCGGGCCAGCTGTGAGACAAATGCCCCAATCCGTTCAACTGCTTCGTTCAGCTGGGATACCGAGGTTGCATAAGAGCAGCGGAGGTATCCTTCACCGCCCAGACCGAATACACTGCCCGGAACCGCAGCTACCTTATATTCCAGAAGCAGGCGCTGGGCGAATTGATCGGAGGTCAGCCCGGTGCGCTGAATACTCGGAAAAGCATAGAACGCGCCTTGCGGCTCATGACAGTCCAGCCCGGCATCGCGCAGCCCTTTGACGATCAGCCGGCGCCGCTGATTATAGGAATCCGCCATCCGGTCCTTCTCTTCCATTCCATTGGTCAATGCCTCCAGAGCAGCCACCTGGCCCATCGAAGGCGCGCACATGACTGTGTACTGGTGAATCTTCAGCATCGCGGAGATCAGGTCCGGGTGACCGCAGGCATATCCCATCCGCCAGCCGGTCATGGCGAAGGCTTTGGAGAAGCCGCTGACCAGAATGGTCCGGTCAATCATGCCCGGAAGGGAGGCAAAGCTTACATGATTGCTTCCATAGGTCAATTCAGCATAAATTTCATCGGAAATTACTATGAGATCATGTTTCTCTACCACTTTGGCAATCGGTTCCCAATCCTCACGGCTCATAATCGCACCCGTCGGATTGCTCGGATAGCAGAGAATAAGAATCTTGGAGCGCGGGGTGATCTTGGCTTCCAGATCAGCCGCCGTAAGCTTGAAGTTATTCTCTCCGAAGGTCTCAATACCGACCGGAATCCCGCCGCCGATTGCTGTTATCGGTGAATAAGAGATATAGCAAGGCTCGGGAATCAGAATCTCGTCTCCCGGTGAGATCAAGGCCCGGAGCGCCAGATCTATCGCTTCACTGCCGCCGACGGTGGCGATAATCTGGTTCGCAGGATCATATTGCACCGCGAAGCGGGTCTGCAGATATTCGGCAATGCCTTCTCGAAGCTCCGGCATGCCGGCATTGGAGGTATAACCGGTGAAGCCGCGCTCCAGCGAGTAGACGCAGGCTTCCCTGACATGCCAGGGAGTCTTGAAATCCGGTTCCCCGACACCCAGTGAAATAATATCCTTGCTGCCTGCCGCCAGATCAAAAAACTTGCGGATGCCCGAGGGCTGTATCTGCTGGACCAGCGGGGCCAAATAGGAATTCATCGACTTCGTAATCATGGCATTACATCCTTCACGGAGATATCATCAGACGGTTGTCTTCTTCATGCTCTTCAAAGATGATACCGTCCTGTTTGTATTTTTTGAGCGTAAAGTTAGTTTTGGTAGAGAGTACTGCATCAATCGGCGACAGCTTCTCGGAGACGAAATTGGCGACCTCCCGCAGATTGCGGCCTTCCACTTCGACCAGCAAATCGTATGCGCCGGACATCAGATAGACCGATTTGACCTGCGGATACAGATAGATCCGCTCGGCAATGCCTTCAAAGCCCCGGCCGCGTTCCGGTGTAATCTGAACCTCGATCAGCGCAGTCACGCGTTCATCGTCCACTTTATCCCAATTAACCACAGTCGCATATTTCACGATGACATGATCCTGTTCCATTTGTGCAATTACGGTTTTGACATCTTCTTCTTCCGCACCAAGCAGGGTTGCCATTAAAGCTGTAGAGCTTCGCGCGTCCTCCTTGAGCAGTTCCAGCACTTTCCTCTTCAAATCATTCATTTCCTTCATGCCTTCCCTCCGGATAGTTCGCCAGTCCGGTACCCCTGCATCAGGGCAGAGCGCCTGCGAAAAGAGTTTAGTATTAATATGACACGAAAATGACAGTTCTGCAAACAAAATAACCCCGCCTGGGCGGGGTTACAATGGATCTTTTTATTTGTGTTTCTCTACACCAGCGGACGGCAGTCCTATGCTTCATCCGCCCCGCGTGAGGGTTACATATAGTAAGAACCGTTATTGTGCTGGACATTGGCCTGATGCAGCGGAACATTGGAGGCCTGATTGTAGGCACCGGCTCCTCCTGTTTTCTCTCGCACGAACTGCTGGCATTTCTGCTGGGTCTGCTGGGCAGTCTGAATCTGCTTGTCTACATCCTGACGCAGCGCTTTCCCCGGAGCAGTATACATGTTCATTTGTGACATTTGGTTATACAGCTCTCCCTGAAGTCTGAGCGTATCCATCGTCAAATCATTGAATACCCGGCGTACTGTAGGACAATTCGATTCTGTAGCTGCTGTTGTATATTCACGGACTGTCCGCTTCAAATCAGCCAAAACCGTGTTCAGTAAATCCTCATCTGCCATGAATGGCGTTCCGTTTTGTGCGTACACAGTAAAACCTCCTTAAAGTTTGTGGGATATGCTTCCCGGCATCAAATTTGTGTGCGGCCAGTAATAATTATTGCGGCTGGGTTGGTGCATATTGCTGATGCTGATGCAGCAGCTGTACAAGCATATCCATATGGTGGGTATGACTTTGAATTTGCTGTACACAGATTCCTTGCACCGTGGAGTTTTGAGTGGTTCCGGCTGTAGCGGCCAGCTGCTTAATCAGCAAATCTTCGTTGGAAATGGAATCTGCGATATATTCCAGTTCTTTTCCGCTAAGCGCCTGCATTTGGTTAGATTGCATGTCAGTATTCCCTCCTTCTGGATGTTCAAGCGTTCCTTAGTATGCCGCAGAGCAGAACACTTTATGTGCCAATAAGCGCAAAGCTGCTTCTGCAAAAATCGGATTAACACCTTATAAACCGCGCATGAGCGGCTGCCAAACTGCAAACAATACCTTACCTTGATTATATAAAGGAGCGACCATACCATGAAACTCATCAGCGGGCAGCTGCCCTGGGAGAATACACTGCTTCAACCGCCGGTGTATCCGGTACTAAATGAAGATATTACCTGTGACTGTCTTATTGTAGGCGGCGGCATGGGCGGGGCGACGATGTCCTACCGTATGTCCCTTAGCGGAGCGGATACCGTTCTCATCGATAAAAGAGCAGTGGGCAGCGGAAGCTCCCACGCCAATACGGGACTGCTGCAGATCGCGAACGACAAGTCGCTGACCGCCTGCATGAATACCTTCGGGGAAGAGAACGGCGTGCTGTTCTATAAGCTGTGCCAGCAGGGCGTCCGCGCGATTCTCGACCTGCCGGGCAAGCTGGATATTGATCCGCAGATCATAGAACGCAGCAGTCTGCTGTATGCCAGCGTCCCTGAAGATGTACCCGCCCTGAAGCTGGAAAATGAAAACCTGATCCGGCATGGATTTGATTCTGAATTCTGGGATGAGGATAAAGTACGGTCGCATTATTCCTTCTCCAAACCGGCTGCGCTCTTCTCCCGAGGGGATGCCGAGACCAATCCGCTGCGGACTGTGCACAGCCTGATTGACAAGGCCCACTCCCGCGGAGTCCGCGTCTACGAGCATACCGAAGCCCTTAATTACGAATATAGTGCTGACGGCGTGGTCTGCCATACAGCGAATGGCCGGATTTTTGCGAAAAATGTTGTGTTTGCCATGGGGTATGAAACGCAGGATATGAAAAAGGACCGGGGCGCGGAGCTGATCAATACATATGCCATCATGACGAGGCCTCTTACGGACTTGCCCAAATGGCATGAGCAAAGTCTGCTCTGGGAAACGGCCCGGCCTTATCTGTACTTCCGGACCACACCGGACGGACGGATCATTGCCGGCGGCAAGGATGAACAGCTCACCAGTCCCGAGCGCCGCGATGTCCGTGTGCTCTCCCAATGCCAGCGGCTGCTGGAGGAGCTTGTGGCCCTGTTCCCGGAGCTTCAGGGAATAGAGGCTGAATACTCCTGGGGAGCGGTCTTCGGCTCTACCCGTGACGGCTTGCCTTATATTGGGCCGCATCCGGAGTACCCGCACTGCTATTTCATTGAAGGCTACGGGGGCAACGGAACCGTCTACAGCATGATCGCGGCCGAGCTGCTCGCAGATACCCTTGCCGGCAAGGTGCGCCCCGAGCTGGAGCTGTTCTCGCTGACCCGTACAGCGAAGCCTGCGCCGTCTCCGGCAATTCAGGCGTAAGCAGCTGAGCCTGCGGGAGCCTGAATTGCCGGAGACGGCAGGAGCAGCAGCAAGTACACGCAGGAAAGGGATGCTCCGCAAGCCTGATGGCTGCGGAGCATCCCTTTTATAATAAAGCTGACAATATGGAATAATAGCTTATTGTGCTTTTACAAACTCAGCAGATTTGATCCCTGCCTGCCGTCCAAAGATAATAATCTCGGCTACAGAATTCCCGCCGATCCGGTTCTGGCCGTGTAATCCGCCGACTACCTCACCTGCTGCAAAAAGTCCTGTGATCGCTTTGCCGTCTTTGTTCAAGACCTCTGTATTGGTGTTAATCACCACACCGCCCATGGTGTAGTGAATTCCCGGGCCGATTTGGATCGCGTAATACGGTGCGCCGGACAGATCATTATCCATGCCTGTTGTTCTGCCGAATTCCGCATCCGACTTATTCTTCACTGCGCTGTTCCAGGTATCTACGGTCTTCTTCAGCTGATCTGCCGGAACGTTCATTTGTTCTGCCAGCAATTCGATGGTATCCGCTGTTTTGACTACACCCATCTTGATGTACTGGTCCACCGCTTTGACGCGGGATTTCACGCCGGAATCAAACACCAGATACGCTGATTTCTCCGGAAGTGTATTGATGGAAGCTGTCACTTTATCACGGGTATCCATTTCGTTGCCGAAACGTTTGCCCTCGCTGGACACCAGAATTGCACCTTCGCCCCGGACCGCTTCACCGATCAGGTAGGATTTCTCCTGTTGTACAGTCGGGTGAACCTGAATCTGATCCAGATCTACCGTTGTGCCGCCAGCCTGTTCAATCATCCGGATGCCGTCGCCGGTGCTGCCGATCTGGTTCGTAGTCACATAACCCTCGAGGTCAGGTCTGACTTCGGTAATCATCTCCATATTGGCGCCGAAGCCGCCGGTTGTTACGATCACTGCTGATCCGGTAATTGTTTTCTCATCGGCCTGGTTGAACAACACCTTGACGCCGTTCACCTTGCCATCCTGCACTGTAAGTTCCTTCACGTCCGCATTAACGAACAAGGGAATCCCTTGCTCTTGTACATTTCTTACGAGTCCGGCAACCAGATATTGACCGACTGCTGAGCCGTCTTCCGGACGGTGGGTGCGCTTCTCTTTCATTCCGCCGGTAATCGTAATATTGTTCAAACGGATTCCGATCGAATCCAGCCAGTCAATGGCACTTGCGGAATTGTCCACGAAAAAGCGGAGCAGCTCCTTGTTGTTCGTATCATGGCCGCCTGCCAGTGTCTCTTCATAGAACAGATCATTGGTATCCTCGATGCCCTGCTCCTTCTGGAACTTCGTCTGCGAAGCGTTCATACCCGAGGAGGATTTGGTAGTATTACCGCCGGCAACCGGCATTTTCTCGAGAATAACCGGGTTCATGCCGTTAGCCTTGGCTTCCAGCGCCGCCGACATTCCGGCACCGCCTGCGCCGACAATGATGATATCATATTTATCTTTTAACTGATCGTACGGTGTATAGCTCGCTTCGGATGCTCCCGATACGGCTTCGGCTGTCTCTTTAGGTGCAGTGGTTGCTGCAGGCTCTGTGGTTGCGCTATTCTTACCCTTGCTCTCATTGACACTGCCGTTAGCATTGTTGTTACCGCAGCCTGCGATAACCAGCATAACGGAAAGAACGAGTATAAGAGTCGCTGCATATCTCTTTTTCATAGTAACGCTTGCCCCCTTGTGCATATTTTCACAATTATCATATCCGCAAAAGGGCTGTCCTTGGAAGCTTACGTAATTAAAGAAATCATTAAGTAATTAAAGTAAGTGAATTTGCGTGCGGATGTTTATAGTTTTATAATTGGGACTTACACAATCGTATGACTGGGAGGAACTGAACCATGGACAAAAGCAAAAAATATATGCTTGCCGGCGCCATCCTGACCGCAGCTGGTGTTTCTCTAATGACCTATACAGCAAACCGTTACACTTCCTTCAAAAAAGTGGTGGCCAGAACCATCCGGCTGGAGGATATCGCCTCCCTTGAAATCACCCGTCTGTCCTCTGTTCCCGGTGAACAGAAGGATATTGTGGTTACGGAGCCGGAGGCCATCAAACAAATATGTGATGATTTCGCCGACGTCCGGTTAATGAAATCAGCGCGGAATGTAAGCACAGACAACAAATACAGCTATTATATTACCATCGTACAGGCTGACCGGAAGCAGCGGTTTGATATCATTCTCAAGGGCAGGCAGCATATGATTATTTACGATAATGATATGAACAATCCGCATTTAAAAGCTTATAAAATTATGGGTTCCTTCCATCCGCAGGCATTGAAGCTGGCTTTTGCTTAAAACCGCAAGGCGTAGCGTAAATCATCCCCGGAAGCATAGAAGACATTACCTATGAAGTCATGGCCGGAGGAGTCCGGACATGACTTCATAGGATTTCAGGGCCGCTTTAAGCCAGATAGCCAATCTCCGCTTCATCTCTGGAAGGCGCTTCGCCGGCAAGCTGCTTCAGCAGCTTCTTCATCATGACCGAAGCCTTCACCTTGGTATGGAGACACGGTGAAAGCTCCATCTCATAGTCCCCCTGCTTAATAGCCTCCTTCAATTCCTCAACTGTAGAGCAGGATACATGTAGCCGGTTCATTACGCTGCCATACTGCAGGCATTGATGACTGTCACTGCCGGCAACCACAGGAACGCCAAGCTTCTCTGCAAATGGCGTAATCAGGTTCTTGTAGGCTTCAGCCCCCTGCACGTAAATGTCTTTAGCATTGAAATCAAACGCATCCAGCCGCTTAAGCAGCTGAGGGTCCAATTGATGAAGTGGAGTAGAGGTGCGGAACGGATGGGCCCCTATTTTCCACAGATTGAATTCATCCGCCAGATCCAGCAGTCTTTTGAAAGGAATAAAGCTACACTGAGCAGTGTAATCTTCCAGCAAAGAACGGACAGCAAGAACATTCTCCTTAAGCCCGATCAGCAGGATGTGGCCTGTCTCGGCAATATCCACTTCCATTCCCGGAAACAGCTTCAGCCCGTCCACCTCATAGTAATGTCCGTTATACGGATACATCTGATCCAGTGCCTCGTACATTGCGAAGAAATTAGAAGTATTAAAATGCTCTGTCAAAGCGGCTGCCTGCAGTCCGTTCACTTTAGCTTCCGACATCATTTCTGCGAAATACGCCGGGGAAAATGCTGATTTCTTGGACAATTTTCCGTGTGTGTGCAGATCAATATTCATATAGGTTAGGCTCCTTTTAAGTTTGCAGATTAGGTTAATACACCAGCTCAGGGTACAGGGTTCCAAACCAGAACAGCAGTATAATGTAAATCGTTGAACCGGATAAAAAAGCCCAGTCCGGCCTCTTCATCCTCAAATAGGACAGCTTGATCTTCTTCACCTTCGGATTGCTGAGACCGTAGCTGAATCCGCGTGTTTCCAGTGCTTCAATCGTGGTTCGCGACCGTTTGGCTGTATTGAGCATGAGCGGGTAGAAGACCAGCACCACAATCCGCAAGTAATACGCAGCTGTTCTCCAGTAGAACACCCCGTGACGATGCGGTCTTTGCCCCCTGAGTCTGAAGGACAACAATATCTGGTGGAATTCTTCCAGCAAAGTAGGCAGAATACGATAACCGTAAGATAAACTAAATGCAAAGGCATCAGGTATGCCTAAGGATAAAAGTCCGTCACTAAGCCGTTCGGGATCCAGACTGGAGAATACAGTGATGCTCGCCAGTGAAATGACAGAAAGCTTCAGCGTCAGCGTTAACATTGGCAGCAGGGATTCACTCCCCCCTCCGAAAAAAAGCGTCAGCACGAACATCCAGCCGATCTGGCCGGTCAGGCCAAGGCACAGGATACAGATGATTAGCGGACTAACCCGTGACAGGACAGTTGTTATGACCATGAACACGAACATTCCTAATAAGATTGTCCGGTTATGCACAAACCAGGGCACGATGGCAAAAAACAAATACCATAACAGCAGTGTCCGGGGGTCAAGCCTGCCCAGAAAGGTAGCGCTGTTGTTATACGCGGTCCCCAGTAATTCCAGCTTGATCTGTTCTACAGAGATCCGGTCCAGCGCTTTTTTAACAGCCTCCATAGATTCCGGCCACCTCCTTCTGTAGCTCCACTTGGCTCACAAACTCGTCCAGGCTGCAGCAAATGCGCGGCAGGCCGAGTATGCGGCTTAGCTTCATTAATTGTGTCTCTGCCAATCCGGCACGCCTCAAGAGCATTCCGTCAGCAAATATTTCATCCTTCGTTCCGTCAGCAATGATCTGTCCCTGATGCATAACAATAATTCTACTGGCCCATTCAGACACAAGCTGCATATCATGAGTGGCGATTACCACCGTCTCCACATGGCTCCGCAATGTCTCAAGAACGCTAACCATTTCCTGCTTGGTCGAAATATCCAGATTCGCGGTGGGCTCGTCTAGCAGCATAACTGCAGGGCGGACAGCGGCACCGATTGCCAGGGATACCCGCCGCTGCTGGCCGCCGCTCAGCAGACGGGCATCCCGCTCAGCGAGCTCACTAAGCCGGAACGCCTGGAGCATCTCTTCTACTCTCCGGTCTGTATCCGCTAACTTCCGGGCCTTCAGATAATAGGAGATTTCTTTGCGTACAGAATCCTCGATAAACATATCCTCCGGATTCTGAAATACATAAGCAACCGTACCGGACAGGCGCTCGGGCGGCACACCATTGACTTCTATGCCTTTCACATTAACCGTTCCTGAGGAGGGTCTGGCAATACCTGAAATCAGTTTCATTAAGGATGATTTCCCTGCACCGTTGTTACCGATAAGGGCTACCGATTCCCCGTGTTTGAGCTCCAGCTTTACCCCGTTCAGAACAGGATGAAGTGTCTTGTGAATCGTGCGGTACGACAGGTGAACATCCTTCATTTTAACGATAGAATCCACATCTCCTACGCCTGTGCGGATCTGCCCGCAGACTGGATAGGCGGACCCGGCCTGCCCAGCCGGCCCTTTACGGCGGATCATCCGGTCAAGCCCCTCTTCAGGGGTCAAAGGGAACTGTCCTGCATTCCGGTCATTCTCCTCCAGCATCCAGACAGCTCTGGTCACATCCGGCGGATAAATGCCAAGCTCCAGCAATTCTTGTACAGAGGACAAAGCATCACGTACCGGCTTCTGCCAGCGTATGGATCCTTTATCCATTAGGATAACGTTCCTGCAGTATTCTGCTATAAATTCGGCATGGTGCTCAATGACTACGATGGTCTTCCCGTGCAGCTCATTCAATTGCCGCAGGATATCATAGATATGACGTGCATGCTGCGGATCAAGCTGGGCTACCGGCTCATCTATGACCAGTATTTCCGGATCCATTGCCAGTGCTCCCGCAAGAGCCAGCAAGTGCTTTTGCCCACCGCTAAGCTGCCAGATAAATTCATTTCTCAGTTCGCTAAGTCCGGTCAACGCCAGCGCCCGTTCTCCCCGTTCCTTGTAGTCCGCAAAACCATAGTTCAGCGGGGTAAAAGAAACATCATCAAGCACGGTTGGACGCACCAGCTGGTTCTCGAAGTCCTGATAGACATAACCGATATGCCTGGATAGTTCAGCGACACTCTGCCCTTCCGCCGGTTGACCGCAAATCACCGCTTCTCCGGCGAAATCTCCTGTGTAATAATGCGGGATTAATCCATTGAAGCATTTACAGAGTGTGGATTTGCCGGATCCGTTGCTGCCGATCACGGCAACAAAATCCCCTTTCTCCAGTTGCAGGGATACATCCCGCAGTACAGATTGTTCCGCCCCCGGGTAAGTAAAGGACACTCCTCTAAGCTCCAGGACCAGTTCATGCATCTGCCTGTCCTCCTTCCTGACGCCTGCGTGCAGCACGCCGGATTAGCGATAGAATGGTCACAACCGCAATGATGACGGCAACCAGCATGCTCAGCCAGATCAGCTTTTCCTCACCTGATTCAGCCCAGGCAAATTCAAAATCACCGAAGTTCCAGCCTGATTCCGACAACAATTCAGAACCTAGCGCAACCATGATCAGAATCGTACCTGAAATGACAAGCTTTGGCGACAGCCAGACCCCGGATGCATATTTCATATTCCGCTCACGCGGCTTCATGCCGAGCAGCGGCTCAATCTTGCCGTACAAGCGGGGAACCAGATACATCGTAGGCAGAAGGGCGAACAGAATGCCCGAGAACAGCACATCATTCAGAAATCCGACACCTTCGATGATGACGATACTTTCCGCCAGACCCTTAACCGCTTCCAGTTCCTCCACACCGACCCATACCTTCAAGATATCTACCGCTGAGCTAAAAAACTGGTGAATCGCCACTCCGGTAATTGCGGCTGCGCCTACCTGTCTACGGTTCTTCGGATCGGATACCATAAGGCCTGCTGTATACATCGCAAGAGAGAAGGTAATGAATTTCTCCAGTTCGCCCAGTCCGCCGAATTGACCCAGCATCAGCTCACCAAAGATCACTTCGCCGACAGCCGCTCCAACAGCTGCATACAACGGGTGAAACAGCATACATAAGGTCAGAGGAATGAAAGCGAAATATTCAATCGACAATTCAACCGGACCCAACTGGATGCTAGGCACCAGCTCCGTAAACATATTAGACAAACCATACAGCGACATCGACAGCACAAAAATCATCATTTTTTGAGATTGGGTCAGCGTGTAGCGGGTCTTTAACGTGCTCATAAACAGTTGGCCTCCCTACAGGAATTTATCTTTATTATAAAAAGGCCATGTCAGCACAGGTTTTTCCATTTGTTAAGCCGGAGTAATATTTTTTTCAGAATTTTTAACGCTGTAAAAATATTTACAACATCTTCAAGCGTTATATTGTGTAAAAAGAGCACATCCGGAGGAAACGCATTATGTATAAAGACTGGAATCACCGCCCGTTCTCACCCAACCAGCGGATCATCGCCGATTTTATCCAGAAGAATGAGCAGCGGGTTGTCTATATGACAGAGCAGGAAGTTGCTGACGAGCTCCATTTGAGCATCGCCTCCGTCTCACGTTTCTGGAAAGCAGCCGGCTACAAGCATGCCAAGGATTTCAAAAACCGGCTACGGTTCCGGTTCGAATCTACGCCCTCGGTTAAAATGCGTGACGCAATGGAGCGATCCGATGATAGTTCACTCCCCCAGCTGCTGCTGAATAATTCCCTTCACCATCTTCAGGAGACACACCGTTATTTGAATGAGACGTCGCTGCAGTCCGCGGTATACAGTCTGTCTGCTGCACGGATTGTATATGTTTATTGTCCCGGCCCCTGCGGCGGACTGGCTGAACTGATGATCTACCGGATGGCGCGCTTTGGTCTTCAGATGAAGCGGATGGCTCCGAGCGGCCATGAGCTGCTGGAGACCCTAATGCATGCTGACAAACAGGATGTGGTACTGGTTTTTGGATTTGTGCAGCTGTTACCTGAAATCGAGGTGATTCTGGACCATTCACGGGAGGCAGCTTATCAGGTCATTCTGATCACTGACAGACTTGTATATCCCCGTTCACAGGATGCAGATATCGTGTTGTATGCCGGAAGAGGCGAGGTTTGGGAGTTTCATTCAATGGTCGGCCCTATTTATATCATTGAGAATCTGATTCTCGGTGTAGGACTGGTCAACCGGGATCATAACCTGAGCAATCTTGACAAGCTCCAGCAGCTGCGGGCGCAGTATGGAGGGAAGCTTCCGCGTACCTGAACCCGCAATAATAAAAAAAGGACCCGAAGGTCCCCGCTAACACGCTTGCCGCTTATAAATATCTACTTATATAGTCCTTCCCCTCCGGCTTCACCTTGTACATATATACCGGTCTGCCTACCGCGCCGTAGCTGAGCTCCATCTCCAGAATGCCTGCCTCGGTCAGAAAAGCCAGATATTTGCGGACGGAAATCCGCGAAATCGGCGCCTGGCTGCTGATATCTTCAGTGGAGAATACCGGGTTCTGCAGCTGCTTAATCGTATCCCAGATGCTCTCCAGTGTGCCTTCGGTAAGACCTTTGGGCAGGCTCTGCGCCCCACTCTTGTCTTCTTCAGCCTCCGGAGCGGAATGGCGCAGCAGCTTATCCAGCTGTTCCTGGCTCAGATGCTCCTTGTGCATTAACCGAAAGTCTTCGCGGTATGCCGACAAAGCCGCCTGAAAACGGGCAAACTCAAATGGCTTGATCAGGTAATCCACAGCCCCGTTCTGCAGCGCCTTGCGGATGCTTGCATTATCGCTGGCGGCGGAGATCACAATGATATCCGCCTTGCTTCCCTGCTCCCGGAGCGTGGACAACAGCTGAAGCCCGCTGGTACCGGGCATATAGATATCCAGCAGCAGGAGATCGATCTCCTGTTCCGCCAGCATCTTCAAGGCCTCATCTCCTGAAGCCGCCCAGCCCGCGAACTCGAAGCCCTGGACCTGTTCGAGATAATGGCGGTTGAATTTCGCTACCATCGGGTCATCTTCTACAATCAGCACTTTAATGTTCATTGGCTCTCCTCACCCTTTGCAGCATATGGCACATCAACGATGAACGTGGTTCCCTGCCCGCCGCCGCA
Source organism: Paenibacillus sp. FSL R10-2771 (assembly GCF_038000205.1). NCBI lineage: Bacteria > Bacillati > Bacillota > Bacilli > Caryophanales > Paenibacillaceae > Paenibacillus > Paenibacillus sp. FSL R10-2771. Next base: position 5,141,582 of record NZ_JBBOBM010000001.1, read on the forward strand.
GGCGGCAATCTGAAGATGTCCCTGCAGTTTATCTACACTCTTCCTGACCAAATACAGTCCGATTCCCCGGTGTTCCCCCTTGGATGAGAAGCCCTGGACGAAGATCTGCTCCCGGAGTGCCTCCGGAATCCCCGGGCCGTTGTCGCTAACCTCACACAGCAGCCTTCCCTCTTCATAGTGAAAAGCAAGCCCGATCCGCTTATTACTGTGTACATCTCTGCCGTGTACATCTCTGCTGTATACATCGCTGCTGTGTTCATCAGGTCCCGGGCCGCCCAGCGCTTCCATCGCATTGTCCAGCAAATTCCCGGCAATCGTAATCAGCTCATGAATAACCTGCGAATCTGCCGATTCCGGCAGATAACTGTCCGCAGTCAGCAGCAGTTCAATTCCCGTCTCGCGCGCCCGGCTCAGCTTACCCAGCAGAAAACCCGCCATAGCCGGGTCCTTAATCTGTCTCGTGATGGCCCCGATCTCCTGCTGGTAGTTATTTGCCGTTCCCAGAATATACTGCTGCAGCTCGTCATATAAGCCCATATGCGTCATGCCCATAATCACATGCAGCTTGTTCATGAATTCATGGGCACCTGCCCGCAAGGCGTCTGCATAGACAGAAATACCCGACAGCCGTTCGGCCAGAACTGCCAGCTCAGTCTTGTCACGAAATGTAGCGATGGCTCCGGCAATCTCGCCGCCTACGCGGACCGGCAGGCTGCTTACGAGCAGGGAGATACCGCCCAGCTCCAGCTCCTGGTCCTGCCTGCCTTCCCCGCTGGCCAGCACATGCTCCAGACGCAGCTCTGGCCAATAATCGGCAATCTGCCGGTTTACAACGGCGCCGTTGATCCCTGCCGCCTTGAGAAGCCGGTGCGCCTCCATATTGATAAGCGTAATGCGCGCTTCCTGGTCAATCGCAATAATCCCCTCGCGAATGGATTCCAGCATGGCGCTGCGTTCCTGCAGGAGTCTGGAAATATCGGCAGGCTCCATGCCGAACATCATTTGCTTGATCCTCCTCGCCAGAACAAAGGCGCCTCCTGCTCCAAACAGCGCGCCTGAGACCAGAATGGCAATAATCGTCCATTCATTCTGCCTGACCAGACGCTGCACCCTGTCCATTGACAGTCCAGCTACTACGACCCCGAGCTGATGCCCTCTGCCGTCATAGACCGGCACGAATGCCCGCAACGAATTCCCGAGCGTCCCTGTTCCTTCGGAGATGCTCTCTTGTCCGCGCAGCGCAGCCTCCTGCCCGCCTCCCACGAAGGGCAGTCCTACCTTGGAGGCATCCGGATGCGAATACCGGATGCTGTTCATATCCATCACCACTACAAACAATATATCATTACGGCGTGTAATCTTGGAGGTGTAGGCTTGAATCCCCTTGCTGTTCCCTTCGCTTAAGCCCTCTGAGAGCAGCGGCATCAGGGCAATCGTGCGGGCAATCGTAATGGCCTTATCCTCCAGCGCATGCCGGGTCTGGGGAATAATCTGATTGCGGAATATAATATATAAGACCAGCAGCACCAGGACTACAACAGCAGATACCATCACCGCTACCGTTGTCCTTAGGCTATAGCTTTTTTTCTTGGCCAAGGATGCCCATGCCTCCTCATCTTCAATGAACTGCTACAAAGACTAGAATTATTTAAGGTAAGCTAGAAAACTGGATCACGCTATTCTGAATTTACCGATCTAATAACAGTACATGAAGGGAATTTATCTTTCAATCTTTTAGATGACTTACAGAAGTTTCAATTAGTTATTTATATCCTCTCACTGCTTCGCTAGGAAAAAGGATTGGATATACGATAACAAAAAAAGGCCATCATGGTGACTGACCTTACGACAAATAGGCAAAAAGAAACCTTGATAGACCGGAAGCCATTTAAGGTTTCAGTTTTATTAAAAATCATATGGGTCAGCTATTTCAAAATCATCTTCATGCACACTTTCGTATCGATACAATACCTGGTATTTTTATATTTCTCCAATCATCCACAGATTTCACCTTACCTTCCTCAAACGATACTATTGAACCATCTGGTGCTAAGTCTATATATTTTACATATCTTTTCAATCCATCATTCGGTAATCGATAGACTCCACCAAAGAAGTACCTTGAAAGGCTGTGAGCCAATCAAGATTAAACAGACATTTATTAGCACTTATTATTCATACACCCTCCCGACATAAAATAAATTCGCAAGAAAGTTCCAATCTATAACTTGAGGTATTTGTAAATTGTTATTTTCATAATAACCTTCCATATCCTCTACCCAAGACTTTATTCCTTCGAGAAAACTCTCAATGTCTCTATTTTCCCAAACATCAGGGTTTAATTTAAAATCCTTAATTAACATACCAATAAATTCTGTAAAAAGATCTTTATCACTAACTTTTTTTATTTCATTATATAATTCCATGTTCCCCTCCTACTGTATCGCAAGATTAATTCCATCGTCCATTTCCATTCAATTTAATTTACACCTTTTTTGTTATATTATTCCATTTTTACTTTCAACCATTTTTTTAGTAACCCATTGTACTGGTATTTTTCAGTACCGGCAATTCTAAATGCGGATAATCTTCGATAATCCAACGTTCATATATTTCCTGCATCATCTTTCCAAACACAATGGTTTTTAAATCACTTGATGAAAATCCCCTTGATTTAAGTGCGTCAGCAAATCAGTTAACATTGTTCTTTTTGTGAACATTTAAATCAAGCAACCGCCGCAGCACCAGCCAGCCCCCCAGCGGAGCCGTTCCCAGCAGCAGCATAAGCCAAGTGACAGCCTGCGGGGACTGATTGACCGACAGCACAGCAATGAACACAAGCAGCCCCATCAGCCGCCCGGTCATTAGACTCAGCTCTCTAAGCACAACCAGCTCCACCCGTTTGCCGGCACTCTCTTCAGAGACACCCATCAGGTCGAAGCTGGTAGACGTCATCGGCAGCATGTAGAGCGGGATGCACAGCGAGGTTCCAATACCCATAATTAACAGCGTGGCGTAATTCACCTTCCACAGAAGCGGCAGAATGAAAACGGCCAGCAGCAGACTGCCTGCCAGCATCCCCCTGAAGCGGGTTCCAGGCTTGAACCATTTGCCGGCCGCATAGTAGCTGATCAAAGAAACTGCCGAGGTAATCAGCGCGAACTGCCCAAGCTTACTCTCCTCACGGGCGGCAATATAGACCAGCAGTCCGATCAGGAACGAGAATACGCCCTCCCGTACTCCCTGGAACAGCAGCGCCGCCGAAGCAGGCCGCCAGGGACTCTCCTTGCGGCTAAGCTCACGCCAGGGCTCCAGCCACAGGTAAGTTCCGCCGCGCGGCCGCTTCTCCAGCCCAAAGCTGAGTACAGCAGCCACTCCATAGATGCACAGGGACAGGATAAACACAATACGGTAGCCCTTGTCCCCATGCCACAAGGAGATCAGACTACCCGACACCCACGGACCTACAATGCCCGTCAGCGAACCCAGCAGTCCCATCCAGCCGTTGAAGAAATCGCGGTTGTCCGCCTCGGTAATCTCAAAGAAAACAATATTAAAAGCCAGCCAGTAGAACCCGATGGAAAGACCGAGAATGAGTCCCAGCGGCCAGATATAATGCACCGCTTCTCCGCGCAGCCAGAGCACCAGCAAATAAAAAAAGCCCGAAACGGCAATTCCCAGCCGCAGGGCATTCATTTTGTTATGCTCCTTCACCCATTTGCCGCCCAGCCAGAAGCTTAGTCCGACTGCGAGCTGCTGGGCAACCGTAAACCAGCCGATCATGGCGAAGTTCTGCCGGCTTTTCCACAAATATACGTTCAAAAAAGTACCTGCCAGCACCGTAGCCAGCAGGTAGAGCCCGCCCACGGCGAGCAGCAGCGCCGCCTGGTTCCGTAATAACCTCTTCATGCTATACCTCCCTGCTATTCTGGACACCTCATGTATAACTAACATGTCCAAATCACAGGGAAAGCATGAATCCGAAGCTTACTCCGATGCAGTGCTGAGATTGCGCACAAGCTGAATGCGGTCTTCCTGTGCCAGACTGTGCTGCACATGGAAGCAGGAAGGACATACGAACAAATTCAGCGAGAACGGCGGCTTCAGTACCGGTCCGCCGCCCAGCGCTTCCGGCGTTGCCGGGGTAAATCCGCTTACCTGCTGAGTGCCGGAGTGAAGCATCAGCTCATGGCATTGCGGACATTCCGGTGCTTCCAGCTGCGCGGCCAGCAAGCTGGCGACACTCTGCTCATAACGCGTCAGATCATAGTCATCACCGAACTGGACCAGCGTATTAAATATGGGAACCACACTATCCTTGTCACCGTCGTCATCCCACAGATCCTCGTCGCTGACCTCTTCCTGTACGGAGGCGTCCTCAGTGTCCAGCTCTTCATCTTCAAGATCGTCAGCGCCTATTGTAATTGTGCGGTAACCGCTAAGCTCATTATTGCAATGAGGACAAGTGTCCTCCGGGCCAAACTCCTCATCCCATACAATCTCGGTATGGCACCAAGGACATACTGTCGTTTCCATCTGTATAATCTCCTTCGTTCCTCACATTAGGTTCACTTTCAATGCAACATTAAATAAATAATCCCGGCCGCTATAAACGCCAGAGCGGAAATGAACAGAACCCGAACCAGAATCTTCATAATTTCCTGCTCCCTAAATCAAAATATAGCGGCGCCGATGACATAGGACAATGAAACGGAGATCAGCAGTGCTGTCAGTCCCACGGCCCGGTTATCCGCAGCAATCTCGTCATCAATCGAAAAGACGGGGGTTAGAAATTCAAACAGGAAGTACGCCAGCAGCAGCAGGAGGAAACCCACAACCGACCATTTCATCGTCTCATAGATCGATGCTCCCGCTTCAATGCTGAAGCGCAGAATATTGCAGATGCCGAAGATCTTGCCTCCGGTTGCCATCGCTACGGCCACATTCCCCTTGCGGATTTCTTCCCAGCAGTTATATTTAGTCACCATTTCAAAGAAGGACAGGAATACCACCAGACCCAATATGGCCACAGTGAAGTAGCCGAGCAGCGCTCCCAGCGGATGATCCAGCAAAAGATCAATATTATCTTGCATACTTCTCCCTCTTTCTGCCGGACGCTACTGCAGTTCAGCCACGGTTACGCCCGCGCCGCCTTCGTTGTAATTCCCGAGCCGGTAGCTTTTGATATGCTTATGCTTGCGCAGATATTCCTGTATCCCCGTCCGCAATACCCCCGTGCCTTTGCCGTGGATAATCGAAATCTGCCCAAGGTTGCCGAGGAACGCTTCGTCGATGAAGCGGTCGGTCTCCATGATGGCCTCTTCCAGATTGGCCCCGCGCAGATCGAGCTCGGTGCGGACATTCTCATCCCGCGTACGCTTGACTGTCGTAGCCCGGCGCAGAGCCGGCGGAGGCGCATCCGGTGCAGAGGCCAGGAACTCCAGATCAGCAAGGTTGACCTTCATCTTCATAATGCCGAACTGCACCACGGCTTCCTTGGCACCGCTAAGCTCTACAACAAGGCCCTTCTGATTCACATTAGCCACCTTGACTTCATCCCCGGGCTGAATCTTCCGCGGCGCCTTGGTGCTGCTGCGGGCAATAACCTTCTTACGCGGTGCAGGCTCCGCTTCATCCAGTCTCCGGCGCGCTTCAATCAGCTTGTGCTCCTTGACGGACGCCCCTTCCTCCATTGCCAGGCGGCGGAGGTCACTGATGATCTCCTCGGCTTCCTTACGCGCCTTGGCGAGGATATCGCTGGCATCCTTCTCTGCCTTCTCCAGGCGTTTGTCGCGCTGGCCTTCCAGCTTCTCCAGCTCCAGCTGCTGCCGCTTGCGGAATTCTTCCGCTTCGCGGCGCAGGCCCTCGGCCCGTTCACGCTCATTCTCTGCGGTGAGGCGGTTCTCTTCCAGGGAAGCGATCATGTGCTCGACGCGCATGTCTTCTTCCTTGACTTCGCCGCGCGCATGCTCAAGAATGGCATTCGGCAGGCCGAGGCGCTCGGCAATGGCGAATGCATTGCTTCGTCCCGGCACACCGATCAGCAGCCGGTAGGTAGGACTCAGACTGGCCACATCAAACTCCATACTGGCATTGATGACGCCTTTGCGCTCATACGCATAAGCCTTCAGCTCACTGTAATGCGTAGTTGCCACCATCCGGCATTCTGTACGGTGGATATTCTCCAGAATGGCAATCGCCAGGGCCGATCCCTCCGCCGGATCCGTTCCTGCTCCAACTTCATCGAGCAGAATCAGACTCTTCGGCGTCATTCTCTTCAGAATGGAGATGATATTGGTCATATGGCTGGAGAACGTACTTAGGCTCTGCTCAATACTCTGCTCATCGCCAATGTCGGCATAGATCGCATCGAAGACGCACATCTGGCTGCCTTCCTCTGCCGGAATGAACAGTCCCGACATCGACATCAGACTGAGCAGACCGATGGTCTTCAGGGTAACTGTCTTACCGCCGGTGTTCGGGCCGGTCACGATAATCGAGGTGTACTGGTTGCCCAGCTCCACATCCAGCGGCACAACCTGCTCTGCGGGAATGAGCGGATGGCGCCCTTTGCGCAGACGCAGGTAGCCGCGGTCATTCATACGCGGCTGGGTAGCCTTCATGTCGCGTGCCAGGCGCGCTTTGGCGAAGATGAAATCGAGTTCGCCGAGAATATCGATATCATAAGCCATCTCTTCGGCAATATCGCCGACAAGTGCCGTCAGGCGGTGCAGGATAATCTCGATCTCCCGCTCCTCGCGCAGCCGTGTCTCGCGCAGCTTGTTGTTCATCGCCACAATCGATTCCGGCTCAATGAACAGCGTCGCCCCGGAGCCGGACTGATCATGAACAATGCCGCCGAAATGGGCACGGTACTCCGCTTTGACCGGAATGACAAACCGGTCACCACGGATCGTCACAAGCTGATCCTGCAGCATCTTCGATACCGAAGACGAGCGGATCATGGAATCCAGTTTCTCGCGGATGCGGGTCTCGCCGCCGCGCAGCTCCCGGCGGATGGAGGCCAGCTCTGTACTGGCCGAATCCATGACATCCGCATTCTCGTCGATACACAGGCGGATGGCATCCTCCACATGCTTCTGCTCCGAGAGCAGATCACTCTGGGCGAAGAGGGTAGGGATCTTCTCATCCTCGTGCATCGCCCCGAGGAACCGCTTCACTCTGCGGGCTCCGCCGATCGTGTTGCCGACAGAGAGCAGTTCAGTGGTGCCCAGCATTCCCCCGATCGAAGCGCGTTTCAGGGCGGGCTTGATGTCAGTCACACCGCGGAAGGAAGGAATTCCCTTCAGCCGGTCAACATTAGCAGCCTCATCCGTAGCCTGCAGAAGCAGCTTCACTCCTTCGAAATCCCCGGAGGGCTTCAGCAATTCGGCAGTCAGCCGTCCCATCGGTGTCTGCGTATACTGCATCAATTTATTTAAAATCTTGCGATATTCAAGCGTATGCAAAATTTTGTCGTCCAATTACTGTCACAGCTCCCTTCATAGATGGTTACATTATACCTAATTTAGCCCATTTTCGCTATTTGGGTATGATTTCTGGGCATAGAAAAGCGGCTGCGGGCCACAATAACAACGCACATATCCTTACGCGAACGCCAAAGGAGGTTAGTTAGGTGAGATTCTTAGGTCATGTGGTACGTTTCGTGGTCGCGGCAATCGTTCTGATGGTGGTCGGCTGGATTGTCCCGCAATTCACGGTCGGGGGGTTCTGGAGCGCGCTTGTGCTTGCGCTGGTTATCGCTCTGCTCGGCTGGGTGGTTGAGGGCATTTTCGGCAAAAAAACAACACCCTTCGGCCGCGGTATCGTCGGCTTCCTGGTCAGTGCCCTGGTGATCTGGATTGCCCAGTTCATTGTGAGCGGAGTCAGCGTCACCATTCTCGGAGCGCTGCTCGCAGCCCTGGTCATTGGTATTATCGACCTCTTCCTGCCGGTATCCACTCCGTTTGAAGCGGCCAAGTAGAAACGGCTGAACCACCCTTAGGGGACGGTATCCGTTTCAGCGCACAACGAAACCCCCAATCCCCGGATTATACCGGATACTGGGGGTTTTTTGTAATTAAAAAATTTTTATAACTAAAAATTACGCATAGGACACAACCGGATCATCGCCATGGGTGACAGCAGCCGTGACGACAGCATTTTTACCGCCCCGCTTGGCGCTGTACAGCGCTTCGTCCGTCTTGCGGAACAGCATTTCCTTGCCGTCCCCCAGCTGATAATCGCAGAATCCGATACTGACCGTAATCGGCTTGCCTCCGGCATACGGATGCTCCATAGCGGCTATACCTACCCGCATCTCCTCGACGGCAGCATAGGCTTCCTGAAAGCTTTTATCCGTAAAAATCACCGCGAACTCTTCCCCGCCGTATCTCGCCGCGAAATCATTCAGCCCGATCAGACCATTCACCTTCGCTGCCACCTCCTTAAGCACGAGATCGCCGACCCAGTGTCCGTACGTATCATTAACACGCTTGAAGTTGTCGATATCAAACAGCGCCAGCTGCAGCCTCAGCCCGTTGCTCTCGCACTGCTCCAGCAGGGAGTCCAGATATTCATGAAAGGTTTTGTGATTGTACAGGCCGGTAAGCGCATCGATCTTCAGCAGCTTGTCGGAAATCGCCCGTTCCACCATCAGCCCCTGCTCCGACTTGGTCAACTGCTCCAGATATTCGCGGGTCTCACGGGCCCTGACAATGACAGCCTGCGCCATCACGGCGAACACAATAAACACACATTCCACCATCAGAAACTCCAGCAGCGGTTTGTCCAGCAGCGGCCGCTCCAGCCCGAAATAAATCCCGCTATAGAATAGCGTGCTGAATACCCCGAGATAGTATAGCAGCCGCTGGTCGAAATAGATCAGGGCAATCATAATCGGCATCATAAGTGTCATCTGGGCACCATCTACAAAAGGCTCCAGCACAAAATACATCAGATAAGAAACGATGAATCCGCAGATCACAACGGCCTGCTTATGATAATGCTGCATCTTACGCAGCCAAATCTCGGCGGAAGCCATAGCTATAATGATCATCAGATTACAGGCGATGAACAAGTGGCCTTTACTGGGGATGAGGATGGTCTTAGTCTCAGTGGAATGGGAGGACAGCATAAAAATAAATTGGGCTGCCAGCATACAGAGCACAATAATCCAGTATCCGGTTAATATTCTTCGGTGCCATTTCTCCGAACTTTGCGATTCGTGGGCTAAAATAATGTGGATCCCCTACTTCTAACCAAATAATATAAAAGTTAAAATTATAATAGCTTTAATTATAATAAATTTTAATTGTTTTTGCATCATATTTTTGCAATTTTCGACAAAGTTTGGAGTCAGCTTCCGGTCAAACAAATCCTCACAGATTATCCAAGACAACTATCAGGATTTGAGCTATGCTAATGTCATCTGCTATCACAATTCATCACGAACCTTTTAGGAGGATGCTTATGATCAGGAAGGCGGCTATTCTTTGTTCCATTGTATTTGCACTACTGCTTACGGCTTGCGGAGCCGGCGGGGGCAGCAGCAATTCTGACAGCGCTAACAGCCAGGCTGCTGACACCAATCTTACAGCGGAAGAAGAAATCGTCATTACAGCAACCAACTACAGCTTTGACCAGAAAGAATACCACTTGAAGAAGGGCGTACCTGTCAAAATCATCTTCAAAAACGAGAGCGGCAACCACGGCATTCTTGTGCCTGAGATGAAGCTGCGGCTGGATGCCAAAGATTCCTCCAAGGTGATTCTCCCCGAGGAGGCAGGAACCTTCGAGGTCACCTGCGCGATCATGTGCGGCTCCGGCCACAGCGGAATGAGCGCCAAGATTATCGTTGAATAGGCAGCTCTATACGCATAGCAAAAAAGCCGGCCAAGGACAACTGTGGGACTGACCCCATTGTCCTTGACCGGCTTTTTGGTTGTTCTGCTGAAAGTTGTTAACCGGCTGAAGCTGCCGTTACTTCACACCCTTGCTGCGATTGGAAATATCCAGCCAGACGGCAATGACCAGGATTGAGCCTTTGACGACATACTGCCAGAAGGATTCCAGTCCCATCAGCGACATTCCGTTATCCAGCGAGGTCATCACCAGCGCTCCGATAATGGCACCGATGACTGTGCCGGCTCCGCCCATCAGGGAAGTGCCGCCAATGACGCAAGCGGCGATAGCATCCATCTCAGCCATATTACCTGCTGTGATGGTGGCCGAGGCCAGGCGTGAGGTGAGCACGATGGCGGCGATCGAGCCCAGCAATCCGCTCAACACGAAGATCAGCATGGATTTGCGCTTGATGTTAATGCCGGAGAGGCGTGCCGCCTCAATATTGCCCCCTATTGCATAGATATGACGGCCGAAGGTGGTCTTAGTCGACAGGAAATAGAAGATGACTGCCAGGACAATTACGAAAATAATCGGGAATGGAATCCCCTTGTAATTATTCATCACGGCTACAAAAGCCACCACCAGCAGGGCAAGTCCGGCCACCTTGGCGATGTCCAGGCCCAGCGGGGCGATTTCGAAGCCGTATTTCCTGCGGGAACGGCGTTTATTGAACGCACTCCAGAGCAGCAGTCCTACTGCGATCACACCAAGGATGATCCCGAAGCCCGGGGCAAAATAAGCATTGCCGAGCAAGGCCAGCACCGGGTCGGATACCGGAATGGTCATCGACTCGGTCACGCCCATCAGCACCCCGCGGAACACCATCATTCCCCCGAGGGTGACAATGAAGGCGGGGATCATTTTATACGCCACCAGCCAGCCCTGAATCAGGCCCAGCACGGCACCTGCGGCCAGTGTGCCAAGAATGACTACAATAGCCGGCAGCTCCAGCCAGTTGCTGAGAATAGCTGCCATGCCGCCGGTCAGTCCGACGATGGAGCCGACAGACAGATCGATATGCCCTGCCACAATGACCAGCACCATGCCGATGGCCAGAATGGAGGTCACCGACATCTGCGTGAACAGATTGGACAGATTCCGCGAAGTCAGGAAGGTCGGATTCAGTACTCCGAACAGCACCCAGATCAGTATTAATGCACCCACCATCGTATAGGCACGCATATCCATTTTGCCGAACAAGCCGCGTAAGCGCGATCCTCCGGCTGCCGGAACCGCTTCAGGTTCCCTAAGCTCTTTTTGCAGCTGCATCTCTATCTACCTCCCGTAGCGGCCAGCATAATATTCTCCTGCGTCGCTTCCCGCCAATCATATTCCCGTACGAACTGTCCTTCACACATCACCAGAATCCGGTCGCTCATGCCCAGTACCTCCGGAAGCTCCGAGGAGATCATAATAATGGCAACGCCCTGCTCTACCAGCTGATTCATCAAATTATATATTTCGTACTTCGCCCCGACGTCGATGCCCCGGGTAGGTTCGTCCATAATCAGGATTTTGGGGTCTGACATCAGCCACTTGCCGATAACCACCTTCTGCTGGTTCCCCCCGGACAGTGTGCCTACCAGCGTTTCCAGCGAAGCTGTTTTCGTCTTCAGATCCTGCACGTACCGGTCTGCCCACTTAATTTCCTCATTCTCATTGATGACCCCCAGCCTTGCGACTTTGCCCAGTGTGGCTAAAGTGGTGTTACGTTTGACATCCATCCCCATGACCAGCCCCTGGCGTTTACGGTCTTCTGTAACCAGGGCAATCCCCGCCTTGATCGCCTCGGCTATGGAACGGATCTTAATGGCCTTGCCTTCAATCAGCACCGTTCCTTCGGCCCGGCCCCCATAGGCGCCGAAGAGGCTGCTGACAAGCTCCGTGCGTCCGGCGCCCATCAGCCCGGCAATACCCAGTATCTCACCTTGACGAAGGCTGAATTCAATATCGCGGAGCACCTTCTGCCGGCGCTTCTCCGGATGCCATACATTATAATCTCTGACCTCAAGCACCTTCTCCCCAGGCGAATGCTCCACGCGCGGATAACGCTCCGTGAGTTCACGGCCAACCATTAGGGATACAATCTGGTCGTCATCTGTCTCACTGCGGTCAAGTGTAGCTACCGTCCGCCCGTCCCGCAGCACGGTGATGGAATCAGCCAGTGCGAACACTTCAGGCATTTTGTGTGAAATATAGACACAGGTTACCCCTTCGCGCCGCAGCTGGTTCAGAATGCCCATCAGGATAGACACCTCGCTCTCGGTCAGAGCTGCCGTCGGTTCATCCAGAATGAGAATCTTGGTATGCTTGGAGAGTGCCTTGGCGATCTCGACCAGCTGCTGCTGGCCGATGCCGAGATTGCCGATCTTCGTGTCCGGAGACAGATTCAGCCCGACCTTCTTCAGCCATAGCGAAGCCTGATGGTACAGCTCATTCCACTGGATCGCCCCCCGCTTCACCGGCTCTGCCCCCAGAAAGATATTCTCGCCGACCGTCATTTCCTTCACGAGTGCCAGCTCCTGGTGAATAATCGCGATACCGGCCTTCTCCGCATCCGTTATTCTATGAAAAGACTTTTTCTCCCCATTGATCAGGATTTCCCCGCCGTATGTCCCTGCAGGGTATAGTCCGCTCAATACCTTCATCAGCGTGGATTTACCAGCGCCGTTCTCGCCGCATAAGGCGTGAATCTCCCCTTGCCTGACCTTGAAGTTCACATGGTCCAGCGCCTTAACACCGGGGAATGTCTTGCTGATCTCTACCATTTCAAGTACATTCATGCCTTCCGCTCCTCCTTCCGGCCCTTAAACCTGCAAGCAGATGCGGTAACGCCACAGGCGCCGCATCTGCTTGACGGACAGGCCGCCCTTATTGTTTCGGCCACTGGTCCTTCGGAACGTTCTTGTAGACATCCTCAAGCTTGTGGAAGCCGTCCTTGATCAGTACGTCCAGGTTATCCTTATTGACCGCTAGCGGATCGAGCAGCACAGAAGGAACATCAATTTTACCGTTGTTAACTGATTTTTCAGTCGAAATACTTTCGCCTTTGGCAGCTGCTATTGCCATTTCCGCAGCTTTGGTTGCAATCGCGTTGATCGGCTTGTAGACCGTCATCAGCTGCGTGCCTTCAGCGATACGCTGTACCGCAGCAAGGTCAGCATCCTGGCCGGATACCGGTATTTTACCGGCCATGCCCTGAGCCGTGAGCGCCTGAATCGAACCGCCTGCAGTCCCGTCATTGGCTGCTACCACACCTTGAACATCATTATTGTTCGCGGTCAGCGCATTCTCCATATTTTTCAGCGCTTCTTCCGGCTTCCAGTCCTTGGAGAACTGGTCGTAGACAATCTTAATGTCGCCTTTCTCTTCAAGCGGCTTCAGAATATTCATCGCCCCTTCTTTGAACATATGGGCGTTGTTATCCGTATCGGCACCGCCGATATAGACGATATTGCCTTTAGGAGCCTTATCAATGACCGCCTGCGCCTGGAACTCTCCGACACGCACGTTATCAAACGAAATATAATAGTCTACCTCGGCATTATTGATCAGGCGGTCATAGGCAATGACCTTGATGCCTTCCTTGTGAGCCTTCTCTACGATCGGAGCCGTTGCTTCCGCGTTATGGGCAATAACCACAAGCACATCCACACCCTGGGAGATCAGCTGTTCCGCCTGGCTTAACTGGGTAGCATCATCGCCGTTTGCAGCCAGCACCTTCACTTCACCGCCAAGCTCCTCCACTTTTGCCGTAAAGATATCCCGGTCCTTCTGCCAACGCTCCTCCTTCAAGGTATCCATCGACATGCCGATGACAATTTTGTCCCCGTCCTTCGCAGCGCCGGATGTCTCCTTCTTCTGATTATCACCGTTTGAGACCACCCCACAGCCCGCCATTGACGCTGCCAGCACTAACGCTGCCATCCCCAGTGAAATTGCTCTTCCGTATTTTCTCACTCTGCCCTTCGCCCCTTTTCATTAGCCGCATATTTGATTGCGCTTACAAAAAAAGTGTAGCATGGATCATCCACCGCAGGAGCCGCTATTCCCAGCACTTTCTTGCTCTCCGCCTGCATTCCGTCCTCCTCTCCTGTAATGTAATTCTTCCCGGCCGCTTTCATAGGATTATCCGGGGCCGGAGCACAAAAAAGTCCTTGCTCTGTCAGCAAGGACCCTGCTTCTCATGCTGCTGCCGGAATTCGCTTGGCGTCATGCCGGCCGCTTTTTTGAAGACCCTGCTGAAGTAATTCGGGTCCTTGTAGCCTACCTCGTAACAAATCTCCTTGAGGTTCAGCTGATCTCCGGTGATCAGGCGCTTCGCTTCGTTGATTCTTAGCCGTGTGACGTAATCAATGAAGGTTTCACCCGCATGCTGCCGGAACAATTTGCTGAAATAATGCGGGCTTAAATTCACATATTCAGCCGTCTGCTCCATAGATATGTCTTCTTTATATTTCTGGCTGATGTATAGCAGCGCCCGCTGATGGACATGGGAACGGTTATGCTCCTGTTCCTGCTCCAGACTGTGGATCAGCCGCTCCAGCCAGGATTCTGCGCTCAGTCTGAGCGATATGGGATCCTCTGCTGTATGCAAGGAGGCCAGGATCTCCGCTCCGGCTGCGGAGTGAACGCCTCTGGCGAGGAACAGCAGGAGCCCGGTCACCTCTCCCCGCACTTCGGGCAGCGGCCGCCCGCCGCCTTGCTCGAAAGCAGCATACAGAATTCCGAAGCGTTCTATGGCTTCCTGCTTGCTCCGCTGCAACAGTGCATCCAGCAGCCGCTTCTCCTCATCCAGGGATACGGCCGTCTGCCCGGAGCTTTGGAGGATATCATCATAGTGGTGCACGCTGAAGGAATCATGGTGATCCGCACAGACACGGACCGCTTCCCGGTAGGATCGGCTAAGCCCGTCCCAGCCCTCGCGGATCGAGCCGATGCCTATGCTGACCGGCAGACCGAACCGCTGCTCTATCAGACTGCGGAGCCGCTCCCCCCAATCCATGGAGCTGACGCGCTGTGAGTAACCGGTCCGCCCCGGCGGCAAGGGAATAAACAACGCCAGCTGATGCCCGATCAGCGGTCCGGACAGGCAGCCGAGCCCTGCTCTGGCAACCTGCTTGACCGCCTCATAGATCTCCCGCTTGCCCTGCTGGAATTCTTCCCAAGCTGCGCTAGAATGCCTCGGGAATGACAGCACCATCGCATAGCCTTTGGCCCACTGCAGCTCCAGCAGACCGGCCACTTGTTCCAGCTCCAGGTCCTGCACATGCTCCAGCATGAGCATCATTGTCAGCTCGTTCTCCGCCAGCGGAAGCAGGTGGGCCAGCTTCTCCTGCAGCTCCAGCTGCTCATTCCTGCGCCGCTTCTCCTCCTGGATCACCGCCATCAGCTGCTTCAGTACATCCGCCACTTCGTCCCGTCTGGCCGGCTTCAGCAGATAATCCCGCACGCCCAGCAGCAGCCCCTCCTTGGCGTAGGAGAAGTAATCATGAGCGGTAATCATCACGATCTGCGCGGAAGGGAGCTTGGTGAGAATCTGCCGTACGGCCTCCAGTCCCTGAATGCCCGGCATCTTAATGTCCATGAAGATAATATCAGGCCGGTGCTCCTCCGCGAGCTGAATAGCCTTCCGTCCGTTCTCGGCATGCAGAAATTCAAAACCATCCGGGAAAATATGGCGGATCATCAGCTCCAGCCCTTCCCGTTCCAGCGCCTCATCATCGGCGATCAGCAGTCTGTACATAGTAAATCTATCTCCTTTCTCACCTGCGGCTCAGGCAGACGTGCGGAAGGGTACTTTGAACAGCACCGCCGTCCCCTGCCCTTCACTGCTGTCAATCTCGATCAGCTGCTGCCCGTCAAAGAACAGATGCAGACGTTTGAATACATTATGTGTCCCCAGTCCGGTGGACTGGCCTTTACCGCTGAAATACGGGGCCTCTTCCTCGATCGATCCCATCAGCCTCGCTACAGTCTCCCGGTTCATGCCCACACCGTTATCACTGATCTCAATCTCTACAAGTCCGCTCCGGTAGCGGATCGACAGTGACAGCACCGCCCCCTCCTCCATTTGCTCCAGCCCGTGGACAAAAGCATTCTCGAAGATCGGCTGAAGGGTCAGGCAGGGAATCATTCCGCCGAGCGCCTGCTCATCAATATCCATCTCAAAAGCGATCCGGTCACGGAAGCGGGCCCGCTGAATGTTAATATACTCGTTCACATGCTCTACTTCCTCGCGCAGCGGTACAGCCTGGTCAAGCTTCTGCAGGTTATACCGGAGCAGGCGGGATACCGATACCGTCAGATCGCTGGTCCTTGCCGCTCCTTCCAGATACGCCAGCTTGGCGATGGAATTCAGTGTGTTGAACAGAAAATGCGGATTGATCTGGCTCTGCAGCATTTTCAGCTCCAGCTCCTTGACCAGCCGGTCCTTCTCCACGTTCTTGATATTCTCCTTCATCAGCTCCTGGATATTATCGATCATTCCGTTAAAAGCCCGGCACAGGATGCTGATCTCATCGTTGTTAACACTCTCCGGCGCTTTCGTATCCATCCTCCCCTTGGAGATCTGCTTGGCGGTGGCCACGAGGCGGCGGATAGGTCCTGTGATGCTCCCGGACAGCCAGATCGCCATACAGATACTAAGCAGCGCAGCGGTAATTACCAGCAGGCTCCCCAGCCGGTTCAGCTTGGCCGTCGTGGACATGATCTCCGCATAGATCGGCTTGTACTGGTCCAGTTCCAGGTCAACCAGCTCCTGTGCTTCCTCGCGGATGAACCGCTGCGTCTGCTCCGCCTCGATATAGGCACCGGCCAGTGTGTTGGAGTCCTGACCATCAATCTCTGTAATCATCTGCCCGGCCTGCTCCAGAAACGTATCAATGATATGGCTGTAGTTCATCAGCGGAAGGCCGCTTCCCCCGATGGTCGCCATTCCGTCCAGCTTCGCCCGCAGCTCCTGCACAGCGCTCAGATGCTTCTGCACCTCCGGGAAGCTGTCCGCGTCCACCTGCATAATGAAGCGGTTCAGAGAGCGCATATTCTCCCCTACCTCATAGGATACTTCCTTGTACAGCATGATCCGGTTCATCATCAGATGGTAGCTCTCCTGCACATTCTTTCCGCTCTCAAAAAGCACAAAAGAGACAGAGCTCATCAGCAGCACAAGCAGCGGAATGCAGATGAGCAGCTTATGGCGGATACTCATAGGCTCTCTCCCTCCTGCACATTAGACTTGTCCAGCACCTTCACGCCGGTGAAGTATTTGGACTCCAGCTGCAATCCCTGAAAATGCTCATGGAGCAGCCGCACGGCCGTAGCCCCCATAAGATAAGGCTGCTGTGCCACTGTGGCCGTGATATCCCCGCGGCTGATGGCAGCAAGGGTCTCTGCCTGGTTATCGAAGCCAATAATCGTCATCGGGACACGCTTCAGGCTCTTGGAGGCCTGCAGTACTCCCAGCGCATCCGTTGAGCTGGTGCCGACCATCACATCAATCTCCGGATGAAGCCGCAGCATATCGGCTGCCTGCTGGATTGCCTCCATATGCGAGATATTGGAGCTGCGGACATCCACAATTGCAAGGCCGCTGTAATTTTTCACAATATTACTGAGGCCGTTCAGACGCTGAACCTGATTCTTGGCCAGCTCGCTGCCGATGATCACGCCGATCTTCCCTTTACCGCCGGTCGTCTGCACCACCATCCGGCCCAGCGCCTCGCCGGCTGCAACATTGTCGGTCCCAACATAAGCCAGCCGCCTGCTCGCCGGAGCGTCTGTATCAATGGTGATTACCGGAATCCCCCGGTTCACGGCTTTATCAATTACGGGGGTGAACTTCTCGTCGTTCAGCCCCTGCACGATGATCGCATCCGCCTGTGCGGCAATCGCTTTTTCCAGCAGGCTGATCTGCTCCTCCATGTTATTGCGCACCGGGCCGGTGAACTCGATATCAATTCCGTATTTCGCAGCAGCCTCTTTGGCACCCTTCTCGACCATTTCCCAGTACGGATGGTACCGCTCCTGCTCGATCAGCACAATATGATAGCCGGAATTATCCCCGCCGGGATGCCCGCTTAATTCATTGACAATATTGCCCATCCGGCTTGAATGATTGGCAAAGTCTATAAACAGATATGCCAGCAGCAGAAAAAGCACAATAACCCCCGCGCCGCTGACCCATTTTTTATCCATCATGCTCACCTCAATCAACATCCTACCCCGAGTTGTAAACGGTTGCAATATTTAATTTATGAATAGCTTATTATGTGAAACCTATACATTCATAATCATTAATTGCGGGAGTTGCCTAATCGCGGCCAAACCCGCCCGATGACGGAATAAGCGGCACACCAGTGTTTGGCTTATCTCCACTTGCCCATTACGAGAGTCAAAAGGGATTTATGATTTCCTCAGTCCCCTCCACCGTCTACCTCCGGCGGATCCAGGGGCACTTCTGCCCTCTCGGAGACGCATTGTATTCGGTTTTTCGCATACATTCGGCTCATCTACTCTCTCGGACGCACATTGTATTCGGTTTTTCGCATACATTCGCCCCATCTACTCTCTCAGACGCACATTGTACTCGGTTTTTCGCATACATTCGGCTCATCTACTCTCTCAGACGCACATTGTATTCGGTTTTTCGCATACATTCGGCTCGTCTACTCTCTCAGACGCACATTGTATTCGGTTTTTCGCATACATTCGGCTCGTCTACGCTCACGGAGGAGCATTGTATTCGGTTTTTCGCATACATTCGGCTCGTTTACCCTCTCGGAGGCGCATTGTATTCGGTTTTTCGCATACATTTGGCTCATCTACTCTATCGGAGGCGCATTGTACTCGGTTTTTCGCATACATTCGCCCCATCTACTCTCTCAGACGCACATTGTACTCGGTTTTTCGCATACATTCGCCCCATCTACTCTCTCAGACGCACATTGTACTCGGTTTTTCACACACATTCGGCTCATCTAATCTATCGGAGGCGCATTGTATTCGGTTTTTCGCATACATTCGGCTCATCTACTCTCTCGGACGCACATTGTACTCGGTTTTTCACACACATTCGGCTCGTCTACGCTCTCGGAGGCGCATTGTACCCGGTTTTTCGCATACATTCGGCTCATCTACTTAGCCTGCCGCCTATCTACTTGCGGATTCCGGTGCCCTTTGGCTCTTCATTCCCGCCCTTTGGTCCGCTTCTGAAGAAATCAAGGTTGCTTTGATTCTCCTTACCATTCACTTCAGGTGGACTCGGTGGGACTCCCCCTAAACAGCAAAAGAGCTGTTCCAAGCAGCACCCTGCTTAAAACAGCTCTTTCGTTAATGCATCCGCCATTCAACTGTCCTGTTCGATCAGTTGAATCCATTCATTATATTCACTCTGCAGCTTGGCATATTCCGCCTGCAGGCTGCGGTGCTCCTGGGAGAGCTTGTCCAGCTTACCCTGCTGCAGCTCGAACTGGGCCTGAACCAGACGCAGCTGGCCCTGGACGAGCTCGTAGCTCTCGCCGATCTCCCCAAGCTGCTGCGCGGTCTCGCTGCGCGAGCGGCTCACGGATTCCGCCTGGGCTTCAGCATCCCCGGCTTCCTGCTGCCAGATCTCAATCTCCTCACGCAGCTTCGCCTCCTGCTCGCTCCACTGCTGCTCGCGCTGCTGCAGTTCTTCGTACTTCTGCTTCCATGAAGCTTCGTACTCCCTGGTCTCACGGAGCGCTTCCTGCTGCTCCGCCGCCGCTGCGGCAGCTTCGCGGCCCGCCTCGTACAGCTCTTCCAGACGCCGCGCAGCTTCCTCGCCTTCGGCTTCCAGCAGCTCATAACGTTCCTTCAGCTGTTCGCCATCCTGCAGAATTTCATCATACTGGGCGATCAGCTCTTCGTAGCGGCCGCGCAGCGCCGCCAGTTCCTTACGGGCTGCCTCTGCCGCTTCCTGATGAAGGGCAGCTTCCTGCTCTGCCTCAGCACGAAGCTGGGCTTCCAGGTCAAGCTGCTGCACCATTCCATCCGCCTGTCCGCGGAGGGTCTCGACTTCACGCTGCAGCGCTGCCGATTTCTCCCCGGCTTCCAGAAGGTTCATCTCCAGCTCGCCGATATCCTCCATATGCTTGTTCGCCAGCTCCTGCCAGGAGCTTGCTTCGAGCGCGGTACGGTCAAATTCCGCCTGTGTCCGGCTCAGATTATCCGTCGTCTCCCGCAGAGATTTGCGGAGAGACGACGCTTCTTCCTGCGTCAGCTCATAACGCTGGCGCAGCCCCTCCAGCTCATCATTCAGCAGACCGCTGAGCTCATTGGCAGTCTGCAGTTCTTCCAGTGCTGCACTTAGCTTGTCCGCTGTTTCCTGCAGCGCACTGTTAAGTCCCGCTGCTTCATCCTGCGCCTGGACGTAACGCTGGCGCACTTCCTCCAGCTCTGCGCTATGCTGCTGCCCTTGCTCTGCCGCAAGGCGCAGCTCTTCGCCAAGCTGCTCTTCCCGCTTCAGCACAGCTTCGTACTGCGCGAGCAGCGTCAGGCGCGCATCGCGCTCGCCCTTGAGCCCGGCTTCCGCCGCGCGCAGCCGGGACTGAAGCTGCCCGGTTCCGCCGCGCAGCTCACCAAGCTGCTTCTCCAGCTCCTGAAGCTGCTGCTTGTGCCTGTGCTCCTGCGTCCCCTGGGATTGCCGCAGCTCCTTATTCTTGGCCAGCTCCTTCTCAAGCGCTTCGCGCTCTCCGCTGAGCTCACTGGTGAGTGCTGCCTTGGTATCGGCAAGCTCCTTGCTCAAGGTGGTACGGATCTCAACAATCTCACTGCCCATAGACTCCCGGGTCTGGATCAGCTCATGCTCCAGACCTGCCAACGTCTCCGCTTTCTCACGGGTCAGTGTCTCCCGAAGCTGCTCCAGCTCCTGCAGATGAGCGTCCTTCAGCTCTTCAAGCTGCTGCAGCCGTAACGCTTCAGCCGCTTCCAGCTCCTGTCTTGAAGCTTCGCGGCTTGCAGCCTGCTCTGCTTCGTAAGTCTCCCGCAGCGCTTTCAGCTCCGCTTCGCGCGCCTGCAGTTCATCTGTCAGCTGCCCGCGGCTGGAAGCAGCAGCCTGCTTCTCTTCCTCCAGCAGCTGTGCGTGCATCTGGCGTTCCTGCTCCTGCAGCTCCAGATGCCTCGCGCGTTCTTCTTCCACGGCGGCAATCAGCCGCGCCGCTTCTTCCTTGGCAGCCGCTTCAAGCTTCTCGTATTCTTCCTGCCGTTCGCGCTGCGCCTCCTGAAGGCGTGATACCTCCACGCGCAGCTCGGTACGTTCACCGGTCAGCATATTCAATTCATTCTTGAAATCCTGAACCTGGATAGCCTGCTCTGCCATATGTACAGCTGCAAGCACCGCGATCCGCGGGGTATCCAGTCTGGAATGTGATTTGGATATTGCACGCATATGCTCATCGACATAACGGGCAACCTGCTTCATATATTCAGTGCTGCTTCCGACAAGTTTATAGGAAGTTCCGTATATCTCCACGGCGACACGAGTCCGGTCCATAGCCACAGTTGTGCCCTCCTTTGTATGTGTGCGGATTCTAAGCTGATTTCCTTACTGCTATTGTAGCGTTATTCCTTAACCTTTGGCAAAAAAAACGTGTTCATTTCATAGATTTAAACCGGACTCCGTACTTCACAAGGGTACAGCAAAGCCGCAGCGAATCGGTTTCTAAATGGATTCGCTGCGGCTTTGCACAATTCCTGCTATTTTCTTAATTCTGCGCCAAAAGTTTGCTCCAGAGCAGAAACGACTCTGTCATGCACTTCCACAACCTCTTCATCGGTAAGTGTACGGTCCGTATGACGGTACAGCAGCGAGAGGGCTACGCTCTTCTTTCCAGCTTCCATTTTGCCGCCGGTGTAGACATCGAACACTTGCACATTCTGCAGCAGTGTTCCGCCATGTTCACGGATGGAAGCTATCAGGTGCCCTGCAGGAACTTCTGCGTCTACAACTACCGCAATATCCCGTTCCATCCCAGGGAAGCGGTGAAGCTCACTGTACTGTAGTTGGGAACGCGCCGCATCATATAGCGGCTGTAGCAGCACTTCAGCTACATAAGTATCCTCCAGATCCATCTGGCGCTGAAGTTCCGGATGCAGCTGTCCGATGGTACCGATCTTATCGCGGCCTTCAGCCTGCAGCAGGTAGACCGAAGCAGAGCGTCCCGGATGGTAGCCTTCAGGAGCATCCCCTTCATAGATTATGCGGTCCGTAAGGCCAAGGTGGGCAAATACAGTTTCAAGCGCCCCCTTAAGATCGAAGAAATCTACAGGCTCAGCCGCTACGTTCCACTGCTTGGCAGCACGGGTGCCGCTCAGCAGCAGTCCAAGTACCGGCAGTTCACCGGGCTGGCGGGTGAGCACTTCTTCATCGGTGAAGAAAACATTGCCGATTTCGAACAGCGCCAGATCGCCTTGACGGCGGTTGGTGTTATAGAGGGCAATGTCCAGCAGCTGCGGCAGCAGGCTGGTACGCAGCACGCTGCGTTCCTCGCTCATCGGCATCGCCAGCTTCACGGAGAGCTTGCCGTCCGCAAGTGCCGGGAAGAGCTTGCTCTGTTCCGGCTGGATGAAGGAATAGCCCATAACCTCCTGATACCCGCCAAGAGCCAGCAGGCGGCGGAGCTCACGGCGCAGGAACTGCTCTCTGGTGAGTGCCCCCGGTGTAGTAGTCCCTTCAATTAGGGTTGTCGGGATGTTGTCATATCCGTACAGGCGGGCAATCTCTTCTATGAGATCCACATCATAGCTGATGTCGCCTCGCCGCGTGGGAACCTGAACTTCAACGATTCCCTGGGCAGCATCACCGCACTTGAAGTGCAGACGGCCGAAAAGGGTCTTCACTTCCAGCAAAGACAGCTCGGTACCCAGATATTGATTCAGCTTCTCCAGCGACAGGGTCAGTACTTTCTCCCCGGCAGAGGCACTGCCTGCCTGAACAATACCTTCATGCACAGATCCGCCGGCATAGCGGGCGATTAGAGCAGCTGCACGGTTAAGTGCAGGAATGACGGCATTCGGATCGACTTCCTTCTCGAAGCGCTGGGAAGCTTCAGAACGCAGACCCAGCTGACGCGAGGTCTTGCGTACAGTCCCGCCGTCGAATTTGGCGGATTCCAATACGATATTGACGGTATTTGCTGTAACCTCAGTCGATAATCCGCCCATAACGCCAGCCAGGCCGATAGCTCCTGACCCGTCAGCGATGACAAGCATCTGCGGCTCCAGCTTGCGCTCCTGGCCGTCAAGTGTTGTCAGCAGCTCGCCTTCATGAGCGAACCGTACACCAATCGTTCCGCCTGCCAGCTGATCGCCGTCAAACGCATGCAGCGGCTGTCCGTATTCCAGCATCACATAGTTGGTAATATCGACGATGTTGTTGATCGGGCGTACCCCGGCCGCCATCAGGCGGTTCTGAATCCACAGCGGGGATGGAGCTGTCTTCACTCCGGCAATATAACGCACTGCATAATGGCTGCAGTATTCTTCATTTTCAATATTGACAGTGATGGAATCCGCTGCCCGTCCGCCTGCTTCCACAAGCTCTGCCGCCGGATCTGCCAGCTGCAGGTCACGGCCCAGAATTGCGCTCACTTCATAAGCAGCACCGATCATGCTCAGACAGTCGGAGCGGTTAGGGGTCAGATCGAAGTCCAGGATCTCATCGTTCAGGCCAAGCACCTTCAGAATATCCTGGCCGACTTCCGTATTCTCAGGCAATACGAGAATGCCTTCCTGAAGCTCTTTGGGCAGCAGCTTGTCGTTCAGCCCCAGCTCTTTGGCCGAGCAGATCATCCCCTGCGACAGCACGCCGCGAAGCTTAGCTTTCTTGATTTCCAGTCCGGGCAGCTTAGCGCCAACCAGTGCGACCGGAACCTTCTGTCCCGCTGCGACATTCTTGGCACCGCAGACAATCTGCAGATCCTCGCCCTGTCCGGCATCCACGATGCAGATGTTCAGCTTGTCGGCGTCCGGATGTTTTTCTTTGGATTTCACATAGCCGGTTACGATTCCGGAAATCCCTTTGTTACGGCGTTCAACTCCGTCAATCTCAATGCCGGCGGTAGTGATTTTGTCCGCAAGTTCATCAGCGGTCACCCCGTCCAGCGATATATAATCAGCCAGCCAGGCGGTTGATACTTTCATTTTCGCACACTTCCTTTTGTTTCAGATGTATTTATCTCCATGCCGCCCTATGCTTGGCTTGCGGAAACGGATAAGGAACAAGCCACGATGCCAACTTCGTTCTATTAAAATTTCTGTAAAGCAGTGTTCCTACAGAGAATATTTGGACTTCCAGCCGCTGTTGTCCCCAGATTTCTTCATTTATACCGCTTTTCACGGTTGAAATCCGGTGACTGCTTATGCTTCCGAAGTGAGCTTTCCTGTGGAAAGCTTTCAGGCGGACGCTACCGCTCCTACAGTTCCAAAATTCCCCTCCGGTTCATTTTTAACAGGTATAGAAACAGCAATTCAAAATCTACTGCAACCCTTTCGGCCCCACGCACCCCGCACACCCGCCAAATCTCTAAATCCCCTTGAACTGCTTCACAAAACCCATATCATTCGTGTAGAAGTAGCGGATGTCATCGATGCCATACTTCAGCATCGCGATCCGTTCTGCGCCTACGCCGAAAGCGAAGCCACTGTAAATCTCAGGGTCGTAGCCGCCCATCCGCAGCACATTCGGATGTACCATGCCGGCACCGAGGATTTCCAGCCAGCCGCTCTGCTTGCAGAGACGGCAGCCTTCGCCGCCGCATTTGAAGCAGCTCACGTCTACCTCAACACTCGGCTCGGTGAACGGGAAGAAGCTCGGACGCAGGCGGATGCCTGCTGTAGGACCGAACATCTCCTTCATGAACTGCAGCAGGGTGCCCTTCAGGTCGCTCATGCGGATATTGCGGCCAATAACCAGGCCTTCAATCTGATGGAACTGGAAGGAGTGGGTCGCATCGTCGTCATCGCGGCGGAATACTTTGCCCGGACAGATGATTTTGACCGGAGTTTCGCCCTTCATAGCCTGCATGGTGCGGACCTGCACCGGAGAAGTCTGTGTGCGCATCAGAAGATCTTCTGTTAAATAGAAGGAATCCTGCATATCGCGGGCCGGATGGTTCTTCGGCAGATTCAGAGCCTCGAAGTTATAGTAGTCTGTCTCTACTTCCGGACCTTCTTCAATCCGGTAGCCCATGCCGATGAAAATATCCTCAATCTCCTGAATTACGCGGTTCAGCGGATGAATACCGCCTTGCGGCAGGCCGCGGCCCGGCAGCGACACATCGACCTTCTCCGCATTCAGGCGGTTCTGTGTCTCCTGCTGCTGGAAGATTTCCTGCTTAGAGCCGATTACCTCTTCAATGGCACTGCGCACCAGATTGGCCACCTGGCCGATCACCGGGCGTTCTTCCGCGCTGAGTCCGCCCATACCGCGCAGAACCTCCGTAAGCTCACCTTTTTTGCCAAGGTATTTTACGCGCAAATCATTCAGAATCTGCGGATCGGTTACCTCCTGCAGCTTAGCCAATGCCTCGGCCTTCAATGCTTCCAATTTCTCTTTCATGCTTTGTACTGCCCCCTTAAATCTCGTATTGTCAACAAAAAAAGGCCTTTCCTCCCGGTAAAGGGACGAAAAGACCGTGGTACCACCCTTGTTAGACGGCTGCGACGCTTCCCTTAAGAGCAATATTCCCTCTTTCGGACCGGCGGAGACCTGTCTCACTTTAACAGAAATAACGGTCTGCGGCCGGTATCCCCTACTGTGTCCCTCAAGGAAGCCTTGAATGGAATTCAGGGAACTGCTCCGGAGTGAACTTCGGCAGCTCTGCTCTCTTAGAAACGCTCTCAATCTGCGGCGCTTCCTCCCTGTAAGCCAGGCACTACGTACTCTTCTCCATCAATGCATTTATGCGGATTGTGTCAAATACATTCGATCTTCCAGTTCGGAAGATATGTCTATTTATTATATGCAATAACGGCGCTTTTGACAAGTTGCACAATTTTAGGTTAATTTTTATCTTCCTTTAAGCTTCCTTTAAGCTTCAGCGCGGTTTTGGGGGCTTTTTTTCAGCGAACGTTCAGCCGAATTTGATATTTTCCCTTTTGAGATAAGCCTGGCTGTCCTCATTAGAACAGGGCGGCTTTTGAATAGTATCGGCTTTTATACAGGGAGGGAAATTCATGCTTAAACGAAGAAAAGCATTTGTTCTGCTGTTACTCAGTACATTTGCTGCAAGTCAACTCGCGGGGAGCGCGGGAACCACGGCGTTTGCTGCCTCGGCCAGTACAACCACTGCCAAAACAGCTGCCACAGTAACGGAAGTCTCCAGTCTTACAGGCCTCAGCGCAATCAAGCTCAGCACCACGCTTAGTGTGAAGCTGGGCAATGTAGGCATTCAGAGCCAAACCGGCGGAAATATTCTTACTTATACACTCACCTATACTAACAATGCAAGCAGCAGCGTCAATATGGTCAATTATTTCTCCAAAATCGTGACTGCCGGCGGCAGCATCATTAAGGGAATCCCGGTCAGCGCAGACAGTGCTGTCAAAAAGATCGCTGCGAAGCAGAGCACCAGCATTACATATTATGCGAATATTGGAACAGCCGCCTCGGCCAAAGGGCTTAAAGTCAACATGTACGGCTGGAACTTCAGTGCCGCCAATTATGAACAGCGCATAGGCACTTTTACCGTTCCTTCTAACTACTCGCTGTCCGCCCTTACAGGTGAGACCCGCAAAGTTGAACTTGGCAGCATACCGGTCAACACCAAAGCTGAGTCTGCACAAATCTACAAATATAACGGCAAGGTCTATGCCAAGGTTGGACTCAGTATAACGAATCTGGGCACCAAAGTACTCACAGACCCGGGCTACAGCCTGTACCTGAAATCCTCGGGCGGCTCTACCTTCACGCTCACGCTGGATGACAGCAGCTCCGAATACAAGATTCAGCCCCAGGAGAAGAAGACGCTCTACTATATGACTGAGATTCCCTCCTACATGAACGTCACCAAGATGACGCTGCAGATCGCCAAGCTGGATGAAGGGCTGAAGCTCTATCTTCCGGTCTCCTCCTATTCCCTTCCTGCTGCGGGTACAGCTGATTTCACCGTGGCGGCCGGCTATACCAAGAAGATCTCCATCGACAGCAATATTGTAGACATGAAGCTCGCGGACGCAAGTGTGCATGCAGACAATGGCAATGCCGTATGGAGTTATCAGCTCACCCTTAAAAATGCCGGCACCAAAGCAGTGACTTTGCCTGCGTATGAGCTTGCTGTCAAATCCGCTGAAGGCTATACCTTCCCGGTAACAACAACTGCATTCAGCTCCCTTACCTTAAAGCCGCTGGAAGAGAAGCTGATTGAACTAACCGCCAGCGTTCCGCTTGAGCTGGCTCAGGATACGCTCGAACTGCAAATGGTTGCCCCTGCGGGCAGCAGCACCAGTAACACCAGTAGCACCAGTAGCACCGGCAGCAACAGCAGCAATGGCAGCAGTGAGACCAGCACCAGTTCAAGTAAAGTAACACTGCCTGTAGCCTATTTCAAAATCCCTTATTCCCTGGCAGGCAATACTCACATCGCTACAGAGAACAGCATTACCAACAGCTACGGCACCTTTGGCGTCACACTGAATTCCCTGCAGCGTCTGCCGTGGGGCAGCGAAGATATCGTACAGGCTAAGGTCACCATCAGCAATCATTCCTCCAAAACAATTACTCTGCCTGCACTTACCGGTGTGCTGAAAGTGGACCTGACGGATTTGAGCTCGTCCTCACAGCTATATACGGAGAGTACCAGCACGGTTCTTGCTCCTGGAGCCAGCACGCAAGTCTCGGTTCTTACCCGCGTGCCTTATACGCTCGATTTCAGCCAGGCCCAGATCATTCTTCAAGAAACTTCCGGCACCAGCACTACCCAGTTCCTCTCTCTTGGCACAACGGATGGGCTTAGCAGCGGTATTACGCCTCTGGCTGTGGGTGAATCGTTCAAGATTACATCGACCGGTAAAAAAGCCAGCGTGAAGGAACGTTCAACCCTTGTATACAGCGGAACCAGCAATAACCTCATATACAGTGAAGTAGAAATGAACAGTGAAGAAACCCGGCAGACTGACCTCTCCCGGCTGTATGGACAATTCAAAACCGCAGACGGACAGTATTTCGAGGCAACTGCGATCCAGTCGGAGAGTTCCACAAGTCCGGCAGGCAAGACTCTGGTTACCTTCTGGGCTAATATACCGGCTGCCGTGGACACAAACGGCCTCCAGCTGTATGTCAGCCAGGAGATTGCAGACGGTAAGCTGACTTCAGCCGGAACCGCGGCTACAGCTTATGTGAATACATCAGCACTGACACTGGCTCCTGTGGTGCCTACGCCTGCTGGTAACCTGACTTCTGTGTCCCTGTATCCTTACACGCTGGCCATATCAAATTCTACAGGCACCATTACATCAGGCACCACCAGTCTTGCATTGGCATTTAACTACAATCTCTCGCGGGATACAACTTACCAGATGGGACCATTCGACCATAAGCTGATTCTGCACATTACTGACCCGTATGGACAATATTTCGAGAAAACGCTGTCCCTTGGAACGGATTTGGCAGTAGGAACTTATGGCTCCTACACAACGACCATTACCAACTCACTGTTCAAGAACTTAAGCGGAGGCACTTACAAGCTCACTCTGTACGACGAATTCCAAGGCCAGCGGACAGAGCTTGGCGGACAGGTCTACTCCGTCGATGTTGTGACCAAAGCAGCTTCAACTACGGATACCGGCACTACAGCGGCCGCAGGCAATGGCAGCACCGAAGCAAGCGGTTCGTAAGATTCTCAGGTACACCTGGCCCCTTATATTATTTGAGTAAGATGGAGGATCGGAATGAAAAAGAAGAAGAAAATGATTATCGCCTCAGCCGTTGTTGTTATTGCTATTGCAGGTATTCTGGGCTATGTATTATGGCCGGATCAGAACCCGCAGGTCAATGCCGCTCCCATGAACACCTCAATGGTGACCAAGGGAAATATCCTCGTTGGTGTCTCCGGCTCTGGTTCCGTTTCGGCAATCAACAGTGAGAGCATCCGCACCAAAGAAGCCGGTGAAGTGGATACAGTCATGGTTAAAAAAGGCGATGTCGTCAAAAAAGGCGATGTGCTGATTACCTTTGTGGCGGGCGATTTCAACGACAAGCTGAAGGAAGCCAACAAATCGCTGGAGAACCTCAAAACCGAGCTTACGAACAAGCAGGAAAACTACAAAACGATCGCGATGAATAATGCTACAGATGAAGAGCTGGAATCGGCAAAAACAGCTATTGATAAAGCCAAAAGCGATATTGCCGATCAACAGGATTCCATTGCTGCCATCTATGAGGATATGGTTCCGCCAGATCCGTTAACGGCTCCTATCGACGGAACGATTACAGCTGTAAATATTACGGACGGCGAACAGGCTCAGAATGGTACAGAGCTGTTCACCATGACTGACTACGTTAATTTGAGCGTAACTGTACAGGTGGATGAACTGGATATTCCTCAGATCAAGCTGGATCAGGTGTCAACGATTACGCTGGATGCGCTTGAGGATAAAGAGTTTGCCGGCAAGGTTATTGATATCGCCAAGGAAGGAACCTCCTCAAACGGCGTCTCCCTGTTCAATGTCACTGTAGGCTTGAATAACTCTGAGGGAGTACTGGTCGGCATGTCCGCAGAAGTGGCGATTACCATTGAAGAGAAAAATGATATTCTGACCGTGCCGATCGAGGCGGTATCCGAAGTGAACGGCAAATACTACGTGAATGTACCTGTGACCGAAGGCGGAGAATCTGCGGCAACGGACAGCGGTGCCGCAGGCGGTCAGGCTCCGAGCGGCGATTTGGTGGGCGGTCAGGCTCCGGGCGGTGATGTGGCAGGCGGGCAAGCTCCGAGCGGTGATGCGGCGGGCGGTCAGGCTCCGAGCGGTGATGTGGCAGGCGGCCCTCCTAGCGGTGAATGGCAAGGCGGAGAAGGCCAGACCGGCGGCCGGGGCATGCGCAGCGGCGGTTACGGCGGCGGTGGTGGTGGCGGCTACGGCGGAGGCGAGTTCCCGGGCGGCGCATCCGGCGGCAGAACCGCAGCAAGCTTAGCATCCGGCCAGAAACGGGTTGCCGTAGAGGTAGGCATCCACAATGAGAGCAGCATCGAAATCGTGAGCGGCTTAAATGAAGGTGATGAAGTGATCATTCCTACTGTGATCTCTACAGGCAACACTTCCACCCAGCAGACACAGATGCAAGGCGGTATGGGCGGCGGCTTCGGCGGTGGCGGAATGACCGGCGGCTTCACTGGCGGCGGTGCTGGGGGCGGAATGACGGGCGGCGGAGGCGGCTTCTCCGGAGGCGGTGGCGGACGATGAGCACCTCCGAACCGTTAATCCGGGTTCAGAACATGCAGCACAGCTATACCATGGCCGGAGAATCAATGGCGATACTCAAGGGCCTGACCTTCAACATCGATTACGGTGAGTTTGTTGCGATCATCGGACCCTCAGGCTCGGGCAAGTCGACCCTAATGAACATGCTGGGATGCCTGGATGTTGCTAATGAAGGTGATTATTTCCTGGACGGCCAGGAAATCCGCAAGCTGTCAGACAACAAGCTGGCCCAGATCCGCAACGAGAAAATCGGCTTTATCTTTCAAAACTTCAATCTGCTGCCGAAATTATCGGCAGTAGAGAATGTGGAGCTGCCCCTTATCTACCGGGGAATGTCTCACCGGGAACGCCGAGAGGTTGCCCGCAATGCTCTGGTCAGGGTAGGCCTGGAGAGCAGAATTGATCATCGTCCGTCCGAGCTGTCCGGGGGTCAGCAGCAGCGTGTGGCAATCGCCCGCGCCCTTGCCGGCACTCCTCCTATCCTGCTTGCCGATGAACCGACTGGTGCGCTTGATTCCAAGACAGGTAAGGAAGTTCTGGAGATGATCAAGGCGCTTAATGAACAGGGACATACTATTATTCTAATCACGCATGACCTTGAAATCGCCGAGCAGGCCAAACGGATTATCCGGATTCAGGACGGGGATCTCGTTGAGGATCGGAAGGTGTCCCACTCATGATGTTGTATCAAAGCATGAAAATGGCTTTTAAAAGTATTCTCAGCAGTAAAATCAGAGCCTTCCTCACAATGCTGGGCATCATTATCGGTGTATCCTCAGTAATCGCCCTCGTCTCGGTAGGACAGGGTACGACTTCGCAGATTACGGAATCCTTAAGCTCTCTTGGAACCAACCAGCTGACGGTTAACATTATGGGACGCGGGGCAACGACTTCCTTAACCTACGAGGAAGCTCTGGCACTTGGAGAGATTGAAGGGGTGGAGAATGTATCTCCCGTAATCACGGGGAATGTTACCGCCAAGAATGGGACCGAGAACGTTTCAGTATCCGTTGAAGGGATAACACCTGCCTATGAGGAAGTCCAGGATTTCCATGTGCAATCCGGACGGTTTCTGCTGGAGATTGATACAGATTACCGTCAAAAGGTAGCCTTGATCGGAACAGATACGGCTGAGGATCTGTTCGGCACGGATGACCCTGTGGGCCAAAAGGTACAGCTCAACGGAAGCAGCTTCAAAATCGTCGGTCTGCTGGAGAGCAAAGGCTCAACCAGCGGCGGCTCCAGCGACGAGAAGATTCTGATTCCTATTTCAACCGCTGAACGGTTCCTGCAGAGTAAGGGGGTCCGCTCGATTACCATCACAACTACTTCCAACGATAATGTGGAGGATGTAAAAACCGAGCTGGAGTCTACGCTCGATGCCAAATTCAGCGGTGCGGAGAACTCCTACTCTGTCTTCGATTCTCAGGAAATGCTGGAAACGGTAAACGAGACCAGTGATACGCTCTCTATGGCACTTGGCGGCATTGCCGGCATTTCCCTGTTCGTCGGCGGCATAGGAATCATGAATATCATGATTGTCTCCGTTAACGAGCGGACGCGGGAGATCGGAATCCGCAAGGCAATCGGGGCCAAAAAAATCAACATCATGATGCAATTCATGATTGAGTCTGTAGTCTTAAGCGGAACAGGGGGCCTGATCGGAGTCGGGCTGGGGCTTGGTGCCAGCTGGGCCGTGGGGAAATATACAACCATGAATGTGGCGACATCCTGGAACATGGTCCTGATCTCCTTCACATTCTCCCTGATCATCGGAGTTGTCTTCGGAATGATCCCTGCTAACAAGGCAGCCAGAATGCGGCCTATCTACGCGCTGCGAAACGATTAGCATTCCTGTATTAACGAGCCTTATATCTTATTTACTCCATCCGTCCGTCTCACATTTGGTTGAGGCTGGCGGATTTTCCTGTTCCATCCAACCCCTCCGGGTAAACTGGAGCTGTTTCAGCAAAATTAACTTTTAATTGATCCCGGGAGGGTATCGTTTGCAATAAATGTGGGTAATAGGTCTCAAGGGTAGAATACTTATAGTAGTCAGTTATACATAAATCTTCGTATAAGTAGCACGTTATATGTCTCAAGCAATTTCCTTCCCGGTTTCCCGGTTCGCTTGACGACCCGTAAACCCGGCAGCAGGAGATGATGAGGCTTATTATTTTTTTCAGCAATTGCTCTGCATGAAGGTAGTCCTATATACTGGTGAAAAGAAACCGCGGTTAAACCGGGATTTTTTCTTTCATTTCCCTCCTTCTTCCCCTGCTTTTAGGACTCGCTAACATAAACTCTCTTTATCATGCCAGCAAACAGCCATTTGCCGCATAAGGATAAATTCCGCATGCACCCAAGGTACACCAATGAGATTCGCAAAGTTCTATGCGGGGAGAGGATGACAGTGGCAGTTTTTTCCGAAATCACAAGTACACGCAGATTAATCCTATTATTCACATCCATCTCCGTTCTTTTGGTTGGCGTCAGCGTTGCCTCCCTGTTATATCTGAATTATACGATGAATAAACTATCGGATTCCTTATACAGTGATGTATACCAGAACTCCGAGCTCGTGCTGAATGCCGACCGTGATCTGCATCAGTCTGCCATCGCGCTTCAGACTTCGCTCAGCGGCAATATAACCGATGCGCAGCGCAGTGTGCTCTCGCAGGAGTTCGAGGACAATAATGCCCAGGCGCAGCAGCGGGTCAGTACTGCCCGTTATAATCTGGATTCTGTAGAGAGTCCATACAATGGAATGAAGCAGAGTGAGTTGCTGCTGGGTGAGCTGAGAAGTGAGCTGGAGCAGTTCGAGACCTCACTAGAGCTCTGGAAGGATAGCGGAAGGGAACTGATCTCGCAGCGGGTCCAGAGTGATTGGAACCCCGCGGCCTACTCCCCGCTGGCCGTTCATACCCAGCTCACCCAGGTAAGGGGGACGCTGGATACCGCCGAGGGTCTGATTGACAGCTATGCCCGGCAGGTTATTCTCGAGTTCAAGAATCTGAAAAGCTCGCTGTTTGCCGTCTATTCAGTATTCCTGTTCCTGCTGGTCCTGGTTATTATTTATCTCTGCCGCAGACTCATCTCATTGCAGAATGAAATGCTGGAAGAGAAATCACTATACCAGCTGATCGGCGAAACCATGTCCGATTTCATTATTTTGACCGATCACAATGGCCTGATCCTGTACGCATCCCCATCACATTCAAGTGTACTTGGGTATGTTCCAAGCAAGGGCGCCCCTCTCTCCAATTATATCCGCGAAGCCGAGATCTCCTGGGCCAAGCTGAAGAGTGTAGTTCAGGCTTCACCGCGGATTTCCGAGCTGCGTATGCGTTCGGCAGAAGGGCACTGGGTATGGCTGGAGACCAAAGTCACACCTATTCCGGGAAGCCGGGCTTTCCCTGCACAATTCATGCTGGTATCGCGTGAGATTACCCAGCGCAAGCAATATGAGGAACGGCTGCACAAGCTGGCCTTCTATGATCATTTGACTGCCATTCCCAACCGGGCACATTTCAAAATGTACATGGAGAATCTGATTAACCAGCCGGAGGAGCGCCGGCAGGAGATTGCCGTAGCCCTGCTGGATTGCGACCGGTTCAAGCAGCTGAATGATACGCTGGGCCATCTGGCAGGCGATGAATTCCTGCAGTTGCTCTCACGGGAGCTGCAGCAGACCGTTAAGGGCTCAGGCCAGGCGTTCCGCATCGGCGGTGATGAATTCGCGGTGGTGCTGCACCGGTTCACAAGTCCGGAAATGCTAGATGAAATGCTGGCGCGTCTGCTCCAGCTGTTCAATAAATCCTGGTCGGTCAACAAAGGCTCCAGCTTCCATACCTCTGCCAGCATTGGTGTAGCCCTCTATCCACAGCATGGCAGCAGCATCAATGATCTGCTCCGCGCCGCCGATCTGGCCATGTACCGCTCCAAGAATCATGGCGGCAATGAGGCCAATCTGTACAGCGAGAATGTGGATGAAAAATACACCCGCCAGCCGAAATAGCCTAAGCCCTTAGATAGAGGGGGCGCATTCCATAGCGAATGCGCCCCCTCTATCTGTTATGCTGAAGAAATCAGCTGTTTATTTGTATAAGGCATGCTTCAGAGCCGTGTAATATTCTTGCACAACTCTCTGGCTGATCTCCGCAGAAGGAAAGTATTCTTCGAACCCATGAAAACATCCGGGGTACAAATGAAATTCAGTCGGCACACCCGCCTGCGTGAGCCTTAACACATACTGAATCGTTTCATCGCGAAACGGATCTAAGTCACCGACGCAGGTGTATGTGGGCGGAAGTCCTGACAAATCGTCTGCCCGTGCCGGAGCGGCATACGGGGATTCTTGGCCTTGTTCTCCTAAGTACATTTCCCAAGCCAATTGGCTTTTGGCTCTGTTCCATACTCTGTCATCTGTTATTTCGTTACTGGACCTTGTAAGGAGCTGATCGTCAAGCATCGGATAGAGGGGCATTTGAAACATAATCGGAGGGCCGTTTCTATCTCTTGCCAGCAGGGAGAGAGCAGCCGTCAATCCGCCGCCGGCGCTTGGGCCGAATACTGCGATTCTGGATGAATCGCTTCCCAGTGATTCTGCGTTTTCGGAGAACCAGGTGAGTGCAGCATAGCAATCTTCGAGAGGAGCCGGAAACGGATGCTCCGGAGCCAGCCGGTAATCCACAGAAACAATGACACAGTCGAGCTCTGATACCAGCTGCTGCAGGGTAAAGTCCATCATATCGGCGGACCCCAGAATATATCCTCCGCCGTGAATATATAAGACACCCGGGAGAGATTGATTTTTCACTCTGGGCTCGTATATTTTGATGCGGACATCCGGCGCTCCTTCTGCACCTGGAACCTTTCTTTCTGAGATCAGCACTTCATCATTAAAGGGCAGAGATGCCGCCATTCCGGCAGTAAACTCCTGCATCTCTTTCCTCTGGGCTGCCAAATTCTCTCGCGTATATACAACTTTTGGTAGAGCAGCAAACATATTTTGAAGTTCCGGATGTACTTTATCCTCCATTGTCCAACCATCCTTTGTGAAGCAGAATTAGTATTCTTTATTGAATACCGGCTTGTCCATTTCGCCACGCTGTTTGCCCCAACAGCTCCCGCATGGTCTTCATGTACTTCTCTTCCGACTGGGACCATCTCAGCCCGGCTGTTTCTTCAGCGTCCGGACCTGCCAGATAGCGCAGCCGCTCAGACGGATCGCATGCAGCGGCATACACCTGATCTGCAGCCTGATTCTCATCTGAACTCTCAAACGGATAGTCCAGCATACAGTTCATCATATGTTCGTAATAAGGCTGGTACGCTTGCGGAACGGACAGGTTTTGAGTTGCGGCCATGGTGTTCGATGAGAAATTCGTAGTGATCATGGCTCCGGGTTCCACAAGCTTGACGGAGATATTCTGTGATTCCAGCTCGTACGAGAGTGATTCGGACAGCCCCTCAATGGCATGCTTGGTTGAGACATATACGGCCAGAAGCGGGTTGGAGGCAAAACCTACGTTTGAAGTGATATTGATGATTGTGCCGCCGCCTTCTTCGCGGAAATAAGGGGTGATTGCCTGAATGACGTTCATGACACCGAAGACATTCGTCTCGAAAATCCCGCGGGTAATGTCCATGGGGGTTGCCTCAAATATCGAGAGGATACTGACTCCGGCGTTGTTCACGACGGCGTCGATCCGGCCGAACCTGTTGATCCCTGCCGCAATGGCCGCCTCGATGGAAGCGGGCTTAGTAACATCAAGCCCGGTGACGAAAATCCGTTCGGGATTCTCCTCAGTCAAGCGCTGGTCCGGTTTGCGCATCGTCGCAATCACATTCCATCCTTCCTTCGCAAACTTCTTCGCTGTTGTATTTCCCAGTCCGGTCGAACTCCCGGTGATCAACACTGTTTTGGGCATTGAACATCCTCCTCATTAGTTTGTTGCTGCTCTCTCAGCTTAGCGGATTGAAGCGGCTCTAAGTCAAATCTATCAATTCAAGCCTTTTATATAGGGATAATATGGACTGGAGGCAAGTCCGGATTGTAGAATATACTAGAGTCACTCTAACATTCAATAGGCGGTGAAACATCTTATGGCGTATACGATTAGGGATATCGTTGAGAAAACGGGCATTACTGCATATACATTGCGTTATTATGAGAAGGAAGGCGTATTGCCGGCTGTTGACCGGGATACAAACGGGGTCCGCCAATTCAACGATCACTACATCGAGTGCGTTGAGACGGTTCAGGCTCTTCGTTCGACAGGGCTGCCGCTGTCAGAAATAAAACAATACGTTGAGCTGTACAAGCGCGGAGATCGTACACTGCACCTGAGAAAAACGATGCTGTTCACCCAAAAGAGCAAAGTGGAGGAACAATTAACACGGATGATAAAAATGCTGGAAAAGATCAATTACAAGCTCGCTTTAATCGATGCCCAAGAAAACAAGTTTGACAGACTTCCCTGATAAGTGAATTTTCATGGTGTGCCTTATAAAAAAAGCTGATCTGCCGTCCCCCGCGGGACGATACAGATCAGCTCTTATTCTATTTAACTGGTTCGCTGCAGCGGATCAGCCGCCTCACCGTCGTGCTCCAGCTTACGTTCCCGTATGGTTACTTTCAACACCTGCTCCTCGCTGCCGGAGCAGTCGATGAAGCGGTCTCCGGTACCGTCCTTCTCCTCCCAGTCATTCAGCCGGAGGATGTACCCGATAGACGCTGTGCCTGTCAGCACCTCGATCCGCGCTACTGCGTGACCGTCCTCCATGTGCTGGAAGTCCCGTTGTCCATCCTGAATGCCTGTACCCCATACCCAGAGATTCCAGCCCCGGTAATCGCCGTCCGGCCGTTCATAATGAACTTCGACTACCTTGGATCTCGGTTCAGGCTCGCCGTATTTATCGTAGAGCACCATCATAGACAGCCCGGCCACTTCAATACTGCCGTTCTCCGTCTGCCGGAAGGCCTCCGCTCCTGCATGGGTATGATCGACAACGATATTCCAGCAGCCGGAGGATTCAGGCAGACACTGGGTTACCGGTCCCATATTTGCATTGTAAATCACGACAATATTTTTCCAACCATCGCCGCCGGCATGATTCTTCAGCACATAGGCAATGACTCCGCTGTCACAGCGCAGGAACTCAAGGCTGCGCTCTATCTCCTGACGTCCATGCAGACGGAAAGCCGGATGTCCCCGCCGCAGCTCAATCAGTCCTTTGTAATATTGAAAGACGGGAATGAACTTCTTCTTGTTCTCCCAGCGGATGGCATTGATGCAGTCAGGACTGCGGTAGCTGTTATGGTCCCCGTATTTGCTGCGCAGAAGCTCATCACCGGCGTGCAGGAACGGTATTCCCTGCGAGGTCAGGATAATCCCGTTAGCCAGCAGAGAGCGCCGTACAGTCTCATTCTCCAGTACATCAAGGGTATCAATCGCGAAATACGGGTCAGCCTGCTCCACAGCGGTTTCCAGATCCCCGCCGCTCCGCAGCCTGCCATTCTCAAGCTCCAGTAAACGCGCTTCCTGGCGTAATCCCTGGGTAGCGAGAATTTTGTCCCACAGATTGAGATTATCATGTGCCGTTACATAGTTCACTGTCTCTACAGGCGAATCGGTGAACTCATGTATGGCCCCCTTGATCCCGGAAGCAACCGCACCTTCTTTACCGTATTCTCCGGTAGCGAAGCCCTTACCCCAGCCGTCACTGTCTCCCTTGATAGCAGACCGGAAGTTATCATTGAAGACGGCATAACCTTTGCCGCGCTGCACACCCTTCAGGGTCTTGGTGGCAAGCGGAGAGTCTCCGCCTGTCCAGGGCTCACCGTAGAGCAGCAGATTCGGATTAATCTCCAGCCGCAGCTCTTCCGTGATCTCGCGCATGGTCACACTGTCCATCAATCCCATCAGATCGAAGCGGAAACCGTCGATATGATACTCTGATGCCCAGTAGGACAAGGAGTCTTTAATGTATTTGCGGACCATCGGCTGCTCGGTAGCCAGCTCATTGCCGACACCCGAGCCGTTGGAGAGCCGTCCGCTATAGTCATGGCGGTAGTAATAATCCGGCACCAGCGGCTGGAAGGGCCCTTTTTCTATAGAATACGTATGGTTGTAGACCACATCCATAATGACAGAGATACCACGGCTGTGCAGGGCCTGCACCATCTCCTTGAACTCACGGATACGGGTAGGCGGACTGGCCGGGTCTGTGCTATATGAGCCTTCAGGTACATTATAGTGCTGAGGGTCATAGCCCCAATTGTAGTCTGTGAATAGCGGAGATCTCGGTGCTTCACCGGGAGCCTTCAGCTCATCCACCGTCTGGAAGTCGAATACCGGCAGCAGATGCACATGCGTAATCCCCAGCTCAGCCAGATGGTCTATGCCCAGTGCATGACCCGCAGCATCCCTCAGTCCCAACTCAGTGAACGCCTTGAATTTCCCCTTATGGGTAAGACCCGAGCTCTCATGAGCCGAGAAATCACGTACATGCAGCTCATAAATTACAGCATCAGCCGGATGCGGCAGAGCAGGAGAAGTGTCCTGATCCCAGCCAGCCGGATTCGTATCCTGCAAATCGATGACCGCCGTCCGCACACCATTAGCCGATACAGCCGTTGCATAAGGGTCTGCAGCTTCGTTGATGCTTCCGTCCGCAAATACAGCCCGGTACATATAATACCTGCCCTTAAGATCACCGGAAACCCTGACTTCCCAGATTCCACCGTCTGAGCGCTGCATGTTGATAATCCGGCCGCTGTCCTTGTAATCTCCGGTATGACCGGCTGAGATGCCATTCCCGCCGGTAGCATACAGCACCAGCGATACTGCAAACGCGGTCGGCGCCCAGACTTTAAACATACTGTACTCCGCAGAATACGTTAAGCCG
Source organism: Paenibacillus sp. FSL R10-2771 (assembly GCF_038000205.1). Lineage (NCBI taxonomy): Bacteria > Bacillati > Bacillota > Bacilli > Caryophanales > Paenibacillaceae > Paenibacillus > Paenibacillus sp. FSL R10-2771. The sequence continues at coordinate 5,180,837 of NZ_JBBOBM010000001.1, forward strand.
AGGTCTTTGCCTTCATAGGTCTCCATTACTGATTCTGCATTTATATAATTGCTGCTCATTCATATTCACCATCCTAATGCTCTCTGCCATCCGGCCGAAAACTGATCACTCTATTACAACCAAGCTATTTCCACATATCACCAATCTAATACTTGCACGGCTCTGCAAGCGGGTATTGCTGAGAATTCTTACTTACGGTTCATCTTATAATATGTAACATTATGTTCACAGGTTTGGGTTACAGGGTAGAATTGCATCTGCTTGCTATATCCTATATCGGCATGAAGTCCCGGGTATTTAAGCTCATGAGGTGACCGCTGCGAATCTACCCGGAAGTATACTTGTCCTGCTGCCAAATAACAACTGGTGAACTACACACCACCTAAGAGGTGGGTGCTTCTTGGTCAATAGAGCTACTGCTCCAAGTTTACCCAAGCTTATAGGCTAGTTCCTAACCCGCTAAGGGCCATTTACATGGCTAGTTGTAGAAGATTCAGTGCCGCATTCCGGTCTCTGTCATGCTCCGTATGACAGGCAGGGCAGGACCACTCCCGTACGGCTAGGTTCTTTACTTCTGCATTTTTGTAGCCACAGCAGGAACACAATTGACTGCTTGCAAAGTGTTTGGGAGCAATGATTAATTCTCTGCCGTACCATTTCGCTTTGTAGGTCAGCATGTCTCTGAACAGGCTCCAAGACACTTCGGATATGGCTTTGGCTAACTTATGATTCTGCATCATGTTCTTTACACGCAAGTCCTCCATCACGATCACTTGGTTTTCGTTTATCATTTGGGTGGACGTTTTGTGTAAAAAGTCTTTCCGTTGATTCGCTATTTTTTCATGCAGTCTGGCGACCTTCAGCCTTGCTTTATACCGGTTACGGCTCCCTTTCTTCTTTCGTGACAAGTCCTTTTGCAGCTTGGCTAATCGTTGTTCAGACTTCCGCAAGTACTTCGGATTCGGTATGATTTCGCCATGTGAAGGAATCGCAAAGTCTTTCAACCCCAGATCCACACCGATCTTCGTCTCGAGTGGGGGCAATGGGATGATATCCGTTTCCACCAATACGGAAGTGTAATATTTTCCCGTGGGTGTTTTGGAAATGGTGCATGATTTAATACGTCCCTCGAATGGACGGTGCAGCTCGATTTTGATTTTCGTTTTTAGTTTGGGAATTTTGATCCTTCCCTCTGTAATGGCAATGGTTCCCTTCTGGTTATTGGTTGTGAAGCTATGGCTATTCTTCTTCTTGCTCTTGAATTTTGGAAATCCCGCGTTCGGTTCACGGAAAAAATTCTGATAAGCCTTCTCTAAGTGAAGCTGGGCATTGGCTAAGGCTAGACTATCCACTTCTTTCAGCCAGGCAAAATCCTTTTTGTATGGCGCAGGTGTCGTTTTGAGCATCGTTTCCGTTTGCTTGTAATGTTCAATCTTATCTGCAAGCATTCGATTGTAGATGAAGCGAACAGCGCCGAATACTTTAGTGAAGTACTGCTCTTGTTCATAGGTGGGATGGATTCGATACTTATAAGCCTTTAACACCTGCCCACCTCATTTCTGACCTTGAGATTCGATGTACTTCCGGATGACTTCAATCGGCGCACCGCCAGTCGTCAGTAGACAATAACTTCTGGACCAGAAATATTCCTTCCACAGCTGTTGACGAATTACAGGAAATTCTTTCTTAATTAGACGGGAGGATGCACTCTTATAAGCGTTCAGAAATTTAGAAATATCGCTATTGGGGTGAGCTTTCATTAGAATGTGAACATGATCCTTGTCATGCTTCCATTCCTGCAGGGTGATATTGTAATTAGGCTGAATAGACTCAAATATCTCTTGTAACCGATTCGAAATGTCATCGTCTATTACTTTTCTGCGGTACTTCACGACTAGAACAAGATGATAATGAAGAGAGAATACTGAATGATTATTTGTGTCTAATTCCACGGATATCACAACCCATTTCATAATACTACTGAATAGTTTTATTGTAATATTTTAGGTTGTATTTGTCTATGAGAAAGACCGCTGACATTCATCCCGCCACTTAGAGAAGTGGGGGAATTCTGACAGCTAACTGTTAAATGTTGTTTTGCTTCCTTTAGCGCTTACGCATGACCTTTCCGAACAGCGCCAGAATTGGAAGCAGCAGGAAGCCAGCAGCCAGAATGGAGGCCCTGATCGAAAAACGGCTGCCTATATAACCAACAACCGGACCGCCTGCGGACTGGCCGAGTGCATCCGATTGGCTAATCATCGACAGGACTGTTGCCCGGTTCCGGCTTGAAAGCTTCGAGTTCAGCCAGGTAGTGTAGATAGGATCGCTCACGGAGCCGGCCGCCCCCAGGAGAAGCACCGCAAAGATCGCGGCCGAGAAATTCGGCGCAAGCGCAAGCAGCAGGATGCAGCCCATGCGGATACAGGTCAGTATGAACAAAGCGGCAGAGACCTTTCGTTCCAGGAGCAGGTCCATTCTTTTCCCGGCAAAACGCACGGCCAGCATCCCCAACATTGTAGCCGCTGCACTGATCAGGCCGAACCATACCGCCATTGACACGGAGGCATCCGGGAAGCCGATTTCATCGATCAGGTGGATTTGCCACAGGCGGTCATACCCTTCAGACGCAGCCCCGTTAAATAATGTTACAACGGTCAGCAGCAGAAGCAGCGGGTGATGTCTGAGTACGGATACGCCGCTTACCCAGGTCTTGCCCAGTTCACGGATTGGTGAGGTGTGCGGCTCCCGCTCACGCCGGATAAAGCCCGTTTCCTTCATATAACGGATCAATACCAGCCCAAGTATGAAATAGACAGCCCCCCCTGCCAGAAACGGCATATTAGGCGCAAGCAGTGATAACCCTACACTGACAGCAATGCCCAGCAGAGATGCACTTAGCGCAAATACTTTGGAACGCATAAAAATTGCCCCCGTCTGCTCCTCATCCAGCTCGTCTACAATCCAGGCCGTGTCCGCCCCGCTGACAAACGTCCAGCCGATGCCATACAGCATCTGGGACATAAGCAGCCAGGCAAATGCAGGCAGCATGGAGGCCGGATGCATCATCCAGACAATACATCCTTCCAGTACAAAAGCACTTCCCAGCACGAACATTCCGATAATAACCGACAGCTTACGGCTGTATGTATCTGCTACAACACCTGTAATGCCTTCGAACACTAACACTGTTATCTCCAGAACCGTTCCAACCAGCACCAGCTGAAATGGATTTAACCCTAGCTCAGTGACGTAATAAATGCTGTAGGTTGTAAATATGGTGCTGCCCGCTAATGACATCATAAAAACCATGAACATATACAGCTGCGAGGCATTGAATTTCTGCAAAAATGGTTCCACCCTTCGGAAGTAATGGACTCATTATATATAATGCTGCCGGAATGGGCGGTTCCGTTCTTGCTGAAGTGGATGCATGCTCACAATTCAAAAAAAACCGGCCTCCTGTAACGGAGACCGGCTAAAGTAGTTGGAAAAGTGGAATTGCCTCAAACAGAAAACCAAAAACGAATTAATTCACACGGCTTTGCACAAGTGCGGCTACTTCCTCGGCAGTGCCGAGCTGCAGCGCCTGGGCAGCCATTTCCTTCATGTCAGCAGCAGACAGCTTGGCAATCTGGCTGCGTGCCGGAAGGATGGAGGTTGCACTCATGCTGAATTCATCCAGGCCAAGGCCGAGCAGCAGCGGAATCGCTGTAGCGTCGCCGGCCATTTCACCGCACATGCCGGTCCATTTGCCTTCGGCGTGTGCTGCATCAATGACGATTTTGACCAGACGCAGAATCGCCGGGTTATATGGCTGATACAGGTAGGATACCCGCTCATTCATACGGTCCGCAGCCATTGTATATTGAATAAGGTCATTGGTACCGATACTGAAGAAATCTACTTCTTTGGCGAACTGGTCAGCCAGTACAGCTGTCGAAGGAATCTCAACCATGATGCCCAGCTGGATGTTATCGGATACTTCCTTGCCTTCTTCACGCAGCTTGGCCTTCTCTTCCAGCAGCAGATCACGGGCTGCACGGAATTCGCCAAGAGTCGCGATCATCGGGAACATAATACGCAGATCGCCGTGGGCACTGGCTCTGAGCAGGGCACGCAGCTGGGTGCGGAAGATATCCTGACGGTCCAGACACAGACGGATGGCACGGAAACCTAGGAACGGATTCATTTCCTTCGGCAGATCCAGATAAGGCAGCTCCTTGTCGCCGCCGATATCCAGCGTGCGCACAACTACCGGCTTGCCTTGCATGTTCTCAAGCACGCTGCGGTAGGCATTGTATTGAATCTCTTCGGAAGGCAGCTTGTCGCGGCCCATATACAGGAACTCTGTACGGTACAAGCCTACGCCCTCGCCGCCATTCTCGATTACACCCGTTACATCATTCGGTGTACCGATATTGGCAGCCAGCTCTACATGCTTGCCGTCAGCCGACACGGTTGGTTCGTCGCGGAGCTTCTTCCACTCGGCAATCTGCAGATTGTAAGCTTCCTGCTTGGCGGTATATTCAGCGACTTCCGCTTCCGTAGGGTTGATTAGCACGTCCCCGTTCAGACCGTCGACAATAATCAGATCGCCGGCTTTGACGAGAGACAATACGTTCTTAGTTCCTACAACAGCCGGAATTTCCAGGGAACGGGCCATAATTGCGGAGTGGGAAGTACGTCCGCCGATATTGGTCGTGAAGCCCTTTACGAAATTACGGTTAAGCTGTGCTGTATCCGAAGGCGTCAGATCGAGTGCAATAACGATAACCTCTTCACTGATTTCAGCCGGGCTCACATAGTGAATGCCAAGCAGATGGTTCAGTACGCGTTTGGTTACGTCACGCATATCGGCTGCGCGCTCCTGAAGGTACGCGCTCTTCATGTTCTGGAACATTTCCACGAATTGATTAGCTACTTCATTCAAGGCATAGTCCGCATTAACCGATTCCTCGCGGATTTTATCCATTACAGGCGTGATCAGCTCGGGATCATCAAGAATCAGCAGATGGGATTCGAAGATCTCTGCTTTCTTCTCGCCGAGCTCTGCCAGTGTCCGCTCTTTGATGCTCTGCAGTTCGCCTCTGGATTTGTCCAGGGCGTCAGTCAGCTTCGCAAGCTCAGCGTCCACATCAGTGACCGCTGTTTTGGTAATGGTATAGTCCGGATGTTCCAGGATAAAGGCACGGGCTACTGCAATACCTGCGGAAGCCGCGATTCCTGAAATTTTACTCATGAACTTCTCCCAGCCCTTCTTTAACCATGATCTCCTGCAGTGCGCTGAGGGCTTCAGCTTCTTCACTGCCTTCAGTAATAAGGGTCAGGGTATCTCCTGCTTCAAGGCCAAGGGACAGAACGCCCAAGATGGATTTAAGGGTTACTTTTTTACCTTTGGCTTCCGCAAAAGCCTCAGTGCCTTTGAATTTTGTAGCTGTATTTACCAGCGCTGTTGCCGGGCGTGCGTGAATTCCATCTTCGTCAATGATTCTGAAAGTTGTTTGCATAATAATATCCAACTCGCTTTCTATTAATTAGGATAGTTGCTTATGGTGAAGGCCGCGCTCCCTTTAATTATAATGGAAGCGCTTCGCCTTTGCACATTTTACTGAATGGTGATGATATCCTTATCACCGATGGATACTTTGCCCGGTTTCTTCAGGGTGACAGAAGAGCCTTCAGGCAGGTTGGAGAAGATGACCGGAGAAATGACGGAAGGTGCATTGGCCTTCACATACTCCAGATCCACTTCCATAATCGGCTGTCCGGCAGCTACCAGATCGCCTTCTTCTACAAGAACCGTGAAGCCCTGGCCTTTAAGCTTAACGGTATTGACACCGATATGCACGAGTACTTCCTTGCCGCCGTCGGACATAATGCCGATTGCATGCTTGCTCGGGAAGACATTGAACACCTTGCCGTATACCGGCGAGGCAATCTTGCCGTCATCGGACAGGAAGGCGAAGCCGTCACCGGTCATTTTTTGCGAGAAGACCGCATCAGGAACCAGTGTAATATCCATCAGCTCGCCGTTTACAGGGGATACGATATCCTCAGGGATAATAGCCTCACCCTGCTCGCCGGCCTGCTTCTCAAGCTCCGGCTTCGGCGCTACAGGAGCAGCAGCCGGTGTTCTTCCGTTCATGACATCCTGAATCTGCGATTTGATGGTGTCCGAACGGGTACCGAAGATCGCCTGTACGTTGTTACCCACTTCCAGAACTCCAGAAGCACCCAGCTTCTTCAGCCGGTTCTTATCAACGCCCGCTTTATCCTTGACTTCAACACGAAGACGGGTGATGCAGGCATCCAGATGCGTAATATTCTCTTTGCCGCCCAGAGCGGACAGAATGTTGCGCGGCAGATCGTCGCCCGACTTCGATACACTCTCTGTGCTTATTTCTTCCTCGTCGTCAGATGCATCTTCGCGGCCCGGAGTCTTGAGGTTGAACTTGCGGATCACGAAGCGGAATCCAAAGTAGTAAATCACCGCGAGCACCAGACCTACCGGAATAACCAGCCACCAGGCTGTACGGTTCGGAATGACGCCGAACAGCACATAGTCGATGAAACCGCCGGAGAAGGTCATACCGATTTTGACATTAAGGATGTGCATGGTCATGAAGGAAAGACCTGCAAATACCGCATGTACAGCGAACAGCAGCGGAGCCACGAACAGGAATGAGAATTCCAGCGGCTCGGTAATACCTGTCAGGAACGAAGTCAGCGCTGCGGAAATCATCAAGCTTCCGACAACCCGTCTGTTCTCAGGTTTGGACTCATGATAGATCGCAAGGGCGGCTGCCGGAAGTCCGAACATCATGAACGGATATTTACCAGTGGTAAATGTACCGGCTGTGAAATCCACACCGTCACGAAGCTGCTGCATGAAGATCCGCTGGTCACCGCGGACCAGATCTCCTGCCTTGTCCACATAACTTCCGAATTCATACCAGAACGGCGAATAGAAGATATGGTGCAGGCCGAAAGGAATCAGGGAACGCTCGATGACCCCGAAGATAAAGGCCGACAGCGTCAGGTTGGTGTTGATCATACTCTGCGATACATAGTTCAGGCCGTGTTGGATCGGCGGCCATACCAGTGTGAGCGCAAGACCGAGAATCAGGGAAGTTACCGCAGTCATGATCGGTACGAAACGTTTACCCGCGAAGAAGCCGAGATAAGACGGCAGCTCTATACGGAAGAACCTTTTGTACATGGATGCGGCCAATATCCCCACCAGGATACCACCGAACACCCCTGTCTGCAACGTAGGAATCCCCAGCACGCTGGAGTAGGCGAAATCTTTCCAGGTCAGGACGTAGGCGTTGACGCCAACAACCGTACCCATGGTTACGTTCATAACCAGGAATCCGATGATAGCTGCCAGACCCGCTACACCTTCACCTCCGGCCAGCCCGATGGCTACGCCGACTGCGAACAGCAAGGAGAGATTATCAAATACAATTTGCCCCGAGTTCATCAATACGGTAGCAATAGCTTGAACTACATGATTTTCCAGTGCCGGCACATACTGCAGGAAATCCGGATTAACGAGCATGTTCCCGATCCCGAGCAGCAGCCCTGCTGCAGGCAGAATGGCAACGGGCAGCATAAGCGCTTTACCAACTCTCTGCAAAACGCCAAATAACTTTTTGAACATTGAGGTCACTTCCTAATCCTAAATTTCATTCAAAACAGAAGCCAAAAAAGGCATGAGCAATACAGCACACAGATTGTCGTCTAACGCTAACGTTAGAGTACCCCGAGTTGGGGCAAGACAACCATAATACTGTAAATCACTCATGCCTGATCGTATCAGTTACACGTTTGTATTCTGTTTTGTTAATAACAGGGATCATTGTAGCACTGATAATTTGAAGTTGCAAGCATTAATTAACAGGCTAAATGCTGTCCTGCTGTTCCATACCGGATTCATCTTCCTTCTTCTGGGCAAGACGCTGCAGATGAATCGTCAGATAACTCACCTCGGCAGGATATACCGGGATATGCACGCGCTGTTCGATAACCTTGGTCAGCTTCCAGGCAAGCATATACATCTCGGGATATTCACGTTTCATCAGCCCGTCAAGGGAGGAAGTCTCACGTACAGTCTCCCCCCGGCGCAGCCTCTCCAGCACAAAACGCAAATGAGTCACCAGACGTGAATAGTCCAGGGAGTCACGCGGAATGCGGTATTCGAGGTTATCCTCCACCAGTCCCACCATGTCCCCGATCAGCTGCGAATGCTGCTTAACCTCCGAGATATGCCGGTTGCTGAGTGCACTGACAATGTGAAGCGCCACAAAACCGATCTCATCCGGCGGCAGTGAAACCTTCATGGCTTCGTTAATCCGGTCCACTGCATATTCGGCCAGCCTGTATTCCTCCGGATAGATCTCCCGGGTCTCGTACAGAAAAGGATTATGTATGGCTATATGCTGTTCACTCCTGCGGATGGCAAAGGAAATATGGTCAGTGAGCGCGATATGGATATGCTCGTTAAGTGCCTGCCGGCTGCTCTGCATAATATGCAGGACGATCTCCTGGACCACCTCAATCAGCTTCTCGTCCACCTGGGGCACAAGCTGCTTATACTGCTCCTGCTCCTCCTGGCTCCGCAGGATGAACATTTTTTCCACAGAAGAGAGGTTGATCCGGTCCCGTGTCTTACGGTTGAAGCCGATACCCTTGCCAATGACCACTACCTCGGCATACTGGGGATGCTCGGCAATGATAACGTTGTTATTCAGTACCTTGGCCACTGTTATGCTGCTGCTCACTTGCGACACCTCTTTTAATTCTGAATACCCGATCTATTAAGGCAGCACGATACACGTATCAGCATGTGAAAATTAACCTTGAGCTACTATCATAACATCAAGAATCTCAAATTAGAAGTGTGCGGCAAAGAGCCGGGAGGCTCATTTCACCCGAAACGTCCGCCCAGAGAATTTGTAGACCAATATCAGGGCCGCCAGCATATAGACAACAGCAGAGAGTACTACGATAAAAGCAAAAATCCCTGGCTCGCTCTTGAACTGTATGGCTATAAAACCGGCTGCCAGCACGATACTGTTCACAATCGTAAAGAACGGATTCTTCACATTCAGCTCGGTACTGTACGGCTGGAAGATGTAATACATGAACAGATGATGCACCGAGAAGAACAGGGACAGTGCCACAATCGTCACGCAAAAGATAACCGCATCCGCTGCGCCCCAGTTCTCACCCGACAGCAGGATCAGTAGATTCACCCCCAGGCAGATCGCTGCCGCCGGAATCAGATTAAGCAGGCTGATGCGCAGCAGCCGGATCCGGAAGTTGCTCAGGATCGCCGACTGTTCACGGTAGAACCCGTAACGCAGCAGACTGAGATCACAGTTGTAGAACATAGCCTTGCAGACACGTTCACCGATGGAGGTGTAATTCATAAGGATCAGAAAGGTTGGCAAGGCACTGATCAGATAATGGGCCATTCTGTTAAAAGCTGCTTGTGAGAACAGCAGCGTCAGCAAAGCAGCTGCGAAGAGTGCGCCAATAATTACCAGACGCCGCTGCACCGGATGAATGAGTAACCGCCGGTGGCGCGAGAAAAAAATCGCATTAAGATAAGCATACCCGCTTTTACCTGCGAATTGTCCGGGGTTCAGTTGCTCCGCCGTGTACTGCTGCTCCCGGGTTGCGACATCCTTCACCCGCGCCTCCTTCATCATGCGTCCCATATCCAGCAGCGGATCATCAATTTTGGTAACGGCATCCACTGCATTGCGGTAATCCGGATAACGGGCGATGTAGACCGCACATAAGGCTCCCAGCACAGTGACACCAAGCACCAGAGGCAGACTGAACAACATGTGACTGTCCACCAACGCAAAGCCCGGGAGCAGAGGCACATAAGCCAGCAGGTAACCAGCACCAATGGCGGTCCAGACCCAGCTTGTTTTTTTGACAACCACAATGCCGTATTTATCAAAAATCCACAAATGCAGGGCCTCGCAGGCAATACGCCAGAAGGTCAGCAGCAGAGCAAGAACACCTCCCTGCCACAGCGGAGCCCCCAGAAGATTCCCGAAGACCATCAACGCCGGGATAAATGTTACCGCAAAGCTGATCCCGCGCAGCGTCAGCGTAACACGCATATATCTCTCCGCGGGGAGCCTCATCAGCTTCACGAAGATATACTTGTCCCGTTTGGGCTCTAGAATAACCGCGCTGGAAACTGCAGCGACCAGAAAGCTTAAACAGAGCAGGACCTGCAGGTACAGCTGATATTGTGCTGAAAGCGTTAAGGTTAATTCACTGCCTGCAAGCTTGACGGGCAAATAAACCATAAGCCCCAAATAGGCAAACTTGGACAAGAAAGCCCAGATGGCTTTGAGGATATAGACAATTACCGATAAAGTCCGCTTAAGCGCCGTCTCAGCATAGGCCGAGGCCGGTAACAGCTTGCCGATAACGGGGATTTTTCTGAAATAGAATATCAGCCGGTTAGCGCCGGACATCCCGCGAATCTCCATGATCGCCTTCAGCGTGCTAATCATGGTCTCCATCCTTCAGCAGCGCGATAATCTGCTCCTCGAATTCCGGACTGCGCAGCGTTTCCGCGGGAATCTCACGGAGTAAGCCATTATTCAGAATCACCAGCTCATCACAGAGATCGGCAGCCAGCTGCAGAATATGGGTGGAGAAAATAATAATATGCTTCTGCTTCATCTCACGCAGCAGCTTCTTGATCTCCAGCGCGACCACTACATCAAAGGAGGTCAGCGGCTCATCCAGCAGAATCAGCGGCGGCCGGGAAATGATGAAGCAGAGCATCTGGATTTTGTTCTTCATCCCGTGGGAGTAGCCTTTGATCAGGCGGTGGCGGTCCTCCTCCTCAAAACGGATGATATCAAAATACTCTTCGATACTTCTGCCCGGTTCAATTTTATCCTTATTGATATCCATGTAGAACTTCACGAACTCATAACCCGTTAAGAAATCCGGCAGAATCGGCAGGGAAAAGACATAGCCGATCTCCTCTTCGCGAAGCGGAAGACTCACTTCCTCCCGCCGCAGGAAAGCCCCGCCGCTGTCCATGCGTATCTCACCGCTGAGGCAGTTGAACAGTGAGGTTTTGCCGGCACCGTTGCGTCCCAGGAGCCCGTAAATCTTGCCTTGCTCGAAGGTGAAGTCAATTCCCTTCAGCACTTCCTTACCGTCAAAGCTCTTCCGTATATTATCCAAAATGAGCTCCATGCCTGCACCTCCGTTTCCTATTGCCCTAATTCTATAAAAAAGGTATGACAGGCGGTTAAACCTGCCGGCCATACCTCGGTGATACGCTATTATTCCTCTGGTTGTTCAACCGGGGCGGCCGGTGGTATTACGGCCGGTTTCGGTTTGCTTGGGAGGGCGGTTACTGGCGCTCCGGTATACTCGGCAGCTGCCGCCAGCTCCGGCTTGCCCTTAGTCTGGGTCAGCCCTTTAATCAGAGCCTCAACATCAATGCCGGACACACTTTTCAGCATCTCGGGGGCTGTCGCCATCAGCTGGGTCACATAATTGCTGACCCGGGCCGCACCTTCACCGTTGCCGGTATCCACAACAGTCAGCTTATCGATAGAAGCCAGCGGCTCGGCGATCTTTCCGGCCAGCTCCGGCAGCATTTTGACGATAATATCGAGTACCGCCGCTTCGCCGAACTTCTGGAAGGCTTCCGCCAGCTTCTCTTTGGCTTCCGCTTCGGCCAGACCGCGCAGGCGGATAACTTCCGCTTCCGCTTTACCTTTGGCCAGCTCGGCATCGGCCACCGCCTGCCCTTCCAGACGTTTCTGCTCGGAGGTAGCCTGAGCCTGCTTCTCAATACTATACTGAAGCGCATCGGCTTCACGCATCCGCTTGGCCTTGTCGGCTTCCGCCGCCTGCTCCACCGCGTAACGGTCCGCTTCCGCTTTCTTCTTCACTTCCGCATCATACTGCTTCTCGCGAACCTGGATTTCCTTGGTCTGCAGATCAATTTCGCGTTCCTTGCGGACCAGCTCGACCTTCATCTGCTCTTCAACCACCGTCTGCTTGGCCCGCGCCTCCTGAATATGGTACGCCTGGTCCGCTTCCGCTTTGGCGGTATCCTGATCACGTTTGAACGCCGCTACCTTCAGCTGGTTCTCCTTCGAGGCTTCGGCGATGTTGGTATCACGCAGCAGTTCTGCCTTCTGCCCCTGCTCTTCGGCATTGGCCTTCTGAATCCGCGCGTCACGCACTGCTTCGGCTTCGGCAATCTCTGCATCCCGCTTCACTGCAGCAATCCGCGGTTTACCCAGCGCTTCCAGATAGCCGTGCTTGTCACGCACATCCTTAATGGTGAACGAGACGATCTGCAGCCCCATTTTCTTCAAATCACGGGCCGCAACGCCTTGAACCTCCTGGGCGAAACGGTCCCGGTTGCGGTAGACCTCTTCAACGGTCATCGAGCCGAGAATCGCCCGCAGATGGCCTTCGAGCACTTCCTGGGCTTCGCTCTTCAGCGCCTCAATCGGCTTGCCCATGAACTGCTCGGCTGCCGTCGCCACATCCTCGGTCGAGCTGCCCACCTTGATGATCGCCACTCCATCGGCAATGACCGGAACGCCCTGCTCCGTGTAGACCTCCGGGGTCGTCACGTCTAGCTTGTGGGAGAGCAGTGACATGAACTCGGCCTTCTGGAAGACCGGCAGGATGAATGCACCGCCGCCGCGGACGATTTTGATTTTGCGGCCGGAGCCGTCATCTGAGATATGATTGCTGCCCAGGAAGGAACCGGTGACGATCATACCTTCATCAGGTCCTACCGTTTTGTAACGGGCCCAGAATGCAATCCCCAGTACAAATAATACAGCCACAACGACTGCGGGAATAAACAAAAAATCAGGAATACCGAACATTAAGAATCCACTCCTCTTCTGTCTTCGAATTCTGACACAAGGGCTACGCCCTCCCGGACCTCTACCACCACAACTTTAATGCCGGCCGGCAGCGGATGCTGTTCGAAGCTGGCTGCGGTATGCAGACTGTTGCCTGCACCGAATTTCACCATAATCTCACCATAGCCTGATGCAGGAACCGGAACCATAACCTCACCGATTCTTCCCGGCAGATCGTTCATGGAGAACCCGTTCGACATTTCGCTGTTCCTCATTGGCTTCACTACAACAAGATGCAGCACCACTCCCGTAAAAGCCGCAATCAGCAGGGACAAGGCAAGAATTGCGCCATCTTCCAGTCCGCTGTAGCGGCTAAGCAGCACCCCCGCTCCGCCGAACACTGTTACTCCGCCTGCCAAGATGGCAGGATTGACGAAATCAAAGGATACGAAGTCAAAAACCCCGTGCAGAGCGCCTCCGATCAGGTCGCCTACAAGTACACTGACTACGGCAAAAATAATGCCCAGCGCCAAACAGCCCAAATACAGCGTTTGCATGTTTGTCTCCTCCCGTCTTTACTTCCGGACTGTCATACTAGATTAAACGCAGAAACCATGTCCTTGGTTTCACAAAGTTGGGTATTAATCTCATTATTGTATCTCCGGAGAGAGAACATTAAGGGATTTCCATGTTAAAAAGCCGCTCCCGGTGAACGGGAGCGGCTGATCTTTGGGTGCAGCAAATATGGTTAACCATTGCCGGTATGTCTATCCAGCTGCCTTGCAGGACCGGCTTACATGGTCAACTGCTTGTAAATGCAGCTTACAGAGCCAGCTTGTAAATCTCTACAACATCCTCACGCTGCAGCTTGCGGAAGTTGCCAAACGGGCCGAAACGGACAGCCTTGTCCGCCATATTGCCGATTTCGCTGTCATCGATGTCATAATCACCAAGCGTCTTCGGAGCTCCGATGGAATCCCAGAAGCTGCGAAGCGCCTCGATGCCTTCCAGACCGACTTCCTCATCGCTTCTGCCAGCCGGATCAATCCCGAATACGTTCACTGCCAATTGGCGGAAACGGGCAGGATTCGTACTGAGGTTGTATTTCATCCATTGCGGGAACAGAATCGCCAATCCTCCGCCATGCGGAATATCGTAAACGGCGGATACGGCATGCTCAATATTGTGCGTAGCCCAGTCTCCGGCAAAGCCCATGCTGACCATCCCGTTCAGTGCCATGGTGCCGCAGTACATGATGGTCTCACGCAGTTCATAGTTGTTCAGATCTTCGATCAGCTTCGGTGCAGTCTCGATTACTGTACGAAGCAGGGTTTCACAGAAGCCGTCTTGTACTAGCGTATTGCCGTCTGTGTGGAAATAATGCTCCAGTGTATGGGACATGATGTCCACCATACCGTAGACCGTCTGGTCACGCGGCAGGGAGAAGGTGTTCTCAGGATCAAGAATCGAGAATGCCGGATAGGCATGCACGCTGCCCCAGCCCATTTTCTCCTTGGTCACTTCATTCGTAATTACCGAGCCGTTGTTCATTTCCGAACCGGTAGCCGCCATAGTCAGCACAGTCCCCAGCGGAAGAGCTCCCTGAGGCGCCGCTTTGCGCTCCACGAAGTCCCACATATCCCCATCGTATTTCGCACCGACAGCTACAGCCTTGGCACAATCCAGCACACTGCCGCCGCCGACGGCGAGGATCAGTTCGATCCCGTTCTCGCGGCATAAATCCACGCCTTTATGTACGGTAGACAGGCGCGGGTTAGGCTCCACTCCGGCCAATTCCGTAACTACAGCTCCGATGGCATTCAGCTCAGCAATTACATTGTCGTACAGGCCGCTGCGCTTAATGCTGCCGCCGCCGTACATCAGCAGTACATTCTTGCCGTATTTCGGCACTTCGGTGCGGAGTGCCTGCAATGTCCCTTGTCCAAAAATCAGCTTGGTAGGGTTATAGAACTCAAACTTACGCATATGGGTAAACCTCCATGAGTATATGAATGTGACGCACTTGTATATTATAGACCTCCGGCTTGCCGCATTCAAATGACTACAGAGGAGCGGCAAAAGGTCGGTATCGTGTTTAAAAGACACGGCGTTCCCTTAACGCCTGCCTAGCACAAATTCAAAGGGATTTATCCCTTTATTTTCCGCTTGCCGCCCACTTTTGGCGGAATCAGAGGGATTTATCCCTTTAATTTCCTCATGCCGCCCACTTTTGGCGGAATCAGAGGGATTTATCCCTTTAATTTCCTCATGCCGCCCACTTTTGGCGGAATCAGAGGGATTTATCCCTTTATTTTCCCCTTGCCGCCCACTTTCAGCGGAATCAGAGGGATTTTTCCCTTTAATTTCCGCTTGCCGGCCACTTTCGGCGGAATCAGAGGGATTTATCCCTTTAATTTCCCCTTGCCGCCCACTTTCAGCGGAATCAGAGGGATTTATCCCTTTAATTTCCCCATGCCGCCCGCTTTCGGCGAAATCAGAGGGATTTATCCCTTTAATTTCCCCATGCCGCCCGCTTTCGGCGGATTCAGGGGCACTTCTGCCCCTCATTTCCTCCCATCGCCCGATTTCAGCGAAATGAGGGGCACTTCTGCCCCTCATTTCCTCCCATCGCCCACTTTCAGCGGAATCAGGGGCACTTCTGCCCCTCATTTCCTCCCATCGCCCGCTTTCAGCGAAATCAGAGGAACTTCTGCCCTTCATTTCCTCCCATCGCCCGATTTCAGCGGATTCAGGGGCACTTCTCCCCCTCATTTCCTCCTGCCGTCCACTTCCGGCGGACACATCATTGCATCGTAGTTTCCCGCGCAACAAAAAATGCCCCCGCCGACACTCCGGCAGGGACATCTCATTTACAAGACACAGCGGTCTTAGTTAAACCCGCTGCTGTTCACGAACCGGCGGAATGCCGCCTGGCCTTCCGGTGTGCGTTTGTAGACTCCCGCATGCTCCAGAATATGCGTGAACTTGGTGCCTACCTCGTTCTGCACCGTCTTCACCGCTTCCTCGCGGCTCAGGGAGGTGCCGAAACGGCCGGCCAGCTCCGCGATCCAGGAGGCATGCAGCGTGAGCGGATGATCAGCGCCCTGGCTCTGGACTGCTTCCAGCAGTGCGGTGTCTCCGGCCAGAACGCCAGCGACAGCATCGAGCTCTTCCTTGAGGCGCCCCGGCAGAATCGCCAGGCCCATAACCTCGATCAGGCCGATGTTCTCCTTCTTGATGTGGTGCATTTCCCGGTGCGGGTGGAAAATCCCTTCGGGATATTCTTCGCTGGTCCGGTTGTTGCGCAGCACCAGATCCATCTCATAGCCGCCGTCTTCTGCCCGGCGGACGATAGGTGTAACCGTGTTATGCGGCACGCTCTCCCCGGCTTCTTCACTGAAGGCCAGGACATCAGCTGCCGGATCGCTGTAAGTCTTCCAGGCCTCATAGATACTGTTGCCGGCTTCCAGCAGCACGGCAGGATCTGCCCCGTGCATCCGCAGCACAGACATCGGCCATTTCACAATGCTTAGGCTAACGCCTGGATATGCAGCATGGGTGAAGCTATCCTCTTTGGGCGCCTTCTGGATGGGGAAGGTGTGGCGTCCGCCCTGGAAGTGATCATGGGTCAGAATGGAGCCGCCGACAATCGGCAGATCGGCATTCGAGCCGATGAAATAATGCGGGAAGGATTCAACAAAGCTAAGCAGACGCTTCAGCGTATCCTTCGTCAGCTTCATCGGCACATGATCATGGTGGAACACGATACAATGCTCGTTATAATACACATACGGCGAGTACTGGAAGAACCACTTTTCATTATTCATTGCAAGCGGAATCACGCGCAGGTTCTGGCGCGGCGGATGATTGACCCGTCCGGCATAGCCGACATTCTCGCGGCAGAGCTGGCATTTCGGATAGACCGGCGGCGGGAGCAGCCGGGCCATGGCGATTTCCTTCGGACTTTTCTCCGGTTTGGAGAGATTGATCGTCATCTCGATATCCCCGTAAGGCGACTCCTGAAGCCAATATACATTCTTGGCCACCCTGTCCATACGGATATAGTTGGAATCAATGCTCAGCTTATAAAAGCGGTCAGTGGCCGCCTGAATGCCCTGCTCCGCCTGGATCGCGGCAAACTCCGCATTTACCTCAGACGGCCGGGCCATCAGAAGGCCCATGATCTTGGCGTCCAGCAGATCGCGGTATGTGTCCGTATTCTCCGGAATCAGCCCGGACTCAAACCCGTAGTCGATCAATTGATCCAGCGGGGCCTGCGGACTCTCAAGCGGACCTTCAGTGAATTCACCGGCATACGGCTCACTGAAGCCGAACTGGTCCAGCAGCTCATTGCGGCTGTAATCAACGTCAGCCGGCTGAATCAGCCCCTTGTGCTGCGCGAACAGGACCAGCTGTTCAATTGCATACAATGCCTTCTCAGAGGCTGCAGCCGTAATATTATCGTTCTGCATTTCAATTCTCCTTATTTGCTGCAACCTGTATAGCTGAACTTAAGATATTAACTTAAGCCATAGACGTCACTACGGTGAATATTTGGACCTCCGGCCGCTGTTGTCCCCAGATTTCTTGATTGACCCGCTGATTGCGGTAGAAATCCGGTGACTGCTGATGCTTCCGAAGCGAGCTTTCCTGCGGAAAGCTTTCAGGCGGTCGCTAACGCTCCTACAGTTCCAAAATCCCCCTTCTATCCTTCTGGCTTTTTATTTTTCTTTTGTTCATCTTAGGATTGCTTATTCTTCAAGCCAGGCTTCCGTACTATTCACAACAAAGTACATTGGCAGGCTTAGCCGCCATACCCTTCCGGATTCGCGGAGTGCCAGTTCCAGGCGCTTTGGATGATGCCTTCCAGATCGGCATGCTGCGGGTCCCAGCCCAGGATCGTCCGGGCTTTGGCCGAAGAAGCGACAAGTACCGCCGGATCACCGGCGCGGCGCTCCTGGATTACAACCGGAATGTCCAGGCCGGTGACCTTCTTCGCAGTTTCAATCACCTGCTTGACGGAGAAGCCCAGGCCGTTGCCCAGGTTGAAGATATTGCTTGCACTGCCGCTGCGCAGGTAGGTTACCGCACGGACATGCGCATCCGCCAGATCGCTGACATGGATATAGTCGCGTACGCAGGTTCCGTCTTCTGTCGGGTAGTCTTCGCCGAAGACCGCGATGTTCTCCCGCTGCTTAAGTGCAGCCTGGAGCACCAGCGGAATCAGGTGGCTCTCCGGACGGTGGTCTTCGCCGATTTTGCCGCTGGCATGTGCACCTGCAGCATTGAAGTAGCGCAGCGCTACGTATTTGATGCCGAGTACCTTGTCGAACCAGGCCATCATGCGTTCCATGGTCAGTTTGGTCTCCCCGTACACATTCGCAGGTTCAGTGCGGTCCGTTTCTTCAATCGGCACCTTTTCCGGTTCGCCGTAGGTTGCGGCTGTGGAGGAGAAGACGATTTTGTCCACTCCGGCATGCTGCATCGCTTCGAGAAGACACTGTGTACCATACACGTTGTTGTCGTAATATTTTACCGGATCCTTCATGCTCTCGCCCACCAGGGAACTCGCTGCGAAATGGATTACCGCTTCAATCTTGTTCTCGGAGAAAAGCTTGGCCAGCAGTGCCTTGTCGCGCAGGTCTCCCTCATACAGCTTGCCGCCCAGCAGCGCCTCGCGGTGCCCTGTCAGCAGATTGTCGATAACTACAACCTCTTCGCCCCGGTCCAGCAGCTCCGCCACTGTGTGGGAACCGATATATCCTGCTCCGCCCGTTACCAGAATCGCCATCTTACTTCACTCCTTTCAGTTCTTCAACGCCGTTGCCGATCGTGCATACATAGAACTCGCCCGTCAGACCGGATCTCTTCTTGTAAGCTTCGCCGACTTCGGCAATGAAACGTTCCACATCATCCTCATGCACCAGAGATACTGTACATCCGCCGAATCCGGCACCTGTCATACGCGAGCCGAGTGTTCCCGGAATACGCTGTGCTTCTTCAACCATGATGTCCAGCTCTTCGCAGCTGACTTCATACAGGTCACGCAGGGAGACATGGGAGTCGTTCATATAGAGTCCGAATTGCTTCAGGTCATTGTTCTTGAGCACTTCAACCGAATCGAGCACACGCTGATTCTCTT
This sequence comes from Paenibacillus sp. FSL R10-2771, assembly GCF_038000205.1. Taxonomy (NCBI): domain Bacteria; kingdom Bacillati; phylum Bacillota; class Bacilli; order Caryophanales; family Paenibacillaceae; genus Paenibacillus; species Paenibacillus sp. FSL R10-2771. The sequence continues at coordinate 5,199,869 of NZ_JBBOBM010000001.1, forward strand.
CCACCACATGGCGGGCGCGGCGTCTGACGGTTTCGTCGGTGATTTTATGCTGATGAAGCTCGAATTGTTCAGGTTTAAGCTCGGCCAGGTAAGACAGGGTTGGCACCTCTTGCTTCAAAATAGCCAGAGCCTCCTCGCATTGGCTGCGGCGCTCATTGTACTTGGAGTCCACAAGGCCGCGCTTCTTGTTCGTATTGCCGATAACCAGCTTATAAGAGCCGGTCACAAACGGTACCAGGCTGTATTCCAGGGTGTCGCACATCAGCAGGATGGCCTGGTCGCGTTTGCCGTTGGCGACAGCGAACTGGTCCATGATGCCGGAGTTTACACCCACATACTGGTTCTCCGCACGCTGGGACAGCAGGGCGATCTCTACAGTATCCGTGTCTCCGCCAAGCAGCGTCAGGAAGGCATAACCTGTTACTACCTCGATGGAAGCGGAAGAGGACAAGCCCGAGCCGTTCGGAATCTCTCCGTGGAACAAGAGGTCATACCCTCCGGATACCGGAAGATCCTTCTTGGCCAGCTCGACCATAACACCAACCGGATAGTCAACCCACTCGCCGGTTTTGGCTTTGCCGATTTCGCTGTAGTCGATAGAGGCTTCATAAGGGAAATTCGTTGATGCGAATTGAACCTTGCCATCCGAACGCGGACGTACGATAAGGGTAGTTCCGAAGTCCAGTGCTGCCGGGAACACATAACCGCCGTTGTAGTCCAGATGCTCTCCGATGAGATTCACACGGCCTGGTGCATAGAATACCCGCGCCTCTTCGCTGCTCTCCCCGTATTTCTCGATAAATTTACTGTTAAGTTCCTGTACGCTCATTATTGCCACTCCATCCTTTCGCTGCTTGTGCTTGGGCTTTCAACTTGTTTCCAACTTGCTTCCTTCTGCTTACATTATAATAAAATCAGACTTGCCCTGATAATGCAATCATGTGTGCAATACATGGACAAATGTGACTTCCGGCAGCCGGGAGGATATACTGGAGATAAAGATTCATTTCTGCGCTTCCCCTCATGCTAAGCTATGATAGCGTTATATTCAAGAAAGGCGGATGGCCGTTGGAACATACCTATTCCGTAGGATCAAATCCCGTGTATTTCGATCAGCAGTCTCTGCATGTGCTGTTCGCCGGGGAGAGCCAGACGCTTCCGCTGCATCAGGCCGGCCCCAAGATCTACGATTATTATCTGCTTCACTATATTGAGTCCGGCTCCGGTGTCTTCCGGACCGAGCAGCGCAAATATGAACTGGGGGCGGGAGACTGCTTCCTGATCCACCCGGCCCAGCTGGTGAGCTACATCTCGGATCAGCAGCAGCCCTGGCGGTACCGCTGGGCTGCCTTCACCGGAACGGAGGCGGAGCAGCTCGCCTTGCAGGCCGGCTTCTCCCCGGAGAAGCCGGTCCTGACCACGGCTGAAGGCAGTCTGATCCCGGGTGCACTCGCCGGGATGATGTCCGCCTTCTATGCGGGCAAGGAGAGCGCGCATCTGACCTCGCTCGGCTATCTTTACCTGATCATCGGCGAAGCATCCGGTCTGCTGATCTCCTCCTTAAGGTCGCCCGGGGCGGAGTCGCAGGTCAAACGCACAGTGAAGCAAATGATCAACTATATGACATCACAATATGCCCATCCGGTCTCCATTGAACAGATGTGCGGCAGCCTGGGCTATAACCGCGCTTATTTGTCACGCATCTTCAAGCAGGAGACCGGCCTCTCGCCGGTGACCTATCTGCTGAAGCTGCGTATTGAGAAGTCCCGCCAGCTGCTGCGCGAACGCCCTGAGCTGTCAGTAGAGCAGGTCGCAGCCTCCGTCGGCCTGACCGATGCCCTGTACTTCTCCCGGCAGTTCAAACGCTTTTGTGCCCAGTCTCCCAGCACTTACCGGCAGGCAACTGCCAATCCCGGGGAGAAATAGGCTCAGGAGAGCATCCGGCGTTCTACCAGAACTCCGCTTAAGCCAACAGCCCGTTTCCTGTTCCGGAAGCGGGCTGTTGCTTGTCAATTCTATAGATTACTCAGGCTTCATCCTCTGTTCCAAGGATCGTCTCAATCCGTTCCAGCTCTTCCTGCGAGAAATCGCCATGCGCCAGAGCGGCAATATTCTCCTCGATCTGGCTTACCCGGCTGGCGCCGATCAGCGCCGAGGTCACCTTGCCGCCGCGCAGCGTCCAGAGGAGCGCGAACTGGGCCAGGCTCTGGCCGCGCGCTACCGCCATCTGATTGAGCGCATGGATTTTGCGCAGCACCTCCGGCGTAATCCGGCTCTCGTTCAGGAAGGCGGATGGCCCGGCGGCCCGGGAATCGCCCGGAATGCCGTTCAGGTATTTGCTGGTCAGCAGGCCCTGCGCCAGCGGTGTAAAGGCGATACTGCCGACGCCATGCTCCTGCAGCACATCCTGCAGCCCGCCTTCGATCCAGCGGTCGAGCATGGAATACCGCGGCTGATGAATCAGAAGCGGTGTTCCGAGCTTCTTCAGGATGCCAATTGCCTGCTCCGTCTGCTCAGCCGTGTAGTTGGACAGGCCGATGTAGAGCGCTTTGCCTGAACGCACGGCATGATCCAGTGCTCCCATCGTTTCTTCCATCGGTGTTTCCGGGTCCGGACGGTGGGAATAGAAAATATCCACATAGTCCAGTCCCAGCCGTTTTAGGCTCTGGTCCAGGCTGGATAGTATATATTTGCGTGAACCCCAGTCGCCGTAAGGGCCGGGCCACATATAATATCCCGCCTTGGTGGAGATTACCAGCTCGTCACGGTACGGAGCGAGATCACGGGCAAGAACTTTGCCGAACAGTTCCTCTGCCGAGCCTGCCGGAGGGCCATAATTATTAGCCAGATCGAAATGGGTAATTCCGAGATCGAAAGAGCGGGTGATCATCTCACGGCCATTCTCATAAGTGTCGATGCCGCCGAAATTATGCCACAGGCCCAGTGAAATTGCCGGAAGCTTGAGGCCCGACCTGCCGGTGCGGTTATAACGCATGACTTCATACCGTTCATCGCTAGCCACATATACCATTGATTATCCCTGCCTCTCGTTTCCTCAGTTATTGCAATACCCTATTTTAAACTCCGTACAGACTTTGTAATCTTCACCCCGGCGAAAAGCTTGAAATCCTCATCCGATCAGCCCTTGTATTCTGCCCATCACATCGCCGATCCGGTCCGTAATGATCAGATCTGCCTGATGGTCGTACGGTGTCGGATCACCGTTGAGCAACACCGTATGCCTTCCCCGGAAGTAGGTGATCAGACTTGCCGCCGGCTGGACGGTGAGCGAGGTGCCGCCAATCAGCAGCAGATCTGCTGCCGCAATCGCCGCCACTGCGTCGACCAGTACATCATGATCAAGCGCTTCCTCATAGAGCACCACATCCGGCTTAATGATGCCGCCGCACTCCGGGCACAGCGGTACAGCAGCCGTCTGCTCCAGAATCTGCTCCAGACCGTAATAGGTATTGCAGTCCATGCAGTGATTGCGGTGAATTGAGCCGTGCAGCTCCAGCACCCTGCGGCTTCCCGCCAGTTGGTGGAGACCATCGATATTCTGTGTTATGACCGCCTTCAGCTTGCCTTTCGCTTCAAGGTCAGCCAGCAGCTTATGTGCCCCGTTCGGCTTCGCCTCCGGATGAATCATCTTGCTGCGGTAGAAATCAAAAAAAATGTCCGGCGAGGACATGAAAAAGCTGCGGCTCAGCATGACTTCAGGCGGATAAGGAGAGTTGTGCTGAGTCTGGTAAAGACCGGCCGCCGAACGGAAATCCGGTATGCCGCTCTCCGTTGAGGTTCCGGCGCCGCCGAAAAAAACAATATTCCCGCTGTCTTTGATCCAGGAAGCCAGTAGCTGCAATTGATCCATAGAGTCCACACGTTTCCTCTCTGTACAGAAATGAAATCAGAATGTTAACCGGAGCTGCGGATAGCCGGAAACAACAATATCCGCATCCAGCAGGTGGGCTGCGGCCCCGTCTGGAGACAGACCCACAGCAAGACGCAGTCCGGCTCCCTTACCAAGCTGCATATCCGCATTACTGTCACCGATAATGACCGTCTCCCCGGGCAGCAGGCCCAGCTCCCGGCAGGCCGTCTCGGCCATCTCCGGTGCAGGCTTGCCGTGCTTCACTCTGTCTCTGGTGACGACAGAATGAAAATAACCGGATATCCCAAGCCACTCCAGCTGCTCACGGGTAGTGGCCATATTGTCTGAGGTCACTACACCGAGTTTCAGCGAAGCGGCCGCACACTGCTCCAGGAAATCCGGCAGCCCCGGCATTGCCACCGCCGCCCTCCGCCGGCGCAGCTCGTTCATAGCTTCCTTGGAGATCGCATTCACCCGCGTTACCGCTTCATTCCAGGGAACGCCGGCAGCATACAGCTGCCAGGCCAGAATCCCGGTCGTTTCTTCGGCGGTCGCCATGGAGAGCGGCCCGGCGGGATCATAGCCGGTCACCTTGCCGTTGGCATCATGAACCGTACCCAGCACAGAAGCAAGCTCCGGCCCGGCTCGCGGCAGGCCGCCGATGAATGCCAGCTGGCTGCCCAGCCCCTCCAGAATCAGATCAGCCCAGCTTCCCCAGGTGGCAAGCAGATCCAGCAGCGTTCCATCCTTGTCGAACAAGATGCCCCTGCACGGAACGGATATCTCATTAATATGCAATTCAGGCATTCAGACTGACACTCCTCTCCCAGGCGGAGTTACTTCCGTCATTCGGTGCTCACTTGCTCTGACGCAGATTCCCTATCCAATCCAGCAAGGCCCGCGCAGTGCGTGCCTGCTGCTCTTCCTCTGTGATCGTGGCTATGCCGTCACCCTTCTGGGGGCCGTAGCTCCCGAACTGGGCATGATTGCCGCCGTTGACCGGCGTGTATACAGTGTTGCCCGGAAGATAAGCCCTGCCTTCGTTATAGCTCTCCTGATCAACCACCTTGTCCTCCGTACCCAGCACCGACAATACGGACAGCGTAGTATCCTTCAGACTGCCCTTCTCATCCGGGTAGGAAGCCAGAAAAAAAACGCCTTCCAGCTGGTCGGCATGATCTGCGGCGAAGCGCGAGGCCATTACCCCGCCAAGCGAGTGTCCGCCAAGCACAAAGGACTGCTTCGGATGCACGCGGATGATCTCTTCGGCAGCATTCCCCTTGATCACGGCCAGATTGAGCGGCATTCTTGCGATATAGAACGGGTGGCCGGCTGCTGCGATTTTCCTGGCAAGCGGAGCATAAGCTTCCGCCTCGACCAGTGCGCCGGGATAAAAGATCACGGCGGTGCCGAGTGCAACCGATGGCTCGAACGAGATCCAGTTGTCATTCTGCTCTACTGTAACTCCCCCGGCAGAGACAAGTGCGGATTCGGCTCTTTCAGCAGGCTGATACGGAGTCAGGTACTTCCATATAAACACCCCTGCCACCAGCAGAATCAATACAATTCCTATAAGCACATTACGTTTGGTACTGCTTTTTCTCAATAGAATTCACTCCCGGATACTGCATACAGAAAATTATAGTGTAATCAATGAAATCAAACAACCTTCAACACTTCGCCACATCTGGCGGCCATGAGAGCGCTTACCATTGTGATGTATTTCACAATTTATTTACCGGAAATCATGTATTTTAAAATTAAAGTATTAAGCATCGCGCAAACCGCATTTATTGGAGGTAACGTCATGACCCGGGAAAGCTCGCTCGACACGCGTGGAGAAACGTTTTTTCTTAATTTGCGCTTCATGCTTATTGTAACTGTCTTTGTGGCCAATGCGATCGAACCCCTGATTCTTGAAATGAGCGGACTCCACACCCTGTACCAATGGATCTTCAGCTTTCATATGCCGCTGTTTGTGCTTGTGACCGGTTACTTTGCCCGTAAAAGCTTAAATGGCGCGGCCGGCCGTAAGGTGCTGCTGCAGATCGGACTGCAATATATTATTTTTCAGAGCCTCTACTCCGCACTCGACATTTCCTTATTCCATGTAAATAACATACAGCATTCCTTCTTCGCTCCTTACCTGCTGCTGTGGTTCCTGGCCAGCCACGCCTTCTGGCGTCTGCTCATGCTGGGGATGAGCCGCTGGAGCAAGAGCGCCCAGTTTGCCTTCGCCATCGCCGCAGGTGTGGCTGTAGGTTATCTGCAGTTGGATGGAATCTGGTTCAGCATCAGCCGCACCTTTGTCTATCTTCCCTTTTTCGTCATCGGATTTCATTTCTCATTCGGAGCTTTCGTTAAGCTGTATCAGCAATATGTCAAAACCGCTGCCGCTGCCGCTTCCCTCCTGCTGCTTATAGTGATGGGCGTAGCGGGACGCGGTCTCCCGATGGGCTGGCTGTTCGGCAGTATGACCTATATGCAGCTCGGTGCCCATGAATGGTATGCGGGGGTGTTCCGGCTCGCTGTGTATGGTCTGCAATTTGCCGCTTCCCTGGCGTTTCTGGGCCTGGTCCCTTACGGGTTAAGCCGCATGACAGACTTGGGACGCCGCACCCTCTACGTCTTCCTGCTTCACGGATTCATTGTCCGGGCGGCTGCCGTTTCCGGCCTGTATGCCTATATCGGAAATGCTGCCGGAGCCGCTCTTCTGATTGCAGGCGCAGTATCCTGCACGGTGCTGCTGGCCCAGCCCGCTGTCAGACGTATGCTGAACCCGCTGGTTGAGCCGTCTGTGGACTGGATGATCTCGCTCCAGCGCGCCGCAATCCGGCGTTCACTTTAGTAATTATTCACAGAAACCTCTTCCCTTATTAATATGTAGAAGCCTGTCCCGCCGCGGATAGGCTTTTTGTGTATGAATTCCTGTGGAGGACAGTGTAGCCGTTTCCATTGGTCTGCCGGGAGATTACCGCGACAAACTTCACATTGCCCGGTAGAAAAATGAGGTTTTTTGTGATAGACTCTCTATTAACGTTCGTATCCAATCCGCTTGTTTTATAGAAACGGCTCCGCCCTACTTCTGTTTACTGCAGGAAGCTGGACCTTGTACCTTCTATAAACCGCAGACACGCAGCTTTTGGGATTGCAATGCGTTAATGCGGCACTATATTTGTTCTCACCGTTCCAAGAGGTTAGGCTCACAATACTTTTAGGGGGAAATTTCATCATGGCAAACAAGAAAATGCGTTCAGACATGATCAAAAAGGGCTTTGACCGTGCTCCACACCGCAGCCTTCTGCGGGCCGCAGGCGTTAAGGAAGAGGATTTCGGCAAGCCGTTTATCGCAGTCTGCAATTCCTATCTCGACATTGTACCGGGTCATGTGCATCTGCAGGAATTCGGCAAAATCGTTAAGGAAGCTATCCGTGAAGCCGGCGGGGTTCCGTTCGAATTCAATACCATCGGCGTTGATGACGGTATTGCCATGGGACATATCGGAATGCGCTATTCGCTCCCAAGCCGCGAGATTATTGCCGATTCTGTGGAAACGATGGTTTCCGCTCACTGGTTCGATGGAATGGTGTGCATTCCCAACTGTGATAAAATCACCCCGGGCATGATGATGGGCGCACTGCGCGTCAACATCCCGACGATCTTCGTCAGCGGCGGACCGATGAAGGCCGGCGTAGACAGCAAAGGCAAGAAGCTATCCCTGACATCCGTGTTCGAAGGCGTTGGCGCCCATCAGGTCGGCAAGATCAATGACGCTGAACTGCTTGAACTGGAACAATTCGGCTGTCCAACCTGCGGATCATGTTCGGGTATGTTCACAGCCAATTCCATGAACTGTCTGGCTGAAGCTATGGGCCTTGCTCTCCCGGGCAACGGCACCATTCTGGCTGTTGCCGAAGAACGCAGAGATTTCGTCCGCAAATCAGCTACCCAGCTAATGGAGCTGATCAAGCTGGATCTGAAGCCGCGTGATATCGTAACCCATGAATCATTGGACAATGCCTTTGCGCTGGATATGGCTATGGGTGGTTCCACCAACACTGTGCTGCATACCCTGGCACTAGCTCAGGAAGCTGAAATTGACTATCCGCTGGAGCGCATCAATGAAGTAGCCAACCGCGTGCCTTACCTGGCCAAGCTGGCTCCGGCATCCGATATCTTCATCGAGGATGTGGACCGGGCGGGCGGCGTCAGCGCTGTGCTGAACGAGCTGCTGAAGAAGCCGGGCGCCATCTTCGGCGACTGCATGACCGTAACCGGCAAGACTCTGGCCGAGAATGTCACGGGTCATGAGATTCAGGATACGTCGGTTATTCATACAATAGACAACCCTTATTCCCCGGTAGGCGGATTGGCTGTACTCTACGGCAACCTGGCTCCGGAAGGCTCCATCATCAAGGTTGGTGCCGTAGATGCTTCCGTTGGCGGCTACCACAAGGGCCCTGCCATCTGCTTCGACTCCCAGGAGCAGGCGCTGGAAGGGATCGCGAACGGCAAGGTCAAAGAAGGCCATGTCGTTGTTATCCGGTATGAAGGTCCGAAGGGCGGACCGGGTATGCCGGAAATGCTGGCACCGACTTCGCAGATCGTCGGTATGGGTCTTGGCGCCAAGGTCGGCCTGATCACCGACGGCCGGTTCTCCGGAGCGTCCCGCGGTATCAGTATCGGCCACATCTCGCCGGAAGCGGCTGAGGGCGGACCGATTGCTTTTGTCGAGGATGGCGACATCATCGAACTGGACCTGATCAACCGCAAGATCGAGCTGCTGGTTGAAGAAGAAGTCCTGGCTGTCCGCCGCAGCGGCTGGAAAGGCTTCGAACCGAAGGTGAAGACCGGTTACCTGGCCCGTTACTCCAAGCTGGTTACCAATGCAAGCAAAGGCGGCGTGCTGAAGATCTAATCGGCCGCAGCCTGAGATAAAAAGAACGAACTGAAAGAGCAGTCTCCTCCGTTAATGCGGCGGGACTGCTCTTTTTGACATGTAAGGACCGATTTGCGACTAGAATTGCACAGTTCCAGCAGATGTAGGGACCACCCAAATTGTCTCTATCGCTGTTCGCTAGGGAAATGTTGTACGCTCTGCAACTTTGATTCATCGATAAAGGGTTGTTCCGGAAGATTGTTGTATGAAATACAATAATCTTCCCGCTAAGCCGCCTGGAGTAGGTGAAATCCTGCATTTCATACAACATTTTCCGGTAATCTCCGATTTAACTCGGGAAATGTTGTATTTCGTGCAGGATTTCGACTTAGGATGGAGGTCTCGGGATCTCCGTCCGACACAGGCAGCAAACATATCGGCAATAGCTCCAGATATATAAAAAGCCCCGCCAGCCCATTCAGGCCAGCGGAGCATAAGAAGCAGCTTCAGTTGCGGTATAGATAAATATCAAAATTTATAAGTGCTGTCTGCCTGCTGCATTCAATGAACAACCGTTGCTCCGGGTAGTTCAAGTTCAGCTTCAAGGGAATGCTCCTCTTCCCGCATCCGCTCCCGCTGCTTCACCGGCTTCTGCGGCCGCTGCTGGTTCATCTGGTCGAGCAGCTGCGACACGGGCATCAGCATCATTTTTGGTACCAGCAGCTCACTGCGGACTTTAAGTCTCGCTCCGCCTGACGGATGAATGACGCTGAGCAGAATACTGAGATAGAATTTGGTGGAACTTGCGAACAGGCCGCTTGGCAGATCCAGAACCATGAATCCGAATTTCTCCGGCCCGCGGTTCAGCATGCTCACACCGTAGAGTGCCTTGGCTTCCGCCAGATCCACATCACCGGCAATCCGCTCCGCAAGCACCGGGAGATCCTTCTCCATGCGGCGGATCATGCGGATGGCAAGCTGTGCCGAGGAACGCGAATGCACCCCCAGCTCGAACAGCTGCCTGTTGTCGATATGCAGCTCAATCACCTTGTCACCTTTGCTTAAGGTCTCGCCGTTATCCATCTGCACGGGATTCCCCTGATACTTACGCAGCCGGTAATGCAGGAACGGATCTGCCGGAGAGATCGTCTTGATCTGGAACAACAGCTGGAATACCTGTTCCCAGGCCAGCCATAAGCCGACAACCAGCCGTTTGCCGAAAGACAGACGCGTGATAGGTGATTCCTGCACCGCCTTGATCATCTTGTCAATCCGGATACTTCGCAGCCCCCGCCTATCCGCTTCTTGAAGCATCCGCTCCAGGGCAATAAGCATATGCTCCGGTGCATGCGGATCGGCACCGAGCGTAGTACCGCAGTCATGAAGCAGCATGACTTCACCGGGGCCCAGCTTGGAGATCAGCTTGTCGGTCAGACGTTCCGCCCCCAGCTTCTCCTTCCAGTCGCCGAACATGGCCGACCAGAGTACAATCTGCACCTGCCGCCGCTTCGAGAAGTCAAACAGGTTCACAATTCCCCACGGCGGACGGTAATAGGTACTGCGCTCGCCGGTTATTTTGAAGATAATATCATCGGTCCGCTGAATTTGCTTCCTCACCGTTGCCGGACGCATCAGCCAGTTCGTCTTGTGCACATAATTGTGAATCCCGATGAGATGCCCTTCATCATGCATACGCTTAATAATCTCCGGATGCGCTTCAGCATGAGCACCTACCACGAAGAAAGTCGCCTTAGCTCCATAGCGCTTAAGCAAATCCAGCAATAACGGTGTATAATGCGGGTCAGGTCCGTCATCAAAGGTCAGGCCATAATCCGTGCGCCCGATTCCCTTCCGAAAGACACGATAACCAAATATACGGCTGATCATTCCAGGAATGAAAGCATAAAAGGTAGAAATGTAAAATAGCCAGAGCAGCAAAGTCTGCATGTAAATTCCCCGCTTTTCCAGAGTTGACTTTGGCTCGTCTTACGTGTGATACGGCCAAGTAGAGTAAGTAGAAGCGTCTGCTGTCCTGCAAGAGGACAATACCGTTGTGGCGACAAGTAGTACATTTAAAAAAAACGTTACCCCCTATTTTAACACAGCTGCCAAAGAAATAGACGCTTTTTTATTAAAATCGTGTACAATGAATTGAAGTGATTATTGTAAATTTATCTAAAAAAGGAGTCGTTTATCTCTATGCTGCCGCTGTACAAAAAATATTGGCGCACTTTTTTCGACATCGGATTGGTTATTCTGACGCTATATCTCGTGATGCTGGGATTCAGTAAGCTGTATCAGCTGGCCGCTCCTGTGTTCCTGTCCTTTTTTGTCTTCCTGCTGATTGAGCCGCTGGCCCGGTTCCTGAACCGCAAGGGAATGGCTAAGCCTTTCGCCTCCGCTATCTCCGTGGTACTCTTCTTAGTGATCCTGCTTGGCGCATTATTTGCTGCCGGACTGCTGATTACGACTCAGGTCATTCAATTCCAGGACAATCTGCCCAGATATACATACATAGTCCAGCAGCATTTTACTGAGGCTACCACCTATCTCCAGCAAAAAATTGATGCGCTCCCGCCCGATCTCACAGATAAGCTGAACGGTTATTTCACCGATGCGACCAATGTCCTCTCGACGTGGATGGTCACCTTCTTTAAATATATGATCGGTGTGCTTGGCTCCTTCTCTTCCTTTATGGCTAATTTCGGCATTGCGATTATTCTGGCCTTTTTCCTCAGTATGGAGATTAAGGACTGGCGCCGGATCGCCCATGACAAGCTGCCCAAGACCTTTAAGACGGCTTACGCTTTCCTGCAGGGGAATGTGTTCAAGGCTATCGGTTCTTATCTAAAAGCCCAGTTGATTCTGATCAGCATCACCTTCGTGATCGTTCTCGCCGGACTGCTGATTCTGCAGACTGGAAATGTTCTTACTCTGGCTCTGATCTGCGCCTTGTTCGACCTGCTGCCACTACTCGGAGTACCGGCGATTCTGATCCCCTGGATTATCTATTTGTTCATTGTCGGCAATACCTCACTTGCCATCGGTCTGATCATTCTGCTGGCAGTGGTGATGGTTATACGGCAGCTGCTGGAGCCCAAAATCACCGGAAATTCGATCGGCGTCTCCTCGGCTTTCCTGATGTTATCTTTCGTAATTCTGTCTTCCTCTGTATTTGGCATCGCTGGCCTTATTCTGTCGCCGATCCTGCTGATCCTGCTCAAGGAGCTGATTCAGCAGGGGTATCTGCAGCGCTGGATCTATCTGCCGCAGGAGGAATTCATCGTGTCTCCGTTTGCCGCTTCTGAACCCTCCACAGCCGGCGGCCCTGTACCGGGTAATACGGCTGGTACAGCTTCGGCTGGTACAGCAGGCACAGTCGGTACTCAGGCCCCCGTTGACCCGGACAGCAGCTCAAATACTTGACCGAATAATTTGGCAGCTGCCTGCGGACTGCTTGGAGCCACGTTCTCGACAGCAACGGATACAGCATATCTCGGATGGTCTACCGGGCCATAGCCGATGAACCATTGATTATTGCGGGCCACGCCTTTGACCAGGGTCTGCGCTGTGCCTGATTTGCCGGCGACCGGCCATTCAAGGCCCTGCAGCGTCCGGCCTGTTCCTTCTGTCACCACTTTACGCATCATGGACAGCAGCACGCGGGCGGTTGCCCCGGATATTCTGCCCTGCGGCGCAGGGGCCAGATGTCCCGGAAGCTCCTTCAGCATCTGGCCGTTGGCAAAAGCAACCCGCTGCAGAATACGCGGCGCTCTAACCTCCCCGCCATGCAGCAGCGTGACTACGAGATTCGCCGCCTGCAGCGGTGTAATCCGCACATCGCGCTGGCCGATTGCAGTCTGCACCCTGACCCCGCCGTCATCCGGCAGCAGCGTGGTGAAGATCGTCCCCGCCTGCTCCCCGGAGAGCGGCCGGAGCAGCGGCAGGCCCAGCGTATTCTCCGCCTGCCAGCCGATGTCCCGGCCAAGGCCCAGTGCCAGAGCAGCAGCATTAAGCTGTGCTCCACTAAGCCGCTCGGCAAGCGTGGCGAACACGGTATTACAGGACACGGCGAACCCTTGCGCCATCGTAAGGGCGCCGTGTCCTTTGCCGTTCAGGCAGGTTAATCCGTATTTCCCGTATTCTCCTTTACAATAGAACGGTTCCTCCGGTGAAGTTAATCCGGCCTCCAGGGCAGCAGCGGCAGTGACTATCTTGAAGATGGACCCGGGTACCGCTGCCTGCAGCGCCCGGTTGTTCCATTCGCCCCCTTGCGGCGAGATCTGCTCCGGGTTGTAGAACGGCAAGGAGACCATCGCGGCAATATCGCCGTTCTGGCTATCCAGGACTACAACGGCTCCCTCCTTCACGCCTGCTTCTGCGGCCAGCTGCTCAATACTCTCCTGTAGTTTCTTATCAATCGTGGTATATAAAGACAGCGGGTAATAAGGATTCCCCGGTGCTTTGACTACAATCGGACTGCCTGGAACACGGTTGCCCCTGGCATCCACCTGGGCAACCGCCTCTGTATGCCCCACTCCCTGCAGCAGCGGCTCCAGTGTTTTCTCCAGCCCGTCCGTACCTGTACGCGGAATCCGCAGACCTGTCGGTGATTGCCGGAGGGCTTCACCCGAAGCTTCAGACAAATAACCAAGCCATTGCCGCCCTGAAGCGGCTCCATCATATCTGCGGGCAAAGGGCAGCGCCTTAACCCCCTCAATTCCCAGCTCTTCCACTTCGCGGGCCTCTGACAACGACAATGCCAGCGGAGTGTCCCCCTTGCCGGAGGGCCAGAGCAGCGGCTCCTTAAGTCCTGTGCGACTGGATTGCAGCTGGTTGTAGCTGACCCCAAGAATTTCTGCCAGGCGGTGCAATTGGTTATCCCCGGCAGGCTCCCCGGTAACCGTATGCAGCGGAAGTGACTCTTCCTGCGGAAACAGCGCCGCTGTCCACACAGTCTCTCCGGCCAGCGGTTCTCCGTTCCTGTCATAGAGCCGGCCCCGTCCGCTGTCCAGCACTGTCTCCCGCTCGCTCTGAATTTCAGCCATCTGTGCCATCGTGTACCCGCTGCTGCTTACCTGCTGATTCTTCAGCAGCAGCTGGACCCAGGCCAGTCTGATGATCAAGCCTGCAACGAGCACAGACAGGATCAGCAGACTCCAAAATATACGTTTGTGAACCAGCTTCTGCAAGTGTTATTCCTCCATCAAGTGGGCTGCGGAACTATGGGTTCTATTATGCCCACCCCAAACCGCAAAAAAACCGCTTCCCCCGAAGGAAAAGCGGTTAATACACTTGCAGCTTACACGCTGAATTTAGACAATCGTTCTTTGAGCTTGGACGAGGCATTCTCCAGTTTGGCGGAGAGATTGACCAGATATTCACTTACGCTCTCCTGCTCACCGGTGAGGGATGCAACCTCCTCGGAGGCGGCAGAGGATTCTTCCGCAAACGAGCTGACATTGCCAATCGTCTCGGACAGCACTCTCTGCGAGTGGTTCAGTCCGTCAATGGATGTTGACACGGAATCCAGCCGGGTAATCAGATGATTCATTTGCCCCTGTACACTGACGAAGATCTCGCTGGTGCTCTGAACATACGTCATCTGTTCTCCAAACAAAGGTGCCACCTCGGATAATGCGGCTACAGTCTCATGCATGTCATTCATGATTCTGTCGGTAATCTCAGCAACTACTGCAATGGAACGCTTGGACTGTTCAGCCAGCTGACGGATTTCATCAGCGACCACGGTGAAGCCTTTGCCTGCTTCGCCTGCCCGGGCTGCTTCAATAGTAGCATTAAGCGACAAAATATTAGTCTGCTGGGTAATGTTCTGCATGACCTCAAGCACCCGGATGACTGACGAGGTGGTATCCTTCAGTTCATTGACCTTAATGACGAGCTTCCCTGTCATATCGCCGGTCTCATGCGTTCTGCCCAGCAGCTCCTGCAGCTTAACGACACCTTCCCTGCTGGACGCCTGTACGTTATGTGCGGTCCCGCCAATCTCCTGGGCCGCAGCAATCACCGCATCCATCCGCTCGGAGATCCGGGCGGTCATCTCATTTCCGCGGTCTGCTTCCAGCGCCAGATTTCCTGCACCGCCGGCAATCTGTTCAGTTGCTGCGGCAATATCCTGTGCGGCCACTGCTGTCTCACGGGATGCATTGCCCAGGGCATCTGCGGTCTCCAGTACTTCACGTGCAGTCTCATTGGTGTGCACGACCAGCTCTGTGATCCGTTCCATCATCATATTGAAGGAGCCTGACAGCTGGCCGATTTCATCATGCGAGACTACCTTTGTACGCACGCGCAGGTCACCTTCTGCCCCTTGGAACATGAGGTCCCGCAGGCGTGACAGCGGCCGTGAGACCATCCTTACCATCCAGAGGCCAATGAGAATGGCGATGACGGCAGCGGCAGCCACTGCTATGTAAGTGGTGTTAAGGATACGGCCCGCATCTTTAATCAGATTCTCGGAAGGGACAACGCCAAGCAGTCTCCAGCCCGAGCTCTCCAGCGTACCATACACGGCAAGAATGGATTTGCCCTTCTCATCCTTGGTCGGCAGGGAGCCTGAGTTCTCGCTGAGTCCCTTGAACAGGGTGCCTCCCAGACGCAAGTAAGTGTCTGTCTCCTGATGCTGGGAAGAGGCAATCATCTCATCTTTGGTAGTCAGCAGCTGGATATAAGAATCCATCCCCAGATCGACTTTGCTGAGGTGGCTGGCCAGCTCCGTAGTCTTGATGTCACAGACCGCTATGTATCCTAAGCTTCCCTCTTCCCCCGCTACGGACTTGGCGAAATGGACCACGCCTTCTGCTTCCCCTTGCCTCTGGGCCTCGGTAATCCACAAGCCCTGCGGCTTATCCTGCAGCTGCTTGTACCACGAAGCTTCGCGGACACCCGCCAGGAATTCATTGTCCACAGCCCCCGCTGACGCGGCAGGCAGCGCTTCATTAAGAGGAATCAGATAAACCGCTTGCACATTAGTAACTGCAGAGAGCCAATGGTTCAATTCGCCGCTGATCACAGCGGCCTGTTCCGTCCCCCCGCCTGCAGCAGCAGTACTTTCTTCCGAGACTGCCTGCCGGATATCCTTATTGTAGAACAGCTGGCCCAGATTATCTTCAAAGCGCAGCAGAGTTACATCAAGCTTCTCTGCCGTTTGCTCGACTGTCTGCTGATTAGCGGACAGTGCATTGTTCTCGATTGTTTGTTTGGCAACAGAGTAGGATGTATAGCCCAAAGACAGGACGATTCCCATCGTCGCAACGAAAAACACGAGAAAGAGCCGCACCCCCAGCGACTTGGAGGGATGCAGCCGAGTAAGAATACTTTTACCGCGAACTGTTGACTTGCTCAAAAAATCACCGCCGGATCTGCTGTATTCTTGTAGGGAATGATTCCGCACAAGGCCAGTATTAATAATATACCATCAGATCTTGTAACGCTGTGATTTTGTTGTATGAGATGAGTACCATAGAATGCGGACCAACGGTGTCAGGTGAAAAAGGCCTCTGCCGCCTTATCCGATCTAGATTTCGCCTAGATTTTCCCTAAATCCGCATCATCGCCAACCTCTTCATGGGTGTCGATCACGTAGTTGACGATTTCCTGCACTGTCGTATATGCAACACCTACATAAGTATCAGCCGCCCCGTAGTAGATGGCAATGCGGCCCGTTTCGGCATCATTCAAGGTCGCGCACGGGAAGAGAACATTGTTCACGAAGCCTCTCTCCTCATACCATTCTTCCGGTGTAAGCACGAAGTTCCTGGAGCGGTATTTGACTCTCGACGGCTCGTCTTTATCCAGAATAACCGCACCCATGCTATACACCAGCCCGTTGCAGGTTCCAGTTACACCATGGTAGAACATGAGCCAGCCTTCGGAGGTTTCAATCGGGGCGGGACCGCCGCCAATCTTGGTGCTCTGCCACCAGCCCTGTCCGCCTCTGCTCATCACATGACGGTGTTTGCCCCAGTAGACGAAGTCAGGACTCTCACTCAGGAAGACATCGCCAAACGGGGTATGACCGCTGTCGCTTGGACGGGAGAGCATCACGAAGTTGCCGTTAAGTTTCTTAGGGAACAGCACGCCGTTGCGGTTGAACGGCAGGAATGGATTTTCCAGGCTGACGAAGGTCTTGAAGTCCTGCGTTCTGGCTACACCGATGGCGGCGCCGTAGAAATCCGTACACCAGATAATATAGTAAGTATCTTCAACCTTAACCAGACGCGGATCGTAGGCATATCTCGGCATGTAGGGGTTGCCTTGTTCATCAATGAACGGAATGGGAGCGTCTTCAATTTTCCAGTCCAGTCCGTCATGGCTATGGCCCATACGCAGATGAGGGCGGGTCGTATTATCCTCTACCCGGAATACGCCGAGGAAGCTTCCTTCATAGGCAATTACCGCACTATTGAAAATACGTGCAACCCCTTTGGCCGGATTGCGTTTGATGACCGGGTTGTCACTGTGTCTCCATACCGGATTCTCATTTCCTTCCGGTCTGTCCTGCCAAGGCATATTCGGAATGTTACTTCCGGTCAGTTGAACTTCTCTCATAGCAATAGTCTCCTTTCAGATTGGCGCAGCCGCGGCTGCAGTTGACTGATGATTCCGTCCACTCCGCAGAATGGACATACATAGAGGCCGGTTTCAGGCTTCCCGCACAATTCCCCCTTGAAAACATTCATAAAAAGCGTTATAACTTAATTGTATTCTTGTTATCGTTAAATAACAATAACATAATAACAAAATACAAATAAATTATTTTTTTTGTTTTATACACTATATTTTTTGTTCATTCTACAGCAAAGCGAGGTTACCACATGTCACTGCTTAGCGAGTATATCGGAGGCGTAACCTGGGGGTTCATGGGCAGACGGGGAACCTGGGCCAATGATGCAGCGGAGTCTTCCATGGAGCTGATGAAAAGGTCTACCGGTGCGAACTGGACCGCCATCGCATTCAGCGCACTTCAAGCTACCCCGCAATCTACAGAGATCCCCTATTGGTCAGAACCCACGGTCAGTGATGAAGAGGTACGCTGGGCCATCCGCCAGGCAAAATCACTTGAACTGAAGGTCTGCCTGAAGCCCATTGTGAATTGTGCAGACGGCACATGGCGGGCTCATATCAACTTCTTCGACAAGGATGTTCCCTGCGAGCCGAAATGGTCAGAGTGGTTCCGTTCCTATACAGCCTTTATCCTTCATTATGCTGTGCTTGCCGAAGAGAGCGGCTGCGAGATGTTCTGTGTCGGCTGTGAGCTGGTCCAGACGGACCGGCGGGCCGCAGAATGGCGTGCCCTGATTGCCGAAGTCCGCAAGGTATACAGCGGTGTAATCACCTACAACTGCGATAAGTATCAGGAGGATAACGTGAGCTGGTGGGATGCGCTTGATGTAATCTCTTCGAGCGGCTATTATCCCGAGCAGGACTGGGAAGTACAGCTTGACCGGATTGAGGCGGTGGTCATGAAACACGGCAAGCCTTTCTTCTTCATGGAAGCGGGATGCCCCAGCCGGACCGGCAGTGCCGCCATCCCGAATGACTGGAGTCTCGAGGGCGGCCCGGATCTTGAAGAGCAGTCCCGTTTCTACCTTGCCATGTTCGGCGCCTGCGGGAAGCGGGACTGGGTACAGGGCTTCATGCTGTGGGATTGGCCGGCCCAGCTCTATCCGCTGGACGAAGCAGCAGGCAACGATGATTACTGCATGTACGGCAAGCCGGCTGCAGGCATTATTGAAGAGTATTACAGTTCCAAGACGAAATCCCCGCCTACCTTATAGCCTTGATTTCAATATCTACCATTACTGTTTAGGAGTGAACAACCATATGACGAAATCGCCACAGATTTGGCGGAATGAAATGGAAGCAGAGCTGAAAGACAATATCCTCAGCTTTTGGATGAAGCATACCCTGGATGACAAGCATGGCGGATTCGTAGGTGAAATAGATAACCAGATGAATATCAATCCGGAGGCCGGAAAAAGCCTGGTGCTGAACGCGCGGATTCTGTGGACCTTTGCGAGCGCTTACCGCATGTATGGCAACGCTGAATACCTGACTATGGCTGAACGGGCCCACGCTTATTTGCTTCAATATTTCACCGACGCCGAATACGGCGGCTATTACTGGATGGTAGATGCGCTGGGCGCCCCTTCCGAACGCAAAAAACAAATTTACGGCCAGGCCTTCGCCATCTACGCCCTGGCTGAGTTCCATCATGCTACCGGACGCCAGGATGCACTCGATCAGGCTGTGGCACTGTTCCGTATGGTCGAGCAATACGGCTATGATCCGCTTAATAAAGGTTATATCGAAGCCCTCTCTGAGCAGTGGCAGATGACAGAGAATTTGAGTCTCAGCAGCAAGGACATGAATGAGAAGAAATCGATGAACACCCATCTGCATGTGCTGGAAGGCTACACCGGCCTGTACCGTGTGTGGAAATCCGAAGAGCTGCGGACCCGGCTGGCTGAGCTGATTGAGGTCATGCTCCTCCACATCATTGATAAGGAGGGCAAGCATTTCCATCTGTTCCTGGATGAAGAGTGGAATATCAAGTCCGACCATATCTCCTACGGTCATGATATCGAAGGCAGCTGGCTCCTGGTCGAAGCGGCTGAAGTGCTTGGGGATGAGGAGCTGCTGCACCGGGTGCGCAGTGTGGCTTTGTCCATGGCCGAAGCAACATTGGCTGAAGGCATTGACGCTGACGGCGGAATCTGGAATGAGGCGGATTCGAACGGGCTGCTGGATAAGAATAAAGACTGGTGGCCGCAGGCCGAAGCGATCGTCGGCTTCTATAATGCCTACCAGCTATCCGGAGATCCGAGGTTCCGCGATGCTGCTGAGGCAGCCTGGACGTTCACTAACAGCTACATGGTCGATCATACATTAGGCGAGTGGTTCTGGGCCGTTGATGAATCCCTGCAGCCGCTGGCGCATGCATCCAAGGTCAGTGCCTGGAAATGCCCTTATCATAACAGCAGAGCCTGCTTTGAAATGATCGGAAGACTGACAACAACCTCAAAGGAGACTAAATAATGAGCACATTATTCACAGAACGCAAGGCGCAGTTAACAGAACGATATGAATCACTGATTGGCCGCAAAAATGAGAAGGTTCCCTTTGGCAACGGTACCTATGACCGTTATCAATACCCGCTGCTCACAGCGGAACATGCGCCGCTGATCTGGCGTTATGACTTTAACCCGGCAACCAATCCTTATTTCGCTGAACGGATCGGCGTGAACGGCATCTTCAACCCGGGGGCCATTGAGCTGGACGGCATGTTCTACATTGTGGCCCGTGTCGAGGGGAATGACCGCAAATCCTTCTTCGCAGTAGCCGAGAGCGACAGCGGTGTAGACGGCTTCCGCTTCTGGGATCATCCGGTTGTCCTGCCGGAAACTGAAGAACCGGATATCAACGTCTACGATATGCGTCTGGTGAAACATGCCGACGGCTGGATCTACGGCCTGTTCTGCACCGAGCGCAAAGATCCCGCTGCCCCGCACGGCGATCTGTCCAGTGCAGTTGCCCAGTGCGGAATCACCCGCACTAAGGACCTGAAGACCTGGGAACGTCTGGCTGACCTCAAGACCGGCTCTGCCCAGCAGCGTAATGTAGTGCTGCATCCTGAATTCGTAGACGGCAAATATGCCTTCTACACCCGCCCGCAGGATGGGTTCATTGATGCAGGCTCCGGCGGCGGCATCGGCTGGGGACTGTCCGATACCATTGAGAATGCTGTAATTACCAGCGAATCCATTATGGATCAGCGTTATTATCATACGATCAAGGAAGTGAAAAACGGCCAGGGCCCGGCGCCGGTCAAAACCCCTCAAGGCTGGCTGCACATCGCCCACGGTGTCCGCAACACTGCTGCGGGACTGCGTTATGTACTGTACGCATTCCTGTCCGATCTGGATGAGCCGAACAGGGTAACCCATGCTCCCGGCGGACATTTCATCGCTCCGGACGGTGAAGAACGCGTCGGCGATGTATCCAACGTTGTATTCTGCAACGGCATAATCGCCCGGGACAACGGGGACATCTATATCTACTACGCTTCCTCCGACACCCGGATTCATGTGGCTACCACTACGGTAGATCAAATGCTTGATTATGTGCTGAATACTCCTGAAGATCCGCTCCGCTCTTATGCCTGTGTCCAGCAGCGCATTGCCCTGATTGACCGGAATCTCCAGCTGTAATTACAGCTGTAATATCCGTCTGAGGGCAGATTGCACGAAGCACTTATACCAGTAAAAAGGCAGTACCGGCAGAATGCTCTGCCGGTACTGCCTTTTATTCGTTTGAGCCGCTGGCTATAAGGTATTCAATAATTCGGTGACGTATTTAACGACAGTCTCCGGTCTGTGAATGGGAATGGAATGCCGGGGATCTTCTTCGGTAATATGCTGTACATTTGGGGTCAGCCTGGCTAAGCGCTGCTGGCCTTGCTTCCATTCTTCATCCGGACTGCCTGCGCTAAGCACCGTAATGGGCAGCTTGCTGCTTAGCGGCTCTGCCGCCTTCAGCTGCAGGGCACTCTCTTCCGCGCAGAGCAGTTCTGCATATGCGGCCCGGTAAGCACTCTTGCGGTATCCCAGACTTGAGGCGTTTTTTTGGATAGCTGCCGGGAGTCTCCGCCCTCCTACAGGCCTTCTAAGCAAGCGGGGAATCCCCGCAGGCGCCAACAGATAACCCAGCTTATATTGCCGTCTGTTCGCCTCCCGCTGCTGTTTCCGGCGGTTGCTCATTTCATCCGTAAGATAACGGCTCTCATGTACAGCATCAACCAGCAGCAGCCCCTCCACTTCATCCGGATATTCCCCCGCAAAGCATCTCACAATCATGCCTCCATAGGAATGGCCCACCAGAATATAGGGAGGCTTGCAGTCCATTGCCTTCAGCAGTTCCCTGAGCTCCCGGACGTATTTCCTGCAGGTTGCACTTTCCGGCTGGCTGCCGCTCCCGCTCCAGCCCAGGCCTGCCCGGTCATACGAGACTACCTTGGCATACAGCGACAGCTCCGGCTGCACCATTGACCAGTCCAGGGATGATCCGCCCATACCCGCTTCCAGAATTACGGTGTGTTCTCCCTTTCCCATAACATGGGCATGAAGGCAGGCATCCTGCACAGGAATCATTTCTCCAGGAGGCTTGTAGGTTAGAGCATCACGCTTCGTAAGGACATATTGAACGATGGACAGCGGTGAACAGATTATTGAAATGAACCGGTGCAGAGCCTGCTCGTTCTGCGGAATCGCGGCCATGTGTAACGTCACACCCTTCTCTTAACTGATGTCCAAATTATATAGGCGTGTGCTCAGGCCAAAAAGAGAAACTATAACCGGGACATTTCCTATTTTACCTTCGATTATCCTGCACGAAATACAATATAATTCCAACTATGCTCTTGGTCCAGCCACCGAATCCCGGTGGACAATGTCGGCAGCAATCAGGATCTTCTCCAGCGGTGCGGCAGGGTTATGGATACGGTTCAGCAGCTTCTCTACAGCCGCCCGGCCCATTGCCTCTTTCGGAACATGAACAGTAGTGAGCGGGGGAACCCCCCGTGTGGCGTCCTCAATATTGTCAAAGCCGGTTACCGAAACTTCACCCGGGATGACAAAGCCTTCTGCTTTGAGCACATCACTAATGGTGAGCGCAATGAAATCATTGGCACACACTAGTGCGGTTGGCAGACTTTTGGTTTTCTTGCGTCTCTGCAGCCATTGCTTAAAGCTCTCATCAAAAGTTCCATCATCCATTCCCTCCAGCTGCAGCATTTCATCATCGCCGGCAGGCGTCTTCATTCCATTCTCTTCCAGGGCGCTGCGGAAGCCGATCCAACGGTCACGGAAGCTGCGGGAATAGCGGATATTTCCGATAAAATGCAGCTCTGTATGCCCCGTGCCCATCAGGTGATTGCTGAGCCGGGTCATGGAATCCGTATTATTGGCGAATACGGTATCGCTTGGAATAAGCGGATCTTCATGGTCAATCAGCACCATCGGCAGGCCGATGCGGTGCACCTCCAGCAGCAGTGAGGTCGAGATCTGGCCCACGCCAATCAGCCCGAGCAGTCCGTTAGGGTTGAGAATATTGACGAAGTTATCCGTCCGGTGCTCAGAGACTATGACCATACCCAGACCTTCCTGGTCCAGCGCCAGTGCAATGCCGTCTACAATCTTCCCCCAATACAGGGAATCCTGGGTTTGCGAACGGATATTAGGCATCAGCACCAGCACAGACTGTTTGTTCCGGTCACTGTCCGCAGACTGCGGAGGACGTTTGATGCTTTGAACATAGGCATTCTTTTGAGTGAAATAGCCTAATTGCGAAGCCGCCTGAATGACCCGCTCCCGGGTAGTTTCGTTGACGCCGCCTTTGCCGGACAGGGATTTGGACACGACAAACTTGGAAACGCCGAGATGGTCGGCGATTTTTTGCATAGTGACTTTCTTAGCCATATATAAGACCTCCAGATACTATTCACGGTTTCGCATAACGAGCTTTATTCAGTGTTGCTAACTTTTTCGGAAATCATAACATTTAGCTAACAAAATAATTATACGGGGTCGCGAACCGATGCACAAGCATAAAGAAACCGCTCCTTCCCGGATGGAAAGAAGCGGCGGAATGCAGTAATTTATATGCCCGGATATATGCCCGGAACGATTTAATTTGTTATTGTACGTTGCCGCCTGACTATATCTTAAACAGTGACAGCTTGCTCTCCAGCTGTGTCGATGCACTCTGCAGCTTACCGGACAGCGATACGAGCTGATCACTAACATTCTGCTGCTCATTGCTGAGGGAAGCAACTTCTTCAGAAGTAGCAGAAGACTGCTGTGCAACCGCACTTACATTGCTCATGGCATCGGACAATACGCCTTGGGAATGATTCAGGCTGTCGATGGCACCGGTGACCGATTCCAGGCTGGTAATGAAGTCTTCCATTTGTCCCTTCACCGATACGAAGATATCACTGGTACTCTTGACTGAACTCATCTGTTCCTTGAACAGCGGGGCCACTTCTGACAATACGGCTACTGTCTCATCCATTTCAGCCATAATCTTGTCTGTAATGCCGGCAACCAGGGCGATAGACTGCTTGGATTGGTCAGCGAGCTGCCGGACTTCACCAGCAACCACCATGAAGCCTCTGCCTGCTTCACCCGCTCTTGCCGCTTCAATCGTTGCATTTAGAGACAGGATATTCGTCTGCTGGGTAATATTCTTCATGACATCCAGTACCTTAATCACCGAATATACCGTGTCCTTCAGGTTGTTGACCCGGTCCACCAGTGCGCTGGTCATCTCACCGGTGCGGCCAGTCTGTTCCAGCAGCTCTTCGAGCTGGCTGGCACCGTGTCCGCTGGCTTCCCCTACTCCGCGGGCGGCCTGGTCCATCTCGGCATTAGCAGCAATAACACTCTGCATCTGCGTAGCAATCAGATCCGTCAGCTCATTGCCGCGTTCCGCTTCCTGCGCCAGGCTTCCGGCACCGCCGGCAATCTCTTCCGTAGCAGCAGCAATCTCCTTGGCAGAAATCGCCGTCTTGCGGGAAGCGTCGCCCAGATCATTGGCTGTTTCAAGCACCTCGCGCGCAGTTTCCGTTGTCTGGGCAACCAGCTCGGTGATCCGTCCCATCATCAGATTGAAGGAGGCGGACAGATCTCCAATCTCATCCTTCGAGACATACTCTGTACGGACGCTAAGGTCACCCTGAGCCCCCTGAACCATAAGATCCTTCAGACGTGCCAGCGGCTTGGCAATCATCTGTACCATCCAGAAGCCGACCAGAATGGCAAGCAGAGCTGCAGCTCCAGCCGCTATGAATGTTGTGAACAGAATCGGAGTGGCAGCCTTAACCAGCTGGCCGGTAGGAACAACTCCTGCAAGCTTCCAGTCCGCCTTCTCCATCGGGTTGTAGACAGCCAGGACATCTTTGCCATTCGCATCCTTAGCTTCCTGACTCTCGCTGTTCTTCTTGCTCTCCATAATAAAGTTAAGCTCTGAGACCTTGCCGTCCTCTGCCGGTACGGAAGAAGCAACTACCATTCCTTCCGGTGATACCAGCTGAATCCGCGAACCGTCCCCAAGCTTCACGCTCTCGAAGGCTTCTTCAAGCAGAGTGCTCTTAAGCTCAAGCAAAACAACATAACCTGCATTAGAGCCCAGGTTCTTGAGCGATCTGACCATTGCGATATTCTTGCCGCCATCGCCTTCAACGGAAGTCGGGAACCAGTAGTTCTGTGCGGACTTCGCTTCCGAGGTATAGTATGGCTCATATGAGGTTGAATTTTTGACAGCAGTCTTGTACCATTCCTGATCTCTTAAGCCGTCCACGGTAAGACCGGAGCTCCCGCTCGATATGATCGTCATCGCAGGATCCTCTGGAATCAGTGAGATCGCTACGATATTGGAATCTGTTGTAGTCTGGCTCGAGAGTTTCTTGCTGATGGCATCTGTAGCCACAAATTTATCATAACTGCTCGCAGCAGCGGCAAGCTCAGTCAGATTCGATTGCATTTGCGTATCGAAATACAGCTGGAGTGCCAAATTTTCATACTGCTTCAAGGTAATATCAAGCTTCTCGGAAGTCTGGATAATCGTCTGCCGGTTGGCTTCGGAAACATTATCCTTAATGGTATTCTTGGCTTTGTTGTAAGACAGAATCCCCAGGAACAGTACAACAATCACAATAGAAGATAAGAATATCAGGAAAAGCTTAACACCAACTGATCTCAGCGGGTTAACTCTCTTAACCTGGCGTACTGAACCATTCAGTACGTTCTTTAAAGTTAGTTTTTGAACTGCCGCTTTACTTGTTGACTGGGTATCACCTGCTTGGCCTGTCTCAGCCTTTTGTATAACCTTAGGCTTTTTACTGTTCTTTCCCACTTTAATCCTTCTCTCTTTCGGTTTGTCTCTGTCGCTCTCCGGATTTGGAGCCCCCATTACAATCACCTGCCAATTAGATTAGAAGACGTATGTAAGCGTTACCTGTGATATATATCGGCACAAAGGCTCATTTTTCTTAGTATTTGATAGAAATTACTTCAGAATTTTTATGTTTTTGTCGAACTGCATAAGTATTTTGGTCTAGAACTAAAATCCCCCTACGGGTTAATCGAACCGGAGCGTATGAAGCTCCCCGGCTGCATGATTTTCCAGCCGGAACCTGGCAGACGCTCCATGGACGTATCGGCTTGTGAGGAGGACTGAGATTCCGTTAATTGCTCTGAATCAGCTCATTTGAAGCTTAGAAGAACAAGATAAAGGATTCTCAGTCCGCTTCATCCAGATTAGGCAGGCTTTCAGCAAAATAACGGCATCTCAGTCCGGGTTCAGGAAGAGGAAGCATTCTACTCCCGGGAGAGCAGCCGGAAAAGTTCATTCCACATTCATCCTTATTCAGAACCAGCCTGCTTTCCGGCGGATTCCAAGGAATATACGCAAAAAAGGACGCCCTTCCAGAAGAAGGGCATCCCTTTAAATCATTCTTATGACTTTATTTTCTTTTACGCATCATGTCAAAGTAAGCTACCGGCTGGTCGACCTTCATTCGCACCCGCTGTAGCGGATGACGGGCAACGTCCAGCGGATTCCCCGCCTCGTCCCACAGCTCGCCGACAGTCTGCTTGAAGAAGGTGTCATCCGGTCCGAAGAATTCCACTTCCTGGCCCGGCTTGAAGTTATTGCGCTGCTGGACAAGTGCCATGCCGCTCTCCGCATCATATTCCAGCACCAGGCCGGCGAAATCATAAGGTGCCGCTTTTTCCTCCGGCTCATAAATATGATCCTCATGATCCGGAGTATCGTAGAAGAAGCCTGTATTGAGCGGTCGGTTAGCCGCCTTCTGCAGCTCCTCCAGCCATTCCGGCTTCAGCACATAACCTTCCGGGTCCGCCATATAGGCATCAATCGCTTTGCGATAGGCATTGACCACCGTTGCCACGTAATGGATCGACTTCATCCGGCCTTCGATCTTAAAGCTGTCAATCCCAGCTTCGATCAGCTCAGGAATACTCTCCAGCATGCACAAATCCTTCGAACCCATCGAGAACGGATTATCCTCCGGCTGATGAAGCGGCAGTTGGGTTACGCCAGGCTGCAATGCCTGAGGCGCCACTGCCTGGTCCTCTTCCGATACCCAGGTTCCTTCCGGACGGCCATCTTCGAACAGGTCGTATTTCCAGCGGCAGGACTGGCAGCAGCCCCCGCGGTTGGAATCGCGGTCTGTAAAGTGATTGGACAATACACAACGTCCTGAATACGAGGAGCACATTGCACCGTGGATGAAGCTCTCGATCTCGATGTCCACATGCTGCTTGATCTCGGCAATCTCCTCCAGGCTGGTCTCCCGGCCAAGCACGACCCGCGGCAGTCCTTCCTGCTTCCAGAAAGATACTGCCTGCCAGTTGAGCGTGGACTGCTGGGTGCTGAGATGTACCTCAAGACCCGGTACCAGGCGGAGTGCGGTGTCTACAATTACCGGATCCGCTACAATAATGGCAGCAATGCCGGCTTCATATAAGTTACGCAGGTATTCTTCAATCCCGGCGATGTCTTCATTGTGAGCATAGATATTCGTCGCTACGAATACTTTGGCGCCATATTTCTTGGCAAATTCAACGCCCTCGCGCATTTCCTCAAAAGTGAAATTATCCGCTCCCGAGCGCAGGCCGTATTTCTGTCCTCCAATATATACTGCATCCGCACCATAATGCACGGCGAATTTCAATTTCTCTAAGTTTCCTGCCGGAGCCAGGAGCTCCGGTTTGTCCAGACGGTAACGTTTGCCCTTGAATTGGGGCTTGGTCATAGTTCCCATTCCTGTTCTCCCTCCTAATTGTCTCAGCTGCTGCAAGATTGAACGGCCGGCATTTGGTGTGAGGGCGCAACTGCGGGGAATGTTTGGACTTCCGGTCGCTGTTGTCTGCAGATTTCTTCATTTATACCGCTTAGCGGTTGAAATCCGCAGACAAAGGCGAACGCTGGCGCTCCTCCAGTTCAAACTTCCCCTCCGCTGCTTACACCATAATGTAGCCTAGACAATCCATTGCAAAAGCTGAGACAATGCTTTTTATATATTTTAATATACCTGTTCTTTGTAGAAGAAGCCGAACGACAGTTCACGCTCAGGGTCCTGCAGCGCCCGGATGTCATCCATCCAGGCCTCATCGTAAGCATATTCAGCCGGATCAGCGGAATACAAGTCAATGGCATGGCGGTAAGCCTTAACCACAGCTACATTATAAGCCACCGGCTTCAGCAGTCCTTCAATCTTCAGGCTGTGCACACCAGCCTTCAGCAGGAAATGCAGATCCTCAAGAATACAAATATCGTCCGAGCTCATAATATGCGTTCCATTCTCATCCTCATATATCGGGAACTTCTCATTCGGCCGTTCCGCTTCGATCAGGAAAAGCCCGCGCTCCTTGCCAAGACTGCCGCCATCACCCGGCCGCCCCTGATGAGACATATAGCTGGCTACCAGCTTACGCTTGGAATGATAAATATTCGTCATGCCATGCACCTGGACCTGAGCCTCGACTTGCAGATGAGGTACCATTTCGGTCATTTCATCCATATTCAGCTCACGTGCCAAGACAACCCGCGAAGCTCCCTTACTGCCCCAATAGTTGGCTGTGGCGTAATTGGTGGAGGTCATTTCCGCATTCCAGTGCAGCTTCAGCCCTGGCGCTTCAGCCTTCACAGCTGCCAGGACAGCAGGGTCTCCAAATTCGACCCCGTCTACACCCAATTCGCCGATTGCTTTGATGTAAGCCGGCAGCTCTTCCAGCATTTTATTGGAGATCAGCCCGTTTATGCTTACGTACACCTTACCGCCTGCATCATGTGCAAGCTTTACAGCTGCTGCAGTATCTTCCAGCGAGAAATGCCCGGCGAGCCGCATGCCGAAACGGTCATCTCCGATCAGCAGCGCAGTTGCGCCTGCCGCAAGCAAAGCTGCCGCTTCTTCCAGCGAGGCTGCTGTCGCCAGCAGCTCCGGTTTGTTATTCATTGTGTTACCTCCTGTGCCTATCGCATCAATACTATTGTAGCTCTTTTCCTACTGATTTTGTTTGCTTTTTTCGATATTGGCTAAATGTTCCTTGTAGGTCTTGGCGAATAAATGCGCCTGGGAACCATCCTTCTTGGTGACATAGAAGAAATACTCCGATACCTCCGGAGTCATTGCGGCTTCAATAGAAGCAAGCCCCGGGCTGCTGATCGGTCCAGGCGGCAATCCTTCCTGCTTGTACGTATTATAAGGGCTGTCCACCTTCAGGTCCTTCTCGTAGAGCCGCTCCTTCTGCTTGTCCAGCAAATACTGGACCGTAGCATCAATCTCCAGCTTCTGCCCCTTGTCCAGTCTGTTATAAATAATACCGGCGACCAGCGGACGTTCCTCGTTCACTACCACCTCACGTTCTACGAGCGAAGCAACCGTCATCAGCTCATGCAATGTAAGTCCACGGTTCGCCAGCTTCGCCTTCCACTCAGGGATCGTGTCAAGCTTCTTCACCAGCTGCTCCAGCATGGCTTCAATGACCTCCTGCGGAGTACTGTCCTTGGCCAGCTCATAGGTTTCCGGGAACAGATACCCTTCAAGACGGTGCCGCAGCTCCTTATTCTCCGGGATTCCTAAAGTCCCTACTGCCTCAAGGCCCGCACCTGAGTCAATCAACTGCAGGAAAACTTCTGCCTTCTGGTTCCACGCTTCAGCCAGCTTATCTGCAACCTGAGTCGCCGTATACCCTTCGGGTATCGTGAATACAACGGTATCTTCCTTCACGACATCCCCTGCATTCATCCGGCTGATCAAGGTATCATAAGTGTCGCCCGGACTCACGTTATAGGTTCCTGCCTTGAAGCTGGAGCCTTCCTGGACCCACTTTAAATACCCTTTAAAAAATAATCCTTTCTTGATAATTCCCTTCTCTTCGAGCAGGTCGGCAATTTGCGAGCTTCCCATACCCTTCTCTATCGTAACCGTCACGGCCGGCCCTGCGGGCTCCACCGGCTGCATTCCATTCCAGATATACCATGCTCCTCCCCCTGCAGCAGCTGCCAGGACAAGGATTATAATAAGCACAGTGCGGATCACGGCTTTCAAATGTTACGCCTCACTTTCCGACTATAAAGTATAAAATTGTATTGTCTTAAATTCAACACTTTTTTTATTTCCTGCATTCCAAGCAAAAAGAGCGCGGAAAAAAATCCGCCCTCTTCCGTGCTAATGCTATGACTTTATTCGGTATCTTCAGCCGGGAAGGTAAGCTCATCGTACAGCTCGGAAACATCCTCCCACTCTTCATCGTCCATAATGCTCTCCAGCTCAGGAAGCCCGTCAGGGGAAACCACGATCCGCAGAATTTCCTGCTCCGCAGCTCTTCCTGAACCGGCCAAAACAGCATAAGCACGGTCACCGACAGCAAATTCAGCAATAATATCGTAAACGGAAGACTTGCCCTGCTCATCTTCCAGTTCTACTGTTTCTCCGTATACTTCTTTAAGCTTCGAAGTCCATACCGCTTGATCAGCGGAAAAATCAGTCATTCTCCGCTCCTCCATCCAGCTCGTCTACCAAAGTATTGAAGGTTTCTTCTACAATAGCCCATTCCTCGTCATTCTCAATCATGAACAGCTGCAAGTCGTCGCCGTCTTCTTCGTAACGGAACGCATAGACTTCATCAGTCTCTTCATCCTCAGAATCCAGTGGAACCACCATCATATACTTCGCGTCCGATCCGTCGACTTCAAACTTCATGATGACCTCAAATTCCTCTTCATTACCTTCCTCATCAGGAATATAGATAATTTCCGGTTCTTCTTCTTGGCCGATCTGCTCGTTTGTCATATCCGCACACCCCTCACCTTTTACTGTTAGCATCCAAAAAATTTTGCAATATCAGGGCTGCGGCCATTTTGTCCACAATCCCCTTGCGTTTCTTCCGACTGACGTCCCCTTCAATCAGCACCCGCTCAGCAGATACCGTCGTCAGACGCTCATCCCAAAGGTGTACGGGTAAATCAAGTTGCTCCCGCAGCTGGTCTGCGAATTCGATGCAAATTTCACCACGGGGTCCTACTGAGCCGTTCATATTCTTCGGCAGCCCAACGACAATCTCACCGATTTCGTACTCCTTGACCAGTTCACGGATACGGTCGAATTCGTTGCCGTTTCCGCGCCGCTCAATAGTCTCCAAAGCCTGCGCTGTCCACCCGAAAATATCGCTTGTGGCGACACCGATTCTGCGGTCGCCGTAATCCAGTCCCAGCTTCTTCATCATTTCGGCTGGTCCACCCGATGATTGGCCAGATAGAACCGGACCAGTTCCTCAATCAGCTCATCACGTTCTTTTCTCCGGACCAAACTTCTCGCATTGTTGTGGCGCGGAATGTAAGCCGGATCTCCGGAAAGTAGATACCCTACGATCTGGTTGATCGGATGATATTCCTTCTCCACCAGCGCGTCGTACACGGCGAGTAAAATTTCCTGGGGAGAAGCTTCCTTTTCGTCGCCCTTCACATTGAATTTGACCGTTTTGTCCATGGAGTCCATTTGTGACACCTTCCTTCTGCAAAATCACCCCTATTCGGGCGGCTTCGCAAAGTTGCTGCTGTACAGCTTACTTGCTGCCTTCATCATAACATATTCATGGCCCAACGAGGAAATCCTGCCACTGTAAAAGCGCTTTTTTTGGTATTTTATCTACAAAAATAGATGTTTTTTTGGGTTTTAAGCTATTGCAAGCCCCGGGTCAATAATGAATAACCCCAAAAATTATACATTTTGTGAATAAAGCAGCGGTACTGATATGTTGCCCTCAGTACCGCTGTATCTTTATCCGGGGAATTTCTCAGCTATTTCAGGCAATCCGTTAAGCCAATGCAGCTACAAGCTCTTCGGCCTTCTTCAAGGCTTCGCCCAGCTTGGAGGCATCCTTGCCGCCAGCCTGTGCCATGTCCGGACGTCCGCCGCCGCCGCCGCCGCAGACCGCAGCGATTTCTTTGACCAGCTTGCCGGCGTGGAAGCCTTTCTTCACCAGGTCCTGCGGCACAGCAACCACAAAGTTCACCTTGTCATCCATTACTGCGCCGAGCACCAGTACGGCATCCGGAAGCTTGGATTTCAGTTCATCGGCAGTCGAGCGCAGAGCATCAATATTGCCGGCTTGCACGGATACTGCCAACAGCTGTGTGCCGCCGCCAACTGTAATTACACTGCTGGTCAGCTCAGCTGCAAAGGTTGCGCTCAGCTTGGACTGCAGCGATTCGTTCTCGCGGCCCAGCTCACGAACCTGGGCATGCAGGGCTTCGATCCGCTTAGGCACATCGCCCAGCGAGGACTTCAGCAGTGCTGCCGATTGCTTCAGCAGATCCAGCTGGCTCTCCGTGAACTGGTAGGCGTAGCGGCCGGTCACCGCTTCAATCCGGCGCACACCGGAACCGATGCCGCTCTCGCTGAGCAGCTTGAAGATTCCGATCTGCGATGTATTGGCTACGTGGCATCCGCCGCACAGCTCCAGGCTGTAGTCGCCGACCTGCACGACACGGACGATATTGCCGTATTTCTCACCGAAGAGCGCCATCGCTCCCATAGCTTTGGCTTCATCAATCGGCTTATTCTCAATGACAACATCGAGGCCGCGCCAGATCTGGGCGTTCACGCGTTGTTCGATATCGCTGAGCTCCTCCGGAGTGATGGCTCCGAAATGCGAGAAGTCAAAGCGCAGGCGTGAACCTTCTACTAAAGAACCTGCCTGGTTGACATGGCCGCCAAGCACTTCCTTCAGCGCTTTGTGCAGCAGGTGGGTTGCCGTATGGTTCTTCACGATATCCTCACGCTCGGCACGGTTCACTTCCGCACGGACCGTATCTCCAACCTTCAGGTCTCCGGCTTCGACAGTAACCAGATGCACATGCTGGCCATGCGGAGCTTTGAAGAGTCCGCTAACCTTGGCAGTCACAGAGCCGCCGGTCAAAAGTCCGGTGTCGCTGACCTGGCCGCCGCTTTCCGCATAGAACGGAGTCTTTTCAAGGATAACCTGGCACTGGGCGCCTTCACTGACGACATCAGCAAGTGCGCCGTCAACTACAATCGCCAGCACTTTTGACTCGGTTACCGTGTCATTATATCCAACAAATTCACTTTTAACCGTCAGCTCGGCAAGTGCTCCGCCCTGAATCTTCATGCTGGCGCTGTCCTGGCGGGCTGCTCTGGCGCGGTCACGCTGCTCCTGCATCGCAGCATCGAAGCCTTCACGGTCTACCGTAAGCCCCTGCTCGGAAGCGAAGTCCTCTGTCAGGTCAAACGGGAATCCGTAAGTGTCATAGAGCTTGAACGCATCAGCGCCGGCAATGGTACTCAGTCCGTCCCCTTTGGCTTTGGCGCTGATCTCGCCCAGGATAGCCAGACCGTCGGACAGTGTCTCGTGGAAGCGTTCCTCTTCCAACCGGATGATTTTGGCAATATATTCACGGTTCTCCACTACGGAAGGATAATACACTCCCATGATGTCGCCCACTGTCTCTGTCAGCTCATGCAGGAACGGGCGGTCCAGTCCCAGAGTCTTGCCGTAGCGCACGGCACGGCGGAGCAGACGGCGGATAATGTAGCCGCGTCCTTCATTAGAAGGAAGCACTCCGTCACCTACTGCAAAAGTAACGGTACGCACATGGTCGGCAATGACTTTGAGCGCGATATCCTGTTCAACATTATCCTTGTAGGTTACTCCGGCAAGTCCGGCAGTCTTCTGGATAATCGGCTGGAACAGGTCAGTGTCGAAGTTGGAGTCCACATCCTGCAGAATGGAAGCGAAGCGTTCCAGACCTGCGCCGGTATCAATATTCTTGTTAGGAAGCGGTGTGTAGCTGCCGTCCTTGTTATGGTTGAACTGCGAGAACACGAGGTTCCACACTTCCAGCCAGCGTTCATTCTCGCCGCCCGGATACATCTCAGGATCACTCATATCACTGCCGTAAGCCTCGCCGCGGTCATAGAAGATCTCCGAGCAAGGGCCGCAAGGTCCTTCACCGATGTCCCAGAAGTTCTCGTCGCCCAGCTTGATGATACGTTCTGCAGGCAGACCGACTTTTTCATTCCACAGCTTGAACGCTTCTTCGTCCTCGGCATATACCGTAACGGAAATCCGGTCGCCGTCGAAGCCGATCCATTCCTTACCGGTCAGGAATTCCCAAGCCCAGGTAATCGCTTCTTCCTTGAAGTAATCGCCGATGGAGAAGTTCCCCAGCATCTCAAAGAACGTGTGGTGACGGCGCGTCTTGCCCACGTTCTCAATGTCATTGGTACGGATACATTTCTGCGAGTTGGTCAGGCGGGGATTCTCAGGAATCTCCCGGCCGTCGAAGTAGGCCTTCAGCGGTGCCATGCCTGCGTTAATCCACAGCAGCGATGGATCGTTGTGGGGCACGAGCGAGGCGCTCGGCTCAATGCGGTGACCTTTACTCTCAAAAAACTGCAGCCATTTGGAACGGATTTCACTTGCTTTCATCATGTACAGCTCCCGTCTCATCATTTAATGCGGCACTTTGGCCGGAAATCTCATTGTTGCCCCAAAAGTTACCCGAAAAATCAAAAACAAAAAACGCCCCTGAATTAGATTCAGGGACGATGATTATCGCGGTACCACCCTGGTTATCGCCTTGTTCCGTGAGAAAACGGACTATTGCAGACGATCGCCTTGTGCGGCTGTTAACGGGTGCCCCCCGGCGGGATTGTCCCCGCACTCCGAAACTAGCTTTCTGCCGGCCTGTCTTCAAGGTTCTCACAGCCAATTGCGGGGAATCCGCAAAGGAACCTGTTCTCTGATGGAGCCATTCTCCGGCGTACTTGTTTTCATCAACGTTTTGTCCGATTTGCATTTTAACATTTTCAGTATAGCCAGCGGCTTTGGTTCTGTCAATCTTCATCAAGAGATTTACAGCTCTTCCATGTCCGAATATAATCAAATTATTATTTAGCAATTCATTCCATTTGTCACTGGGGGAGCTTTCTTGGAAATCAGTAAAAAAGAACTGTCAACGGTCAATGAGAT
This sequence comes from Paenibacillus sp. FSL R10-2771, assembly GCF_038000205.1. Lineage (NCBI taxonomy): Bacteria > Bacillati > Bacillota > Bacilli > Caryophanales > Paenibacillaceae > Paenibacillus > Paenibacillus sp. FSL R10-2771. The sequence goes on from NZ_JBBOBM010000001.1 coordinate 5,234,721, forward strand.
TATTTATAAGAATATGGACCTATGGCTCAAGAAGCTGAACAAACGCATTCACCTCAAGCTATATGCGCTGGTGTATGACAACAATGACAAGCTCACCAAAATCGTTCGTGTCAAAAAAACAGTACCCGCTTCCAATGGTGAGCCTGGCGTTGCCCAGGATATATTCCCGGAGGTGGACTTGCAGACGGTATTTGATGAGCTGCGTATTCTTCCAGCCGATGAAGGCAAACTGCCCGCTACAATTGAGGTCTTAAAGTGCTTTCTGGATAAACAATGCTACAAGTCCCTGGCGGATTACAAACAGAAGAGTGCCGAGGACAAAACAGAGGAAAGCGAGGTCAAGGCGCAGCCAGAGAGTGAAGATACAAGGCTACTCTATGCTAATCATTTTCAATACCTTGGGGCCAAGAATACACAAGTTACGCTTTCTTACCTATTGGAAATAAGGAATGTGGATGCGGTGTCGCGGGAGCTATTCTTCTCCAGGCCTCAGTTCTCGTTCCTCCGGATGTCGCTGGACTATTTCTTCGGTAACTATTTCTCGGTGAATCCCAAAGGAGAAATTACTCTGCAAGACAACAAAATCCAGAGCCGCTTCGATGAGGACCCCCTGCTGTTCAACCGAAGAATGTCACGTTTATTTTTTGGCAAAATGCAGGAGTACATCCTTAGCAATAAATCTGCTGACGTTCCTGAATTCAACAATGACTTAAAGTTTGATTATTCTATACATAGCCTAATGGAACAGATGGACGAAATCTCCAGCCTCCCCTATGAGAATGCAAGCCCGTTCGGCTCCATCCTGTTTCTGAACAGCCAGGCCATCGACTTGCCGGGATTGATCCGCTTCAGCATCCAGTTCAAGGAGACGGGCCGAATTCTGCTGGACGATGCCAAACGTATCCGTAAGCTGCTGGAGCTGACCAATGAGGATAAGGATCTGTATCTCATTGCGGACCATAGGCATATTTACGGACTGGGCGAAGTGAACTGGAACCTGCAGCATAGCACCCTTGCCGTTCGTCTCGATTTCAACGGCTTATCCAAATTAAAGCTGGTTCTGGTTCATACCGAAGCTGAATTGTCCAAAGGCGGGGAACTCATTGTAGAGAATGACAAGCGTTACTACCGTTCAGATCTTGCCATGGTGGAGCAACCGCTGATTTCATTAAGCTCCAAGAATCCCAGACTGGGCGAAGAAGGCTACAGCTCTGAACGGTTCATGAAGCTGCTGGAGAATACGTTCTGGAAGGGGCAGTCCACTGCTGCCCACCAATCCAGCATTAAAGCTCTGGACCTGATTGTCCGAAAGGCCAGGGAACAGAAGCACGGAACTATGGTCGTTATTACAAATCCCGATACGGCCGAGCAGGAGCTTACCACCTTAAGCAAACAATCCACGCCCATTGAGGAAAAAGCAATTCATCCGGATCATGTTAAATTTCTGACAGCGATTGACGGCGCGATCTATTTCGACACCCAAGCCCGGTGCCACGCGCTTGGAGTGATTCTGGACGGCAATGCCAAACCGGACATCGGCGATCCCAGCCGCGGCGCCCGCTTCAACTCGGCCCATCGCTATCTGCATAAGCTTAAGGATAACGGTGACCAGAAATGTGTCATTGCGATCATTTCCGAAGACGGCATGGTTAATCTGATTCCCGAGAATGAGAACGAAGACCTGCTGCTGGCCACTGCCGAAGAGATGATTGACCTCATTAATGTGGATGAGCCGGATCTGAACAAGCTGGAGGCCAAGGGGAAACTGCTGCTGGAATCCAGCATCGTCGATAGTGAGTGGTTGTTTAAGGTGGGGAGAGCTTGCTGGAATGCGGAAATGTATGATAAAGCTTTTGAATTTGCAAATCACGCCGAGGACCAGGCGAAATCGGAATTTATATCCGCATCCAATTATAATCTGATCGGGATTTGCTATTATGCTAAAGCCCATAATCAAGACGATGATCAAGCGAATATGAAGTATTACGAAAAAGTTATTGAGATGTGTGAGAAGGCTGTTGAAAATTCACTTCATGGTAAGAATCGGTACCACATCTATAAGCAAAATATAGGTTTTTCTTGCTATAAATTATTCCAAATATTAAAAAATAACTCGGATGATTATTATGCAATACTGGAAAAAGCCATCTATTCATTAAGTGAGGCGATCGAGGAACGGAAACGCAGATCTCTTGAAAACAGTAAGCAACTATATTTTAGAAGAGCCTATTGTCTTCAGGAACAAGCTGAATCGGAAGAGAGTGAAGTTACTAAAGAAGCCCTATATAGAAAGTCGATTGATGATTACAATCTTTCATTGGAGCTTGAACCCAAAGATCCGGATTCACTCTGGAATAAATTCCTCATCCATGAGTATTTAGTTGAGCTGAATGATGCCGTAGAATGTCTCGCTAGAGTCTTAGTACTTAAAAATGAAGAAATATATATGGAACAATTAGTTGAAATCATAAACAAACAGCCCGATCTGATTCTTGTGGCAAGAGCTGCTTATACCGCGCAAACCGGCAGCGCTTCACTCCCATCGGAATTGGACAAGCTCTACGAAGCCTATCTGGGTAAATTGGAGGCCTTCGATCTAGAAGGTGTGGCAGCTGCCAAGGAGGTGACCTCTCATCCGAAGCCGGATTCGGACGGGGATGAAGAGTTGGATTCAAACTAACGTGCTGCGAGTGCGAAAGGGGCGTTACACCAGAACGGGACTCTTGTCCATTCTGGTGTAACGCCCCTTTGTAGCGCCTATTGTTACAACCTTCTGAATTCTACGCCAGCAGCCGCAGCAGCACGATCCCGCTCAGGGCGAGTACAAGGTCCCGAACCACCCGGCCTTCGAAGTTAGCCTTCAGCGGTGCCATGCCTGCGTTAATCCACAGCAGTGACGGATCGTTGTGCGGCACGAGCGAGGCGCTCGGCTCAATGCGGTGCCCTTTACTCTCGAAAAACTGCAGCCATTTGGAACAGATTTCACTTGCTTTCTTCTTGTACAGCTCCCGTCTCATCATTAGTGCGGCCCTCCGGCCGTAATTCTTGACGTTACCCAAAATCAAAAACAAAAAACGCCCCTGAATGAAATTCAGGGACGATGATTATTGCGGTACAACCCTGGTTTTCGCCTTGTTCCGCAGAATCACGGACTGTAGCAGACGATCGCCTTGCGCGGCTGTTAACGGGTGCCCCCGGCGGGATTGTTCCCCGCACTCCGAAATTAGCTTTCTGCGTTGATTTTTAACATTTCCAGTATATCCAGCGGCTTTGGCACTATCAATCTCGGGCAGGAAAATTGCAGGAAGGGGAGCTGAAACTTATGTAAAAATGATATTTACAGCGCTTACATACGAGCGTATAATTTAATAATATAGCTAGAACATTGCTGAAATGGATACCTAGGGTTTATTGGTGATATGAGAATGCTCAAAGAATTGGAGCAATTGTATTTTATGCATCAGATTCTACTAATTTCAAATGTCGAGACGTAGCTCAGCTTGGTAGAGCGCTTGCTTCGGGAGTAAGAGGCCGCAGGTTCGAATCCTGTCGTCTCGACCATACAGTTAGTGCCGGAACCCTTGATTTATAAGGGTTTTTTGTTTGGACTCTTTATGATCATCCTTTGTATGTTTATGCATGAGTCTTAACCAATTAAGGCAATTACATCTTTTTCTCCACATAAAGGAGTACCTTCAATTCAGGCTGCCAGTTAATTCAGCCAGCCACAAACGAGCAAGTTGAGGCTTTATTGGAGAGAAGGATTATGATAAACAATGCTGTTCATCCTCCATCTGGAAAGCTGAACGGCGTTGTTTATTTTTGATTATTCCGGCAATTGCGAAGCATAACCATAGCATAAATCACGAGGAGCTTGTAAAGGAGCTAAGACGCCACGAAATCAAAGACCAGAACTGGGAACGGAATAATTAGATATGCATATGATGTCACTCTTTATCCAGCGGATTGCGGATATCATCCTTGTAGAAATCGAAAATGAGCTGCTGCTGCGTTCCTCTCACTGCATAGAACACGTCGGAGATATGTTTTCCTTTGCGTCTTAGCTCGTTCTCCAGCCATTGTGCCGTAAGTCCGTAATTCTTCAGATTATCCTCCATTACGATGCCATCCATAATTAATTCCACCGGGAAGGCTTGCGGATGGGACGGCAGCTTCATATCCTTCTTCTGTACTCCCTGAAAGGCCTCCTTTTTCAGGACGGACAACCTTCCGTTATCTTCAAGAATGGCATACTCCACCTCTTCTATATCAAAAATATCTTTCTCCCGCAGCGACTGATCCAGTGAATCCATCGTATATTTAAGCTTGCGCATGTTGCCCTCCAGGATCTTCCCTCCTTCAATCAGTACCGTGGGCGAACCGGAGATCCAAGCTCTCCACTTATGGCTTTTCAGCGCGATCAGCGACAGCAGAAAAGAAAGGGCGGCAACAGCGACAAGGGCCAGAATCAAATAGACCGATTTCAGGCTCTCATTGAACGCCAGGTTGGCGGCTATCGACCCCAGCATGATGCTGGTGACGAAGTTATGAGAAGTCATGTTCGATATCATCTGCTTGCCCAGCAGCTTAGGGATAAACAAAAGCAGAATGACGGAAATTATCGTGCGGACCAGAATATCCATATAAGCATGCATAGCGCAATCCCTCCTCCCTCCATTATTTCCAATACGAACCGAAACAAACGATTTGTACGGGAGGAGACAATGAATTGACCGTAATTATATTGTGACTTAGCCCGGATTTATCTTTTTATTCTCGGCAGAAATGCCGCCGGAATCAGCGCCAGTGTAGCGAAGGCAATCGACCAGATAAACGTATGATCGAACGCAACAGCCATAGCTGCCGGGTCATGGGACAGGACTGAATTAAGCTCGTTCTGCAAAATAATAGCGATAACCGATACGCCAAAGGCGCCGCCGATCTGCTGCATAATACGAGTGGTGCTGCTGGCATGCGGAATTTGCTTCGAAGACAGGCCGATATAGGCCGAAGCCATGACCGGCAGAAAAACAGCCCCTAATCCTGCCCCACGCACGATCAATGCTGCGCTCAAACAGTAATAGCTCGTATCTCCGCTAAGCTGCGTAAGCGGCCATGTTCCAAGTATGGTAAGGAGGGTTCCGGCAAGAACGACGGGTCTCGAACCGATCTGATCCGTTAGTTTGCCGGCAAGTGATCTTGTCAGCAGCATCCCGATTCCTTGCGGAACGAGCAGCAGACCGGATATTAGCACGGATTCGCCGCGGACTTGCTGGAAGTACAGCGGCAGCAGCAGCATCGCCCCGTAAGTAGTCAGACCGGACAGGAATAGCAGTGTCGAGGATACCGTAAAGGGACGCACCCGAAACAGCTTAACATCAAGCAAGGCTTCGTCACCTTTGCGGTATGCATAAATGACAAACACTGCTAAAAGCACTAACCCGGCTATAACGGGAACGAGAACAGCGGCATGACCGTAACCGTGGCTCGAGCTTACCTCTCCTAGACCATAAATAATGAGAATGATAGCTGGGGACAACAGCATCAGTCCCGGCAGATCCAGCCGCAGTGTCCGGGTTCCGCGCTCTTCATTGGGCAATCCCTTCCACGCCATGAGGATGGCAACGATGCAGAGCGGAATATTCACAAAGAAAATCCATCTCCAGCTCAGATGATTGATGATAAGGCCTCCCAGCACTGGCCCGAGTATCGGCCCAAGCAGCGCCGGTAGAGCCACCGTGGCCATTCTTTTGCCCATATTCTGTCCTCCGGAGGCGCGTACGGCCAAGGTCTGCATAATGGGCATCAGCAATCCCCCGCCGATCCCTTGAATGGTACGGAAAAAAATCAGGCTCTCCACATTCCACGCCATGCTGCACAGCACAGAACCGAGCAAGAACATGCCTAGCGAAAATAGCCACATCGGCTTGCCCCCGAACCGCTCCACCGCCCAGCCGCTAATAGGAATGACCATTGCAAGCGCAAGCAGATAACCGGTCATCACCCATTGAATGGTTGACACCGAGGTGTTAAATTCCCGCACCAGTGTATCAATAGCCACATTCGTTATCGTCGTGTCGAATAACGGGGCCAGAATACCAAGCATGAGAATCCACATCAATTTCTTCGCGGCTGCCTGCTGTTCAGCCGATTCAAGCACTGCGGTATCTTGTTTTTGCAAAATAGATTCCCTCCCTTAGATCGAGAAATAAGAAACAAAAAGTTTCTTATTTGCGCTTATGATATACTATCCCCATATGAAACGCAACGAAAATTTCTAAAGGAGTATGAGACCCATATGTCTACTTCTCAACATCAGGATAAATTGAAAAACAGACGCAGAGGCAAAGAGCTGGAAGGGGCTATACTGCAGGCGGTACGGGAAGAATTGCATGAACAAGGCTATTCTAATCTAACGATGGATGGAGTAGCGGAGCGGTCAGGAACAAGCAAAGCCGTGCTGTACCGCCGATGGGCCAACCGTGCTGAGATTGTACTGGCGGCGGTCCGGGAACGCGTGCCTCTGCCGCTGGAGGAGGTACCCGATAACGGGAATTTGAGGGACGATGTGTGCGGTGTGCTCCGGTCCATGAATCAGAACAATATCGAAGTGATGATGAAGGCTTTCTACGGGCTTGTAACGGAAATCGGCGCCATGCCGCTTGCCTCCTTGATATTCCCAGACGGGCGTCAAAACAGGACAATGACGATTGTACTGCAGCGGGCCGTTGAACGGGGAGAGGTATCGGCCGAGTCCGTTACGCCCCGGATGCTTACTTTGCCGGCAGATCTGGCACGCCATGAGCTAATGCTGTATAACAAACCAATGTCCGAGGAGACCATTGCCAATATTGTGGACGAAGTGTTCCTGCCGCTCGTATTAAAGCGTTGATTACCCTATCTAAATAGAAAAACGAGAGGAGATACGCCGCCAATAATTCGCCGTAAATCTCACTCTCGCCTGATTTCAACATACAATTTGATGTCTCCGCCGCTCAATCAGATGAGCCCGCCTGCCAGCTTTTCATCATCTCCTGCGCCTGCTGCGGATCTGTCATGAGCAACGTCCGGTACTCCAGCATCCAGTTCAGGGTATTCAGCATTTGGTCGTATTCTTCCTTCTTGCGTTCGATCTCCCTCTTCTTGCTGCGAATCCAATCTATGATCTGCTGGTTCGTATGCGCATTGGAATCGTGGTCCTGCAGAGCTTCCTTCAGTTCCGCCAGTGAACAGCCGATGGATTGGAACTTCTTGACGAGCTTGAGCCGCTGGACAGCCTCTTCCGAATAGTTGCGGTAATTGTTGCTTTCCCGCCGGACATGCCGTTCATCCAGCAGGCCTTCCTTTTCATAAAAACGGATCGTATGGATCGTGAGTCCCATCTTGTCTGCCAGTTCCTGAATTTTCATCATTATTTCTCCTTTGGACCGCTTGCCCTAGAGTTCACTTCATAGTTTATGCTTAACATGATCAGGCAGTCAACTTATGAAGGAGGATATCATTATGCATGTTTTTGTTACTGGAGCAACGGGGTATATCGGTTCCGCGGTTGTCAAGGAATTGATCAGTGCGGGACATACTGTGACGGGTCTTTGCCGTTCTGAAGAGAAAGCAGCGGGACTAACGGCGGCGGGAGCCACAGCGCTGTACGGTACTCTGGATGATCTAGAGACTCTGAGCAGCGGCGCTGCTGCTGCGGACGGCGTGATTCATCTGGCGTTCACCAATGATTTCTCCGACTTTGAAGGTGCGCTGGCCCTGGATTTGGGGGCCGTTGAAGCTATGGGAGCGGCGCTGGAAGGCTCCGGGAAGCCGTTTATTACCACGGCTCACGCAAATGGACATGCCGTAGATGCTGCAGTGCTCGCAATGGCAGAGCGGGGCATCCGGGCATCCATCGTCTCGCTTGCACCGTCTGTGCACGGCGAAGGCGACCGGGGTTTTGTGCCGATGATGATCGACATCGCCCGGGAGAAGGGCTTCGCCGCCTACATCGGCGACGGAAGTAACCGCTGGCCGGCAGTCCACCGCCTGGATGCGGCGGTGCTGTACCGCCTGGCGCTGGAAGCCGCCCCGGCGGGCTCGCGGCTGCTGGGCGCCGGCGATGAAGGCATTCCGCTCTGCGAGATCGCCGCAGTCATCGGGCGGCAATTGAGTGTGCCGGCGGCCAGCATAACCCCTGAAGAAGCCGCCGCCCACTTCGGCTTCCTTGGTGCTATCGCGGCAATCGACATCACAAGCTTATACAACACTGCGCAGGCAAGCCTGGCAACGCGGGAGCTTCTGGGCTGGCAGCCGGTACAGCCCGGACTGATTGCCGATCTGGAAGAAGGGCATTATTTCGTATAGCTCTGCAACTCTGATTCATAGATACCAGGTGTCCGAGAGAATTGTTGCAGAAACTGCAAGATTTCTCCTGCCAAGCCGCTCGGAGGCGCAAAAATGCTGTCTTTCGTACAACATTTCAGGAATATGGTTGATATAATGAAGAGAATGTTGTATTTAATGCAGGATTTCAAAGCAAAACCCAAAAGCAGGACTAGATGCGGAGGAGGATACTGAGTTGAGCAAAATCATTCACTGGGGCATTATCGGCTGCGGGGATGTAACCGAGGTTAAGAGCGGTCCGGCCTTGCAAAAGGCCGGAGGATCGCAGCTCGCGGCCGTCATGAGGCGCAGCGGAGAACTTGCAGCCGACTATGCGCGGCGGCATGGGGTACCCCGCTGGTACGACGGGGCAGCCGGTCTGATAGCCGACCCTGGCGTGGATGCCGTGTATATCGCTACACCGCCGTCCACCCATATGGAATACACCTTAGCGGCAGCGCAGGCCGGAAAGCCAGTCTATGTGGAGAAGCCCATGGGTCTTAATACGGCGGAATGCGAAGCCATGATTGCTGCCTGCGGGCAGGCGGGGGTTCCGCTGTACGTCGCTTATTACCGCAGAGGGCTTCCGCGCTTCCGCAAGGTTAAGGAGTGGCTGGACACAGGAGCGATCGGTGAACCCCGGTTTGTGCGCACCCTGCATATGACTAAGCCGCTCGCAGCGGTAAGTGTGGAGAATTGGCGGGTGGACCCGGAAATTTCCGGCGGCGGGTTATTGCTGGATGTGGGCAGCCATACGCTGGACCTGCTCGATTTCCTGCTTGGCCCGATTGAAGATGTCAACGGACATGCGTCCAACTTTGGAAGCCCCTACAAACCTGAGGATACCGTATCCGGCAGATACCGCTTTGAGACAGGCGTTCATGGGACGGGCATCTGGTGCTTCAATGCCTTTACTAACGAAGACGTTACTGAAATTATCGGCAGCCGTGGCAGTATCACCTTCTCCACCTTTGCGGAGCAGCCGGTTATTCTCCGGACCAAAAACGGGGAGTACCCTGAATTCATTGCCCACCCGCCCCATATCCAGCAGCCGCTGATCCAGTCCATTGTAGATGAGCTTCTGGGATGCGGCACCGCTCTAAGCACCGGCGATACCGCTATCCGTACCAGCCGCGTGATGGATGAACTTGTACGGAATTACAATGGACGCTGATTGCCGGCATACTTAAAAACAAAAATAAACCTGCAGCATAAACAGCCAGCCTCCGGGAATCCGCCCGGCGGCTGGCTGTTGCTGCGCTCAATCAGAAGAAAATTCTAAGTCCTAATTACAGCTTCCAGATCCGGTACAGAATGACCGCTGCTTCCGCCCGGGTAAGAGTATCGTCCGGGGCAAGCCTGCCGTTCTTACCGTTCACAATTCCATATTTCAGCAGAGCTTCCAGACTGCCCTTGGCGTAAGCGGAGATCCGCTCTGCATCCGCGTAAGCATCCAGAGTTCCGCTGCCTTGTGCCGCTATCCCTGCTGACTTCAGCGCGCGGGCGGCGATCACCATCATCTCCTGACGTGAAATCGTGCTGTCCGGCTTAAAGGTGTTATCTGCATAGCCGGTGACGATGCCGAGCTGCTTCGCGGCTGCAAGCTCCTTGAAATGCTCCGCATTATTCCCGACATCGCTGAATCCAGCACCTGCTTCAGCAGCAGCTTTGAGTTCAAGCACCTTCAGAAGGGATGCGGTGAAATCTGCTCTGCTCACTGGAACCGCCGGGGAGAAATTGCCGCTGGAGGTTCCCAGGACAAGATCACGCGCCGCCATAGCAGCGACAGCCTGCTTAGCCCAAGACAGATTCCCCAGATCCGTGAATGTCAATGGAGCATACGCCGCTGCAAAAGTGCCGAACTCTGATGTCTGGAACACAAGTGATCCGTTCGCCGCATTATAACGGCTGTTCACGACAGCAATCATCTGGCCATCCTCACGGAGCTGGCGCACCAGCAGTGAATCGGGGTAACCCAGCTCTTCCATTGCCGGCTTGTAAGGAATTGAAACAGTTATAGGCATATCCGGGCTGCTCCAGGCCATCTCCCGGCCTCCGGCCGACAACTTCAGCTCCACTACCGGACGACTGCCGGTCAGACTGCGGGCTGCCGCATCCGGACTGGCCGCCGGGGACTCTTTTACATGAATGGAGATGTATTCACTGTTTGCTGTAATGCCAGCCAGTTGCCCGCCTGGGATTGCGAGCGTTGCAGGGCCTGTCTTGATCACAAGCACGAAGTTCGCCTGCCCCTTCAGGCTTTGCAGCGGCAGTTCAACTTCGTATGAGGCTGCACCCGTCTGCTTCGGCAGGTCGATCACGATTTGTTTCATGCCGTCTGCTGCCGGGACTGCCTGCTCCAGCGCTTTGCGCAGAATATCGCCCGTAACCGTGGCCTTTGCCTCTCCTCCCTGATTCTTGATTTCCGGTCTGATCGTAACCACGCCGTCCTTACTCTCAAGATTCACAGGCTTCGGTGTAGGTGTGCTATTGACATAGTTTGTTCCGCCAGATACCGGTGCCGGGGTTGGTGTAGCTGTTGGTGTTGGTTCTGCTGTTGGTTCCGCAGTTGGTTGTGTCGTTGCTGCTGGTGTCGGCGTTGGTGCCGTTGTCTGTTCCGGCTCTTCATCCCTGCTCTTGAGAGTCAATATGCCGTACACAGACGTGTCCTGATAACCGTTCCCGGTGGTATCATTCCAGGCGGCAACACTTTGCCGGACGCCGCTCTTGGCATCGTTAATCTGAGTGTCGAAGCCGACCTTGGTGCCGCCGGCCGGGGTGATTTTTTTGAACGGAATCTTCATTTCAAGGGTATAGCTTGTTCCGGCTACCTTGGTTGCCGACTCGAAGCCTGCACTGATGGCTGCCGGACTGAAGGAGGCTTCATTGTCATAATTGACCCGGAACTGTCCGTCATCGTCCTGATAGAAGGTGGTACGGCCCAGATTCTCATCCAGGAAGACCTCAACCGAGTCTTGCTCCCACGCATTCGCGTTACTCTTGTCCAGCTGGGCATCGCTGACCTGGACCAGTACATATAGATTCTGTTCATCCCACAGAGTACGCGCGGTTCCGCTTGCACCCTGCCAGGCCAGCTGATACCGGTTCACTGCCATCTCAGGCGCTGAGGACCAGATTTCATCCGCTGTTCCGTCAATGACCGGTGTGCCGTAAACGGCCTCAGACACATTAGCCTCTGTCGTGTTCGGTTGATGCTCTGACATATATTTTGCCGGATCAATGACGCCGTAATATGCCGGTTTGGCCTGCAAATCCCTGTCAAACAACAGCGGACTTGAGACAGCTCTCCAGCTGGTACGGTCATCCATTCCCCAGAAGGTAACGCGCTCGATATTGGCGGCATGTGCCTTGTAGAGATCCATCAATTTCGCATACAGATAGCCCTGGTCGACCAATTCCTTCTCCGTTTGCTTATTGTCGCTTCCGGCTTGAATATCGAGCTCGGTAATGCTGACCTCTACCCCAAGCGAGATGAATTTCTCCAGCGACAGCTTGACGTTATCGGGATTCGTGTTGATATTGTAATGTGCCTGCATCCCCACACCGTCAATCAGCAGCTTCCCGGGGTTAGTAAGCGCGTACCTGTCGTTGATTTCCTTGACCATACTGTAGATGGCCTGGGCTTTGTTCTGGTTATCATCGTTGTAATCATTGTAATACAGCTTGATATCCCACTCTGGATGATCGTCCAGCACCTCTCTGGCCGCCAGGAAAGCCTGCTCTACATAGTCCGCACCGATGGCATCATACCAGTGGGATTGACGCAGAGCCCCTTGCCAGTTGGACGGGTTGGACGGGTTATCATTCATTGCTTCATTAACTACATCCCAGGAGATCACCCTGCCCTCAAAATGCTCCATAACCTCCCGGATATGAGTTCTAAGATTGGTGAGTGCTTCGGCACGTCCCAGAGGAACGGTATTGCCTGCCGCATCCGTGGTCAGGTTCATCCAGTCAGGCGACTGCTGGTACCATACCAGCACATGCCCGTGCATCTTCATCCCTTCCGCCAGCACCTTGTTCACCATCGCATCTGCCGCTGTAAAAGTGAAATTCCCCTTAGTCGGCTGCAGCGCATCCGGCTTCATGGCATTGCCTGCGGTAGCAACGTTGTGATGCAGCTTCAGCAGATCCAGCCGGACACCTTCCAGATCCTCGGCTGAAATCGCGTTACCGATCAGGAAGTCATTCTGATAGGCTGCTTTTAGAGGAACCAGATCCCTTTGAATATCCACCGGGCCGGTGCCTGTATGCTCAAAAGTGATATCGTCGATATAAAAGGAGGCTGCTGTGTTGTTGGAGCTTTCAATATAAAGGGTCAGATATTCGCCGCCCACACTGTTATAGCGGTAGCTGCCCTCAAATTTCACCCAGCCGTCAGCAGTGCTGATCGTCTTGGGGGACAGGGCCACATAACTCGCACCACTGTCATTGCCCACCTGCGTAGACAACTGGAGCTGCGAGCTGGCAGGATCGATCAGCTTGACCCAGGCAGAGATGTTGTATTCGCTGCCCTTATCCACGTATTTCTCCACACGCAGGGAAGGCCCGTGCCAGGTAGAGGTTCTGCCTTCCACCTTCAGCGCGTAGGAACCATCAGCCGTATGATTCTCTTCACCGGTTACAGTAAGCAGCTCGGTTCCCGCTCTGCCGGTGAAGCCGCCTGCCGTCTGGTCTTCAAAGGTGATCGTATTGAATGGTAAAGCCGGGTCCCGGACAGGTTCTTCCCCGCCGCCTGGAGTGCCCTCTTCAGTGAACAGAATATCTCCAAGATAAAATGGCACTGCGGCCCCGGCCTCGTTAGAATTGATGCGCAAGCCATAATCCTTCTTGTCGGGGTCCACGGCACCGGTATCCACAGTGAATGTTTTCTTCAGTGTGACTGATTGGCCTGCCACATAGGGTACTGCCGTATAATTCCCATAGCTTTTCACCGTCTGGAGCGCCGCCGCCGCATCGTCCGGGACCGCTACATTAGCGTCAACGTAGACGACAGCAGTGACGGTGTATGTGTGCCCGTTCTTGAGGCCGACATCCGAGAATTTGAAATCAACCGCATCCCAGTTATTTACCCGGTTGTTTACGTATAACGCTGCTCCATCGGCATTTCCGTCAAAAGGAACTCCCGTGACTGCACTGAGGCTGGCGCCTCCGGATTGGACTGCCTTGCCTGTGCCGCCCGCAAAGCTTTCGTGGTATACCTTGGCCGGGGCCTCTGCTGCCTGAGCAGCCGGAATATACCCGCCTGCCGGAAGAAGCAGGACGGCTGCAAGTAATACGAGAGAGACTTGCTTGATTATTCGCTTCATGTATTGCACTCCTCTGTATGAATTTGGGTTTCTTTTGAGTTAAGCGCTTACAGTTATGTGAAAGCTGCCCCCCTTCTCAACCCAAATCGTAGCATAATGCAAAAAAAGCGTCTTACCCGAAACTAAAGATTGTACCGTGCTTTTTATAGTTCATTTCACTGGAGTGTCAGAACTAAGAAGCACCTGTCTGCCACTTTATAAGCCGGATGCTATAGAGGCCGGATTAATAGCAGTTGGATTTACTACACTTGCTGATGAGCGAATGTCCCCCTGCTTAATCAGCAGTTGAATAAACAGCACTTAAATCACTCCATTTCATCCAAAGTAGTGAAAACTACCCCTATTAGATGTTGTTTTTCCACTTGCTTCCGCACATCGCTCAGAAATTGACGAATTAAGATACGTTTTTCCACTTGCTGGCCTGAAGAAGCCACTCCTCACTCCTACCGGAGAACACTTGGACAGCCCGACGCGGCTCGACATCATATCGCGCCAGCCTTCACTTCATTACACCACGTGCAGGGAATCTGCACGCGATACAAAAAACGCAGAGCAGCGCCACTTAATAACGGGCAACGCTGCTCTGTTGTCTTACATTTATGGGAAAACTACTTACGGGACAGCCTTTAGATCAGCAGCCACAGCGTTCATATCAGCTTATGCGCAAACCATTTGTCGCCTCTGAAGCGCCATAGAAACACAAATCCCCGGACGGCCCACTCGCAGTTCATCGCCAGCCAGACCCCCAGCACACCGTAGCCTAGGACGATCCCGAGAATGTAACCGAATACGACCCGGAACAGCCACATCGACAGCATGGAGGTGATAGAGGTGAAGCGGGAATCCCCCGCTGCCCGCAGCGCGGACGGCAGAATGAAGCTGACCGCCCACAGCGGAATCTGGGCAATAGCATTCACCAGCAGGACTACAAACAAGTCGTCAATGATCTCAGGAGGCGGAGAGAAGATTGACACCAGCGGATGGAACAGCGGCATCAGGAGCAGGGCGACCAAGGCATACGAGGCTGAACCGATCCAGAGGAAGGACTTGATGAATTTTCTGGCATCTGCCACATCCCCCCGCCCGATGCTTTGGCCGACCACCGTCACGATCGTCAGAGACAACGCACTGGCCGGTATCTGAAACACCATCGCCAGCGAGCCGGCAATAGCATTGGTCGCAATCGCATAGGTGCCCATACTAACAATAAAAATCTGGGTCAGCAGCTTGCCGCCATTGAAGAACATCTGCTCAGCTGCAAATGGAACGCCGATGAACATAATTCTGCGCAGCATAGAGACCGGAACATGGAACAGGTCGCGGACCCGCACACGCAGTACCGTGTCAATCTTGAACAGGTACACCAGGGCAAAGATCATGCCCGCATACCGCGCAATATTGACCGCCAGCGTCATCCCCAGCACACCCATGTGCAGCAGGTTAATGAAGACTACGTTCAGGAGTACGTACAGCAGATTCATGAT
Source organism: Paenibacillus sp. FSL R10-2771 (assembly GCF_038000205.1). Taxonomy (NCBI): domain Bacteria; kingdom Bacillati; phylum Bacillota; class Bacilli; order Caryophanales; family Paenibacillaceae; genus Paenibacillus; species Paenibacillus sp. FSL R10-2771. The sequence goes on from NZ_JBBOBM010000001.1 coordinate 5,249,902, forward strand.
CAGCGACAGCATCAGCGAAGCCCGCGTCCTGCCGACGCCGCGCAGCGCACCGCACACCGCCTGAACCACGGCGATCCCCAGATAAGAAATACTGCTGCCGATCATGTAGATCCGGGCATTATCCAGCACATCGGCGGAAGCTGTTCCGAACAGCAGGTTCAGTATCGGCGTGTGGAAGCCCATGAGCAGAAGTCCGATTCCCACGGCGATCAGCGATACCGAGGTAACCGAACCCGCCGTAGCCTGGGATACCATCCGGTCGTTGCCGCTGCCTTTGTACTGCGCAACGACCACTGTCCCGCCGGTAGCAATGGCAACGAATACGTTGATCAGGAATATATTCAGTGAATCTACCATATTCACCGCACTGACCGCCGCCATGCCGGATGAGCTGATCATCGCAGTGTTTACCAGATTAAGCCCGATGATGAAAGCCTGGTCAATCAGGATCGGAATAAATAAAGCTACAATTTGCCGGTAATCCATCCCTTCCCCGGAAAGGTACTTCTCCAGCCATTTTTTGGCCGGCAGTCGAGCCTGAAGCTGCATAAATATATCACATTCTTTTCTGTAGAATAATTGCGAGCAGACAGTACATTCCTTCCAGTTTACTACAAATCCAGCTTCACGTCTGTGACCAGTGAGAAAAACCGGCACACAAAAAAGCAATAAATCCGCAATTCTCCATTAACGAAAGAACGGCGGCTTTATTGCTGCTGTATATGAATTACTGCTCTTTATCCCGGCCAAGCAGTCCGCTGAGCGCTTCGGTCACATTCATACCGGTAAGCGTCTGGGTCAACTCAGGAACCTGGGCCATTATTTTGGCAATATCACCGGTAATTTTGTTCACGCCTGAGGTAGCTCCATCCTGGGAAATCACTGTAATCTTATCCACCTTGGCGAGCGGGGAAGCAATTTTCTCAGCCAGCTCCGGCAGGATTTTCAGGAATTCCACGGTAAGCGCAGCTTGTGTGAACTGTTTGTACGCTTCGGCTTTCTTCTCCAAGGCTCCCGCTTCCGCCGCTCCGGCCAGCTGGACAATCTCCGCATTCGCTCTCCCTTTCGCCAGCTCAGCTTCCGCCGTGGCCAGTCCGCGCTTGGTCGTTGTCGCTGCCTCGGCTTCCGCCTCAAGAATCTGCCGCTGCTTGGCGGCTTCCGCTCTCATGACCGTAGCCTGGTTCTCCGCCTGGGCAGGCTTGATCACCGTTGCCTCCAGCTCCCGCTGTCTCAGCTCGACTTCAATTTCCCGGACTGTGCGGTTGGCCTCCGCTTCCATCTGCGTGATTTTGACCTGTTCGGTAACGAGCGATTGCTTAATTTTGTTCTGCTGCAATTCATACGCAAGATCCGCCTGTGCCTTCTTCACTTCTGTCTCCAGCTTGAAATCCGCCTGCTTGATGTTCAGTTCCTTCTCAAACAGGGATTCCTTCGCGCGGGCGGCGGTTCCCGCTTCAATGGTGGCCTGATGCGCATTGGCTTTGGCAATGGAGGATTCCTTCTCCGCCTCGGCCTGCTTGATCTGAATGTCGCGTTCCGCTTCCGCCTTGGCAATGCTGGCATCGCGGCGGATGCGCTCAATTTCCGGAACCCCCATATTGTCGATATACCCTTTGTCATCCGTAATTTTCTTGATGGTGAAGCTGACGACCTCAAGCCCCATCTTGTCGAGGTCCTCCGAGCAGGTCTCCCTCATCTTGCTGTTGATTTCATCAGGCGTCTTTAGGATGGATTCCACCGTCAATTGCCCGATTAAGCCGCGCAGGTGGCCCTCCACCGAATGCAGGATAATCGTCTCGCGGTCTTCTTCCGGCCGGTCGATGAACTGCTCACTGGCCGTCAGAATAGCGGTGGGATCGCTTTTGATTTTTATCTGGGCGACCGCCTCCAGGTTGAGCTTGATGCCCTGCCGGGAGAACATCGCCTGCGCCGGAATGACATCGAAGCTCATCAGCATCATCGAGATGGTCTTATTGTTCTGGAAGCCGGGGATGACGAACGTACCGCCGCCCTGCACCACTCTTTTACCGCCGAGACCGTATACAATCATCGCCTGATTGGGCGGGACTTTTTTATAAGCGGTCACGATACTGAACAAAGCCAGCAGAATAACAACAACAATGCCCGAGATTAAATAAAGAATAACCATTTGGTCCGACACTCCCCGTCATTTATAATTCTCCGAATTCCCTCTCGAAGAGGGTTACTTCCGCCATTCCCTTATCCACCTTCAAAATAATCACCCTGTCGCCCCTCACAAGCTGCTGGCCGCTTGCTGCCCTCACTCCAATGGAGCGCATCGTTCCGTGCAGCACATATTTCATTTCCCCGGCTGTCCCATCTGCTGCAGGTACACTGATGTATCCAAGCTGCCCTGCCTGCTCATAATCCAATTCATTCATGCTGCTGTCATACCGGGTCATCACCCGGGCCAACACTGCATACATCAGACAACCTGTCAGCAAGGCAATCATGGTGCAGATCAGCACTACTGCATGCACGCCCATTCCGCTGAAGCGGATAAGCACATAACCGGAGCCGCCCCAGACTGTGACAAACACCATCAGCGGGAGTATAGGCACAAAGCCCGGCCCCCCGGCGTCACCGCCCCCCGCATGCAGATGACCCGTCAGGCCATGTCCGTGAAGTCCGCCGCTGAGGAGCAGGAGCAGTCCGACCCAGAAGCACACGATAAATATAGTTAAGATAACGATCACCTCCTTAGGCAGTTCAGATCACATTATAAATAGACTTTTACCGTTGTTATATGAATTGTTATTTTTGATTCAGACCGTCTCCCCCTGCTGCCTGCACAGCAAAAAGACCACAGCAGCAGCAGGGCTCTCCGTGGTCGGTTAATCGATCATGGCGCTCATCCTCTCTCTTCGAGGCTTACGGGGTTAGCTGACGGATTCGGGCAGCGAGATTGCCCTACCTTGCCGGAGCACCGTTACAGCATGCAGCAAGGATTCACCCCAGGCGTGCGGCCGCTATCTGTGCAAAAGCCGTAATCACCGTTGGTTCCCCCGTTCCCATTACTGGAATTCAGCCATTTGAGAACAGTTAAATTTCATTCGGTTGTTGATTTGAATCTTACGCCTGCAGCCATTTAATGTAAAACGCTACGGTTGACAAAAGAAGCCAAAAATGCCGTCCCTGCATGAATGAAGGCGCATTCTTTGCTTTCGCTCTTAAGCGGCCGATGATTTACTCCTTCTTGCTCCGATTCTCTGGAGCAGTGCTGTTCCATAGCAAAGAGGCTGTCTAGTAAGCAGTGAATCCGCTTGCTAGACAGCCCCGGCCGGCAAATATTATCAATACAGTATAATTTCATTATCGTTTCTGTGCTTCCAGCTCCCGCATAAGCTCCAGCGCTTCAATACCGGCCAGCAGTACTATGCCAATTCCGTGAGTATCGTTGAGCTGCCAGGTGAGCTGCTCCTTGTAATAGAGCTTATTGAAGGAGTAGCCTGATCCCCGGCAGACGCCGTAGACATTCCCCTGCTTGTCGATGCAGTATTCGGCAAGGGCGTGCCAGCCGCGTATTGCTGCAGCGGCGTAGGGTTGCGGCTTGAGCAGCCAGCCTCTGCGTACCCCTCTCGCGAAGGCATACACGAACATTGAAGAGCAGGATGCCTCCGCATAGGTTTCAGCATCCGTCAGAACTTGATGCCATAGCCCTGCTGCATCCTGTAGCCGCAGATACCCTTCACACAGCTCCCGGAAATAATCCAGCAGCTCCGGCTGCTGCGGGTGCTGCTCCGGCAGAATCTCCAGCAGCTCGGTCAGTGAGAACAGCACCCAGCCGTTGCCTCTGCCCCAAGGCACACCGTTCGGCTTGCCGAATTTATAGTCATAGACATGGTGCATAATGCCAAGCTCCGGCTGGAACAGCCGCGCGCGGTAATGCAGAAACTGGGCCACGGCGTCATCCAGATAGGCAGCATTGCCGGTCAGCTGATAGTACCGGACCAGAAAAGGGGTGCTCATATACAAATCATCACACCACATTGTTCCCTGCATGAAATCGGTCGTGCCCCGGGTGCGGTAGAGCGCACCCGCCTCGTCACGGGACTGTGTCCCTTGAATGTAACGGGCAATGTATTCTGCCGCCCCGGCTGCTCCAGGCAGCGGCTGCACGCTGTGCGCTGCCAGCATCGCCGCACCGAATGAGCCGCAATCATCCAGGGAGTCGATTAGCGCCAGCTGCTGATTAATTCCCGGAGCGCCGTAACGGCCCGTGTCCCAGAGTGAATATTCATGAAGCCGTGTGCACTGCTCAATATGGCCTCTGGTATAAGCGGTGTAATGGGAATCATCCAGCACTGTCCCTGTGCACAGCAGCCCGTATAACGTCACGCCCAGCGGATAATTCCAGCGTCCGTACAGCGTGCTCTCCAGATACGGCCTGACCGCTCCGCCGGGGCGGTCTACCCGCCAGAAGCAGCTCTCCGCCCCTTCCCCAAAGGGAGTATCCATCATAGCCGCCGCAGCAGCCTCCGGTGCAGCCGATGCAAGGAAGGTCCCCAGATACAGCCAGGGTCCTGCCTGCCCTTCCACAGGATGCGGCAAGACCAGGCTCACGGTGTCCGCTTCCGCTTCTCCCCCTGCGTCCGCCGCTTCCAGCCGGAAGCCCCAGTCCGGGCCATCGCAGACGGCCTCGACCAGCAGATCATGGCTGCCGAAGCCCAGCGGCAGCACACATTCAAGCCCGGCACTCCCCCCGGGCTGGATGGCGGCAAGCCTGCCATCCACATAGACCCGGAGTGCCGCCACGTCCCGGCTGCGGAGGCTCAGCCGGGTGTCAGTGAAGCCCGGCGCTGTCACCGCCAGCCGGCTCCAGGCCAGCGCCTTCGCGCCGGGAACCTCGCCGAAGATACGCGCGAGATTCCCGGCGCAAGCCACGGTATCCGGCCATCCGGCCTGCGGATACCAGGCACAGCGGGACGCGAGCGCCGCTTCGGCCGCGCCGCTGCGGAATGCGCTTTGCAGCGGCTCCGCCTGGAGTGCTGCTGTTCCTCCTTGAGGAACGCCGGCGCGCTCGCACTCCGGCTGCAGCATCCATCTGCTCTGCTGCGGCGCGCTGTAAATCCAGCCCTCACAGCCGCTGCGCCCGGCTGTCGGGGCCAGGAAATGCAGCGGTGCGCCTTTCACGCTGCCCGTGCCGAAGATGCCGCCGCAGCCCGTGCCGACTGCGGTAAATTCCAGCAGCACATGGTTCCAGCCCTGGCTTAGCCCGGTCCGGAAGTAGGCCCTGCGGTCCGGAAATACATCGTCGTTCAGATTGGACTGGAACACGGCGGAGCCATTGACATAGACCGTTACCGGACCGAAGCAGCTGACAGCCAGCGGGATATCGCTCTCTGCTTCGCTCCACAGCTTGCCCCAGACATAGACAAATTCCCCGTCCTGCAGCTCCGGCAGCCGTTCCTTCAGATTCATCTCATACCGGCAGTCGGATAGCCGCGGAAAGCTGTCCTCCAGATGCACCCGGTACACCGGAGGCTGCGGCGGATTGGCACCGATATAGCGATTGGCTACGATCGCAAGCACGGATTCGGTATGCTCTCCAGCCGTACGCACGATAGAATTCTGCGGATCAAAATATGCCGGAACACCAGCCTCCACAGTCTTGCTGTTCTTCACAGTCCCGCCAGCCTCCACAGTATGCCCGCTCTTCGCTGCCTCACCACTCTTCACCGTCACCCTTCCATTGCCTGCCTCACCGCCTATCACAACGCCACCTCACCGCCGGGATAGAGGGTGGAGCTGTACAGCCGCTTGGGCTGCGGCAGCTGCCGCCCGGGATGCACCGCCTGCAGCGGGAGCGGTTCGCCGGCATAGACGGCCGCAAGCTCATCCGTATAAATAATGACCTGCTCGGTCCCGCTGCCCAGCAGGTCCCCATGCACGGCGTATCCCTGCTCGGCAAACCGGGCAACGATATTCATATAGCCGTCATAGAGCGCGGGAAGCACAGCTTCGCCCCGGCGGTAAGCCAGAATATAATCCGGCGCATCCTTCCAGAAATGACTTACGGCTTCAACGATCGTCAGCCAGCCGTCCGTGGTGCGCTCTTCCTTCCACAGCTCCTGACCGGACTGGTCCAGCAGAAACATCGCATCTTTACCGCGCAGGCCCTTGCCGTCATCTTCACGGACCATACGGTCGAGACCGGCAATCTGCAGACCCGGCAGGTCGGGACGGAACCGTCCGAGCGCCAGATGCTGCGATTCAATGGAGCCTTCATACCGCCACAGCTCATGCCCGTCACGGTCATACATCACCGTCACACTGCCGCCGATCACCAGCTCCGGCACTCCGTCTCCATTCACATCGCCGACCCACAGACAATCCGCATGATCCTCCAGATCATGGCAGCTCCACAGCCGGTTTCCGTCCGCATCCAGCAGATCATATCCGGCCATGATCTCATCACGCCCGTCTCCGTCAAGATCGAACACCCACGGATAATGCCCCACATTGCCCTGATGGGTCCAGAGCAATTCGAAGCTGGAGTTCAGTGCCCACAGCTGATGATAGCGGTCTTTGAGGATAATGTCGGAAGGATGTCCGCTGCCCTTCAGGTCGGCAATAATGATACAGTCATGGGCTTCCTTGGCCGGTAGCGGATGGACCGACTTGACCTTGCCCGTCGCCCCCTCCAGAATCTGCAGCCGGTCATCCATCACACACAGCACCTCAAGCGCGCCGTCTCCGTCAATATCGAAGATTTGGGCCGGATAATCCGACCCTGAGCTGCCTGCACCATTATCCGGCTTCCCGGTCTGCCACAACAGACGGCCCTCCAGATCATAGGCAGTCAGGCACTGCACCTGATGCGGAATATAACGGACATCCTGGCGGTTATCCGGCTGAACCAGCAGCAGCTCTGCCCTGCCGTCCCCGTCCAGATCACCGAGCAGCATTTTACATCTTGGACCGGCGGCTGAAATATCGATTCCGGCCAGCCGGTGCAGCGATTGATTCGTTTTTTTCACAGTAATTCCTCCTTATCTCTATCCCAGTCCTGTAATCAGCCTAACTCCACAGTCTGTCCTCCAGGCACCCCGACCACAGTTCCGGCAACCTCCAGCCAGACGGCAGCAGCTCCCGGATTGTATACAAAATCCCGTGCGGCAGAAAAAATCAGCCCCCGGCAGGCCTTCATATAATGAACCAGCTCCAGGTTGCTCACATACCAGATGTCGTCCCGGCCGCCGGCCATGGCACAGAAGCGCTCCATCAGCTCCCAGTTGTTATCATTGTCGAATTCGTAGCTATGGCCCCACACATACATCAGATAGAGATACTGGCGCTTATGCAGTCCTATAAAAGTCTCCCCGTGGGCAAGCAAATCCCGGTTATGGTGACAGGTGGCCTGCCACTCCAGCCAGTCCTCCGGGAGGGCGAAACCGCCGCTGCTCTGGACAGTACGGGCATATTCGATGCCCAGATGGGGCAGCAGCCCCTTGATCTCTGCCGTATAGGACCCGTTCGGATAAGACATTCCGCGGACCGGCTGGCGGATTAGCCCTTCCAGTACTTTGCGGTCCTCCATAATATCCTCAACGATATACTCCTGCGGGCAGCGTGCCAGGGTCGGATGGCTCCGCGTATGCGCGCTGACTTCATGACCGCGGTACAAGGCGGCGACTTCCTCTGCCCGAATGCGGTCCCCTTCTCCAAGCAGTCCCGAATTCAGGTGAAAGCTACCCTTGATTCCGTGCATGTTGAACAGGCCGACCAGCCGTTCATCTGCCCGTCTGCCGTCGTCATAGCTCATCGTCAGCGCCTTATGCCGGCCTTGCGGATAGCAGTAATACACTCCAGACATTACGGTTAAGCCTCCTTTACATATGAAAATGAAGATCTATATAAGACACACTTAGGATCTGAACTATATGGCTTGAACTTGTAAAAGACTTCCTCTGCAGAACCTTGCGCTAGCAGGTCTGTTGAGTGTAATAATGAGGAGCAGATAGCAGTTATAGAATGATGGCCAGTTGATGGACGCCCCCCCTTGCGGAGCAAGGATTTCGTCCATGCAGCAAGTCAGATTCTTAAGCTCACTCTATATAGTTGTATTTCCTGCACTTAAAAGACGGCAAAACACGGGTTTTGCCGGGTTAACTGTATTCTGTACAATTAAAAATGGCGAAACGTCTTCTTTTCCAAATATGAGTACTTTTAACTGCATGAAATACAATTAAAGCTCTCGCAGTGCAATAATCGATCGCTTTAGTTGCACAAAATACAGTTAAAGCTTAGGCCCTAAGGGAGCGTCACAGAAAGCCAGCATTTCAAGCAAGGAACCCGGTGCTAATACGAAAGATTACCGGTTCAATCCTCCTGCAGTGCGAAATTTCCCCTATCGCCTCTTTTTTTCTTTTCGTTCCGCCGGGCAATCAAGGAGCATAGACAACCAGATCACTATACTCTGCAATCAGCGGTGCCATTTGCCGGAAGCCGATTCTGCCGCCTGCCAGCAGCGGGCCGAAGGACGAACCGTCATCCACCCAGTGCAGCAGCGGCAATCCGTCCACGGCAAAGGTCACCGCAGGACCCTGCTTCACGACCAGCATGCGGTAGGCTCCGGTCATATCGGCAACATCCGGCAACGGATCAGCGCCTTGCGCGACAAGGTGGAAGCCGTAGCTTTTGCGCAGATTGCAGGTGTGAAAGGACCGCTCCTCTTCCCACATCCGGCGGAAATATGAGATGTGGAAAGCATTCATCTCCCCATGATGGTACTGGTCATACTCCCCCGTGCGGACCGGCAGGGACGGATCAAACAGATCCTTGCCCCCGGCGCCGACAGCAGCGAAGAACAAAATAGCCAGTCCGGGTTCCCGCAGCGGGCGGAACTTCCACGATACCGCAAGCTCCGCCGGACAAACCTCCGGGCACCAGAAGACCACATTCGCCTGCTGCCCTTCTTTTGCATCCCGTTTACTCTCCAGCCTTAAACGTCCCTGCGGAAAGGTAACTATGCCGTCGCCTTCCATCCGGAAACCTTCCACATGCCCGGGTCCTTCCAAAGTATTGCGGTAGATCTCCCGCCAGCCTTCCGGAATCAGCGTCAAGTCCTGCTGCGCAGTCACTCAGCCGCCACCGCCTTTCCGGCATCCGCCTCTGCTCCTGCTCCCCGCTCCGGAAGAGCTTCAGCAATCAGCTCCAGGGCAATGATCGTGTTCAGCGACCACTGCGAAGCTTCATTCGTATTCATCCAGCCGATCTCATGGAGCGGTTCCAGGTAAGTAACCAGCGTCTGCTCTGCCTGAAGGTCAACGGCTCCGAACGGATTCTCCAGCAGGATGTTCCAGCAGCGTTCAGCAGTAGCCCGGTCATCCTTGTACCATGCGCCATAGGCAGCAATAGCCACACTCAGCACCGGATGCTCAAACCGCAGCCTGCCTGTAATCGCTCCTCTGGTAATGACATCCTTCTCTTCCTGAGGCAGGTTGTAGAACACGCCGAATTCCGCGAGCATATCCTCCCACTCCGGGTCCTCCAGCATCATCGCCAGCTCGAACCATACCTGCGGCCCGCCCATGCTGATCGCCAGATGCCGTCCCCAGTTGTCATCACCCATAGCGCTCAGAATTCCCGTCTTAGGGTCGTAGCCATAGGTTGGACCGGAGATCAGCCGCAGATTGGCCGCTTTGATACAGTTGATTCCCATTATGATTTTGTCGCGGTACGCCGTATCTTCATACCGTTCCCAGCGGGTCATCCAGTTGGAGCTGAACGCCGCCCAATCCGGACCTACCCGCACATGGGTCGGAAATTCATCCTTCGGAAAATAAGCCCGCATCGGGTCCAGCGTCACCGTGGAATAATCCGCATCCTTCACACTGTCCATGATGTCGCCGGTCCGCTCATCGCCGGTCAGATAATAGTAGTAGCGGTGCAGTCCGGCCATAGCTATCCGTGCTTCCTTGCAGCCGCAGCCCCAGTGCACGACATTATGCCGTGAGCCAAGGCCCGCATATTCCCCGAAATGATAAACATCCACCTCGCTGGTATGCCGGGTCATCGCTTCCGCCATACGGAATAGATCTGCGCGCCCGGTCCGCAGGAAGCTGAGCCACAGCCACATATTCGGCACCAGCTCGGCATTCTGCCAGGCGCAGCCGCCCAGATCGTAATTCCAGACATGGCGGACCGGATCATAGCTGTGCATGAAGTCGCCATAATCCCAGAAGCCGTACCATTTCCGCTGCCCGATCTCCGACTGGTAAAAGGAGAGGATGCCGTCCAGCCGGTCCTCCAGGCAGGCCTTGGCCGGTGTGCTCCGGTCCGGCAGGCTCCACAGGCCGAACGCCCGGCTGCGGTGATAATACTCCGGAGCGCAGACCAGCAGCGCCGGTTCATCCGCTTCCTGCTGCATCTGCAGCAGCTGTGCAGTTCCCGGCGTTTCCGCGGTGCACCACAAGGTCAGCTCGTTGGTGCCCGCAATACCGTACGGTGTAGCACGCAGTTCATCTGCGCCTTCGTAGGAGGACTCCACATGCGTCTTCGTATCGTAGTGGCGCAGGTCCATGGCCGGAACCTCCGGCGACCAGAACCAGACCGTTAACGCTGCTTCACTGCCGGAGGTGCCGGTAATCTCCAGCCCTGACGGGTGCTTACGCCAGAAGTTCTTCACTCCGGCGGCCAGACCGCCGCATTCCGAGCCGACATAGCTTAGCCCTCCTGCCCGCCGGCCTTCTGCCCCCTTAATCCAGGTGCAGCCCGCCCCTGTCCGCTTATGGATTACATAATGCTCGGACGAATCCTGAACGAGCTTGAAGCTGTCCCATACTGCAGAATCCTGAAGCAGTCCCGTGAAATAAGCATCCTCCCCCGGGTCAAACTGCTGGAGCTTTCCTTCCAGCTGCCCGGCGAACATGACGGCGTATTTGCCTTTGGTCCTGCGGGTATGAAGCGTCTTGGGCGACTCGCTGAAGATTCCTTCACTGCCACCCAGCCGGACATGGCGGTTGTACAACGGACCGCTTAGCGGCACCTTGAACACGATGCCCAGCCCCTTAATGAAATCCTGCTGCGGATTGCCGTCATAATGAAAGGTATGCACCAGCCGGATGGAATCCAGCCCGGCATAGAAGTATAGCCGCAAAGTATAAGGAAGCCATTCTCTGGCTCCCCTCACACTTCTATGCCTGCCTTCCAGCCGAACCACAGCACGCAGCGGTCCGGCTTCTTCCAGGCTTGCCCTGCGGGTCACGCCTGTAAAGCGTTCCTGCCGCAGTGTTAGCTCACCGCTGAGCGTATCGCGCTGCTCGCGGAGGCAGACCAGCTCACTTCCGCTGCACAGGAGCTGCTCTGAGCGGCAACCCTGCTGCTCCAAGCCAGCATCCGCGCCCATACCTGCACCTGCAATCGCACCTGTATCTGCGCCCACATCTGCACCTGCACCCGCACCTGCATCCGCCCCAACATCTGCACCTGCACCCGCACCTGTATCCGCGCCAACATCTGCACCTGCACCCGCAGACAACGCCGCACTTTCAACAGCCTCCGCAGCTCCGGAATATCCATGATCGCTGCCGGAACCTCCGGATTCCTCCGGAGCCCGGCGGATAATCCGGGAGATTGGTCCCGCCCCCCGCTTGCCCACGGTACACAGGATGGTGCCGGTATCGACAATATAGGCTTCTTCTGTTTCTTGAACGGACACCTGCAGGGCTGCCGGCATATCCCCCGGCACTGCAGACCGCTCCAGCGTATAACCCTCCGTACTCCCGTCGGGGCATACGGCCGAATGAAACGACCACTTGATGCTGCCGTCCGGCCAATAGGCGGCAGGGCGGCTCTGCAGCGGCAGACTGGAACCTTCCCCCGTCCCGTTAAGACATAGGGCGGACAGGTCCCCGCGCTTCAGTTCTCCCTTGGACCAGGGTACGCCCCAGGTAACCCCCGCAGCAGCAGCTGGCTGATTCAACCAGCGTAATTGTATTGGCATGGCTGAGGACAAAACGGTCATCTCCTTATGTGACATCACCGATCACAGAGACTAATGATCCGAGCCGGAGAAAGCTGCTTATTCGTGTACGGCAAATGAGAAGCCCTTTGGTACCTGTCTCACCTGATTCCGTTCTCCTTCTCCCCTTCATGCCGGCTCAGTTCACGGTAGCGTGTCGGAGTGATGTCCTCCTGTTTTTTGAATATCCGGTTAAAATAGCTCTGCTGATAGCCGACCTGCTGGGCGACATCGTTCATTTTCAGATCCGTATCGCGCAGCAGCTCCTTGGCTTTGTCCAGCCGCAGCTCTGTTAAATAATCAATAAAATTAATTCCGGTTACCCGTTTAAAGGACTTGCTGAGCAGAAAAGGGCTGGTTCCCGTATAATCCGCACAGCTGTCCAGCGAAATATTGTCCATATAATGCTGCTGAATGTACAGCATGGCCTGTTCAACCGTCCGCCGGATGCCGGCGTCAGAACGTTCGCACAGCTCCTTCAGGAAGGGGGCCACCACATGCCCGCGGAACCACGAGAGGATCAGGCCCGGCTCATGAATCTGTGACAGGCTTGCATACAGGTTCTTGCCCTTGAACAGCTGATTCGGGGCAATCCCTGCCTCAAGCACCGCATGCAGGATCGCGCCGAGCAGATGCAGCATTCCCTGCTGCACGTCAATGACCTTCGCGCCGCCCTCGGACAGCGTCTTCAGGAACTCCTCCAGCAGCCGGTCCGCCTCTTCCGCTTCGCCGGTACGCAGCGCCTGAATCAGGCCGCGCTCCAGCGCGAACGAATACTGCGGCAGCTGCGTGCCTTGCCCTTCCCGTTCCAGCTGCTCCAGGCTGATCACCTGGTTCCCGCCTCCATATCTGCGGTGACTGGCTGCCTGCTTCGCCGCTTCGAACGAGCGCGGAATGCCGGAGATGCTGTTCACCTCTGCACTGTACGCTACAGTTGCCTGCAGCTTAAGCATCCGGTTGATCGTGGCTGCCAGTTCTTCACCGAAAGCCTGAACCCGCTCCGGCTCCGGGCCGCTTCCCTGCTCAATCAGCAGAATGCCCGACGTAAGGTCATGCAGATTAACGGTCTCAGCCCGCCCGAAATGCTCAGCAGCCAGTTCGCCGATAATGTTCACCGCCGCGAAGGACACCAGGCTCTCGTCACCGCTGCGGAACTTGGCCTCCAGGCTGGAGATTCCTGTAAGCTGAATATACAGCACTACAAAAACGCAATTGTCCACTTCCCACTTGTATTGCTTCATCCGGCTAAGCAGATCCTGTTCGGAATAGGCATACAGATAACCCTGGAACAATTGATGCAGAAAGCTCTGCTGCACATGCGGAAGCTGCTCCGAAAGCGTGTATTGGAGGGCATGCCGCTGCCCGTGAAGATTCTGCCAGTGCCGCTCAATCAGCGTCATCTCGTCCACCCGGCCCCCGGAGGCCGCATGCTCGGGAAGCAGCGTCTGCAGCAGGCGGCGGACAGGCGAGTAGATTTTGCGGGAAGCAATCCAGGAGAGGACTGCCGCAAGCAGCAGCGCGCACAAGCTGACCAGGATGATCATCCGGGATAACCCCACCACCGGTGAAGTCACACTGGATATCGGAGAAGCCGACACATACATCCATTCATTCGCAATCCGGGAGAAATCGCCGTAGGTCACCGCGAAAGTAACTCCGTCCCAGTCATACAGGAACGATGTGCTGTCTTTAATGCCTCTGTCTGCTATCGCCTTCTGCAGCGCAGTAACAAACGGTGTGGCTGCATCGATCCCGTTCCCGGAGATGAACAGGCCCCCGGACTTTTGCTGCATGAATACTTCCCCCGTGTTGTACGGGGTCATGGTCCGCAGCATGGCGGATACCTTCTCTGTGTCCATCCGCAGCAGCAGTGCCCCGAAGGGCTCCAGGCTTCCGCCGGGAATATGATGCACCAGTGTCAGCTCCTTCTGCTCCGGCTTGGCCGGATCAAACGCCCATTCCGTCCAATAGGTGCTGCGCTCCTGCTCCAGCAGCTTCCCGTACACTGCATCTTCTTCGGGCGCCAGTGTCCCGTATTCCGTGCCGAACAGCACCGGCTGATCGCCCGCCAGGTACAGCTCCACCTGCCGCGCCATCGAATTCGAGCCCTGCATGACCACCAGGGTTTTGGTAATATCCCAGGCCCGTTCATGATTCAGGGTGAAATCCATGTTGCTCAGGCTGTAGTCGAACTTCGGCTCGAACGCCCAGTGGGCCAGCATCAGCTCCAGATTGGACAGCTGGTCATTAATGTTGTCCGCACGCTGCTCGATCTGGCGGTTATGCATACCCAGCAGCTCCTTCTCCAGATTGCCCCCTGCCATAAAGTACACCAGAGACCCGATGATCAGGCCGGGGATAGACGAAACGATCAGCACAATAATGAGATTATTGCGGTAATACCGGCCCTTCCGGCCGGTACGCCCCCCTGTATATCCCTTTCGTTCCCCTGCCGTTCCATTCTCCATATCATTCACCAGCCGAATCCATAGTTTAGAGTTGCAGCCTTACGGCTATAACGGGTATAAACCGGCTGGTGCCTGGAGCAGTGCCGGACTTACTTGCCCGTCTTCGAGTACAGTTCGTTCATTTCATTCACAAGCTCGTCCCCGCCTGTCTTCCGCCATACCTCAAAAGCTGACTTCAAGCCTGCTTCGTCAATCTGGCCGACAATGAACTTAATGCGCGCATCATTGATTACATTATCCAGCTGCGAGCCTTTTTGCGTATATACTGCAGAGATCAGCGCTTCGGCAGGATTGGTCACAATCGTCGCTTCATTAGCCTTCTGTACCTCTGTCTGCTTCAACCGCAGGGCAGTCTGCTTCACCAGCTTCGCCTTGTCCTCCGGAATGAACGGCAGCATCTGGTTGAGACCTTCCACTTCCGATTCCAGCAGAACCGTATCGCCTGAGCGTTCAATATATCCGTCCACCAGATTATAATGGACACCTTCAATTCCGTAGTTCAGCATCGTCTGCAGATCCTCTTCGTTGAGCCGGTCCAGGAAGGTCAGCACCTGCTTCAGCTCTGCTTCAGTCTTGACCGACGACTTCGGTATAGCCAGCATGCCGGAGAAACCGGAAGTCGGAAGGGTATGCAGTGCTCCGTCCGTTCCTGTCACACCGCCGATGACATCCATATAATGACGGTCAGGCTCATCCGTGCCTTCCTTCTGGAGTGCAGCATGAATCTTGTCATCGAGCCGTGCCCCGTTGTCCACCACATCGACAATGACACCGGCCTTGTTGTTGACCACCGGATCATTCCACTTCGAGCTGTCCATCACCGCGAAGTCGGAGTTGATCAGCTGCTCATCATACAGCTTTTTCATAAACTTAAGCGCTTCCAAGTACTGCGGATATTCATGCTCAGGAACCAGCTTGCCATCCTGTACGCCCCATTTGTTCGGGGAACCGAACCACAGCTTGATTGTATCGAAGCCGCTGGCCCATCCGCCGGTCCACTTCACCAGCACCATGCCGTAGGTATCCGCCTGACCGTTGCCGTCAGGGTCCTGTTCTTTGAACGCTTTTAGCATATTGTAGAAATCATCCACGGTCTGCGGAGCTTCAAGCCCCAGCTTCTCCAGCCAGTCCTTGCGGAAAACCACGCCGTTGCGGCCCAGCGCCCGTCCTCTGTAGATTCCATAGTTCTTGCCGTCGATGGCTGAGTTGCTCAGAATAACTTCCTTCGCTCCGCTCAGATTCGGATAATCCTTCAGGTACGGACCTACCTCCCAGAAAGCGCCCGATCTTGCCGCATTCACGAAACTTGAGGCTTTGACATCGCCCACATAGATAATGTCAGGCAGCTTGCCGGAAGCCAGCGTGATATTAAATTTGTCGGTATAGGAAGCGTTCGGCACCCATTCGAAATGGATCTTGGTGTTCGTCAGCTCCTCGAGCTTAGCGGCAACCGGACTGCCGTCCTTCGGATAATTCGTTTTGAAAATCGGCAGCATCAGCGTCAGATCCAGCGGTTCTGCAGCTTCAGCTCCGCCAGGCGCATTTCCTTCACTTGAGGCAGATTCCTTCTGCCCTGCAGCATTATTCTCCTTATTGCCGGCACAGCCGGTGAATACACTTAAAATCATAATAGCAGCTAGTAACATAAACAACCATCGTTTCAAATGTATGGAACCTTCTTTACGCGCAATCTTCATTACTTAGCCTCCCTTTGTATGTTGGCATACCCTTTTACCCTTTAACCGAACCGAGCATCACCCCTTTGGCAAAGTGTTTTTGCAGAAACGGATAGACGCACATAATCGGCAGTGTGCCGACCACGATAACTGCCATTTTGATCGACTGCTCAGGCGGCTGTACGAAATTCGGGTCCATCGAGCTGAGATCACCAGCTGCCGACTGGGACAGCATAACGATCTGGCGCAGCATCACCTGCAGCGGCCACTTGGACGGATCATTAATGTAGAGCAGCGCCGAGAAGAAGTTATTCCAATGCCCGACCGCATAAAAGAGAGTGAACGTCGCCAGCACGGGCTTGGAGAGCGGCAGTACGATTTTCCACAGCAGCCCCAGCTCGGTACAGCCGTCGATGCGGGCTGCCTCCTCAATCTCGACCGGAAGCTCCTGGAAGAAGTTTTTGACGATAATCAGATTGAAGGCGCTGATCGCACCCGGAAGAATTAACGCATTCAGCGTATCCAGCAGCTGCAGCTCGCGGATCACCAGATAGGTGGGAATCATCCCGCCCCCGAACAGCATGGTGAAAATAACCAGATTGAGGATTACATTGCGGCCCATCAGATAACGTTTGGCCATCGGATACGCCATGGTTACTGTGAAAAACAGATTGACCGCCGTACCGATCACCGTCACATACAGCGATACCCCGATACTTCTTACAATGGTATCCGTGGAGAAAATGAACCGGTAGGCATCAAACGAGATCGTAGTCGGAATCAGAAAGACAGCGCGTTTCGTAATTTCCGCCTCGGTTGCGAATGAACCGGAGACCACGAACAGAAACGGCAGGATTGCGGCAATTCCGATAACTCCCAATACAAAATAATTAAATACGTCAAACGTAATCTCTCCGGGGCTCTTATAATGTTTAGCCACGCACACAGCCTCCCTCTCAATAAAGTCCCGATTCGCCCGATTTCTTGGCGAGCCAGTTGGTGCCGAGCACCAGTACAACCCCTATCACCGATTTGAACAGTCCGACTGCGGTGCTGTAGCTGAACGCCCCCTGTGTGATCCCTAGTGCATATACGTAGGTATCAAACACCTCGGCCACCTCACGGTTCAGCGCATTCATCATCAGATAAATCTGCTCAAACCCATTATCCAGAATGGTTCCCATCCGCAGAATCAGCAGAATGACAATGGTGCTGCGGATCGCCGGCAGCGTAATATGCCAGGTCTGGCGCCAGCGGCTGGCCCCGTCTACTACGGCTGCTTCATATTGCTCAACATCAACACCGGCCAGCGCCGCCAGGAAGATAATCGTCCCCCAGCCGCATTCCTTCCAGATGGTCTGCAGGATGATCAGCGGGCGGAACCAGTCGGGGCTGGCCAGGAAATCGATCTTGCTCCCGGTCACGGAGTACAGGAATTCGTTGACAGCACCGCCCTGTGTAGTCAGGAATACATACGATATACTGGCGACGATGACCATGGATATGAAATGCGGTACATAAATCATCGTCTGAATCGTCCTTTTATAGAAGGACAGCCGGACTTCATTCAGCAGCAGGGCAAGTATGATCGGGGCCGGAAAAAAGAACACCAGATTATACAGCGACAACACGAGTGTATTGCGCAGCAGCATGAAGAAGTCAGGATTCTGGAAAAACGTGCGGAAATGCTCAAGACCGACCCAATCGCTTTTCCAGAAGCCCAGAAAGGGCTGATAATCTTTAAACGCGAGCAGCACTCCCCACATGGGTACATATTTAAATACGAGAAAATACAGGAGTCCCGGGGTCAGCAGGATGTAGAGCCATTTGTCCCGCTTCAGACGTCTGAAGCGCAGCTCCCGCCTGCTGCGGTAGGTTGCAGCAGCATGTATATCTGCTGTCCCTATTGCCGCTCCTTGCTTCATTACATTCACCTCCACATAGATAAGCAGCCTTGCGTTGCCGTGCCTTGGCTGCGCTTCCTATTATGGTTTCAGCAGATTTTTCCGGCAATCGGACTTTTTGGACAGGGGCCTGTCCTGCCCTGATCCGCTCCGCTACAATAAAGTGCAAAGCCGGCAAAACTTTACTATTGCCTGCTGCACGGGGGGCAACTATGATGCCGGGAGACCAAAACGCTCATAATGGGCTCCCCGGGAGGTAAAGCAAGTGAATCATAAGCTATATTACGGCGCTGCATGGTACCCCGAGCTCTGGGGGGAAGCTGAACGGAAGCATGACCTTCAGCTTATGAAGGAAACCGGCATCAATCTCGTCCGGATGGGTGAGTTCATCTGGTCGGAGCTGGAGCCGGAGGAAGGCTCCATTGATATCCGGCCCTTCGCTGAGCATATCCGGCAGCTGCATGCCTACGGCATCGACACCATAATGTGCACCCCGACGGCCACTCCGCCGGTCTGGCTGACACACGGGCACCCGGAACGCCTGGTCATCAGGGCGGACGGGGCGGTTATGGGCCATGGGTCCAGGCAGCATGTCTGCACGAATCACCCTTATTTCCGGCAGCGGGCTGCGATAATCACCGAACAGCTGGCAAAAGAGCTGGGGCAGCTGCCGGGTCTGGTCGCCTGGCAGCTCGATAATGAACTCAAGGCACATGTGTCAGAATGCATGTGCGGGACCTGCAAGTCACTATGGCATGAGTGGCTGAAGAGCCGCTACGGCAATATCGGGAAGCTGAATGAAGCCTGGGGAACGGGAGTCTGGAGCCAGACCTATCAGCAATTTGATCAGGTGCCGCAGCCGGTGGCTACTCCCTTCCTGCATAACTCATCTCTTGTAACCCTGTACCGCCTGTTTCAGATGGAGACAACCGCCGGATTCGCGGCTGAGCAGGCAGCGGTTCTCCGCCGCTATTCGCCAGCTCCCATAACCCATAACAGCAGCGTCGCTTTCCACGTGGACAATGAACAGCTGTTCCGGGAGCTCGATTTCGCCTCGTACGACACCTATGCCTCCCAGACCAATAAGCACGCCTATCTGCTGAACTGTGATCTCTGGCGTAATATCAAGCCCGGACGGGATTTCTGGCTGCTGGAGACCAGCCCGGCCTATGCCGGTTCGCTCATGAGCTACGGCGAACCCCATCCGGACGGCTATCTCACCGCTGAGGCTGTGTCTGCCTATGCGTTGGGGGCAGGAGCCTTCTGCTATTGGCTGTGGCGGCAGCAGCGCACCGGCAGCGAGCAGACGCACAGCTCCATCGTCAGCGCCTGGGGGCAGCCTGCGCTCGGCTATGACAATGTGCGGGAAGCCTCCGCAGCGCGTCTGCTGATCGAGCCGCACCTGCTGGCTACCCGGCCGGTGCAGGCCGAGGTCGCAATTACCTACTCGGACCGGACCAAGGCGTACCTGGCGACGGAGCCGCACCGGAAGCTAAGCTACCGCTCCCTGCTGGGGGACTACTACAAGCGGGTACTCGATATGGGCATACACCGTGACCTGCTGCCCGAAGGCGGAGAGCTTAGCGGCTACAAGCTGCTGTTCACCCCTTTTGTGCATTATCTGTCACCGGAATATATGCAGAAGGCTCTCAGCTTTGCAGAGGCTGGCGGCATCTGGATCGCCGGTCCGCTGAGCGGAGGCCGCACAGCCGACCATACCCTGCATACCGATGCTGCACTGGGCGGGTTGGAGCGCATCGCCGGGGTAAACACCAGATATGTCTACCCGATGGAGGGAACGGGCAGCATTGGCGAGGCCTTCGGCCTCTCCGCACCGCTGTCCCTGTGGAGCGCGGTCTTCGAGCCGCTGCCGGGCGGTGCAACCGTGACCGGCAGGATCACGGCAGGCCGGACGCCGGGCCTGGCCTTCCTGACCGAGCAGCCCTATGGCCGAGGAGCCATCGTAATGCTCGGCTCCCTGCCCTCCGGAGAAGCGGGGGACAAGCTGCTGTGCGCGCTGATCGATCATTATGCAGCCCGGGCCGGTGTGACTCTGCGGAGCGATGTCACCGCGGGGACGGTCGTCTGTCCAAGACACGGAGCGTCCGGTGAACTATGGACGATCGTGAACATGGACGGACTCGGAGGCAGTGTAACCCTGCCGCGGGGCGGACAGGATGTGCTGAGCGGTGAGCACGTGCCAGCCGGTCCGCTGACGGTCGGTGCTTACGGGTACAGACTTATTGCGTTGTAGGCAAGAGGTGCCAAATGGGAGGGGGAGAATTCATCCGGGCTGGAGCTGCTCCTATCTGAAACCGGCAGTAAGCAGCAGAGTTTACTGCCACTCCTCAGCCTCCTCAGCCTCCTCAGCCTCCTCAGGCCCAGGCCCTAATCGCACATCAGCTGCTCTGGCGGACTCACAATCCGCTAATCGGGCCCATCAGGCTGAATTGCGGGATAAGCGGACTCAGATTCCGTTAATGGGCCAGCTGGCCATCATTTTGGGCACGAATGAACAGGATAGGTGATTCTCAGTCCGCTTCGGCCTCAATATTAGGGTTTTCCGGGAAATAAGCGCTTTTCAGTCCACTTCACTCTGCTGACGACCACTTGCTCCAGCACACTGTACCTTATCTTCGCAATCCTCTGCCTGATAACCAAAAAGGCCAGCCAGAAGGTTCTGGCTGACCTAATCATACGAAAGACTACACCACAGCATTCCCTCTGCAGGTTGTAGTCTTTTTTATCGGATACCTGCTTCTGCTTATACGCCCATCTTCTGTGCTTCATCAAGCTGCTGCAGCTGCTCTATCTGGTGCAGATGATTAAGCAGCTGCTGATAGTGATCGGCTTTTTTCTGGACGGTAAGCACCATCTTCTGGAACTGCCCTGCATCCTGTCCCGATTTCTCCAGAATGCGCAGGAGATCGCCATTGATCTGCTCCACATCCTCCATGCTGCTCTCCTGCGACTCCTGAATCTTCTCCAGATGCTGGAACACCTCTTCCTCCGCCTCCACGATCTCGTTCATATATACCGTGGACTGGCTGATCTTCGCATTCGTCTCTGTCATCGCTGTTGTCCCGTCACCGGACTTGCTGTGTAGCTGCTCCATCACCTGGGTCATCCCCGAAAGGGAGCCCATGATCTCCTTCACATGACTGCGCGTGCTGTCGGCCAGCTTGCGGATTTCTGTGGCAACCACCGAGAAGCCCCGTCCGTGCTCTCCGGCCCGCGCCGCCTCGATCGCTGCATTCAGCGACAACAGATTCGTCTGCTCAGCAATATCCGTAATGATCTTCGCCAGCTGCTCGATGCTCCGGAAATGCCCCCGCAGGTCCTCATTCAAGGTGACAAATTCAGTAAATACCGCCGAAGCCTTCTGCATTTCAGCCGAGATCTGGATATTGGACTCTTTGGCGAATTCAATTTTATTGGAGGAAAAAGAGAGGCTGCCATACATTTCATTGATGAGATCTTCGGTCTGCCCGCTGTTGGTCTTCAGATGCTCCAGCAGCTGCTGGGTCCCGCCGATCTGGCTGATCAGCTCACCGCTGCCCGCCCGTAAAGCCGCAAACTCCTCTACCAGCTGTGCCTCTTCCTTGAGAATCTCGTCAGTTTCGCGGCGGATCTGTCCTGCCAGGGTATAGGCGTGCATCCCATAGGATTCAGTGGCCGAAGCGGGGGCAGCGTCAGCTATCCCGCCAGTATTCTCTGGAGGCTCAGGAGCATTTGCCGCTGTTCCAGCTGTCTTTAGCGTCCCGGCTGATGGTCCGGAGCTGTCCGTTTTTTCAAGAACGGCTAGTGTATTATGACTTTGAACACCTCCGGCAGAGGTGCTTTTGCCCCATGAAGTGCGTAATCTGGTTATCCACTGCATAATCAATCTACTCTCCCTTATTCAACCAGCAGCAGAATCATGGTCTGGTTGGCATGCTTTTTATAATATTGCTCTCCGTAGCTGATGAAACCTGTAGTGTTGCCGCAGAATCCGAGCATCGTCCTGTCAAAATCCGCCCACAGACCGTCCCGGATGAAGAGCTGATCCCGCAGCGTACAGTTAATGTTGAGCACAAAGGATGGCTTGTACGGGCTCCCGCCCAGCGTCTCCTCCAGCACAGCAAGCGGATCCGCCGCGCTCAGCACCTCCACATAAGTACTAGACATAACCTGGCTGTAAAATGTGACAGAGCCATCCGGGTTAATTGTCATCGGTGAGGCGATGATCAGATCGTCTTCGTATCTTTTGCCCAGCGGGCTGCTCAGGAAATGCTCTGCCAGGTCCGCCTCCGGGACACCAAGCACGCGCGCATATTCTTCCGCAGCAGGACGTCCGTTGAAGGAATACACCGTTCTGCCGAACACATCGGCTTCTGTCACCAGCAGCGTTGTCCCGGTGGGAACATAAATATTTTCTTTAACCAGTGCGGTACGGCCCGGCATATTGAAAAAAATTCCCAGGTTCCGCACCCGGCGGCTTCCTATGTAAATATAAGTCTCTCCATGCTCATCATCCGCTGCACTTCCCCCGATAATCTTGAATTCCGGGGCAATGAAAAACAGCGAGGAGAGGAGCGTCTCCTCCATCGCGCCTGTACCGTCACATAGCAGCAGCAGAAAGGCATTTGCGTTGCCTTGGACTTTGTGATATGAGGCACGTAGTATATTGCCGCTAAGCACGGGCGGATGCAGGATCTCCACAATATCGGCTATCCCTGATTCGTATTCGAACCCTGTGACTACGCCGCTGCGGTAGCCCTGCGGGGTATATTCACCTTTGGTCGAGCACAATACCGCCCGGGAGGGTGCATACCGGGACAATTCGCTGACTGCCGCAGCGGAAGCGAACAGCACCAAGCCTCTGCTGCTATCGAGTTGTTCCAGATGCCGCCTGGCTTCGCCCGGTGTGTTAAAAGATAAAGCTTTCATTATGTATATCAACCTTCCTTCGCGGGATCTCTCCCTGCAAACGTTACTGAAAAATTAAGCTTTAATTTTCAATACTTCTTATGGTAAAACCAGAACCGGGCCTACTGTCTGTGAATAATGTCGCAATTCCATCGGCAAAGCCTTATTTCCGGCGCAAAAATACTGCTTTCACGGATGACTAAGGTTGAGCCGCTCACAGAAAGGCTGTATCATGAACATACTGTAGATACGATTGAACGATGGATACGATGCCCAGAGCCGGGCATCACATTAGTAATAGAAAGGAAGTGTGAGACCATGACTTATTCACAGCGTTCCAGTCACCCTGCTGCCGCATCGGACTACACCTATCTGGAATACCAGATCGAATTAGCTGCAGAAGAATTGGCGGTGGTATTAAAGGCGCAAGACGAAGCCCGGGCAGAGGCTATCCGCGAGAAAATTGCCAAACTCGAAGACGAGCTGGCGCTGCTTGAGGATTAAACCTGATTACATCTGATTACGCCGATTACACCTGATTACACCTGACTAAGCCTGACTAAGCCGATTATTTTAGTACCGTCACTTCTCGATTCTATCTCTAACAATAGATCATGTGATAATGATTATCAATGACAAAAAGATGTAGATTCCAGCAGCGCCGCAGTAGGCACCTGATTTCTCAAGCAAACCGATAGTCATTCGGTGCCGGGCTTCCGGCTGCTGCGGGGAATATGGGGTTGTTCTGGGTGTGCTAGGGTGTGATGGGTAGGTGCTGGGTACGCTGAGTGAGTGCGGGATGGGTGCTGGGTGAGTGCTGGGTAGGTGCTGGGTGGGTGCTGGGCGTTGTGTGTGTTGGGCGTTGTGTGTGTTGGGCGTTTTGTGTGTTGGGCGTTTTGTGTGTGCTGAGTGCTGGGTGCGTGCTGAACGTTGTGTGTGCTGGGCGTTTTGTGTGTGCTGAGTGCTGGGTGCGTGCTGAACGTTGTGTGTGCTGGGCGTTTTGTGTGTGCTGAGTGCTGGGTGCGTGCTGAACGTTGTGTGTGCTGGGCGTTTTGTGTGTTGGGCGTTTTGTGTGTGCTGAGTGCTGGGTGCGTGCTGAGCGTTGTGTGTGCTGGGCGTTGTGTGTGTTGGGCGTTTTGTGTGTGCTGAGTGCTGGGGGCGTGCTGAGCGTTATTCCGAGCGTTCTGCCCGGCAGCGAATGAGTTTTTGAGCAAAGATTACACTTTACAGCCTTGTCCAGGCAGAAATGTTGTACGTATTACAACTCTGCCCCCTAGTTTCCAAGGAGTTTGAGGAGATTGTTGTATGAAACACAACAATTGTCAGGCTAAGCCGCCGGAAAGAAAGGAAATGTTGCATTTCATACAACAATTCTCAATTTGAGGCAGACATAGGAAGAAAATGTTGTATTTTGTGCAGGATTCTCGTCCAGCAGGCACTGTCCGCCCGGCGAGTCCAACCAATTATCCCCACAAGAGCGGGGCTTTTGCTCGCTGACTACCTCGCTGACTACTGTTCACTTCGCTCACTACCACACTGCTGGTTACCTCCTCACTAGCACGCTAACCACTGGTTACTTGTCCACTACCACACTGACTACTGTTTACTTCGTACCACGCTGACTACTGATTACCTCGCTCACTACACCACGCTAACTATTGATTATCTCGCTCACTACCACACCGAACACTGGTTACCTCATCCCTACCACACTGACTACTGGTTACCTCCTCCTTACCACGCTGACAACTGATTACCTCGCTTACTACCACACTGACTACTGGTTACCATGCTCACTACCACACTGACAACTGATCACCTTCTGATTACCACACTGATCACTGATTACCTCGCTCACTACCACACTGACTACCGGTTACCTCCTCACCACATCGCTGACTACCGGTTACCTCCTCACCACATCGCTGACTACGATTACCTCACTCACTACCACACTGTCTACTGATCATCTCGCTCACCCCACACTCACTTCCTTGCGACTATTGGTTACCTCACTAACTACCACGCTGACAACTCAGGTACTTTGCAGGCACCCTAAAACAAATAAATCACCTTATAAAAAAGAGGCTATCCCCGTCATTGCTGACACAGCGGGATAGCCTCTTATGGTTTACCTATTTACCTATTTGCCGATTTACTATTTACCTGTTTACTTGCTTACCTATTTACCTGTTTACCTAAGGACTTCCCAGCCAGCAGCTAGGGCTTAGCCCAATTTCACCAGGCTGTAGTTCTTCTTGCCTTTGCGGACGATGATGAATTTGCCGCCGATGGCAAGCTCAGCGGTAATCTCTGTCTCCAGCTCGTTGACACGTTCGCCGTTAATGGAGATTGCACCTTTGGTAATATCCTCACGCGCCTGGCGTTTGGATGGCTCAATGCCCAGGTCGACCAGCCAGTCGACAATGTTCTTCGACTCCTTAGTGGCGGTGAAGGTCGGCATTTCCTTGAAGCCTTCTTCGATTTCATCGGCAGTCAGGGAGCTGATATCCCCGCTAAACAGCGCTGCGCTGATGCGTTTAGCCTGCTCCAGCAGCTCTTCGCTGTGGACGAAGCGGGTCATTTCCTCGGCAAGTGTTTTTTGGGCCTCGCGTTTATGCGGCTCCGTCGCCACCTTCTCGGCAAGCGCCTCAATTTCCTCCTTGCTCAGGAAGGTGAAGTATTTCAGGTATTTCACCACGTCGCGGTCATCGGTGTTCGCCCAGAACTGGTAGAACTCGTAAGGTGTGGTCTGCTTCGGATCCAGCCAGATGGCGCCGCCGGCGGATTTGCCGAACTTGGTACCGTCTGCCTTGAGCATCAGCGGGATGGTCAGGCCGAAGGCTTTGGCTTCGTTGCCTTCTTTTTTACGGATCAGATCCAGGCCGCTGGTGATATTGCCCCACTGGTCCGAACCGCCGATCTGCAGCTGCACATCCTCATGCTGGTATAGATGCAGGTAATCCATGGACTGCAGGATCTGGTAGGAGAACTCGGTGAACGAGATTCCGCTGTCCAGGCGGCTGGAGACTACGTCCTTAGCCAGCATCGTATTGATGCTGAAGTTCTTGCCGATGTCGCGCAGGAATTCGATGACGTTCATGTCCTTGGTCCAGTCGTAGTTGTTAACCATCCGCACCTGATTGTCGCCTTCAGTAATGAACAGCTTCTTCATCTGGGCCGTCAGCGCATCCACATTCTCCTGTACCTGCTCCAGCGTCTGCAGGGAGCGCTCGCTCTGGCGTCCGCTCGGATCACCAATCGTTCCGGTAGCCCCGCCGATCAGAATGACCGGACGGTGTCCGGCAAGCTGGAAGCGTCTAAGCATCATAAAAGGAATCAAGTGGCCGATATGCATAGTGTTGCCTGTAGGGTCCACGCCGCAGTACAGCGATACAGCCTTACTATTCGTTAATTCACGCAGCCCGTCCGCATCTGTCTGCTGGTTAATGGCGTCGCGCCACAGCAACTCGTCGATAATGTTCAACATGTACAGCCCCTTTGGTTTGTTTTGTGTGTAATTGGTATGCATTGAAAAGCAGCCAGCTTAACGGGTGACTCCGCAATCTCTGAATTTGGGCAACAAAAAATCGCCCCTTGTCTATTCAGACACAGGGACGATTATCATTAACCGTGTTACCACCCAAATTGCACAGACATCACATTCAAACATGTCCGTACCACTCTTCCGCGAGTTATCGTTCGCTTAGCTCCGCTTGGCATTACCCAAGATACTCCCGAGGTGTAATTCGCAGTCCATTGTATATACCGGGTTCCATCAACCCCCGGCTTTCTGGGAACAGGGACAAGTCTGCTACTGGCTCGTTCAACGTATACCAACTATAAGATTACAGAAAGTATAGCCGCTTCTAAAATTGTTGTCAATGCAGAGGCAGCGCCAGCCAGGAACGGCCTACTCCAAATCCGCTCCATTGCTGGCAATTGCCTTCTGGTACCAGTAGAAGCTCTTCTTCTTCTTCCGGTCAAGCGTTCCGTTTCCGTCATCGTCCTGGTCCACATAGATCACGCCGTAACGCTTGGACATCTCCGAAGTCGACGCGCTGATAATATCAATCGCCCCCCAGGCGGTGTAGCCCATGACTTCGACTCCGTCCAGAACCGCTTCCTTGACCTGGGTAATATGCTTGCGCAAATAATCGATCCGGTAATCATCCTGGATGGAACCATCCTCTTCGACCTTATCCTTTGCACCCAGCCCGTTCTCCACCACAAACAGCGGAAGCTGGTAACGGTCGTACAGCTCTTTGAGCACAATCCGCAGGCCAATCGGGTCCAGCTGCCAGCCCCATTCGGTAATCTTCAGGTTCGGATTCTTCACGGTGCTGAACAGATTGCCGCCGGTAACACCATATTTCTCAGGAGTAACTGTGGAAATAAGCGACGTATAGTAGCTGAAGGAAATGAAGTCCACCGTGTTCTCACGCAGCAGCTGCTCATCGCCATGTTCAGTCACAAGCTGAATATGATTGTCGGCAAAATAACGCTTCATGAACGGAGGATAGCTTCCCCGCGCCTGCACATCGGTATGCATCAGGTTGAGCTGATTATCGATCTGGGCCTGCAGCACATCCTCCGGATCACTGGTCGCCGGATAATGGATCATACGCGCGAGCATGCAGCCGATGCGGAATTCCGGATTAATCTCCCGCCCTTTGCGGGTCGCGAGGCTGCTGGCGACGAATTGATGATGCAGCGCCTGATAGGACGCCTCGCGGATGTTATCCACCGTATCCTCTACTACCCCGCCGCCGGTAAACGGCTCGATGATGGTCGTATTGATCTCATTGAACGTCAGCCAATATTTCACTTTGTCGCGGTATCTGTTCATGACAGTCTCAGCATATTTCTCATAAAACGCAATCACCGCGCGGTTCCTCCAGCCCCCGTAATTCAGCACCAGCGACATCGGCATCTCATAGTGGGAGAGGGTAACCAGCGGCTCAATGCCATATTTGCGCATCTCGTCGAACATGTCATCGTAGAATTGCAGGCCTTTCTCGTTAGGCTCGGCATCGTCCCCATTCGGGAAGATCCGTGACCAGTTGATCGACATGCGGAACACTTTGAAGCCCAGCTCGCCGAACAAGGCGATATCCTCTTTGAACCGGTGATAGAAATCAATCCCATACCGTTTCGGGTAGCCCTCCGCTGAGGCATGCTGCATTCCGCGCTCGATCGTTTCACTGGTGACATGCATCAGCTCTTTGAGGTTGGTGTAATCTTTTTTCTTATAGTATGGCACCATATCTGCCGTGGACAATCCCTTACCGTCTGCGTCAAAAGCACCCTCTGCCTGGTTTGCGGCGATTGCTCCGCCCCATAGGAAGCCGTCTGGAAAAGTGGTCATTTTGTCATCTCCTCATTTTTTGAAAATCGAATGCTAAAAGGCGGGCCGTAACTGCGGGAAAGTTTGGACTTTCGGCCGCTGTTATGTTTGGATTTCCTGAATTATTCCGCTGTCAGCGGTAGAAATCCAAACATAGCTTATGCTTCCGATGCGAGCTTTCCTGCGGAAAGCTTTCAGGCGGACGCTATCGCTCCTACAGTTCCAAACTTCCCTCCGTTACTAATAGCCTTTTGTTAGGATGAAGCGGATTCGGAGGTGACAAAATTCTAAGCCAACCCGATCGCTTCGTTCCGAAATCACTAAGCTCAAACTCAGGCTAAGACCGGAGCTGGCGCCTAGCAAATAACTTAGGCTAAGCTCCAAATCGAAGGTCAAAACTAAGATCCAAAGCAAAGATCAAAATTGAAGACCAAAAACTAAACCCAAAAACTAAGACCAAAAACTAAGACCAAAAACTAAAACCGAAAACTAAAACCAAAATCGAAAGTCCAAATCGAAGATCCAAGCTAAAGATCCAAGCTACGATCAAAGCTAAACCGGCAACCTTACAGCTCAGCCTTCAGCACCGGCTCACCGAAAGCAACCTCGCCCAGCTTAAGCGGCAGAATCTGCTTGTAATCGGCCGTATTAGTCACGACCATAGCGGTCGTAATATCATAATTCTGGGCAATTTGCGCCAGATCGAAGGTAAGCAGCTTGTCGCCGGCCTGAATCGGATCACCGGCCTGCACATGCGCTTCGAAGAATTGGCCGCGCAGCTTCACGGTGTTAATCCCAACGTGGATCAGGAGTTCCATGCCGTCAGTATTGCGGATAACCATAGCATGCTTGGTTTTGAAGACATTCATTACGGTACCGCTGACTGGAGATACGAGCTCGCCGACCGTAGGGACGAAGGCTATGCCTTTACCCATCAGCTCATCGCCGAAGGTAGGGTCATTGACCTCTTTTAACGGAATCGCCTTACCGGTCATTGGTGCATAAGCTGTGCTGTCTGCGGTAGCGGATGCCGGTTCTACCTCAACCTCTACCGGTGCGGGAGCTGCCGGGGTCACATCTGCCGGTTTAGCGGCGATACTGCCGGAAATCTGCTCCGCATCATCAGCCTCTTCCTGGAAGCCAAGTAACACTGTAACAACCGCTGCAACTACAAAGGCAATGACCATCCCGCCGAAAGCGTACCAGAAGGTCTGTCCAACCAATCCCGGCAGACCCGGGATACCGCCGTTACCAGCCAGGGCGTATGCCTTGGCGCCGAACGCCAGCGCGAAGCCGCCGCCTGCCGCACTACCAATCATCGCCGCGATGAACGGCTTTTTGTATTTCATATTGACACCGTACATGGCCGGCTCAGTAACACCCATAAGTGCGGTGAAGCTGGTGGACAGGGCAACGGATTTCAGTTTCTTGTCTTTAGCCCGGAAGAATACGCCCAGAGTAGCGCCCGCCTGACCCATATTGGAAATGAAGGTCAGCGGCAGGAACTTATCGAAGCCGAGTGTAGCCAGATTGCTGATAATAACCGGAACCAGTGCGTAGTGCATACCCGTCATAACAATCAGGGACATCGCCCCGCCAAGCACGATCCCGGAGATCAGGCCGCCTTCATTCAGCAGCCAGTTAATGCCGCCGGACAATCCGTCTCCGACGAAGGTTCCCAGAGGTCCAATCGCAATCAGCGTGACCGGAACCATCACCAGGAGGGAGATCAGCGGAACGAGTAGCAGCTTGAGAGAGGGTATGATGAAGCGGTCCACTGTTTTTTCCACGTAAGAAAGAATCCAGATTGCGAGCAGAATCGGAATTACGGAAGATCCGTAGGAGACCGCTGTTACCGGAATACTGAGGAAGGATACGGGGTTACCGCTGGACAATAGTGCGCCCATATCCGGATACATCAGCGCCGCGCCGACACCAACTGCTATATACGGGTTACTGCCGAATTTACGCGCTGCGCTGAAGGAGATCAGCATCGGCAGGAAGTAGAATACGCCATCGCCAATCGCAGACAGGATACGGTACGTGTCTGTTCCCGCTGACAGCCATTCCAGGGTCACGAATAGAGCGAGCAGCCCCTTCAGGATACCGGCAGCCGTGATTGCGGGCAGCATCGGTGCGAATACACCGGCGATTGTCTCAAAAATCTTCAGAATCACATTCTGTTTCTTCCCGTCCGCCTGCTTATTTCCTTCCGCTGTCTGCTTGAGCGCCGGGTACTCTTTAACCATTTCGTCGTATACCTTAGGCACATCATTGCCGATAATGACCTGGAATTGCTCGCCCGAGATGTTGGTGCCCATTACCATATCCAGCTTTTTGAGCGCGGCCTGATCCGCTTTATTGTTGTCCTTCAGCTCGAAGCGCAGACGCGTTACACAGTGGTACACCGACTTCACATTGGATACTCCGCCCACCGACTTGACGATTTGCTGTGCTGTTTCCTGATGTTTCATTCGTCTTTCCCCCTAAATTGTAGGTCATAAAATCTAATAAAAAAACCCGAATGAACACGTGCATACGTAAAGAAGTGCATGCCGGTTTTCATTCGGGTTTTGCCTGATTGAACAGTAACAAGCCCCTTGTTATTTGGTTTTCATCAGCCTCTCCAGATGCAGTGTCAGATAGAGCTGCTCGGAATGGGTCATGACGTACTCGTAGTTCTTCAGGATAAAAGATTCAATCTTACGGATGCATTTGAAGGTGTCCGGATAATTCTTCTTAACCACCTTGTACAAATACTCCTCGGTATCGTCATGGCTGGTATGGGTGATGACCCGCTGGCAAAAATATTTGAGATGCGTAATGAATCTGAAATAGTTGACGCTGTCCTCGTCCAAATCCACGCCAAAATGATATTTGATAATGTTCATAATCTCCTGCAGCAGCTGCATCAGATGCGTCACATCGTTCATCGAATCATTGACTTCGGCATTGATGAAATGCAGCGCGATATTGCAGATCTCATCCTTGGGAAAATCAATCCCCAGCCGCTCCCGCAGAATCGTCAGCGCTTCCTTCGCCACATCGTACTCGGCTTTGTAGAAATGCTGTACCTCCCAGGATAACGGGTTGCGGACAATCTGCTCCCGCTCCATCCGCTGCACAGCGAAATGGATATGATCCGACAGCGATACATAAATCCCGTCACTGATCTGCTTATTCAGCTGCATGCGCGCCAGACTTACAATATCATCTGTCACCTGCAGGATTTCAACCGGCATTTCCGTAACAATCGCCTTGAAGCGCTCATAGATGGAGGAATCCTGAAGGCGGAAGACTTTCTCAATCCGTGCCTCGTCAATGGGGTCCCCTGCCCGGAACTGGAAACCGATACCCCGGCCGAGGATAAGCAGCTCCTGATCCTTGTCATCTACGGTGCTGACGATATTATTGTTGAAAATCTGTTTGATTATCACTTTCAGCCCACCTGCTTTTGAGGAATAAAAAAGGGCAAAACAACAACGGAAACGAATCAATCATTCCCATTGTGGTTTTGCCCGCATTACCGGTAACAAGCCTCGGAAACAATTTAACATAAGCTGAAAACGGTGTCAACCGTCAGTATCAGAAATCAGCTTTGCTAATTATGCCCATAGCAGCGCTCTTTTTATGACTTGCAGGATTATGGCAGTGCAGCGGTGTGACTTCAATACTTCTGTGACTGTTGTGACTTCTGTGACAGTGAATCCTTTTCATAGCCAATATAGTAATAGTGAGGGATTTACTGGTAAATATTTCTTCATCCAAAGGAGTGTAACTTAGGTGCAGCTTAAGACAGGGGAACATGCAGGGATTTTTACAGGAAAACGTATTTCAGTCAGGTTTATCGTTGGCCTTATTATTCTGGAGATTATTTTCGCGATGACAGTGAACCTCCTTTTCTTTGAAAAGGGGACCTTCGATGACATTAACCGGCTGACCCACGGGTGGATAAATGCCACGTTATGCGCGGGGCTGCTCGGTCTCATGGTAATTGTCATTATTTATTTATGGGCAATGGTCCGGATTCCGCTGCGGGATCTGGGACTGAGACGGGAGAAGCTGCTGGCCGGATGCCTATGGACATTTGTGTTCTGGATGGCTGTCAATGTAATGAGCGCCTGCATCAATCTCATTGCCGGTACAGCACTTACATGGAATCATGACCTTGCCGACTTTCCAAATCTGTTTCTGGGCGCTTTGCTCGGGCAATTGTTCGGCAATGCCTTGCTGGAAGAGATCATCTTCCGCGGCTTCCTTTTTGTGCAGATCCATCATTGGTTGTCTGGAACGGGTAAGCCTTCTTCCCGCATAGTTAAGGCGCTGCTCATCTCGCAAACGGTCTTCGCCCTCATGCATATCCCGAACCGGATTTACGGCGGACTTAGCGGAATGGAATTTGTGTATGATTTTATCCAGCTGGTTATTCTCGGGATGCTGTTTGCACTCCTCTATGTCCTGACCCGGAATCTGTTCATCGTAGTCGGCGTCCACTCGCTGCTGAATGTGAATCTGGTGATCTGGACTAACAGCTACGCCACAACGGCTTCGCTTACCTGTATGGGCTTTGCCATCGGAATTCTTCTGCTGCTGCGGAGAAAGAAGGTACATAACCGGAAATCCGTAATACATTATTGACGGTTTAACTGTAAAAAAAGCAAGACCCTGTTTGCGGACTGAGCCGCAGGGTCTTGCTTAATGGGTTCTAATCACCCGGGCGAACAGGCTCTAGTGCATTTATCTGGGATACCGCGTAAGTCAGCTCCGTCAACGCAGAACTTAAATCAGCAATGATAAGCTGCATCTCCTCATAAGGAGGGACAAACGTGGTACCGAATTCAAAGGTGTAGCTGTAAATCTTAGGCTTGGAAGGGTCGCTTAAATGACGGCTGTAGGCATAATCCTGTGTCGTTCCGCTGGTATAATACAACTGGGCTGACTCTTCAACCTTGTAGGATTTGCCCCGTACGGCTTGTAAAGCTCCGTTCATCCGGTTCCCTAGATCACGCTCCAGCTTCTCATCCTGCGGCGCAATGTATTCTTTGTAGCGGCCCCTCATAAACTCAGTAGTTCCACGCATTCCGTCATACTGATGATTCAAGAAATTCTGGCCGGGGTCAGTGGTTTGGTTATTATCATCCCCCCAGTTGTACATAATTTTCTCTCCAAAGCTGTGAATATCCACATAAAAACGGATTTGTTGGTACGTATCCAGAAGATACTTGATGTTTTGCGATTCCGGCTCGGAGAAGGGGGCTGGACCAAGGTAAATCAGACTGTTTTTATCTGCTGAGGTACCGATTGTACTCCCCCACAAGAAATCAAAATTCCGGTTCAAATCAACGCCCATCGGTCTCCCGTTCTCATCAGGCCGGCGGTTCTTCCGCCACCAGAAGCCATTACCCGCCAGCTGATCATTCAATGAATCCTGACCATGGTTTTCCTGACAATACACCTTGCCATCCGGATTAACCTCCGGAAAGATAATCAGGTCCACAGATTCCAGCGCCTGCTTAATTTGCTCATAGGCAAAGCTTTTGTTGCCATACTGGATGGGCTGTCTGCTTATATAGGCTTGGGTGAGCTTGGTTAACAAGTTAATGCAAATGTCAGAACCACCCCACTCACGCGCATGCACATTGCCAGTAATAAGAATGGCCGGTTTCATTCTGGCTTGTTGTGGAGCGGCACTGAGCATAACCGCACGGCATGTCCGTCCCTCCCACGTCCGGTTAGGAAGAGTGATCAGCGAGACCAGCCCGGGGTTTTGCCGGCTAAGCTGCAGCAATGTGTTATCGATTTCGTCCACAGTCATATAACCGCCCCGCACCGACTCAGCTGTGAAATTCGCGGCATTTATCTCCGACCAGGTATAACAGCTCTGAAGGCTGCTCTCTGGATTGAACGTTGATGGCCAATTTGTATTCTCTGCCGTCAGCCTTGACTACTGCATGATAATGCGGGGTGCTGTCACCTGTGGGTGGTGCAGGTATTCCTCTGATGATCTTTCCTTTTAACACTCCGTATGGATTCAGCGGCATAATAATCGCTCCTTTTTAGTGTGTAGTTTGTGTTGTATGTGCTTGCTTCAACCGCTCAAGTGCCCATTTGGTTATGGACCTATCCTGCTCAAGCAGCAGCTTAGCCTCTTTGAACAGAGTAATGAATTGTTGATGCTTACTGTTTATATTTTCTCTGGTACCTCCAAAAAGGAATGGAGCTGTTATGTGAAAACGTTCACTCAATGATACTTACTTTTATTTACATATTTGTTTGTTTGTCATTATCTACTTATGTATTTAATCAGAATGACCGTGTATAAAGGGCCATAATTTTCATGCTGTACTCATCACACCCTTTATGACGTCTCTGCTTGAATATAATGGATTTTATAAAAATTCAAATTAGTGAAAGTATATGGACGTTGTATTTTCCAGCACACTAGCCAGCTAAAGGAGACATGACATGAAACTCAAAGAAACCACGAATGAAATCCCCGCTAACCTTGA
Source organism: Paenibacillus sp. FSL R10-2771 (assembly GCF_038000205.1). Classification (NCBI taxonomy): domain Bacteria; kingdom Bacillati; phylum Bacillota; class Bacilli; order Caryophanales; family Paenibacillaceae; genus Paenibacillus; species Paenibacillus sp. FSL R10-2771. Next base: position 5,284,700 of record NZ_JBBOBM010000001.1, read on the forward strand.
TCCAAGACTGCAGCGGGTCATTGCTTTCAATCAAAGTGAACACAAAGAGGCTCATCCGCATTTGTTCAACGCAGAATCAGCGGAGACAGCGGATGCCCGTGAAATCGCGGTTATCGCCAAGGTAAAGGATATTGAGGCGTGGAAAAATCTGTCCGGAGTCCGGCAAATTGCCGACCTGGGCAGCGTGCCTGAGGAGCAGGAGAATGTACGGCTCGTCACCGCCCGGATTGCCGCAGACCAAATTGAGCAGATCCGCAAATCACCGGCCGTAATGAGCTTGAAGGCATCACAATTGTTAAAGCCCCAGCTCTTTAAGACCATTGAAGAAACTAAAGCCCGGGCGGATTTGCTGAATCAAAATACTAAAAGCAACGGCGGGAAAGGTGTCGTCATCGGGATTGTGGATTATGGATGTGACTTTACCCATAAGAACTTCATCCATTCAGACGGGACAAGCCGTATTCTTAGCTACTGGGATCAGACGCTTCCTGATTCCAGTAATAGCGAGTTTGGATACGGCAAAGTCTTTTCTCAAGCGCAATTAAGCCGTGCTCTGCAAACAGATGCTCCGTTCGCGGCGTTACACCTTCCTGACCCTAAAGATGATATTGAAGATTGGCACGGAACCCACGTTATGGATACTGCTGCGGGCAACGGTAACGGAACCAATACACCCGGTCCTGCCCCTCAGGCAGATATCGTATTTGTGCAATTGAATGCCGAGGATGTTCCATGGTCGGGACCGGACGCGGTAAAAGGAGATTTCGGGAGTTCGGCGCATCTGCTGGAGGCTCTGCAATACATCTATAAGCTCGCCGGAAACCGGCCGTGTGTCACCAATATAAGCCTGGGCACCAATGGCGGACCGCATGACGGCACTTCTCTGGTTGAGGTAGGATTCGATACACTCCTTACTGCTGCTAACAATCGGGCCATCGTATTGGCCGCCAGCAACTCTTATACCCATGGTATACACGCCAGTGGCATAATCCGCCAGAATGAGGTGAAGGATCTCCGCTGGATCGTGGAACAGTCAGACCGTACCTCTAATGAAATCGAGCTTTGGTACGATGCAGCAGATGAATTCTCCTGCCAGTTAATTACTCCGGATGGGGAGAACCTCGGTGAGGTTAAGCTCGGCACGACTCACCAGGCGGTCGGGAACCGGAATGAAATCCTGATCTTCATCTCCCACCGGAAACAAGATCCGAACAACGGTGACAACGTCATCAATATCTTCATGGAGAGAGGTTTACCGGCCGGTGCATGGACACTTAGACTGCGCGGAGAGAATATCCGGTCGGGGAAATATCATGCCTGGATTGAACGGGATGATTTTGGCCAGTCCCATTTTGAAAAACCACTGGATAATACCCATACCCTCGGTTCAATCTGCTGCGGCAAAAAAACAATCGTTGTCGGTTCATACAGCGCCAAAGAAGCAGGCACACCACTTTCCTTCTTCTCCAGCGCCGGCCCGACACGGGACGGAAGACAAAAGCCCGAGATCAGCGCACCTGGAGGAAATGAAACCCAAGATGAACCTGTGAAATTCAAAGTTATGGCCGCTAAATCGGGATCAATAGATGGTGTTACTCCTATGATGGGCACCAGCATGGCGGCCCCGGCAGTAACCGGCATTATTGCCCTGATGCTCGCAGAAGCGTTGGCCCACGGCATTTCTTTATCCAGTGAAGAAATTCACGAGATTCTCCGCAAATCCGCAAGACCTATGTCGGGCAGCTGGCATGACCGTTATGGCTTTGGACGCATCGATGCTGCTAAAGCCGTACAATTAGTCGCCGAATTAACGCCCGTCCATTAAGCTCATCCGCAAGGGGGCCAACAACTTCTGTTGGCTCCTGTTGTACATAAGACTCTTATGTAAATTGAATGTAATCCAGAGTTTAAACATTAAGTATATCCTTCTACCACACGACATCGTGTGGTATCTTTGATGTAGATACAGGTGCAATATCATACATGAAGCTATTTCTAGATACTTAGGCAAAGGAGAGTCAGCATAATATGAAGAGTATCGCTGTTTTTTGCGGTTCGAATGACGGCGCTTCGCCCGTATACAAAGAGTATGCTGTTGCTCTGGGCAAAGAGCTGGCTGCACGGGGCATCACGCTGATCTATGGCGGAGCTACTGTCGGCTTAATGGGCGCTATTGCAGATAGCGTCATGCAGGCGGGGGGACGCGTGATCGGGGTTCTGCCCCATTTTCTCAAGAAAAGAGAAATCGAGCATACCCGTCTGACCGAACTGATTATGGTGGACTCCATGCACGAACGGAAGCTGAAGATGTCTGAGCTTGCCGACGGATTCATTGCCATGCCGGGCGGGCCGGGCACGATGGAGGAGTATTTCGAGATCTTCACGTGGGCGCAGCTCGGTCTGCACCAGAAGCCCTGCGGGCTGCTGAACGTCAACGGTTATTACGATCCGCTGATTGCCCTGTTCGGCAACATGGTCCAGGAGAAGTTCATGCAGGAGAAACAGCATTCCATCATGCTGAACGATACGACTGCGGAGGGAATTCTGCAGCAACTCGCTGATTATACCCCGCCTCCGGTGAAGAAATATCTTACGGATGAGCGGACTTGATGGACACATAGTGTTATTGAGCATAGTAAACCCCCTGCGCGAGCCTCTCTGCAGGGGGTTTGTTCTACCGTTCCATATACCGAGATACCGGGTAAGCGCCGCTGTCTGAATCTCAAGCGCCCGGTCAATACCCCGCTGTCATTATTGCTCTCCCTTAATTGTGAAATCCACATTCGTCAGCTGCTCACTCAGACTCCAGAGGCGCTCCGCCGCTTCAGGGTCGACTGCGTGCGGCATCACGCCAAGTGCCAATGAGCCTATACGGCGGGCAGCCTCGTTACGGGTGACAGCTTCGGTATTCTCCACCAGCGGGGCAATATCGCAGTTCTCACAGTAGACGCCGCCCATCCCTTCCAGCTGCGGGCTTACCGCGCACCAGACACTGCTCGCTGCCCCCTGCTGTGCTGTTTTGAGATTCCGCGAAGGATCTAGAATAGGGTTGCCAGCTCCGTCAATCACACCGGCGGCTTGAAGTTCCTGGAAGGACAGATGCTCCCCGAGGCCCGTACCGGCGATGCTGCCCGGATGAACGGAGAAGGCGCGCACACCTTCGTCCCTGCCGCGCTTGTCCAGCGCCAGCGCGAACAGAATATTGGCCGTCTTCGACTGGCCGTAGGCGGACATGCGGTCATAGCTGCGGTGTACGAAGTTCGGATCTTCAAATAAGACCGGGGATTGCCGGTGTCCCCATGAAGATACCGAGACGACTCTAGCCCCCTCGGCCTGACGCAGAGCGGGCCATAGACGGGCCGTCAGCTGAAAGTGTCCCAGATGATTGGTAGAGAAGTGAGACTCGTATCCCCTCTTATCGCGCACCAGGGGAGCAGCCATAATACCCGCACTGTTAATCAGTATATGCAGCGGCTGGCCTGTGGCAAGAAACAGTGCTGCGAAATCATCAATGGAGCACGGGTCCATCAGATCCATCCGCTCAATTCTGACATTGTCTATTCCGGCAAGTGCAGCTCCCGCTCTGGCGGTATCCCGCGCCGGGACAAGGACCTCTGCACCGGCGGAAGCCAGTGCGCGCACCGTTTCGAGCCCAATCCCGGAGTACCCGCCGGTAATAATGGCAGTGACGCCGCTGAGGTTTGTGCCGTGCAGAATCTCCTCGGCAGTTGTGGAGGCTCCAAAACCGGAGCCGATAGGTTGTTGCTGGTTAACTGTCATGATCCATGACCTCCTTGAATAACATCTCAAGGCTATTATCGCTTGCCCGCCATGGACATAATAGACCGTTTCTGCCTAAAACTTGCCTAAAGCTGCAATCGATCTTTTACCACCCCATTCTGCCTATTGCTTCCGTACAAGTTACGGCTATACTGTACACTAACAGTACAGGCTAGAGAGAACTGAACCTATATAAACAGGAAGGCGGGATGTACAATGACAGAGCAACAGCTCGAGACCCGCGCCGCTTCTGGACAGAGTACCGGTAATCATCAGGAGCAGATCGCCGGGATCATCGCGCAGACTGAGAAAATCACCCTTGCGGACGGACGCCATCCCACTGTGATCCCGTATCTTTCGATTTCCCGCAACTGCCGGATAACCCCGCTGATTCCAAGTGTCTTAACGCCTTCCTTTTGTCTGATCCAACAAGGCATGAAGAAGCTGCACTACGGCTCAACCAGTCTTGAATATCTGCCGGGAGACTACATGGTGTCCATGATCCATCTCCCTGCCTTCGCGCAAATTGCCGGGGTCTCCAGGGAAATGCCTTATATCGGTCTTCGCATTGACATCACTACACAGGAAATCGCCTCTGTAATGACGCAGGCTGGAATCAGCATAAAGCCCAGAAACAAGAAGGTGAATAATGCCGCCTTTATTGGCAAAGCCGACTCCAGCCTTCTGGAGGTGTTCAGCCGGCTGCTGAAGCTCACAGGCAACGGCAGTCCCCGGGAAGCCGTCTATCTGTCCGGACTCATCAAGCATGAGCTGATCTTCAATTTGCTGAACGGCGATTACGGGCATTTGTTCCTGCAGGAGGTGCTCTTTGACCAGAAAGCCGGAGGTATCGGCCAGGCCATCGAATGGATTCACCAGAATTACAGCCGCTCCTTCACCGTCCATGAGCTTGCTGATGCCAATAATATGAGCGTGTCCGGCATGCACCATAAGTTCAAAGCCATTACGGCAATGGGACCGTTGCAGTATCAGAAGCAGCTGCGCCTCCAGGAGGCCAGACGGCTCATGCTGAGCGGTTCCATGGGTGCCACGGCTGCTGCCATGGAAGTAGGCTATGAGAGTGCCTCGCAGTTCAGCCGCGAATACCGCAGACTGTTCGGCCTCCCGCCGCTCAAGGATATCCGGGCTGTGCGAAGAAGCATCGACCCAGGTGAATTCTAGCAGCCGATTGGGAAGTCTGACGCTCCCGAAGTATACTAGAGATGCTGGTCCCAACTATTACTATCCGCAGACGCATCTATAGCGATTATAGCCTGCACACCCTGCCAGAAAGAGGTTGTTCAAATGTCGTTGTCTTCTTATTCCGCTCATGATGCTCTGGGGCTTGCCGCCCTTGTCAAGGCACGTGAAGTCTCACCCCGCGAGCTCGTGGAAACCGCCTTTGCCCGGCTCGATGAAATGAATCCGCTGCTGAATGCAGTAGTCCGCACCCGGCGGGAGGCAGCGCTGAAGGAAGCGGATGAGATGCCGGTTCTTGATGATGACACTTCCCGGCCGTTTGCCGGCGTGCCCTACCTGCTGAAGGATATCTCCCAGGCGATCGGCGGAGAACCGCTGACTTCGGGTGCCCTGCTCATGAAGGACAATATTGCCAAGCGGGACTCCAATTACGTAGCCCGTATCCGCCGCGGCGGCTTCATACCGCTGGGACACACGAATACCCCGGAATTCGGCCTCAAAAATATTACCGAGCCCCTGCTCCACGGCCCGGCGCGTAATCCGTGGAACCCCGCCTATTCCCCCGGCGGTTCCAGCGGTGGTGCTGCTGCGGCCGTTGCCGCAGGGATCGTTCCGGCCGCCGGAGCCAGTGACGGCGGCGGCTCCATCCGCATACCGGCCTCGTTCACCGGCCTGTTCGGACTGAAGCCGACGCGCGGGCGCACGCCGGTCGGCCCTGGCGTCGGCCGCCAGTGGCAGGGCGCGTCGATCGACTTCGCCCTGACGCGGACTGTGCGCGACAGTGCCGCGATGCTTGATCTGCTGCAGGTGGTGCAGCCGGAAGCTGCTTTTCAGACCCCGCTGTATCCGGGGGTCTATCTGGATGATCTGCTGAAGCCTGCGCAGCGGAAGCTGCGAATTGCGTACACTACAGCTTCGCCGGTGGGTACACCGGTATCGGAAGAAGCTGTACAAGCTGTGATGAACACTGTAAAGTGGCTGGAATCGGAAGGCTATGCAGTCGAGGAAAAGCTGAGTCCGGTTAACGGGGTCAGACTGATGGATAACTACTATACAATGAATGCCGGAGAGGTATCGGCAATGTTCCTGTCGCTCGAGAGCGGTATGGGCCGTACGATTGCGGCAAGCGAAGTGGATATTGTTACCTGGGTGCTGGCCGAAGCTGGTAAACAGGTCTCAGCTGCAGAATTCGTACACAGTCTGCATGAATGGGATGTGGCCGCCGCGCAGATGGCGGCGCTGATGGACCGGTTCGACCTGTACATCACGCCTGCGAATGCGGATTCCGCACCGAAGATCGGAGAGCTGACCCAGACGCCTGAGGAGATTCAGCAGCTGCTGGAAGTCAGCAGTCTGTCCAAAGACGCTCAGCGGCGGATGATCTACGAGATGTTCGAGCCCAGCCTAGCCTATACGCCTTTCACCCAGCTGGCGAATCTGACCGGTCAGCCGGCGATGAGTGTTCCTGTGCATCTCACACCAGAGGGGCTGCCGATCGGAGTTCAGGTCATGGCCTCCAAAGGCCGCGAGGACCTGCTGCTTCAGCTGGCCGCTTGTCTGGAACAATCACCGCTGTGGGTGGGAATGAAGGGGAACCCGTTGTTTGCCTGATATGTATTTGCTGAGGCTGTGTGTGTAAAGCTGGACGAGATGCAGACTGACTGCGGCTGCGTGCGATGTACGCTGGCGGAACGAGGGCTATACGACTAATAAGTGGAATAACAACACTTAATTCCCTCGAAATTTGCGAATATGAGATTTTAGTTGGATAAACGACACTTAATTCCATGCATATTGGCTGATATGAGCATATTGGGCACAATTAAGTGTCATAAATCCACCTAATTCCGATTCAGCAGATGGCGCGAAAAATTAAGTGTCATAAATCCACTTATTACAGCTTCCGGCTGTAATTTATCATAGTTCTGTCTATGAACGGATTAGCTGAGTATTATGAATATGCAGATTAGCCTAGACGCAGCTTCAGGTTGCTCACTGTGCATATGAATTGAAAGGTTACTCTTAATAGCAAAGGGTGTCCCGGCAGGAATACTTTACATTTCATAATTCACATCATCATGTAGGCTTGCCTGCCGGAACAACCTTATAATTGAAGCACTTAGCGGGGCCGCTGCCTGCGCAGGGGTTACGCCAAAAAGCACATAAGAATAACAAGGAATCCAGCAGGCCATCCCGCTGCTCCCGGACCGCGAAATATGCTTTTTAACATCTGCTTCATTACATATACTTCCTCTCACGCTCATTGTCTTGGTGCCAGCAACGCTCATTCAAAAGAATGACCGGGCAGGCTTCCCTGTTCTCCATCACTTCACCGCCAGCCGCAGACATCTCATATTAGAGTACTCATAGCCCGCCGCTTCATAAAAATGCAGCGCCCGCGCATTCTCCGCATCGGCCAGCAGGGTGATCCGCAGAAATCCGTGCTCTTTGGCGTAAGCCACTATGCCGTCCATGAAGAAGCGGCCGCTGCCCTGCCTCCGCTCTTCAGCTGCTACAATGAAATCCTCCAGCATAATTACCGGCCCGCCTTCAAACGTGCTGAACGCAAACACCAGATTCACCATACCGGTCACCTTATCTCCCTGTTTGAGCAGCAGTAATTGACCGCGTTCCGGATGCGCCAGAATCAGCCGCAGTCCCGCCCTCTGCTTGTCCAGGTTAGCCGCACCGGCGAAGTCCTGCTCCATTTCAAACAGCTCCTGCAGCAGCAGGCACATTTCTTCCAGATGCTCTGTCCCGGCTTTGGCTATTGTCAGCATAGTCCCGTTTCATCTCCATTTCCATTTTATTGGGATTGGCTTAAGGCTCTGATGATGCTGAAAATAGCGTGATGATTAATCGCTTGCCCCTATCATAAATGATTCCTGCCATAATCAACTGTGACTTTTCCCCTGTGAACAAGAAGGCCGCTAAACGATACTGTATGTGAGATTCTTGCAAGAAGCAGCCTACTACGAATAAAAGGACTGAGATCATGACCAGAAGTATTATTGTTACAGGCGGAGCCATTATTAAAGATAAATACGGCCGGATATTATTACAACAACGGTCTGATTACGGGGATTGGGGATTGCCCGGCGGGGGAATGGAGGCCGGAGAAACGATTGAAGAGACCATGATTAGAGAAGTTAAAGAAGAAACCGGACTTGAGGTCAATCACTATAATCTACTCTCCATTTATACAGGAGCAAGAATGATGTACACCTATCCTGATGGAAATGAAGTTGTGTTTGTCATGATCTGAAAGAAAAGGCCATAGGAATTCTAAGAACCTGATCATGTTCTATAAAATAACAGCAGGCGCCATGGACTTTGTTGTGTCCATGGCGCCTGCTGTTTCCTACGGCGCATCCATCCGCGACACCAGATACTCGCGCAGGCTGCTGTACTCCCCGCCGCTGCGGATGTCAGCGAAGGAGCGGCTGACGCTGCCTTCAGTGAGCGGATTGGCGAAGTCCTCGACAATTCTGCCCGGTCCGGGATGCATGACAATCAGGCGGCTGGACAGCAGCAGTGCCTCATCCACATCATGGGTAATGAAGAACATGCATTTCCCGGTCTTGCGCCAGATCTCCCGCAGGTGAATCTGCATATTCTCGCGGGTCAGGGCGTCCAGCGCGCTGAACGGCTCGTCGAGCAGGACGATCTCCGGCTCGGCAGCCAGAGTGCGGGCGATGGCCGCCCGCTGCTTCATGCCTCCGGAGAGCTGGTGGGGATACAGCCTGGCTGAAGCCGTAAGGCCCATCAGCTCCAGGAAATAAGCGACACGCTCCCTCCGCTCAGCCTTGGGCTGGTTCTTCATCCGCAGCCCGAACTCAATGTTACGGGCTAGCGTCAGCCAGGGAAAAAGGTTCGCCTGCTGGAACACCACGCCGACCTCGGAATCCGGCCGGGTATGGCGTTTGCCGTTAATGGCGATGCTGCCCTGCGAAGGCTTCAGGTACCCGGCGATAATGTTCAGCAAGGAGGTTTTGCCGCAGCCCGAAGGTCCAAGGACTACAACGAATTCGCCCGGTGTCAGCTGCAGATTAACCTCCTGCAGCACCTGCCTTGCTGTGGCCCCTCTGCCATAGGTGAGGCCGATGCTCTCCAGCAGGATACCCTGTCCGCTGCCGTTGGAGGTTACCGGTACTGCAGCAGCTCCGGCCATACCGGAAGCCGCCCCCCTGCGTCCGCTCTCCCCGTAATTCCCGGCACTCAGTACACCTGTACCACCGGGACCGTCCAGTTTTTCTTCCAAGATCATCGCGCCATCGCCTCCTTGTCATTGCTGGTCTAATTACCGGTATACAAATCGCTCCGCAAAGCCTGCTGGTAGACCGAGAGGTCCGGTGAATCGGTGATCGACTTCTGCTCTACAAGGAAATCACCCGTGTCCTTCAGCAGCTGTCCGAATGCGCCCGGCTGATCCGGCGTGCCCATATATTCAGGGGCTGATTGCTGCGAGGCATCCAGCACGATAATTTCATTCATCGCCTTAAGGGTGGCTTCGGCGCTAAGTCCAAGCTCAGCAGACATCGCTTCCGCCGACTCCTGCGGGTGATCCCGGTAATATTTCACCGCTTCATCCAGCACAGCGATATAGCCCTTAACGGCATTCGGATACTTCCCGATGAAATCCTTGTGCACCACGCCGAACTCTCCGGTAATGCCGCCTTTGGCCGCCACATCGGCTGAGGTGATGATGACCTTGCCGCCATCCTCCACCAGCTTCGACTGGCTCGGCTGCCAGGTATAAGCGCCGTCGATATCGCCTCTCTGCCAGGCGGCAACGATGTCGGGAGCCTGCATATCAAGTATGGTAATGGATGCAGGATCAATGTTCTCCTGCTTCAGTGCCGACAGCAGGCTGAAATGCGAGGTGGAGCCGAAGGTGGTAGCGATCTTGTGGCCTTTGAGCTCGGCGAGGGAGCTGATTCCGGCAGCACTCTTGACTACCAGCGCCTCACTCTCGCCGATGACATCATGAATATAATAGATTTGATCCGGCAGACCTTGGGCCACACCGGAAGCTCCCGGAGGGGTACCCAGCAGGCCGAAGTCGATTCCGCCGCTGGCAATCGCCACGTTCACGTCGCGGCCGGAATCGAACTTGAGCCAGGATATTTTGATATCGGGATATTTCTTCTCCAGCAGGTCGAGGGACTTGGCCAGCAGCTCTCCGTTCGGTGAGACCTGATAGCCTATGCGGATTTCCGTCGGCAACTCTTCCGCCGCGGCAGGTGCGGGCGTAGCTTCCTCAGCCACCGCCGCAGCTGCCTCCGTAGCGTTGGCGTTCTCTGTGGCAGCCGCCGCTTTCGCTGTATTGCCGCTGTTCCCGCTATTGCTGGCAGAATTGCCGCAGCCGGATATCACCACCAGCAAAGCGAATATTGCCAGAAGGGTCCCTAAGCGAAACTTTGAATGAAGCTGTTTCATATATTTTCTACTCTCCTTTTATGAAAACCATAGTTATTCATTGCTCCGTCCAAGGCGATACACGCCGGATTAAACTGCGGATAATCAGATCAATCACGATGGCGATCAGTGCCATGAGGATAATGCCCAGATACATAATATCGCTGCGCAGGAACTTGCTCGCATCCAGCACCAGCCAGCCGACTCCCGATACTGCAGCCACCATCTCCGCAGCTACCAGCGTGGAATAGCTTACCCCGACTGCGGTCCGCAGTCCGGTTAACAGCTCCGGCAGCACCGAGGGAAAGATCACGAAGGCATACAGCTTCCAGCCCCGTGCGCCCAGCGATCTGGCCCCGTTGATCCGGTCCGGACTCAGCCGCTGCACACTGAACACAGCCGTAATGAAGAGCGGAGCGAAAGCCCCGAGAAACAGCAGCAGCACCTTCGACACATCTGTAATGCCAAACCAGAGAATGAGCAAAGTGTAGTAGGCAAGCGGCGGCAGCGGCCGGTAGAATTCGATAAAAGGATCAATAACCGCACGCAGCACCCGGTAACGGCCGCATAGAATCCCCAGCGGCACAGCCGTAACAAAGGCTGCGGCGAGCGCCAGAAACAGCCTGCGCATGCTGGTGCCGATATGGTTCAGCAGCGTTTGGCCTTTGTACCCTTCATGCAGAACATCGGTGAAGGCTGCCCATACGGTCTGCGGCTCCGGCAGGAACAGCGGATTCACCCACTCTCTGGCACTGACCAGCCACCACAGCAGCAGTACGGCCAGCAGGGAAGCCACCGAAATTCCCCGGTACAGCCATTCTTTGGACCAGCCTGCTGCTGCAGGCGGTAACGCGGATGCCGTTGATTCAGCCGGATTCCGGCCGTTGCCCTTTGGTTCGCTAACGCTGATACTCTGCCCTTCCTCAGGACGCGCTGCCTTCGGTGTATTGCTCTGCATGTTGCGGGTCTCCTCTCTCTTGCCGGCATACAAAAAGGCCTGACTCCGGCAAGCAGGGCAGTTTCCGCCCTTGCTCCGGCTAATCAGGCCTCCGGCTGTCCGGTAGGCTTGTACCTGAATTTATGAATTTATTATTCTGAACCCGTTACGATGTCAGCCTTAAGCCGATCATGCCGATAATAATGATGGCCAGGCATATCAGTTTGGACGGTCTAAGCGATTCTCTATACACCATGGCCCCCAGCACGACCGCTCCGCAGGAGCCGATGCCCGTCCACACGGCATAGGCCGTCCCGACAGGTATCGTCATTACCGAGCGCGACAGGCAATAGAAGCTAAGTGCAAGGGCGGCAACTGCGGCAACAGAGGGCCAGAGATGCCGGAATCCCCGGGAATATTTTAATAGAGGAACACTGGCGACCTCCGACAATCCGGCAATGATCAGGAGCAGCCAGCCCACTAGCGCAGGCCTCCTTGTTCACGGTCTGCCGGGGACGTCGTTGACAATGGCAGGAAGTGCCCTTTCTTCAGTGCCCGGCCAGGCTCACCGCCCCGAAGCGCTGCATCTGCTTCACCGCCGCCTTCCTGCGCCTCACTCTCATCCCCAGCCGTCAGCTTCAGGCCGATCATGCCACAGAGCAGCAGCAGAATGAAGAAGATCCGCCAGAACCCGGCGGGCTCGTTCAGCAGCAGCATTCCGGCAGCGGCAGTGCCTGCCGCCCCGATGCCGGTAAATACGGTATATGCGGTTCCAACAGGCAGCCGCATCATGGCTTTTACATATAAGGTATAGCTTATTCCAATGCAGCACAGGACAAGCAGGCTCGGCCAGAACAAGCGGAAGCCTTGACTGTATTTCAGCCCGGTGGCCCAGAAGATATCCACCAGTCCTCCGGCAACAACATAGAACCAGGCCGACATGCTGCGGTCCTGCAATGCAGAAGTCTGTTTCAGTACATTCATATCTGTGCTTCTCCTTATCCGTCTAGCCGATGAACTGGAGCATGGAGCTGAAGGATTTGATCGTTTCCATCATTTCTTTCTCCATTAAGGAGAGATGGTGCCGCTTCGTCCAGGCCAGGACAATCGACACATCCAGCTCCGTATCGGCAATATCGAGCGGCACAATGCTGCCCTTGTTCAGGAAATAATCACTCATGAATTTCGGGGCAAAAGCGGCGCACAGGTTCTGGCCGATCACATTCTCCAGCATCGGAAAGCTGTCCAGCCGGTAGGCTACGTTGTAGTCTCCGTGCTTCTGCAGCAGCTCGGACACCCAGCAGTCGGTAGCGAACTCCGTATTATACAGAACCAGCGGCTGGGCCAGCGCTTCCTGCAAGGGAACTGCCCCCCGGCCTGCCAATTCTGAATCCTTGCTGACAAGCAGCACCAGCCGGTCGCGGAACAGCTCTTTGATGCAGAGATCCTTCTCCTCTTGTTGTCCGCAGGTCTTCATGACGACACCGAAGTCCGCCTTGCCGGCCGCAATGTCGCGCAGATTATTGTTCGATTCCCCGACCTTCATCAGCACATTGACACCCGGATGCCTATATTTGAACGTAGTTAGCGCATTGACCATGATCGTGTTGCTGATGAACGGCTCCACCGCAAGATGGATACTCCCGGTCATGGCCTGCGTATTCTCCTCAGCCAGTGCCTTGATGTCTTCCAGCAGGTCGATAGCTTCCATCGCCTTCTGGATTACAGCCCGACCGACATCGGTCGGCTGAACCCCCTGGTTAGTCCGCTTAAACAGCAGAATGCCGAGTTCAACCTCAAGCTTGGACACCGATGAGCTCAGCGCAGGCTGGGAAATGTAGGAGCGCTCGGCAGCCGTCGATATGGAGCCCGTTTGGGCTATCGCCACAATATGATAGAGCTGTTCCAGACGCATGGCTTCTCCCTCTTGATTCTTAATAGCCTCATTATATAACTATAAAACCAATGTGACTACTAGGAAAAAAAGTCTGCTTCATCTCCTGATGCGTCCTGCTGCGCCGGTGTTCAAGGCACCCATTGCTCCAGCTGCTCCACCAGTACCGGAAGCGGGTGATACCCGCCGAGACGCAGCTTGACCTCGCCGTCCAGGAACAGCACCAGCTGCGGGATGCCCCGCAGGCGCAGACTCTGAAACAACAGCCGGTATTTGCCGGCATCTACGCCATACACATTCATCCGGCCCTGGAAATCATGGGCTATGGCCTCGGCTACCGGGAACAGCTGCCTGCAGATTTTGCAGCGCCGGGAGCCGAAGAAGACAAGTACAGGACCTTCACTGCCGAAAGCGAGCGCTTCGAATTCACTGTCCGTAATATGGGAGACCGGCCTGCGCGGAATTTCCGGGCGCATGCTTACACTCCGCCCCCCGCACCTGCTGTCACTGGCTCTCCCGCCTCTGCGGGTTTTCCTGCCGCCGGGATCTCTTCCTCCGCAGAACCGGCCAGAATCTGATAGATGATCCCGCCCTCAGCATTCTCCGGTACCGGGGACCCGGTAAGATGGCAGATGGTCGGCACGATATCAACGACTTTGACTTTGCGGCCGATGACTTCCCCGCTCTTCACCCCGGCTCCCAGGGCAATAAACAAAGCTCTCATGGAGTACCCCAGCAGAGTGTGGTTGCTGAGGCCGTTACCGTGGCAGCGGGTGAAGTCAGGCTCAAGGATGTAGAAAATATCGCCGGAGTTCTCTCCGCCAAGACCCACTACTTCCATGTCATTGCGGTTCAGCGCGAAGCTGATGACTCTTCTGCCTGTCTTGGGATCACGGTAACTGTACAGATCATCGATGATCTTCGCTACCGTGCTGTCATAGTCTGCCGGATCAACAATTCCCTGTGGATCACGGCCTTTTACATTGAGATAAATGAAGGTAGCGCGCTGAGCAACAGCTGTCGTCCGGCTCCAGTCAATCTCATAGCTGCCTCCGTTTTCCTTAAGCTGCGTGTACCCGAGGTCACCGAGAATGCCGACGTTGATCCCCCACATGTCGCCGATCAGCGGATGATCAGTCTCGGGGTTCTTCGCGACTCCCGCATGGTCGGAGACAATAAAGGCCGCCGTCCCGCCGTCCAGCCGGTCCAAGAGAGCGCTGATGAAGCGGTCGCTGATCTCATAGATTTTATAGATAATCTCCTGATAACGTTCATACTCCGCAGACGCAGCGGGCAGCGTATGGTCCAGGTAGAAATGATTGAACATATCAATACCGTGCATGTGAGTGTAGAACAAATCCCACTCATTGTTATCCAGCAGATGATTGATCGCATCCACATGCCAGCTGTACATTTCCTCAATCGATTCCAGCAGCACCTGATCCGCCTGCGGATTCAGACGGCTGTAATTGGAGGGCTGTAGCATCGGGCCGACTTTGCTGTATAGCTCCTCCCCGATATTTTGCGGATAAAAGTATTTGCCCGTCTTCAAATCGAGCACATATGAGGCGTAGAACTTAAAGCTGTTACCGGCGGGGTCCAGCTCCAGCACACGGATTTTGTAGGCGACTGGAATGTCCGCGCCCTCAATGCTGTAGGTGTCATAGATCCAGCCGCTCCATTCTCCGGGTCCGGCTTCACCGAGAGGCACCGCTGCCGTTTTGGAGGCATAAATCTGAACCCGGCTGTAATCCCCTTGATCATCGGCAACCAGCAGACCGTACCGTCTGGCCTGCCCGTTATTTACCGGAACCGCGAACTCACGCGCTCCTGCCGGAGCAGAAGTCCAGCCTTCAGCCGGTCTCAGCGGCGTATAAATCTGATCCGCAGTCGGCACATCTGCAGACAACTCTCCATCCTGGGTCGTTGTGACCAGCCCCGGCTGGGTATAGCCATAGCCTTCGTAAGTATCCTTGCTGATCTCGGCCTTCTGCGACGTTTCTTCTCCTTCAAACCGGCAGTTGGCCCCGGTATTATCCACGACATGGGGGATTTCAATTAGCTCGGCATATTCCGCGCGGCCTTCATATACTTTCTCATAGTCAATGTAACCGCGCAGATTGGTGTAGATGCTCGTTCCGTCCACATAGATTGCATCCTCCACCTGCGGCGGCCAGGACGTTGGATAGTTGAAAATAATGCTCTTTTTGCCCGCCCGTGCATAAGCCTGCCAGATCGTCTCCGCCTTCAGCAGCCCCGAGTCAAAGCCATAATCCAGCACATCCAGCTCATTGCCGAGCGTATGGTTCCAGAAGCAGGTAATGCCGTGGGTCGCCGGATACGCGCCCGTAGCAATGGATGCCCAGTTCGGCGGCGTTATCGCCGGAAGCACGCTCTGCATACCCAGATCGCTGGTGGTTACACCGGCATCGAGCGCTCTTTTGAAGCCCGGAAGCTTGCCTTCTGCCACATATTTGCGGATGACTGCCGGATCTGCGCCGTCAAGACCCAGCAGCATTACCTTCTTCGCTTTGCTGTTATTGTTGTTGCTGTTGTTGCTGCTGCCGTGAGCACCGTCTTTGCCGTTTGCCATAACCTCACTCCGTCCAGGGATTTTTAGATATTCCTATGAGATAACTAGGAATTAATCTCTGTGGTCATTATAGACGGCAGCCAGTGCGCTTGTTAAATAGACGTTGCTTATACGGGTATAAGCGGCGCTTATCCCCGCAGAACAAGTGGAAACGGCTTTGCCGACCTTATAAAGGGCGGGATCGTTTCAGCGGGATCGTTTCAAAGCGAAATATCCCGCCCCATTACAGGGGCAGGATATCCTCTGGACTCGCTATTCCGCTTCAGTCCGGAAGCTTAGCTCAGCGCGTGCGGAACTCCCGTGGAGTCTGGCCGGTCTGGCGGTGGAAGAGGCGGGAGAAGTAATGGAGTGAGCTGAAGTGGTATTTCTCGGCAATCTCAGTAATACTCAGCGGGCTATGCAGCAGGTCTTCCTTGGCCCGGTTGACCCGGAAGCGGTTCATATACTCCACAGGTGAGGCCCCGGTAGATTTGCGGAACAGCTCGAAGAAATGCCCCCGGCTCAGCTGAAGACTGCTGTAATATGCCTCCAGCGGCTTCGGTACATCATGCAGCAGATCCTGCTCCATCTGCTCGAGCAGTGAGCTGATCCTCCGGTCCGGTATGGGCTGGCCGCTCAGCAGCAGATGGAGCAGATCATCAATAAACTCCTGGAAATGACGCTGAATCGTCAGATTGCGGATGAAGGTCTGCTCATTATCGAACTCGCCTGCCTTATAGAACTTCTGAAACCGCTCTGTCCACCCGCGCAGCAGCCCCACATCCATGGACAGCGGAAGCGGATACGGGAAAAGAGGTCCCAGCAGCTCCTCCTTCAGTTGCTCCGGCTTATAGCAGATCGGGCAGGACCAGTCGAAGACACCCTCCCGGTCCACATGATGCCAATCGAAATAGCAGCACAGATGAACCATGGGTTCGGCAGCATCAGCACGCCATTCATGAAGCTGCCCGGGCGGGAGATGGATCAGCATTCCCGGACTGACCCGGTGGGCATGTCCCCCTGTTAACAGTGTCCCGTAACCTTCGCTGATCAGGTAAACCGAGCTCATATAGCAGATTCGCGGGGAGCTGGATTGCCCTTTGGCAAAGGGATAGCGGGTAGCCAGATAGACGTAAGGATGTATCGCGGAAAAGTTCATACGCTCCTCCTCCCCTCCTTCCTCCCTTTCGTTGGTGGTTACTCTGTAACGTTCGAAGCCTGCGCGGCTTCAATGGCGGCTGCCAGCTCTTCGTAAGATGAACCCGGCAGCAATTGGCCGTTCACCATAAACTTCGGTGTCCCGTTTACCCCGTAATTCCCTGCGGTTTTGAAATCCTCCTTGACCGGAAGCATGTAAGTACGCGCCTGCAAATCCTTCGCGAAGCGTTCATAATCAATACCGCTGATGTTGTCCTTCACGAAATTAAGCATAAACTGCGGGGTAGCCCAAATCTTCGTCTCATCCCCCTGATGGTCGTACAGCTTGCTCATGAATTCCCAGAATTTATCGTTGTCCTGGGCAAATACCGCTTCACCCGCGCTAGCTGCCATAATCGAATCCCGGTCGATGAAGGCGAAGTTAATGAAGAACAGCTCTGCCTTGCCGGTATCTATGAATTCCTGTTTGAACTGTTCAAAATAGGTCTCCTTCCACTTCTTGCAGGCAGGACACTTGAAATCGGCGAATTCAATCACCTTGGCTTTGGCTGTGGTGCTGCCGAGATGCGGCTGCTTCTCATATTTCAGGCCATTCGCATCGAAGTCTCCGCGGATTTCCGTATAATTGGGCAGTCCGTCCAGCCCGCCCGCCGCCCTGGTCTGGTTAAGGAACGCTACGGATACAGCCAGCACCATCACACAGATTACGATGACCGGAACTGCGAAACCGGAACTTTTCTTTGTTTGTTTTACCTTCGATTTAGCCATTGCTGTTTATCCCCCTAGATAAAATTAACACCGCTTATTGATAGCGCTTTCTATGCTGAATATAAGCTGGAGGATATTTCAGCGTAAAGGTACACTTGCGGCAGCAGGGTACCTTTCCCCCGTTCAGACCGGGCGTGACAGTCCAGCGTTAATTCACCCGCCGATCGTGCAACAACCGGACCCTCCGCTAAATACTTTCCTGCGGGATTCGCCTACGATTTATGTCAGGTAAACCCTATAGACGGTTTAGTACATTTAGAAAAACAGGTCAATACAGCTTGGAGGAGGCATAACTAAGATGAAAAAAACTAAGGTATCATCGGTGACGGAGGGTGCGGAGGCGGCGAAGGCGGAGGTGGAGACGATTGAGGCGGAAGTGATGGTGGAGCTCGAGATGGCTGGGGCGGTAGCTGCGGTGACGGAGATGGTGGAGGCGGTATCATCGGTGATGGAGGCAGACCCTATGGTGGTGGAGGAAACTGTGGAGGTGATTGGAGCGGTGACTGAGATGGCAGAGGCGGTAGCGGCGACGGAACCGGGACCAGCAGCAGGTTATGCAGCGGCAGGTAGTCTGCTTCATGCCCAAGAGCAGGCGGGGCGGCATAATATTACCTTCAGCGGTCCGGCGGCGGATTTCTTCGAAGGGGCGCTGCTGGGCAACGGCGGGCTTGGTGTGGTGGTGACCACCCGGCCGGATGCGGTTATACTGCACTTCGGACACAACAATGTCTGGGATATCCGGATTGCCGAGCATCATGCGGAGGAGATTCTGACCTTCCAGGAAGTGTACGACCGCTTCGCTTCGCTTCCCGCTAATCTCGGCCAGCTTACGGACAACCCGTGGTACCGCGAATACTGCGAAATGGCCGGAGACAACTACAGCAAGCCCTACCCGCGCCCGATGCCCTGCGGCTCGCTGCTGCTCCGGTATGACCGGCGCCGCGCGGAGGTACTCGGCCACACGGTGCATATTGGCGACGGACGC
The DNA here is from genome assembly GCF_038000205.1 of Paenibacillus sp. FSL R10-2771. NCBI lineage: Bacteria > Bacillati > Bacillota > Bacilli > Caryophanales > Paenibacillaceae > Paenibacillus > Paenibacillus sp. FSL R10-2771. Next base: position 5,303,412 of record NZ_JBBOBM010000001.1, read on the forward strand.
TGCACGGTTGATTTCCTGATCAACGGCAAACCGGCGGTGTTCGAGCTGTTTGTGGAGGCGGAGCAGGACCGGGTGTGGATGTCGGTAACAGATACGGCGACCGGTTCGCAGGTTCCGCTGTTCCATGAGGCCAGGCTCATCCCCGATCCCAAGACACCGCAGGAGTTCCCTCCGGCGTCTTGGGAAAACGATGCTGGTGCTGGCCTGATGTCTTTTACACAAATTCTGCCGCACATGGAGTTCCCCGCTTCGCCTTACCTTCCGCATGAGCGGGACAAGGCGTTCCGGCTGGCGTTTTGGCTGCCTGGAGCAGAATTCATTGGCAGCGGCAGCATTGCCCGTCTGGATAGCTCAGGGAAATCCGGCGGATTTCTGGCCTGCGCAGAATTGCGGGAGGGACCGGCAGCGGAGATAGCGACTTTAGCTGACACAGGAACTGTAATCGGTGCTCAACCTGGACCTAGCGCATCTGCCAGGATGAACGCGCCGACACGCGCCGGTTACGACCACGCGCTGGCGCAGACCCGGGAAGCATGGCGGGAATACTGGGGGCATTCCTTCATCGCCTTGGAGGATGAATTCCTGGAGCAGATCTGGTACCGCAATCTCTACTTCCTGAACTGCTCCGTCAAAGCGGGAATAACCTGCCCCGGCCTGTTCGCCAACTGGAGCTACGGCTCCATCGGAGCGGATTGGCACGGAGATTATCATATGAACTACAACACCCAGCAGCCATTCTGGGTGACGTTCTCCAGCAACCATCTGGAGAAGCATCTGCCCTACGCAGACATGGTGGATCATGTACTGCCGGTCAGCCGCAAATGGGCACGCGAATATTACAGACTGCCCGGCGCCTATTTTCCGCATTCTGCCTACCCTGTAGAAATGAGCATGATGCCTTACCCTGTTCCGCATTGGGGCTGGGAAATATGCGAGACTCCATGGACTGTACAGAGTTTATGGTGGCATTATCAATATTCAATGGATGAGGAATTCCTGCGCAGCCGCGCCTTCATGCCTATGAAGGAAGCCGTCCTGTTCATGACGGCTTATATGAAACGTCCCGAAGCTTATGGTCAGCCCTGGAAGGACGGCTGCTATCATATTTTCCCGACGGTGGTGCCTGAGTTGTATGAGATCACGCCGGGATTCGCCCGCAACAGCGATTGCCTGATCGATCTGACGCTGACCAAATTTATCTTCCGGGCATTCATCAGTGCCTGTACCGTTCTGGGTGAGATTGAAGCAGAAGGAGCCCTGCTGACTGAAGTACAGGATATCCTGAATCACTTTCCGGAGTATCCGGAAGCCGAATCCGCTTCGGGCCGTGTATTTGTATCCGTAGCTGGCGAAAATCCGGACACCATCTACAATGTTCCGGTTCCGCTGACCACTGTCTTCCCCGGCGAAGAACACGGTCTGCATTCTCCTCCGGCAGAGTATCAGACGGCGGTGAATACTTACCGCAATCATCTCAATGAAGGCGGCAATGAGCTGGTGTTCCAGCCCCTGGCCGGGGCACGGCTCGGTATCCTTGATCTGGAGCGGTTCAAGCGGCAGATCCGGTACTGCCTATTGCCTAACGGCACCTGCACAAATAAAGTGCTGATGAGCGGCGGACGCTACTCCGATACGGACGACTTCAGCTTCATGGCGCGCATGGGCATCTGGTTTGAGAATTTCGCACTGCCCGCCGTTATCAACGAATGCCTGCTCCAGAGTTATAACGGCGTGCTGCGCTTTTTCCCCAACTGGCCGGAGCATGACAGCGCAGAATTCCGCAGCCTGCGCGCGGTAGGCGGCTTCCTCGTCAGTGCGTCCATCCGGGCAGGTGAAGTGCAGCAAATCGAGGTGTTCAGTGAAGCAGGAGCTCCGTTATCCTTCTATATTCCTTGGGAGCAAGGGGCCGAATGTACCCGTTCCTCCGGGGAGATGCAGACCTTCACAGGTATGGCCGCGGATATGCAGACTTCTGCCGGGGAAATTATCCGCATCGTTAAAGCGGGGGGATAGCTCCTAAACAAATCAATCGCCAGAGAACAAACTAGGAAAAGCCACTTTGGCAACTTGCTTGCTGAGGATTTGCAATGACTGGATTACGGTATATGCGGCAGGCTTAATCTTAGTTGCACTTTGTACAACTATATTAACTGATTTAGAACGGATTATCCGTTTAGTTGTATTCCGTACAATTAAACTGCCGTACTTAGGTGGTATTTACCGATTCGGACAAATTTAGTTGTACAGACTACAGTTATAAGAGGCGAGCAGCCCTTTTCGCCTTTTTTAGTTGTACATTATACAACTATCACGGAATTCCCCGTTGGAACTGAATACTCAAATTGCTGCATGTATGAAATGTTTGAATGAACTCACTACTCTAGCTCTGATGTAGTACGATTCAGTCGACAGTTCCATAGCGCCATAGTCCCCTAAGGCTTCATTCCCGCCAAGAACACACGGTTATCGTGCAAAAGCAGCAAATAAGCGGGGGCGGATTTCGCCCCCGCCTTCCTTATGCCAACAGCTCCAGCCGGCTGCCCAATTTGTAGCTTCCGCCTGCTTCCGCCTGGAAGTCTGTTCGTACATCACCCCATCGCACCGTCACCGTTCCCGGAGAAAAGGTACGGACCTCGGCTGCAGTCAGCTGGCCGTTATCCCAGGCAACATCCACTTCCGCATTACCCTTGGCCCGCAGGCCGGATACCGCTCCAGTGCTCCATGCCGCAGGAAGAGCAGGCAGCAGATGAATCTCTCCCGCGTGGCTCTGCAGCAGCATCTCAGCAATCAGTGCTGTACCGCCGAAATTCCCGTCGATGACGAAAATATTGCTCTCCGCTCCGGCAATGCCCGATTTGGAGTAGGTAAACAGATTATCAAAGCACAGGCCGCCAATCAGGTGAGAAATATGCTTATAGGCATTCTCCCCGTCATGCAGCCGGGCAAACCCGAGTCCGAACAAAGCCGCCGTAAACTCCACATCCTCCAGCTCGTTCTGTTGCATCCGGTTCTCCAGCGTAACTCTGGCTGCCCTGCTGAGTTCCGGTGTCCGGCCGGGAGTAATCTGATTGCCGGGGTACAGCGCGAACAGATGAGACAGATGCCGGTGCTCCGGCTGGGCTTCCTCATAATCCTCCAGCCACTCCTGCAGCTGCCCCTTCCTACCGATCTGGAGCGGCGGCAACTTAGCGGCAGCCGCCTGAAGCGTCTGCCGGAACGCTTCATCCCGGTCCAGAAGCGCTGCCGCCATCAGGCAGAATTCAAACAGCTCCCGGACCAGAATCTGGTCCATCGCCGGACCCATGGACAGCTGCTGTGCTCCTTCCCCGGCATGACCGGGATAGAAGCTGTTCTCCGGTGAATTCGCCGGTCCGGTAACCAGCCAGCCATGCTTGGGGTGGATACACATGTAATCGAGGAAGAATACGGCCGCCTCTTTGAGCACCGGATAGGCCTGGCGCGCCAGGAACTCACGGTCCAGACTATATTCATAATGCTGTATCAGATGTGTGGCAAGCCATAGTCCGCCTGTAACATTAAGTCCCCATGAAGTCTCCCAGCCGGGAAGCGTAAACCCCCAGATGTTCGAAAATACATGCGCAACCCAGCCCTTGCTGCCGTACAGATGGCCTGCAGTTGATTTTCCCGCCTGTGCCAGCTCTTCAACATAGCGCATCAGCGGAAGATGGCTGTCCCCCAAATTCGTAATCTCCGTAGGGTAATAATTCATCTGGGTGTTGACGTCCAGATGATAGTCACAGCTCCAGCCCATCCGGCAGGCTTCCCCGTCATTCCAGATCCCCTGCAGATGCATAGGCAGCGGCGAATCCGCCCGTGAACCGGCGATCGTCAGGTAACGCCCGTACTGCAGGAACAGCGCGAACAGCTGCGGATCATCCCCGCCACCCCGGGCCAGGGATTGAATACGCTGACCGGTAGGGAGATCCGCCTTATCTGAGCGCCCCAGGTGAATATTCACCTTGTCATACTGGCTGCGGTAATCGGCAATATGCTCTTCTCGCAGCAGTTCATAGCCCTTGCCTGCCGCCTGATCAATGGTGCTGCGGCTTTCTGATTCCCAGTCCGCATCTGTACGGCGGTAATTCGTGCTGACGGCGAAGTAAATCCAGGCTTCATCCGCTCCGCTGACAGTCAATAGGCCGTCACCGCTATGAATCGAACCGCCGGATATCACCACCTTGACCCATCCTTTGGCATAGACTCCGCAAGTGCCGTTGCTGTGTATATTTTCTGTTGCCTGGCTCTTGAATTCCAGCATATCGCCTTCCACGGCTGTCGCTCTAAACTGCCCCGTCCCGTTCACCAGACTGAGCGAAAAGGACACTGTACCCGGCAGTCCGCCCCAGATCCTTGACGCTACCAGATCACCCGCATGCGAGGCAAAAACCTCACGGTGCAGCGTTGAACTCTTACCCTGATGCACCGCTCCGGCCACCGCATTCGTCAGATCCAGCTCCCGCCGGAATTGTCCGCCATCTCCTGATTCCTGCTCCCGGTTCTGCATCTGCTCTGCAAAATCAATCACCACCTCGCATAGTCCGAGGTTCGTGCCGAAATTCTGCTTCTTAGGCTGCAGATGCCGCTTAGCCAGACGGTCGCCCCCTTCGTAATCCCCGCTGAAGAAATGCTGGCGCATTTCTTCCAGCGCAGCCTTACCCCCTCCGGAGGAAGGTACCGGGTCGCTCTGCCCCGACCAGTAGGTGACCTCGCTCATACTCCATACTTCGCGGTGTGGAGCAGCCATCACGACTGCCCCTAATCTGCCGTTCCCCAGAGGCAATCCCTGGGCCCAGCTCACTGCCGGCTCAGAATACCATAATTTGAAATCATTCATACCGCATTCTCCTGTCTGTCATAATCTGCCCGCCTCCAGCAGGTTCAAGGCACGCTTACATTCACTGTTCCTCTATGCAAAAAGAATTCGCTGTCACGTCTACCCCGCTACAGGCTGTAAGCCGGACAGCATTCTCAAGGCTTGAGAACCTTTCCTTGTCCATGCTCTTGTCCTTGTCCTTGTCCATTTTCCTGTTTCGATCTCCCGCATCTGCCGCCGCAACAACCACACGGTTATGTCTGAACGTTAAGCCCTGCGTGCTTCTGGCACCGAGAACGGGGGCATCCCCAGTCTCAAAGTGGTTGTGCTCTATGCATATATTCCGGTGCACAGGTGCCCTGCTGTCCGCTTCCTTATTCTCCGGGGCTATGTGGATGACCGGAGCTTCACTGCTGCCGCAGGCAATAAACTGGTTCCCGGCAATGGTCATGTCCCTGACCACACCGGACTCATACCAGGACTCTACATCGGCAGCAACCAGTATGGCGCTCATCTGCATCCGTTCGAATACGTTATCCCGGATTACTGTTCTGCGCCGCGTAGCCGCCAGAATCCCTCTGGTCGGAATCCGCGAGAAAACATTCCCCCTGATCTCCACCTCAGGAGTCCAGGTGACATTCTCAATGACATCATTTCCGCCGATGCCCGGCGGAACCGGCCTTTCCAGCGTTAACTCCAGTTCGCGCGGATTCAGCTGCCGGACACCGGCAACCCGGCTGGCTGCATAAGCTGTCAGGGATTCCGCACGGACGAACTCAATCTCATCGCCCGGGTGAAAGGCCATGAACCCATACGTTTGCGGATGCATAAAGCGGACCCTCAACGTGTTTCCGGCAGACTGCCCGGCAATCCGCAGATAGGTGCCGTGCACATTGATTGCATCATCATGTGCCCCGCTAAAGCGGCTGTCTTCGATCAGAAGCTGTCCCCTGCAGCCGGACAGATGAATGAAATCGGCGAATCCGGCCACAGTCCGCCCGGTTTCAGGGCGCGGCGACAGATCCAGCTGCCGGAAGAGAAGATCCCGGCTGAACTGGCCCACGATCCCCAGCCCATGCATGAAATGCACACCTGCGTTCTGAAACGTCACGCCGGAGCACTCCGTGATGAAGATTCCGGCCTGATCCCGGATGCCGTCCCGTACCTGCAGGACATTCCCCGGGGTAGCCTCCGGCCGGAAACCGAAACAGAATCGCAGCCTGTGAGGGCCGATCTCTTCGACCTGCCGGGCCTCTGCCAGCCAGTTCTCCGTCCGCCAGGTTATGTTCTGCACGGGATCATAAACCTGCATCGGGCCTTCACGGAACCGCCAACCCTCGCCTGTCCAGTCCAGCCTGCCGCCGATCAGCTCATACCGAGAATCCGGGTGCACGGTGACTTCGCAGAAGTCTGCACCGCATTGCTCCACGGTCATCTCGGCTACTGTAGGCTGGACATAATCCAGATGCAGGTTGCGGATCTCCATGTCCGTGCAGCCGTCCAGAATCAGCATCGTCTGCTTCCCGTGGAAGAGGAACAGCGAGCCGTTCCCGTCCAGTGTCAGCTGACGCCGCCCCTTCAGCAGCAGCCCTGCGGTTTTGGTCACATCGGGAAGCTCTTCCTCGCTGGCCGTGTTGGTAATGTAATAAGGAACCCGGAGCGCGGCGTCCGGGTAGAAATGATAGCAGCCCTGCGGGCAGTCCAGCAGCACCGGTCCTTCCAGCCTGCCTGCGGCTTCTATTGCCCGCCGCATCGCAGGCTGGGCATCCCCGTCCGAATCCGGAACGGCGCCGAAATCAGTCAGCCGTAGCACAGTCCGGTGAACCGGCTGATCATCGTCTACGGGATGAACTTCGTGATGAATATCAAACACCTCCCGGATGAATAGTTATGAAGCAGACGGCTCATGAGTTGCCGGACTGCTCAGTTGCGGTGCTGCATCAGTTGTGCAGTAGCTTAAGTACCCGCAGACCGGTCCCGGTACTCCGGCTGTCCTTGTGCCCTGTATTGCGGACAGTAATCTGCAGAATACCGCGCTCCGCTTGAATCGGGAACAACGCCAGGATTGGACGGTAAGCATTCAGGCACCAGTCATCGAACAGATTGACTTCAGCGTAAGGCCCGCCGTTCAGCGAATATTCCACAATACCCGAGTCCGGCCCGTACAGCAGCACCAGTCCGGCACCTTGTCCCGTCACCGTGAAGCTGAATTCTGCCTGCGGATCATCAGTATAGGCATGCTCTGTAGAGAACCGCCAATTCATCAGCGGCTCCCCGGGCTCCAGCTCCTGGGTGCGGAAGCCTGCGGAATAGGCGGCGGCACTGTAATCCAGCAATCCGCCGTACTCGTAATTCCGGCTATCCAGCGGAGCGGGCAGTGCCGCTTCCTTTATCAGCTGCACCGTCTCTTGCGCTTCTGCTTCCTCTCCAGGTACTCCTGCTTTACGCCCCGTTTCCTTTTTCAGCACCGCCGTCTCTTGCACTTCCGCTTCCTCTCCAGGTACTGCTGCTTCCCGCCCCGCTTCCTTTTTCAGCACCGCCGTCTCTTGCACTCCTGCTTCGTCTCCACGCACCGCCCCCACTTCCGGCCCTGCCTCCTCCAGCCATCCCGGCTGATTGCCGCCTTTCCCAATCGCCTGCTGCAAGTACTCCTGCACCAAGCCGGCATAAAGCGCATGCCCCGCATCGAGCGGATGGTATCCGTCCGGAGCGAACTTCTTCCAATCCAGCTCACCCGTGTGGATCATGGTGTACACCTTTGCCGCACAGTCAATCGACGGGATGCCATAATGATCAGCCACCTCCTCATGCACGGCGATATTGAAAGGCTTGTAGCCGGTCAGATTCTTGTCGGCTGCCGTGTACACGAAGATCAGCTCCGTCTCCGGTGACAGCCGCCGGCACTGGCGGACAATTCCTTCCATACCGCGAATGGACTCCCCGCGGTCCTCCCCGTCATTCACGCTGAATTCAACAAACAGCAGGTCTATCTCCCCGTGGTGCAGCACATGCTCCTGCAGCCTGTGTGCACCGAAGGTGGAGGTAGTCCCGCCGACTCCGGCATTGATGCAGCGCACGGGATGGCCTGCGTATAACCGTTGCAGGTAAGCACCGGTCAACGCGCGCCAGCTGGTCGTATCCGCATCCGAAGCGCCTGCCCCCTCCGTAATCGAGCCGCCCAGAAAAGCGGCTGTAAGCGGGGCATTCCCCGCAAGCTTACTTTTCATCCCTGGCAGCCCCCGGCGCGGCGTAATACTTGGATTTACTCCGCTGTTCTTGCAGCCCATGAGTTCACCTCCAGAAGCCATAAATGGATACGTCCTTATGCCCTTTTATTTGTCCTTTAGTTCAGCTTGCATACCTACAAACAGCAATGCCGGCCAAAGAGGCCGGCATCCGTTTTGCAGCGGTTAGGCCGCCCGCGTTTCCGCGCTATCCGGCTTTATTTCGCTGACACATCATAAGCCTTCTGCAGAATCTCCAGATAGCGGTCCAGCTTCAGGTCTTTAAGACCTTTTACATAAGCATCCCAGTCCTTGTTCAGATCCTTGTTGCCCGTAATGAACTGCAGCTCGTTCTGCTCAATGTAGTTTCTGAGGTTCGTCTGCAGCATGCTGGCTTCGTCGATGTCACTCGGGTCAATCCAGATCGACCAGAGCGGGAACAGGTCCTTCGGTTCATGGCCCTCATACAGCAGCGTAGCATCATAGAGTCTGCGTTCATATCCGTTGGAAGCATAGATATCTGTTCCCTGGACAAAAGTATCGCGGTACTCCTTCGGCATATAGAAGTGGCCCATTCCGCTCCAGCCCGCATTGCGCGGCGCTTCGCCTTCTGCCATCGGAATCTGCTTGATCACCGGCTTCGAATCCTTGCCGAGTGCCACATCGCCTTCACCCGGATCGGTCCAGTCAATGCCTTTCATTCCGCTGGCCGAGTTGGTCTGGCCTTCCGGGGTGAACATATAATCGACCATTTTGATCAAAGCAATCTGTGCTTCTTCACTCGCTTTGTTGGTAATGACAAACTTGGCTCCCGGCGATACACCGCCTGCATCATGGGTGGCGAACGATACGCCGGAAGGACCGGTAAGCGGAGCAAGCGGGTTGTAATGCGCTGAACGCGTGTTGCCCGGGTCAATATTGATGAAGATGGCAGGGTGCATGCCCGCACCGGCGCCAAGAATTTCCGCATCGGCGTTCTCGCCGATTTTTTTGAACGCTTCAGCATTCTGGGTAAAAGCCCCCGGATCAATCAACCCGGCATCGAACAGGGATTTGATATAGGTCAGGCCCTCTTTCCATTCCGGCTTGATGGCTGCCGATTCGACCTTGCCGTCCGGTGTCAGGTTGAGGTAATTGCGGTCATCGTCATAGACGAAGCTGTTCATCAGATAAGGAATAATACGTACACCGAAATCTTCAGTGGAACCGCTCAGTGGCACTTCATCGGCCTTGCCGTTGCCGTTCGGGTCCTGTGTCTTGAAGGCTTCCAGCATCTGCTTGAACTCTTCAGTAGTTTTCGGTTCTTCCAGATTCAGCTTTTTAAGCCATTCGGTGTTGATCCACATTTTATTCGGATAAGAGCAGTGGAAGCATTCCGTGTAAGCACCCAGCCCGTAAATATTGCCGTCCGGCGCTGTGTTCAGCGTCTTCAGTGCAGGTGTTTTTTCCATTGCTGCCTTAATGTTCGGTGCATACTTGTCAATCAGATCATTCAGCGGCACAAGAACGCCCTGCTGGCCGTATTTCAGCACATCGCCCTGCGAGAATTCATCAATATAAGCGGTGAGCAGATAAGCATCGGGATAGTCGCCACTGGCCAGCGAGATCTGTCGTTTCTCTTTGGCCCCGTCGGACGGGTTGATCTGCCAGTCGAACTTAATATTGAATTTGTCCTGAAGGAAGGTGGTGAATTTATTGGTTGGAATATCAATGCCCGATTCCTGGACAGCAAAGACGCTGACTTCAACAGGTGCTGCCGCAGCCGGTGTATTTCCGCTTGCATTCCCGCTGGTGGCCTGGGCGCCCGAAGGGCTGTCTGTATTTTTGCCCGAGCATCCGCTGATCACAACTGTAAGTACCGTTACCAGCATTAACAAACTAATAAGGCTTTTCTTCAAAATCAATCACTCCCTTTTTTTGAGTTGAACAGGGTGGATATTTCTTGCTGCCGGCTGATGAACTCACCCCCTTTGCAGGTGTACATGCCAGGCCTCAGCCCTTAACGGACCCGACCAGCATCCCTTGAACGAAATAACGCTGCACAAAAGGATAAATCACCAGCACAGGCAGCGTAGCCACAACAATCAGCGCATATTTCAGAAGCTCCGCCATCTGCTGCCGTTCCACCATCGCCATTGCATCCATCGCTCCGGAGCTGTTGTTCTGGATAATAATACTGCGCAGCACCAGCTGAAGCGGGAACAGATCCGCCGTCTTCAGATAGATTAGTGCGTCGAAATAGGAGTTCCACTGGCCTACGGCATACATCAGCACCAGCACCGCAAGGATCGGCTTGGATAACGGAAGCACTACACTGCGGATGAACCGCATGTCACTGCAGCCGTCAATCTCGCTGGCTTCAAGGAGCTCCTCTGGAATTGAGGCCTGGAAGAAAGAACGGGCGATGATCACCTGCCACACCCAGATGGCATTTGGAATCAGGAGCGCCCAGCGGGTATCGATCAGGTGCATCTGCCGGACCACCATATAGGTGGGGATCAGCCCGCCGCTGAAGATCATCGTGAACGTAATTACCATCATTAACGCATTCCGTCCAAAAAACGCTTTGCGCGACAAAGGGTAAGCAATCATTACCGTCAGCGTTACGCTGATCAGTGTGCCAGCCGCCGTATAAAAAATTGAATTGGCATAACCGGAAACAATCTCATGCGTGCTGAACAGCACCTTGAACGCCTTGAAGGAAATATCGACGGGCCAGAGCCACACACGGCCGGAGGTTACAGCCGCCGGGCTGCTGATGGAGCTGCTGATAATGAAGATAAGCGGGTACAGGACGGCTATCACCACAAGGATGAGCACCGCATAGACCACAGTGAGGAAGATCCGGTCACCGGTGGATTCTTTGATTTTTTGGGAAACTGCTGCCGAAGCGGCCATACGAGCACTCCTTTCCTACCAGATGCTGTTGTTCGTGATTCGTTTGGCCAAGCCGTTAACCGTAAGCAGCAGGACCAGATTAATTAAGGAATTGAATAAGCCGACGGCGGTGGCGAAGCTGTAATTGGCATTCAGCAGACCGATCCGGTACACATACGTAGCGATGATCTCGGAATTGACGATATTCAGCGGATTCTGCAGCAGATATACCTTTTCGAAACCGATCGCCATCACATTGCCTACATTTAGAATAAGGATAATCACAATTGTCGGCACGATGCCCGGAAGGTCGATGTGGCGGATTTTCTGGAACCGTGAAGCTCCGTCCACCTTGGCTGCCTCGTACAGCGTAGGGTCGATGCCGGCCAGGGCGGCCAGATAGATGACGGCGCTATAGCCTGCGGTCTGCCAAATATCGGACCAGACATAAATCGAGCGGAACATGCCGGGCTCCCCGAGGAAATTCACCGACTCCAGCCCGAAGAAATTCAGGGCAATATTGGCGAAGCCGAGGCGCGGAGCGAGAAACAGCATAATAATCGATACCATGACCACCGTCGAGATAAAATAAGGTGCGAAGGAGACCAGCTGGACAAACCGTTTGAACCGTCCGCCGCGGATTTCGTTGATCATCAGTGCCAGCAGGATGGGAATCGGGAACCCCGCCAGCAGCAGGAAGCCGCTCAGCAGAATGGTATTCTTCACCAGCGTCCAGAACATCGGATTCTCGAAAAAGAGTTCAAAGTTCCTGAAGCCTACCCATGGACTGCCCCATATGCCTTTGATGACGTTATAATCCTTGAACGCCAGAACCGCATTCGCCATCGGATAATACTTGAAGATCAGAAAAAACAGCAGAGGTGGAATGACCAGCAGATGGAGCTGCCAGTGCTTCAGCATGCTTTTTCCGGCGTTTGACAGCCAGCTCTGGCCTTTCCTCCGGGGCGCCGGCTTGTTATTTAATATCAGATTCTTCTCCAGATTAATCCCCCCTAAAGTTGTGCCAGCGTTTATTGCGTTGGTTTGTGCCCATGATTGTACCTCGTGCAAAAATCGCTGCGGAAGCGTGTGATTGGTTTCTGTGTGGCTTCGTTAGTTCATTTTGCGTAAAACTTGCTGCGGAAGCAGGTACTTGGTTGTGCTAAGTTGCTTCACTTGGATTGCTTCAAGCAGAACTTGCTGCGGAAGCAGGTGTTTAAGTTTGACTGGCTAAATTGTGTGATAGCGCTTTCTCCACGACTCGATCATAAGGTCCTGCGGCGGGTCTTGAACAGGTACATTTCCGTATTTTGCGTACAGTTCACCCGGATTCCGGGGTCCATTGCATACGCTTACATCCCGCATTCCGCTTATACCTTGTCCAAATCAGGGGCACTTCTGCCCCTCATTCCCTCATCCCGCCTACTTTTGGCGGATTCAGGGGCACTTCTGCCCCTCAATTCCTCGTCTCGCCCACTTTTGGCGGATTCAGGGGCACTTCTGCCCCTCGTTTCCTCATCCCGCCTACTTTTGGCGGATTTAAAGGGATTTTTCCCTCTCATTCTCCCGTCTCGCCCACTTTCCGGCACATTTAAGGGGATTTATCCCTCTGATTCTCCCGTCTCGCCCACTTTCCGGCGCATTTAAGGGGATTTATCCCTCTGATTCTCCCATCCCGCCTACTTCCGGCGCATTCAAAGGGATTATCCCTCTTACCCTCCCGTCCCGCCCACTTTCCGGCGCATTTAAAGGCAGCTGCTATTTCCGGCTAACTCAACTTGGTACTAATTTAAAATGAGAAAATTTGTTTTATCAACATTTATCTGAATGGTGTTCTTTTCCTAATGGTGTTCTTTTCTAAACGATGTACTTTACCAGACAATAAAAAACGGCCGCGCGTCCGGACCATGGACAGCTGCAGCCGCTTAAGCATGTGAAATCAATACTATTCGCCATGCGATTGTCGGTAGGTGCTCGGCGAAATGCCCGTCAGCCGCTTGAACGCCCGCCGGAAAGAATGTGAGCTGTTGTAGCCGACTCTGGCCGCGATCTCATCCACCGTGTACCGGCTCTCTCTCAGCAGGATTGCCGCCTCATCCATCCGCACCTTAATCAGGTGATCCGAATAATTCACCCCCGTCACTTCCTTGAACAGCTGCGAGATATATTTCTCGGGCCGCTCCACATGCTCGGCGACGCGGTACAGGGTGAGCTCGGTATCGGCGTACATTTCTGCAGTATACTGGTACATCTGCTTGATGATCTGGGTGTGCGCATCCTTCTTTTTGTTGGTGATGAATCCGCATAGCTCTCCGGTCAGCTCAAGGAATTCCGTCTGGATTCTCTCCAGCGGCGCCGAGGTGTCAATGTCGATAATCTGCCGTTTGACGCTCTCCCCCAGCGGGGACTGCATGAATATTTTTTGATCCAGCAGCTTGAGGAAGGTGCCCTTCATCTCCCCGATCAGCTGATGCTTCATTTCCATAGACAGCTCGCGGGGCCCCAGATTCTGTGCAAAAGTAGCCTCCATAATCCGCTCCGCCTCGGCCAGCTCGCCGGCGCGGATCGTACTGATCAGACGCTGCTCCGTCTCCAGAGGATAATAATAGGTCGTATTCTCAATCTGCACCTCCTGATGGCGCAAGACTCCTTTACGGTTCGTATATACGGCATATTCCAGCGCCTGTCTGGCCTGCTCGAAGGACTGGCTAACCTCAGTAACCGACGAGAAATACTCCCCGAAGCCGCCCTGCACCGAAATGCGGTATTCCTCAAACACCCGCTGAACCCCCTGATCCATCAGGCGTTCCATCTCATCTTCCTTGAGTGCCGGCCCCCTGTCAGCTGTGCTGGAGAGGAACAAAATGACTATTTTGTCAGAGCCCATATCCGTCATCGGGAGCGGACCCGCCAGCTCGGCAAATGTCTGCTTCAGCAGGAGCCGGGCCGCATTCAGCTCATTGAGAATTTCAACGCTGTCCATACCGGTATACCCTTTAATCTGCAGAATTCCCGCATACCCGGTTCCTTCACCCAGTCCGATATCCGCCTGCTCTGCTGCCGTGACAATCTCTTCCCTGGATTCGAATTCCCCGGCGATCAGCCGTTTGAGAAAAGCATCCCGGACCAGCGGCAGCTGGCGGTTCAGCTCGGTCTCCAACAGCTTGTTCTTCGTTATCATGTCGGCGATATTCCCGCTCAGGAAGTCGAATTCATTGCGCTCCGGACTGTCCTCCTTGCCGAACTGCTCCTTCATCACGGCCAGCAGACGGTTAATCGGCATACTGTTTCTGTAGGCAAGCACAAGCCCGGCCAGCAGACCGAGGAATAGGGCGCCAGCCGTAATCAGCCAGGTCATATGCTTAATTTTATTGGCGTTCTCCATCAGCACACTGCGGGGAATCCCCGCCTGGTACACCCAGCCATTCGTGCCGGAGCGGGTCGTTATGACGAGATCATCCCTGTAGAACTGGCTTACCTTATCCGCGTCAAAAAAGGGATCAGCAGCCAGCTTATCCACGTAAGCATTATTTTGCCCCTGCAGCACTATGGTATTGCCGTCCGCATCGCTGATATGCACCCAGCCGCCGTCACGCTCGGTCAGCCCGGACAGCAGACTGGCGATAATCTTCTCGTCAATATTAACCACCACGACAGCCGGCGAAGAATTATTGAAGCTATCCAGCGGCAGGGACTGCATATAGGTGATTACCGAGGTAGGTGTACCCTTACTCACAAAAGCGCTCAGCGGCTTAATCTCACTCCGGTGCGTACGGTCCAGAATCTCCTTTTTCCACTCCTCCAGCGGGAGATCCTTGTAGTGATAGATCTCGTAATAATGATCCGGGCGGTAGGAGGAGCCGGCAGTCAGCACCAGATCATAATTGGCCAGATAAATATAATAGTCCTGCAAAAAATCATTCGTCTGTCCGAAGGTCAGGACATTGCGCATCGCTCTCCAGATCCCGAACACATTCGTTTCACGGCCTTGTTCATTCATCAGAACATTCAGTTCCTGATTAATGGCCAGCTGCCGGGTAAGCCCTTCAACCTCAGCCATGCGGCGCTCCAGAATCTCCTGGCTTTTCTCCAGCTGGGTCACGCTGTTCTCAATCGAAATGGACTGGGTTACAGAGATTGAGGTGTGGTACGACATATAGCCCCCAATGCTGGGAATAATTAAGATGACCAGATAGGAGATCAGAAATCTGCGGAACACCTTGGAGTACTTGGGCATGGTAAGATTCTCCCCTCTATTGGTAGCGCTATCATAATATTAGCTTAAAACAATTTGCCGTCCAGTCAAGCTTTTGTCCTGCGCCTCCGCACGGTGGCAATCGGGAATTTAATAAAAAGCAGCGATGCAGGCCGGCATCACTGCTTTTTATTAGTAATTCCGATCTCGCTGCAGACAACTGCCGCCCGGCGCGAGATTCGCGCGAGCGGCAGTGCAAGCGGATGATTAACATTAGTCAGATGTTAGAAATCCAGGAATCAGGAGCCGCTGAACTGCTCACCGCCTCCGTCTGCAGGCTTCCAGGCATGATTCACCGAAGCCTCCATGATATCGGCATAAGCCCAGTGGGTAAGCGGAACATCCCGCCACGGGGTAACTGCCATCCCGCGCAATGGTCCTCTGCCGGTAAGTCTGTTAATCACCGTAACCGCCTCTGCCCGCGTTAACGGATTGCCGGGCTTGAAGCTGCCGTCGCTGTAGCCGCTCAGTATTCCGGCACCCTGCGCCTTCAGGATGGCTGCCTCTGCCCAGTGCCCGGCAATATCCGGGAATCCGCGGCCTGCCGCCGTGTCTGCCGGGTCTGCCGGTATCAGTACGGCTGCAAGACTCGCCATCTCGGCACGGGTAATCAGCTGCCCGGGCCTGAAGCTGCCGTCACTATAGCCGGTCATCACCCCGGCTTCGGCCACAGCAGATATCGCCGCTGCTGCCCAGTAATCTGCGCTTACATCGCTATACGATGCCGCTGATCCGCCGGCCTCCGGTGTGATGGCTGCGAAGAGCAGCGATGCCATCTCGGCGCGGGTAATCTTCTGGTTCGGCTTAAATAAGCCGTCCGGATACCCTTTGGCATATGCAGCATGCTGCCCCTCCACCATGCCCGGCGTAGAATAAGGAGCCACTGCTGGAGACGGTGTAGGCGTCCCGGTCACTGCAGGCGAAGCGGTTGCAGCCGGAGCCGGATTACCTCCGGTTTGCGCAGTGGCTCCAGGCTGTGGTGTGGCTGTAGCTTCCGGCGTTGCAGCAGGTTCCGGTGTTGCACTTGGAGCCGGTGTTGCCGTCGGCTCTTCCCCCGGACCCTCGTCAGCAGCCGGCAAGGTGATTCTTACCTGATCGGCCAGCATAAGACTGCCTGATTTCATCACAGCCTTCAGCACATGCGGTCCTGCCTCCAGTCCCGTAATCACGGCAATACTCTGCAGGATCTGCCGGTTCGCGCTATAGGCGCTGGCAGTCTGCTGCAGTTCACCGTCCACGTACAGCTCAATGTCGCCCAGTTCCGGGCCTGTTGGCCCTACAAGCGAAATCCCGCTACCCGTGAAGGCATATTCGAAATAGTCTCCATCCTTCTCCGTGTAGTGCACATCATTCTGATAATCACCGCTGAATTCAAAGATCAGCGTAAGTGTTCCAGCCGGCTGAGCGGCCAGATAGGACTTCGCAAGCGTGACTGTACTGCCGGAGAGCGTATAATCCGTATCCTCTACCAACGTGTAAGACCCTTGGCGGATGCCGCCGAACAGTCCCGGCTGCCGGAGCAGCGTCACGTCTATATCCGCCTGAGCCGCAGCTGCCTTGTCGAAGACAGCTTCCACAGGATTAACGAGGTCGGGAATTTCCACCTTCAGCATATCCAATAGCATGAACCGGCCTGACTTCTTCACTGCCCGCAATGTATGAATGCCTTCCGGAAGACCGGAAATACTGTACAGATTCTGCTGGGCCAGCCGCCCGTTCCGGTACGCGCTTACGGTTTCTTTGAATTCTCCATCGACATAGATATCCATATCCCCCTGCGAGCTGTCTACTTCGGTATACAGACTGATCCCTGTCCCGTTGAAGGCGTACTCAAAGGAATCACCATTAAGCTCGGTGTACTGCACATCATCCTTGTAGTCTCCCATGTTTCTTCCTGTGCTGCGCGACCAGGAGCCATTATAGGTGATTCCCGGATCATCATTGTTGATCTGTTCGTAGCGCACTGTAGAGGAGCCTGTTATCTGGACAGTGAACAGCTCGCTGCTTCCACCGTCGAAGCTAAGCGCCAGCTCCGTAAGGCCGGATGGCTGGTTGAACAGATACTCCTTTTTCAGGATGACTGTGCTGCCGTCAGCAGTGTAATCGGCGCCCGGCAGCAGGGCAACGCCATTATTCGTGATTGCCAGCAGCGAGTCGCTGCCGGCTGCCAGTGCAAGCTCCAGATCCGCCTGGCTGCCAGGGGCCTTGTCGAAGCTGCCTGCCTGCGGATTAATCAGCTGGCCTGCCGTAATCCGCAGCGCATCAAGCAGCATATATTGGCCGGAGTCCTTGACCACCTTCAGAGTATGCTCACCTTCCGCCAGCCCCGAAGCGCTATATACGATCTGCTGGGCTTCCTTATCCCCGGACGTATACGTGCTCACCCGGTCCGGACTTGTGGCATCGTCCAGATACACCAGTATATCGCCTTGTGCGGGGTCCTTCTCCGTCAGCAGCTCAATTCTCGTACCGCTGAAGGTATACTGGAAATAGTCACCGTTCTGCTCCGTATAGTGCACATCTGCCCTGTGGTCCCCGGCAGATCTGCCGGTCGAGGAAGACCAGGAGCCGCTGTAGGCAATCGCCGGATTGCTGTCATTGACATAGACCGAGCGAGTAACCGATGCTCCGCTGCCTGTTCCCGGATCAATCGGATCTGCTCCAGCACCGCCCCCCTGTTGCCCGCCGTCCCCCGGATCTCCCTCACCCGGAGCCGGAGATGTATCAGTGATGCTGATATTCATATCCTGGCTGCCGGGAACCTGCTCTTTCCCGCCATTACGCTGCCAGGAGCCAGTGTAGCGCAGCCCGGTATCATCATCATTAACAATCGAGGTGCCCTCCTTGGCTGTCACCTTGAACATCCGCGAAGCATGCGGTTCAAGCGCACCTGCACTGTAACCGTCCTCGAAGGTTCCAAGCTCAGTGTGGCTCCAGAGATCGCGGACAGAAGCGGGGCCTTCGAGTCCGATATCGCTCCACTTCACATCCACTGCTGCACTGCGGCTGCCGAGATTAAAAAGGGCCACATTATAGGTACCGTCGCCGTTATTCGCGTACCAGACCTGCTGCTTCGTATCCATCGACACCGGATGAGCAGGACGCCCGGACTGGTTGACGGCAATGACCTCGTCATTCGTCAGCAGCTGCAGGCCATAGTCGTCAAGCCGGGTCATGTCGTTGCCGATATAGAGCTGCGCCGCAGATACGGCCCAGAAGGTCATGGCTGTCTGCCGTTCATCCTTGGTCAGACCGTCCATTGCCCCGTTTCCGACATTGAGCGAATCGAAGTCATTCCATCCGCCGGGACCGGCATCCCGCCACCATACGGCAGCATCCGGGAACAGCCGGGCGATATTGGCCCACTGGGTTAATCCCACATTGCTGTCGTAGGCTTCAACATCCCACTGGATCCGCCAGCCGTTGGCGTATTTCTTCCAGAAGTCCACATAATTATGATCGAGCGCCCAGGAGAGCTCAAACCATATGTCATGCCGGGCCAAAGCCTTGGACCAGGCTTCCACATCACCGCGTGCATCAAGACTCAGATTGTTGATTCCCGACCCCGGAGTCACGCTGTCAAATTTGACGAAGTCGATCCCCCATTCGCCAAGCATATCGGCGATGGAATCAATATACTTTTGCGCGCAGGGGTTGCTGAAATCGATCTTGTAGCTGTAGGCATTCCAGGCATCCACAATCTTGAGCGGCTGCACGGCAATGTCCTGCATCCGGCATTCACCGGCAGTTCCGTAGATTTCCAGATTCTGATTATAGGCATCGATAGACAAGCCGGGGATCAGGTAGATTCCGATTTTCTGCCCGTTGTTGTGGACATAGTCGATGACCTCCTGGAACCCGTTCGGGTAACGCTCAGTACTTGGAATAGGCCTGCCGTATTCATCCATACTTCCGTTCCAGCCAGCGTCAATATTAATATACTCATAGCCGTGCGACTGCAGCTTCTCATGCATGGCATCCGACTGCTTCTTGATGCTGTCCGCCGATATCCAGTTCCCTGAAGGCTCATACACCTGCATACTGAAGCTGCTCCAGCCCATATAAGGCTTCTGTGCCAGCTCCTTGTCAGCTGCCTCCGCCACATTCTGCCTGGTTCCCGCAAGTCCGGTTTGCGCTGCTGTCATGATCAGCATCAGCAGGCACAAGCCGATTTTCTTACCCAAAGACTTCAAATATCCCAGCTCCCCTCGGCAATTTATAAAGCGTTTTCTATTTCTGCCGCAACTTGCCCACTGCATGCTCATTGCATGCTCGTTGCTTACCCATGGTGGAACGGCCAATAATGGCAGCGCTTTCCATACGAGTTGATCATAGAGGGGTTCTGCCCTCCTTGGATAGGTACATCTGCGGTGTTCGGCGTACAGCTTCCCCTGTTCGCGGGGGACAAAACTCAGGCGCGCATCCAGTTTTCCTGCAGTTATTGCTCCTTGTGATGGTAAATGGCGCCCCAGGATTAATTGGATTTCCTCCACTTCCTAAGGCCTCACGGGTAGCCTTACCGATTTTAGCTGGATTTTCTCCACCTAATTTTCCCTCTTCCCTCGTTTTTCTCCGATCCGTGTGGCAGCAAGTGCTATTTTTCCAACTAATCTACCGTATACAGAGGTTTCTGCGTTATTAGATGTCGTTTTTCCACTTAGCATGCTTTCTCTTCTTCTCTTCTTCTCTTCTTCTCTTTGCGTTGGCCAAAACAAAGATTGCCTGCTGTGGAGAGGACATTGGCACAATCTGCGGGACATCAAGCAACAGAAAAACCGCCTGAAATCAGACGGTTAGCAAAAGTGGAATTTATGGTTTAAAGTCTTCATCACTTACAGGTTTACAGGTTTACATCTTCCATGTTTACAGTTTACAGGTTTATAGTTACCCGGATTACGGCTCATTCGGACGCATTCCCCATTACCCGCGGCCGTACCTCGTTCACGGCTTCCATCAGCCGGCCGCAGGTTGAGATCAGCTGATCAATCTCCTCCCGGCCCACCTTATCGATAATCTCGGCCAGCACATCTGAATAACGGTCCATTCTGCTGCCGAATACCTCCTGGCCTTTGGCCGTCAGGCAGATATAGATAACCCTGCGGTCGGTTTCGGACATTACACGTTCAATGTAGCCCTTCTCTTCCAGCGTACTGACCATTTGTGAAGCCGTCGGCCGGCTGACCTGCATCAGCTCACTTAATCTGGAGACCATCAGGCCGCGGCACGGGCCTCCCCGTTCCTGTTCATCCGCCTCCTGTTGCTTCATAGCTGCATGTATGACAAACATCGTTACAAATTCTCCATGCGGGATAGAGTCCATGCTCTGCTGACGGGGGGTTAGGCGTTTTATATTTTCCAGTGTGATAAGCAGCTGCCTTTCCTGACTGTCCTGGATACTCATGAGACACCTCCGTTCTATATCATTAGATTACCTACCTAACATGTGAAAATCAATACAAACCGCTATTATCTTCCGATAAAAAATAAAATTATTGTGATGTTTAAAATAGTTGTGTATTATACATAAAAGGTAGTTTGGCTACCTAATTAGAATATCATAAAAGGCCAAACTATAATACGTACAGGATCAAAGGAGAGTACCCTGCCATGGAGCATCTCACGCAAAAAAAGAAAGTAACCATTATGATCGCCTTAATGGCGGCTATGTTCTTCGCGGCAATCAACCAGACAATTGTCGGCACCGCAATGCCCCGGATTATTGCCATCCTGGGCGGAATTGAGCATTACACCTGGGTCATCACCATCTATATGCTGACCTCCACCATTGCCACGGTGCTGGTCGGTAAGTTATCCGACATTTACGGCCGCAAGCCCTTCCTGCTCGCCGGGATTGTTATTTTTATCATCGGGGCCTTCCTGTCGGGCTTGTCTGACAACATCTATCAGATGATCACCTACCGCGGCATACAGGGTGTCGGCGGCGGAATTCTGATGTCGGCCACCGTCACTGCCGTAGGCGACCTGTTCGCTCCCCGGGAAAGGGCAAAGTGGACGGGAATTATGATGGCCATGTTCGGCTTCTCCAGCGTAATCGGCCCTACCCTCGGCGGATTCATGGTCGATCATATGGATTGGCGCTGGATCTTCTGGATCTTCCTGCCGCTCGGGATTGTAGCGTTCATCATGATCTGGAGAATGTTCCCCAAAGGAACACGCGCCACTTCCGAAACGATTGACTATCCGGGCTCCATCTTCCTGTCCCTCAGCATCGTCGCACTGCTGCTCGGCTTCTCCTGGGCAGGCACCAAATATGCCTGGAGTTCACCTGAGATTCTCGGACTGTTCGCGGCAGCCATTGCCGGTGCAGTCATTCTGATTCTGATTGAGCGCAAGGCCAAGAGCCCAGTGCTGCCGCTCTCCCTGTTCAAGAATTCGATTGTCACCATCTCGATGATTATCGGCTTCCTGATGAATGCGGGCATGATGGGCGCCATGATCTATCTGCCGTTCTTCGTGCAGGGGGTAGAAGGCGTGTCCCCGACCAATTCCGGCTTCATCAACATGCCGATGTCGCTGATGATGATTGTGCTCAGCACACTGGCCGGCCGCTGGATATCCAAGTCCGGTAAATACAAGCGCTACGCCATGATCGGCATGCCGTTTATGGTCGCCGCAATGATAATGATGGCCTTCATGAACAGCATCGTCATGGCTGTGGCCAGCATGATTGTCTTCGGGATCGGCCTCGGGCTGGCGATGCCGGTATTCACGCTGACCGTGCAGAACGCCGTGGCTCCGCAGATGCTGGGCGTAGCTACAGCTACCACAACTCTTTTCCGTAACCTTGGCGGTACTATCGGGATTGCCGTTATGGGTACCGTGATGAACACAACTCTTACGCATAAGCTGGAATCTGCAGTGGCCTCCGGCAAAGGTCCCGACCTGTCCAAGCTTGATCCGGAAGCCGCGGGGCAGCTTACAGCCTTCATGAATCCGCAGCTGCTGCTCGACCAGCCCAAGCTGAAGGAGCTGCATACCACGCTGCCGGAGCAGATCCGGCCGCTTTTCAATCAATTGATTGAGATGCTGCGCGGGGCGCTTAGCGACTCCCTGACGGTAGTGTTCCTGAGCGGTACTGCGCTGCTCGTAATTGCAGCCGTGCTTGTTCTGTTCCTGAAGGAGATTCCGCTGCGTTCCAGCGAATCCAAGACAGAGGCTGCCGCAGAGGAAGCCGGTGCGGGGAGCAAGCTGCGGAAGGAAACTGCGCCAACAGGGCATTAACAGATCCGCAAGTTAATCCTTATAAACAGCAAAGAGATGTCCCGGAACAGCTACAGCTGCGGGACATCTCTTTTTGTATACAATGCCCAATATTACTGTTCAGAAATCATTCTGCTGGCTATTCAGCTGCTCGAAATATTCGTATACCCCGTTCAGCAATTCGCTTAAGGTCTCACTTCGTTCTTTGCCGAGATGGTCAATCATCCCCTGGAAGGTCTCCCGGGATTTCGCCACCGCCATATCGGCAAGATGCGCACCCTTGTCCGTTAGTGTAATGTCGCTGATTCTGCGGTCCTGGCTATCCGGCGTGCGCACAGCGTACCCTTGGGCAATCAGGCTGTTCACCATCTGCGTGACCGTCGGAGAAGTCACCTTGAGGAGCTTGCTGATATCGGAAACCGTCCGCCCCTTGTTGCCTTCCTGCTCCATGCCCTTCTTGATCGAGACCAGCACACGGATTTCACTCGGCTTCAGTCCCCAGAGCGTCGTCTTGCGCCAATTCATCCGGGCAAACTGCTGAAAAGCCTCTATTAAATCATCAATATGTTCATATTTATCTTCGTTCATCGGTACACCCCATAAGCTTTATTAACTTAAGTATAGCCCAAAATAGCCCAAACCCTCCACTCAGGAAACGGCGTTGCCCTGGTTAATCCTCTTCCAGAAAGGTCGCATTGAATTTCCGCAGCAGCTCCCCGAAGGAATCTCCCTCTTCATCCGACCAGTTCGCCAGCAGCTTGCCCATAATTTCCTGCCGCATCTGCCGGTTCTCATCCAGAATTTCTCCGCCCAGCTCCGTAATCTGCAATGTATAGGCCCGTCCATCCACAGGGTCCGGTACACGGATGATATATCCCTTGTTCTCCAGTGCAGCTGCCTGCCTGCTGACGGTGGAGATATCCAGCTGGAATTCATCGGAGAGCATCTTCACTCCGGCAGTTCCGTTATTGAAAGCAATCTGATGCAGCAGCAGATAGGCCGCCCGGTCGAGATTGCCGATTTTTTTGTACGTGGTAAGTGAGGTCAGACGGCGGACAAGAACCGCCATTTCCAGCTCTATCGTCTCTATTGAACGTTTCTCCATGCAGTCCCATCCTCTTCTCTTTCTTCATTGACATCGTTCTTTCCACTTGTATAATACAAGTATATACTTTCATTATGCAACTTATTTGTGCATGAGATACTTTTCAGGGGGAACCTATATGAAAGCCCATGAGTTCATGATCCGCCAGGTCTACAAGGTCAAGCAGGAAGACACTGTACGGACTTTTATTGAGAAATGCATCACCCACCGGATCAGCGGCATGCCTGTAGTCAATGACCGGAACGAGATTGTCGCTTATCTGAGCGACGGAGATATTATGCGCTATATCGGCAGGCATGAGGATCTGATTGTGGATTCTTTTTTCCAGATCAATGTATTCGTCGGGGATAATGATGAGTTCGAAGAACGGACGCGCAAGCTGCTCAATCTGAACGTGATGGCCATCGCCAAGAAGAAGGTGGTCACTGTGCACTACGAAGAGGACATTGAACAGATCGCCACCATACTCGGCAAAAAGCAGATCAAAAAGGTCCCCGTTGAGCGTAACCGTGTGCTGGTCGGCATCATCAGCCGCGGCGATGTAATCCGCCATTCCTTCAAGGCTCTGCTCTAGCCAGATGCTGTGTTCTGCTGTATTCTGCATTCTGCTATGCAAGCTGCCTTACCGGACTGTTGCCGGCGCCGCGTCTATTGCGGCTCCCGGCCGCATAAGCCATAGAAGAAGATGTGAATAAGCTCCTCCAGAAACGCATCCTTATCCTCATGCCCTGCCAGGCTGCCCAGCATCTCTCCCGAGCTCTTAATATATAACTGTATGGTCAGCAGAACCGCCTTCACTGACACTTTATCCGAAATTTCTCCCCGGGCTTTGCCTTCTTCCACCATCTGTACCATTAGCGGTACAATTTGCTCTTCATATTGCCGCTGAATATATACGTACATCTCCTGATCATCAACCATAATCTCCTTGATTGACGCCGGCGGCAGGCTGGAATAGGTCTCCTTCTCTTTAAAAAGGCTATAGGCAATCAGTTCCTTGAGCGATTGCTGCCGCCTCATTTCCTCCCTGAACTCATCAATAGCCTGCTGGATAAAATCCTTGAAAGATTCGCTAATCAGCGCCTCTTTGCTCCCGAAATAATTATAAATCGTTACCTGTGACACGCCGGCTTCCCGGGCAATGTCCGCAATTCTCAGCCGCTTCGGCTCCCAGGTGTTTAGCATGGAGATCGTTGTCTTCATGATTTTGTCCTTGATTAGAGCCGTGCGCTTCTCAAAACCGTTCATTTCCTTCACCCTAACTTGACGTTGTAGCCGGGCTGTTTCCCTACCCGAAAAAATAATGAAATATATGAATGTTTTCATTTCATAATTATATTGACTTAGGCGTAGCCTGGGACTATTATAACATCTGAAATATCCATTCAATACTATTTCATTATTTTCTGTCGGGGGTGGCAGCATGCTGCAAGTGGAAGGTTTAACGAAACAATTTTCAAACGGCAAGGGGATTCGCGATGTCTCATTTACCGTGAATAAAGGTGAGGTATTCGGGTTCCTCGGCCCCAACGGCGCCGGCAAATCCACAACGATCCGGCATATTATGGGCTTCATGCGTCCAGACCGCGGCTCGGTAACGATCAATGGACTCGATGCCTGGAAGGGTCAGGGCCAGGTGCAGCGCCATACCGGTTATCTGCCGGGTGAGATCAGCTTCATCGACGGCATGACCGGAGCAAGCTTCCTGCAGTTTATGGCCTCCATGCAGGGCGTGAAGGACACAGCCAAACGGGAGATGCTAATCCGGCGCCTGCAGTTTGATGCGGCCACCCCGATCCGCAAAATGTCCAAGGGCATGAAGCAGAAGGTCGGCATTGTCGCCGCCTTCATGCACAGCCCCGAAGTAATCATTCTCGATGAGCCTACCTCCGGCCTGGACCCTCTAATGCAGAAGATCTTCACCCAGCTGGTGCTGGAGGAAAAAGCAGCCGGAACCACCTTCCTGATGTCCTCACACAGCTTTCAGGAGATTGAACGGACCTGCGACCGCGCAGCGATTATCAAAGACGGCAGCATCGTCGCTGTGAAGAATATTCATGAGCTGCAATCCATGCAGCGCAAGCTGTTTGAAATCCTATTCGAGACCCCGGAAGACGCACAGCGGTTCGCCGCCTCCGGCCTGATAATAGATTCTATCGCAGGCAACCGGGTGAGGATTGCCGTGCAAGGCAATTATAATCCGTTCACCGCTGAGCTTGCGAAATATCCGGTCCGCAGTATGGATATCTTTACCCAGAACCTGGAGGACATCTTCATGGACTATTATGACCGGGAGGCGAAGGTGCAATGAATCTGGCCCTATATAAGGAAATGATGCGTGTCAACCTGCGGGGGATTATGAATTACGCCGGGGGCTCGGCTTTTTATATTCTGTTCATGATCTGGCTCTACCCCGGCCTGGCAGATAACACGAAGGCGCTGAACGATCTGGTGCAGGCGATGCCGGAAGGCGTAGGCAAGGCCTTCGGGCTGAATAACGGCTTCTCAAGCGCGGAGGGCTTCATCTCGGGCGAATATTACGGGCTGATTCTCGTCCTGATTCTGGCTATAGTCTGCGTACAGATGTCCACACAGCTGGTGGCCAAACTTGTGGACCGCGGCTCGATGGCCTACCTGCTGGCTACACCGACAACACGGAGCAAGGTGGCCATCACCCAGGCGATGGTGCTGGTTACCTCCCTGTTCATCATAATGGCTGTGACCACACTATCCGGCTTCGCAGGCAAAGCCTGGTTCCTCGGCAGCGGCTACGAGTTCGGAATTGCCCGGTTCAGCCAGCTTAACCTGGTGGCATTTCTGCTGTTCTTCGCCATCGGCGGATTCTGCTTCCTGGTCTCCTGTGCCTGCAATGACGAGAAGAAGGCGCTCGGAATCTCCGGGGCGGTCACTTTCGGGTTCTTCACCCTCGATATTCTCGGCAAAATCAGTGATAAGCTGGATGTGCTGCGCTTCTTCACCCTATTCAGCTTCTACCGTCCCGGCGAGATTGTCCAGGGAACAGCAGCCTGGGCAGAGGTCTCCATCTGGCTGCTGATGATTGGGCTGGCCTGTTTCACGATCGGCATACAGCTGTTCAGACGGCGGGATTTACCGCTATAACCGGATGGAACCCTGCAAGTCTATTCTCTCCTTGGGGTAGTTGCGGCACCTTGCTTTTTGTGTCATTGTAAAAGCAGGTCTTGTCTATTCATCAGGTTTAGTATATTCATAAGGAGAGAACCGTCTTTGCTGCTTATTCATGAACTTATCGCCAATCCCAAAGCCAGGGAAATCTATTTCACTGTAAGAAAACACGGCACCGTCTCCAAACAAAGTCTGCTGGACGAAAGCGGACTGACCATAAGCACGTTAACACGCATACTGGATGAATTGCTGTCCCTGGAGCTGCTGGTTGAAGTCGGCTTCGGCGAATCTACCGGAGGCCGCCGCCCCACCCTCTATGAGACTAATCCGGCCTATGCCTATCTGCTGGGACTGGAGATCTCCCGTACCCATGCCAAGCTCGTATTGATGGACTTTCATCTGCTGCTGCTGGGCGAATATACCTGGAACATGGATACCGCCCTTACCCCGGAGCATCTGATGGAATCCTTACATAGTCAGGCACTGCAGATGCTAGCTGCAGCCTCCATTGATCTTGGCCGGGTCGCGGGACTTGGCATCGGCGCAGTCGGCCCGCTGGACCGCCAGGCCGGAGTTATCCTGAATCCGGCACGATTCACTGCGCCGGGCTGGTCTCAGGTACATATTAAGGAGCTGCTGGAACAGCGGCTGGCTGTGCCGGTATATCTGGACAATGGAGCCAATACGGCTCTGCTGGGCGAATACTGGGCCAGCAGTAACCGGATGCAGCATCATCTGCTCTACCTCCATGCCGGAATCGGCCTGCGCTCCGCCATCATGAATGATGGACGGCTGCTCTATGGCATGATTGATACCGAGGGGGCTGTCGGACAGATGATCATCGAAGGCTCCGGGCTGCCGCCGCATATTCCCGGCGGCAACGCCGGTGCGTGGGAGAGCTATGTGTCCATACACACCCTGGAGAGACAGGCGCGTGAAGTCTGGCGACTGGGCAGCAGCGGGCTGCTCCGCAGCCTGGCCGAGAGTGCAGAACAGCTGGAATTCGCCCATCTAATAGAAGCGCTCCATGCCCGTGATCCCGAGGTTGTCCGGTTGTTCCACGAGATGGCTGTCTACTGCGGCATCGGGCTGGCCAATCTGATCAATATCCTCCATCCCGAGGAAGTCATCCTCGGCGGCCCGCTATTCCTCGCGGCCGATGATTTCTATCAGGAGGCGACCCGGATCGCCCTTGAGCGGACCTATTACCGCGAGCAGTATAACGTCCGCTTCACCCGCAGCAGACTGGGTGAACGCTCGGTCGCAGCAGGCGCTTGCGCTATGGTGCTGCACCAGTTGACGAACTAGGTAACAGTGCCGGTATCACTCTAATGCCCCAATATTCACTCTTACGCATCGATAGTCAACGTACCGGTTGTTCGGTGAAAATAAAGTCTTAGACTGATCCATTAATAAAAGCAGCGGCAGTCTAAGACTTGATAAATAAAGTCTTAGACTGCCGCTGTTGTCGTTCGACTAACGTTTCCGGTTAGCTTAATCGTCTTATGTTTTAATTAGAGTCGCTGCTTATAGCTGTGAGGCTTGCCGAACACCTAACGCAGTGACGTCCCGACGGGCTTAGGGGGCTGGATGTGGTCACTCGCTTCTCAGAGTGACCCGGAGCGTCAATATGGTTTTAGCCGAAGGAAGTTCTGGAAGCAGCCATTGCATTTAAGGCGTTCTCAAAATAGCTATATATTTCATCTGCAACTCCCAGAAACTCTTCAACAAGTACATTACTATCCAAGTAACAAGCATACAGATAATCAACTAAAGCGGAGTCAATCTCACAATAGTTTAATATGGCATTCTTCATCTTAAAAATGTCATCTTGCCATACACCTGTATCTTCTATAACCAAAGAGTATAATGCACGAATTAATCTCTTAGAGTAACCTTTAATATATCTAGCTTTCATTGTGTTATCACTAGCATTAGAAAGTGAACTATGTATACGAGCTACTTCCTCCTTGGTCTCTGTATTTAAGTCTAAAATGAACTCTGGAGAAATAATTATCGGTGGCACTTTTTCACCAACGTCATGACCATATATGCAAACACAAATTATCTTTACCCAAAAACCCCACTCATTTGGTTTACTTAATACATCGTCAATCGGGCAAATTATCGTATCAATCTTAGTTACTACTGGATATTCTTCCAAAAGCCTGTCTTTAATATTTGACAATCTTTCGTAATCAATATCTTTGGGATTTACACATACAATAGTAAAGTCTGCATCTGACTTAAAAGGTTTAGCAGTTCCTTTTGGAATCGAACCACACATATAAATGCTATGAATCTTATCTTTAAATTCGGTAAGTATATTATCTATATACTTATCAACAAAATCCTTATATTCACTTTGTATTACAATTCTATTTATAACTTTTTCTAATATCATATAGACTCCTCCTAAACTAAGAACTTCTTTCGGCTAACATCTTTTTGCTAACTTCGTAAATTCGTCATGACTTAAGTTATTCGCGTAATCATTCAACTATCCTGCCCGTTCGTATTATGAGATCAACCAGTTCTTTCTGGTTGATCCTTTTTTCATTTGCATAGAGGATTAAAGTAGCCTGGTCGAACGTACCTGCCCGTGGGACTTGATCCCGAGTGCTATAATGTTCACCCTACTTGTCATGACCATGATTGAGGCTGGTTGGGACGTAAGATCCCGTATAACAAGCGATGCTATGGAGCGACAAGAAGAACCGTAGGGATGCCGGTGAATTTAAACTTACAGGGAGAGATGAGATGAAATGAATCCAGTTGTCGGTCTAGATATTTCAAAAGAAGAAAGTCATGGACAAGCCTTTTTAGCGCGCGGAAAGCTCTTCAGAGGGACATTCCACTTCGAGCACACTCGTGATGGCCTAGCAAATCTACATCAAGTTTTAAAGGACGTTGAATCGGTATCCAAACAACGTCCTTTACTTATTCTAGAAGCAACAGGACATTACCAAAGCCCTGTTGTTCAGTTCTTAGAGGAACATCACTATATTTACATTGTCATTAACCCGCTAATCTCCAATCGGCTTAGAAAGTCTCAGCTTCGTAAAGTAAAGACGGATGCTGCTGACGCTTACCTATTGGGTGAGTTGTACTACAGGGAAGAGTTTGAACCTTTTAAGAAAAGAGGTGTGCAACTTCTCAATCTGCGCTATCTTACAAGGCAATATGAGACTCTTTCAAAGATGTGTGTATCGACTAAACTGCAATTCCAAGCTGTTTTAGATCAGGTTTTCCCGGGTTATAAAGGCGTGTTTGGAGCTATGTATTCCGGTGTTTCACTGCGGTTTTTAAGTGAATTCCCAACCTCATATTTAGTTTTACAGACGGATGAAGATACACTTAGAGCTAAGATGAAAGAACTGCTTTCTTCGAAACGGGGGCGTTCAGAGGACTGGATTAACCAACGGGTTCAACGATTAGTAGATGCGGCAAAACAAAATCCATTTCAGCAAACCATGTATGCAAGTCATTTAATCAATATGAGAGTTCTTATTACCCTTATTCTTCAATACCAAGAGCATCTTGCTGAACTGGAACAGAACATAGATGCTCTGGCTGAAGAAATTGAAGAGTATGAATTAATTCAGTCGATTCCCGGGATTGGGCATAAAATTGCTGCAACAATTTTATCCGAAATAGGAGAAGTCGAACGATTTGATCATCCTAAGAAGTTAGTCGCCTTCGCAGGCATTGACCCGAGTGTCTTTGCTTCCGGTAAGTTTACAGCGACTCGAAACCGAATCACGAAACGTGGTTCCAGGCAGCTGCGTTACGCACTGGTGATGGCTGTTCAGTGTGGACTTATACGCTCCCGAAATATGCGAATCAAAGCGTTCTATGAACGTAAGAGAGCTGAAGGAAAACCACATAAAGTAGCTCTAATCGCATGTGCAAATAAACTCGTCCATTGGCTCTATGCGATCTTAAAAAATAAAAAGGAATTTCGTCCAATTTAAAAAATATTATTGGCATAACCTTCCAAGACACAAAGAAAATTGGAGGGTTTTTTGGCATGCCTCATTTTAACTATACCACATGATTTAGAATCACTTTACTGGTAATGTTGACAAGCTATTAGCTGGTATAGCTTAATGAAGTATTGCCAGTCTAATACTTTATTTTCTCAGTCTAGAACTTTAGCTTCAGCCTCATAAAGTGGCTTTTGGGAGATATAGCGTCCTCTCAGTCCGCTTCATTGGCAGGTGTGAGTGATCAGCAATTGTTCAAGCGACAAATGATGCAATTGCCTTAACAAGGACAATATCTATTCGACTTTTCGCATACATTTGGTCCAGTTACCTTCGCGATAGCTCATTGCGTTCGGTTTTTCGCATACATTTGGTCCGGTTACCTTCGCGATAGCTCATTGTGTTCGGTTTTTCGCATACATTAGGCCTGATTACCTTCGCGATAGCACATTGTGTTCGGTTTTTCGCATACATTGGACCCGGTTACCTTCACAGTAGCTCATTGTATTCGATTTTTCGCATACATTAGGCCTGATTACCTTCGCGATAGCACATTGTGTTCGGTTTTTCGCATACATTTGCTCCGGTTACCTTCACAGTAGCACATTGTGTTCGATTTTTCGCGTACATTAGCCAACCTTTGGCCCGCTTACCAGGAGATTCAATGGGATTACGGATCTGCTCCTAATTCCAAGGGACTTATTTGTCCACAACTGACATATATCAGAATTTCCTATACAACAGGAAAGGCAGCAGCCATCCCTTAACCGGGAAGGCTGCTGCCTTTTATAGTTGTCTTTCACCTGCTGTTATACTCGCCCAATGAATCCGCTCAGGCGCTCCATCGCCTGGCTACACCCGCCCCACCTGAAGCGCTGCCGCCAGCCTGCTGCCGAAACGGCTTCCCAGCAGCTCGTAGCCTTCGGCTCCCGGATGCAGGCCATCCGTCAGCAGCTCCTCATCTTCCGGGCCGAACCATTCCAGGCCATCCAGGTAATGCAGATGGCGGTCTCCCCGCTCCTGCAGCAGCTTCACTGTCTCTACGATCTGCCGCCGCATGAGCGGCAGGGTGAAGCCGAGCTTGTTCTCCTCCGTCTCCCGCTCCGTCCCGTAGATCGGAGAGATGACGGCCAGTGGCGTCTCCTTGTGCTTCTCACGGATCGTCTCGAGCATGCCGATCAGCAGCGGCTTGAACATCCGCGGGCTGGAGGCTGCTGCACCATATATATTGACTCCTACGCACAAGGTAATCAGTTCAGCCGGCAAATCCCGGATCAGCCGGCCCGCCATCGGCTCCATCAGGCAATTGCCCGAGAAGCCGAGATTGGTCAGATGATAGCCGCACTCCCCGGCGGCAATGACCGGCCAGGTGCGCGAAGGGCTGGATGCTGCCACACACTGGGTGATGGAGCTTCCATAGGTGATCCACCTTGGCCGGTGATCCGGCAGCGGTTCAGCAGCCGCCTCATCTTCGATCCGCAAGCCACTCAGTGTAATGCCGGTATTCTGCGGCAGATAGACTTCCAGCTCCTTCATACCGGGCGGAAGCCCGGTGAATAAGGCTTCCGTGCCGCCCGCAGCAAGTCGGAGCTTCTGGAACAGCACGCCGCCAATAAGACAGTCCAGTGCGGCAGCCTCCGCAAGCGGACTGAACGACAAGGCCAGTGCCTTGGAGCCGGTGGCCAGCCGCAGCCGGATACCGGAGCAGATTTCCGCCTTGCCATCGATCCCGTCCGGCGGATATAAGCCATAATCCCGGTAAGGAATACGCCAGGGCTTGATCCCCTCCTCCCGGTGCTCCAGTGAAACTGCGCCGTGGAACCACTCATCCGTCAGAGGAAGGTTCTTCAATGCCCTTCCCCCGCTTCCCTGCTGTCCGCCGCCCCGGTGCCCGGAACGAAACCCTCCCCGAGCCATACATCCTGATCCAGCAGACGCTGCTGAAGCTCAGGGATCGAGATGCTGCGGGAATCCGCGCCATCCCGGAGCGCCAGCGATGCTGCCGTTCCGCAGGCCTG
Organism: Paenibacillus sp. FSL R10-2771; assembly: GCF_038000205.1. NCBI lineage: Bacteria > Bacillati > Bacillota > Bacilli > Caryophanales > Paenibacillaceae > Paenibacillus > Paenibacillus sp. FSL R10-2771. Next base: position 5,336,076 of record NZ_JBBOBM010000001.1, read on the forward strand.
GCCCATCGAGAAGCAGTTCGGCATCACCCGCAGGGAGCCTTGAACCGCCCGGTCCGAGGACACGGAGCGTCCGGCCACCCACAGATTGCGGATGCCTACGGGAAGCATGACCCTGTAAGGCACGCCGTGGGAGACGCCCGGCGGCAGATGATTGAAGGTCATATCACTCTTGCTGGTAGCCAGGTGGATATCAATGTAATAGGCATTGCGGGCAATATCATCCGGGAAGGAACGCGCCGCAATGAAGTCGTCTACGGTCAGCATGTAATCGCCCTGAATCCGCCGCGTCTCCCGGATGCCAAGCTGCTCACCGCTCGCCACCAGATGTGCCGCCCCGAAGCCCGGCACATACTTGCGGAAGAATTCCAGTTGCCGCAGCACGGTCCGGCGGCCTTCGATGGCTCCGCGCGTAAGCTCCTCGGCCTTCGTTCCGTCTACCCCGAACACATGGCCGAAGTTGACCCCGACCAGATAATCACTCACCCAGGCCAGGCCGGAAATGGACTTGCGGCCTTCCGGCAGTGCCCCTTCAGCCATAGCCTGCTCAACCGTCCGGTGCAGCTGCCCCGTATCCCCCGTTTCTTCCAGGAACCGGCTGAACTCCTTGCGGTCCACATTCGCCAGCAGATAACACATGCTGCCCGGCTGAAGCTCCCCTTCCCCGCCGCCTTTCTGGAACGGAACGCCCGACAGGGCAGCGATATCCCCGTCACCCGTGCAGTCGATAATATACCGGCAGCGGATGAAAGACCGACCCGATTTATTGACAATAATCACGCCCTCGATACTCTGTCCATCCGGGGACAGCACAACATCGTAGACAAAGGTATGGAACAGCGGCGTCACACCGCTCTCAAGAATGGCATCGTCATAGACGCGCTTAAGTACCTCAGGATCAATCGGCACCCAGTCCAGCATTTCGCGGTATTCCTCCTGATAGCCAGGATCGCAGGCCTGTTTCATCCGCTCCATCAGCTTCAGGCCGAGGCCGCGGATAATCGGCTTGACCTTGTCCGTGTAGGGACAGAAGGCAGGTACAAGCGCTACAGTCCCCATGCCGCCAAAATAACCCCGCTGCTCCACGATCATGGTGCTTGCACCGCCTTCGGCAGCGGAGATAGCGGCAGCAATGCCCGCCGCCCCGCCGCCGATCACCAGCACATCTACCTCGCGGGAGACCGGCACAGCTGCAGATGGCAGGGTAATCTGTCCGTAATTCATATCTCCGTAATTCATATGTTCCTGATTCATAATCGTCCTCCTTGTAAGGCCGGTTTAGTTATTCAGTCCCCTTCTCCAGACACAGCCGGAGCAGGTCATCTACATGCGCAGTCGCCAGGCATTCCACCGTATCCGCAGCACCGTAATAAATTTTGACCTCCCCGGAATCCTCCAGGATCATCCCGCCGGGAAAAATCACATCGTTGCGGAACCCGCCCGAGGTCTCATACAGCGCCTCCGGTGCCAGCAGCGGCGCTGCCGCCCGGCCGATGATCCGGCCCGGATCTTCAAGATCAAGCAGCATAATCCCGGCGGTATAGCGCTTCTTCCAGCTGTCTTCCCAGCCGTTCTTGCCCCGGCTGCGGTCAAGATCCACGGCATGGAATGTCGTCAGCCAGCCCTTGTCCGTCTTAAGGGGAGGGGCGCCGGGACCCACCTTGTCATTGGCATACGCCACATTCTCGACAGCCAGCAGCAGCTTGTGACTCCCCCAATACTTCAGGTCCGGGGAATCACTCATCCACATGTCAAAGCGGTCCAGTCCTCCCCGGCTGTAGACCGGCAGCGGACGCTCAAGCCTGACATATTTGCCGCCGATCTTCTCCGGGAACAGCACCATATTGCGGTTATCCGGCAGCGACAGGCTCAGCACCTCGAAGGAGCGGAAATCGTCCGTCACGGCGATCCCGCCGCGCAGGCCGTGAAGCGTATCGACCGCGAAGCACAGATAGCAGCGTTCGCCAATCACGGTCAGGCGCGGATCATACACCCGGACCACTTCCTCATCATGCCAGGACCAGCACGGCTCCGGCTGCACCTCCCAGCTTACTCCGTCGTCGCTGAAGGCGAGTCCCAGATTCGTTGTATGGTGGGGAGCGACGATCCCCTTACTCTGATCCCCGTAGTCATTGCGGAATACCATAACATATCTGCCCTTGAATTTCGTCACTCCGGCGTTGAAGACCATGGCCGGCCCGTACGGGACATCCGCAGGCTTCAGAATGGGGTTAAGCGGATGCCGGACCATCACCGGACTTGAGGTAAGTGTTCCTATCGTCAGATCGTTCATTATGGAAGATTCTCCTTTGCACATACAAGATTATAGCTACCCTTTCACCGAACCGGCCGTAACCTGGATGAAGGTTTTATTGGCCAGAATATACGCCAGCAGCATCGGCAGGATGGACAGGCAGGCCCCGGCCATCATCAGATGGATCTGCATCGCGGCCGAGGAGCCGTAGCGGAGATTCGCCAGCCCGACAGTCAGCGTCTGCAGCTTCGGATTGGTCATCGTGAATACCAGCGGCAGGATGTATTCGTTCCAGGAATGGCGGAAAGCGAATAATCCGGCTACACCAAGGCCGGGAGTCAGCAGCGGCAGAATGATGCGGAAGAAGGTGCGGAAGAAGCCGGAGCCGTCGACCATGGCAGCCTCATCCAGCTCTCTCGGAATCGCTTTGAAGAAGCCCTGCAGCATGAAGAAGGTACTGGAATGGGCACTGACCAGAATCAGTATGACTCCCCACAGCGTCGTATTCAAATGCAGCGCAACCATCAGATCGAACTGCGGGCGCAGCACAATCGCACCAACCGAGATGAACATCATGGACGCCTGCACCGTGACATATATCCGTTTGCCGGGGAACTCACGCCGGTCCACCACATAGGCGGCCATTGAGGCTACCAGCAGCGTCCCCACCGTAACCATTACACTCATAAAGGCACTGTTCCAGGTATAGCGGGCGAAGTTGGCCTGTTTCCAGGCTTCCGCATAGTTGGCGAATTGCAGCTTCGCCGGAAGCAGGCTGCCGCCGGTCATCATTTCTGCCCCTGTCTTCAGCGAGCCTGCCAGCGTCATCAGCAGCGGAAACAGGGTCAGGAGCGCTGTTGCCAGCAGGAACAGCCACATCACCGTCCGGACCGCTATTCTTCCGGCATGGCCGCCGGGCTCCCGGGGGACGGACTGCTTCAGCCCGGCCGGCTGCTTGGATATCACATGTTCGTTCATTTGAATCAACCTCCTAATACACCTTGTTCATTTTGCGGCTGAAGAAGAAATACAGTCCGGTAACCGCTCCGACAATCACGGCGGAGGCGAAGCCCACGGCACTGCCGTAGCCCAGCTGCTGCGCTACCGGCGAACCGGTGGATACAGGGAACAACAGCTTGTAGAGATAGAGATACATGACCTCGGTTTTGCCGATCGGTCCGCCTTCTGTAATGACCATGATGCTCTCATAGCCCTTCAGGGAAGCGATAATCGCCAGCATAATGACCATCTGGGCAACCGGAGCCAGCATCGGAAGCGTAATATTCCAGAAGCGTCTTCCGGCGTTCGCCCCGTCAATGGCCGCGCTCTCGTACAGATCCTGCGGAATACTCTGCAGCCCGGCGAGAAAGAGCAGCATATAGTTGCCGACCGCGCCCCAGACCGCCACGATAATTACCGTCAGCATCGCATGCTTCGGACCAAGCCAGTCAATCGGCTGTGAGACCAGGTGCAGCTTCATCAGAACCGTGTTAACCATCCCGTTATATGAATTGAAGATGTTATAAAAAACAACGGAGATCACTGCCGTACTGATCACGGTCGGCATGAAATAGATGCCCCTGAGCAGATTAGACCCGCGCAGTTTGCCATTCAAAATAACCGCCAGCAGCAGGGACAGCGGCAGGGTCAGCAGCAGCTTGCCTCCGGCAAAGACAAAGGTATTGCGGACCGATTCCCAGAACAGGGCGTCCCGCAGCAGCCGGCGGAAATTGTCCAGCCCGATGAACAGTGCCTCGCCATATCCGGCATAATCATAGAACATATAGCGCAGCATCCAGAACAGCGGATAGATGCCAAGGGTAATCGTCAGAATAATGCTTGGCGCAAGGAACAGGGAATTCTCCCCGAGCCTTCTCCATTTGTAAATCATATGTTGTCCTCCTTCGGGGAAAGCAAAGGGGCTGCGCCGGGAATCCCGTACAAGCCCCTTCCTAACCTGTTATTCTCCCTGCGGTTTCAGCGGATCAAAGGCAGGGTCCGGCGTAACGGTAACCTCGCCCTTTTCTACCGCTTTGGTCAAGGCGGCATTGTATCTTGTGTTCAAATCTTCAGTAATGGCCTTGGCGTCTCCGCCTGCAAGGATATATTTGAAGAAAGCATCCGCATAGGTAGAGCCCTCAGGAGTAACACTTGGCACTGCAGGCCAGAGCGAGTCATGCTCGCCGACCAGGAACCCTTCCATGCCGTTAATTTCGGGATTGTTGGCCTGTTCTACAATGGTTGGCACTACGGCAATCCCGAAGCCCTTCTCATGATACGTCTTCAGAATATCGTCACCGTACATGTATTGCATGAATTTCCAGGCCGCCTCCTGATGCGCTGATTTGGCACTGATGCCGAGCCAGGTACCGGCGGATACGATTTCAGAGGTTCCTTTAATCTGTCCATCCAGTGTTGGAGCCAGGGCACCCGCCCAGTTGATTTCAGTCGGGAACTGGTCCTGATACACGCCCGGCTCTGTCGAGAAGGAGAGGTACATCCCGATTTTGCCTGCCGCAAACTGGGCGCGCAGCGGGTCGATGTCCAGCGTCTCTGCACCTGGGAGAATGCTGCCGTCTTCATACATCTGCTTGAAGTACTCGATGGTCTGCGAATAAGGTGCGAAATCAAACTGCCCTGTCTTCAGGTCAAAGCCGAGTCCCTGATAGCCGCTCAAGGACAGAATCTCCCGGATCGAACGGTCAAAAGCCGATTTCGGACTTTTGAAGTTCAGCGCGAAGCCATACACGCCTTCTCCTTTGCCCTGCTCGGTAATCTTCTTGGCATCATCGACCATTTCCTGCTGCGATACCGGAGGATTGTCAATACCCGCTTTAGCAAAAAGGTCCTTGTTATAGATCAGGCGCAAGGTGAGGCCGGTATTAGCTAATGAGTACACCTTGCCGTCAAAACGGTTAACATTGTCGATGATTACGCTGCCGAATTTCGTTTTGATGTCATCGGTAAGATAACCGTCAATCGGTGCCAGATATCCTTTTTTGACAAATTCGGCAGTATTGCCGCTCTTCAGGCGGAGCAGATCCGGTGCCTGATTGCTGGTAAAAGCGATATCGACGCTCTGCGCGTAGTTCTCGGACATCACCGTCAGCTCCACCTGGATATTCTCGCCATTCGTCTCATTGAACCTGTTGATCAGCTCTTTGATATATTCCTGGTCATGACGGTCGTCCGTCCAGTATTTAAGCTGTACAGGCTCGCTTGTGGCAGTATTGCCGCCAGCAGCAGCCGTTGCTGCTGGAGCTGCCGTACCCGCTTCAGGTGCTTCAGTTGCCGCACCCTTGTTGCTGTTCCCGCCGCCGCAACCTGCGATTCCTGCCGCCAGCATAAGGCTCAAGCTGAGACCCAACCATTTTTTCTGCATACGTTCTACCCCTTTGATTAACATTTGTATTGTGAGCTCGTTCTCATTATAAGCCCCCTCCCCCGCAAAAGGAGTGCGGCAGTCTCACTCTCTAGGGACAGAAATCCATGGTTCTTAGCTGCTGAAGCTTCCTTATCCGGTCAGGTTCCCGTTCTCATCGTATTTCCGGATATACGCCAGCAATTCTGCAAAATTAACCCACGATATCCCCGCCTTCTGATCTGCCGCGCCATAAGACATGATTAATTCTTCGCCCAAGACAATGCCTCCGGTCGTAAACAGGCAAGGTGTCGGGTAATCCTCCGGCATTTCCCAATCCCGCTCGGCATACATCAGACGGTCGGAGCACCGGTGAATAACAGCCGGGAAATCATTATCCTGCTCCCTGAGGATCATGAAGGATTGCGTGTACCCGAACTGTACATTTTTCTTCGCGTGATAGGGTACCAGCCACTCTCTATTCCCCAAGGCTATCGGCGGCCAGCTGGCGCCTACCCGGTTCTCCTCCCAATCAAAGACCGGATAAGCCAGGAGTCTGTGCACCGCTTTGGGCGAGGCCAAATCCGCTATGGATTCCGCTGCTGCCATATAAATCGATGGCTTACCCGCCTTCTCTCCCCCTTCAAAGGGGAGGACATTCATCGGCCGGTGCAGCATAAGATATTGCATTTTACCGGCAATCTTCATTTTCCGGGGAAACAAAAACACGTCGCGGTTATCGCTGACCTGTCCCTCAGTGAGCGGACCTACATACTGAAAAGCGCTTTCATATTCACCCTGCTTCAGCTTATCCAGATTAAGCTTGTAGAGCACACTGACGGTGTCATTGGCCCGGGCCGATTGAATGAACGGGTCTGCCTCATCTCCGGCAAAAATCCAATCGGGAACATATTCAAACCGCGTCTGCACCGGAGGCTGCTGGCTGCTGAGCCAATAGGGGCCAGGGGGAAACGGCCGGCAGGCCACCGTGACGTATAACTCCTCTTCGACATAAAAGATACGCGGGTCCTCCACACAGCCATTGGCATAATTCCGCACTTCATTTCCGTAAATATCCGTGATGTACAGCTCGTGCTCCTCATACCCCAGTGCGGGCGCCAGAGCGGGTCTAGAGAAGTCCGCCTCCCAGGTTTCTCCCGCATCCCTGCTGCACGCATAACCCAGAAAAATCGGATACGGATCATGACAGCCCTCTCTTCTTTTGTGCGTCCATGGTCCGGTGGCCCGGAATAGCATATGGATTTCATCAGAATCAGGGTCTTGAATAATAGCCGGATTCAACACCATTTTATCCGCCCAGTCACAGCCTGGTACAGGCTCAAGCGCCGGTTTGTCCAAATAGCGGAATTTCGGTTTCTTCGGTTTCATAGTTTCATAGTTCCTCCTGTTATACATCATAGGATAAGGGCGTTTCCCGTTTTTCAGGAATCACCTTATCATACGAAACCCCTGATTTCAAAAGCCTTTTGCTCTAAAAACAGCTTCCGGATGAAAACAGTAAGATCCGTCAAATCAAAAAGGAAGATCCATCATTCCCGCCTGGCCGGCCAGCGGTTATGATAATTTCTGCAGGTGAAATCAGGCATTAGGAGGCATACTATGAACCGGGAACAAGTGTATGATATTGTCATTTACGGCGGAACCGCTGCAGGGATTACAGCTGCTGTCCAAGCCGCAAAAATGGGCAAAACCGTGGTGGTAATCGAGCAGGGACAGCGTATTGGGGGCTTGACCAGCGGAGGTCTGGGAGATACGGATGTGGGAATGAAGCAGGCGGTCGGCGGCCTGGCCCTGGAATTCTACCGGCGGATAGCCCGGAAATATAATCAGGACGGGGCACGCTGGCTGTTCGAACCCAAGGTGGCGCTCGAAGTATTGCAGGACCTGGTAGCCGAACACCAAATCGAAGTTGTCTGCGGTGATAGGCTTGAGCTTCAGGAGGGGGTGACCAGACAAGGCACGACAATCACTTCTATACGCATGGAATCGGGGAACATCTATAGGGGCAGGATGTTTATTGACGCTACGTATGAAGGCGATCTGATGGGCAAATCGGGTGTATCCTATACTGTCGGCCGGGAGCCGAATTCAGCTTACGGAGAGACGCTAAACGGTATTCAGCCCGGCGACGAGCTGAATGAGCTTCCAGCCGGTATTGATCCCTATATCATTAAAGGAGTACCTTCAAGCGGCTTGCTTCCGCGTGTCAATGCTACCCGCGGCGGCGGCATCGGTGACGGTGACGGTGACAACAAGCTTCAGGCATATAACTTCCGCATGTGCCTGACGGACAATCCCGGCAACCGCCTGGAGATTGGAAAGCCTGAGGGGTATAACGAGGCCGATTATGAAATTCTGTTCCGGGCCATTGAGCAGGGACAGCGCTCCCGTTTCTTCAAATTAAACCGGGTTACTGCAGAGAAGACGGACTCCAATAACAATAGCGGCATTTCAACGGATTACAATGGAATGAACCATAGCTATGCGGAGGCGGATTATCCGGCAAGAGAAGCAATATGGGAGGCCCACCGCATCTATCAGCAAGGTTATGTCTGGACTCTGCAGAATCATCCGCGGGTGCCGGAGGACATCCGGGCGGTCTACAAGCCGTGGGGGCTGCCGCTTGATGAATTCACGGACAGCGGCCACTGGACGCCCCAATTATATATCAGGGAATCCCGCAGAATGATCGGCGATTATGTGGTTACTGAGCATGATGTCAGACTGGACAACCCGGTGCCCGATTCCATCGGAATGGGCTCCTTCGCCATGGACTCGCACCACACCCAATACTATGTGAACGAAGACGGTCATGTAAGCACAGAGGGCGGATTCTATGTGAGGCTGGCTGCGCCTTACCCGATCAGCTACCGGGCGGTTGTGCCGAAACGGACGGAATGCACCAATCTGATCGTACCGGTATGTGTATCTGCTACCCATGCAGCCTACGGCTCGATCCGTATGGAGCCGGTCTTCATGATCCTGGGGCAATCGGCTGCTGCGGCTGCCGCGCTGGCGCTTGATGCGGACGGGATTGTTCAGAATGTAGGGGTGGAGAAGCTGCATTCCATCCTGCTTCAAGAAAATCAGGTTTTGTATACAGACGTCTAATCTGTGCATCCATCCGGATGGAACCGGAACCCGAATTTGCGCCGGTATTCTCCCGGAGAATGTTCAAAGTGTCCCCGAAACATCCGGCAGAAATGGGCATAGCTCTGGAAGCCCGTTTTGTCGGCAATCTGTTCAAGCGTCAGACCACTGTACAGCACCTGCTGCTGCGCAAGCTTCAGTCTGACGCTGATACAGTAGGCGAACATGGATTGGCCAAATGCAGCCTTGAACAGATAGGAGCAGCGAGACACACTTAACCCGGCCGAGGCCGATATCTGCTCCAGGCTAAGCGGTTCATGGGCATGGTTGTCTATGAATAACTTAAGCTTGTACGCGGTATCCACTCCCTTGGTGCGCGGATTGACCCCAATCACATGCTCCAGGGTCAGGCAAAACGTTCTCAGAAGATAGTCCATGATCTCGTCCAGGTTTTGCATCATTTTTTTCTTCTCGCTGATGATATGCTTCCATAGCGTAAGCACCGTATCGTCAAAACCGATATTCGTTTTTACGGGCAGGCTTGTGTTAGCCCACCACGAGTCCAGCCACTCCCCCTTGCCGGCCAGGAAATAGTCCGAAGCAGGCTGAGTCTCACCCGATGCCGTTACGCTTCGGGGCTGAACGTTTAGTCCGTAGGGCTGACCGGGAGGATAAATGAGCAGGTCTCCGGGGATGATGGTCTCGTAATTGCCCGCCACCAGCGCCCGGCAGGTACCTTCCGCCTGAAACCGGAACAGATAGTAGGTCAGCCCCTCTTCGTACTTAACGGAGTGGGGCTTCGTGTGTGCGAAATAATTAGCATAAATGACGCCGGAACGATGCGGATCTGGCTTCGTCATCGGTAAGGTTTCTCCTCCGGACGGTCAGGATGATAGCCTGCCCTGAATTCCGAAGGTGTCTGCCCGGTGATCTTCTTGAACATTTCGCTGAAATACCGCCGCTCCTCGTAACCTGCTGCAAGGGCGACCTCCTGCACCGGCATCCCTTCTACCAGCAGCGCTTTGGCCTTCTGGATCTTCTCCATGGTCACATACTGGGTGACCGTCATACCGGTCACCTTCTTAAAAAGACTGGAGTAGTAGCTCGCGCTGAGATGGACGTGAGCGGCGCAATCCCCTACCGTTATATCCTCAGAGAGATGGCTCTGAATATAATCGAGTGAGGCATAGATGACCTTCTGCCCCTCGGACAGGCTGTTCTTGCGCACCAGTGCGGCCCCTTCCACGCATAACTCCAGCAGCTGCCGCTGGAGAGAAGCCAGCGGCAGTCCGGCTGTTCCCTGAACAGCCCTGAACCTCTGGATCAGCGGCTGGATATCCGCATAAGGAATCAGCTCATAGAAGCTCCGGATCGCCGAGGCAGCCAGCTCATCGTACAGGCTGAGCAGATAGTCCGGATTCTGCCGGGAGACCAGACTCTGGAGGCTTGTCGAGATATCCTCCAGAATAGCCTCTGCCTTGCCGGCATTGCCGGAGCGCAGCGCCAGCAGCAGCTCGTCCTTGTATTCCAGGGACAGCGGCTCCTGGCTGCCGGCCGGGAGAATATCGTCATAGCGGATGGCTGCATTGCCTTCTGTGAACAGATGATAGGCCAGCGCCCGATTGGCCTGCAGATAGGAATCAGGCAACTCACTCGTCTCCTCCACCCTGCCTCCGACCCCGACCGATACGGTGAACTTGGTGTAGCGTTCAATATTCCGGCAGCAGCGTTCCGCAATCTCCACTGCACTGACCGCGCTGCAATCATTCATAACCGCCAGATAGCGGTTATGTCTGGCGCGGAAGACTACGCAGCGCGCATATTCGGCAATCGTCTCCTGCGTGATATTGAGCAGCGAGAAGCGGATCAGCTCCACCTCGCGGATGGACAGCTCGGCTGCCCGCTCCTGAAAGTGATCGATCTCAAGCAGCATTACCACAAACCCCTGCGGGTTCAGATCGATATTCAGGAATTCCCAGCGGGCCGCCGCCTGCTCCCAGGCTGTACGGTGGCTGACCAGCAGGGCGAAATATTCCTGCCGCAGCACCGGCAGACTCTCCCGCAATCTTTTTTCCATCTCCCGCAGGGTAAGCAGCTTCGACCGTTCTTCCATAATCTCCGCCTTCGCCCGCAGCACCGCCGTCATAATATCCTCTTCCGTAAACGGCTTGACGACGAAGTCAAAAGCACCAAGCTGGACAGCCTGCTGCGCATATTCAAAATCGGCATAGCCGCTGATCAGAATCACCTTACAGTCCCGGTGGCGTTCCAGCACGGCCCGCAGCATGGACAGTCCATCCATCCTCGGCATCCGTATATCCGTAATGACAAGATCCGGGCGCAGCTCCGAGATCATGTCCAGCCCATCCTCCCCGTTGGCTGCCGTACCCGTCACCCGGATACCCTGCTGCGCCCAATTCATGCAGGTGAGTCCTGCGACTACGCTTTTGATATCGTCTATAATGCACAAGCTGATCACACCATTATCGTCCATCCTGATGCTCCTCTCTCTTGGGTAAAGAAATGATGACCGCCGTTCCCCTGCCTGGCCCGCTGTCCACCCGGAACACCGCACCGTCCCCGTAATACAGCTGCAGCCTGCGGATCAGATTGGACACGGCATACCCCTTATCGGATTCCCGCCAGAACAGCGCACGGACCTGATCCTCCTCCATGCCTGCTCCATTGTCGCGGACAGTAAGGCACCAGCGTTCTCCCTCATCCAATATCTCTATATCAATCACTCCGCCGCTCTCCAGATCGCAGAAACCATGCAGGATGCTGTTCTCCACCAGCGGCTGCAGCAGAATGCGCGGAATAGGGAGTGTATTCAGCGCTTCATCCTCTACGTGGATTTCATAACGGAACAACCCTTCATAGCAGCTGCACTGCAGCTCCAGATACTGGCGGACATGCTCCAGCTCCTTGGACAGCGTGGTGATTTCCTGCCCCTTATTCAGCCCCAGCTGAAACAGCCGGGACAGTGACACTACCATTCGCTGCGACTGCTCCACCTGCTTCAGATTCAGCTTCCAGTAGATCGTATTCAGCGTGTTGTACAGGAAGTGGGGGTCCATCTGCGCCGACAGCGCCTTGATCTCCGCCGAGCGTTTATTCGTCTCTGCCTCGGTGACTTCACCGATCAGCACCACAATCTGCTCAAGCATCCGGTTGAACCGGATACCGACCTGAGCCAGCTCATCCCCGCTGCTGCTCTCGAACCGGGCGGTCAGATCGTTGCTTTCCACCTTTTTCATCACCTTCATCAGCCCCTGCAGCGGCCTCAGCAGATAACGGGTAAATGCGCCGGATACCATCATTGTGACTGTAAAGGCGGCGAGGGCCACCACCACAAGCATCCACTTGACATAGATCATATCCTTCAGCACGCTGGCTTTGGACTGGATTGTGGTCATCGTCCAATCTGCGATGCCCAGATGGGCATAGTTCAGCAGATAGGATTCACCGCCCAGCCTGAACGTATTGCTGAGATCCCGGCTGCTGCTGATCCTACCGGTCAGATGACTGCCCTCCACCGCCTGCCGGACCAGCGGGTCCTTCACAGAATACACAGGCTCACCTGAAGCGTTCAGCAGGAAGCTGCGCGCCCCGCCCCCGGTACCTCCGCTTACCAGCTTGCGGAAGCCGTCTTCGCGGATATTGACTACGATATAGACACCGCTGACCGGAGTATCGAATATGGGATCCAGAATCAGTGAGATCACCCGGTCCTTGCCGGAGAACAGCATATCCTCATGGCCCTCGACCCACAGGTTCTTCTTCTCCTGTTCAATGCGCTCATATAGAAACGTATCCTTGAATTCCGTCAGCCGGTTGCGGTTCATCGACGACGGGTAGAACTCCCCGATCGGCGTGGACACATAGATGGACTGAATCAGCGGCTCGGCAATCCGCGCCTGCGAGAAAACGTTATCAAGATCATTCAGATGGGTATAATATCTGCCTGTGTCCCCGGAGACGACATCCCTCATCATATCGTGAAAAGGCTGGCTGATCATAAAGGTCATCATAATCAGTGTCAGCTTGTTCAGCTTCTCGTCGATGATCTGTGCCGATTTGACGACGGTATCCTGGGTGAGCTTCAGCGCATTCTTCTCCAGGATCGCCGCCGAGATGGAATAGGACAGTCCACCGGTCATCAGCACAGAGAGGAGAATCACAGCCAGGAATGCGGTTTTTAATTTACTGCGGAACGATTGCTTCCGGAAATAGTCCAAGTTCTTCACGCCTTCCTCTGTACATGCCTGCTCTTCGATTATGTCACCCGGACCCGGGGCCGGGCAATAAGCGGCTTAAGATACAGTGAAATCACCGTATGCGGAGCATGGATTTACCGTATGTACAAGGGGAGGGGAACCAATTTCCCCGCTCCAATCTGATTCGAGGGGATTTCCTCCGCTCCAACCCGATTCGAGGGAATTGTTCCCGCCCATTCCACCAGTTCCCCGTCCCAGCCGGATTCAGAGGGATTTCTCCCTCTCCTTTCGGCAGGCAGCCTCTTTCTGAAAAATAAAGTCGAGTTGGCACCCTAATGTATGAGGTTTTATGGCTGAAGCGGATTTGCATGTTAGCACTTCCGCATGTTCTCTGCAAGTGCTTGGCGGAGCTTATCAAAGCCCATCTGCCCGGACAACCAACTAATCAAACGGACTGAAAATCCGCTATTTGCCCAAATCTGGCAGATTTGCTGGCTAAGCGGACTCAGATTCCATTAATGGGCCCGCCGCCCAATTCATGCCCAAATGAACAAAATAGCTGATTCTCAGTCCGCTTAAACCTCAGAAAAGGGGTTTTCCGGAAAATAGGGTCTTTTCAGTCCGCTTCATCTGCTGACGGTACGCTTACCTGCTCCAGCAACCAACAACCAACAGCCAACAACCAGCAAGCAACAGCCAGCAAATAGCAAACAGCAAACAGCAGCCAGCCAGCAACCAGCAGCCAATAACCAGCAAGCAACAAGCAACAAGTAACAAGTAACAAGTAACTAGCAACTAGCTTATTTCGCCAGCTTCTGCCCGGCAAAGAAAAAAAATCACCCGCAAGGCAAATTGAGCTGGAGCTTATAAAATTATGGAGTTGATGGAGTTGATGGAGCCTGTGCAGCTTAAGTAGATTAAGGCCACCCACGCCACGCCACTCCACTCCAGACAGACTACTTCCGGGCAGCCGCCGGTGAAATCAAGTGTACTTTTGCCCCTCATTTCCTCCTGCTGCCCACTTTCGGCAGATTCAGGGGCACTTTTTCCCTTCATTCCCGCCTGCCGCCCGCTTTAGGCGGATTCAGGGGCACTTTTTCCCTTCATTCCCGCCTGCCGCCCGCTCTCGGCGGATTCAGGGCCACTTTTGCCCCTCATTCCCGCCTGCTGCCCGCTCTCGGCGAATTCAGGGGCACTTTTGCCCCTCATTTCCGTCTGCCTCCAGCTTTCGGCAGATTCAGGGGCACTTTTGCCCCTCATTCCCTCCTGCTGCCCGCTTTAGGCAGATTCAGGGGCACTAATGCCCTCATTCCCGCCTGCCACCCGCTTTCGGCGAATTCAGGGGCACTAATGCCCCTCATTCCTGTCTGCCTCCCGCTTTCGGCGGCTTCAGAAGGATTTATCCCTTTGACTGGCAGATCCGCTCCACATCCCAATGAAACTTATCCGCAACAGGCGAAACTCATGATTCCCTACAGTAACCTAACCAAAAAGCCCGCTTGAATTCCGGTAACATCCCGGCTTCAAACAGGCTCTAGTGCTGCGGTATTTGTATACTTTGCTGCAAATACCCTACAATTGCTTTTACTTTACTTTACTTTTGCTTTTACTGTTACTTTACTTTTACTCTTACTCTTGCCTTTACTGGTGTTACTCTTATTTCTGTTGTCACTGTTGTCACTGTAATCCGAATTTATCTAAGAGGAGCTGAGAACGGGCTGGCTTACCCTTGCAGAATCCCGCTCTGCCCCACAATTCTCAGCCACTCTGCAGCGATCAGATCATGCCCGGCCGCCGTTGGATGCACACCGTCCCAGACCCAGTATACGGCATCCGTTCTTGCTGCGGCCGCCTCAAAAACGTCCTGAAGCGGTACATGCACAGCCTCGAACTCCTCCGCAAGGCTGCGGACAACCTCCTGATAATGAGTCAGGATCTTCAGCCATTCCGGCCAATTCTCTGCCGGTGCCCCTACCTTCAGGAGAAAGGGCTCGCAGAGTACAAGCCGGGTCTGCGGCAGCACTTCGCGTGTCTCTTCCAGTACATGGCGGTAAGCGCGTTGGAAGCGGTCCGTGATGCCGCCCGGGTCGCCCATCATCGTTCTCCAGATATCATTAACCCCGACCAGGATACTGAGCACATCCGGCTGCAGATAGATCGCATCCTCGTTCCAGCGCGCATACAGATCGGAGATCCGGTCTCCGCTCACCCCGCGGTTATGGAATACCGGCCGCTGCTCCGCCAGCTCATTGCCTAATTTGCTGCCGACTATGTATGCATAGCCGTGCCCGAGGATATGGTTAAGATCATTGCCCCGGTCACGGTTGCCATCTGTAATGGAATCCCCTTGAAACAGAAATACCTTGTTAGCTCCGGAAATGGATATAGACATGTATACTCACCTTTCGCCTTATAATTTGATTCAATTATATCAGGAGAATGCGCAATTAGGATTCCGGCTTACTGTGCTTCAGCAAAGCCAATATGTTATTGAGCAAATGCACCTTGCGGATGGGCTTGATAATGATGGAGGCGAACTGCGCTTTGGTCTCCTCGTCCAGATTCGTTCCCAGGGGAGCAAGCAGAATTACGGGCAGCTTCCTGTCCGGAGCAAGCTGACGCATTTGCTTGGCAATCTCTGTAGCCTCTGTGCCCTCAATATCCTTGTCCATAAGGATCAGATCATAATCGTTGTTAGCTGCCAAAAAGTCCATTGCCTGCTTGGCAGTCTCGGCGGAAGTAACTGCCACACTCCAGTCCTCTAGTACCGAAGAGATGACATGCAGACTGGTCTGATTATCATCAACAACCAGGATTTTAATTGCGTCAAGCACATCTTTCTCGAAGGGAATCGAGGGCAGGCTTGTATATTTTTCGAGATACAGAGTGACTTCCAGCTTCGTCCCTACCCCTTCCCGGCTCTCAACGGAGATCTCTCCCCCCATAAGCTCCACCAGTTGTCTGCAGATTGCCAGTCCCAGTCCGGTGCCTCCGTAATGATGAAGCTCGCTGCTCTGGTGAACCTGGGTATATTTGTTGAACAGCAGCTTCAGTTTGTCTTCCGCAATACCTATTCCAGAATCCTGCACCGTAATCCTTATCCCTATTTCTTCACCGCGGACAGGCAACGATTTCAGCTCGATAAGGATTTCCCCGGCGTGGGTGAACTTCAGGGCGTTGCTTACTATATTCATGATGATCTGGCGTACCTTGGGGGCATCACCCAGAACATACAGGGGAATTTCAGAATCCACATTCAGAATAACTTCCAGATTTTTCTCAAAAGCCTTGGTGGAGAACAAATAGACGCTCTCCTCCAGTGCGGTAATAATATCAAACGGTTCCTTTTCAATGACCAGCTTGCCCGCTTCCATTTTGCTGAAATCCAGAACATCATTCAGAAATTGCAGCAGCTTGGCATTGCTCGATTCAATAATCTCCATGTAATACTGCTGCTGCTCGTCCATTTCAGTCGTCATCATCAGATCGGTCATGCCGATAATGCCGTTCATCGGGGTGCGGATTTCATGACTGAGCATGGCAAACAGGTCCAGCTTGGATTGGCTCTGCCGTTCTATGAATTCAACTTTTCGTTCCAAATTCATAATATAGGTGAAAAAATAGGCCATGGCGCTTATTATATCCAGGTCTTCCTTCGTATGCAGGCCGGCTGCAGGGTCCATCAGACAGATCGTCCCCACAGACTCCCCTTGCTCCGTGATCAGAGGAACGCCAATGAACGAGTGTATGCCCCGTGCATGTATAAATTCAAGGGCAGTGGACCCGGGATGATTATGCGTGTCAGCGACCAGTGTCGGCTTATTGTCATTAAGAATAACCAGACTGCGAATAGGATCAAGAAGGGCGAAATTGTCCTCCTCCTTCATGATAGGCGCTTCCCGGTTGAAGGTCCGCAGCAGGGGAACCAAGCCTAAACCGTGAATCGTAATCATAATCGTATTTGACGTAAAAATCTGGCTTAGCAGTTCAATCATCCGGTCTGCAGCATCCTCTAAATTGCAAATGACCGGACTCCGGGTATTCATCTTCTCCATCATCTTTCTAGAACTCCATTCCAAAATCCATATTTACTATTTTACTTATTTTTAATTTCCACAGTGTATGAACTTTGCCCGTTATTCCTATTTGTCACCGTTCATCTTGCACTGCCCGATTGTCCAGTCAGAGCCGGCATTATAAGCCATTGGGATAAGTTAGATAGGAAACTCTCTATGTTCTTACTCTTAATTAAGAGGATATGTTACGATCAACTGGACTGGTCCTCATCATAACAGAAAAAACACAGAGACAACCTAAAAAAGTGCACAAAAAAACTATGAAAGGAATGGGAAGAAGATGAAATACAGAAAACTGGGCAATACAGGACTTAAAGTCAGTGAAATCGGCCTGGGCAGCTGGCTTACTTATGGCACGGCGGCGGAACAGAAGGCGGCAGAATTCCTGTGTTGCCAAAGCTTTTGAATGCGGTATCAATTTCTTTGATACAGCTAATGCCTATAACTGCGGTGAAGGTGAAAAAGCAGTCGGCGCCGCCCTGCGCTCCTATACACGGTCGGATTATGTGCTTAGCACCAAGGTGTTTTTCCCGATGGGCGATGGTGTGAATGACCGCAGGTGGCTGATTTTGCACCTGCAAGATAAGCACCTGCGGGAGGAGAAGATGTCATATTGTGTTCTTATACGGCATAGCCCGCCCTGCAATTCAATTTGCAGCAAATACCTGCACTTAAAAGCACCGTCCGCGAAATGGGACGGTGCTTTTAAGTAGTTGCAAGCCTATAGCGGATAATATTCCTCTTACAATTTGCCTGCCGGCGCGAGGTGTCTGCTGGCATGGGCTGTCTGTACTTTATTGATCAGCTGCTTATAATCCTCTTGCTGCGCAGCCGAAGCCTGCGGCCGATATTGCTCAAACAATCGCACACAGCGGATCACACAGGTCTCGCTGCCCAGTTCCGCCGAAGCCTCCAGGCTTAGGAATAAGTAGCGGAATCCTTGCTCCTGTTCTCCGGCACGCAGGTAATATCCCGCCAGTTCATAGAGCAATTCCGCGTATTTATCCCGCAGGTCCGCTCCCGGCTTGCCATGCCCCGGGGCAGACCACTCCTGCTCTACCTGCGGCAGGAACCGCCCGATCAGCTCATCCACATTCCAGTGAAACCGGTTGGCTGCCTGAACGGCCTTCAGCATTCCGGGGAGCAGGCCGGTGCCGCCCGTGCCGATATACTCCACATAGTTATGAAGCACTTCCAAATCTCCGCACATTAAACGGAACAGATAAGTATTAACTATTGCCTGACTGCTGAAATACTCTTTAATTTGCCGGACTTCCTCTGAATCTTCCACAATCCAGTCCATTTCTGAATATAAAGTTACATAATGCAAAGCACGCTCATATTCGCCCCGCCCGTCACATACCACGGACTGCAACCAGTAGGCGTATAAAATATAGAAGCATAACGGCTTCGGAGGTTCCTTCAGCTCTTTCTGCTTTCTGACTTTGTGATGCTTAATCTCATATTGAATCGCTGTCTTACGGTACAGCTCTTCGGCCAGCAGCCATACCTTATCCCAGTACTGCAATGACAGATAGACATCGGCCAGCTGCTGCAAAGCGCCTAATTGATCGCTCTCATCCAGCCGCTCCACGAAATATTCGAACCGCGTGGCTGCACGGAAATCCGCCTCCCGGTCCTGACCGACCCTAATGGTGAACAGCCGGTACTGGCATAAGGCCAGACGCTCCGAATGCTGGTATTTCTCACTATCGGCAACGCCCTCATAGAGCAGAGCCGCCGCCTGATAGTTGCCTTGCCCGTAGAATTGCTCCGCTGTATCAAACAGCACAGGGGCATATGTAATATTGTCCATTATAATAAGGACGACCTGCCGGATACACTCCAGTTTGTTCAGCTCCGCGCAGCGGTGGAGGAATGGGCCCAGACGCCGCCAGTCGGGAGTGGAATGAATGACACATTCATCTATATAGAGTTCGTAAAACGCCCCTTCAGCCAGCCCCATCCCGGAGGTAATCCGGTCCAACTGCTGCATGGCAATGGGACGGTTGCCGTTAATAATACTGCTCAGTGTTCCGGAGTTAACGCCGGATACCCCTGCGAATTGATTAATCGTCATTCCTTCATTTCTTAGGAAAGCGGCCAGTTCCGCTTGAATTGTAGTCTTATGATGCAAACCAATACCGCCCCTCAAAAAACCATATA
This sequence comes from Paenibacillus sp. FSL R10-2771, assembly GCF_038000205.1. Classification (NCBI taxonomy): domain Bacteria; kingdom Bacillati; phylum Bacillota; class Bacilli; order Caryophanales; family Paenibacillaceae; genus Paenibacillus; species Paenibacillus sp. FSL R10-2771. The sequence goes on from NZ_JBBOBM010000001.1 coordinate 5,355,258, forward strand.
TTCGAATATTAATCCAGATATTCCTATATAATAAGTCCCCCAATTATACAGGTCAATCCGGTTTGAACGGTTCAAAATAGGTTGACAAAGACGGAATAAATGTTATATATCCCCATTTTATCTACGAAATCAGCTTCGACTCTTCTGCCTGCGCGGCCGCTTTGCGGATGAAGCCCTGCAGCGGCTTTTGCAGCGTAAGACCCAGCAGCAGCGCAAGCACGCCGAACAAGACCAGCAGCAGCGCATCACGGATCGCTACCTCCGGCAGCAGACCGCCTACAGCTTCACGCAGCAGGCTGATCGCATAGGTAAAGGGCATAAACGGATTCAGTACCTGAAAGAAGTGTCCGGTGGTACTAATAGGAAAGGTGCCGCCGGAGCTGGAGAACTGCAGCACCATAAATACGATGGCAATCCCTTTGCCGATACTGCCGAACACCGAGACCAGCGTGAAGACAATCGTCACGAATACCACGCTGATCAGTACGGCAAACAGGACAAACCATACCGGATCAGCAACATAACAGCCTAGCAGGAAGATATTGCCCAGCACTGCCACCAGCGCCTGAAGAATACCGACTGTAAGAAAGGTCAGCAGGCGTCCGAAATAGAGCTGATACCCAAGGTAGCGGATTCCGCCGGTATCTACAGCCGTGCGCAGCAGCGAGATCAGCAGGGTACCGCCTACCCATAGGGACAGCACGACATAAAAAGGCGTCATGGCCGATCCATAGTTGGGAATCGGATATAACGTCTGCTGCTTCAGTACAACCGGATTCGCCAGGAAATCACTCTGGCTCTGGATATCGCCGCCCAGCAGCTGGGCAATCTCCTCCAGATCAACCTCCTCCTTGATATCGCGGAGTGTTGCTGCCGCTTTGCGGACCGATGCCATCAGCGCAGGCAAGTCGCTGCGCACCAGCTCCGCCGCACGTTCCACTCCCTGGTCTGCCCGCGGCAATCCGGCAGTAATGAAATCCGCTGCCTTGCGGAACCTCACCTCCGCCGCAGGCAGTCCGGTTCTGGCAAATTCGGCCGCTTCGTGAATCTGCGCCCCGGCCCCCGGCAGTCCTTCCTTAATACGCGGAAGTACGTTAGTGACCAGATTGCTGAATGCCGCCATCTTCTCTGTCATGCCCCCCGCTGCGTTATGCACCTCTTCGCGGATGGCCGGCAAATCCTGCCGCAGGGCTGCCAGGCCGGATTGTCCATACTGGATGGCGGTCCCCGCCTCCTCCAGTATGGTGTCCAGCGCGGCCAGCCGCTGCGGAATATGCTGCAGCGCTGCCGCAGCATTCCCCGCATCCGCAGTCAGCTGCTGCAGCACCTGCTCCGCTGCGGGCAGAATTCCCGCGTTGTACCGCGGGATGACCCCCTCCAGGGCAGCTCCCGCCTGCCCTGCCGCTAGGCTGAGCTGGTCCAGCTCAGCCTCCGTGGGCTGCGCGCCTGCCTGCGCAGCCTGTGCCAGGGCCGCCGCCTGCGCAGCTGCGGCGGCATAGGGCTTCCGCGCCGCTTCGACGGCGCGGAGATCACTTGCGCCCGCGGTCCCGGGCGCAAGTGTGTTCAGGGCGCCCAGCAGCTGCGCTGTGTGGGCGAGCCCTTCGCTTGCCGCGGCCAGCCGGGCCGAGGCAAGCTGCAGCTGCCGCGCAGCAGAGCGCTGCGCGGGCTCCTGCTGCACCGCACTCTGGTGCAGCGCCTCGCTTGGCTGCGCGGCACCTTGCCGCAGCGCTTCGTTTGGCTGCGCGGCGTCTTGCCGCAGCTGCGCGGTCAACTGCACGGCCGCTTCCCCGGCCTGCTGCAGCAGATACAAGTTCTGCTGCAGGGCCCCGGGGACAGCCGCAAAGGCTGTGCCGTTCCCGGCCAGGAACTGCTGCAGCACAAGCCCGAAGCTGCTGCCGGCAGCGGTGATCCGGTCAGCCTGCGGCAGAACCTTGGCCGCAGTGTCCACTGCGGCTGCGGCCTCTTCCAACCGGGCCTCTGCCCGGTCCAGCACACCATCCACCTTGCTGAAGTTCGAATCCAGCTCGGATACCAGCAGGGCAGCACGCTCAATCCGGGGCAGCTTCTCCTGCAGCTCCTCCAGATGTCCTGCGGCAGCCGTAATCTGCGGCCAATATTCGTCGATCTGCTCCACGGCTTTTCCCGCCTGCTCTACCTCGGGGAGCCTGGAGGCCAGTCCGGCAATCCGCTCCGCAGAAGAGGAGATCTCCGGCCAATCCTGCTGCAGCTTCAGTACCAGCCTGCCGGCTTGCTCAATCTCCGGCAGCTCCGCCTCCAGCTTGAACAGCCCGGCCTCCACTCTGCGGATAGCGGGCAGCTCGGACTGGAATTCCTCATCTACCCCGCGCAGGGCGGTCAGAACCGTACTGCTGATCGTTTCCGTGAAGTGCTCGGTGATCTGCGTGGTGATCGTGGAAGCACCCTTGGCTGTAATTTTTGGAGCAATCGCATTAATTTTTTCATTAACGGTATATTCAATCTCCGGCTTCTCCAGCTTACCTTCAAGAATTCCGGTCATCCGCTCAGAGAAGTCCGCCGGAATCACAATGCTCGCATAGTAATCCCCCCGCCGCACCCCGTCCACCGCAGCCTCCGCATCTGTAAACCTCCAGCCGAGTGACTTATTGCTCCGCAGGCTTTCCAGTACCTCCGCACCGATATTGAAGCTTGTACCCTGCACGGCCGCACCTTCATCCAGACTGGCTACGGCGATTTTGATCCCGGAGGTGTTGCTGTACGGGTCCCATACGGCCGCCACATTCACCCAGTCATAGACTGAGGGCAGCACAACAAGCGCTGCAATCAGCAGCATGGCCACAGGTATCCTGAACAGCCTCAGCCAATCCCTCTTGTATATTTGCCAGATCTCCTTCAATCCCAGTCACCTCTCAGCCGATAGTTGGATAACTTAATATGCCCCGGATTAAGGCTTTATACGACGATAACTGGCAACGCGATGATGCTGGAGGTAAGCAACCCAATAATTGGATCGGCTCCTGCAGGGAGATCTGAAAATATATTTGCAACATTTTTTGAAAATCAACGTTATTAGGGTATGAACACGTTTGAGAACTATACCGAAGGGTAATTAGGTATATAGACTTACACCGTGTCATATTATGCCAAGGGGGAAATTCCACAATGTTAAAAAACAAAAATGTCTATCTGTTTCCTGTATTGGTCCTGTTGTTCCTCTCCCTCGTGACTACGGCCAGCACGACCATGAAGACCGCAGAAGCCCAGAGTAGCGATCATATCCAGCACTTGACGGTTTACATACACGCACTCGACACCAATAAGGGTCAAACCACCCTTACCGGAGACGAAATCACATGGTACGAAGGCGCAGCGGCCGATGCTATCTTCGCTGAACGTGAGCCTGAAGCCGCAGCCGAAATCGGCGGTGTACCCGACGGTTACTATATCGTGAATGACAGCGATTCGCTGACTTCCTACCCGGTAGCCCCTAATGCTAAAGTAACTATGCAGATCTACGACCACACTGGTAATATTGAGGAACTGGACATTAACTGGAACGAGGCGCTCAGCCTGCAGCAGTTCACTCAGGAATTTGCCAAAACTGATGTTTTCGATCTAAGCCAATCTCCTTACCACATCACCATCCAGAACGGACAGATCGTCTCCATCGTGCAGCAGTACACACCTTAAGTAAGACATATGGGTTCAATAAGCTTTATTGTCTATCACACGCAAGCCGCAGTCTGTTGCCCTAAGCAGCAGCTGCGGTTTTTTTGTGTACTTTTTAGCCGGCTAGATCAATCAGCGGCCCTAACGATTCTGCGGAAGGGCTGAACAGAAAGCCTGACCTCCAAAAAGCTTCCGCCCCACGGATTCACGAATCGGCTCCGAAGAGTTGAATCGGCAGGGAAGCGGACTGAGAATCCCTTATTCAGCTGATTTTCGCTGTTTTCACCTCCACGCGGACTGGAGATCGCTTATTTTCTCTGGAAACAGAGATTTGGACGATGATTTGGAGCATAACGGAACTGGAGTCCGCTTCAGGCTGAAAATAGCTAGTTTCAAGAAAATAACGGCTCTGGAGTCCGCATAGGGTTTTGGATGCCCATATTCCAACGATTGATGACAACGCAGTAGCAAACATCAGGGGTTTGGGATTCGGGGGTACTTTTCTCTTGTCCCACTCCCCCTTGAAAATCTAACCTTTTCACACATATTCGAACCTATCACTATTTACCGACAAGCCCTTTAAATATAAGCTTATTCATAGGATACCAGCCTTGCTTTAACATTATAGAATCCATAGGAATGGTGATAAAAAGTGACAATTACACCCCAAACGCAGTCTGCGGCCCAGACTCAGGGCAAACCCATGTATCAGGAGTACCGCATGCATCAGGTTTCCATCGCCGATCCGTATATCGTCAACGCCTTTGCCAAAGAAGTAGCGTACCTCACCAGCTTGGAACCTGACCGTCTGCTGGCCGGCTTCCGTGAGAAGCGGGGACTCCCGAAGAAGAGCGAGAAGTATCCGGGCTGGGAGAATACCGAAATCCGCGGGCATACGCTGGGCCATTATCTCTCTGCCTTGTCCCAGGCTTATGCCACCACCCAGGATGATGCGCTTGCGCTCAGACTGGAATACTTGCTCAGTGAGCTTGCGTTGTGCCAGCATGAGAGCGGTTACCTGTCAGCGTTCGATGAGCAGTTGTTCGATAATATCGAGAATAAACAGCCTGCCTGGGTGCCTTGGTACACAATGCACAAGATTATCGCCGGACTCACCGCCGCCTACTCTGCCACCGGCAGCGCAACAGCGTATAGCGTAGTGAACAAGCTGGGGGATTGGGTGTACAACCGTACGGCTTCCTGGTCTGACGAAATACAGCAGCGCGTATTATCCGTCGAATATGGCGGGATGAACGACTGCCTTTATGAGCTGTACAAAGTCAGCGGCAACTTTAACCACTTAAGCGCCGCTCATAGCTTTGATGAGCTGACTTTGTTCACTCCAGTCCATGAAGGCAAAGATATCCTCAAAGGCAAACATGCCAATACAACCATTCCGAAGTTCCTCGGGGCGCTGAACCGTTACCGGACCCTTGGGGAGAGTGAGGTCTTTTATCTGGAGGCCGCCGGGCAGTTCTGGGATATGGTTGTGCATCATCACAGCTACATTACCGGCGGCAACAGCGAGTGGGAGCATTTCGGCGATCCGGATATGCTGGACCGGGAACGCTCCAATTTCACTGCGGAGACCTGCAACACCTATAATATGCTGAAGCTGACACGAGAGCTGTTCAAAATCACCGGAGACTCCAAATACGCTGAGTTTTACGAGAATACCTACCTGAATGCGATCGTGTCCTCACAGCATCCGCATACCGGGATGACGATGTATTTTCAGCCTATGGCAACGGGTTACTTCAAAGTATACAGCTCACCGTTTGAGCATTTCTGGTGCTGCACCGGAACCGGCATGGAGAGCTTCACCAAGCTGAATGACAGCCTGTATTTCTATGATGCCGCAAGCATTGTGGTCAATCAGTACCTAAGCTCCACCCTCCACTCCAGTGAACACGGGCTGAAGCTGACACAATCGGCCAATTTGCCTTATAGCGATGCTGTACAATTCACAATAAATACCCTGCAGCCTCAGGCCAGCCCCCTTGCGCTCAAGCTGCGCCTGCCGGACTGGCTGGCCGGGGAAGCGGAGCTCCTATTGAACGGGGAACCCGTCAATGTTGTATTCAACGGGAGCGGAACATATGCTGTAGTGGGCAGAGTATGGGAAGACGGCGATACTCTGCAGCTCCGGCTGCCGATGAAGCTTGCTTACTTCAATCTCCCGGATGCCCGGCATGTTGCAGCCTTCAAATACGGGCCGGCAGTGCTCAGCGCCGCACTGGGCCGGAGTGATCTGGCTGTGTCTGCCACAGGTGTGGATGTCAGTGTGCCGACCCGCAATATGCTGGTGAAGGATTTCATCACCACGGTGAACGAGAGTCCGGAGATGTGGCTGGAGAAGTTGGCAGACCGCTGTGTCCGCCTGGAGCAGAATGAACTGGCGTTTGCGCTTCAGGGAACGGATGAAGACAACCGGCTGGTATTTACGCCCCATTATAAGCAGCATAATGAGCGTTACGGCATCTATTGGCGGCTGGTGGAAGCCGATTCGGCGGAGCTGCAGCAGCATATTCTGCAGGGCAAAATCCTGCAGCGTGTGCAGGATGCCACCCTTGACAGTCTGCCTGTCGGCAATGACCAATACGAGCTGGAGCACGGAATTCAAGGGGAGAATACCTCTGTGGCTACATGGGACGGATACAATATCCGCAAGGCGGAGAATGGCGGCTGGTTCAGCTACAGGCTGAAGGTGGCACCACAGAGTGACAACTACCTCTCGGTTACCTATTTCTCCGGCAGCAACGGCAAGGAGCTCGCTATTTATGCGGACGGTGAGCTGATCAGCCGCGAAATTCTGCACACCGATCAGGCGCGCAGCTTCTACAACCGGAGTTATCTTATCCCGGCTGAAGTCATCAGCGGCAAGACCGAAGTGGAGGTCAAATTCGTCATTCCGGGGCAGGAAAATGGTATATTCGATCTGCTGCGCATGATGACCGGCTACAGCCGTAGCGCAGGGCTGCGCCAGCTTGCTTTTAGCGAAGGCACGCTCTCGGCTCCCTTCAGCAGCGGCGTAACCGCTTATACCCTAACCGTTCCGCAAGCGGCCGGCAGTGTACAGCTGAATGTCACACCAGAGCATAAGAATGCCCTGGTCTATGCGGGCGGAATCCTGATCGAGGATTCGCTCCCGCGCCAGGTTAACCTGACTGAGGAACGCACGACGCTGAACCTCACGGTTAAGGCAGAGGATCATACGACGGAGCAGGAATATGTGATTACAATCGTGAAAGAATAAGTACGCTATATAAGCTGCACTTTAGACAACACACCTGCAGGTTACCGGTCAGTCACAGCGAGGCTGGCGGAATACGTCAATGCCCTGTACTTAATTCGTGACCTGCAGAAAAATAGAGACCTCTTCGGAGGGACTGTAGACATAAATGTTGTACGTTGTGCAACTTGGATTGATGGATAGCCGGGTATCCGGGAGGATTGTTGTAGGAAATACAACAATAATCCTCCTAAACCACCGGGAAAAGCTGAAATCCTGCATTTGATACAACAATTTTGGATTTCGGCCGATAAGACGAGGGAAATGTTGTATTATGTGCAGGATTTTATATAAGTCGGTGCAAGTCAGCTGATCTCTGCCACAGAAAGCGGATGAATCAAGGGCTTCCTGCAACAACAGGCGAACCCGTACCCTCACACATACCCATACACATACCCATACCCATACTCATACTCATACTCATACTCATACTCATACTCATACCCATACTCATACTCATACTCATACTCATACTCATACTCATACTCATACTCATACTCATACTCATACTCATACTCATACTCATACTCATACTCATACTCATACTCATACTCATACTCATACTCATACTCATACTCATACCCCTACCCCTACCCATCCCCATACTCGTACTCATACCCCTACCCATCCCCATACTCCTACCCATACTCGTACCCATACTCCTACCCATACTCGTACCCATACTCGTACCCATACTCGTACCCATACCCAGGGAGGTACTTCTACTCTTTCACACAAACCTCTTGACGCTACGCCGGAGGTTCAAATATTCACAAGGTGAAGGTTAGTTTTATGTTAAAATTTCATGTTCAAGTTTTATGTTAAAGTTTTATGTTAAAGTTTTTTCAGGTTTCATGTTAAGGTTTTATGTTCAGCTTATCTAGCAACGCTAGTATTACGGTTCATACCACAACAAACAATCCAGCCGCTAACGCGGCTGGATTTCGTTGTACATATAATACCACTGCATTTCGCCGATCTTGTAATACGGCTGGAAGCTGCGGGTCAGGTGGCTGTATCCTGCCACATGGCCTTTGTCCGTCTCAAAGGTATACGGCTGCCCTTCAGCCGGGTGTATCCAGCCGGACGGGTCGGCGGTGTCGCCGATGAACCGGGTCATCTTATCGGCTACCAGCACCAGCGGGCCGTAGCTCAAGGCGGCAATGCCGGGATTCGCGGCATCCACAGCTCTGAAATAGAGCGGGAACGGCAAGTCGATCTCCATGATGTCCCCATCATTCCACTCCCTGCGGACTGAAGCCCACTCACCGGGCACAACCGCCGTCTCCACCTCTTCCCCGTTGATCTTCAAGCTATTCAGTCCTGTGGCCCAGGCCGGAACGCGCAGCTTCAGCCCGAACTCTGCACTTCCCTCCAGACTGATCCGCAGCTTGACCGCCCCCTCCACTTCCGGATACTGCGAATAGTTTTCCACCGTAATATCCATGCCGTCTTTGGCCCACTTCACCCGGGAGGGCAGATACTGCGTTACATACAGGCTATCCTCGCTGTGATAATAGAGCATATTGCTATACTCCGCTACATCCTGCGGGAAGGTGCCTGTGCAGCATTGCCACTCGAAGTTATGTCCGCCCTCCTGCAGTCTCCGGTCCTCTACCGTCTTCACTGCACCATCCAGAAAGTAGTTGGCATAATACATCACTCTTCCGTCCGGCTTCACCGGGAGCTGCGCGCCCGTTCCGTTATACAACAGCTTCTCCACCCATTCGCCGTACTTGGCTTCCCCGGTATACTGCAGCAGGTAGCTGCTGAATTTGAACACCGCCCAGGCACAGCAGGAGACCTCGCAGCTGCCCCAGGTGTCATTGCGGGTGACTTCCGTCCCGGCGAAATTGGTATAGGTCAGGCTCGACAACGTAGAGTCCCAGGTGGATTTCAGTGAATCCCCCAGGTAGCCCTCCTTCTCCGTGAACAGGCATTCCGCAGGCCCATAGCCGCCGGTGGCAAAGATATGATGGGCCGTAAGCTCATCGTAAGCAACCTTCATCGCTGACAGATAACGTTCATCCCCGGTCACTTCATAGGCGCGCGCCGCGCTGGATAGACTATTCACCTGGCTGTAGGCATGACGCGGGCCGATCGCGAAATCACTGTTGTTCAGCTTATCCCACAAATAATCGTAGTCCCATACCTTGGCGAAGTCCTTGTACTTCTCTTCTCCGGTCAGCTGATACGCACGGTACAGATTCTCCGGCAGCGTGTACCATTCGATCATATGACTGGACCACAGCCCGTGGTCCTGCAGCCCGTCCCTGGCAATATCCTGCTTGAAGCGGGCCATTGCCGCCTCCGTCAGCTTCAGCACATAAGGGAGAATCCGCTCATAGCCCAGATATTCATACAGATCGAGGAAGCCGCCGAGCAGCTTCTCATAGACATAAGTATCATTGTCGAATAATTCAGCGGACTGCTCGGCGCAGGCGATCCACTCATCTGCGAGCAGCTCTGCTTTTTCCTGCAGCCTGAAATCCCCGGTCACCCGGTACAGCTTCGCATACGCCCCCAGCTTCTGGCCGAAGGTGCTTGCCCCCGCCCCGTACCAGCCGGCTAAACCGTCAGCCTCCGAGGGCACACCCGCCTTGACCCGGAAAATATGCAGCAGATCCTCATCCGGAATGCCCAGATACATCTCGATGGTCTCATCCTGCTGCTGTTTCCAGTGGCCGGGCTTAAGCGCGACATGGCTGTAGCCGAAGGCCTGCATAGCAGGGGTTATTTTTACCGTACCCGGCTGGTACAGCATGCCTGAGTTTACTGCCGCATTATTATTCGTATCTGTGTTCATCACTCATCCTCCTCTTTAACCTTTGACCGAGCCGATCATGACCCCTTTATCGAAGTACTTCTGGATGAACGGGTACACAATCAGAATCGGCAGGGTAGATACGATGATGACTCCATACTTCACCTGATCCGCATACTGCTGGGCATAACCTCCGGCAGAACCGCCCGCTCCCGCCCCTTGCGAGAATACCTGGTTGGATAGCAGAATATCTCTCAGCACTATCTGCAGCGGCTGCAGGTTATTGCTGCGGATATAGATCAGTCCGGTGAAGAAGTCATTCCAGTGGGCGACCAGATAATACAGTCCGATAACGGACACCACCGCTTTGGAGAGCGGCAGGGCGACCTTCAGGAAGAATTTGAAATGCGTACACCCGTCCATCGAAGCCGCCTCAAACAGCTCCCGCGGGATCGAATTCTCGAAGAACGAGCGGGCAATAATCAGATTATAGACATTCACGCAGAACGGGATAATGAACACCCACATCGTATTCGTCATGTGCATATCCTTCATCAGCAGGTAGGTTGGAATCAGTCCGCCGTTGAAGAACAGTGTGATTACGAACGTCAGCATCAGAAACCGCCGGGCCCGGAACTCCTGTCTGGACAGCACATACGCCGCAGGCAGGGTGAACAGCAGGTTCACGGCCGTCCCAAGCACCGTATAGAGCAGCGTGTTGCTATACCCTGTCCAGATCCGCGAATCCTTGAAGATTTCACTATAGCCGAAGAAGCTTATATTCTTGGGGAAAATCGTCACCTGACCTGTCGACACCAGCGTGGAGTCACTGACAGAGGCGATAATGACGAAATACAGCGGGTACACAATGCTCAAAAAGATGAGCAGGCAGACCAGATATACGACAGCATCGAAGAGGATGTCGGTTTTATTTTTATCTTTACTGTTAGTGATTAGCTGCATGCTGCTCCACTCCTTCCGTAAGCTCTGCTACCACAGGCTGATATCCGAGGACTTGCGGGCAATCATATTCATCGCGTACAGGAACACAAAGTTGATCACGGTATTAAACAACCCGATGGCGGCGGAATAGCTGAACTGGTTGCTGATAATCCCGATTTTGTAGACATAGGTTGCGATGACCTCGGACACCGGAAGGTTCAGGGCATTCTGCATCAGGAATACCTTCTCGAAGCCTGTACTGAGCACATTCCCCATACTAAGCACGAACAGAATGATAATGGTCGGAATCAGCGCCGGGATATCGACATGCTTGATCGTCTGCCAGCGGCTGGCCCCGTCGATTTTGGAGGAGTCATAGAGCTGCGGGTCCACAGTAGACAGTGCGGCCAGATAGATGATGCTGTTCCACCCGCAATGCTGCCAGATCTCCGAGAGCACATAGACCGGAACGAACGTCCCCGTCGAGCCTAGCAGATTGACATCACCCAATCCGACCGAGCTGAGGATATGTCCGATTACCCCCGAATTCGGGGAGAGCAGTACGTTCAGCAGACCCACCATAACGACGATGGAGATAAAATGCGGCAGATACACGGTCGTCTGAAGTGTTTTTTTGGCGCGTTTCCAGCGCACCTGGTTGATCAGCAGCGCCAGAATGATGGGCGCGGGGAAGCTTAGAATTACAGTGGCGAGACTGATCGCTACCGTGTTTTTCATCAGATCGGCAAACATATAGCTGTCAAAAAACTGCCGGAAATAGAACAGTCCTCTCCACGCGCCCCCGGTGAGCCCTTTGCTGAAATCATAATCACGGAACGCCAGCTGGATACCGTACATCGGGATATAGTTGAAGATAAAAATCACGACAATAGCCGGAAAAATCATAATCCACAGCTGATGATCCCGCTTGAAGGTATTCAGTACGGTGGGCTTCTTATGCGCCCTTGGCTGAGCCGGATGCTCATACAGATTCTTGGATATCATCAGAACCACCCTTCCATTAAGGAGCCGGAACAAGCAGTCTCAGCCAGATTGTCCGCTGACGCTTCTTCCGGTCCCGGTTTCTCTTATAGCACTTACGGTGCTTATCTGCGCTTACTGATTCTTTTTGTAATCGTCATAATATTTCTGGATGATCTCAATATTCTTGTCCACACCGGTCTTCCCGATATTCTTCACGTAGTCATCCCACTCGGCATCAATGCCGCCCTTGGTAATCCATTGCGACCATTTCGACAGGGCGAGTGACATCATACCGGTGTTATTCAAGCTCATCGTGTTGTTATCCGCCGCGCTGTACTTGATGAACATGCTCGGCAGCACATCCGTATCCTTATTGATCCCGTCCAGCGCTGCTTTGAGCGGCTCGGTCTGGCTGCCGACAGACTGCATATCCGTACCCAGCGTCAGCTTAAGGGAATCGGCAATATACATAGCTCCGTTATCCGCCCAGGAGGAGGTCCATTTCCAGGTACCAGGGTCCATCGCGGCATCCGCAGGAGGCAGAATACTGTAGCTGCCGTCTCCGTTGTCACCGATATTCGTTCCGAGGGAGCCGAATAGCACCTGCATACTTACAGTAGGATCATACAATTCATTGATGAACTTCATGGCCGCTTCCTTGTGTTTGGATTGGGCGGACATCTGTACTGCATTCACCCCATAGTTCAGGGAGTTGTAATCATAGCTCCAGGAAATCTTGCTGGTTGAATCAGCCGATACTTTGAGCGGGGACATCGAGGCATACTGCGGAGCCAGCGTATTACCGACTCTGTCCGTGACCTCCCAGCCCCAGGTGAAGCCGACGGCTGCTGTCTCACCGTTGCCGCGGGCAACGGACTGGTATTTGGTATAGTCCTGGGTGAACACTTCAGGATTGATCAGTCCGGCGCTGAAGCATTTGTTCAGGAACGCGACCAGTGTTTTGTAGCGCTCATCCGTGAAGAAGTTCTTCACCTTGCCGTCTTCGACGAAATAACCCAGTCCGCTGTTATCCGTCAGTGTGATCCCTTCGCTGCCCATCAGCACGGTCGGCATAAAGGCTCCGAACGCCACAGTTCCTGTAGGGGCAAAATCCATCGGAATTTCGTCATTCTTATCGCCGTTTCCGTTGGCATCCTCATCCTTGAATGCTTTCAGCACATCGAACAGCTCATCCCAGTTGGTAGGCATCTGCAGGCCGAGATTGTCGAGCCACTTCTGGTTGATGAACTGGCGTGTTGTGGTTTCCGGCCAGAATCTCTGGTATTTGGGCAGGCCGTAGATTTTGCCGTCCAGCTGTGTGGCAATCACTTTGGTCTCCGGTTTGGCATCGAACATCGCCTGCACGTTAGGACCGTAATCCTTGATCAGTCCGGTCATATCCTCGAAGAGGCCCGGGAACTGCGAGAAGTCGGCATCCGTAATGGAATTCACGCCTACAATCAGGTCAGGAATATCGCCGCTGGCAAGCAGTGTGCCCTTCTTCTGATCCCAGTCCGCCGTTACCTCCTGCCACTCAATTTCAACGCCGGCGCGTTCCTCGGCCTCCTGCAGCCATTGCATTTTGGAGAATTCCTGGGTCAGCGGATGTTTGGTCATAATTGCTGTAAGCTTCACCTTCTTGCCCGTATCTCCGCCACCGGCAGCATCTGTATTTGTATTTGTATTTGTATTGTTGCCGCCGGAGCATCCCGATAACGCCGCCGCACCGAGCATAAGCGCGAGCATACCCGTTAGTAACTTCTTCATTTTGTATCCTCCCTTTTTCTGTCCGCCTCTATGGTCAAGCAAGATATATTTCAACATTTGTTAAAATTAACCGAAACCGCTTCTGTTTTTCCGGATTTTTCCTCACACATTTCTGATCCAATTTGTTTCCGGCTTTTTGCCCGCACAAAAATGTATACGCTTACATAAGACTCTAAAAAAATATGCCCTCGCCATTTGTAGCGCAAATGCCATATTTCACAAGCTTTTTGCCTCATCTCCTTTGTTTGAATATGGGTTAAGTTTGTCTGTTTGTCTTATCTACAGCTTACCCTTATTTCAAATTCGGATAAATAGTTTAATGTTCGAATATGTGTAAAAAGGTTAGTCATTACCTAAACTTTTTATTTGGGAAGCGCTTTACTTCATGCCGGGATTAAGGAATAATAAAGGTTAGAAGAAGTGTACTAAAGTCAGAAAAAAGGGGACATGCAAATGACTGCCTTCGAGCTGATTGTGGATAAGCCAGTGAATCTGGAGATTACCGGCAAGTTTGTCGCCCCCTCTGCAGAATGGGTCCATCTGAGCAGGATTTTGCAGGATTATGAGCTTATCGTTATGACCGAAGGGGTGCTCTACCTGGCCGGTGACAACCAGCAATTCGTGGTCTCCAAAGGGGAATATCTGCTCCTCCCTCCGCTCACCAAGCAATACGGGTACAAGCCCTCTGAATGCAGTTTCTACTGGCTGCACTTTCATTCCACCAGCGGAATTCAGGTTACCGATCTCTCCCCGCGCACCTATGACAAGGAAGATAACCGGATTCTATTGCCCCAGTACGGAACCCTCCGGAGCCTGGAGAAAATCATCGTAATGATGAAGCAGCTGCAGGATTCGGTGCGGGGCTACAATCAGACTACACTCAACAACTACATGGCTACTGTGATTCTATGCGAGCTGTACAACCAGACCTGCAATGCCGATGCTGACCCGCTCAAGAAGACGAAGCAGGAGCAGCTCTATAACGATATTGTGGACTACATCAAGTGGAGCCGCAGTGAACACATCAAGGTATCGCAAATCGCCGCCTACTTCGGCTACAATGAGAAATATCTCTCCCATCTGTTCACCGTGATCTCCGGGATCTCCCTGAAGCAATATATTCTGCAGCAGAAGATGGAGCTGGCGAAATTCCTGCTGGCCGACACCAACCAGAATGTCAGTGAAGTCTCGCTGCAGCTCGGCTATAAGGATTGCCATAATTTCATGAAATCGTTCAAAAAGATCGTTGGCCTCACCCCCACCGACTTCCGCAACGCTTATGCCAAACGTCTGCTGTTCTACGAATGAATTAAGAAAGCTCATCATACTAATTCCTCCGCGGCTTCCCAGGGGCTACTCATTCCCCCGAGAACAGGCTGTGGAGATTTTTTTGTGCATAATGAACTTTTAGAACCTCTGCGGACTCTTATCTATGAAAGAGGTGAGAACATGAATGTAAGCCGTCTTGTGAGACAAGCCCAGCGGGGTAACAAAGAAGCCTTATTACAATTAATTTTAGCTGAACAGGACGCTTATTACAGGCTTGCCTACAGCTATATGGGCAATGAGCACGATGCCATGGATGTCATGGAAGATATGATTGTTACGCTTTACGAGAAGCTGGAGCAGTTGAACAATAGGGAGGCCTTCTACAGCTGGAGCAAAACGATACTCGTGAACCGCTGCAAGACCGTCCTCCGCAAGCAGGAGCGTTATCTTCCTCTGGACGGTGAAGACGACCGGGAGCCTTCACTTGCCGCATGGACTGCAGATAACCCCTACCGCTATACGGAGTCTGAGATGGACATGTCGGCGCTGCTTGCTCACCTGAACCCGCGGCAGCGGGAAGCGATTGAACTCCGCTATGTTCATGATCTTCCCTATCAGACAATTGCCGAGATGACCGATTCACCGGTGGGTACAATCAAGTCAAGAATCTCGCAGGGCATACAGAAACTAAAAGCCATGATCGGAGGTGACCGTTATGAGAACGATCGAGGAGAGATTACAGGAGCATCAGCAGACCATGACCCCATCAGAACTTGAGGGCAGACTTCGAACAGCGCTTGAGCGTGTTCCTGTGAAGACAAGAACCCGGAGTAGAGTGAGAACCTGGGTTGCCTCAGCAGCTGCAGCCTTTATTCTGACGGTGGGCATCTATCAATATCCTGCATTTGCTTATTACGGCGGGAAGCTGTTTAGTAAAAGCGAACTGGATACCATGGCCTTCACTGAATTGGCGGATCACGGATACGGTCAAAGCGTCCATAAAAGCAAAACGTTAGATGACGGAACGGTTATTACCATTAACGGGGTAATTGCGGACGACAACGCCCTGACGATGTATTACAGCATTGATCCGGCTTCAGGCAGTGTATATACTGGCAACTTCCCTGCCGGCAACTATTCTCTCCGTTACGGAGTAGATAAACTGGAAGGGTTCCTGACGGATTCAGATCCCCTGGGGGGGAGCGGCGGCAGCAGCAAAGACGGTACCCGTTTCGAGGGAGTATACAAATTTGAGCCGGCCAGCCCCTTCTCCAGAACATTGACCGTTACATTCAGCGAGTGGCTGGAGGATGGAACAGTGGCACACTATCCTGTCTCCTTCAAATTTGAAGCGAACCAAGCCATGAAAAGCCTGCTCACAGCGGATATATCCCAAGCTGTTCCGGTTGATCAGGGAACTGTCCACTATGATTCTATTACAGCTTCTCCGACCTCAACCCTTGTGAAAGGGCATTATGAACTGGAAGATGGGGAGACTCCGAGATTCTCGGCTGTAACCAAGCTCTATGTGAATGGGATTGAAGTGAATTACTGGTCCATGCGTTCGGCACGTTCCGGCAAAACGGGACTCACGGATTTTGAAATCGAATACGATGTGCTCCCGACAGACAAGCTGCAAAGCGTTGAACTGGTACTCGATAATTTCACCGGATATGAGCAAATAGAACAGCCTGTCTCCCTGGCCGCACCCTCTGACCGCTCCATTCTGCTTGGCGAGGAGAAGCTCTGGATCCGCAGTGTTACCCGGACCGGTACCGGCTATGATATCGTGATCGCCGGGAAGCAGTTCACCTTCCTCGACACAGAGACTTTAGCTGTTCAAGCCGGAGGAACCACAGTTCCCGTTGCTTCTATATCCCAGTCCCGTCCGTGGGACTTGAAGAACGGCAACATCCTGTGGGAACGGACCTATTCGTTCAATACGGAGGATGCGCCGCAGTTCCTGCTGCTGGATGGATACCACTACATTAAGACTTATAACAAGACCATTACAGTTCCTATAGATGGCAAGAAACATTAGAAATACACTATTGTCTCCGAAGTGCCGCGCCGGGCAGCAGGAGTGGAGTGAGCTTCCTATGTTCGGTGTTCGGTGTTCGGTGTTCGGTGTTCAATCCACAATTCGCGGCACAGAGCTTCACCTAGGCATAAATGTTGTACGTTTTACAACTTGGCCCCCTGTATATCCGGATGTTTGGGAGGAATGTTGTACGAAATACAAGAATTATCCGGCTAAACCGTCTGGCGGAGAAGAAAAGATGTATTTCATACAACAATCTTGGATTAGGGCCAATATCCTGAGGAAAATGTTGTATTTTGTGCAGGATCTCGCATGAATTCAATAGACCACTCAGAGCACTCACACAAACGTCAGGTTATCAAGAATATCTTAAGAGTAGCTACTCTCACCGATAGTTGTATTCCGTACACTTAAAAGACGGCCCCAAAGCAAATTCGGCCTCTTAATTGTATTCTGTACAACTAAAAGTATAGAAAAGTGCTCCTATGCGGCACAAAGGTCAATATAGTTGCAGAGAATACAACTATAATACTTACCGCGCAATAACTGGTGACTTTAGTTGTACTAAATACAGTTATAACCCATCAACTAAAAGCAAGACGCAAAAAATCCCGCTCCCCTATCAGGGTTGCGGGATTTTTGTGTCTACATAAGCTGAACTTAAGTTCACTCTATATAGCAGAAACTTTCTGCATCCGCAGGCCCGTCATCTGCCATTGCGGCTCCGGGACGGGAACCGGTCCGTTACTTCCCGCCGTCCTTCACAGGCACGCCGAAATCCGGCGTGCCGTCTTCATTCCAGTGCAGGCGCTGGGCCCGGGTGTGGCGGTTCGGATCGTACAGCGGGTCTCCGGTAATCTCCTTATAGTTGCGGGCATGGTAGATCAGCACATCCTCACCGTTCTCATCCACTGTGAAGCTGTTATGCCCCGGGCCGTATTGCCCATTCTCCTCACTGGTCTTGAAGACCGGCTCAGGATGTTTGGTCCAGGAGGCCGCGTCCAGCAGATCGCTGTCCTCATCCGCCGTGAGCAGGCCCATGCAGTAATTGTAGTCAGTGGCGCTCGCGGAGAAGCTCATGAAGATCTTGCCGTTGCGCTTCAGCACTGCTGCGCCTTCATTCACCCGGAAGCCAATAATCTCCCACGGATACTCCGGCGTGGCGATCATGGTCTGCGGACCTGTTAACGTCCAGCCGTTCGCCATGGCCGAGATATACAGGTTGGAATTCCCCTCGATATCGGGGTCTTTTTGCGCCCATACATAGTACCGCACTCCCTTGTGCTCGAACGAAGTGGCATCCAGGGCGAAGGATTCCCAGGCCGTCTTCATCTGGCCTTTCTCTACCCATTCCCCTTCCAGCGGGTTCGCCGAAGCATTCTCCAGCACGAACATGCGGTGGTCGAACAGCCCTTCCTTCGTTTCGGTGGTCCGGGCGGCAGCGAAATAAATATACCATTTGCCGTCAATGTAATGAATTTCGGGAGCCCAGATATTGGCACTGAGCGGACCACTCTCATATTTGCGCCAGGCTACGACTGGTACCGCTTCTCTCAGCCCTTCAATTGTTGCAGCTCTGCGTACTTCAATCCGGTCATACTCCGGTACGGAAGCCGTGAAATAGTAATAGCCGTCTGTATGTTTGTACACCCAAGGGTCCGCCCTCTGCTCTACAAGCGGATTACTGTACTCTCTATTTGTGCTCATCATGGTTTCTCCTTTAATCTGATCTTTTTATCTAAGAATTCATCTAAGAACATTACAGGCAAGCCTTACCCTTTCACCGCTCCTGCGGTCATCCCGTCGATGAAATACTTTTGGAAGGCCAGGAATAAGGCCAGAATGGGAAGAATGGAGAAAAAAGAGCCGACAATAAGTAAATCATAATTGTTGCCATATGGAGTCAGGAGTGTCTTGAGTCCGATAGGCAGGGTATATTTGTGCTCACTGCTAAGCACCATGAACGGCCAGAGGAAGTTGTTCCAGCTGTTCATACCGTTCAGGATCGCCATTGCGGCGAATGAAGGCTTCATAATAGGCAGAATCAGGCGCAAATAAATCCCGTATTCACTGGCCCCGTCCACTCTGCCGGCAGCAATGATTTCCTTCGGAATTCCGCTTAAATATTGTCTGAAGAAGAAGATCGTCGCTGCACCGGCTATCCCCGGCAGAATAATTGCAGAGTAGCTGTTCATCAGCCCCATATTATTGGTCAAGGTATACAGAGGCAGCAGCAGAATCTCAAATGGAACCATCATGATAAGAAGCACACATATAAAAAGGAAGTTCTTCCCTCTGAATTCATATGCCGAGAAACCATAAGCCACTGTGGCACTTACCAGCAAGGTCAACGTTACCTGCACCAGCGTAAGCACCACCGAATTGAAGAACCATGTAAAGTAGGCATGATCGCCTGTAAACAGGTACACGAAGTTATCGAAATTCATTACCGAAAGGTCGAACTTCAGATTCAGCCCATATCGGATCAAATCTTCACCAGGCTTAAAGGAGGCAATCGTTACTGCATAGAACGGTATCAGGATCAGGATGCATACCACCGTAAAGAAGGCAAAGAGGACGATTTTGATTGCAGTTTCTTTTTTCATCTTAATCCTCCTTCTTAAACATGCCGCTAAAGGCCAGTTGTGTCAGGTTGATCACCATAGTAATCAAGAGCAGCACAATACCCACCGCAGCCGCATATCCAAGATTGTTCTTTTCAATTCCCTGGCGGTACAGATACCCGACAATGGTAAGGCCTATATTCTTCGGGGAATTATTGCCGTTCCATAACATCATGCTCTCAATGAACATAGCCAGACCGGCGTAAATACTGATCGTCAGTACATATATGGTGGTAGGCTTCAACAAAGGCATGGTGATTCTTGTGAATTTCTGAAAAGCTGACGCTCCGTCAATCGATGCCGCTTCATAATAATCATCCGGAATATTCTTGAGGCCGGATAGAAAATACAGCATATTGACCCCCATCCATCTCCAGCTGGCCAAGGCGACCAGGGCGATAAATCCCGTGACCTGCCCCTTCAGAAATTTAACCGGCTCTACACCGAATACGCCCAGAAGGCTGTTGATCAGCGAGCCCTCCATTTCACCGAACATTAATCTGAAGATCGTACCGGCTACAACCACTGAGGTCAGTGCCGGAAAGAAGAAGGAGGATTTGAAGAATTCCCGTCCCCACATAAATTTATTGTTGATCAGGACCGCGAACAGCATTGGAAAAGGAATGAGAATAAGCAGGGTCAGGATCATATATACGCCGCTGTTGCGGACGGCCTTGAAGAAGATCGTGTCGCTCATCAGCTTAGTATAATTATCGATTCCTACCCACTGCGCCTCCTGGCCTAGTGTTACCTTTTGAAAACTCATACCGAACGAGCTAAGCAGGGGATATACCCAAAAAATGAGGAACACCAGCACAAAGGGCAGCACGAACACGTAAGGAGCGACCTTTTGCGAGTACAGAAAGTTTTTAAACATTGCTCTACTCCTTTCATGGTGGAACTTAAATAGTGCTTTAGTTCAAGTGGAAACGGCTTTGCTGTCCTCATAAGGACGGTATCGTTTCAGCGAGAAATAGAAGGATAAATTAAGGTGTGAAACATATAAATTCTTATATTTTTAAATAGAGCTACTCTGCCCGCAGAGTAGCTCTCCCAGTTTAACTATCCGGTTATTTCAACTCTTGTTCAATTTGTGCCTGTGCATCATCGAGCGCCTTCTGTACATCCTTGCCGTCCTCGAAGATTTCATTTAGGGTAACTGTGCAAAGAACATTATTGATGGTCGGTGAAGCCGATGTGGATTTGATCAGCTGGATTTCGTCTTTAATTTCATTCAATACATCGAACGGGTTGTTGACAAAATACTTCACGAACTGATTCTCAGGATTATGAGTCACGTCTTTCATATCCCATACGCTCATGTTGATCGGGTCAAAGCCGAGAGTGTTCCAGATTTCGATATTGGCATCCAGGGAAAGCTTCGCATAAGCAATGAAGTCTTTAGCCAGCTGCACATCTTTGGCTGTTTTGGTTACGACAGTACCGGTTCCGCCGCCGCCATACGATCTTGGCATTCCTTTCTCAAACACCGGAAGCGGAGCAATGGCAATCTTGCCCTGCAAGTCCGCCATGTAGTTCGTGTATCTCGACATTTGCCATAGCGGCATGAAGGCTGCTGCATAGTTACCGGAGTTGTATTCACCATAAGCTTCTTCTGTATCCGGCTGCCCTCCGGCGATGGTGGAGATTACATTGTTGTCCTGCAGATCCTTGAGCATAGTAAGGGCTTTCACCAGCTCCGGTGAATTCACCTTTGGATTGCCGGCTTCATCAGTGAGGTCAGAGCCTTGCTGTGCCAAAAGGAGCGATTCTTGCCAGATAGCGCTTGTGTCAGCGGTACCCATGTATTTGCCGGTTTTTTCGTACACTTGCATGCCGGCTTTCTTGAAATCATCCCAGGTTACGATCGTCTTGTAATCGACTCCTGCCTGTTCGAGAATTTCTGTGTTATAAAAGGCAACGGTTGCCCCTACGTGAGTAGACAGGCCGTAGATATTACCTTCTTTGCTGTACAAATCCAGCTGGGATTGCACAACTGTACCCTTGAAAGGCTCAGCTACATCATTAAGCGGTTCCAGCTGTGGTGTTCCGGCCAGGAAGTCAGGAAATTTACCCAATTCAATATCGGCAATATCCGGTGCGCCTACGCCCGTCTGCACGGCAATCGATAACTTGTTGTGCATATCGTCATAAGGCATTACTGTAACATTCAGCTTGATCTGACGATCAGGATTGGCCGCATTCCATTTCTCTAGCATTTTCTCAAAATGCTGGCCGTGTAATTCAACGAATGTCCAGTAGGAGAGTTCAGTCGCACTCTCGCCGGCACCGGCATTAAGTACCGAACTTTCTCCGCCCTCTTCCTTCGATGACCCTCCACAGCCCGCCAGGAATACTACCATAGCCACTACCATTAATGCGAGAAACCCCTTCTTCTTCATCCTTAAACCTCCCTTATTTGTGTACAAAATATCAGTTATATAAGAACTGCTCTTACAGTCCGGCTCACAAGCCTGCGCTTTTCTTCAGCCGGATTACGTTCCACGAAGCTTTGGAGAGAAGTGTGTCTACGTAACCATCCTTGCATACGGTACCGGCAGCCTGCACCGGCTGTACCTTCTGTTCTGCGGGCGTATTCACAGCTTTCAGGTCATCATGCTTCAGAACGATATGCTCAAGCAGGGTATACCCCTCGAAGCCCCGGATATCGGCCTTCAGGTGCAGGCCTTCCTCCAAATGACGGTTCACCGCAAAAATAGTCAGCTCCCCCTGCTCCGCATTATGTACAATCGCGCTGTCCAGGTAAGGAACATCAGTGTAATCCTGTGCATCGTACTTCGGTGAATTCACAATCGGCTGAAGCGAAACACCGCGTCCATATTTGGAAGCATGCAGATAAGGATAGAAGATGGTCTGCTTCCAGGCAGCACCGCCTGCTTCCGTCATTATTGGTGCAATTACATTGACAAGCTGGGCCAGACAAGCCATCTTCACCCGGTCTGCATGTCTCAGGAACGTAATCAGCATGCTGCCGACCAGCAGGGCATCCTCGAAGTTGTAGTGATCTTCAAGCTGCGGCGGACCGATGGTCCATGGATCAATCTTCGTATCTGATTCGTTCGAGTGGTACCATACATTCCATTCATCGAAGCTGAGATACATCGTCTTCTTGCTGCGTTTCTTCGCCTTGATATAGTCACAGGTGGCTGTGACCGTCTCGATGAAATGCTCCAGGTCCATGCTGCGTGCCAGGAAGTTCGCCGAATCGTTATCACGGTTTCCGTAATATTGATGCAGTGAAACATAATCGGCTACGTCGTAGGTATGATCCAGAGTAACCGCTTCCCATTCAGGGAAGGTCGGCATCGCCGAGCTTGAGCTTCCGCAGGAGACAAGCTCAATGTCCGGGTCTACCAGGCGCATCGCCTTTCCTGTCTCATAAGCCAGCCGCCCATATTCCACAGCCGTCTTCTGACCGATCTGCCAGGGTCCATCCATTTCATTGCCCAGACACCAGGTCTTGATCTTATGGGCCTGCTCTACTCCGTGGCTTCTCCGCAGATCACTCCAGTACGTTCCTCCGGGATGATTGCAATATTCCAGCAGGTTACGTGCTGCATCTACTCCGCGTGTTCCGAGATTGACTGCCATCATGACCTCTGAACCCGCTTCTCTGGCCCAGTTCATGAATTCATTGGTACCTACCTCATTAGGCTCAACCGTCCTCCAGGCCAGTTCAAGACGTCTGGGACGCTGTTCTACCGGACCTACACCATCCTCCCAATTGTAACCGGATACAAAATTTCCTCCGGGATATCGGATAATTGGCACATCCAGTTCCTTCACCAGTGATTTCACATCGGCTCTGAAGCCGGAAGCGCCTGAAGTGGGATGTCCGGGCTCGTATATTCCGCCGTAGACCGCCCGCCCCAGATGTTCTATGAATGAGCCGTAGATCCGCTTATCCACTTCAGCAATTACAAAGGATTTGTCTACAATCAGCGTTGCCTTTAATGCACCAGAAGTCATATCATCACCAACCGTTTCATATAATTGTGAAATAATTAGAAAACATTCAAATGTATTCGCTTACAAGTATAAAATAACATATATAAACATCTCTGTAAACATAAAGATATAAACTTATTCATACATATTCAAAGTAAAACCGACAAAAGGTATATCCTCTTAAAATTTACTCATTTTTTGTAACAAAACATCTTTATTAATTTGATAAAACATAAAAAAATTGATATATAACTCATATTTAACTTAATTTCAATTACAACATCCAATTAAAGGGATGTTTTCCTCCTTTTAAGCTAAATTAGTTTATAATTATATAAAATTGTTTTTTTCTAAACGACCTCCCAGGAAGAATGTATCCTAAATATGATTTACATTGCATTATCAAGAAGCTGGAGGCGAGCGGCCTGATCGAGATCAACACCTCGGTAGGCAGGCGCGGCATCCAGAAGGTCTGCTATCTGAAGTGACTTCAACGAGCCGTGTTACTTCGACGAGCCCCACCTAATTCCGCAACGCCTATGCGAAGCGCCTGCTGTTCTATGAGTGAGATCAACAGCGGGTTTCATCGAGATTTCCTGCACAGCATAAAGAGTCCCGCTCCCCTATAAGGGTTGCGGGACTCTTTGCATATTAGCAGATTAGCAGGCCATTCCTTTGCCATTACGGCAGCGGGTTTATATGAACCCGCCCTTTATTTCCCGCCGTCCTTCACCGGGATACCGAAATCCGGTGTGCCGTCTTCATTCCAGTGCAGGCGCTGGGCCCGGGTGTGGCGGTTCGGATCGTACAGCGGGTCTCCGGTAATCTCCTTATAGTTGCGGGCATGGTAGATCAGCACATCCTCACCGTTCTCATCGACCGTGAAGCTGTTGTGCCCCGGGCCGTATTGCCCGTTCTCCTCACTCGTCTTGAAGACCGGCTCAGGATGTTTGGTCCAGGAGGCGGAGTCCAGCAGATCGCTGTCCTCATCCGCCGTGAGCAGGCCCATGCAGTAATTGTAGTCGGTTGCGCTGGCAGAGAAGCTCATGAAGATTTTGCCGTTACGCTTCAGAACAGCTGCGCCTTCATTCACCCGGAAGCCAATAATCTCCCACGGATACTCCGGCGTGGCGATCATCGTCTGCGGACCTGTTAACGTCCAGCCGTTCGCCATGGCCGAGATATACAGGTTGGAATTCCCCTCGATATCGGGGTCTTTTTGCGCCCATACATAGTACCGCACTCCCTTGTGCTCGAACGAAGTGGCATCCAGGGCGAAGGATTCCCAGGCCGTCTTCATCTGGCCTTTCTCTACCCATCCCCCTTCCAGCGGGTTCGCCGAAGCATTCTCCAGCACGAACATGCGGTGGTCGAACAGACCTTCCTTCGTTTCGGTGGTCCGGGCGGCAGCGAAATAAATATACCATTTGCCGTCAATGTAATGGATTTCGGGAGCCCAGATATTGGCACTGAGCGGACCACTCTCATATTTGCGCCAGGCTACGACTGGTACCGCTTCTCTCAGCCCTTCAATTGTTGCAGCTCTGCGCACTTCAATCCGGTCATACTCCGGCACGGAAGCCGTGAAATAGTAATAGCCGTCTGTATGTTTGTACACCCAAGGGTCCGCCCTCTGCTCCACAAGCGGATTGCTGTACTCTCTATTTGTACTCATCATGGTTTCTCCTTTGGTCTGTTCAGAAGTATTAAACGGCTGTGTAACTCAGACCTGAGCATACCGAATGTACCGGGGAAGGAGGAGGATTTGCCGTCATCAGTCCGCGGGCCTCAGTTCCACTACGAAGCGGTGGATAAGGGCACAGCGAATCCTGAAGCCCGTGTGTCTTGTATTGTTCCTCCGTTGCAAGCGGTCTTACCCGGGTGGCAATTTCAATCAGCCGTTCCACTTTTCCGGGCTGACGAAGTTGCTATAGCAGCTCTTGCAGCCTTCCCTGCGGTTCATGTGCGGAATCTCGGGCATAGAGTCTTATTCCAGTGTAATAACGACTACTGAGGCCGGCGGAAGCTCGCAGTCCAAAGTTCCATCGTTTAAAGACACGCCTTCGAAGGCAGCCGGCGCTACAGTATCCGGATTGTTAAATGTATTGTGCGCACCGAGCTCGCCATGTGTCAGAATCTGTCCGCTTACACTGCTTAGTGTGATACCGCAAATGTCGAGGCTTAGACTGGCTGACGCTTCATGGCTGATGTTACACAGGGAGACATAGACCTTGCCTTCTCCATCACGGGATGCAGAGACGCTCAGCTGCGGAATTGTGACCCCGCCGAAGTTGTAATCCGGACTCTGTAAAGAGACCTCCAGCAGCTCATTATCCTGATGCACCTTATACATATCAAACACGTGATATGTAGGTGTAAGCAACATTTGGTCGCCTTCGGTCAGGATCAGTGCCTGCAGCACATTGACCATTTGAGCAATATTGGTCATTTGCACCCGGTCGCTGTGATTGTGGAAAATAT
Source organism: Paenibacillus sp. FSL R10-2771 (assembly GCF_038000205.1). Taxonomy (NCBI): domain Bacteria; kingdom Bacillati; phylum Bacillota; class Bacilli; order Caryophanales; family Paenibacillaceae; genus Paenibacillus; species Paenibacillus sp. FSL R10-2771. The sequence continues at coordinate 5,381,039 of NZ_JBBOBM010000001.1, forward strand.
TCAGATGAATGCCTGCCACGAGCGCATCTCTGAGTGTGTTCTGCTGATACAGGAATCCCGGATTGGTTCCGGGCTCGTTCAGGAACCATGTACCCCATTCATCTATAATCAATCCTACCCGCTTCTGTGGATCATACTTATCCATAATGGCTGAATGCCGGGTAATGAGCTCGTTCATATGAAGTGATTTCTGCATCGTTTCGAACCATTCGGCTTCATCGAAACCGAGCGACTGGCGTTTCTCTTCCCAGCTGCCGGGGATGGTGTAGGAATGAAGGCTTAGCCCGTCCATGAACCGGCCGGCTTCTCTCATCAGAACTTCAGTCCAGTTGTAATCATCCACGTTCGCTCCACCGGCAATCTTGTAGAGCCGGTTATCCCCGTAGTTCCGGGTATATGTCTGATAACGGCGGTACAGGTCCGCGTAGTATTCAGGACGCATATTTCCCCCGCAGCCCCAGTTCTCGTTGCCGACACCGAAATATTTAAGCTTCCATGGTTGTTCACGGCCGTTCTCCTGCCGCCAGGCCGCCATAGGTGATTCGCCGTCAAAGGTCATATACTCCACCCATTCTGACATCTCCTGGACTGTGCCGCTGCCTACGTTGCCGCAAATGTACGGCTCACATTCCAGCAGTTCGCACAACCGGAAGAATTCATGGGTGCCAAAATGGTTGTTTTCTACTACACCGCCCCAATGGGTGTTGACCATCCGCTTGCGTCCTTCCTTGGGGCCGATTCCGTCTTTCCAGTGATATTCATCGGCAAAACAGCCGCCCGGCCAGCGCAGCACCGGAATGTTCAGCTTTTTGAGCGCTGCAATAACATCATTACGGATACCGTCCGTATTCGGTATTGGCGAATCCTCGCCTACCCACAGGCCTTCATAGATACATCTGCCCAAATGCTCGGCGAAATGCCCGTAAATATTTTTGTTGATGACGTTTTTAGGCAGATCTGCGTTGATAACCAGCTTTGCAGTCATAGTTTCTCTCTCCTTAGAGAATATTTTTGTATTTAGCCCTTAATCCCAGAGTTCAAATTAATCGATTGCACAAAGTATTTCTGGGCAAACAGGAATAGCACCAACGTCGGGATTATCGCTAAGATTGCCGAACCCATCAATTGCCCGATCATACGGTAGTTCCCGTAGATATCCTGCAACAGCAGCAGCCCGGCCGTGACCGGCATTTTGTCTACATCGGTAAATACGATAACTGGCCACAGGAAGTCATTCCATGATCCTGTAAAGGAGAACAGCGCGCATACGATCAGAATCGGTTTAATCAGCGGCACAATGATCGAGAAATAAATTCGGAAGTGGCCCGCACCGTCCACATGGGCCGATTCATCGAGCTCTTTCGGAATGCCGTTCATAAACTGCCTTACCAAAAAGAGATTACCCATGCCCGCAAGCCCGGGGATAATCATGGCCCAGGAGGTGTTCACCCAGCCTAAGGCATCGATGATTTTATAGGAAGGAATCAGGTTCACAACACCCGGGAAAAAGGATATACCGAGGAGGGTAAAGAACAGCGTATCTCTTCCTTTAAATTTCATTCGAGAGTAGCCGTAACCGGTAATGGAAATAACAACAACGACCAATAGGGTATGCATGGACGCAATGAACAATGAGTTCACTAGCCAACGCAAGATTGGAGCCGTAGAAGTATTCTCCAAAATCTTTACATAGTTATCGAATATCCATTCTTTCGGAAACAACCGGAACCCGGAGGTCACAACTTCGGTCTGCGACCGGAAAGAGGTTGTAATTCCGAAGATTATAGGGACGATCCACATCACACACAATATGATCAAAAAGAGATACGAGATATATTTTGAAATGCTGAAGCCCGAACCTTTTCTTTTTGAACCGTTCTGTCCGCTTACAAGCGGACCTTTATCCAATTGTCCAGCCACTTGGTTTGCCATACGGTACACCTGCCTTTTCAATTTCCACTGCCAGATCCCATGTTTTAGAAATACCTACGCTGCGTTCCGGTTCATCACATAATATTGCAGGGCTGAAATAATCAAAATCACCAATCCCAGCAGCACTGCCATTGCTGACGCCATTCCCGCAATGGACTCCCCGTTGCCGAACGCGAGCTGACGGATATACATCATCAGCACATGTGTAGTCTGTCGCGGTCCGCCATCAGTCATCATTAGCGGCTGGCCAAATACGTTGAAGGCACCCGCAGTAGTCATAACAAAGGTAAAGATGAGCGGGAAACGAATCGAAGGCAGGGTGATGCTCGCAAATCTGCGGATCGGACCCGCGCCGTCCATTTCTGCCGATTCATATAAATCCTGGGATACGCCGCTGATCGAAGCACGGTAAATAATCATGTTACCTCCGACACCGCCCCAGATCGTGATGATAATAATCAGAATCCAGGCATACGGCTGGTGCGTTGGCCAGGCGACATTGGAACCGAACACATTGCCGGCCATCCCGAGCTGTTTGTTGAAGAGCAGCAGCCAGATCAGGGCTCCCGCAGAGATGGAAATCAGACCCGGGATATACAGAATAGCCTGAATCAAGCTTTTCCCCTTCACTTTCTTATGCTCAAGCGCAACCGCAATCAGCAATGGAATCACAATTAACAGCGGTACACTAAGCACGACGAAGACCAGGGTGTTCTTCAAACCGTTGTTGAACTGCGTATGAAATGTAGAGCTGTTGTCAAAAAGAATGGTCTTGTAATTGGCAAGACCCACCCAGACAGGCTCATTCATCAGATTCCATTTGGTAAACGATGCATATATCCCGTAGATTGTCGGCAGTAAAATAAAAACAACGAACAAGATGACATGTGGACCTACAAAGAAAACAGGCGCCAAATTTAATTTCTTTTTCATAGGCAATCTTTTCTCCTTTGGCATAAAGCAATGTGCCATTACCGGCACATTGCTCCATACAATCTATTCCGCTCCGTTTACTGCGCCGCGCCGCTTGTTCCTTCGGCGATTTTGTCCTCTACGAATTTCTGCATGGTTTGCAGGGTTTCGTCGATGTCCACGTTGCCGCGGACGATGTCTCCGCAGTACGTATCAACGGCTTCTGCAATGTATGGATAGTACTCATAAGTGTAGATATAGAGGGATTCAATTTCTTTTTCACTGGAGGTGAAGAAGGATTGGATATAGTCTTGATATTCAGGGTTCTCAATAACTTGTTTACTTGCTACGGTTTGTCCGGCTTTGGCCCATTCCATAGAATTCGCACGGATGAACTCAAGGAAACTGCCGATTCCGGCTACTTTCTCTTCGGATCTGTCTTTATTCTTCAGCATAGCGAACAAGTGGGAAGACGATCTGTTCGTGAACTTGTCAGGTGTAGGGGAGTATACGTTAGTTACTCCAAAGTTCAGGCCTTCCACTCCGGCATGTGCCGTAGAGCTCCAGGTACCGTCAGTGGAGAATAACACGTTGCCGGATTGGAACATCAGGTAGCCGTCTTCACCGAATGGTGTCATCAGTCCGGCATCGTTGATTTTCTTAACCTCTTCAAAGGCTTGCTTCATAACCGGCGTATTTACCGCAGGTTTGCCGTTCTCCTGAATGTCCCCGCCGAGGTTTTGAATCTGTGCAAGAATGACCCAGCCGAGCAAGGCATCATTGACAACATAATCGCCTTCATTCAATTTACCCTGCAGGGAGAGCATTTCATCAATAGTTACCACGTTGTCATCAAGGAACGATTCTGCACCGTATTTGGCGAGCAGATCTTTATTGTAGTACATCACATTACTGTGAATATCGAGTGGAACTGTATATTGAGTTCCCTCAATCGTACCTGTTGACCATGCCTGAGGCAGGTAATTTTCCTGCTTAATTTCGGGTTGTGCTGTGGTTACGGCTGTCATCGGCTCAAGCTGCCCCTGCTTAACATATCCAGGAACACGGTCGGCGTGAATAATCGACAAATCAGGCACGCCCTTGCCGGAGTTAAGCACTGTCGAAATCTTTGTATACATATCTGCGGTAATGACATGTTTCACTTTCATTTCCGGATTGGTTGCATTGTAATCTTTAACCAGTTGATCCATGTAGGCACCGTCATCCCCGGTAAGCGGCGTCCAGAACGTTATCGTATTTTTATCGTCCTTCCCGCAGCCCGCCAATACTGTAGATAATGATAGAACAAGTGCCAATGCTGAAAAACCCCACTTTTTGTTCAACACTTTCTCCTCCTAAGTAAATAAAATTTAGCAAATCATCTACAAAAATGTTTTTGCAAACAATGTACTCGTTATCGTTCTGATTCCATGTACATGTGTCAGTTCCTCTTGCCCAGACGAATGACATTCCAGGATGCCTTGGACAGAAGCGTCTCCACGTAACCGTCCTTGCATACCGTACCGGCAGCCAGTTCCGGCTGTACCTTCTGTTCTGACGGCGTATTCACCGCTTTCAGATCATCATGTTTCAGGACAATATGCTCAATCAGCGTATATCCCTCGAAGCCCCGGACATCGGCTTTCAGATGCAGGCCTTCCTCCAAATGACGGTTCACCGCAAAAATAGTCAGCTCATCCTGCTCCTCATTATGTACAATCGCGCTGTCCAGATAAGGAACATCGGTGTAATCCTGTGCATCGTATTTCGGTGAATTCACAATCGGCTGAAGGGAAACCCCGCGGCCGTATTTGGAAGCATGCAGATAGGGATAGAAAATCGTCTGCTTCCAGGCAGCACCGCCTGCTTCCGTCATTATTGGTGCAATTACATTGACAAGCTGGGCAAGACAAGCCATCTTCACCCGGTCTGCATGTCTCAGGAACGTAATCAGCATACTGCCGACCAGCAGGGCATCCTCGAAGTTGTAATGATCCTCAAGCTGCGGCGGGCCGATAGTCCAGGGATCAATCTTCGTATCCGATTCGTTCGAGTGGTACCAGACATTCCATTCATCGAAGCTGAGATACATCGTCTTCTTGCTGCGTTTCTTGGCCTTGATATAGTCACAGGTAGCTGTAACCGTACGGATGAAATGCTCCAGATCCATACTGCGTGCCAGGAAGTTCGCCGAATCATTATCCCGGTTACCGTAATATTGATGCAGTGACACATAATCGGCTACATCGTAGGTATGCTCCAGAGTAACCGCTTCCCATTCAGGGAAGGTCGGCATTGCCGAACTGGAGCTTCCGCAGGAGACAAGCTCAATGTCCGGGTCTATCAGGCGCATCGCCTTACCTGTCTCGTAAGCCAGACGTCCGTACTCCACAGCCGTCTTCTGGCCGATCTGCCAGGGTCCGTCCATTTCATTGCCCAGACACCAGGTCTTAATCTTATGAGGCTGCTCCACCCCGTGACTCCGCCGCAGATCACTCCAGTATGTTCCTCCGGGATGATTGCAATATTCCAGCAGATTACGCGCCGCATCCACTCCGCGTGTTCCGAGATTGACTGCCATCATAACCTCTGAGCCTACTTCCTTAGCCCAGTTCATGAATTCGTTGGTGCCCACCTCATTAGGCTCGACCGTCCGCCAGGCCAGTTCAAGGCGTCTCGGGCGCTGCTCAATTGGACCTACACCATCCTCCCAATTGTATCCGGATACAAAATTGCCCCCGGGATAACGGATGATGGGTACATTAAGCTCCTTAACCAGTGATTTCACGTCGCCTCTGAAGCCGAGGGTTCCTGCTGTGGGATGCCCCGGTTCGTAGATTCCGCCGTAGACCGCCCGTCCCAGATGTTCTATGAATGAGCCGTAGATCCGCTTATCTACTTCGGCAATGACAAATGACTTATCGGCGATAAGCGTTGCTCTTAGTGTACCCGACGACAATGTGATCACCCTTCCATTTCACATATTAGTTAATCAATTAAAAAATATTTGAATGTATTCGCTTACAGGTATAAAATAACATATATAAAGACCTCTGTAAACATAAAAGTATAAATCTATTTATATATATACAAACGAAAATCAATAAATGGCGCGTTTTCTGAAACATAACCTCGTTTTTTGTAATAAAACCGCTTAATTCATTTGAATAAATATAAAGTAAAGGTATATTTCAAATCATATTTAGCTGATTTTTAATTATAAACTACAAATAAAGGAAGAAATCTTTCCTTTTTAACTCAAATGGTTTATAATTTTATAAAATAGTTTGTTCTAAACGACCTCACTGGAAGAAGGTATCCTAAATATGATTTACATTAAAGATCTGATGAGCGGGATTGATATTTTCAAGGCGCTCAGCTCCGAGATCCGGATTCAGATTCTCGAGCTGCTGGCCACCAACCAGGCGCTGAACCTGAATGAAATTGCCAAGAAGCTTAAACTCAGCAATGGTGCAATTACGATGCATATCAAGAAGCTGGAGGAGAGCGGCCTGATCGAGATCAACACCTCGGTAGGCAAGCATGGTATCCAGAAGGTCTGCTATCTGAATAAGGATAAGCTGATGGTGGATCTGCGCAGCAAGGATGTCGACAATCTGTACGAGGTCGAAATCCAGGTTGGCCATTACAGCAATTATCAGGCGGTCCCTACCTGCGGACTGGCCACCAAAGACAGCATTATCGGTGACTTCGACGAGCCGCGTTATTTCGCCGATCCCCAGCGGATTGATTCCGAGATTATCTGGATGGCCGAAGGGTTCCTGGAATACCGGATTCCGAACTATCTCAAAGCCAACCAGACCTTCCGTGAGATTCAATTCTCCATGGAGATTGGCTCTGAGGCTCCCGGATTCAACGACAACTATCCTTCAGACCTGTACTTCTATGTGAATGGAATCGAAATCGGTTTCTGGACCAGCCCCGGCGACTTCGGAGATGCCCGCGGTACCTTCAATCCCGACTGGTGGCCGCCTCATCTTAACCAGTACGGCATGCTGAAGCTGATCCGGATCAACAATGAAGGAAGCTTCATTGACGGCTGCCGCATCTCGGACATCACCCTTGACGATATCAAGCTGGATTACAAAAGCGAGCTGACCTTCCGCATTGCCGTCACCGACAAGCCGGTCAACAAACGCGGCTTGACCATTTACGGCAAGCATTTCGGCAATTACAGCCAGGATCTGCTGGCACGTGTGCTCTATAATGTGCATGAGGTGGACGATCCCTCCCGCCCTGTGACAACGGCGGGGGCCATAGACTGACTGGCTTTGCAATCAGCAAGACTATCCTCCCGGGCGGTGGATGGTCTTTTTTTCATAACAAATGCAGTTTCCCGGCCGGGTAAGGAACTCCCCGTATAATTGTCCCCTCCGTAACCCACACTAACGAATGTCTTTCAAACTACCGTGAGGGAGTGTTTCGAATGCGTGAAGGGTTGATACCCGCCGTTCTTGGAACCGTAGTAACTGCTTCCAGCGCAGCTTTTTTAGGCAGCAGATATAAAATGGCTGCAACAGGCATTCTTGGATTTGGTCTGGCGCATATTGTACTCGGCACCATCGATTTGTTCGAACACAGGTAAGCACATTGGAAGATGCCGGCCCGCACGATGCTGCGGGCCGGTTCCTTTTATCACAATATACGGAAACAACAAAAAAGGCCCCCACCCTCCTACGGGTAAGGACCACTGTATACATAACGTTTATTTCACAGCTACATAAAACAGCCGCTGGGCGGAATCGTCAGCTTCGATCCACTCGAAGTCCGCATAGATCTTAACGTCCTTGAATCCGGCCTTCAGCAGCTCCTGCTTCATCCAGTCCGGATCATAGGCGCGCTGGGTATGCGTCTCTTCAAAACGCCGGTACACATCCTGGCGGCCCTCTTCACGGGCGAAGATAGACAGGTGATGCTCAATCTCACGGCGCGGCACATCGAGCTCACAGGTCCAGATGTAGGATACGTTCGGCTCATCCTGCACGAAGGGCTGTTCTTCCTCGTAGCGCGTCAGCGTATTCGGATGATGTACATCGAACAGGAAGGTTCCACCCGGCTTAAGTCCGGCATAGGTACAGGCAAATACGTCCTTGACATCCTGTTCCTCCAGTACGTAATTGAGGCAATCGCAGAAGGAAATAACCGAATCCACAGGCTCCGGCATCTCCCATTCCTTCATATTCTGTCTAACCCAGCGTACACTGCCTTCCCGCAAAAAACGCCGCCCCTGCGGCTGCTGCTCCAGCTTGCGCTGCGCCACAGCCAGCATGTCCGAAGAGAGATCAATCCCCGTCATATGATAACCTGCCGCGGCCAGCGGAATGGTCAGGCTGCCGGTACCGCAGCCGAGTTCGGCTACTGTACGCGGCTTGCCGTATTTACTCCATGCTGTCTCTGCGAAGGTCAGCCAATCCGGATACGGCATATCCGCCATCAGCTCATCGTATACATAAGCAAATTTCCCATAGGAAGACACTGCGTACACCGCTTTCTATAAACTATTGGTTGTCAGATTCAGGCTCCGAATCGGCCTCTTCCTTGCCGGCCAGATAGGTCCAGTTCTCTTTCTGGGTAACCAGCCCTTCCTTCATCAGCTTGCCCAGCGCACGCTTGAAGGCTGACTTGCTGATGCCGAAGCGCTGCTTGATAATATCCGGAGGCGTTGCATCCGAATACGGCATGCCGCCGCCCGGACGGGTAGCCAGGAAATCCAGCAGTGCCGCTGAATCCACATCACGGCCCACTTCCTTGCGGTGGCCCATGCTGAGGTTGACCCGGCCATCCTCACGGATATGCGCTACCCGTGCTTCAATCACTTCACCCAGACGCAAGAGCCGGCTGCGCTCAGAGGAATGAACCATACCAATGATGCCGAAGCCGAGTACACCAGCATCTACAAGTACAAAGGTACCCATCTGCAGAGGTTTGTATACCCGCGCAGTTACAGTCTGCCCTTGCCATGATTCAGGTGCGGGCAGCGCCAGCGGCGCCAGCTCCTGCTCTCCGGCCAGCTTGGCCCGAAGACGCCCCTGCTTGTCATGCTCCATAATGGCGAATACCTTGTCACCGATCTGCGGACGCAGCTCCACCAGCTCCGGAAGCTCGCCGATCGGCAGCAGCAGCTGTCGTCCAAGCCCCATCTCCAGGAAGCAGCCCAGACGCGGATGAATATCGGCCACTTCGAGCAGCGCCATTTCACCCAGCGTCAGGTAAGGCTTCTTCATTGTAGCTGCAGGACGGTCCTCGGTATCGAAGAAGATGAACACTTCAACCTTGTCACCGATCTTCGGCTTGCTGCCGACCAGCTCGGTGTAGTGAAGCATGATATCCTGGTCACCGGCGCTCAGGAAATATCCGTAAGGGGATACCTCCCGCATCACTTCAAGCGTAACCGTAGTTCCAGCTATCAGACTCATACCGTTTCCACAACCTTGGCATCAGACCACAGACGCTCGATGTTGTAATATTCGCGTTCATCGCGGTGGAAGACATGGACGATAACATCCCCGAGATCCATCAGTACCCAGCGGGCTGCGTCCATACCTTCGACGCCTTTGATCATTCCTCCGGCTTCATGAACTACCTTGCGAACCTCAGTAGCAATCGCTTGCACCTGGGTATCCGAATTACCGTGGCAGATAATGAAATAATCACTGATCGGCGACACGCTGCGCAGATCCAGTGCTACCACGTTCATTGCTTTTTTATCCTGAACGGCATTCAGCGCCAGCTCCAGAAGTTTGTTTGATTGTACACTCATATTTTATCCTCCAGTATTCTTACTAAATCGTTGCGCGCCAGCACCGTAAGCGGGAACACGATCCGGCGCTTCTCCAGCAGCAGGCTGATGGTAGAATCCAGTCCCGCTACCAGCCCTTCCTCCAGGCTGACCTTAGCCAGCCTGCGTATCTCATCCACACCGGGGAAATCCCGTCCAGGCTCAATATAATCGGCCAGACAGACAATTTTTTCCAGCAGGCTCATGTTCTCCCGTCCCGAGGTGTGGTAGCGGATGGCATCCAGTACCTCAGTATCCGTAATTCCATAATCATGCTCAGCGGCAAAAGCGCCCACCTCAGCATGCCATAGCTGCTTGTCGTATTTCAAAAGCTCGGTGGATAACCCGTTCTGTTCAATGATCTCCCGCATCCGCTCTACAGGCCAGTACTTGGCGACATCATGCAGAATTGCCGCTGTCTCGGCCCGTTCGGGATCAGCGCCATAACGCTGCGCCAGCTTCACAGAGGATTCCATTACGCCGAGTGTATGCTTCCAGCGTTTGTCCGGCATCTGGTCAGAGACCGCTTCAATCAGCGCTTCGCGGCTGTACCCCATACAATCCACTCCTTTGAACATAATCAAACACAGCGTCCGGCACCATATAGCGGATGGATTTCCCTTCGGCAGCCCGGGCTCTGAGCATCGTGGAGGAGAGGTCCACCAGCGGCATATCCGCCAGCACTACCCGCTCCGCAATGAAACCGGGCAGCAGCCCAAGATCAAGCGGAGTCCCGGGACGCCCGACACCGATGAAGGTCAACCTCTGCACCAGTTCCTCAATCCCCTGCCACTTGGGCAAATACTGAACCATATCCGCTCCGACAATGAAAAAGAACTCATGCTGCGGATATTCCTCCTGCAGGCTGATCACCGTTTCCAGGGTATAGGACACTCCGCCTCTGACCACTTCCCAGTCGAGAATGCCAAAAGCAGGATGGTCCTTAACCGCTTCCTGCACCATAGACAGCCTGTCCTCGCCGCTTGCTCCGGCCTCATGCTTATGAGGCGGAATATGCGAAGGCATAAACCAGACCTCCTGCAGACCGTAGCTCTCCCGCGCGGTTTCCGCGGCCATCATATGGCCGATATGCAGAGGATCGAAGGTTCCTCCCATTATTCCTACTTTCAAGAGGTCACCTCCCCCTATTATCCGATGAACTTCATCCGGCTGCAACTCTCGCACAGGTGCGGGAGCTGCGGCATCAATCCTTAGCGGGGAAGCTCAATCGTTTTGTTATCACGTGATTCCTTGTACAGAACGATCGTCTTGCCGATTACCTGAACAAGCTCCGAACCGGACTGCTCGGCAAGCGCGGCACCAATTTCCTTAGGATCATCGGCATTGTTGTTCAGCACACTGATCTTCATCAGCTCGCGTTTCTCAATAGCTTCTTCAATGTGACGGATCAGATGATCATTGACGCCGCCTTTGCCGACCTGGAATACAGCATCCAGATGATGGGCCAAAGAGCGGAGATAGCGTTTTTGTTTACCAGTTAACATAAATGAACAAACTCCTTAATTAACATATATTATTACCTTACCTCGCCGAAATCATTTCCCCGGCACTCCCGCCGAGGCAATCCACAATAGTCTGCCGCATGATATCTACGGGTGCAGCGAGTCCTGTCCAGTACTCCAGCGCATAGGCACCCTGGTAGACGAACATTCCCAGCCCTCCGTGAATGATGCAGCCCCGCTGCAGGCTCTCCGTAAGCAGCCGGGTATGCAGCGGATTGTATATCAGATCGCTTACGATCATTCCTTCATGAAGCCAAGCCGGATCTATCGGCATCCCCTCCATGTGGGGGTACATGCCTACTGAGGTCGTATTGATCACAATATCCATGCTGCCAATGACGGAAGGAACGGCTTCCATGCCGGCTCCGGCTACGTTCCCTCTGTTCCGGAAGCCGTCTGCCAGCTGATGGGCCCGCTCCTCATTACGGTTGGCGATGAGGATAGACGCCGGACGCTCCTGGAGCAGTGCCGAGACAATGCCTCTGGCTGCCCCGCCGGCTCCAATCACCAGAATACGGGTGCCTGCGAGTTCGGGTGCAGCCTCCGCCTTGAGCGAACGGACATATCCGATTCCATCCGTATTGAAGCCGGTCAGCACACCGTTGTCGTTAACAATCGTGTTGACCGCACCGACATCCACCGCGCTGGCATCCAGCTTATCCAGATAGTCCATCACCGCAACCTTGTGCGGAATGGTTACATTCACCCCGCGGAAGCCGAGGGTCTTGACCGCCTGCACGGCATCCCCCAGCTTGTCCGGAGTGATATGCAGCGGCACATAAGCGCCGGAGAGCCCGAGCGCCTTCAGCGCCGCACCGTGCATCAGCGGAGATTTGGACTGGGCAATCGGGTCGCCCATTACGCCCAGCAGAAGCTCCGGGTGTCCATCCTTACCATTCAGGCCTGTCTCAGCCATAGTATCGCCCTCCTGCAGGTTCTGTCAGCATCGGCTTAAGTTAGATCAGTGAAGGACGGGTAAGCACCTTAATGCCGCGCGGCACATGTATGGCCACAACCGCACCTGCCGTACCGTTCACCTTGATCCAGCCCAGGCCGGAGATGAACAGGTCCGTCTCACTATTCCTGGCGATGCGGAATTCATGACGCTGCCATTGCGGCAGCTTATCCATATCCGCCGTTCCCGGAGGCGACAAAAGCTCGCCGCGGTGGTCCTGATACAGCGAATCGGCGCGCTCCAGCTTCGTGCGGTGAATCTTCAGCGTACTGCTGATATAGCAGGTGAAGGATTGGCGTTCGCCCTGAACGAAGTCGAAACGTCCCAGTCCGCCGAAGAACAGCGATTGGCCCTCATTCAGCTGATACACTGCAGGCTTGAGCGGATTCTCCGGCATTACAGCGCCCAGATCCTTACGTTCAACCAGTTCACTGTACCGCCAAGGATAGACAATCCCCGGAGTATCAATAATGTAATGGCCGTCATCCAGCGGAATCTTGACCATATCCAGCGTTGTGCCCGGATAACGAGAGGTAGTCAGCTCCTCTTCCAGGTCGCTGTAATCGGAGATCAGCCGGTTGATCAGCGTAGATTTGCCTACATTGGTCGCTCCGACGACATAGACATCACGCTGTCCGCGCAGCTCGGTTACTGCCTCCAGCAGGCGGTCGAAGCCCTGGTTACGCTTCGCGCTGACAAGCACAATCTCCGCCGTGCGCAGTCCCTCTTCCTTGCAGCGCTGCTGCATCCAGTTGCGCATTCTGTTCCAATTGGTCACCTTAGGGAGCAAGTCGCTTTTGTTGACCGCCAGAATAACCTGGTTATTGCCGACAAACCGCTGCAGCCCGGAGATCAGACTGCCTTCGAAATCAAAAATATCCACAATGTGGATTACCAGTGCGTTCTTCTCGCCCACTCCGCTGAGCAGCTTCAGGAATTCGTCCTGGTTCACCGATACGGAAGAAGCTTCGTTGTAATTCTTAATCCGGAAACAGCGCTGGCAAATTACGGGTTCCCGTTCAAAAGCAGTCTCCGGAATATACCCGGGAAGCTCCTTGTTTACAGTCTGAAGCTTGATACCGCAGCCGCTGCATTTCTCAGGCCGTTTCTTGTCGTCGTTCACTACATTCATTAAGATTTATCCTCCTCTTGCCACAATCCTTGCTTGCGCAGACGTGTCAGAGCAATCTGCTCCACCCTGCGGTTGATTCTTGTGCCCACGCCTTCATCTTTGACGGAGATCGGCAGCACGAGCACCGTATACAGGCCGAGCCGGTTGCCGCCGTATACATCTGTAAGCATCTGGTCGCCGACCACCACCGTCTGCTCCGGCTTCAGATCCATCAGCTTCATCGCCTTCAGAAACGGGGCATTGCTCGGCTTACGGGCCTGATGTACAAATTCAATATTTAGCGGCGTTGCAAAGCGCGACACCCGGTCCATATTGTTATTTGAAACAATGATCAGCTTGAAGCCAAGCTCCTTCACCTTCGTGAACCAGAGCAGCAGCTCAGGCGTAGCCAGAGGCGCCTTGGCGCCGACCAGCGTATTATCCAGATCCGTAATAATCCCGCGGTATCCTTGACGGAACAGCTCTTCCAGATCAATATCAAATACCGTATTTACCCGGAGTTTGGGAACTAACCTTTCAAACAATACTTTCACCTCATTTTCATACGGAAAACTTGTATCCAGCGCTATATCCAACTGTCAAAATCCACCTGTTAGCGGTACTTTATGATACTGGAGCATTACTTGCCGGATTTCATGCTTTTTCGCAGCCGCAAAGCTTCAGTATACACGCTGTGCCAGTCTTTGTCTTCAATAACCTCAGGGCTGTAATTCGCCCGCTCGAACATGCCCAGGAGTGTGGACAGATTTGCCGCCGCCGCAGGCCGTTCAAGGCTCCAGCGTTCCACAGATTCGCGCAAAGTTTCATGCTCTTTCTTCAGCATACCCTTACTTCGGACATACCTTACCCAGCGCTGCGTTTCTGCCACAACTTTTTGTACCGGAGTCAGCTGATGGCCGATACGCAGACGCGTGATCAGGAACCGCAGACTCATGCGCCGCTGCCAGAGCAGGGTGCCGCTCCAGAGCAGAAGAACAACCGCCGCTCCTGTTACTACCCAGACACCCGGATGGAATCCTTCACTTCCGGCGGCCGTATTTGCCGCTTCCTGTTCAGGCTCCGCTTGCTCTTCCTCCTGCACTTCAGGTTCTTCTACATTGTCTTCCTCCGTCTGGGTCAGCACCGGAACATTGAAGCCGGGCGTGGCTTCCACTGGAACCCAACCGTAGTCACCGAAATAAATCTCTGCCCAGGAGTGGGCGTCTGCGTTTGTGATCGTATAGTTATTATTCACCAGACCGCCTTGCTGAAGCGCCAGATTATCCGGGATTTCTGCCTGTTCGCCGGGGGCATAGCCCTTGACCCATCTGGCCGGGATATCCAGGGAACGCACCATTGTGACGAGTGCAGTGGAATAATAATCGCAGTAGCCTTCCATAATCTCAAACAGGAAGCTCTCAACCATATCCTTGCTTCTTGCGCGTGAGACATCCGGCTGATTCGTGTACGGAAAGGTTTGCTGGAGATATTGCTGCAGCAGCATGACCTTCTCGTACGGCGTCTGTGCTCCGGCAGTAATCTCCTCCGCGAGCGCACGGACCCGCTCCGGGAAGTTACCCGGCAGCTGGAGATACGGGTCAAGAACAAGATCTCCGTACAGCTGTTCATAAGTCTGTGTGCTCAGCTCCTGAAACGGTACCACTGGCACCTCCGAGGTCACCACATAGGTCTGCGGGTAAGAGCGTGCACTGCCCGCCGCGTTCCACAGCAGCTCGCTGTCTTCACCCCGCCATGACAGCCCGTTGCTCTCCGCCACTCCATCCACAGAATTCACTTTTACAATCGAGTAGCCGCCGAAGAGCACAGGATAGTTGTTGCCGCCCAGCAGCTTAACCGTCTGCGTCAGTGTCCGGGTCTCTGTCTTAGGGGCCGCAACAGGCTCCAGCGGCTCTCCTACCTGGACTGTCCTGAAGGTTCCCCGGCTGAATGTATCATCGTCACTCCAGCCTTTTCCGGAATACGTACTCCGGATCTCTCCGCGCATATAGGTGCGCAAATCGGAGGTGACGGTCATTACGGGCGAATAATCAAAGTTAAAGCCGCCGCCAAGATTATCATCATTCAGACTGTAGCCGGAGGTGGTTGCTCCTCCCGTTCCTTCACCGCTTGAGCTTTCACCGCTGCCGCCGGCGGAAGTTCCGGAGGAAGGTGTATTTCCGCTCCATTCCTGCCAAACCGTATACGGGTCAGTTAGTGTAGGGCGTACATCCGGCATATTTACTCCGGCAATAATGACAAGTGAGAAGATGATCGCTATATTAAGGGCTACTTTGAAAGGATATTGAAGCAGATAGGTCCAGCCCCGCGGATAATGCAATTGGAAGCTTCTTAAATGCCTGGTGACCAGCCAGCCCATTCCGGCAAACACGGTCCAGGCTACTTCCTGCCATAATACAGATATTGTAAAAGAGTCCAGCGCGGCGAACGCCGTAATATTCATCCCGATGAACATCAGAATCCGCGCCTTGCCATTCACCCACCAGGATGACAGCAGCATCAGCGCCCAGGCACCCAGCGCAAACCAGATGTACGGATTCATATGTGTGATGATATCCGGCAGCCGTTCACGAAGTGTGGGCAGCCAGGGATTCGGAACATATTCCCCGTAATGCAGAAGAATACGATACACGAGATACACTATCGCCACACCTTCAAGCATGAGGCGGTAAATCCATTTAACAGGTATAATAATTTCAATTAAGGCTACTGCAACAAGAGTCAGCAATACAGCGGCTGTGGTCTCCTCCAGCCAGAAGGGCTCAGTGTAGGATATCCACTGTAAAGCGATGATCATCAGCCAGAGCAGCGTCAACGCGTGATGCCATGAGGATTTGACTCCGTTCATCCAATGCTTCATCGTATAGGATCACCTCCAAGTACCGCAGGGAGCTCATGAAGCGAGCTGACATTATAGCAGGTGATCCCGCGTGATTTGAGAACATCGGCCCATTCTTCCCCCCGGTTCTTCGCAGCAGGATTGCGGACATGAATATGCGAAGGGGTCAGCCCCCGGCTGTCTGCCCAGCGCAGCGTATCCAGCACCGGCTTGCCGCTCTGCGGGCTGATCAGCACAAAGTATGCGCCTTTGGGGAACATCCGCTGAGCCTTGTCCAGCCTTGTAATCAGCGGCCCCCGGCCCTCCGCATTGATATCAATCAGATACTGGATCATCTTCTGCCGCTCGGCACTGCCTTCTGCCGGACTGAACACCTTCGTATCCTTATCCAGGCAGCACAGGCCGATCCCGATTCGCTCGCGTATGCCGAACCCGAGCAGTGACGCCGCAATCGAAACCGCCAGCTCGAACTGTCCTGAGCTGTAATATGCACCTGCACTGCCATCGAGCACCAGAATGGTCCGGGGGACCGATTCATGCTCGAATTCCTTCGACTTCCAGGCACCTGTCTTCGCGGTAGCATTCCAGTGTATCCGTGTCAGCCGGTCTCCGTAGACATAATCACGGACACCGTTGATTTGCGTGGTCTCACGCCGGGACTGGAGCAGCGAGGCTTGAGGCCCGGCCAGGCGCGCTCTCCGCTCATACAGCTGCCAGCGCGGGACTACGACTGCCCGGGGCAGCACGCGGAACCGTCCTTCGGCCTTGAATGTGCCTTTGTGCTCCATCAGTCCGAAGATATCCTCACTGAGGATATCCGTGCTCTCGAAGGTGTAGCAGCCCCGCTCCAGCACCGGTGTCTGGAACAGCAGCTCTCCCCGCCCTCTCAGGCTGGGGACCAGACTCTCCTCGAACACCCAGGACTCCCCGTTATGGCGCTTCAGAATTTCCCGCACCACCACATACGGCAGAGGCAGAAAACCCGGAATGTTAACATTCAGCTTCACCCGCAGATAACCGCCTGCGTAGAGCAGATCAGGCTTGTCCTGCTCCGAGTAGAGGCTGCGGGTACCCTTGGCCCGCCGGACGCCGCCCAGTCCCCCAATGATTAGATACAGGATCAGAACCGATACCATAATGAACAGCATGAACGAGGTTTTGCCGCCCTGAAACAGCACATAGAGCAGTGTGATGACCCAGATCGCAAGCACGCCCATGAACTTCCTTGGCTGAATGACAGCGGCCGCCCCCGCTAGGATGCTTCTCATCTTATTGCCTCATCGTTACAGGCACATGAATGCTCTGCAGCAGCTTCTGCAGCAGGGAATCCACGCTGACATTATCAAGACGTGATTCCGGCCGCAGCAGAATGCGGTGTCCCAGCGCATAAGGTGTAAGGGTCTTCACATCATCGGGCAGAACATAATCGCGGCCTTGCAGGAAAGCATAAGCCTTGCATGCCATCATGAATGACAGGGATGCCCGGGGGCTTGCGCCTAGAAGTACAAGCGGGTGTTCCCGCGTCTGCCGGACTACATCAAGCAGATAGTTCAGGACCGGATCGCTGATATAAATATCGCGGATCTCCTCCTGAATGGCGGCAATGGTGTCCATACCGGTGACCGGAATCAGCTTGTCCACCGGTTGGCCCTGCTGATGGGTAATCAGCAGATTCTTCTCCGTCTCGGCATCGGGATAACCAAGGCTGATCCGCAGCATGAAGCGGTCCAGCTGGGCCTCGGGAAGGGTATAGGTGCCTTCGAAGTCTATCGGATTCTGTGTTGCGCAGAGCATGAACGGATGCGGCAGAGGATAGGTCTCCCCGTCGACCGTCACATTGCGCTCCTCCATGACCTCAAGCAGTGCGGACTGGGTCTTGGTGGTCGCCCGGTTAATCTCATCGGCAAGCAGAATATTGGTCATGACCGGCCCCGGGCGGAAGTGAAACATCTCATCGCGCGGATGATAGACAGATACACCGGTAATATCACTCGGAAGAATATCGGGATTGCACTGAATCCGGCGGTATTCACCAGACATGGAACGGGATAGCGCCCGGATTAGCTGCGTTTTGCCAGTCCCCGGAACATCTTCAATCAGGACATGTCCGCCGGCAAGGAGTGCCGTGAGCAGCAGTTCGATTTCGAAGCTTTTACCGAGTATACAGGATTCCAGATTAGTGCGGACAGCGTTCATAATTTGCGTAGATTCTTGACGTACGGGCATATATGGTAAACCTCCTATGTCAGAATAAGCAGTAATATATACATTTTACATGATTCGAGTAGTGAAAGTACATGTTAGGGGCCGTGAAATTATAGAGCGGCTTACGAGATTTGTCAAAAAGAAACACTTATGGGGCGCAGCAAAATAATGCACCGCCTGCAACACCTCTTCGCCATGCCTTCTTGTTGAGACTCCCAGTAGCAGGGGCGGGCGCTAATAAATCGCGCTGTGGGGAGCCATCACTGCTGATTAAGCGCTAATCTATCATTTATGTATCATTTATTTGCTTGTGTGGCTTTCATTTGCTTGTATCGCCGTTATGGATCAATTCGTAGGAAGCTACACTTCGTCCAGTGGCAGGAGTATGTAGATAACTGGCGGGGGGAGCTGGGGCGTTGAGGGCCGGGTACGTCGGTGAGTTGATGTGTTTATTCGAACTTGTGGTTAGTGATTGGGTAAGCTGATGTGTTTATTCGAGCTTGTGGTTAGTGTGTTTGGTGAGCTGATGTGTTTATTCGAGCTTGTGGCTGGTGTGTTTGGCCGGGCTGGGGGTGGGCGTATCAGATCAGGAATTGTTGTACTTTTTGCAGGATTTCCGGCGGCTGGGCGGGTCAAATCGGGTATTGTTGTACTTTTTGCAAGATTTCTGTCGGTTTGACCGCTCAGAACCCTGGATTGTTGTATATCCTGCAAGATTTTTGCGTTTCGGCAGATTTGATCTCTGAATTGTTGTAATTTGTGCAGATTTCTGTCGGTTCTTCTTAGCGCTCCGCTAACCTGCCGGTCCAGAGTTACTGCTATATCCACTTTTGCACGCTAAGCTCACTTCATACCCTTTCATTAGCACTTCTCATTCTCGCACTCAGCTAACTTCCAGCCCTTTCATTAGCACTTCTCATTCTCGCACTCAGCCAACTTCCAGCCCTTTCAGTGGCACCTCATTTTCTCTAATAGCCTATTCAATCCAATTCAAAGTTACCTCTACCTCACATTCCAGCATCTAGCCTATACCTCAAGCTCACAGTCAGACGTACTTACACCTCACATACCAACACTTAGCCTATCTCAATTTCTCTCAAAGGTACCTCTACTTCCCGGAATATCAAAGCGACTCTCTCCCTTCCCTTATTCCACCCACTCTCCACCGCAATCGCATACCGCAAATTTATAGTTACTATCTTTAAAATCAGTTGACTTTGTTCAGGTTTACAGGCTAATGCCAAAGTAAAAAGACCGCCAAAGGCGGCCTTCCTATTCTCACTTATCCTCATCCCAAAACCATTCCGTTCACCCTAGCCCTTCGGCCGGACAACAAGAGCAGCCAGGAATGAGAAAACAATCGCGGAGGATATCCCCGCACTGGTTACGTCGAAGATCCCGGTGACTACCCCGACCCACCCGTCCCGCTCCAGCTCTGTCAGCGCGCCATGGACCAGGGAATTCCCGAAGCTGGTAATGGGGACGCTCGCCCCCGCACCGGCGAACTTCACCAGCGGATCATAAATCCCGAACGCATCGGCCACCGCACCGAGTACGACCAGCGTACTCATGGTATGGGCGGGCGTCAGCTTGAGCACATCGAACATCAGCTGCCCGATAACGCAAATGGCTCCCCCGACCAGAAAAGCCCACAAATAAATCATGCTCCTTCACCTCCGCTCTCCAGGGCTACCGCATGGGCTACGCACGGAATACTCTCCCCTTGCTGATAAGACAGCGGTGATAGCAGTGCTCCGGTCGCCACAATCAGCACCCGTTTCAATTCGCCCTTTTTCAACCGGCTCAGAATGTGCCCGTAGGTCACTACCGCAGAACAGCCGCAGCCGCTTCCTCCGGCAATGACATATTTCTGCTTGTCCAGGTCATAGATCATAAGACCACAGTCGTTAAAGACTGTCTGCTCCATGGGAATGCCCTCTTTGGCCAGCAGATCTTTGGCAATCGGCAGACCAACGGAAGCAAGGTCCCCCGTCACGATAAGATCGTAATGGCCGGGCGACAATCCCGTATCCCTGAAATGTGCTGTAATGGTATCAGCAGCGGCCGGTGCCATGGCGGTTCCCATATTGAACGGGTCCTTCAGGCCAAGGTCCATAATACGCCCAAGCGTCGCTGATACCACATGAGGGCCCTTTACAGTACCATCATTAACACCAATTACTGCACAACCTGAGCCTGTAACGGTATATTGGGCCGTTGGGGGCTTCTGGGAGCCGTATTCTGTAGGATAACGGAATTGTTTCTCCACGGTACAGTTATGGCTTGATGTGCCGGCCAATGCATACTTGCCGCCGCCGGAGTCGACAATCATGGAGGCGATAGCCAGACTCTCCATGGAAGTGGAGCAGGCGCCGAAGACGCCAAGATAAGGCACGCCAAGCTTCCGCGCGGCGAAGGAGCTGCTGATGATCTGGTTCATCAGATCACCGCCGACAAAAAACTCCAGCTTCTCCTGCTCCAGATTCGCGTTCATGAGCGCGAGCTTGGAAGCTTTTTCGAACAATGCGCGCTCTGCCTTCTCCCATGTCTTCTCGCCCATTTCCAGTGAGTCGTAGATAAAATCAAAGCTTGAAGCAAGCGGGCCCTCTCCCTCCTCCGGACCTACTACTGCGGAAGAGCCTAGAATGACCGGACGGTTGGTAAATTCCCAGGTCTGACTGCCGAGCTGCTTCATCGTTTAATGTGCACCTCCCCAGCCCATAACGGCATACACTACACCTACAACAAATGCGGCAACCACACCGAACACAATGACTGATCCGGCCAGCTTGAACATATTGCCGCCAACGCCGAGTACGAGCCCTTCAGCCCGGTGTTCAAGAGCAGCGGAGCACATACTGTTGGCGAAACCTGTGACGGGCACCGCTGAACCCGCACCGCACCACTGGGCAAGCTTGTCATATACACCGAAGCTGGTGAGAATGACCGAGAGCAGAATCAGAATAGCAACTGTTGGACTGGCTGCTTCGCGGGAAGTCATATCGAATATTGCCATGAATGCTTCCTGGATGCCTTGTCCAAGCACACAGATCAAGCCGCCGGATAGGAAGGCTCGCATACAATTCTTGAATACAGGACGGGATGGCACATAAGGCTTGGCCAATTCCTGATAATCCTGCGGGGTCAAAGTATCAAGCCGCAGCTTGACGCCTGATTTCTTTGTTTTCGCCGGCAATACAGACACCTCCTGTAGGATACGAAAGGGAGCGGGCAGCGGGATACGCATTTCCCGTCCCTCCGGGTTGTGCTTCAATACAATGTTTTTCCTTATTGTTCACTATAGGCGGCCCCGTTATGTCCCCTTAAGCTCAGGAAAAATAAAGCAGCACAACAATCAGCAGCATAAACAGCACCAGTATCAGCACAGCTTCATTGTCCCGCCGGTACCGGCGGGGGTACCGCTTGTGCAGCCCGCGGGCCTGCACCTTCCTGGGCACTCCCCGATTGCCTGCTGCGGCTACGCTTCCTGATAGCCACATTCTCCTCGCTTCCTTTCCCGGCTCCTGCCTGCAGAGCCCTTACAACATAGTATTCGCTTCCCGGGTCACTGTGTTCATATGCCCTCCTGCCATGGACAATCGGCGTAACAATGTTCATACTGGGTAAGATGAACAAAAGAAAATAACCAAAAGCGAGAAGGAACTGCAATAACACCTGATCCTGACAAGTGGAAACGGCCTTGCCGTCCTTTTTAGGAAGGTACCGTTTCAGCGAGAAAGATAAGGATAATTTATGCGCGGAGCATATAAATTTTTATCTTTTATCGATAACTTAAGTTCATCCTATATAAGTGTAAAAAGGAGCGATATGTGTATGAATCCAGAAACACTCGACTTGTTCAAAACATTGACTGAATTTCCTTCAGCCCCCGGCTTCGAGCGTGAATTACGCGCTTACGTCAAAGAGGCGATGATGCCTTACACCGATGAATTCGTGCAGGACCGCCTGGGCAGCCTGTTCGGCGTACTGCGCGGTGAGGCGAACGGCCCCAAGATCATGGTCGCCGGACATTTGGATGAAGTGGGATTCATGGTTACCGGCATCACGGACAACGGAATGATCCGGTTCACGCCGCTGGGCGGATGGCTTGCTTCGGCTGTGGCTTCGCAGCGGCTGCAGATTGTTACCCCAAAGGGTACATTGAATGGCGTTGTCGGCAGCACACCGATCCACCTGCTGAGCGCTGAAGAGCGGGGCAAGACCGGCGATATCGGCAAAATGTACATAGATATCGGAGCGGACAGCCGCGAGGAAGCTCAGAGCTTCGGCGTTGCCCCGGGGCAGCAGATTGTGCCGGTCTGTCCGTTCACCCCGCTGGCCAATCCGAAGAAGATTATGGCCAAAGCCTGGGACAACCGCTATGGCGTAGGTCTGGCGATTGAATTAATGAAGGAATTGCATGGCAAAAAATTACCGAATACCGTCTATTCCGGCGCCACCGTCCAGGAAGAAGTCGGACTGCGCGGTGCGCGGACCGCGGCCAATCTGCTTCAGCCGGATATTTTCTTCGGCCTGGATGCCAGTGCCGCCGCCGATATGACCGGCGACCGCCAGGCCTTCGGCCACCTGGGACAGGGCGCGCTGCTGCGTATCTTTGATCCTACGATGATTACGCATCGCGGGCTGATTGAGTACGTTCAGGATACGGCGGACACTCACCGGATTAAATACCAGTATTTCGTCGCCCAGGGGGGAACGGACGCTGGTCAGGTGCATGTCAGCGGTATCGGCATTCCTTCAGCGGTTATCGGGATCTGTTCACGCTATATCCATACGGCTACTTCCATTATTCATAGCGACGATTATGCAGCGGCTAAGGAGCTGCTGGTCAAGCTGGTTGAAGGCCTGGACCGCACTACACTGCAGACGATTCTGGAGAACAGCTAAGCAGAGCTTTAATTCGGCGGGTATGGTTATGCCAGCCTTACTTACTACGGTGCCTCTCTTACAAAGGGGGCGCCGTATTTGTTATGCCGTGATTATACGCACCGGAAGCGCAAAAAGCCGAAGGGATAGGTTGCCCCTGCGGCTGTACTTCTATTGATTATTTCAGCTTCGCATAATGCTCCATCGCGGACTTATGAACCGGGTGGTCAGCAGCAATGCCTGTATACTTCGCCAGAGCAGCTTCTGCGCCAAGCTCGGCAATAGCGGCTTGCAGCTCGACCGCTTCCGGGTCATCACTCACATTGAACAGCAGTGCGCCGGCCATAGAGCGAGTCAGGGCAGCATAGCTGAGCCCTCTGTCGTATGCCTGCAGAGCAGGAGACACCAGACGGTCATTCGGCGACAGCTTGCGCAGCGGCGAACGGCCTACACGGGACACTTCATCGGTCAGCGCCGGGTTGCGGAAGCGCTCAAGGATTTTGTCGATATACTTGCTGTGTTCTGCCTGATCGAAGCCATGCTTCTGGATCAGCACTGCGCCGGTTTCTTCCAGCACTTCACGGACCTGTGCAGTCAAAGCTTCATCTGCCATAGCCTGCTGGATGGTTTCGTACCCGCGCAGGAAGCCAAGATACGCTGCGGAGCAATGTCCGGTATTCACGGTGAACAATTTACGCTCGATATAAGGCTCCAGGTTATCCACGTAATGCACACCTTCAACCGATGTATAGCCCGGAATCATCTGGGAGGAATCTACGACCCACTCATAGAATGGCTCTACGACTACCTTCAGAATATCCTCATGCTGCTGCAATGGAACAATCCGGTCCACAGCTGCGTTCGGGAAGGCAACAGAAGCGTCCGCTTTGGCGCGGGCTGCTTCATCAAGCTTGGCATACACCAGCTCTTTGAGCTGGGCACTGCCGCCAATCGCGTTCTCGCAGGCAATCACATGCAGCGGTGCGGAAGAGACCGCTACCCGTCTGCTGATGCCATCAGCCAGAACCCCCGCAATATGCTTCAGAATCGACACGCCGACAGCTGTGGTAACCAGATCGGCTTCAGCAATGGCTGCGGCAACTTCTTCACCGTGAGTTACGCTGCTGAGTGCAGTTACATTTTTGACGACTACCGTTTCCTGACCATCGCTGGCCAGCGTTACCGGATACTCGCCGCGCTCCTGAAGCTGGGATACAAACGCCTCATTTACATCCACGAAAGTTACTTCATACCCTGCCTGCGACAGCAGCAGTCCGATGAAACCTCTGCCGATATTGCCCGCTCCGAAATGGACAGCCTTCATTATTCCATGCCTCCTTCGAAGATCGCGATCACATCAGCAGCCGTTGGAGCATTCATTACGCGCTCAATGGCATCATCTTCTGTGAAAATCATCGCCACGTTGGTCAGGACCTCCATATGCCCGTCGCCTGCGGCGGCAATACCGATCACTACGAATGCCGGCTCATCCCCGCCGAAATCCACACCGTCCGGAAAACGGATTACAGACAGTCCTGTGGATTTGATGAACGGCCGAGCTTCCTTGGTCCCGTGAGGGATCGCCAGCCCTCCGCCCATGTAGGTGGACACCACTTCCTCGCGCTCCAGCATCTTGGGAATATATTCTTCCGTTACGTGTCCTGCATCGACAAGCAGCTTACCCGCCATAGTGATCGCTTCGTATTTATCTTTAGCGGCACCGTGCATAATTACTTTATTTTCTGACAGTATACTCATATGGTTTCTCTCACTTTCAAATTAAATTTTATTTTGGAAAAAATGAAGCAGCTCCGAGGACAGATATCCCCGGATCTCAGGCTCCGTACGCTCCTCCAGCAATTGTACCAGTTCGGAATTAAGCAGCAAAGCGCTGATCTCGCTGAGCACCTCCAGACTCTCCTTGGACAGTCTGCGCGGAGCCAGCATAAGCAGAATCACTCTAACCTCAGTGTCTCCCTCCAGAATCACAGGCTGGCGCAGCCGGTACAACGTAAGCGATGACAGATGAATATGGCTGCTCCGTGTGTGGAAAAGCGCCAGCCCCGTGTCCGGTATTACCTGACTGGTCATCCGCTCCCGCTCCAGCAGGCGCTCCAGCACAATGTCCGCATCCCCAATTACGCCGCTTCCATTCAGCAGTGCCAGCATTTCCACCAGTGTTGCAGACAAATCCATATCCTTGTTGTCAATGGGATGGAACCGGAACCGCTCCAGCAGGCTGACCATTTCATCAAGAATCCCCTTGTAGCTCTTCAGCCGCTCCAGTGAAGCCTCATCCCGCATAGTCCGGTCCTGCTCACCTAATGGGCCTGATTCCCGCTCACGCAGCGTTGTGTTCTGAATATAATTCAGCAGTTTCTCTATCTCTTCCCCTGTGAGCAGGGGGCTGATTTTGATATAACGTTCCTTATCAATCGGCAGATCAATGGTAGATATAATCAGGTCGTAGTCCACATCCGGCAGCCGTGCGGCTTCATACCAGGAAATATTGCCGAGAATCTCAATCTGCGGCATTTCTTTGGACAGCCGGGTAGCCAGCAGACGGGAGGAGCTGAGTCCGCTGGCACAGACCAGAATGGCTCTGACATTACGCCTTAGCTGATTAAGCCGCTCGACGGAAGCCCCGAAATGCATCACCAGAAATCCGATTTCTTCATCCGGAATTTCAAGCTCAAGCTGCATATCCTCTACGGAGGCACGGACGATGTTGAACAGATACTCATAATCCCGGCGGATCGGCCCAAGCAGCGGATTGCGGATGCGTGTGCCTTCCCGAATCCGCTTCAGGGCGGGATCGATATGCTCCAGCAATCCTTCGCGCAGGGAACGGTCACTCTGGAAAGGAAGCCCTGTCCGTTTGACCACACTCTCCGTCAGCTTGTAGACGATCTCCATTAACTCAATATCGCCGTAGGCAAAGCCGGCAGAAGAGAATGAATCCTGCACCCGGTCGAATAATCCAGCGATATACAAGACCTCTGCCCGGGGAATTTCCATCCCAAGCGCCGCTCCGAGCTGCTGGACAAAGTTCTCGGACCCGGCAATGTTGCGGTGATCAGACATTCTGGAATAACCCGCTTCTTCACCGCTGTCAATGCTCCGGCCAATTTCAATCCGCCTGGTCGTCACGGCTAGACCCAGCAGCATTTCCATGTAGACAATTTCCGGAAGCTCAGCGGTCCATTTCCATTCCATATCCCACAGGGTATTCTCTACCTCCATGAGATTGGATTTCCCTACCGTAGACAACAGAACACGGAAGACCGGGTTGCTCTCGGTCTGGGAGCCATGGCCAACCAGATCAGACAGATCCAGATGCTCGGCGGCCAGCCGGCCAATCGCCCGGCGCTTATCGATCTCACTGCCGGTGATTTCAACGCCGTAGCCTCTTCTGCGGACCAGCTCCAGGCCGAATTTACGGACCCATTGCTCCAGTTCATCCAGATCGTAGCTTACAGAAGCGACTGTTACCTTAAGTGAATGCGCGAGCGTGAACAGCTTCACCGGCTCTTCCGCCTCCAGCAGGGCGCAGAGCTCATACACCTTGCGGTCTTCTCCAGAATATTCCGCCGGCTTCTCTTCCCGCAAAAACAGGCGCAGCTCCGCAAGACCGGCCTCCGGACCGTTCAATTGTATGCCTTTCCCCGATTTTTTGATCAGATTCACACCAAAATTCTTCAGCGCAGACTCTATGTCCTCCATCTCCCGGTGAACGGTTCTTACACTCACACCGGTAGCCTCAGCGATTTCAGCAGCCGTAATTTCTCCGCTGACTCCGAGCAGAAGCCATATAATCTGGCGCTGTCTGGCGGTAATTTTCCTCATATTCCGCGAACACCCTCCGCCCTACACCAAGTAGAAACGGCTATGCCGTCCTCTAAGGGACGGCATCCGTTTCAGCAAGAAATATAAGGTAAAGTATAGTGGAACATATACTTTCTTATATTTGGGGACAAACGCTGGCTTTGGCGGCCAGCGTCTCCTTATTTGACATTATGCTTATTAATTTATCTTACACTTCTGCGTCTTACTTCAAACGTTCCACGAGCTCATCATATTTCGGGCTCTTCAGGAAGTTGTCGATCGAGATGTGCTCTGCGTTTGGATTCACGGCAATGGCACGGTCAGTAAGTGTCTTCTGCGTAACTACGATGTCGGCATCCGCAGGAATTTCACTGACAGCAGAGTTCACAACCGTAATGTTAACTCCGGCACCTTGCAGTTTCTTACGCAGTACGGAAGCGCCCATCGCACTGGAGCCCATCCCTGCATCACAAGCGAAGACGATTTTGTTCACACTGCCTTTAGTGCGGACATTAGCAGCTACAGTAGTTGCTGTTGCCGCAGTTTGAGCTGCAGTTCCGGCGGATTTCATGTCTTTAACCTTGGCTGCTGCTTCCTCAATATCCATTTCTTCTTCGTCGTTCTTCTTAACTGTCTTCAGTAACAGGGCCGCAAGAGCGAAGGACACGACGGTTGCAACGATAACCCCGGCCAGCATTGGAAGATATCCGCCCTTAGGTGTCATCGCGAAGTATGCAAAGATACTGCCTGGAGAAGGAGAAGCTACAAGACCTGCACCCAGCATCTGGAAGGTGAATGTACCGGATACACCGCCACCGATAACGGCAAGGATCAGACGCGGGTTCATCAGGATGTAAGGGAAGTAGATTTCATGAATACCGCCCAGGAAGTGAATGATGATTGCGCCCGGTGCGGAAGATTTAGCAGAGCCTTTACCAACCAGCCAGTAAGCAAGCAGGATACCAAGACCTGGACCAGGGTTCGATTCAAGCATGAATAGAATAGATTTACCTACCCGTTGTGATTGTTCAAGCGCGATTGGTCCAAGTACACCATGGTTGATCGCATTGTTCAGGAACAATACTTTGGCTGGCTCAATGATAATATTGATGAGCGGCAGCAGATTATGATTTACCAGGAACTCAACACCATTAGACAATATGTTGGTCAAGCCTTCAACCAGAGGTCCAATACCTTTAAGTGCTCCAACGGATAGTAGGCCACCGATAATACCGAGTGAGAAGTTATTAACGAGCATTTCGAAGCCGGCTTTGATTTTGCCGTCAACCGCTTTGTCAAATTGCTTCAATACCCAGCCAGCCAGCGGACCGACCAGCATAGCTCCAAGGAACATCGGAATAGAGGATCCGACAATAACCCCCATTGTAACTACTGCCCCGATAACACCGCCGCGTTTGCCGTGAACCATCTGACCGCCGGTATATCCGATCAGCAGCGGAAGCAAATATTTGATCATTGGATCAACCAGGGCTGCTAGGCTTTCATTTGGAAGCCAGCCTGTTGGAATAAATAATGCTGTAATTAACCCCCATGCGATGAATGCTCCGATATTCGGCATAACCATACCGCTGAGCATGCGTCCGAATTGCTGGACTCTTACCCGCGCACCACCGGATGAAGTTTGCTGAGTTGCCGTTGTGGCCATTTAAAATGCCCCCCTAATTAATTGAATGAGACCCCTTCGTTTACTTCTTCGTGAAAGGTTATCTCCTATGAACACATCGTAAATCAAAGCGCTTTCTTTGTCACCAAATTGAAAACACGGTTTCGTCATGAATGTTGTTGACATCATTTAAGAGTTCCTGCCAAGGGGCTTAAGTATGGTGTTTTCACTACTACGAATGACCTATGCTGGCCTGTTAACAAGGATACTCCGCTCTGTTGACAAAACCTTCTGTCCGCCGCATTCCCCTTTTAGAATGCACCCAAATACCGTTATTTATCATATCCGCCAGCCTCGCCGCACAAAATAACCGCACAAAGTTGCTGGATTGCCAGTTGCTACTTATGCTCCTCATTTCTTCTAGGGATGCAAATTGTATTCGGTTTTTCGCATACATTTGGCCCGGTTATTCTCGCAGTAGCTCATTGTGTTCGGTTTTTCGCATACATTTGCCCGGTTACCCTCGCAGCGGCTCATTGTATTCGATTTTTTGCATACATTTGGCCCGTTTACCCTCGCAGCAGCACATTGTATTCGGTTTTTCGCATACATTTGCCCGGTTACCCTCGCAGTAGCTCATTGTGTTCGGTTTTTCGCATACATTTGGCCCGGTTACCCTCGCAGTAGCACATTGTGTTCGGTTTTTCGCATACATTTGGCCCGTTTACCCTCGCAGAATATCATGATTTCCAAACAACAAAAAAACTGCCCCCTTTATGAGGACAGCCTTGTCTTGTGATGTTTGTCATGCGTATCATACTTAGTTCTCGTTCTCAAATCATATCCAGCGGAACCTTCCATGACGGCTGCGGAAAAGCATCGTCCAGCTGCCAAAGCTCATCCGACGTAAGCACAAGCTTGCCGGCGGCTGCATTCTCTTCCACATGCTGGCGGGTGCCCGCCTTGGGAATCGCCATCACCTCTGCTTCACGGATGCTCCAGGCGAGCAGAATCTGCAGCGGAGTCGCTTCATGGTCCCGGGCAATCCTCTGCACGGTCTCATTCTCCGTCAATCCTTTTCTCAGGGTTCCTGCCTGGGCCAGCGGAGAATACGCCATTACAGGAATTTTGTGTCCGCTCAGCCATGGCAGCAGCTCATGCTCGATGCCTCTGGAGCCGAGATGGTAGAGCACCTGGTTCACTGCGCAGTGATTGCCGCCGGGAATACGCAGCAGCTCCTGCATGTCGGGCGTATCGAAATTGGAGACGCCCCAGCGCGCGATTTTGCCGGAAGCGACCAGAGCCTCCATTCCCTCTACAGTCTCCTCAAGCGGAAGAGTCCCCCGCCAGTGAAGCAGGTACAGATCCAGATGATCGGTGCCCAGCCGCTTCAGGCTTGCTTCACAGCTGCGGATTAGTGCGGCTCCTGCAGCATTATGCGGATAGACCTTGGAGACCAGGAACACCTTGTCACGGATTCCCCGCACCGCTTCACCGACAAGCTCCTCGGAACGGCCGTCTCCATACATTTCAGCAGTATCAATCAGATTCATTCCCAGCTCAACACCGTGGCGCAATGCAGCAATTTCTTCAGCCCGGTTTGCTGCATGCTCGCCCATGGTCCAGGTTCCCTGGCCCAGTCTGGGCAGCACAGCTCCGTCCGGCATAAGGATAGTATCAGATACAGGTTTGCTCATAATAATGGAAGTCTCCTTATAGGATGAATGGTGTGGCTTGCTACTTACTATACTTACCATATTAACCTTCCCGAAACATCCGGCAAGTGTCCAAATCATAAACTTTCAGCAGAGGCAGCAAAATCAGCCGATCAGCTTTAGCCCGGCTACAGCTCCAAGAATCAGCACAATGCAGAAAATGCGCCGCGGATCGCGGGCCTCACCATAGAACACCATACCCATAATCGCCGCTCCAGACGCGCCAATCCCTGTCCAGATTGCGTAAGCTATCCCCATCGGCAGGCTCTCCATCGCCAGTGAAAGCAGCAAGAAGCTTGCACCAAAACCGAGCACAAGCAGGCCTGCAGACTGCCAGTTGCGGTTCTTATGCAGCTTACCAATCATGGCCACCCCGAACATTTCACATAACCCGGCAGCAATCAACATTACCCATGCCATATTAATTCAGCTCCTTTGCTTGCTTATCCGGCCCATCCGCAGGCGTGGCCAGCTTCAGACCGACGACTCCGGCCAGCAGCACCAGTATCAATATCAGCTTCAGCGGACGCAGCGGCTCACCGAACAGGATTCCTCCGGCCAGAACGGTTCCCGCAGTCCCGAGCCCGACAAATACAGCGTAGACTGTACCGACCGGCAGCCTGCCGCTGGCCCATATGAGGGCGTAGAAGCTGACCAATATTGCTACTATCGTTATCGCCCATTCCCAGGGGGCCACAGCGTGCTTCAGCCCGATTACCCATACCACTTCAAAGCAGGCGGCACCTGCAATCATTGCCCATGACTTGCTGTTGTTATTTTTGCTCATTTCTCTTCTGCCTCCTGAAAATAAAATAAGCCCGGAAGGTTATCGTCGTATGACGATACCTCCCGGGCTTTTATCCCTCCGTGTATACACGGCCATGGTACACTCCGTGCGTTCTCCCTCGGACCAGACCAGCATCGCACAACAGCTGCGGAACCCTAGAGAACAAATAAAGCATTATTAAGTTACATCGTATGTTAGCAAATTGCGCTGCGAAAAGCAACCCCTATATTCTTCCGGCACCGCTGCTGCGTCTTACTCCTGTCCGGCCAACACGTTCAATTCACGCAAATCCTCAGCCAGATCGGCTTCGGTATATTTTCCCTGGCCGAAGCCGATCAGCGCGCGCAGCGGCATGTATTTCATCATGGCCAGGAACATTTCGGGATTATCTCCCATCGCTTCTTCCATCCCGAAGATACTGCCGTAATTCTTGGCTTTGCCCTCAGTGAGCGGATTCGCCAGCAGATCACCAACCGTAGAGTTACGGTGGAACCTTACGGCCAGCTTCGTCGTCGATACTACATCCAGCTCTGCGGTGAGGCGGATATCCCGTGAGGATGAGCCTACGGCGATAGTGAACACTCCGCTCTCCACATGCCAGTCGGCCAGCTTCACATTGTAATAGGCAAAGGAGCGCTTATCCAGTGTAAAGGTTACCTCGCGCTCTTCCCCCGGCTGCAGTTCAATCTTGTCGAAGCCCTTCAGCTCCTGCAGCGGACGGATTACGCTGCTCTCTACATCGCTGACATAGAGCTGCACGGTTTCTTTACCTGTTCTGCTGCCGGTGTTCTTAACAGTGACCGAAACCTGTACGGTGTCCGTATCCCTGATGCTGGTCTGATCCAGCGACAAATTGCTGTACTCGAATTCTGTATAGCTGAGTCCGAAGCCGAACGGGAACAGCGGCTCAATTTCTTTTTTATCATAATAGCGGTAGCCTACAAACAAACCTTCCTTATACTCCACAGTATCGCCTTCCCCGGGGAAGTTCAGGAATGAAGGATTGTCGCTCAGCTTCTGGGGGAAC
Organism: Paenibacillus sp. FSL R10-2771; assembly: GCF_038000205.1. Classification (NCBI taxonomy): domain Bacteria; kingdom Bacillati; phylum Bacillota; class Bacilli; order Caryophanales; family Paenibacillaceae; genus Paenibacillus; species Paenibacillus sp. FSL R10-2771. Next base: position 5,413,198 of record NZ_JBBOBM010000001.1, read on the forward strand.
GTCTCCGCCAGCTTGCCGCTTGGGCTTACTTCACCAAAGAGCAGATCGGCCACCGCGCCGCCAAAAGCCTGCCCCCCGAGATATCCTTCCAGCACGGCCTTCGTCTGCGGCAGCCAAGGCATTTCTACAGGAGATCCGTTGCTAAGCACCACGATAATGTTACTCTGAACCTCAGCCACAGCATGGATCAGCGCCAGATGGCTCGCCGGAAGCGACAGATGGCTGCGGTCATATCCTTCCGATTCATAGCGGTCAGGCAATCCGAGGAACAGCACGGCAGCATCCGTCTTCCTTGCTGTATCCCGGGCTTCCTGCAGCAGCTCCTCATTAACCTCATCGCTGGCCAGCTCATACCCCTGTGCGTAGAGGAAGCTTGCCGCATCACCAGCAACCGCCTGCATCTCGATGAAAGCATCATCCAGCTTCGTCGGATTCACATGCGAGCTGCCGCCGCCCTGATAGCGCGGTGTCTTGGCGAATTCACCGATGATTGCAAGTGTGCCGCTCTTCGCGAGGGGCAGAATGCCATCCTCATTCTTCAGCAGCACCATGCTCTCCCGGGCCACCTCACGTGCGAGCGCATGATGTTTGTCCTGATCGAAGACTGCCTCTTCGTCCCGGCTGTCCGCACTCTTGAAGATAAAGGCCAGCATCCGCTCTACCGCAAGATCCAGAGTCTCCACGGACAGCTCCCCGTTGTTCACTGCAGCTACGATCTTGGCGTCGCCGATGCCTCCGCTTGACGGCATTTCCAGCTCCAGACCCGCCTGCAGCGCCTTCACCCGCTCATTGACCGCGCCCCAGTCGGACACAACAAAGCCTTCAAAGCCCCACTCGTCGCGAAGCACTTGCGTCAGCAGCTTGTGGCTCTCTGAAGCATACTCACCGTTCACCTGGTTATAGGAACACATAACGCTCCAAGGCTGGCTCTGCTTCACCGTGCCTTCGAAGCTGGCCAGATAAATCTCGCGCAGGGTCCGCTCATCAATAACGGCATCCACGGACATCCGGCGGTGTTCCTGATTATTGGCGGCAAAATGCTTCAGTGAAGTGCCGACACCCTGGCTCTGCACTCCCTTCACATGATACGCGGCCATCTCCGAAGCCAAATAAGGATCTTCCGAGAAATATTCAAAGTTCCGGCCATTCAGTGGTGAACGCTTGATATTATTGCCCGGCCCGAGCAGAACAGCGACATTCTCGACCTGACATTCCGCCCCCAATGCCTCGCCTACCCGGGCAATCAGCTTACGGTCCCAGGAAGAAGCCAGACCCGCCGCTGACGGAAAACAAGTCGCCGGTACGCTGTTATGCAGGCCCAGATGGTCCGCACTTCCCTGCTGCTTGCGGAGACCATGAGGCCCGTCCGTTACCATCAGTGAAGGAATGCCCAGCCGTTCAATGCCTTTGGTATTCCAGAAATCATGTCCGGAGCAAAGTCCGGCTTTCTCTTCAAGTGTCATTTGTGAAATAAGCTGCCGGATATCCGCCGCTGTTGCCGTTGCCATAATGTAGCCCTCCTAAGAATGCGTTTTCTTTTCTTTATTTTAAACGACTTGTTCCGGAATTTATGGCATTTTAATTGGATTTTTGGTAATTTGGTTATATGAGAAAAGGAAGTGTTAGTTATGCCCGAGGACATGGAAGAACGCGAAGGAATAGAATATATCTGCAAGCTGATATATGAGGCTTACCGGGTTCCGGTCATGTGGCTGGATGCCGCAGACACTCCCCAGCTGACCCTGCCTCCAGCATTCGAATGCCGCCAGGCCGTCCAGGGAGATCACGGCCTGCTTCTCGAGGTCATGGATATGGCACGCAGGAGCAGTCATGCGGCAACGGCTGCCGGGAAGGCTGCCCGCATGACTGCTCCGCCGTATCTGCATACCACCGGCTTCCTGGAGAATTTCATCATTCTCCAGCTGCCTGAAGCAGATCGCACCGGTGGGGCCATCGTCATCGGTCCGGTACTAAGCGCACCGGTCACCGGAGATAACGCGGCCAGTCTGATGCGCGATTACAACATTCCGCCGGGGCAGCAGGATGGCTGGCTGCAGTATTACCGCAGCTTGCCCGTGCTCAGCCGGATGCGCTGGTATCACGCAGCGCTGCTGCTCTACACCCTCTCTACCGGTGAGGCATTGTCCATTACGGAGCTGCTGCTGGCTGCGGGCAAGGCGGATCAGTCTGGCCCGCAGCCGGATGACAGCCCGGATCTGGACCTGTCCTACCGCCGCGAGAACACCTGGCTGCACCATGATCCGATGCTGGAGCGGGAGATGTTCCGCTATATCCGGAACGGGGACAAAGCAGGGCTGCTGCGGACCCAGGCTTCTTTTTCGGAAGAGAGCTACGGACGGTTGTCGAAGAAAAGCCAGCTGCGCAGCAAAAAAAATCTGGCCGTCTCCTCCATTACACTGGCGACACGCGCAGCGATCGAAGGCGGGCTGTTCTGGGAGATTGCCTATACCCTCAGCGACTTTCACATCCAGCATATTGAAGAGCTTCACGATATTCCGGCCGTGGACCGCGCCCAGCTTGCCGCTCTCTGTGACTTCGCCGACCAGGTGCTGGGCAGCCGCAGTTCGAAGCTCTCCCGCATCTCCGCGCTGTGCCAGAATTATATATACAATCATTTATATGAAGAGATTCCGCTCAGCAGGCTGGCCGAATTCACCGGACTGAACGCCAGTTATCTGTCCCAGCTGTTCAAAAAAGAGACCGGAACCGCCATCAGCGATTATATCCAGCAGGAGCGGATCGAAGAAGCCAAACGGCTGATGGAGCTGCCCGGCATTACGCTGTCGGACATCGCCTCCCGTCTGCATTTCAACGACCAGAGTTATTTCACCAAAGTGTTCAAGAAATACACGGGCCTCACTCCCGGACAATACAAGCAGGATTCAGAGCGGTTCTCCCGCTTCACCTAAGCAGACAGCTGAAATAAGCTTCTGATTATTCCGAGTTATTCCGCGCCTGCGCTCTGCCTTGCCGTACAATCACAGCATAGATTTGCAAAATTATGGTATGATCCGGTTAAGGACGCTTTTATACTTTCTTACAAAGGAGCGATTCAGCATGATCGGTAGCATTGTATTTGTTGGAGTAGTTGTATATGTCGCTGTGCTGGGGATTAATCACAGTAATCGTCTTCAACGCAAGAACAGGCATTACGGGAACAGAAATAATTCCGCTGATAATTATTTCTTTCCGGGGCCAGATCTGAACAACTCTGCCGGGGACAGCCGCAGCGATGATCACCGTCACAATGACGGGCACAGCGGAGCCAGCCATCACCACGGGCATCACAACCACAGCCATGGCGGCAGCAGCTGGGATAGCGGCAGCCATCACGGCGGCCACGGCGGCTGGGACAGCGGCGGTCATGGAGGACATGGCGGCGGCGATTTCGGTGGTGGTGGTGGCGATTCCGGCGGTGGTGGCGATTCCGGCGGCGGCGGTGGCGGCGATTGACTGAACAATAGAGTCTCCTCTAGGCCATGAATGGGCTGCTTGGGAGGCTTTTTGTGTATGAGCATGATGGTTCGGGCGGGCGTTTGGCAGGAAAGGACGTTCCGCGTGCTACTCCTTAATTACACCGCCATGAAACATACATTCATAGACCATTATATCTCCGGCCCAAATCACCTCTGACCCGTTGAACCAGGAGAAGTCCCCGTCTACTGAGCATTTATAGATGAGATGGCCATCCGTATAATGCTCCGGACCGCGGAAGGGTTTATCCTCCGGCACCAGGAACAATGCGGCTTTCAGGAAGTCTCCGCTGAAGCCTTCCGCGGTCACACGCCCGGCGTAATTCATCGCCCACAGCGGCTGGTCATCCTCCCACAAGGCTTCCTCTCCGGCAAACTTCTCCGAACCGAGGTAGGTGTCTATGTATTTCAAGTTCCCGCGCACAAATTCCAGATCATGAGACGCCGGACGGGACGGGGTTAACTCCGGACCCTTACCTGCATAGGTTGCTTGCTTGGCCTCCATCAGAAATTTAATCTTGTCCATCATAACTATCATCCTCCCGGAAAGTTAATCCAACCACTCCATAATAGAACATACGTTCCGTACAGACAGTGACTTATCTCCTAATATATGTATCTAAATTGGGGGGACTTAAAAATGTACCGGGCATGAGTGACAGGCCACTGGGAAGCAAGGTGTACTTGAGCTGGCACTGCGGAGTGCATAGCGGATAGTTGTATTTCGTACAGCTAAAAACCGGCGAATAACCGCATGAGCAGGGATAACTGTATTCTGTACAGCTAAAAAACGGAAAAGTGTCCTTTTATGGCATAGGAGAGTTAAATAAGTGTACAGAGTGCAATTAAACCTCCGCCTGCACAAAAATAGCCTACTTTTTGTACAAATTACAGTTATCCCATGAACAGGGGTACGCTAAGGAAGGAATTACTATCCAATCCAATTAAAAAGCCCCCGAACTGCACGAAGGCAATTCAGAAGCTTTTTGGACATCACATATAATAGTTAGCTTAAGCTGTAATAATCTGCTACGCCCTATCTTTTACAAAGTAAACTGAAAGCAGCTGAGCAATACCTCACCAGTAAATACCAGATACACATCGTCGGTTCCGGCATCTACACCCGCAATCGCGGACTGGCTATGCCATTTCTGGGCTTCGCCTGCCGGGATCTCCAGCGTTGCTGCCAGCTTGCCTGAAGGGCTTCCGGTTCTGACTTCAATGCTGCCGCCCTTCACGGAAGATACGAGCACTTCGACGCCAGCTGCGCCCTTGGCAAACTGTACATTATTGAAGGCAATCCAGGCCCCATCCTTCACCGGATGTACTGAAGCTCCGCCTGCCTTGCATTCATCCAGGAATACCGCTTCATAGTCATCGTAGTTCTCGGCTTTGACGGCTGTGTACAGGTTACGCGCCGGTACGGTGTCACCGTGTACTCTAATCTTGGCCGACAGCTTGATATCGCCGGAGGAACGGCCCACGAGAATGTTATATTCTCCATCTTCCACACAGTATTGCTCACGGCTTACATCCCAGAAGGAGAGATCAGACACCGGCAGAGTAAAGGCTACGGTCTGCGATTGTCCTGCGGCCAGATAGACTTTGTCAAAACCCTTCAGCTGCTTGAGCGGACGTCTGATCCGGGTCGACAAGGACTGCACATACACCTGAACCACTTCAGCGCCGTCTACGCTTCCGCTGTTCTCCAGCTCTACCGTCAGGCTGATCGTGCCGTCCTCCTGCACTTCTTCTGCTTCCAGCTTCAGCTTGTTGTAAGACACCTGTGCATAGCTCAGACCATGGCCGAACGGATACAATGGCTCCCCGTCGAAGTACAAGTACGTTCTTTTGCCTTTGATGATGTCGTAGTCCATGAATTCCGGAAGCTGATCCACAGAGCGGTACCAGGTCATATTCAGTCTGCCGGACGGGCTGTAATCGCCGAACAGGACATCTGCCACCGCATTGCCGAGCTCTTGCCCGCTATGGGAGGTGTACAGCACCGCCGGGATATGTTCATCGATCCAGGTGGAAGAGATCGGGTAGCTGCCGACAATCACAACTACTGTATTCGGATTGGCGGCATAGACGGCCTTAACCAGGTTCTCCTGTTCTACGGGCAGCACGATATCCGGCCGGTCGATCTCTTCCTTCCCGTTCAGCAGCGGGTGGTTGCCGACGAATACGACTGCAACCTCGGCGGCTTTGGCCGCTTCTACCGCAGCTTCTACGCCGTTCACTACAACTTTCTTATGGAATAACTCAGCTGCGGCAGATGTTTCTTCTTCAGCTGCGCGAATGGTTCCGTCCTCACCACTAATAAACAGCGGCTTGTTATTCCAGGTCCGCAGCGATACCAAATCTCCCGCTTCCGCCACCAGATTCAGCGATTCCTTCACATACCAGCCGTAGATCTCATCAGCGGAAGCTGTCAGTATACCGGCATCCGTCAGAGTGACATATTGGCCCCGGCTTGTGGCCTCCAGGGTATTAGCGCTCCAGCCCCAAGCGGTATGGCGGAACAATTCTCCGCGCTCCGGCTTGTCATGCAGCACAGCCAATCGTCCATCTTCGCCGGTGATGCCCACCGTCCGGCCGCTGGCCGCAGAGGTTAAGAGGATCCGGTCATCGCCGCTCTCGAAGGAGACCTGCTTGCCTGCCAGCTTCTTGGTCACTCCCTGCAGAGGTGTCACCGCATAAGGCAGTGTGCCGGAATACCAGTCTCTGAAGGCTTCGTCCCCCAGCGGGCCGATTACGGCTACCTTGGACAGGGCGGATGCATTCAGCGGGAGGGCTGCATTGTCATTCTTCAGCAGGACAACGGATTCCTTAGCCGCTTCAAGAGACAAGTCGCTATGCGCTTTACTGAGAATAACGGAATCATCAATCGCCGCATAAGGATTACCTTCCTCTGGATCGAACTCACCGAGCCGGAAGCGGATGCGGAAGGTGTTCGTGAGCGCGCGGTCCAGATCTTCCTCGGTCAGCAGGCCTTCACGGAGCGCCTCATGGATGACTTTAATGGTCTCCTCCGTCTCTTCGGTTACACTGTCAATCCCGTTCTTGATCGACTCGGCCATCGACTGGGCGAATGAATCGTAATACTTATGGTCCTTCACAATCCCGAATAGATCTCCGGCATCGCTTACAATGAACCCGTCCATTTCCCATTCACCCTTCACAATCTCCATCACGGCCGGGTGCAGGATAACCGGCACGCCATTCACGGAGTTGTAGGCGGTCATCATGGATTGTGCTCTGCCTTCCTTGAAGGCCGGCTTGAAGGCTTCCAGATAATATTCACGCATATTCCGCGGATCAATGCTGGATGAAGCCACACCGCGGTCAATTTCATTGTTGTTGCCGAGGAAATGCTTAAGGGTTGCTACCGCTTTCAAATACACCGGATGATCGCCCTGGATGCCTTTGACAAGCGCGGTGCTCAGCTGTCCCGTCAGCTCAGGATCTTCCCCGTAGGCTTCCTCTGTTCTGCCCCAGCGCGGGTCCCGCTCCATGTCCACGGTCGGTGCCCATAGGGTCAGGCCGTTAACGGTTGGATTCTTCCGGTAGAACGCCCGGGCCTCATCACCGATCGCTGAACCGATCCGCTGCAGCAGCTCCGGGTTCCAGGTACAGGCCAGTCCGCTTGGCTGCGGGAATGAGGTTGCTTTGCCCAGCCACGAAATCCCGTGCGCCCCTTCCGTGCCATGCTTGTAACCGCCTACACCAAGACGGTCAATCGCCGCCTGATATTGCGGCATCAGACTTACCTTCTCCTCCAGCGTCAGCCGGGAGAGCAGATCCTGAACACGTTCATTCAGCTGTACTTCAATTTGTCTAAACGGATATGTAGCTGTTTCCATTAATAATCGCTCCTTCAATCTTTATGATAACGGTTTCATCTCATCCAAAGCCAGGCGTTCACAATCCTCCGCACAGCCCGGTTGTTCTATCCTTCCCCATCATAAAAGATTAGCGCTTACAGCAACACCTGAACAATTGACATAAAAATCAGTTCATAATTAGAGAATCACCAGCTGAAATCAGGAGTTGCCGGGCTGCGGGGGATCTCCGTGCGGATAATGAAACTTCAGCGCATCGGCCGACAATCCGGTAAATTTAAGGTCCCCGCTCGTAATTACATAATCCCCTTCCGGCTTGTTCTCCAGCGGCCGCTTGCGGATCTCTTTGGGGGAGATGCCGTACCTGGCCTTGAATACTTTGTGGAAATAGGAATAGGTCGCGAAGCCGCAGGCATTCGCAATATTCTCCAGACTGAAGTCGGTATAACGGATACGCTCCAGGGCGTTCGACAGCCGGATTTCCTGCGTGTATTGAATGATGGTATACCCCGACAGCTCTTTGAAAAGATGCACCGCACGCGACACGCTGAGCCCGGCATGATCCGCAACATCCTCTACCCGCAGCGGACTGAGCGCATGCTCGTTAATGTAGCGGCGCATTCTCATCACCATTTCATTGGACCGCTTCGGCGCATCCTCAACATTGGCGGCTTCCACCGACAAGCGGTCAAGCGACAGGCAGAGCGCGCAGAGCAGATGGCGGATCAGCTCGGGGCTGTCCTGGACGATCCGGTGCTGCTCCATGCTGAGCTGCTGCCACAGGGACAGCATGCCGGCATCCAGATGGATCCGCTGATGCAGCAGACGGGGCCGCGATTCCCACCACTGCTGAATCCACGAGCCTTCACAGAGCAGGTAATAATCGCCGCTCTCAATCCTGCCGTCCATTTCCTCCACCACCAGATGATAAGGCTCTCCGGGCTGATAGATGAGCAAATCGCCGGGTTGAATGGTTGTCATTCTCCCGTTGACCAGCGCCTTGCAGCTGCCTACCACCTGCAGCCGGAAGAGGAAGAACGGCGGGGGAGTGAATGAGGTTTTGAAGGGCAGCGTATGAAAAGAATACGCGCAGGCATGCAGTCTCACGTCCACAATCGTCACCATCCCAGCCAAATAGTATATTTTTATGATCAGATAAAACATTCAATATTCCCAAATAATTAACTATACTATAACCAAATCAAAGATAAGTCCGCAAGCTTATGCCGAAAGGAACTCCACTGCCTCCATGTTGAAAAGAACCTATGCTCTGCTTCTGATTCCAACCTATCCGATATTCATGCTCTGCATGCTGCTTCAGGGAATGGCCATCTCAATCAGTGCCCCATTCCTGGCTGTCTACTTCACGGAAGAGCTTGGCGTATCCGCCGGAACCTTCGGAATCTTCACTGCCGTGACGCTCATCAGCGGTGTCGTTATAAGTATGTTAATTGCCAAACGCTCGGATACCGGCCTGAGCCGCCGCAAGCTTATGGTCATCTGCATGACGTTTAATGCCATCGCTTTTGCCGGATATATATTTATTCATGACTTCTACCCGCTGCTGATCTATATGACTGTGTTCACCGCAGCCGGTGCCCCGGCGATGCCGCAATTATTCGCTAGTAGCAGGGAAGCTGTGAACGCCAGCGCGTCCGCTGACCATGCCTTTGCTAATTCTACCTTACGCTCTATGTTCTCACTCGGATTCATCAGCGGTCCGCTGGCAGGAGCCGTTCTGCTGGGCCATTTCGGTTATCAGGGTGTGTTTCTGTCTACCACCATAATTTTCTTACTCAATGCGCTGCTTGTATTTAGTTTCGTACGTTTATCCGCAGCCGCAGCCGTCAGACAGGCCAGCAAAAGTGTACATAAGCCGGTACGGCTGCACCGGAATACCCGGGTGCTGGTGCCTTTTCTCGTCCTGACCCTGCTCTATGCCGGACACTGGGCCAACAACCTGAACATTTCACTCTTCATCATCAATACGCTTGGAGGCAATACGCAGAATGTGGCTTCGGTTGCAAGTATATGCGCACTGCTGGAAATTCCGTTCATGTTCATGCTTGGCTTGTTATCCGCCAAATATTCTAACAAGCTGCTGATGGGCTGGGGAATCGCGCTCGGTGCAGTCTATTACCTGCTGGTGCTTGGAGCCGGAGAGCTGTGGCAGCTCATTGCCGGACAGGTGCTGCTGGCTTTCTTCGTAGCCGTAATCTCAGCGATTGGAATCAGCTATATCCAGGACCTGCTGCCGGACCTCCCGGGCTACGCATCAACGCTGTATACCAATGCTACAACGATTGGCAGACTGACCGGAAGCCTGGCAGGCGGAGCAGCCGCACAGTGGGTCGGCTACCGGCATTCTTACTGGCTGTGCCTGATCCTTATTGTATGTTCACTGGGACTGCTGCTATGGCCGCAGCGTTCCCCGGAAGAGAAGATTACCCATCAGATGGCATCCTGACAGGAGGAATTCCTATGCAAATACTACTCATTGACGATAACCCTCATGTACGTGATCGCCTGAAGCACATGCTGGAGCTGCTCTTCCCCGAAGCGGCGGATATTCTGGAATCCGGCTGCGAGCCTTCAGCCCTGCGGCTTATTCAGAAGCATAGGCCTGAACTCATTATTACAGATGCCAGGCTGCTGCTGCTTAGCGAAGATATGCCGCTCGACCAGTGGTATGATCAGCATACTCACGGCAGAATCATCGTCACCAGCAGCCATGAATTTGTCCTGAAGGCCTTCTGCCAGGGGGGCATCGATTCTCTGCTAAAGCCCATTGAACTTGGTGCGCTGGAAGAAGTACTGCTTGGATCAGCAGGGATGAGCAGCAGTTATGATCATCCCTATCTCGAACAAGCGGAGCTCCAGCGCTCAGACCAGATGATATGACCTATAATTACGGCAGGACACAAAAAGAGACCGGCGGTGAACGATCCGCTGATCTCTTTTTCAATATATATATAAGTCTAAATCTCCATATCCTTGCCTGTATAATCCACGAACATGAAGTGTCCCTCCGGCGCGGTGCGCTGCTCAATCAGGCTGAGAATACCTTCCGCACTGGTGCGCGGGCTCGTTGGCGCTTTCGCTCCGCCCATATCGGTGGGCATCCAGCCGGGATGCACGCTGAGTACATGTACACCACGCTCTTTCAGGGTAACATGCAGCTTCTGCGAGAACATATTAAGTGCTGTCTTGGAGATGGTGTACGGGTAGCTGCCCGGGTAAGCATTCGTAATGCTGCCCGCCTCGGACGAGATGTTGATGATCGACGCATCCGGCTCTGTAAGCAGCGGCAGGAAGTGCTTGACCACCCGCATCGGTCCATACAGGTTAATATCGAGCGCAAGCTGCATCTCGGCAATATCCAGCTCTTCAAGCGGAGTATCCGAGGCATTCAGCACGGCAGCATTATTAACAATGGAGCCCAGCGTCCGCCCCTCTTCCTTGAGGCTGGCAGCAAGCGCCGCGATCCCCTCTTCGTCCGTAACATCGAGCGCAGCCACCGTCAGCTTGTCTCCATAATCTGCGGCAAGCCCGGACAATGCCTCTTGTCCCCGGCTCAGATCACGCACACCGGCAATGACTGAATGTCCGCGTTCCAGCGCTATTGCAACAAGATCAATCCCCAGTCCGCGTCCGGCTCCTGTAATCAGTATATTCATAAGATCATCCCTCCTCTATGACACTCTTACTTATTTATCGTTCTCCAGCAGCTCCAGGATCACCTTCAACTCTTTGAACGTATCCATATAAGCATAACGTCCTCCGGTGTACTCCCCCTTCTGTTGAAGCGGGAAGCCCTTGCCTTCGAGCAGCATAATCTTCTCCTTCATTCCCTCCACTGCAAAAGCAATGTGGTGAAGCCCTTCCCCGTGCTCATTCAGATAGTCGCGCCAAGTGCTCGGCTGATGATCCGGTTCAATCAGTTCCAGCTGCAGGGAGCCCATATCGAAAAAAGCGAGCTTCGCCCGAGCCTCCGTCGCCCCGCCATTATAGTTAGTCTGAGCAATATCTGCCGTATCTGTAATGCCGATCTCCGGTTTCTCGATACCAAAGAAGTCCGCATATGCCGCGCTTACCTTCTCGATATCATTCACCAGAATTCCAATCTGCGTAATGAAGTGATTCCCAAGCAATCCTGACATCAGGCTATACCTCCTTCTATTCTGACCAGACTACCATACCCAAACCATGAAAGGGCTGTCAAGCCTGGCACAGAGAAGTTTCACGGTAAATGACAACAGACAAGAATCACCGACTTAACCCTCCGGATGTGCCGGAGACCCCGTGACTGCCGACAAAAGTAATGAGCCAATCTGAATTCCTGCATAGAATACAACATTCTGCCCGTCAATACGGCCGTAAGCGGGAATTGTTGTACGAAATGCAGCAATTCTCGCTATCCAAGCTGATTAATGAAACAATTCTTGTATTTCGTACAACAATCTGCTCAAATACTCCGACATCTGCGGACTAGAGTTGCAAAATATACAACAATTCTCCAGTCGTCAACTTGAGAGGGCCTCATTATCAGCAAATTATATAAGGCACACGACTTCTCCCATTACCTATGGATTGGCACTTGGCTGGCTGGTTATAGCCTTAAATGCGATGCACCGGGCCTCTCTTCTGTTGTCTTAATCTTCCGCTCCCGGCTTCATCCGGTACTTGCGGTAGTTCCGCAGCTGGGTCAGGAAATCGACGAATTTCATATCGAATTCCTCTTTGAACAAATGGCTGGCATATTTGCCCGAGATCTGGAACCGGTCGCTTAGATGCTTAAGCGAAAGATCGGGATTATCGAAATTCTCTTCTATATATACCTCCATATACCTTCACATACCTTCATGTCGCTGATCATCGCCCGGTAGCTCTTCGATCTAAATATAACCTGGAGCCGGAACAGACTCAGTGTGCAATATAAGCGTCGACTTTATATCCCGAGCCGCTGCTGGTTAATTTGGCATTATAGTAACCCATGTTTCCATCCGGCTTGCATTTATAATCCCCGGAGCAGCCGCAGACGAAGAATTTCGTCCGTGGGTATCCCGGATTAATATTGCTAAGCTTCCGGTAGAATTTATGTCCATGATGTGTGAAGATAGCCAGGACCCTGTCTCTGGCTTTTACCGGAATCGCCGAGAAGAACCTGGATGTCTCCGCAGCGCTGAGCACATGACTGGATTCAACCGTAATTCCCTGCACTCTTAGCGGCCAGTGGAAATCAATAATATAGAAATAGCGGTCATCCAGATTGCGCAGCAGAGTGATACTTGCCGGAGTGAATTGTCCCAGAGCACAATCAAGCCATACATATTTCACCTTCCCCTGTGTGCCCGGGAAATTCATCTGTCCGGTAACCGCCCCCAAGTATTGCGTAAATAGGGACCGGGTGCTTGCCTCCCAATTTCCTATAGAGGCCTTATACGGGATGCTTCCAAGTGTGCTTGTTACTGAATCTTTGAAGTCTTTGTAATACGCGTTCGCATTGTTCCCGTGATCCGCTCCTGCCTGTGCATTATCTCCGCCAAAGATGAAAAAGCGCTTATTGCCGCTACTCACTGCTTTGGGCAAAAGACTTTTAAAAATACTCAAGCTGTTTCCGTATCCTACATGGCTGTCGCCAAACACCGCAAATTCGACGGTCTGAGCCTTTATTCTGCGTTTCACTCCGGGCACAGCCTGGCGCTTTGCAGGAAGCACCCTTTTCCGTTTTGGACCTGTCTGCCTCTTCACTTGGAACCACCTCATATCAATAGATTCGCGATGCACAGTGATATCTACTATATATATGCGGAATGAATTGGCGGTTCTTGGACCGATGGACCTTCCTTAACTCGAACGCAGCGAAGTGATCTGTTTGGCCAGATACTGCGGCGAATACGGCATATCCTCCCGGAGCCAGGCGATGATCGTACCGATAAGGGCTGCTGAGCCGTACCATACGGCAATATCCTTCTGAACCGTTACTTCCGAAGCGTTGCGGGTAGCCAATCTTCTCTCCACCCGGGTGGAAATGATATCCGCCATCAGCCTGAACAGACGATCGGTGAATATCGTACTCTTCCGCGACGTTAGCACAATTTTATAGAATTTGGCATTCTCCGCAATATGCGTCAGCAGGCGCTCCAGCATCGGCCATTGTTCTCCTTCTGCCGCTTCCGGATTCTCCATATAACCGCTTACCACTTGAAGCACGTCCTCGGCCATATCATCCGCCATCTTCTCCATCATATCGGGGATATCCCGGTAATGCAGATAGAAGGTCACACGGTTAATTTTGGCCCGTTCCGCGATACGGTTGACCGTAATTTTCTCAATGCTCATTTCTTCCATCAGATCAATTACAGCATCTCTCAGCAATTGGCGTGTACGCAGGACACGAGGGTCCGTGTGCGGGGGAGCTTTCGTCATTTTAACCACTCCATTCTTCAACGTTCAAATCGCAGACTACACTTTTTAATAAAATGTCGTTTATCACCTATATAAACTACATTAATGTCTTAATCGTAAACTAATATACAGTTTTTCAGAAATCGTTGCTTGATTACATGAAAATTTCATCTATAATCTACTTTATACATTGTAAACTATACAACACACTGTAAATTTAGTCCATGATTCGGCGATTTGAAAGGATGGAGAATAGTGAGTAACAAGACAGACATTAAAGACAGTTCCATCAAAAAGGGACCTATTCTTTTCGTAATGATTCTCGGTGCCTTTCTGGCCACACTGAATCAGACGATAATGAGCGTTGCCACACCGGAGTTAATGCATGACTTCAACATCACGGCTGCAACGGCCCAGTGGCTGACCACCGGGTATATGCTGGTTAACGGTGTACTGATTCCAATCACAGCTTATCTGATGCAGCGTTTCACTACACGTGAGCTGTTCCAGGCATCTATGTTTATCTTCTTCGCAGGAACGGTCGTTTCCGCTATGGCGACAAGCTTCCCGATTCTGCTTACCGGACGTATGATTCAGGCAGCCGGTGCCGGTATTATTATGCCGCTGCTGACCAATGTCATCTTAACCCTGTTCCCGCGTGAGAAAAGAGGCGCCGCCATGGGTATGGTCGGGCTCGCCATTATCTTCGCCCCGGCGATCGGCCCAACTCTGGCCGGATATATTATGGAACACTATTCTTGGGAGACTATGTTCTACGGCATGCTTCCACTCACAGTCATCGTTATCGTATGCGGATTTATTTATCTGAGAAATGTAGCAGAGCGTTCTTATCCAAAGGTCGACTTAACCAGCGTGGCCTTGTCCACCATCGGATTCGGAACCTTGCTGTACGGCTTCAGCCGGGCGGCCAGCGCAGGCTGGTCGAGCGCAGAGGTGCTGTTGTCGCTTGCTGCAGGTGTGATTTCCCTCGGCTTGTTCGTATGGAGACAGCTGGCTTCGGATAGCCCGCTGCTGGATCTGCGGGCCTTCAAATATAATATGTTCTCCCTGACCACTGTTATCAGTGTCATGGTCACGATTGTGATGTATGCAGATATGATGCTGCTGCCGCTCTACCTGCAGAACGCACGCGGCTTCACGGCGATGGAATCCGGCCTGCTGCTTCTTCCCGGCGCAGTTATTATGGGCTTGCTCATGCCGGTTACCGGCAAGCTGTTTGACCGCTTCGGTGCAAAATGGCTGGCCATTATCGGCCTGCTGATCACGATCCTCGCTACCCTGAGCTTCGTGAATCTGACCGACTCGACAAGCTATGCCTATCTGATGCTCATGTCCACCGGACGCCGGATCGGAATGGCGCTGCTGCTCATGCCGATTCAGACCCTGGGCCTGAACCAGCTGCCATCCAAGCTTAATTCGCATGGTACAGCCATCTCGAATACTGTAAGACAAGTGGCTGGCGCTGTGGGTACTTCCCTGCTGGTTACCGTAATGACCAGCCGTACCACTACCCACATGAAGGATATGATGGTCAGTGGCGTGCAAGACACCAAGGAACACATGATTACAGCAGCTACCATCCAGGGGATCAATGATGCGTATCTGGTCATCGTGGGTATCGGCATCATCGGCCTGCTGCTCTCCTTCTTCATCAAGAAGGTAGGCCAGGCCTCGGAGAAAGAACCCGAAATGAAGCTGAAGACGGTTGTTGCCAAGGAAGTCTAGGTTATGCAAAAGGGGCTATCCCAAAAGCCATGAAATGGCTGCTTGGGATAGCCCCTTTTTTGTTGACGTCACAGTAGGTACTGCCTGCCTCCTCGCATAAACCAAACGCTTGTAGTACAATAATATCTTGGCTGTACAATATAGAAGAAGAGTAAGAGGTGCCCGGATGGCTATTAGCTTCACGAAATCTATGCTTAACCGCTTAAATCAGGAAATTACAGAGATGGAATCGGGTATAGCAGAGCTACAGAAGAAGACCCACAAGACCCGGCTCAAAATTAACCAGATCGAAAAAGACTGCAAATTAAGCACTTCCCCCAGCGCACTTAGCAGCAAAATGAGCCGGATCACCAAATTACAGGCAGAACTCAAAAAAATCTCCCAGCAGCATTTAGAGCTGTCCAAGGAGATTAACAAAAAGAAGTCCACGCGCGCCCAGCTGCCGCCTGCGGAATAGCCCGTTTCCTGGCTGATCGGTTTAACCAGAGCCCGGCAGTTACCCCTTCTGGTCTTGCCGGACACGCAGCCAGGCCAGCAAATAGATCACGCATAAGAAACCCCAAAAGTAATTAGCGAATATACTCTGCCCTAATGCTGCGGAGAGTAGGATATGATACAGACAAGTAAATACAAAAAATGACGCTAATACCACGGTCATGGTTCTGGCGGATACCTGCTTCGGAATGGCGCTTCTTGAAATGAGGTAGGCAGCGGCAACAGCGATGGCTAAAGACAACACTATCCTCAGATTCTGATTCTTGAACATATCATGCATTGTAATCACAGCCGCCAGTCCAACAAAACACGCAATGATTTGGATGATATTTCTCGTTTTCATTCGATCCCTCCTGTGCACTTGAATAACTCTCATTTATGTTATTTTATCCCATACACTTCTTACTTGTCTGTGATTAATGGCAATTAACGCACAAAGAACCAAAGGAACGGATTCCCTTGGTTCTTCATCATTTCATTCAGATGATCAGGACTAAGCGCGGTTATTCACTGCGCAGTGCAGCAACCGGGTCCTTCTTCGCTGCCATCTTGGCCGGAATCGCACCGCCGAGCATAGTCAGCAGGACGCTAATCACGCCTAGAATGAGCGCATGCAGCGGGTTAAGCTGAGCCACATTCTTCAGCTCGGTCAGGTTATACAGAATCGCGTTAACCGGAATGGTCAGCAGGTAGGTAATGCCGATCCCCAGAATCCCCGAGCAAGCCCCGATAATGAAGGTCTCGGCATTGAAGACCCGTGTAATGTCCTTCTTGCGGGCACCCAGCGCACGCAGTACGCCGATCTCCTTCGTCCGCTCCATAACGGAAATGTAAGTGATAATCGCAATCATAATCAGTGAGACCACGAGGGAAATCGCTGCAAAGGCAATCAGCACCATCGTGATTCCGTCCATAATCCCGCCGGAAATGTTGGTGACAATAGCCGCCAGATCGGTATACTGCACCTGATCCTCCGTTGCCTTCCCTTCATTCCATTTGTCCAGATAGGCTGTAACGGATTCTTTGGCACTGAAATCAATCGGGTACAGCGAGACTGCGCTTGGAATTTCAGTTGCCCCCAGAGCGGCAAGTGCATCGTCTTTAGTCAAGAAAGCCATACTGCCTGCTGCTGCCATACCAGCGTTCATGAGGGGGGAACCGCCCATTGCGCCACTCGAACCCATGCCGGCTACCCCTTCTGACAAGGCCTGCCCTGTCAACACATTGATATCTGCGGCTTCCTGTGCAAGCACAATCTCAGATTTCTGTGCATCGGCAATGAACGTTGCGGCCAGCTCATCGGAATAGACAATGCCGGGAGACAGCGTAGAAATGCTGGAACCTTCCTGCCCGCGCAGAACACCAACAATGTTCAGCGTCACGGCATCTGGACTGTTGTAGAGAGCGGTCAGATCAGCAGCTGTTCCATTGACAACAAACTGCTCGCCATTTTTCTTATAATAATCATTGTTCATTACCAGCTTCAATTGAGTTCCGACAAGATCGCTCAGATTGATGCTCTTAGCTTTATAATCCAGACCCAGAGCATCCACTGCTGCATCGGTCAGACGGTTGTATTCATCCACGATGAGCACAAGATCGGTCTTCTCTGTAGGGAATGATCCTTCCAGCAGATCGTAGTACTGCTCCAGATAGCTTCCCGAGGCACTGCCCTGTTTGCTTGGATATGGGGCTACAGTGATATTGCTTTTATCCAGCGTGGTTGCCTTGTCCCCATCCATAACCAGCCAGTTCATATTCACGGTACGGGTATAAGAGACGCCGTCAATCAGCTTAGGATCGATTCCATCCAGATACTCGATATACTCCTTGGTCAATACATTCGTATGCATGGCTGAGTTTACGGTCGGGTCATACGGATAGAGCTTTTTATCTGCCGGATATGAGGTAAGTTCCGTTGACTCTTGACCCGGAGGGCCTGCGTTCTGCAAATTAATCGCCGTCTGGTTAATAGAGATCGGGAAGTTGGACAAGGCCCCGGTTTCATACGAGCTGATCTGTTTATCGAAGCCGTTGGACAAGGACAGGATCAGCGCGATGCCAATAATTCCGATACTTGAGGCAAAAGCGGTCAACCCCGTACGCCATTTCTTGGTGGCGATATTTTTACCGGATAATTTCAGTGCTGTGAAAAAGCTCATGCTCGTTTGTTTCAGCTTATAAGCACTTGAGGTCTTCTGCGTGGCCAGCGGATTGCTGTCCGAGATCGCATGACCGTCCGAGAAGCGGATGACGCGGTCTGCATAGCTCTCTGCCAGCTCCGGATTATGGGTAACCATGATCACCAGCTTATCCTCCGCAATGGTCTTGATCAGCTCCATGATCTGCTCACTGGTCTCTGAATCCAAGGCGCCTGTAGGCTCATCCGCCAGGATAATGTCCGGATTGTTCGCCAGCGCACGGGCAATCGCTACACGCTGCATCTGTCCGCCTGACAGCTGATTCGGCTTTTTGTGCACATGATCCTTCAGTCCAACCTTCTCCAGTACTTCAAGCGCCTTGCGGTGCTTCTCGGCTGAAGCTATCCCGCTGAGCGTCATCCCCATCTCCACGTTGTCTGTAATGCTCAGATGTGAGATCAGATTATAGCTTTGAAAAATAAAGCCGACACTATTATTACGGTACGCATCCCACTCGCTGTCTTTGAAGCGCTCTGTCGATTGGCCGTTGATGATCAGCTCTCCGCTGTCATACTGATCCAGCCCGCCGACGATATTCAGCAGCGTGGTCTTGCCCGAGCCGCTTTGGCCCAGAATCGCAACGAATTCACTTTCCCTGAAATTGAGATTCACTTTATCCAGTGCAACCTGTGTAAATTCGCCGGTCTTGTAGCTCTTGGTGATGTTTTTTAATTGCAGCATTGTCCGATCTCCCTTTCCATCCCTGTAATCATTAGTCTCTCTGAAATCTTCTAGTCTTACTGTACCCCAGTATAGCCGCCCAATATAAACTAAACCTAAACTCCCAGTTGAGACTGGCTTGATCTTGATGAGGTATACTAAAACAAGTACTTTGGCTTCGAGGGTTACTCCGGTACTTTGCGGGGAACCCATAACCATATAAACAAGCTATACGTTGAATAACATGGAACCGTTCCAGGAGGAGACCTTATGTTTAATATTCTTGTGGTTGAGGATGATGCCAAGTTACGCCAGCTCTTCTGTACCGTGCTCACCAGAAATGGATACCAGGCCTTGCCGGCCGTGAATGGCGAGGATGCGCTGGACGTGCTGGATAAGGAATATATTGATCTGATTATCTGCGATATTATGATGCCCCGGATGGATGGCTTCGAGCTGACGCGGACGCTTAGGGACAACAACCAGCAGCTTCCCATTCTTATGGTGACCGCACGGGAGAATTTTGCCGATAAGCAGCAGGGCTTCCTCGTCGGGATCGATGATTATATGGTCAAGCCGATCAATGTGAATGAGATGATCCTGCGTGTCGGGGCGCTGCTGCGCCGGGCCAAAATCATCAGCGAGCGCAAAATCGAATGGGGAGAAACCGTGCTGGATTATGATACGTTAACTGTAATTCAGGGGCCTGAGAGTATCCTGCTTCCGCAGAAGGAATTCTATCTTCTCTACAAAATGATCTCTTATCCGAATAAAATCTTCACCAAGCAGCAGCTGATGGATGAAATATGGGGGATGGATTCCGAATCCGATGAGCATACGGTGGTGGTTCATATTAACCGCCTGCGTGAGCGATTCAGGGATAGCGATGATTTTGAAATCGTCACCGTCCGGGGGCTTGGCTATAAGGCGGTGAAACGGGGATGAGGAGCGGCAAAAACAGCGGCCTGTGGTGGTATTTTGTATCCATGGTATTTATCATCATTCTGTCGTTTGTCTTTATTATGGCTGTGCTGGCCTTCCTGTATTTCCGGGTAGAAAATAACACCTGGGAGCACGGGAACCCCTTTCCGCCTATTCTGACTATGGTGTTATTCAGTCTGGTCATCGGGACCACCATCAGCATTATGGTAGGCCGCAAAATATTGTCCCCGATTACGGACTTCAGCAAAGCGGCCAAGGAGATCGCAGGCGGCAACTTCGATATCTATTTGAATGAGTCGCACCGCGTCAATGAGATCAGTGAGGTGGCACATCACTTTAACCTCATGGTCCAGGAGCTGCGCAGCATCGAGACCCTGCGGAATGATTTCGTTGTCAATGTGTCTCATGAGTTCAAGACCCCTATTGCAGCTATCGAAGGCTACGCCATGCTTCTGCAGGAAGAGAACCTGAGCAAAGAGGAGCATGACGAATACACCGGGATGATCATCGAGAGCTCACGTCAGCTGTCCAATCTGTCCGGCAATATCCTCAAAATATCCAAGCTCGAAAATCAGGAAATGCTTACCGAGCTGGCTGAATACCCTCTGGATGAGCAGCTCCGCCAGGCGCTGTTGCTGCTGGAGTCCCTCTGGTCTGCCAAGCAGCTTAATCTTAATCTCGACCTGGAGGAGCAGCGCTATTATGGAAATGAAGAGCTGATGATGCAGGTGTGGCTCAATGTGCTTGGCAATGCGATCAAATTCACGCCGGAAGGCGGTGAAATTTCGGTCTCCATTCAAGCGGACAGCTCCTGGATCTCCGTAATGATCTCCGACACCGGGATCGGCATGACTCCGAAGGTGCGTAAGCATATCTTCGAGAAATTCTACCAGGGCGACCCCGCCCGCGCCGCCGGAGGCAACGGCCTCGGGCTGCCGCTGACCGCGCGCATCATCAGCTTAAGCAAGGGAACCATTGAGGTGCGCAGCGAGCCGGGGCAAGGCTCGGCGTTTACGATCAAGCTGCCGGTTGCGGGAGAGTGAGCGGGAGCGGCAGACGAAGAGGAGGGGAGAGCGGGGGAAGAGGAGGGTAGCGGCGGAGCAGTTGCTCCTCAGTGTCACCTGACCGCCGCTCTCGGCGGACTCTGGGGCACTTCTGCCCCTCTTTTACGCTATACCGCCCACTTGGAGCGACATTAGTGGGATTTATCCCTCTAATTCCAGCATTTCGCCCAGTCGGGACGGCATTAGTGGGATTTATCCCTCTAATTCCAGCATTCCGCCCGTTTGGGGCAGCATTAGTGGGATTTAGCCCTCTAATTCCAGCATTCCGCCCGTTTGGAGCGGCATTTAGTGGGATTTATCCCTCTAATTCCAGCATTTCGCCCGTTTGGGGCAGCATTAGTGGGATTTATCCCTCTAATTCCAGCATTTCGCCCAGTCGGGACGGCATTAGTGGGATTTATCCCTCTAATTCCAGCATTCCGCCCGTTTGGGGCAGCATTAGTGGGATTTATCCCTCTAATTCCAGCATTTCGCCCGTTTGGGGCAGCATTAGTGGGATTTATCCCTCTAATTCCAGCATTCCGCCCGCTTGGAGCGACATTAGTGGGATTTATCCCTCTAATTCCAGCATTCCGCCCGTTTGGAGCGGCATTAGTGGGATTTCTCCCTCTAATTCCAGCATTCCGCCCGTTTGGAGCGGCATTAGTGGGATTTATCCCTCTAATTCCAGCATTCCGCCCACTTGGAGCGGCATTAGTGGGATTTATCCCTCTAGCGTTAGTACTCTACCATAACTCTAGGTCCATAAAAGATGGAATAAGCTCATACCGGCACACCCTGTTACCCCCCTGCACCAACACAGGTTTAAACTTACCTTTTTCACATAGAGAATTCATATATTTCTTTACTGTACGTTGATCAATCGCAAGTTCGTTCACCACCTCCACTGGCCGGAGGAACCCGTTCTTACGGCTGGCGATCCGCAGAATATCCAACTCTATCCTCGTAAATTGTCGGCTTCCCTCATCCGTATTTTTCAACAAACATGGAGTAAGTAAGGATTTCAGCAGAGAAATTGTCAGCTCCGGCGATGATTCCAAATCATCATAAGGGATCGCAACCACACGGTACCCGGCAATTTGCAGATATGTTTCCCTATTAAGTTCCTGGCGGTATCTGGTCCGGTCTGTGTTCTGAACATGCGGCCCGTATCCTTTCACCTCAATAGCTACCTTAACCTGACCCGGCTTCCATACAAAGTCAACAAAATAAGGTCTTCCCCGCCAATCCGCTACCTCATACTCCGGGTGAAGATCGTCCATATTACCAAAAATCGGCCACCACACCCGCTCCACAAACATTTGCTCACCATGCCGGTGTCCCCGTTCCAGCCGGTCCAGACGTTCCCCGGTTCTCCGTTTCTTGTGATACTCCAGCCATTGGTGATGCTCTTCAGCGAACCCCATTCCTCTATTCCTCCTCTGCAAAAGCCCCCGCCCCCCGCAAAGAGGAGCCTTGTCTTCTTTGATTGCCCGGTTGCTCGGCGTAGACTCCAGAACCTATAGTTTCTGGCGGAGTAATGCACACAAAAAATCCCGCACCCAAAAATCCATGGGTACGGGATGTGCTTCATCCGTTTTATAGATTATAGTTCTTGCTGCTTCCCCGCGTCAATGAACTCGTTGGCCTCCGGTAACAGCCGGAATCGCTGATCAGTTATCGTCAGGGTATATGGCCCGCTGGAGCGTAGATAATTTCATATGTGTTACTTTTAACGTCTCCTCATCGAAGCTAAACGCCATGACATATCCTCTATCGGAATTGACCTTATCGCCTGGAAGCAGGCGCGGGATCAACACCCCGTCCATATTCTCAAATGTGTAGCTTAGAATAACTCCATATGTGTTGCTTACTTCTGCATATGTACCATACGCCTTCAGTACATCCTCCAGCGTACTTACTCCGGGCCGGATATGCTGCAAGGTAGCGGTCAAAGCCGGTTCCCCAGCGTCTTCGTCTGCTTTTACCGACCATGAATCCATCTTGCCTGACGAATCATAATGGACAAATACACCCTTATACATCTCATTGTTAAACACATCTTGTCCGGTGGAGGCTCCATAATATTGTTCAACCAGAGACCTCGGGCTGCTCCATTCCATAATGAGCTTCCCGCCCGGATCACCTATCCCGAAATCCGCCTCAGTAACAGGTACCGCTGTGAAATCCTTTATTCCCGTACCCTTGTCCGGTAATGGGGGTAGCCCCCCTCGGTCTGACAGCTCCTGCGGCCGGGGATTCAATATATTTCCTTTCAGCTTCAACATCCTGATCCACTCCAACGCCTCTGCCCGGGTTAACGTTGCATTCCCATTGAATCCCTCCACAGTAGGCTCTTCCGGAAGCGGAAGCAGCTGATTTCCAAGCAGAAAAATAATGGAATCCCTATCACTATAGTTCTTGCCCAGAGCAGAGGCTATGAACTGCGCAGCTGTCTGTCTGGTTATAGGCGCAGCTTGTGCCTGTGGGTCCTGAAGACCCGGGATGGGATGCTTCCAATTTTTCGCCATTCGATAAGGTCCAGCGGTCCACTCTTCCCCAAAGATCGTTGCCTTCGGATATCCGAAGGAGAGATAGTACACCTTCAGAAATTCAGCTTCCGTAATCGGCTGGTCCGGCCGGAAAGTCAGGTCTGAATAACCGGTTATATACTGATTCCCCAGCGCCCAGCGTACCCACCGCTCCGACCAATGACCTTGAATATCCGGGAAAATAGGAGAGGTGACTCCCGTGTCATTGTCATCCGCTGTTTCCTCATAGCTCACTGAATCCGCTCTAACCGGATAATCCGGTGTGACGGCACCCGCAATCGTACCCGCAATCAGTCCGGCAACCACCAGTTTGATTGTTCTCAATCTGATCTATCCTTTCGTGAATATATTTTAATTTATCCTCTGCTTCCACATTATAGCAACCGCTGCGGATTAGGGATATGGTGCTTGAGGCAGTAATTTCTAAGGCTAAATCCTTGCTTACTCCGCAAAAAAAGAGATCAGCAGATAAAGCCTGCCGATCTCTTTGGGTAGAGCATTATCACCTTATGGCTATGGTATCGCAGAAGTCTGTTCCAATAAGCATTGAACTTGAGGGTCTCGCGTTGAACTAGATGGGGAGCTGATATTAATCCGGCGTAAAGGTCAGCGTTGTGATGAACCCTGCCGGAATGTAATTCACGCTGTCTCCCGCTATCCGCACCAGCACCGTTACCGCACCGTAGAAGACCGGCGGGTTGACTGGATCATAGGCAGTCCAATTCAAGCCCTCATCGGTGGAATACTCCATCTTCTCGTTCGCACCTGTAATGGTGTTCGCAACATCATCCGCAGTTACATTGGGCGGCCATGGCGGCTGAGCGAACAGAGTCACGGACAAGGCAGAGCTATTCCCTGCTGCCAGGGTGAAGTTATCCGCTGCATAGGCCTTCGTAGTACTTACACCCAGACTGGCTGCACCCGCAATAAGGATTCCGATTAAAGAGAGACGGATGCATTTATCGACAGTTCTCCTCATCATTTCAACCTCCACATCTTATTAAATGAGAAATATAACACAGATCATATTATATCTTATTCTGGATAATTATTCCTTTAAAATTGTAAATTTAATATAAAATTTTGGATTAACCGCAGATTCACTCTTTAGTCTTAATCACTTTGCTAAGAAAGAGGCATCTTACCAGTGTCAAAAGTACAATAAAATAGGCCAACCAGAAGTCTCTGGCAGACCTAAAAATACGAAGAGATTCCCGCAGGGCGGAAATTGCTACAACACCCGCGCAAGGAAATCTCTTATTGAATAGGTTAGCTGATACAGACTTTGTGGAATCAAGTTAACTCGTGTTATCTCTCAACCGCCCAGCACTGCCGCTCAGTTCTCACGGTATCACCGGTCTGTATTGCCTGCTCAATCATCAGCCCGAGGTACACGTCCTGTGAAGCCTCGTCCAGTCCATAGAATCCGGAACCTCCGGTGGCATAGGCGGACATCTTGTCCAGGCAAGCCGCAATCGCGATCTCATCATCGTACAGTCTTGCAGGGGTGAACGGATTGTTGTAGAGCCATTGTTCCCCGCAGATTATCCCTTGAAGATAATAGCCTTCGGCATTCTCCTGTTCCCCCTTGTTAATGCGCTTCAGCTCCAGCTGAAGCGGAACCAGGTTATCCTGCTGGATCAGCACACGGTTATCGAAGATTTCTCCCCGTTCTCCGCGCACGGAGAGGTGATTCGAACGCGTCCAGGAGCGGTGCTGATCCTTGGTGAAGTCGTAAATCCCCAGCCGGTCTCCGAAATCCAGCCAGGCCAGATCCCTTTGCAGAGGAATCAGCTTGTCCTCAGCCGGAGGACCGCTGCGGGTAGGGCCGTTAATCCAGCGGGACCCGAACCGCATGGCCCTAATGTTAGCTTCCTCGAAACCGAGCCCAAGCATCCTGCGGATCAGGCTTGCTCCATGATACATATGCGAAACAGACACCGTCGTTTCCGTGATCCGTCCGAGTCTGCCCGAACGGATCAGCGACAGCCGCGCCTCTTGCACCGGATGATACGGATACTGCTCGGCTACCTGAATCCGCGCTCCGTGCATAGTCAGTTCCTTGTGCAGCTGCACAAGCTCCTCCAGACTTGCGGCAGGCGGCGTCTCCGTCAACGCCGGGATGCCTCTCTCTGCCAGGCGGTACAAATAATCCAGAGAGGCCCGGCCGCTGACCGAGACAAGCACGAAATCCGGGGTTTCGCTCATAAGCAACTCTTCAAGAGAACGGTAAGTCTGAACCCCCCATGCTTCTTCCATGGCTCTGCCTTTGGCGGCATCCCTTACCACAAGCCCGCTAATCTGAAAGCGGTCCGGCAAGGAACGGGCGATTCTGAGGAAATATTGGGCGCGGAAGCCCGCTCCGCCGATAATGCTGAATTTCACTGTCATAATCTTACCTCCCTTATCAGATGCCGAGAGGGAACCGCGGGGCATTGGCGAGAATACCGTCCCTCGTATACAGCATACTGTCCTTAGTTATTGGAAGAGTTACCAGCCGCCCGGTTATCGAGGCTTCATAGATGGCGGTGACCAGCTCCAGCGTCTTCCTTCCTTCATGCCCGTCAATCAGAACACGCCGCGCCGGTTCCTCCATCGCCTTCAGCATATCGTCAATTTGTCCGGCATGTCCCGTATATTGCAGAGGGCCTATGCTGCTGTAATACCGCCCGATCTCTTCCTCCAGCCCGGTATTCCGCTCCGGGAATCCATCGTCCCGCGAAGAAGAGGCATACACCTTCCAGGGTGCAGAGATACGCGCCTTCTCCCCCTGGAACACCAGCTGCTGTTCTTCTCCGTGATGAACGATGGAGCTGGTAACCTGGGCCAAGCCGCCTCCCGGATAAGACAGAATGGCGATTGACAGATCCTCCAGCTGCGACTTGTCATGCGAGGTATTCCGGATGACTGCCTGAACCGTCTCCGGCATACCTATCATCCACAGCAGCAGATCCATTTGATGTACTCCATGACCCAACGTCGAGCCTCCCCCTTCTGCCTCCCAGGTTCCCCTCCACCATACATCATAGTAGCTCTGCCCTCTCCACCAGAAGGAATCCGCCTGGGCATGTACAATCCTGCCCAATAATCCGGAGTCCAGTGTAGCCTTCAATCTCCTGTTGGAATCCAGGAAACGGTTCTGTCCGACGACGGACAGGATACGGCCCGATTCAGCCGCCGCAGCCAGCATGCGGTCGCACTCTTCAAGCGACAGTGCCATAGGCTTCTCCACCAGCACATGCTTGCCAGCCCGCAGGAAGTCGGCAGCAATCTGCGCATGGGAATGAGGGGGTGTGCAGATGGACACCATATCCACTTCCTCATCGTTAAGCAATTCGCGGTAATCCTGTACAAACCTGCTCTCCAGCCGGAATCGGTCCCGGAGCACATTAGCCCGCTCTTCCTTGTTGTCCGCCAGCGCAACTACTGTGCAGCGGTCTGCAAACATGGTGAAGGCCTGCAGATGAACAGCCGCTATTGAACCCGTACCGATTATAGCTATGCGAATCATAATCTCTCACGCTCCCGAATTTCCAAATGTTACATTTACTCTTTACTTAGTTGATCAGCTCTGTAGGGTTCATGCCGGTAATTTTCTTGAACAGTGTGCTGAAGTAAGGAATGTTTTTGTAGCCCACCCTTTCCGCCACTTCGTAGACCAGCATCTTCCGTTCCATTAACAGCTCTCTTGCTTTCTCAATCCGCACCCGGGTCAGGTAATTGTTGAAGGTTTCACCCGTAATATTCTTGAATATAATGGACAGATGATTCCGCGAGATGTATACCTTATCTGACAGATCGGCCAGCGTAAGTTCTTCCGCATAGTGCTCATGAATGTAACTGGTCATGAAATCAACAACCTGCCTGTGTTTGCTGCTGCCTTTCCATTGCCGGCTGGCGCAGATCACGGTTATTTTGGCGGACAACCAGCCTGCCAGCTGGTCGGGCACTGCCAGATTGCCGATCTCTTTGGCAATCTGGTCATTGGTGAACAGATCATCCAGCACCAGTCCCGATTCATACAGCGAGTAGGTTATGATCCCCCACAGTTCACTGCCAAGCATCTGCACGTAGCCGGCTGAGACCCCTTGCTGTTTCTGCAGCTCGGTGACATATTCGCTTACAAGCTGCTGCGCTTCGGCTTCCTGTGTAGCCTTCATCGCAGCAGCCAGCTTATAGGAGAACTTGACCGGAAACAACGCCCCCCTCTCCTGCCCGCCGCTGCTGCTCTCCCGGTACTGATACACTTCATAAGCCGGATTCATCCGCAAGGCTCCCTGATCCATCGCACGGAAGGCCTCTTCCGTCGATTCGGGGATCTTGATCCACGTTTCCTTCAGTCCTCCGATTCCGATACGTATTACCAGTCTCAGATACGAGCTGATGCTATCGATCAGCCGGGTTCCAAGCTCTTCCAGCTGCTCCGCACATTCTTCCCCGGGATGAATAATTAATAATGCCCTATAGCTGTTCAGCTCTGTATATTCCATGTCCGTGAAAAACCTGCGCGCAACCTCACAGGCAATATTGCTGACGGCGAAGCGAAACAGATTCCAGTCGGAGACAGAGAAGGAGCTGGCCCGCTCATCGCGGATCAGCTCAATACCGATGGTGGCATGCTTGCGTTCCAGCCAATACTGATAAGAAGGCGGCAGGTGGGTATTGTTCCGGTAAGAGGGGTCCAAGGTGCCGACTGCTGCGGAACGAACCCATTCTTTCTCGACAAAGGGCTCATACAGCAGCATCTTCAGCTCAAGCTCCCCCTGTCTGATCCGCTCCTCCTCCTCCTTGATCAGCTCCTCAATGATCTTGCCCAGTATCGACTTAAGCGTCGGCAGACTGATCGGCTTGGAGACATAGTCACTTACTTGAAGCCTGAGTGCTTGCCTGGCATGCTCAAAGTCTGAATATCCGCTCAAAATAATAATCTTGCCCTTGAAGCCTTCCTTCCTCAGATGCTCCATCATCGTAAGGCCGCTCATCACCGGCATATAGATATCGGTGATCACAATATCCGGACAGGCTGCGCGGATCATCTCCAGGCCATCCTCCCCGTTAAGTGCTTCCCCGGCCCATTCTGCATCCAGCTCATCCCATGGGATCGCCCGCTTCATCCCCTGGAGGACCTGGCGCTCATCATCAACAATGGCGATTTTCCACATCGTCTATGCCTCCTTAAGTTTCCTTGCTATCACTATCCGCTGCAACGTTATCTGCCCTGCACAGCAAGGGAAGCGCTGCCACTTCTGCCTTCCACTTAGCTCTTTCTATGCTCGCTTAGCCGCTGCCCCGGGGCCTCTGCAAGCAGAGGCAGACTCACCTCTACTCTGGTTCCGCCTTCTTCACGTTCCTTCAATTTAACCCCATAGTCATTGCCGAAATATCCGGCAATTCTCTCCCGCACATTGCGAATGCCATAGCCGCCGGTATGGCGGTTACGCGGCCGCTCTTCCGGCTGCTTCAAGCCTGCTCCGTTATCATCAATAATAATCTGCAGCGTCTCCTCTGCTCTGCCTATATAGACAGATACAACACCGCTGCTCTGCTTATTAAAGCCGTGTACGATTGAATTCTCCACGAACGGCTGCAGGGTAAGCTTCGGAATGTACACATCCTGCAGCTCCGGGGCTGCCTCTATCTTGTATTCCAGCCCTCCCCCCCAGCGGAGCTGCTGGATTTCGAGATAACACCGGATGTGCAGCAACTCTTCAGAGATCTTAATGAAGCTCGCCCCGTTGGATAAGCCGATCCGGAACATCTGTCCCATCAGCTCCAGAATCCGGCTGAGCTCCTCCTGCCCGGCATCGATTGCCATCCAGTTCAGCTGATCCAGCATATTATAGAGGAAATGGGGATTGATATTGGCCTGCAGCGCCTCAATCTCGGCTTTCCGCTGCTGCTCATAACGCCGTTCCAGCGAGAGATACAGCTCCTCAATCCGCTCATTCTGCTTGCGGTAGCCGGAGAATAAATAACCGAATTCATTCTCATAATCTGTGGGCAGCTCCTCTTTATGCCCTCCAACAGAGTACATCTTCATAGCGCTTACAAGCTGCTTGATCGGCTTGGTAAACTGCTTGCTCAGATAGTGCGTCAGCAGCAGCACCAGCAGGATCGCAGCGATACCAATCAGGCCAATCCACTCCGCCAGCTTCAGACTGCTTGCCGTAATCTGCTTCCATGACGTGAACTCGATCAGCGTCCAGATGGAGTTATCCATTCGGGAATAGACCAGCAGAGTGTTGCCGGAACCTGCTTTGCCCGGAATATGCACATAGCCCGACTTCTTACTCTTGAGATCGATCCACTTAGACCACTCGTTCTGTTCGAGCGTCTCCCCGATCCTCAGAATCTGCTTCCCTTCGCTGTCGGCCATGATGCGGTTTGACCCGGAGGAATTGCCGGTCAGCAGCTGCCGGATTTCCTTGGCCTTAATATGGACGACCAGCACGCCCAGATAGTCATTCTCATACATGATTTTCCGGGCGAAGCTAAGCACCGGAACGTCCCCCTGAAAGCTGGGAATGGTATATTCCCCGGACCAGGCGAAATCGCTTTTCACCAGACGCTTGGACCATTCCTGCTTATCCAGATCAATAATATTCCTGAACTGGATGTAGCTTTGGCTCTCGCTCGGCATAGGCTCATCCATATACAGATCAATTCCCTGAATTAAAGGAATGGCATAGGTCAGATTGGCGAGCGCACTTTCTACGCCTACACGCCTGCGGTAGCGCTCGAAATCATCCTGCCTGTTCCGGAGAAAAGTGGTCAGTTCGTTGTCCCGTGAGCTGGACAGTGAAATCTGCTCAATCATATCCAGCCGCGTTGTAATTTCATTATTCAGTTCGTCCAGCAGCCGCTGCTGGTAATGGGAGGTCGTCTGCACGAGGGCTTTGGATGAATTGCTGTAGCTTGTCCAAGCTGTAACTGCGATTACTAGAATGAGCACAATAGCAAAGCTGTGGAAAAATAGGCGGTCGATCCTGAATTTTTTAAAAGGATTGGTCAAGTCCTTACCTTCCTTCACTTCCGGTTCACACGAAAGAAACGGTAAAGCTGCGAATGAGGCTCGGGCGCTTTACCGTTATGTGACGGATGTTTTTTTACATCTTATCCCTTTATTCCTGTTGTCGCAATCCCGTCTACGAAATACTTCTGCAGGAACATGAAGACAATAGTAGCCGGTAGAATGGATACAAGCGACATAGCAAGCAGCTGGCCCCACTCCGCCGCGGATTGGGAATCGTTGATCATGCGCAGCGCAAGGCCTACTGTATACTTATCCACCGTGTTGATGTAGAGGAGATGGCCCAGGAAATCATCCCAGTTCCACAGGAAGCAGAAGATGGTCACCGTAACAATCGCCGGGAAAGCCAGCGGCATAACGACTCTCCAGAAGATGCCGAACCAGGAGCATCCGTCGATTTTGGCTGATTCATCAAGCTCTCTTGGAACCCCGCGGATGAACTGGATCAGCAGGAAGACGAAGAAGCTCCCGCCCGCCCCGCCCGCCAGCAGATGGGGAATGATAAACGGCAAATACGTATTGACCCAGCCCAGCTGATAAAACAAGGCATATTGCGGGATGATCAGCACCTGTCCGGGCATCATCAGGGTCAGCATCAGAATGGAGAACCAGAAATTCTTCAGCGGAAAATCCAGTCTCGCGAAACCGAAGGCAACCAGCGTGCAGGATAACAGGGTTGCGATAATCACAGCAATTTCAAGCCCGAAGGTGTTGAGATAAAAGTCCGTAAAGGTATGGCCGGGAACCGAATTCCAGCCCTTGGTGAAGTTGTCCCAATGCGGGACCGCCGGGAAGATCCCCGGTGAGCCAAGCTCGGTGCTGTCTTTCAGCGATGCTCCAATCCACCAGACAATCGGATAGACCATGACGAAGCTGAAGAGAATCATGAACAGATGACGGATTGCCGGCTTCCATTTCAATGTTGTCATTTACGTTGTTTCCCTCCAGTGTCTGTTTCATAGAATACCCAATACTTCGAGGTGTAGGAGATCAGGACGGTTGCAGCAACGATGGCGACCAGCATGATCCAGGCCAGTGCGGAAGCGTAACCCAGCTCGTAACGGCTGAAGGCCCTCTCATACAGATACATTGCATAGACATAGGTGGAGTTCATCGGCCCTCCGTTCGTAATCACAAAAGCGGAAGTGAACATCTGGAAGGCGCCAATAACAGCCATGATAAGATTGAAGTAGAGGATCGGTGACAGCATCGGCAGGGTGATTCTGAAGAATTGCGTTCTCTTGCTGGCCCCGTCAACCGAGGACGCCTCGTAAAGATCATTCGGGATCTGCTTCAGTCCTGCCAGAAAGATTACCATGGTGGAGCCGAATTGCCAGACGGTCAGTAGAATCAATGTGCCAAGAGCTGTGTCGGGATTGGTAATCCAGCTTTTACCCTCTATTCCAAACACAGCAATCAGCTTGTTAAAAATCCCTTCTACCCCGAAAATGTTACGCCAGAGCAGGGAAACTCCGATGCTGCCGCCGATAAGCGACGGAAAATAGATAGCCGTACGGTAAGCACTAATTCCTCTCACTGCTTTGCTGAGAATCATGGCAACGAATAGAGCGGCTGCCAGCTTCAGGGGCACAGATGCAAGCACATACATGACGGTTACTTTGGCAGATTGTATAAATTTCGGGTCCGCTGTAAATATCCGCTCATAATTGCGGGACCCGATCCATTGCATCGGCTGCATCAAAGTGTAGTCGGTAAACGAATAGTACAGCGATAAGAATAACGGATACGCCGTCAGCGCCAGAAACCCGATCAGCCAGGGCGCAATAAACAAATAGCCCGCAAGCGGAGCGTTCCATCTGCTGCGAAAGTAGGAGCTTTTTTTCGGCAATGGAGCCGCTTCGGCTAAAGTCGTTGTGGAACGGTTCATCTGTGGTCACCTCTTGTGGTCAATTTGGATAACTCAAGTATATAATTGGCCCACACCCGGCTAAATGAGGGGAATGCTCGAATTCTTTCAAAATATAACGGTAATTCCAGGGAACAAAATAGTCCGGAATAAAGCCCGGGACAGGGCTGTCCCGGGCTTTTCGTTCAACTATAGAATTTATATGCCTTATGCTATCAATAATCCTTCTATTTCTCGTAGGATTGCGCTGCTTCCTTAAGCTGCTTATAAGCTTCCTCCGGCGTGGATTTCCCGAAGCTGAGCTGGTCACGGACAAGCACCCAGTCTTTATCCACGAAGTTGGTCCAGCCTCCGGCTCCGGCCGACCAGGTCTGGCCATCCGGCTCGGTAGCACGAAGGAGTCCTAACCCTACTTTATCCAGTTCACTCATGTTCGCTTCCAGAAGGGCGGCATTATCCTTATTGGCCGGCAGGCCGCGGAAGGTTTGGGTGACTTGGGCTGCCTCCGGATCATTCACGAACCAGTTGATGAATTTCTTGGCTTCTTCTGCATGCTTAGAATTCTTCGAAACGGCCAGGAACATGGACGGCTTCAGCCAGCCTCCGGCTTCTTCGGCACGCGGCATCGTTACAAGGGCGTAAGCCCCCGGTTTAATACTGTCCCAGGTTCCCAGGTTGTTAGAGAAGCTGTACCGGAACAGGACTTTCCCTGCTGCCAGCAGGTCCATTTGCGGATCATTCTCCTTATCGGATGCATTCACATCCGCCGGAGGAACCAGGCCTTCTTTACGCAGCTCCTCAAATTTCCGGGTCCATTCCAGGTACGTGGCTTCATCCACATTGAAATGACCTTCATCCGTGATAACCTGCCCTTTCCCCCTGGCGTATTGGTAAGCCGAATACATGAAGTAGTTCCCAGCATAGTCCAGGGTGAAATACTGGCCGTCCGGCAGCTTTGCTTGGGATTCCTTGGCTAAGGCAAAGAAATCATCCCAGGTCCAGCCGTTGGCCGGATTGGCAATCCCCAGCTTATCCATAGCGGCTTTATCATAAACCATGCCGAAGGCTACCGAGCCCAGCGGAACGGCATACTGTTTGCCGTCCAGCTGGCCGCCGGCCAGCAGCTTCTCATCGAATTTGCTGACATCCACCTCTGGCGCCAATTCAGTGAGTTGCTTGCGGGCCATCCAGTCCGGCATCCAGCCCGGATCGAGCTGCACGATATCCGGAGCGTTATTGGCCGCAGCCTGGGTAGATAATTTGTCCAGATATCCGTCCATCCCGGAATACTCCGGCTCAAACGTTACATTCGGATTATTCTTCGTGTACAAGTCCAGCGCAGCCAAGGTTGCCTCGTGGCGCGGCTGGGAGCCCCACCACATAATCCGGAGTTTGACAGGTTCACCACTACCGCTGCTAGGAGCTGTAGTTGCCGCAGCATCAGTACTGGCAGGTGCCGCAGTAGAAGCTCCTGCATTGTTTGCTCCATTCCCTCCGCCGCCGCAGGCAGCCAGTGTACCCAATATAGCTGTCATGGCCAACACCGAAAGAGAACGCTTCCATTTCAACATCTTTAACCCTCCTGTATAAATCTGTATTCTCTTACTACATTGTTATAGTAACAATTAGGATTTGAAGTTCATATAAGAGCAATGCACGAATTATTATAAAATCTCCCGGAAATGAAGTCTGCGTGCACACAAAAAAACCTCCAAGGCTGTCCCCCATCCTAGAGATAGGGGGCAATTTTGAAGGTGCTATCCGGCAGGTCTTCACGTAGCGGAGCGGGTGATTGTCAAGCAAGCAGAGCCTGCGGCTATTTCGATGCCTCCATAACCTGTCCCGCCAAAGCCAGCAGTTCCTCCTTGTTCAGATGCCCGCGGTCTTCCCGGAGAATATAATTGACATGTGTTTTTGCATTCATCCATACCACCGACTTGTGCTCCTGCTTATCGTTAGCGGTATATATCACCTCTTGCCCATCGACTTTCAGCTTCTCCGACTGCGGCTGTACCGGCTCCGATTCAACCGCCTTCCCTGCAGCCCCTGCGGGCTCGGCTCTGATAGCGAGGACCCCTGTTATTCCATTGACCGGAGCGGTCATCGTATAGATTAGCTCTATGGAAATACGCTTCTCCTGCAGCTTCTTAACATATATTTTCTTGCCGGATGCCTTCCCTTCAGCAATCACCTGGTTGAACATCTTCTTCTGTTCGGAAGATGTTTGATAGGGGGCAATTCTTGCCAGAGTAAAGTTGTAGCCATGCGGGAGCTCTTTCAGCTCCAGTGGCATTGCGGTCTTGCCGGCTGCATTCTTCTTGGTGTATTCATCATAATTTCTGAATATAAGCGAATAAGAGTTACTCGCATAGGGCGAGCTGCTGGGACTGGCTTGGTATTCCTTGTCATTAATGTACACATACCTGATCTCTCCAGGCTGATAAGTACCACTTAACGCTTTCTTCTGCTGGTCCAGGAGACTCTTGAATTTCTTCAGCTCCTGCTCCGCTTTCGCCTTGGCTTCCTCCTGACTGACTTGCGCCATATATTTAGTGTCCGCCTGGATGGCAGGCAAAGCTGCTGCAGATTGAAGCCTGGAAGGGTCAGCAAATGCCTGTCCGGAAGCCCCGTACCCTATACCCAGCAACAGCGCTGCACTCGTCATAGCCATGATTGTTTTTCTGTAATTCATTAAGATTCCACCTTTCTCTATTTGCAAATACTTAATTCATCATACCGGCAGCAATATGGATAATGTCATCTTTGGTTAATGTGGTATTCTCCGGTGGGGCAGTCACATCATAGATCATCCGCGTTTCCGGATCAGCCCAGATAAGTCTATACTTATAGCCTATTTTGAAATCTTCGTTATTGGAGGGTTCAAGATAAATCAGCTGCTTTCCGTTGACATGAATGGTCTCTACGTTTGTAGTTTTGGTCCACATCAGAGTTTCTACAGGTCCGGTATTCTGCTTCATACGTTTGGCGCTAATTCTTACCTTACTTTCACCATTCTTATACTCCAATGCAGCGGAATCAAAAGTAATGTTATCCGCAGGCTCCCGTCTCCAGGTCACCCGGAAGCCGCCTTCAAGCTCAATTCCGCCGGACAGGGCAAGCAGTTCTTCCTCATTCATCTGTTTGAACGAGGGGGAAACATAGGCCTGGTCAAAAGTATACCCGTCCGCCATATATCCAGGCTGCTTCAAAATCGGAGCTGTGTGCTTCTCTGCACTGGTCACATAACTGGAATAGTCAGTAAATATCATCAGCGGGCTAAATATGCCAATCTGAGAACGTCCGTCCCCGCCTTCATGTCTTAATACGAATGTAGCGTATTCTCCGGGAAGCAATAATTTCCCGATCGCCTCGTAGCCTTCCTTATATTTGGCACTCATCAGCTCATCTTCTTTACTAGGCTCCGCCTGGGGAAGATCAGGCCCGGGGGTTAAAGGCATTTTCATTATTTCTATCGTTCCGCCTTCCTCCGTCGCCTGAAGCGGCTCATAGGGCTGCACTTCATATTGGAATTTGGCTGCCTGCCGGGGAACGGAGGAATACAGGGAATAGCCGCCTCCCAGTAAGACAATCAGGATTAGCGCTGCTGCCCAGCCTCTAACCGGAATCCGTAATATCCGTTTACGGCTGCGCTTTATCCCGGTTACCGTCTCTATCCTCTGCATAATCTCAGGAGCTTCCCCATCATGCAGCGATGCCTGCAGATCGGCAGTAAGGCGTACCTTACCGAACCCGATGGCTTCCATCACAGGGTCATGGACATCAACGGGCGGAAATTCAGCAGAACGATCTCCATCTTTTACAAATTGCTCTTCTGAGGTCAATTCGCCCTTGCCCATAGTTGTTTCTCCCTCCGCTCGATAGCTTTTTTAAGCTTGCCTCTGGTCCGTTCATATCTTTTGCGTACCGTAGCTGTGCTGACACCCAGAATCTCTCCGATTTCCGCAAAGGATTTATCTTCAAAAATACGCAGAATCAATAAATTCCGGTCTTCCATATTAAGCTGCTCCAAAGCGGCTGAGACCGGCTCACTGAACAGGCGTTTCTCTAGTGTTTGTTCGGCGCTTGTCACCGTAACCTCCTGCCTGAGTAATTTCCGCAGCTGATGCTGAAATTTCTGCCGGCGCAGCTGGTTTAAGCAATGATGATAAGCGACCTTGTAGAGCCATGAGACGAAATCCGCCTGCGGCCTGAACTGCCCGATGTTCTGATAAGCCTTGATGAGGACATCCTGCACTGCATCCTCGGCCTCTTCCTTGTTGTTCAGCAAGCGGAAGCAGTATAGGTAAATGCGCTGCTGGTACAGCCTGATAATATCCGAAAAAAGGGAAGCTTCCCCAGCCTGTATCCGCCTGATCTTCTCTTCTATAGAGTCCACGTTTGTCTCCTTTCTGCTATCAATATAGATATAACACTTGAGCAGGGGATTGCGTGACATTTTTTTCCGTTTCAGGCGTTAAAAAAGAGACCAACAGATAAGACTCTGTTGATCTCGTTATGTAAAAACCATGCGTTACAACTAGCGGTCCAGCCATAGCACTACACGGGCGGCTCCCCGGTTCCCGGGGCCATTGGCCGGTTATCCGTCCATTCTTTCGGACAATGGCTGCGGCCGCCGAAGCTTAGCCCGGAAATGTTGTACGTTTTGCAACTCAGACGCCCAAAAACCGGGGAGTTCGGGAGAATTGTTGTACGAAATACAAGAATTTTCCTGAAAAGCCGCTTGGAGGAGGAGCATTATTGTATTCTATACAACAATTCGCGATTATGGCCGGGATTAAGAGGATAATGTTGTATTCTGTGCAAGATTATTAAGGCAACCGGATTCCAGCTGCGCAAAAAACAGGTTAAACGTGGGTTGAGCATGTGCTGAACAGGGTTGACGTGGGTGGAAAAGGGTTAACGTGGTGGAACGTTAGTTAAACTTTAGTGGAATGTATTTTGCAGACGGCATACAATCGTGAGCTTCGCGCCAACAAAAAAAACACCTGCCCACATCAGGAGGCAGATGTTAATTAAAATACCAGAATCAGCGGATACCCGCCTAGCACCGCACATGCTTGCGTTTAAATCCGACGCGGCCTTTTTCGACCGCCTTTTGAATATTGTCGTAGGCATTAATGGATTTGCCTGCAGGTTTGTCCTTGCCCACCTCTACCGGACCTACTTTCTTCGCTGTCTCACTCGCCAAGTCATGCAGCGGCGAATAGGATACGGCTACGGTGTACAGGAAGTTGTTCATTGAATATTTGGTACGCTCCGGGGCGTCATGAATCGTCCTGCTCACCAGCTCCAGCATACCCGCCAGCTTGCTCTCAGAGAATTCCTTATCCGGGCGGCTTCCCAGCAGCCAGCAGTAACAGCTCCAGCCCGCCGACATTCTCAGGTCCTCGCCGCTCGCGATCCATTTATCGGCAACCTGCTGGGCAATATCCGCCTCCGCCAGAGTTACGGCCACCACGAAATCAGACAGCATATAGAAATAAGCCCCGTCCATCCACCGGTCATAATCGGCTTCCGTCATCCCGTTAGGGTCGGCAATGATTCCGGCAAAATACATCGCGTCATAATTCCCCGTCGCATATAGCTTTTCAGCCAGCGGCTGATTAATTTTAGTTTTTTTGAAAATCGGCTTCATCGCCCCGGTAGCTACACCAAAGAGCGGTTCCTGCGCGCCATTCGAGCTGTATATTTTCTTGGTTCGTTCCTTGCCGAGCTCTTCCAGCTCCTGCATGACCATTTCTGCATTCATTATATAACACTCCCTTTATCCGAAGTATTCTCTTCAAAGTAATCCCTTAAGCCTGACCGGCATAACCGGCTACTGAAATTGTACTGTACGGTTCGCGCAGCCGCAACCTACCGGAGATACACCCGAACCACAATATCCTGATCATGATTGCCGAAGCCCGCCCCATACAGCGTCAATCCGCCTACATGTTCTGCCTGCTCGTCCACCGTGAACCGAAGCGTCCAAAACGGCTCCTTCAGCTTCACCTCGTGAATGGTCACCTCCGACATCTGGACTCCATCTATAAAAGTACCCGAAGCGTCAATGCGGATCGTCTTGAGCAGCCCGTACTGATTCACATTCCGGTGCCACCATTCGGGCGTGTATCTGCCGCGTGCCGCTCTGCCGAAATCCGCCGGACTCGTCCAGGCTCCAAGGAACACACCGTTAAACGTGAAGCCGATATCCGACGGCCATTCGTCCCTTAAGCCGGGCGCTTCCGAAGCCAGCTCCATGGAAATTTCAAGGAAGTCCGCCGTCTGTCCGGCGGCCAGATAGTTGGGCATTTTATACTCCACGTATCCTCTGCCAAACCATAGAATAGAGGCGTTAACCCGCTCGGGATCCAGAAAATAACGCGGATCATCCCACACCCCGATCTCCATCTCATGTGTACCCAGCCCGCAGGTTGGATGAACTTCAAACGCCGTATAATGACCCACAGAAATACTCTGCTCGAGCATCTTCGCGTCCTTGCGGGCAGACGGCAGCTGGATATCAATGCTTGCTGCTTTGAGGAAGCACAGCTTATGCGTTCCCCCGTTCAGCCGGACCCTGCGGCTCCCCGTCAGCCCGGCGGCTTCGAGCTTCCGGATGTGCAGGGTGACGATGGACGGGCTGAGCGCAAGCTTATCCGCGATATCCTTCACATTCATTTCACGCTCGGCAATAAGGCTCATAATTCTCCACCTGACTTCACTGGCCAGCGCCTCGTATAAAGGCATGTACTCCGGTTTCCCGTCCGCTTTTATCATCATGATTATCTCCTGATCACTGAATTCATATTTCTATTAATTTAACCGATTTAAATCCCGCAGACAAGCTTAATCTATTGCTATGAATCTCAAGTTGGTGTTTAATTTCCTTAGAAGTGATCATATTGAATTTATATATATATGAATTTATAGAAGAGGTGTATGTATGAAATACAACAATCCGGTAATCAAAGGCTTCTACCCTGACCCCAGCGTATGCAAAGTAGACGGCATCTATTATATGGTCTGCAGCTCCTTTCAGTATTTCCCTGGAGTGCCTATCTTCGAGAGCACAGACCTGCTTAACTGGAAGCAAATCGGCCATTGCCTGACCCGCGAGAGCCAGATCCAGCTGGGTACGGTGAGCAGCTCCGGCGGCGTGTTCGCCCCTACCATCCGCCACAATAACGGCCGTTTCTACATGGTGACTACCAATGACACAACCCGCCAGAACTTCTATGTCTGGACGGACGATATTTACGGCGAATGGTCGGAACCGGTCTATGTCGATCAGGGCGGAATCGATCCGGATTTATATTTTGAAGACGGCAAGGCCTTGTTTATGAGCAACGGGTTGGATGATAACGGCACTGCAGGTGTGATTCAGTGTGAAATTAACATTGGAACGGGCAGCAAGCTGTCGCCAAGCCAGTCTATCTGGCAGGGAACGGGCGGACGTTATCTGGAAAGCCCTCATCTCTATAAAATCAACGGGTATTACTACCTGCTCGCTGCTGAAGGCGGAACCGAATATGGTCATATGGCGACTTATGCGCGGGGGACTTCTCCTTCGGGCCCGTTCGAGGCCTATGCGAATAATCCTGTCCTGACCAACCGTAATCTGGGCGGCTATGAGCTGCAGGGTGTCGGACACAGCGATCTGATCCAGGATGACGCAGGGAACTGGTGGCTCTTGCATCTGGGATTCCGGCAAACCGGACGCTGGCTCACTTACCACCATCTGGGCCGGGAAGTGTTCCTGACTCCGGTGACCTTCGGCGAAGACGGCTGGTTTACAGCCGGTCATAACGGAACGGTGCTTCTGAGCTTCGAGACTGACCGCATTCCGGACACGGTGGTTCAGCAGGAGAAGAAAAGCTATACTTTTGAGAATACCGGCTGGAATCTGGACTGGGCTTATCTCCGCCATCCGGCCACAGAGAATTATCTGCTGGGACAAGACAAGCTGACGCTACAAGGCACAGAAGTAACGCTGGATGTTCCGGCATCCCCGACCTTTATAGGCCTCCGCCAACGGGATTTCGACGCGGTGATTACCTGCAACATAACGCTGACAGGCGGAGAAGCCGGCATCACGCTCTATATGGACGAGAATCATCATTATGATCTGGCAATCCGCCAAGACGAAGCGCAGTACCGGGTGATCGAGCGCCTCAATATTGGAGATGTAAAATCCATCCAGCATGAAGTGGCTCTGGGCAGTAGCAATCAGGCCACGCTGTTGATCAAATCCGGTAAGGAGCGCTACAGCTTCTTCATTAGTAATGAACACGAGGAAATCCCCCTCGGGTCGGCCCAGACCAGATACCTCTCTTCCGAGGTTGCCGGAGGATTCACGGGTGTCCTGATCGGACTGTATGCATGCGGGGAAGGTTCATCGGCGGAGTTCACGGAGTTTAAGTGCGAGTATGTGTAACAAGCAGAAGCAGAGCCTGCGGGTATCCGCGCTCTATCTCTGCACCGCTTTGTGTATATCCGGAATACCCAAAAACAGGGAGCCCCGTTACGGGAGCTCCCTTAATGCATTCAGATCAGCGATCCGATAGTTCATCAGATAGTGAATTGCGGCTTCTTTACTTCCTGTCTTCCACAGGAATATCCGGCAAGAGGGGCCGCCCTTCCGGATAAGCACATTGATTCAGCTGGTCGCCAATCCATGCTTTGCCGTCTTCGCCCGTTTCTTTTTTCCAGATCGGTACAATCTGTTTAATCCGGTCTATCACATATTCATTCGCTTCGTAAGCAGCCTTACGGTGCGGAGAAGATACAGCGATCACCACAGCGATATCCATAATTTCAAGCTTTCCTACCCGATGTGTCACAGCAACCCTGGTATCCGGCCAGCGTTCTCTGACCTCCTGCCCGATGCGTTCCAATTGCGTGAGCGCCATAAGCGGATACGCTTCATATTCAAGATATAATGTCCGCTTACCCTGCGTGAGCTCCCTTACCGTACCTATGAATAAAGTGACCGCTCCCGCTTCTCTCCGCAGAACTTTATCAGAGACCGCCTGCGGCTGAATCGGGTTGTCTGTAATTTCGAATAATGCACTGCCCAAGTGATCACTCCCTTTCCATATCTGCGTGCAGCAAGTCCTTATATTGCTCAGGTGTATCAATATCTGCAGTGAAATCCTCATGTATACCCGCACCAGCAAGATCGTCCTTGTCTACCCCTAACCAGTGCATCGAATCTAATAATCCGGATAGCCGGTACTGCCGTGTATCCAGTCTTTCAATAATATCTGCCAGGATCCGGTGCGGCCAGTATACTCCATGGAGCATCTGATGTTTGCCATTCATCAGGGGAAGAACAGCCTCATAGTCCTCTTCCATGAGCCGGGTAAGCATCCACGAAGCGGCGGGAGCGGAAATCTTAGGGAGATCACAGCCCACAACCCAGGCATATTCCGTCTCCACCCCGGCAAAAGCAGCATGAAACCCGCTCAGCGGTCCAAGCCCCGCACAGATGTCCGGAATATACCGGATATCTCCTTGGGGAGGGTAGTCCATGTACGGAGAAGCATCGTTCGTAACAACAATTATTTTAGAGCAGACGGTTCGCATTTCCTTCAGCTGTCTATCCACGAAACGCTCCCCTTGATAGGTCAGGAGCGCTTTATTCCGGCCCTTCATCCGGGAATTCTGTCCGCCTGCCAGTATGATTCCAGTCAGCAAATCAAGCACCTCCCGTAAGTATTCCGGCTCCATTTGATTAGAGAAGTGAATAAGCCAGAGAAAGAACTTCTTCATCAACAAGCACTTGATCCTGCAGCGGCAGTACAGGGATAGTATTCGGGCTGACCGGAGAGGCTGCACGATGCTCAACCGCGTTCTCCTCCCAGCTCAGCCATAGGCATATATTCGCAGTCTGGTTTCGCAGCAGGCTCATCTCGTCTGCATTGCGGATCAATGCGATTTTGGGATAATCCGCAGACTTGAAGCCTTCTGCAACCAGCAGATCAACCTTACCGTACATAGACGCTGCGATATCTTCCAATGAGGTTTCGGATTTCCGCATGATTCTTGTAGCTTCTGACGAGGTCAGTACAGCTTCAACTGCACCGTGCAGCAGATGCTTGCTGCTGTCAGTGCCCGGATCATCCAATTCAAAGTGGTGGGCATCATGTTTGGCCGACCCGACACGCAGCCCACGGGCGGATAAGGCGCGGATTAAACGGCAGGCCAGGGTTGTTTTTCCGCTATTCTTATAACCGACAATTTGCAGTACAGGAACCGGTCCGCGTACTGCTGCATGATGAGATTCCATAGTCACGTTGCAGCCTCTCCTTCGTCATAATAACGTTCAGTGATAACCCTGGGGAGCAGCGCATATCTTGTGCTTCAAATCACCCGCGTCCCCCATCAAAAAAAGTATAGTTAAGGAGTCTGGCATCCTCACATGCCATGATAGTTCAGGGTAGGAGGTCATGTTTAGTATGAAGAAATATATCCCTAACCAACACGGCGCCTGGGCGATGCTCGTTCTGCCCTTTCTGTTCGGGGTAGCCGCATCCCGGGGGCAGCTTATACATATTCCGCTGTTTGTCTGCTGGCTGCTGATCTATTTGTTCAGCTTTCCTTTGCTGCAGGGGGTGAAGACAAGGAAATTCAAGCGTTATGCCCAGCCCTTGAAGCTGTATGGCATTCTGCTGCTCCCTTTGATCATCTATCTGGTGGCAGCTGAACCTGTGCTGTTATGGTTTGTTCTGCCGCTCGTGCCTTTGTTCGCTGTGAATCTCTATTATGCCAGAACCAAAAATGAACGGGCCCTGCTCAATGACATCTCGGCCATAGTGGCCTTCTGCCTGATCATCTATCCGGTCTTCTATGTCGGTCAGGGCGGGAGCTGGCAGACTGCGACCGAGCTGTTCGTGCTGGCCGTGCTGTACTTCACAGGAACCGCATTATATGTCAAAACCGTCATCCGTGAACGGAACAATAACCGCTTCTATTACGGATCGGTGCTCTATCATCTGCTGGTTGCAGCAGCCGGACTCTTCCTGTTTCCGTCTTTGCTGGTTCCGCTGCTGATCCTGCTCCTGCGGGCGGCCATCCTGCCTAAGACGGGCATCACTGCCAAACGTACCGGAATCATCGAGATCGGCTTCTCCGTTATGTTATATGTGTCTGTGCTTGTGCTCTACTTCTAGCGTATAAAATAACCCCAAACGTATAAAATCAGGAAGCTCTTCTGCCGGTAATCACGGTAGAGGAGCTTCCTTATTGCTGCGTAATGCTATTCCACAATCATATCCTGATTGCTCGATCCCGGCGGCACAATGGGGTATACATTGCTCTCCTCGGTAATATCGAACTCCATAACAACAAGCCCCTCCGTATGCAGCGCAAGTTCAATAATCTGCTCCGCTTCAGCAAGCGTGTGTGCCCGGAACCCGTGGGCGCCGAAGGACTCCGCCAAAGCGACAAAATCCGGCGAGCTGATCCGCACCGAGGAATACCGCCGGCCCAGAAACAGCTGCTGCCACTGTCTTACCATCCCCAGATACCCGTTCTTAAAGATCGCAACCTTGACGTTCAGCCCATGATCAACAGCCGTCATAATCTCCTGCATATTCATCTGAAAGCTTCCGTCGCCTGTAATACAAACCACATGGCGGTCAGGAAAAGCAACAGCGGCGCCGATTGCAGCAGGCAAGCCGTACCCCATGGTGCCCAGTCCGCCGGAGGTCAGGAACGACCGTGCTTCCGAGAACTCGTAATGCGTAGCCGTCCATATCTGATGCTGGCCGACATCTGTGGCTATAATCGCATCGCCCGCTGTAGCCTTTTGAATGCATCTGATAACCTCCTGGGGAGTCATCTTGGCATCCTGGCCCTTGCCTGATTTCACCGGACGCTTCAGCCAGGCCATGATCTGCTGATCCCAGGCGGAATGCTCCGCTGCCTGTACTTGTCCCCGTAATCCGCTAAGGAAA
Source organism: Paenibacillus sp. FSL R10-2771 (assembly GCF_038000205.1). Lineage (NCBI taxonomy): Bacteria > Bacillati > Bacillota > Bacilli > Caryophanales > Paenibacillaceae > Paenibacillus > Paenibacillus sp. FSL R10-2771. The sequence continues at coordinate 5,457,444 of NZ_JBBOBM010000001.1, forward strand.
TCTGCACAAGAACCGGTGACCGCAAGATCTATGGGAATGTTCTTGTTCAGCTCGGAGGTATCCAGATCTACTTGAATTTTATAGGAACCCGGCGAGAACGCCTTACGGTTGCCCGTTACCCGGTCACTGAACCGCACACCGAGACACAGCACAACGTCAGCACCCTGGAGTGCACGGTTGGCAGCCACTGTTCCATGCATCCCGACCATGCCCAGATGCAGGGAGTGTCCGGACGGGAAAGCTCCGAGGCCCATCAGCGTGCTGGCTACAGGAAGTCCCAGCTGCTCGGCGAATTCCTTCAGGAGTGCCGGGGTCTCCCCTTGAATACAGCCTCCGCCAATAAGCACAAGCGGCCGCTGCGCACGGTTCAGCCGCTCTGCCGCCAGCTGAATATCCGCAGGATCTATGAAATAATCGGTCTGGTACCCCCGGATAACCGGCGGGGAGGACTGAACGGAGAAGTCACCTGCTGCAGTGAATTCCGCATTCATGACATTTTTCGGCAGATCGATCAGAACCGGACCGGGCCGTCCTGTTGTCGCCACATGGAACGCCTCATGTATAATTCTTGGAAGCTCCTTGATCTCCCTAACGATATAATTGTGTTTCGTAACCGGCATCGTCATTCCGTAAATATCCACTTCCTGAAAGCTGTCCAGACCAATAAGCTCGGTGGATACCTGGCCGGTAAGGACAATTAACGGAACCGAATCCATGAAGGCGGTAGCAATTCCGGTGACGGCATTGGTTGCTCCAGGACCGCTGGTAACAAGGGCTACCCCCGGGCGTCCCGTCGCTCTTGCGTATCCGTCCGCAGCATGGACCGCAGCCTGTTCATGTCTGACCAGCACATGCTGAATCCGGTCACAATCATACAGCGCGTCGTATAAAGGCAATACGGCACCGCCGGGGTAGCCGAACAGGGTCTCAATCTTTTTCTCGATCAGCATCTCAATCAGCAGCTGTGCTCCGTTCATAAGTTCAGTTCGTCTCCCGTCATATATAATGTAGTTACAGGCTGCATTCCTGCCCGCTCAACCGCTGAATAATGCGTTCTGTGCTTAACCTCCAATATAGGACATGCCGATCTTGGTTCTGTTCCCCGCGGTCTGTTCTGTCCGCTCATCGGAATAGCGGTCAGCGCGCTTCTCCCAGACGTCTCTAATGGCAGCCAGCAGATGTTGATCATCCGCACCGCTGCGGAGCATTGCCCTGAGATCAAAGCCCTCCGATGCGAACAGGCAGGTATACAGCTTGCCGTCGGAAGACAGCCGGGCCCGCGTGCAGGAGGAGCAGAAGGATTCGGATACGGAAGTGATAAAGCCGATCTGCGCCTGACTGCCTTTGTAGCCATAACGCTGCGCCACCTCGCCGAAATAATCGTGCTCCAGGGCTTCCAGCACAAATGTACCCTGGAGGCGCTCCAGAATTTCTTTTTTGGTAACGACCTTCTCATAGCTCCAGCCGTTGTCGTTGCCGGCATCCATGAATTCGATGAAGCGAAGCGTTATATTTCTATCCTTGAAGTAGGCCGCCATCGGCACAATCTCCGATTCGTTCACCCCTCTTTGTACCACCATGTTTACTTTGACCTCAAAGCCGGCTGCTATGGCATAATCAATATGCCTTAAAATCACTCCAGGCTTGTAACCCCGCCCGTTCATTCTGCCGAACAGCTCAGGCTCCAGAGCATCCAGACTGACATTCAGCCTGCGGAGTCCCGCAGCATAGAGCGGCATTGCCTGCCCGCCCAGCAGTACCCCGTTCGTCGTCAGCCCCATATCTTCGACACCACTTATAGCGCGGATTCCGGCAACAAGCTCGGGCAGGCTCCGCCGCATGAGCGGCTCGCCTCCGGTAAGTCTGATTTTGCTTACGCCAAGGGAGACGAAGAGCTTCGTCAGCCGGAGAATTTCAGCAAAGGTAAGCAGCCCGCTTGCCGGGAGGAAGGCATAATCCTCTCCGAACACTTCCTTCGGCATGCAGTAGGAACAGCGGAAATTACACTGGTCCGTTACCGAGATCCGCAAATCATGGATCGGCCGCCGCAGCTGGTCCTGCAATGGATGAGCAGTCATATGTCTATCCCCCTTCCGGTAAGCTTACAGCACCCATTCGTCCGTACCTTCTTCAACGCCGAGGAGCAGTACATCCACAGGATCGCCTGCAGCATAACCTCTTGTTCCGCCCGGCAGCACAATCAGCGAATTCCCGCGTGCGATGGAGGATACCGCATTTGATTTATTGAAGCCGGCAGGACGCACCGAGGTCCGGTCATGAACAGCCCGGATAAACCGGGTGAACGGATTGGCCTTCGGGAAATCCTCTGCCAGTATTGCTGTCGTACGCGGCAGATAGACTTTATCTGCCCCCATCATCGTTAGCAGGGCGGGTCTGACAAACAGCTCGAAGCCTGTGAAGCACGCAGACGGATTGCCGGACAATCCGAACAGGCACTTCTCCCCGGCAACTGCGACTGTAGTCACGCTGCCCGGACGCATCGCCACCTTGTTGAACAGCACATCGGCCCCGAGGCGCTTGTATATTTCCGGCAAGTAGTCATAGTCGCCGACGGATACACCGCCTGTGGTGATCAGGCAGTCTGTTTCTGTCATCGCCTGCCGGACCGTCAGCAGGCATTCTTCCAGCTGGTCCGCTGCCGTATCGTACATCCGGTAAGGGATACCCATCCGGGCGAGCTGGGCAGCGATCATCGGCCCGTTGCTGTTGCGGATTCTACCGGGTACGAGCGGAGCCGTCACCTCCAGCAGCTCGGTTCCCGTTGACAATATGCCTACAACCGGCCGCTTGCCGACCCGCACCTCTCCGTACCCGAAGGTAGCCAGCAGCGCCACAGTTCCGGGATGAATGAAGCTGCCTGCCGGAACGATCCTTTCGCCTGACCGCATATCTTCACCCTGCAGGGACAGATTCTCCTGCGGGGCAAAGGCTTTGCGGATGGTAAACGTCCGGCCCGCTTCCGAGGCCTGTTCGAACATGACTACCGCATCTGCACCCGCCGGCAGCGCGGCTCCCGTCATCAGACGGACGGCTTCGAATGCCCCAAGCGTAACCTGAGATATCTCCCCTGCGCCGATATGATCTACAACCGTGAAGCTGATCCGGCTGTTGCCGGAAGCACCAACTGAATCTGCCGAAGCAATTGCATACCCGTCATAGGGTGACCGCGTAAAATGCGGAACATCATGGGTTGCCGTCAGCGGCTCCGCCAGGATGCGTCCATAGCTTGCGGCAAGCGGCACTCTTTCTGTACCTGTGCAGCACACTCTTTCGGTTACCCGGAATACAGCCTCCGCCACGGTAACCGGATTTCTGGTCTTTTCCACCTTCATCTGCTCCTAACTTGATGCCGGACCCAGTAGAACCGGCTATGCCGTCCTGTATGGAAAGGGATTGGCTGCAGCGGTTCAACGCCACTTCCTCCGGTTATTTCTGCGTAATATCGCTGAATGTGCCTACATACCGGACATCCTCGCCGGTGTCATCCTTCACAGCGCTGATGTTCAGCCACTGCAGATACTCTTCCCCGTTCTTGCGCCTGTTCCAGATCTCCCCCTGCCACATTCCCTTGTCCCTGACCTCCCCCCACATAACGCGGTAAAATTCTTTGGATTGGCGGCCTGACTTGAGAATGCTGGGCTGTCTGCCGAGAACCTCGTCTTCCGTATAGCCGGTGAGCTTCGTGAAGGCCGGATTGACGGTCTTAATCAAACCGGAAACATCGGTAACCAGAATCCCCTGTCCGGTAGAATTGAACACTTCAGAGGTAAGCGCAAGCCGGTCCTGGAAATAGAGCCACACGACCAGCACCAGACTGGCCAGCGCCACCTGGGAGAGCAGCATGAACCCGATGGAATATTGCCCGGTCGCCGAATAAATCACCGACAGCATGATCGGAGGGAAAAAGCCGCCCAGGCCGCCCATCATCGATACAATTCCGTTCGCGACACCCGCCTGCTTATTGAAGTACAGCGGAACTAATTTGAAAATGACTCCGTTACCGATTCCTGCACTGAACGCAATCGCAAGGCATCCGGCTGTATATAATCCCATATCTGGCATAAAGGCCAGGATAATAGCTGCAATTGTATAGATACTGAATGTGCCGGTAAGCAGGAACAACGGCTGGAACTTGTCGGCAAGCCAGCCGCCTACCGGACGGAAGAAGGTCGCAACGGCGATGAAGCCGGCTGTGCGCATCCCGGCATCCACCTTGTCCAGACCGAAATTCGATACCAGAAAGTTAGGCAGATAAATCGTGAAGGCCACAAAGGAGCCAAAGGTAATGAAATAGAACAAGGAGAACAGCCAGAGCTTCTCATTTTTGGATACGCCTTTGATCTGCTCGATAATCGGTGTTTTGAGCTTAGGCTCATGACGGTCCCCGAAGAAGAAATTCAAGGCGATGAACACCAGCAGCAGAATCAGATACATTTTCACCGCAGGGGCCCAGCCTATCTGTGCTGCCACCATCGGAGCCGAGAAGGTTGTGACCGCCGTGCCGATATTCCCGATCCCGTAGATTCCGTTGATCAGACCATGCTTATCTTTGGGGAAATATTTCGGCAGAGAGGTCACCCCCACCGAGAATACGGCCCCGCCGATTCCAAGGAACAGGCCTCCGATAATCAAGTGAGTAACCGTGGACGCTTCACTGATGAAGTAGACCGGAAACAACAGCAGGATAAAGCTGGACATAAAAATAATGCGTGCTCCCAGAATGTTCGCATAATAGCCCAAAGGAATTCTTAGAATCGAGCCAAGCACCACCGGAATCGCTGTGACCATCGCAAGTCTTCCCGGAGGGATGCTGATGTCCTCGGAAATAAAGGGCATCAGGGAAGAGATGATCACCCACACCATGAATCCGGTAATCAAGTTTAAGGTTTGTAGCGGCAATTGCACTTTTTTAATCATTCGACTCACCTTTTCGCCGTTTATTCTCTTGATTATTCGTATGAATACTTCCTGTACTCATTGTATCCGCCGGTCCCCCGGCTCAGATATAGGGGAGTCCCCTTTCCCTGACAGGGGAAACCCTAAAAAAAATAACCCCCCACAGCGGGGCATTGCTCCAGACCTTATTCACTCCTGCAACTCCTGCCACAAACGAAACATTTCACAATTTCTCTTATCGCCTACTTCGGGCTTCGGCCTCTGTTACATTAGTTGGAAAAACGTATCTTAATTTTATTATTCCGGATCATGTAAAGGAATTAGTTGGATAAACGTCACTTAATTTTATTTATTTCCTCTAATCTGACTGTTTGCAGCATATTAAGTGCCGTTTTTCCAACTGCTGTTTGACAGGGTAGGCTTTGTTCACTAACAAGTGGAGAAAATCCAATTATTTTCGGAAGAAGCTGCATTTAAACCTAACCCATGCTGTTGCAAGTGACTTAATCTGCCTCCCCCGATTTATCCAGATTTCTTGTTGTCTAATTTGCTGTGCACAAAAAAAGCCGCCCCACATAGGAGCAGCCTGTTCATGCATTCTCACGTAATAAGCGTATTCAGCTGTTGGCTTAACCGCTCTTTGTCCTTCGCGCTAAGCTGATGCTCAGCCATCGGAAAGATAACCGCCTCTTCTTTGACAAAGTGTACCGTCAGCACCTCAAAGGCTTCCCCTGCATCCTTCACCGCAGCACGGATATCCTCAAGCGTCATCAGATCGGCATTGCCCTCTGTGTGATGCAGGAAATGTCCTATATACCCGTCAATCTCGCGGTGCTCCTCCTGAATGCCGGCCAGCGGCCCTTGTTCATAACCGATGTAACGGCCCAGCAGCGGAAAAAAATGCGTTTCTTCCTTCACGGTATGCTTCTTCAGCGGGCCCGTAAACTCCAGAACCGCCTTACGCAGCTTATGAAGCTGAGCTCTGGCTTCTTCCGGAGCGGGCTGCTCCCCCTCAAACCAAAGTACGATCTCATGCCATTCTTCCATCAGAAAGGATAAATAGCGGTGTTCATTCTCAAGAATGCGCATGGCGGGCACCGTAAACTTGAGCCCTGCATGTTCCGGCATCAAGGCTTACCTCCATTCGCCGGTCAGAAATCCAGCATTTTTTTCCTCAAAGCATACTCGACCAGCTCCGGCCGGCTCTTAAGGTTTAATTTCTCCATAATTTTCGCCTTGTGGGCTTCCACTGTTTTCACTGAAATGAACAGCTTCTCGGCGATTTCCTTGTTCCCGTATCCCTTGGCGATGAGCGGCAGGATCTCCAGCTCCCGCTTGGATAACAGCTCGAACAGATCCTCTGTGCCTGCCGTTTTATCCTGCTTAATGAACTCACGGACCAGCGAGGTTGCCATCTTGGGATGAATATAGGTGCCGCCTTCATAAATGGTCCGGATGGCCAGCAGCAGCTCCTCGTCCGGCGCACTCTTGAGCACATAACCGGAGGCCCCGTTCTTCAGCACATGGAAGAGGTATTCATCATCATCATGCATCGTCAGAATCAGGATTTTGGTATCGGGGTAATCCTCTTTAATCTTGCCGGTAGCGGTCAGCCCGCTCTCTCCCGGGGGCATGCTTAAATCCATAATCAGAATGTCCGGCCGGAATTTGGCGACCATAGTGTAAGCTTCCCTGCCGTCTGCCGCCGCCCCGATCACTTCAATGTCATTCTGAAAATTGAGAATCATGGAGAATCCGCTGCGTACGATCGCATGGTCGTCTGCAATGACGATCTTCATCAGAAGCTCATTCCTTTCCTCGCGCAAATCATACAGGCACCTGTAAAATAATCACCGTACCCCTGCCTATCTCTGAATCTACGCTGAAGGTGCCGCCCACCAGCTCCGCCCGCTCCTGCATGCCAAACAGGCCAAGTCCGGTTCCATCCGGCTCGTCACCCTGATTAAAGCCGGTTCCCTTATCCTCTACCCGAAGCAGCAGTACGCCGTCCTTTTCGGTAAGGGAAACTTTAACACTGTCAACCTGCGCATACTTCAGGGCGTTCAGCACCGCCTCCTGGCACACACGGTACATGACGGTTTCGATCTCACTCCCATACCGTTTCTCGGAGAGCCGGGACTCATAATCAATCACCAGGCCATAGGTTTGCTCCACCCGCTTGAAGTGTGACCGGAATGCGGCCTCCAGACCGAAATCATCCAGGGCCGCCGGCCTAAGCTCTACCGAAAGGTTGCGGATATCATTCAGAAGCCGGGTCATGGAGACCTCGGTCTGCTTCATCTTCTTCAGCAGCTGCTCATCCGCTGTCATATATTTCAGCACACGCAGATCAATCACGGCACTCATCAGCTCCTGGGCTACGCTGTCATGCAGTTCCCGGGAGATCCGCTTGCGTTCATTCTCCTGCGCCTCAATGATATGCTTCATCATTTTGTTCTGGTAGAACTTCTCTTGCGTCTTGAACTGTCTGGTCAGATCCCTAAGCATAAATACTCTGATACCCTTCTCGTCATCTATGGTGTGAAAGGTGGCGGCATAAGGGACAATCCCCTTATCCTTCGTCTCCAGATATACCTGGTATGAGGTGAACTCCTCGGAGTCCGGTGTATGAAAATAACAATTGAGGCAGGTACGGAGCTCCGTCTCACTCGTGTATCCCCGGCAGGTCCCGCAAAGCGCCTCAGGATTCCCCTGATACAGCTGCTTCAGAATATCCTTGTCCACGATGTTCTCGGCAGCCGGATTCATGGCCAGGGCTTTCCCTTGCCGGTCAAAAAAGAACATCGCCTCCGAGCTGTTCTCAAACAGCTTTGTCATGAGCAGACTCTGCAGATCCGTTCCGGGTGTCATCAACTGAGCAACAATTCCTTTCCGTTCAAGTCTCCAATCCCCTTACGCGCTGCCCTGTCCAGGTCCCCCAGCATGTCAGGGCTTACCTGCCGTTCGCCCCTGAAACCGCCAAGAAGCACGCCTGCAACACGGGCATCATTCCACACCGGCACAGCCCCTATGCTGCTCAGATTCTCCATCTTGGTAATGGGATAGTTAAACAAGGTGTCCGGCTGCACATCTGTCTGCACAGACGGGATTAAGAAAGGCTTGCCGGTCTTGAACACGATGCCGGCAATCCCTCTGCCGGATTGAAGGACAATCCGTTTGTAACGGTCCGTTGTGTTCCCTGAGGCGTATTTCCACCGGATGACATAGTCATATTCCGCCGGTTCAGCAAAAGCCAGCGACATGAAGTCATATCCCAAAGCTATGCGCATCCGGTCAAGCTCGATTTGGTAATCCACCTTATTGTTCATCGTTTCTCTCCTCATTTGAACAGGGAAAGAAATTCACCCGGCTCTTTCCGTTAATTCGATTTATTTCTTCTGTATAGGATATAACTTCTGCCTACATAATTCAACGGAACACTCCATACATGGACGAGCCGGGTGAACGGCCAAAAGGCAAAGATCGCAAACCCTGACAGAATGTGAAGCTTGAAGGAAAACGGCACCTCACCCATCAGCGACGGGTCCGGCCGGAACATGAATAAACCGCGGAACCAGACAGAAATCGTATCACGGTAATCAAACTCAGGCTGTACGGCATTCGTTACAATCGTGGAGTACATCCCCATAAACACGATGAACAGGAGGAGGGAGTTGACGATCAGGTCCGATGCGCTGCTGAGCCGGCGGACGTTCTTCAGCGTAAAGCGCCGCGAGGTCAGGATCAGCATCCCGAGCAGGGTAGCTGCGCCGAAGATTCCCCCGATATATACCGCGCCGATGTGGTAGAGATGATCACTCACACCGACGGCCTCCAGCCAAGTTTTCGGGACAGCGAGCCCGCCGATATGGCCCAAAATAACCGGCATAATGCCGAGATGAAACAGAATGCTGCCGAATTTCAGCTGTTTCTTTTCAATAAATTCACTTGATTTAGCTGTCCAGTTGAATTGATCCTTACGGTAACGGAAGATATGGCCGCCGATAAAGACCACCAGACACATATAGGGGAAAATGACCCATAAAAACTGACCTGACATATTCATTGACTCAGGGCCTCCTGTTCAACACAAGCTTTGAAGGTTTCGCGCAATCCCTTAACCAGATGGTAATAGGGACTTTCATTCCGCTCCAGCGCCTTGAGCAGATGGTAGGTGCCGTCCTCAAGAATCGCCATCAGCATCCTGAAATTCTCCGGCGCTCCCGGGACCTCCAGCCACTGCGCGGCATATATAAATTCACACATCAGCGGTAAATAATCAGGCAGCTCCCCCTCCGGCATGGCAAGGCCGAACATTTCGTACAGAAGCTTCAGCTTGGCGAGCATCTGCCCCCGTTCCTTGGCCTCCTCGAATTTGAAATAGGTCATATACAGCGCGCAGTCCTTCTGAAAATCAAAGGTGGCCGCATAGCTCTCCTGAATCTCATCCAGGCTGAAGCTCTGCATTTGCTTCCAATAGGCATGCACGTGGGCATAACCCGGATGAGTGCTGTCAAACGCCTCTTCCAGAAAAGCCGGATGAAAGTCCAGCTTCTCCGGATACATCAGCTGCAGGGCGAAATAACCGAAGGATTCCTTGTAATCATGCAGTTTGATCAGATCAATCACGCCAAATCCCCCCGTAGAAATTCTCTTCATACATTTCCTTGCCGGTCTTCATGGTGTCGCCGGAAGGGCTGGCCGGTCCGCACCCGTCACAGCCGGAGCCGGAGCCCATGTCTCCCATCCCGCTGCCGTAACCTGCCGAGCCTTGGGCACGGTAAGGATTCATGTGCTGCTCCTTGTGGGAGGTCGGGATGACGAAACGGTCTTCATATTTGGCAATTGCGAGCAGCCGGTACATTTCCTCAGTCTGCTGTGCGGTCATGCCGACACGGTCCAGACGGGTAAGATCAAATTCCCGGCCGGTGGACTGGGCGCGCATATAGGAGCGCATCATCGCCATCCGTTGCAGGGCTTCTTTGACCGTTTCCGTGTCGCAGGCCGTCAGCATGTTCGCCAGATACTGGATCGGCGTGCGCATCTCCTCGATGGCCGGGAAGATCATATCGGGATTCTTCAGCGAATCCTTGCCTTCGAAATAATTCATAATCGGGCTAAGCGGCGGTACATACCACACCATAGGCAGTGTGCGGTATTCCGGGTGAAGCGGGAAGGCCAGCTTGTGCTCAATCGCCAGCTTATAGACCGGCGAGTTCTGGGCGGCTTCCAGCCAATCCTCGGAGATGCCGTCTTTTCTCGCCTGCGCCATAATCTCCGGATCATGCGGGTTCAAGAACAGATCACATTGCGCCTTGTATAAATCCTTCTCGTCCGGCGTGGATGCCGCCTCAAGAACCTTGTCGGCGTCATACAGCAGTACCCCGAGATAGCGGATCCGGCCGGTACAGGTCTCAGAGCATACTGTAGGCAGCCCCGCTTCCACGCGCGGGAAGCAGAAGGTGCACTTCTCTGCTTTGTTCGTCTGCCAGTTGAAATATACTTTTTTGTACGGACAGCCGGTCATGCAGTACCTCCAGCCGCGGCAGGCTTCCTGATCCACGAGGACAATGCCGTCCTCATCCCGCTTGTACATCGCACCGGAAGGACAGGAGGCGACACAGCTTGGATTCAGGCAGTGCTCACAGAGGCGCGGCAGATAGATCATGAACGATTTCTCGAAGTTGAATTTGATTTCTTCTTCGATCTTCTGGATATTCGGGTCCAGCGGGCCGGTTACATGGGCTCCCGCCAGATCATCCTCCCAGTTCGGTCCCCATTCCAGATCCATCTTCTCACCGGTTACAGCGGAATGGGCCCGCGCCACCGGGGAATGCTTTTGTTCCCCCGCATTCGTCAGATGCTCGTAGTTGTACGTCCACGGCTCATAATAATCCTTCATCTCCGGCATGTCGGGGTTGTAGAAGATTTTGCCGAGTGCGATCTTGGACAGCTTATTGCCGGATTTCAGCTCCAGCTTCCCTTTGCGCAGCTGCCAGCCGCCCTTGTAGAGCTCCTGGTCCTCCCAGCGTTTCGGATAACCGATACCGGGCTTCGTTTCCACGTTATTGAACCACATATATTCCGCACCCTTGCGGTTCGTCCAGGTCGTCTTGCAGGTCACGCTGCAGGTGTGGCAGCCGATGCATTTATCCAGATTCATTACCATTGCCACTTGCGCTTTAATTTTCAAGCCAGTTGACCTCCTTCATTTTGCGGACGGCTACGTAGACATCACGCTGGTTGCCGATCGGACCATAGTAGTTGAAGCCGTAGCTGAGCTGTGCATATCCGCCGACCATCTGGGTAGGCTTCAGATGAATCCGGGTAGGCGCATTGTGGCTTCCGCCGCGCGTATCCGTAATTTCAGAACCCGGCACCTGAATGTGCTTGTCCTGGGCGTGGTACATGAACATGGTACCTCTCGGCATCCGGTGGCTGACTACCGCGCGTGCCGTTACGACACCGTTGCGGTTATAGACCTCGAGCCAGTCATTATCAGCAATCTGATGGGCCGCAGCATCCTCATTATTGATCCACACCGTTGGACCGCCCCGGAACAATGTCAGCATGTGCTGGTTATCCTGATAGGTTGAATGGATGTTCCATTTCCCGTGCGGTGTCAGATATCTCAGAACCAGGGCATCGGTTCCGCCCTTCACTGCCTTGTCACGCGGGCCGAAGACCATCGGAGGCAGCGTCGGCTTGTAGACCGGCAGCGCTTCGCCGAACTGCTGGAAGATCTCATGGTCAATGTAGAAATGCTGTCTTCCCGTCAGGGTCCGGAACGGAACGAGACGTTCAATATTCGTGGTGAACGGGGAATAACGCCGTCCCTGCTTGTTCGAGCCGCTGAATACCGGGGTCGGAATCACTTCGCGCGGCTGTGCGGTAATGCTCTGGAACGTAATTTTCTCGGCCGCCCGGTCTGCCGAGATATCCCTCAGCTCTACACCTGAATCCTTCTCCGCTGCAGCATAAGCCTTCTGGGAGACGCGGCCGTTGGTGGCTGAAGACAGATGAAGAATGGTATCTGCGGCCTGACGGGCGGTTAGCAGCTTCGGCAGTCCGTTCTTAATCGATTCATCGTAATGCACGCCGCTGATCTTCTTGAGTTCCTCATATTCTTCAGCGACAGAGAAGCTGATGCCGTGCGCGCCTGCCTTGCCGGTTTCCAGATTCGGTCCAAGTGAAGTGTATTTGTCATGAATCTGGGTGTAATCCCGCTCCACAATGGTGAAGTTCGGCATAGTTTTACCCGGAATGGCCGGCACTTCGCCCTTGGCCCAGTCTTTGACCAGACCCATCGGCTGCGAAATTTCGCTGATGGAGTCATGGCCCAACGGTGACATCACAACATCCTTATAGACGCCGGGCAGCTGCGACTTCGCCATCTCGGAGAATACCTCTGACAATTGGCGGTAGATATCCCAGTCGGAACGGGATTCCCATAGCGGATTCACGGCCGGATTGAACGGATGCACAAACGGATGCATGTCGGTGGACGACAGGTCAGTCTTCTCATACCACGTTGCGGCCGGCAGCACGACATCCGCATAGAGCGGTGTGGTGGTCATCCGGAAATCCAGGGCAACCATCAGGTCGAGCTTGCCCTCCACATCCCCGCGCCAGACAATCTCCTCCGGCTTCTGCTCTTCATTCGGCTCGGCCAGGAGACCATCGGAGGCTCCAAGCAGATGCTTCATGAAGTATTCCTGCCCTTTGGCAGAGCTGGAGATCAGGTTTGAGCGCCAGATGAACAGGGAGCGTGGGAAGTTCTCCGGTGCGCCGGGATCTTCCACGGCAAACCGTGTTTTCCGCGAGGTGATCTCTTCCACGGTGTGGCTGATAATCTCTGCATTCGTCTTCTTGCCCTGCTGCGCAGCCTCCTCGGCGAACAGCAGGCTGTTCTTGTTAAATTGCGGGAAGGAAGGCAGCCAGCCGAGACGTGCAGCCAGCACGTTATAGTCCGCCGGATGCTGGTAAGCTACATCCCCGCCCGTCGGTGATTTCAGCGAATCAGTGCCGCTCTCCTCATAACGCCATTGCTCTGTGGCAAAGTAGAAGAAGGATGTCGCGTTCTGCTGGCGTGCCGGACCCTGCCAGTCCTTGGCAAAGGCAACCGTTGACCAGCCTTCAATCGGGCGGCATTTCTCCTGGCCGACATAATGCGCCCAGCCGCCGCCGTTAACACCCTGGGAAGCGGTCAAAACCACCAGATTCAGAATGGAACGGTAGATGGTATCACTGTTGAACCAGTGGTTGATCCCTGCGCCCATGATGATCATGGAGCGCCCGCCCGTATCCAGCGAATTCTGGGCGAATTCGCGGGCAATCTGCACGACGACACTCGCCTTCACCGTCGTAATCTTCTCTTGCCAGGCCGGAGTATAATGAGATCCGGCGTCCTCATACCCCTTGGCATTCAGCGGACTCTCTCTGCGCGCCACGCCATACTGGCTCATCATCAGATCGTAGACTGTGGCGGCGTAACGTTCTGTGCCGTCGGCGAGCCGTATGGTCCGGGCCGGAATGATCCGTCTGAACGTGCCGTTGCCCGCATTATCGAAGAACGGGAACACGATTTCCGTCCACTCTTCCCCGTGCCCTTCGATGGTCAGCGCGGGCTGCACTTTACGGCCGTCCTCCCGCTCGAGAATCAGGTTCCACTTCTTGCCCTCTTCCCAGCGCTGCCCCATCGTACCGTTCGGAACCATCATCTCACCCGCTGCTTCGTCGAAGATGACCGGCTTCCACTCCGAGTGCGGGGAGGTATCTCCTAGATCACTCGCCCGCAGGAAACGTCCGCCCTTCAGGGCATCCTCATGAGGGTCAAGCAGAATCAGGAACGGCATATCTGTATATTGCTTCGCATAATTCAGGAACATCGGCTCCTGACGTTCCTGGTAGAACTCCTGCAGGATGACATGCGTCATGGCCTGGGCAAGCGCCGCGTCCGAGCCTGGATTCGGAGCCAGCCAGTTGTCGGCGAATTTGACGTTCTCGGCGAGATCCGGCGCGACCGACACGACTTTGGTTCCCTTATAGCGTACTTCCGTCATAAAGTGGGCATCCGGCGTGCGGGTTAGCGGTACATTAGAGCCCCACATCATCAGGTACCCGGCGTTGTACCAGTCCGAAGATTCCGGCACATCCGTCTGCTCCCCCCAGATCTGCGGCGAAGCCGGAGGAAGATCGGCATACCAGTCATAGAAGCTCAGCATTTGACCGCCGAGGAGGGAGATGAACCGCGCCCCCGAGGCGTAGCTGACCATCGACATAGCCGGAATCGGGGTGAAGCCGGCGATCCGGTCGGGGCCGTATTTACGGATTGTATAGATCAGCTGTGCGGAGATAAGCCGCAGCGCGTCGTCCCAGGCCACACGGATATGGCCGCCTTTCCCGCGCGCTTTCTTGTACTGGCTTGCCTTCTCAGGGTCTTCAACAATGCTGGCCCAGGCGTCGACATAATTGTCATGCTCCTGCAGCGCCGTCTGCCACAGCCGCCACAGCTTCCCTCTGATATACGGATATTTCACGCGCAGCGGGCTGTATTCGTACCAGGAGAAGGTAGCTCCGCGGGGACAGCCGCGCGGCTCAAATTCCGGCATGTCCTGCCCGCAGGAAGGATAGTCAATCTGCTGGTTCTCCCAGGTGATGATTCCGTTCTTCACGAACACCTTCCAGCTGCAGGAGCCTGTACAGTTGACTCCGTGAGTGGTGCGCACTACTTTATCGTGAGACCAGCGCTGGCGGTACATATTCTCCCAATCCCTGTTTTTCTCTTCAAGAATGGACCAGTTCCCGGAATAGCTCTCCACCGGTTTAAAAAAGTTAAGGCCGAATTTCTTCTTCATCGCTCAGGAACACTCCCTTCAAAATCTATTCAGTTAAATCCATTATGGATCTCCCCGGCCCGGCTTCCCATTAGGGAAACACCTATTGAACCTCGGGAATTCCCTTGATCTGAATCCAATGCAAATAAGCCTTTCCCGCTGAGGAGAAAAGCTTTGTTCTGGCCGTTTATTGTACCCGTCAAGGGGCCTGTTAGGGACTTCCCTCTTTCTTGTCCGGGGAATGCCTTAGCGGGAATTACACTACAAATCTCTGTGTTATACTGACACAAAAACGGGAGGATGAAGCAACATGCCAGGACCCTCACTGCGCCAATTGCACGCTCACCATGCTATTCATCAGGGCGGGCTCACCGGCGCTATAGCCAAGACGGAAGAAATGGAGGAACTGCTGGAAGCGAAGGAATTCGAAGTGGCGCACCAGGCCGCCGAGCATTTAATCGAGTACTGGGAGACGCGGATCATCAGCCACGCCGATGCGGAGGAAGACGGATTCTATCAGGAGATGGCCGGGAAGAATCCCGGCCTGCAAGACGCAGTTCTCCGGCTTGCACGTGATCATGACTTACTGCGGATTATAGTTCAGGATGTCAAAGCAATGCTGGCAGAAGAAGGGCTCACTCCTGAGGTTGTTCACCAGTTCCACGCACTGCTGGTAGTGAACGCGGTTCATAGCCGGGATGAGGAACGTCTTCTGTTCGCGGAGTAGCACGGCTGCTGCTCTCCTGCAGAATGGCACGCAGATCATCTCTATTCATCAACAGGTCCTCAAGCGTATACTCGCCCAGTACCTGCAGATAAGCTTGCAGGGCTCTGCCCAGCACGCCTTTGAGTCCGCACACCGGGGAGATCGGACAACTGCCGCCTGAAGGATGGAAGCATTCGACTAGATAGAAATCATCCTCCATCCGGCGCACGACCTCCCCGATATTGATCTTCTCCGGCGCAAGCGCAAGCCTGATCCCTCCCCCGCGCCCTCTGACCGTTTCAATATAGCCCGCCTTGCCGAGTTCATGCGAGACCTTCATCAGATGATTCTTGGAGATGCCATATGCGCTGGAGATATCCTGTATAGTTGTCAGCTCTTCCCGCTGCTTCGCTCCGAGATACATGAGGATTCGCAAGGAGTAGTCGGTATATAACGTCAGCCTCATCTCTTCTCTCCATTCTGTTTACAAATGCAATGCAGTCAACGGATTGCTGCCGCGAACAGCGGCTTCCATCAAGCAGAACAGGCTTTGCCGGCCTTTTACAAGGAAATTCGATGTCACACGGACAGATACAACGTCCAAGCAAGAAGGAAGTTTAGCAAGTCCCCTCGGCAACAAAACAAGCAAGTGGAAAAACAGCATCTATATAACGCCGGTTTGGCCTCTTTGGAAGAATTGTGATTATTTAAGTGCTGTTTATCCATAAGCGAAGAAAGAGAATGCGGATTCCGCCTTATGTAAGTGATATTATTTACAGATGATATCATATTTTTTGTCTATTTTGTTAAAGTGGTATTTTAAATATATCTTTTATCTTAAAAAGCGTATATATTAATTTTGTACTATATGGAGAGGGGATGACCGTTATTTTATCACAACAAACCCGTGACATTGTCAAATCCACAGCGCCAGTCCTGGCGGAACACGGCACCACTATTACAACGGTGTTTTACCGGAATCTGTTCGAAGCCCACCCGGAGCTGCTGAATGTATTTAACCATGCCAACCAGGCGCAAGGCCGCCAGCAGGCGGCACTGGCCAATGCGGTCTACGCAGCGGCAGTCCACATAGATAATCTTGAGAATATTCTGCCCGCGGTAGTGCAGATTGCACACAAGCATGTCAGCCTCGGCATCAAGCCGGAGCATTATCCGATTGTCGGGGAATTTCTGCTGAAGGCGATCAAGGAAGTGCTGGGCGAGGCAGCAACGGATGAGATTCTTACAGCCTGGGAAGAAGCATACGGAGTTATTGCAGGCGCTTTTATCGGCGTCGAAGACAGCATGTATAAGGAAGCGCGCGAACAGGACAATGGCTGGAATTTCTTCAAGCCTTTTACCGTTGTGCGTAAAGTTCAGGAAAGCGGCAGTATTACATCGTTCTATCTGAAGCCGGCGGACGGCTTAGGCGTACCGGATTACAAGCCGGGCCAGTACATCTCTATCCGTGTGCTGATTCCCGGAGAGCAATACACCATGATCCGCCAATACAGCCTGTCGCAGGCTCCCCGGGCAGATGAATTCCGTATTTCCGTGAAACGTGAAGAGACGAATGATCCGAATGGTGTGGTATCCGTCTATCTTCATAACCAGGTGAACGAAGGAGACATTGTTGAAGTCAGCGCTCCGGCAGGCGAATTTCTGCTCGATGTTACCAAAACCACACCTGTAGCGTTCATCTCCGGCGGCGTAGGTATTACCCCCATGATGAGCATGTTCGAGGCTGTTGCCGCAGTAACACCGGACCGGCCGGCGGTATTCCTCCATTCCGCGCGGAACGAGGCGCTTGCCGCCTTCCGCCGGGATATCGACAGACATGCGGCTGCCATGAGCAGCGTCAAGACCAGATTCTTCTACTCCGGCGGTCCGGACGGCGTCATTACAGGTGAGATTCTGAAGAGTTATGTGGACATTACCGGCGATGCGTATGTTTGCGGACCTGTACCTTTTATGGAAGCGATGATCGGAGAATTACTCAAGCTCGGAATGGAAGAATCACAGATTCATTACGAGTTCTTCGGACCGGCACTTCAATTGAGCAGCAGATAGATTGCGGGCTAAGTACGCAGCCCATGAACCCGGTATACCAAAAAGCACACGGACCGCCTTCCAAATCATTACGATTCGGGGCGGTCCGTGTGCTTATTGACGGGAAAGCAGCCATTTATATAGTACCTGCGCATGATTGTGTATAGGGTCCTTCGCGGCATATATCAGTGTAACGTCCTGCGCCAGCGCCAATTCTGCGATCTCCGCAGCAAGTCTTCCCCGCGCCGGATCTTCCTCCAGCTCCCGGATATAGCTGTTACTGAATGCCGCAAACCGCTCTGGTATATGGCCGAACCATTGGCGCAGCCCGGGGCTTGGAGCAAGCTCCTTCATCCACTCGTCTATGGCAGCCTGCTGCTTCGTAATTCCCCGCGGCCATAGCCTGTCCACCAGTATCCGGTACCCGTCCCCCGGAGCAGCCGGCTCATAAACGCGCTTAAGATATATAGAGTAAGGAAGGTCAGCTGACCTCCGGCAGGAATGCTCCAACATCTAGTCTCCCTCCTGTTACCCATACTGGAACGAACCGTTGTTTAGTACACTCAATATACCATGGGGCAAATTGCCCTGCCAGTGACAGGCTGTCCGTAAGATTGCAATACCGTAGCAAGCAAGGCAGGGCTGCCCATATGCAGCAGCTATTCCGCCTCAAGAATGAAACGGTTCCACTTCTGCTGCCAGGCGATGTCGTTCCAGAATGGATGATGCGGTGCACAGTTGGAGCATAACGTCATTCCCCAGAAGCCCAGCGCCATACCTTTGCGCAGCGAATACTCGGCAATGAATTTGCCGACCGGTCCTTCCTCGAAACCTGCATGCAGCGGGGTATAACCGACATAACCTTCACCTATAACGACTGGTATGCCGGAATGCGAGGCCCACTCATGGGCTTCTTCCAGGCGCATATCCGCTTTTTGCAGCATAGCCAGCTTATGGGCACCGTAACGGTCATATAAATAGAGGTCCCACCGGTCCGGATCGGCCCAATCATGCAGGTAGATGAGCTTCATCCCGACCGGATTGCCCTCCATCCGCCATTCCTGCCCTGCCGGCAGTGTCCACTTCTCAAAGGGAGGTGCATCCTCTCTTAATAAAGACCGGACAAAGGCGTTCGGAAATGACATTTGTTCATCATTTAATCCGGCTGCATCCATGAGTTCATTTAATACGCCTTTAATATAGAGATGATAATGGGCGACCTGCATATTGCGGGCCACATAAGCCTTCGGATAGGCTTCATTCAGCGTATAGCTGGCCGTTATCAGGATGTCGGGATGCTGTGCCCGGAGATAATCCACCGCTTCTTCTATGTAAGGCTGCATCGCTTCTACCAGCTTAGGCGTATCCGTTTCTCCGATTCCCTGCTCCACGCCGACAGCGGTAAGCTGTCCGAATTCCACCTCGTTATGCAGCTCTGCATAGACGATTTGACTGGCGAAGCCTTCTTCTTTAACCAACCGGATGAGCTGATCCATGGAGCTGGCGATTGCCATAAATCGTTCCTTAGGAGCGATAGCGGCCAGTTCGTCGCGCAGCGCGGGATACGCCAGGAAGCTCGGACTCTGCTGATATTCCCAGGAAGACAGCATGATGTAGACGCCATGTGCCTTGGCCTGCCTGAACAGCTCCAGCAGGTGGGCATGCCCGTCCAGCTCGGCACCGCCCCGGCAATTATACCAGCGTGTCCGCTGCCCTACTTCTCCTAGGCTGCCGAAATGCAGCGGTCCCGGCCGTTTACCTTCCGCCGTGAACAATAAGAACGGCATCGCACAGATCCGGACCGTATTGTAGCCTCTATCCACCGCTTCCTGGAAGCGTGCGGCCAAATCGTGATAAGGCTCGCCGGGCAGGGTCATCGTGTACCAGGAGAAATCCCACATGGTGATGGTCAGTTTGCGCGGTAACTTTTGAATGACTGAATTCATTATTATCACTCCTAATTTGGGGATTCGCGTCTTATTCCGTTCTAATCACAAGCTCATACACAGGAACTGCACGAATGGAAGCAATATAGGCAATCAGCTCAGCAGCGGTCTCATTCCAGCCTGCCATTGTCGTATTACTGTTCACGACAGTCCCTTTGCGGATCGGTGATACATAGAGATACATTCCCTTGTCAACCAGCCGCTCTTCAAACCGCTTGAGTCCGATTTCCCAAGTCGTGTTGTTGCAGAAGTTATCATTAATGAGATCACCGTCAATGAAGGCATAGCCGATATCGCCGGTATAATCTATTTGGAGCAAGGCTTCTTTGACACCGTCCAGAGAGCCGGATGCGAATTCAAGAACCGCCCGTTCTTCCTTGACCTTCGTCCATGTAAAAGCAATATCTTTCTTCGGTGCGAGCAGTTTGTAGGTTGTGAATAAACCGTCCTTTGATGCTTCCACCAGCTCTCCGCCCGATACCGAACCTAAACCAGCTTCAAAATCAGGGAACACACTTAGCGTGACTTCCTCCCGATCCGTGGATTCCAGCTTAATCTCATCCCCCGATACGAGCAGATTCGAGTCCGTGAACAGGACACGCTGCTTGCCGCGGACTTCGGTTTTCCAGAACCCGAGGCTCTGCTTATCCGTCATAGTGTAGATGACAACTTTCTTGCCTGCAGCAGACACAAGACGCACGATGCCCGAAGTCTGCTCTTCCACTTCAATGATCGTCAGATCATCAAGCTGCCTGGTATGACCGACTTCGGTCTCAATACCCGCCACATCGTCCGATTGCAGCGCATAACTGCCCTTCATTCCTTCCGGCACAAAGAAGAAATAATACACTTCTTCTTCCACATCCAGCTTCGTAATCAGCTGCGCGGTTGCATATTTCAGCGTAATACCGGCCAGATCGAAGTTATACGGCAGAATCGCAAAGCTCTCGCTGCCCAGCGTCAGCTCACCTTGAGCGGGAATCGTTATCGTCTCACCGGGAAGCTCAATGCTGACGTTCATATCCTGCAGATCATGATTCTCCACATGATCCTGGAAATTATTCAGGAACAGGAAGCCGGAGCCTTCATGTGAACGGATGGCATAGCGTAATTCACTCACATCGTACGGATCTTGCCCGGAGGTGTCCCCCGGCAGAATCGTCTTGGTCAAAGCGAACTGATTCTGGAACCCGGTGAACAAATAATGCTGCAGCTTCGTCCGCTTGTACGATTCGCGCACTTGTCCGAATTCGCCAATCATCGCATTGAAATCATAGGAAATCTTCGGTGTCGCCAGATCGTTCGTGAACGGATTCACCTTTCCCTTAGGATTGCTACCCCCGTGGTACATATAGTATCCGAGCATATTGCAGCCCTCCGCCGTCTTCATGACAGACATGGCCGGAACGCTGTTATACGGAAATTCGAACCGGTATTTATAGAACTGAACCATCCCGCCGCCCATCTCACAACAGGCATACGGATAGTCTTCCGGCTGGTAGAAGGGCTCGAAATTATAGCTCTTTGGAAGTTCGTTATTATGTTTGTCGCGGAAAATATACTCCGGCGTTGCCGGATGCTCCTTAATCCCGTCAAAGCGGTCCGTTTCATAGTAAATCCACGGCCAATAAGCGTAACCGCCCCATAGCGGCAGCATATCCGGTACTGGTGTCGTAGCGCCGCCCCAGCCAGTACATGTATAAATAGGCGTATCGATTCCCGACTCAATCGCCAGATCTCTTAGCAGCAGCATGTGCTCATTCCCGCCGCTGCCGCCGTTCAGCCACATATTGTTAATGCCGGTGGTAAGGCCCCACTGTGCCGAGGAATGGTTATGCTCATTCTCGATCTGTGTGCCGATAATCGGCCCTCCCTCTTTGTACAACAAGCCCTGCACCTGCAAACCGATTTCCGCATACAGCCTCCTTACATAGGCCAGATACCCTTCATCATTGGAGCGGACCTCAAACGGGCGTCCGAACAGCCAATCCGGCATGCCGCCGCTTCTCATTTCCCCGTGACAGAAGGGGCCGATGCGGATCATGACATAAAGTCCATGCTGATCACACAGCTGAATGAACCGGCGCAAGTCTTTATTGCCCGCCCATTCATATATGCCTTCGATTTCTTCATGCAAATTCCAGAAAATATAAGTCGTGACGATGTTAACGCCACCCATCTTCATCTTAATAATCTCATCTTCCCAGTAGGCTTCATCATACCGGGAGAAATGGAATTCACCGCACACACCAAAAAACGGCTCCCCGTTCTTCTCCATATAATAGTTCGTAAAGCTGATCCGTTCGCCCGAAGGGTTCACGCCGCCAAGCTTAATATGACCTGAGAATATATTCTTTTTATCATCATTTACTTTGATCGGGTAGTTCTTCATAAAGGTCTGACTCTCCTTAGTTCAATTCCCGTTCAACTACACTAAACCCGTTCGGCCGATACACGGTAAGCACTCGCTGCTGTCCGGGCGCTGGTTGCACAGGGAGGTTCAAGGTCAGGAGATCTCCCGGCTGCATAGCTGGAATGACTAATCTGGTTCCTTCCTCGCCTGCTGAGGACACCGTTAAATAATAATCCCGCGCGGCATAGCTGGGAATATCCTTCCGGCATTTCAGGGTCACCTCAAGCTTATCTCCGTGCCATTCAGGAGCTTCTGCCAGCAAGAGCGGTGAAGAGATCTCACGCAAGGCAGCAAACGACGGCTTCACCCGGTTATAAATATCTACAGAACCATGAATCCGCTGCTTCAGCTTCCCTTCACCCTCTTCGCCCATTTGCGTACGGTAATCATTTAGGCTGAAGAAGATTAATGCCGCGAACTGGGGATACTGGCGGTAGATTTCTGTTTTTTCGATAAGCAGCCGGGTTCTTCTGGCGTCCCCGCCTTCAAACACCGGCTCACAAAGCCCATATTCAGCCACAACAATGGGCTTATCAGGATAATCGGCAATAATCTGCCGGATGACCTTATGCTCATCCAAATCGCCATGCCACGTTCCGATATATTCGTTCCACATCAGCAGATCACCCGCACCAGTGGCATCCCTGTCAGGCTGATAAAGAACACTGTTGCTTACATAATTGATCAGCCGGCTCGGGTCCAGCTGCAGAAGCTCCGCCTTCAGCTGCTCCATATAATGCAGGGTCACTGCAGACTGGCCATCCAGCTCATTCCCCATCCCCCAGGCAAAGATACACGGATGATGCGCATGACTATCAATCATCTCCCTGGCTTGAGACAGGGCGAGTGCGAAGGTCTCCTTCCCCGGCTCTGAAGGCTGCTGCCAATGCGGAATTTCCTCCTGAACCAGCAGACCATTGCGGTCACACCAGTCCAGCAAATCATTTCCCTGCTGCCAGTGGAATCGTGTAATGACACAATTCGCTTCCTTCAACCGCTCAAGCATCGCAATCAGATCTGTCTGCTTCTCAGCCATTCCAGTCGCCGGATTCGAGCCAGGCATCCACTCCACACCCATCAGCCGGACCGGTTCGCGGTTCAGCCACAGCTCATGTCCCTTAACAACAATCTCCCGGAAGCCAAACGGGCGGACTACCCGGTCCTGGACCTGATCCCCAGTGCGCAGTACAATCTCAAGCTCATACAAGTCCGGATGGTCAAAATGCCACAAATCAACCTCCGGCAGCAGGATGTCTTTGAAACTCCAGGACAACGCTCCGCCAGTGACCTCTTCGGTTCCCTGCCAAATGCGGATATCCTTGCGGTAGACGGCAATGTCTGCACTGAGTGCAACGGCTGATGGTTCACATAGCTTGATGCGTGCAGATAGCTTGCCGTCCGTATGTCCGCCTTGGTCAGCGAAGATGACCAGCGGTTCCACCTTGAGCTGCTGAATGGACGCCAATCCTGTGACGACAAGCGTTACCGGCCGGATCAGCCCGCCGTCATCGGCCCAGTCAAAGCTGTTGCCTTGGGGCAACGCCACGTCACTGTTGCTGTTGTCCACTCGAATCACAAGCCGGTTCCCGCCTCCCGCATGAATATACGGAGTCAGCTCCGCTTCAAATGGGGTATAGCCGGAATTGTAGTGGCTGCCTGCCTCTACACCATTAACCCAGATATCCGTATCGCGGTAAGCCCCTTCAAAGGAAAGCCGTATCCGGCAGTCCTTCCACTCGTCAGGGACTGTTAACATTTGTTCATACCAGCCTGCCCCGCGGTATTCCTCCAGACCCTCCTGTACATTCCAGGTATGCGGAACGGAGACCGTAACCGGGGACGGCAAGCCTGAAGCCTGCCATCCTTCCTGCTCGCCTCGGGTTACAGGACCGGACTGGAACTTCCAGCCCTCTTCCAGTCTTGCAGTGTAACGCCCTTCATTAATCAGGATACCCACGTCCTTTCACCTGTGTATTCTAACCCGATCTGACCCTTCACTTCTGTACACATAAGCGGCGGTGAATCATCGCACCTTGATGATTAGGCTCCATGGATAGAGCCGTTTCCAGCTCCTCAGCAGCTTCTAGGGTACGTCCGAGTCCAAGCAATCCCAGTCCGCGCATATACCGGCAGTGAATCACATTGCGGCGGTCCAGGTTATCCTCAAATACCAGGAAGTCCGGCAGCGACACCGCAAAGTAGTCCATTTTGATCTCATCAAAAATATGCTTCTCCGCATAATCAATCAGTTTATTGAAGCGGCGTTTGGCTTCCTTCTCATTATGCAGCTTCAGCCACGCCAGCCCCTGGTAGAAAATCATTTCCGGCGGCTGATCGTTGTAGAACATCGCGCTTGCCGGTTCATCCAGTCCCTGTGAAGCTATGGCATAACTGGCGATGGCTTCTTGTATCTGCTGCAGAGCTTCGTAGGCCATACCGAGGTAATAGTAGATATTGTTCTCCCGGGCACCCTCCAGCTTGCCTTCACCCAGATTCAGCGGATAGACTAGAGCCTGCTTGAAGCGGGCAACCGCTTCCCCGTAAAGTCCAGCCTGCAGATGCTGTTTGCCAAGCTCCGTATGGGCGAACTTGTATTGTCCGGTTACTTTGCCTTCCCCGCCTTCCCAAGGGTGGAAATTCCGTGAGCTTAAGGCTGCGAGAGCTTCATCATACCGTTCAAGATTGTTAAGCAGCGTAACATATTCGACGAAAAGATCATCACGCCGCTCCACCTGGCCGCGCTTCGTTTCAAGAATGGCGAGGCGCTCTGCTGAGGTCCAGGCCAGCTTCTTGCGGAGCTGGTCCAGTTCAAACAGTATCCGCACATCTTCCGGTGAGCAGGCGTACGCTTGCTCAAGCGAAGCCATGGCCGCCTGCGGGTTATCCTGCTTGTTGAAATAGGCGAGTCCCAGGTTACGGTGAACTGTAGCGTAATCCCCCCGAAGCTCCCGTGAACGCTCCCAGCTTGCGATAGCCTCCTCCGGGCGTTTTTTATCATAAAAGAAGTTGCCCAGATAGTAATGCGCCTTGTCATCTTCCGGACTGGCCTCAACGGTGCTCTCCAGCAGTGCCAGCTCAAACAAAGTGTTAGGGAAGCAATAGGCTGGATCTGCGGACTGGCCGGCACGGCGCTGCTCTTCCGCCTTCTGAAGCTGCCCAGTACGTGCATACAGCTCTCCAAGAGCGTAATGCAGCACCGGATACACGGAGCTTCCGGCAGGAACAGCTCTTTCGCCAATCTCAATGGCTTCTGGCAGCAGGCCGCTGTCCATATAGTCTGAGATCAGATTAAGATAGTTGTGTGCGTCCCTGCGCATAAGCAGATGCAGTTCGGACAGAACCTTTTCAGCACCAGCAGTGTCTTCCAGTGCACGCAGTGCCAGCGCCAGCTCGTTATAGGCACCGAAATCAGCGATATCCAGACCCATAGTTTCCATAGCGAATGCCTTGGCCTGCTCCAATAATCCAAGCTTGCGGAGCATAGCTGCCTTCAGATTACGGGCTTTGTAATTGCGTGAATTGCGGATCAGCGAACGTTCCGCCTGGTCAAGCGCTTCCGCATACTCTCCCTTGTGACTTGAAATTTGCGCCAGAGAGAAGTAACCTGCATCCTGCCAGGCTGCCGACCAGACTGATTTGTGAAAAGCAGTATAGGCCTCGTCCAAACGGTTCTGGCCGCGAAGTGCGGCACCCAGCTGATAGTAAGCCTCGCTGTCATAAGGGTTAGGGTTCCGCCAGGTCAACCGCTCGATCGCTTTGCGGAAATGCTGCTCACCGTCCTTGTAAAGTCCGCGGCGCAGCAGCAGGATTCCATATGCCACATTCAGCCGGATATCTCCGCTGTCCCGCTTCAAGCCCTCCAGATAGTAGGCTTCCGGCTCGAACGTAGCGTGGCGGTATTGCTCCAGATGCTGGCCTGCCAGATACAGCTCCTCTGCTGAACGCAGCTCTTCCGGCGCCGCGAGCGGCTTGGCAGCATCGGGAATACGCTCAATATCAGGGCGTTTCGGCTGATAGGCGATCAGCAGTCTGCCTTCCGCATTTCGGACGGACAACTTCAAGTCATGCTCCTGCTCACCGCTGCCGAGCGTGACAACCGTTTGGAAAACATCTACAGGAGATAACTTCACCGTTTCCTGCAGATAACGGCCCGCTGCTCCGCTTAGTTCCACAACTGCCTGTTCAAGTACAGAAGTCGCGTACACTTTGATCACTGCCTGTCCGGCATCCGCATCAACCTCCAGATTGACAGCTGCGTCAATTGAAGCATTTTTCACGACCCCAATTTGCTTGTAAGGCATGAAATATTGCGTGAAGGTCTTCTCCTCATAAGGCTGCAGCCAGGTAAAGTCAGGCTGGTTGTCCGTGTATACGCCAGTCATAAGCTCAATGTACGGGCCATCCTCATCGGTCAACTGACGGTCCCACGCCTGGCCGAACTCTCCATTGCCCCAGGTCCATTGCTTCTTGCCGGGCGAAACATGATGATTCGCCACATGCAGCAGCCCAGCTTCTACGCCGTGATCATAGCCGCCGACGAAATTATAATCGGATTTATAAGCCATATAAGAAGTCGGAACCGGGATATTCTTGTAGCGGGAAATATCTACACCTTCCGAATAATCCTGTTTGTAATAGGTGCCGGTCGCGATCGGGAACCGGGATACATCGCGCTTGCCATGGTCGAATACGGCAGTTACATCCGGAGGAAACACCGATTGCGTATGATCATTGACCGCCACCGCCGGATTCGCCCACCACAGGAAGGTCTGCGGCTGAGGTGTCCGGTTGTAAACTTGAGCATTAATCTCCAGGTAAGCTTTGCCCGGATATAGCTTGAAGGCGGCGGTAACCTTGGTGCCGTACATCCGGTCAATTTCACTGACCCATACTGTAGCGCTTCCATCTTCGGTTTGCTCATACCGGTATTCTACCGGACCGAAGGTATTCGGGCGGTGATGCTGCGGCCAGTTGAATTCAATCCCCCCGGAAATCCACGGCCCGGCCAGGCCAACGAGTGCCGGCTTGATGACCCGGTTATAGTAGACGAAGTCGTAATTATTGGTCTTGTCGAGAGCCCGGTAGATTCTGCCGCCAATTTCCGGCATAATTTCAATCCGGACGTATTCATTCTCCAGGATCACCAGCTTGTAGTTTTTATCGGCCTTCACATCCGAGATGGACTCGATTACCGGGTGAGGATACACGCGGCCTGAGCTTCCCTGATAGACTCTTTTCTCCAGAAACATAGGATTGGGGTCAGCTTCTCCCGCCTCATACGTAGGAATCAACACACTTGTCTCCCACACCCGAACTTGGATTTGGCCAGATCCGGCTGGAGACGCCTCCAATGTATGCTCTACAGCTTCTTGCTTCATGCTTTGAACTGCCTCCCTAGTCTTGATAGTTATACTTTAGCGTCTGCCGGGGAAGGTTCCAATTGACGAAATGCGGGAAGTGATGGATTATATTCTTATTCAAATTAATTCGAATAACCCTTTGATGGGTTAGAGTGGGGGATCTGATTACTTTATTGAGAATCCTGCACATAATACAACATTTCGCTCATGATCTCGGCCATAATCCGAAATTGTTGTATCAAAGGCAACAATTCTCCTCTTTCGGGCAGCCTAACGGGGAAATTCTTGTATTTCGTACAACAATTCTCCCTAACCCCCCGGTATCTAGGCATCCAAGTTGCACAACGTACAACATTTCTATGTCAATAGTGGGTTACTTGTTGGGTTGTAGTCTATAATGCAATTTACATATAGCCTTACTTAGGAGGGACTGGAATGAATCATGACCATGACCATATTCGCAAGCCTGAAGGGTTTGTCGAGGAGAAGCTATATGTGCTTCCGGAATACTGGATGAAGGAGCTGGAACAGGAGGAGCTGACTGCTTCCTTGTTTATTACGGACATCGGCTATTTCCCTAACGCCCAGTATCATTTCAGGGAACGCCTGGAAGGCAGCCCGTCGCATATTTTTATCTTTTGCGAAGCCGGAGCGGGCTGGATCGAGCTGAATCATGGAGAACGCATGCACCTGCAGCAGGGAGACATGATGATTATTCCTCCCGAAACCGCACACAGGTATGGGGCAATGCAGGAGAACCCCTGGAGTATCTACTGGTTTCATTTCAAAGGAAGCCACGCGAATAGACTGGTGCAGCTGTTCGGTTTATCTAATGCTCCCCTCTCATTATCACCAAGCGGTAAAGCCCGTTTAATTGAATGGTTCGTCCCTGCCTTTGAGATGCTGGCCGAACGGACTTATGCCCTGACTACACATATACATGTTGCGCAGACCGTAAGGCAGCTGCTCTCCGGAATTGGCCTGAGCGCCGGGAAATCCGCACAAGAGAAGAAACGCGAAACTTATCTGGAGCAGGCGGTTCAATACATGAATGGACACATGGGCGGCTCCATTTCACTCATTGAGCTGGCTATCCATGTAGGAGTATCGAAACAGCATCTGATCTATTTGTTTAATTCCGAAACCGGAGTCTCTCCGATTGAATATTTCCTGCGGCTCAAGATCCAGCGGGCAGGTCATCTTCTGGATCTTACTGAACTGAGCATTAAAGAGGTCAGCTCGGCCGTGGGTATTCATGATCCTTATTATTTCTCCCGGCTCTTTAAGAAGATTTCGGGCTTCTCTCCTTCAAGCTACCGGAAAATACCAAAGGGCTAACATTCCTTCACAACGATTAATGTACCTTTTAAATTCCGGTTCGACCCAAAGAAATCTCATTAGGAGGGCACCATGAACATATCAGTTCAAAAATTCAGGATCGGCAGGAAAACCGGAATCACATTAAGTATTATAGCTATCCTGATCATCGCAATTGTCGTTGTAAACCAGCTAACACCGTGTCCTTTTGTGGCTATTTTTAGAGCATTAATTAGTACCCAGGAGAATGCTGTAAATGTGGGTCCGTACGCTGAACAAATCATAGATGTTGAAGTTAGTGACGTAATCAGTATTCCTGTCGAGGGTTTACCCGATGCGCAGATAACCATGTATACCTTTGGCGTTGAATCAGATAAGCCTAAGCCCCTGATTTTATTCATACATGGCGGCGGCTGGACCGTAGGTACTGCGAAACAAGTGGGTTCCTTCTCGAAACTCTTAACGTCGGAAGGATATGTTGTGGCTTCCCTGGATTATTCGCTCGCTCCTGAGTAC
This sequence comes from Paenibacillus sp. FSL R10-2771, assembly GCF_038000205.1. Classification (NCBI taxonomy): domain Bacteria; kingdom Bacillati; phylum Bacillota; class Bacilli; order Caryophanales; family Paenibacillaceae; genus Paenibacillus; species Paenibacillus sp. FSL R10-2771. The sequence goes on from NZ_JBBOBM010000001.1 coordinate 5,486,504, forward strand.
AGATATCCGGCTCCCATACAGCAGGCCGCAGCAGCAATCCATTATCTGCAGACTCATGCTGAGGAATACAATGCAGATCCTGCAAAGCTCTTCATCGGCGGTAACTCAGCGGGTGCGCAAATATCAAGTCAGCTGGGAGCGATGATTACTAATCCCACTCTTGAACAGCAAGTCGGGGTAAATTTGGATATACCGGCTGCAAACGTGAAAGGCTTACTGTTATTGAATGGTGTATATGACTTTGATACTGTAGCACGGGATAACTTCCCCGGGTTTAGAAAATATGCCTGGAGTTACACTGGACAGAAAGATTACGAAAACTACTCCAGATTAGACGAGCTTTCAACTGTAAAAAATATCACCTCCGAATATCCGGCAACATTTATAACCGCAGGTGATGCTGATCCTCTGGAACCTCAAACCTACGAAATGGACGCCGTTCTCAGAGCTAAGGGTGTTGACGTTACAAGTGTTTATTGGACAGGCAGCGGAAATAAATTGCCTCATGATTATATCTACCAACTACAGACGGGGCCTGCGCAAATCGCCTATGAAGAGGTTGTCAAATTTCTAAACGATAAATCGCAGCCATAGAAATTGAGCGCGGCAGCTAAATCAAACAGCGGCAATCCGGGACCTTATTTCCCCGTCCCGGATTGCCGCTGTTTCTTCATATGCTCCTACCCAACATCCTTCCCGGTAAACAGCTCCACTCTCGCTTTTACCAGCTCCGTATATTCCTTCTCCATCTTCTCAGCACCGGCTTTGTTCAGCTCTGCAATGAAATCATCGTAGATTGTATCGAACTCGGCTGTGCTGGCGAGGATGGCTTCCGGTATGCGCTTGTGGACGATATCCTGTGTTTTTTGATAGATGACCTGGTAGTCCCCATCGGTTGGCACCGGCATGTTGTACAGCGCGCCCCACTCTTTGACCGGGAATTCATCCTCCGCAGGGAAGAGATCCTTCCAGGTTGTCGCTTTATAAGCGGCCAGGCTTTCCTTCTCTGCATCCGAATATTCGGCAAGGATCTGTTCGGGGAAGTTCGTGGTATAGTAATTATCCGTGGAATCCTTCACCCCGTCACCGTAGCGGACACCCAGGATGGAATATAAGCCAATCCCTGTATTCTTGGTGAAATTTGCGGCATCGTTAACCTTCTGGTCGAGAATATCAGCAGGAATGACACGTTGTCCATTGTCCACATTGTATTGTTTGCCTTCGATGCCCCAGTTTCTCAGCACCTGGCCTTCTTCCGAGGACAGCCAGTCCAGGAATTTAATTGCGCGGACCGGATCCTTGCAGGCAGTGGTGATGCTGATGCCATAGCCGTCCACTCCTACTGACTGCATCGCATGATCCTTATACTTCTCACTCAGCGTCACCGGGAAGTGCGCATACGTATACTCATCTTTGCCAGCCGCTTTGAGGGCATTTTCCGCATCCTGATATTCCCATTCTACAGAAGTGAGACCCAGTACCCGGCCGCTGGCGATTTTGGCTTTGTATTGATCATCCTTTTGGACAAAAGAGTCCTTATCGAGCAGCCCTTCATTATACATATGGTTCAGCCAGCGGAAGTACTCCTTCTCCTCCGGTTTCTTATAATGCAGCATCGTCTCGTACGTTTCCGGATTCACATAATATTCGCCGTCATTGGTTCCGCCTGTAGTGACATCCCCCTGATTGGTGACGGTTATCATAACCTTCCAGCCGTCCGCGTTCACCGTCATCGGGATGGTCGGCTGCCCGTCCGTGGTCGGATGCTTGGCCGCATATTCCTTAAGCACATTCTCATAATCCTGCAACGTTCTGACCTCCGGATAGCCAAGCTCCTTCAATACGCGGTGCTGAATCTGAAAGCCGTTGGTTGCATCAAAATTCTGGTTATCCACACCAACATTGGTAGGGATCGAGTAAATGGCCTGGTTGTCGTTACTGTATTTCATCCGGTTCATGTTATCGCCCATTACTTTTTTGATATTAGGCGCGTATTTGTCGATCAGATCGGTCAGATCAAGGACGGCTTCCGCATCCACCAGCTTGCCCAGCTCGCCTTTGGCATAGATGAGTTCGGGATAATCCCCGCTGGCTGCCATCATGGAGATTTTGTCCTGACCGCCGCCGCTGCCGACATCGAATTCCGCATTCAGGGTAACCCCTGTCTTGGCGGTAATCTCTTTGCCGATATCATCCTGCATCTTGTTCCAGTTCGGACTGGCATCGGCACCAAAAAAAGTAAAGGTGACCGGAGCTGTATCATTTCCGCTGGTATTCCCGTTCGCAGCATTCCCGGCGTTATTGCCCGCATTGCTGCTGCAGCCTGCCGAAATGAGCAGCGTGCCTGCCAGAAGCGCCGTGCCTAGTTTTCTTGAAAGTATTGCCTTCATCTCTCTCATCCCCTTTTGCTGAATGCGTTTACAGTCTCATTTTAGCGCCGATGTTGGCGGATAACCTTGATTTTCAAGTCGCAGACTAGCATTATATAGACAAACACGTATTTCAGAGGTGGGACTTTATGAGCAATGTATATTTGAACTGGTTCACGACCGATGAGCATTTCCCGTTCTTTATTCAATACGGCGGGCACGAGGAAGATATGGATCTGCATATGCATGCGGATTTCTCGGAGCTTGTGATTGTGCTGAAGGGGCATGCTTCGCATATCGTCAATGATGAGGAAGCCTTTATCAAGAAAGGCAATGTATTCGTCATTAACGGCGGTACTCCGCATGCGTATAAGGACCCGTATGATTTCAAGATCTGCAACATTATGTACAAAGCCGATATGCTCAAGCTGGCCGGACCGGACTTAAGAACGCTGAACGGCTATCAGGCGCTGTTTGTCTTAGAACCCTTTTACCGCAGCATTAACACCTATAAAAGCAAAATGAACCTCCCCATCGTCAGCCTGGAATATGTGTCATCGCTTGTGGCCGGCATGATTACCGAATATGAGCAGAAGCACCACGGCTATCAGACCATGCTCGCCTCCAGATTCATGGAGCTTGTCGTCTATCTGTCCAGACATTATGACACTCAGGAGAAGGGCGTGGACAACAGCCTGATGCACCTCGCCAGTGCGATCTCCTATATCGAGGATCACTATCATGAACCGGTTACCCTCGATTCCATTGCCGCCAAATCAGATATCTCTGTCCGGCATTTGAACCGGATCTTCCAGGCGTATTATCAGACTACACCGATTGCTTATATTCAGCGCCTCCGGCTGGAACAGGCCTGCTCTCTGCTCAGGCAAACCAGACACCCCATTACCGAAATCTCCTATAGGTGCGGATTTAATGACAGCAACTACTTCACCCGCCTCTTCAAAAAAACGTACGGCAGGTCCCCGAAGGCTTACCGCAATCAGCAGTAGTATTTGTGTTTTACAAAATTATTCAGTATGTTTAAAAATATGAAAGGTGGTTAAGTAATGAAGATTCTCATCGTTGGCTATTTTAACGAGACCGCAAAATCAAATATTGCAAGGTATTTTCCGCAAGACTGGAACGTGGTTATTGTACCGCCCGGAGAAGAAATGCTGCATCATATTGAAGATTGCCAGGTACTCATCCCTGAACATATTAAAGTGGATCACAGCCTGCTTGCTAACGCCAAAAAACTAAAATTGGTACAGACGGGTGCAGGATTTGATAATGTAGATATCCCTGCCTGTACACAGCTTGGTATTTGGGTGGCCAATGCTGCAGGAGTGAATGCACAGGCAGTGGCCGAGCACGTAATGGCACTGATATTGTCTTATTATAAAAACATACCGTTTCTTGATCATTTCATGAAAAACAAGCTGGATGAACATCAATTGGACTATACAGGGAGTGAATTAAACGGTAAAACGATTGGGATTATCGGTTTGGGCGCTATCGGCAAAAAAGTAGCTGCGTTTTGCGGGGCTTTTGATATGAATGTGCTGGCTTATGCGAGACATGCTGCTCCTCAATCTGACGGTTTGGTGAAAATGACAGATTTCGATACTCTTCTAAGCACATCGGACATAGTCAGTGTACATGTACCCTTGACTCCGCAAACCAAACAGCTGATCAACAAAGCGGCATTGAGCAAAATGAAGAATACCAGTCTTTTCATCAATACAGCCCGGGGCGGGATTGTCAATCAAAGAGATTTGATAGATGCCTTAAAAAACGGGGATATTTCAGGCGCATGCCTGGATGTGTTTGAATCGGAACCGCTTCCCATTGACAGTGAGCTCCGGAATCTGGGTAATGTGATCCTTACTCCTCATACAGCAGGAATGCCTGATGGCCGAAAATTCCATAAAAAAAGATATGATTTCTTCATAAATAATATAAAACGTGTAGGAAATGATGAAGAGCCTGAAAGCAAGCTCAATCAGTTATAGTTTAAACTCCAGCGGGGACGGGTGACCCCGCCGCCAGGGCAGCAGTTGCAGCGGTCCATACAGCAGATATGCATGAACCGCTGCTCCATACTCTATACCGCGGGCTGATCCAGCGGCTCATAATCGAACCAGTCATACGCCGCCGGAGTAGCCAGCCCAGACCCTGACGTTGCATACATCGCAACGAATACGCCTGTGAATCCTCCGGAGATTTCTGTGCTGAGATGATGTGTCTCTCCGCTGCCAAGTTCCGTCACCCCGGACTCCGGGCTTTGAACCGAGGCTTCTATGCTGCCGGGCAGCGCCTTAATCCTCAGAATAACCGGTCCGGCCGGACATTCTTCTACATGCTCCACCCGAAGCGAACCGACCGTCCGCCGGAACACGGCGACTCTCCGGCCGTTCGCAGTGCGGAGGACCAGCTCATAATGATGCCTCTCATTCTTATACACCGTAAGCCCGGCTTCTTCTCCTTCATGCTGCGGCTCATAATCCAGCGCTGCTGCTATATTGGCCGTGAAGTGACTAAGCCGGCGGCCAACAAAAGCAGGCGCAGCCGCTTCATTCAGCGTGGCCTCGTGGCCATGCAGCACCAGATGGCCCGGCCGTTCCTCCAGCGACCAGCTTCCCTCTGCGGGATTGCGCAGAAAAGTCCAGTCCAGGCCAAGCCCGGTGCCGTCAAAGTGGTCCCGCACAGGCTTCTCCGGCCAGCGAACTTCCGGCAGCAGCGGCGAGTCCATAACCGGCTCGATGTGGCCGCCGTTCCCAATCACCGGCCAGCCTTCAGCCGTCCAGGTCACCGGAGCCAGAAAAGTTTCCCTGCCCAAATGATGCCCCATCGGATAAGAGACCGGTCTGATCCCCAGGCAAACCGCCCACCAGCTGCCGTCCTGCGCTTCAATCAGGTCCGCATGACCCGTAGCGTGTATGCTGCTGTGCATACTGCGGTTGGACAGAATCGGGTTATGCGGACAAGCTTCATAAGGCCCGTAAGGCTGGCGGCTTCTTGCGATAGTCTCCATATGCCCGTATTCCGTTCCGCCTTCGGCGATCATCAAATAGTACCAGCCGTTAAACCGGTAGACATGCGGAGCTTCGGGATGAGCGCCGCCGGTTCCCTTCCAGATCAGCATACTCTCTGTCAGCATACACCCGGTTTCGATATCAATCTCACACTGGTAGATCCCGTTCCCCTGCTCACCGTCCCGGGCGGACTGAAAGTAGACGCGTCCGTCCTCATCGAATAACAGGGAAGGATCGATGCCGCTCTGCGCAACCGGGTACGGCTGTGACCAGGGACCTTCCGGGTTCTGTGTCTTGACGAAGAAATTGCCCATTCCGCTAACGTTGGTGGTCACCATATAGAACCAGCCGTTATGATAGCGGAGCGTCGGGGCGAATATTCCGCCGGAGCTCCCTGCATTCTCCAGAGGCAGCTGTCCGGCCGTTGTAAGGCAGTGTCCAATCTGACGCCATTGAACAAGATCCCTGCTGTGAAAAATGGGTACTCCCGGATAATATTCAAATGTGCTGGTCACCAGATAATAATCGTCACCTGCCCGGCAGATGCTGGGATCGGGATGAAATCCGGGTATTACGGGGTTGGTATACTGCATTGGCCGCGCTCCTGTCCATTTTCAATTAGCTGTAACTATCCCTACCATTGTAAATGGAGCCGGCTATATCAAACCTTAATTTTCAAGTCACCCGATTAGGAGAATATAGACATTGCCCGCTTCGAGAGCCTCACCCATTTCGGCAAGGTGTTCAAGATGATCTCCGGCCTCCCGCCCCGGGATTAAGAACTTATAAGACTATTCTGCCATCAGTTAAGATCCCGTTAAGAAGGCAACAAACTAACGTATACGGAAGAAAAACCATGGTGACACCAAGAATAAGCAGGATTATTCTCACTTTCTGCCGGGATATGTGCTATGGCTGACCTTTAAGGCCGGTTGCGCTTTTTACATGGAATAGAACTGCGTGTATGATTCCCATTAACACCTATGCTGAGTTCCTGTGAGCAACTGGAGGGAGTCTTGAAGAGTGTCAGAGATACAGACAGCGAAAACCTATTATTTGGGCATTCATCCGCATATGCTGGATCCGGTAAGTCTGGAGTATACGAGCTTTGGGGTACTGTGGTACGAAGAGGGCAAGCAACGGTATGTTGTAGGTTACGGATTTGGGGCAGACCAGATCGAAACGCTGTTTCACTTTTGCAGAGCCTCAGCCTACTTCACTTGTTCGAATGAACAGGTGCTGTACAATATTTACACTAGCATCAGAGACAAGCAGCAGGAACGTGACTGGCAGATGCGCAAGCGCCTGGCTTTTTGGACAGCCTTCAAGGAACCCTGGAAAAGTATGCCTTATGGCTGGTATGTCCTCCGGTCCCGTGACAAATTCCCCTTGCATCTGTCTGTTGTCCGTAAAACTAAATATAGTATCTGGCTGGAGCATGCGGCCGTTTGCGAGAATGAAGCCCAGCTTACCGGTTATCTGGCCCGGGCGAAACGAACCCATCATTTAACATCAATAGTGCCTATGGAACTTCAGGAGGGCAGTATCCATGAATAGTAACAAGCTATCGCAGATTGAACTCTTTGCATTTGATACCACTCCTTCGTTCGCCGACAGACCGGTCCGGGCCGGTTCATTATATCTGCTGCTGCGGCTCACCTGGGGAGAACAAATTCATTACGGGGCATGCGAGATCGAGATTACACGAAGTGGACAATCCTTTGATTTGACGAAATGGGGGGCTCCTCTGAGATGTATTCACCATTCAACAGTGGAGGAGATAGTGGTAACCTTGCGCCGCAAGGAGCAGGAGTGGGCAACAGGTCAGCTTGGATTGCTGCAATCCGCCTTATCCGGCATTCTTCAGGTCAGGGTTCCTGTTACCGCGGGGCACGGAAGACATGCGCATCAGGTAAACTCTCATGCCGCCTTTACTCCATACCCGGTAAACAGCCGCTTCCGTGAGTTGACGTTATCCCGCTTGATCGACGAATCGGTCGCCTACTACTCCATCCTCCGGTAATAGAAATAAGTGACCGCCCAGCTTATTCCTTCAACCGCCGCCACAACCGGTAGCCCTTGCGGACGATCTCCAGAATGGGCCGGGGAACCGGAAACATCCAGCGGGAGGCAACAGGCCGGTACAGGTGATAATACGCCTTCTTGAAATCCTCCCACATGCTGCAGTCCTCATCCTTCAGGAAATCGGATATATCTACGATCAGGCCGCGGCCGTCCTGAACCATCACATTCTTGGCGTGGACATCATGCGGGTGGAGTCCGCGGGACCGGGCATAACCCAGCGCGCTGTCAATATCTTCTATGGCCTGCGCGGTGATGAGAATTCCCCGTTTCATCGAGTCATAGAAGGTAACTCCTTGCAGCCGTTTCAGGATCAGAAAGTCCGGTCCGCTGTAATAGCATTCGGAGAATGCCGGATGACGGCCGAGGCGGCGGTACACCTCTGCTTCTTCCGTAAGGCCCGGCCTGCCCGGGGCGTACACCTTCACTGCATAATCGGGAGCTTCCGGATGATAGAATACGGCAGCGTAATTCCCGGTTCCCAGCACCTTCCAGGGCTTCGGCACGCTGCGGACCTTCACGGGTTCCAGTGGATCAACACTCTCTATCGTTGCTTGTGCTAATAACTCACCCTTGATCCGTTCTATCAGCTTCTCCATTCCACTCACCCCGCAGCTCAGTTCGATAATTGCTCTATCCTTCCAGTGTACGCCAAAACATACTATTGAGCTAATCCATGCCGGGAGCAGCATAAAAACCGGTCAGCAGCAGCTAACCGGTCTTTCAACCCGGAGAAATCCATTACGCTAATATAAATAATATTTACTGTAAAGTTATAGTCATTTCACTATCCACCAGTTCCAGTAAGCTGTGTACTGTCCAGCGCCCGTCTGCGGTTTTATCCATACGAAACATTACGTCAACCGGTACTTCCACTAGATTATCGTTATCATCCCATTCCTTATGCAGTTCAGCTGCGTACACGACAGCATGATCAGCGCTTAGATAAGGAATATAGGTTCCAGCCACTTTCTGTTTCTCAGAGCCGTATGCTTGCTGGGCCATCTCATCCTCAAATTGCAGGCCAGTCTCGCTTTCAAATTCGCTTATGTAAGCCGGTGATGTTGACTGAATGATTGCAGCTGCATCTCCATTTGCCCATGCCTGATTATATGCATCCAAACCCGACATAACTGCTGCAGCCTCACCGCCCTGTCCGGCATTGACTGTACCTCCTGCAGTTGCCTCCTTGGCCACCTCATATTTGGGGCCTTCCAAATATAAACGGGCTAACTTCCAATCCTCTTTTTCTTTGGTGACGGTGAATATAAAGTCAATCTCCCGTTTAAATGCGGCGGATGCTGATTTATACGCTACTCTGACGACAGCTTTATTATCTGAGAGATATCCAATTTTATCTACTGAGACAGTGGAGTCCTTTAAAGGAAGGAAGTTGAAATCTACACCCATCTCCGAATCAATAGTGGTATAAATATCCCATCCCTGACCGGTAAATATCTCACGCGATGGATTGATCTGACCCTCCTTAAAGAAGCTGTCGAATAAAGGACGGATCTTGTCTCCTTCATCGGTTATTGTCTTCGTTAGAAGAATAGTCTGCTCGTCCACATTGAATTTTACCTGATATCCTAACATTTCACTGATTGAACGGACAGGCATATATGTAAGATTTCCGATTCGCCGCACAGGTGCCGGGAGTGTCACCTCTTTATCCTTATACATTACTTTTTTGCTGCCCAGCCATAAGGTAATCAGCGGTTTGGCCTCTTCCTCCCCACTGTCAAAAACATAAACTCTTCCTAATTCCACATTCATATCCACGGTCATTCCCAGTGACTCAAAGAAAAACCGGTAGTACACAAGCGTGTTCCCCTTCTCCACATACAAAGGCTCTGAACCAGCAAGCGAAACTCCATTAACCGCGATGTTGACATCTGGATATTCTGCAGCAGCAGAACTTTGTTGCGGGGCAACCATAAACAGCAGACAAGCTAGTATAAAGATAATAAATTTTTTATTCATCAAATTCCCCTTTCAAACTAGTAATCTTATCAGCGGCCAAATCACCTTACAAAGAATACCACATGAATGCATAGGAATTTGTCGAATTATGTTATTTTTTAAAAAGCAGCCAACACACCAAAGCTCCCTACTGGGCATTCAACAGACCACCCTCCACACGCTCATTGGATTCGCACACCCACGGCAAAGTTACCCTCACGCTGGTTCCTGCCTGAAGTTCCGAATCCACCCTAATCTGGCCGCCGTACATTTCAATTAATTGTTTACAGATGGACAAGCCGATGCCTGTCCCTTTTTGCTTGGTGGTAAAGAACGGATCGAAGATCTGCTTTAATTTATCCGGCGGTATCCCTTCGCCATTGTCTTTGAAGATCAGCATGATTTCATGGGTCTCATCCGCTGTGGTCACTGTAATATCTATCCTGCCTTGGCATGCGGTGAAGGAATCAATGCTATTCTTCAAAATATTCAGGAAGACCTGCTCCAGCTGTGAGGCATTTCCGAAAGTCAGAATAGTTTCATCCGAATAATCCACTGCCAGAATAATATCGCCGCTAAGTATGAGCTGATTCACAATGTTGTTCACTCTATGTATAACCTCGATTACATTAAACACTACGCCGCTATTCTTCGCATGATCCCCTTTCCGCGACAGCATCAGGAAGTCCGTAACTAAGCCGTTCAGCGTATCGATCTCTTTAATTGTAATATCCATATAGGCACGCAGTTCATTAGCTTTGATCTCAGGCTCATTAAGCCTATTATTCACATGCTGGGCGAAGCCTTTGATTGAAGCCAGCGGATTACGGATTTCATGTGCCATGCCTGCAGCCATCTGTCCCATAACCGCAATTTTTTGTTCATGCAGATTGTCGATCTGCTGGTTTTTATTAGACAAATAACCTTGAGCGAAGCCGGTAAACCGGGTCCAGTTGGATTCCATCAGCCGATTATAGAAAAACAGCCGGTTCGCCGAATCATCCACAAGCGCTTCAATGGTCCGGAACATCATATTCTGGGCGGTTAAGTTCAAATCTTTGCTCATTTCAAGCAGAATATCAAAATGGTCGCCAAATATCTCTGCAGTATAAGCCCCTTGCGCAAACCCCTCTTGCTCCTGTGTATGCAGGTACTGCTCATAATCAGAAGGCCCCAGGAACAATGCTTCTATTATAGACATTAAGGTCATAGTGAAGGTTGCATCCAGCAATTCCTTATGCGTCTCTATGAACCAGGCGGATTGGGGGTTTTTCATGATTACAGAGTGATAATGAGTGTTCAGAATCATTGAAACTGCCGGTGTTAATGACGAGCGCAACTGATTTTCACTGTATCCCATTTCCATCCTCCCTCTTTGCTTGATGTATTCAATATATGTTTATATTTTCCTGCTTAAAAATAAAGCAAATCCATATTTATTTCAATTTTAAAATATATATTTGTATAAATATAGAACACCCCAAGCCTTCCGCTTAGGCGGAGTAGTTTGGGGTGTTGGTAATCATCCTCTGGATACTTTAAAATCTTAATAGACGATCATAATTATACTTTTCCAATTTCAGTTAAAGGAGGATTTACTTGCTTTGATCAGACTCCTCGCTTCTTTACTTTCTGCATTACTTCTGTCGATTGTATTCACAATGATCATATCCTTGTAACTCCTGCTTCATTGTATATAGATAGAGCCATCAAACACCGCAACATGATTACACATGTTTTGTTATATTTCATAATTGGAGCCATACTGGGTGTATTCATCCTCATAATCAATTCTGCGAATAATGTCCAGGCTTCTATACGGCTAGTATTACTTTTTGGAATCAGTGCGTCTGTATTTTCTCTATTTGCGGGCCTCTTTACATTTATAATGAACACATCAAGGCGCTAAAGCTGTTCAAAAATGTATAACCTTATGTTCCTCAGCGCTTCTGTACGTTTCGAATACAAGCTCCAGCGTCTTCAAATTGTCTTCTCCGCTCGTCTGGAATTCCCCGCCCGTATTCAGGCAGTGAATGAAATGTGACTGCAGGCGGTAGTGGCTCTCTTCGAAATCAAGGCCGTTGTTCTCCGAAACTATAGTCTCCACACCCTTGTTATCAATCACGCTGATGGTGCCGCTGCTGTATAGCTTCACTGTGGCCTTATCGCCCTCGATGATCAGCTGCTCCAGATGATTAGGCAGCACAGGTGCCGTTAGCTTGCCGCAGATTCTAAGCTATACCTGGTATAACGTCAGATTTAAATCAATAAAAACCACTTTGACAAATCACTTGCTGAGGGCTTGCAATGAACCGATAAAGGTATATCCCTCCGGTATATTTAGTTGTATTTTGTACAACTAAATCGTCTGATTTTCAACCGATTATCTGTTTAATTGTATTTCGTGCAATTAAATTTCCATTTGCAGATTGTTTCACCCGTTCAGGCAGATTTAGTTGTACAGATTACAGTTATAAGATGCAAGCATACCCTTTCGCTGTTTTTAATTGCACATTATACAACTATCGCTATGTTCCCCCTTGAAACAGGTAAAGGAGCCTGACCCAAGCAGCCTTTTCACGGCTTTGGGGTCGGCTCCTGTTTTTATAAGTCTTAGTTACCGTTATCCAGCCATGTACGCATCATAGATAACAGCTGTGCACTGTTGACTGGTTTGGTAATGTAATCCGAGCAGCCTGCTTCGAGGCACAGCTCCCGGTCTCCCTTCATCGCTTTCGCCGTCAGCGCAAGAATGGGGAGGTCCTTGAATTCCGGCTTGAGCCGGATGGCACGGGTCGTTTCATAGCCGTCCATCCCCGGCATCATGATATCCATCAGGACAATTTCGATGTCCGGTGTCTGTTCCAGAAGAGTGATGGCATCCTGGCCGTTCTCCGCAGGGATGACCTTCATCTGATGACGTTCCAGAATGGAAGTGAGTGCGAAGATGTTCCGGATATCATCATCCACTACAAGCACTTTCTTAGACTCAATCATTTCATCCGAGTGATGCAGCTTAACCAGCTTATCCTTTGAACCGGACGGCAGGTTCTCCGCCTTGCGGTGCAGGAAGAGGGTCGTTTCATCGATCAGCTGGAGATTCGATTTCACCTCTTTGAGCACCGCCATTTTGACCAGCTCATCCCACTCGCTTTCTTCCGCCGGTGTCAGCTTCCTGCTCATGTGAACCAGGACGGGAACCTTTTTGTTCTTCGCGTTCTTGTACATGTCCCGGATAAACCGGATGAGATTCATCTCCGGCAGGCCGCTGTCCAGTACCACACAATCGAATTCTTTGGTATTGATCTGGTTCAACGCTTTGCGTGCCGTGTCCACTGCCGTAAGACTGATATCAGGGTTGCTTAACAGCTCAATGATTTGCTTGCGCTCTTCCTCATTCTGGACCGCCACCAGCAGATTCCTGGTCTTCTTATCCGCAAACTGGTTCAGACGGTCGAGCGCATTCTCCAGCTCTTCATTGGTCACCGGTTTGCGGAAGTAATCATGAGCGCCCCGCTGTAACAGCAGTACCTCATCCTCATCGACCGTCATCACACAGACCGGAATATGCCGCACCTCAATATCGTTCTTCAGCTGCTCGAGTACCAGCCAGCCGTCGGCGTCTCCGCCAAGATGCAGATCGAGTGTTATAGCAATCGGCTGGTACTTATGAACAAGCTCCAGCACATCATAGCCGCTGGATGTAATCACGGCTTTGATTCCTTTTTTGTGGAGCATATCCAGCATAATTTCATTGAACTTCTGGTCATCCTCAATAATCAGGAAGACACGGTCTCCCGGCCCGATCTGATCCCGGTCATCAAGGAACGTATCATCTGCCGGCTTAGCCAGATTACTTCTGCGTTTGGATGGGGTGATATCGATCACCTCCGGAACATGTGCCTTGGGGATCTCCGGTTCGGTGAATTCCGCTTCAGTAGGCAGGTACAGATTAAAGACGCTCCCTTTGCCCGCTTCACTGTACAGGGTGATTTCTCCGCCTAACATCTCGGCAATCTCGCGGGATATGGCAAGACCCAGGCCTGTCCCGCCGTATTCCCGGTTCGTGCTGCCATCCGCCTGCTGGAAGGCTTCGAAGATAATCTGCTGCTTTTCAGGCGGGATACCGATTCCCGTGTCGCTTACAGAGAAGCAGATCACCGTTTTGGCCCGCGTCAGCGATTCATTCTCCGGATGCCAGCCCTCGCCTGCTTTGCGGATCTGCAGCATGATCTGCCCTTGCTCCGTGAACTTGAAGGCGTTGGACAGCAGGTTCTTCAGAATTTGCTGCAGCCGCTTGAAATCCGTTGCTATTCTGGCCGGTACGCCGGAATCAATGATGATCCGGTAGTCCAGCTTCTTGGCATCCACCATATGGCGGAAGGTACGGTCCAGCCCGTCTGTCAGCTCTGCCAGAGAAACCTCGCTGTAATCCGGCGTAATCGTGCCCGATTCGATTTTGGACAGATCCAGAATATCGTTGATAAGGTTAAGCAATTCAAGTCCGGAGTCCTGAATGGTCTTCGCGAACTTCACCTGAATCTCATGAAGATTCTCATCCGGGTTCTCGGCCAGCTGTTCTGCCAGGAGCAGCAGGGAATTCAGCGGGGTTCGCAGCTCATGCGACATGTTGGCCAGAAACTCGGATTTGTACTTGGACGTGAGCGCAAGCTGTTCCGCTTTCTCCTCCAGATAACGCTTGGCTACCTCTACCTCATGATTCTTGCTCTCCACTTCCGCCTTCTGCAGCACCAGCAGCTTTGCTTTATCCTCAAGCTCGTCATTCGTACTCCGCAGCTCCATCTGCTGCTTCTGGAGCTCCTCGGTGAGCGACTGTGATTGGATCAGCAATTCCTCCGTACGCTGGTTCGCCTGCATGGTGTTGATCACTATGCCGATGGATTCTGTAAGCTGATCCAGGAAGGCGATGTCGATATCACTATAAGGGCGGAAGGTGGCCAGCTCCAGTATCGCCAGCACCTGATCTTCGAAAATAATCGGCAGCAAAATAATATTAAGCGGGGTAGCTTCTCCCAATGCGGACGAGATCACAACATAATCACCCGGCACGTTGGTAAGCAGGATCCGCTGCTTCTCAATCAGACACTGGCCGACGAGCCCTTGCCCGGCCCGGAATTCATTCGCCAGATGCTTGCGGCTCTGATAAGCATAGCTGGCGAACAGCTTCAGAACCGCTTCACCGTTAGAAGGCTCATTGATGTAGAAGACCCCATGCTGCATAGATACAAGCGGAGCCAGCTCGGACAGGATCATACGGCTCACCGCATACAGATCTCTTTGCCCTTGCAGCATCCGTGAGAATTTGGCCAGGTTGGTTTTGAGCCAATCCTGCTCTGTATTAATCCGGGTCGTCTCCTTCAGGTTCCGGATCATTTCGTTAATATTATCTTTGAGTGTCGCGACTTCCCCGGAGGCGGATACGTCGATGGCCCGTGACAGATCGCCGTTCGTTACCGCCGTGGCAACATTCGTAATGGCCCGCACCTGCGTGGTAAGCGTACTCGCCATGTAGTTAACGTTGTCGGTCAGGTCACGCCACGTTCCTGCTGCTCCAGGCACACTGGCTTGTCCGCCCAGCTTCCCTTCGGCGCCTACCTCCCGCGCCACCGTGGTCACCTGGTCGGCGAAGGTCGCCAGTGTCTCGATCATATTATTGATGGTATCAGTCAGCTCGGCGATTTCGCCTTTGGCTTCCACGGTCAGCTTCTGCTTCAGATTACCGTTCGCAACGGCAGTCACAACCTTGGCGATCCCGCGCACCTGATCCGTCAGATTGGTCGCCATAATGTTAACGTTGTCGGTCAGATCCTTCCAGATCCCCCCGACGCCGCGCACCTGGGCTTGTCCGCCCAGCTTACCGTCTGTACCGACCTCGCGCGCCACACGCGTAACCTCGGAAGCGAACGAATTCAGCTGGTCCACCATCGTATTAATCGTGTTTTTCAGCTCAAGCAGTTCGCCTTTAACGTCTACCGTAATCTTCTTGGACAGATCGCCGTTCGCTACCGCTGTCGTAACGCCGGCAATGTTGCGCATCTGAATGGTCAGATTGCTGGCCATGTAGTTGACCGTATCGGTCAGATCCTTCCAGGTACCGGAAACATCCTTAACTTCTGCCTGCGCGCCGAGTTTGCCATCCGTACCGACCTCGCGCGCTACACGCGTAACCTCGGAGGCGAAGATCGAGAGCTGGTCCACCATGGTGTTGATCGTATTCTTCAGCTCCAGAATTTCACCTTTGACATCTACGGTAATCTTCTTGGACAGATCCCCTTTGGCTACCGCCGTCGTAACGTCCGCAATATTCCGCACCTGGTCCGTCAGATTCCGGGCCATATTATTTACGCCCTCGGTCAAGTCTTTCCAGGTTCCGCCGACGCCCTTCACCTGCGCCTGTCCGCCCAGTTTGCCGTCTGTACCTACCTCGCGGGCCACACGCGTCACCTCGGAGGAGAACATCGAGAGCTGGTCCACCATCGTATTGATGGTATTTTTGAGCTCCAAGATTTCGCCCTGGACATCGGCAGTGATTTTCTTGGACAGATCTCCGTTCGCTACTGCCGTCGTTACAACAGCAATGTTACGCACCTGATTGGTCAGGTTCGAGGCCATATAGTTTACACTCTCGGTCAAATCCCGCCAGGTCCCGGCAACGCCCTTAACCTGGGCCTGTCCGCCCAGCATGCCCTCGGTACCCACCTCACGCGCCACACGCGTAACCTCGGAAGCGAAGGTAGAGAGCTGCTCCACCATCGTGTTAATGGTGTTCTTGAGCTCAAGGATTTCTCCGGTCGCATTTACCGTGATCTGCTTGGACAGGTCGCCCTTGGCCACCGCCGTCGTCACTTCAGCGATATTACGCACCTGATCGGTCAGGGTACCCGCCATAAAGTTAACGCTGTCCGTTAAATCCTTCCAGGTGCCGGATACGCCCTTCACATCCGCCTGACCGCCGAGAATTCCTTCCGTGGAGACCTCCCGCGCCACCCGTGTCACCTCAGAGGCGAAGTTGCTGAGCTGATCCACCATAATATTGATGGTGCTCTTCAACTGGAGAATTTCGCCTTTCGCATCGACAGTTATCGTCTTGGATAAGTCGCCCTTAGCGACAGCGGTTGTTACTTCGGCAATGTTACGCACCTGATTGGTTAAGTTCGAGGCCATGTAATTTACGCTTTCCGTCAAATCCCGCCAGGTGCCGGATACGCCTTTGACATCTGCCTGTCCGCCAAGGATCCCTTCCGTACCGACCTCACGCGCCATCCGGGTAACCTCGGAAGCGAAGGTCGACAGCTGATCCACCATCGTGTTGATGGTGTTCTTGAGCTCAAGGATTTCGCCCTGGACATCGGCAGTAATCTTCTTCGACAGATCGCCGTTTGCGACCGCAGTGGTCACAACCGCGATGTTACGCACCTGGTTGGTCAGGTTGGAGGCCATGTAGTTTACACTTTCGGTTAGATCGCGCCATGTACCGGACACGTCCTTCACGTCTGCCTGCCCGCCCAGCTTGCCCTCCGTGCCAACCTCACGCGCTACACGGGTAACCTCGGAAGAGAACATGGAGAGCTGATCCACCATGGTGTTGATCGTATTTTTGAGCTCGAGGATTTCTCCCCGAGCATTTACTGTAATTTGCTTTGACAGATCACCGTTCGCCACAGCAGTCGTTACGGCCGCGATATTACGCACCTGATCCGTGAGGTTAGTCGCCATGTAATTTACGCTGTCGGTTAAGTCTTTCCAGGTTCCCGATACCCCTTTGACATCCGCCTGCCCACCCAGAATGCCTTCCGTGCCGACCTCGCGTGCTACCCGGGTAACCTCGGAGGCAAATGTGCTGAGCTGATTCACCATCATGTTAATATTGCTTGCCGTCCGCTGGAATTCCCCAGTGAGCGGCCGCCCTTCGATCTCCAGCTCCACCTTCTGGGACAGGTCGCCTTTGGCTACGGCGTTAATCACCCGGACCATCTCGCTGGTCGGTTGAATCAAGTCAATAACCATCCCGTTCAGCGAATCGGTAATGGTCTCCCAGGAGCCGCCCAGATTCTTCTGCACGAATCTGCGCGACAGATTACCTTCTTTACCGACCACTCTGGCTACTGTCTGGACTTCATTCACCAGACTCTCCTGAATATCCATGATCTCGTTGAAGGTATCTGCTACCTTACCGGCTATTCCCGTGCGGTCATAGGGCATTCTGTGGGAGAAGTTTCCTTTCTTCATCGCCATTAAGGCGTTGAGCAATTCGCCGGCATCAATCTGATCTCCGCTTATCTCTTTGCTTTGGTTCTGATCGCTCATAGTATCAACCCTGCCCCTTATGCATTATTTACTTGGAATTGTTTGACTGCAATTGTAAAAACAAAGGTGGCGCCTGGTTCATTCGACGGCTCTACCCGGATGCTGCCGCCCATTAATTCAACTAAAGATTTGCTGATCGATAATCCAAGCCCTGTGCCTCCGAACCTGCGTGTTGTAGAGGCATCCAGCTGGGAGAAGGGCTGGAACAGCTCGTTTATCTTATCCGGGGGAATTCCGATCCCCGTATCTTTAATTGTAAATTCAAGCGTAAGCGTATTCGCCTCTTCGGACAGCTGGTTAACCATTATGTATATACTGCCTTCATGGGTGAATTTCACTGCATTGCCCACCAGATTATTCAATACCTGGCGGAGGCGGGTCATATCGCCCGTTATATAAGGCGGAACCGAAGGATCTACGGTCACAGCCATCTCCAGATTCCGTTCCCTGGTTTTGGCTGTGAACAAATCAATCGTTTCAGCCAGGCAGTCCTGAAGGGAGAACGGCGCCTCTTCCACTTCCATCTTCCCGGATTCAATTTTGGAATAATCGAGAATAGGATTGATGACCGAAAGCAGTGCATTGCTGCTCGTGTGGATAATTCCTGCCATCTCAGCGTATTCTTCCGGCAGATCGGAGGTGAGCAGCAGATCGGACATGCCTATGATCCCATTCAGCGGAGTCCGGATTTCATGGCTCATCATGGCCAGAAATTCCGATTTCACACGGGAGGCGATTTCCGCCGCTTCCTTAGCCTCTCTGAGCTCCTGATTCGTTTTCTCCATCTGCTTCGCTTGTTTCTTGAGCATGTCGCTTTGGATCTGCAGGGTTTTGTTAGCTTCATACATGCTGACGTACCCCTCGATTTTGGATTTGAACAGCTGCGGGACGAAGGGCTTCGTCATATAATCCATAGCGCCGACCGAATAGCCTGCGAAGATATCCTCCATTGTATTACTGGTCGCTGTCATAAAGATGATAGGCACGTAATTGTTTTTCTCCCGGGTCCGGATGAGGCGTGCCGTCTCCAGCCCGTCCATTCCCGGCATTAGCACATCCATGACGATGACGGCAAATTCTTCTTCCAATAAACAGCGCAAAGCCTCTACCCCGGAATATGCCCGAAACAGATGATATGGTTCTCCGCTTAGAATAGCCTCAATGGCAAGCAAGTTTTCGGGGTGATCGTCTACGAGAAGGATGTTGACTGGGAAATCCATGAGGACCCTCACTTTCCGACTTGTGGCTTGCTGACGTTTATATTTCGAAAATATAGCTTATATACCCATAATTTCAAATAACGAAACTCCCTTTACCCTTATAGCTTTCCCATTGTTCTCTATGTATTCACCAGTGTAGGAAAAACAAAAAAGCGATCGTCCGGAGACGGGCCGCTTTCTTCCTTTAGGCAATATTCAGAGCAGATATTATTCTGCCCAATCAAGCTTCCCTGTATCACCACTCCATAAGCCCCCTGATATGAGCCGTCAGCTTCCGGGCAGCTTTACTGTGCGTAGCTTGGGAAGGGTGGGAGTCGGAGGCGTATCCATCCGCTGCCTCCTGCACGTCAAATTTCATGGCAGAAATATTGCTGTCTCCTGTTTCTTGCATATATCCCTTCACTGCCTGTTCGACATAAGGATACAATCTGTCTCCCATGATGCCCAGCGTACACAGAATGGGTGTGCGGGGGTTATTGCGTCTGACCATTTTGAGGAATTCAGCATACTCCCTGGCATATTCCGTCTGCTTGCCGGTATCGTCTCTGGTGTAGGAATCATCATTCGTTCCGAGATTGATGACAATCAGATCGGGCACAAACCTGTTGAAATCCCAACGAATATCCTGGGGCAGCAGAACGCCGTCAAATTTACCCTCGGACTTGCCTACCCGTTCATAATAATCCGGGAGAAGATGTGTCAGCAGCCGTTGATCGGTTTCCGTGTATCCTGTAATAATGCCATAGCCGCTATACGAAACCATACTATAGTCCGCATCAAGATGGCGGGCCGTCAGATAAGCATAGCTTTTGGTGACATCTTCTGTAGCTGTGGAGAAGGAATGCAGCCCGTCCTCATCATCCACGCCGTAGCCGCAGGTAATGGAATCGCCGATGAATTCGATCTTATGTACTTTTGCCGGAGCGGGTTTGATTCCATCCGCTGCATGGACAGCAATCTCCTGAATCCCTGCCGTGGACATTGCCGCCTCAGACAGCTTGGTGACCTTTACCCTGACCTCCTGCTCCGTCTCGCTCTCAAATATCGTATACGTTCTAAGCAGCGTGTCCAGCTGGTCGTCAATGACCCGTACTCCGTTTACACAGATGCCAATCCTGGCCAGATTATTACCGGTTAAGGCAATAGTATCAGCTTTCAATGTAATCTCCGCTTTGGTGCCATAGAATGAAAATTCGATACCGCTGCCGGAGAGTGCCAGCCACAGCACATCATTGCTGTAATGCGTCCGGCCGGTCAATTTCACATGTGTCTCCGCAGGTTTGAATACTTGCGCGTGTTCTGTCATCTTTAAACCTTCCTTCCCGCTCTATAACAGTAACAGTAGCAGGCGCGCCTTTTGTTTTCAAGAACTGTCTGACAAAGAGACTGGAGCATTCCGCGAATCTGTTACATTCTAACCCTTGACTGTTAGCGCTTCATCTATGATAATAACAACCTCACCCAAATAGATTCGGGACAGGCACATCATTGATTATAGAAAAGGGGCGGTCGTTATCAGCTGGTTAAATGATCTCTATAAATTACAGAAGCGGGAGCTGAAAAAGGACATCGAACCCGCTCTGGTCAATGCCATCTTCCGGATGTACGACCGGTTTCCGAGGATCGGCCTCACAGAGAGGCTCGGCCAGCAGGATATGTCTCTGGATATCGCGGATGCTTATGTACATAGCCGCAATGCGATGATTGAAGCCGGAGTCGGAATCGGCAAGTCTTTTGCCTACCTTATCCCCGGCCTGCTCATTAACCAGATCTCCCGGCAGCCGGTCATTATTGCCACCTCCTCCATCCAGCTCTCCGAACAGATCCATAAAGATCTGCGGTTCATCGGCAGCCGGCTCGGGTTCACTTCAGTCCGCTCCGTAGTCGGGAAAGGTATGGGGCAATATGCCTGCCGGTACAGGGCAGCTGAACTAATCAAGCCGGATGCTGCTGCTTCCCCCCTGTCTGCGCTTGCCGAACGTATTGTGAATTACGGGATCGATGAGCGGGCAGATATTGAGGGCGGTGTTAGTGACGCGGTATGGTCCGGCGTTTGTGTGAATGATTGCAAATTTGAGCAATGCCATTACCGGAGCACCTGCTCGTTCTACGAGATGAGGGCCAAAATTAATGCCGGCCCCGGCGACATGGATTTCATCATCGTTAATCAAGACCTGCTTATCCGTGACCTGATTAAGAAGAAGGAAGGAACCAAGGGCTTAATTGCGGAACGGCCGGCGCTGATCGTAATAGATGAAGCGCATAATCTCGAAGCAAAGGTCAGAGATGCAAGAACGCTCGAATTCACCTTCCGGGGAACCTGCCGCATACTGGAGGACGCCTTACAGATTCTTTTCAGGCAATCCGCAGATAAGGAGCTAATGGCACAATATAAATTCATAAAAAGATGCGCCGGGGATATTTTCAGACAGGTAGAGGCGGATCTGCTGCACACAGCCAAGCAGGACAATGACCGGATCAAAGTATCGGAGATTACAGGAGTCCCGCTGCAGCGGGGAATTCAGGTATTGAGAGAGTTCAGTCTCAGCCTGTCCGTCCTCACTTCCCGGCGTGAGCGGGAGATTGACAATGCTTTTGAAGCCATGAACGGACTTATCGGCCTCTTTGCTGTACTCGCCGGAGCGGAGGACAACTATCTGATCTGGGCAAGCCATACGCGGGGGGAGAGCACGGTCAGCATCTGTCCCAAAGGCATAAGCCAGTTCCTGAAACACAGCTTGTTTAACGGAAAGACCTCTGTCATCTTAACGTCAGCAACCCTGTGCCAGACCGGAGATACGCTGGAGGAACAATATGCTTATCTGACAGAGTCGCTCGGATACCGGGGAGATTATATGGAGCGCCAGGCTTCACCGTTTGATTACGATAACCACACCCTGATGTACATTGCCAGGAACGTTCCCTACTATAACCATAACAACCGGGAAGCTTATCTGGAAGCAGCGTACAAGGAGATGCTGAGACTCTGCAATTTGACGGACGGGCGGACACTGGTGCTTTTCTCGGCCAAAGAGGATATGAAGTACATTCATCAGAAGCTAAGCGCCGAGAAGCTTAACTGGGCGCTGCATGTGCAGAGGGAAGGCTCGTCCCAGGATGGGGTAATCGCTGAATTCCGGGCCAGTAAAGGCGTTCTGCTGAGTACGGGGGTATTCTGGGAGGGCGTAAATATCGCAGGCTCCGATTTATCGCAGTTAATTGTGGTCCGGCTCCCTTTCCCGGTCCCTGCCGATCCGGTCTATGAATATAAGGCCTCTTTGGCTGAGAACCCCTTGAAAGACGTATTCGTCCCGGACATGCTACTCCGGTTGAGGCAGGGCACGGGACGTCTGATCCGCAGTGAAACGGACCTGGGTGTGCTCAGTATCCTCGATTCCCGCCTGTCCGCCGGAGCCCGTAAGGACTACCGGGATAAGGTGCTGGGAGCTTTGCCCTTCAAGCGGGTTACCGAGGATTTCAGGGTGCTGGAGAAGTTTGTACAGGAGAAATTTGATAAGATTTGATATCAACCGCTCTAACGGACACGCTGGCGCATCGGATTTGCTTTTTTATGCTTCATGCTGGTTTGCTTCAGATTGTTCTCGCCTCCAGCCTCTCCTTTGCTTGGAGTAACGGCGAAAAAGGACAGAAGCCCGCCAGCCGCCCCTACGGCTGCCATAGTACCGAATAAAACCCAATGTCCCCGGTTCATTAGAAGTGACACGACCGGCGGGCCCAGTGCAACCCCGATAAATCTCATGCTGCTGTATAAGGAGGTGATTGTACCACGGTTCTCTTTTTCAATCCCCTCCGTGATCAGCGCATCCATGCAGGGCAGAACCACACCAATCCCGACACCGCTTAAACTTAAGAAGCCTACCATGAAGTATATATTCTGGCTAAAGCCTGTTATCAGCATAGCTGCTGTAAGCACCGCCATACCTCCGAAACCGAGCCATTTCATTAACAGCTTGTTTTTGCCGATGATTTTGCCGCTTCCGTAAGAGGCCAGACACAGAAGTGCAAGGGGAATGGCCAGTACAAATCCCTTGGAGGCCCCATGCAGGTTATACTCCGACTCCAGCGTCTCCGATAAATAGAACAGCACGCCGAAGGTTGCGAACATACAGATTCCGCCTATCGCAAATATGGCATACAGCCAGCGGCCCCTTTCATGCAGGATTTCTTTAATGCCGGTTAAGAATTGCCCGATGCTTTTCTTTTCGGCCTTCTCCTCTGACTTTGGTTTCTTGACGAGAAACACAACAAGCACAAAGGAAATCAGACACAAGGCCGGAATCGCGATGAAGGGTGCATACCATAGCAATGTACCGAGATACGCGCCAAGGATCGGACTTAATACTTTGCCGAAGGTGTTGGAGGTTTCAATGATTCCCAATCCTTTACTAACCTCTTTCTCATCCTTGAACAGATCGCCTACGAAGGGAAGGACGATCGGAAAGGCTCCTGCGGCTCCAATCCCCTGGACTAGACGCCCTCCGAGGATGACCCAGTAGGCAGTTACTCCGGTTAAGAACCAGGCAGCGGCAACACAAATAGCTCCGCCTATGGCCGCAAGGATGAGACTGGGCAGGATAACGATTTTACGTCCAAAGCGGTCTGACAGATAACCGGCAACCGGAATCATCAAGATGGCGATCAGGCCATACACCGTGATGATCATACTGACCTGAAAAGCATTGATACCAAGCTTTTTGGAGATCTGCGGCAGAATAGGCAACAGCATGGAATTGCCAAGTGTCATGATTAACGGGATGGAAGCAAGTGCAATTAATGCTCCTTTTGAACCTTTCATGGCGAACCACCTTCTTTGTAATCACATCCTGCTTATTGTGGTTCATACAGCATTATTTATACACCCTGCAGGGAGATATTGATGCTGTTCATTGAACAAAAAAGGGAGGTCCGGCTGAGATTATGTAGCAATATTATGAATTTAGATTGTATCGGTGAAAATGCTGCAACATCCATGTTCTTTGCGGGCATGCTAGTTCTTGTTCAAATCCAACAATAAAGGAGTTTATTTATGACAGGAATTTTAGGCGGTAACCCCAAAGAAGAACCGATGCACTATGGAGAAATCTTCACGGTCTGGCAAGCCTCGATGGTAGCCAAGGGAGCATTGTCGTGTTACAGAGCTTATATGTATCACGCTGGCGATAACGATCTCAAAAAAATATTAGGAACATTAATTGATCAGGCAGAGCTGGAAATCAGTGAGTGCGACACTCTGCTCACCGAGCAGGGTCTTGCCTCTGCACCGGTAATGCCAGACCGGCCGGATGCCAAGCTTGAGGATATCCCTGTGGGGGCACGGTTCACAGATCCTGAAATAGCTGCCAAACTTGCTGCTGATACCGCTACAGGACTGGTAGCATGCAGTCAGGCTATGGGGCAATCCATCCGCGAAGATATCGGGGCCTTATTTGCCAAATACCACCTTACCAAAGCAGCCATAGGCGTTAAAATTCTGCATTTGAATAAGAAGAAGGGCTGGCTGATTCCACCGCCTCTTCTAACTAAAAGACCTGAAACCGTTAGAGTGTAAACTGTTTACACTCAACATCCCATAAAGAGGGCCCGCGATCTTTCGCGGGCCTTCTTTTGGTTGTCCTATATCCGCCTTTACCAGAATATGCTATCTGTATAAAGGGGGAGGACAACATTAACGTATTTATAGGTTATATCTTTCTGGGATTATCTCTTTCCGCACCCTTGGGGCCCATTAATGCTGCACAGCTGGACAAGGGACTCCGCGGAGGATTCATGCCTGCCTGGGCTGTTGGCCTGGGGGCGGTCAGCGCAGATATTATCTATATGCTGCTTGTCTATTTCGGCCTAATTCACCTGCTGGACGATCCGTTTGTGAAAGTATTCTTGTGGCTGTTCGGGTTCTTTGTCCTCGTCTATACAGGGGTGGACAGCATCAAGAATACAGGAGACATTTCAGTGGCCGGCCTAAGGGGAAGCGATGCCTCACTGTCCAGGTCTTATGTGTCGGGATTTCTGATGTCCTTATTCAATCCCCTGTCCATCCTGTTCTGGCTGGGGATATACGGCTCGATATTGGCTGAGGCTGCCAGTAATTATCCGATGCAGCAGCTGCTGATCTACAGCGGGGCAATCGTCCTCGGGATTCTGCTCTGGGACGTAACCATGGCGGCCGCCTCCAGTCTCTTCCGTAAGTTTCTGACGGTCAGGGTATTACAGGTGATCTCCGTACTGTCCGGCCTGTCGCTGATTGGCTTTGGTTTTTATTTTGGTGTACAGGCTGCACGGCTGCTCTTTTTTCATTAAACCTTGTTTTTGCGCAGCCTGATCCCTGTGATCCGGAACTCAGGACCGCCCTGCAGGGAATGGGATTCATGGGTACCGCCTTTTTTGCCGCGATAGTGTTGAACAATCCAGTCACTCAGCGCAATCAGTGAAACAATCAGCAGACTGATGTAGAAGCCCGGACGGCTGAGCGCATGAAACAGTGTCCCTGCTACAGCAGCCGCAATCAGCACCAGGCCCGTCCAGCGTTTCACTCCGCTGAGAAGACTGGGCTTAAGCAGCCGGCCGGCTGAGAGTAAGATAAAGGACCAGTTATACAGGATCATGAGGCCCGCAGCCGTGGTAATGTATTCATATACTTTTCCCGGCAGCCACAAGGACATCATGATAGCACCTATTAGACCGGCAGCAATCAGACATAGTGCGTAGAACGGATATTTATCCTTCCATTTCTTCGAGAATAACTTGGGCGCATCGCCTTCCTGCGCAAGAGTGATCATCATTGAGGTAATGGCATACAGCGAGGCTGTCATCGTGGAGAATCCGGCAATAATCAGCACCCCGTTAAACAAATGCGGCACGAAGGCCAGATGATCGCTGCGGAGTGCAAGAACAAAAGGACTTTCCTTCGGGTTGAAGGCGCTTAACGGCACCATAATCACCGCAAGTCCGATCGACAGGACATACACCCCAGCCAGTCCGAGCAGCATCACCTTCCCCGCTTTTGGAGCCTCCTCAGGTTTCTTGAGCCTGTAGGACATAATCCCCAGCACCTCAATGCCGCCGTAAGCATAAAAAGCAAAAATAAAGGCCGACCAAAGTCCGATGCCCCCTGACGGAAACAACGCCTTATACCCAAGGGGTACCTTCGGTGTGAACTTCCCCCCACCGATCCAGCCAGCCAGAAGCGCAGCAGCAATCACAAGAAACATCAGGATCGCCGCCACTTTGATGACAGCCAGTATATTTTCAACCCGGTCAAATCCCTTATTCCCGAAAAACACAATCAACAGGCTCACTGCGGCAAACCCGGCAGCAAAAACCCACATCGGTACGGCCGGAAACCAAAAACGCGAGAAGATGGATAACGCTGTAAGTTGGCTTCCCATAATCAGCAGCTCCGAGAACCAATATACCCAGCCGCTTCCGAACCCTGCCCAGCTGCCGAACGCTTTCT
This sequence comes from Paenibacillus sp. FSL R10-2771, assembly GCF_038000205.1. Classification (NCBI taxonomy): domain Bacteria; kingdom Bacillati; phylum Bacillota; class Bacilli; order Caryophanales; family Paenibacillaceae; genus Paenibacillus; species Paenibacillus sp. FSL R10-2771. The sequence goes on from NZ_JBBOBM010000001.1 coordinate 5,512,974, forward strand.
TGGCATAGGACCGGAAGGAGCCCTGCTCCGGATGTTCTGCCGTCATCCTTGCCAGCGCATCAAATACAACATAGGTTCCGCCAGCCGCCAAAATGTAGGCCAGCAGCACAGCAGGACCGCCCATGGAGATGGCCAGTCCCGAGCCCAAAAAGTATCCGGTTCCTATAGTCCCTGCTATGCCCAATAAACTGAGCTGCCACCATTTAAGCTTCTTGTCCTCTTCGGTTTTACTGGAGGTTTGCTTCATGAATTCCGTCCTCATCCTGATTCGAATTTGAGAGTTCTCATCTCTACAATTCCCCTCGGGCGGACAAATTAGTACTCTCTTTTATTCCCCTTCTTCACATACTCCCATTCAACCTCAATATTTTTCCGGACTCTCTGCAGAAGCTGAAATAATAGTTCTGATTCTTGTCCGGAGAACCCTGCTAAGGCAACCCTGTCCGTATGATCCCCTTCTCTTTTCAGAAAAGAATAAGCCTGATCACCCTTTTCAGTTGTAAACAGCCTGTTGATTTTTTTGTTTGTTTCATCATCCTTCTTCTCAATGAAGCCTTGGACTTCAAGCTTCTGCACTGCACGTGCGGCGGTTGTCCGGTCTACCTTGATCATTTCGGACAGCTTCTCCTGAATAATTCCCGGATTCTCATAGATGCGGACGAGATATAAATATTGCCCCTTAGTCAGATCTAATTCCTTGAACTCTATATTACTTATAGAATCCAGTGCCCTCGCAATCATTCCAACCTCACGAAGTATCTCTTTCACTTGATCACCTGCCCGTCCAATAATGTTGTATTTACAACAATAATAAATCTATATATACTAATGAATATCGTTATTTCATTATGGCGTTTCTGGCACAAAAAACAAATGTAGAAAGGCCCTGGATCGTCATCTTACACTCAGGAGTGAATAACATGGAGATTAGAATCGATAATTTGACTGGAACTGAAATCATAGCATTGATCAGCGAGCATTTACAGAGCATGTTTGAGCAATCCCCGCCGGAAAGTGTACATGCACTGGATTTGGACAAACTACGGTCACCGGAAATCACCTTCTGGAGTGCCTGGGAACACGGCGAATTGTTAGGTTGCGGGGCGCTTAAAGACCTTGGGGACCATCATGGTGAAATCAAATCCATGCGGACTTCTGGCAGGCACCTCAGAAAAGGCGTCGCCTCTGCAATGCTTGCCCACATCCTTAAGGAAGCTATGCAGCAAGGCTATGTGCGGCTGAGTCTGGAAACCGGATCGACGGAAGGCTTCGAGGCGGCCCGGAAATTATACGAACGATTCGGGTTTGAGACCTGCAGCCCGTTTGCGGATTACATTGAAGATCCTTACAGTGTGTTTATGACAAAGGCATTGTGAAATTACAGACACGCTTCCCGCTTAAACAGCGGAGAGGACGGACTGATTGTGGAAAAGCGAATGCGTTCGCCTTGGTCTCCGGATTTTCACCGCTAAGGGGAATGAAAAAAATCTGGAGAGCACAGCGATTGGAACAACAGTCCGTTCGCGGAGCGTCCACCCAAGTGCTCACGTTGATCCTACTCCAAAACAAAGAGCTGTCCCAAGCAGCCATTTCATGGCTTTTGGAACAGCCTCTTTTTGTCGTTATAACTTCAAATTAACGGAACTGGCCCGCATCGATAGCTGCCTGCTTCTCATCAAGGATTTCCTGATATCCAGCATCAAGGAAGCTCTTCTTGGCATCTGCATAGGCTGCATCGAATTCAGCTTCCGGAGCCAGAACGGTCTTCACATACAGATCCTGGAACAGCGAGTTCAGATCCGCTTTGTATTCATTAACCTTTTCGAGCACTACACTGAACATGGCATCAGGTGTACGGAATTCCGCAACCTCGTTGTAGTATTTCACCATATCCTCGGCGAGATATTCATAGCCGGCCGGTGACCAGTTACGCAGATTCGACTGGAGGGTCTTCTCTGCATCCGGATATTGTGCAATTTCAGTCACTAGTCCCCAGTAGTCTTTATTGTTGTTCGTGGAGAGGACAGATTCGCCTTTGTAATCCGGGTTCTTCACAGCAATGCCTTCAGCATCAAGTGTATAGTTCTCGCCTTCAATACCGTTCTGGAATTTGAACAGGTTCTCCGGCTGGCTCAGCCACTCGAGGTACATCCAGACGGCAGCACGCTCTTCATCCGTAGTCTCATAGTTGATGCCCATGATGAAGCCGAACGGCCAGTAAGCGCGTCCTTGAGGCTTGTAACCTTCCGGCACCATTGCATTCGGAGGAATTACCGCAAATTCGGCATCCGGGTTGTTGGCCAGCGTAGCTGCGAAGACATCGGCATTGTTGGTCAGATAGAATGCGTAGTTACCCGTTTTGCCGGCAACGAATTCAGATTTGATCTTGTTATCATCACTGCGCAGATAGAACTCTTTATCCACGAGACCGTTATTGTACTGATAGTTCAGATTGCGCAGGAAACGTTCGGTATCAGCGCTGGTGAAGTCAGCAACACTTACATCCGAATACAGGGCACGATATGCCTGATCCACCGGCCATTCACGAAAAGCATAGTTATAGCTGTAGAAGTCCTTAATCAGATTCCCCGCAGTCACACCAAGTCCGGCTTCTTTCCATTTCGCCAGCATCTCATTATACTTCTCCAGGGAAGTCAAATCCTCCACCTTCATGCCAACCTGCTCCACCCAGTCTTTACGGATGATACTGACGAAGTTATCGGCTTCAGGACGTGCAGCGAAGAAGAAGGTATTCTTATCGTCCACTTTACCGTATTGCTGAATCGTTTCACCCAGGTTTGCCCAGTAAGTTGGAGCATAATTTTCTATTTCTGAATAGTCAAGCTCCTGCATCACATCTTCGCCGTAATAAGTAAGCGCTTGAGGCATATCGTAGTGGAAAATAATGTCCGGCGCCTTATGCGATGCGAGCAGCTGCTCGTAATCAGTTACTTCACTGCTGCGGGAGATAGGTACAAAGTTAACATCGATATTGTATTTGTCACCGAACTCCGCCTGAACCCAGCGGGTGTAATAGTTATCACTTACATTCCAGCCCTCGAAAGCGCGTTCATAGACCGGAATATCAATCGTAACCTTCTCTTTAAAGCCTTGTGAATAATCTGCAAAGCCCTCACTCTGGTTGCTGGAAGCTGCAGGCGTGTCCGTTCCTGCACTCTGTTTATTATTTCCGCCGGAGCATCCGGCAAGCATGCCGGCTGTCATGACAGATGCCATCATTAATGAAGCAAAACCTTTTTTGTTCATCGTAATTCCCCCATTTTTAATTTTCGGGTGCTATTTACTGCTGCTTGCGGAACATACGGCTACTCCTTAACGGCTCCTAGCATAACTCCTTGCACGAAGTATTTCTGAACGAAAGGATACACGCAGAGAATCGGCAGGGTAGCAAACACCACGACGGATGCTTTAAGCACTTCCGGGTTGCTGAGTGATACTGTGGTGGCTTCCAGCTGGAAGCTTTCACTCGCCTGAATGACCAGATAGTACAGCTTGAGCTGCAGCGGCCGCAGGGAGGTCTCATGCTTAATATAGAACAAGGCATCCTGGTAAGCATTCCAGCGTCCAACTGCGTAGAAGAGGGCAAGTGTCGCCATAATCGGCTTGGACAACGGCAGGACGATGCTGAACAGAATCCGGAAATGACCGGCACCGTCGATGCGCGCCGATTCTTCCAGACTTACCGGAATCCCGTGCGTTAGCGATGTCTTCATAATCAGCAAATTGAAGGCACTGAATGACAAGGGCAGAATCAGTGACCAGATCGTATCCATCAGTCCCAGATTATTAATGTTCATGTAATCCGGGATGATCCCCCCGCTAAAGTACATCGTGAACAGGAAAATGAAGGTGATGACCCGGCGGCCCTTGAACTGGGCTCTCGACAACGGATACGCGGCGCATATCGTCAGAATCATTCCCAGAATCGTGAACAGTACGGTGACAATAACCGAGATGTACAGGGAACGGAGGATGCTGGCATCCGCGAAGATTTTCTTATACGCTTCGATGGTGAAGCCCTGCGGCCACAGAAAGACCTTATTGGCAATGACGAAGGAGTCAGAGCTCAGGGACTTCGACACGACATGCAGGAACGGCAGCAGACATATTAGTGAAACAACAATTAAGACGATGCGGATCAGCACATCCCAGATGTCCAAACGTCCTTTACTTAGTGAGGCCGAACGGACTGTTGATGCTCTCATGGTTTCCCTCCTTTCTATAATATTCCATCTTCACCGAGCTTTTTAGCGACGCGATCTGCCGTTATTACAAGAATAATTCCGATAACAGATTGGAATAATCCAAGCGCGGTCGCCCGGCTGAAATTACCGGATTCAATCCCCCAGCGGTATACCAGAACCGGTATGGTTGTTGTGTACTCTGTGGTAGCCTTGTTCTGCAGAGCGAAGATGCGCTCGAACGAGCCCTCCATTACTTTCCCCAGATTCATGATCAGCAGGGTTACGATGGTTGCACGGATAGAAGGTACCGTAATATTCCATACCTTTCTCCAGCGTCCTGCTCCATCGACCGTAGCCGCTTCATACATCTCCGGGTTGATCCCGCTCATCGCCGCCAGATAGATAATCGTGCCCCAGCCCATGCTCTGCCACACACCGATAGCCAGATAGCTGATCAGCCAGTTCGTGTCTTCCTGCAGGAACGGAACGCGGGTACCGCCCATCAGTTCAATCAGATTGTTAATCACACCGCCGCCTTCACTAAGAAGCTGATATGCGATGGCCCCGATAATGACCCAGGACAGGAAATGCGGCAGGTACAGCAGCGTCTGATTGATGCGTTTGAACCGGATACTTTTGACCTCATTCAGCAGCAGCGCCAGCAGAATCGGCATCGTGAAGCTGAAACACAGATCAAGAATATTCAGCAGCAGCGTATTACGGACGGCAGGAGCAAAGTCAGGCTTGGCGAAAATATCCTGGAAGATTTGGAGGCCCACCCATTCACTGCCCCAGAAGCCTTTTGCAATTTTGTAGTCTTTAAAAGCGATTACAAGTCCGGTCATCGGCAGATACTTGAATACGATTACAAAAGACAGTGGAATCAATACCAGGAAATAGAGCTGCCAGTCACGCTTTAAAAAATACCCGGGCCCCTGTTTCTTTCTTAATAGAGCATTTTGATTTGTCTTTGAAGCGTTTGCAACTTTCAAAGTCTCACCTCCTACATCATTTTATCTCTGTGCCAGTTGCATCCACCGGCCTGAGCTCTATGCTATCTCCATTAGCCGGTTTTGAATACGATGAGTAATGCTGCTGGCCATTAAAACTGACAACCGCGCGGTTTATAAGGCCTCCGCAGCAGCAATATGATCAAATATGATAGGCTAAAACGTTTTCATTAAGAGTCATGAATGGAATAATTACGGCCAGAAGCAGGCCTTTAAGAGCTTTTGGTCTTGGCTGTTTTGTAGCTGCTCGGCGGCATGCCCTCGTATTTGCGGAAAAACCGGTTGAAGCTCTGTACATTAAAGTAGCCCACCTCTGCCGCAATCTGTTTGATCGTCAGGTCGGTATCCAGCAGCAATTCCTTGGCCTTCTCGATACGCAGCTGGTTCAGATAATCAATCATACTCTTGCCGGTTAAGTCATACACAATCTTGCGCATATAGGAATAGCTGATGCCAAAATCATGGCTCATATCCTTCAATACAATTTCTTCACGGTAATGATCCTGCAAATATTGAATGATCCGTTCCCCATGATTGGCTTCACGGGTACCCCGGTCCAGGTCCTGCACGATTTCTTGGAAGAACCCGTGCAAATATTCCTCAAGCTCATCCAGCGTATCCATCGATGCCAGAAGAGTGTAGATGTTGCCTTTCCCCATAATCATTCTTCCGGTACTGATATGATTCTCACGGAGATGCTTGATCGTCGCACCCAGCAGCTGGTGATAAATGAACATAATGTTATCGTAGGAAATATTCTCTGCTGAACCGATCTGGCAGCGGATGACCTGGAGCTCCTTAAGTATCCCGTTCAGATCGCCGGCATCCAGGAAGTTGAGAATCCGCCGCTCACTGCTCTCGGAATCCATATATTTACGGCTGTTCTCCTCTTCGTCCTGCCAGTACATCACGCTTCCGGCTCCCTTAATCATCCGCTGCTTAATCAATTCCATCGCCTCGAACAACCGCTGGGCTACCCTTTCGGGTGCATCTGCCAAGCCGCTTACCCCTATGGTGACAGAATGCCCCAACAGCTCTAGCGACTCCTCCCGGATTCTGTCCAGCGCCTGATGGATGCGGTCACAACTCTGCTCATCCCCGCCCGGAGCAAAGTTGATTACAATCACAATACATCCGTCACTATGATAGACAGAACGGGCCAGAACCCCCTCCGGGAACAGGCTCTCGTACTTCGCGTTCAGCAGGTATCCGTGGTAGCTGCGTGTCTCGAGATTCGTATTGCCAACGTACACTCTATACTGGTCGATGGAGACCACAGCTATTCTGTAATACAGCTCAGGGAAGATCTCCGTAATCCGGGGCGGAATCTCTCCGCGCAACAGGCGGTGAACGGCGAAGCTGCGGGTGTCCTGTTCGCGCTCCTGCAGCAGCTGGAACAGGCCTTCCTCCTCCTCCTGCATCCGCTTAAACGCCACATTCAGAAAGGCAAGCTCATTCTTATTGACTACCTCCAGATTACTTTTCGAGCGTATCATCCGGACTAATTGCCGGAGTGGTCTGGACATCCAGGTAGCGAGAAAGACCGCCAGTACCGTTCCCAGCACAATAATAGCTCCGGTAAGCAAAATAATATTCCCCTGCATATCCCGTGATTTGGTCATCAGCTTATCCATCGAGCTCCAGCTTACATTCCACCATCCGGACAATGCCGAGCGGCTCCATGCGTAAACCATCCGGTTGCCGTCCAGCTCGCGGAATGTATAGCCCTCGCTTGAACCCTCATCCAGGATTTCCTGTAGGAAGGGCTGCTCAAAGCCGTCGGTGAGCAGCAGCGACTTGTCACTGTGTGATATTACTTTTCCGTCAGATCCAAGGAGCAGGGAATGGCCGTCCCCGGCCTCTGCCGTATTCAGATATTTGCCGATCTGACTCTCCCGCATATTGACGACAATCAATCCGTCCGTCGTGGAGGAGAGACGATTGAGAGGGTACACATAGGACACCACATGATCGCCCGTGCCCAGCACGCGGGGTACCCACACACCGCTGATTCCTCTCTGGCCTGCCAGAGCTTCGGATGTCCAGCCTACCTGCTCATACCGCTCCAGCTTCGTAACCGCATTGTCTGTAGAAATAACATAATCGGAGTTATTCAGATAAAAGTATGAGGAATAAACACCGTCTACACGGCGGTTCAGGTTCAGCAGTTCATTCATCACAGACAAGGCCTTGGTCACGTTAGTGTAGCTTGCGTTCACCTCGTCATACGTCTCGAAGCTGCGGATGCGTTCAAATACATTGGTTGCAGCCAGACGCGCCGTATCCTGGGCGAGATTGGCCAGTGCATTCTCATTTAACTTGCGGTTGGCATTGAGACCGGCAAGTGCAGATTCACCGATGGCTGTCTCTGAGTTTTCTATGATCTGTGCCCCGCTATACCACGTCAAGATCGCTGCCGGAATGGCCATGATACAGAATAGAATCAATGCCAGCTGTAGCATCATCGGTGTTTTTTTCATGGTGTGCCCCCTGTTCCTACGGTAAATTTATCTAAAATAAAGAAGCCCAGCATACACTGGGCTTCTCTGCTTATACCTTTAGATTGATGAAGAGTAGCTTACCTGCGTAAATACTGTTCTATGATAATACCATAAAATAGGGTTCTCGGTCTGGTCATTTGCTCATAGATTGTCGAACATTGTATGTGTACACATGTACTATCTCCCAAGCTCAGCGTGTACTGGCTTTGTTAAACTTCTTTTCAATATTTTCAGCAAATTTCACGCCCTCACCGGCCAAATGTTGTCTCATAAAGAACCCCCCAAGGCCGTTTATCCAAGCTGCCATAGCCAGCAACCGTGAGGGGAAGTCTGCACCAATCGTACAGCTGAATTCACAAGAGTTACGGTCAATAGGCGTAATCTTCATTTCCCATGGCACTCCGACAATGGCGGGTATCCACCGCATGATATAGGCTTCTGTCCGGTCAGAGTAGAACCGCAAATGATCCTCTGCATGCTCTTTTAACTGATAGTGCTGAACAATCATCTCATTCCCCATATTCTCCACATTAACCATATAGAACTCACCCTCTTCAAAATAACTGCCCATTGCCTTGTGGCCCTTAGAGAATGATTCATATTCACCTGGAGTCATCTCCGTCACCCATTTGTACAAATCCACCTTGTCCGCTGCAATCTGCAATTTAAATTTCTTCGTCATTCTCATTGTTATTCTCCTTCTTTCCTGTAATTTCGCTAATGAGTTCCTCGTGCCAATTCATAATCATCTGATAATATTCTTTGCCAAACCTCAACGTCGCGTGTTCGTATACACCCATCTCTTGAATGTGCTTCTCTTCTATTAAAGTAAGCTTGTTGTATTCACTGGCGACAGTGGTGCGGAAGCTGGCAATCAGCCGGGCAACCTCATGCTCGTCAAGATATTTATAGAAGAACAGCTTATTTAAATACTCATAATTGAACGGGGAAAATGTACAGGGTGTCTGTAGCCATTCCATAAACTCACCCTTCCCCTTTTCCGTGATCCCATAGGCTTTCTTGAATCTGCCCTCCTCTACCCCTTCTTCAGCCTTGACCAGTTCCCCCTTCTCCATTTTCTTGAGCATAGGATAGATGCTGCCGAAGCTGGCATCAATAAAGTTGGAGGTGCTGCGTATCATCTTCTGCTTGATTTCATAGCCTGTCATATCCTTTTCACACAGAAACCCGAGTATTACATATATAAGCATTCATTCCCTCCTTCCTCAGTACGACATATAGCGGGTTTATATATAATATATTGATATATATCGTTTCGATATATTGAATATATGACTTCATGGCCGGTTTGTCAATGGCATTTGCTGTGCATTAGTTCTGAGCATTTCAAAAAAAAATCCAAAAGGATAATATCCCTTTGGATTTCATAAGCAAATATAACCAGATTGGTCTACACTTACACTGTATAGGCCCAAATGTTGTACGTACTGCAACTTAGCTGCCCGGATACCCGGGTGTTCAGACAGATTGTTGTATGAAATACATCAATCGTTTCGCTGAGCTGCTTGAAGGAGAAGAAATGCTGCCTTTTATACAACAATACTGAATTTTAGCCGAGATTATATGGAAAATGTTGTATTATGTGCAGGATTTTATTCCTTACCCATCGTGCTGATATCAATGACAAACCGGTAACGGACATCGGAGGCGAGTACACGTTCCCACGCTTCATCAATCTGGTCGGCAGAGATAACCTCGATCTCAGAGGCAATGTTATGTTCGGCGCAGAAATCAAGCATCTCCTGCGTCTCACGGATTCCGCCAATCATCGATCCGGCAAATGAACGGCGGTGGCCGATCAGCGAGAATACGTTAACGGCCAGCGGGTCAGCAGGCGCACCGACATTGACCAAGGTACCATCCAGCGCCAGGAGCGATAGATAAGCATCGATATTAATCTGCGCGCTTACCGTATTTATGATCAGGTCGAACGAACCGGCAAGCTGCTTGAATGTCTCCGCATCGCTAGTCGCATAATAATGATCCGCCCCTAGTTGCAAACCGTCTTCCTTCTTCTTCAGTGACTGTGACAGAACCGTAACCTCAGCCCCCATAGCATGAGCGATCTTCACAGCCATGTGTCCAAGTCCGCCAAGACCTACTACAGCTACATTTTTGCCTGGAGCGGCTCCCCAATGGCGAAGCGGTGAATAGGTTGTGATTCCGGCACATAACAGCGGGGCAGCAGCGTCTAGCGGAATAGCGTCTGGAATCCGGACCACGAAGTCCTCTGTCACCACAATATGGGTGGAATACCCGCCCTGTGTATAGTGACCGTACCGGTCGGTAGCTCCATAGGTACCCGTATTTCCATGCAGGCAATACTGCTCCTCGCCTTTATGGCAATTACTGCACTCTCCACAGGAGTCGACCATACAGCCCACCCCTACCCTGTCACCAACGGAATACTTTGTAACTCCGGAACCGACCTGGCTGACAATCCCGGCAATCTCATGGCCTGGAACGAGCGGATACTTGACTGGCCCCCACTCCCCGCGGGCGGTATGAATGTCGGAGTGGCAGATCCCGGCGAATTTAATCTCAATCAGAACATCCTGCGGCTGAAGCTCCCGGCGCTCAATGGTCGTTAGCTTGAACGGGCCTTCCTGGCTGAATGTAGCGCGTGCATTAACTTGTATCATGGTGTAACCTCTCTTCTTGTTCATAGTAGAATCCGTAAGGACGACTTTACAAACCATATGATATTACTTAAAGTTAACTCTAAGTCAAGCACAAAATACAATTGAGACTGGAGATTCGTGATGAAGACATACTCTATAACTGAGGCTGCAGAACATTTCAATATGACACCGCATACTCTGCGTTACTATGACAAGGAAGGTCTGATGCCCTTTATCGAAAGGACCTCCAGCGGAAGACGCGTGTTCAAGGAAGCGGATATGGAAGCTCTAAAAATAATTGAATGTCTGAAATCATCCGGGATGCCGATTAAGGAAATCAAACATTTCATTGAGTGGTGCTCTGAGGGAGATTCCACATTGCAGCAGAGATATGACATGTTCCTGGAGCGGAAAGCCTCAGTTGAAGCACAGATGGAGGAGCTGAAGAAAACGATGGAAGTCATCGAACATAAATGCTCATATTATAAGACTGCCTTAGACAGCGGTACGGAAGATATTCATAAAACCAAAAAGGTGACCAGCTTTTAACGGGAGGATGTGAATCGGGAAAAGCAGAATTTGGTGGTTCACCCGGCCGGGCGTTCACCCTATACCTGAAGCCGATTCAAGCCTGAACGATGAAAAAGGGGCCTCTGGCAAGCTGGACGAAATTGTGGGTGCTCTGATGGGTGATGATCCGGAGGTGTCGGCTCCCGGTATTGCACCGGATCACAAGGATAAACGGGAACCCAAGGACTGAGTATACGACAAAAGGGTAGCCGGGCTTGCAATATTTTGCAGAGTCCGCTACCCTTGTTTAATGTTAACTCAGCGAAATAGAATCTTCATTTGCTGGCGGACCTTTTTTTGCCAGAAGCTTGTTCGTAAAACTCACATTAAAGAAATGAATGATCGGGCCAAGGCCCAGTGCGGACACCAGCGTCCCCAAACCGATGATGCCTCCGAACAGGAAGCAGATCAAAGCACAAAAAGCGTCTGTAAACATCCGGTGCCAGAAATAAGAGATTGCCGGAAACTTATTTCTCATAATCAGGGACAGGCTGTCATAGGGAGCGATTCCCACATCCGACGTCTGATACATGGATACCCCGAAGCTGCAGATCACCACACCAATCGCCACTGTAACCACCCGCTGCCACAATAGCTGAGGTTCGCCGAGCAGCTCCAGCCAGGTACTATGAAAGAAGGTAGCGATGTAACCCAGCAAAATGGCGTTTACGAAAGTTCCGGCTCCAATATACTTCCTTCCCGTGATAAACTCGATTACAAACAATACCAGGTTCAGCAGGATTAGAAAATTCGCATAGGCGAGCCCGCTGGAGTCTGCAAGTGCCATCACCATTCCGCTGAAGGGATCATTCCCCATTCCGGACAGCTTAAAAATGCTGATGCCCATCCCTAAGAAAACATTCCCGATAAGCATAATGATCAATCGTTTGGGGTCTACTGAATTCATATATCTTTTCATATAGTTCATCCTACAACCTTAATGCTGACATTCATCTTGACCGGGATTATCCCGTCATCAGCAATAAAAGTGGCAGTGTAAGGTTCATCACGAACCGCAGCAGAAGCAGGAGTCCAGCTAAACATACAAGCCTGGCCTGGTACAAAAGAGGCAGTGTCAAAAGTTGTCCCCTCAGGCAGATTGCCCGTTGTTACAGTCATCGGCTCAGCAATCCCCTGAACTGCCGGGTCCTTATCTGGACTGTATTCGTTATAAATCCTGCCATCGGTCTCCCGGGACGAAGTCTCGAATGCAGGCTGTCTGGCTACAACAGCAAAGGATAGCGTCTCACCTGCCTTCACGCTCTGTGCCGGAACAACTGTGAAGAAGGGCCGGAATACCGTTTGAGGCAAAGGATAATCTTCGGTTGCAGACGGATATGTATAGCCGTTTCCGGGAATTGCAACAGTTTCATACGGATACAAGCTGTCCTTCGGCGTGCCTGGAGCAGGCGCCTCCACTTCTATCCTTTTGACGGACAGATTGCTGTCCATTGTCACATTCTCAACTGCAGTCTGCTGATACGGATAATCCGGCACATATTCCAGGCCTGCGGGCCGTTTGAAGCTGCTGCTTACCAGTACGACTTCTTCTACCCCCTGCGCATGGCTGGCATGGATATGTTCAAGAGCGCCACTTACAACATCATCAAGCACAATGGGATACCGGGTATCTTCCGTCATATAGCGCAGCTGAATCTCCTTCAGATACAGATTGTCCACATGCCTGGCGTACAGACCATAAGCCGGCAGGATTCCCCAGTTGCTGGGTTCAGGATACACCTCCGGCAGCTCTGGTACATTGAACGGCGCATCTTTCCACGCTCCTGCTTCCGGATTCCATTCCACCCGGGGCAATAACCCTTCATTTTTCAGGAAAAAGGTGTTCACCAGCCACGGCAGCAACTGAATGCTGCGCTTCGGACTGCCGTACTGGGTATATTCCCAGTTCGTATTCAGCTGGCGCTGTTCCACCGCATGCTCCAGACTTAGACCACCGCGGTACTCCACTTGAATATTGGAGATCGAGACATTTTTAATCCGGTTGCCTACCAGCCCCATCAGTTCAATGGGATAGCGGGGGTCGACATTCTTAGCGGTAATATTGCGGATGATAATATCGTGAACATTGGCTATACGGCCGCTACCATTGGCATTGCCATACAGCTGCAGCTCGCTTTCCTGTAATTCCTTAGTGTAGTCAGGCACATACTTCTTCGAGTGCTCATCGTAGCGGACAGCAAACCATTTGCCGCCCTCTTCATGATAGTTAGCAGGGTTCAACCGGCAAGGCTGCTCAGGGTCTACAACATTAAAAGCAGACACACCATCCACAGAAACCTTGCGTGTTCTGTTATAGGCTGGCAGATAGCGCCTTGCCGGATACACCTGATACGATTCCTTGGCCGGCAGCACCCAGTTAGGCTGGTCCAATCTTACATTTGGTGCTGCATCCCGTGCCGCTATCAACTCTTCCCCGGTGCTATTCCCCGTGACAGGGAAACGTCCCCGGTCTCCTATTTTGATGAAAATAGGCGAGCTGCTGATATCCTCCATCGTGGAATCCTCAAAAATAATATGGCTTAAGTCCGCCCCGTCGACAGCCTCAAGGGCAAAACCTCTCGACCGTTTAAACGCTACGCGGCGGACCGTGACACAATCATACCCGCAGGTAGATTCCGTACCCAGCTTGACGCGGGCGGTAGGACCGCAGCGGTCTGTTGCAATCAGCTTGTCCTGTGTATACGTTCCCGCATATACGGAGCCTGTGTCGTAGCCGCTAACCACACAGTCTTCAATCAATACATTGCGGAGCGGCATAAAGATTCCGCCGCCATAGGAGGCCTTCAGCACAATAGCATCGTCGGTTAATGAATTGAAGGTGGAATGAACAATGGTCACATTCTCGCAGCAGTCCACATCAAACGCATCCCGGTTCGTATCCACAAGAATATGCCCGACATGCAGATTCTTCACACAGGTTGCTATAATGGCAAAATGGCCGCCGGCCAGGATAGAAAAGTCGCAGAATGCGACATTCTCGCACCGCACCATCGCAATCGCCTTATTGCCGAACCATTCACCGCGGTGACCGGGCTCGTCCCGGCGCAATGGCTCATGCGGGTCCCCGCCCATCAGAACCTGCTCCAGTTCTCCCTCATCATTCAAAGAACTTCCATCCAGCAGCCCGGGCCCATAAATCATCACATTCTGGATATCCGCGCCATAAATCAGGCTGTTGGCAAAGTACGTATGACCGTGATCCTGCAGACCAGCATATAAATTAACCTCAGGCTCTTCATAATTGCCGCCTTCTCCGTTCTGCTGCTCATAGGAATGACGGATATCCGTTCTTGCTGCGGAAAGCACGCTCCCAGCCGACAAGTACAGATTAACGCCGCTCCGCAGTCGAATCGTATATACCCTGAAGCTGCCTTCAGGAATTATCACAGTGCCGCCTTCTACAGATGCTGCCTGAATGGCGCGGTTAATTGCCTTGGTATTCTCCACAGGCGCATTCTCCGGATCCGCCCCATAATTGCGGATATCGAATGTATGCGTTTCCTTCATTAAATAGCCTCTGTCAAAAGGACACCCTGTTGCTTCCGTTACTTGAAACATAATAGCCTCCAATGGATTAGGAACCATCCGAACCGGATCATCCTGGCAGTTTTCTCTTATTATATCTTTTTACTGTTTGATCTGCAGTTTCATAATTTATAAACCTGAGTCCAAGTCAATTGATTTTCCTGCTGCGACCGATGGAAAATCTTTTGTAATATAATTGTTGAGCCGTTGAAGGGTACGTGCCAAAGCATCCTCGTCAACCGGCTTAGGCAGGTAATCGACAGCATTTACGCGGAAGGCCTCCAGTGCATATTGGTCATAAGCCGTAATAAATACAATTTCCAGGTGCTCGTCTAGCTCAATTAAGGAAGCGGCCAATTCGAGACCGTTCATTCCCGGCATATCAATATCCAGAAAGACCGCATCAGGTCTTAGCCGGGTGAATTCATGCAGCAGATCTGTATATTTGGTATATGCCCCAACCACTTCGACATCGTCACGGCACTCCAGGATTTGTACAAGCCGCTGGACCGCCAGCCGTTCATCGTCAACAATTGCAACTCTCATGAATGACCCTTCCCTCTTCTAAGGCTTACGCGTAATGCTGAATTTTGAACTGAAACCGCACGCTTGTCCATTCCCCTTCTTCACTGGATACCTGTAATGCTTCTCCATAGAAATGCTTCAGTCTCCGCTGAATATTTACGAGTCCAACTCCCCTTCTTTCGGAAGAAGCCCTTTCGCTTGTCCATAAGGCTTGGATTCCCGTCTCACTGATACCGCCCCCGTTATCCCACACCTCCACATAAACCGTATCCTTGTCCAGGGAGATGGAGATTCTGACCGTTCCTCCCTCCATTTTCTTCGTTACCCCATGCCGGATAGCGTTCTCTACCAAAGGCTGTATCGTCAGCGGCAAAATCTTTCGCTTCAGTACCTGCGGGTCCACATCATATACAACCGTAAGCCTCTCCTCAAACCGGGCTTCCTCAATTTGCACGTAAGCATCAACCAGCTGTAATTCGTCCTCAATCCGGACAAAGCTGTCAGGCTTCGGGTCAAAGCTTCTTCTTAAGTAATAGCTTAAATGCATAATCAGCTTCTCTGCACGCGCGCCGTCTGTCCGGCATAAGGCAATAATCGAGTTCAAGGAATTGAACAAGAAATGCGGTTTAATCTGCGACTGGAGAAAATCCACCTCTGCCTTCAGAGCTTCTTCCACTGACTTCTTAAGCTTCAGGAGCGTTTCCGTTCTGGCCCTGACCTCTGCAGCATCAAACGGCTTGATGATATAATCATTCGCCCCTGCCTTGAAGCCGGCAGCAATATCGCTATTGCCGTAACGCGCCGTCAGCAATACAACAGGCAGCTCAAATAGGGAATATTGCCCGCGGATCTCTCTGCAGACTTCAACCCCCGACATTTTGGGCATCATTACATCGAGCAGAACCAGGTCGATATCAGAGCGTTTCTTCAACATTTCCAAGGCCTCCAGCCCGTTGGTCGCCCAGATAACCTGATAAGGCTCATTGGCAAAAACCCGGGACAGGACCTGGAGATTGGATGGTTCATCGTCAACGGCCAGCAGCGTGAAGGTGCTCTTGCTCCGGCCTGGTAATTCCGCCATGCCCCATTCTTCGCTTATGGAGGCAGATTCCTTGGCTGCTTCGTAATCCGGGAGTGAATTCCGGGCTGCTTCGGCAACCGGAAGTGTAAAAGCGATGCCCGTCCCCTGCTCCGGCTCTGACCATTCTACCTTGATGGTACCGTCCATCAAATGCAGCAGCTTCCTGCAGATAAACAACCCCAGTCCTGTTCCCCCGTACTCCTCTGGAGAGTGTGCTTGCTCAAAGGGCTGGAATATAGCCTCCCAGTCAGATAAGCTCATCCCCACTCCGGTATCCTCCACCACAACTTTGACCTGACCCTCTATCACCTGAGCATGAATCGTAATCATACCCTCATGAGTAAATTTCACCGCATTGCCGACCAGATTGTGGAGGATTTGCCTGAGCCGGTTCTCATCCGCATAGACGAGGGGCAGATGCTCCGGTACGGCATTGACAAATCTGATTTTTTTACCAGTAATCAAACCCTGGAATAAATCGAATACGAGGGAGACAGACACACGGACATCCACACCGGTTAGTTGAACCTTTAGCTCGTTACGTTTGATTTTCTCCATATCCAGAATGTCATGAACCAGTCCCGAGAGCCTTCTGGAGGTATCTCTGATCAGGGACAGATTCTGGATATGGCTTGCGCTGAGTTCTCCGGCTTCTGCTTCTGCTCCGGCTCCTGTCTCCAGCATGGATTGGGATAAATTAATGATTCCGTGAAGCGGAGTCTGGAATTCGTGAGAGGTATGCAGCAGGAACTCGTCTTTCTGCTTATCCGCCTGCTGTAGCATTACAGCCATTCCTTCTATCGTCTTATACGCTTCCGAATACCGGTAAGACAGGAGGAAGGAGGCCAGAAAACAAAAAATCAATATGGAGCAGTATCCTATGGTGTAAGTGGGTGTCAGGCTGCTCAGATACAACCCGTAATCAAACAGCCCTATTACATATCCGCCTAAGGCCAATATAAAGAGGAGCAGTGTCCGTTTGCTGAATTCTCCATACCTGCCCTTCAGGTATGAATGAAGCATCAATCCCAGAATGATGACATAGATGAATAGCTGCAGATAGCTGAATACCGCATTGAAACGCGAATACCATTGAAACGGCGTGAGCAGCACAAAGCCGATGTACAATGCCGTCACACCGACAACACTATTAATTAACCACTCAGGAATCATGCTTTTACACATAGTCTTAATAAACATGACCATCGTGATCAGGGAGAGATACAGCGATACGGCTTGAATCTTATAATAAATCTCATGCGGCAGATTCACATACTCAACCAGAATCCGGTCACCGTTGCTGGCAAAAGACCAGGCGATAATAATGCAGCTGAGTCCGAAATAAAGAAGTCCTCTTTCCTCTCTCCGTATAATAAACACACTAAGCTGATAACACCCGAGCATAAGGAGAGATACAATCAGAATTAAATTGAGAATGGTGGTATGGGTATTCAGCTTAAGAATTCCCCCGGCGCTCCCGAAATAAAGGCTATAAGGAATCCCGCCCTGCGAATTCTCATAATTCGCTGCATGGATAATGATCTCCGCCGTATCTCCCTGTACCGTAAAAAAGGCATTGTACGGTTTATTCTCATACCTATACAGGCTTTCGGATTCCGCGGGCTTACCGCTGCCGGCAACCCTGTCCCCGTTCACGTAGATCTCGCTGGCCATGCGGATGTTGGATATTCTAAGCCCATACATCGTTGCCGAAGGCTCAAGCTTAACCTTCAGACGGTAGGTAACGGCTCCTTGGCTATTTAGACCCCCGTCTTCATTCGCATGCTTCCAAAAACCGGGTACCTGCATATATCCAGGAGAAACAGAAGGTGCTCCCCCCGGCCTGAGCAGCTGATCCCAATAAAATTCCCATTGTCCATCCAGCGAAACGACCTGTTCTCCCTGAAAATTCCATGCGCTCAAATCCAGTACACCATGCCGGGCGGGAGCGGGGTTCTGGGCTTTATGATCAGAGGCTTTCACTAGGCCGAATAATATAGCAAAACATCCGAGGCCCACTATAATCAGGCCCATCAGCATTTTTCTCATCTTGAGGATCTACTCCGTTTCTCAGCCTTATCTTTATTCATTTCAATACAGCTTTAGTTCCATCATATCATCTGTACCATTTAGCGGCATGTCCTTTTCTTGTGCATGCTCTATTACGATTCTCCTAGAAACAATTCGTAGAGATTGTGAAGATTATGTAGAACCATGTAAAATAATTTCTATAAAATACCAAATAATATTGACCGTCCAAAACTTCTTGATGTAGAATTCTGTTGGAATATCAAACCATTTAAATATTCAGAGGAGACCGCGAGTAGCCAGGTAATACGACTCGGCTTGGCAATAGGTAATGGTGAAGACAGCCGCGCTGAATTTGCCACGATTCTCTGGAGAATTCTCGGCGAACCAGCCCCAACGGCTCCCGCAGCCTTCCCTGATGTACAAGCTGACTGGTCTGCTCAAGCGATTGCCCGGCTCACACAACTTGGAATCATCATTGGCTACGGAGACGGGACCTTCCGTCCTGATGCATCCATCTCGCGAGTAGACATGGTTACATTGCCGTTGACAATGCTTTTAGCCCGATTCATAATGCATACAAATAACCAGCAGGATTGAGACTTCAATCTCTCATTCCTGCTGGTTATCTTTATCCTTCACACATAACTCCCCTGATCCTTCGTAATCTCCCGCTGTGTCTGCTCCTCACCGCCGGTGTCCAAGCCGGCTCTTACGCACCAGGAAACTGCATAGTAACAGGCTTAAAGCCACATAAGCTGCTATCATACTGATGATGCCTCCCCAGCCGAAATTTCCGTACAGCACTCCGCCACCCGTACCGCTGAAGCTGGAGCCCACGTAATAGAAAAAGAGATAAAGTGCGTTGGCCTGCGACTTATGCTCATCGGCCACCAGGCCTACCCAGCTGCTGGCAATGGAGTGTCCACCAAAGAAACCAAAGGCAAACAGCGCCAGACCGATGATTTTGACCCACAGGAAGGGATGCAGGGTGCAAAGTGCCCCCGTTAAGATAATGGCCAGCGCGAGCATGACCACACCGCTGCGGCCATATCGGTCAGCCAGCTGTCCCATCCAAGTGGAACTGAAGGTTCCCATCAGATAAACGACAAAAATGCTGCCGACCAGTGACTGGCTAAGGTTGTACGGTTCACCTGTCAGTTCGAAGCCAATATAATTGAATAAGGTGACAAAGCTGCCCATCAGCAGAAAACCCAGCCCATACAAGCATAAGAGCCGGGGATTGCGGCATTGTGACCAGAGCAGTGGAATAACCTTGCTAAGCTTGCCTGTCTGCTTCACGAAATGGCGCGAAGGCGGAATCACCAGCCAGAATATCATCGCTGCGGCCAGGCCCAGCAAGCCAATCGCACCGACTGCCGCCCGCCAACCGAACCAGTCGGTGAGTAAACCGCTGATGATCCGGCCGGCCATCCCTCCGATGGAATTGCCGCTGATATATAATCCCATCGCATAACCCAGACTGGCAGGATCAATCTCTTCCACCAGATAGGTCATTGCAATAGCCGGCAATCCGGCCAGTGCAATCCCCTGCAGGATGCGCAGCAGCAGTAGCACAGGGAAATACGGGCTGAAAGCGGAGATAATGGCGATCACGGAAGCGGCGACAAGCGATACTGTCATAATAGCTCTGCGGCCAACGGCATCGGATAGAGAACCTATGAACAGCATGGTCAGTGCCATGGATATGGTGGTGACGGACAGTGTTAAACTGGCTTCTGTCGGTGTGATTCCAAACGCACCGGTGATTTCCGGCATCAACGGCTGCAGGGTGTACAGAAGCGCGAAGGTGACGAACCCTCCGGCAAACAGTGCAAGGCTAACGTTGCGGAACGATTTTGAACCCTGCAGAATCTTCATTGCTTCCAACCTTCTTCACTGGAGAAGCTCCGGTTGTCGGAACAGGACCGGTTGACCGGAACCTTCCCTTGTTATTTGCGGAACAGCTTGCGTTCCATATGTGTCAGAAATTCATAACCGTCCGCTGTCACTACAATGGTGTCTTCAATCTGAAACCCTCCAGCACCCAATTCATAATAAGGAACTTCCACACACAGTACCATTCCAGGCTCCAGAACGCGGTGATCCCCGGGTGACAGGGTGATATCATCGTACAATTCCAGGCCGATGGCATGTCCCACATGCTGGCGCCGGTAATGAGGAATCCCTTCCTTCTGAACTCTGGCTACGGCTGCCTGGAAGACATCGGATGCTTTCACACCGGGACGGATCGTTTCAAGTGCCTGCTCCCAGCCGCTGCGTACTGCCTGAAAGTGATGTTCCATCCATTGGGTGGCTTCACCAAGCACAACCGTTCTGCCGGTATCTCCCCAGTAACCTTCCAATTGGAGACACAGATCAAAACGGATCTGATCCCCTGGCTCGATGACGCGGAAATAATTCTCAATCAGGGGAAGAGCACTGCGCGGCCCTGCACCGACCGCCGTCATTGCGGGGGTGCCGCCTGCTCTCATCACGGCAAGCCGGTAATGGTCGGCCAACTCTTTCTCGTGCACACCTGCGGCGATCAGATCGATTAATTGCTGCTCAATGGCCTCATTCAGAACCGCAGACTGCCGCAGACGTTCGATTTCAAACGGTGTTTTGATCTGGCGGATTTGACGGAACAGTTTATACGCAGGCATAGCTTGTCCGCCGGGAAGTCCACCGGCAAATTTGGCAAGCAGATCCGGAGCAATTCTCATCTCATCCACGCCGACCGCTTGTCCTTTGAGGCCAAGATGCTCAAGTGCCGCCTCCAAGGCTTCAATCGGTCCCGCATGGGTTGTCGTATTCTGCAGCAAGGAGTAAAAGAGATCAATATCCGGCGTGGATGGCTTGCCTTCGATAGATCCCTCCACAAAAAAGTCGCTATACACATATAAATCCGCGCCGGTAATCCCCATCTGTGCGATTACACCCAGCCGGTTGGTCGGAATAATGACACAGGGACGGGCTTCCGGTTCCTGTGGCAGTACCGCATAGATTTGCATGGTCCAGTTGCTGGCCCGCAGCTGAGAGCCTAGAATATAGTTAATATTCTCCGGTGTGGTTGCTACAAGAGCAGCCAAGCTGCTGGCAGCCATCAATTCAGCAGCACGTGTCCGGTTCACTCCGGAAACAGGTATCGAAATAGGCTTGTCCATCAGGTTCAAGACCTCCTTTTATTCGTTCTGCTGCCGAGCATGTTTTCCACGCCCGGTGCGGAACGGATGACCAGTTTGATTGCAAAGAACAAAGCGAGCGCAAAGGCAATCAGTACGACGGAAACAACGGCAACCGTAGGATCCTGCCATTTTTCCATATACAGAAAGAGCTGAATAGGCAAGGTGTAATTTCCCTGACGCAGAATAAGCAATGCTGTCTCAACCTGATCGAAGGTGAAGACAAAGGAAATGGAGCCTGCCAGAAGAAGTGAAAGCCGCAGCTGCGGCAACGTAACCGTGAAAAAAATACGAAATGGACCCGCACCCAGATCCGCAGCAGCTTCGCGGTGTGCCGGATTCAGGTTGGCCAGAGCGCTGCCCACAATAGACAGTACAAACGGCAGTACGATGACCGCCTCCCCCAGAATCAGGGCAAACAATCCTCCGGCGATATGCATCTTTGAGAACAGAATCAGATACGCCACGCCCAGTGTAATTTTGGGCATTACCATTGGTGACATAAAAAAGGCCCGCAAAAGCCCTCTGCCCGGAAAAGGATAATGAACAATGGCCAGTGCAGCCAGCGTACCTGTAATGAGAGCCAACAAAACCGCACCCGCTGAAGCGAGAATGCTGTTCCGGAAGGCTTCCATGAACTGCTTCTGATCTCCCAGACGGCTATACCATTCCAGCGTCAGCCCTTCGGGCGGAAACTTGCTGGAGGTTCCGCTGCTTAAGGAAGTCAGCAGGATCATCAACAGCGGAAGCAGCAGATATAGCCCGACCGCGCCGACACCTACATAGAGAACCCACTTGTAATTCCGTGTTTTTTTAGACATGGCTTTGTCCCCCTGCCCGTGTACGCCGGAACATCAGCCAGTCGGCTCCCTTGTTCACAATCATTGAGACGACGATCGACGAAACAAATAAAAAGAGGCTCGCCACGGCTGCCATAGGCCAGTTCGTATCCAATGTACGCTGATAAATCAATACCGGAAGCGTCATGACGCGCCCGCCTCCGATCAGCTGCGGGGTTGTAAATGCGGTCAGGCAAAGTGTGAAGACAATTTGCACTCCGCTGGCAATCCCCCGCGCGGACAAGGGCAGTGTAATGGTGAGAAACGTGCGCCATTTGCCTGCACCCAGATCATGGGCCGCCGCCTTCAGCGTACCGTCAGACTGGGTCAGCACATTCAAGAGCGGGAATACCATAAACGGCAAAAAGATATGTACCAGTGCAACAACCACACCGGTCTCATTGTACATCATCTCAAAACCGTTATCCGTTAGGCCGAGCTCAACAAACAGCCAGTTTATGAAACCCTGTTTGGACAACAGCAGCTGCCATCCGTATGATCTGACAACAGCACTGACCAGAAGCGGAAGAAATGTGAGCAGCAAGAGGGTCTGCTTGAGTACCGCCCGCTTCAGTCCGGCAATACAGTAGGCCAGCGGATAGGCAAGCAGCAGGCTCCATAAGGTAACCTTGGCGGCAACTCTAAAGGTGGTGGCTATCAAGGTCCAATAATAGGGATCTCCAAGGAAAGCACGGTAGGATGCCAAATTCCAATCCCTGATCAGCCGCCCGTTCTCGTAGAGATCAAAACTGTACCGGCCGAAGATCAGCAGACCACCCAGATAGACGACACCCATTAGGACAAGTGCAGGCAGAAGCAACAGCAGTTGTGCAGCCCAGGTACGGTTCCTATGGGAGAACAGCCCTATAAGCTTGCCAGTTGCACGCATCATAAGGAACTCTCCTCGTAGGCAGGTGCCTCTATAGGCAAAAGCAGTCCATCTTCGGGATTGAATCCGATTTGCAGCGAATCTCCTGGTGCATACCGGGCATCTCCCCGCTGATACAGACTGCTGGCCTGCAGTTGGATATGACCGCCCATATCCAGCGTGTACCGGATGCTTGCACCGCCATACACACTCTCGGTGACGGTTCCTTCCAGACGGTTGACGCAGCTATTTGCCTCTGCACCTATCCTTAGATACTCGTACCGGATAGACAGCGAAGCCCCGCTACCGGCAGAAATCGCCGAAAGTCCTTCCTGCGGCCGCACGGCAAGCTTCAAACCGCCTGCTTGAACCCATACCAGGCCTTCTTCAGTACCCACTATCTTAACCTGCAGCAGGTTCGTATCGCCGATGAATTTGGCTACAAAGCTGTCAACCGGCCGTTCGTAAATTTCATCAGGCGTCCCGTATTGAAGCAGCTTGCCGCCACGCATGACACCAATGCGGTCCGACATGTTCATCGCCTCATTCTGATCATGGGTAACGAAAATGAACGTGCCTCCGAATTCGCGCTGTATCCGTTTCAGTTCCCGCTGCATATCCAGACGCAGCTGCATATCCAGTGCTGATAACGGCTCGTCCAGCAGGAGAACTTCCGGCTTGTTAATCAAAGCGCGGGCAATGGCAACACGCTGCGCCTGACCGCCGGACAGCTGGGAAATGGCACGCCGGCTGTAATCACCGAGCTGCACCAGTTCCAGCATCTCCTGAACACGCCGTTTGATTTCGCTTTTCGGCGTTTTTCTGACCTTCAAGCCATAAGCGATATTGTTGAAAACATCCATATGGGGAAACAATGCCAGCTGCTGAAAAATCATATTCGTATTGCGGCCATAAGCCGGAATACCTGAGACATCCTGTCCCGACAGCAGTACTGCACCCTCATCTGGCTGCTCCAAACCGCCGAGAAGCCGGAGCAGCGTGGTTTTCCCGCAGCCGCTGGGCCCGAGGAGAGAGACGAACTCTCCCCGTTTCACCTGTAGCGATACCTGATTAACGGCAGTACTTCCCGCATAACGCTTGACCACGTCCCGCGTCTCGATTGCAATCGGCCCCACTCCGCCGCTCATTGTGCTCATCTCCTATCTATTCGGTTGATGACAGCTGCCGGATTATAGCTCTGTTTTGACCAGACGGTCCCATAGATCCTTCCAGGCAGAGCTGTTCTTGGCCAACGTATCCCAGTCCGGATTAATCCCCTTGCCCTGTTCTTCAACGGAGAAGGATGGATCATCCTTGTATTTATCCGGAATCGCTGCAGCTGTACTTGTAACTGGAGTTCCTGTTACCTCGGCATACCGGGACAGCGCTTCTGCACTAAGAAGCTCATTAATGATCTCGTTGGCCACTTTTTCCTGCTCTGGTGTGGAGCCTTTGACAACCTGCAGGGAATACGGGAAGGAAATCGCACCTTCCTTAGGATAGGCTACAGCCAGCGGGGAGCCGCCTTCGATCCATGTTTGTGCTACCTGTGCACTGAATGGAGCAATCAGCGCGTCGCCTGAGTCAAGCAGACCCTTAAGCTGATCGTTCGAGGTAACCAGCGTTCCGATTTGATCGCTGTTGTCTGCCCAGAATTGGAAGGCTGGTTCAGGATTGTCATAGGATGCGCCGAGTTCTTCCCCTTTTACAGCCAGAAGCGGGGAGAGATAAGAATAGAACATGTAATCCCACAATGCAGTTTTGCCTTTGAACTCTTCGCTTCCCCACAGATCGTTCCAGCTTGTGGGCGGTGTCTTCACCAGATCCTTGTTGTAGACCAGCGCAAAGCTGGATACTCCCCAGACGATACCCTTGTTGTCTGTTGTATGGAAGGATTCGGGAATATCCTTCATATTCGTCACAATGGCCGGATCCAGCGGCTCCCACATATCGTCATTGAGGCCCTTCGCCGAAGCATCCGCATTGAAATACCCGAAGTTTACAATCGGATTGTCAGCATCGGCCTGCTTGCCTGCCAGCATTTTCGGATACATTACAGAATTGGAGGATTCCTCGAAGGTCACCTCAACATTCGGATGGTTTTTTACATATTCGGCTACGACTTCCTTAGGAACCACATCCTGATTGGAGCCGGCCCAGATAAACATGGTCAGCTTTACTTTTTCTCCGCTACCGGCTGCCGGGGAATTGTCCGGGCTTCCTGCAGCATTGTTTCCGGCAGCGTTATCCACATTGGTCCCCCCTCCGCAAGCCGAGAGTGCCAGCATCAGGGCAAGCGACACGGCAGGTAAGATATAAGAACGCTTAGGTTTTTGAATACTCATTGGTTTCTCTCCTCCAGGTTGTTTACTATTTGGTGTAATTTAGTTTTCTTACGATCATCAGCGGTTGTAGTCATCAGCGCAGTCCTATTCCCCCGCGCAATTCTTCCATTATTCCTGGAACTGCTGAAGGTGAGACCGGATGGCCTGAGGCCACCCTACGCTCGGCTTCAGCCATTGTCTGTCGCTTCAAATAATCCCGAAGCGCCAGTGGATAGCTGCTCAGGGCAGCGTTCACGGCGAGCTGCATCTCATCCGTCCACAGGATTTCAAATTCGTTCCGGGCTTCCCCGAAGCTGAAGGCCTCCCCATTATTATGAAGCCCGCCACGCAGCAATCTTGTGAACACTTCATCTATGGTATTGGCATTTATCACTACACCGTAGCATTCACGAGCCTGCTCCACCGACAAAAGCCCTTTCTGCACATCGTTCAGTACGAGTGCCGGGTCCCGTTCATACGGACTTCCATATCCGCCGCCGCCCTGGGAGAGGAAAGTCACGGTATCCCCCGGCTGGAGCAAAAGCTCGTCAATCCGGCCAAGGTTACGTTCATCTGCCCGGCCTTCATTCAAAATCGCTTCTCCATGCTCTCCTACACCGCCTCCCAGACGGCCCCAGGGCTGGAATTCCATCCGTTCCATATTTCTTGCGGTCATTACGGTATCCGGACTGAGGATTCTAACGCGCAAGTCAATGCCGCTGCCGCCTCTGAATTTGCCGGCTCCGGCTGAATCCGCCCGCAGGCCGTAACGTTCAATCAGTACCGGCATCTCCGCCTCAACGGTTTCAGCCGGGATGTTCCGCAAATGGCCTACGGCAAAATCCATCCCGTCAATTCCGTCCTTCATCGGTCTGGCCCCCGATCCGCCACAGACCGGCTGGATCACACCGACTTTGCGCTTGCCGTCGGAAGCATCGGTCATCGCCATCATGACAATACAGGCTTGGCCCGCTCCCGCAGCCGGCACTTTACTGCTCTGCGCCTGGCTCAGCGCACCGGTAATGACATCCATCACCCGGATAAAGGTCGCTGCTCTCGCACCTACCGCCGCCAGCGGTTCCGGATTAAGCACCGATGCCGGGGGCGCGTAGTTGCGCACCATCCTTACCATCCCGGAATTCCAGGGAATCGTCGGATCCAGGGTCCGGAAGTAGCGGATCAGCGCAGGCACAAGCATATAGTGACCCTGCTGGTTATGCGTCGGAATATTAAATGAGGCTCTAACCTGCGGGTCGGTTCCGCTAAAGTCCAGATGGATATCCGTTCCGGTAATTGTCATCCGGCAACGCAGCCGGATCGGATAGCCGCCAGGACCCTTTTCCAGGTAGTCCCAGAAGTCATAGGAGCCGTCGGGTATGTCCTGAATGATCGTCCGAGCTTTAAGCTCAGCATATTCAAGCAGATTCTCGATGCCTTGTTCCACTTGCTGTGCACCATATCTGACGATCAGCTCCTTCAAACGCTGCTCCCCTCTATTCAGCGCAGCCATAAGCGCCTTGAGATCTCCAAGGTTCTGCTCAGGAATCCGGCTGTTGTCCAGCAGCAGCCGGAGCACCTGCTCATTAAGCTGGCCGGCTTCATACAGTTTGACCGGTGCTATCCGGATGCCTTCCATATGAATGTCATACGCGCTTGGCGACACACTTCCCGGAACCTTGCCGCCGACATCCGAGGAATGCACGAAGCAGAGGCCGAAGGCAATAATCCTGCCGTCATGGAAATAGGGTTTAATCAAGTGGATATCCGGAAGATGGGTAACCATCCCCCCCGTGGTATAAGGATCGTTGCAGATGACCATATCACCATCCTGCCAATGGTCGATTGCCCGGATGGTGGTAGCCGCAGGAATTCCCAGCGACAGGTTGTATCCCGTATCCAGCGGGGAACCGAACGTCTCACCTTCCGGGGATAACAGATAAGTACCGAAATCTCCTGTTTCTTTGACAAAGGCGGTAAAGCCGGTTCGCAGCACGACGTTAGCCATTTCCTCTACGGCAGCCTGAATCCGGTTGTTGAAGATCTCCAGGAAGACTTTATCCGTAATCATTAATCTGCCTCCCCGATAATATTTCCGTAAAGATCACCGTGTATCGTGTAACCGGAAGGAATAAAGACCGTCGTATCATATTCCTCAAGGATAGCCGGACCGGAAACCCGGCTATCTGCTGTCAGATGCTCCCGGCTCAGCACCTTGGCCTGATATTCCTGTCCATCAAATGAGATTCTCCGGGCTTCAATAGGTTTCTCACTCGCTTCTGCCTGTGGAAGAATTGCCATGGTCTTGCCCGGCAGAAGCCCGACGATGCTTGCCCGCAAATTGACGAACATGACTTCCGCCTCTGGCTGGCTGATGCCAAAGACAGACTCATACTGTCCGTGGAACTTATTCTTGGCTTCTTCAGGTTCGGAAATCTCAGATTCGGAAAGCATGACCTCCAGATCAAATGCCTGTCCTTCATACCGCATATCGGCACTGTAAATGACATAGGTACCTTCCAGCTTCACTCCGCCCCGGGCCTCTTCTTCGATCCAGCGGCGGCCTTGCTGCTCCAGCGAGGAGAAACGGGTCTTGAGTTCATCCTCAGCCAGTCCACGGCTGCTCTTGTGGAGCGTGAAAACAAAGTCATTACGCAGGTTCGCAACCGTACAGCCCATTGCACAAAGTGTTCCGGGAGATGGTGGAATCAGCACCCGGCGGATGCCAACCTCACGCGCCATCAGAAAAGCGTGCATCGGGCCCGCTCCGCCATAAGCTAGCAAAGTGAAGTCGCGGGGATCGACTCCCTTTCGCGCCATCAGCGGTGAGAATTGGGCATACATATTGGCGGTAGCCACATCCAGAATAGCTTGCGCAGTCTGGGTGGCATTCAGCCCAAGCTGGTTGCCCAAATGTGTAAGCGCCCGTTCAGCCAGTTCCGGGAAGAGGCGCATCTGACCGCCAAGAAAGCGGTCTGCCTGCAAAATGCCCAGATGGAGATAGGCATCAGTGGTTGTTGCCTGCTCACCGCCCCGGTTGTAGCAGGCCGGTCCCGGCTTGGCGCCTGCACTGCGCGGCCCTACCTTCAGTACCCCTACCGAATCAACCCAGGCTATGGAACCTCCGCCCGCACCGATAGCGGTCACGTCTATTGCCGGAATAATGACCGGGAAATCACCCACTTGATTCTCCGTAGAGTAGGCAGGTTCTCCGTCAATCAAGGCGACATCTACGCTTGTCCCACCCATATCGAAGGTAACGACCTGACTGATCCCTGCCTGTTCCGCAATATAGGTTGCACCGATTACGCCGGAGGCGGGTCCAGACAGGAGTGTCCTTACCGGTTCAGCTGCAGCACGGGCGGCAGTCATCATTCCTCCGTTCGACATCGTGGACAGCAGCGTAGCCGATACTCCGTATTGTCCAATTCCGGCTTGCAGACGGTTGAAATAAGAACCCATCCGTTCGCCTACATAAGCATTCATCACCGTGGCGAGTGTACGCTCGTATTCACGCTGCTGCGGCCAGATTGCGCTGCTTCTGCAGATGAACAGCTGCGGATGACGCTCACGGATCAGCTGTTCAGCCAGTTGCTCATGTCCAGAATTGGCATAAGAGTGCAGGAAACTGATTGCCAGAGCTGTAACGCCGTCCTTCACCAATTCGTCCGCCGCCCGAAGCAGTTCCTCCGGGTCCAGCTCCGTCAGCACTCTGCCGTCTGCAAGCTGCCGTTCATTAATTTCTTTTACAAGCTGGCGGGGGACAAGCGGCTGCGTTTTATCCCCATAAAGGTTAGTGGTATTCTCAAGCCGCAAGCGGCGTATTTCGAGCACATCCCGGAAGCCTTTGGTCACCAGCAGCCCTGTTACAGCACCACTGCGTTCGATCAGCGTGTTTACCCCGAGTGTAGTACCGTGCACGAAAAGTTTGATGCTGCGGGTATCTACTCCCTTGGACTGCAGTTGCTCTAATGTATTAAAAATCGCCTGTTCGGGAGCATCGGCTACGGAGGGTGTTTTTAGCGCAGCGACAACCTGTCCATGTCCGTCTGTTACGATGGCATCCGTAAAGGTTCCGCCGATATCGATGCCTAAGCGGTAATTAATTTCCACGAATTCCACTCCTTCATTTAGGGCATTTACAAGCTATGCTGTTCCTGATTTTGTATAGCGTAATAACGTTTGACATCCTCAATCATTTGATTAATATGCATCACCATAGCTGCCTCCGCCTGTTCAGCAGAACCTGCAGCAACGGCATCCAGAATTTTACGGTGATCCACGACAAGCTCGCTGCCCACCTTGCGGCGGATATATGCAGTTTCCAGGAAATCCCTCCCCGTCTGCCACACCAGCTGAGCCGCATGGAGCAGTACCTCATTGCGTGCTGCAAGCGCAAGTAAAGTATGAAATTCACGGTCTTCTTCATACGGAATGATATTCTGAGACAACAGTTCGTGCTGGGTGGCAATAGAAGCTTCAAGCAGCTTTATTTCTTCTTTTGTCGCCCGCTGTGCAGCCAGTGAAGCAATTTCCCGCTCCAGCGCCCTTCTGGCCACAAGCACATCCAGCAGCGCGGATTCTCCCGAATTATTCAATAGCTGCAGGAGCTGAGAATTCACATTTTTCTGCTGCAGCAGCTTTTCCAGATAGGCAACGCGACCGTTTCCCTTGTCCGTCAGAATACGCCCTTTTCGCCCTTCAAGGGCCGTGTAGCCCTCGATATCGAATTCCATCAGCTTGCGTCCGATGGTAGCTTGGCTGAGATTATATTTTTTTCCTAGCGTATGTACCAGGGTACTGGCACCAAGTGGAGCTTCGGCATTCCCCAGAGCCTTTAAGAATTCATACTCAAGCTGTAGAAGCTGCGATTCCAATGCCACTCTATTCATCCTTTCAGTGATACTTGTATTTTCGTTGTTACTCATTGATGATTAATAGGATTATAACTGCAAGAAAGCAAATTATCAACTATTCACACCATTTTAGTATGAATAAATTTTAATATAATAAAAGCAACTCATCCGCAGACAAGTCGCTTTTTGAACTCTTTTTTGGACCTCACTGAGAACTATTCAATCCAAAGTGTTCAGTATGGTATGAATAACACTTGTTAATTTCCTTTGCTCTGTTGCTGTTTTCACCATCGTCCGCAGTCCTAACCAGGCATTCATCAGATAATGAGAAATGGCCTCCGGCTCCAGTGAGGCTTCTTGCCTTTCAACTAATAATCTCAATTTCTTGTTTTGAGTAGACTCATACCGCTTAAGTGCCTTCATATACAAAGCGTGCTTATCGCCAAAAGTATCATAGATACTTCTTCTGTGGATTCCCATAAAATCTACTAGATCCTGCATGGAGGTTTTCTCATAACCTTGCTTCATATTCACCCTTTAAAAGTAATTAATGGCGCACAAATTTAAGTTGTACGCCATTTTTCTTCCATAAAATATTAGCCCTTCTGCAATTCCAATTCTTTCAACGTAGGATAGTCCGTATAACCCTTGCTTCCACTACCATAAAATGTTGCAGGATCTGCTTCATTTAATGGAGCGCCTGCTTTAAGTCGTTCCACAAAATCCGGATTAGCCAATGACCATACCCCAATAGGTGCCAGATCAGCAAGACCACTCTCGATATCAACACCAATATTCTCCAGTCCCCGTCCAGCCCGATTGACTAACAACGGATTCTTCCACAAGGAACGTATATCCTGAAGCAATTCTTCATTGCCGAGGTGCATCACATGAAGATACGCTAAATTCAGTTTCGCTAATTCTTGCGTTAAGTAACGGTAAAGATCAGGACCTTGTTCGCCATCTTGAATCCCGCCAAGAGGGGTCCCTGGCGAAATGCGGAAGCCGGTTCTCTCTGCCCCGATCTCGTCAACGATGGCTTTGGCTACTTCAATCGCGAAGCGAGCTCGATTTTCTATTGATCCACCATATTCATCCGTACGTTTATTGGAATTTTCACCGATAAATTGGTTGATTAGATAACCATTTGCTCCATGAATTTCAACGCCGTCAGCGCCTGCTTCAATAGCAGCGGCCGCAGCTTTACGATAATCTGCAATGGTTATTTGAATCTCTTCTTTACTCAACTCACGTGGTACGGGGATATCCTGCATGCCTGTAGCCGTAAACGTTTCTACTCCTGGTGCAATTGCAGAGGGTGCAACGGGCTGCCGGTGATGAGGCGTATTGTCAGGGTGCGACACACGACCGACATGCATTAATTGAATATAAATATACCCGCCTGCTTCATGCACTGCATCCGTAACTTTCTTCCACCCTTCAATATGCTTCTCCGTATAGATCCCAGGTGTTCTTAAGTAACCTTGACCATCATCGGATGGTTGTGCACCTTCTGTAATAAGAAGTCCCATCGATACTCTTTGAGCATAATACAGGGAGCTTAATTCTCCCGGTGTACCATCTTCCTCTGCTCTGCTGCGTGTCATTGGTGCCATCGCCAAGCGATGCGGTAATTCCAGATTGCCAACTTTTGTTTTAGTCCACAGTTTTTCCATTATTAACACTCCTCTTTAAATTTGTTTAACAAGAAATTATGATTAAGTAAGATGTGGGTATATTGCAGCAACACCACCTGCAAGTCCACCTTGTATCATTCGGCTGTTATCATCAGCAAGAATTTCAAAGCTGCCAGATTCGATGCCATCAATAGCTATTTTTGCGATATCTGAAGGGTTGGATTTGGGAGCATCTATACCGGTTGTCATATCTGTCTCCATAAAGCCTACATGTAATCCAGCTACTCTAATATTACGAGGATACAAGTTTAAACGTAAATCGTTCGTCAATGCCCATGCTGCAGCCTTCGCAGCTGTATACGCACCGGAAGCTCCCATACTAAACCAAGATAGTACGGATAGAATATTCAAAATCGATCCTCCCCCGTTTTTTTCAATGATTGGTGCAAAAGCACGAACCATGGACAGCGTACCGAAGAAATGCGTATCAAATTCCAATTGTATTTTCCCCACATCTCCTTCCAGCAAAGAAGCGCCTGTAGATGATCCTGCATTGTTGATTAAAAGCGTAACATCTTTAGCAAGGATTGCTGCTGCTGCAACCTCATCCGGTTTTGTAACATCAAGCTTTACAGGTGTAACTCCAGGAATATCAATGGTCTCCGGATTTCTTGCACCAGCGTATACTTTAGCCCCTCTGGATAGAAGTTCAAGAGTAAGCTGACGGCCCAGACCCCGGTTTGCTCCAGTGACAAATGCTACTTGTTCAGAAATGTTCATTGTATTAGCTCCTTTTTGTTTTGATTACAATTCTTCATTCAAGGGATAGAACGGCGTTCTCATTCTAGAACGATCATACTAGAATAAACACAGGCAATTATACTAATATCTTTCTAGGCTGAATCTTCAAATTAGCTTAAGTATAAATAATTACTTAGATAAAAGTTTAATCGATAAATTGGCTAGACGGTGTAATTTTTCTTTACGTATGGAGGTCCTTGTCATTACCCTTAACCCTACATAAACTGCATGCAGATGTTCCGCTAGATCGTTGGCATTATAATCTGAGCGAAACTCTCCATCCTGCTGTCCCCACAGAATAATATCTTTGAACAGCTGTTCTGATAATGTAAACAATTCTGTGGTCTTTACATCCACCTCAGCATCACGCATTGCCAATTCCACCGCTGAATTCACCATCAAACAACCTGAAGGTGAATCTTCTTCACCACATATCACGAAACTAAAAATAAGCTGAAGTGCCTCAGTTGCAGTCTTAGAGCGTTTAACTTCTCCTACAAGCTCAGCACTTACTTTATCGCGAAATCGGTCCATTGCTTTTAGAAACAGCGTATGCTTGTCGCCAAAAGTGTCATATAAACTTCTCCGATGGATTCCCATCTGCTTGACCAGATCCGTCATAGATGTCTTCTCGTAACCCTGTTCCCAAAAAAGCTTCATCGCCTTTTCTAATACCACGTTCTCTTCGAATTCTTTGCTTCTTGCCATTCTATTCCCTCCCTGTTAATCAATATAACATATTGAGAACGATCGGTAAAGAATTTTATGAATGGTAAAAACCATTAAGAATCCCTACTAATTCACACTATTCTCGTTTAATTTGATTTAAGAAGCATTTGACCCCAAGTATGCGTAATGAAATCCGGAGCGAACTTCATGGAAAAGCGCATAACCTTAGTAAAACCTGCATTTACGCGTATTTTGTTTTTTTCCATCCCTTTAATACCGACTTTAACAAGCTTCGCTAATGGCAAAGAGATCACCTTATTCATGAAACCTTCGTCAAAAGTGTCCGTGAGATTAGTTTCAGAAATAACAGGTGGACAAAGTTCCATCACATGAATGTTTTTTCCTTTGGCCCGGATTTGCTCACGTAATGCATCACTGAACATGTGGATGCCAGCCTTCGTTGCAGAATAAGTCGGTGCGTTGGCAACTGTAATATTAGCAAGTAGTGAACTAACGTTAACAACCATTGCCTCCTGTTGTTTGGCTAACAGTGGCAACAGAGCCTTGGTGATATAGATTGTCCCATTCAAGTTTGTGGCGATTTCTGCGGTTATGTGCTCGTAGGTAATAGTTTCATCAAACAAGTCAAATTCGTGTATAATACCAGCGTTATTGAAAATAATATCCAGTTTCGGATAGTGAATCGTCAGTTCTTTAGCAAGCTGCTCAACGCTTTTGGGATCACTAACATCTGTCGTCATCCCGATAAGTCCGGGATTGTTCTTTACTATCTGGTCGATGCGTTGTTGTGAACGCCCCGTGATAATCACAGTATTTCCCATGCCGAGAAAACTTTTAGCAAAAGCAAAACCAATCCCGGAGGTCCCACCTGTCACCAATATCGTTCTATTTTTTAATTTCATTCTGCATCATCTACTTTCAATATGACTTTCCCTTGGCTATGCCCTGTCGCAATCTTAGCAATCGCGGCATTCACTTGTTCAAAGGGGTACTCGGAATCAATCACCGGCTTAATGTTTGTTTTTTCAAGATACTGTGTGAAAGCTGCTAATTGCTGACCATTCGACTGCACGTATAAGAAGTCATACCTTTTCTTTTGCCATTTGGCAATTCCATCAAAAGGTGCTCCCAGTAAACTGAAGAGAATCTTCTTCGCCGTTGCCAAGTCTGTGCTTTGATTCGCGAATCGGGCATTGGGACCAGCATTTAACGACAGTAATTTGCCGCCAGGCTTCAGTATCTTAATTTGTTTACTAAATTCGCCGGCGCCCCGCGTATCAATAACATAATCATAGCCTGTCAGTATGTCAGTATAGTCCTGCGTTGCATAGTCGATAAACTCATCTGCCCCGAGTCGCTCCGCCAAGGCACGTGCTGATCCACTACCACTAACGGTCACAAACAGCCCTTGTGACTTCGCGTAAGGAACGGCCATCTGACCAAAGCCTCCCGTACCGCCGGGGATAAATAATTTACCACCTTGACGAGTATCTAAAATAGCTAGCGCCTGAACGATCGTCAAAGCAGACAATGGCACGGCCGCTGCTTCTTTAAAAGAAAGATTAGCTGGCATCTTAGCCACAATCGCCGCATCTACTGCGACATATTCGGCAAACGCCCCCATCTTATCTAACGATGGCATGGTGTACACGTGATCCCCTACCTTAAAATCCATAACACCGGCTCCGACTTCGATCACTACTCCGGCTAGCTCGTTGCCCAGAGTCAATGGAAAGTCGTAATGATCAAACAACTTAACTTTGCCTGTAATCGCCAAGACAAGGTGTGGATCAACACCTGCTGCCTTAGTCTTGATTAAAACCTGTGTTGGTGTGATGGATGGAACAGCGACTGTGTTAATTTGTGCTTCCAGTATCTTGGAATACCGCGAAATTTGTGCAGCCTTCATAAGGTAACACCCCTTAAAATCGGATAATGACTTTTCCTTTAGGATGACCTGTAGCAACAAGCTTTAGTGCTTCATTGATATCATCAATGTGGAATTCTGTGGGGTCCACCGCTGGAACAATCCCGTTATCTTCAATAATCTTCGTAATTTTCTTTAATTGATCGCCATCGCTGCGAACAAAAATGAAATGATATTGAATCTTCTTTTTCTTCGCTTTGTGATCATACTTGGCCCCGGCAATGGTGAAGAGCTTTTGTTTCCAGCCTGGCAAGCCCATATGCTCGGCGAAACGTTTGTTAGGGCCGGTCCGCAGGGAAAGAAGGCGACCGCCTGCTTTGATAACCGAAAGTTCATGATCAAATTCGCTTGGTCCCAAGGTATCCATCACATAATCAACATCACGAAGTTGTTCCCAATAGTTCTCCATCGTGTAATCCATATATTGGTCTGCTCCAGCCGCCATTGTCCGTTCACGTGCTTGCGGATTTCCACTAACGATGACCTTCAGCCCCATGCTTTTGGCGATAGGAATGGCCATTTGGCCAAATGAACCAGAACCCCCGGGAATAAACACGCTTTCTCCAGCTTTGGCAGCCAATTCTTCATGCAAACCTTGATAAGCAGTCAATCCTGTTAATGGAGCAGCAGCACCGGTCACAAAATCCAGATTAGCGGGCAAGTGCCCGATGGCATCCGCATGAATCGCCGCGTATTCCGCAAAGGCACCGATTTTTTGTAGTGGCAGGCGTGAATAAATGGCCTCACCAACTTCAAATCCCCGGACGTTTTTACCGACCTTTTCAATAACACCCGTCAGCTCATTACCGAGTACTAATGGAAACTCATAATCCTGAATCAGCTTGACGCTTCCGGTCCCGATGAGCAATTCCAAATGATTAACCGCCGCTGCTTTCACCTTGACCAAAACCTCGTTTTCACTTATTTCCGGGACTGGAATATCATTGACTTCTACCGTGAACTTTTTTGAATACTTGGTAATCTGCGCCGCTTTCATAATTAATAGCCTCCTATGTGCTGAGTAATAAGTAACATTTTATTGTTTTTGTAACTTATGCATCAAGCATAATATCAAAGGTTACAAAAGTCAACAATTGTTACCTAACATTTTATATGATAAAATAGAGACAGGTGTATAAACGATTGATAAGGAATTTATCGAAGAAAGAAGGGTTGGAAGCGCGGTGGCTAAAATCACACAAGAGCTCATTATTGAAACAGCGGAGGCATTAATTGAACGCACGGAAAAATCCGAAGTGACCCTTTCACAAATTGCGGATGAATTAAGTATCACCCATGCCGCGCTTTATAAACACTTTAAGAATAAGCAAGAGCTCTGGGCAGCCGTGTCTAAAAACTGGTTCAACCGGATGATTTCAGAACAAATAAAACTAGATAATACAAATTTGATGAATGCACAGGACCTGCTCCATGATTGGCTCTGGGCATTTGCTAACGCCAAAAAACGCGCCTATAACGAAAATCCCAAAATGTTCGCCTTGAATACACAATATGTGGATAGCAATCCCCTGGTGTTACGCGATGTTCTATGGGATTCCTATCAAATTATTGACGGCTTCATGGACTATCACGATCCCCGCTTCGAACGGGCAGAGGCAATTCTCTCCGCATTTGCGGTGTTTAGCCTCCCGTCCTTCAAAGAATCCTGGAATCTTCCAGACTACCAAGACAGGTTCGAACGCATTTGGAATTTAATCAAAAAGGGTCTTTGAATCCTCTAGTTGGATTCAAAGACCCTTTTCACCGTGAATCCCTGGCTTTAATTTTTCACAGCTATAATAACTACAAATCCGCTTTCATCTGGTTCACCTAAAAAACCTTCTGCAGACAAATCGCTTTCAGGCTGTAATCTCCCGCTGCGTCCGCTCTCCCCCTCCGGTATCCAAACCAATCCGCCCGGCCACAACCTCCTTCTCCCGTTCATCGAGAATATCGAGATTACGATATATCTTGCTATTCTCAATCTTCAGATCCCCTTCCTTTATCACATCGTCTGCCTCTGAGCCGAGAGTATCAATCAGCGTAATCTCGTTGCCCTCTTTATCGGTCCCAATCGAATCGTGCAGTGACACGTCCTTTCGGGTCTCTTTCAGCGAACGGAGGTACATCGGTATTCAGAACCATACGTATCATATTATGTTAGTTAATATATCTGATAGTTACCATATATATTATAGATTTTAATAAATATAGTATTTAATCTATATCAGAACTCTAAAAATATATTAAATTTTTAATAGTTATTGACTGATAGAAATAATGATGTTATATTTCCTAACATTAATTAATAAATATACATACAGGAAGAGGAGATTACTGAAATGAATAAGCTGAAACGTCTAAGTAAAACTAAAAGAAATCATTCTGGTTCCCCCCGCTCCGAATATTCACCAGCAAAAAATAATTGGAGTAAAAAGCAATTTATAGCTACGTCCATTGCATTATCTGTTATCGCTTCGAGTGTCATTCCGTTTCAGACCGCTGATGCTTTAACTCGGGTTACTTCAGCAAGCGGCACAGTATGGGAGATTCATGATGTCTTTGCGCCTAGCTTAGACACAGGAAGTTTACGTACCGTTGGTACTACACAAGTACAAGGCTTCGGTAATATCTTCGTTAAAGTGTCGTCGCCTACAGCTTCACTGATGAATGGTCAAATGATGCGCGGGTTTGACTTGAAATACGATGGTGTGAATAGATTCACTTCGACTCAATCTGTAAATCTGGGAAATGTAACGGTTACACGTGATGTGTATGTCGATACTATAAATAATCGTACGAGATTCTTTGATACTTTTACTAATAAAAATGATATGAACGTAAAGGTTGATGTCTCTTTCGGCGGCTCTCTGGGGTATGGTACAGCAGCAAATGCTTCAGTAGTCAAGGCAACCTACTCCAATGATCTGGAGGTGACTACGGATGATTCATGGATTGTTGTAGACAGCAGTGCCAAAGACAATAAGCCGCTGGGCGTTGCAGTCGGGTCTCCACATCCATTTGAGAATGGATTAACTAGCCTAGGCAATCAGCAGCAGAATCCATTCACAACACCATTAGCTAAGTCCGGAAATGATGCGAATTTCTACGGGTTCATTAATACATTAAATATTGAGCCGGGTCAGTCGAAATCCCTGGTGCATTATGTACAAGTGGGCGAAGCCGGTGAAGAAGGCCTGAAGAATCTGGTGACGATGCTAAACGGGCTTAATAGCAAGCTGGATATATCCGGATTAACCAACGCACAAATCCGTTCAATCAGTAACTGGGATATCTCTGCTATAGAGGGACTGGATACTGGAGATCCCCTGGTGATTCCTGAGGCTCCTGCTGCTAAAGCATTCATCACTTCTTCCCCCTATGATGTTACGAATAAATCCATTGCACAAATGCAGCAGGATATGATTAGCGGTAAAACTACTTCCGTGCAAATTACTCAGGCTTATTTGGATAGAATCAAGGTATACGATGAAGGCCAGCTTGGCTTCCATGCCTTCCTGCATGTCTCTGAAACTGCGCTTACCCAGGCACAAGCTGCTGACAACGCCCGCGCACAAGGTGCAAAGGGGGATTTGCTCGGTATTCCCATTGCGATAAAAGATATCTATGATACCAAGGATATGCCTACTACCGGCGGCAGCAAAGCGCTTGAAGGCTGGCGGCCTGATTCAGATGCATTCCAGGTGAATAAGCTGCGGGAAGCCGGAGCTGTCATTATTGGTAAAGTAAATACTTCCGAGTTCGCCAACAGCGGAAGCTTTAGCGAGAGCGGCTGGCAGCAGACATGGAATGCCCTGTATCCATCGAAAACCTCCTTTGGCTCAAGCGGCGGCTCGGCAGTATCTGTTGCAGCTGATTTTGCAGCAGCAGCCATGGGATCACAGACAGGGGTATCTCTCTATGCACCAACTACAGGCGCCAGCTTAAAAAGCTTCCGTGGTACAGACGGCATGGCAAGTACTACAGGTGTATTGCCGCTCACTTGGGGACAGGATTATGCAGGTCCCATTGCTAAGACAGTAACTGACCTGGCCATCATGTTGAATGCTACAACGGGTACAGATCCACAGGATATCTTCACAGTGACTGCCGATGCAGACCATAAGCGTCCGGCTGACTGGAAGGAATCTCTGGATACTAATGCATTGAAAGGAAAGAAAATCGGATATATCCCTGCTTCCTTTGTCTCTAGTTATGCCGATGATGATACCGGACAAGCCGTAATGAATAAGTTCTCCGAGCTTAAGGCAGCGGGTGCGACAATGGTTGAAATGTCAAAAATACCGTCAGCGCCTAGCCGTCCTTCAGGCATTAATGGATCTACTGAAGGTTGGGCGCGCTATATTGAGCTTCATAAGAACTTCCCTTACATTGATGGAGCAAGTGTACTGGCTTCAGATAAGGTGCTTATCTATAATCAAAGAGGATATACAGAGCCTACCCGCATGACTGAACAAGCTGTACAAGATTACATCAAATATAGAACGGACTATAAGGAAGTTATTAAAGGCTGGATGGACGAGAATGGCGTGGATGCTGTGGTTTACGCAGGTTTTATCAGTGACGTATATAACAATGACGCAGCAGCCTCTCAATTAAGCTCTGACCGCAACACGGGCGTATTAACGTCTAATGTCGGCCTCCCTACGGTAGTTGTTCCTGTAGGAACGAACGACAGCGGATATTCCATCTCCATGCAGCTTGTTGGCAGAGCATGGGACGATGCCAAAGTTCTAGGTATGGGCTATGCTCTTGAGCAACAAAGTCAAGCCAGACTGCTTACAGCCTATGCTCCAGCACTTCAATACGTCTCTAACCCTACTAATCCTGATCCAGTAGATAATGAACCAAGCAATCCAAGTCCTGGAGGAGGTACCGTAACTCCCCCGGTAACAGCAACGCCCACACCAACACCGGCTCCTACAGCAACACCAGCACCTGCAGAACCAGCAGCACCAACACCTACGCCGGAAGTTGTCAGTTTCGCAGATACCATTAATCACTGGGCAAAAGCAAGCATTGATGTGCTTATAGCCAAGGGATTACTTACGGGTTATTCTGATGGAACCTTCCGTCCGGATTCAGGGTTGACCCGTGCCGAATCCATCAAGGTCATTGCAACGTACATGGGGCTGGAAGGACAGGCTAGCAGCTTTACAGATGTATCTCCAACACATTGGGCTAATACGTATATCGGCGCAGCAGCCGGAGCAGGCCTGATGAATGGATATAGCGATGGAACCTTCCGTCCGAACGGCAAGATAAGCCGCAGTGAATTAGCGGCACTGATCACTAGAGCCTTTAAGCTTACAGGTACTGGAAACACATCCTTCAAAGATGTTAATAGAAATGCATGGTATTATGATTCCATTGATGCACTCGCATCCAATAATATTATTACTGGCTACGAGGATAGTACCTTTAAGCCTGGAAAAGATATTACCAGAGCAGAGTTTGCAACAATGGTCTCCAGATTACTGGAGACTGCGAATTAAGAAGCTCAAGGAATAAAAGACAAGAGGCTGTCCCAAAAGCAGATATTCTACTGACAAGTCAGATTCTCAAATTTCTCAAAAGCTTCAAACGTTAAAAAAGCAGCGATTCTCCCGTTATTGGAGAATCGCTGCTTTCTGTTTTTGGTCCCATTGCTCAAAGAAAACGCTCCTTTTGAAGTGATTGGGTGGTACCTCCATTTTACCAAAGGACAGTTTCTTTTTGTG
The DNA here is from genome assembly GCF_038000205.1 of Paenibacillus sp. FSL R10-2771. Classification (NCBI taxonomy): domain Bacteria; kingdom Bacillati; phylum Bacillota; class Bacilli; order Caryophanales; family Paenibacillaceae; genus Paenibacillus; species Paenibacillus sp. FSL R10-2771. The sequence goes on from NZ_JBBOBM010000001.1 coordinate 5,553,947, forward strand.
ATTTTAGAAAGATTTGAAGAACCTTTTCCCGCTTAAACAGCGGAGAGGACGGAACGACCCGCGGAAAAGCGGCAGCGGTCGCCTTGGTCTCCGGATTTTAACCGCTAAGGGAACTAATTGACGGAGTGCACAAAAGGTTTGGCGATTATACCGTATTTCCCTTGGACCATCCCGTCGGTATTTCAAAGCACCGGTTCCTTACAGCTCAGCAGTATATTGATACTTGCGTATACAGGGATAATCGGAATAGCCGGAACATTTGCCTGGTGGAGATATGCGGAGCAGCCGTAAACAAGTGAAGAAACATCTGCTGAAGAGCAGATGTTTTTTATATCACTCCTCATCACTCATAGTGCTCTTCATCGCCTCCTGTTCCCGGAACGCCGAAGGTGTCAGCCCGTACTTTTTCTTGAACAAGGTGGAGAAGTAAGTGATGTTGTATATCCCTACCGATTCACTGATCCTGGCCGCTGTCTCAGAGGTAGAAGCAAGCAGATCCTTTGCTTTTTCCAGCCGGGTGTTGTTCAAGTACTCACTGAAGGATTGCCGGGTCGCTCCTTTGAACAATTTCCCCAGATAGCTGGGTGACAGTCCGGCGATGCTCGACACCAGATCGAGGGAGATGTTAGGCTCGGCATAATGTTCATGAATGTAATTCTGTGCTTTTTCGATGAGAATATTATGCTTTTGAGCATTCAGCCAGTGATTCTTGTCTTCAATTAATGTGCAGATGGTACTGCAATAGCGGTTGAATAGGTTACGGATCTCCGTCAGATCTTCAGCCCGTTCAATATCGGTTATTGCTTGCAGGTAATCATTGAAATTAGAATCCGGCACATGCTGTAAATAATCAAAATGTTTAAGCAAAGACAACATGAGTTGAGTGCTAAAGGTGATGACCTGATGAACGGAACCGCTGGATATTTTATCTATAAATTCTTCGATTGCGCTAACCATTGGTTCCGGCTTGCCGTCCTGTACAGCATCAATCAGCTTCTTCTCGTAGGCGCTGGGGTAACTCAAGGCTGTCAACACATGGCGGCGTGTCGCTATAGCATCCAGAATCGCTTCCTTCCCATAGATGAGCCGGTATTTCACATACTGCTGTGCAGAAGTGTACGAGGACGGAATATTCCCCTTTCCACAGGATATATCTCCTATCCCTATAGATACCGTCACCTTGAAGTAGCGATTCAGGAAGCTTTGAATATTGCGCAAGGCAGGCCCCAGTTCTTCCGGGAGCTGATTGTCCGTGTATTGAAGGATGGCAACAGCTTCACTTCCTCCCATAATGAGAACATCACATGGGCCGATATGCTCCAGCATCTCTTTTGCGATATTCCCAAGTGCGAACCGCAGCAAGGACTGCTGTTTCCCCTCTATCCCCTCCCCTAGTGGTTCAAGCTCATTGATTTTGAATACCAGAACGCCAAAATAAGGCCCTGCTACCTCCTCGCCGATATCCTTAATAATTTCGTTCGAAACCGAGTGCTCCAGTGAATGACCCCGCAGCAAGGCATGCAGGTAATGCTCCCGGACGGTCCGGGACGAGTGGGTAATTACAAACTGCATCGACTTCTCACGTTCATGATAGGACTGGAACACCTCGGTCATCAGCTTGTATTCATCAATAGGCGCCAAACCGGATGCCGGATTGGCCGGGTTAGGCATGACTTTTTCGAGCAGTGCCGATAAGGGTCTATTCATGTTGGAGGTCAAAAGGACAGAGAGCAATAGACCTGCGAGTACAATTCCGGCTGTAACCAGCAGCGTAATCCCCCGGAGCTGGTCAATGTTAGAGATGAGCTCGGAATACGGTGAAACGCTTACAAAATACCAGTCCAGTTCCTCTGACTTCACATAAGTGACCAGATTCCTTTGGTCTGAAATCGTTGTGGTGAAGCTGCTCTCCTTATGGTTCTCGATTAATATCTTCCGCACATACTCCTCTTCGGATAAATCCTCCAGAAACAGGTTGGAATCGGTATGAGACAGCACCTTACCTTCATTATTGATTACAAAAACATTATTAGCGGCGTCCGCGTTGCTAATCTTGCGGATGGTCGTCAAAATCGACTGCTCCTCCACATTGATATAGATCAGCGGATTGCCTGTGGTCCGGGGTGAGAAATTCGGGTACAGCAAGAAGGTCAGGAACTGTAATGACTTCCCGTTGTTGCGGCCCGGGGCTTTCAGACTGCGCGGATTGAACTCCATATACTGCTTCGCGCTAAGGGTGGTAAGAGAAGAATCAAACGGAAGCCCGGCTGTATCAATGGTAGTTCCTGTAGAAGGCCGATGTATTCCGATACTGTGTATATATGGGTTCACATTTGTAATTTGTTCGATCTGCTGAAAAATATGATAATTGCTTACCTTGTCCTCCACCGTCTCATTCAGAAATGACAGGATTTCCGGTTGAATAAGCAGTGTATTTCCTATAGTGATGACCTGATTATAGACTACATCGGAGGCGTAGGTAACCTGGGATAACATCGCCCGGGAATTACGTTCTATCTCCTTTATGGCACTTCTGGAGAACAGGGAGAAAAGTACACCGGATAGCAGGCTTACGGTCAGAAGAACGAGAAGGAAATATGAGATGGTGAGCTTTTGAAATGCCTTGTATCGAACAAGCCGGTTGATGGTTGTCCGCATGCTGAATTCCTCCCAACACTGCTCGTTATCATTTCTAAACTATAGTACATTTTGGGCCGAAAAGGTACTGAATCAGGCCAAAATGAAAGCCATTCCGTTTTTTTGAAAGCCTTGAATTTGAATTTGAAAGCGTTATCCTGGTTTTGAAATAGACACTTTGTGATGCGATGGCTAATCTGGAATCAAGGCAATCGTCATTTATAACAAATGGGGGGAACAGGAATTGAGAAAAAAACGGCGTCCGGGATTAGGCATTCTTTCTGACATCCGCAGGAATGGTACATCCTATTTGTTGGTTTTGCCGGCAATGGCCTACACGTTTATTTTCGGCTATATGACGTATCCTTATATGGTCATTGCTTTCCAGCGTTTCAATTATACCAAGGGAATATTTCATAGCGAATGGGTGGGATTCAAAAACTTTGAGTTTTTCTTCCGGTCCAACAAAGCGCTTACGGTCACCTTTAACACCATTTACCTCAATTTACTCTTTATTATTTTTGGTACGCTGATGGCACTGGCCATTTCACTGGTTCTAAACGAACTGCGCAAGAAGCTGTTTGTGAAGATCAGTCAATCCCTGATGTTATTCCCGAATTTCATCTCATGGATCGTCATTAGCTATGTGCTGTATGCGCTCTTCTCAATGGATATGGGAATTGTGAACAAAACGCTGAACCAGCTCGGCATGTCCTCAGTGAACTGGTATACCGAGGCACAGTCCTGGCCGGCGATTCTTACCGTCATGCATGTGTGGAAGGGGGCCGGAATGAGTGCCATTATCTACTTGGCGACCATTACCGGTATCGACGAGACGTTGTATGAAGCAGCCGAGATTGACGGGGCTAACCGCCTGCAGATGTGTTTTCGGATTACGCTTCCGCTGATGATGCCCACGGTTATTATCCTGACGATGCTCTCTGTCGGCAAAATTATGTACGGCGATTTCGGGATGATCTATGCGCTCATTGGTGACAACGGCACCCTATATTCGACCACGGATATCATTGATACGTATGTATTCCGGTCCCTGCGGCAGATTGGCGACCCCTCCGAAGCCATGGCTGTTGGACTTTTCCAGTCGGTCATCGGATTCATCCTTGTCTTTGGGACAAATGCCATTACCCGCAGGTTCTTCAAAGATGGCGCATTATACTAAATCCGGAGGAGTAACTATGAAAAAATTGTCAATCAGCAAGACGGTCATGTACACGCTGACTGCGGTGTATTCGGCGCTTTGCCTGCTTCCGATGCTGCTCGTGCTGATGATCTCCATCACGGATGAGGATGCTATTCTTAAGAACGGCTACAGCCTCTTTCCGGAGAAATTCTCTCTCTATGCCTATAAGCTGATCTTCACGGGCGGCTCCCAAGTCATTCAGAGCTACGGAATTTCTATCTTTGTCACGATCGTCGGTACCACGCTGGCTATTCTGATTACTTCTATGGCAGGCTATACTCTAGCGAACAAAAATGTGAAGAACCGCAATCTGCTGGCTCTTTACTTCTTTATCACCATGATTTTCACAGCCGGGATTGTGCCCTGGTATCTGATGAACCGGTCACTCGGATTAACCAATAATATCTTGGCTCTGATTATTCCATCGCTCCTGTTCAGCCCGTTCAACCTCTTCCTTGTACGTAACTTCATGAACGGAATTCCCGACTCGCTGCGGGAATCAGCCACCATAGACGGAGCGAGTGATATTGTGATTGCTTTTAGGATTTACCTTCCGTTATGTAAGCCGGTACTCGCGACGATTGCCCTCTTCTATGGACTGGATTATTGGAACAACTGGTGGAATGCGATCATGCTGATTGACACCAAAGATTTGTATCCGCTGCAATTTATGCTTCTGCAGATGCAATCGGAGATCAGTATGCTGAACGAGATGGCCATGCTGGCCGGAACAAGCGACGTTACGCTTCCTTCGGAGTCGGTCAAGATGGCGACAGCCATCGTGACGATCGGACCGATCATCTTCCTCTACCCGTATCTGCAAAAGTACTTCGTGAAAGGTCTGGTTATAGGTTCAGTTAAAGGCTGATGTCATCCCTTAGGGGTTAACATAAATAAGGCATAAAAAGAGGAGGTCTATATTATTCATGAAAAAACATTACGCCATTCTATGTGCTGTGGTGCTTGCCCTTTCTACACTGATCGGGTGCGGCAAGGCGTCCGACAGCCCTGCCGCAAACGGGGAGAATAATGCTTCATCCCCGAAGTCGGACAATAATAATACTTCTGAGGTCGTCCGGATCAAATACGTGGTTCCCGGCACCGAGCCCAAAGATTACCAAAAGGTGTTCGAAAAAGTCAATGAGAAGCTGGCTGCAGATGGTGTCGGCGTTGAAGTGGAGAAAATCTTCATCCCCTGGGATGCGTGGGACCAGAAGCTGAACCTGATGCTGTCCACCGGTGAAGATTTTGATTTGTTTCATGTCATGCAGGACCGCACTCCGTTCTCTAACTACTATACCCGGGGTGCGCTGGCAGATATCTCAGAGGAAATTGAAAAGGTTGGAGCAAACCTCAAAAAGCATATTCCAGAGGATATATTCAACGGGGCAACCATCGGCGGAAAATATTATATCGTCCCCTCCTACTGGGTTGAAATGGCTAGCGAGGGGCAATTCAATATCCGCCGCGACATTCTCCGCGAGAACAATCTGAAAGAGCCGACAACTCCGGCTGAATTGATTAGCACCTGGGAGATTGTGATGAAGAACTGGAAGGGCAAAAACAAGCCTTATCTCGGCACCCGGGCCGATTTTGACCCGATATCCCTGCATACCTCTATCTTACACCGGAGTTATGACAGCTTCCCGTTCACCGTTAAGGATAAGTTTTTTTATGTCAATCAGAACGGTGAGGTCAAATCCTGGATTGAGACGGAAGAATTCAAGAAGGATGCCGCCTTCATGCGCGAGCTGTACACCAAGGAAATTACGAATCCTGATATCTTAGTTATGAAGCAGGAGCAGGTAGATGCTCAGCTCGACAGCGGGGAGTGGTTCGTACGCCTGGGAACCGGCGGAAGCTTGAACGGGCTCCAGAAATACAATCCCAAAGCTACAGTAGACGATATCGGAGTGGTATGGTTTAACCCGGAGAAAGAATATCTGCGTCCCCTCTCCTTCAAGAACGGAAATGCCGTACCGGCGAACAGCAAACATCCGGAGGCAGCCGTTAAATTCATGGATTGGATGCTGGCCAGTCAGGACAATTATGATCTGGTTCAATATGGCATAGAGGGTGAGCACTACACCAAAGATGGCGAAAAGGGCCTCAAGCCGATCAAAGATCCGAATAACAATAACAATCCAAGGTACAGGGGCTCCGATTCGCAGAACGGGAATGTGAACTTTATGCGCTTTGACCTGGAAAATAGTATTCCTGACAATAACAAAGTCTTATTTGAGCCAAATCCCAAAGCGGTCAATAGTATTGCGGCCAACTTTATTTTTGATCCAACGAATGTGAGAACCGAATATACTAATATTCTCTCGGAGGCTTCAGCCAGCATTACTCCGATCTATATGGGGGTTCTGGACTACGACACAGCCTTCACCGAAGCACTGGACAAAATGAAGAAAGCGGGTCTGGACAAGGTAGTTGCGGAATACCAAAAACAGTTTCAGGAGTATCAATCTTCTCTTCAATAAAAAGAGCTGATACAATAAAGGAGTGGGGAAATGTTGAGCCTGCATCAGCAAAAAAAAGAATTTGAAGCGTCAAAAACCATTTATGAAAGCGCAACCTTATCATTTAAAAACGTGGAAGGGTTTGATGTCTATAATATTTCGATTCCTTTTGAACGGGATGGCAAACGTTACTTGTTCGGCCGGGTAGAACGCCGCGAAGAATGGGCCCGCTCCTGGGTCCGCCTCTTCGAGGAGACCGGTCACGATGAGTGGACCGTGGTAGATAATAGCATGATTTATACGCTGGAGGACCCGTTTATCAGTGAAATCGGTGATGAGCTTGTCCTGGGCGGAACGCATGTGCAGTATCAAAGCGGCAAATACAGCACGTTTTTCGGGTATTTTTACCGGGGGACTGACCTCCACGATTTGTACTACTTCACTACCGGTCCTAACAAAATGAAAGATATTCGCCTTGTTGCTCTGGCGGACGGCAGGATTGGTGTCTTCTCGCGCCCGCGGGGCAGCGAGATGAGAGGCCAATACGGCAGCGAATCCATGATAGGCTTCACCGTTATTGACAAGCTGGAAGAGTTGACTGCAGACGTCATTGAGAATGCACCTTACATTCATGGTATTTTTGGTGCAGGCGAATGGGGAGGCGTCAATCAGGCTTATCTGCTGGACAGCGGCAAGATCGGGATTATCGGCCATATTTGTTATCAGCATAAGGATGAGGATGGCAAGCTTCTAAAGGTATATTTGAATATGGCTTTTATCTTCGATCCCATCACCCGGGAATCCCATGACCTGCATTTGATTGGAAGCCGTTCCTGCTACCCGCCGGGGCCCGCCAAGTTCCCATATTTGACGGACTGCGTCTTTTCTTCGGGGATCGTGATGCGGGGGGACGGCAAGGCTGATCTGTACAGCGGTGTTGGTGATTGCCAGGCCGGGCGTATTACGATCGACTATCCGTTCGCACCCTATGGAAGCATTGTCTAGCACGCAGTTCATAATCCAAGGAGGATATTCTACGATGACTAATACAAATACATCCATCATAGGAGCTTTGGCATCCAGTCCGCTCATTCACCGTCATCCGGCCAACCCTGTGCTGGATGCGGCCCGGGTCCCTTATCCCACCGCACTTGTGTTCAATGCAGGAGTGGTTAAGTTCGGCGGCCGGTATGTGATGGTATTCCGCAATGACTATGGCTCACTCGACAAGCAGACCCTTGAACCGACTAATACAACGGATCTGGGTATCGCCTTCAGTGAAGACGGCATTCACTGGACGGCAGGGCCCAAGCCGGTATTCAAGCTGCATGACGAAGAGGTTGTGCGCGCTTACGATCCGCGTCTGACGGTAATCGACGGCCGTTGCTACATGTGCTTCGCTGTAGATACACGTCATGGTATCCGGGGAGGGGTCGCAGTCACGGATGACTTCGAATCCTTTGAAATATTGAGCTTGTCTACGCCGGACCTGCGGAATATGGTACTGTTCCCGGAGAAGATCAACGGTAACTATGTGCGGCTGGAACGGCCGTTCACCGTATACAGCCGCGGAGGCAAGGACCGGTTCGACACCTGGATCTCGGAGTCGCCGGATCTGATCTATTGGGGACGTTCGGATCTGCTGCTGTCGGTGGAGCAGGTACCGTTCGCCAATGACAAGATCGGTCCGGCAGCGCCGCCAGTGAAGACGGATCGAGGCTGGCTCACCACCTTCCATGCGGTGGATATCGATCCCGCCAGAGGGAAGCACGGCTGGGAGCCGTCCTGGAAGAAACGGTATACCGCAGGTATTATGCTGCTTGACCTGGACAATCCGAAGAAGATTCTCGGTATGAGTGCCTCGCCGCTGCTTGCACCTGAAGCCCCCTACGAAATAGACGGAGGCTTCCGCAATAATGTCATCTTCCCCGGCGGCATGATCCTGGAGGACGATGGCGAAGTCAAAATCTATTACGGCGCCGCCGACACCGTAGAATGTCTGGCTACCGCCCATGTCGATGATCTGATCCGGCTTTGTTTGGGACAGTGAGACTGGCATCCTAACTAACAGAAGCGGGTAGCATCCTGAATGAGGATGATACCCGTTTTTTCAAACTATGCTTCAACAGCTTGCGGTAACGTTCGTTCGTATTCCTTATGTAACACATAACGTTGGACGCCTCTCGAAGCGCTTACTGCTTCCCTGGCATGAGTGATAGCAGTTTCGCTATTACCTGCTTGGAGTTCAATTTCTGCGAGCAGCCGAAATAAACTGCAATGCTCCAGCGAAAGCGTTTCATTCTAAATCTCCTTTGAATATCATCATTAACAAGCAATACTTCAATTTAAAATATTGTATCACAAGTGGAAAGACATGATATTTAACATAGTTTGAGCATGTTTACAGTCACATCCAGGAAAGACTTAACTGTGTTACGATATATCGTATTCCTTCAACTTGCGAAAGAGGTGTGTAATTGAAACTTCCAACAATCCAATTCGGACATATTAAATCGAGAGTTCCTGTTATTCAAGGTGGAATGGGTGTAGGCATATCCTTAAGTGGACTAGCCGCTGCTGTAGCCAATGCGGGTGGGATCGGCACCATCTCTGGTACAGGGATCACTGCTGAAGAGCTGAGAATGCATATTCGCAAAACAAGAGAACTCTCTAAAGGAATTGGCTATATCGGTGTGAATGTACTATTCGCAGTGAAGGACTTTGCCGAGAAAATGAAGGTTGCTTTAGAAGAAAAGGTTGACTTTATTATTTCCGGAGCCGGAATTTCTAGAGATATTTATGCTTGGGGTAGAGAATATGGTACTCCTGTCGTAACTATTGTTTCATCCGCCAAATTAGCCCGAATTTCCGAAAGACTTGGTGCCTCCGCAGTCGTTGTGGAAGGGTTCGAAGCTGGGGGACATTTAGGTACAGACAGACCCATGTTTGATATCCTTCCTGAAGTCTTAGAGGCCGTTTCGATTCCGGTTATTGCTGCGGGTGGAATTCTGACAGGGGATGATATCGCAAAAGCCCTTCGGATGGGCGCATCTGGTGTTCAAATGGGTACCCGTTTTGTGGCAAGCCATGAGTGTGATGCTCCCTTAGCCTTCAAGCAAAGGTATGTAGATGCTCAGCAAGGAGATACTGTCCTAATCAAGTCTACTGTGGGTCTGGAAGGAAGAGCGATTCGAAATGAATTTACGGACCGGATCAGTAATGATGCCAAATTAAAGATAGCCAAATGCTATGATTGTCTAAAGGTTTGTTCACATCGCTTCTGTACAATGGAATCCCTGCTTACTTCCCTTAGAGGAGATGTTAAGAACGGATTGGTTTTTGCCGGGTCCAGAGTTCATGAGATTAAAGAGATTTTGTCCGTACAGCAGATTATCGACAATTTAATGAATGAGTATCAAAGAGCATAAATATTACCTCTATCTTATAAGTCCTTATATTTATCTCATTTTCCTCTAAGCTATGTCGTTTTGAGAAATTCCACGTTGCTCCCTTAAGCTTAAGTAAAAGCACAGAAACCGGAATTCGGCTTCTGCGCTTTTTTTGCCTACATAGTTAGAATACCGGTTATTTGAGATAAGCCTGTGGATCTTTCATTCTAGTCTGGTTTATACAATGGTTTCAGCGGATGCTTCTATTTCGATTTTTAAGAAATGATTTCTATAGTTACCGTATAAACATAGATACCTTTCTTAATTTTATATGGATCGTGAATATTTTTGGTCCAGCCGGTATCTCCACCAAGACCTGCATGTTTGTAATCAATATTAAGATAAACAGAATCTGAATTTCCCAGCTCGTCTTCATAGGCGGCGTTGTCATATTGCTCAATACTGTGCCCATGAATATCAAAATGGAAATGTCCCGCTGCCGATACTTTTACTGCTTGTTCTTGGGATGACAAATATAAATACCGGACATCCTCCTTACCACCGCATTCTACCGGTAAGATATAGGGTACGTGCTGCTGTTCTACAGTGCTTTCATATACTCCAACGAATGCGGCAGATTTACGATCCGCGTAGTTTTCCCATGGCCCGCGGCCGTACCATTTCATATTCTTCCAAGCATCAGAGAACTTAAAGCTAAGCCCAATTCTCGGGAGGGTGTCGACCTTGGCATTGTTCACAACTGTATTTGTGATTTCTATACCTTTGCCGCCGACGGTATAATTGGTTTTGGTTTCAATGCATCCATGATATACACCATGAACTTGAATGATAACAGCAGCCGGTGCTGCAAATACCCGAATCTTTTTGATTTCTTTCTCATTGGAATGGAGCCCGAGAGCTTTCCATTCATCTGCATAATTGGACGATTCAAGATGAATACCTCCATCAATTCCTGTTGGAGGGCGATAGAAGTTATTGGTTCCTCCCGTGAAATAATTCTTGTGATTGTATTTTACAGAAATGAACTCTGCCGTTTCTTTCGAGAAAAGAACCGTTGTATTTTCATTATATATACGAATTTCATTTGTTGTTTCATCATACTTCAAGCTATCCTTTTCAATATCTCCGGTATGCACTTTATTAACAGAATCTTTAATCTCTATCTGGCAGGCATAAATACAGGTTCCCTTCTTAGAATAAAAGGTGTCCTCGTCCAAATAAGCATAGAAATTAAGAAAAGCTTCCCCGGAGACTTTAGACGAATCGTATGGCGCTTGAAGCTTATCAACGGATCCGGGTGCTGTGTGATATCTAGGCAAACTACCGCTTTCCATCACATTGCCATCGCAAACCAGCTCCCAAGTCATATTCAAATGGCTTAAATCCCGATGCGTGTAATGATTATAAATTCGATAGCCATCATTCCCAGGCATGTAATCCATTTGGATAGGTGATTGTACATTTTTTATTTCATTCGCAGCCGGCTTGAGAGTGAGATCAGGGAAAACAATACCATTCAGGCACATATCAGGAGCAGGATCAGTGACTTCTTCCTGGAATGCCCCGCCATAGACATACTTTTTATTTCCGTCTTTATCATGCTTAACCAGCGCTTTATCCTGAAAATCCCAAATGAATCCTCCTTGAAACCGCGGGAATTTATGAATGAGATCCCAAAATTCCTTAAAGTTTCCGTTACTGTTACTTTTCGCGTACGCATATTCACACATAATAAAAGGACGCAAATCTTCGCTTTCAGCCATGACATCCAGGATCCAATCTTTCTGAGGATACATAGGCGCCATAATATCGGAGATGTTTGCCGGAGGATTCAGAGACTCATACTGAACGTACCTTGTTTTGTCATACTCCTTAATCCAGCCGTACATCGCAGCATGATTCGCTCCATAACCGGATTCATTACCCAGAGACCAGAGAATAATGGATGGATGATTCTTATCTCTCAGAACCATCCGTGTAGCCCGTTCCATATACGCATGTGTCCATTCGGGGGATGCGCTTAACTGGCCGCCAAGACCGTGTGTTTCAATATTGGCTTCATCCACCAGGTAAATGCCCAGTTCATCACACAGGTCATACCATTCGATTGCGTGCGGATAGTGACTTGTTCTTACCGCATTGATATTCAGCGATTTCATGACCTTGATTTGCTCGCGCATATATTCTGTTGTTACGACTCGTCCTGATTCAGGACAAAAGGCGTGAAGATTGGTTCCCCGTATAATGAGACGCTTCCCGTTAATTCTCAGGATCCCTTTTCGATCGATATTCACTTCACGGAAGCCGACATTCGCACTCTCAATATCAACTACATTTCCAGACAAATCAATCATTTCTAATACTAATTTATAGAGATAAGGGCTCTCATCGCTCCACAATTGAGGATTTGAAATGGTTTTCGTAACCTTTGCTACATATTTTTCTCGCAGGTAGAAATCACAATCCGCAAACTTTGGCGTTTCAAACTCAGTAACCAATTTCTGTTCGCTATCATACAGGGACAACCGCACATGGGCTTCACCATAACCATTCGCTTGATTATTAGGTGCAACCGTCACTTTTAATTCGGCATTGTTGTAATTCCCTGAAAAGAGGGTTTCGATCTTATAATCATGAATGCGCATACGTGGTTTTGCATAAATGAGAACATCTCGGTAGATCCCCGAGAGATGCCAGTAATCCTGATCCTCCAGATAAGTACCAGCTCCAAACCGCATAACCTGAACAGCTATACGGTTTTGTCCCTTTTGAATGTAATCCGTGATATCAAAAGAAGCGTTAAGCTTACTGTCCTGAGAATAACCAACCATTTTTCCGTTTAACCAAAGATAAAAACATGATTCTACACCTCCAAAATCGATAAATATATCCCTTTCGTTAAACTGTTCGTCAACTTCAAACGTAAGGACGTAACAACCGGTAAGGTTACTCTCTGGCACATGAGGCGGATTCAAAATGTATTCATTATTCTTGAGTTGAATTTCGTGACGTGAGCCCTCCCCTTTTTGAACAAAGGGATACAACATATTGGTGTATACAGGTTTTCCATACCCCGAAAGCTCCCAATTGGAAGGAACTGGAATATTATCCCAATGGGACACATCATGTTCAGGACTATAGAATTCATCCGTTACTTCATCGGGAGATCCGAACAATTTAAACTTCCACATTCCATTCAGGCTTTTTACGTATTTAGACTTTCTCCGGTCTCCGCTTAAAGCCTGTTCAACGGTTTCGTATACTCCGTAGGGCTCATGCATGGGATAACGGTTTTTTTGAGTAACATATTGATTTTCCCAATCTCTGCTTAGCTTCATCGGCTTAAATAACACTCCCGTCCATTGTTCTAATTGGTTGATCTTTCAATGTAGACACCCCTATAATATAAGGAAAATCCCTTATATTAAATGTTGATTCTGGTATTACATTTATCCATTTTGGTAGGAGTGTGAATACATGAATTTTGAAGACATTAATGAAAATGATGTAATCTACCGATGTATCGGCAAAGATTTTAATCAGGGTATTGTATCTTGCGGCTTTATGCGGAAAAGATCAGCAGAGCGTTCTCAATATGATTTTAAGATAGGATATTACAGCTGTTTTGTAGTATTGCAAGGCAGTGGAACGTTTATTTCTACGGACGGTACCGTTACTCCTATGCAAGCAGGTGATCTTGTTCAACGTTTACCTGAACGTTTGCACTCTACTGCAATTGAACCAGATGGTAATTGGATCGAGTTTTATATCAGTGTCGGGTATCCTGTCTATTCATACTTAAAGACACTTGGAATTATTAATTCCGATAAGGAAGTCCAATCGACACTGTATACGAATGATTTTTTCTTTGATTTTGTTTCCTTGCTGAAAGCCTTGAAAAGTGCAACAGATGAAAGTCTTCCCTCCCTGCTAATGAAGTCTCAGGATTTGATTATCAGATTACACAGTAGCATTCATAATGCTCATAGCAATGAAAATGATAGTAAAATAACAAAAGCCTGCGAGCTGATTAGTGTCTCCAATGATATTCACTTTGATATTCAGGAAGTGGCTGCTGCCGTGAATATGGGCTACGAGAACTTCCGGAAATTTTTCAAAGAGACTACGGGGATTTCCCCTAAGCGATATCACACTGAACATTTAATGAGACAGGCAAAAATGATGCTGCTATCCGGACTTCCCATCAAACACGTAGCCGTTAGTCTTGGTTACGGGGATATATATTCATTCACCAAACAATTTACGAAGTCAGAAGGGGTTTCTCCAGGACGATATATCCGTAAAACAAAACCTGTTCAAAATTAAGTTAGAAAAACAAAAAGCAACTCATCCGCAGACAAGTTGCTTTATAAATGCTCTATTGTTAACGGATATTACCTTGTGATTATGAGTTTACCTTTTCGCCTTATAAAACTCATGATACAGCTTCTTGAGTGCTCTCTTCTCTATCCGCTGCACATAACTCCGCGAGATCCCCAGGTCCTTCGCAATCTCCCGCTGCGTCCGCTCTTCTCCGCCAGTATCCAGCCCGAAGCGGCCAACTACGACTTCCTTCTCGCGTTCATCCAATATATCCAGGTTCCGATAGATCTTGCTTTTCTCGATTTTAAGGTCAACTTCCTTAATCACATCATCCGCCTCGGAGCCGAGGATATCGATCAGCGTGATCTCGTTGCCTTCCTTGTCTGTCCCAATCGGGTCGTGCAGGGACACATCTTTACGGTTTTTTTTCAGCGAACGAAGGTGCATCAGGATTTCGTTTTCAATACAGCGGGCAGCAAAGTTAATATCTCTTCTTCTTCATCAATCATCTGTTTAAATCGATATGTGATTGTATCAAATGTCTTATAACTTTTTGTAAATCCACACTTAATACTCAGATTTCTTAGAATCAACGATTCTTTTTCTAATTTGCTATATCGGGTCAATATTTCAGGAGAAATGTTCACTACGTTTAAACTCAAATAGCTAAGTCTTATATTCATTATCCTTTTATGCTCATATAAAAGATGCAGCGTTCTCACATCCAAATATTCCAGGTCAAAATTATTCCATTCTCATCAATACTCATTTCATAATCACAAGTTCTAAACGAAATAATGTCAACGTCCTTATTTGTTCAATACATAGGATTCAGATATATTTTTTGAATAATAATGGTCCGCCCCTAATTGCATACGAACGGTTGCGGGCAAAGCTAAACGGCCTCAGTCTCATTGAATTCAGGACCAAGGCCGCTTAAAAAACTTTTATTATTTGTACTGTCTACTTCCGAAGTCTACCAGTTGTTCCCCGTACCCGAAACGGTAAAACTGCTCGAAGTATTCAGGAATTTGCCTGAAGGTGCGCCTGTAACCGTGTTGCTGTTAAACACCGAGCTTCCGGCTGCGGAGCTCTGGATATATACGCCGTAAGTTCCGGCATTCAGGATCGTATTGGATGCATAGGTCACTGAAATATTCGGGGCCGGTTCTTCAATGAAAATCCCGGAATACGTGCTGTCCTGAATCGTATTGCCGGACACGGTGACCGCGAGATTCTGCGCCTTACCGCTGTTGTTCAGCCAGTAGGCCCAGATCGCGCCGATCTGATAGCCATAGTCACGGTGGGCGGAGCCTGTGCGCAGCAGCTTGTTATTCTGAACCGTTAACGTTCCGGTCATGGACGGCGGGCTGAAGTTAGTGCCGAAGGAGATTCCTCCGCCTGTCCGCACGGTATCTGTGAGCAAATTGCCGATAACCTTGTTGTCCTTGCCGCCGTAAATAGCGATGTTGTTCGCCAGTGTAGGAATTTGTACGGTATTATAGCTGAACGTATTGTTGGTATCCAGGTAGGTATCCGACCACATGGCCATGCCATCATCGCCGCTGTTACGGATCGAGTTATTCGTAACGGTAGAATTCGAAGTCCCTCTATGCAGGTTGATGCCGTCAGCCCAGACGTTTCTGACCCTGGAATTGGAAATGGTAACGCCATCTGTCTGATTGAACCAGAAGCCTACTTTTCCGTGTTCAATCCACAGATTGTTCATGGTGGAATTCGTACCGTTTCCCTCAACTCCGGTCACACCGTTGTAGTCGTCACGGATAAGGTCATTGCTGCTAATTTTAAAGTCGGACAGGGTAACATTGCCGCCTCTCAAGTAGAAGCCCGCATAAATGCCTGACAGGGTGGAATACCAGACCCCAGACCCTTTGACGGACACGCCGCTATCGAGGTAGAGTCTTGTGCCGCTTTCGTTATAGCCGGCGCCTCTGGTGCCGTTGTTCAAGGTAAAGGTTCCTGCGGGAATCCACACGCCCTTGTAGGTACCGCCGGAGTTTTTAACGGCAGTAATCGCGTTATTGATAGCAGTAGTATCATCGATGTCATCGTTAGCTATTGCACCATACGAGGTGACCGGGACGTAATTTGACGGCATCGTAAGTGCTGCCGGGACCGCTTCCGTTTCGAGCAGATCGACGGTTACGTAGGCGGTAGTGCTGAAGTTCAGGTTAGAGGCATTTCGCTGCAGCTTAATAACCGTTCCGGCTGGATACGATTTATCCAGTACAACGGATACTTCATCAAACATATGTGCAGGTGTAGTTGAAGCCGCATTGGGATTGTTGGACCAGCGGATCTCGCCGCCTTCAGTCCCCCATTCCCCGTAGTTCCAGCTGTATTTGGAGGTCAGGCTGATATCCTTGAACAGCGTTCCGCCAATATACATACTGATCGCGGAATCAATGCCCGTTCCGGCTGCATTATCCGGGATTGCATAACGGATCGTGACACCCTGTACAGCTTTGGCAAGGGTAATTTGCATATACAGGCCTGCGGAGGTCAGCTTCACCGCTTTTCGGCCAGATGCTTCGGAAGCAAGCTCGCCGGCTGTAGTGGGCGGGCCGATGAGCGCTCCGGTGTACGAGGCATTCTCCGCTTCGTAGGTGTCATAAGGCATAGTCGCCCCATAGGTTCCAGCGGACGGGGTTGGTGTAGCTGTTGACGTCGGTGTAGGTGTAGAAGTTGGAGTTGGAGTTGGTGTAGCGGTTGCTGTTGGTGTGGCTGTCGGTGTAACTGCGCCAGAGCCGTACACTTCGAATTCCGCCACCTGGCCCGCAGTTGAGCCGGTATTGGCTGTGAAATTCAGCCGGACATATCTCGTAGAAGCCGCTGTAAAGGAGATAGATACCGTATTGTTCGAGACCGGATTGAAAGAGTAGGTCTGTGAAGCAGCCAGCGTGCTGTAAGATGTGTTGTTGGTGCTGCCCAGTATGGACAGCGTTTGGGTTCTTGTCCCCCAGGTGGAGGGGAACTTAAGCACGACTGTATTCACACTCTGCACACTTCCGAGGTCTACAGTTAATGTATTCGGATAGCTGTTAGCCGCGCCTTCATAGTAAGTAGCTGCATTTCCGTCCACTGCATTTCCGGCAGGATAACCGGAATACGTGTTGTTCGCAGTTATAGTTTTGTTCAGGGCCAGATTGGTGCCCAGGGAGATGTCCACCATGAGATTATCCAGATTTACGTTGCCGCTGTCTGTTGAATCAAATTTGACCATAAGGGTATTGCTGCCTGAATTCAGGGAAACCGTTTCGGCAGCCGCTCCCCAAGTATTCCAGTCCGCAGTTGCCGGCAGCGTAATTTGCTTCAGCCTAGTGCCGTTAATATACAGACTCAAGGTCTGCGCGAAACCGGTACCGTTGGCATATCTTAGAGCTGCTGTGTAATTGCCCGCTGAGGAAACGCTTACAGTAAACTTCACGGAAGCATTACTTTTATTGTTGTCCGTATAGCCGCCGACAAATCCCGTCCCGGTGTAACCGGTATGATCGGAAGCTGCCGCTGTCCCTCCTGATAGTGTTGCGGATTCCGCTTCATAGGTCTGTGCTGCTGCCGAGACCCTCGGGGCGCCCGGTAACTGCAGTGCCACGAGGGCCAGGACAAGCACATACACCAGTAACTTACGGATGCTTAATTTTTTCAACATTTCATTCCCTCCAGTGTGTAAGAATCTGAGCCGTTACCTGTATTGCATGAAGACAAAAAGTATCTTTTTGGAAAGCATTTTTATTATAAATCGTTTTGCCCGTGTTATCCGGACCTCTTGGGGATGCTATCCGGACGTTTGTGCAGACTCTTTCCTCGCAAGACAATCAGGACCACCCGACCAACGGGTGGTTTGCTCTTGGGGTATAACCCCCTGTTGCGCTACTGCGCCTAAAGACGTTAGCCTGACCACAAATTTGTTCAGGCTCAGTGTAATTTGTAATTTTCACTTAACCGTTAAACAGGCTTATTTCTTTTTGTTCCTTTTGTCACAGAATGAATCTTCGTACTCTTTTACATTCGGTTTATCTATCGCCTGGTCATGTGCTTCTTGTTCACGAATGTACTTAGCTACGGTGACTTCATTTAAACCTACGGTGCTCACATATTACCCCTCCACCCAAAACTTTCGATTCCCATATTTATACTTTAGCCGGGCGTTCCCTTGCGGGACATGCTCATGGTAATGCCTTTTCCTTTGACTGCAGTCTGGTACATCTGAGACGTGTATACGCTGCCTTGGTCACAATGAAGCAGCATATTTGCCCATTTTGGAAGTTGATTCAGCGTATCCAAACCTAAAGATGTGTCTTGCTTGTCCGCTATACTGTAAGCCACTCACTCTAGTTGCCAACGCAAAAACACCTCCAAGATTATCTCCCTATCTTACGACAGGGTTCCGTTTTCTTGAAAGGTGTTCTGATATTGTCTCACGTTATGGGGTCAGTCCCCCAGGAATAAGGTTTTTAATTATTGTCATATATTTAATTCCTTTCGCCGCATAATGGTTTATTGGGATTAGTCGGTTTTTTTATAGCGTCTCCCATTTTAAGACTTTTTTTATCCTTGATAAAAACAGTCTTAATTCCCTAATTAGCACATTATGAATACTATAATACATACGTATCGCTAAACTATCATTAACGCAATACCGAAAGCGTTTCTTGTTGGCTAGTGCCCCTTCAGAGATCATAGTTGGGAAAAAAGGTATACGTAAAGCCAACTCTCTCGAGGTGAGCGGCATGACTTATGGCATTATAGGTAATTAAAGTTCCTTGTAGCAAATTAATCTGAATCAACAGGCTGACTTTTTCCGTTAGTATCCTGGCAATGCATTCCGACAAAGGCACAGGTTAAAAAAGAATTATTCCTTAGTTCAAGAAAGCCCACTTGTACTTCTCTAATATTTATTCTCATTTGAAGTAATTCTCTGAACCATTTCACTATCTCCGCCCTTCCCTTCTCATGTATCTTTACAAGTTGATTTAACACAAAATTTTTTTGAAGCACATCCTCCGTCAGGAAAAACTGTCTTTATGAAATGATTTATTTCTCTCTGATATGGACCTTGATGCTTTTCGTGTTTTTCATACGTATGTAAAAATTGAACATGGAGATCATATATTTCTTTGTAGCTCATTGTAGTAAAACTCTCCTTCGTATTGTATTTTTCATGATTTAATCAAAATCATAACCTGCGTATTTAGAATAAAAGCGACTCATCCGAAGATAAGTCGCTTTCAATATTCACCGCTTCGCCTTATAAAACTCATGATACAGCTTCATCAGCGCCCTCTTCTCAATCCGCGACACATAACTACGGCTGATCCCTAGGTCCTTAGCGATTTCCCGTTGCGTCCGTTCTTCTCCTCCGGTATCCAGGCCGAAGCGACCGACGACTACCTCTTTCTCCCTCTCGTCCAAAATGTCGAGGTTACGGTATATCTTGCTCTTCTCAATCTTGAGATCTACTTCCTTAATCACATCATCCGCCTCGGAACCGAGGATATCGATCAGCGTAATCTCGTTGCCTTCCTTGTCTGTCCCAATCGGATCGTGCAGGGACACGTCCTTACGTGTCTTTTTCAACGAACGCAAGTGCATCAGGATTTCGTTTTCAATACAGCGGGCAGCAAAGGTAGCCAGCTTTGTCCCCTTATTAGGGCGGTAGCTTTCAATTGCTTTAATCAATCCAATCGTACCGATGGAGATAAGATCCTCCATGTCTTCGCCGGTGTTGTCGAATTTTTTGACTATATGGGCAACGAGCCGCAGATTATGCTCAATTAGCAAATTTCGTGCTTTGGCGTCCCCCTCGGCCATCATCCCTAAGTATTTGCTCTCATCCTGCTCCGATAGAGGCTGGGGAAAAGCATTGTTCCTTACGTAAGATACCAGCAGCGTCAGTTCTTTGATCAGCAGCGCAATCGTGCTTATGATTCCAGGCAACTTGGCGACACCTCCCGCACATGTACAATGAAACCGATCTGCAAGCGAGAACTACGGGTTCATGGTCCTTTTATTGTATGTGGGTAGATGCCTAGAAGTGCATGTACGGGTAAAATAGGTACGGGCTTCCTTACATTCTGAGCAGCTCACGGATATCCTCTTCCGACAGCCGGGTGGTCTTGTTCTCTCCAGCTTCGATGACTTCTTCGATGAGATCCTTTTTGCGCTGCTGCAGCTCTAGAATCTTCTCCTCGATGGAGCCTTCTGTGATAAGCCTGATCACCTGCACCACATTCCGTTGCCCCATCCGGTGCGCTCTTCCGATGGCCTGCTCTTCTACTGCCGGATTCCACCACAGGTCATATAAAATAACGGTGTCCGCGCCGGTCAAATTAAGGCCCGTTCCGCCTGCTTTGAGCGAGATTAGGAACACTTCTCCTTCTCCTTCATTGAAACGCCGGCAAAGCTCTACCCGTTCCCTGGCCGGAGTCGAGCCGTCGAGATAAAAGGGCTCCACCCCCGCATCCACCAGGCTCTGCCGGATTAGCTCCAGCATGCTGGAGAACTGCGAGAACACCAGCATTCTTTTGCCCGAATCGCGGCATTCCTGCACAGTTTCCAGCAATTGCGCAAGCTTGCCTGAGCCGCCCGTATAATTCTCGATGAACAATGAAGGATGGCAGCAGATCTGCCGCAGACGGGTGATCCCCGCCAGAATCTTCATCCGGCTCTTTTGGTAGCCTTCAGTTAGCAAATCCTGTTCGGTATCGTCACGGAGCCTGGATAAGTATGCGAGATACACTTGCTTCTGCTCATCCAGCAGTTCTGTGCGCTGCACGGTATCGATGCGGTCCGGCAGCTCCTCCAGCACATCTTTTTTGAGCCGCCGCAAAATAAAGGGAGATACGATACTGGCGATGCGTCCGGCAGGCAGCTCCTTAAAGGTCGAACGTCCAGCAAACAACGACGGGAATACTGTACTGAAGATAGCCTCCAGCTCATCCACCGAATTCTCAATCGGTGTTCCAGTCAGGGCGAATTTCCGGCCAGCCATAATAGATTTAACGGCCTGCGCCGTTTGGGACGCTGAATTTTTGATCGCCTGGGCTTCATCCAGAATTAACGCATGAAAGTTGGTGCCGGAATACAGGTCAATATCTCTCCGGAGCAGCGGGTACGAAGTAATAATCACATCCGCTTCCTCCATGGCTGTACTCTCCAGCAGTCCGCTGCGCTCCTCCTTCTGCCCTGCCGCTACCAGCACTTTAACCTCTGGAGCAAACTTGGCAAATTCATTCCCCCAGTTATAGGTCAAGGAGGCCGGACAGAGAATCAGCACCGGTGCTTTCACCTGCACCTCAGTCTCCAGCTCAGCCAGCTCGGAGCAGATATAAGCGATACTCTGAATGGTTTTACCCAGTCCCATATCATCCGCCAGAATCCCGCCGAATCTGAACTTCGACAACGTCTTCATCCACTGGAAGCCTCTGGCCTGATAGTCACGGAGCACAGGCTTAAGCGCTGCCGGCAGCTCGAACTCCATACTGTCCGGTTCCCGCAGCTGCTCCAGGAATACCCGGAGAGACTTGCCCCACTTCGTATGCTTGAACCCCTGCCCCCGCTCCGGAAGCTGCAGCGCCTGAACGGAAGGCAAGCGTATCACGGATTGCTTCAGCTCTTTCCGCTTTAGATTCAGCCGCTCGGCCACATTACCGAATTCGCTGAAGCTTTCATCTGCAAGGGACAGAAAGGCCCCGCTGCTAAGCCGGACATATTTCTTTTTCTCCACAATAGCCTGCATGACGCGAACCGTCTCCTGTTCATCCAATCCCTCCAGCTCAAACGAGATATCCAGCCAGTCCAGGCCCTCATTTAAATTCGCTTTGACTTTGGGATAAGATTTACGCGCCAGCACAAGTCCCTGAACAGCCGGGGTAACCAATAGTTCTGCATAGTCTTCCAGCACTGGAATAACCTCATATAGCGCCTCATAAAGAACCGGTTCACTTATTGAAACCCAGTGCTGCCGCTCCCGCCTGAGTGGAGAATTATCCAGAACCGCAATGATCTTATTTTCCTGCTGAACATTCCTGATCAGGATCTTCTGCTCGCGGACTGCGTCATCAGGTTTCTCTTCCAGCGGGTTGATAATAATCTCCTCATAATGGAATTCCAGCCGAAACGTCAATATGCCATCCGCATAATCCAGATACAGCTTTGCCTGCATGTCCGGTTCCACAATCCGCTCGCTTACTGCCTGCTCCACCCTTACTTTCCCTAGCTTTCTTAAGGTTGGCAGTACCTGCTGAACGACCGATTCGATTTGTCCGGGAGCGATCTCAATATTCTGCGATGCCGCAAACTGCTGTTTTAATAGTGAAAGCATGCTTATAACATCACTGTTCATTGAATATATCTTCCCGTTAATGATCACAGTGGAGTAGTCCGGAAACAGCATCAGATGATCCAGTGCTGAAGCTGACAGAACATAGTCCTGTCTCTTCCCTGGTCCAATCGTAAATTCAAGCGGAGGCGCCTCTTCTGCAAGCTCAGCCCGAATTCCCGGGTTCCCCGGTCCCCCCATAATGACATTCACCTCCGGAAAAAGCAGTTTAAGCTTGTCCCAGGCCAGCGGGGTAACGACAATTGTTTTCCCGTCCTTTAAGGAGTTATTATAATAGCTGGGGAGATCATTTCTATAAATTTTCTCAGTGTTTTTCATTAGAATCAGCAGTTCAAGGAATTTCATATCCGCAGGATTAATGTGCTGGTTTTCAGCATCAAAGGTAAATATACTCTTGAAGTATAACGGCTTACGCTGCTCGAGATGCTCTAGAAACTCGTTTATTTTGGACACTACATACAGGCGTTTGATTCCCACACGCATTTCAACGGAGAATCGCGGACTGCTGCTGTAACCATTAACGTTAAGCGTGAACTCAAACTGCAGCGCCCCTGCAAGACCGAATAGCACAGGCTCACTCTCACGGTTAAGAACCGATTTCTGAAAAGAAGAAATAAGCTGCTCCGTCTGGTTGTATTTGGACTTGTTTACGCGTCTGGATGGAGCAGCTTGTGCATCGGCAGGCTCCTTAATCTGCTGCATGTGTATAGCAATAAGTGTTGCCGCTACATGTTTACAGCAGCTATAGTTCTCATAGGCAGGACAAGAACAGTCTGCTTTGAAGGTGTCGGTACGATCATGAATATCAATATTCACCTCGTATACTTTCCTTCCCTTCACCTGTGCTTCATAGCTGCTATCGTCCGGGTAAAAGGTAAGGCTGCGGACACACCCCTGTTCATAATAAGACTTCCCCCGGTTATAAAAGTCAGTCCCGCAGAAGTCTCTAATTGCTCTCATAGTAATCTTCATAATAATCACCTTCTCAGTATAAAATTCACCTTCATCATTTATAGCTAATCACTAGGCATCGCACCCTTCCTGCCATTATCATAAATCCAGGCAACAACTGTGGCGCTGTCCCGGCCTAACTGCTGATGCACATCTGCCAATACATCTTGTACACACTTCTCCAGCTCCTCTTCCCCTGCAAAAGCAACATAAAGCCTGCGCGGGTCCTCAAGTACTCTTGCTCCCAACTCCAACAGACCGTCCGTAGTCATCACGATTACGTTGTGGCCCTGCCGCAGCTCACGGATTCCTGAAGAGTAGCAGGCAACCGGCTGGTCGAAGGTATTCACGAATCCGATCCATTCATAGTAATTGCGCTGGTTCAAAGCATATTGCCCGCGGGCGGCCAGATCCGGATGAAGCAGGAATAGCGAATTATCTCCTACAGAGAACCACCAGATGTAATTCTCCATACGCACGCTAATCAGACACGCGGTCTCCCCTGTAACCTGCCTGCACTTCCTTATGAAATCCTCCGACTTAAAAATAGACAATAGAAATTCCTCCAGCGCATGAAACGCCTGATGAACCGGCAGCGAGAGCAGCCTTATGATTTCACCAGCTCCACTGTCGATTGTGCGGATCAGTAGTTCCGCGCTTTCTGC
Organism: Paenibacillus sp. FSL R10-2771; assembly: GCF_038000205.1. Taxonomy (NCBI): domain Bacteria; kingdom Bacillati; phylum Bacillota; class Bacilli; order Caryophanales; family Paenibacillaceae; genus Paenibacillus; species Paenibacillus sp. FSL R10-2771. Next base: position 5,577,964 of record NZ_JBBOBM010000001.1, read on the forward strand.
AGTGTTATGGGCATCCAGGAGCATGACAAATTCCCAGCCGCCGCCTGGTTCATTTAATACGTAAGCACCATCCTCATTCTTATCAGCGCCTGCTGCCGTGTTCCCGCCGTAACGGCCGATGACCGTACTCTTATATGTAACTGTTACCGGATTATCAAGATGCATCTCATTACTGCCGACCCAGCTGAAATTAAATATCTCTTGTTCCATCGTGACCTTCCCGCCCTTCCTAGCAGATTCTATGTTTATATGATTATACACTTTCTCTATCTAACCCGGTCACGCAAAAAAAGAGACCAGCATCCTGCTGCGTCTCTTCGTAATGTGAAACCTTTTGCTATATACGCTTACTCTGCGGCAACACGGAACAACGCTGCTCCATGGGGCGGAATGGCTGCACTCAGTGTATCTGCAAGCAGGCCGGTTTGCTTCCCGGTCCACAGCTCCTTGGCCTTAACCCCGCTGCCCACTCCCAGATCGGCAATAGCTACAGACACTTCCGCCAGTAGCTCGCCTGTGTTGAACAAAGCTACAAACCGCTCGCCTTCAGGACCTTCGGCTAGCCACACAACCTGATCCCCGCGACGGCTGATCTGCCGGGCGCCATAACTGTGACGGTGCATGTTCAGCACATCCTGGTTCGTCAGAAGAGACAGCGTCCATTCATCGTTATCGCGCATCTCACCGCCGAACATGAGCGGGGAACGGAAGAGGGTCCATAAGGTCATCATCGTTACTTGCTCGTCCTTCGTAAAGTTCGTCCAGCGGTCATGCTGCACACCGCGTATTCCGATACGCCCAAGCGGCAGCATATCGCAATCCGGCCAGCAGCCGGGTTTAGGCCGGCCTTCCCAAGTGGAACAGCGGTCGAACATATCCAGGAGGAGCGGCCAGCGGTCCCAGAAATCATCCGTCATTCTCCATACATTCGCATGGTTCTCCAAGAAGTCAGCATGCTTCACAGGTGCAGGTCCCGGCGACAGGCTCAGCACAATGCTGCGGCCGGTATGGTCAATGGCTTTGCGGATCAGCTCGATCTCGGCCAGATGGGGGCCGCCATGCAACCAGGAATCTGCGATATCATCCACCTTGATGTAATCGACATCCCATGACGCGTACAGCTCGAACAAAGAATTGTAATATTCCTGGGCACCTTCCTTGGAAGCATCTACACCATACATATCCGTATTCCAGCCGCAGAAGGAACAGGTATGTGCGATATCGCGTGCAGTCACCGCCGTTCCCTTGATGGGTGTATTGTCGTGAACCGCCTGACGGGGAATACCGCGCATAATATGAATTCCGAACTTCAGGCCAAGACTATGTACATAATCAGCAAGCGGTTTAAACCCAAGACCGCCTTCTGCCGAGGGGAAACGGTTCACCGCAGGAATCAGCCGGGAATATGCGTCTGTCTCCAGCCGGACAAAAGGACGATACTGGTCCGACACGGCCCCGGGCTCATACCACTGAATATCAACCACTATATATTCCCAGCCATGCTCCTTCAGGTTGCGGGCCATGTATTCAGCATTCCCCCGTACCTCTGCCTCCGTCACCGAAGCACCATAGCAATCCCAGCTGTTCCAGCCCATTGGCGGTGTAGGGGCGAATTCCCAATGATTCATAAGTTATGTGACCTCCATTTGTGAATGAATTGTATTTTATTGTGGATACAGAATCATTGTATCGGCTATTCCTGTCTGTTTCCACCGTAAAATTGATTCACAAATAGCACAAAATTGCTGTCCGAGCTTCAATCCACCTTCGCCCCGTAGGAACGCATAAACAGAGCAGCCTGCTCCAGATCCATCCGCGCGCCTTTCACATCCAGTGCCTTCAGGTCAACACCCTGTAGATTCGCTCCCCGCAGGTCGGCCCCTGCAAGCTTGGCCCGGCTCAGTGATACCCGTTCCAGATTGCAGTCCCTTAGATCCGCCTTCGTCAGATCGGTATCGGTAAAGTCAGCCTCGAAGAAGCGCACTCCGCGCAGGTCCTGCTTGCTCAGATTGGCATGCCGCAGATTCGTGTACGACCAGTCTCCCCCGTCAATCGTAATGCCGTCCACCTGGGCGCCGGAGAAGTCCGAGCCGGTCATTTTGCAGGAGATAAATTTGGAGACGAAGAGATTCGCGCCGTTAAACTTGCAATTCTCAAACGCGGACTCGTTATGAATCGAGGAGTTCAGGCTGACACCCTTGAAGTCGCATTCAATGAACCGGCAGTAGCTGGTATCAATCTCCTCCATAGAAGTGTTCATAAACGTGCATTTCTCAAAAGTGCAGCTGATCAGCTCGCCATAACGCAAATCCTGCCCGTCAAAATGGACACGGGTAAATTCGCGGTCTTTATATTGATACATGGGTTAACCCTCCAGTATATAGTATTTATTGTGTACAAAAAACTTGGCGGCCCTCACCAGAGAACTCCCCGGAAAAGACCGCCGACACTTATTAAGCTTATGTTCCATCTCTATTATAGTACGCTTTTAGCCTTCCTGGTCAGTCTGGCCCTATCCCTTGTTCTTCGCCTGAGCAGCCTTCCGCCGCGATTTGCTCTTATCATTCTTTAATTGAAGCTTCTCTTCAGCAAGCCTTGCATGCTCTGCCTCCCGCTGCTGTTCCCGCAGGAGCTGATCTGCTGCCCGCTGCGCTGCTTTTAACTGCACTTCCTTGCCGATCTGAGCCTGCAGCACCGGATCAAGAAGGCGCAGATACTGCTCAAAAGCCTCCGGGTACAAGAAGCTTTTCTCGCCCGTATCTCCGGAGAAATCAATGATAATCCGCTCTTCCACATGACCTACGACAGTTCCCGCTCCATATTTGCTATGCTCAACCTGCATCTGGATTAAGTTCATCTTCTCCCCATCTCTTGGTTCAGATATTTGCCCGTATAGCTCGTCTCATGCACCGCAACCTCTTCAGGAGTTCCTGTACAGACGATCTCTCCCCCGTCCGCGCCGCCCTCCGGGCCGAGATCAATAATGTAATCAGCATTCTTGATCAGCTCCAGATTATGTTCAATGACCACTACGGTGTTGCCGGCATCGGTCAGGGAATGCAGGACATCAATTAACTGGTGCACATCGGCAAAATGCAGTCCGGTCGTTGGCTCATCCATCACATATAGCGTGGAACCGGTAGCGGGCTTAAGCAGCTCTGCCGCCAGCTTCACCCGCTGCGCCTCGCCGCCTGACAAGGTCGTGGAGGATTGGCCCAGCTTGATATAACCGAGGCCAACGATGCAAAGAGCCTCAAGCTTTTTACGGATTTTCGGAATATTGCCAAAGAATTGGACGGCTTCCTGAGCGGTCAAGTCCAGCACATCCGCGATGCTTTTACCTTTATAATGCACCTCAAGCGTCTCCCGGCTGTATCTCCGTCCTTTGCAAATGCTGCACTGCACATACACGTCCGGCAGAAAATGCATCTCCACCTTGATCAGTCCGTCTCCCGCACAGGCTTCACACCGGCCGCCCTTGATATTGAAGGAGAACCGCCCCGGGCCGTAGGCACGAACCTTGGCCTCATTCGTCAGCGAGAACAAGGTGCGGATATTATCGAACACCCCGGTATAGGTGGCCGGATTAGAACGCGGAGTACGCCCGATTGGCTTCTGATCAATATTAATAACTTTGTCGAGATGCTCTATCCCATCGATACTCTGGTGCTCTCCGGGAATCGTATGAGCCCGATTCAGTGTAGAAGCCAGCTTCTTGTAGAGGATTTCGTTGACCAGACTGGATTTGCCTGAGCCGGAAACCCCGGTCACACAGGTTAACGTGCCTAAGGGAATAGACACCGTGATCCCCTTCAGATTGTTGCCGGCAGCTCCGGTAATGGTCAGCTGTTTGCCGTTTCCGCTCCGCCGCTCTTCCGGGACGGATATTTGTTTACTGCGGGACAGGTACTGGCCGGTGATCGAGCGGGATTCAGCCAGTATATCTTCAAGGGTACCCTGCGCCACAACCTCCCCGCCGTGTATTCCGGCATTTGGACCTATATCGACAATCCAGTCCGCCTGACGGATCGTATCTTCATCATGCTCCACTACAATTAACGTATTGCCGAGGTCGCGCATCTTCTTCAGAGCCAGCAGCAGTCGGTCATTATCCCGTTGATGCAGGCCGATCGACGGCTCGTCAAGAATATAGAGGACGCCCATAAGACCGGAACCCAGCTGTGTGGCCAGACGAATGCGCTGGCTTTCACCGCCTGATAACGTTCCGGCAGCTCTCGAGAGCGTCAGATAATTTAGTCCGACATTATTCAGGAACCGGAACCGGGCATCAATCTCCTGCAGGATGGTACCGGCAATCTCCGCATTCGCCGCAGTCAGGCTAAGCCCGGCAATAAAGTCTGCTGCAGCCTCCACCGGTAAATGGCAGAACTCTGCAATGCTTTTACCGCCGACCTTCACACCAAGCACAACAGGCGACAGACGGTCACCGTGACAATGGGGGCAAGGCAGAACGGACATGTATTCCTCCAGTTCCTTCTTCATCGCTTCGGATGGAGTTTCCCGGTAACGCCGCTCCAGATTATTGACGATTCCTTCGAAGGCTTCTTTGACATATTTCCGGAGCGCATCACCGGGATGGTGCACTTCAAGCTTCTCGCCGTTAGTCCCGTACAGCAGCACGTTCATGGCCTCTGATGATAGCTCCTGCAGTGGTGTGCTGAAGTCGAAGCCGTACTTTTCACCCAAGGCCTCATAGTACATTTTGCAAAAAGAGTTGGTCTTCACATTACTCCAGCCGTTCGCGATAATCCCGCCGGATTGGATGGAGCGGCTGGTGTCCGGCATGATTTTATCCGGATCAACCTTCAGATGTGAACCCAGACCTGTACAGGCCGGGCAAGCCCCTTCATGGTTATTGAAAGAGAACATGCGGGGGGATAGCTCCGGCAAAGACACTTCACAATGCGGGCAGGCGTAGCTCTGCGAATACGTTACCTCTTCACCGCTGGCACTCTGGTGAATGATCACCAAATCCCCGGACAGGGCAAACGCATGCTCCAGAGAATCGGCCAGCCGCTGAACATCCATGTCTTTCACGATCAGCCGGTCGATAACAATTTCGATGGAGTGCTTTTTATTCTTGTCCAGGGAAATGGGGTCTGTTACATGATGGACCACGCCGTTCACCCGGACACGGACATATCCGCCCAGCTTAGCCTGCTCGAATATATGCTGATGCGCACCTTTTTTGTTCCGGACCATGGGCGCCAGCACCTCATATTTGGTTCCTTCCGGCAGCCCCGCAATCTGTTCTACAATCTGGTCCACGGATTGCCGCTGTATGATCCGCCCGCAGGACGGACAATGCGGGGTTCCGATCTTAGACCATAACAACCGCAAATAGTCATAAATCTCAGTTACCGTTCCTACGGTGGAACGCGGATTGCTCGAGGTAGTTTTCTGTTCAATGGCGATGGCAGGTGACAGCCCGTCAATGGCATCCACATCCGGCTTGCCCATCAGTCCCAGGAATTGCCGGGCGTAGGATGATAAAGATTCCACATAACGCATCTGTCCTTCGGCGTAGAGCGTATCAAAAGCCAGGCTTGATTTACCCGAGCCGCTCACTCCGGTGAACACTACTAACTGATTACGCGGAATGTTAAGGCTGATATTCTTCAGGTTATTTTCTCTTGCTCCGCTTACCGTTATATATTGATGCAATAGTAGTCCTCCAGTATTGACCGGAAACCCGGCCATTTCAGTTCATCTGCGGCTCCCAGGCCATTTGATTATAATCACCTATAAATAAATTGTAGCATATGCCTGTCAAGTCTTTTTACCATATAATGTTATAAAATCAATAATTATTTCCCCCTTTTTTCTCCATGCTCTGTAATTCCATTGTAATCCAGCACTCGCTTATAAACAGATATGACCACAGCAAAGCGGCCCCCGGCCGTCATTACGGTCCAGGGGCCACTTTATGTTAGTAGATTGAGTCAACGTTCACTGCCGTCTCTCTCCATGTACTCTATTTTCTCCCGGCTGATTCTGTAGAGCTTATCGTCCGGGCCCGGATTGAGGCTGTCACTCGCTGCCACGAACCTTCTATCCGTATCCCGCAGCATATACACTCCGGTTAGAACCTCTCCCCCGGTCAGCTTAATGTTCATTCTGGAGGCCTGGTAATAATTCGCGGCATACCAGCTGTACAGCGGCCGCATCAGCAGTTTGCCGATTATGAAATAGAGTGTAACCATGACCAGCAGCAGGGCATACACTACTGCCCGGTCCTGCCCGTAGACGAAATAGAGGATATCGAACTGATCCGTCATATTCAGGTTATAGGTAACAATGAGCTTACCCATCAGCAGCATGCCGAACAGCAGATAGAAGCCTATGCCAAGCAGCACATGTATCAGCAGAATCCAAGGCCGGTAAGGCGAACTCTGCTTGCGCATACCGGATGTCAGACAATACGTAACGAGCAGTCCTGCGGCAGCCAGCGAAATAAGCAGGGGATTCCTCAGCGGATGAAGAACGTACAGAAGCAAGCCGTTAATTCCGGCAAAGATAAGAATATCCGCCAGTATGGATTTGGTACGCTCTCTGAGGCTGCCCGCCGGAAGCTGAACCGGGGAGCCGCCCTGCAGGAAGTCTACCGTCCACACGATCAGGAGCAGCAAGCTAAACCAGGTTAGTGTAATTGAAAATGGTATCAGATTGAAATACTGCAAGAACGAAACACCATCCTTATTTTTCCTTAACCATAGCATTCCGGCCGTTCTCCCTGCCGTAACATTCGTCTCCTTCATTATTGTTCTGAACACACTTTCACTACTACCGGAGGGTAACCATTTATGCTGTTGCTGGAATCATGCGTTATTGCGTTATTGCTGTCTTTTTCATACAAAATGCAAAAAAAGAGTACAACCGCATCTCGCGCAGCTGACTCTTTTTTTGAATTAACATTTATTTAAGATCCTGCATGAGCGTTCTTATCTTGGAATAATGACCGCTTACCCGATCGGCCAGGTAATTGTACATTAGCTGATTTTCCGCAAGCTTCGCCATCTCCATATCCATGTCCACATTATTGCCGTTATTATTCATCGCAGTATGGCTGTTCGTAATCATGCGGTAAGGGATTAAGGGGGCATCAGCATCCTTGATCTGCAGATGTTTGTGATGGGTCTGCTTTATTTCCAGCTCATCCTGAGTGTCATTCTGGATAGCACGCCTGAGTTCCTCCTGGAACTCAACGGTTTTCTTCTTGTAGTTGGGGGTGTCTGCATTGGCTATATTCTCGGCTATCGCTCTGTGCCTTACATTGAGTACATTTAATAGGGATTCGTTAATTTTTGAAGAGTTGCTCTGAATCAAAGTTGAACCTCCTTCTCCGTCCATCAAGCTGTATAGTTTAAATTTTAAATAATACCCTTTTATCTTACAATACCATGACCCAAATATAAAGCAGCATCCAGCCTGGCACATATTCATTTATGTATAAGAAAAAAAGAGCCACAGCTCATCTACAGAGCCAGCGCCTCTTCCGTAATTCTTTTAATATCAATGGATGACAGTGTTTCTTCATTCACCATATCCGGCAGGATTTCTGCCAGGAAGTAATCCACACATCTCAGCTCAATATTCTTGATCTTGATCAGGGCATTGCGGTACATCACCACAAATTCCTTCTCCGTGTTCCCTCTTTGCAGCTCGGCAAAAGCTTCATATACCTGATCCATCTTGTCGGCAACCTCCAGAATCAAGCCTTCAATCGACTCGTCCTTGCCCTCGCGCAGCTGATGGTAGAAGATGCTTTTGAACTCATCCGGGATATGCTCCTTGATGAAGTTGTCGATCATGCCCTCCTCGACCTGCTGAATCAGCGACCTTAGCTGGAGTGAGGAGTGCTTCACCGGCGTTTTGATGTCCCCGATAAAAATCTCTCCGTAATCATGGCTGCTCGTAATCTCGTACAGCTTCTTCCAGTCGATCACCGCACCGTGTTTCTCTTCAATATCTGCCAGTGTTTTGGCGTATTGTACGACCTTCCAGGAATGGGCCGCTACGCTATGCTCCTCGAATTTGAATTTGCCCGGACAGCGGATAATGCGTTCCAGTTCATTCAGTGAGCGAAAATACTTGTGAATTCCCATGAGGCCAGTCCTCCCGTATGTTTATGATAGGCTCCGCTAGAGTACAGTTTAATCCTCTAGTATTAACCCCGAATGAACAACAAGACCTCTTTGTGTAAAAAGTCCGTGTATTCCACGATTCATCCGTGATTTCCCGGTCCCTCCCCGTCCTATTGCGGTCAGCATCCCCGACTAAGGTCGGGAACAAAGAACAGTCTGCAGGCTGTTTTGCTGCGCAGGATAAATTCGTACAATACATACATAGACAACGCAGTGAACACGCCGCGAACCGGCGCTCACCATAGAAGAGAGGAAGATATCACTATGACAAAAAAATTAACCCGCTCCGTAACAGACAAGAAGCTCACAGGTTTATGCGGAGGACTGGCACGCTATTTCAACGTTGATACGACCCTTGTAAGATTGCTTGTTGTTGCCGCTACGTTTTTCAGCTTCGGTACTGTTATTTTTCTCTATATCATCGGCAGTCTCATTATCCCTCAGGAATCCTACGGCGGCTTCACTGACGGTTTCGACTACTAATCACTCGTTCCAGAATACCCAACCCTAACTAAAAAGGAGATTATAACCATGAGTATATTCCAAAGAATCACAACGTTAACCAAAGCAGCTATCCACGAGGGACTGAACAAACTGGAAGATCCGATGCTGCTTACCGGACAATATCTGCGGGATCTGGAGGATAAAATCACCGATGCCGAGAGCAAACAGCGTGAATTCAAAGCCGCTGCCAGTGTGCTGGAGCGCCGCATCTATGAATATCAGGTGCTTGCGGAGCGCAGCGAAGCGGAAGCCGTTCAAGCCATGAGCGAAGGCAATGAGCCGGCAGCCCGCGCTGCAGTAATGGCTAAACTGCGCTATACGGAGAGCGGACAGGAATGCACAGCCGGACTGCAGGAGACTCAGGCCACACTCGCCTCGCTTGAGGTTCAACTGGCGAATGTGAAGGAAGAACATAAACGCCTCAAGGCCAAAAGAGCCGAGCTGGCGGAACGTGCCCGCAAAGCTGCTGAAATCAAACATTCGGCTCAAGCCAACGCCTCCAGCACCCCCGGTGGATGCCGCGGCCAGGTCTTGAACGCCGGCAGCGCATCCCGCGGCTTCGAACGGATGGAGGACAAGATTGCTATGCAGGAAGCCCTTGCTGAGCAATCCGGACTGGCAGCAGCTGCTGCTGCCGCTCCTGAATCTCCGCTGAATAGCGCGGTTGAGGCTGAGCTTGAGCGCCTGCGTAACCACAAATAAGCTGACGGTGTGAGGTCAGCAAGACAACAAAGACAACAAAGACAACAAGGATGCCTCCCTTTTCATAAGGGCGCATCCTTGTTTGGTGTCTATGCGAGTATGACAGCAAAAGCTTCGTAAGGCTGTAATTGCAATTGTTTAAAGTCCACATCATCTCTGGGATAGTTGCCGATGATGAACCCGGCCTGACCCAGCTCCGGCAATTCCAGCGTGATTGGCTCCCCGCTGAAGTTGGCCGTCACCAGCCAGGTCTGTCCTTCATAGCGGCGGAAGTACATGAACACTTGATCCGGCACGCCGGTCACCAGTTCGAAATCACCCCATACCACAATCGGGTTGTTCTTCCGCAGTTCAATCAGCTTACGGTAGCAATGGAACACAGAATCCGGGTCCTTCAGATTTGCCTCCATATTAATTTCCTTATAATTCGGATGTACAGGCAGCCATGGCTCTCCGGCTGTAAATCCTGCATTACGGGTAACATCCCATTGCATCGGGGTCCGGGCATTATCTCTTCCCTTCGCATTAATGGAATGAATGATAGCTTCCTTGGCATAGCCTTGACCGATCCGTTCATGATACATATTGATAGCCTCAATATCCTGCGCTTCGCTGATATCCTGAATCGGATAATTAGTCATTCCGAGCTCCTCGCCCTGATAAATGTAAGGCGTGCCCTTCATCAAATGCAGAAGAATGGCGAACATTTTGGCGCTCTGCACACGGTACTGTTTATCATTGCCCCAGCGCGATACAATTCTCGGCAAATCATGATTGTTCCAGAATAGACTGTTCCAGCCCTCGTTCCCCAGCTCGGTCTGCCATTTCGCCAGCACCTGCTTCAATTCGCTTACATCCAGAGGCTTCAGATCCCACTTCTCTCCCCCGTCCTGCTGATCCAGACCGATGTGCTCGAACTGGAACACCATCGACAGCTCCTTGCGGTCCGGATTGGAATAGAGCTTGGCTACTTCCGGAGTCGCCCCCCAGGTCTCTCCCACCGTCAGAACATCATGCGCTCCGAAGGTCTCCCGGTTCATCGCCTGCAGATATTCATGAAGCTTAGGACCATTTCCTGTGATCTCCTGATCGGGAATTTTGCCGACCAGATCAATCACGTCCATGCGGAATCCGCCGACGCCCCTATCCAGCCAGAAATTCATCATGTCCCATACCTCTTGACGGACCTTGCTGTTCTCCCAGTTCAGATCCGGCTGCCTGCGGCTGAATAAGTGCAGAAAGTACTGGCCGCTGACTTCGTCGAGCTCCCAAGCCGATCCGCTGAAGGTTGAACGCAGGGCGTTGGGAACGCCGCCGTTGACCGGGTCACGCCAGATATAATAGTCACGGTACGGGTTATCCCTTCCTTTACGGGCCTCAATGAACCATGGGTGCTCATCCGAGGTATGGTTGACGACCAGATCCATAATAATCCGGATATTGCGCTGCCTGGCCTTCTCGATTAATTCATCCATGTCATCCATGGTTCCGAATTCGGTCATAATATTCTGGTAATCGCTGATATCATAGCCGTTATCGTCATTGGGTGATTTGTATACGGGACTAAGCCAGATTGCGGTAATGCCAAGCTGCTCCAGATAGTCCAGCCTGCTCATAATCCCCCGGAGATCGCCGATTCCATCCCCGTCGCTGTCTTGAAAGCTTCGGGGATATATCTGATAAATTACAGCGGTCTGCCACCATTTCGTATTGTTCAACCCATTCACTCCTGTATGCTAAATTTAACTACAACCATGGACCAGATGCGCAGGGACGGCAAAGTGAATCTGGCCGCAAGTCCTTGCCCGTGCGGAACCACCTCGTAATCCAGGACAATCACTTCCTGGGCCTGATCATCCGGGCTGGCCGTGTAAATGCATTCAATCGGCTGTTCGATTAATAGTGTGCACACTACACCATTTTGAGCTTCAGGCCGCTGTTTCTTGCCATGCTCCCAATAATCATCTTCAAGCCCGGCAAGATTAATCAGCTGCAGGATCTGATAACCCGGCTTGCGCTTAATGATCGTCCAGACAGAATCAATATCTCCGTTCGGTGCAAAAGGCACATTGCCTTCGAAGGTAATCTCGGTGTTAACCCCGGCGGTATAGGTATAAGACACATCTTCCAATTGCGCATCATGTATCAGCACTCCAAAACGCACGATGAAATCATAGTAACGTCTGACCTCAATGGCAAATTCAGGCCGCATCACTGCATAATCGGGATAGTAGGGCATGGTCAGCATTCCATGATCCTCACCCAGCAAGAGGTGATATCCCCCGCTGGCGAATATGGAGGCCATCGTCAGCAGCGCTCCGTTCTCAGCCCATTCCTTGTCATGTCCGGCTTCCGGGTAGAAGGAGGGCAGATAGGCGGAGAGGATCACCGGCTTGTGCGGGTCCAGTGAGCGCGCATTATCTATCAGTCCTTTGAGCTCACGCAACCGGACTACAGGCGGCCATACTTCAATATAAAGCGCCTCCTGATCCGCCGAAGCCGTCTTGTTGATAGGGTAATTGCCCACATTATTGAAAATAACCCCGGCCTCTGCCTTGATTTCCTTTACGGCCGCATGGGTCCGGTTGATCAGTGCCGGATAACATTCCGCCAAATCGACCTGTTCTTCTTTCCCCCCGATCCGGCGCACAGCTTTCTTCGGAAAACCGTATTGATCCATATGAATTCCGTCGAATCCGGCCTGTACGGCCTGACGGAACTGTTCAACAATATGATCGGTCCAAGGCGAATCCGGTGTAATATCCATAATATAGAACAGATCTATTAATTGAAACGGTTCTCCCTGGCGGTTATACAGTCCCCATTCCGGACGCGCCTGCAAGAAGTCCTTAAGACTTGCATATACCGCTCCATAGGCCAGGGCCGCCATCCCTTTATCGTGTACGGCTGTGACCTTTTCACGGACCACCTTATAGGACATCGTCCGGCCCATCGGATCAATAAATTCATCCTCTTTTGGAACCAGATCATCATGCCGGTACATCCAGTCATAGAACTGTATGACATTCAAGTGGAATTTGTTCATGCTGTCGACGTCACGGGTGTCTCCGGATTCTTCACTCCGGAAATCGCTCAGAAATCCATACCGCGGCGCCCGGCCCCAATGATCGGCAATATCGTATGAGGTATAGGCGGTTGAGACTACAGCTTCATTGCAGAGAACTGCAGCCTTGACCCCATAACCCGCCCACTCTGTAGCTTCAGTGAACAAGGGAACAGGCACTTTTTGTCTCAAGCCTGGTTCCGTACTGATGCTAAGTCTTTCTTCAGCAACCTGCTGCTCCAGCTTGTAGAAGCCGACAACCAGCTGCAGAGTCGCCTTCTCCCGGGTCTCCACTTCAATGATAATGCTGCCGGATTGACCGGTTTTGTACTGGGCCTGATCGGGATATATATCTATATGCGTCAATACGCCATTGTCCATATGAATACTCCATTCCATGTAGATTGAGCTTAGCCATTCCGCTTATTTCTTGCCGTTTTCAGCCAGCCAGGCATCCAGCTGCTTTTGCACTTCCGCGAGTACTTTGTCTGCTCCCGCCGCTTTTTGTTTTTCCAGCATTTTAGGAAGAGACTCTTCCGGATCGAGCTGGCCGGATTTCAAACCGTCAACAAAGGTTTTGTTGGCGTTGTCGATCGAGATCAATTCATTTTTTACCGGCTCCGGATCGAAGACAAATCCAAAGATCCGCGAAGGATTAGAAGAAACCTGTTCGTTGAACTTCTCGTAGTTCTGGTATTTATTCGGATCCTCGCCTACACGGGTATAGTTGAGCATTTGATTGCCGAGCTGCCACATAATATCGTGATAGTAGCCGACATTATCTGTAGTTTTGCCTTCCGGCAGCGCAATTTGTCCGTCTTTGAGCACATAATGTGTTCCTTCAATCCCGAAGTTAAAGAGGGTCAGCAATTCCTTGTCCTTATAGAAAAGGTTAAGCAGCATCATGGCACGTTCCGGATCTTCAGAGCTTTTTGCAATCGAATACATGGTTGCTGTCATCTTGCCTGTCTGCAAACGGTCAATATTGAGCGGAATTTGCAGCATCTCACGGCCCGCTTTAATCGAACCATTCGGTGATACGGCTGCTTTGCCGATCTCCATATCCGCGATAATATCCATATCAGAGACAAAGGCGAAGCCTTTCCCCGCTTGAATCTTCTTCCAGGCGTCCAGACCAGGTGTCAGTGCATCCTTGTTAATGTATCCTGCCTTGTACCATTTGTTGGTAAGCTTGGCAAGCTCCAGATACCGCGGAGTCGTGTAGGAGTTGATGACTGTATAATCATCTGCCGCTGTTCCCACGGTGTTAATCGCTGCAATACTCACTATAGAATCCAAATTCGTGGATGAATAGTAAGCTTCGAGAGGAAAGCTCGGTGCCACTAAAGGCGTAATCCCCGGTTCGTTCTCCTTGATGGTTTGAAGCATAGGCTCCAGATCCTCAACTTTACCAGACTTCAGTGCAGTCAGATCAAAGTTATATTTGTCCACAAGCTCTTTGTTCAAGTAGACCCCTTGTGCACCGCCCAGCTCCTGGTGGGTATGAATACCGTATAGCTTGCCGCCGCGTTTAGCCGGCCCGTGATAGTCCTTCTCTACAGCTTCGATGTCCGGGCCGTATTTAGCGAGCAGCTCATCCAGCGGCAGCAAGCCTCCCTTGGTCACCTGTTGCTGGAACCCGAGCCAATCCGCCGTAAACAGCAGGTCCATTTTGTCGCCGGAGGCCATCATCAGGTTCGTTTTATCACTCCAGGCACCCCAGTCGATAGGATTCAGCTTGACCTTCATGTTCATTTCCGGATAAGTCTTCTTCAGATAATCATTCATCGCATCCTGTACCCGCTGATTATCATTTTGCGGCGCATCGGGGAATACCATTACAACTTCGTAAGGCTTCAATCCGGAGCTGGCCTCGCTTCCCGGCTGGACTGTGCCCGCCGGTGAATTCGCACCATTATTCCCGCCGCAGCCGGTTACTACAACTGAAGTCAGCACAAGCGATGTCAATACAACAGAACTCTTTTTCAACCACTTCATAAATAGTAGACCTCCCTGGAATCCTTCTGTATTCTTCCTCATCATTCTGAACTTGCTTATACTAATCCGGTCATATACCGGGATCAGCCTTTCACAGCGCCTACGGTAAGTCCTTTGACGAAATACTTCTGCAGAAAAGGGAATACCAGCACCAGCGGTCCGATTGCAATCATCGCCATCGCCATCCGGATGGATTCAAGCGGCGTTGTGACCTGTGCGGTTGAGCTGTAAGCCTTATTGGCAATCGTCTGCAGGAACGAAGCGTTCATTAAGGTTTTGGTCAAAAGATATTGCAGCGAGAACAGCTTCTCATTCTGGATGAAGACCAGGCTTGTAAACCAGTCGTTCCAGTAGGATACGGTGGTGAATAACCCGATTGTGGCCATTACAGGCAAGGACAGCGGCAGAATAATGCTAAAGTATGTCCGGAATTCACCTGCCCCGTCGATCTGAGAGGAATCAATCAGGGAAGGCGGTATGCTGTTCGTGAAGAAGGTCCGCATGATGATAACGTTGAAGCCGCCGATCAGACCCGGAATGATAAGCGCCATCAGCGTATCCTGAACATGCAGGAACCGGGTGTAGACAAGATACCAGGGCAGCAAGCCGCCCGAGAACAGCATCGTGATCAGGATGTAGAAGCTCAGGGCACCTCTAAGCGGAAACTCTTTCCGTGACAATGCATAAGCCATGGCCGAAGTCACAAACAGACTGATGACAACTCCAATGAGCGTTACCGAGGCAGACACACCGTAAGCCCGCAATATTTTCCCGGCATCTTCAAACAGATACTGATATGCGACAAGACTGAATTTGCCGGGCCAGAAGCTGTATCCATTCGCAGTCACCCAGTCTTCATCAGCAACCGAGATCATAAATACAAGCCAGAACGGGATCAGGCAGGCAAGACTGAACAATGACAGGACGATAAGGATAAAGGGATTGGTTCGTTTTTTCTCCATGGTGTTCTCCTTTTAGAACAAAGCATTTTCTTTGCTGAATTTACGGACGGCCAGGTTGACAGTAATGACAAGTGTAAAGCCAACCACCGATTGCAGCAGCCCTGCCGAGGAGGCGAGTCCCGTATCACCGGTAACCATTAACGCCCTGTATACATAGGTATCGATAACATCCGTTGTCTCTTTGATCATGCCGGAGGCCATGGTTGCCTGATAGAACAGACCGAAGTCAGCGTTAAATATCCGGCCGATCGCCAGCAGTGTCATGATGATAATGATCGGTGCAATCAGCGGAATTGTAATTTTCGTCATTTGCTTCAAGCGTGTGGCCCCGTCAATGACGGCTGCTTCATAATATTCAGAATCTATTCCGACAATGGCTGCCAGATAGACGACGGCCGAGTAACCCACACCCTTCCAGGTGTTAACAAGGGTCAGGATATAAGGCCAATGCTCTGCTTCCGCATACCAGTTTCTAGGATCTATCCCGAAGGGCTCCAGAATGAATCTGTTGATGAATCCCAGCTCCGGATTCAGAAATCCATAGACGATATAGCCGACAATGACCATGGAAATGAAATTGGGCAGGATTACTGTGCTCTGAAAGAACTTGGAGGCGAACTTATTTTTGACCTCGTTAAGGAGAAGTGCCAGCATCACAGCGAGTATCGTATTGATGATCAGGAAGCTAAGGTTGTACAGCAAGGTATTCCTGATGATCAGCCAAGCGTCGTTCGAAGCAAACAGAAACTTAAAGTTGTCCAGTCCGATCCATTTGCTGCCCCATATTCCTGCCGTATAATTCAGGTCCTTGAAGGCCAGGAAAATACCGAACATGGGCAGGTAGTTATTGATCAGCATCAGCAGCACACCAGGCAGAGCCAGCACGACCAAGGCCCTGTACTTCCATATGCTTTTCCATTTTGAGTTGCTTTCCGAAGCCATAGTTCCACACCTTCTTATTGGGTTATGGCTTCATTATAAGGAGTTGCCTGCAGCTGCTCTGCCGTTTTTATAACCTTAGTCTATTCGTTTTGTGACCTTGCGGTATTCCTGTGGATTGACGTTGAACTGCTTGCGGAACATTTTGGTGAAATGAGAGAAATTGCTGTAGCCCACCTGCTGCGCGATTGCGCTGACCGGCATATCTGTGGTGTCCAAAAGCTCGCGGGTGCGGTTCAGCTTCACTGAAATCAGGAAATCGATAAGGATCTGGCCGGTCTCTTTCTTGAACAGCCTGGAGAGGTAAGCCGGGTTCAAGCCCACATAATCAGCGACACTGGCCCTGGAGATCTCTTCCTCCACATGCTGCTGAATGTAGCGGATGGACCGCTCAATCACACCGCCCTTCTCCTGCCGCTCGAATTCCGCCTCCATGACCGCCGATACGATCCCTTCCGCCCAATGCCTGTATTGAAGCAGTCCCCGTATCCTAGCGGTTGTCCAGTCTGTAAACAGGACTATGCTTCCCGCATTGATTCCTCTTACCTTCAGGAAGTGGTAGATAATCTGCAAGGTATCCTGATGCAGGGCGTCCAGATGTCTTCCCTGAAAGCAAGGATTGGCTTCCAGCTTCGCTGTCAGATTATGAATGAACTGCACAGCGGACTCACGTTTGCCGTTCAGCATATAAGAGATCAGATCATCCAGCAGGATATCCTCCGAATTAGAATCAGGTGATAATAATATCTGGTCCTGCGGTAAGTATAAGAGTACGGATTGGGTCCGGGAGATATTGTCACGCTCCATGATCTTTAGACTTTCGCACATTCCCGGCAGCTCCTGCAGGGGTTTGAACGAGCCGACATAGCAGGTTACGATGCTGTAGAACAACTCCTGGCAAGCTTTGATAAAACGTTTACCTATGGCCGTGAGCTGCTGAATGCTAACCTTCTTAGCTGCATGCTCTCCCTCCACACCTCCGGCATACAGCAGAATGAACAAAACTCCGCTTTTATCGGTGACGGCCTCCCCCGGATGCTCTTCTGTGAAACATTCCTCCGCCGCTTTCTTCACCGCATATTCCATGATTTCCTGATCACGCGGGCTGAGCGGTTTGGACCACTCCTCAATACTGATCAGAATCGGGAGCACCTGATCCTCAGGATTTAGCCCTACCCCCGCACCCGCCAGCTCCCTATCAAAGAAATCCCCGAACGACAGGATGCTGCGGGACAACAAATCCTGCCAGAAACGTTCCACACGCTTCGGCTTTTCATGTTGCCACAGATTCAGATACTTATGATACATTTGGTTGTAGGACTCATACTCTTCCTTCTCGCGGATAGCAGCCATCATTCCCGATACGGCAGACAACAGCTCATCCGTGTCAACAGGCTTCAGCAAGTAATCAAAGCTCCCAAGGTTAACAGCTTTCTTGGCATAGGAGAATTCGGAATGGCAGGTCAGAAAAATCGATTCCGTCCAGGGAGAGTGCTCCCTCACCCAGCCAACCAGGGAAAGTCCGTCTTCATCCGGCATTTCAATATCGCAAACCAGCAATTCTATTCTGTGATTATTCAGCAGCTCCCTTGCCTTGTCGGCCCTGTTCGCCGTCAAGACCTCTTCAATCCCATACGCCTTCCAGTCGCAGCAGTAGAGCAGCCCCTCGACAGCGAATTGTTCATCATCTACAATCAATAATCGCATTGCTCATCGTTCTCCTTCTGTATATTCAATAGGCAGGCTAAGCCGCACACGAAATCCGGATGGCTCATTGTCGCTGAAGTGAATTTCAGCTCTTCCCTGATAGATCATCGCCAGCCTTTGTTTCACATTCCAGATCCCGATATGCACTTCATCTGTAGCCGGGTTGTAATCCTTTGAATTCAGCTCCCGCAGCTTCTCTGCACTGCTGCCTTTTCCGTTATCCGCGATTTCAATGATCATGGTACCGGCTGCTTCTGCTGAGAGACCAGCCGAAATCTCCAGATGAAAGATCCCGGCTTTCAGGCTTATGCCGTGAAGCATGGCATTTTCTACAAAGGGCTGTACCATCAAGGAGGGTATGGAGGCACGGCTAAGCTCTTCGGCTATGGTGATCTGAAACTCAAACGACTGCTGGTAGCGCAACTTTTGAATTTCCAGGTAATTGCGGAGATGTTCAAGCTCTTGACCCAAAGTAATGCGGTTATCCTTGACCTGAAGCATAAAGCGGAAATACTGCACCAGATGCCGTACTGTCTTTTTGACCAATTCGAAACGTTTCAGATCGGCAAGCTGAAAAATAATATTGAGCGTGTTCAAGAAGAAGTGCGGATTAATTTGCATTTGCAAATGCTTCATTTCAGCTTTTTGCGCATTGATCCGTTCCTCATAGATATCAATTCTCAGATCTTGAATTTCTACAACCATATTATTAAAGGCCTGATTCAGCGCCTGGAACTCCACCAGGTTAGAATCGGGAAGCTTGGTTTCCATGGCGCCGTTGCGAATCCGGTGAATGCCGCTCAGCAGATCCAGAATCGGGCGGATGACCATACGGCGGAAATAATATAAGTAAACCAGTAAAATGAGCAAAATAATAAAGGGCAGTACATTAATAATCGTCTGGAAGGTATTGAGTCCCTGGAGCAGCTCGGAAGCGGGGATGACCACAGACAGATTGATTCCCAGGGCGGATGACTGGCTGGACACCACAAACCACTTCAGGCCATCATGTGTAAAAGAAAAGGAAGAATTCAGATTCATCTTCTCACCCGGCAGCTTGAAGTCGTAGCCCATGGATGCCGAAGGACGGGTTAAGATATTCCCTGCATTATCCACAATAAGCACATCACCGCCCGATTGCAGGTTCAGATTGCCCAGCGGTGAACGCATAGAGTCGATTCGGATCAGAGCGCCAATGCAGGCGGTATTGCCCAGATTATTGCTGACGGTCCGGTTTAAATAGTAATCTCCGGCAATTTTAACGATCGTCCATTTGTACTGAAGCGGCTCCAGATGATCTTCATTTTGAACGTTTCTCGTAATCCAATCTCTTATCCGGTCCATATCATCCTCTGTCGTTCCTAATACATTGGATAGTGTCAAGGTATCATTAACGCCGGAGTACAGATAAAACATGTCCACACTATGGTAATAGGCCTGGTAGGCCTGATTTCTCTGCATAATCCCCATACGGGCAAAATAATATTCGGATTCTGTCAGCCCCGGCTGGTTCAATTGAAGAAAATTCACATCATGATCAACAATATCGACCAGATTAATTGTTATGTCCTCCAGACTGCTCTCCATCATCTCAAGATTGGAGTTGACCAGATTCTGATATGATCTGGATACCTGGTCGAGCACAATTCCCTTGGCATAATATCCCCCGGCAAAAAGAACGGCGAGGAGCGGAATCGTTATTGCAGCAGACAGCTGAATCAGTTTTACACCCAGTGAGTTTTTCCTGTTTTTCATAATGCTCCTTTCTATAACTTAACATAAGAAAGAGTCACCTCAGTGACCCTTATCCTATGAATTTTTTTCACAAGAATTGTTTTTCTTTTAACGTAAACGTTTACTCAAATATGCAAAAAACATACCTTTATAAGATCTTCCCCACCTCCTCCAAAAAAATCTATGGTGTGAATTTATACGTTCACTTGAATGTAAGTTATGTATTTTTGTACCTACAATCCTAAATCCCCATTACGTAAACGCTTACTATAAAAGTTATCTCGTTTATTTTTCCTTGTCAATGCTTATTTTACATAATGTTTAATTCCGGTTGACAAAGAAAAAGCAAGAACTTATATTTTCAGTAAGCGTTTACTGCTAAACGACAGGTAGGAGAGTCTATGAATCCCACAATTAAAGATGTTGCCCAAAAGGCGAACGTATCCATTGCCACCGTCTCAAGGGTTCTGCATAACTTAGGCGGATATTCAGATAAAACGAAGCAAAAGGTAGATCAGACCATCAAAGAGCTTAAATATCAGCCAAACGCTATCGCCCGCGGACTGATTAACAAGCGTACCCAAACCATCGGCGTGTTATTTCCTGATGTGTCGAGCACCTTCTCCTCCGATCTGCTCCACGGAATCGACGAATTCGTCCATGACCGCAATTACAGTGTGATGGTCTGTAACACCGATCAGGACGGCAAACGTACGCTGAAGTATTTGCAGCTGCTGCGCGAGAAGCAGGTTGACGGGATTATTTTTTCCAGTGAAGTGCTCAAGAAAGAATATTATGACATGCTGGAGAGCATGAAAGTTCCAGTGGTGCTGGTCTCTTCCCAAACGGATTTTGCCAACGTACCTTATGTGAAGGTCGATGATTATCAGGCGGCCTATGACGCTGTCCATTATCTGATCACCAAAGGCCACCGCAGAATCGGCATGATCAGCGGAACCAAGGGCGATCCCATCGCCGGAACTCCACGGATCGAAGGATACCGCAAAGCGCTGGAAGCACAAGGTATCGCCTTTGATAGCCGTTACCTCGTATATGGAGACTTTTCATACGAAAGCGGCTGTAGAGCCATGGAAGCCATATTACGGAGAACACCGGAGGTTACTGCTGTCTTCGCGGCCAGTGACGAAATGGCGATTGGTGCCCTTTCCACCGTTACGAAGCATGGAATGAATGTGCCTGAAGATATCTCCATCATGGGATACGACGATCTCCGGTTAGCCCGGATGGTCAATCCGCCATTGACTACCGTGCGCCAGCCGCTATATGACATTGGAATGATCGCTTCCGAGAAGCTGATCGGCATGATTGAAACAGGGGAGCCTGCGAAGAGTCAAATCTGTACCCACTCCATTGTGGAAAGGCAATCCGTTCGGGCAATTACCTGACCAAGGACATGTAACCCGTTCTTTCGGAAAAATAAAAAGGCTGCCCCTAACGCCGTATTGGCGAAAGGAGCAGCCTTTTTCCTGTATATACCTGATTTAATCTCTCTCGACAGCAAGCCTCACCAATACTCTGGCGCCCTGTACCAGCACAGCCTCATCAATGTTGAACCGGGGCTGGTGTAGCGCATGGGTTATCCCCCGTTCCGCATTGCCGCAGCCGATAAAGGCAAACGCCCCGGGCACCTGATCGAGATACCAGCCGAAATCTTCCCCGGCCAGGCTCGGCTGCTCCAGCAGATACGCCTGCTCATCTCCCAGCACCTTGCGCGCTGCGCCGAGCATCTGCTGAACGGCCAAGCCGTCGTTCACCACGGCAATGCCTTCGCGCAGCTCCAGGCTGCTGCTGCCGCCATAAGCCGAGGCTATCGCTGCAGCGTGGCGCTTCAGTCCTTCCGTAATCCGGCTGACGGTTGATTTCGTGAAGGCTCTGAAGGTGCCGGTCAGCTCACTGTGCTCAGCAATGACATTGATTGCTGTTCCAGCACGCAGTGTGCCGAAGGCCAGCACCGCCGCTTCCGACGGATTGATCCCACTCGCCATCAGCCCGTTCACCTCGGTAACAAACCGTGCCGCCATCTGTATAGCATCTACCGCTTCATGCGGCGCACTGTGATGTCCGGCGGTGCCCCGGAATTTCACGGTGAAATGGCTGGAGGCCGCCATGGCATACCGGGGATGAATGCCCAGCGTACCAACGGCAAGCTCCGGCATCACATGCAGCGCATAACACTGGTCCACACCTTCCAGAATGCCGTCTTCGATCATATCCCTGCCGCCGGAGAGCAGGCGCCCGTCCAGCGAACTG
This sequence comes from Paenibacillus sp. FSL R10-2771, assembly GCF_038000205.1. Taxonomy (NCBI): domain Bacteria; kingdom Bacillati; phylum Bacillota; class Bacilli; order Caryophanales; family Paenibacillaceae; genus Paenibacillus; species Paenibacillus sp. FSL R10-2771. The sequence goes on from NZ_JBBOBM010000001.1 coordinate 5,600,010, forward strand.
CGGCTTGCGCCTTCCTCCGCCGGCTGAAAGACAAAGACCACCGTGCCGCTCAGCTGATGGCGGAATGCCGCCAGGGTCTGCGCGGCCCCGAGCAGCATCGCCGTATGGGCGTCATGCCCGCAGGCATGCATAACACCAGGATTCCTGGACTTATAGTCCACCTCATTCAGCTCAGCAACCGGCAGCGCGTCCATATCCGCCCGCAGCAGAATTACCGGTCCGCTCCCTGCCGTTCCCCGCAGCGTCCCGGTGACTCCCATCCCGAAATGCCGGCCCACATTCCGCCGCACCTCAATGCCCCATGATTCGAGGAGTTCGGCAACCTTGCCGGAAGTGCGGGCCACATCGTAGAGCAGCTCCGGATGGCTGTGCAGATCACGGCGGATCGCGATCAGCTCCGCCTCCAGCCCGCCGGCATACTTCATCATGGCTTCAAGATCCGGTTTCAGACGGTCTGCACCGGACTGCATTTGCGTCACACCTGCCCTGCCGGTTCAGAAGCCTTAGAATAACGGTTCGCCGGAACTGGCAGTCCGAGATTACCCCGCAGCGTATCGCTTTCGTATTCGGTGCGGAACAGTCCGCGTTCCTGCAGAATCGGAACGACCTGATCCACAAATTCCTCCAGTCCGTTCGGCACGGCGGCTGCCAGCATGAAGCCGTCGGCTGCTCCGGCCTCGAACCAGGTCTGAATCTGATCAGCCACCTGCTCCGGCGTGCCGATGAAGCTGCTGCGAGGCGTAGCAGACTGCAAGGCTACCTGCCGCAGAGTTAAGCCCTGTTCTTTGGCATCCTTTTTGATTTTGTCCGTACCGCTCTGGAAGCTGTTCCGGCCCAGATCACCGACATCCGGGAAGGGCTCATCCAGCGGATACTGCGAGAAATCATGATGCTCGAAGAATCTGCCCAGATAGTTCAGCGCATTCTCGATCGTCACCAGACCGGCAACCTCCTGGTATTTGCGTTCCGCCTCCTCAGGGGTAGCTCCCAGAATCGGTGCTATTCCAGGGAAGATCAGCACTTCTTCGGGATTGCGCCCAAACGAAGCTACGCGGGTTTTCACATCCTTATAGAATTCCTGGGCAGACTCCAGCGTGTCATGACCCGTGAAGACGGCATCCGCTACGCCCGAGGCATAATCCTTGCCGACCTCTGAGGACCCTGCCTGGAAAATAACCGGCTGCCCCTGCTTCGAGCGGGCGATATTCAGCGGCCCCTTCACAGAGAAGAATTCACCCTGGTGATCCAGCGTATGCACTTTCTCCGGATCGAAGAAGACGCCCGTCTCCTTATTGCGGACAAACGCATCATCCTCCCAGGAATCCCACAGCCCGCGCGCCACCTCCAGATATTCGGCGGCAATGCGGTACCGCTTGCCATGATCGGGATGCTCCTTCTTGCTGTAGTTAAGGGCAGAGCCTTCAAGCGGTGAGGTTACCACATTCCAGCCGGCCCGTCCGCCGCTGATGACATCCAGCGAGCCAAATTGCCGGGCTACAGTAAACGGTTCGCTGTAGGAGGTGGACAAGGTACCCACTAGACCAATGCGGCTGCTGACCGCTGCCAGCGCACTAAGAATTGTCAGCGGCTCGAAACGGTTGAGGAAATGAGGGATCGACTTCTCATTGATGAACAGACCATCTGCAATGAAGATCAGATCCAGCTTGCCTTCCTCTGCTTTGCGCACCCATTCCTTGTATAGCTCAAAGTTCACACTGGCATCAGGCTTCGCATCGGGATGACGCCACATGGAGGTGCTTCCTCCAACCCCGTGCAGCAGTGCCCCCAGCTTCAATTGTCTCGGTGTAGTCATGTTCATTCCTCCTCAAGGTTGTGTATTTATTACAAAATGGGTTGCCGTGCAGAGAGACCGGCTTCCGCTCCCCGCTTGATCCGCTCGATCTGGGCCAGATGGGTCTGCACATGGGCGATGAAGCTGCGGACGATATCGGCAATCCGGATGGTGTCTCCCTTGACATTAATCCCGCTTTTCTCCCAATCACCGGCACTCAGCCTTCCGAGCAGAAGACTATTGTAATGCAGCAGGCTGCGGAACAGCTCCAGGCTGTCTGTCGCCTTACCCTGATTGCTGTGCTGCCCGCTGACCCAGGCATCCTGATTGAATGCCGGAAGCTGCACCTTCGTATCCGCCAGAATATCACGAATGCGGAAGGAGACCACGATGCTGTGATCAGCCAGATGTGCCAGCACCTCGGTTACGCTCCAGCTGGCCGGTTCTGCCTTCCACTTCAGCTGCTCATCGGATAAGCCTTCCAGTGCCTGCACCAATTGCCCGTGCGTATTCAAGTACTCTGTTAGCTCCACACTGCTCATTTAGATTCCCTCCAATGTAAGTTTCGATGGCGGCTGGTCAGGCCCGGTATTGAAGCGTGACAGCGCAAAAGGCGCAATATTCTGCCTCGTATTTCCCTGCACAGCCAAATCTGCGAGGATCTCTCCGACTACGCTGGAGAATTTGAAGCCATGTCCAGAGAAGCCTCCGGCCAGCAGCACATTGCTGTAGGCCGGGTGGCGGTCAATAATGAAATCCTCATCCGGTGTATGCTCATATTTACAGACGGACCCTCTAAGGAGCTTCCCTGCTGCGCCGGGCATGTAAGCCTCCAGCACACGGCGAAGGTCGCCTTCATCGCTCTCCAGACTGCCGAACGGTGCCAGCGGTTCGCCAGACCTCCATTCCTCGCCTGTATCATGGCGGCCGATCTTCAGTCCCGCCCCGCCGATGCCGGGGAAGCCGTAGAACCCGCCTTCCTCAGCACCCAGCGTGAAGCCGGGGAACCTCCCGGCCTCGAAGTCCGGCGTACTCCCAAACCAGCCCACTACCTTGCGGATGGCTTTAATCGGCAGGCTGACAAAGGGTGATAATGACTTAAACCAGGCACCGGCGCTGAGAACAGCAGCCGCTCCATGGTAATCACCGTTCTTTGTATGAACCGTGACACTCCCTTCGCGGGCCGTCACATTCAGGACGGGGGTATTCGTCAGCAGCTCCGCACCGTGAGCCAGCGCCCGCTGCCGGTAAGCTGTTATGCACCGCTCGCTATAGAGGTAACCCGCATCCGGCTCATACATCGCCTCGAAGGATTCTGGAACGTTCAGCACCGGCCAGCGGCGGCGGATTTCGTCCGCATCCAGCTGCTCGGCCCGGACCTTCCGCTTCCGGGCTTCCACCAGGCGGCCGGCGAAGGAATAGACGCCGCTGTCTGCCAGATTGAGCACGCCCGAAGGGACAAGCAGCTCCGTCCCGCTCTCCGCTTCAGCCTCTTCCCATAGCACCTGGGCACGGAGTGCCAGGTCAATATAGGCCGGATCTCCGCTATAGGCATGCCGGATCAGCCGGGTCTCTCCGTGATGGCTGCCTTCGGTATGCGGCGGATCAAAGGCATCGATCAGCAGCGTCTTCACGCCGCGCCGGGCCAGATGATAACCCGCGCTCATTCCCATCGAGCCTGCGCCAACAATGATCACGTCATATAAGGGATGGTCAGCTATGATCCGCACCCCCTTCAGCCGCGAAATGCTCCAGCACCCGTACCGCCAGGCTGCTGAAGAATCCGGCACCTACAGGCAGAGCCGCTTCGTCCAGATCGAACGCCGGGTGATGCCATTCCCGGCTTCCGGCCGTGCCGGTGAAGACAAATAAACCGGGAACCGCCTGCTGGTAGAAGGCGAAATCCTCCCCGGCCGGTGAGGGCACCGGCTTCACGGAGGTGTAGCCCAGGTTCGCAGCCGTTTCTTCTCCCAGCCGGGCCAGCAGCACATCATTGATAACCGGCGGCGGTCCGCCGATCCAGCGCACGCTGGCTTCCGCCCCCAGTGCGGCCGCAACACCTGCCACCACCTCTTCGAACCGTTTCAGCACTCTGCTGCGCACCGCTTCATCGAAAGAACGGATCGTCCCTTCCAGCACCGCCGTCTCCGGGATGATATTCCACGAGTTCCCGCTGTGAATCTGCGTAACGCTGATGACAGCACTGTTCAGGCTGCTCACATTCCGGCTGACGATGGATTGCAGCGCCGTTACGATATGCGAGGCCGCCACGATGGGATCTATACCGGCCTCCGGCACTGCCGCATGGGTTCCGAACCCGCGGACCTCCGCGATGAAACCGTCAGCGGCTGCCATCAGCGGACCTTCCTTAATACCGATGGTCCCTACCGGCAGATCCGGCTTATTATGCATCCCGATGACCGCGCGGACATTATCCAGCGCTCCGGCAGCGATAATCTGCTGCGCGCCTTTGGCTTTCTCCTCGGCAGGCTGGAACAAGAAGCGGACCGTTCCCTTGAGGCTGTCTTCCTGCGCCTTCAACTGATATACCGCCCCCAGCAGCGCAGCCGTATGAAAGTCATGCCCGCAGGCATGCATTTTGCCCGGAACCTGTGAGGCATAAGGCAGCCCGGTTTCTTCCTGAATCGGCAATGCATCAATGTCGGCCCGCAGGGCAATCACCGGACCGCCCTGCAAGCCACCGATCTCGGCAATCACTCCGGTCTTCAGCCCGTAATCCACTATTCTCACTCCTGCCTGCTTGAGCAGGGAGGTGATATATTTCGTAGTTTCATATTCTTCATTAGAGAGTTCAGGATGCCGGTGCAGATGACGGCGGATCTGGGCCAGCCGCTCATTGAACGGTAATGTATTTATTGCCTGTGCAGCGGATTCTGCAGCTGTGCTTGTCATGATGAGGCCTCCGCCGGAACCCCGGCGAGCGCTTCAGCCAGCAGTTCGAAAGAACGCAGCCGCTTATCGAAGGGCTGCACGTTGGTCGTTACAATGAACTCCTCTACCCCGGACGCCTCAGCCAACGCCTGCAGCTGTCCGCGGACCGATTCCTTCGTTCCTTTGGTAACCTCAGGCTCCCGCTCTTCCAGGGTGTAGGGCTCCGTGCTCTGGCGGGTGAACTCCTCCGCCTGCTCGCGGGTAGCCACCGTCAGCTTCTTCCCGCTGGCGAGGTGAATGCGGATCAGCTTATGCGCTCCGCCCAGCTCTTTGGCCTCCTCTTCCGTATCGGCCACGATTACAGCCAGCGCGATGATCACTTGCGGCTCCTTCCCGCTGCTGATATTGAAGCCGCTGCGGTAAGCACGCACCGCTTCCAGGGCAACGGCCTGATCGCCGCCGATGAACAAAGAGAATACATACGGCAGCCCCAATTCCGCAGCGATTTCGGCGCTGGCGACACTTGCACCCAGTACATACAGCTGCGGCGGAGTTCCCGGCAGCGGGCCAGCCTTCAGCCCGGTGAGCGGATGATCCTCCTCCAGCCGGTTATGTACATATTTCTCCAGCTCTATGATTTTATCGGTCAATGAAGGAGCCTCGCCGCCCCCCTGCTGCAGCGCCTGCGTACTGCGCGGCAGCCCGCCGGGAGCGCGCCCGACGCCCAGGTCTACACGGCCCGGGGCCAGCGCAGCCAGCACGTTGAAATTCTCCGCCACCTTGTACGGGCTATAATGCTGCAACATAATCCCTCCGGAGCCTATGCGGATGCTCTCCGTCTTGGCCAGCAGATGCGAGATCAGCACCTCCGGTGAAGATCCGGCCACCTGCTCGGAATCATGATGCTCGGATACCCAGAACCGGCGGAAGCCGAGACGCTCCGACAGCTGCGCCAGCTGGACTGTATGCTGGAAGGCCTCCTCCGGCGTCTCTCCCGGATAAATCGGGCTTTGATCCAAAACGCTGATTGTAATCGCCATAGTTATGCCTCCTAGATGGAATAGTTCAGCTCCGGCGTAATCCGCTTCAGGAACTGCTTGGTTCTTTCTTCACGCGGATGGTTGAACACCTCGGTGGGTGTGCCTTCTTCGACAATCACGCCGCCGTCCATGAACACCACATGGTTCGCCACATCGCGGGCAAAACCCATCTCATGCGTCACCACAATCATCGTTATCCCTTCCTTGGCAATCTTGCGGATCACCGCAAGCACTTCGCCTACCAGCTCCGGGTCGAGTGCAGAGGTCGGCTCGTCGAACAGAATCACTTCCGGCTCCAGCGCCAGTGCCCGGGCTATGCCGACCCGCTGCTGCTGCCCGCCGGACAGCTGGCTTGGATAGGCATCCAGCTTGCTTCCTAAGCCGACCTTTTCCAGCAGTGCGATGCTTCTCTTCCGTGCTTCCTCCTTCGGAAGCTTCTTGACGATCAGCAGCCCTTCCATCACATTCTCCAGCGCCGTTTTGTGGCGGAACAGATTGTACTGCTGGAAGACCATGGCCGTTTTTTGCCGCAGCTGGTGAATATCCTTTTTGCGGGCATGCCGGCAGTCCAGCTTGAACTCACCGATCGAGATTTCGCCGCCGCTTGGCTTCTCCAGATAATTCACACAGCGCAGCAGGGTTGTTTTGCCGGAGCCGCTGGGGCCGAGAATGACGACAACTTCCCCTTTGGACACCTTCAGATCAATATTGTTCAGCACCTGATGGCGCCCGAAAGACTTCGATATACGTTCCAGCTTAATCATGCGACTCCACCCCGGTTATACAGATTTATCCGTTTTTCGATCAAGGCGGTGGCCCGCTCAATGAGGAAGGTCAGCCCCCAGAAGATCAGCGCCGCCGCCAGATACGCCTCGAAGAATTTCCAGTTTGTCGAAGCTACGATTTGCGCCTGGGCATTGATATCCACGACCGATACGGTAAAAGCAAGCGTAGACCCGTGCAGCATTCCGATCACGGAATTCGACAGATTGGGCAGGCTCGCCGCCAGCGCCTGGGGGAATACGATCCGCCGGAGCGCCTGGGGAGTGCTCATCCCTATGGAATGGGCGGCTTCGATCTGACCGCGGTCCACCGCCAGCAGGCCGGAACGGACGACCTCGGACATATAGGCTCCTGCTGTAATGGAGAAAGAAATGTAGGCGAAGCCGATCATCGGAATCGACACCGAGCGGAAGCTCCAGCCGAAATATGCGCCAAGCCCGTCGATAATCATCGGTAGCCCGAAATAGATCAGCAGCAGATGCGTCAGCATCGGGGTACCGCGGATGAAGGTGACATACCCCACCGCCAGCGGATACAGGACAGGTACTTTATAAATCCGGACCAGTGCCACCACAATTCCAATCGCGAAACCGGCCAGTACCGAGACCACCGTGATATACAGCGTTGTAGGAATGGCTCCCAGAATCTGCAGGAACGCCGTCCAGATAAACGATGGGTCCAGCTTCATTACGCGCCGCCTCCTTTACCCGGTCCCATGTCCGCAATGATATGGCGGTAGGACGCTTTTTTCTGCAGGCTGAATTTCCGCTTCACCGGACTGCCCTGGTCTTCATGCCGGAGTAACCGGCGTTCCGCCACCAGCAGCAGCTTCTCGATCGTAAAGCTGATCACGAGATAGATGAGTGCAAGTGCAATATAAGTTTCAATAAAATGCTGGGTCACGCTGCCCAAAGTCTGCGCCTTACCCGTCATCTCCATCACGCCCAGCGTGAACGCAAGCGAAGTATCCTTCAGCAGCGCAATGACCAGGTTCGAGAACACCGGAATGGCAATCCCCAGCGCCTGGGGTAATACGATCCGGGTAAAAGCCTGATAAGAGGTCATCCCCGTAGCATAAGCCGCTTCCACCTGGCCTTTATCGACAGCCGTTACCGAGGCGCGGATCATCTCCGACATGAAAGCCCCCGTATGCAGCCCGTAGGTCAGAATTACGAATACCAGCACCGGCGTCCGCGTCATATCGAGATTGACCAGCTTCAGCACCTCGGGCAGACCGTAATAGAACAGGAACAATTGGATCAGAATCGGCGTTCCCCGGAAGAATGAGATGTACACCTCGGCTAAGGTCTTCAGGACCGGCACCTTGTACAGGCGGGGAAGGGCAATGATAAATCCGACAATCACACCTGCCAGCAGCGAACAGGCTACGATCAGCAGTGTTGTGCTCAGCGTAGTCAGCAGCTTAGGCAGAAAAGAGAATACAAAACTAAGATCAAACGGTGCACCCATCCTGCCCCTCCTTCTCCGCTATAACGGCAGCCTCATCATTGAACCGCGGATGTGGTGACGTCAGCCCCCAGCCACTGCGTACTTATTTTGCCCAGCGTGCCGTCTGCCTTCAGCTCTGCGACCACTCCGTCGATGGCATCCGACAGCTTCTGCGACGGGGCATCATCCTTGCGGTACACATACAGAATGTCAGCGGAGGACAGCTCAGCACCTACTGCCTGCAGCTTGCTCTGCGGATCAATAATCGGCAGTACGAAATCCGCAGCGAGCGTGGCATCCACACGGCCCGAGTCGATCTGGCTCACCGTATCGTTGGCTGCACCGTTCTGATAGACAATTTTGATCGAATCCGCGCCGTGCTCCTTGTTGTAATTCTCGAGAATTTGCGCTTGTGCGCTGGTTGCGCCTGTCAGCACCTTTTTACCTTGCAGATCGTCCAGCGTCTGGATCGAATCATTGCCTTTGGCTACAATAATGCGGTTTCTCCAGTGGGCATAAGCTTCTTTGTTAAAAGAATACTTCTGCTCCCGCTCCGGGTTCTTCTCCATAACATGGGCTACCAGATCAATCTTCTTGGTCTCCAGGCTCAGCAGCAGATTGCTGAAGTCCATCGTCTGGAATTCGAACTCATACTCCGGCAGACGGCTGTCAATTTCCTTCAATAGCTCTACATCAAACCCGGTCAGTTTGCCGTTCTCGTCAATGAAGCAGACATTCGGAAAAGCGGTGCCTGTGCCCACCACGATCTTGGTCACCTCTGCCGGTTCTGCGGCTGCAGTCGTTGCCTCCGCACTGGTCTGCGGTGCTGCTTCCGCCACATTCCCGCTGCTACTGCTGTTCGCACTGTTATTGCTGCCGCAGCCGGCGATCACCAGCGTTAATGCCAATGCAGTTGTGAGCGAAATGGTCTTTTTCATCTCTCTATCCCCTTTAGGTTGTAGTATGGTTGAGCGGTAAGTGTCTTTCTCATCAAATACATAATGCCGTCGCCATTCTGCGCATCCAGCTCCAGAATCCGTTCATACCCCCGGCGTTCATACATGGGAACCAGCCAGGGATGCTTCTGTGCCGTAGCCAGGGTTACAGCGGAAGCCCCCAGCTTGCCGTGAATAATATGCTCCTCCACCCAGTCGAGCAGCTTCCCGCCGTAACCTTTGCCGCTGCGCTCGGGATTCACTGCGAACCATTTCACAAAAGGCAGATCAGTTACCGCCTTGACCTCTCCGCTCTTCGAGAGGGTGATCGTCGCCTCCACGTTGCCGTCGATCTCCAGCACATAACACTCATTGGTGGCGATGTTATCCTGAATTAGAGCCAAATCGGCGTTTGCCGCCGGCCAGTGCAGTCCAAGCTCGCGGATCAGCTGATAGGCACGATAGGTCACATCCAGCAGCTGTTGGGCATCCTTCTCTCCGGCCTGCCGGTATACCTCGCTCATTTCATGCCCCCGTTTCTCAATTTAGATAATCCCTATCTGTTTAGTGGTGATTATATGCAATTAACTTTATCACTGCATGTAGCCATGCGCTAATAGAGTTTTTTAATACTGTTATACAAGAAGTCGATCCGGCTTACTGCGGCCCACCGCCAGTTCCAGCAGCGACTCAATGAATTCCGCATTCTCCCCGTTCAGCGAGATCAGGCTGGTCCGCAGGGAAATCCCTTCCGTCTCAGCGATATCCACCCTGATCAGCGTTCCCGCCTCCACTTCCTCCTGTACACTGAGGGCCGGAAGGAAGCAAATCCCCGCTTGCCTCAGCACGAGCTTCTTGGCTGTCTCCAGATTATCCACCTGATACACAATGTCCGGCGGCTGCTCCATGCTCTCGAATACCCGGTGCAGGCGCATCCAGTCCAGCGAGCCGCACTCGAAGAATACAAGAGTCTCCTCCCGGATCTCCTGGATGGAGGCACGGCCCTGGCGGGCCAGCGGATGACCGGCATATACATACAGCGAGATTGGATCCTCACAGAAGGGGAACGACTGAATGGCCGGATTGACCACTTTGCGGATAAAAGCGAGATCAATCTCCTTCGCCTTCAGCTTCTCAATTAATGAATCGGTGGATGAGGTTGTCAGTTTGAAGCGGATATGCGGATATTGCCGCTTCAGATGCTGCAGGAGCTGCGGCATCAGATAATTGGAGACCGATACCGTGCTGCCGATTCTCAATTCATCCGGAATCTGGCCCTTCGACTGGATCTGATGTTTGCCGTTCTGGTAGACCTGCAGAATTTGCTGCGCATAGGGGAGGAACTGGCGGCCTTTATCCGTAAGGTTAATCTGCTTGCCCAGCCGGTCGAACACTCTGCAATCCAGCTCCCGTTCAAGCGACTGGATGCGGGCCGTCACGGTCGGCTGGGAGATGTAGAGTACATCTGCCGCTTTGTTGAAGCTTCCGTAATGGTTGATGTAGACAAAGGCTTCAATATTCTCGATGTTCAAGCGTAGTCCTCCTCCACAACTTTATTTAAATTTACTATTCCAATTGATTAACAAGGAATTGATGCCGTACGGGTGTATAGATTTTGTTTATATCTTAGTCACCGGCCCTTTTTTTGTCAACTGACTTATCGTGTAATATACAGCAAAAACCATTACATAGATCACAAAACCAGATAGAACTTTTCTATCTGTTAATCGGTTTTGTTAAATTCCTCTTATATTCATCGGAATTATGAATTATAATAAGCGTCACATCCCATTTCTGAACAGGAGGTACCCGATGAATCATTCAGCAGAAATTGTAATCCGTGAAGCCGCAGAGGCTGACCGCGAGGCTATCGCAGGAGTTCTGCTTGAGGCTTACAGCGAATATTCAGCCGTGCTGCCCGAACCTTTTTGGGTGGAGTACCGCGACTCCATTCTTGATTCCGTCCATGGCAATGCTCCGGTCTCGCGGATTGTAGCGGAGCTGGATGGGCAGATCATAGGCAGTGTGCTGCTGTTCACCTCTTCAGAGGCCGCTTACGGCAGACCGGAGCTCGGTATCCACACGCCGATCATCCGTCTGCTCGCTGTTTCTCCGGCTGTCCGTGGACGCGGGGTTGCCAGGCTGCTGATCAGCGAGGCCGCCAGACAATCTGCGCTGCTTGGAGCAGCCAGCCTGAATCTCCACACTTCGGACATGATGGCATCCGCAATCAGGCTGTACGAGAAGCTCGGCTTCCAGCGGGCTTATGAAACGGATATTAAGAACGGGGACACGCTGGTCAAAGGATACCGCCTGGAGCTTCCCGTCTCCGCCGGCCTGCAGACGCAACAAACCTCCACCTCCACAGCCTGAGCAGAAACGTCCCGCCGTCCTTTAGGGGACGGTAACCGTTCCAGCAGGAATATAAGGATAAAGTATGCTGGTGGCTGCTGAAAGAAACCCGCTTGCAGGTTAAAACCCGCGCAGGAGTGTGTAGGTGCGCTGATTGGCGGCGAGGCTGATTGGCGGCGGGGCTGATAGGCGGCCTAACTGACGGGCGGCGGGGCTGATAGGCGGCCTAACTGACGGGCGGCGGGGCTGACAGGCGGCAGAGCTGACAAGCAGACTTTTATTTTGAACAGGAGCCTATACCACCGCGCAGCCCCGGGGGTTGGTTTATTTTAGCTGCTAATATTTAACCGCTGATAGTAGTGGAGTCCGGTGATGATGGTGGGGATCAAATTATGATGCAAGTCCGCTAATTATGATGGAAATCCGGGATATTTAAAAAATCCTGCACAAAATACAACATTTTCCTCATAATCTCGGCCCTAATCCAAAATTGTTGTATAAAATACAGCATTCCTCCTCCTCTAAGCCGCTTAGCGGGAAAGATTGTTGTATTTCATACAACAATCTTCCCGAACGCCCACCTATCTGCGAGATAAAGTTGTAAAAAGTACAACAATAATGCCTATACAGTGTGAAGGTAATATTGGTGAGCGCTAAGTGGTATATACGGCTAAAATAAACGCTATCCAGCGTAAGCGCCATACGGGTGAATAGCTATGAATGAACGCTATCCAGCGTGAGCGCCATACGGGTAAATAGCTATGAATAAACGCTATCCAGTGTGAGCTCCATACAGGTGAGGACGGCTATAGATAAACACTATACTGCGTAAACACCATACAGGCGTACGCCATACTGGTGTTCGCTGCTAGAGAATCCGCTTCGCCTTCGCCGCCTTCAGCCACTGCGGGAATTCATTCAACAGCTGATCATAGAGCTGCTCGTCGTTCACTTCTTCTATGCGGTCCAGATGGATGAAGTTTGCGTTATCCACCAGCCTTCCGCCCATCGTGTCGAGCTGCTTCAGTACCTCGAAATCAGAATCACCGATCCCCACAAACTGCCAGAAGATCGGCAGCGAGGAAGACGCCATAATTACTTTTTTGGTTGGCTTCACTACGCCCCCGTCATTAATAAAGATAATGAAAACCGGGGTTGTATCCTTCTCCTCGCGGGTGTATTTCCGAATCACATCCTCCATCACCGGCGGCTCATTGTTGCGTCCGAACTTATGGATTGAATCGTTGTTCATAATATGAGTGAAGACATAGCTCCCGAGATCCCGTTCCGTTACCGGCGGCAGCCTGCTGAATTCCGTATCATACACCCACACATCCAGCGAACCGTTGTCATCCAATTGACAGGCTACGGCCAGAATACGTTCCACTACTTCCTGCACGATACCGCTGGAATAGAGGTTTCTCATGGAGCCGGTGATGTCCAGCACAATTCCCACTCTGGCTTTTACATCGGTCAGCTGTTTTTTGACCAGGGTGAACCCGACAATTTTCTTGCGCAAATCTATGGATGACAGGACGTTGACATCGGCGGCCGGTGCAGTCTGCGGAAGGATGGTCTCCGACTTTTCTACATTCTCTACTTTCTCTACTTTCTCCGCCTTCTCTACTTCATCTACCTCCCCCTCCGCCTTCTCCAATACCTTCTCGATCGTCTCCGTCTTCTCCACCAGTTCGGCTGTAGCTGCTGCTTCGTTGCCTGCCTCCGGTTCAACCTCAAGCCCATAGCTCTTGCAGAGCGCAGCTAATCCTCCGTTAAAACCGCTGCCGACCGCGCTGAATTTCCACTCTCCCTGATGACGGTACAGCTCCCCGGCCACCACTGCTGTCTCGTCGGACAGATCCGTTCCATAATCGAACCGGTATAATTCCTCACCGTTCTTGTGGTCCATCAGTGACAGCTGCAGTCCGGACAGCTCCTTCATCCGCAGATTCTGCTGCTCCCCCTCGTAGATCGTCAACGTCACCGCAATCCGGGCATATTGCTCCGGAATTCCGGATAATGAAATCAAGAGGCTCTCCTCGTTCTCCCCCTCTGCCGTATGACTTACCGTTCCATCCCTTGATACCGGATTACCGTAAAATATAAAATCCTCGTCCCGTTCACACCGGTTCTGCCCCGACAACAAAAAGGCTGCTGCATCCACACTGATTCCGGCATGCTCCGTATTCCAGCGCAACCGGATAGTTAGATCACGGACGCCCTTTCCCTTGGTGATATCTACTTTTTGGCCTTTTAACAGCTGCAAGTCTCTCATCTCCCCGTTATAGCAGCATATTCCAGCAGTTCATAGATAAGGCATACCATATCCGCTGCGTTTTGTACATTCTGCTGGATTGTAATTCTCTCTGCGCTCCTTTAATATGAACCTTATACATGATAGATAAGGGGCTTTACCTATGGATTTTACAGCAATAGACTTTGAAACAGCCAATTCCAGCCGCTCCAGCGCTTGCGCATTGGGGCTTGTTCAGGTTAGAAATGGTGTGGTCACCGCAGAATATGACTGGCTGATTGACCCGCGGCAGAGGTTCGACGGAATGAATATCGCGATACACGGAATTACGCCCTCAATGGTTAAAGGCAAACCTACCTTCGCAGAGCTGTGGCCCACGATTGAACCGCTGCTGCAAGGCGAGATTGTGATTGCGCATAATGCTTCCTTCGATATGAGTGTTCTGCGTTATTGCCTGGATGATTCGTTATTCAGCTATCCGGATTTCAAATATATGTGTACCTACCTGCTGGGCAAAAAAATGCTTCAGGAGCTGCCCTCCCATAAACTGAATGTAGTCTCCGAGCATTTCGGCATTAGGCTGAAGCACCATGATGCGCTGGATGATGCCAGAGCTTCGGCACTCATTCTATTGAAATTGATGGAGCAATGGCAGCAGTTCGATCCCCTCCTCTTAGCCGGCAGCCAGGGCTACCAGGCAGGCACGATGTATGCGGGCGGTTATACTGCCTTCAAGGCATCCCCCAAGAAAGCCGCCAAGAAACCGGCGGCCCCGAAGACTGCTGCAGCAAAGACGGAAATTCCCGTAAGCGCGGCTGTACCGGATCGCGGAGCTCCCCTCGTACCCACTCAGCGTCTGACTTCTTCTGCAAGTCTCCCGGCTGCAACACCGTCTGCCCCTGAAGTTCAAGCTGTACCCGTGCTGGTGAGAGGCCAGCGGGTGGATATCGGCGGTAAGCTCAGTGCTTCGAGAATTCTCATGTCTGTGGAGTGGGATTCAACGCTTTCCGCCATGGAGCCGGACACCTCTGCTTTCCTGCTTCGAGAGACAGGACGCTGCGGACAGGATCAGGATTTTGTCTTCTATGGAAACATGGAAGACCCCAGCGGTTCTGTATTCTACTCGAAGCCTGCTCCAAACGCGGGACATCTGCATCTTCAACTGGCGAAGCTGCCTGCGTCCATTACGCGGATCGCTTTGACCTTCACACTCTATGGGGAGGCTTCCGGCCAGAACCCGGGCCAGATCAATAACGCCTCCGCTTCACTAATTGATTCCCAGACGGGAACCAGGCTGGCCTCTTTTCCCTTTGGCCTGGGCTTAAACCTTGAGACGGCAGTAGTCATAGGCGAGTTCTACAGGCACAAGGACAAATGGAGATTTGTTGCCATTGGAGAGGGATTCCCGGGCGGACTCCGTGCCCTGTGTAATCATTATGGTCTTGAGGTGGAACCTCCTGAAGCTGCGGCTGAGTCTGCTGCTGAATCAGCCGCAACAATAGAAACAGCAGAAATAGTACGAACAGCCGGCAGCATTCCTCCGTCTGCCCGCAAATCATAGAATTCATGCCCCTTATGGCATGAACAAACACCCCCAAGCCGCAATGGTGGCTTGGGGGTGTTTGTTATTCTCTTATGCGTTACAGCACAGCCTCAAATTTTCATCCGGTATACTGCCTTATTCTCCAGCCCGCGGATGAACGGTGTCCATTCCTCAGTTTCCGGAGTGGTATCAAGAGCATCCTCCACCATCTGTAGCTTGGCGTCCATGGCATCTATATGATGCAAAGCGACTGCTTCTGCGGTCTGCGGCTGCACCGGACTTCCCCATTCACCCAGATTATGATGTGATAGGACCAGATGCTGCAGGGCCAATACCTTCTCCGACTCCAGATCAATGCCGGTGCGGATTGCTGCCTCTGTAATCCAGCTTGACGCCATCGATATATGCCCGATCAGCTTGCCCTGCACACTATAATCCGACACTATGCCGAATTGTGAGATCATTTCCTCCGGTTTGGCAATATCGTGGAGGATAATTCCCGCTCTCATAAGATCAGGATTCAGGAACGGGCGCTGCTTGCACAGGAAATCCCCGATCTCCAGCATCCGCACCATATGATAAGCCAGTCCGGCGAAATAAGCATGATGATGCGTTTTGGCCGCAGGATAGTGCATCAGCTTCTCTTCAACCTTGCCTACACAGAAGGATACGATCGATGCGACCTCCTGGTCGGTTATACTGGCCATTGCATTCTTAATCGTGTGGATCAGATCCACAGGACGCACAGGGGCTGAACGGATGAACTCGGTAAGCGACACGCCATCGGACTCATCCGCCAGTCTGATTTTGGTTATTTTGACCTGCAGCTTCTCCCGGTAAGTATGGGCAATCCCGCGGACCTTCACCAGGGCCATCGGGAAAAAAGTTTCTTTATCCGTTACACTTACATCCCAATATTTAGCCGACAGCTGGCCGCTGGAATCACCAAGTACAATATCAAAATAATCCTTTGGAGGAGTACCGTTTGTCTGTTTGAGCACCAGTTCCCTAAGCAGATAGAAGCCGGTGAATTCATCCTGTGGGGATAGCTGTTTAATTAATGTCATGAAGAGCCTCCTATTACTTACAGGCTTTGAACCTGCGGTGTATATTAAAGTTTAGACATTCACATCCGAAATCCCTTTAAATTACTATACGATATCCATTCTTAATTATGTCCATCCCCCCTTGCAGCCCGTTCGTGCAAAAATAAAAAAGGGATGCCCCCAACCATTTGCATGGTCGAGGACGCCCCTTTGTGGTTAGATTCAATTATTTGCCAGCTGCTTCAAGTGCTGCTTTGATAGCTTCAATAGCTTTGGCAGAGATTGCTTTCTGAGTATCATTCGTTCCGAATGCTGCAGCACGGTATCCGTACTTGTGCAGTCCTTTGCCGTTAGAAGTATTCTCGATTTCGTATTTCACGAGCAATTCGTCTTCCGTCAGGTTGTATCTTACTTTACCTTTATCATCAAGGTAGTAAACAACCATAGTTACTGGAACATTGAACTTAGTAGTAACCATTACATTTACGGATTTGTCAGCACTGGCACCGATGAAGATCCCGTCGAAATATGCGGCCTTTTCGGTTTCAACAACTTCAGCTTTACCGTAAGCTCTGTCAACGGCAGCTTTAAGTGCATTGCTGCTGCTGGTAGCGCCGGATACAGCATCTACTTGTGCTACACCTTCTCTTGTGCCTGCAGCCAGGAAGTTAGCTGTCAGCACCGGAATTGCTTTTTGAACTTCAGCGTAAGCGGCTTTACCCAGGTCTACCATGTTCATTCCTACACGGGAAAGAGCAACATTTACGATCTTGCCGTTACGCAGGGTAACGTCAGCTTTGTTTGTACCCTTGTCATAAGCGTCACCGTAAGCGGTGAACGTGCCGTCTTTATAAGTGCCTTGTACTTTGGAAGCATTGGTCAGGGCATCAGTCAGGGCTGCCTTTGCTGCAGCAGATACAGCTTCCTGGCCAGCGATATCAGCAGTGTCCACGCCGTTTGCAAGCAATCCGGCTGTCAGTTGATCCACAAGGGATTTCTGTGCATCCGTACGCTTATCGTCAGCAATAATCTTGCCGTCTGTACCGAACATGCTCAGTTTGATAGCAGTTACTTGATCGTCAGCAACATCTACCAGCAGAAGAACTTTAGACTGGTTATCCACTCCGGCAAATTTTCCGTCGAAGTATTTACCTTCTGGCGAAACCTTCAGAGCCTTCTCGAAAGCTCTTTCTACTGCCTGGTTCCAGCCGTGGCTGCTCTCAGTAGCGCCGGAAATTCCGTCTACCTTCTCATCATAATTAGCGATATAAGAACCGTTAGCAAGCAATTTAGCAGTCATAGGAGCATTAGCTTTCACTACTTCAGCATAAGCAGTTGCGCCTCTGTCAATCAGGTTAGTGCCAAGTCTGAACAATTTCACATCAACCAGCTTGCCGTTACGGATTACAACATCAGCTCTCTCAACGCCTACGCTTCTTGCTGTACCGTAGGAAGAGTAGAATCCGTCCACATAAGCGGAAGTGTTGTTGATGCTGGCATTTTGTTCAGCATCCCAGAATGCGTTGATGGCAGCTTTGGATTCAGCTTCGAAGCCGGCTACAGGCTTAGCCGCAGAACCATTGGCCAACAGCACTGGTGTAATTGCTGCAATCGCTGCAGTTTGTTCAGCAGTATAAGTCTTCTCATCTGCGAAATCTCCAGTTGCAGTCAGCGGATACAGCTTAACTGCAGTCAGCTTGTTCGCATCATAGCTTGCGAATACAGCGTATTTGGCTTCAGGGTCTACACCCATGTGGTCGCCGGCGAAATAAGTAGCATCAGCCGGTTTATCCTGCAGCGATCTTTCGAACGCTCTGTCAACCGACAATTTCCAGCCGTTGCTGGAGCGGGTTGCTCCAGATACAGCATCAACAGCTGCTGCGCCGTCTCTTGTTTTGCCGATCAGTCTGTCTTTCATCAGACCGTATGCCACCCATACGCCGCTGTAATTATCACGGGCGTTGCGGTCGATAATTTTCGGGCTGGTTCTCAGCAGCTCGATGTCGGCAATTTTGCCGTCTTTGATTGTAACTTTAGCGCCTTCAGTACCTTTGGAGTAAGCATCGCCATAGGCTACATAGACTCCGTCTTGATACACGGCTTCTTTAACAGTAACCGGTGCTGCTGTTGCAACAGGCTTAGCTGTAGCAGCTGGCTTAACTGTTGCTGCTGGTTTAGCAGATGCTTTGGCGGATGCTGCAGGTGCAGCGGTTGCTGCCGGTTTAGCAGTTGCTTTAGGTGTTGCTGCAGGCTTTGCGGTTGCTTTAGGTGTTGCTGCAGGCTTTGCGGTTGCTTTAGGTGTTGCTGCCGGTTTAGCAGTAGCTTTAGGTGTTGCTGCAGGCTTTGCAGTCGGTTTAGGAGCTGGTTTGGCAGTCGGTTTAGGAGCTGGTTTAGCAGTAGCTGCCGGAGCTTCTTCCGAAGCTGCTGAAACCGCATCCACCTTCAGGTTCAAGGCCGGTGCGTTAATCGTGTAGGCGATTGGCGCGAGCAGCAAGGCTGCGCTTACAGTCAAAGCAATTAGTTTTTTCAAATGCGTATTCTCCTTTATTATATCCCCAGTAGTATGTAGCTCTTGTAAACCGTTTTTCCCGTTCATTCCATTCCTTCTTACAAAGAGTACCCTGACTCTTCATAAGAGGTCATCCCCCCTTTCCCGTTCCTGCGCGACCCATCCCGTGTGCAAAAAAGATGCATCCATTTATACAATCTTTTAAAAGGTGAAACAATTCACATAAAAAGGTGAATAAATTCACATAAGATGATTTCAGGCTGCTATCGGTAATTTCTGGCTTGATGGTATCAAAATTGAAACACTTTTCTCTGTATATAAAATCACACACCCTATAAGAAACATCACTATTTCGCAATTAACTTCAAAACTACAATTCTTCTAACTCTCAAATTCTCCCATTTACACCGTCATATGATAATAATGTGATACAACACATAGTAACTCTGCCTCTATATGTGATATTTTTAAACGATGTCATGTTCATGGAAAGGAGCCGCTGCTGCTCATGAATCAGCCTCCCGTAGGAGTTATTCTTGCTCAGATCGGAACACCTGACGCGCCAAGCGCCAAGGCGGTTCGTCCATATCTTAAGCGCTTTTTGTCTGACCGCAGAATCATTGATTATCATCCGCTGCTCTGGCAGCCTCTGCTGCGCGGCATCATCCTTCGCACCCGGCCGCGCCGGTCTGCGAAGCTGTATCAGGAGATCTGGATGAAGGAAGGTTCCCCGCTGCTCGTCCACTCCAGGGCTCAGCAGACTGCGCTGCAGTCACTGCTTGGCAGCCGCTACCAAGTGGAATTAGGTCTTGCCTATAGTGAGCCAAGCATGCAGCAAGCCTTCCGCAAGCTGGAGGCTGCAGGTATTACACGGATCATTGTACTGCCGCTGTTCCCGCAGTATTCCTCGACCACAACTGCGTCGGTCTATGAAGCTGCAAGCTATGCCGCACTGGGGCGGCATAGCCGCTCAGGGCAGGTCTCCAAACGTTTCGTGCCGGCTCTGCGCTTCATAGAAGCCTATCATGATGCGCCGGACTATATCTCGGCGATGAAGTCGCTGCTGCTCCGGAAGCTTGGCGAGCTGGACGAAGAACCGGATTACTATATTCTGTCCTTCCATGGAATTCCCCGCCGTTATGCCGAGACTGGGGATCCGTATCCGCAGCAATGCCATGAGACCGGCCGCCTGCTTGCAGAGGCTATGAATTGGGCACCGGAACGCTGGCAGATTTCCTTCCAATCCCGCTTCGGACCCGAGAAATGGGTCGGCCCTTCTACTGCTGATACGCTCAAAGAGCTCAGCGGACGCGGAATCCGGAGGCCTATGATTTTCTCCCCGGGGCTTGTAACCGACTGCCTGGAAACGCTGCATGAGCTGGCTGTAGAAGGCCGGGAACTCTTCGCTTCAGGCGGTGGAACAGCTGAGAATTTAACTGTCGCCCCCTGCTTGAATGACCACCCGGAATGGATAGACTTCCTCGCCCGGATGGTGAACCGCACAGCGTTAGGCTGGTTCCCAGCTGCAGAAGCTGCGGAATCATCCACTCCGGAGACGTTCATTACCTAAGAGGAAGCGGCTATGCCGTCCTTTGAGGGAAGGCTTCCGTTCCAGCGGGAAATATAAGGATAAAGTATGGCGTAAACATACTTCCTTCTATATTTAAAGAAAAAACCACCCTAACGGGTGAATCAAGCCGGAGCTTATGCGGCCTGTGCAAGTTTATACGGCTAGAGCAGCTTATGCAGATTAAGCGCCGCTTCGCATTACTCCATTCAGACTACCTCTTGGACAGCATCCGGCGGATTCAGAGGCACTTATGCTCCTCATTTCCTCCTTTGGGCAGCATCCGGCGGAGTCAGGGGCACTTTTGCTCCTCATTTCTTCCTTTGGGCAGCATCCGGTGGAATCAGAGGGATTTATCCCTTTAATTTCCCCCAACCGCCTACTTTCGGTGGAATCAGAGGGATTTATCCCTTTAATTTCACCCAACCGCCCACTTTCGGCGGAATCAGAGGGATTTATCCCTTTAAGTCCCCCCAACAGACGAATATCATCATTTCCTATACAACAGAAAAGCCGCCTGGTCCGCAGGCTGACTTCCCCTGCGGCCCGGACGGCTTCATCATATGAATTGTATTCAGGCAGCTTATCCTTCCGCATAATATTTAAGCGGTCAGCTGTTTATATTTGGCAGTCAGTTCCTCGAACCACTGTTTATCCTGCAATGTCAACGCAAAATCAATCAATTCGGCAATCTCTCCCGGCTGCAGCTCCGGCGAATCATTGAAGCTGATTTCAGCAGTAGCAACCGCTGACCCATCTGCCCCATCCGCAAAGTCATATGAAAACTTCAGCTTGATATCACTCTCCAGAAACTCATTCCGCAGGAAGTAGAGCACCTCGCACATCAATACAGGTCTGACATGACTGTCGAAGACACAATCCATTACTTTGGCCCAATAATGCTGGTTGCTGAGATGCAGCTTATCATTGGTCAAGAGATACTGCTCACCCTGAAAGTCGTTGACAAATCTCAGTTCCACCGGCTCCATTTTAAAAATACCGGTAATTTGCTTCTTGGTGATATTCACGATGTCCTGTGTTTCTAATCTCATCATCTCATACACCCCGTTCCTTATATTTGGACTTTCAGTATTTTTCCGCAAATACACGATTCGACAATAATTTTAACTAATTTAAAAGTATTATCGACTATTTCTCACAATTTGTTAATGTTTTTCATTAAAATTTTAAAAAAACATGTTTCTAATTGTGATGAAATGGTTAATTATATCCCCCGCACCGGATTAATGTCATTATTTTAGCAGTAAAGACTATTCTGACAGGAGAAATCACATGCAAAAAAGGATGCTACCCAGGCTCTGTAATGAGCGGGCAGCATCCCTTTTCGGTGATGTCTGTATGATCCGGCAAGACTTTTGCCGGCTTCTGATCGGGGATTTAGCTCACAAACAATTGAACCAGCTGAATCCCCTCTTCCGGCGAAATCCGCACCAGCCCTTTATCCGAGATCCGCAACGTCGGAATGACAGCCAGTGCAAGCAGCGACAAGGTCATAAAAGCATAATTCAATGTGCAGCCTGCATCATACAGCGCTTTGCTGATGGCCGCAGACTGGGCTGCCGCAATCTCGAACGGCTCTGCCGACATCAGTCCGGCAATTGCCAGCGGGAACAGAGTTGTTCCGGAAGCGGTAATAACCGCAACACCGCCCTGAGCTTCAGCTACTGCACCCGCAGCTTTAGCCATGAGGTTATCATCATTGCCGATGACCAGCACATTATGGCTGTCATGGGCTACAGTCATGGCAATCGCAGCAGGCTCATGGAAGCCGATCCCCTCAACCACACCAACCGATTTGTTGCCGGTTCCCTTATGCCGCTCCAGGACGGCGATTTTGCACAAGCCCTCCTGAACCAGCAGCCTGGACTCAGCCACCGGCAGATTAATGATCAATTCCCCGGTCTCCACATGATTCTCGATCACTTTGATGACCCGTGTGGCCAGAGTACCTTCAGCAATTGGCGCATGGATCACGAAGTCCTCCGGAGCCGGAGGCTGCAGCAGATGCACGGAAGCCAGCACTTCCTCCGGGTAGGTGTACGGACTCAGCTCAGCGGTCATGATCCCGTTCTCCGCTACGACCACTCCGGCCGCAATCGTCATGACAACATGAACATCAGCCAGATTTCCGTCCAGCAGAATGATATCTGCACAGGAGCCCGGAGTAATTGAGCCGATATCACGGGCTACCCCGAACCGTTCGGCGGTATTGATCGTTGCCATTTGAAAAGCCGTGACCGGCTTAAGGCCCTGGGAGATGGCGTGCCGCACCACAAAATCCATATGACCTTCATCCCGCAGCGATTCTGAGCTGCGGTCGTCGGTCACCAGCATCATCCGGCGCGGGTCGAGCCCATGCTCGGTGTGCGCGGTGATGGTCTTCGCCACATCATGCCAGGCGGAGCCGCGGCGCATTTTGGCATACATCCCAAGACGGACGCGTTCGATTACATCCTCCGCCGTCACACACTCATGATCGCCGGTTACTCCTGCGGCGGCATAGACCGGGAGTCTCCAGTCATCCGCCGGCCAGGTGAAATGACCGTCCACATAACGACCCGCACGCAGGGTCGCCTGAATTTCCCCGAGCATTTTCTCATCGCCGTACACCACGCCTGGGAAATTCATCACTTCGCCCAGCGCAATGACATCCTCGCCCCAGGTAAAAGCCTCGGCTACTTCCTCCGGTCCGATCGATGCGCCGGTCGTTTCGAAATCCGCTCCTGCTGAAGGTACGCAGGAGGCAACCTGCATATAAGCCGCCAGCGGAGTTTCACGCATCTCATCCAGCATCAGCTTAATGCCCTTCAGCCCGAATACATTGGCGATCTCATGGGCATCAAAGAATCCGCCGGTCGTGCCCATAGGCAGCACTGCACGGGCAAACTCAGTCGCCGTCAGCTGTGTACTCTCGATGTGACAGTGCCCGTCAAGCAGACCCGGGGCAATGTATTTGCCCGCCGCATCAATGATCTGTGTCCCCTCACCGATCGTATGCGAGACATCCTTGCCAACGTAGGCAATGCGTCCACCCTGTACTGCTACAGACATACCCTCCAGAATCTCTCCGGAGCATACATTGACCAGTTTGCCGCCAGTAATCACCAGTGTCGCCAGCTGGTCGCCGCGGGCTGTAGCCACAAGCCCGGGCACGCAGTCCGCGAGTGGTTTTCTTGTATAAGTCATAATACACACTCCCTTCCGGTTAATGATTTCCTATATTTATATTCTATTTAGCAAAAACGGCCCTGACGCCCCTCACGGGTCGCAAGCCGTTGTTTGAACTACCGCCAGGAGGATAGACCTGACTGCTAATCTAAGCGGAGCTTAACGATGCTTATACAGAGGTACTTAGCTAAAATACAAGCCGTCCGGCTGCTCCGGATCGCAACTTGTGCTGCTTACCTTTCACCACTTAGCGCATTTTTATGATTATCTTACTTTTGACTCGTATACGTCAAGTGCCGCCTGAACGCCCTGGCCGGCCGGAACGGAGAATCCGTGGCGTACAAGCGCCGCCTCCAGTGCTCCAAGCAGACGCAGCACATTATTCTCCCGGCAGCTGAAGCCCATCGTGCCGATGCGCCAGATCTGGCCTTTTAACGGACCGAACGAGCTGGCAATCTCTATCCCGAAATGGTTCAGCAGCATGGAACGCACCGCTTCCCCGTCCACTCCCTCCGGAATCAGCACACAGGTGACTACCGTCAGCTTGCTCTCCGGATCACCGTACAGCTCCAGACCCATTGCGGTCAGGCCGGCCACAAGGGCTCGCTCATGATGCTTATGACGGGCATGACGGGCCTCCAGCCCTTCTTCCAGCACCAGCCGCAGCCCCTCACGCAATGCGTACAGCATGGAGGTCATCTCCGTGTGGTGATTCAACCGCTGGGGACTCCAGTAGTCCTGCAGCATGCCGAGGTCAAGGTAGTTGCTGCGGACAACCGGCAGCTCGCTTGCCTCATCGCCGCCGGTTCTAAGGCCCCGCTCCACCTGTTTGCGCTTCAGCAGCTTTGCTTCGGCACGCTCGTTATAGGTGACCGGGGACATGCCCGAAGGGACAGACAGACATTTCTGCGTTCCACCGACCACGGCATCAAGCATCCAGGCATCCGTCTCCACAGGCACCCCGCCAATGGTCGCCACCGCGTCCACAATCAGCAGGGCATCCTGCTCACGGCACGCCCGCCCGATCTCGGCCAGCGGCTGCACACGTCCCGTAGAGGTCTCCCCGTGGACAATCGCCACCACATCCGGCTTGAAGCTGCGGATCGCCGCGATCACATCCTCCGGCGGAAACACGCTGCCCCAGGTCTGCTCTATAGTGAACACCTCAGCACCGCAGCGCTCGGCAATCTCATGCAGCAGATGTCCAAACCGTCCGAAGACCGGAATCAGCACCCGGTCTCCCGGAGCAATCAGACTGACCATTACCGCTTCAATCCCGGAGCGTGATGTACCGTCCACCGGATAGGCCCACTTATTGCCTGTGGCAAACAGCTCCCGGAGCATCTCCATCGTCTCGTTCATAATATCTGTAAACTCGGGATCGAATTGACCCAGTACCGGATAAGACATGGCCCGCAGCACACGCGGATCAACCTCTACCGGTCCCGGAGTCATAATACACCGCAAGGACGGCGACAAATCTTCGTAGCGCTTCATCACTCTCTCCCCCTCTCGTCTCTCTGAATCTCCTGAATCTTTAAAATCTCTTGAATTCCTTGAATTTATGGAAGCTCTTTAAGCTCAAGAACCCCTGAGCTTCAGTTCTCTGTATAAGCCAATTTATATAAGATTGCCGTCAGTACTTCGAGTCCCGCAGCCAGCTCTTCCGGTGAAGTATATTCATCAGGAGAATGGCTGACCCCTCCCCGGCTGGGCACGAATATCATTGCCGACGGGCAGCGCGGCGCGAACAGCTGGGCATCATGCCCCGCCCCGCTGACCATTCTCCGGTACGACCGCCCCTGCTCCACACAAATTTGTTCCAGCGACAGGCATAGCTCCGTATCCATAGGTGCAGGAGTTGTAGCCAGCAGAGGCAGCACCTCCAGAATCAGACCGCGCCTGCCGGCAATCGCTGTGAACTTATCAAGCATACCTAAGCAAAAACGCTCCAGTGTCGCAGCTTCGCTATGCCGGATATCCAGCGTGAACTGCACTTCGCCCGGAATGACATTCGGTGTCCCCGGATAGACTTCCAGCCTGCCCGTTGTTGCCACCAGCGGGTCCCCTTCTGCCACAGCGGAACGCTCCAGTGCCAGCAGCATTTCTGCGCTGCCTGCCAGCGCATCCTTCCTCAGTCCCATCGGCGTTGTTCCGGCATGATTGGCTGTGCCGCACACCTTGACCTTGTATCTCCGCTGACCGGCGATCGCCTGCACCACCCCGATCTCCTGGAACGACCGTTCCAGAATAATCCCCTGTTCAATATGCAGTTCAACGTAGGCGGCAATATCACTGCGGACCGGACTGTGCCCGAAGGCAGTGCCGCCACTCTCTGAAGTATTATAATGGCTAGCTCCGGAGGCTTCAATGCTGCCGCCAAGACCGCAGGCAGCCATAGCCGCCCCAAGCGTTACCCCTTCGCCGTCTGCACAATTCTCGCGCTCACTCCCGTCGTAGAGCCCTGTAACATTGCCGGAACCCCAGAACGTCAGCGGAAAGCGGCTGCCCTCCTCTTCACAAAAGGACACCACCTCCAGCGTCCGCAGCGGCTGGCCAAAGGTCATCTGCAGATAATGCAGTGCAGTTACAGCAGCAGCTACTCCGTAAGCACCGTCATAACGTCCGCCGTTCACCACCGTATCGATATGTGAGCCGGTTAGAATTACTTTATCCGTTACCACTGATCCGGCCAGCTTGCCGTATACATTTCCGACCTCATCCGTTCTGACCTCAAGTCCGAATCCAGACATTCTCTCCTGCAAAAAATGCTGGACCCGGTACCACTCCGGCGTGTACAGTAGCCGGGTAACCCCCGGGCCGGGAGCACTGAAGGCTGCGAGTTCATCCAGCAGCTTCAGCATCTCTCCGGCCGGGACATGCCGGACCGGCAGCTTCACCGGGCCGGCTGGCGGCTGGAGATCCGCAGCCATTCACCGCCATCCGCTGCAACAATGCCTTCTCCGGCGGTATAAACCACATTGCCGCGGGAGAGGGTTGCCGTTACCTTGCAGGATAAGGTCATACCGGCATAAGGACTATGCTTGTGGCGGTAATATAAATCCTCCGCCTGCAGGGTATAATTCGCATTCGGGTCAAGCAGCACCAGATCGGCATCCAGCCCCGGAGTGATGGAGCCTTTGCGCTGCTCCAGCCCGAAACGCCGGGCTGGCAGCTCCGACAATAGCGCAGAGATCTGAGTGACCGGCAGGCCGCGCACCCGCACACCCTCATGGAACATCAGCTCCAGACTGCTCTGCGCCCCCGATATTCCGCCCCAGGCTTCAAAAAAAGACAAGCCGGGCGCCAGCTTCAATTCTGCCGGACAAGGGGAATGATCCGAAGCAATCAGATCCACCAGGCCCGCTGCCACCGCATGCCACAGCCGTTCCCGCTCCCCGCTGCTGCGCAGCGGAGGAGCACATTTCGCCAGCGGCCCCAGCTCCTCCATGCTGTCCTCGTTCAGAATCAGATAATGAGGGCAGGTCTCCGCTGTCACATCCAGCCCCCGCTGCTTGGCCTCGTGAATCAGCTCCAAGGCTGCGGAGGTGCTGATGTGCACGAAATGCAGCCGGCAGCCGGTCCGTTCACTATATAGGAGTGCCCGGGCAACAGCCTCAAGCTCCGCTTCGGGCGGGCGGGAGGCGGCAAAATCACGCGCAGTGCTCCGCCCCTCGCGGAGTGCAGCTGCTCCGAGCGCCGAGGTCATCTCTTCACTCTCCGCATGCAGGGCGAGAATGCCGCCGATTGCGGCGATGCGGACCATTCCCTGATACAGGGTATTGTCATCCACCTCGCGGAACCGGCCTTCGCCTTCACCGCCGGGATTCGAGATAAACGCCTTGAAGCCGGTAACACCTGCCGCCGCCAGCTCCTCCAGGTCCTCCAGATTGCCGGGCACGAGTCCGCCCCACAGCACATAATCCACCGCCGAATTCCCGGCTGCAGCTTCTGTCTTCAAGCGGAGTGCTTCTATATTTACAGTCGGCGGATTACCATTCAGCGGCATATCCGCATAACAGGTACAGCCTCCAGCGGCAAGGGAAGCCGATCCGCTGCGGAAGCCTTCCCAATGGCCGAACGCCGGCTCATTGAAATGAACGTGCATATCAATCATGCCGGGGAGCACATATTGTCCTGCTGCATCAATAATTGTAGTGGCAGGTGAGCCGTGCAGCGCTTCGCCCAGGGCAGCGATTCTGCCGTCCTTCACACCGACATCCAGCTTACGGACTTCTCCGGGGAGTACAACATCCCCATTCCTGATAATAAGCTCATAGGCTTCCTCCATGTAACGGCCACCTCCGGTCTATTGGTATTCGTAATGGTATTCGTATTCGTATTCGTATTTGTATCGGTACGTTTAACTGCCGCGGTATGTGCTGTATCCCCCCGGCGCAACCAGCAGCGGCACATGATAATGCTCTGCCGGGTCCGCAATGTTGAAGCGGATCGGGATGTGTTCAAGGAACATGCTGCCGGTCCCGCTTGCCGGTTCACAACCAGCACCCGCCTGAGCACTCCTGAAGTAGTCACCGGCCATGAAGACCAGCTCGTAGCTTCCGGCCAGCAGCTCTTCCCCTGCCAGCAGGGGAGCATCCAATCTGCCGTCACTGTTCGTGACAGCCTCACATATCAGCGCGGGCATTACCTCACCGAATCTCCATAGCTGAAGCGACATGCCCGCTGCAGGCTTCCCTAGCGACAGGTCCAGCACATGAGTCGTTAACCGCCCGCTCATGACAGGTATCCTCCAAGCCTGCATCTATTGATGCAGCGGACTTCCGATTCCGGCAGAAGCATTTCTGCGTTTTTTCCCGCATACTGACTGCTGTGCCTTTTGCTTATTTTTTTGTTCATTCTTCTCTCCATACTAAGGATTAAGCCGCTGGTTCCGGTCATGAACGACACCTCCTGCTGATTTGTTAGAAGCAAGTATGCTGTAGAGTGCGGATCGGATATGAGGCCTCTTGCACTATGTCCTATGCCTCCGCCAGCAGATCCTCCAGCCGGAAACGGGTAATCTTGCCGATCTCCTGCAGCGCCTGATCCCATTCTTCCTGCAGGCTGCGGTCCACCCGATCACGGATGGCGTTAATGATGTCATCTTTATTTTTGCCGCGCACAGCCAGAATGAACGGGAACTGGAATTTCTCGGTATAGGCGGCATTCAGCTCCGTAAGCTGCTTGAATTCCTCCGGTGTCAGCCGGTCCAGACCGGCCCCCTGCTGCTCTGCCGCCGATAGCGGAGTGACCTGCAGCCTTGTTGCCAGATCAGGGTGGGCTCTAAGCAGCGCAAGTACCTGGCTACGATCCGCCTTACGCACCGTTTCAACCATAGTGTCATGCAGCTGCTGCACGGATTCAAACGGACGCTCACTATAGGCGCCTTCCGCAACCCAGGGCGAATGTTCGAATATACCTCCAAGGCTCTCTACAAATTCCGGTTGTCCCATGCTGTTGATCTGTTCCAGTGTCACAATATCCGCAGGTGTATTCAATGGCTCATCCTCCATCCATCTAATTTGCATAGTTTAAATTCAAACATTCTTTAGGGTAAAAAAAGCCCATTTCCGCATTCAAGCCATCTACTTTGCCATCAGCACCTGAAGTACCGATCTCTCAGTGATTTAAGATGTTCGAACTGCATGAAATGGACCATACCTGTGTTACTCCATAAATCCGCGTGATAGTTATAGTACTTCCTGCTCGCGTAAACTTACTATCTTATATTGTACCTTCTATGCAGCATTCAGCAACTCAGAACCGCTGTTCACGGACATAAGGTGTTCCCAGCGATTCCGGCGTGCCGGAAGGCTTGTTGCGGTTGCGGTATCCCAGATACATCAGAACCAGAATCGTAACGACATAAGGAATCATTTTGAGGAAATAAGACGGCACCACACTGCCCAGCAGCTGTATCCGGAAGCCCAGGGAATCGAGTGCCCCGAAGAAATATGCGCAGAAGAGCGCACGCAGCGGATTCCATCTGGCAAAAATCACCAGCCCGACGGCGATCCAGCCCCGGCCGGCCGTAAGGCCTTCATTCCAGGTCGGTGCATAGGCCAGCACCATGTCTGCCCCGGCAAGACCAATCAGTGCAGCTCCGGCTGTAACGTAGCCATAGCGGATCAGCTGTACACGGATGCCCATGACATCCGCTGTAGCCGGATTGTCTCCGACTGCCCGCAGATGCAGCCCCCATGAGGTATGGTGGATCAGCAGATGCAGGACCAGCACAAGCAGCAGGCTGAACCAGGTCAGATAATCCATCCGGCCGAAAATATCCCCGATCACCGGAACCGACTTCAACGCCCCCAGATCCAGCTTGGGTGAAGTGCCCGGAAGCGGAATACCGCTGATAGACTTGCCGAGATAGGCGCTGAGTCCGCTGCCGAACAGCGTCATGGCAAGACCTGACATTGTCTGGTTCGCCCGGAGGGTAACTGTAAGGAAGGAATGTACCATACCCAGAAGCGCAGTAATGGCCACAGCTGCGAGCAGGGCAAGGATCAGATTCCCGCTGCGTATGTAGACGATACAGGTCGTCACCGCCCCCATCAGCATCAGCCCTTCCGCACCGAGCTGAATGATTCCGGCCCGTTCGGTCAGAATGCCTCCCAGTGTAGCCAGCAGCAGCGGTGTTCCGGCGGATATGGCGGCTATTAATAACTGTGTAGTGAAATCCATGGGTAAACTCCCTTCTCTAAGCAAATGCTGTTATGCGCTCCGGCGGATGCGGAAACGGTGAATCATGTCGCCGGCAATCAGGAAGAACAGGATCGCACCCTGCAGCATTTCCGATATGGACGAAGGCAGTCCGATGGTCTGTACACTATACCCGCCGACGATCAGGCCGCCGAACAGAACGGAGGTGACAATCAGACCCAGCGGGTTCAGCTTGGCAAGCCAAGCCACGATGATTGCCGTATAGCCATAACCGGGTGATATCCCCTGCATCAGCTTATGTGTAACCCCCGAGACCTCAGCCATGCCGGCAATACCGGCCAGGCCGCCGCTGATCAGCATGACGATAATGATATGCTTCTTGATATGAATCCCCGCGTAGCGGGCAGCTGTTGGGTTGGCACCGATCAGGCGCAGCTCATAACCCCAGCGGGTGAATTTGATCATCAGATAATAGATAAGGACGGCCACCAGCCCGAAGATCAGCCCGATATGCAGCCGCGTGCTTCCCAGAACCGGCAGCGACTGTGCAGCGGTGAACATAGGTGAACCCGGGAAGTTGAAGCCCTTCGGGTCCTTCCACGGTCCGAAGACCACATAGTCCAGAGCCAGCAGAGCCACATAGTTCAGCATCAGCGACGTAATCAGCTCGTTGACACCGAAATGCGTCCGCGGAACGGCGGTCATCAGACCCCACAATGCCCCGGCCGCCGTACCGAAGACCAGCATTAGTGTGATTGACCAGAACGAAGACAGATCAGGGAAATAAATCGTTACCGCTGTAGCCGCCATAGCACCTACAGTCAGCTGGCCTTCCGCCCCGATATTCCAGACGGAAATCCGGTAAGCCACCGCGATACCAAGTCCGCATAGCAATAGCGGAATGGCTTTTACCATGGTTTCTGTGAAGCCGTAGGAGGTTCCGAAGGCTCCGCGGAACATTTTTTCGTATACCACAAGCGGGCTCATGCCATTGGCGGCAATGAACACCGCACAGAGCAGCAGCGCCAGAATAACTGACAGAACAGGCGTCCACCACGGTGAACGGGTACGGCTTGAATCGTATTCCAGCCTGAGGGAGTACCATTTCCCGCTTTTCCCCGGTGAGGGCTCCAGCACTGCAGTATTGCTTCCAGTATCCGGACTCATACGGCGCTCCCCTCCATGTTCCGGATTCCGGCCATCATCAGTCCGATTTGTTCCCGGTCCGCATGCTCATGATCGCTTTCACCTATAATTGAACCGTTGTATATGACCAGAATGCGGTCAGACAATTGCAGCAGCTCATCGAGATCCTCAGAGATCAGCAGCACGCCGCTGCCGGAGCTCCGCAGCTCCATCAGCAGCTCGTGGACACCGGCTGTAGCGCCGACATCCAGCCCCTGGGTCGGATGAACGGCAACCATCAGCTTCGGCTGGTGGCTGACCTCGCGGGCGAACAGCAGCTTCTGCTGGTTTCCGCCCGACATCTGCTGCACCGGGGTATCCAGCTCCGGTGTCTTCACGTTGAAGCGGCGGACTAGCTCCTGCGACCAGGAACGGTTCTTCGCAGCCTTCAGGAAGCCGAATTTCGAATGCTCATTACTGCGGTAGGACTTGAACAGCAGATTATCGACGGAGCCCAGGCGTCCGGCCAGACCGCTCTTCATCCGGTTCTCCGGCACATGCGAGATTCCCGAATCGATGGCGCCTCTTACCGAGGCTGTTTTTACAGGACTGCCGTCAAAAATAATCTCGCCCGTCTTCCACGTTCTAAGCCCGGTCAGCACCTCGGCCAGCTCCTTCTGCCCGTTGCCGGCGACACCGGCCACCCCTACGATCTCGCCTTCACGTACGGTGAGCGACAGAGCATCCAGCGCTTTGCGCCCGTGATCGGCAGCAACATCCAGGTCCTTAACAACCAGCAACGGTTCCCCTGCTGTAGCCTCGCGCTCCTGACGGCTGATCGTCACTTCTCTGCCCACCATCAGCCGGGCCAGCTCCAGCTCATCCGTCTTGGCCGTCTCCAGAGTAGCAATCATTTTCCCTTTGCGCATCACCGAGATCCGGTCGGAGGAAGCCATGACTTCCTTCATTTTATGGGTCGTCATGATTACCGTCTTCCCCGTCTGCTTCATCACCTTGAGGGTTTCAAACAGCTGCTCCGCCTCTCCCGGTGTCAGCACCGAGGTCGGCTCATCAAGAATAATAATATCTGCACCCCGGTACAGGGTTTTGACGATTTCAACACGCTGCTGTTCACCGACAGACAACTGCCAGATCGGCCGGTCAACCGGAAATTTGAGGCCAAACCGTTCTCCAAGCGCCTCAATCTCTTCATGTTTATGCTTGATCCACTTGCTGCCACGCCAGAAAGACGACTTTTCGCCAAGCACGATGTTCTCCGCTGCCGTGAGACTTTGCACCAGTCTGAAGTTCTGAAATACCATGCCTACCCCGAGGAGTGCCGCATCTTTCGGAGAACGGATTTTGGCTGGTTTGCCGTGAATGAGGATCTCCCCCGCATCCGCCCTGTACACACCTGACAGCATACTCATGACTGTGCTTTTTCCTGCTCCGTTCTCACCAAGCAGCGCGTGAATCTCACCCGCATTTGCCGAAAAATCGACTTGATCGCTGGCCGTTACAGAACCGAACTTCTTCACTATCCCGCGCATTTCAACCGAATGGTCCTGCATTGTGGGAAGCTCCTTTCCTTTATAGTTGTAGTACGGGTGGGGAAGATTCCGACATACGGAACCCGCCCCACCCATAAGGCCGTGCTGTATTCAATTCAAAGCTGCTGTTATTGCGGGATGGTACCTTCTACACCCTTAACCAGCCAGTTCATGGAAAGCACTTCTTCAAGCGTCAGCTTTTGGCCGTCTTGAACCACTACATTTCCTTTGTTGTCCGAGATCGGGCCGGTGAATACATCCAGCTCTCCGCTGATGATTTTGGCTTTGGCATCTTCCACCAGTTGCTTCACATCATCCGGAACCTTGCTGCCGAACGGCGCAAGCTCAACCATACCATCGGCCATATCGCCGGAGTACTGCTCGCTCTTCCAGGTTCCATCCATAACGGATTGAACGGCTTTTACGTAATAAGGGCCCCAGTTCCATACAGGGTTGGTCAAATAGTTGTCCGGTGCATATTTGCTCATGTCAGAGTCATTTCCTCCGGCAAAAGCTCCGCGTTCTGCAGCAGCCTGCAGCGTAGCCGGTGAATCCTGGTAAGCCAGCAGAACATCTGCGCCTTTATCCAGCAGGCTGATTGCCGCCTGACGTTCAGTAGCAGGGTCATACCAGGTGTTGGTCCATACTACATCCACTTTGACATCAGGGTTTACACTTTGTGCTCCCAGGGTAAAAGCATTTAGGTTATAAATAACTTCGCTGATCGGGAAGGCTCCAACATAACCAAGATGATTTTTTGTCGTCATTTTGCCTGCCGCGATACCGGACAGATAACTAGCCTGATAGTTTTTGCCGAAGTAAGTACCCATGTTATCGGCTGTTTTGTAACCGGAGGCATGAAGGAACTTCACGTTAGGGAATTTACCGGCTACGTTCAAGGTGAAATCCATATATCCGAAGCTTGTGGTGAAGACAATGTCATGGTTCTGGGCAAGTTCAGTGATGATGCGTTCAGCATCGGCGCTTTCCGGTACATTTTCCACGAAATCGGCTTTGATGCCCAGTTCCTTCTCCATGTATAGGCGGCCTTGATCATGCTGATACGTATACCCGCCGTCACCCGGAGGCCCGATGTATACAAAAGCAACCGTCGGCTTCTCTGCTGCCGGCTCTGTTGTTGCTGCTGCCTCGGTGGCTGCTGCCGCATTCGTTACCGCAGGCGCCTCTGTGGCCGCCCCATTCGTATTCGACGCCGTATTGTTGTTGCCGCACCCCGTCAGAACCACCGCTAACAGGAACATGGTTACCAGGCTGAATTTAAATCCCTGACCCCTTCTTTTCATAATTCTCCTCCTCCAGGATATCTCTCCTAATGGCTCCAGCCATTAATGTATCTCTACTATACTGAGACACAGCAGTTACGTAAATTTATATAACATAGCTTTGTGTCATTTTATAAGAATCGCTGTCGTTTTTGTGTTTTGTGCACTAGGATACCTTGAATTATGCTTAAAATATGTGATATTCCCTAACATAATTTTGGAAAATGGCGATTTTGCTGTCAGTTGTCCCTTGGCACACTCCATTCTCTGCGAATCTCCCCAAAGCTGACCGGCAGCTCCGCATCCGTGAAATCCCGTTCGGAATCACTCTGCAGCATCATTCCCTTGTAGCCGGGAGAATGAAAAATAGCCGATAACCCCCTATCGCTGTCCAGTGCCTGAAGCTCCGGAAACACAGATTGTGCGAACAACACAGGGGGATTCACCACACCTTCATTTATGCTTGCCACATAGTCGAGTCCGGGATTCTGCTCAAAGGCATCCGTCAGCCGGTTCACCAGCGCCGCAGGAATAAACGGCTGATCCGCATGAGCGATGACAACGGCATCAGGCTGCAGCGATGAAATGGCATTCAGGCCGCAACGGAGAGAGAAGGACAGCCCTAAATGAGCCGTCAGGCAGGTCTCCGTACGTCTGCTGCTCCGGGAACTGGCGGGAGGCATCCATTTCAGAGGATCATCTGCCCGGACCACCACAATCAGCGGATCAAGACCGCACCGCTCCAGCTCACTTAGCGTGGCTGCTCCAAGCGTTATTCCACCCGGCTGCTTCAGAGAACCACTCCCGGCAACTGCTTCCTTGCTCCGGCTTGCCGCCAGATAGATTCCGGCTACTTTCAAGTGCACTCCACTCCTTCCGTTAATTTGTAGGCATACTACAGCTATTCACGTTCCAGCATTCTGCGGAACAGGAATACCAGTTTCAGCCTCATGAGATCATTGATTTTTTTGAAATCGACATCCAGCAGCTCACTAAGCTTCTCAATCCGGTAAGTGGCGGTATTGCGGTGGATAAACAGCTTCTTCGCAGTTTCATTCACATGGCCGTCATTATCCAGATAGACCTCCAGCGTATGGAGCATTTCCTTGACGTATTCCGGTTCACGGCTGAGCAGACCGCGCAGACTGCCGCTGCAGTATCTCTCCATCGTCTCCGCCGGGATCTGGTTCAGCAACAGATGGAGCTCAAGCTGCCGGTAATGCACCACATTTCCGTGTGCCCCCCACTGCTGGACCACCCCCATACATTCCTTAATCTCGGCAAAAGCTTCCTTCAGCCCTTCCGGCTTCACCTTCACCCCGCTGACGGCAGCCCGCGGATAATAGCCTTTATCAAACTTCAGATTGTGAAAACATTCATTAATCAGCTCCCGGAACTGCTCCGGGGTTAGCGGGCCTGCCGGATAGAGGGAGAGCAATCCCTCTTCCATTATCAAATGAACCGCCTGCAGCCCATGCAGCACCGGATGCTCCAGATACTCCTCTTTCAGCCGCAGCAGCTCCGCCTGCCTCGCTTCCCCAGCAGCGGCCACGTCGGTCAGCAGAAGCTGGAACGGGGCTTGCAGCAGCTGCACATCCAGCTTAAGCGCCGCCTGGGACAGCTCCGCACACGACAGCCCGCCGTTCAGACAACGCCGCAGCAGCCCGCTGAATTCCCGGTGCTCGGCATGCTCGAAATAATCCTCAAACCCGGAATGGATAAGATATGAAATAAGTTCAGCACCCTGGATGAACAGGCTTTCCTCGACCGGCAGCAGCAATGGATCAATCCTGCAGTACAGAAGATAACCCGAGCATTTCTCGCCTTGCATCAGAGGAATCCGGTATCCCGAGCATTCGCCGATGCGGAAGCGCTGATTCCGGTTCTGCCAGGGCCAACCCTCCAGCAGCTGGCTGTCGGAATAACCTGAGTTATTGAAGACCGCTGCGCCCCGGGCGCTGATCACCGCCAGCGGATAGCCGATAACCTCAGAGACCGATTCGAGCAGCGGACGGCTACGTCCGGAACGCAGGGCGAAGCGCATAAGCTTGCGCTGCTTCTCCATAATGCTCTGCAGCACACTTGTGCTGCGCGAGAGTTCGGCACGGAACAAGCCGTTCATCTGATCGGAGAAGGTGAACTGGAACGGCAGCTCAATCAGCGGGAAATTCAGCGTTTCCGCTTCGGCAATCAGCTTCTCCGGCACCGCATCCCAGAAACGGCCCAGCTTGATGCCAAGACCCGCCGATCCGCGGCGGTTCAGCGTCTGCAGCAGTGCCGAGGCATCCTCGAGACTGTCTTTGATCAGATAGGCGGTAGTCAGCAGCATTTCCCCCTCTTTGATCCAATCCGAGATATCCGGGGCATCCATCACGTTGATGGATTTGACAATCCTGTGTTTCCCCTTGGAGCCTGCAATGAGTTTAGCTTCAGATAAAGGATAAATGGACAACGCTTCTTCAACCGTAAGATGCATGCCATCCCTCCTTCTATAGGTTCATCTTCTTTAATTCTTCTTTATGTTACTTTATGTAACATTATAGATAAAATGACCCTTCATGGAAAGAGGAAAGTGAAAATATAAACCATGAATGTCAGGTAATATCACGTAAGTCACAGAATTTTAACGATTGGGTTGCTGGTAAAAAACCAAATTATCGGTGAATGGCCATCTGTAAGGCCTCAGTAAAGATTTTGATAGGATGTTCAATATGAAAAAAGCCCTGATTCTCCGTCAGGGAGAACTAGAGCTTGCTCTATGTGTAGTGCCATATTAATATGGCTTATGTTTGGGCTGTACGCAGCCGCTGGCGCTGCCTCCAGGATGATCCGGCGGCAATAACACCGGTTTGGCCAATTAGCTAAAGGTCTGAAACCGATAGCCGTGAAGCGTTCCGGACTGGAGGGCCCTTATTGGGGCGAATTATAGCCTTCCACAGGTTATGCGGACACAGATTCCGTTAATAAGCTCATTTCCCCTCATTCCCGGCTTCAATGAACAAGATAACGGCTCCTGAGTCCGCAACCGGCAGAATAACAGGTTTTTGGGCAAAATAGGGTCCTCTGAGTCCGGTTCACTCTGCGGCTGCCCGTTTGCTTAAGTATCGTCCACATGGTCAGCACATTCTTCTTATTCCTCTATTACTCTCTTACTCTCTTACTCTCCCAGTACTCAGAGTATCACCGCTCCCATACCTCCTGCACCCATGACAGGAGTTCGAGATCCTGCCCATACCCGCCGATAATGGACAGTCCAAGCGGCAGGCCGCCGGGTCCCGCCACCGGCAGTGTAACCTGCGGCAGCCCGGCCAGTCCGGCAATGCAGCTGAGCATCATGGCGCCGCTGCGGTTCAGCTCCAGCTGCGCGGGATCTCCGCCGCGCAGCGGCGCCGGGCCGGGCACGGTCGGAATGACGAGGCAGCCGTCATTCCCGAGCAGCCCCCGCAGCCGCTCCGCGAACCCCCTCTGCAAGGAACGGGCCGCGCTGTGGTCCGCTCCGGCAAGTCCTGCCGCCCAAGTGAACCGGGCGGCAATATCCGGTCCGAAGACCGGCCGCTCCCGCTCAATCCACGCGCCATGCGTTGCCCATATCTCGGCGCCCTGAAGTTCACGGAAGACATCCATCCATGTCTTCAAGCCTTCCGGGGCAATCTCCATCACGGCAGTCTGCAATGCGGAGCCCGTCTGAAGCCTATTCAGTCCCAGCTTCAGATAGCCGCCGCACTCCTGACCGGCTAATGACCAGCATTCCGGCGGGATGAACATCCGGGACAGCCTGTGCGCATTGGTTTGCTTGCCAGTTTGCTTGCCGGTTTGCGTACCGCTTGGCTTAATGTTGTGCGGCTTGGCTTTATCGTTCCTCATATCGTTCCTCATATCGGCTGGCTCACCGTTTTGAGCATCCGTTTGCTTGTCCTTTTGAATCTCACCAGGCTGATCCGTCACCCTCACGGGCTGTCCCAAGAGCACCTCGCCAGCCTTCAGCAGCAGCTCCGCGCTGCCTGCAATCCAGCCTACCGTATCAAACCCCGGGGCCAGCGGGATTACACCCTCTATATCAACCGCTCCATGCGTTGGCCGAAAGCCGTATACACCGCAATAGGCAGAAGGGACACGGACAGAGCCTCCGGTATCTGTGCCTAAGGCAAAATCCACACTGCCGGAGGCCACCGCCACCGCTGAACCGCTGGACGAGCCGCCGGGTATCCGGCCCTCCCCGTGCGGATTCACCGGGGTGCCGTAGTGATAATTCTCCCCGCCCAGGCTGTACATCAGCTCATCCGTATGGGCCGCCCCGCGCAGCGCAGCTCCGGCTTGCAGCAGCCTGCTCACAGCCGGAGCATGGGCAGCCGCCGGTTCATGGGTGCGCAGCCAGTCCGGGTTGCCGGCGGATGAACGGTGTCCGGCTACCGCGAATACATCTTTAACAGTGAAGCTTAAGCCATACAGAGTTCCGTGTCCGCTGCCGGGAACCGCAAGCTCCGGAACTCTGAACGCACCATGATGATTATGTAGAGCCATGCTGTTCCCACCTTTCTTCCCGACGGACCGGGCGCCTCTGTTTCCTTACAGCTACCGTTAATCCGCTACCACCCGATGGCTGCACCGTCACAACGCGGGTCCGTACCGCCGCTGCGGTAGCCGTTGCCGTCAATCGAGATGGCGTGGGCATGGCCCATAACACCATCATAGCTTCCGACCGCACGGACCAGATGCCCCGCTTCTGCCAATTCGGCCTGCACGCCTGCTGCCACCCGGCTCTCTATCTTCAGCTCCTGGGTGGGCTCTCCCCAGGTTCTGCCCCAGACGAAGCGGGGTTCATTCACTGCCGTCTGCGGGTCCATACCGTAATGAAGCATCCGGGTCAGCAGCAGGGTCTGGGTCTGGGGCTGACCCTCGCCGCCCTGCGTGCCATACAGATAGGCGGGCTTGCCGTCCCGGCAGGCCATCGCCGGCATCAGCGTATGGAACGTGCGCTTATGCGGCTCCAGCGTATTAATATGGCTGGGATCAAGCGAGAAGAATGAGCCTCTGTTCTGCAGCAGAATCCCTGTATCTCCGGCCACAACCCCGGAGCCGAATTCGAAATACAGGCTCTGGATGAACGAAACCGCGTTGCCTTCCCCGTCCACGACCGCAGCATAGGCCGTATCCCGGCCTACCGGCTCACTGCCGATAGCCAACGCCTGCTGCGGGGAGATGGATGCCGCCAGCTGTGCTGCATACCCCTTATCCAGCA
Organism: Paenibacillus sp. FSL R10-2771; assembly: GCF_038000205.1. Classification (NCBI taxonomy): domain Bacteria; kingdom Bacillati; phylum Bacillota; class Bacilli; order Caryophanales; family Paenibacillaceae; genus Paenibacillus; species Paenibacillus sp. FSL R10-2771. Next base: position 5,639,227 of record NZ_JBBOBM010000001.1, read on the forward strand.
GCTGATCCAGCGGAATCCTGCTGAAGGCCGGATCGGTCAGCACCCGGTCCCGGTCACGGAAGCTCAGCTTCAGCGCCTCCGCCAGCAGATGATAATACTCATACGAGCCGTGCCCGATGTCGGCAAAGTTATAACGCTCCAGTATATTGAGTGCCATAAGTGCTGTGAAGCCCTGCGAGTTGGGCGGAACCTGATAGACCTTGTGCCCGTGGTAGTCCGTAGACAGCGGCTCTTCCCAGTTCCCCCGGTGATCGGCGAAATCATCCCGGGTGAGATATCCGCCCGACGCCTGCATATACTCACTTATCTCTTCCGCGATCTTTCCCTTATAAAAAGCATCTCGGCCTCCGGCGGCCAAGGCCCGCAGCGTCCCGGCCAGCTGCCGCTGCACAAACCTCCCGCCCGCCGCCGGAATCCGGCCGCCGGGAAGATAGATCGCCGCTGCCTCAGGAGACAGCGCGGCTCCGGCCAGAACGCTGCCACCGTGCTGGTCCGGTGACAGCGGAAATCCATCGGTGCAGTAGCCGATTGCCGGCTCCAGCACCTCAGCCAGGGTCAGCCGTCCATACTCACGCTGGACGGCCTCCCAGCTGTCCGCCATTCCGGGTACCGTAATGGCGCTGCGTACACCCCGCCGCGGGATGGCCATCTCCCCCGCGTAACAGTCCCTGCGGACGGCGTAGCCGGATCGTCCGCTGCCGTTGTAGGCCCGGACGCGCCCTTCACCGGCGCTGTAGCCCAGCCAGAAGGCGTCGCCGCCGAGCCCGGTCATATGCGGATAGACTACAGCCAGCGCAGCGCTGACTGCAACCGCCGCATCATAGGCGTTGCCGCCTTTGACCAGCATGCGCGCTCCGGCGGCGGATGCCAGATAATGGGGACTGACCACCATCGTTTTCGTGCCGATTACAGGTCCTGTCGTCAAGCTGACCATCTCCCATTCCGGTGTCGTTCAAGTTAGTGTCATTTAACAGTACGCCCGAAACCTTTGTCAATCGGTTCCGGGAAACCGTAAATTCACGCTGTTATTTTTGTGAGCCATGCACAAACTTTACGTCCATAAGAGCCTGTAATATAGAACCGGGCATATGAATTGTATAGAATAAGCTGATCAAGCGGCCAAGCACCATTCCGCGCTGCGGAATCCACTTACGAAATGGGGCCTATCCTCTAATGAAAACCACCGGTAACGAATACATCCAGATTGCTATGGCTATGTCCAGAACAGGCATCCTCGGCTATGGCGGCGGACCGTCCGTCATCCCGCTGATCCGGCATGATGCCGTAACCCGCTATGGCTGGCTGAGCGATGAAGAGTTCGGCGAGACGCTTGCCATTGCCAATGCGCTGCCGGGTCCGATCGCTACCAAAATGGCCGCTTACCTTGGCTATAAGCTAAAAGGCGTCCGGGGAGCCATCCTCTCCGTGCTGGCACATATTTTCCCCAGCGGAATTGCGATGATCGCGTTGTTATCTGCCGTAAAGTACTTAAGCGGTTCCAAGGTTGTAGCCGGAATGATCGCTGCGGTTTCCCCTGTGATTGCGGTAATGCTGGGAATGATGGCTTATGAGTTTGCCCGGAAGGCTTTTAAGGGCCTTGGTGTAATGATCGGGGCTGGCTTCCTGCTGCTTGCACTGGTGCTGCTTGAAGTGCTGCATCTGCATCCGGCCATAGTCATCGTGCTATACCTCGGCTATGGAACGGTCCATTACCGGATACTCGCGAAACAGAACAAAGGGGGAACCGCCTAATGGAATGGCTCAAGCTGATCTACGGGTTTTTCATGGCTAATCTGCTCGGCTATGGCGGCGGCCCCTCCTCCATTCCGCTAATGTACGAAGAGATCGTGCCGCATTACGGCTGGCTGACTGATGTAGAATTCTCCAATATGCTGGCGCTCGGCAATGCGCTGCCCGGACCGATTGCCACCAAAATCGCCGCTTATGTAGGCTACGATGTCTACGGCTGGCCCGGACTGGCCGCTGCACTGCTGGCGACGATTGTCCCCTCCGCTGCTGCGCTGATCATCCTGCTGAACGTGATGCAGAAATACAAGCAGTCGCCTGTCGTCAAAGGCATGACGCTGCTTGTCCAGCCGGTTATCGCCATTATGATGGTTGTGCTTACCTTCAAAATGGCCAAAGGCCCGGCAGACTCCATCGGCATCTGGCAGACCCTGATCATTGCCGCAATAGCCTTCTGGGCACTGAAGCACTTAAAGCTCCACCCCGCGCTGGTTATTCTCGCTGCTTTTGCCTATGGAGGGCTGGTTCTTCAGTACACGGTCTAGCCGGCCCTCACGTTCCCTTAGCTGATAACCTTCTCCGGGACCACGCTCACTTCAGAATATATTGCGACAGCACCGCCTGCACCTCATAGATATTGACGGACTTGTTGAAGGTTTTCTTCAGCGGGACCGCCGCACCGGACACATAGAGGCACAGCTCCGCATCGAGATCGAAATGCCCGGCCGTTTCCACCGAGTAATGAGTGATGCTCTTGTAGGGAATCGAATGATATTCCGTTTTCTTGCCGGTCACCCCTTGCTTATCTACGAGGATCAGGCGTTTGTCCGTAAAAATAAACATATCCCGGATCAGCTTGTAGGCGCGTTCGATCGTTTCCTGCGGGGCCAGAATCTGCGCATATTCCCGCTTCACATCTTCCAGCGGGACCTGGGAAGCATTGCCCAGCAATCCGTTAAAAATCGCCATCATAATCCCCTTTTCCTATAATAGATTGGCAGCAATTCCTCCTCCGCCATAGTCCATACTACTTGCGGATTTATGGATTTATACCAGAGCAAGGGGATTTCCCCCTTGCTTATTCCCGGCTTATTGGTTAAAATGACTTTAAATTTAGAAAAGGAGGTGTAGGAGAATGGATCACAATCGGACCAATAGTGTTAGCAGCCGGCTGATTAATATTATGGCTGGCATCGTTCATGTAAATGCCCACAACGGGAGAACTCTGTCCATTTACACGAACTTAATAACACTACAACATTGTGAAATGCCTTTCTCGCCTACACTTCAACGGATCTCATAAACCGGAGAATACTCAGGCCGCGGGGAAATTTCCCTGCGGCCTTTTTATGTTGTTTTGTAGTAGTCAGGGCGTTCCTATAAAAGGAGAATATCTATGATCATCTCATGCCAAAATGTCCAAAAATACCACGGTGCCCAGCTTGTTCTGGAGAACATCACCTTCGATATCCGCCAAGGCGAAAAAATCGGCCTGATCGGCCGCAACGGCTGCGGTAAGACCACCCTTTTCCATCTGCTGAGCGGGGAAGAACGTCCCGATCAGGGACAGATCTCCATCCGCCGGAACAGCGTCATCGGACTGCTCGCGCAGATCCAGGAGGCGAGTGACGATGAAACCGTATATGCGGTTCTGCAGCGCAGCTTCGCGGAGCCCTTGCAGTGGCAGCGCCGCCTGCGGGAGCTGGAGCAGACAATGTCCGCTTCCGGTGCAAGTGACGATGAACAGGCCTGGAACCGGCTGCTTAAGGAATACGGCAACCTGCAGGAGAAATTCGAAGCCGCTGGCGGATATGAAATTGAATCCTCCATCAGCCGTATTGCCACCGGCCTTGGCATTGGAAGCGGCCAATATGACCGCCGGTTCTCTTCCCTCTCCGGCGGGGAGAAAACCAAGGTCGGCCTCGCCGAGCTTCTGCTGCGCCGTCCAGATATTCTGCTGCTCGATGAGCCGACCAACCACCTCGATATGGATGCTATCGAATGGCTGGAGCAGTTCCTGCAGAGCTATGACGGCACTGTGCTGGCCATTTCCCATGACCGCTATTTCCTCGATGCCGTCGTTAAAAAGGTCATTGAGATCGAAGACGGGGAAGCTTTCACCTTCCATACGAATTACAGCGGCTATCAGGTCGAGAAGGAGGCCAGACTCCTGCAGCAGTTCGCTGACTATCAGGAGCAGCAGAAGAAGATTAAGCAGATGCAGGAGAGCATCAAGCGGCTGATTGAATGGGGAAAGCTGAATCCGCAGAACGTTTCGTTCCCCCGCCGCGCAGCCTCCATGCAGAAGGCGCTGGACCGGATGGTCAGAGTCAAACGTCCGGTTCTGGAGCGCAAGTCCATGGATCTGCAGCTGGAGCAGGATGACCGGACCGGCAATCAGGTCGTAATCCTTGACCAGATTAGCAAAGCCTTCGGAGAGCGCAAGCTCTTCTCGGCAGCCAGTGACATTCTCAGATATGGAGAGACTACGGCACTGATCGGCGGCAACGGCGCAGGCAAAAGCACGCTGCTGCGGATTATTCTCGGGCAGGAAGCCCCGGACAGCGGCAGCTGTACGCTGGCTTCCAGAGCCGTTGTCGGCTACCTGGCCCAGGAAGCTGTACCGGAGGAGAACGGCCAATCCGTGCTCCGTTATTTCCGCGAGGAAGCAGGACTTGAAGAAGGCGAGGCCCGCGGGCAGCTGGCCCGGTTTCTCTTCTACGGCAGTGATGTATTCAAGAACATCACCAATCTCTCCGGCGGAGAATGGACACGGCTGCGCTTCGCGGTGCTGATGCACCGCCGTCCGAATCTGCTCATTCTGGATGAGCCGACCAACCATCTCGATATCGATTCCCGCGAAGCGCTGGAAGAGGCGCTGGAGGAGTTCCCCGGGACCGTGCTGGCTGTATCGCATGACCGTTATTTCATTAACCGCTGCTTCGGAAAGCTATGGAATATTGATGGCGGACAATTCTCATCCTTCTCCGGGAATTATGAATATTACAAGGAGAAGCAGGCTGAGAAAGCCGCGGCTGCCGAACGGCAGGCTGCAGCTGCAGCAGGTAGTATGGCTGCTGCCGTCATTAAGCCCCGCCCATCCGGTGGTGCCGCATCCGCCGCTCCTTACCGCAAGCCCCGTCCAGCCATCTCCTGGGAACAGGACATTGCTGCTGCAGAGGCTCAGCTCAGTGTTATCGACGGCGAGATGCTGAACCCGCAGTTTGCCAGCGATTCCGGGAAGCTGGCTGAGCTTATGACGGCACGGGATGCCGCGCAGCAGAAGCTGGATGACTTGTACAGCAGCTGGTTAAGCGAAGCGGATAACTCTTAATTCGTTTAAGTTAATTCTTTTGCATTTATTCTTTAGACTGATTTCTAATCCCATAACAGAGGTGAGCAAGGTGACATTAACCCCGGCGATAGCAAAGTACTGGGAGTCTTATCTGCAAGACCATCCTGAGGCAGCGGAGAATTTCGACAGCGCCTGGGCTTTTGGCGACAACCCCCGGCTGGCCGATGAACTGCTTGAGCTGGTCCTGGCTGGAATCAAGACCGGAACGGCACAAAATTATGAGTTAAATGAAGCACGCGGTACGCCTCTGCCCTTTGCGGGCGGGCTATCCGTGCTGCTGGACAGTACGGGGCAGCCGCGCGGAATCATCGAGACTACGAAGGTTGAGATTGTTCCGTTTGCGGATGTAACGGCTGAGTTCGCGTATTCTGAAGGGGAGGATGACCGCAGCCTCGAATCGTGGCGCTATAACCATGAAGTGTTTTTCACCAGAGAGCTTGAGGGTGAAGGTAAGCCATTCGACCCGGGTATGCGGGTCATCTGCGAGACCTTTCGACTGGTGCATATCAATAAAGAACTGTAAATCCTAGCACTTAAAAAGGCTGCTTCTTCGTAACCGAAGAGGCAGCCTTCATTGTATAGTTGCAAGTTAGTATAAGGTTAGAGCTTCAGCGATGAATCTTAAAATTTCCAGATGCCCGTAATCCAGCCGATAACCGAGATCCATAATGGAATACTGATTAGGACGCCCCATACCAGGCCGGTGGCAATATTACCTTCTGCAGGACGTGTTACACCTTCCTGCGTCAGCGGAAGTCTTAACTCTTCTTGTTCCATGCGATCCCCTCCTAAAATTGTTATCGACACAGCAGAGGAAAAAATGTAGACCGCCTGGCCCAAAAAGTTGTGTTTCTGATAAATTTTTAGATATAAAGGCTCAGCGGTTGATTAATGCAAAGGCTTACATAAATAATATTAACCAATTTTTGTCTACTTTAAAACTTATATACTCCTGGTCATCTATTATATGCAGTACTTTAGTCCAATATTACTGCCTTTTCAGGATTATGTAAATATTGGAACAGTGTGTGCAGCTGCTCCGCCGTATTGCGCTCCTCAGACAGTTCAGGCAAGGCATCCTCGGCAAAAAAGCCTACCCCGCTTGTCTCCACACCCGCTTCCGCTGCCCCGCCGGTAATCCGGCACAGGATGAACATTTTGTAGACATGATAAGGCTCCGGGGGATGCTGGTGAAACTTCTTGTCCAGCACAGCGAGCAGACGCACGGCCTCTGCTTGATAGCCGGATTCCTCGGCAATCTCTTTAACAACTACCTCGCTTGGAGACAAGCCGATGTCCGCCCAGCCCCCGGGCAATGCCCATTTCCCGTCCAGCTTCTCGTGTACCAGCAGAATCCGGTTATCCTGAAAAATCACTCCGCGGATATCCACTTTCGGTGTGCTGTATCCGCCCTCTCCCGCGAAGGAGAGCCGGATACGTTCCTTGCTCTCATACGTATAGTTAGCCAGAATATCTACGCTCAGCTCCCGCAGCGCCTGGTAACGTTCGATATCATATACATCCTTGGCATAGGTCAGACCGGTCTGGGCAATCCCCTGTATTTCTTTGGCCCAGGTTAACCATTTCTGTTCCATAAGTACACCGCCTTTAATCAGATATGGGATAGAACATACTTTTACAGAACTCCAGCAGTTCCATTCATTATATTAATATTAGAGCTACTCACACAGCATCAGATGACGGGAGAACGCGCCCTTCTTCGCAATACAACGGTCGATGATCGTGAAGCCGGCGGAGTGAATCATTTCATCCATCGCTTCAATCGCCACAATCACAACCCGGTCAGCAATCCGGCGGGTATGGGTGAGAATGGCAAACTGCTCCTCAGGGGTAATCCGCGAATACAGATTATAAGGCATATCCACAATAGCAACATCGTAATGCTCCGTAATGTCGGCAATATCCCCGAGCGTGACTTCACTCTCGAAGCCGAAATGGGCGATATTCGTCCGGGCTCCGGCAGCAATAAGCGGGTTAATATCACGTCCTACAATATCGATTCCCATAGACAGTGCCTCAACCATTACTGTACCAATCCCGCAGCAGGGATCTATCATCTTCACTCCGGCTATGCGGGGAACCGCCATATTGACCGCCGCCCGTGCCACCCGCGTGCTGAGTGCAATGGAGTAGCTGCGGGGCTTTTTCATCTGCCGGAACCAGGTTGCCTTATTCTTATGATAAGCGCCGAAGTACCAGCGTCCGCCCAGCGTTACAATTCCATACACCAGCTCCGGATGATTCACATCCGCCTCGCCTTCAATCCGCAGGCCGATTTCCCGTTCAATCACTCTGCGCTCATCGTATTCAATTTTATGCTCAGGTGCCAGATCATTCGTCTTCACAAAAATAACCTTAAAGGTCTTCCCCTCCAGCTCCACCTGCTCCGTCTGCCGGTAGATTTCCGGGAGCGTGTCCCCTTCATACATCACATCAATCCGCTCTTTGATAAAAGGGCTGCGGCTGACGTCCACCCGGGTCCCGCTTGAGAATATAGCCGGCGGGATCTCCCGTCCAAACAGGCAGCGCAGCTCCATACCGCATAGGGATGTCTCATCCTCAGAATGGGCGTACGTATAGATATAAGACCTGTTTCCGGACTGGGGCATTTGTGCTTCATATTCAAGACTTGCTGGTACATTCGCTGACACTGTTATTCCGCTCCTATCGCTTCCGCCGCTGGCGGCGCTTCTGTTTCTGATTCTATACTCAACTTTTCCGGGCTATCGGCCGGTTCAACATCCTCATGCCCGCTATCATAGTTGATCCTTGCCTTGGCGATTTCGCCACGGTTTCCATTCACCCATTCTACCAGTAAAGTCAGCGGGCCAAGAAGAGATTCACCTAGCGCTGTAAGACCGTACTCTACAGTTAAAGGGACTGTGGGTGTGGCCTTGCGCCAGACCAGCCCATCACGTTCCAGATGGCGGAGCGTCTGGGTCAGCATACGCTGAGAGATACCGCTCGAACGGCGCTGCAGTTCCTTGAAACGCAAAGACTGCACACCAAGGTTCACAATAATCAGCATACTCCATTTATCGCCAACACGGTCCAGGATCTGCCGGGTAACCGTGCAATCCTCCAGCATAGTCAGTTGAGAGACTGCTTGTAATCCATCATTCGATTGATTGTTCAAGGTAGTTACCTCCATGTAACCTAAGCAGCTAATAGTGCCTTCTTGCCGCTTAAGCTAACTAAGTCTATCATGGTTACTGTTAGTAATCAACAACCTGAAAGGAACTGGTGAACCATGAAAACAATCGCTATCGTAGGCGCAGGACCGGGTCTGGGGTTATCCATTGCCAAGAAGTTTGGCGCACACGGCTTCCGTGCCGCTTTGATCGCCCGCAACGCGGACAAATTAAATAATTTAGTAGAGAAACTCGCAGCACTGGGCATTGAAGCTGCTGCCTTTCCGGCGGACATCTACAATAAAGAGCAGCTGACTGCTGCCTTCCAGGACATCAAAGACAACTACGGCTTCATTGATGTCCTGGAGTTCAGTCCAACCAGCGGCAGCTATCCGCCGACTCCGGCAACGCAGGTTACGGAACAAATTGCCCTTGACGCGTTCCAGTCACAAGTCATCGGCGCGATCCGCAGTGTGGAGCAGGTACTGCCGGAGATGCTGGAGAAGAAAACCGGCGCTCTTTTATTCACAACCGGCCTGTCTTCCCTGTACCCGATCCCTATGATGGGCAATATGGGAATCGCACTCAGCGGGCTGCGCAACTATGCGATGAATTTGCACTCGGATCTGGCCCCGCAGGGCATTTATGTAGCCCATCTGGCTATCGGCGCATTTATCAGGCCGGGAACTGCGGCCGATCCGGATCTGATTGCCGATGCATGGTACAATCTGTACGCTGCCGGAACCGAGGCCGAAGGTACATTCCCCCAAGGTGTTACACCGGCCACCATCCTCTGGTAAGGGGCTTGAACAATCCTTTTTGATCCCATTTGATATCTCCAGTATAATGGATGCATTACACTGCCGAACCTAAGCCGTCCGGACCTGTTATCTTGCCCTGGCATGATACGGGTCTTGGCGGCATTATGCAGCGATTCCAAGGAGGTACATAATTACTATGTCTTACGAAACTTATTTTCAGACTGAGCGCGAGGCTCAGCTAACCGAACTCAAGCAATGGCTGGCAATTCCCAGCATCTCGGCTATCTCTACCCACAAGGAAGATGTGAACGCCGCCGCAGGCTGGCTGGTAGAGACCCTGAAGCGTGCCGGACTGGACAATATTGAGCTGCATCCCACTGCAGGCCATCCTGTTATATATGCAGACTATCTTCATGCCCCGGGCAAGCCGACGATTCTGGTGTACGGACATTACGATGTACAGCCGGTTGATCCGCTGAATCTGTGGACTACCCCTCCGTTTGAACCGGAGATCCGTGACGGCAAGCTGTACGCGCGCGGAGCCACTGATGACAAAGGCCAGGTGTTTATGCACATCAAAGCCATCGAAGCCATCCTCAAGCAGGAGGGCACACTTCCGGTCAACATCAAGCTGTGCATCGAAGGCGAGGAAGAGATCGGCAGCGTGAACCTGCCTCCATTCCTGGAAGCCAACCAGGACAAGCTTGCGGCAGATGCCGTACTTGTCTCGGATACCTCCCTGCTGGAACGCGGACGCCCTGCAATCTGCACCGGACTGCGCGGACTGTGCTCACTTGAAGTCACTGTGAATACCGCACTGACAGATCTTCACTCCGGCTCTTACGGCGGCGGCGTTCCTAATGCGCTGCATGCCCTGGTGTCGCTGCTCAGCTCGCTTCATGATGACAAGGGCCGTGTGTCCGTTGAAGGCTTCTATGAAGGCGTGCCTACGCTCTCTCCGCTGCTGCGTGAGGAATTCGCCAAGCAGGGCGTAGATGAAGACAAAATCAGAGCAGGCCTTGGCCTGGAGCAATTATACGGCGAGGAAGGCTACAGCTTCGTAGAACGGGTTGGCGCACGTCCGACGCTTGAATTGAACGGCGTCTACGGCGGCTTCCAGGGCGAAGGCAGCAAGACCGTTATTCCGAAGGAAGCCCATGCCAAAATTACCTGCCGTCTTGTCGGCGACCAGGACCCGCAGCATATCCTGGATGCTGTAGAAGCGCATCTGCAGGCTAATATCCAGAGCGGCGCGAAAGTGCATGTGAAGCAGATGGAGAAAGCCCGCGCCTTCAACATCGATCCTTCTCATCCAATTCTGCAGACTGCTGCAGATGCTTACGGCAAAGTGTACGGCACCCGCGCCCTCTTCACCAAAGACGGCGGCTCGATCCCGATCATGGAGAGCTTCTCCCGCATCCTGAAGGCTCCGGTGGTTCTGATGGGCTTTGGCCTCGACGACGAGAACCTGCATGCTCCGGATGAGCATTTCAATCTGGAGAATTTCGATAAAGGCCTGCTGACGATTGTGGAGTTCCTGAAGACCGTATAATCCGGCACAGCATTTTCCAAGCTGATTCACAATAGCTGCAACAGCAAAGCCAGGCTCCCGGAGAATCGGGACCCTGGCTTTTTGAGGATCATAATACGTGATACGTATGACTGCCCTATAATCCTATTCTCGCCTGTTGTATAACGAAAACAAACAACAAAAAAACCCTTGCGGACAAGGATTTGAAATATAAATATGGAGCGGGTGATGGGAATCGAACCCACGCTATCAGCTTGGAAGGCTGAAGTTCTACCATTGAACTACACCCGCAACTCAAATTGAGTACAAGAAACATTGTAGCATTACTACGAATAAATTGCAACCCTAGCAGGATCTCCAAGATCACATTACGATGGCATTTCCAGCAGCGGCTTCAGAAAAGACAGTTCGAACTCCTCTGCCTTGACCGGCTTGCTGAACAGAAACCCCTGGGCTTCATGGCAATGCTGCTGGCGCAGGAATTGCAGCTGTTCCTTATTCTCAACGCCTTCCGCAGTTACCTTAAGCTTCAGGTGGTGAGCCATGGACGTTATCGTGGAGACAATCGCCGCATTGTTGCTGTCCTCCATCACTTCCGAGACAAAGGAGCGGTCAATCTTGAGCCGGTCAATCGGCATGTTCTTGAGATAATGCAATGAGCTGTAGCCTGTGCCGAAGTCATCAATACTGATGCATACGCCAAGTCTCTTCAGGCGGTTCAACTGGTCAAAGGCAGTCTCCTTATCCAGTGTCATGCTCTCTGTAATCTCCAGATCAACATAGCTGGGATCGAGACCGATCTCCTGCAGAATTGCCCCAATCTTACCAGCCAGATTCGGCTGCAGGAACTGACGCATCGATAGATTAATAGAGACACAAATGGGCCGATAACCGGCATTTTGCCATGTTTTATTCTGCTGGCAGGCCGTTCTGAGCACCCATTCCCCGATTGGAACAATCAGCCCGCTCTCTTCTGCGATTGGAATGAAATCAACGGGAGAGACGAGTCCGCGTTTGGGATGATTCCAGCGCAGCAGCGCCTCCATGCCGACAATCTCTTCAGTCTCGAGCAGTACTTGAGGCTGATAGACGAGATAGAATTCGTTACGCTCCAGGGCTCTGCGCAGATCATTCTCCAGCTTGAGGCGTTCCTTCGCCTTCATCTGCATAGCCGGAATATAGCGGCGGATATCCACCCCTTGCTCCTTGGCATTGTGCACAGCAGTATCCGCGTTCTGAATTAGCTGCTCTGCCGTATCACCGTCTCCGGGGAAGATGCTCATCCCCAGACTAAGCGAAATGTGATATTCTCCGGACTCGAGGCTTACGGGTGTCTCGAACAGCCGCAGCAGCTCATTCGCCCGGACCAGACAGTTCTCAAGACCGGTCCGTTCTGTCATCAGAAAAGCAAACTCATCCGCTCCCATACTATAGAGCTCTTCATTCACTCTAACCTGATTCCCGATCCGCTGGGCGACCAGCTGCAGCAGCAAATCTCCTGCATAATGTCCGAGGGAGTCATTAATATTCTTGAAATGATTGATGTTCATGATGACCAGGCCCGAGAATCCGCGGCTTTTGTCCTTCTCACTCTGGATCACGATCTCTTCCATACGCTGCATCAGGCGGCGTCTGTTCGGAAGACCTGTAAGATCATCGTGGAAGGCCAGATAATTAATCCGGGCCTCTGCCTGCTGGTTCTCCTCAAAGGGCTCCTCTATCGTCAACCTGTAGACACCTGTGAGCAGAAGATAATAAGCCACTCCGCTGCTGAGCATCCCGAACAGATAATCCATATCTCCGACACTGAACAGATTCATGAAGAAGACCTGGCCTAGTGCAAAGAATACAAGGGAGCGGATAATAATCAGCAACGAAGCCGACTTCTCAATTTTGCCCGGATATACAATAATTCCCACTCCAAGCAGATAAACGAAAAGCACGGCCATATTCACCAGATCTCTTACTGTCTCCACCCACGGATAACCCGCCAGTCCAGGGATAATCAGGTTGCCGGCGCCAAACGCTGCCGCAGATAGCAGAATTAACATAAATGAATTCCGGAATACCTTGTGCTTGCTGTCAAGCGACACCGGCTGATCTGCCCTGCAGAAGATAAGTACGATCCCCAGCGCACTGGCAAGCCGCGAGAAGGTCAGCAGCCATAGGGACTGTCCGGGACTAATATAAGAGGCAACTCCGGGAATGCCTACAAAACTGAGAACATGCAGGAAATCAAAGATGCTTACACCCAAAAACAGCGCGGATGTATAAAGTCTTGCTTTGGATAATTTATTGGAGAATAACAACCTGCCCTGGGCAAAAATCGCAAAGCCGAAAGCCACAGTGCAGCAGCCCGAAATAAGATAGAATGCCAGCAGTAAATCTTTATCCTCTATATGGCCCAGCGGTGTACGAAAAATCTGGATCAGAAGGAACAGCGCAGCCCCTATAACCGCCGCATGAATGGTCTTTCTCTCTTCTTGTCTCATAAGTCCCTCGCGTCTAAAAATGATATCTATAATAACTAGTCGATGTGTATTATGTCCTATGTATAAATATCGGTTGAATACCCCCGTAAAGTTACATCGTTCATCCTACAATATTAAAAGAAGCCATCTCTGGCAGAAAAAAAGCACCTTCCTCTAAATAGAGGTCAGTGCTTTCTTCTTCCGGACGTTTATTTATCCCCGAAATTAACCTCAGGTGTAGTCAGCTTGTCATAGAAGTCAACCGCCTTGTCTTTATCGGCTGAAGAACGCAGCGCCATCGCCGAGCGTGGATGCTCGTCCAGTGTTCCCGTAATCATGTATGGGATGATATATCCCCACTCTTCCTTCTCGCGCAACGGAATCATCAGGTTCTCAACGATATCCAGAACGGGACGGAGGGTGTATCTGGTGTTCTTCAAATGGGTAACCAGCAGCTCTGTAGGACAATTGCCGGCAGCACGGCCCATGCCGTAGCAGGAAGCGTCCAGCAGTTCGACACCTTTTTCCGCTGCAATCAGTGTGTTGGAGAAGGCCAGCTGCAAATTGTTATGCGTATGTACACCCAGGCGCTTATCCGGCAAATGTGTTCTGAACTTCTCTACCAGGTAATGGATGTCATTGTGATCCAGACTGCCGTAGGAATCTACGATATATACAACATCAACAACGCTTTCGCGGATTTGTTCGAACGCTTCCAGCAGTTCATTCTCCATGACATTGGATAGAGCCATAATATTAATCGTAGTCTCATACCCCAGATCGTGGAAGGTCTGCACCAGCTCAAGCGCCTTGTCCACATCTTTGCTGTAGCAGGCTACACGAATCAGATCCAGCATACTCTCACTGCGGGGCAGGATATCATTCACGTCTACACGGCCGATATCGACCAGTGCCGACAGCTTGGTGTGGCCTTTTTGCGGAATAACCTTGCGCAGGAAATCATCATTCAGAAAACGCCACGGACCGGCACCCTCCGATCCTTTCAGCAGCTTCGGTGAGTTTTTATATCCGATTTCCATATAATCAACACCGGCTTCATTCAAACCAGCGTATAATTTCTGAACAAATTCAATACTGAAATCCCAGTTATTCACCAATCCCCCGTCACGGATGGTACAATCGACAATTTTGCTATGATTAGTCTTCACAATCTGTTCTCCCTTCGGGCTTAGCTTCATAATATATCCTCATAATAAACAAGGCCACAAACTTACTATGCTTACATTATCGTTCAATCATACTTTAATGAAGAATAAATTGTAAAGAAAATTTCAGTAATTTCCATATAGATTTCAGGAGATCAATACAATGATATTAGTCACAGTAAAGTTCCTAACAAAATGCTACAGTACAAGAAATAATTGAGATTGATTATCAATCTCTCTCGGAGGGATTACAATGGCTTCTGCATCCTGCTCCTTGCTGCGTTTACAACCGGGCACTACCGGCTCTATTTATAGAATCGAAGGCATGAACCCCATCTTGCGCCGCCGCCTTGCCGATCTGGGAGTATCCGAAGGTGTAATGATCCGCCTGAAGGGTAAAGGTCCTTTTATGGGCCCCATTACGCTGGAATGCAACGGTCAATTATTCGCTATCCGCCGGAAGGAAGCTTCGATGATTGAGGTGAAAGTTTCATGAGCTCCATCGCCCTTGTAGGGAACCCAAACACCGGAAAGACCTCGCTTTTCAATACACTCACATCTTCGTATGAATATGTCGGGAACTGGGCAGGCGTTACTGTTGAGAAGAAGGTCGGCAGCCTGAAGAACGGAGCCGGCAAGCTGATCGATTTGCCCGGAATCTATTCACTTCATCCGCTCTCCCGCGATGAGGGCGTAGCCGCCCAATATCTGATCGAAGAATCACCCGAAGCACTCATCAATATTGTCGATGCATCACAATTGGAACGAAATCTGCTGCTTACCCTGCAGTTGCTCGAATACGGCAAGCCGATTGTACTCGGATTGAACATGATCGATGTTGCCAATGCCCGCGGAATTCAGGTCAACCCTGAAGTACTGCAGGCACAGCTTGGGATAACCGTGTTACCGCTGATTGCCAGAACAGGCAAAGGCAGCAGCCAGGTGCTCAGCGTTCTGGAGAAGCCGGCTAATATTCCGCCTGTGAGCTTCCATCTGAATTATGGTGAACTCGTTGAAGCGACGATAGCTTCTATTTCAAATCAACTGCAGCAGATCTCCGGGCTGCCTAACCTGCGCTGGGTTTCCCTGCAGCTGATGGAGCAGAATCCGGTAGTACTGGAGCTGCTCAAGAAACGTATGGATACTTCTGAGCTGATGCTCCTCTGCGATGCCTGCCAGACCCAGCTGCAAAAGCAGAAGCTGGCGCTTACCCTCCCGCAATGGATCCGCTCCATCCGCATGGACTACATCCGCAGTGTATGCGCGGCGGCCATCGATGCGACGAAGCAGAAGCCGCATAATCTGACGGAGCGGCTGGATTCCATCCTGACTCACCGTTTTCTGGGATTGCCTCTGTTTATCGTCTTTATGTATGCTATGTTCAAAACGACCTTTGACTGGGCAGGCGGACCTTTATCGGATCTTCTGGACGGCTTCATTGGGGGCCCTCTCAGTGACGGAGCCAACTCATTGCTGCAGGCGATCGGTGCATCAGGCTTTACTCATGCTTTGATTGTCGATGGTATTATCGGCGGTGTCGGCGGCGTGCTTGTCTTCGTTCCCCAGATTTTCATTCTGTTCCTGATGATCTCCTTCCTGGAGGATTCCGGTTACATGGCACGCGTCTGCCTGCTGATGGACAGCACGATGGAACGGATGGGCCTGAACGGCAAAGCCTTTATCCCTTTCATTATCGGCTTCGGCTGTAACGTGCCGGCGATTATGGCTGCGCGCAGTATCGAACAGCCCAAAGACCGGATGCTGACAACACTGCTTATGCCGCTGATGTCCTGTTCAGCCCGGCTGCCGGTGTACCTGCTGTTTGCAGCGGTCTTCTTCCCGGCCCGGCAAGCAACGGCGGTGCTGGCGATGTATGTGATGGGAGTAGTCTTCGCCCTGATTCTGTGTAAATTATTCTCCAAACATCTGTTCAAGAATGAATCCTCCATCTTCATCATCGAGCTGCCGCCTTACCGGATGCCGCAGTTCAAGACACTAGGCCGCAGCACCTGGGAGAAGGGCAAAGGCTTCCTGCGTAAAGCAGGAACCATCATTCTTGCCGGTTCGGTCATTATCTGGCTAATGTCCTACGCGGGTCCTGCCGGATTCAATGTGGAGATGGACCACTCGTTCCTGGCCAAATTCGGAGGGTTGATCGCACCGCTGCTGCAGCCGCTCGGCTTCGGCACCTGGCAGGCCGGTTCCACACTGGTTCCCGGCTTCCTCGCCAAAGAGGTTGTGGTCTCCACCATGAATATCATCTACCATGCGCCGGATAGCGCAGGGCTGGAAGGACAAATTGCTTCAGTCTTCACACCGCTTAGTTCGATCAGCTTCATGGCCTTCATCCTGCTCTATATTCCTTGCCTGGCCACGGTCGGAGTAATCAGGAAAGAGACGGCATCCTGGAAATGGACCTTCTTCTCCATGGGATATTCACTGGTACTGGCGTATGCCGTGTCACTGGTTATTTTCCAGGGCGGCCGGCTGTTGGGATGGTCGTAGAGGCAGCAAGTCCAAGATTTACTGAGAGGAAGCGAGAGCAGCAATGATAGTCAATATTCTGATTGTAGCGCTTATCTTCGGGTACTCCGGCTGGATGCTGTACCGTCATGTTCAAAAGGGCAAAGAAGGCGCCTGTGCCGGCTGTGACAAAAGCAAAACCTGTTCGGCCGCATCGCTGGATTCACCTTTGTCCTGCTGCGGAACTACAGCCGATCCCAAACACTAGATCCGTCTGCGTCTCTAGAGAAAAGAATACAATTCGTTTAGAATCCTTGGCATGCGGGTATGTTAGTTATAAGCAATTACAGCCAGACCATACCAAGGAGGAATTACCATGAACACCAAAAAGACATTGTTTACTACGGTAGCATTGGGAGCAGCCTACTTGCTGAAGAATAAGAATACGCGGGACAAGATCATGAATGGGGTCCAGTCCTTTACTGCACAGATGAAAGCCAGAAAATAGGATGTAACTCAAACCAAACTCGCTTCTTTCAATAATAGTCCAAGCTTAAACAGCCGCAGTCCCGGGAATCCGGAGACTGCGGCTGTTTAGCTACATACGGGTCATAACAAGTTTATGAAGAGAACTGTGCAGTATCTGCCTCGAATCCAGAGCCAGGAGCTAAGCGGAGCAGATATTCCAGCAGCGTACGCACCATCACACCCGTTGCCCCCTTGGGGTTCACTCCCCGCTCTTTCGACAAAAATGCCGTTCCGGCAATGTCCAGATGAATCCATGGCAGACCTTCGGCAAATTCGCCGATGAATAATCCGGCTGTAGTAGCTCCGCCGTATCTTCCGGCAGCATTGCGGATATCGGCGACCTCGCTTTTTAGCATCTCGCGGAACTCCGGATAGACGGGCAGGGCCCATATCTGCTCGCCTGACAGCCTTGAGGCCTCCAGGAGCTCCGCCAGGAACTCTTCATCATTCGTTACAGCGCCCGTAGCCACATCGCCCAGAATGGACAAGACGGCCCCGGTTAGCGTGGCGACATCAATAATCCGTTCCGCCCCCCACTCCCGCGCGTACGTGATTGCATCTCCCAGAACCACTCTGCCTTCCGCATCGGTATTCAGCACTTCAATCGTTCTTCCGCTGAGGGAGGTTATAATATCACCAGGTTTAAAAGCATTGCCTGCCGGCATATTCTCCGCCGACGGAATAAGCATGACCACGTTGATCCGGGGGCGCAAACGCCCCAAGGCCTCCATGACTCCGAGTACTGCGGCTGCACCGCCCATGTCACTGATCATATCCTCCATCCCAGGAGCTCTTTTGAGCGAAATACCTCCAGTGTCGAAGGTGATGCCCTTGCCGACAATCCCCACCACATTCTCCCACTGATTGGTTCCCTGATAGCGAATGGCTATCATACGCGGCGGATTCACACTGCCTTTGCCTACGGCCTGTAATCCGCCCATTCCCTTAAGCTCAATCTCACGTTCATCCAGCACCTCAGCAGGAAGGCCGTGGCGTTCTGCTACTTCGATGGCTGCTGCCGCAAGCTCTGAAGGGGTCAGCAGATTACCCGGGAGATTGGTTAAGTCCCGGGCCAGATTCGTCGCTTCCCCAAAAGCCTGCCCCCGCAACACGCCTGATTTCCAGCGCTCATCCTCTGACTCTTCGGTCTGACGCTCCATATGCAGCCTTACGGCGCTTAAGCCGGCGTAGCCCGGCTGCTCCAGCTTGTATTGTCTGCGGCGGTAGGCCCCAAGGACCAGGCCTTCTGCAAGGACCTGGCCTGCTGTCTCTGCCTTCAGGGCCTCAGGCAGCTGGTTCAGCTGATCGGGGATCTGCACGATCAGGGTAGCAGCCTTCAGTCTGTGAGCCGCCCTGGCGGCCTGTGCCATCAGCAGCCGCAGGTCATGGGCTGATGCGCTGCCATTGCCGCTTCCGGCCAGAATGACAACCGGCAGCTCCGGACGGCCAGTCACCGGCAGCAGGTAAATTTGCCCCAGCTTGCCGCTAAACAGCCCTGCCCTGGACAACAGGCTGATCCTCTCCGCCCATTCCGCCGAAAGTCCTTCTCCCTGCGCCTGTGCCTCCGAGACTATGAAACATAAGGCATCGCCTTGCAGCGAAGCTGCCTCTGAACCGCTGCTCCATTCAATATTCATGCTGCACCCCTCCACTGACTCACTGTATTATTCCAAATAACGCAGACAGGGCCGATCTCCCGCACATGACCGTGCACTGCAGGAATCAGCCCTTAATATATTGATTATAACCCGGAAGCCTGAAAATACCGAGTCTATTGTGAGATTAATGAATGAGCGGAAGCGAAATCACGAACCGGGTTCCCTCATTCAGCCGGCTGCTGACAGAGATGCAGCCTCCATGATTCTTGATGATACGGTCACTGACCGAGAGTCCTAATCCCGTACCATTCTCCTTCGTGGTAAAGAAAGGATTGAACAGCCTATCCAGTGTGCAGATATCCATGCCCTTGCCATTGTCAGAGATAAAAATCCGCACCTCTGTTCCTTCTTTGCGCGCTCCGACCTCTATTCTGCCCATGGAATCATCCGCTCTCTCCGAGATCGCTTCCATAGCATTCCGAATCATGTTTAAGACGACCTGCTTCATTTGTTTCGTGTCTCCGGAGATGAACAGATCTTCCTGAAGCACCTGCAGATTAATCTGGCAGCCCTTCATCAGAGCTTCACTCTCCGTAAGCAGAACGACTTCCTTAAGGAGCGCCGAGACAGGAATCATACTGACCTGTGGCACCGAAGGCTTGGAGGAAGTCAGAAATTCATGAATAATGTCATTGGCACGATCAATCTCAGCCAATATAATCTTCGCATACTCCTCCTTGCCGAGCAGGTGAAGATGGGGATGCAGCAATTGAATAAAACCCCGGATCGCAGTCAGCGGGTTGCGGATCTCATGAGCAATTGAAGCCGATAATCTGCCGAGCATCGCCAGACTGTCGTTCTGGTATGCTGTCTGTTCAATCAGCTTGAAGTCTGAGATCTCTTTGAGCGTGAACAGGTAGCAGCCCTTCATCTGCTCACCGCTGCAGAGAGAGGCGCGCCAGTAACGGCCATATTCATCTACAAATTCATAGCTTGGCTTACCTTTGACCACCATTTCACGGTAGCTCCGCAAAACGAGCTTCTTCTTAAAACGGCTTAGTTGAATATGGCTTATCAAATGAGTCAGGGTGCAGCCAAGCAGAGAATGACGGCCCAGCTCCAATATGCCGTACATCTGCTTGTTTACAAACGTCAGAACTCCCTCTTCATCAAAAAGCAGAATCCCGCTGTCGATATGCTCCAGTACATCCTCATATGTAGTATCCATCGGTCCGGATTGAAACGTTCTTGCCGGTAAAAGCAAGCTTTCCTGATATTGGCTTATCACGATACGAAGTTCCCCCTTTTACTGCAATTGACGAAGACGCTTAAGCGACATCAAATTACTATGTATATGAGTATATGACGAAGCCGCCAGAACATTCGGAAATCGTATTATATTATCCAACCGTTTCAACTATATTCCAATCATATCCAAGAGAAGAAGACAACGCAATCGGAGAAACTGTCGAATGATAAAAATATTCTTAAAATGATTCTTAAGACACATTAAATATCGTTAGAATGTTTCGTTTCCTGCAAATACAATGAAAAGAGCCTCCGCATTTCGCGAAGACTCTCCTCTTTTATGACATTCCGTGGAAGCATTAAGCTTGGTATTCAGGCTTTCTGCTGCAGCCGGTGACGCCGCTGACTCATAACCGCCAGACGCTTCTTCAGTTCACGTTCCCATTTGGTATCGCCAATTTGTTTGGCTACGGCCAGCAGGTCAAGCGACATGTCGATTTGGCTGCGCACAATAGCGAGCGGATCCTCGCTCTCCATATTTATCACATTCTCGAAGATTGCTTCCTCATCTTCCATTACATAATCCTGGAAATCAACATCCGTAACTCCGTCGCCATGGGCATATTCTGCCAGGATTTCATATTCATTTTCGACTTTATAATGTACCTCTACCCGGTGGCATACCGGACAAAAAAGCAGGGGAACATTATGGACTTGCGTGCGATAATGCTTTAGGGTCCCCTTAGTTCCAACCATACTCGCTCCACAGCAAAAGCTCATTTTTGTTCACCCTCCTTGATTTTTTCCGTTGAATTCCTATTATTATATTACACAATGGCAGGAGAGATTCCTCTCCTTGAAGCTATATATTAACCTTTACGCCCATTTTCAAACGGCTTGTCCGCTAAGGATGGGCCGTTTTGGTGCAAAAAACCCCCTTGACGGGAAATACTCCCGCAAGGAGGTTCTCTTCGTATATCAAAGATCGCAGCTGATGAGGACCGGCAGCTTACAGATTCTTGTCGCCCGGTTTCCAGTTCATAGCGCACAGCCCGCCGGATTGCAGGGCCTGCAGTACACGCAGAGTTTCTTCCACACTGCGGCCTACATCATTGTGGTTAACCACTTGATATTTCAGTTCGCCGTCAGGATCGATAATGAACAATCCGCGGAGTGCGATACCTTCTTCTTCGATCAGGACGCCGTAATCGCTGGCAACCTTCTTCGTGATATCAGACGCCAGCGGGAAGTTAACCGGACCAAGGCCATTCATATCCTTAGGGGTTGTCAACCAGGCTTTGTGGCTGTGGATGGAGTCGATGCTCACACCAAGAATTTCTGTATCGAGTTCTGCGAAATCAGCCGCAGCATCACTCAGTGCTGTAATTTCGGTCGGACATACAAATGTGAAATCAAGCGGATAAAAGAAGAATACAAGCCATTTGCCGCGATAGTCGGACAAGCTAACCTTACCGAAATCCTTACCGTCGCCCGTTACTGTCTCCATGAAGAAATCAGGGGCTGGTTTACCTACCAAACGTTCTGCCATTGCTTAAATCCTCCTTTGATTATGTAAGAAAAACAACTACGGTGCCGTTAGCCGGTGCAATATGCTTTTCTTGATTTTGATGGGATGGTTACATTGTTGCTGCTACAGAACAAATGTTATCATCGTACAAAATCAAAGTCAATATTACATTGATTACTTTTTTATAATTATTATAAATAAGCAACATTTTGTGAAGTTTTTCTTCTTTCTGCGTCAAAGGAGGGCATATGTGGTAGAACTAGGCTTTGCGGATAGCGGCAACAATCAGATCGCCCATCTCTGTAGTACTGATTGCCTTGCTCTTGTCTACAGCGATATCGCTGGTCCGGTGACCGGCATCGAGTACCTCTGCGACAGCTGCTTCTATGGCAGCCGCTGCCTCTTCGTAGCCGAAGGTCATCCGGAACATCAGCGCAAGCGACAGAATCGTTGCGATCGGATTCGCGAGCCCCTGGCCGGCAATATCAGGCGCAGAGCCGTGTACCGGCTCGTAGAGGCCATAGCTGCCTTCTCCCAGTGAAGCCGAAGCCAGCATACCGATGGAACCGGTCAGCATCGCTGCTTCATCACTCAGGATATCTCCGAACATGTTCTCAGTAACGATGACATCGAAGCTTGAAGGACGGCGCAGCAGCTGCATTGCACAGTTATCCACCAGTACATGCTCCAGCTCTACCTGCGGATATTCCGGCGCCAGTCTGTTCACTACCTCACGCCAGAGGCGCGAGGTCTCCAGGACATTGGCTTTATCGACACTGGCCAGCTTATTGCGGCGTTTGCCGGCAATCTCGAACGCCTGGCGTACAATGCGCTCTACTTCTGTTACGTTGTATACGCAGGTATCCACAGCTTCTTCCCCGTGTTCACCCTGACGGCGCAGCTTCTCACCGAAATAAATACCGCCTGTCAGCTCACGCACCACCATCAGGTCCGTGCCTTCCAGTACTTCCGGTTTCAGCGTTGAAGCATCCTTCAGGCAGTCGAAGACAACTGCAGGACGCAGATTGGAGAACAGACCCAGTGCTTTGCGGATGCCCAGCAGTCCCGTTTCCGGACGCAGCTCCTTCGGATTGTTGTCCCACTTCGGTCCGCCAACGGCTCCCAGGAGTACGGCATCTGCACTGCGGCAGATTTCCAGCGTATCCTCCGGCAGGGGTGTTCCCCGCTCGTCAATGGCAATCCCGCCGAAGAGGGCATGCTCCGTTTCAAAAGCAAAGCCGAACACTTCTTCCGTTCTTTTCAATACTTTTTCCGCTTCTGCCACAACTTCAGGTCCGATACCGTCCCCGGCAATTACGGCGATTTTCTTAACCTCGCTCATTCCTGTCACTCCTTAGGTAGTCCTGCTGCTCGCAGACATAGTTCTTCTGTATATTGTTGTATCATAACAACAGACAAAGGACAAAGATATAGATTCTATTGAACTGATAGGCGAAGCCTATAGGAGTACGGTTACCGTAGCTGGCACTGATAAAAACTGCACCGCAGTTTGCTCTTGATTCTTAAGTTGTTTACAATTAGTATGCAATTGTTGTATATAACCGTTAGTCCATCTTAATGAGGGAGTGATACTAAGGTGCAATATACTAAGCTTGGCAAGTCCGGTATGAAGGTTAGCCGCCTCTGTCTGGGAACGATGAATTTCGGGCCGATTACCGACGAGAAGGAAGCCTTCCGCATCATGGATGCTGCGCTGGACGCCGGAGTCAACTTTTTTGATACTGCTAACGTGTATGGTTGGGGTGAGAATTCCGGCCTGACCGAGACCATTATCGGGCGTTGGTTCAAGCAGGGCGGCGGACGCCGTGAAAAGGTTGTGCTCGCCACTAAGGTCTATGGCGCAATGAGTGACAAGCTGGATGGTCCAAACGATGAGGCCGGCCTCTCTTCCTATATTATCCGCAGGCACCTGGAAGCCTCTCTGCAGCGTCTGCAGACCGATCATGTTGAACTCTACCAGATGCACCATATCGACCGCAACGTGTCGTGGGACGAGCTGTGGGGTGCCTTTGAGCTTGCTGTCAGCCAGGGCAAGATCGGTTATGTCGGCTCCAGTAACTTTGCCGGCTGGGATATTGCCGTAGCCCAGCAGGAAGCGAAGGCCCGCGGGTTCCTGGGTCTGGTATCGGAGCAGCATAAATACAGCCTCACCTGCCGTCTGCCGGAGCTGGAGGTTCTGCCTGCTGCCCAGCATCTCGGTCTTGGAATTATCCCGTGGAGCCCGCTTGACGGGGGACTCCTCGGCCGCAATGCCTTGAAGAAGATCGAAGGCAGCCGGAGCGGGGGCAATTCAGAACGTGTAGAGCAGCATAAGAGCCAGCTGGAAGCCTTTGCGGAGCTGAGTCTGGAGCTGGGCGAACCGCAGGATAATATCGCACTGGCCTGGCTGCTGGCCAATCCTGCGGTGACGGCTCCGATTATAGGACCGCGTACGCTGGAGCAATTCGAAAGCGCGCTGCGCAGCCTGGAGATCGTCCTGGACGAGTCCGTGCTGAAACGTCTGGATGAGATTTTCCCGGGACCCGGCGGTGCTGCTCCGAAGGCTTATGCCTGGTAAGCAGAGTTTAAGAAGCCATATCTGATTCGTATTCTGTTCTATACCAGGTCATAGAAAGAGCTGTTCACCGGCAATTATCCGGTAAACAGCTCTTTGTGCAATTTATTGTGCGGTGTCCACCGTCACAGAACCATTGCTGGTGGACAATGTAACTTCATGGGTTCCGCTGCCAAGCACGGCTGTTCCATTGTCATCATCGCCGTCCCAGGTAACATTCCCTTTAAGCGAACCATTGCTCGTATCCGCATGGATTGTCGCATCCGTAACAGCCGGCAGGCCCACTACAATCTTGCCATTGCTGGATTTCAGCTCCCAGTCGCCTGTCACCGCAGAATTGACCGTAATCTTGCCGTTGCTGCTCTTGGCAGATAAGGAACCGTCGATATTGCCCAGTGTAATCGCCCCGTTCGAGCTGACCAGCTCCACTTTACCCTGTATATTCTGCACGGTTACTGTACCATTGCTGGTGTGAGCCTCCACGCCTCCGGTAATATCATGGATATCCATTGTCCCGTTGCTGGTGTCCACATCCATGCCTGCCGTCAGACCGGCAGCTTCGATGGATCCGTCGCTGGTCTCTACCTGGGCGGCTAAATTCTGCGGAACGCTGACATTCAGGTAAGGAGCTTTGACATTGATCCCGAACTGGATGTTCGCGAGCCAGCCGGAATCTCCTTCCAGCTCCATGACAATCGTGTCGCCTTCGGTCGTCACTTTCCATTTACGCTCTAGTGCGCTTGCTGCTTCACTGTCCGTATTGCCCGGCAGCTCCAGCTTTCCTTCATATTCCAGGGTGTTTCCTTGCACGCCTTCAATCTTAACCTTGCCGTCAGGTAATTCAATCCTCACATTCTTAATTTCCTGATTCACTTCTACCGTCCCGCTTACCGGGACAAGCGTTGTATTGCCCAAGATACTGCTCAGCGAACCGCCGGCCAGCACCGTCTGTGCCCCGCTTGCCGCGACAAGCACGATAATCAGCACAATCGCCCAGCCGCTCACACGGCTCTTGACATCCGATTTAATGAAGAGCCTAAGCAGCATCTCCAGCCCGAACAGAATAAGCAGTGCCGGCCAGATATAGCCCAGCGCCTCGTAAGTGATTACATCGTACTGGGCAAGTACTACAATGACCCCAATCACAATGCAGCCTATTGCGGCGGTAAAGCTGCCGATTTTCCATCTCCCCATAATTCATTTCCCCATTTCACTATACTTTAGAATTGTTCTTCAGCATTCTCAGTCCATATCCGATCAAGGCAAGAGACAGCACGATCGCCCCGATGTTCATGTCATTGAGTATTCTCCAGAGGGTTGGAAATACCGTAATGAGCATTAGCATAATACCCGCTATGACACAGCCTATGCCTACCCATACCGGATTAACATCATCATGCGGATACACCGGAGGTGCCGGCATTCCCATAGTCCAAGGTGCCCCGAAGCTGTCCGGATGGAACATCATCCGCTCATGCTCAGCCGCAGAGAGCTTCATCCAGGCCGCTTTTTGCAGCGCATCGAATAGTTGATAGAACCAGAGTGCTGCCAGCGCGAACGGAAATACGGTGGGCATCGACGGAATGAACATAATACACAGCGATGCTCCAAGCATATACTCAAGACCCAGTTTTTTAAAGCCTAAATACATATGGCCCAGTCCCGGAACCATCGCCAGGAGAAATGTGAGCCAGCGTCTTTTCTTAATCATATAATACCCTCCTAAAAGTTTTGCGGAACATCCGCTTCTCAGAACTCTCTTTACAGCAAAGCTGCTTCGAAAGCATATGCTGAGTTTTGCGGAACATCCGCTTCTTCGAAATCTTCTTGCAGCAAAGCTGCTTCTATCGTACGCAGGTTTTAATTAGTATGAATTAGCCGGAATAGCCCCTGCGGATTGTTGGATTATTTGCCTTGAGGGCCGAACCAGGCGCTGACTGAAGTGGACATTTGCCCATTAATTTCGGTAATGCCATAGGCAAGGTGTTCGAACACACCGAACTGCAGCAGGAGAAAAGTCAGCCCCACGGCAACGCCATAATGCATCCAGGAGGTTCCCGGGGCGGTACGCCGTCTGGACATCGTTGCTTTAATCACCCGTTCCCTGCGGCCATTCTCCATACGGTCAATCTTAGCCATCACATCCGCTGTAAGATCAGGGAAGTCCATAGGCTGCATTGCTTCCTGGCCAAGGCCGTCCAGCCCGGCTTCCATCTCATTCCACAGCGCCGCGAGACCGCGTGCCTCTTCCAGCCATTGCGCGCAGTCGGGACAGGACTCGGCATGCAGGCGGATTGTCTGCTGCGCCTCAGGCGGCAGCTGGCCATCGATATAATGCGGCATCCATTCTTTTACTGTTGCACAATTCATCGCCATTCCTCCCCGCTTTTGCGCATCATCTGTCTGGCCCGATACAGCTGCGATTCAACCGTTTTGACCGAAATCCCTTTCTGATCGGCAATCTCCTGATACGAGTGTCGCTGAAAATAGTACAGCTGCACAACCGACCGGTACGGCTCTGTCAGACTGTTCAAATTCTCATCGAGCTCCTGGGAGGCTTCCTTGCGGAGCGCCGCCTGCTCAGGCGTTTGCGAAGTCACCCAATCATTCTCCGTGTAGTCCGCAGTGCTCCGGTGCCGCCATTCCCGGTCATTGGCCCGTTTCCAGTCCAGACAGGTCCGGTAAGCAATCCGGTACAGCCATGTGGAGAATGAAGACTGTCCTCTGAAGGAGGGAAGAGCCTTATAGGCCTTGATGAAGACTTCCTGGGCCATATCCTTGGCCGACTCGGCTTCTCCTGTGATTTTGATGCATACACTGTATACCATGCCCTGATAGCGTGTCACCAGGTGCCCGAAGGCCTGATGCTCTCCGCTGAGCACAGCAGTAATCCACTCCGTCTCTTCCAAGTAATTCTTCCCTCCTTCAGTTACATAACGTTAGACGCCGGGCAGGCTGATCCCCCTGCAGGACATGCGAAATTTTTAAAAAATAATTTTTGCAGTCTATTTTACTTTACTATATCCTACATGGGGCTTATCCTCTACAGAAAGGGAATTCCTTTTTCTTGTCGAATTCATTTATCATCATGGCTAGGCAGCATACAAATAGAAACGGCTGCTCCTCCTTAAGAGGATGGTATGCGTTTCAGTGATAAAGATAAGGAAAGCGGTGGACAGAAATGATTCGAGCTATGCTAGTGGATGATGAACGTCTTGCACTTATAAAACTTCAGCTCATGCTTGAAGAATTAACGTCAGTACAGATCCTTGCCGCCTTTACAGACCCTTATGAAGCGGTAAAAGCAGCACCGGAGCTGGACCCGGAAGTTATTTTCCTGGATATTGATATGCCCGAGATGAATGGAGTTCAAGCTGGTGAAATCCTGCAGAATCTTTGCCCCCGTGCCAAAATCATATTTGTGACTGCATACAATAACTACGCTGTAGATGCTTTTGAGCTAAACGCACTTGATTATGTATTGAAGCCGGTAAGCAGAAGCAGGCTGGTGAAGACTATTCAGCGTCTGGAGGAACGGATCGAGCTGGAGCCCGACAATAAAATTACAGATCATCAAATCATGATCCGCAGCCTCCAGTCCCTGCGTTTCGAGCGCGGCGGACAGCCGCTAAGCAATATTCGCTGGCGTACCTCGAAAGCCCAGGAGCTGTTTGCTTATCTTTTTCATAACCGTAACCGGTTTGTCAGCAAGGACAGCCTGATCGATCTCCTGTGGCCTGATTTCAATCTCAAAAAAGCCTCAACCCACCTGTACACTACCATTTATCAGGTAAGGCAGTGCTTGAAGCAGGGAGAAATCGATCTCCCCATCAATAATGTCAGCGGCGGAGAAGGCTATACCCTGGAGACCGGGGGCGCTTTAATTGACAGCTACGAATGGGAGAAAGGCCTTCTTACTCTGGAGCCGGTCAGCGCAGGCAATATTCAAGAGCATCAGCGTCTGCTGGATTTCTACACTGGTGATTATTTGGCCGACTACGATTATTTGTGGGCTGAGAGTGAACGTCAGCGGCTCCGGACGATCTGGCTGCATCATGCGCTGAGTCTGGCAGCGTTCTATATAGAGACCAGCAAACTCCCGGAGGCTGTTACGATATATCAGCGTATTGTCCGTCTTCAGCCTTACTTCGAACAGGGATATTTCGGACTTATGAAAACGTATGATATCATCGGTGAACGCTCCGGGGTCGAGGAGCAATATAACACGATGACAGCTCTTTGGAACGGGGAACTGGGAATCGGCCTGCCGGCAAATATAACCCGCTGGTACGAGGAATGGAAGCAGCATAATTTCAGAAGTCTGTGAATCAATCTTATTCTTCTGCTGAATATAAGAACAAGACAACCCGCCCGTAGCATTTGCTTCGGGCGGGTTGTCTGTATACCAGTATAACCTTATTTATGCTATCTCTGATTACTCCGGTTTATTGCGTGTCTTGAATCTGCGTGCGAGGATAATCCCCAGAACGATCAGTCCCCCACCCATCAGATACAATGGGAGCGGGCTTTCTTCCCCGGTCTTAGGGAGATCTCCAGGCAGGCCATCTTCACCGGAGGTTGTATCAGTTACCGTACCTGTCGGCACCTCGTCAACACCCACCTCAATAATGATATCCTGATCATTGCCGTCTTCATCCGTTACAGTGATGGTGAATTTATCCTTGCCGGTATATCCCGGATCAGGAGTATAAGTCCATTTGCCGTCTGGTGTAACGACTACTGTACCATGTGACGGTTCCACACTAATGCGTGGAATGCCGCCCAGCGGAATTTCCCCATCGATTGGAATATCCTCAACAGTCGTTGCTGACGTAGCCTGTGGCGTCGGTGCGCTGCTTACTGCAGGTGCAGTAGGACTTAAGGTCGCTATTGGTGTAGGTCCCGGTGTAAACGTCACGCCAGGTACTCCTGTTGCGGAAGGACCTGGTGTACTAGTTACACCTGGCGTTACCGTACTAACCGGAGTAGGTGTTGGAGTAACCACCGGGTTCGTTCCGGGTGCTCCTGTCGGTGCCGGTATGTCTTTATTCGTAATTGGGGCCAGCACCTTTTGTACCTTCGAATCAATGATGATGCTGCGCTCCGTTGAATCC
Source organism: Paenibacillus sp. FSL R10-2771 (assembly GCF_038000205.1). Classification (NCBI taxonomy): domain Bacteria; kingdom Bacillati; phylum Bacillota; class Bacilli; order Caryophanales; family Paenibacillaceae; genus Paenibacillus; species Paenibacillus sp. FSL R10-2771. Next base: position 5,668,463 of record NZ_JBBOBM010000001.1, read on the forward strand.
AAATAATAGCTGGTTGGAGCCACGGTTTCCTGCAATGTGTATACTCCAAGCTTCAAATCCTTAAATTCAATCTCACCATTCACGTTGGTAATCCTAGTTGCCACTACGCTCTTGCTGGAATCATAAAGCTTAAACTCAGCCCCGGCGAGCTTTCTCGCTGCGTTACCTTCGGCGATCTTAACGAGCTTGATTGAACCCAAGGTCTCTTGGTTTGTGATTGGTGCCAGCACCTGCTGTACCTTTGAATTAATCGTAATAGTGCGCTCCGTTGGATCTAGATCATATCCCGCTGGAGCCTTTGTTTCCTCCAGCGTGTACGTACCCAGCTTCAAATCATCGAATACAATTTCACCGTTCGCATTGGTAGTTTTCGTTGCTACAACAATCTTGCTGGAATTCGTGAGCTTGAACTCTGCTCCGGCAAGCTTTTTCGTCGCGTCAGCAGCGTCTACCTTGATGAGCTTGAGCGAACCCAGGGTTTCCACATTCTTAATTGGAGCCAGCACCTGCTGGGCCTTCCCGCTGATTGTGACATCCTTCGGCGTTGAATCCAATTCATATCCGGCCGGAGCCTTTGTTTCCTCCAGAGTATACGTTCCAAGCTTCAAATCATCGAATACAATTTCACCGTTCGCATTGGTAGTTTTCGTTGCTACAACAATCTTGCTGGAATTTGTGAGCTTGAACTCTGCTCCGGCAAGCTTTTTCGTCGCGTCAGCAGCGTCTACCTTGATGAGCTTAAGTGAACCCAGGGTTTCCACGTTCTTAATCGGTGCCAGCACCTGCTGGGCCTTCACAGTGATTGTGACGTCCTTCGGCGTTGAATCCAATTCATACCCGGCCGGAGCCTTTGTTTCTTCCAGCGTGTACGTACCCAGCTTCAAATCATCGAACACAATTTCACCGTTCGCATTGGTAGTTTTCGTTGCTACCACAATCTTGCTGGAATTCGTGAGCTTGAATACAGCTCCTTCAAGCTTCTTCGTCCCGTCAGTTGCATCGACCTTAACAAACTTAATCGAGCCGATGGTTTCTATATTCGTAATCGGGGTCAGAACAAGCTGATCCTTCGAAGTAATTTTGACATTGCGTACCCTTGCATCCAAATCATATCCGTAGGGGGCCTTGGTTTCCACCAGGGTATAGTCCCCAAGATTCAGATCTGTGAATTCAATTTCACCATCGTTATTCGTAACACGCGTTACCGCCACATTTGTGCTGGTACTCGTGAGTCTGAACTCTGCTCCGGCAAGCCTCTTATTCACATTATTATAATCTACCTTACTTATCTTGAGTGAGCCCAAGGTTTTGGTGTTCTTGATTGGGTCCAGCACCAGCTGATCCTTTGAATCAATCTTGATAGTACGCACCGCTCCATCCAGATCATATCCGGCCGGAGCCTTGACTTCCTCCAGTGTGTACGTTCCAAGCTTCAAATCATCGAATACAATTTCACCATTGGCATTGGTAGTCCCTGCCGCAACCACAGCATTGCTGGAATTGTATAATTCGAACTTTGCTCCTGAGAGCTTCTTCGTTCCGTCCGCTGCATCCACCTTTATAAGCTTAAGTGAGCCTGTGGTTGCTTTATTGGGGATTGACGGCAGAATCTGCTGTACTTTCGAATCAATCTTGACATTACGCACCGTTTCATCCAATTCATACCCGGTTGGAGCTCCGGTCTCCTTCAGTGTATAGTCTCCGAGCTTCAAATCATTGAATACTATTTCACCATTGGCACTGGTAGTCGCCGTTGCCACCAGAGCATCGCTGGAATCGTACAGCTCGAACTTCGCTCCGGCCAGCTTCTTCGTTCCGTCCGCCGCATCTACCTTAACAAGCTTGAGCGAACCCAAGGTTTCTTTATTCGTAATTGGAGCCAGCACCTGCTGTACTTTCGAACTAATTGTGATGTTGCGCACCGTGGAATCCAAATCATATCCGGCCGGAGCCTTGGTTTCCTCCAGGGTATATGCTCCAACCTTTAGATTATCGAATATAATTTCACCACTGGCGTTAGTAGTTGCCGCTGCCACCATGGCATTGCTGGAATTGTACAACTCGAACTTCGCTCCGGCAAGCTTCTTCGTACTGTCAGCTGCATCTACCTTAACGAGCTTGAGCGAGCCCAGAGTTGCTGTGTTCTTGATCGGTTCCAGAACCTTCTGCACATCCGAGTCGATCGTAACGCTCTGCTTTGTTGAATCCAGTTCATATCCGGCCGGAGCAGCAGTTTCCTGATAGGAGTAGGTTCCGAACTTCAAATTACTGAATACAATTTCCCCGCTGGCATTGGTAGTAGATGTTGCCACTAGAGTATTGCTGGAATTGTATAACTCAAACTTTGCTCCTGCAAGCTTCTTCGTTGCATCATCTTTATCTACCTTTATTAGTTTAAGCGAACCTTGAAGTGCTTCATTAGTAACCGTCACAGCATTTTGTTGAGCCGGATCAATAGTTACGGGAACACTATTACCATTAAGCTTATATCCAGCCGGTGCTTTAGTTTCTTTGTATGTGTAGCTTCCTCCCATTAATTTCGTAAAAATCACTACGCCGTTTGCATCGGTAGTTCCCGTTCCTACCAATTTATTTGCTGCATCATACAGTTCAAACTCTGCACCTGCAAGTTTTTTGGACGAATCATCCTGGGCAACCTTAGTCAGCTTGAGCGAGCCGTTATAATCATTCGTAACGGTCAGCAGAACAGGTGTAGAAGAATTAATGGTTACTGTCCGCGCTGTAGTATCCAGTGCATATCCGGTGGGTGCCTTTGTTTCCTTTAGAACATATTTACCGGCCCGCAAATTAGTGAACTCCAGATTGCCAGCTGAATCACTGGTTGCTTTCACTGTATCCTTCAGTTCTGTACCTACAATACGACCCAGGGAGAACTCAGCACCCTGGAGATTTTTAGTTTGGTCTGCATTTGTTTTCAGCACCTTAAGCGAGCCTTTCACACCGCTGCCCGTACCTCCGGTATCAACAATGGTGAAGCTTTGGGTGAATGGAAAAGGTTTACTTACCTGCTTGGCACCCATTCCGCTAAATGCAACATTATTGGTTACAGCTACAGTTCCTACTGCTGTAATAACAGACTGATACTTGAGAATATAGGGTTTGGTAATGGGGTTCGTAAACGCCAGCTTAAAGATGTCTACCCCGCTTGGGTTTGTGGTGAATTGGAGCGTATAATCTGTACCCTGAACTAATTTCGTGCCAGTCTCAGCAACTGTTCCAGCCGCGTTAACTGTAGTATTAAAGACCTGAAAACTTGCAGGCAATAACACCTGATTGATACTCGGAGTATCTACAATCTCTGCATTGCTCACTGCGGATTGGTTAGCGTTAATGGTCATCGTCCAATTTATTAACGTTTGATCTGAACTATCAACCACACCTGTTTTAGTTACATATTGTCCACCATTCGGTATAGTGAGGGGGGAATTCTGGAGCACTCCCGAGACTGCCGTGCCCTGCGCATTATACAAGGTGGCTTTATTGGTGAGAGTCCCCTCGCTAACATCTCCTGCTATAAATTCTGTTTTGAAAACTACATAAAAGGCATAATTAATAGCTTTCTTAAATTTAACCTTCAGCTGAAGTCCATCGGCAGTTACACTTGCATCATAATCAGCAGGACTCACAGGATCTCCCTGTTCAGGATTTCCACTTGCATTGTAATTTAACTCATATACCTCTACAGTCCCAGTATCTCCTCCAGCCATCTGTTGGCTTGCCGGAAACGTGTCAACTAGTTCTGCACCTGCAGCCAGTTCTCTTTTGTTATAATTGGCTCCAACTTTCCAGGTGGTTCTCTTGCTGGCTGTATCGTACGAGCCTTCCTTGAATCCATTATTCTTGACTTTAACGTTCGGATCAAAAGTAGCTGAGGACGTCTGTGCTGGTGTGCCAACAGCCTTTTCTTGCCATACAACCGAGGCAGTGTTAGTGAAGGTAGTTGCGTTAGTTTTCAGCTTGTAATAATCGAAATTGGTACTGTAAGTAATCGTATAAGCCTGAGTGATGGGTTTTAAAAATTTAATTTCGAAACCATCATTTGTTTTAAAGTCGCTATTTCCCAGAATGGTAATCTCATAATCGGTACCCTCAACCAGCGCAGGAGAAATAACCGGCTTCCCGATCAGCTGCAATCCGGCATTTCCGAATTTATCAGTCAATACCAGATTGGTCATTGTTTTTTTGTCTTCATTAATTTTAATCGTCCATTTAACGGTTTTGTTCCAATAATCTATGTTTGACGGTGATTGCTTAGTTAAAACACGTTGGGTAAGCGAAGTCGTAGCTGTTACGGGCACCCCGTTATAGGTGACTGTATTCGTAACATTCCCGGTAGTATAGACGCGGTCTGCTACCTTTGTTTTGTATACAATCCGGTAGGCAGACTGTATGTCGTTAATGAATTTAAGCTCAAACCCAGCTTTGGAAGTAGTGTCAGCCAGTTGGGTTACGGTATAGTCCGTACCTAATATCAACTTTGCGCCATCAACCGTACCGTTTCCGTTTTGATCCAGCTTTACTTTATAAATTTCCATTGATCCGGCAACATAATCCTGAGTGATGTCGAAAGTATCGGTTAGAACAGCTTTATCCGCTGTTATTACCTTTTCATTATAGTTATATTTGATTTGCCAAGTAATTTCCTCTGAAGATGAATTATAACCCAAAGATGATTTTTCCAGCGTTTTGCCCAAGTTAATATTAACCTCTGCAGAGGCAGTTTGAGGTGAGCCATTAGCAGTCAGTGTAGCTGTATTATTAAACTTTGTTTGCTCTGTAGTACTTATGTTCTTGGTAGTAAACTTTATCCGGTAGGCTTCATTTATTGAATTATTGAATCTCAGATCCAATTTGGTCAGATCGCTTGCGGTCGTGTCATAGAGTGCAGAACTGACCTGCCCGCCAAGGGTTAAGTTTCCTTTAACATCCACCGTCAAGGCATATACAGCAATAGAAGCCGGGTCCAGCTCCAATCCTGTCTGCATGGGGTCCGTAATTACAGCATTATCAAGTTTGTTCAAAAGCGTATTTACATCAACCGTCCAGTCAATACTGCTGGCATTATATTTTTGCGGCATGGGTGTTCCGGTTTTGGTGATAGCTTTGCCGTTACTGGGTTGAACCTGGAGTGTAATTGAGTTATTGGCATTTCCCGCTATCGGAAAATGGAGCACCTGCGTTGTGCTGCCGGTAACTGTAGTTGAGCTTAGGGTGGATTCAACCCAAAAAGTGCCTTTTATATCCAATAGCCCTTCAATATTTTCATTAAAAACAAATACGACTTTATTATCTGCACCTACAGTATAAGTACCAATTCCATTAGCGAATTCACTATTAACCAGCGTACCGGAGTACGTTTGATTAATTTTTAATTGGGAAGGAAGGGTGTACGTGTACGTAGCGCCTTCGTCATACTTTGCATCCGGAAGCTCATAAGTCAAATTCAGCTTAACCATAGAATCCAGCTTGTACACACTATCCGTAACCTGCGTCCCATTTTCGTATACCGAGAGTGTTACAGTTTTAACAATATCTTCGGTAATTTCTGTGTTCATTGCATCCGCATTGACATTGGTGAAGAAACCCATTGCATTAGCGAATGATGTTACGAACAGTATTATTCCAAGCCCCAGTGCCCATTTTTTCTTTTTCATTAATCTCAAGACCTCTCCCTCTTTCATATGTATAATTTGTTCTTACATCAGTCGTGGAATGATCAGATAAGACATTAGAGCAGTGACATGAACAATTTCTGAACAGCTAAGTAATTTCTCCATTTCTCACTCCAATTTCCTATAAACCGCTTAGTATTGACAAAGAAAGTGCCAAAAGGTGTGATTATGACAAGATAAATTGTAACTAAAGTCACTGATAAATCACTGACAAACGGCTGATAAACTCATAAATCCCCCTAAGAAAAACAAAAAAGCCATTGGGCCAGCAGAATGTTCTGCTGGCCCAATGGCTTAAACTCAGGTTTTAATTTAGTGGAAAGCTTCTATATATACCGTTTACAGGCTGGCTTGGTCGGCCGGGAGCAGCGTCTTACGCTTCTCAATCAGCTTGTTCAGTGCATCCAGATAGGCTCTGGCACTCGCTTCCAGGATATCGGTACTGAGTCCGCGGCCCTGCGCTGCGATCTCGCCTTGGGACAGCACAACATGAACCTCACCCTGTGCGTCTTTACCTCTGCTGACTGCCTTAATCGAATAGTCGCCCAAGGTGACTTCCTCACCAGTAGCCTGATCAATGGCGTTATAGATCGCGTCTACGGAACCATTACCCTCGGCAACTGCCACAATCGGCTGCGGCTCCTGCCCGTTAATAATAACTTTGGCCGTTGGCGTAGCTTCATTACCATAAGTCACATATATTGTCTGCAGGCTGAAGGTCTCCGGTGTATCGATCAGCTTCTCTTCCAGAAGAGCCAGAATATCCTCATCCGAGACTTCCTTCTTCTTGTCCGCCAGATCCTTGAACTTGGCAAAAGCGGCATTCAGCTCTTCCTCCGGGACGTCATAGCCCAGATCACTGAGCTTGTCGCGGAAGGCATGGCGTCCGGAGTGCTTGCCCAGCACCAGCTTACTTTCTTTGAGGCCGATCGTTTCAGGTGTCATGATCTCGTAGGTGGTCTTCTCCTTCAGCATGCCATCCTGATGAATACCAGATTCATGCGCGAAGGCGTTGGCCCCGACGATGGCCTTATTCCCGGGCACTACCATCCCGGTCAGCTTGCTGACCAAGCGGCTGGTACGGGATATTTCCGACAGGACCAGTGAAGTTTTGGCGTCAAAAAATTCGCTGCGGGTCTCCAGCGCCAGCGCTACCTCTTCAATAGCCGTATTTCCTGCCCGCTCACCAATGCCGTTAATGGTCCCTTCGATCTGATCCGCGCCATTCTGAATGGCAGCAAGCGTATTGGCGGTAGCCATCCCCAGATCATTATGACAATGTGCACTGAGCTGTACCCGTTCGATATCCGTCACCGTATCCTTCAGGAATTTGAAAATCGCTCCGTATTCCGAAGGATTCAGATAGCCCACAGTATCAGGGATGTTCACCACATTGGCTCCTTCACGGATCGCCATCGACACCATTTCAGCCATGAAATCACGTTCTGTCCGGCCGGCATCCTCCAAAGAGAACTCCAGCTTGGGGAAATATTTCTTGGCATAACGGATAGCCGACTGCGCAGTTTCCAGTACCTGTGCTTTATCCATACGGAGCTTGTGCTGGCGGTGAATCGGTGATGTAGCAAGGAAAATATGAATACAAGGATCCTGTGCTCCCTGCAGCGCTTCCTTAACCGCATCGATATCACTCTCTCTGGAACGGGAGAGGCCAATCAAAGTGACGTTCTTCACGGCTCTGGCCACTGCGTTAACCGCAGCCAGATCTCCGGGCGATGCCGCAGGGAATCCGGCTTCCATCCGGTCAATTCCCAGCTTCTCCAGCTGATAGGCGATTTCCACCTTCTCGCGCGTGTTGAGGTTCACACCCGGTGACTGCTCTCCGTCACGCAGCGTCGTGTCGAACACATATATTTTCCGCATGCTGAGCACCTCCTGCAAATTGTCCATAAATCCCCAAATGCGGCTCGCAAAATTACGGCCGCATCTGAGAATCACCTATGGTTCATGTAGTCTTAAGTATATGTCCTATTTCTTAATCCAGTGCATCATTTCACGCAGCTGGCTTCCTACCACTTCTACCGGATGAGCGGCTTCGTTGCGGCGGGTAGCTGTCAGGAAGGCACGGCCGGATTGGTTCTCAAGGATAAAGTCGCGGGCGAATTTACCTTGTTGAATATCGGACAGCACTTCTTTCATTGCTTTTTTGGTTTCATCCGTGATGATGCGTGGTCCGGTTACATAATCACCGTATTCAGCTGTGTTACTGATGGAATCGCGCATAGTGGCAAGTCCGCCTTCATACACCAGGTCCACGATCAATTTCATTTCATGCAGACACTCGAAGTAAGCCATCTCAGGAGCATAACCGGCTTCTGTCAGTGTTTCGAATCCGGCTTTGATCAGTGCAGATACACCGCCGCAGAGTACAGCTTGTTCACCGAACAAATCTGTTTCTGTTTCTTCGCGGAAGGAAGTTTCGATAACTCCTGCACGGGTACAGCCGATACCTTTGGCATATGCTAGTCCGATCGCCTTGGCATTACCGGTTGCGTCCTGTTCAATGGCGATCAGGCCGGGAACTCCGAAGCCTTCAACATAAGTACGGCGAACCATGTGACCCGGGGACTTAGGTGCTACCAGCAGCACGTCTGCATCCTTAGGAGCAACGATTTGACCAAAATGTACGTTAAAGCCATGGGAGAACATCAGAGCCGCGCCGTTCTTCAGGTTCGGTTCAATTTCATTCTTATATACGGATGCCTGTGTTTCGTCCGGCATGAGAATCTGCACTACATCTGCACGGGATACTGCTTCTGCTACAGACAATACTTCAAAACCGTCATTCTTGGCAGTTTCAAAAGATTTGCCTTCACGCAGGCCGATGACAACCTGAAGTCCACTGTCACGCAAGTTTTGTGCCTGAGCATGCCCTTGGCTTCCGTACCCGATTACTGCAATTGTCTTTCCTTTTAATACGCTAAGCTCTGCATCCTGTTCATAGTACGTTGTAACTGCCATTGTCAATATCCTCCTTTAATTTGGACCCATCGTAAAGAGCGGGTGCTTCAAGAGCGCGGTGTTTCCTTACCTATGCATTGCCGTGCTCCTCAAGCCCCCGCTCTTTCGCGGGAAAGCCTAACCATATCTTAATAAATTAATGCAAGCAAGCAGTAATCCGTTAAAGCTGTAAATTGTGACGATCACGCATTACCGCGGATCATCGCCGTTACACCTGTTCGTGACAGTTCCTTAATGCCATAAGGCTTCAGCAGCTCAATCATAGCATCAATTTTCTGGGTCTCTCCAACCACCTGTACTAGTAAGCTTGTTGTTCCGATATCCACTACCGAGGCCCGGAAGGTTTCGACAACACCCATAATCTCAGGCCGTTCAGCCGGATCAGCCTTGACCTTAATCAACGCCAGCTCACGGGCAACCATGGGCTTGGAGCCAAGATCAATAACCTTGATGACATCGATCAGCTTGTAGAGCTGCTTCTCAATCTGCTCAAGCGTATGCTGGTCTCCAAGAGTAACGATAACCATCCGGGACAGCCCAATCTCTTCAGACTGGCCTACAGTTATACTCTCAATATTGAACCCCCGGCGGCCGAACAGTCCGGATACCCGCTGCAGCACACCTGGCTGGTCATTTACAAGCACGGAAATCGTATGTCTCATCACCGCTATTCATCCCCCATCAGCATTTGATCAATGGTTGACCCTTGGGTTACCATCGGGTAGACATTCTCGTCTTTAGGGACAACGAATTCTACCAGGACGGGTCCAGGTGTTTCCAGGGCTTCTTTCCACGCAGCTCCGGCTTCCTCTTTATTCGTAGCCCGCAGACCCTTAACTCCGTAAGCTTCAGCCAATTTCACAAAATCCGGACTGCCGGCAAGATCGGTATAGCTGTAACGCTTCTCATAGATGAGATTTTGCCATTGCCGGACCATTCCCAGTACCTGATTGTTGATTACAACGATTTTGACCGGAATCTTATTAATCGCACAAATCGCAAGTTCCTGTGAACACATCTGCATGCCGCCGTCACCATTAATGGAGACTACCAGCCGCTCCGGATGTGCCATTTGCGCTCCGATTGCCGCAGGGAAGCCGAAGCCCATTGTACCAAGACCACCTGAAGTAATCCATGCGCGCGGGTGATTGAATTTGTAATATTGTGCAGCCCACATCTGGTGCTGTCCTACGTCAGTAGTAACAATTGCCTCGCCTTTAGTGGTGTCATTAATCATTTGAATTACCCATTGCGGTTTCAGCTCTGACTCTGAATCTTTATAACGCAGCGGCTGATCCAGCTTCCACTGGGCGATTTGCGTTCTCCAGGCATCCGCATTCGCGGCCCGCTTAACATCAGGAATCAGCATTTCCAGCACGGTTTTGACATCGCCAACGATTGGAATATCAGGCGATACATTCTTGCCGATCTCCGCCGGATCGATGTCGATATGAACAATCTTGGCTTTGGGAGCGAAACCATCCAGCTTACCGGTTACACGGTCATCAAACCGGGCACCAATATTAATTAGCAGATCGCATTGTTGAATCGCATTGTTCGCTGTATAGGTACCGTGCATGCCCGGCATTCCCATCCACAGATCCTCCGCACTCGGATAACAGCCCAGACCCAGCAGTGTTGTAGTAATAGGAATTTCTGTACGCTTCACGAATTCATACATCGCTTCATGCGCTCCGGAGTAAATGACCCCGCCGCCTGCAATAATGATCGGACGCTCTGCAGCAGCAATGGCCTTCACCAGCTTATCAAGCTGAAGCTTGTTAGGCACAGTGCGCGGGTTGTAGCCGCGAAGGTTAACGCCTTGCTGCTGAACCGGCGTGAACAATGTCTTAGCAGCAGATACATCCTTCGGAATATCAATCAGTACCGGACCCTTGCGTCCCGTATTCGCGATATGGAAGGCCTCATGAATAATTCGCGGCAGGTCTTCAACATCCCGTACCAGATAGCTGTGCTTCGTAATCGGCATCGTTATACCGGTAATATCCGCTTCCTGAAAAGCATCTGTGCCGATCAGGCTGGAGAATACGTTCCCGGTGATTACCACCAGCGGAACAGAGTCCATGAATGCAGTAGCAATTCCTGTTACCAGATTAGTTGCCCCCGGGCCTGAAGTGGCGATACATACGCCTGCTTTGCCGCTCGCTCTGGCATATCCGTCAGCTGCATGAATCGCTCCCTGCTCATGGCGTGTCAGAATATGTTTGAAATCATCGAATCCATAAAGAGCATCATAGATATAGAGTACAGCCCCGCCCGGATATCCGAATACAGTATCCACACCTTCCAGTACTAGACTGCGCAGCAGGACTTCGGAACCTGTAATCACCTCAGGATTTTTCCATTTCTCACGTAACTGCTCTATAGACCGCACTTCTTCCGGTAATTGCGCGCTCATCAGTATTCCTCCCTTCGATTGTTCACATTCATTATTCAAATGACAGGACGTCTTTTATACAACATTTAATATTGACGAACAGGCTGTAAATCCTCCCTATTCAACAAAAAAACCTCTCGCCTCCCACGCGCAGAATAAGCGCGTGAGGGACGAAAGGTTTAGCTTCCGTGGTACCACCCATGTTTGCATTACATCTCACGATGAAATGCCTTATCAGGATACAAAAATCCATCGATGTAGGCAGGGCCCAAATCTCTGTAACCTGAAGTCCCTAACGCGGACCAAACGATTCCCCCTAATAATTCCACCGCTCTTGCTGATGGACCTTTCAGGGAAACAGCTCCGAGGTGAGCTCGTATATAAGGGATTTTGGTGGAGGTTGCAGCAGTTCCTCTCACTCTCTGAACAAAAGAGCCCTTAAAACTTCGTCCTCTTCATCGCCGATACATGTATGTTCGTTAAAATGTTTAGACACATTATATGATTTCCTCACACGGTAAGTCAATACCCATCTTGCGGATATATATTAAATTCTTCACAAAATGTTGTTCTACCCTTACCGGAACGCCCACACCAGGCAGGGCATATGATGTACGACAATGCGTGGAAAGGGGGCATTTTATGATTCGTTACCGCAGACCCAAGCAGGATGACACCGTCATTTTTGACTTGATTGAAAAGCAGCTTGTCCCGCTATCCCATCTTCCACAGACGATTATCAATCAGGTCAGAAAAGATCTGCCCCGCCGTCTGGGGCAAGGCGTTACTCTCGTGGCTTGTCCTGACTATGAGAGTGATCCGCTGGGGTTCGTACACTTTATGCTGCATGGAGATTTGTTATATATCGATATGCTCGCCATTGCGCCTAATGCAAGGCGTAGGCGTTACGGGAATATGCTGATGGACAGAGCGGAGCGGTTTGCACTATCACGTGCATGCCGGCGGGCCAAGGTTTCTGTGGATACCGGGAATACAGCCGGTCTTGCCTTTTATGAAAAACTGGGCTACAGCGTAGCCCGTTATCAACCGCAAAACTACTGTTATGAGCTTGAAAAACAGTTCATCTGATGAACTCAGGCTGTTCTACAGCTTAAAAGAATCCAATAGGTGGGACACCATAACCGGGACCTGGACCATAACCGCCGTAAGGACCGGGAACAGGCCCTGGGCCATAGCCATAACCGCCTCCATATGTGGCACCGCCATAGCCATAGCCTCCACCGCCATAGCCATATGGAGCCGTACCTATAGCCAGCAAATCAAACAATACAAGCGGAATCAATGCTTTGGTTTGTACTTTTTTACCACTGATACGCTGTAGAACAAGACGGTTGCCCGAAACACGGAGTAACTTGCCCATCACCTTGGAGCCGTCTTTTTTTACTGCAACGATATTTTTACCCACCAGCTTCATGACTTGTTTTTTCGTAACCGGCTGTGCCATAATATCCCTCCTAATGAGTTTCTTAAGCAGTCTATTCGCCTCGGCCGGTATTTGCCTGTACATCTGTCCTGCCCGAATCATGAAGGAGCAGCATCACCGCTAACAAAAAAACGCATTTCCGGATAACCGGAAATGCGCTCTGCAACGAAAAAGAATTAAACAGGAGATACCGACCCTAGCGTTTGCCCGGATCGTATGGTTCCCCCAAAGCCTTAGGTGCCGAAGAACGTCCGACTGCACTGACCAGGACGATGATGGTTAGTACATAAGGAATCATGAAAATGAATTCCTGCGGGATACTCTTGGACCATTCAAACAATTGCACATAGTTACGGATGGCCTGGGACAGACCGAAGAATACGGCTGCTCCGAAAGCACCGAGCGGATTCCATTTACCGAAGATCATCGCCGCAATGGCAATGAAGCCTTGTCCGGAGATGGTATTGTGTGCAAACGTACCGGTAGTTGTCAAAGTAATCGTAGCTCCGCCGATACCAGCCAGCAGGCCGCTAAGCATTACACCAATATATCTCATCTTGTTTACATTTACACCAAGTGTATCTGCTGCACTCGGATGTTCACCGACTGCACGCAGACGGAGTCCAAACGGAGTTTTGAACAGGACGAAATAAATAACAACTACCAATATAATCGCTAAGTAGGTCGTTGGATAGGAATTAAAAATCCCTTCTCCGATCACTGGTATCTTGGAAAGTCCGGGAATGGCTACTTTGCTAAAACCGTCGATCAGCGGAGTTTCACCGGATCCGTCGAAGATTAGCTTAACCATGTACAGTGTACTGCCTGCGGCAAGGAAGTTGATGACCGTACCACTTATCGTCTGATCGGCCTTGAAGGTTATCGAAGCCACCGCATGAATCAGTGAACCAATCACACCCACAGCCATGGCACTAAGCACACCAACCCATGGCGCCCATTCACCCATTCCTGCTTCCTGAGCATAGTACCCGCCTACTGCTGCAGCAAATGCACCAAACATCATCAAGCCTTCAAGTCCGATGTTGACGACACCGGATCGTTCAGAGAAGATGCCGCCAAGGGCGGCAAATATAAGCGCCGTGGAAAAAACAAGCGTTGTATTGAGCAGTTGGCCTAAGACTTCCATCTATAACACCTTCTCTTTCTTGCGCTTGAAGTAAAACGGTTTGAGCACCCAGCGTACAATGCCTTGCGCAGCAATGAAGAAAATAATTGAACCGATGACAATACGGATCAGCTCCGGAGGTACATCAGCACCAAAGCTCATCCCTGCAGAACCATACGTAAGCGTACCGTATAGAATAGCAGCGAGAATGACGCCGAGCGGATGAGTCAGCCCGAGCAGAGCCACAGCGATACCATCGAATCCATAACCAGGTGATGCCGCGAATACCGATTGATAATGGAAGACACCCAGTACCTCACCAGCTCCCGCCAATCCGGCGAACACACCACTGATGAACATCGCTTTGATCACATTGCGTCCTACATTCATACCTGCATATTCTGCAGCATGCGGGTTTAAACCTACCGCACGCATTTCGTAACCTTGCTTGGTTTTCCACAAATAGACGTAGAAGAATGTAGCTGCTGCAAGGGCAATAACCGTTCCCCAGTGCAGACGGGCATTGTCGAATGTGGAGAACAGGAAGGTCATCGACAGCGATGCCGGGTTATCTTCCGAACGGTTCTGTCCCTGTAAGAGCAGGAAGGTCCGGACAATATAGTTCGACAGGAAGAGCGCAATCCAGTTCAACATGATCGTAGTAATAACTTCGTTGATTCCGCGTTTGGCCTTCAGGTAACCGGCAATCCCCGCCCAAAGTCCGCCGCATACACCCGCTGCAATCACCGCAAGAGGTACAAGCAGGAATGCAGGCAATACGCCGCCAAGCTTGATGCCGACTACTGAGGCAGCCGTCATGCCGATCATCACCTGGCCATCCGCGCCAATGTTGAACATCCCTGAACGGAAAGCAAAGGCTACCGCGAGACCTGTGAACATTAGCGGAGTCATCTCGCGCACAGCTTCACCGAAATCGTATGGACTGCCGAATACACGTTTGAATAACGCTGAGTAGGCTGCAACCGGATCGTATCCGCCAATCAGCATAACGATAGCGCCGACCAGGAAACCCAACAGAATCGCAATAAGCGGAATAATGTAGGTGTCTGTAGCGAATATTTTTTTGATTCTAGACATCCGCGTGGCCTCCCCGCTTCAAGCTGCCCGCCATCATCAGACCCAGTTCCTGGTCATTCGTATCCTGCGGGAATACTTCTCCGACAATCTGCCCTTCATAAATAACGGCAATTCTGTCGGATACATTCATAATTTCGTCCAGTTCAAAAGAGATCAGCAATACGGCTTTGCCCTGGTCACGCTGGGCAATCAGCTGCTTCTGAACAAATTCAATGGCTCCGACATCAAGGCCGCGTGTAGGCTGTGCTGCAATCAGGAGCGTCGGATTTTTGTCTATTTCCCGCGCAATAATCGCTTTCTGTTGATTACCGCCGGATAATGACCGGGCCTTGTTCTCAATTGAAGGCGTACGCACATCGAATTGCTTCACCAGATCTTCTGCATGCTTGTTGATAACATCCTTATTCAAGAATCCGTTCTGATTGTACGGGCTCTTATAATACGTTTCCAGCACCATATTCTCACTCACGGTGAAATCAAGTACCAGTCCATGCTTGTGTCGGTCTTCCGGGATATGGGAGACATTCATTTCAGACACCTTACGCGGAGAGAGGTTGGTAATTTCCTTGCCCGAAACTGTAATTGAACCGGAATCGATCTTGCGCAAACCGGTAATCGCCTGAATAAGCTCACTTTGTCCGTTGCCGTCGACGCCTGCAATCCCCAGAATCTCGCCCGCTTTCACTTCAAAGCTGAGGCCATTCAGCACAGGGATCCCATCCTTGCTTTTACTTCTGACATCAGACAGCTTCAGGATGCCTTCACCAATATGTGCCGGCTGCTTGTCTACTTTGAAGGTAACACCGCGTCCGACCATTTTTTCGGCCAGCTCGTTCGGATTTGTGCCGGAGGTCTTAACGGTATCAATTACCTTGCCCCGCCGGATAATGGTTACACGGTCGGAAATCTGCATAATTTCTTTCAGCTTATGGGTAATAAGTATAATGGACTTGCCTTCGGCAACGAGCCGCTTCATAATCGCCATCAGTTCAGTAATTTCCTGGGGCGTAAGTACAGCGGTAGGCTCGTCGAATATAAGTATATCCGCTCCGCGGTACAGGGTTTTCATAATCTCTACCCGTTGCTGCATGCCTACCGAAATGTCATGAATTTTGGCATTTGGATTGACTTGAAGACCGTACTGCTCCGATAGCTTACGAACCTGCTCCGCAGCGGATTTATAGTCGATTTTAAGACCTTTTTTCGGTTCCATGCCAAGAACAATGTTCTCGGTTACCGTAAAAGGCTCTACTAGCTTGAAATGTTGGTGAACCATACCAATGCCAAGCTCAATAGCCTTATTGGGGTTATCGATAATAACCGGTTTCCCGTCGATTTCGATGCTGCCTTCATCGGGCTGGTACAGTCCGAATACGATATTCATCAAGGTTGATTTGCCTGCCCCATTCTCACCAAGCAGTGCATGTATCTCGCCTTTTTCCAGCGTCAGACTGATAGAGTCATTCGCGACAATACCGGGAAAGCGTTTTGTGATTTGCTTCAACTCTACGACAGGAGCCGCAGCACTCATGGTATCACCCTCATCACAGAATATATAATACTGCCTTATAGACACGGCTGTACCGCCCTATGCAGGACGGTACCGCTGTGTATACCTATAACAAATGTTGTAACAGAGAACAAGGCCAGCTCAAGTAACCGGCCTTGTTTCTTGATATGGTTAAATCCAGTAAAGGTGATGCAAAGAATTACTCGGAAGGAACAGTGATTGTTCCATCGATGATTTGTTTGCTGTACTCGTCAACTTTAGCCAGGATTTCTGCAGAAACGTTAGCCTTGGATGTTTCAGGAAGGCCTACGCCGTTGTCTTTCAGACTAAGAACAGTTGTAGTGCCGCCTTTGAATGTTCCGTCAACCACTTGTTGGGAAACCTTCTTAACCGCTTCATCAACACGTTTGATCATGGAAGTCAAAGTTACGTCGTCGCCAAATTCCAGGGATTGGTCTTTGTCTACGCCGATAACCCATACTTTAGTACCGCCAGCTTTGTTGCGGGATTTAGCTTCATTGAATACGCCGTTACCTGTAGCGCCGGCAGCCGGGAAGATGATGTCATTGCCTGCATCATACAGGGTTGCAGCCAGGGATTTACCAGTATCAGGCTTGTCATAAGCACCTGCATAAGTAATCTTCACTTCTGCCTTAGGGTTTACAGCTTCTACGCCGGCTTTGAAGCCAACTTCGAAACGCTTGATAACCGGGCTTTCCATACCGCCGATGAAGCCTACTTTGTTAGTTTTGGTTGTCAGACCTGCAACAACACCTACCAGGAAGGATCCTTCGTTCTCAGCAAACGTAACAGATTCAACGTTAGGAGCTTCCACTACGCTGTCAATGATTGCCAGGTTAGCAGTCGGGTTCTCATTAGCAACCTTCAACACTGCATCGCCAAGGTCAAAACCGATACCCCAAGTCAGATCATAGCCGCCTTTAACGAATTGGTTAAGGTTTGGCTCATAGTCTGCATTGGATTTACTTTGCAGGTATTTGATTTCAGCGCCAGATTCTGTTTCCAGAGCCTGCAGGGCTTCCCAAGCGGATTGGTTAAAGGATTTGTCATTAACGCCGCCCACGTCAGTTACGAGACCGAGTTTGACAGCCTTAGGAGCCTCAGTTGCTGCTGGTGCTTCTGTTGCTGCTGCATCTGTGGTTGGTGCAGTAGTTGCTGCTCCAGCATTGGTGTTTGCGTTGTTATTGTTTCCGCATCCTGCCAAAATAACAGTGAATGCCATAACCATAACTAAAGATAGTTGGTAAAACTTCTTCATCGAATGTGATCCCCCTTAGAAAATTGGATGTCTTCTGTGTTCTGCTTGGACATACCATTAGAACAAATTATACCTGCAAAAAAAGCTAAAATCCAGTCTATTAATGACCTCAGGTCAATAATAATTTGCATTTTTCAACAAGAAACCGCTTACCATGACATGGCATGTAACCGCTATGTATGGTAGGTGTCAGGAAACCTCGAAATTCATCTTGTGATACCCGCGCATTAACGTTATTATTGCACAGTGATGGCTTTTCTATTATCATGAATGTTTACATATTGTTCGCAAAGGGAGTTACTGAAATGGATCAAGAAAACAAACCTCAAGTTGTACCGGCCTCTAAATACTGCCACGAATCCCGCGTATTCAAAACTGGCCGTGTCTTCCCGAATGATGTTAACAACCACAAAACATTGTTCGGCGGCAAACTGATGAGCACAATTGATGAAGTTGCCTCTATCTCGGCCATGCGCCACTGCCGTACGAATGTGGTAACCGCCTCCGCTGATTCTGTAGACTTCCTTCTGCCGATCAGGCCAACTGATTCTGTCTGCTTCGAATCCTTCGTCTCCTGGACGGGACGCACCAGCATCGAGGTATTCGTCAAAATCATCTCGGAGAACCTCTATACAGGTGAACGTGCTGTTGCAGCTACATCGTTCCTTACCTTCGTTGCAGTCCATGAAGATGGCACTCCATCCCCCGTTCCGGCCATCATTGCCGAGACTGAGGAAGAGAAGCTGATCTGCCAATCGGCCAACGAGCGTTCGGAGCTGCGCAAGATCAGACGCGCCAGCAGCAAGAAGCTGGCTTCACAGCTTAGCACAACAAAGTACTGGGAATAGCACTCTCCGGAATTCTGTTCCTTCAATATAGCAGGGAGCAGCAGCTCAGCCTTACGGCACAAAAAAGCACCGTCACGCGGGACATCCCGCAGGCGGTGCTTTTCGGTTTATATCATTCTTACGCGTTGATCTTCTCTTTGGCAACTACAGCCAGGGAGTTGAATGCGTTCAGATCATTCACTGCCAGATCAGCCAGCATCTTACGGTTCACTTCTACGCCAGCCAATTTCAGGCCGTATACAAGCTTGCTATAGGAAAGACCGTTCAAACGCGCTGCAGCGTTGATACGAACGATCCACAGTCTGCGGAAGTTACGTTTAGTCTGACGACGGTCACGGTAAGCATAAACCATCGATTTCATTACTTGCTCTTTAGCTGTTTTGAAAATGCGGTGCTTGGAACCGAAGTAACCTTTTGCCAGTTTCAATACTTTTTTATGTCTACGACGAACTACAAATCCGCCTTTAACTCTTGCCATATTAATAAACCTCCCAAAAATGTGTAATTAACTATTTCAAGTTAGCAAGTCCTTGTTTCAAACGTCTTACATCCCCAGGGGCCATTACTGGATTGCCGTTCAATACGCGTTTTGCGCGTTTCGATTTGTGGGACAGCAAGTGGTTCTTGTGAGCTTTGTAACGCAATACTTTACCAGTTCCAGTGATCTTAAAGCGGCCTTTCAGGCTGCTATGTGTTTTCATTTTAGGCATGGTGTTTCCTCCTTGAATATTATGCGGCGCCAAATTGCTGTGCAAGTGACTCCAGGATTATTGGGCTTTAGGAGCCAAAATCATAATCATGCTGCGGCCTTCCAGCTTAGGCTGGCGCTCAACAACAGAAATATCTTCCACTTCGTTCTTCACACGCTCCAGGATCTTCTGGCCGATACTCGCATGGGTAATCTCACGTCCGCGGAAACGAACGGAGCACTTCACTTTATCGCCTTCGCCCAGGAACTTGATAACATTGCGGAACTTGGTCTGATAATCATGTTCTTCAATGTTAGCACGGAACCAGACTTCCTTGATATCCACGATCTTCTGGTTCTTGCGCGCTTCCTTCTCTTTCTTCTGCGTTTCATAACGGAACTTGCCGTAATCCATGATGCGGCATACCGGCGGTTTCGCCTGCGGTGCTACATTGACTAAATCAAGATTAAGATCGATCGCCATCTGCAACGCCTCGCGGATCGGTTTGATCCCGATTTGTTCACCTTCTGCTCCAACCAGCCGGACCTCTTTGGCCCGAATTTCATCATTGATCATATGTTCCTTACTGATAATACTCCACCTCCGGATCTTCTTGTAATGCGGTTCTCCATAAAAAAGGGATGCCGGTAACTCCCCGACACCCCGTTTGATCAACGTTCATGAATTATAACCATTCATAAAGCATTGAGATCAAAACCAGTCGGCAATTTAGCCGTTCAGGTGAGAAGCCGGTGCTTCTGCTTGCAATCCCTATGTTTTGCATACTTGAATACTATACAACACTGAGCGAACGGTGTCAATATCTTCCCCAAAAAATACTTAGATAACAATCAGGCATTATACTACACTTGCTTGCTCTGCACTTCCTCAAGCCGCACCACACGCGTGTGCTTGGTATGGCTCCATTGCTTGTTGTTCTGCGTGAAGAACGCGTAGAACGTAATGGGGTACCACGAGAGCAGATAAACCGGGAAGGCCAGGAGGTACAGATATACCTTCTTGAACTTCACCTTCTCCAGCGCCATGGCCAGCAGGAAGGTCAGAATATTGGCGCCAATGGCAAAGTAGCTCAGCCAGAGCGGCAAATGACCGTAAATATTAGCAATGTGCGGACCATCGAACATGGAGTTGTCGATCCACATTACCGCCGTCATCAGGAACGTCAGCAGCACAATGTAGACGTTCGCTCCATAGAGCGCCAAGTCAAACTTCGTCAGGCTGCGTTCTTTGATGCTCTGCCACAGCAAAGGGAAGAAATAACGGCGGGCGACTGTGAAATGCCCCTGCATCCACCGCAGACGCTGTCTGGAGGAAGCCTTGAACGTAAGCGGCTTCTCATCGAAGACTTTGGCATCATAGTTGAATCTTGGATACACACCCTTAGAAGCGCTGCGCATGGTGAATTCCAAATCCTCCACCAGACTTGTGGCCCCCCAGCCCATCTCTTTGAGCAGGTTCGTCTCGAAGCACATGCCTGTTCCGCCGAGGAAGTTGGCCATATTCAGATTATGGCGCGACAGCTGCCAGAGCCGGTTGATGTACCAGTAGGATACGCCGTAAGCAGCGGTAATCCATGAATCCTCCGGATTCTTGGTATCGATATAACCTTGAATTACACGGCCGCCTGAGCATAGATCATTATTCATTTCGGTCAGGAATTCGGTATGCGCGAGGTTGTCGGCATCAAACATCACGACAGCATCATACTGGCGGGGCAGCGCCCACAGCTCCTTGAGCATCCACTCGATAGCATAACCTTTTCCGCGAAGATTCGTGTTGGTACGTACACAGGCATTCATGCCGTGCTCCCGTACGATGGCTGCTGTATTATCCGTACAGTTATCGCAGATGACAAATACATCGTACAGTTCCTGGGGATAATTAAGCTGCTTCAGATTTTCCATTAACGCGCCGACTACTTCTTCCTCGTTGTGCGCGGCAACCAGTACGGCAAATGACTTTTGCGGCGCATACTTAACCTTGTTCTTTTTCTTGTGCAGCCCAAACAGTGAGAATGCAAACTGATAAACTGCAATTGCCGCCAAGATCACTTGGAGCGTAACAAACAATGCGTCTGTCATGATCTTTTGATGCCCCCTTTTCCAAGTCTAGATGTTCTCTTTCTCTCTCAGGCTTGTTAACGTTCTTTCTGACCCTTTTGTTGCATCCCTTACAGCAGACAAGAATTATCCCTTTTTCTCGGGCAGGCTTCCGAATTGTATATAGCCCCGTTCCTAAGATATGAACATGGTATCCGGATCATGGCCGAATCCTTATTTCTCTGTTACCTTATAAACGGGATCTTCCTGCTTGAATCATTGTAGACGCATTGGGGTACACAAGTCAAAACTGGCATTTTTCGAGTGATTCCGAGCTTTTTCTTGAAATGGACTGCCTTAAAAAAGTATGATAAAGACAGCTTCAGGTCTTGGAACCTGCTGCTTAAGCTGCGCCAAATATCTTTAGCCGGACTAACGGAGGGACAAGATATGAGACCTTTTTTCAAGAAACTGCATCTCTTGGAGCGGCTTCTCTTTCAATGGATTAACGGACGGCTGCACAACCGTTTTCTGAACTTCTGGCTCTGGTACCTCACTCATCTCGGAGGAGCTACGAGCTCCATCGGTATCAATATTCTGATCTGGGCACTGTGTCCACAGCCATGGAGAACTACAGGACTGCAGGCACTGACAGCACTGGCTGTAAGCCATCTGCCCGTTGCCGTTGCCAAAAAGCTCTATCCGCGCATGCGGCCTTATCTGGCGCTGCCGGGCACCAATACGTTTCATAATCCGCTTAAGGATCATTCTTTTCCTTCAGGCCATACTACAGCTATCTTCGCCTCTACGGTTCCTTATATGATGGCCTACCCTGCCCTGACCTATATCTTGCTTCCGCTCGCCTGCACGGTCGGCTTCTCCCGGATCTATCTCGGGCTGCATTATCCGTCCGATGTCATCGCTGGTGCGGTAATCGGCTCCGGCGTTGCCGCAGGCACGCTTGCGCTATGGGCCTGACGCCCTCCCGGCTGCGGACCCCTGAATACCACTAAAGAACAGGTGAACTATACATTGCGCAAAAAAAGAGTATTATTGCTGTCCGAAGGTTTCGGCGCAGGGCATACCCAGGCAGCATACGCGCTGTCGAGCAGCCTGCGCAAATTGTCGCCTGATGTGCAGACGAAGGTGCTGGAGCTCGGAAGCTTCCTCAATCCCAAGATGGCGCCGATCATTGTCTCTGCCTACCGCAAGACGGTGATCTCCCAGCCCCGGCTGATGGGCTATGTCTACCGGCACCAGAAATCATTCAATCGTCTTACCACACTTGCCCTGCACCGCATATTTTATACGCATACGCAAAATATTGTGAAGCAGCTGAAGCCGGACATCATCGTCTGCACTCATTTCATTCCCGGCGCTGTGGTTTCCCGGCTGAAACGGCTGGACCCGTCGCTGAAAGCGCCGCTGATCACAGTCATCACGGATTACGACGCCCATGCCAGCTGGATCAGTCCTGAAGTAGACCGTTATCTGGTCTCTACACCGGAGGTCAAGGCCAAGCTCCGCCGCCGCAGTGTTGCTGTCGCCAAAATCCGGGTAACCGGTATGCCGGTACATCCCGATTTCTGGGAGCATCCCGGCCGGGAAGAGATCCAGAAGCAGTTCAGCCTCCGGAACATGCCTACGGTCATGGTCATGGGCGGCGGCTGGGGCATGATGAACGATGAGGTGGTGAACGAAGCCCTCGCCGGCTGGCGGGAGAAGGTGCAGCTTGTGTTCTGCCTCGGACAGAATGACAAGCTGCTGCGCGGAATGCAGGAAGACCCGCGCTACAGCCACCCCAACATCAAGCTGCTGGGCTTCACCCGTGAAGTCGATAAGCTCATGGAGGTCTCGGACCTGCTGGTCACCAAGCCCGGCGGAATGACCTGCAGCGAAGGATTGGCCAAGGGCATCCCTATGCTCTTCCATTCACCGCTGCCGGGGCAGGAAGAAGAAAACTGCCGTTATTTCACGGCCGCCGGCTTCGGGGAACCGATAAGCTCCCTCGATGTGGTCGACCGTTGGATGGAACGGCTGCTGGGCGACTACGGGGATGTGCGGGCCAAACGCCAAGCCCATCTGGAGGAGATTTCCCGGTTCAACCCGCTGCAAAGCGCCCAGAGCATCATTGACATGCTGGAATAGCCCCCGCATTCTTATAGAACAATGGGACCTAAGGCATACACCTCCTTATATTGGATGATAAACGGCAAATGGCAGCCCAGGGAGAATTCCCCGGACTGCCATTTGCACTATACAGCTAATAATGTCGAAAGGACTACAGGCGGTATTTGTCCAGCCGGGAGGCCTGATACTGCTTCAGCGCCTCTTCCCCGACAATGGCCTCGCAGCGCTGAATGTTCACACCGCGTCCGTAAAATTTGGTTTCATATTCCGTCATGACATGCTCTTCATTGATCACGCCGCCTTCATGCAGATCAAGGGAAATGTTCTTCATCTGCAGACCATAGTCGGCAAAAGCATTCAGGGAGAATTCAAACAGGCTGCGGGAATCCGTCTTCAGGTGGATTTCGCCAAGCGGACTAAGCAGCCCGCGGTATTTGTCGAGAAAACGCGGATGCGTCAGACGCCGGCGGGCATGCTTGCTCTTCGGCCACGGATCGCTGAAATTCAGGTAGATCCGCTCCAGTTCACCCGGAGCAAATACTTCCTCCGCATAATCGATATTGGCCAGTGCCACTCTGACGTTCGGCGGCGTCTCTTCCCCTGCCGGCTCCCACACATTTCTGGCCTTCTCGGCTGCACGCCGGACCAGTTCATCGTACATATCAACGCCGATAAAATTGATACCGGGATATTTGAAGCTCATCTGGCTGATGAACTGCCCCTTGCCCATTCCGAACTCCACATGAATCGGATGATCATTGCCGAAAAGCTCCGACCAACGGCCCTTCAGGCTGCGTGGATCAAGGATGACCAGGTCAGTCTGCTCCTCAAGGCTTTCACGTATTCCTTTTCTTCCGCGTAAACGCATTAGGTATTCCTCCGCTTATCTCTTATTGCATTATCTGTGAATAGGGAGCTGCGAGGAAATTAGTACCCGCTTTTGTTGACAAAATCTCCACGGTTTTGGGAGTTTTGTCAACAAATTAGCGGTACTTTATTTCGTCGCAGTCTCTAGGATAACTGCCACTTGCAATATTGTGCCGAACTTGCCGTCAAAAGTAAAGGGATTTAAGCAGGAAGCTGAAAATATCCCTGCAAAAATTCAAAAAAAAGGATTCCCCGTCCAGCCTGAAAAAGGCCGGTTGGAAAATCCCTTTTTGTTGTATTTGGAATTGGGGTCCACTTTTCAACAGTACATAGTCTACCTTGCCGGAGCGTTAAAATCAAATGTCTTCTCGAAGGCACTGCGGATCTTGCGCTGCGCTTCGGTCTTAATCTTGTGGTTGCCGTTAAATTCCACGCCTGTCAGGGCAAGGGCCTCATCGGGAGTCAGCTGCACATCAATCGAACCTTTATTATCGGGAAACACCGTTGGAGAATTCATCGTTATCACCTCTATGGTTTATTATGGACCGGACGACACGAAATTATGAATTCAAAAATGTGATTGTGGTTGCTGCAGCGGCTTTTTTACACTTTAAATATAACATATTGTGTAAGCATTTACAAGCGAAATCCCGGCTGTTTCCTGCCTATTTCTAGCTCTTTTCCGCCGGATTTCCGGGAGTAATTGTTACGCTCTTCTTTGATTTTTGATACAATGGGAAGGTTAATGAAAGGAGCTGCACATGTCTAATCTTCTACAGACCTCCTCTCCGCTTCTGTGGGGGGATAAACGGTTCCATACCTGGAACTATGAAATGCGTGATCAGATGGATACCAAGGTGTTCAAGGTCATGCTGGATGCCGGCTTCACCTGTCCAAACCGTGACGGTTCCATCGCCAAAGGAGGCTGCACTTTCTGCAGCGCCAGAGGGTCTGGTGATTTCGCCGGAAGCCGCCGCGATGATCTGGTTACCCAGTTCAACAATGTACGTGACCGCCAGCACTTGAAATGGCCAAACGCCAAATATATCGGCTATTTCCAGGCCTACACTAATACGTACGCTCCCGTTGAGGAGCTAAGGGAATATTATGAGGTTATCCTGCAGCAGCCGGGTGTGGTCGGTCTCGCCATTGCTACCCGGCCGGACTGCCTGCCCGATGATGTGGTCGAATACCTTGCCGATCTGAACAAGCGCACCTATCTGTGGGTGGAGATGGGTCTTCAGACCATCCACCAGTCCACCTCCGATCTGATTAACCGGGCGCATGATACAGCCTGTTATACCGAAGCCGTTGCGAAGCTCCGCCGTCACGGTATCCGGGTCTGCACCCATATCATTCACGGGCTTCCGCAGGAAACGCATGAGATGATGCTGGAGACTGTATCTGCTGTTGCCAACATGGGCGTGCAGGGGATCAAAATCCACCTGCTTCACCTCATGCGCAAAACGCCGATGGTGAAGCAGTACGAAGCCGGCCTGCTGCGATTCCTGGAGCAGGATGAGTATGTGAAGCTGATTGCCGACTCGCTGGAGATTCTGCCGCCGGACATGATTGTCCACCGCCTGACCGGCGATGCTCCGCGTGATTCCCTGGTTGGCCCGATGTGGAGCCTGAAGAAGTGGGAAGTTCTGAATGCCATTGACCACGAGCTGATTGCCCGTGATACCTGGCAGGGTAAGTACTGGAGGAAGGGCTAATGGGCTTCATGTCCGTCCTTAGCTTTGCTCATAAATTAACCGCCGAGCGGCTCGCCCCCGGCGGACGGGCCATTGACGCCACCGTGGGCGCAGGTAGCGACACCCTGTTCCTCGCCAAGGCGGCGGGGCCGCGCGGCGGGGTCTACGGCTTCGACATCCAGCACGCGGCGCTGGCTCTTGCCGGAGAGCGCCTGCGGCTGGCCCGGGAGGAAGCGCCTGCTGCGCTGTCTCCCGTAACGCTGCTGCAGCGGAGCCATGCAGCAATGGCTGAAGCCGTTCCGCCCGATTGGCGCGGAACGGTCTCGACGGTGATGTTCAACCTCGGCTATCTGCCTGCAGGCGATGCCGACAAGACCATCATCACCGAGCCGGAGAGCACGCTGGCCGCGCTGGAGGCGGCGCTGCTGCTGCTGCGCCCGGGCGGGATCATCACGGCCGTGCTGTATCCCGGCCACGAAGGCGGCGGCCGTGAAGCTGCCGCCGTGGAAGCCTGGGCCGCCGGACTGGCCCAGCCGGACGCGCAATCCATCGTGTACCGCCAGCTGCAGCGCGATTCCGCCCCGTATGTTGTAGCTGTAGAGAAGAAAAAAGGAGCTGATCACTAAATGGCAGTAACCAAAATGGAGCATGTCGGCATTAAAGTGGACATTCTTGAGCGTTCACTGCAATTTTACCAGGAGGTCATCGGCTTGACGCTTCAGGGTATTCTGGGCCAGCCTGGAGATGAAGTGCGTCTCGCCTTTCTCAGCTTCCCCGGACAGGCCAGTGTTGAGATTGAACTGATTGAACGGGCATTCGAGGGTCTGCCGCAGGAAGGACGGGTAAGCCATACCGCCTTCACAGTCGATGACATTGAGGAAGAGCACAGAAGACTTGCCGGACTCGGCATCCCGGCACTGACCGGTATTTCAGAGCTCGCGAACGGCAGCCGCTATTTCTTCTTCGAGGGACCGGACAGTGAGAAGCTTGAGTTCTTCCAACCGGCGCATAGTCCTACAAATTCTGCACGAAATACAACATTTTCTTCATAAATAGCGATTCCCATCCAAATTGTTGTACAAAAGGCAGCATTTCTCCTCCTGCAAGTATTTTAGCGGCAAAATTCTTGTATTTTGTACAACAATGCTGCCAATCACCCTGGTATCGCTCAATCAATGTTGTAATAAGTACAACATAACCATGATGCTGCCAATAATGTGTGAGCTTAAGCGTGTCACATATGATCCAGCTTGGTTGACCAGGGTCTGACCAGCGTTTGACCGGTTACTTATTGGGTTATAGTCCGATGTACCGTTTAAATATTAAGTCTTAAACATTCTATAATCAGGAAGGAAGATGTTGTAATGACAAAACCATATCCTCTGAAATTTCAGCCGGAGTTCAAAGAACGTGTCTGGGGAGGCCGTGCGCTGGAGAAATTCGGCCTGGAGCTGCCGGAAGGCCATATCGGCGAAGGCTGGATGATCGCTGACCACCCGAACGGAACCTCTTCTGTTGTGAACGGCGAGCTCGCCGGACTAGGTCTGGATGCCATCCGTGAGCAGTTCGGACATGAATGGTTCGGCAGCAAGGGCATTACGGAAGACGGCGGAAGATTCCCGCTGCTGATCAAGCTGCTCGATTGCAATGACAATCTTTCCGTACAGGTACACCCTACTGATGATTATGCCGGATTACCCAAGGGCGAACTGGGCAAAACAGAAATGTGGTACGTGCTGGATGCCAAGCCGGGCGCCAAAATCATCTACGGTCTGAAAGAAGGCGTAACCCGCGAGGTTCTGCAGGATGCACTTGAGAACGGGACCGTTATGGACAGCCTGCAGGAAGTGACTGTAGCGGCAGGAGATTCTTTCTATATTCCCGCAGGCACCGTTCACGCCTTGTGCGCAGGTGTCGTTGTAGCCGAAATCCAGCAGAACTCCGACACTACATACCGGATTTATGATTACGACCGTCCCGGCCTGGACGGCAAACCGCGTGAGCTGCATATTGAGGATTCCCTGAATGTTACTGCCTATGAAGGTGCAGGCGCGACCTCGATGAAGACAGACGGTGCAGTGGCCTGTGAATGGCTGCAAATCGCCTCCTCCCCTTATTTCATCGTTGAAAAAGGTGTGGTTTCCGGTGAATGGCAGCTTGCCACCACGGACGACAGCTTCACTATTCTGGTGATCTGTGAAGGCAGCGGCCACCTGATCTGGGAAGGCGGCTCCCAGCCTTATGCAGCAGGCGAATGCTACCTGCTCCCGTCCAGCCTCGGCGCCTACAGCATCGAAGGCATGTCCACGGTTCTCCGCTCTTATCTGCCGTAAGCAACCATAACTGGTATACCGGGCAGATTTAGTTTAACGAAGTACTCTTACGCTAGGATTGCTGAATTTAACTTTCAGGAGGACGGCGATGACAGAGAACACTTTTACGATGACCGATCCACTAGGTGTCAAAATCCATGTCTATGAATGGTTGCCGGAAGCTGGAGCTGACGTCAGAGGGATCGTGCAGATCTCTCACGGCATGTGTGAAACGGCTGCGCGTTATGCCCGTTTTGCGTCCGCGCTCACCGCAGCCGGTTATGCGGTGTATGCCAATGACCACCGGGGCCATGGCCTCACCGCCGGCCAAGTCAATCTGCTAGGCGATACCGGGGAGAACGGTTTCTACTGGATGCGCCGCAATCTGCTGCAGCTTGCGGGAATCGCCTGCTCCCGGCATCAGCATGTGCCGATTTACCTGTTCGCCCATAGCATGGGCTCCTTCCTGGCCCAGAAGCTGATGTGCGAAGAAGGTAATGAAATTTACAGCGGCTTCATTCTCAGCGGTACCAACGGTCCGCGGAGCATGCTGCGGCTGGCAGAATCGCTGTCGGCAATGCAGCTAAGGCTGCAGGGAGACCACCATCGCAGCGTATTGTTGAACGGCATTGTCTTTGGCGCTTATAACCGTGCCTTCTCTCCTGTCAGGACCGCCTTTGACTGGCTTAGCAGAGACCCGGTGGAGGTGGACCACTTCATCTCCGACCCGTTCTGCGGGGCGATCTGCACTACCCGCTTCTTCCGGGATTTCTTCCATATGCTGCGGGAGCTTCATACCAGGGCCACCCTGCGAACCTTGTGCAGAGATAAACCTGTCTATCTGTTCGCCGGGGAGAAAGACCCCGTGGGGATGAACGGTCAAGGGGTGAAGCGTCTGGCCGAACTGTACCGCAGGCAGGGAATACAGGACGTAGAGTGCAAGCTGTACCCTGAAGGCAGGCATGAGATGCTGAACGAGGTCAACCGGGATGAGGTCACCGCCGATGTGCTGGACTGGCTTGCCCGCCACCTCCCTGCCGGCTCCATGCGGCTTCAGCCTACGGCGAATTAGCTTCAATGGCGCTTTGACTCTGGCGCCCGGGCTGACCATTCGTGTAATCTGCAGGGGGAAATGCTGAGAAATGTCAGTAGCTTAAATCGAATGTATCCAAAATAAAACGAGGCACCCCGTACCTGACGGAGTGCCTCGTTTTCGGTTATGCTGCCAAAGTTCTGCTGCTACCCAGGGTGTCTCCACCTGATTGACATTGCAGCAGCAACTATTGCTGTATTTTCTGCAGGATCCCCGCGGAATTGCGCATCCCGGTATGAGACTCCCCCTCAAGCTTTAACTGTAAAATGTACAACTAAAACGATCTTTTTCTGCGCAGAAGGAGTTTTAATTGCACTCTATACACTTATAAAATGCTCCTATGCCATAAAAGCGCATTATTCTCTAATTTAATTGTACAGAATACAGTTATCCCTGCTCATCCGGCTTTTCGCCGTATTTTAACTGCACGAAATACAATTATTTGCTAGGCTCTCTGCTTGAGAACGGTATCGGTCATCCCTGATTGGACTTTCTGCAATAGATTCACGAGTCTGATGGCTCTTAAGTTAAGCCGTACTAAACAGATTCTTTTTCCAGGCCAAAATGTTCTGATAATATCTTCACTAAAACCTCTCTGTACACATCTAAATCATATGAAGAATTGTTCACTTTTGTCTTAGCTATATTTACGCCGTTAAAGATCCTTTCTTCCAGTCCCCTTCTTGCCTTAAGCACCTTCAGAGTTCCTTCAAACCCGATATACCCCTGTTTTTTGCCAAACCCTTGTTTGGTGTAATAGTCAATAAACCCGTCTGACCATTCCCGGGGTCTTTCTTCAACAGCCTTGCCGAAGGAGTAATCAAGATCGTTCTGGTCAACGTATATCAGAAGCGGATTCAGCGTTTCTACAATGGCTGCCAGTTCAATAACATAACTTGTGACGTCTTCCTTGGCGGCATCATGTTTGATCATTCCCATGGTTACAGGATTCTGTATGAAGCAACAATCAAAAATATAAAGGTCAGCGCCATTTAAGGCACTCTCCGCAAACTGCTTCCATTTTGCCGTAATCAGTTCCCTATTTCGGGGTAGCGGCAATTCATACACATCGTGCTTCACCAAAGTATCCAGCATTTCATTTGGAATACTTGAACCGTGTGCATTGATTAGTTTCCGGTATTCCACGAAATAACTATTCCCTTGATTCCATGTATATGGGCTTAATAAATCCCTAAACTCCTCATAGGCGCTCAATAGATCATCGTATTCAACTTCATCTAGACAAGCGACTCCATCATAATCAGCAGGATGATCCAAATTTCCTTCAAGGAATAGCCTGGCCTTAAGATTTCTCTCTGTAAGAATTTCATGTACCAGCTGAGCCGCGGTTGATTTCCCGGAGCCTGGTAAGCCCTCGATTAAGATCAATTTAGTTTGCATATAGTAGTTCCTCCATTCATTTTTAGGAGGATAGGCAGGTAAGAATCAAGGGAGATGCGTTATTCCCGTAAAAATAAAGCGGATACCCAAAGGTATCCGCAGAAGTGGCTTTATGACACACCTTATCCTGCATACCCTGTAAGATTAAAAAAAGACATGCCTAATACAATAGTGCGTTCGCTATTAAAGGCATTCTTTAGACTTGTTAATCTTTACAGAGTCATCCACATGATACGGTTTATGCTCCTTTATAGGCATCTCATTCCTGATATTAACACCGGATACCACCAATTACAATTGCGTTGTTTCTATTACAGCCTGCGTTTTATTATATCCGGTAATCGAAGCATGCGGAATTTCTCCCACCTCTCCTACCAGGGTACGAAAAGCCATGCCGTGTCCGGTAATGATCACTTTTTTAAATCCGAGATATTGATCGATCACCTTCTCCACGCGGTTCTTCAGCAGTTCTTTGGACTCCCAAAGCTTGGTTACCCCGGGAGGATACACTCCATGATTAGTATCATAATCGTTCCCCAGCTCTGCAAGCCGCTCCAGGGAATCATATTCGAAGGTTAAGTCAGGCTGCCATTCCCTTAAATCCAATTCAACCTTTATGTCTAAACCGAGTTCCTTGGATAAAATAGCGGCCGTTTGAAGTGCTCTCGTGTAGGGAGAAGAGACAATCACTTCTGCTTCTTTTAAACGCTCATCCTTTGCTGTCCAATATACCTGGTTCACTCCTGCTTCCGTAAGAGGTACCAGATCCCGGCCATGGCCCTTTAATTTGTACTGCTCATTGATGTTCCACTCGGGTTCACCATGCCGAATGAGATAAAACTGTGTCATTGAAATCCCCCTGCATCTTTTTTTGGTACTAAATCTATTCGCTCCTCCTGCTACACAATCCTACCCGGTCGTATTTCTTAATGGAAGCCTGCCACGCTCTTCATATCGCATCTGCTGATGTAGTAGAACGTCATGAACACAGCAAAAAGCCGAAGCTTCACTGCCCCCATGGGACAACCGTAAGCTCCGGCCATTTCGACTTCCATTTCCGTGTCTTATTCAAGTAGACGTCCTCGCTGATTAACGCCTTGTTCGGCCTCAGGACTAATTGAAACAGATCTTCCAGACCGAACGGTGCGTATACCTGCCACTCCCCCTCGCTGCTGAGTCTCGCCCCCAGCGATGTGACCGTTGTCGGCCAGCTGTTAATTGCATCTTCCAGGGAAGCGTAGGGTGCCAGCTCTACACCGAACTTATCACGGTACCACAGATGAACCCGGGCCTGGTTCTTGAGATCCACCGGAATAGAAATACCTGCAAACAGCTCACGTCCGTTGGCGATCATCCGGTCCTCCGCAGCATAGCTCAAATCATGCCCATCGTAGTAGATTATATCAATATCACCAATTCCGTAATCCGGATCCCGCCCGGTAAGCTCGTTCCACACCGACTGAACCAGACACCCTGCTCCAATATAATAAGGAAAAGGTGCCAGCCCTTGCGCACGCTTGAAAATATCCATCAGCAGCGCACTGCGGGAGAACAGCTCCGTCAGACGATTGTGAAGGATCTCCCCCTCATCCATGGGCAGCCGGAGCCACGGGCTCAGTAGCCAGCTCATATTGTAAAATCAGCTGCGGCCCTTTGCTCCCGCTGCGCCGCAGCCCGTAATCCTGAAACCCTGCCCGGGCGTATAGCTGTCCGGCAGGGATGTTGCGCTCATTAACGGCCAGCACAATCTGCTGTGCTTCCGGGTAATGGCGGCGGACGAAATCAGGCAGCAGGGCCATCGCTGCTTTGGCGAAGCCCTGTCCCTGGCAGGCAAAATCCATCAGAAAGGCGCGCAGAAGCACTGCGCCGGAGTAGTCTTGGAAGAAGTCTGCGATACCTTCGCCTGTATGAAGAACGAAGAAGCCTACCGCCCGGTCTCCCTGGGCAATGACGACTCCCATTTTGCCGGCATCCGTGCAGGCATCCTGCAGCGTCTGCTCCGGCAGTCCGGTAAATTCCGCCTGCTCCGGAGGAAGCTGAAAGCTCAGCAACTGGTCCTTGAATGTCTCCTCATGCTTCTCTTCATACCTGAACAATGTAATGCGCTGATCCAGCCTCATCCTTACATCCCTCCCCCAAACAGCATCTTTCCCATGAGCCAAACTTAAGCTGTTTACTATTACTTTTCTTGAAATGCTGCCCAAAATACAACATTTCCCTGATAATACTGGCCTCAATCCAGAATTGTTGTATAGAATGCAGCATTTCTCCTCTTCCAGAGCACTTACGGGGAAAATTCTTGTATTTCATACAACAATCCGCCTGAACACCCTGGTATTTAGGAATCCGAGTTGCAAAACGTACAACATTTATGCCGATACAAGCGCGAACTTAAAAAGTTTAATTCTGCCAGCAACGAATCTGGGAATCAGTATGAGGAGTCGGGCAATTCCGGCTTGTCCCATAGCCGAAGCGATTGATCAGTTACTTGTTTGATTGGGTTGTAGTCCCCAGTGCGGGTTATATAGCCGCAAGTTTATGCTGATTCAGCATCTGGCTTCCCGCTATATAGGCAGCGTGTAATACTGCGCCCGCTGGCTCTCGTCCTGCTGATAGAGCACGATCAGCAGCGTATTGCCGCCACTGGAACCGGGATGCGCATTCGTCACAGCCGGCACTATGTCCCCGGCCACAGCTACCGCCGCATTCTCTGCCGCTTCTGCTACGGCCGTACTGCCCGCCCCTTTATCCGCATGGCTGCCTGCTATGTCCGTTGCAGCTCCCGCCCGTTTATCCGCGAGGCCACCTGCTGTTTCTGTTGCAGCTCCCGCTCCCGGCTTGCTATCCGCGCTGTCCGCTGAACTCTCAAGCGTGCCAGCGTTTTCGCCTTCAGCACCAGCCAAGCCGTCAAATCGCAGCCCGCTGATCGAATCCAGCACCGGCTCCAGCCGGAACGGCAGGACATCCAGTACGATGTACTTCTGCAGCTCACGCTCACTTAAGCCCGCCTCGGCCAGCTTGGCCGAAATCAGCTCCGGCTGCCCGGCAATCTGTTTCAGGTATTTGGCCCACTCTGACTTGCCCATCACCTCATCCCACCAGATTTTGCGCGGCTTGTACTTGTGGCCGAGGAAATAATCCAGCTTCATCAGTCCGGTGATGATGTCCATGGACGCCGTCCCCCGGTCCGTGAGGAAATTATGCAGCCGGGTGAACAGATCCTCGAGCTGATGCCCGATCTTCTGCCAGCCCCTCGCTTCCCAGTAGTCGCCGAATTCCTGGAAGAAATCGAATGGTGACGGGAAGACATGGCGGATCAGATATTTGACCGAATGAGCCAGGCGCTGGCTGTTCCAGTACTTCTCCAGCACGTCCTCCAGCCGCTTCAGCCGGATAATGTCCGAGAACGGCATGACATGGCTGCTGAGAATTTCGTACGGCGCATGCTCCATGTACGTATAGTCATATTTGGCTGCCTGGGCGCGCAGCCCGGTGCCGCGGAGCATTTTGAGGAAACCCAGTTGCAGCTCCTCCGGCTCCATGGCGAATACATCATTGAAGGTCTTGCGGAAGGTCGAGTAATCCTCCATCGGCAGTCCGGCAATCAAATCGAGATGCTGGTCAATATTGCCGCTGGCCTTGATCTTCATTACCGTGCGGGACAGCTTCGTGAAGTTCTGGCGGCGTTTGACCAGTTCGTTGGTCTCGTCATTGGTCGACTGCACACCGATCTCGAAGCGGAAAACTCCGGGCGGCGCATTCTGCGCCAGGAAATCCAGCACCTCCGGACGCATAATATCTGCTGTAATCTCGAATTGGAACACACAGCCCTGATGATTGTCGATCAGGAACTGGAACATTTCCAACGCGTAATTGCGGTTAATATTGAAGGTGCGGTCGAGGAATTTGATCACCTTGGCCCCGCCTTCAATCAGATAGAGCAGATCGGATTTCACCCGTTCAATATCGTAATAACGCACGCCTACCTCGATGCTGGACAGGCAGAACTGGCAATTGAAGGGACAACCCCGGCTTGTCTCAAAATACACAATCCGCTTGCTGAGCTCCGGCAGATCCTCCGCGAAACGGTGGGGCGTCGGCAGGGTATTAAGGTCGCTTTTGGGACGCGGCGGGTTGACGATCAGTTCCTCCCCCTTGCGGTAGGCAGCGCCGTATACGAAATGATACTTGTGTTCATCCCGGATCTCCTGCAGCAGATGATGGAAGGTCTCTTCCCCGTCCCCATTGACTACGAAGTCGATTCCGGCTTCCCGCTTCATCCAGTACAGCGGCTCATAAGACACCTCCGGCCCGCCAAGTACGATCTTCACCTCCGGCATCACCTGCTTGAGGATCGCGACCAGCTTGACCGTTTCTTCAATGTTCCAGATATAACAGGAGAAGCCGATCACATCCGGCTGCTTCTGGAAAAGGTCCGACACGATATTCATCAAGGGATCTTTGATGGTGTATTCCGCCAAAAGGATATCTTCGAATTCATGCTCGCTGTACGCCTTCAGAAGCCGGATCGCCAGCGACGTATGAATATATTTGGCATTTAATGTGGCCAGGATGATTCTCATGCCTTATAACCTTCTTTACATTTCATTTTGAAAAAACTCCAGGAATGCCTTGCCGTATTTACGGTACTTCACTTCGCCGACACCCTTCACCCTCAGCATCTCCGCTTCCGTCTGCGGACAAACCACGCTCATCTCGCGCAGCGTCGCATCATTGAAGATGATGTAGGACGGCACATGCTCGCGCCCCGCCAGCTCGCGGCGGATCAGGCGCAGCTGCTCGAAGACCGTCTCGTTGACGGCCGACGGCGAATGGTCGCGCGTACGGCTGCGGTCCCGCGTGCCGGAGGTGACAAGCGTGCGGGCCACGCGCTGGTGGACCTCACGCTGGCCGCGCAGCACCTCGGCTGCCAGCGGCTGCAGCCGCACGACCGGATACTGGCCTTCGGACAAGGCCAGATAACCCTCCGAGATCAGCACATTGATGCTCTCGGTAATTTCCTTCTCGCTGCGGCCGGACATCGCCCCGTGGGTCGGCAGCTTCTCGAAGCCGTACTGTAGCACCTTCTGATTGCGTGAGCCCTTCAGCACTGAGGATACCAGCGCCACCCCGTAGCGTTCACGCATGCGGTGGATGCAGGAGAAGATCTTCTGCGCATCCACCGTCATGTCTACCAGCTGCCGTTCATCGGTGCAGGAGCTGCAGATGCCGCACGGATCATCGTCATGATTCTCGCCGAAATAATCCAGCTGTGCACTGCGCAGGCAACGGGTGGTGTAGCAGTAATCAATCATCTGCTGCAGCTTGCGGTATTCGTTGGCTTTGCGCTCTGTGTCCTGCGGATTCTGCTCAATCAGGAACTTCTGCGTCATAATATCCTGCGCACTGAAGAGCAGAATACAGTCACTCGGCTCCCCGTCGCGGCCGGCACGTCCGGCCTCCTGGACATAAGCCTCCATATTCTTCGGCATATTGTAGTGAATGACATAACGAACGTTAGATTTGTCGATCCCCATCCCAAAAGCATTCGTGGCAACCATGACGCGGATATCGTCATACAGGAACCCTTCCTGGTTCTCGGCCCGTTCCTGGTCGCTCATCCCGGCATGGTAGCGGCCGGCGGCGACTCCCGTCGCCTGCAGCCGCTGATAGAGATCATCAACCTCTTTGCGGGTGGCGGCATAGACGATACCCGGCTGATGCGAATGCTGCGCCGTGTAGTCCAGTACGAATTCACGCTTATTCTCTCCGCGCAGCACTTGCATGGCCAGATTATCACGGCCAAGTCCTGTCATGAAGACGCCCGGATCGCGCAGACGCAGCAGCCGGACCATATCCTCCATAACCTCAGGTGTAGCGGTAGCGGTAAAAGCAGCCAGAATCGGCCGCTGCG
The DNA here is from genome assembly GCF_038000205.1 of Paenibacillus sp. FSL R10-2771. Classification (NCBI taxonomy): domain Bacteria; kingdom Bacillati; phylum Bacillota; class Bacilli; order Caryophanales; family Paenibacillaceae; genus Paenibacillus; species Paenibacillus sp. FSL R10-2771. Next base: position 5,705,001 of record NZ_JBBOBM010000001.1, read on the forward strand.
GCAGCTCCTCTACAAACGGCGACACCGCCAGATAGCTGGTACGGAAATCATGGCCCCACTGCGATACGCAGTGCGCTTCATCGACAGCCACGCAGGAGATCGACAGCCCTGCCATCTCCAGGCGGAACCAGTCCAGCTCCAGACGTTCCGGCGCCACATAGAGCAGCTTCAGCTCGCCCCGGCGGGCGGCGCGGATCCGGTCATTCACTTCCTTGCCGCTTAAGGTGCTGTTGATATAGGCAGCCGGAATCCCGGCAGTAGTAAGGGCGTCCACCTGATCCTTCATCAGCGAGATCAGCGGGGATACAACAAGTGTAAGTCCCGGCAGCAGCAGTGCCGGAACCTGATAGCAGATCGATTTACCGCCTCCGGTAGGCAGGATGCCCAGCGTATCGCGGCCTTCGAGCAGATTGTTCACAATTTTCTTCTGGCCTTCCCGGAAATCGGGATACCCGTAATATTTTTGCAGTTCAGCCTGCGCTTGCTCCATTAGTGATCCTTGCATCTTCATATCTCTTCTGACTCCTTAAGACTTTCTACCTTTAGTTTACCGGGCAACAGGGTACTTAGGCAACCGCTTGAAGCAGATATCCTAGCACTCCTTTTGGGCCTGTTACATAAAATTTACATAAAAATCACGCGATCAAGCAACACTTTATAGAAATACATTCGAATTGTACTGCTGAGGAGGCCGCCATTTGCAAGCCTGGAAAGATAAATATACCGCTTATGTGCATAAGCAGCAGCAAGCTTCTCCTCCGGAGCCTGACAAAAGTCCGCTTACAGGAAATCTGCAGGCCGATTTACAAGCGCTGCAGGCACGGCTTGGTGACAACGGCGACCTCGTAGTCCGCGACTTCCAGCTCTTCGGAGCCCACCAGGCCGTAATGCTCTTCTTCTCTTCACTGGTTAATACGGAGCAGGTGCGCGAGCATGTCCTTAAACCTTTAATGGCCGGGCCCACCGGGCATAAGGAAATTCCGGAGCATATGGCCGGTATGATCCATTATATCTGGAGCACAGCCGTCCAGGTAACTCAGGGAACAACCACTACAGACATTTCTGTGCTGCCGGACGCTGCCGTGAAGGGTGAGCTGATTCTGCTGATAGAGGGAGTGCCCGAAGCCCTTGTGCTCGATATGCGCCAGATTGATATGCGCGGTGTGGAGCAGCCGCAGACCGAGCAGGTCATCCGCGGACCCCGTGAAGGGTACGTAGAGAAGCTGGAGAACAACCTGTCCCTGCTGCGCTACCGGCTTCAGAGCACAGATTTCCGGATTGAAATCAGCCCGATCGGAACCCGTACCCAGTCGAGGGTGGCCTTATGCTATATCGAGAGCATTGCCGACAGCGGGCTCGTTGCTGAAGCGATGCGCAGAATCTCAATGATTGATACCGACGGAATTCTTGATGCCGGATACATTGAGCAGTTCATTGAAGACCAGCCGCTGTCCCCGTTCCCTCAGGTGCAATGCACAGAGCGGCCCGACAAGACGGTTGCCGCTCTGCTGGAAGGGCGGGTTGCCATGCTTGTCGACGGTTCTCCCTTTGCTGTAATCGTCCCTGCTCTATTCAACCAGTTCTTTCAGACGGTAGATGATTACACAGAGCGTTTCATTATGGGCAGCCTGATCCGTATAATCCGTCTCATCGCGCTGTCTTTCTCACTTTTTTTCCCTGCGTTATATGTTTCTGTGATCTCGTTTAATCCCGAATTAATGCCGACGGATTTCGCTGTGGCTATCTCGGGCGGAAGAGCAGGTGTGCCGTTTCCTGCCGTTCTGGAGGTGCTGATCATGGAGGTCTCCATGGAGGTGCTGCGTGAAGCTACGATCCGTCTGCCGCAGATGATCGGCGGCGCCTTATCCATCGTGGGCGTTCTCGTGATTGGACAGGCAGCAGTAGGTGCCGGACTCGCCAGTCCGATTACCGTGGTGATTGTGGCGCTGACGACCATCGGTTCTTTTGCCACTCCAGCCTATAATGCCGCTATTGCCTTGCGGATGCTAAGATTTCCGCTGATTATACTGGCCGGAATGTTCGGCCTCTACGGTGTGATGATCGGTACGATTCTCATTCTGAACCATCTTCTGTTCCTGGAATCCTTCGGCGTCCCGTATATGTCCCCTTTCATTCCCGGCAAATGGCGTGACCTGAAGGATACGCTGGTACGTGTGCCGCTGTGGTGGATGCGCCGCCGTCCGAGCTTCCTGCATGCCCAGAATAATGACAGGCTGTCCCGCAATGTTCCCGCAGTACATGTAGATCAGATCCTCAGGCAGGAAGGTGAACCCAGTGAACAGTCTCCGGCAGATCACAACGCTACGCGCAGCCGCCGTCATCAGTAGCACCATTATCGGTGTCGGGATTCTCAGTTTCCCCCGTTACATGGCTTTAGCCGGGAACAGCAGCGCGCCCTTCATCGCATTCAGCGGCGTCATCCTGTCTTTCCTCAGCTATTGGCTGCTCGCCTCCCTGTGCCAGCGTTTCCCCAAAGAGTCCCTCTTTGTGTTCAGCCGCAGGCTGATCGGACGTCCGCTAGCCACCGTCTTCACCGCCGTAATTCTGATATTGTTTATTACGCTGACAGGGATCACTACACGCCAGTTCGGAGATGTCGCCACAACCGTGCTGTATAAAAAAACACCAATTGAAGCCACCATTTTTCTGATGCTGCTCGTTAGCCTGCTCTCCTCCAGACGCAATGTTGTGAAGTTCTCGTATATCCATTTTTTCTACCTGCCGCTGATTGTCGGCTCCATCGTACTCACGATCCTCATCTCCCTGAAAAGCGTTGATCTGCTTAATCTGCAGCCCATTCTAATGTCACCTACCCTCGAATTCTGGAATGGTGCACGGGAGGCAAGCTATCTGTTCCAGAGCTCCTTCGTGATTACACTGCTGATTCCTTTCATGGAAAAGCCGAAGCACGCATTCCGTGCTGGCGCGCTGGCCATAATCATGTCGGGTGCCATCTATGTACTGATCGTGATTGCCTCTGTGGGAATGTTTGGTGCGGAGGAGACCAAGCTGCTGATCTATCCCACGCTGGAAATGGCGCGTTCCGCAGCATTTGGTGAGGGTTTTCTTGAACGGCTGGATGCCATCTTCATCATTATCTGGGTCATTTCGGTCTATACAACGGTGTACACTACGTATTACATATCCGCTTACCTGATGCAGAACCTGTTCGCTCTCCGTGATCAGAGTATGGCCGCAAGTATACTGCTGCCGCTGATCTTTGCTCTGGCGATGCTGCCCCCCAATGTCTTCGAGGCCTATGAATGGATTCTTCACCTGGGCAATGCCGGAATGGTACTGATGATTGGATATCCGCTGCTGCTATGGATGGCCTACTTCATCCGGCGCGCCGGGAAGGAGGCCTCCTCATGATCAGAAGGCTTCCGCGCTCATTCGCCCTAATCCTAATGCTGGCTATGGCTGCCCCTGTTCTAAGCGGTTGCTGGGATCAGGTAGAAATTGAAGACCGGGCGCTTGTACTCGGGTTGTCCATCGATAAGATCTCGGCCGAAGAGGCAGAGAAAGGAGACGAAGTCACCCATATTAACCATGATAATCTGCCTGCAGAAATGATCAGTGTGACCGCACAGATTGCGGTTCCCGGCAGAGTTCCCCTGGGTCCCGGAAGCGGAGGAGGCAACCCGGGTGACGCCAAGACCAGCCCGGTCTGGGTAGTTAGCGTGCGCGGCATTTCACTCGACGATGCCATGAACAATCTGCAGCAGCAGATTGCCGACCCGCGTTATCTGGTTCACCTGCGGATCATTATCATCAGCGAGGATATCGCCCGGGGCAATCTCGAAGAACTCAACGACTATCTCCGGCGCAATCCGGAAATCCGGCGCAGGACCTGGCTGCTGGTATCCGAAGGCAAAGCTTCTGATTTCATGGATGTGAATCCGCCGCTTCAGCGTGTGCCCACACTTTATATTTTGTCCATGATGGAAAAGTCGGTGTCCTCCGGGAAGTTCCCTCGGGATTATATCGGCACATTCTGGTCGGCGGATACCAAGTGGGGCCAGAGCGCGTACTTGCCTTATGTCGCACTGCGCAATAGAGATAATATCCTGATCAAAGGATTGGCTTATTTCAGCGGCGGAAGAATGGTCAACAAGACCGCTCCGATTGAAATCGGCGGCTTCATGGCACTCCAGGGAATCGACCCGGGAGGTTATTCTACCCTCTTTCATACCAATAAGATGGGTATCGTCATGACCAAAATCAATGAGCGGTTCACCCGGACGCGGAGCTACATCAAGGACGGCAAACCGGTTCTGTCGTATCAGGTCTTCCTGGAGGCCGATCTCGATGAGCAATATGGCAGCAATATCCCTGTCGACTCATCCGCCAAGCTGCAGGAAATTGAACGGGATTTCGAGGAACAGGTCCGAAGCATACTGACCGGACTGGTTAAGCAGACCCAGAAGGATCACTCCGATATTTTTGGCATGGGCGAAATGATCCGGAGTCACCATCCTGCCTACTGGAAAGAGCATATCCATGACAAAGATGACTGGGAAAGCCTGTATGGCAGCATTGAGATAGACATTCAAATGAAGCTTCATATCCGGAGAGTGGGACTGAAAGACCAATAACCAGTAATTAAGTTCATGTATCTATATTTAAAAGGGAGCGATCCGCATGGTCCGCCTGTTCGGAAGTCTGGTTATCATAATGTTAATCTCCACACTGATGCTGCTGGCGGTAGATGCCCGGATTTACAACAGCAAAGGCTGGCTCCGGGAGAAAAAATACGCTATGGTTCTGGGATGGGCCTACGGCGTCATCTCCCTGGCTATCCTTATCGGGCTGATCATTTATGTATAGCTGTCCCGGCACCCTCCGTAGTATTTCTTCACGGCCCATGGTATATTGAGGAGTACAATATTACAGGACGGAGAATGCAGGCATGAATACAAGAAGAAATCCGAAAGAGGGTTCCAAGCGGGGCGTGAAGCCCGCAGCAGCCTCCAAGGCTCAGCCTAAATCAGGAACCAGAAATCAGGGGAACAAGACCTCTAACCATAAACCGGGGGCAAGACCGGGAGCACCTGCCACAACAACAACCAAAACACCTGCACAGATAAAATCCTATACGGTGTCCGAGCCCGCAGAGCTGCTGCCTTACCTGCTTAAGACGATTACGAATAAGGGACGGAATGCGGTCAAGTCGATGCTGTCCCGGGGACAGATATCGGTAAACGGCAAGCCGGTAACCCAGCATAACCATCAGCTCCATCCCGGTCAGACCGTGACCATTGATCAGGAGAAGCATGCAGAAGCCAAAGAAATGCTCGGGCTGACCATTGTCCATGAGGATGATGATATCATCGTCATTCAGAAGGATGCCGGACTGCTGTCGATTGCTACCGGAGAAGACAATGAACTGACAGCTTACCGCCAATTGATGGAGCATGTGCGCCTGACGAATCCGAAGAACCGCGTCTTTGTGGTACACCGCCTGGACCGTGATACCTCAGGAGTCATGATGTTTGCCAAAAGCGAGGCGATTCAGCAGTCCCTGCAGAACAGCTGGAAAGAGACCGTCAAGGAACGCTCCTACGTGGCGCTGGTGGAAGGCGCAGTCAAGAAATCCGAAGGCACCATCAGCTCCTGGCTGAAGGAGACGTCTACGCTGAAGATGTACTCCAGTCCGCATGAAGGGGACGGGCTGCATGCCGTAACCCGTTATAAGCTGATCCAGGCCAACCGCCATTTCTCCCTGCTGGAAGTCCACCTGGAGACCGGACGGAAGAACCAGATCCGTGTCCACATGTCAGACATCGGGCATCCAATTGCCGGCGACAAGAAATACGGCGCCGAGACCAAAGCTGTCGGCCGTCTCGGACTGCATGCCCGCGTACTTTCGTTCGTTCATCCGACTACCGGGGAAATCCTCACCTTTGAGAGTCCTATTCCAAAGACATTCCTGAAGTATACCGCACCTGCGCCGACGAACTAAACAAGCTGGGTAATTTCTTTGTCAGTTACTAGAGTTTGATTCCATTCCAGACACTTTTATTTGCGTAATTAAAGGAAAATGAGAGGCATTTATGCCTCTCATTTGTCGCTTTCGGGAATTCCCCGATTCATCCGCTTTTTGAGGCAGAGATCCGGCACCATTCTATGAAATCCTGCACATAATACAACATTTCCCTCCTCATACCGGCCCAAATCCACAATTGTTGTACAAACTGCAGCATTTCATCTCTTTCAAACGGCTCAGCAGAATTATTCTTGTATTTCATACAACAATCCTCCCGATCACCCGGCTATCCATCAATCAAAGTTGCAAAACGTACAACATTTATGTCTACAGTGTTTCTTGCACACTCTTTCGATTCACTATCATCCAATTTTAAACTTAGTATATAGGATTAGTTCGCTTAGCTCTATCCCGCGCCTGAGAAATTCCACGAAAAAGACACCCGCAAGGGTGCCTTTTCATGCTCACTATCTGATCTCGTACCAGTTCCTCAGACCTGACGCCATAGCGCGGCTAAATTACTCTACCTTACCGCCTTCAACTACCAGCTCGTCAGTATAGCCTTCTCCATAGACCTCATTCAATGTATCGCTATAAGCCTGATGAATGAATTGCTCTTTACCGATGGTTTCAAGCTCTGTATTGATCCAGTTCAGCAGCTCCGTGTTGCCTTTGGCTACTGCCGGGGCAATCGTATCCTGTCCGCCAAACGCCGGGATGCTTACCGTGAAGCCGGGATTGGACTTCGCCCAGGCGATCAGCTCGGTGTTATCGTTGGCAATCGCTGCACCGCGTCCGTCTTTGAGTGCTGCAAAGATCTCTGTGTACTGGTCAAATTTCAGCAGCTCAATGTCCGGGTACTCTTTGGTGAAGTAAGTTTCTGCTGTGGTTCCTTTGGCAACGATAAGCTTCTGGCCTTTCTCCTTCAGCTGGTCAATCGAAGTAACCGGTGCACTGTCAGGGGATACGATCCCGAAGGACAGCTTCATATACGGATTGGCAAAATCCACTTTTTCTTTTCTTTCATCCGTTACGGTGAAGTTAGCCATAATGATATCTACTTTATTGGATTCCAGGTAAGCGACGCGGCTGGCCGCATCTACCAGAACGAATTCCGCCTTGGATTCATCCCCGAGCAGGTCCTTGGCGAATCTTTTGGCGATATAGACGTCGAAGCCCTGATTCTTGCCGTCAGCATCCACATATCCAAATGGCGGTTTATCCGCAAAAACACCAATCCGGACCTTGCCGTCCTTCTTCAGCTGTTCAATAGAAGCAAACTTAGATGATGCCGGCCCTGCACTATTATCTTTGTTATCCGAATTACTGCAAGCGGTTAAGCCCGCCAGCAATAAACCCGCTGCCATAAATGATACTGCCCATTTCATCCCTTTTCTCATTCCTCTTCATCCCCTGTTTTCTATGATTTTTAATACTGAAATATATCCAGAAAGTGCTGTGCACGCTCTGTCGCTGGTTGGGTGAAAAATTGCTGCGGCTCCGCGATCTCACAAATGCTGCCCTGATCCATAAATACGATCCGGTCACCAACAGACTTGGCAAAGCCCATTTCATGGGTCACGATAATCATCGTCATGCCCTGTTCGGCAAGTCCCAGAATAACATCCAGCACTTCGCGCACCATTTCAGGATCAAGCGAAGCCGTTACTTCATCGAATAACATAATCTCGGGGTTCATACATAACGCCCGTACAATCGCAATCCGCTGCTTCTGTCCTCCGGACAGCTGCCGGGGATAAGCATCCTTGCGGTCCAGCAGCCCGACCCGGTCCAGCAGTTGCTCTGCCTGCTGCCGCGCTTCTTTCGGTTCTCTCTTTTGCACCTTGAGAGGTCCGAGCAGAATGTTGTCCAGCACCGTCATATGCGGGAACAGCTCATAATTCTGAAACACCATCCCGATGCGCTGCCTGACTTCACGCCAATTCACCTGGGGTCCGGCCAGATCCTGGCCATGGTAGCTGATTCTTCCGCCCTGCACGGGCTCCAGCCCGTTAAGACATCGCAGGAGCGTGCTTTTTCCGCAGCCGGACGGGCCGAGAATAACTGTTACTTCCCCTTTAACCACCTGCAGATCAATGCCGCTTAGAACCAGCCGTTCTCCGAAGCTTTTCTGCAATCCTTCTACCTCCAGCAACAGTTCGCCGGTATTTATCATGATTATCGTTCCTTCCTAACGGCTAATTCTGCCATCTGCGTTCCACTCTCCGGGAAATACGGGATAACGGGAAACATACGGCAAAGTACAGGATAAAGATGAAACCATACACCCAAAACGAAGCGTTTGGCGCTTTGATGACCCCAAGCTCAATGATCTGCTGCCCGATCTTCACAACCTCTATCACTCCAATCAGCACAACGAGCGAGGTGGTCTTGATCATCCGTGTCGCCAGGTTAATTGCGCCAGGCACCATTCTGCGGATAGCCTGAGGGATAAGAATATACCGGTACAGCTGCCCCCGGCTGAGTCCCAGCGCTGCACCCGATTCCTCCTGATGCTTCGGCATGGACTGCAGCGCCCCCCGCACAATGTCGCCAATCTCGGCCGCTCCCCACAGGCTGAACACCAGAATGGAAGTCGTCTCACCGCTAATGTCGATATTTAATAGAGGTGTGAAGCTGAAATGCACAACGTAGAGCCAGACCAGAATCGGTATGATCCGGAAGGCCTCCAGATACAAACGTAGCAATGCCTGCAACGGCTTCACGTTCAGCGTCCGGAGCAGCCCCATCACTATGCCCAGCACCGTCCCGATCACAATGGAAACAAACGAAATTTCAATGGTGACCAGCAGACCGCCGAGCAGACGCTCGAAGTTCGAGCCTTCAAACAGTACCTCAATCCCCGAATTCTGCATATCTTACCTTCCTTTCCAGCCAGCTCAGCACAACCGACAGAGGAAGCACCAGAATGAGATAAGCGGCCACCAGCAGCAGCAGGGATTCCGCTGTTTTGTAATGCATGCCGATCAGATCCTTCGCCACATTCATCAGATCCATTAAGGCGATTGCTCCGACAATGGAGGTCTCCTTGAGCAGAAAAATCACATTCGCTCCCAGTGAAGGAATGCTGATGGCAAAGGCCTGCGGAAGAATAACATATCTGGCGAGCTGGGTCCGGGATAATCCGATACTAAGTCCCGACTCCACCTGTGTCCTGCTTACAGCTTCCATTCCGCCGCGGAAAGCCTCGGTCATATAACTGCCTCCCAGGAAGGTCAGCCCGACAATGGCACATGTGACCTCACTCATCCGAAGGCCGACCTTAGGCAAGCCATAGTATAGGAAGAACAGCTGTACCAGCAGCGGGGTATTCCTCGACAGCTCGATATAAGCTTGAATAATGAAGCTGATGCCCTTCACTTTGTAATACAGGATAACGCTGAATATCAGTCCCAGCACCAGCGAGAACAGAATGGCCCAGAAGGCCAGCTTCAAGGTCAGCCACATCGCGTCACCATACAGCGGCAGGCTCTCGGCGATAAACTCCCAATCCAAATTCATAACCATTCACAACCCTTTGTCTGTAAATAAAATCCCCCATGAATGCAGCTAAAACTAACTATTCAAATGCGAAAACCCCACTTTATAGGCGGCTTAAGACGCCTTTGGATTTTTGTGAGCAACTATGATTGCCCTATGTACAATTCTGCCAAACTATTTAAAATTCTTACAAAAACCTCACATACTGTGGTAATCATCTTATTCACATAATGCCTACTTGTCAACTATGTTTTCTTAATTTTCACTCTTTTCCGCGTCATGGTACAATACAGAGAAACGTTAGAAGGTGCCGCTCTTGTTCCATCCTACTGTATTTGACAATATTAAAATCGCTTTTGAGAACCAGATCTACGACTACGATAATCTGGATGGAATCCTTGTCGTGACGGACCGGTCGGATTTGCTGAACCTCGCGCTGATGTCACGGGAGTTCAGTCTCTCTTTCAAATTGACTGAAGGCAATAATGTAACCTCCGAAATTATGCTGCAATCTTCGGTGAAGGATCTGAGCGACGAAATTATGGAAACACCGGGGAGTGATCCCGGTTGCACTCTTCTATTACGCTTTTATATGGAGATTGACGATGTGAATGTGCAGTGTCCAGCGGCGGAGAAGATTCTGTCTACGATCTGGGGGCCGGATTTCCAGCCTGTCCAGTCCCTCAGCTTCCGCTACGGCCAGGAAGGCGATACGTACAATAACTGCATAGAACTGCAGTTCAAGCGACAAATCACTGAAGAACAGATGGAAGATATTCCGAACCTTCTGAAGTTCCTGCTGCAAAGCGCCGGGGAACTGGAGGAGGTATAATTCTTAAGGCGGGGTGAACTGCATATGAATTTTCTGCCTCCTGCAAGGACGGGCCGCTGGCTCTGGTGGTATGTCAGTTATGCGCTGATTGTATGGCTGCTGCTGATTCTGCACCGGTTCGTGCTGCTCGGCGAGAGTTTCGATCTTCTGATCTTACTTCGCTGGGCTGCTCTTTCTATCGTGCTCTCCGGTATTATTAACAGCTTCGGCTGGTATGGCGCCCGGCTGGTGTGGATATTCTCGACCGCAGGCGTTGTGCTCGGGATCAGCCTGATGTTCATTTACACTTCCCGCGATATGTCAGGCTGGGAGGATCTTGCGGGCTTTCTGTCTTTTCTCCTGTTCACGGCGGGTGGTTTCGTCCTGGGTTTGCTTGTGGAAGGCAGCCGACTGCTTGTTCAATATTTGCGCAAACGCTGATGCCTTCTGCTGGCCGGACTCTACCCTTATACAGGATTACAAGAGGAGCTGATGACCCTGATGTCCAATTCCTTGCTGACCAAAAATGCGCTCGCCCGCTCCCTGAAAGAGCTAATGGCACATATTCCGCTGAACAAAATCTCCGTCAGGCATCTGGTCGACGACTGCGGAGTGAACCGGCAGACCTTTTATTATCATTTTCAGGATATCTTCGACCTCCTGGGCTGGATCTATAAGACTGAGGCGGTTGAGAGCATTGCCCAGTACCGCAGTTACAGCACGTGGACGGACGGATTTCACCGGATTTTCTGCTATATTGAGAGCAATAAAGCCTTCTGCTGCAACACGCTGGACTCGCTGGGACGGACACACCTCGACGCCTACTTGTATGAGGTAACTAATGATCTGATCATGGGAGTCATTAACGAGCTGGCCGCCGGGATGGATATCAGGCTGGAGGATAAGCAATTTATCGCTAACTTCTACACGCTGGCCTTCACCGGGCTTGTGATTCAGTGGATGCGCGACGGTATGAAGGATCAGCCGAAGCATATGATTGAGAAGCTCAGCGTGCTGATCGAAGGGAACTTCCTCAAGGCGCTGCATAAATATGAACAGGCGATGCCGTAACCCTCCGGGTTGCGGCTTTTTTAATGAAATAATATGTTTTGGGGTTATTTTCCTGTCCAAAAACTATACACTTTGCTCCATATGACCAAATTTCATACACTCGCGGACTTTTGATGATACCTTCCACAGCGGCGCTATATTACACTCGGTTCAGGTACAGCAATCAAGCAAACCTATGGAGGCGACAATCAGTGAAAAAAAAGTACGGTAACGAGCAGGTGTATTTTGTCGGCGGCGGAATTGCATCACTTGCGGGTGCGGCATACCTCGTCAGAGACTGTGGTTTTCCCGGACAGAACATTCACATTATTGAAGAGATGAAGATCCTCGGCGGCAGCAATGACGGCTCAGGCAATGAGGAGCACGGCTATGTGATCCGGGGCGGCCGGATGCTGAACGACGAAACCTATGAGAACCTATGGGAACTTCTAAATACGATTCCATCGATTGACCAGCCGGGGCTGACGCTGCGGGAAGAAATCACCCAGTTCGATGATGCCAATCCAACCCGCTCCAAGGCGCGCCTGGTCGACAGCAAGGGTGAGATTCAGGATGTCAATTCGATGGGCTTCGATATGGCTGACCGCCTGGCCCTCGGCAAGCTGATCATTACTCCGGAGGCCAAAATGGGTAAAGCACGGATTAACGACTGGTTCGGACCGCATTTCTTCACCACCAACTTCTGGTATATGTGGGCGACTACCTTCGCCTTCCAGCCTTGGCATAGTGCGGTTGAACTGAAACGCTATATGATCCGCTTCATTCATGAATTCCCGAGAATTCAGACGCTCGAAGGCGTAACCCGCACCCCTTACAATCAATATGATTCGATTATTCTGCCGCTGCACCAGTATCTGGAACCGCTTGGCGTAGATTTCACGTTAAAATGTACGGTAACTGATCTGGAATTCAAAGAAGGCGACGGCATTACCGTTACGAAAATGAAGGTCTCCCGCCAAGGCGTGGAAGACGTGATCGAGATTAACGAAGGCGACCGTGTGATTATCACCAACGGTTCGATGACCGAAGGCTCCAGCCTCGGCTCGATGACCTCGGCGCCGCGCCTGAACGGCAAAGGCAGCTCGTGGAAGCTGTGGGAGAATATCGCCGCCAAGAAGCCGGGTCTCGGCAATCCTTCGTCTTTCGACGATCATGTGGACGAGTCCAAGTGGGAATCCTTCACGGTTACCTTCCAGGACTCGAAGTTCTTCGACCTGATGGAAGACTTCACGCGCAACCGGGCCGGCACCGGAGCACTCGTGACCTTCAAGGATTCCAGCTGGCTGATGTCCGTTGTATTGGCCTTCCAGCCGCATTTCCGCAACCAGCCGGAGCATGTCAAGGTATTCTGGGGTTACGGACTGTATCCGGACAAGGTCGGCGATTATGTTCACAAGAAAATGTGCGACTGTACCGGCGAAGAGATCATGCAGGAGCTGATTGGCCATCTCCATTTCGAGGCGCATAAGGAAGAGATCATGGCTACTGCCAATTGCATTCCTTGCATGATGCCGTACATTACGTCCCAGTTCATGCCAAGACTGAACAGCGACCGGCCGCAGGTTGTGCCTGAAGGCTCCACCAACCTGGCCTTTGTCGGCCAATATTGCGAAATCCCGGACGATGTGGTTTTCACGGAAGAATATTCCGTCCGTGCAGCCCGAATCGCTGTCTACACCCTGTTCGGCATTAACCGTCCGGTGGAGCCGATCAAGGAATACCAGCATGATGTGCGCACGCTGTTATCGAGCCTTGTGACTTCGTTCAGATAGTACTGTTATAGGCCTGGAATAGGTAAACGAAATACCCCGCTGCATGGAGAGAATCCATACAGCGGGGTATTTGTGTGCAGTCTGCCTAAGCGGAATCAGATGCTGCAGGAGCCATCATCACAGCCGTCAGCATCTTCTGCCTTGGACTGCGGCTTGCCGACTACCTGGAGCACAGGAGCATTCTGTTCTTCGGCCCATACGGTGTCCAGGACTTCGGTGAATACCGGACCCGGCTGCGCGCCGGACACCGCGTATTTGTTGTTGAAGACGAAGAACGGCACGCCGGTGATATTCAGCAGCCGGGCCGCATCAATATCTGCATTTACCTGATCAGCATAAGCGTCGCTCTCCAGCACCGCAGCCGTTTCAGCCTGATCTAGTCCGACCTCTGCGGCCAGCTCAGCCAGTACCTTGCGGTCACCGAGATTCAGCGAGTCGGTGAAATACGCGCGCAGCAGCCGTTCGGTCATTTGCGGGGCTTTACCCTTTGTAGCCGCGTAATGGCTTAAGCGGTGACCGTCGAACGTATTGGTCGACTGGACCGTATCGAAGTTGAACTCAAGACCCACACCCTGCGCTTGTTCGGCGAGCTGTGCGTTGGTAGCTTTAGCTTTGTCACGGGTCATGCCGTATTTGGCAGCCAAAATGTCGTGAATATCTCTCGTTTCGTCGGTGCGCGCATTCGGATCCAGCTGGAAGCTGCGGAATACGACCTCCACTTTGTCACGGTCCGGGAACTGGCTCAGGGCGTGCTCCAGCCGTCTTTTGCCGATATAGCAGAACGGGCAGGCATAATCGGACCATATATCTATTCTCATGGGAATTCCTCCTGAAATGTATTGGATGCAACGCTGTCCTACAATTGACGAGTCTTACATGTCACTTACTATTATATAGTTAAAAACCGAAAATTACAAACAAACTTTCTGCCGGGATGCAGATGGCGTTGTACCGGTGCTTATGGATCATTACATTGACTAATTGGTGATTAGACGGCAGGTGAATTCCATATCAAGTCCGCAGATGTATTTAGGGAGGCGTTCCATTGTTCAGAGAGGATTCCGGGGTGATCATCCGCAGATTGGATGCTTGCTTATAGCGGGTCTGTTTATATATGCGGCAGCTATCCCAAAATAATCGCCCCGTTCCGCAACAAGCTGCTGTATGCCTGTATAGCCTCTATCGGCCTCTATCCAGGTATACAGCAGCTATAGGCTTCTATGTAGTCGCAGAGCATCGGATCTGCAACGGGTTCGCCAATTAGAGGAGTGACCATCCGCCGTATTCCGGCAGCCGCGGCCTCAGTCACAACGGCACAACAATAAGACAGCGGTCTACAAGGGAGACGTTAACTCCGGAGCATACCCGTCACCGAAGAGCGGTACGGACGGATCAAGCCCCAAGCTCTCCTGAAGCAGATTGTAGAGTCTGGCTCCGATAATCTCTTCCGAATATTCGGAACGGACGATCTGCAGCGCTGCTGCCCCCATCTCCCGGCACATATCAGGATTGCCGAGCAGCTGATCCAGGGATGCAGCTAGTTGAGCCGGGTCAAGCCCTTCAGCAAGCAGTCCGCTCTCCCCGTGGCGTACCAGACCTCTGACCCCCATCACATTAAAAGCAACGGTTGGAAGACCGCAGGCTCCCGCTTCCAGGATAACCAGCGGCAATCCTTCATAACGCGAAGGCAGCACAAACAGCTCAGAGACGCTGTAATAGCTGGCCAACATATCCTTGTTGCGGATTGTACCGAGCATGATGAAGCGGTCCTCCAGCCCCTTGGCCCGGATCAGATCCTTCAGACTCTGTTCATCCGGACCGCCGCCGGCAACCAATATTCTAAGGTCAGGGTGCTGCTTCAGCTGCTCCATGGCCTGCACCAGCAGCGAATGGCCCTTCTGATGCTCAAACAGCCGTCCAACGGTAATGATATATCTGCAGCCGGGGTCCAGCCCCAATGCGGCTATCGCCTCATCCTTATCCCGCCGGTAAAAGATCGCCGAATTCACGAAATTCGGCAGCAGCCGGATCCGCCCCTCCAGATGCGGAAAGTGGCGCACCATGCTGTTCTGCTCATCTTCGTTAAGCGTAGTCATGAATGCTGCCTTATGAAGCGTATGCTTCTTGATCGGCAGAATCCACTTATGGATGCTGCCCCCGTGGTAAGCGGCAATGATCGGGATGCTCAGCTTCTTCGCAGCGGCAGCCAGCCGCTCAAACCGTCCGGAAGCATATTCCTGGGCATAAATCAGGCTGACTCCGTCTCCCCGCAGAATATCACACAGGTCTCTCTGAATCGTGGATATATATTGTGATACGAATTTGCCGATCGGTGTCCGGTGGGACAAGGGAATGACGGAATACCATTTATACAGCATGCCCACCGGGATAAACTTAATCGTACAATCCACGATTCCGTGCTGATAGGTGCGGACCTCACTCCCAATCCTGGTGAAATTGTAGATGGTCGTGCGGATCCCCTTGGTTTGCAGAAGACGCGCATAGTCGAAAGAAAAATCGTTATGATACGAATGTACATATTCCTCTTCACTGAGACCCAGACCCTTTACGAAGAAATCTTCAAAGTAATTGGTATGCATAAAGATCCCGACATGCATAACGTCCCCTCCTAAAAGTTTTGTTAACTTTACTTCTTCAGATGATACTTCGTACAAAACCTGCTTCGAAAGCATCCGCTTAGGTTTTGAAAGCATATACATTCTGAAATTAATTCTATTATAAGCGCAACTGTACTAAATAAAAGTAAACCAAAGTGGTATATACGGCCTACAAAAGGGGGAGTAAAATTAGATCAACACGTACTTTCGGTGCATTGTAATCTAAAATTAAAGCGGACAGTCTAGGACGTCCCGGGAGGAGTCAGCGGTATGCATGATCTGTCTATAGTAATTCCTACACGCAACCGGATCAGCGATCTGACCCTGTGCATTGAATCCATCGGCAGGCAGACAGAGCTGGAGGATGTTTCAATTGAATTGCTGATTGTGGATGACGGCGAGATTGAGGAGAAAGTGCTGGAGTATTTCCGCAAGGTACTGGGGCGTATGCCTCAAGCCGAGCTGCGCTATTACCGCAAAACCAAACCCGGCGTCTGGCTCTCCCGCTATGAAGCCCTGGGGCTTATCGACGGTGAGATTCTGCTCAGCTTCGATGACGATGCCGAGCTGGATGATCCGCTCTACATCCGCCGGATGCTGGACACCTACGCTTCGGACCCGTCCATTGCCGGAGTTGGCGGCATCGCCAAGGGCCTCTCCAGCAGCAAGTCCGGCAAACTGCTCGGCAGGCTGACCTGCCAGATGTCGGCTTCACCCGGCAGGCTGTCGGCAAGCACACTGGCAGGCTCCCTGCTGCTGTGGGGGGAGACCGAGAATATTTTCGAGACGGATTTCTTCCATGGCTGCAATATGTCCTTCCGGACGTCTGCGCTGCAGGATATGAAGCCTTACCCCTGGATGACCAGCTACGCGGTGGCTGACGATATCTATATGTGCCATCTGGCCAGCAGATACGGCAAGCTTGTCATCAACCCGGAGATGAAGATTATGCATCATGAATCTCCCAGCTCCCGCGATAAGGCAGGCCGGGTGGCCCGGGCTACTGCAGTGAATCATTATTATTTGCTTAATCTGCGCAAGGCACCGGTGAAGAATTATGCCGCATTGCTGTGGACACTGACCTATTTAACCGGCAAGGCTACCCTCAAGCGGAATTTCAATGCCGTCTCGGGCTATGCCAGCGGAATTCTCTTCGTACTGAACCCCCGCAAGGATAAATACAGGGAATTTATGCTGGAATAGCAGCGCCAGATTCAACCTATATAGATTGAACTTGTATTTTTTCTATTATGGGATTGCCGTGACTCCAGAGAATGTTTAACCCTCCGGCCGCTGCCCGTCTGCCGATTTCTTGAATTTAACCCGCTGTTCGCGGTGGAAATCCGCAGACAAAGGCGGACGCTGTCGTCCTACAGTTCCAAAATTCTCCTCCGCCACTACTGAAGGTTTGCGGTGACCGGATTACAGTGATCGGATTACGGTATCCGATATGCTTAATTGTACTTTGTACAACTAAATCATCTGTTTACCAACCCATTATCCGTTTAGTTGTATTTCGTGCAATTAAAATGCCGGTTGTAGAGGGTTCTGTCCGATTCGGGCGGATTTAGTTGTACAGACTGCAGTTATAAGACGGAAACAACCCTTTTCGCAGGTTTTAATTGTACATAATACAACTATCACTGAATTTCCACTTGGACTGAATACATAAGTTGCTGCATTGTTTGAATGAACTCACTTCTTCAGTCCTGTTGTGTGCCAGTTCTTAAACCATCACACTGTATAACCGAAGCCCAGTATCGTAAAGCATTTGTCCTTATCTTCCTTCGCCATGCGGATCTCAATGACATGCTGCTGACTCTGCTCATTCTGGTACAGAATGACCGGATTGCAGTGCGTCCAGCTGTTCACATGCGGATCAGCAGTCAGCACAAGGCTGCCATCGACGAAGATATCTGCTCTGCCAAACTCAGGGCTGCCCGAATCCTTGTATACGAGGATCAGATTGCTGCTGGTGAGGGTCATCCTGAAGCTATCCTCACCGGATGCTGCCGTATGCAGCCAGTTATGCGGAAATTCCGGGGTGCCGAAGGGATCGGCATCCAGCTCTACCCGCTGCAAATCCGTGTCGGTCGCCCCGAAACCGCCAGCTTCCACTCCGATATCACTGAGACCAGTCAGGCTCTTGCGGTCAAGCAGCCGTATATTCGCGTAATCATTTCCGAGAACCGGCCGTTTAGCGGTTGTAATATCCTCTTCGTCCCGGAGCGACCGGCAGGTCTCGGAGAATAAATAACCCAGACAGTCTGCCATTACCCGGTGTCCGTCATTAGCAGGATGATAAATATCGTAGAAAAATTGCCGTTTCGATATGACGTTCCCCTCAGTCTTGCTCAGACGGAATTGTCCGGTTACCGCATCTTTGATGCTGACCATCGGGAGGTTATAGTGCCTGCCCACAGGAGCGAGCCGTTCCTGAAGGTTCCAGTCATTCACAAACACACTGAACAGCAGAATCATGGCGGGCCGGGCCGGGTCAGACAGGATTTTTAGACAAAGGCTCTCGAAGCAATTGCCCTTCGTTTCATCACCCTCGTCATTCACTGCAAATTCCACCACCACGATATCCGGCGTTACCGCACCCTCCCGCAGAATATCTCTTTCATAACGGATTACTCCAAGCTCAGAAGGCGTCCCGCCTACTCCGGCTTTCACATAATGGATATTCTCTCCACCGTCCTTACCGAACAGCTCCTTGAACTGCAAATAAGACTGGTAGGCATAACATCCGGTGTGGGTCGGCTTAGCCCCTGCACCCTGGGTGATGGATCCTCCAATATAAGCAATGGTGACATCCTCACCCTTAATTGCCTTGTCTATTGCTGTTCTGAGCCGGTAATTATTGCCCGAATGCAGCAGAGACTTAGCAATCATTGCGCGGTATTCCAGTGAACCGAAGTCAACCGGAGCTTCCATTGTAGCTTCTGGCGCAGTATAGCCATCATTCAAATAGAAAATAATACTCGCCGTTGCCAGCTCTCCTTCACGGCCAAATTCAAAAGCGAATTTGCCGGGACTTACATCGTCCCCGGACCACATGACCTCCTCCAGCTTCAGCAATACCTCCGTCCCGTCCCCCGGACAGGGGACACGCAGCTGCGTTCCTGTCTCATACTTGCTGCTTCTGCCCCAGTTCTGCATAAGAAAGGAGACCGTTCCCCCTTCACTGCCGGTACCGGTCTTCACGGACACCCCGATGCTATGCACCAGTTCACGGAACCCCGCCCAGGTTGTCAGAAGCGCCAGCATCCCCTCATCCGTAATCCCGCCTATGTATCTTGCCTTATCCGTCAGATAATTGCCTTCCAGATACACTTCCTGGGATGGACTGCCCTCCGCTCTGGCTGTCGCCTCGATCGCTGTTTCGAACATGACGAAGAAGCCGCTTCTTCTCTCCTCCGGATCTTTGGGGGCCGCCGGACCTTCCAATCTGCCGCCGGTAAAATCAATGTTATTGCCCTTCACTTGGATCAGCTCGCTTTCCGGTATATATGAAGACGCTCTCATTATAGACGGGAGGCGGACTACGCTCAACCGGGAAAGACGGACTTTGTTAAGTTATTACAATAATTCTCTAGTTTGTCCACCATACTATAGTAAAATCCCTGTAGAAATGAATAGGATCATATGCTCTTTAATCCGGTTTTTGTCCAGCGGCTCATGGGATTTGTTCCATTCCGTGGTGAGCGCCAGGTACATTCGCAGAATCATAAATGCCGCAACACTGGAATCACAGGGCTTCACTTCACCGCTGCCGATGGCTTCCTCAATCTGCTGTCTCAAGAAATCCAGCGCGTATGCCTCCATCCGCTTAACACCTTCCAGCGCCTGGGCTGTTCCGATGTCCCGCACCTCCTGGGCGAGCTTCACAAATAGCTCATGATCAGACCGGAATTCCAGAATGGAATCCAGCAGATTAAGCAAATTATGCACAAAGGTCGTTTGTTCCGCCGCTACACGGTTCATCACCGACATTAATTCCTGCGAAGCCTTGTCCAGAATTTCCTCAAACAGCTCTTCTTTGGTTTTGAAAAAAGTATAGATCGTGCCTTTGCCCACATTGGCGATTCTGGATACCTGATCCATAGTCGTAGCTTTATAGCCAAATTGTACAAAGGACAGGGTCGCTGCCTGCAGGATCAAAGCCTTGCGGTCAATGGACATAGTAAAACTCCTTTCTTTCTGTACGACCATAAATTGACTGAATTTAATTTTTGGTCACTAAGTCACAAATCAATTTACCATGTCCCCGGGAAGAAGACAACTTTTTGATAAAAGTTTCAATCCGCTTCCGTTCTGCAAGCTGCTCTTCTGCACAAAATGTCATGAAATTAGTATCCCTTGCCATTCTTTCTGGGGTATGATAATAAAGATGTGATCAAGAAACTAACTTTATGGATGGTGGAATATGTTTAAGAACAAGAAATCCGGCGTTATTCTGGCCGCTCTCGTCATTGTTATCGTCGCAGCTGTGGGCATCTGGCTCTTGGTGGGCAACAATGGAAAAGACAGCACAACTACTGAAACCCCCGGCGGTGCAACGGTCACAAAAGATGGCGATACGAAGTCCCTGGAACAGACGTTTTATATTTATGATACGGTCGTGAATATCAAGGTCTTCGGTGATACTGTAGAGCAGAAGAATATGGATGATATTCAGGCGATGCTGGAACGGATGGACATCGAGTTCAGCCGCACCAAGGAGAACGGGGAATTATACGCTGTGAATCAGGCAGCCGGTAAAGAAGCCGTAGCCGTATCCGACGAAACGCTAGATATCGTGAAGCTTTCCCTCAAATATGCCGAAGAAATGGACGGGCTATATGATCCGACTGTTGGACCGCTCGTTGACCTCTGGGCAATCGGTGAAGGCGGAGAGCATGTTCCCGATCAGGCAGCGATTGATAAAGCCCGCAGCCTGACCAATTACAAGGATGTTATTGTGGATGATGCCGCGAAGACGGTGAAGCTGGCCAAAGAAGGCATGGTGCTGGATATGGGCGGGATCGGCAAAGGGTATGCCGCTGACCGGATCGCCGACTATCTCAAGGCGCAAGGTCTGGACAGTGCGATGATCAATCTCGGCGGCAGCAGTATTATTGCGCTTGGCAACAAGCCGAACGGCTCGCCGTGGAATATCGGCCTGCAGGACCCCGATCAGAGCCGCGGTACCCAGCTGGGTACAATCAAAATCTCTGACGAGGTTATTGATGCATCCGGGGTATACGAACGTTTCTTCATGCAGGACGGTGTGCGTTACCATCATATTCTGGACCCGCGGACGGGCTTCCCGTCCCAGAACGGGCTGAAGAGCATTACCATTATGAGTCCGAACGCAACAGATGCGGATGCCCTGTCAACCGGTGTATTCCTGATGGGTCTCGAAGACGGCATGAAGTATCTAGAAGCGCTCCCGGAGAAGGTCGATGCCTTCTTCATCACAGACGACAACAAGATTTATGCCACCTCTTCGCTGAGAGAACGGCTGAATCTGACCGATCCTACGTACAGCTTCGCTGATTGATACCGCGCAGTGATGGATGTGCAGCATCGTATGCAAGCAGAAAAGGTGCCTTCCTTTGGGGGAGGGCACCTTTTTTGTCATACCAGCGGCAGCTCACTGAACTCCTTATAATTGGTGAAAATATAGCTTGGCGTGTGATCTCCACCCGGCTGCCGGCCGCGCGGGTTGTACCAGCATACCTTCCAGCCTGCCGCAAGCGCACCGACCACATCATTAGCCCATGTATCACCTACATAGAGGCTGTTCTCAGGTGCAGTTCCCGTCATCTTATTGACATGGGCGAAGATGGCCGGGTCGGGCTTAGCCAGACCGACAGCATCCGAGATGAAGATCATCTCCTGCGGAATGAGCTTATCTATACCCAGCCCGCGCAGCTTGCCCATCTGGTGCTCCAGCGGGCCGTTGGTGATAATGCCTACCGGATGCCCCAGGCTAATAAAGCGCTGAAGCTGCTCCGCCACGCCTTCGATCATCCCGATCGTATACTGGCGGGCAATATAGGAGGCCTGAACTCTGGTTGCCTGCTCCCGGTTCAAGGGCAGGCCATATTCGGCAAAAGCCAGCTCCAGCCGCATCACCCGGGTCTCCTCCAGCTCAAGCTCCCCGCGCAGATATTTCGGCCATAGTAAATCACTGTGATGCCTGACGGTGTAGAACAGCTCCGCATAATCCAGCTTGTCTTCGTCTGGCGCCAGCACCTCGCGCACCGCTTCCCGGAAAGGCACCAAATGGTCGTACAACGTATCATCCAGATCAAAAAACACGGCTAGCTTATTGCTTGTCTCCACGTAAACTCCCCTAACTATATCTTTAGAAATATAAATGATAAGTGAAAAAGCTCTCGTCCCGGATGTAGCCTTGGGCTTCATACAAACGCTGTGCGCCGGTATTATGCGTCAGCGTTGAAAGCGTCAGTCCCTTCGCACCAGTACCCTGCGCAAATCCGCGCACGCCTTCAAGCAGCAGTGAGCCAAGTCCATGCCCGCGCTGCTCCTCCGTCACAAACAGATCGTTCAGAATCCATACGGGCTGAACTGTAATGGAGGAGAAGGAAGGGTACAGCTGTGCCAGGCCATACGTGCGGCGTTCTGCACCCTCACCGGCAACGGCCATAAAAATAACGGATTCCTCATTCTGCAGCCTCGCCGCCAGGAACTCCCGGGCAGCCTCCGGGTCCGGAGCCTGCCCATAAAAGCTGCGGTATTCGTCAAAGAGTGGAGCAAGCTCCTCTACATCTGCAAGCTCCGCCCGTTCAAAACGGTAATTCAACATAGCTGCTCCCCTCCTTCTACCAGCTTCCTTTATTCCTTGGAGTCATAAAAGACATGACGGGCTGTGATCTTCCCGTCTTCAATGTCCATCAGTCCGAAGGAATACTGCTTCTCCCGGCGTTTGTCCGTAGGCGAGCCTGGGTTGAACAGCAGAATACCGTTCTCCCGGCGCATCAGCGGCTGATGGGAATGGCCAAAAAGAATACAGTCTACATCCTGTCCTTCAAAGGCCAGCAGCGCATTTCCATCCGTCCCCTTACGGGAATACGGCGCATGTCCGTGAATCATCCCGATACGCATGCCTTCCAGCGTAACGATCTTGCTCTCTCCGAAGCGCTGAATAATCTCATATCCGTCGTTATTGCCGGCAATCCCCTCTACCGGAGCAAGCCCGGCCAGCAGATCGTAGATCTCCAGCGATACCCAATCGCCCAGATGCAGAATCATATCCACCTTGCTGAATTCTTCCATAAGCACGGAGGGCAGCCCCTTGGCCCTGCTTGAGAGATGTGTATCCGATACTACTCCAATCTTCATCTGCTTCAGCTCCTAATTCACATAATCACCTTAGAGGTATCCTGGTAGATTCCATGCAAATATTCATATGATCCATAATGAACCCGAGGGACAGGTAGTAAAAAGCTGAGAAGCGCTGTAAACTGCGATTCTCAGCTTTTCACCTTAACATACTCAAGTTTACGTACTTATAATTGTACGATTTGCAGAACTTAGAAGCAAGCCGTGCCCGGCCTAAGCCTCATTCCCGCCAATTCCAGAGCCGGACTTCACCCACCCGCATATAGCTGACCCAGGAAGCCTCGCGCAGCTTCAGCAGTTCCTTGACCGGTCCTGTAGCAACGGCTCCATAAATCTGAACTCCGTGCTCCTGAAGATAGGAGAGCGAAGTATCCAGTTCAATAAACGGCGCTGCCTTCCTGGCCAGTGACTGATGCTTTTGCAGCAGCTTAAGCGTTTTGATGAAGTTGGCATCACGCAGTGCCCCATCCCCATAGGGTTCAACAGAAGGCGATACGCTGCTGTAGGAGGAGACCGAGCTGAACCAGCCTGTTTTTTGGGTGGTGACCTCTGATTTCAGCATATCATCGTCATGCCAGATCGGATCATAGGGAAATCCCAGCGGAGAAGTAACCACCTCATCGTGGGTAGACGGACCCGTATCTGCTCCGAACCACACAGGCAGGATATTCAGCGGCTCAAACTCCTTGAGCAGCTCCTCCGTGGTGTATAAGTGGTCGAACGACAGATAAGCTTCGGCAACCGTACCCTCGGGAAGCTTATCCAGCTTGTTCCACTCATCGCTGTTATCCCCGCTGCTGACGGAACCATCTGCTGACGGATAGTAGAAAATGTAATTACTCGCATTCCGGTCATCCATCCAGTTGAACACTCCGGGATAGGATAGCCCCAGGAGAAAGGTCTGGTTGTAATTACCCATCTGAACCTTCTCCCCGCCTACCTGCTTCAGCAGTTTACCGGTCAGATTCATCCGGAAGACCGATTTCGCATTGCTGGAAAGATATGTGGTTGTGTTGGGCCGGGTCACGGCAATCGCCGAGGATACAACATCACTATAGGTCTCACCACGGTTCCCGGTGTTGTAGAATACTATAGTAATAATATTACTGATGATCATGAAGACAATGAAGGCCGCAAATACAGTAAGGGTGTTCACGAGCCGCGCCTTCCATTTGCCGCGGCGGATAATTTTCTTCTCCCGCTTTTCCGCCTTTTTCTTTACCTTCTTGAGTCCCGGAGAATCGCTGCCGGCCGGGTCCGCCTTGGTCCACCGTCCGCTGGTCTGCTCCTCCCGCTCCATTTGCTCCTCCAGATACAGCTGATAAGCCTCCAGCTTCGCAAGTTCACTCTCCAGCGCCTCCCGTTCTTCCTCCGGAAGTGTTCCCTCACTGTATTTCCTCAGTTGTTCTTTGAACTCCTCACTCATGCTCATTCCTCCTCCGGTCCGCCTCACGCAGCTTCTGCCTGGCGCGGAATACCAATATCTTGTATTGGGACAAACCTACGTTCAAGATGCCAGCAGCTTCCTTGTAGGTCAGCCCGTGATAATCATGCAGCAGCAGCGCATGGCGCTGCCCCTCCGGCAGACGGCTGAGTGCCAGTGCTGTCTCTTCCCAGCGTTCCTGACGCAGCAAAGTCCCCTCCGTGGTTTCGGGATGGGGCAGCCCGCTGAAAAACCCGTCATCCTTGGACACACTCCGCTTTTCCTTGCGCTTGTAATCCACGAAGGCATTGTAAGCCACGCGGAACAGCCACGGCTTAATCCGCTCTTCCCGGCAATCCTCCAGATACAGATACGCCCGGTAAAAGGTCTCCTGCATCAAATCTTCGGCCGCATGGTGGTCATGGCAGAGGGAGCGCAGATAGCGGTAGATGTCCGCCACATAATTCTCATATAGATCATCCAGCGAATTCGGCTCCATCTCCTCCCCCCTTAATCCATCCACGTATGAGAATGCCAAAAGTTACACTTCTGTATGAAAATTCCCCTTATCCGCGCCGTTGCTGAGGGGACAGAGGGGAAGCTAAGTTTGTTAACGGACAACAGCACGCTTATTTGCGGATTTTTGTCGGTAGTGTCAAGAAGTTTTGCTTACAGTTCGGAGTGCTGCGGATGATCTAAGTGGAATTAGTACATCTAATTTAGCGTCAAAGGTACATTTTATTAAAAGCAATTGGAAAAACAACACTTAATCGGTCCGATTTCAGCTAAATCCAGGTGGGTCGGTGGATTAAGTGGACTTTTTCCAACTGCTTACTCTCAACTCTTCGTTTCGGCAGAATTAAGTGCCTTTTTTCCAACTATGTCCGCTGTCCCCGATAGCCACTAAATAAATAAGGAGTAAGCTTCGCTTCTCCAAACCTATAAACTCTTATCCCCCAGGAAAAAGGGAGCCTCACGGCTCCCCAAATCTTCCCTTTACAGTCGCTTCTCTCTTACTTAATAAAATCCGATACTGGACGAAGCATCCTTCATCCATTCCCGTTTGCGCCCCTTGTCCAGTTCGCCGCGCATGCCGCGCACCAGAGACTCGACATCAGCCGTGCCATTCTCATGCCATTCCAGTGCCGCACTGACATACAGCTCGCCAAGCTGGGTCAGGGAGAAATCTCCTGTCAGGCGCGCAGCGGTGGCCGTACCTTCTTCACCTGCGAAGGCGGAGAACCCGCGCAGCTGCAGATATTCGAGGCGCAGCGCCTCATTTGGCATCTTGATCTCATAGGCCCGGTCGAAGCGTCCGGCGCGGTTCATGAGGCCCGGGTCGATTTTCTCCGGATAATTGGTGGTGCCGATCAGGAAGATGCCTTCCTTCGAAGTAGCCCCGTCCAGCGTGTTCAGGAAAAAGGACCGGACCTCCTGCGGCATGGAATCGATGTCCTCAATCACCAGTACCATCGGCGCCAGCCGGGCCGCAGCCTCGAACACCTCATTCACTGACTCGCTGCTCGTATATTCGGTAATCTGCCAGTAGATCACAGGTCCCGGTACACTTCCGGCGATCGATTTGACGAGCGTAGTCTTGCCGTTGCCCGGATGCCCGTAGAGCAGAATGCCCCGCTTGTACGGGATATCGTAAGTGACGTAGAAGCTGCGGTCCGAATCAAAAAACTGGTCGAGCGAACGGTAGATTTCTTTCTTGATCCCCGCGTCCAGCACGACCTCCTCACGCCCGACAGAGCGGGTGATGGGTTCATCCTCACGGAAGATTCCGTTACGCCGGTCAGTGAACACCGTCACCTTATTGATGTTCTGCTCCCGCTGCCGGGTACGCACATTGGCCAGGAAGAATTGCAGCTGCGCGTCAGATGCCGCGAACACATAGTCCTGGAAGTTGATGCCGTTCTCCTGGAACACAGGCACCCGCGCCAGAGCAATGCCCATGGCAGGATACGCCAGCACATTATTGCGGATCGAGAGATGGATATTGTACTCCGGCTGCTCTTTATCATCGTCGTACACAAATGTCCGGTCCTCCAGGCGGTCAAAAATCCGCGCCACATGCTCCACCCCGGCATTCCCGCTCTGCACATCGTTCTCCAGCAGCTTCCAGTATTCACTGTTGGGATCATCGCTCGCATACAGCTCATAACGTACGCCGTAGCGGCTGTAGAGCGCTTCAAGTATGCCGTCAACCAGGCGTGCGTACACATCATAACCTTTGATGATTCCGGCTCTGTCTTCATCGTATTCGTAGATTACAGTAGGTTTCTTAATCTCCTGCTCCATCCTATTTCGTCCCCTTTATCGCTGCGAGCGGCTTGCATTTGGCTACAACAGCAGCCAGGCCGGCGCCCGTAACGCTTTCTATAATCTCATCTACATTCTTATAGGCCTGGGGAGATTCGTCAATGATAGATTCCAGGGAATGCTGATTCACTACAATCTCGTCTGCCGTCCCCACCTTCATCGACCGGGAGAATTCATGGACAGACACCAGACGCTTCGTTGCCGAGCGCGAGCGGATGCGTCCGGCACCATGGCAGATCGAATAATAATTCTCTTCTCCTCCGGGCTGGCCGACCATGATGTAGGAAGCGGTGCCCATCGAGCCGGGGATCAGCGCCGGATGCCCGGTCGCCGCGTAAGCCCGCGGATTATCCGCATGGTCTGCAGGCAGGGCGCGTGTCGCCCCTTTGCGGTGAACAAACTTGGTGCCTGAGGAGGTCTCCTCTTCCCACGCATAATTGTGCATCAGATCGTAGAGGGTGCGCAGCTCGCATTTCGTGCCGAAGACGTCACGGAAGCCCTCACGTACACCATAAGCGATCAGATGGCGGTTCACCACCGCATAGTTCAGCGCCGAGTACATCAGATTAACATAGCGCTGAGCCTGCGGATGTGACAGGGGCGCATAGATCAGGCGCGGGTCAGCGCTGCCCAGTCCAAGCTGGCCCATGACCTTGGCGAAGGCCGGGGTACAGAACTGATTGACCATGCCTCCCCAGGCCCGGGAGCCGGAGTGGATCATCACGGCAATCTGCCCGTCTCTCAGGCCCCACGCTTCAGCCACCTCCCGCTGCTCCTCGGCGATTTCAATCGCCTGGATCTCAACGAAATGGTTGCCGCCGCCAAGGGTGCCGAGCTGGCGGTGCCCCCGGTGCCAGGCCATATCCGGCAGCTCATTCAGAATCTCGTCATCGAAGGCAAGCTTGCTGATCTCCACATGGGACAGTGCGCTTGATTTCTTCGGAGTGTAGCTGTCCGGAACATATTTGCTTGGCAGGCCGTGCAGGCCCTTGCGCACGATATTCTCCAGCCGGATATCGCTGTAGTGGCCGCGCTGCTGGGCCTCCATCGGCAGATACTTCTCAATTGCACGGACCAGCTTCCGGCGCAGCTTCACTTCACGCAGATCATCCATATGCAGATTGGTCAGATGTACACGCATGCCGCAGCCGATATCGCTGCCTACAATGGACGGCGAGACATAACCTGACGCGGCATCCCAGACCGCAGTAGTCCCGATGCAGGTTCCGACGCCTACATGCACATCAGGAGTGTAGCTCATATATTCTATATTCGGGATTTGCAGATTGTTATTAGCCATTTCCAGGACCTTGTAATCAAGTGAGCCAAATAATTGCTCACTGGCATATACCTTGAGGTCGCCTCCCGGAAGGGCTACCTCATGTTTGTAGCGGGATATCTCCCCCGCTTGCTGCTTCATGCTATTCATAAATGTTTTCATTTCCTCTCAGGTTGGTAAGATAATTTCCAGTTTTGTGGTACGCAAAAAGAGCCGCAGATCAGTTCTGATCATGCGGCTCCCGGAGCGCTGGGTGCAGCTTCGAATTCAAGCCGGGACACCCGTATGCAGTTGTGACATAATAAGCACGCTGCGTATTATGTCTTCCGGACGAAGGCGATGAGATCAGATTGTTCATATGCGGTTGTAATGTGACTGTGCGGCGTTCTCAAACCATTTGTTCCAATCATGACCCATCGGCCTCCCTTCTCTAAATGATAAACCCAATAATATATGGCGCTGCTGCAGATTGTCAACCCTGAATCTGGTAAAGTTTGTTTTATTTGAATTTCGACCAGTCCTGATTGCTGTTCTCCAGCAGGTGGCCGAAATCATTCTCCAGACGTTTCTGCTCTGCCTTGCGTTTGTCCTCTGCATCCTTGAGGGCGGCGTCTTTCTTGCCTTGCTCTTCGGCTTTGAGCGCATCGGACTGCGCCTTCAGCTTGTCCAGCACCTCGCGGCTGAGCAGGTCTTTGAGTGTTGCCGGAGCATCGGCCGCAGCAGGGCGCGGAGCCGGAGTTATCTTCTTCTTTTTAGCCAAGGGAATCATCCTTTCAAGTAGTGCAAATAGTTCAAATTTGTTTTAGTTATAGGTCTTTTCGTTTATAATGTACAATAAGAGGTGAGCCTAATGAAATCCACAGAGTTATGTCCAAGGTTACAAAAAAGCATGGATATTATCGGCAGACGTTGGACGGGCTTAATCATCTATCAGCTTCTGCAAGGTCCCCAGCGCTTCGGCGCCATTGAAGCTTCGCTGCCCGTCAGCGGCAGGCTTTTGTCCGAGCGGCTGAAGGAACTGGAGCAGGAGGGTATCGTCCTGCGCGAGGTTTTTCCCGAAACACCTGTAAGAATCCAGTATTCGTTAACTGACAAGGGCCGGGCCCTGGAATCCGTCATCCGTGATTTGCAGGTATGGTCGGAAGACTGGATTACGGAAGAGGAATGCCGGTCTGCTTCAGCTGCTCCTCCGCAATAAGTTTCACACACTGTTTCTGCGAAAGCCTTATATAAATTTACAGCTTGCGGCCTACGATAACAAGGTCACGCGGAATGCCGTCCAGCACGGCGACACCCGGCAGCAGGCCCCATTGTCCGAAACCAAACTTCCGCAGCAGCGCAAGACTTGGCTCATTATGGCCAAACACAAAGCCGACCAGGTTCTGCAGACCAAGACGCGGACATTCCTCAAGCGCCTTGGTCAGCAGGATACTTCCGGCGCCGCTGCCGCGGAATTTTTCACTTACATAGACGCTGATCTCTGCCGTTCCATTATAGGCCGGACGCCCGTAGAATGACTGGAAGCTGAACCAAGCCGCAATTTCGCCGCCAAGCCGCAGAACCCAGAGCGGACGGTGATGGCTGTTATGCTCATGGAACCACTTCACTCTATCCTCCACGGCTACCGGCGTAAGATCCGCTGTTACCATTCTTCCGGCAACCGTCGTGTTATAAATCTCCACAATCGCTCCCAAATCCTCAATTGCTGCATCCTCTATGCTGTAACCTTGCCAATCCATGCTATGATTCCTCCTAAAAGTTGTGTTTTAATTTCAAGCCATTTACGCCACACTAAAGATTCGAACTTGAAGCTTAGTCGTCACTGCGGTGAACATTTGGACTTCCGGCCGATGGTCACCAGATTTCTTGATCTAATCCGCTGTTCGCGGCCCACATCCGGTGACAAAGGCGGTCGCTACCGCTCCTTAGTTCCAAACTAGTTCAGCCCTGTCTGTTCCAGACTCCACTTCCACAGCCGTGCGGCTTCTTCTGTATTCTTCGCCCTTGGCGATAATTCCTTGATCTCGCGGCGGTAATAATACTGCCCGCTAACTTCGCTCAGCTCCGGCGCAGCCGCCAGATAAATGGCCGTGTCCGCACCTTTCTCAGGCGTCAGGAAGAAGTAGGACAGCAGCTTCAGCAGCGAGCGCCCAAAGCCTGTCTCCCGGTTCACTCCGATGCTCGTCCCCACCGCTCCCGGATGCACACAGTTCGCAGTAACCCTGGTGCCCTTCAGTTGAGCAGCCAGCTCGCGGGTAAACAGGATGTTGGCCAGTTTGGAACGGGCGTAAGCCTTAGCCGGGTTGAAGCCGCGTGACAGCGTATGATCCTCCAGATGCAGCTTGCCAATCTTGTAAGCACCTGAAGCCACTACCACAATCCTGCCCTGTTCAGCATGCTTCAGATTATCCAATACCAACATGGTGAGCAGAAAATGACCCAGATGATTCACGCCCAAATCCTGCTCGTAGCCGTCTGAAGTAAGCTCACGTCTGATGGCGACTACGCCAGCATTATTGATCAGAACATCAAGCACCGGATAGCCGGCCGTGAATTCCTCTGCAAATGCGCGAATGCTTGCGAACGATCCCAGATCGCACAGCATCAGCCGGATTTGATCAGAGCCGCTCTGGCGCACTGCTTCCGCAAGAGCTTCCTCCCCGCGTTTGCGGCTGCGGCAGGCCATGATTACATGGGCTCCTCTGCGGGCCATTTCCACTGTCGTAGCCAGTCCCATGCCGGAATTCGCACCGGTGACAAGCACGGTCTTTCCCTTCATGGACATCTTCCCCTCTCTTGCGGGCCAGCCAGGCCGGGGCATGGCGTAGCCTTTTCAGAGTATATGTTTTATGATAATGTTACATCATTTCTGAGGGTTAAAATAGCCCCTGGGCATGGAATAACTTCTCAAGAAGTTTATTCCCGTTAGAAGCAACTTATCAATTACAGGGGGCGAGTACATGGCTACTATTGAAGATTTCTTGAAGCTGGATATACGCATTGGAACCATTCTGTCCGCTGAGCCTTTTCCTGAAGCACGCAAACCGGCGATTAAGCTGCAGATCGATTTCGGTGAACTCGGCATTAAGGCCTCCAGTGCGCAGATCACCAAACGTTACACTCCGGAAGAGCTGATCGGCCGGCAGATAGCCGCTGTCGTCAACTTCCCGCCCAGACGGATTGCCGGCTTCCTCTCGGAAGTGCTCGTCCTCGGCGGCGTGCCGGAGGAAGGCGATGTGATCCTGCTGGCTCCGGAGCAGCAGGTTCCGAACGGAACGCCGATCGCGTAACGGACCCGCTGAACCGGCCACCCCGGGTAAGCCGCTTGCACTGCGTAGTCTCGTAAGCTCGCAGACCTGACGGTATAGAATATCGTCTGCTACCCATGGTGCACGGTATGTAAGCAGCACGCAGGTCCTGATCGGTTGCTTGCGGGCGGGCTGTAGGCGGGGTTTACACGCTGCAAGCCCATAACAGGAAAGGCTGTCCTCTATGCAGATGATCTGCAAGGAGGACAGCCTTTGTTTGTTACATAGTTACATAGTTACATAGTTACAGAGTTATAGAGTGAAACGGACTCAGATGACGCTATTTTGCGGAAAAGGTTACTTTTGACGTTTATCCGGACTCAGAAGCCCTTATTCGGAATATTATAGACCCGAACACGGTAAAACTGAGCCATTAAGGTCATCTGAGTCCGCAACGGACAGAAACCGGGCTATTATCCGAAAATAACGGCTTCTCAGTCCGCATCAGCGGCGGATGGCCGAGAAATCCCTTCTCCATTAGCATAGCCTGGTAAAGTGCCGGAGGAAGTACACGGAAAATTCAGCTAACAGCCCTTATTTCCAATTCGGCCGCAGCGCAAGCAGCTTATCATCCTGTGCGCGCGGGTTGCCTCTGCCATCCCGGTTATTGGTCATAATATACAGGGTGCCGTCAGGCCCTTCCGCCACATTGCGGATTCGGCCATACTTCTCTTTGAATAAAGCCGTAATCTTAGGCTTGCCGCCCGAAGGAGACAAAGATACCCGCAGCAGCTGCTGCCCCGCCAGACCGGCAACCAACAGTTCGCCGCTCCATGGCCCCTGCGTAATAAAGGTCATGCCCGACGGCGCCCAGGTCACCTCACCGCTGTGTGCCAGCGGAGCCTTCAGCTTCAGCTTAGCGGCTCCGGTCTCATCGCCTTCAATCAGCGGCCAGCCGTAATTGGTCCCGGCCTGAATACGATTGATCTCATCATGGCTCGACTGGCCATGCTCCGAGCTGTATAAGACTCCGCTCTCCGGCTGCCAGGCCAGACCCTGCGGATTGCGGTGGCCCATGCTATAGACCGGAGACCCCGGCCACGGGTTATCTTCAGGGATGCCGCCGCTGGTGGTAATCCGCAGTATTTTTCCGCCCAGACTGGTCTTATCCTGCGCGAGCTCAGGCTCATAGCGTTCACCTGTGGTGATGTACAAGTAGCCGTCCGGTCCCAGCTTGACCCGTCCGCCGTTATGATTGGTGTCCCCTGGTATATTATCCAGCAGAACCTGCTTGATCTCCGCTTTGCTGCTGCCAATCTTAATCCGCAGGACCCGGTTTGCCACTCCGCCCTCCGCATTGCGGTAAGAATGATATACATACGCCAATCCGTTGCTCTCAAACTCCCGATCAAGCGCAAGTCCCAGCAACCCGCCCTCTCCCTTACTGATAAAGGGGGCTTCAAGCTCCAGCAGCGGGGCCTCACGAAGCTTGCCATTCTCTATGACCCGCAGGCTGCCCGGCCGTTCGGTGAAAAAGATCCGCCCGTCCGGAGCGAACGCCATCTCCCAAGGCACATTCAATCCGTCTGCCAGCGTATGCGCGGTATAAGGGAAGGCTGACGAAACTGGCGGCTTCGGCGCGGCAGCCGTTACTTCCGGTGCCTGTGTGCTTCCAGAAGCACCAGGTGATGCTGCGCCAACCGGCGCACCCGTTCCTGCACTCGCAGACGCTCCCGGTGTTCTTGTCACCGGCGTTTCGGTCATCGTAGTCATCGAAGATGGAAGAGCAGTGCCGGCAGGCTGTGCGTCAAGACGCGGATTCTCTCCTGTCAGCTGCCCTTGCATAGCATCTTGTTCAGAAGAGGTGCAGGCTGACAGCAGGCCCATCAGCAGGACCAAAGTTCCGCGCAGCAGAAATGTACGGAAGAGGACCGATGTACCGGACATATTCATAACCTCCTGTTAAGTGAAGCGGGAATAGAAACCAGAAATGATTGTGGCAACTATTACCCGGTGCTTAACTTCACTAAACCCCCTTTAGCATCCGTTCGAGGGACGTGCAGCCTCCCGGATTATGAATTATAATGAGAATAATGCTGTTTCACGCGTGTATATGAAAGGGGAATTATTGCAATGAATGAAGCTCTGCTTAAACTGGAGCAAGGACTTACAGAAGGGGGCTTGGATGCTCTCCTCGTAACCGATCCCAAGCATGTATACTATCTGACCGGCTTCGCCAGCAACCCGCATGAACGCTTTCTGGGCCTGCTGCTAATCCGCGGCGGGGAGCCTGTGCTGATCGTTCCGGCGCTGGACGCCGAAGCGGCGCATGCCGCCTCCTCGGTGAAGACTATTCTGACGCACAGCGATACGGACAACCCGTACGAACTGCTCAAATCCCGATTCGGCGGCGCTGCTCCGGCCAGCTTCGGCATAGAGAAGGAGCACTTCTCCGTCAGCCGCTATGAGTTGCTGGCAGACGCCATCCCAGCGGGGGCATTCAGCGACATCGGCCATCTGCTCCGCGCTATGCGCGCCATGAAGACGCCTGAAGAAATCCGCATTATGAAGCATGCCGCCGAGCTTGTGGAGGAAGTTCTCCGCCGGGGCCTGTCGCATGTCAAAGCCGGTGTCAGCGAGAATGAGCTGGTAGCGGAGCTTGAATACCTGATGAAAAAAGCCGGAGCCTCCGGCCCCTCCTTCGACACCATGGTGCTCTCCGGCCCGAATACAGCCCTGCCGCATGGCGTACCGGGTGAACGCAAGATTCAGCCGGGTGATCTGCTGATGTTCGATCTTGGCGTATACGCCGCAGGCTATGCCTCCGATATCACCCGCACCTTCGCTGTAGGCGAAATAGACAGCAAGCTGATAGATATCTACAATACTGTGCTTGCTGCCA
Organism: Paenibacillus sp. FSL R10-2771; assembly: GCF_038000205.1. NCBI lineage: Bacteria > Bacillati > Bacillota > Bacilli > Caryophanales > Paenibacillaceae > Paenibacillus > Paenibacillus sp. FSL R10-2771. The sequence goes on from NZ_JBBOBM010000001.1 coordinate 5,739,311, forward strand.
ATGAAGCTGGTATTGCCGCTTCTGTTGCCGGAGCCACCTTCGGTTCTGTTGACAAGGCTGCCCGGGATGTTATTGAAGCCGCCGGCTACGGCGAATACTTCATGCACCGCGTTGGACATGGTCTCGGCATGGATACCCATGAATATCCATCACTGCATGGACTCAATACGGATATTATCGCAAACGGCAACGTTTTCACCGTAGAGCCGGGGATTTATGTGCCGAATCTTGGCGGCGTGCGCATTGAGGATGATGTGCTCGTTACGGCAGAGGGCCCGCAGACGCTGACCAGCTTCCCCAAAGCATTGACTGTGCTGAGCCTGTAATTCAGAAATCCAAAAAAGCCCCAATCTCCAGATCACTGGAGGTTAGGGCTTTTTTTTATAAAACTATTCTATGAAATATTGCGCTTGGTCTCCTGGGAGGGGACGGTCTGCTCTTCTTCAGCGAACTTAAAGGAACGGGCAAGGTATAGCACCGGTGTGCCTGCACCTGTAAGCAGGAATTTGGCCAGATAGGTAGTCAGCAGAATCTCTGTCCATACCTTCAGGTCATAGGTTCCGGCAAAAGCAATCGTACAGAAGATCAAAGTGTCAACAAAAGAGCTGATCATGGTGCTGCCGTTAGAGCGGATCCAGAGCTGCCGTGAGCTGCCGTAGTACTTGCGGATCCATGCGTATAAGCGCACATCCAGAAACTGGCTGATAAAATATGCGGTAAGACTGCCCAGCGCAAGTCTCGGCATCAGGCCGAAGATCGTCTGGAGTGAGGATTGGGCAATATCCGTCTCCTGCGGCTCAAATACAAGCACCATCTGCATAATGACGGTAGTCATCAGCAGAGTGAAGAATCCGAACCAGACGGCGTTCCGCGCTTCTGCCCGCCCGTATCTCTCATTCAGCAGGTCACTGGTCATATATAACGTGACATACATCGTATTTCCCAGCGTCATTACAATATCGAAAGGCATCGCAATCGTCTTGGCGACTTGTATATTGGCGACCACGGTTGCCATGCCGACCCAGGCATAGAGCCCTTTTTTACCGAACAACCGGTAGCAGAGCAGAAAAAACACAAAATTAACAACAACAAACAAAATCCCCCACAACAAATTAAACATATTTCGGTTAACTCCTCCTAGTTTTGGTTACGCGGGATGGTTACGAACCGCGGCTATCCACTCTTATAGAAACAAAACATTAATACTCTACCACAGAAAAAGCTAACATGCTATGAAATTTAAAATTTTCATGAAAACAGCGTATAATTCATTTTTTTCGGTAAATTGGTGATAGACTCGTTAAATATTCAATTTTTTCTGAAAAATAATGCAGTATAGAGCAAACTTTCACTATTCAACCTGAGGTTAATTCTATAGAATAGTTATCAATCACAATTCCCGTTCACAGATAGCTTCATATATGACCTACACCAATGGAATATATTGCTGCTTGCCTGGCTCTTTGTCTGGCTTGGGATATTCAGATGCAATTGACAGAAAAGGAGAGAAAGAAATGTTCCGTTTCAAAAAATCAATTAGCCGCAAGTTTACGCTTCTGCTGTTTGTCGTTCTGTTACTCACTTCTCTTTTGCTAAGCATCAGCTTCTACTTCATATCCATTAATATCATCGACAGCTATGTGATGCCGCAGATCAACAAGTCTCTGACTGCCTCAGCCCAGGATGTATATAAGAATCTGAATGCTACAAGCGCGCAGCAGGCTCTTAACAAGAATGAACAGGCGGGGACCAATGTAGAATTCTATTTCGAGGAAAAGCGGAAGCAGCACGATGTTGAGACCATTTTCCTCATTGACCTGAAGGAAGGCAAAGCTACTGTTCTGGTCGCGGATCATAGCGCCAAGCTTCAGCGTGAAGAGTCCATTGAGGTATTGCCTGCCATGGAGCAAGCCTCCAAAGGAAAATCCGGACTTAGTGAAATCTATAGTGATAGTCATGGTATACATAAGAGTGCATTTGTTGGCGTTCCCGGTACCACCATGCTCGTTGGCGTAAGCTCGGATGTCGGCTTTATCCAAGAAAAGATGAGCAGCATTCTGTGGACCAGTGCGGGAATCACCCTGCTGGCACTTATCATCGGACTCTCCGGCGCCACACTGATGAGCCGCAGAATCATCCGTCCGATCAAACTGCTGGCGGCCTACAGCAACAAGCTGGCCGGAGGCGATTTCACCGAAGCACTTACGATCAAAGGCAACGATGAAGTAGGCCAGCTCTCCGAGAGCTTCCGGATCATGAGCGAGCGGCTCAAGGAGATGATCGGACATGTGCTGGATACATCGGGCGCAGTAGTTGCCGATTCCAATGATCTGAAGGAACGTGTTCAGATTCTGAACAATATGGCTGAGCAATCCGCTGTCTCTGTAGAGGAAATCGGTAAAGGCAGCACCACGATTGCGAGCAGCGCACTCGATAATTCCCGGGCCATGGATGAGATCAACATTGGCATCCAGCATATCGCTTCCGCCGCCGGTGAGGTCACGGAGCAGATCAGTGAAGCCTCCGCCGAAGCGATGGGCGGTAATGACATTGCCCAGAGTGCTGTGCAGCAGATGCGCCAGGTGGAACAGGCCTCGGTACAGTCGCTGGAGCAATTCCGTATCATGAATGAACGCTCGCTGATGATCGGGGAAGTGGTGCAGGGTATTACCGAAATCACGAAGCAGATTCAGATGCTGTCGCTTAACGCATCCATTGAAGCAGCGCGCGCCGGAGAGCATGGCCGGGGATTCGCTGTCGTGGCCGGTGAAGTGCGCAAGCTGTCGGAGCAGTCCAAGGAATCCAATGAGCAGATCCGCGAATTCCTGCTCGGACTTCAGGAAGATATGAACCACTCGGTATCCGAGATGAACCACGTAAATACAGAAGTAGCTTCAGGTATGAACAAAGTGGTGGAAGCAGGCAATGCCTTCAATCATCTGCTGATTCTTATCCAGAGCATCAACCACAGCATCCAGTCCGTATCTGCTGCTACCCAGCAGATTTCGGCAGGCACCGAAGAAGTCAGCGCCTCGGTGGAAGAAACGGCACAGATTACAGCCAAGTCGCAGCAGAGCGCTGATACGCTGGCCGGCAACTCTGCCCGCCAGCACCAGGAGCTGGAAGGCCACGCGCTGACCGTAGAGCATCTGCATGAGCAGGCCGTGAAGCTGCAGAAGGCTGTCGAGCAGTTTAAGATTTAGATAGTTTCTGTTCAATCTATGAAGCTGTTTAGTGGTAAGATATAAAAAGCAGCTCCAAAGGCCTCGTGGCTGTTGGAGCTGCTTTTTTGCATAGGGACAAGCGTAATCATTCAATTCCTCAAATTTGATTCGTAACCGGCAAATTGGGTTTGTTAGGTACACGCCGTTTCAGTATAAATGTTGTACGATTTACAACTCCGATTCATAGATACCAGGTTTTTTAGAAGGATTGTTGTATGTAATACAATAATTTTCCTGATTCCCTGTTTAGAAAAGGAGAAATCCTGCCTTCCGTACAACATTTTTGAATATAAAAGCGATGTAATCCGCAAAATGTTGTATTTTGGGCAGGATTCATAGAATAACAAGGTTCCATCACAATCCGTGGATGAGAATAGAGGGATTCGTGCGATAACTGATTAGGACCATGCTCAGTGTCTCGGTGCCCACAAGATGACAGAGACCCCAATCACGCAGATGCCGGCGCCGATCCAGTCGTAGAGATCCGGTGTTTTCCGGTCCACCAGCCAGCCCCACAGCACAGCAAGCACGACGAATACTCCGCCATAGGCGGCATATACCCGGCCAAAGGAAGGAAACTTCTGCAGCGTCGGGATAATACCATACGCGATCAAGATGGCAGAGCCTGCCAATCCGTACCACAGCGGCCGCGATTCCCGCAGCCAGAGCCAGACCAGGTACCCGCCCCCGATCTCGGCCAGTCCGGCAACAATAAACAGCAGAACCGCAATAAACATCCCTATTCACCTCCTCCCCGCAAGCCCATAATATTGTACACGGCTTCCATGTCCAGATGTGATCTTACAGCATCCGCCAGCCGGTCAAATTCCTGCTCACGGAGCGCAGCAGCCGAGAAGGTTACGGATAGCGGTGCGAGTCCTTTGGCAATACGCAATCCGTCCAGCCAGCTGCGGCGCAGCCCATCGTTGTGGAACAAGCCGTGCAGATAGCTGCCCCAGACTCTGCCGTCCTGGGTTCCCCAGCCTTCCGGCACAGCCTGCCCTTCCGGTCCGTCCAGACTGAACAGACTGCGTACTGAAGCAGCATCATGATTCGTCGTCGTTCCCATATGTATCTCGTACCCGGTAATGGGCATCTCTCCGATTGAGGCGGGCGCCTGTGTGCTTAGTTGCAGCGGATGAGCCGCAGCCAGTGTTCCGCTCACGCGTACCGTGGTCTTCTGCTGCAGGAACGCCGTTGACAGCGGCAGATACCCGAGGCCCTCACTCTCACCCGGTTCAGCACTCTCAACCGCATGAGGATCAAGCAGCTGCACCCCCAGCATCTGATACCCGCCGCATATTCCGGCAAGCTGCTGCGTCCCCTGTCCCAGTGCACGCTCTATGGCCTCCGGGAACCCCTGCTCCCGCAAATACTGCAGGTCGGCAGCTGTATTCTTCGTGCCCGGCAATATAATGACATCCGGCGTTCCAAGCTCGTCTGCCGACAGGACATAGCGTACGGCAGCATCCGGCTCATCCTCCAGCGGAGCGAAGTCGGTGAAATTGGAGATGCGCGGATAGCGGATGACCGCAATATCAAGTTCTTTCATAGAACCTTCACGCACGCGGCCTGAGGTTCCTTCCAGAACTACGGAGTCCTCCGCCTCAATCCGCAGCTGCGGCAGGAACGGCAGCACCCCCAGCACCGGAATGCCTGTACGCTCCTCCAGCCAGTCCAGCCCGGGCTGCAGCAGCGAGACATCGCCGCGGAATTTATTGATAATGAAGCCTTTGACCCGGGCCCGTTCATGCGGCTCCAGCAGCTCCAGCGTGCCTACAATGAAGGCAAACACGCCGCCCCGGTCAATATCGGCAACCAGCAGCACCGGGGCATCCGCCCAGCCTGCCAGATTCATATTGACGATATCCCGCGCCTTGAGGTTGATCTCCGCGGGGCTGCCTGCGCCTTCCATCAGCACAACATCATAGGCCTCCCGCAGACGGCCAAGCGCATCCATCACCGTCCCTTTGGCTTCGGGGAGAAACTTCTCACGGTATTCTCTCGCACTGAGCGCGGCATGCGGCACACCATGCACCACAATCTGCGCGCTCATCTCACCGGATGGCTTCAGCAGGATCGGATTCATGTCGCTGGTAGCCGTAATACCGAAGGCTTCCGCCTGCATCCCCTGGGCGCGGCCGATTTCTTTGCCGTCTGCTGTAACATAAGAATTCAGCGCCATATTCTGCGACTTGAACGGTGCCGTACGGTAGCCGTCCCGGGTCATAATCCGTCCGATGGCGGCGGTGACGAGGCTTTTGCCGACATCGGAGGCGGTTCCCTGCACCATCAGCACGGCGGCTGGCTGCTGCTTGCCGCGTCCATCTGCAACCCCCGGCGCTGCCTGGACGGTAGCTGGCTGCTGCTTATCCGCTCCCTGAGCAGCTCCCGTCGCTGCCTGAAGCGCGGCCTTACCTGAGGCTGTATCTTCCATGTTCATCTTCTTCGCTTCCTCGCTTTCTGGCTGCTGCCGGTGTTCAGGGCGGTGCAGCCCTATGGCCTATTGGAGCGCTGTGCGGCGCTGCCCTAAGTGCATGGCGGACGCTGTCCGCTACAGATTGTGCTGCAGCAGCACCAGCACCAGCAGAACCACCGTCTCCAGCAGCTCACCCAGCGCGCCGTAGACGTCGCCGGTGAGCCCGCCGAGCCGGCTGGCGATCCGCCGCGCTGCGAGCATGCCGCAGGCTGCCGCAGCCGCCGGCGCCAGGACGGCCGCCGCTGCCAGCTGCGGCCAGGCCCCGCTGCCCGCGCCGAGCGCCAAAGGCGCCGCGGCAGCGGCCAGCGTAAGCAGCGCGGCGGTTAGACGCGCTCGCCGCTCCAGCCGGGCAGGCAGCCCGCCGAAGCTGGCGGCCAGCCCTTCATTGCCGCGGGCCAGCGGATAGCGGGCCATGGCCCGCACCATGTACCAGCGGCTCCAGACCGGCGGCAGCATGAGCAGCGGCAGCATGCTGTAGCTGCCGCCTTCAATCAATGCCGCCAGCAGCGAGGCCTTCAGCAGCAGGAGCAGCACGCAGGCCAGCACGCCCATGGCGCCTACGCGGCTGTCCTTCATGATCTCCAGCATCCGCTCCCGCGAGCGGTAGCTGAGCAGCGCATCGGCGCTGTCCATCCAGCCGTCCAGATGCAGCCCGCCAGTCAGCCCCACCCACAGGATGAGGGTGATGACAGCGGCAGGCCAGGCCGGCAGCAGCCAGGCGGCGGCAGCTGCGCCAAGCGCGGCGCTGAGGCCGATGGCTGCGCCGACCAGCGGATAATAGACTACGCTGCGGCGCAGCAGCTCCGGCGAGAAATCCGGGCTGTATTTGACCGGAAACCGCGACAGGAACTGAAACGCGGCAGCGGCATCCCCCGCGCGCTCACAGGATGTACTCCCGGCTCTTTAGCTCAACAGGTATTCCGGCCGTAACCAGGAATACCTGCTCACACTGCCGGGCAAGCCGCGCATTCATCCGTCCGGCCAGGTCACGGTACAGCCGGCCGAGTGAATACTCCGGCACAATGCCGTCTCCTACTTCATTGGTAACCAAAATTAGCGTTCCCTGGAAGCTGGAGACACTCTGCTCCAGTCCGGCAATTGCAGCTTCCACCAGCTGCTGCCGGTCACTGCGTTCCTCCACAGCCAGCAGCTGGTTGGACAGCCAGAGCGTCAGGCAGTCCACCAAGACTGTCTGACCGCTGCCGCTGCCGGACAGCCGCCGGAGCAGCGCCGACAGTTCAAGCGGCTCCTCCAGAGTCTCCCAGCGGAAGCCGCCCTCCTCCCGCTGCTGCCGGTGCAGGGCAATCCGGGCCTTCATCTCTTCATCGAACGCTTGCCCGGTCGCCACATAGACCGCCTGCTGCGGGTCTGCCAGCTTCTTGGTTAAGCGCTCGGCGAAGCCGCTTTTCCCGCTGCGTGCCCCTCCGGTTACAAGGATGCTCATACGCTCTCCGACCCGGAGACCCCCGCACTCTCGAAGGTCGCCATCTCCCGCATAATCCGGCAGACCGCTTCAATGAAATGCAGGCACAGCGCGCCGCCGGTGCCTTCACCGAGGCGCAGTCCGAGATCCAGCAGGGCCTCCAGTCCGAGGCGGTCCAGCATCAGCTTATGCCCCTGCTCGCCTGAGACATGGGAAGCAATCATATAAGCCGTGGATTCCGGCGCTAATGCCTTTGCTACCAGAGCTGCCGCTCCGGAAATAAAACCGTCCAGAATGACCGGAATCCGCAGCGCAGCCGCTCCCAGAATCAGACCGGCCAGGCCGGCAATCTCAAGTCCGCCTACCTTCGAGAGTACATCGATCGGGTCAGCCGGATTCGGCGCATTAACCTTCAGGGCGCGTTCGATCACCGATATTTTGTGGCGCAGCCGCTCGTCGTCGATGCCTGTTCCACGTCCGGCTGCCGTCTCTGGCGGAATACCTTCCAGTGCGCACAGCACCGCAGCACTGGCCGTAGTGTTACCGATTCCCATCTCACCGGTAATAAAAATCTCCGTTCCGTTCTTCACCGCTTCCTGGGCCACCTGAACCCCGGCCAGAATCGCACGCAGCGCATCATCGCGGCTCATGGCCGGACCTGCCGCCATATTGTCCGTGCCGCGGCGCACTTTGCGGTCGATCAGCTGCGGATGGCTGATGTCACCGTTAATGCCGATATCCACGAACTGCACCTCTGCACCGCCTTGGCGGGCCAGCACATTCACTGCGGCGCCGCCGCTCAGGAAGTTATAGGCCATCTGCATTGTAACCTCCTGTGGAAAAGCACTGACCCCTTCACAACAGACCCCATGATCCGCTGCCATAACTACTACCGTACGTTTGCTGTAACAGGGCTGTTCTACTTTGGAGATCCCGGCCAGCCGGACGGCCAGCGCCTCCAGCCGCCCGAGGCTTCCCGGCGGCTTGGTCAGGCTGTTCAGGCGGAGCACCGCGCGTAAGGTCGCTTTTTCATCAGGCGGAGCGATCCGTCCGGTTACTTCTTGTATGGCTGTGATCATGATATTACCTCCTGTTATCTATTGTATATTCTATTGAAAACAATCTACTGAAAATAATCCACTTCTATCTGCTCTGCATACTGTCATCAGAACACAAAAAAAAGCTCCCCTGCTCTGAAGAAGGGAGCTTCCGCTGACTTGGCTGCAAGCCAATTGAATTCTAACATATCCCTATTTCTTCCTTAAAGGATTATAGGTGATATAGATTGATCTTACAATTAGATTTTTACCTTCATGAAGCCTTCCAGCCGCTCCAGCGCCTCGGTCAGCTTCGCTGTAGAAGCCGCATAGGAGCAGCGGATATACCCTTCTCCGCCAGCCCCGAACACATGGCCCGGAACAACTGCGACTCCCGCCTCCTTCAGCAGCCTTAAGGCGAATTCCTCCGAGCTCATGCCGGTGTGGGCAATGGACGGGAAGGCGTAGAATGCCCCTTCAGGCATATGGCAGTGCAGTCCGGCATCGCGCAGCCCCTCCACAAACAGCGTCCGGCGGTCCTTGAAGCATGCCTTCATCCGGTCTTTATCCGGCAGAGCACTGCGCAGGGATTCGGCAGCGGCGATCTGTCCCAGCACAGGCGCACACATGGCTGTGTATTGATGAATTTTGAGCATAGCCGCCAGCAGTTCGCGGTTCCCGCAGGCATATCCGACCCGCCAGCCGGTCATGGCAAAAGCCTTCGAGAACCCGCTGATCACCACCGTCCGCTCCTTCATGCCCGGGAGTGAGGCAATACTTACATGTGCGCTGTCGTAGGTCAGCTCGGCATAGATCTCATCCGAAATCACGATCAGCCCATGCTCCTTCACCACCTCAGCTACCGGCAGCCAGTCCTCATAGGTCATTACCGCCCCCGTAGGGTTGCTTGGAAAATTCACCATCAGCAGCTTGGATCGCGGAGTGATTGCCCGCTTCAGTGCTTCGGCCGTGAGCTTAAAGCCCTGCTCCACAGTCGTCTCCACCGTGGCCAGCGTTCCGCCATTCAGATAGGCGATAGGCGCATAGGCGACATAACCCGGGGAAGGAATCAGAATCTCATCGCCCGGTGCGATGAAGGCGCGCAGCGCCAGATCCACGGCTTCACTGCTCCCTACAGTAACCAATATTTCGTCCGCAGGATCGTACTGCAGGTCGAAGCCCTTCTGCAAATACCCGGCAATCTCCTCCCGCAGCTCCATCCTCCCGCTGTTAGGCGTATACATCGTCTCCCCGCGGTCCAGGGCGCGGATACAGGCCGCTCTGACCTGTTCAGGAGTAGCGAAGTCGGGCTCACCAACCCCGAGTGAAATAATATCGTTGTTACCCGCAGCCAGATCAAAAAAAGCGCGGATGCCCGAAGGCGGGATCTCCCTTAAGCGCGGAGTAATGGGGTCGCTGTGCAGGGAGATGCCAGTGAGGCTCGGGATGCGGGGGTGGCGGTCCACAGGCAAAGCAGATTGTTTTCTGTTCATAACCTGCCACCCCCTTGCTGTGCCAGTTGTGCTTCCGGTGCTTCCGGTGCTTCTGGTGCTTCCGCTGCTCCACTCATCCCCCCACGCTCCCGCAATGATCCGCTGATAATCTCATCGAGCAGCCGGGTGAAGGAAATGCCAGACGCCCTTGCACTTTGCGGCAGCAGGCTGGTTGCGGTCATGCCGGGCAACGTGTTCACTTCCAGCACATAAGGAATGCCGTCCTTCAGCAGCATATCCACCCGTGCATACACCGCGCATTTCAGCGCCCGGTAGCAGGTAAGTGCCGCCGTACGCACCCGTTCCTCGACCTCCGCAGGCAACTGGATGATCTGTTCCTCCGCCCCGCCCTGCTCATATTTGGCGCTGTAATCGAACCAGTCGGCACCGAGCGACTGAATCCCGATTACCGGCAGCAGCTCTCCACCGAGAATGGAGCAGGTAATCTCCTGCCCTGTTGTATAACGCTCAATCAGCACCGAGCAGTCCGCGGCAAAAGCCTTCTCCACCGCCCCGCGCAGCTCCTGCGGATGGTTCACCTTGGTCATGCCGATGCTGGAGCCGCCGGAATTCGGCTTGACCATCACCGGATAACCCAGCCGGTCCACGGCTTCCGGTGCATATTCATTGATATGGTCCCAGCACAGCCAGTCGGGTGTGGGGATGCTTTTGCTGCGGATAACCGTCTTGGCCAGCCCTTTATCCATGCAGAGACTGCTGGACAGCACGCCGCTCCCGGAATAAGGAATGCCTAGCGTTTCAAGCGCACCTTGTACGGTGCCATCCTCGCCGTAAGTCCCATGCAGGGCGAGCAGAGCGAAGTCCAGCCCCACGACTCCCTCCAGCAGCTCTTTACGCGAGGTGATGGGAACCGGAATCCCGGTGTATTTTGCCGGATCCAGCGCCTTCAGCATCTCCCTGCCGGTATTCATGGATACCTCATATTCAGACGATACGCCGCCCATAATAACTCCCACTCTAATCATATCCGTACACCCCTTCATCCCATAAGTTGCCGTGCTGTCCTGCCGATAATTTCGATCCCTTTGCGTATATCCTCATCCGCCACTCTGGAGAAGCCCAGCCGCAGCGTGTTCTGCCCTGTACCGTCTGTGAAGAAGATGTCTCCCGCCGTAAAAATAACCCCCTGCCTGTGGCACGCCGCCAGCAATTCCCTTGTGCTGAAGCCTTCAGCGAACGTTACAAACAGATGTAGCCCCCGTCCCCCGATAATGAGGCATACGGAATATGCTCCTTGCAGCAGGCCAGCGTCAGCTCGTATTTGCGTTTATACTCCAGCCGGGCCTTCTTCAGATACTTCTCCAGATTGCCGCCCAGCAGATATTGATACAGGATAGACTGGTCGAGCGTTGAGGTATGGATGCTGCGTGCCCTTTTGACACTTTCGAGATAATAGATCAGCTCCTGATCCGCCAGCACCCAGCCCACCCGCAGTCCGGGGAATAGCACTTTGGAGAAGCTGCCGAGGTAGATGACACTGTTCCCGCTGCCCGCCGCCGCCATTAACGGAGCCACATGGGCACCCGAATAACGCAGCTCCTCGTTGAAACCATCCTCGATAACCGGCACCTTGTAATCAGACATGAGCTTCATTAGGCCTTGTCTTTTCTCGGGAGACATGACAATTCCGGTAGGATTGTGGTAGGAGGGGACCAGATACGCACAGTCGTATTCCCGCTCTTCGAGCGCGCGCTTGAGTTCGCCGAGGTGGATGCCATCCCGCTCCATCGTTACCCCGTGTATCCCGAAGCCGTGCAGCTTCAGATTCTTGATCGCCGTATGATGCGTCGGGTTCTCACAGATCACAGCGCCATGCCGCTTACCCAGAGCAGACAACACTATGTCGAAGCCCTCCGTGAACCCGTTCGTAATCAGCAGATCCTTCCCGCGCATATCCACGCCCTTGTGCTCCATATATTGCCGCAAATAATCTATTAAAGGTTTATATCCCTTGGCATATCCATAATTCAGCAGAACGTTGCCCTCCACGGACATGCGTTCCAGAAAAGCTCTTCGGACATGATCCAGATCGAAGAGGCTCTCATCCGGCGCGATACTGGTAAAAGAAATCGTTCCTTTCCCCGCGCGGATTCCCCGCTTCATAATGTCCAGCTCTTCCGCGAGCAGCGCCTGGCCGCTGAGCCGCTCTTTCCAGTCCACGCTCCAGGATGCCGCTTCCGGATCTCCGTGCCCCGCTGCTGCGCCATGTGAGACATAACTCCCCTGGCCCTGCACCGTATACGCGAAGCCGTCATCCTCCAGACTCTCATAAGCCGAGATAATCGAGTTGCGGCTGACCTTGAGGAGTGTGCTGAGTTCCCGTGTTGAGGGGAGCTTCTGCCCGCCCTGGAGCGCGCTTTTGATAATAAGATGCTTCATGTAATCCTTCACCTGGATATATACCGGACGTCCGGCAATGAGCTTGAAATCCTTAAACATACCGCTATCGCCCCCATAGCTATCATGGCACAGACGCCGCCGTAAAAAAAGAACCACAGCCCCGGGATTTTCTTCCGGCTGTGGTTCTAAGGGGGATAATGTATTCGGTTTTTCGAATACATTTAGCTCGTTACCCCTGTCGGCGGCGCATTGTATTCGGTTTTTCGCATACATTTGGCTCGTTAACCGTATCGGCGGCGCATTGTATTCGGTTTTTCGCATACACTTGGCTAATTAACCCTATCGGCGGTGCATTGTATTCGGTTTTCGCATACATTTGGCTCGTTAACCGTATCGGCGGCGCATTGTATTCGGTTTTTCGCATACATTTGGTTCGTTAACCCTATCGGCGGTGCATTGTATTCGGTTTTTCGCATACACTTGGCTTGTTAACCCGAACAGCGGTACATTGTATTCGGTTTTTCGCATACATTTGGCTCGTTAACCGTATCGGCGGCGCATTGTATTCGGTTTTTCGCATAAATTTGGCTAATTAACCCTATCGGCGGCGCATTGTATTCGGTTTTTCGCACCCGAGTTGTAGCGGTCCCTAGTCCAGCTGCGGTAGCTACACTTCGCGTGGCATCATGCGCCAGGCTCCTTCATCCTTCCGAAGATTCAGTACAGTGACTTCACCCGGAGCGGGTGCAGCTACTGTATAGAAGGTTACTCCTTCGGTCAGACGCGCCAGCAGCAGCCGGATGATGCCGCCATGAGTCACAATCAGCACGCGCGGAGGCGGGGATTGGGTGATGAGTCTGGCACTAGTGAAACTGCCGAAGATGAAATTGGTACTGGTGAATCTGCCGCTGGTGGAACTGCCGCAAATGGAATCGGCACTCGTGAATCTGGTACTGGTGGAACTATCACAGATGAAATGGGCACTGGTGAATCTGCCACTGGTGGAACTACCGCTGGTGGAACCACCCTTGGTTCGCTGGTTTCAATCCAGGGCATCCCCCTGTTAATGCTTGTATGCTCCAGTTCCTGCTCCAGCTGAGTCCAGAAATCATCCACCCGGGCTTCAAATTGTTCCCACGCTTCCCCTTCCGGCGGTGTTACTAATTCGGGGTGGTCAATCCAGCTGCGGTAATGCCCGTTATCCTTCAGCTGCTCATAATCGCCGCCTTCCCAAGCACCAAAATCCAGCTCGCGCAGCTGCGAATCATAGATGGCCTGCCGCTCCAGGTGTGGAGCCACAGCTGCCAGCGTCTCCCTGCACCTGAGCAGGTCACTGCAATAGACACGCCAGAATTCCCCGCCGAGCGCCGACTGGTCGCTTAGTGCGGACAATTGCTGACGCGCCTCCGGCAGCAGCGGCAGATCGGTGCTGCCCAAATAACGGCGCTCCTTGTTCCACTGCGTATGCCCATGGCGGATAAGCACCAGCTCTAATTCCAGTTGAGGTTCCTGCTCCTGCTCCAACTCCAGTTCTAACTCCTGCTCCAGTTCCTGCTCATGTTGAGGCTCCCGCGCCAGCTCCTGCTCCAACTTCTGCCCTAGCCCCAGCTCTTGCTCCAACTCCCGCCCTAGCCCCAGCCCCAACTCCTGCTGCGGTGCCGGGTTACTTAGAACGCTGCGAGCTACCAGAGCCGAATCCTTCAAGTGGCTTATCTTGTCATTGTCCGCATCCTTGTCCTTGTCCTTGTCCTTGTCCTTGTCCTTGTCCTTGCCCTTGCCCTTGCCCTTGCCCTTGCCCTTGCCCTTGCCCTTGCCCTTGCCCTTGCCCTTGCCCTTGCCCTTGCCCTTGTCATTGTCCTTGTCATTGTCCTTGTCCGTATCCTTACCCTCGTCCTTGTCCATCTGCACTCCGCTCAGCCCCCCATCCCCTGCCATAACAAGGCAACCGCTGCACACAGGCAGACAAATATGGCTGAAGACAGCATCATCATCCGCGAAGTCACGATAATATCCTCCGGCTCCATTGTCCGCAGGGGATCCCCCATGTAAGCGCGGAAGGAGGTTACGCCGTGGTATACATTTTCTCCGCCCAGGCGGATGCCCAGTGCTCCGGCAACTGCCGATTCCGGGTAGCCGCTGTTCGGGCTGGGATGAAGACGTGCATCCCTCCGCACGGAACGCCAGCATCTCCGCCAGTCCAGCCGCAGCAGAGCTGCACACAAGGTTAGCAATAGCGCTGTAATCCGCGCCGGTATGTAATTGACCACGTCATCCAGACGGGCAGATGCCCAGCCGAGGTCGCGGTACTTGTCGTTCTTGTAGCCGACCATGGAATCCAGCGTGTTCACCGCACGGTAAGCCATAGCCAGCGGAGCCCCGCCCAGCAGGGCGAAGAACAGCGGCGAGATGATCGCGTCGACGATGTTCTCCGCCACTGTTTCCACTGTGCCGCGGACGATCTCCGGGCTCTCCAGATGCGCCGTATCCCGGCCGACGATCATTCCCAGCGCTCTGCGGGCAGCGGGAATATCTCCTTGGCGGAGTTCTGCGAATACCGCCAACCCTGCATCCTTCAACCCTTTGGAGGCAATCGTTGTGGAGATCAGCCATACTTCGGCAGCCCCGGACAGCCAGGGGGATATCTTATAGAGTAGCATGACAAGCAGCGCTGTCAGCACCCATGCGCCTCCTGCTACCAGGAGCGGAAGCAGCAGCCCCGCCCGCTTCAGGGCGCGGGGCGCCGATGCGAAGCGGCGGATAAGCTGCTCTATCGCGCTGATGGCCTTCCCCATATAGACAACGGGATGGGGAAGATTACGCGGATCGCCGACAATCCGGTCCACAACATAAGCGGCCAACAGTATGATGGCAAGCTTCACCTTGGTTCACCCCGCTGCGGTTCCTGGCGGTCCTTCTTCATCATTCCAGACATTATTCCCGGCCGCCCTTCATCAGATGGCCGGGCTGCCCATTTAGTGCTTCTTGAGGCGGTAACAGTTCAGCTGCCACTACTGCTTCGACTGCAACTGCTTCTTCTCCACCCGCAGCTTGCCCAGTTTCCGCAGAAGCTGCAAGTTGCTCTGCCTGCGCCAAGTTAGCTAGTTCCGCTCTCCGCGCAGCCTCTGCCGCCTTCACCGAACTCAGACTTTCCGTCACCGCACTGTACACCAGCCTGCCGATGGCTCCGCCCAAGTCAGTCGCAGTTCCGGCGTAGACATGCTCCGCTGCGTAGCGGCGGCTTCCGCTCACCGCGAGCACGATCGCATCCGTGGTGGTTCCGGTTGCGGTTAGCCCATTCTCGGAATCCGTGATTCCGAGATCCGCCAGTGCGGCAGCCTTCGCTTCCGTGGCCGTCATCACGGCGTTGACCATGGCAGACGGCGACAGCCAGCCGTCAATGCCAAGCATGATGTTGATCGTGCCCGGGCGGTAAGCCGCCAGCACGCTGCGCTGCGATCCGGCGCGGGCGGCATTGCCCGCAGCCGCTGTCACGCAGCACATTATCCCCGCAGAGCCGGTATCCTCCTCGGCAACAGCGGCATGTTCAAGCGGAACTGCCGTCATCAGTCCGGCACAGCCTTCCAGCGGATAACCCCACTCCTGCAGCTTATTTTCCATATCCCGTACCGGATTGCTGCATTCGTAGTCCCGGGTGACATATTGGTTCACCGCCCGCTTCAGGCGGCCTGTTCCTCCGCCATACACTGCGCTTGATATACTGTCTACCTCAGCCGGAAATTCCAGCAGCAGATGGCCTTCCCGCCACTCCAGCGTTAGTCCCTGCCAGACCCTGCTCTGGTACACTGCCAATCCACCGTCAAGATTAAAGGGTAGATTCACATTCACTTCTTTCACGTTACATCCGCTCCTCTCACGCAGTAAACTATTCCTAAACCGACTATATCATTATATAGTATCTCGTTTTCTCTGTATCAATGTTTGTAGCCTGCAAACAAAAAGCTGACGCCGGAAATCCGGACGCCAGCTTGCTCTGCCGTATGCTACTGCTGTTCAGTTATGTCTAACAGTCTTAGAATCAGGGTTACTGCCTCTGCCCGCGTTGCCTGATCATTCGGAGCCAGCCGGTTATTGCCTTGGCCTTCAACCAGACCCGCTTCATAGGCGGCTGCCGCATACGGCTGACCCCATGAAGGAATAAGCTCCGCATCTACAAAAGCTGCCTTAGCCTTGGAGTCTGTCTTCCATTCCAGCGCCCGGACAATCATGGCAATCATCTCCAGGCGGGTAATCTTTCCGCCGGGCCGGAAGGACTGATCCGTATAGCCTGTAATCCAGCCGGATTTAACCGCAGCGGCAACATACGGCTCCGCCCATGGCTGAATGCTGCCTTCATCCGTGAAGGAAAGTCCGGATAGCGCAAGGTCCACCTGTAAGGCGCGACCCAGGATCACCGCGAATTCACTGCGCGTAACGGCTCCGTCCGGACGGAAGGTTCCGTCTGCATAACCGTTCACCAGCTTGCGCTGCGCCGCAGTTATAATGCTCTCTTTTGCCCAGTGCTTCTCTACATCCTTGAACGCAGGCTGAGTAGCCATACCGCCATCGCCTGTATTTCCTGCGCCGCCTATGCTGCCCGTATTGCCGGTGGTTACGATAGTGCCGATAGTACCGGTATTCCCTGTGTTGTTACCCGCATTCCCATTATTGCCGTTGTTGCCGTTATTACCGTTGTTACCGTTGTTGCCATTGTTCCCTGTATCCGTGCCTCCGTCAGGCTTGGTGTCTGCCTTTAGCACCGTCAATACGAAGCTTTTCTGGGCCTCTGCCCCGTCTTTCTTCAGAGTGGCCGTCAAAGTCACCCCGGTTGTGCTCGCCGAACGTTTAACCTCCCCTTTACTGGAGATGATATCGGGATTACTTGAGGTCCAGGTAATTTCACTTCCATGTTCGCCTGCTGCCGGCAAAATAACGTCTTTCGTAACCGAGGTCTGGAGGTCTCCATCAGCATAAACAATTTCAAGCTTATCCTTATCTAAGTTAACAGCCAGCGGTTTCGGTAAATCCCCTAAAGTTATCGTTACTGAGGCTGTATTTAACGGGACCGTAACGATACCTTTGCTGTTATCCATTATGCCTGCAGATACATCCGTAATATTGTTCACCATGCTTGGCAATTGGACACTGAAGCTGGCCCCTCCGGCCTCTACCTTCGCCTGACTCAAATCGCTGCTGAAGGTCACCACGAGCTGATTGTCTTGTCTTACAATGCTGTACCCGACTCTGCCGCCCTGCAGAGCGGGGTAATTCTGCACACTGGCCACCACATTATTGTTCTTGGCAGCGTCCTTGACCCACTCCTTAGGGATCCCGCGGCCTACAATAATCTCAGCCTTCTGATTCTGATCATAAATCCGCTCGGCAATCAGGGAATCAATGAGCACCTTGGAGTTCACGGATTGTCCCCACATATGCTGGGCTGATCCGCCGCCGCCCGGTGTATTCTGAAGGTTCAGCTGATCATTCGTCTGTGCCCAAGGGCTTCCTGCGACAGGATAATTGATCCCTTCCCACCAGCTGAACGGCCCGCTCATCGAATTTTCAATCATGAATTCATACGCTTTGATGCCCATATCCCGGTATTCTTCTCCGCGCAGTGCAGCGCTTCCGTAACCGGCATTATATGCGCTTGAGTAGAAGCCATGCGGATAACCCCCGAAATTGTAAGGAGAATCTGTCGTATCCTCCTGGATACGCCGGTTGATTCCATAGGAATACGTATCATCCAGCAGCTTCAGGTTGATATTATCCTCGGGCTGCTCTGCCCCATACAGATACCCGTCCCAGTGCCATCTGCCGAACAGGAACATGGAGGCCCAGTTCGCATCTCTGGAGTCTCTCATCCGGTTCTCATCATTGGTCTCAACGACCGATGCCGGAATATAATCAAGCCCTTCTTCGGTTATCGTCTGCTGCAGCTTGGCTGTGAATTTGGCCAATAAGTCGTCATACCTTGCTTTTGCCCACTCCGCTTCCTGCAAATAGGTTTCATCATTTTTTAAACGGTAGAGTTCGCGGGTTACATATTCATAAGCGGTCAGACCGGTCAGGGCAGAGTAATTGTCGATCGTCCAGTTGCCCTCGGAATCAATCGCATACGTTTTTTTCATAATTCCGTCAGCGTTGCGGTCACTCTCAATGGTTCGCGCTCCGAATTTAACCCGCTTCTCAAATACGGTGCCGGTAGAGCCGTCATCGGCGGTCATCTGCTCATCGAAGATAGAGGCGTCACCGGTTTTACTTAAGTAAACAGCGTAGGCCCATGGAATTTTCCAGTTGGTATCCCAATACAGATTGCTGTCCACCTGACCCGTCTCAATGTTGATTCCGCCTGTCAGCGGGATACTCTTCAGATAATCCTGCGCATGAGCGAAATCCCCGCTCTGAATCAGATTTACCAGAATGCCCAGCGTATCATGGGAGAATAACCGGGCATAGCCGTTTTCACCCACATGCAGATACGTATCATCTTTAATAATCAGCGTATCGATATAGCCGGATTTGAACGCATTCTCAAGCTCCCGGTTCGGCAAGCCGATATCCACTACTGCGGAGAGTCTATTCAGCCAATAAGCTTTCATCTCACTGTAGTTGGCTTCGAAGGTTCCCAGACCCGCCACCTGCTCTTTGGTCAAGGAAGTAAACCGGGTCACGTTCTTGTCAAAATATTCATATTTATCAGCTTCAATTGCATATTCCCTGACAACGCTCCCGCCCGGCTGAACGGTGTACATATTTACAGCGTCCGCATTGATTGGAACCAGATTGCCCGAGACGACCGGCAGCAGCATGAGCTCGCCTGAATGATTCGTAGCCGTGACTCTGGAATAGTTGACGACATAATCCTTCTGGTCCACCGTGTGCTTGTTGGCGAAGGTCTCAATCTTGTAGTCTACTTTATTCTTCGTATATTCACTGATCATTACAGGTAAATAACCTTCCCCCTTGGTCCACTGGATGTTGCTTGTATCTGCAACTCCGAACGTGACCATTTGCTTAGGGGCTACCGGACCATGCTGCTCCGGACGGCTTCCGCCGATCTGATATGATCCGTCCAGAAAAGCAAGCGAAGCATTCTTGTCGCCTTCGAAGCCGAAGGCTGCTGTCATTTGCGCATGCGTATCGTACTGGTATTTGCCTGCGGTCTTCAAATTATGAACCGCTTCCAAAACAGTGGAGAAGGCGGTCAGCTTCTCGTTATCCGGAGCGTTAACATCCAGCGCCTTGGCGGCTTGCACAGCTGCATTCAAGGTGTTCAGGGAACTGAGGGTGTAGCCTTTGATGACGGCCCGGCTAATAAGATCGATCTGCCCGGCAATCGCCGCCATATCCATATTAATCTCCAGCTGGCCCCTTGCCTCCTGTAAATGGCTGAGCGCTGCATTGATCTCCTCCGGGTCAGCGTCAAAATCGTTCAAAACCAGGCCGGCATTAGCCAACGCAGCTTCGAGTGCAGACCACGACTGCACGGTGTACAGCCTGCTGTTGTAGTTAGATTTGGCAATATCATCGATTAAGGCCTGTAAGGCGGTTCTGTCCACATCCGTATTCTTAATAATTCTTAAGATGCCGGTGCCCAGATGTGCTTCGGATTGGAAGGCACCGGAGACACTTTTGCCGAAAAATTCACTTGCCGTTTCCCCGTTCTTCTTCATGACCATCCAGCGGTATTTGCCGGCGGACAGATTCTTCTGCGATAAAACCAGAGCGTACCGTGTATTTCCGGCGAGACTATAACGGAGTGGAATCGTAGTCATTTCACCGTCCGCAACACGGTCACGGCTGACCACTGTTTCTGCAAGAAGAGTACCTGCCGGGAAGCCGGAAGGGTCTGTCCCATATAGCTTCACGGTCAAGTCGCTTACGCTATTGGACATTTTTCTCACATTTACTTGTGCGTACTGCATCTCGAAGCTCTCCTGAGCCGTAAAGGTCTGATATCTGTCCTGCTGATCCCCATTACTGCCGAATTCGTATTCATTCTCCGCAGCACCTGTGTAATCGATCATCAGATTGGTTTCTCTTCTTACCAGAGCCGCTTGCTTCTGCTCCAGAAGCGACAGGGCACGGTCGATTTCCTCCTGTAGGGCATCCTGCTTGTCCAGAACCTCCTTGGCTTCAATCCTTGCCTTGGCAAAGTCCTGCCAGGATTCATCCGTGTATACACCTTGGAGTTTGTCCTTCACCTGATTATAGGCAAGCTGGAGCATGCTTTTATCGGCTACCTCCTTGCTGCTTACCGCAAGTCCCGAGAAAGACATGTTACCGTACCTCGAAAGGGTTTCTGCCTGCAGACCCTCAACTCTTAGTTGCACATTGGCTGGCACCTTAATCTGATACTTATATACTTCCGAAGTCCCACCCGCACTGATCTCCTTCGTCTCCATGAGGTTCATATCTGCATAGATCCTCACAGCAGCTTTCGCCTGCCATAACCCGATGCCGAATACGACCGTTGACTCCTGCGGCTGCGGGGCAACTTGGAAGGTCCAGCCTACATCCCCGTATATCCCCGAATCTCTGTTCTTGGGGAAAAACACGCCGAATCCGGTATCCTTGACAGCCCTTTCATAACCTGCCATGCCGTCATTCCAGGAATAGGACAAATAATTCCCGTCATTGCCCCTATCTGGCTTCCCTTCGGTACTTGTCGTACCGTTCCCGTACACGCTGAAGGTTACAGAGCTGGGAACGGCCTTTTTAATCTGAATGATGTCATCCGGGCCGTTGCCTTTCAGATGCAGCCAGTCTACATTCCCAACCTCCGACAGATCCAGCGCATACTCACCTTCTACTTTACTTTGGGTAATATCAAGTGCGGGGGAGCTTATAGCGGCGTCTGCACCGTCTGCTCCATAGGCGGCCTGGGGCTGGCCAAGCGGGGTTGAGGATAGGACCAGTGAAGCCAGCAATATCAAGACGGGGATTTTTCGTAAGGGTATTCTGAGCATTCTTTAACCTCCTTGTGTATTTGATTTAAGCATATAAAAACCCGGCAAATTTAAACATACGAATATCTTTACATCCAGCCGACTTTTTTTACCTCTTTACGGCCCGGCCATCCGGGTAAACATAATGTTTGGGTTCATGCACGCTTAGTAACAAGTCTGCGGGTGAACGCGTGGCGAATTAACTTTTCGGTAACATACATACTTCAAAACAACACAAAAAAAACCGTTCCTGTAATTAATGGAGGTACTACCCGCCATTTCAAAAGGAGCGATTTCTTTGTACATTAATAGATGATGAACCCTTCTGGTAAGAGACGGGTTCCGTTCCGTGCTAAAGCCGGCTAAATAAGTGGATTTATGACATTTAATTATATGATTTAACCGTATATGCGTTTATTAAGTGGAAAAATGGCATCTAATTCTCTTGATTCCGCCTCCAAACGGGGATGCGGGACGAATAGATGTACTTTTTCCAACTGCTGTCCCGAAATTGTCTGGTTCAGGCTAAATAAATGCTCTTTTTCCACTTATTTCTTGTGGAGAGGCTGCGTGCACACCGAGCGAAGTGAGTCGGAGAACCTTTGACGGCTGGCTCGCTAACTGTTGGCTTCTGGCCCCCTGCGGCTAGCTTCTGGCTGGCTTCTGGCTGGCTTCTGGCTCGCTAACGGCTGGCGGCTGGCTCACTGGCGGCTGGCACGCTCTCAACTGCTGCAGCTCTCAGCTCTCAGATCCCCGCCCGCAGCAGCGCCCCCAGCTCCCGCAGCAGCCGGGCATTGTCCGCCCGGCCCTTCACCGCGACGCGCATATGCCCCGGCTCAAGGCCGGGGTACATCGCGCAGCTGCGGACGAGAATGCCGCCCGCGCCCAGCCGCTGCTGCAGCTCCTGCGCGCTCCACGGAGCGGGCAGCCGCAGCAGCAGGAAGTTCGCTTCGCCCGGCGGCACTTCGCAGCCGAGCTCAAGCAGACCTTGGCGCAGCAGCTGCCGCTCTGCTGCGATCAGCGCGCGCGTCTCCTGCACGTAGCCGTCGCCGCTCTGCAGACAAGCTTCCCCGGCCAGCAGGGCCAGGCCGTTCACGCTCCAGGTCACCTGCTTGCCGGTCATTGCCGCGACAAGCTCCGGATGTGCGGCAGTGAAGCCCAGCCGCAGCCCGGGAATGGCGAAGAACTTCGTCATCGAGCGCACCAGCACCATATGACGGTAAGCCCCCAGCTCCGGCAACAGGGATTGCCGGTCCGCCTCCGGGATGAAGTCAATGAACGCTTCATCCACGGCAAGAATCGTCCCGCAGGCTTCCGCCCTGCGGGCCAGCACCCGCAGCTCGTCCAGCGGATACTGGACGCCGTTCGGATTATTCGGCTGGCCGAGGAACAGCAGATCCGTCTGCTCCAGCAGGCCGGAGATCTCGTCCACGGAGGCCCGGTAATCGCTGCCGCGGGTCCCTTGAACGGACAAAACCTCTGCACCGAACTGCTCCGCCAGCTGGCGGTATTCGGAGAAGCAGGGCTCGACGATGCCTACGCGGCGCGGGGCCGCCGCCAGCAGAAGCAGGGCCATCGACTCGGCGGCTCCATTGGCAACGGTAATCCAGTCCATGCCCACTCCCAGATTTTCCGCGAGCAGCGCTTTCAGCCTCCGGTGTCCCGGATCAGGATAAGCTGTAATCGCGGAGACCGCATCCCGCAGCAGCGCGAGCACCCCCGGCGGCGGGCCCAGCGGATTAATATTGGCGCTGAAATCCAGGAAGCCGCCGCTATTCTCCCCGTATAGCTCGGCCGCTGTCAGCAGATCGCCGCCGTGTCCGTATTTTTCAAGCATGAGTACACTCCCTTTACGCTCAATCATTACTTCATTAATTTAATTGAACTACACTTATTTGAGTAGCGGATCAGCCGCTGCAATAATCCTGCCCATAATACAACATTCTCCGCATGATCCCGCCAATAATCCAGAACTGTTGTATAAAAGGCAGCATTTCGTCCCCTCCAAGCGGTTTAGCAGGACAATTCTTGTATCTCATACAACAATCTGTGTGAAACTTAGCAATCCTTCACCCAATTATCGGCCTATTGCCGGAAGTACGTCAATGCTCTTACAGCAACGCACAGGTGCGCCCGGCATGATGATCCCAGGCACTTATCAAGCGGAGAAGTACCGGGCGAAGCTTATTCTGCCGGCAGAAGTCCGCTTGCAGCCTCAATGGAGGGTAAACTGGCGGCCCTTGCGTAACGCCAGCCGGATAAGTTAAACTTTCGATTTTGTGGAAATCTCTCTTTTAGTTTAGAATAAGTACAGCAGTTTACTATGGCCAAGCGGAGGAATCACTATGCTTTTTATCGATAACACCGGAATTACAGACGCATCGGTCAATCTGGCAATTGAGGAATTTGCACTCAAGAACCTGCCGATGGACGAGAGCTATCTGCTTTTTTATATCAACAGCCCGTCGATTATTATCGGCAAGCATCAGAACACCATCGAAGAGATCAACCAGGAATATGTGAAGGACAACAATATCCAGGTCGTACGGCGGTTATCCGGCGGCGGCGCAGTCTATCATGATCTGGGCAATCTGAACTTCAGCTTCATTACCAAGGATGACGGACAGTCTTTCCATAACTTCCTCAAATTCACCCAGCCTGTGATTGATTATCTGCAGTCGATGGGAGTGAATGCCGAGCTGAGTGGACGCAACGATCTTCAGGTCGGGGAGCAGAAAATCTCCGGCAATGCCCAGTTCTCCACACGCGGACGCATGTTCAGCCACGGCACATTGATGTTTGACCTTAATCTGGATGATGTGCAGGCTTCACTCAACGTAAATCCCGAGAAGTTCAAGTCGAAGAGCACCAAGTCCGTACGCAGCCGTGTAGCCAATATCAAGGAGCTGCTGGGCAACCCCGATATGACGATTGAGGAGTTCCGCGAAGGTCTGCTGCGTTCCATCTTCGGTATGGAGGCGTCCGAGGTTCCCCAGTACAAGCTGACAATGGATGACTGGGTACGGATCAATGAAATCTCCAAGGAACACTACCAGAACTGGGACTGGAACTACGGCCTGTCGCCGAAGAGCAATGTGAAGCACACCCGCAAATTCCCGGCCGGTCTAGTGGATATCCGCATGGACATTGAGGATTCCATCATCCGCGAGATCAAAATCTACGGGGACTTCTTCGGTGTCGGCGATGTGGCGGATGTGGAGAACGCGCTGCGCGGCAAACGTTATGCGGAAGCTGAGGTCAGAGAGGCACTGGCTGATCTCGATCTGAAGCATTACTTCGGCCGCATTGAGCCGGAGGACTTCATCGGTCTGGTATTTCTTGAGGAGTAGGGCTCTGCACCGCAGACACCACTCCGGCAAGCAGGTACTTATACAGTAAAAAGAACCCCGCTATCCTGCCGCATCCTGCGCAGCTGATCGTGGGGTTCTTGTCTTGCCGTCCATCTCTTATCTCGTTGTTCATCTCTTAAGCTGCTGCCCAGCTCTTGCTTGCCCTTTACACCAAAGAAGGCGTAAGCACAAAAACATAGACAACCAGCGCCAGCGTAAGCATTACGCACACCTTCTCCACTGCATTACCTTTCTTCGTGCCGGTGCTCATCAGCTTCAGCCGCAGCTTGACCGGCAGCGGGGGCAGCGGCGTAATTCCGCGCTGGGTCAGGGAATCGGCCAGCAGATGCAGGCCGTAGGACATACTCCCGGCAATCCAGAGACTGCCGCCGTCATCCATGCCCATTGATACAAAATACAGCAGCGCCCCCCAGCCGGCCACGGCATACAGCGTATGCGTGATTCCCCGGTGCGGGACAACGGAAGCTACGACCAGCACACAGGCGGCAATATAGTTCCATGGATCATAGGCATCGGCAAAAGCAAACAGCGCCAGCGCAATCAGCAGCATCACCAGATGCCTCAGCCTGCGGCCCGGCAGGAAAGACACACTGCCGACCAGCAGAGCCAGGGCAATATTCCACGGCGGAGCAGCGATTCCGGCAAAATAAAGATAAATAGCTGCCCCGATCAGGGATACCTGCAGGATACGCAGCAGAAACTCGGGAACTGCCTTGCGTACCAGCAGTGAATTCGGCTCGTCGATATCGGGCAGCAGCGAGCTGACCACCGCAACGGCGACGGCCGGAAGAGTGATTTCAAGCCCAAGCAAACTCATGGCGGACAAGGTAACCCCGGTGCTGATAACTAAATGGGATTTGCCCATCATGGTGAATCCGCTCCTTCATATGAGAGTATAATGATTCTGGATGCCCGAAATAAGAACAAGTGTGCGGTTATCGAAGTATACCAAGGCTTTCCTTTTTTGTCCAGCGTATAACGGGCTACAGGCCTCCTTCATCCCGTGCGGACACGGCCGCTACGCAGTTTCGGCTTGTCCTGCCCCCTGATTTAGGATACAATTTGGACAACTCATACGGCCCTGAAAGGATGACACCCTGTGAACCGCTCCCGAATCGCCGATCTAAGTCTGCTGCTGGTGGCGATGATGTGGGGATGTACGTTTCTTATTGTGCAATCTGCCGTCCGGGTACTGCCGCCACTTGCCTTCAACAGCATCCGGTTTACAGGCGCCGCCCTGCTGCTTGCACTAATTACCGCCGTCTTCTACCGTCAGGAATGGAAGAAGCTAAGCTTACGTATGGTTCTGCATGCTCTGCTGCTGGGCCTGCTGCTCTTCCTGGGCTATGGCTTCCAGACCATGGGACTGCTGTATACCACCACCTCCAATACAGGGTTCATTACCGGACTGTCGGTGGTACTTGTACCTTTCCTGTCTCTGGCGCTGCTGAAGCATGCCATATCCCGTTACACCTGGTTCAGTGCCGGCCTCGCAGCGGTTGGCCTGTATCTGCTGACCTTCACCGGCTCTGCGTTCTCCCTTAATAAGGGCGATGGCCTGATCCTGCTCTGCGCTGCCTTCTTTGCGCTGCAGATCGTGTATACCGGCATATATGCGCCGCGTTATCCGGCCTTGCCGCTGGCCGCGCTGCAGCTTGCCTTTGTGGGCCTGTTCAGCGTTATGGCCACCCTTCTGGTGGATGGCCCCGCACCGCTTATGCACAGCGGGGAGCTGCTCGCGAAGCCGGAAGTGCTCTGGGCCATGCTAATCTCCATCGGCCCGACCAGCGCCTTCGCCTTCTGGATTCAGACCGCCTGCCAGAAATACACCACCCCGTCCCGGGTGGCGATTATTTATGCCACAGAGCCGGTATTCGCTGCAGTAACAGGCCTGCTCTTCGGCGGAGAGACACTCGGCCTGTCTGCTGCGCTAGGCTGTGGATGCATTCTTGCCGCCATGCTGATGGCGGAGCTGAGTCCTGATCCGGCGCGGACGCAGGCGGAGGGCTAGCAGCATTTTATAGTTACATGCTTCAGACAAAAAGTCGTGCTTCCGTTCCCCTTCTTATAGAAGATTCCCCGGAAAGCCGGACTAAACCAACCTTTTAGGAGAGAACCCAAATGTACAAATTGATTGCTATCGATATTGACGACACCCTGATTAATGACGACAAGGAAGTTACCCCTGCCACCCAAACTGCGCTGGAACAGGCTGTTGCCGCTGGCGTTGTGGTTACCCTCGCTACCGGACGCGCTTATGCTTCCGCCCAGGCGATTGCCCGCCAGACCGGACTGAATGTGCCGATCATCACTTATCAGGGGGCACTCGTTAAGAATCTGCTGGACGAAGAAGTGCTCTATGAGCGTTATGTCCCGCAGGATGCGGTGCGTAAGCTGTTCCAGTACTGTGTGGAGCATGACCTGCATCTGCAGACTTACATTGACGACAAGCTGTATGCCCGTGAGGAGAACCAGAAGCTGATCGATTATGCTGCCTTGAACAAGACCCAGTACTACATTGAGCCTAATTGGGAAGAGAAGCTGGTCCCGCAAAAAACACCTAAAATGCTCATCATCGACGATCCGGCCTTCCTGGATGAGCTGTCCCCGATCCTGCGCAATCTGCTCGGTGATTCGGTTCACATCACGAAGTCCAAGCCGCATTTCCTGGAAATCATGCATCACGAAGGCACCAAAGGCCTGGCGCTTGAATTCCTGGCTAAGCATTTCGGCTGCGAGCTATCCGAGACCATCGCTGTCGGCGATTCCTGGAACGATCACGAGATGCTCGAAGCCGCCGGCCTCGGTGTCGCTATGGCGAATGCCATTCCTGCCCTGAAGGAAATTGCCGATTTCGTTACCCTCAGCAACAATGAGGACGGCGTGAAATTCGCCATCGATAAATTCATTCTCGGTGCAGAATAACAGGCATTCCTCTCTGAGCGGATATCTTATATGACAAAGGTGGCTTACCGCCGGTTCAGTTTATTGAACCGCTGTAAGCCACCTTTTATAATCCAAGAAGAAAGGAGGGTCATCCATGGAAGAAGTATCTGCTGCGGACCAGCTCGAATCCATTAAATCCTGGCAATCGACCATCAAAAAACTCGAAAATGCCTTTGCGCAAATGACTCAAAAGGGCACAAACATTTCGCTGGTAAAGAAACGGCTCAATGCTTCACACATCGGCTTAGCGGTTCTGGAGAACGTCTGGAATCAACAACCTCATCAGTACTCCCATGAAGATATAGCAGAAGCCCGCAAAGTTCTGATTGAAATAACCCCATCTGTTGAACATAGTTACGCTAAATCCAAGGCTGGCAGTCCACAACAAACTCTTTTAGAAAGAAGACTCCAAGCCTTGAAGCTGGCTGTTCAAGCGATTGACGCTCTCTCTGCCAAGTAGCGCGTAGCGCATGCTGAAAGCCAAGAACATAGCTGAAGAAGACTATTATAACGTACCTGCCGCAGCTGTCTCCTGCTTGAGGGGGGTCGTTCCGCCGCTGCTCAAGCTCTCACCGCCCAGAGAAGAATATTGCCCTTCCTCCACTGCTTCCTGCTCCAGCTGGGAATTATACAGCTCAAAGTACCGTCCCTCTGCCGCCAGCAGCTCCTCATGTCCGCCCCGCTCCACAATCTCCCCGTTCTCCATCACCAGAATAATATCGGCATTCTGGATGGTTGAGAGGCGGTGGGCGATGACCAACGTTGTTTTATCCTTCATCAGCTTGCGGATCGCCTGCTGGACCATTTTCTCCGACTCATTGTCGAGTGCCGCCGTAGCTTCATCCAGCAGCAGAATCGGCGCGTTCTTCAGCATCGCTCGGGCAATGGAGAGACGCTGTCTCTGCCCTCCGGACAATCTCGAACCATGCTCACCAATATCGGTGTGGATGCCTTCCGGCAGCTCCATCACGAAATCATAAGCGTTCGCCTGCCGCAGCGCTTCTATAATCTCTTCTTCCGTAGCCCCCGGTCTTCCGTTACCGATATTATCACGGATGCTTCCAGTATACAGACCCGACTCCTGGGGAACATAGGCGAAATAACTTCTCAGCTGCTCAAGCGGCATCCCGGCAATCGCCTGATTATTAATTGAAATCCCACCTGCATCCGGTTTGTAGAAACCGAGCAGCAGCTTGAACAGTGTGGATTTACCGCCGCCGCTCGGACCCACCACGGCCATCTGCTTTCCGCGCGTTAACTCCAGGTTAACCTTGCTTAGACTCTGCTTCTCACTCTCCGGATATCCGAACGACAGGTCTGCGAGCTGTAGCACATTGAAATCAGGCTGCTGCATCTGCTGGTCAGGCAGTACCTCAACCTCGGGAGCAGCATCCATCACTTCAAAAATCCGTTCCGCCGCACCCAGCGACTGCTGCATGGAAGCGACCAGGCCCGGCAGTACCGAGAACGGCCCCACCAGATAATTCATCAATTGGATGAAGGCAATCATCGCCCCGACTTCAAGCGAACCTTTGGCCACAAACCACCCGGCAATGACCAGCGCAAGCAGGAAGGTAAGGTTGCCCAGTACAGAGGAGATCGCCCCCGTTGCTCCTTCGATTCTCGCCTTCTTCTTCTCCCCGGAGGCAATGCTCTCACTATATTCTATATACTGCTTCTGCAGCCTGCGCTCAATCGAGAACGCTTTGAACACCATGCTGCTGCCCAGGATATCATTCAGAAAAGCCGTCGTTCTGCTCATATTTTCCTGTACCCGCACACTGTTGGCACGCATCGCATTGCCGAATATTTTGCCGGTCAGGAACAGCAGCGGCCCTACGGACAGACAGATCAGCGCAAGCAGCCAGTTGATATAGATCAGATAAGCGAAGGAGGCCACCGCCAGCAGCGGATTGCGCAGCAGGTCCATCATGACATGTCCGCAGGCTTCACCGACCGACTGATTGTCGTTCGTGAACCGGGACAACAGATCGCCTGAATGATTGCGGTCGAAATAAGACTGCGGCAAAGCCAGGGTATGTCCCATCATGTCCTGGCGCAGTTCATTTCTGATTTTGGCCGAGATATTGGTTTTGAGATACACACTTAGAAAGGTGTTGATTCCGGCGACCGTCAAGAATATAACTCCGAACCAGGCAAGGTCTGTAAAAGCCTCTACGTCCAGACGGACCGCCGCATCCGTAATCCGGGACAGGAACCAGGCCATCGTCAGATCAAGGACAATACTAAACAGGGTAACTAGCAGTAATATGCTATAAATCAGCTTATGTCTGAGCATGTATGTACTTAATCTGGCAAAAGCACCTTTCTTCTTCTTCACATCATCATCTCCCTTTAGAATTCAACACCCCGCACCTTAGCGTACACTTTGCTGTCATGGAGTTCCCCGTCCGCCTCGCGTGTGCTCCGGCGCAAAATGCCGTCCAGCGTGAACCCGGCACGCTCGGCGACAGCAGCGCTTTTGGCATTCCGCGCACTGCAGCGGATCTCAATCCGGCTGGCCTCCAGCTCTCGTATTGCGAAGGCGGTAATTCCGTTCACCGCTTCCGTGATGTATCCGTTGCCCGCGCATGAGCTCCTAATCCAATAGCCTGTCTCGAAACGGCGGCAATCCCAGTCGATATGATGCAGGCCGATGTTGCCGATATATGTGCCGTCCACCTTGCTGTAGATCTGCATATTCAGTGTCGAGCGCTTCAGATACGCTACCCGCGACTCCCGGACATAGACCTCGGTCTCTTCCACCGCCGGCATGCTCTGGGCAAAAGGCATCCACGGCTTCAGCTCGTTCAGGCTCTCTCCGATCGCCTTATTCATTTCCGCCCCGTCTCCCGGCCGCGCAGCCCGGACGAGCAGGCGCTCCGTTTCAAAGCTCTCTGGAATATCCAGCAGAATTGGAAGCAAATTCTCACTCATACCAAATTCATCCTCCACTATAATCGAATATCGTTATATTATAGTGCGTCCTCCTTTTCTTGGAAATAATGAAAAATACACATTAGTTGCTTAAAATTGGAAGGCGGGCTCATTGTTTATTTACATTCCGTGCTTGGATGCCTTTAGTTTACAGAGCTTGCGGGAAAGCGCCCAGCGGCGGCAGGCGGATTCGCGGGTCGGTCCTGGGGCTGAAAAATGTCGCTACTGCACAGCAAAAACCGCCTTTAAAGCCACGAACAAAGCTCTTCAGCAGCTCCGTTCAGTACTCACAGGCGGTTCCGGGTAGATTGAACTTGAAATTATTCCAATTGGGATGTTGTTCATAACTGCGGTGAATACTTGGACTTTCAGCTGCTGTTGTCACCAGATTTCTTGATTGTTACCGCTTTTAGCGGTAGAATCCGGTGACAAAGGCGGTCGCTGGCGCTCCTACAGTTCCAAAATCCCCCTCAGTTATTCTCATCTGTTATTGTCTTCTTCAATTTAAGCTACACAAGTTTATTATATTCAACTCTATAGGCTGAACTTGAATACTTACGCATACTTAGCTTTCCTCAGTGAATGTTGTACGGAATACAACAATTCCTTCCTAATATCGAGCGAAATCCAAAATTGTTGTATAAAAGGCAACATTTCCGCTCATCCAAACGGTTTAAAGGGACAATTATTGTATTTCATACAACAATCTGTCCAATCATGTTGGTTTCTGGGGAGCCAAGTTGTAATACGTACAACAATTGCAGTGTTGACCGGTTACTTGTTTTGGTTTTGATCAATAGTGCGGTTTATAGTAGTTGTTCTTCTTAGTAAATTGGCCGATAGTAGTTGCTCAGGCCA
Organism: Paenibacillus sp. FSL R10-2771; assembly: GCF_038000205.1. NCBI lineage: Bacteria > Bacillati > Bacillota > Bacilli > Caryophanales > Paenibacillaceae > Paenibacillus > Paenibacillus sp. FSL R10-2771. The sequence continues at coordinate 5,770,388 of NZ_JBBOBM010000001.1, forward strand.
GTTGCTCACTGTTAATGGTCTGTCCACTTAGTATTTAGTCACTTAGTATTTAGTCACTTAGTATTTAGTCACTTAGTATTTAGTCACTTAGTATTTAGTCACCTATCAGGCACTCACTTCGCGCCACGAGTCTCCGCCGCCGTATACAGTGCCAGAATCTCCGTAACGATCTCCGCCGAGTTGGTGGCGGCGAGCTCCAGATGCGACTTGAATAATCCGGCCGCTTCTGATCCGGCTATGTCGGAGATCGCACGGACAGCAAGGAACGGCACACCGAATTGGTAGGCGGTTTGCGCAATCGCTGCACCTTCCATATCTGTAGCCTTAGCTGCAGGGAAGCGGCTGCGGATCTCATCGGCCCGCTCCGGTCGGCTGATGAACGAATCCGCCGTAGTAATCAGTCCGGTGACGACTGCCTCCGCCCTGGAAGTGCGGGCAATCACCTGCTTCGCCGCAGCCAGCAGATCGCCCGCGACCGGATAACGGTCCGGCATCTGCGGCACCTGCCCATAGGCATAGCTGAATGCTGTTGCGTCCACATCGCTGTAGATCAGTTCCTCGGCGATGACCACATCGCCAACCCTAAGCTCCGGAGCCAAGCCACCGGCAGCACCGGTATTAATGATGAGCTCACAGTGGAACCGCTCCAGCAGCAGCGTTGTAGTTACTGCCGCATTCACTTTGCCGATGCCGGACTGCAGCAGAACCACATCCAGCCCGTTCAGCCTGCCGGAATGAATTCTTCCCACGCCTGCCTTCAGGCTGCGCACCTCCGTCATCCGTGACAGCAAGAGCGCTACTTCCTCTTCCATTGCGCCGATAATCGCAATACTCATGATGTTACTGCCCCCTGACCATGATATTTTGTTGACGCACACCGGACGCCGTCTGCCCTCTTTGATAGCTATCGTCCGTGTCCACTTTCCAGCCAGCTTCGTCCACATACCCTGCTCCTGCAGTATCGTTTGTCTGTGCCACTTCACCGGTACCTAACGCCCGTCCCGGTCCTCCGGCGGAATCCCGGCGCCAGCTGCCAACGAACCGCTCCAGTTCAGCCGCCGCATCCGCAATCCGCGCGGCAGTAATCACGCCGTGCATCCTGTGAATGGAGGCCTCCGGCACCGCCGCCCGTTCTCCCAGCTCCAGCAGATCGCCCGGAGTCAGGAAGTCCAGCCCCATATCCGCCAGACTGGCTGGCAGGCCGATCTGCCGGTAGAACGGTAGCAGTTCTTCTATCTCCGCGAAGTTCTCTTCCAGCGCAAGCTGAACCAGCACACCGTAAGCCACCTTGCTGCCATGCAGCAGGCTGTGGGCCTCCGGGATAGCCGTAAGCGCATCATGGACGGAGTGCGCACCGGCAGTTCGGCCATAATCTTCACCGAAGCCGCCGACCAGACCGCCCACCATGATGATCGTTTCTACCGTCCGGGTCAACGCATCATCCAGCACTCCCGCCGAAACGGCCGCGAGCGCTGCTGCGCTGTACTCCAGCAGGTGATCACGGCATTTGCGCGCCGTGAACCAGGCCAGCTCCACTTCAACCGGAGGCGCAGGCAGATGGCGGATGATGGCGTCAGCCTCATACCATTTGGCCAGCGTATCGCCAATGCCGGCTGCCAGCAGCTCTGGCGGTGAAGCGGCGATGACAGCCGGATCGAGCAGCACCAGCGCGTTGCTGCGCGGGAACACATCGAAGCGGACATAAGCCCCTTGACTGTCGTACATCACGCTCAGCGAGGACCAGGCGGCGCAGGTAGCGGCCAGCGTCGGCAGAATAACTGCCGGCAGATTCAGCTTGGCTGCAGCAGATTTGACCACATCCGTGATCTTCCCGCCGCCTACGGCAATAATCGCCTGCAGCTGATGCTCTACCGCATAACCGGCTATGGCATCACGCTCCCCGTAGGTGCATTCACCGCCGTAGACATGATAATGGATCTCCGTTCCGTCAAGCTGCGGCCAATACCGCCCGGCCGCCGCCCAGGACTTCACACCGCGCACCACCAGTACCCGCTCAATTCCCCGTCTGCGCAGATGCTCCTCCAGGTCATTCCAGCTGCCCTCCCGGCAGACGAATTCCTGCGGTGCCGCGCGCACGATAAGACGTTCCGCCATAATGGACCCTCCTTCAAAGTTTTGTAAGCCTACGCTTCTTGAATCACCTTCATACAAAACTTGCTTCGGAAGCATCCGCTTAAGTTTTGTAAGCCTACGCTCAGCCTCAGCCTCATTCCTAGTCCCGCCGCGCCTTACGAGCCAGCCGGTTCCCTGCAGACTGAATACCCTGAACGAAGATAATCAGAATGGCTACGGTAACGATCATGACGAAGGTGTCGAACCGCTGGTAGCCATACGAGATCGCCAAATCACCAATTCCGCCGCCCCCGACCGTTCCCGCCATTGCTGTGGCCCCGACGAGTCCGATCATCGCCGTGGTCATCGTCAGGATTAGCGACCCGAACGCCTCCGGCAGCAGGAAATGCCAGATCACCTGAAACGTAGTCGCTCCCATCGCTTCCGCAGCCTCCAGAATCCCCGGGCTAACCTCAAGCAGAGAGTTCTCGACCAGGCGTCCAATATAAGGCGCTATGTATACAACAAGCGGTACAATCGCGGCGCTGGTACCAATCGAGGTGTGCACAAGCAGCCGCGTGAAGGGAATAATCGCTACGAGCAGAATGATGAATGGCAGCGAACGGACAATATTAATGATCGGATTAAGCACCGAATAGATAATTCTGTTAGGCAGAACACCGCCCGGACGTGTAATAACAAGGATGATGCCGATAGGAATCCCCAGCAGCGCTCCAAAAAACAACGAAACCCCAACCATAACCACCGTTTCCCTCAGTGCCTGAAACAGCTGCTCCGAGGTAATCACTGTATCCAGCATTAAACCTCCACCTCCTGAATGTCCACACCCTGGCTGACGATAAAAGCCGCCGCCTGATCGATCACTGTATGCTCGCCGTTCAGCTGCAGAATCATTGTCCCCAGCGTTGTCTGCTGGATTTCCGTCATGTTGGCGAACAGAATATTCGCATTGACTTCGAATCTGCGGATCAGGCTGTTGATAATCGGCTCCGAGGCTGTGCCTCCAACGAACTTCAGCCGGAACAGCCGCCGCCCAGGTTCGGCCTTCAGTGTGTTCAGCACACTTTGCGGCACACTGTTATGAATAACCGTCTGCACGAAGCTCTGCGTAGTGGGGTGATGCGGACTGCCGAACACATCCAGCACCTTGCCCTGCTCGATGATCTCCCCCTGCTCCATCACGGCAACCTTGTTGCAGATCTGCTGGATGACAGCCATTTCATGCGTAATGATCATGATGGTGATGTTGTACTCTTTATTTATTTTTTTGAGCAGCTCCAGAATAGATTTGGTCGTCTGCGGATCAAGTGCCGAGGTCGCTTCATCACATAGCAGGATCGACGGATTGGTAGCCAGCGCCCGGGCAATGCCCACCCGCTGCTTCTGGCCGCCGGACAGCTCCTTGGGATAACTCTTCGCCTTATCCTCCAGCCCGGTGAATTTCAGCAGCTCGGTGACCCGGTCCTGAATCTCCTTTTTGCTGCGTTTCAGCAGCACCAGCGGAATCGCGATATTGTCGAATACGGTCTTAGATTCCAGCAGGTTGAAATGCTGAAAAATCATGCCGATCTTCTTCTTGGCCGCGCGCAGCTGCGCCGGATTGTACTCCGCCAGCGGCTCACCTTCCACGAGCACCTCTCCGCCTGTCGGCCGCTCCAGATAGTTGACCAGCCGGATCAGGGTGCTTTTACCTGCACCGCTGTAGCCGATAACCCCGTAAATATCACCCTTGTCCACATGCAGGCTTACCCCGCGCAAAGCTTCAATGGATTGGCCCTTCCGTTCAAACGTCTTATAAATATCTCTTAGCTCAATCATGCTGAGCTGCCCCCCTCAGGTCCGTGACCACCGTCTGCTTGAAAATACCCGCCGCGTCTATCCGGTCTACCGCTTCGTTCAGCCTGTCCTCGCTGTTCACCAGGCTAAGCCGCACATACTGCCTTCCTTGTTCTCCGAAGCCTTCCCCCTGCGCCACAGCCACCTGCGCTTCATCCAGCAGCCGCTGGGCGAAGGTTTCTGCTGTATAGCCTGAAGGCACTTTGAACCACGCGAAGAAGGTGCCCTGCGGAGCCGGAACCTCCCAGCCGATGCCCCGCAGTCTCTCTACCAGCACATCGCGCCGCCGCTGATATAGGCTTCCCAGCTGCCTCACCGCATCCTGCGGTCCGAGCAGAGCCGCCGCCGCCGCATCCTGCACTGCACCGAACACGGTGCTGTACGCCTGCGTATGATAATGCTTCAAGGCAGCAATGATCGAAGCGTTGCCGGCGGCGAAGCCGAACCTCCAGCCTGCCATGTTGTAGGTTTTGGACACAGTATAGGTTTCAATTCCATAGGCTTTGCCATCCGCATGCTGAAGCAGGCTAAGCGGCTTGTGGCCGTCGAAGCCGAACGCGCCATAGGCAAAATCATTCAGCACCGGGAACTTATAGCGGGCGGCAAGCTCCAGCGTCCGTTCCCAGAATTCCCCCGTAGCCACCGCCCCGGTCGGATTATTGGGATAGTTCAGCATCAGCAGCTTCACCTGCCGGAGGATCTCTTCAGGAACACGCCCGTACTCCGGCAGGTAGCCGTCCTCTTCATAGACAGGGAGGGTATGAACCCGGGCTCCCGCCAGCTGGGCAGCGGCATGATAGGCCGGATAAGCCGGATCGGCGGTAAGCATCAGATCCCCCGGATTCAGCAGACTCTGAGGGATGCCGACCACCCCAATGCCCGAGCCAGTGAACACAGCGACCTCATGCTCCGGGTCAAGCTCAACGCCATACTCCCTTTCATAGAAGACGGCGATGGCTTCAAGTGTGCTTTTTTTACCGTAAAACGGCGGGTAGCCCTGATTCTCCGGTTTGTCGATTGCCGCTTTCAGGGCATCAATTATAGGCTGCGGCGTGGGCTGATCCGGGTTGCCGCTGGCCAGATCGATCACGTCTATCCCTTTGCTGCGGTAATCGGCGATTCTGGCTTTCAGCGCGTTGAAGTAATTCCCGGACAACTCTTTTACAACATTAGCGGGTTCAAAATCCATATCACTTACACCTCTTCACAAGATCTCTGAGACTTCAAGCTTCAGGCTGGAATATACAAAGGCGATCTGCCACTTCTCCCAGACAGGGAAATGACAGACCACCAGGCAGCGCTATAATGGTTTGTTATTTTGTAAAGTAGTCCGGCAGCTTGTAGCCTTCATAATCCGGATTCGACGTGATGTACTCCTGGAACTCAGCAGAATGGTAGCCTTCGATGATATCTTTTACAAATTGGGCATCCTTGTTCTTGCTGTCGACCGCCACGATATTCGTGAACGGGTCCGTCATGTTCTCCAGCTGCAATGCCGTGGTCAGCTTAATATTGTTAGAAACGGCGAAGTTCCCCTGAATAGCAGCGTAATCCACATCCTCCAGTGCGCGCGGGCCCTGGGCCGGCTCAGTAGCGATGAACTTCAGATTGTGGGGATTGGATGTAATATCAGCCAGCGAAGTCTGCAGCGGATCAATATCCTCCTTCAGTGTAATCCAGCCCACATCCTTCAGGACGTTAAGCGCGCGGAGCATATTCACCGGTTCGTTCGGCAGGTTGACCTGATCGCCGTCGCTGACTTCATCCAGGCTGGTGTGTTTTTTGGAATAGAGGCCCATCGGCGGAGTAGGAACCTTCACCACACCTACCAGGTCGATTTTCTCACGCTCATTGATAGATTCGAGGTACAGGGAATGCTGGAAGACATTAGCGTCAATCTCGTCATTCGCTACAGCCACATTGGGCTGGATGCCATCGGTGAATTCTTTATAAGTAATGGTGTAGCCCTTGCTCTCCAGGTAGGGTGCAACACCTTTCTTGAACTGGTCACTGTAGGGTCCGGGATTGAAGCTGATGCGCAGTGTCTTCTTCTCTTGTCCGGAGGAATTACTGCCTGATCCGGCAGCATCACTGTTATTACCGCAGCCTGCGATAACCAAAGTGGTGGCAATGACTAACAGCGCGGAATGAATCCATTTTTTCTTCAACATGTAATTTCTCCCCCAATGTATATATTTCTGCAGAAACCCAAGCCAGACGATCCGGCAACAACAACCGACAATTAAACCTAGTAAAAGCATCAGAATTAAGTTGATTCATATGTTACAATGCATTAATATTCATGTCAACACATTTTAATTAAGATGATTGGATTAATCGGCTTTGTCTATTTACATCTTTTATACGTTGTGATAGTTTGATATGAAAAGCTTGAAAGGAAGAGGAATAACATGGCGAAGGTTGAAAGTTTCCAATTGGATCATACGAAGGTAAAGGCCCCTTATGTGCGGGTTGCAGGTACGGAGAAGAATGAGAAAGGCAGCACCATCCAGAAATATGATTTGCGCTTCCTGCAGCCGAATGCGGATGCATTGCCTACTGCCGCTGTCCACACCCTGGAGCATTTGCTGGCCACTTATTTGCGTGATGAGCTGGAGGGCATTATTGATATCTCGCCGATGGGCTGCCGGACCGGCTTCTATCTGATTATCTGGGATGAGCATAACCCTGCCGATGTTGCTGCCGCGCTGACCAAGGTTCTGCATAAAGTACTGGATACAGAGGTTGTTCCTGCGGTCTCTGCACTGGAATGCGGCAACTATAGAGACCATTCCCTATTCAGCGCCCAAGAGTACGCCAGACAGGTCCTGGATGCCGGCATCAGCGATGATCCCTTCAGAAGCTAGAATGAGAGGAAGCCTGCTGCCATGCTGAACATCGATTTTACTGGAAAAACGCTGGTAGTCACCGGGGGGCTGACCGGAATCGGCAAAGGCATTGCCGATTTATTCCTGCAGGCTGGTGCGAATGTCGTGATTGGCGATATCGCCTGTAAGCCTGGCGTGGAACAGATCCATGAGCGGCTGGTGCAGATCCGCATCGATGTCACGTCAAGTGAGGATGCCGCGCGGCTGGTTGAATGTGCGGTGGATTCTTTTGGCCGGATCGACTTCCTGGTGAACAACAGCGGGACATCGACGATGGACTTTGCCGTTGACATCAAGGAGGAAGACTGGGATAAGGTAATGGATATCAACGCCAAGGGCGTATATCTGGTCTCCCAGGCCGGGGCGCGCCAGATGCTCCGCCAGGGCGGCGGCGGCCGGATCATCAATATTGCCTCACAGGCGGGCAAGAACGGCTACCGCTGCATGGGTAATTATGTAGCCTCCAAGCATGCGGTCCTTGGTTTCACCAAGGTCATGGCGCTGGAGCTGGCCCGGGAGCAGATTCTCGTGAACGCGGTCTGTCCGGGGATCGTCGAGACGGACATGAAGAAGCGCGAGCGTGTGGAAGGTGCTGCCCTGCGCGGAATGACACCGGAGGATATTCTCGCCGAGGACCGTTCGCAGGTACCGCTCGGCCGGACGGCTGAGCCGGAGGATGTAGCGAACGTAGTGCTGTTCCTCGCCAGCCCGCTCGCCTCCTACATGACCGGCCAGGCAATCAATGTCACCGGCGGCATGACGATGAACTAACGCAATCCCCCCATAAAGCGGGGCCTCTCATGGACCCTGATAACTTTTCAAATTTATTATTACAATAAAGGGACTTCACCTGCGGCAGGCGCCGCCGGGTGAAGTCCCTTTTTAACAGATTCGCCGTATGAAATTGAATTTCTACCTTCTATTTCTCCCAAAGCTCAATCAGCCGCCCGTCAGGATCTTTAATCCACACAAACTTGCCGTATTCGCTGCTCTCTTGTTCCTTGGCAAGCGGTACGCCTATTGTTTCGAAGTGCTGAATAGTCTCGTTTATGTCATACACCTGGAAATTCAGCATCACCTGTTGGTCGGTTGGAAAATAACTGTCATCCTCCGCAAAGAACGAAAAGATCGTCTCATCCCCGGATTGGGGATTAATCACAGTCCCATTCCAGTTGTTGATTTCAAGCTTCAGCACATCGATATACCATTTTTTTACAGACTCAAGATTAGTAGTTCTCCAGAATATTCCTCCGAAACCTTTTATCATCGCATCCGACTCCTCTCCATCATCACATTGTCAGCTAGCCGATTACGTTAGATATTCGAGTTCTGAAGCGGAGTTCCTTCTGACTAAGCATTAAATAAAGTCTATCTGAATTTGCGGAGGCTGCGTAAGAATGAACGTTGAGGTGCGCCGCGAATGCTGCCGTCCTCCCACCACTACCTCATTCTCATCATACCCGTTCACACGCCCTCCGCCAGTCATCTTCCCCTCTGTTATAACCAGAACATAGCTGCCGAAAAAAATTGCATTATCCAGCTCAAAATCATGCTGCAGTGTTGTCATGTATATGTTCACCCGCGCTTACAGCAGATCTGCCGTTAACGTATTCATGTAGGCCTCGACGTCGTGTGCATTGGAAGCATCCATATAATCAATAATAACCTGTGGTATTGATGGTTCATTTTGACTCATTAGTATACTCACTCCTGTCCGTCATCTTCGCTGCCAGCCCGGCTACCGGCCAAGTTCACAAGTCCACTATACGCCCTGTAACAGGACTACATTATGTCATATTAAGCAGGAGTCATATTCTAATATGACATAATGCCGTCTAATTAGGCGTGCTATATTGGGCAGGCGATATACTAACTTGCCATAGGGGAGAAGTGCAATAGATATGAATATTAACGAGGCGGCATTACGTTCCGCTCAAATCAGACAGCTCTATCATCAATTGGAACGGCAGCATCATGATAAGGAGTGGACAGTCGAAGAGGATGCACTGGCATTCCTGACAGATGCCGGATTGGTGGGCCGTCTGACCATGTCACAGCAGGGGCGCTGGCTGGCTCAAGGGGATACTGCAGCTGAACTGGAGCATAAGCTTGGCGAATGTGCGTGGTGGCTGATGGTTTTGGCTGAACGGATGAATATTGACTTCGCTGCAGCACTGGATACCTTCTTATCCAAAACAGAGAAGCTGCTTGGGCAAGAATAATTAGGGTTGCATGTTAAGAAGCTCCGGGGTAACCGGAGCTTCTTTGTTTGTATATACGCGGATCGTTCATGCTGAAGTCACCCGCTGATCCGGCGCTTCAAGACTCCTCACGATACAGCAGAACCCTCATCCCGGTAACGGCAAGGGTGACCTTCTCCGGCAGAATATAATCCTTCTCCAGATTCACATCATGAGACATATGCGTATATACCGCGCGGCGCGGCTGCACAATTTCAAGCAGGTCTGCCGCCTCCGTCATGTCATATACAGAACGGGTGGACAATTCTGCCGCCTCGTAATAAAAGCTGGTTCCCAGCACCAATAAGTCTGCTCCGTGCATATGCTTCGTTTCCTCCGGTGTGAGGGAGATGGAGTCCGGGCAATAAATCCAGACATAGCCGTTCTTCTCCAGCCGGAAGGCGTAGGAGTAGCCGTTCTTACCGTGGTTGACCCGCCAAGTGCTGATCTGCCAGCCGTCCAATGTAATGCCGTCATCGCAGGGAATCATGTCGATATGAGCACTTAGCCACGGGTATTGGCGCAGGATCACGGGAATCACCTCCGCCGGAGCGTAGAGCTCCCCCCTGAAGCCCATCCAGCGGCAGCTGTCCGCCCATTCCGGCAATCCGCCGATATGGTCAAAGTGAGCATGCGTCACCAGCAACCGCTGCATGCTGCGGTGCCCCAGCAGCTCCATCTGCTTGCGCCAGTCCGGTCCGCAGTCAATCGTCAGAAAGCCGCTGCCGTTATCTATAAAGACAGAAGAACGCAGCCGGTTATTACGGCCGCTCGTTCTTGCTTCCGTGCAGGTTTCACAGTCGCAATAGACCCGGGGTACGCCCATGGCATCCCCTGTTCCCCCAAAAATCAATGTATCCATAAGCCCGCCCTCCTTCATTGTGCAATATTTCAGAGTATCTCAATCTGTATATTATAAAACAGCAGCCGTCCCTTTGCATCCTGCATCCCGATTCCCGCCGCTCCCCCGCCCGCAACACGAAGACGAACAAAATCATCGGCTTATGCAGCCTGTGCAGCTTATGTAGATTATAGGCCGCCTACTTTCGGCGGATTCAGGGGCACTTTTGCCCTTCATTTCCTCCTGCCGCCCACTTTCGGCGGATTCAGAGGGATTTATCCCTTTAATTTCCTCATACCGCCCACTTTCAACAGAATCAGAGGGATTTATCCCTTTAATTTCCCCATACCGTCCACTTCCAGCGGAATCAGAGGGATTTATCCCTTTAATTTCCTCATACCGTCCACTTCCAGCGGAATTAGAGGAATTTATCCCTTTAATTTCCTCATACCGCCCACTTTCAGCGGAATCAGAGGGATTTATCCCTTTAATTTCCTCATACCGCCCACTTTCGGCGGATTCAGAGGGATTCCGATACAAAAACAAAGAGCCGTCCGGCAGCATCCGCCGCAGACCAGCTCTCCTAATCGCCCGCATCTCACCGCAAGCAGGAATCACGAATCTTGCGATTCCCATAAGCAACCATCTGTCATACCGTATCCGTCCGAACTTCCCAACTAAATCCCGGCCAGCACCTGATACCAGATTCCACGCTTGGAATAGAGGGTCGTACGGACTTCTTCCCAGCCGCCAAGGTAGCTGATATCGAACAGTCCCGCTGGAACCGGATACTGGCTCTCATGCTCCGCATAGACCTGCTCGTTCACCGGACGGAAGCCGAATTTGGCGAAGACCTCCTGCGCCTCCGGCGTGGTCAGATAATCCACCAGCGCCTCTGATGCCTCGCGGGTGCCATGCTCATCCGCATATTTGTCCACCACTGCAGCGGGGTTCTCGATCAGGATTGTATTCTGCGGGATGATCACCTCATACTTCACCCCTTGGGCTATCCGCGCCAGCAGCTCATTCTCATAAGTGACGATTACATCGCCTACCCCGTATTCGAAGGCCGCCATCGAAGCGCGTCCGCTTTTATCCAGAGACTCCACGTTGGCGTGTATGCTCTCCAGAAAAGCTTTCGCGGCAGCAGGGTCTTTCGCCCCCTCCTGCTCCTCAGACAGCTTCAGACCCGCCCCGTAGATCGCATTGATGTCCCACTGCGCACCGCCGGATGTCTTCGGATTCGGATAGAGCACCTTCACACCCGGCTTCGCCAGATCGGCAAAATCATGAATGCTCTTGGGGTTGCCTTCCCGTGTACCCAAGGCCACAACCGAACGCGTGACCATTCCGGCCTCGCCGCGTTCCTTCCAGCTCTTCTCCACTAGGCCCGCTTTGACCAGCTTCTCAACATCGCCTTCCATCGCCAGCAGAGTGACATCCGCCTCGAATCCGCCGGCAATCGCCCGCGCCTGGGTTCCGGAAGCCTCATAGGACTCCTGGAATACGATTTTTTGGCCGGTCTTAGCCTGCCATTCCTCCGCGAACAAGGGCAGAATTTCACCCATCGCATCCTTCGCTACGCTGTACGCACCGACCACCAGGGTCAAATCCCCCTGCTGCGCCGCAGCAGCTGTTGAACCTTTCTGCTCATTTCCGCAGCCGGCGGCGGTCAAAGTGAGCACCGCCAGCATTACGACAGCCAGCCATCCGTGCAGTTGTCTGCTCCTTCTGAAAAGCCTCATACCGGCGACACATCCTACATCTTATATTTTTAAATATTTCTAGATAAATACAGGCATCGGATCTTCCTTCAGCCCGTTCTCCTGAATCCAGCTGTGTTCATCATTGAACAGGTAGGCGCGGTGCACAAGCACGGAAATTTTCTGCCCGGGAGTCAGCGTCTCCTTCTCCAACGAGCGATAGGTTACCAGCTTATGACCGTTCACCTCAACCTCCACCAGCCATTCGCTGCCGCGGAAATGCAGATGCTTCACGATGCCCTGCTCGGTGGCCGAAGCCATTTTGAATTCATGCAGGTGGCCTACCTCGATATACTCGGGACGGATCAGTGCCTTGGTCGGTTTGCCGCCGCCTGCCCCTTTGAAGCCCTTCAGCTCGGAGGCACTCTCAATCAGCGTCGATTCCCCGATAAAGGTCGCCACGAACGGTGTCTTCGGCTCCTTGTAGATATCCCATGGCGTACCCTTTTGCTCCAGGCGGCCCTGGTTGATGATCATAATCTCATCCGCCACCTCAATCGCTTCATCCTGGTCATGGGTAACGAAGATCGAGGTTATGCCAACACGCTCAATCAGCTCCCGCAGCCAGGAACGCAGCTCTTGGCGGATCTTCGCATCAATCGCCGCGAACGGCTCATCCAGCAGCAGCAGCTGCGGCTCAGGCGCGAGCGCCCGGGCAAAAGCCACACGCTGGCGCTGACCGCCGGACAGCTGATGCGGATACCGCTTCTCGAAGCCCTTCAGCCCGGTAAGCTCCACCAGCTCAGCTACGCGGTCACGGATGGCATTTTTCGAACTCTTTTTCACCTTCAGCCCGAAGGCAATATTCTCAAACACGGTCATGTGCTTGAACAGCGCATAGTTCTGGAACACGAAGCCGATCTCACGCTCCTGGGGCGGCAAGTTATTCACAGTTTTGCCATGGAAAATAATCTCCCCGCTGTCCGGTGTCTCCAGTCCCGCCAGCATGCGCAGGATGGAGGTTTTGCCGCCTCCGCTTGGGCCGAGCAGCCCGATCAGATGACCTTTGGTAATCCCGAAATTGACGTCCTTCACGGCGTGGAAATCTCCAAAATGCTTATTCAGTCCCCGGACCTCTACATGCATAACTAGTGCACACCCTTTCTTCTCTTGCTCCATTCCATCAACAGCAGCAGACCCGCGGAGAACGCGGCCAGCACCAGCGCTATACCGCCTGCAGCCGTAACATTGAAATTCTCGACATCCTGATAGACCAGCGTGGTCGCAGTCTGCGTTTTGTTCATAATATTGCCGGACACAACGAGCACCGCACCGAATTCACCAAGCGAACGGGCCACCGTCAGAATCACTCCATAGATCACGGCCCAGCGGATCGAAGGCCAGGTCACTTTCCAGAAGGTCGTCCATCCATATGCACCAAGCGTCGAAGCCGCTTCCTCCTGCTGGGAGCCAATCTCCTGCAGCACCGGCATCACCTCACGCACCATCAGCGGGAAGGTCACGAACAATGTGGCAATGACCATTCCGGGAAAAGCATACACAATCTTCACTCCGATTTGTTCAAACAGCGCACCCAGCGCACTGTCCGGCCCCAGCAGCAGGACGATCATCAGACCGCCGATCACCGGCGATACCGCATAAGGCAGGTCAACGATGCTGTTCAGCAGGCTTTTCAGGCGCCGTCCCAGCCAGTTCGCCCGCACCAGATACAAAGCCATCATGATACCAAACAGCGTATTCAGCAGCGTAACTACGACCACCACGAATCCGGTCATCATCAGCGCGTGCAGCGCCTCCGGCCGGGTCAGGGCATTCCAGAAGCCGCCCCAGCCTTCGCTGAAGGCACCGATCGTCATTTTACCCAGCGGCGCGGCAATCAGCAGGAAGAATACGAGATACGTCAGTGTAATCCAGAGTCTTCTCATGATCTTCTCCCCCGCATCTGCAGCAGACTAATCAGCCAGAGAATAAGAAAGGACAAGGTCAGGAGAATGATGGAGACCGCTGCGGCCCCCACCGGATTATCACTCTCAACTTCGCCGAAAATAAATACCGATGACACCAGCGTCCGCCCCGGAATATTGCCCGCCACCAGCACAACCGCTCCGAATTCAGCGAGCGCCCGGGAGAAGGCCAGCATCCCCCCGCCAATCATACCCGGTGACATCGACGGCAGAATGACCTGCAGGAAGACCCGGCTGGGCTTAGCCCCCATCGTATACGCCGCCTCTTCTTCAGAAGCGTCCAGCTCCTCCAGCAGCGGCTGCACCGCCCGGATCACGAAGGGAAAAGTGACGAAGACCATGGCAATCACAATCGCCGGCTGATGAAAAACAATCTCAAACCCCAGCGACTCCGCCAGACCGCCGATTAGGCTCCCTGGACCCAGCAGCAGAAGGATCATTAGGCCTCCAACGGCAGTAGGCAGGGCAAACGGGAGATCAACCAGGCTGTTCAGCAGCGCTTTGCCGGGAAACTTATAGCGTATAAGCACCCAGGCAATCATCGTCCCCAGCAGCACATTAATGAGTGTGGCGATAACCGCCAGCTTAAGCGTCAGTAAAACCGACTTCCAGGCAATCGGATCCATAATACTCTCGACAAAACTGCCAATACCGAGCGAGAATGAATTGTAATAGACACCGAGTATCGGCAGCACGATCAGCACTACAAAATAAAGTAAAATAGTTGTACGGAATCCCCAGGTCCAGCCTTTGTGTCTAATCAACGAATTCAATGGTTAAGCCTCCCACCTCCGGCTATCCGGTCGGTATACTCGTCTTTAAAGCTGTAATTATTCCTATTAATATACTTGGTTTAAAGTTATCACTACTTTACCAAAGACCGCTTGCTGCCGTCAATTACTTTCGTAGCTTTTGGGTTAAAGTATATATAACATTCATTTTGCCTATGTAAGAGAGGGGAGTTCATTATGCTTCATACTATGGAGATCAGCACCAGCAAACGGGATGAGTTACGGGATATCACCCGCGAGGTCCAAGCTTATGTGAAGAAAAGCGCAGTGCGAAGCGGAATTATTGTAGTGTATTGTCCGCACACCACCGCGGGGATTGCGATTAACGAGAACGCCGACCCGGATGTGAAACATGATGTGCTGATGCGCCTGGATGAAGTCTATCCGTGGGAACATCCGAAATACCGCCACGCCGAGGGCAATACCGCTTCCCATCTGAAGTCAATCACAGCAGGCCCTTCCCAAACCATTATTATTCATGATGGAGCCTTGCTGCTGGGCCGCTGGCAGGGGATCTATTTCTGTGAGTTCGACGGTCCAAGACACCGGCAGTATTATCTGAAAATCATCGGGGGGTAGTCCGTTATTCCGTATAAAAGCTTATAGAAAAGCAGCTTCGCCGGTTCCTGCGGAGCTGCTTTCTATATTATTTATAGCTTCTATAACACTTTCACCAATCAATGTTATACCAATGCAACGCTCTAAAGTGCGGATTGCTAAAAAAAACAGCTATTATAAACTGCGGCTTAGTACTTTGACATGCGTAAGTGCGGCTTGCTTCACATCTTCGAACAGCACCTTATCTTGAATATAATATGAAATAAATCCGTGAGCAGACAAGAACAGGGTCAGCGGCACACTTTGCCAGTCTTCCGACACATATCCCTCTTCCTTCATATGACGGCGGACAATACCTGCAAACAACTCGAAACATCGGCCCTGTTCTGCTCTACAATAGGCAAGCAGCTCTTCATCGCGGATCATGAACATAATCTCATACTGGTACGGATGATCCAGCCCGAAACGGATGAACTCCATGATCAGTTGTTCAACACGGGTCATTCCCTCTTCAGGGGGCATGCTCATTGCCTGATTCAGCAGTGTGGCCACATGATTGAAATCCTCGACTACGATTGCGTAGAATAATTCAGCCTTCTCTTTGAAGTGATAATAGAGAGAACCGTGACTATAACCCAGATGCTGGCCGATGCTGCGCATCGAAATGGCCCGGTACCCTTTGGTTATAAAAAGATGCCTCGCCGCCTCCAATATCCTTTCTCTCGACAATTCCTGCTCCACTGCTCTTCTTGCCATAAATTTATTCCCCTTCGCTGTAGTAAAGCCGCCGCCCTTCCGTAACCTGGGCTTGCGCCCCGGTAAGATCGGTTATCCATGCGATAAATGCGTCACCTTCATCATTGCGCGGAAGACATAGCAGCGTAACTTTATCCGTAAATAAAGTTTCGCCAGTCTGGATGCCTCTGCCCCGCAGCGCGTTCTCCACCTTGCCCAGCCAGGTGTATTCGATTTCCACGAACACCTCCCGCCTCAGCACACGGGTGATCACCTCTCCGGCTTCAAGTGCCAGCACTGCGCCGTCTGTATAGGCACGAATCAGTCCGCCTGCGCCCAGCATAATGCCTCCGAAATAACGGGTAACTACAATAGCGACATTTTTAACCTTTTGGCTGCGGATTACTTCCAAAATCGGCTTCCCGGCCGTTCCACTCGGTTCACCGTCATCCGACTGTCTTTGGATCTCATCCCTCTCACCAATCATATAAGCAGAACAGTTATGTGTAGCGTTCCAGTGCTGCTTCTTGATGTCTTCAATGAATAGCACGGCTTCTTCTTCGCTCTCCACCGGCATTACATGTCCGATGAAGCGTGATTTACGGATTACGACTTCCCGTGAACCGGGAGCACGTACCGTCCGGTATTGTTCCAGCATTTGTTGTCCATTCCTTAATATACATATGATAACTTGATATATATTAGGAGCAGCCCCCGGTAATGGTTACCTATGGACTGCTCCCTGATGACTTACATTTAGTATGAATGATCTGCGCGTATGGTTACAACTACTCAGTAAGTCTGGCTTCCAGCTCTGCCTTTTCTTTCTCGTAGCCCGGTTTACCGAGCAATGCGAACATATTCTTCTTGTAAGCTTCAACGCCCGGCTGATCGAACGGATTCACACCCAGCAGGTATCCGCTGATGCCGCAGGCTTTCTCGAAGAAGTACACCAGATAGCCGAAAGTATAAGGCGTCTGGTCAGGAATAGTGACGATCAGGTTCGGCACTTGGCCGTCTGTGTGCGCCAGCATGGTTCCCTGGAAGGCCTTCTTGTTCACGAAGTCCATCGTCTTGCCTGTCAGGAAGTTCAGTCCGTCCAGATCATCAGGATCAGACTCGATCGATACATGGTGCTGTACCTGTTCTACCTGGATAACCGTTTCAAAGATATTGCGGTTACCTTCTTGAATGAACTGACCCATGGAGTGCAGGTCTGTCGAGAAGTCAACGGAGGAAGGATAGATTCCTTTGTAATCCTTGCCTTCGCTTTCTCCGTAGAGCTGTTTCCACCATTCAGATACAAAGTGCAGGGACGGCTCGTAGTTCACGAGGATTTCCGTAGTCTTGCCTTTGCGGTAAAGTGCGTTACGTACTGCGGCATATTGATAGCTCTGGTTCGTAGCTACATCCGGATTGTTGAACTCATCGGCTGCAGCTGCGGCCCCTTGCATCATTTCTTCAATGTTGATTCCAGCTACAGCGATTGGCAGAAGGCCTACCGGTGTCAGAACGGAATAACGTCCGCCTACATCATCAGGAATAATGAACGACTCGTAGCCTTCTTCGTTAGCCAGCTTCTTGAGTGCGCCCTTCTCCTTGTCTGTAGTTGCGTAGATACGTTTGCGGGCTTCTTCCTTGCCGTATTTCTTCTCCAGTGCTGCACGGAAGATACGGAAGGCAATAGCCGGTTCAGTAGTCGTACCCGATTTGGAGATTACGTTCACGGAGAAGTCTTTGCCTTCTACCAGATCAAGCAAATGTGTGATGTAGGTAGAGCTGATGTTGTTGCCGGCAAAATAAACTTCCGGAGTCTTGCGCTTGTCCTTGGACAGGTTGTTGTAGAACGAATGCGAAAGCGCCTCAATAGCTGCGCGTGCTCCCAGGTAAGATCCGCCGATACCGATAACGATCAGTACATCGGAATCACTTTGGATTTTCTTGGCAGCCTGCTGAATACGGGCGAATTCTTCCTTGTCGTACGCTGTAGGGAGATCAATCCAGCCCAGGTAATCGGAGCCGGCTCCGCTCTTGTTATGCAGCTGTTCGTGGGCCAGTTTCACCGGAGCGGCGAAATAGTCAATCTCAGTCTGGCTGAAGAAGGAAAGGGCTTTGGTGTAGTCAAAATTAATCTTCTTGGACATCGGTAATGGTAGCCTCCTGTTTATCTCTTTAGATTTGACACCGTTTGTTGCAACATTATTATCTAGGATACTTTAATTTGCCTTGACTGGCAAGGTCTTAAGGCATATCCCCGGCTTTGGAACCATGTTTATGAAAATTTCATGGAAGCGTTTACTGCCCGGAACCGGAAACCTGTTCTGTGGAACATGCCAGGACCTTCTGATAGAATGTAGACAAACTTAGTTTCTATATTATGATCTCAAAGAGCAAAGGTGGAAATGAAATGAAACAGATCGGCTTTATCGGACTCGGAACGATGGGAGCGCCTATGGCGTCTAACCTGCTGCGCAGCGGCTTTGAGGTTACGGTGTACAACCGCACAGCAGAGAAATGCAGACCTCTGGAGCAGGAAGGCGCGAAGGTTGCCGCAACTCCGCAGGCTGCGGCTGAAGGCAAGAATGTTATTATCACCATGATCAGCAATGATGATTCGATCCGGGAAGTATTCTACGGTGATAACGGTATTCTGGCTGTCCTCCAGCCGGGAACAACCGTCGTAGATTCAAGCACCATCTCCCCCGGGCTCGCAAAGGAAATTGCCGCAGCTGTAGAAGAACGGGGCGGCAGCTTCCTCGATGCTCCGGTAACGGGCAGCAAACCTGCTGCCATCGAAGGCACACTGGTCTTCATGGTTGGCGGCAGCGCCGAAGTGATTGAAGAGCACCGTGATATCTTTGACTCCATGGGCAGACTGCTGCTGCATATGGGTGCTAACGGCAGCGGTGCCGTAGCCAAGCTCGCTCACAATGCCATGGTCGGCATTCATAATGTCGCCCTCGCCGAAGGCTTCTCCATCGCCGTGAAATCAGGTGTTCCCGCAGATAAGTTCCTCGAGCTGGTGAAGAACGGATCGGCAGGCAGCAAGCAGGCTGAGCTGAAGGGACAGAAGATTATTGATAATGATTTCAGCAACCAGTTCTCCCTTGCTCTGATGCTCAAGGATCTCAAGCTGGCATCCTCGCTCAGCGATTCTACCGGCGTACCTTCGCCTATGCTTGGTGTCGCCAAGAGTATGTTCCAGGCGGGCTTCAATCACGGCTACGGGGATGAAGACCTGTCTGCTGTGGTGAAATCTTACGAAGACTGGATCGGCCAGAAGATCGGCGGCAAGGCTGACCAGAAATAATAAACCATACTCAATCAACAATTCCTGCAGGCGCAGCCGGATTTCTGGCTGCGCTTTTTAAATGCAGCATTATATAAAACAAACTTCTCTTTAATTGCCGCTAACTGCCGCTGCTTACTCTGGCCAGCCATTCTTTGGTCATCACCGCGAACAGCTCTTCCTGTTCCAGCTGCAGATTATGGCCGGCACGGTCGAGCACGGCGAAAGTCGCATGCGGATAGACATCCAGCAGCTTCCACGCATCCTTGAACCCTGTCAGCGAATCCTGTCTTCCTGTTATAATTAGAGCCGGCTTGTCAAAGCGCGGGACAGCATCCACGTCAAAGCTGAACGAATATCCGCCTGCCGCTTTTATCCGTTCCATAAAGGCCTCATCTGCCAGCTTCAGTCCGCTTAGTATCTCATGCTCGAACCGCTCCCATATTGCTCTATTCTGAACGACTGCAATGGAAATGAATTCTTCCCTGTCCGCTGCGCTTAGTTCTCCCAGCAATTCTTCATCATGTTCCATCACTTCATGGCGAGGAAGCGTCCTCTTGGAGGATTCAGCAATGATACATGGGCAGAGCAGCAACAAGCCGTCAATAAGCTCCGCGTAATCCCGTAATAATCCTCTCGCCAGATATCCGCCATAGGATTGGCCGGCAAGTATGAAACGTTCTCCGGGAATCAAGGCTTCAATCATCAGCTTCACCGCCTGCAGCATATCATCTGAGGATCTGATCCAGTCTGCTCCTGGTGACATGCCCATTCCGGGAAGATCAATATATATCCGCCTATAGTGATCCTGCTCTGTGAACAGTGGTTCCATACATGCGGCCATCATCCGGTGATCCGGACCGTTACCGTGAATGATCAGCAATGGCTTGCCCTTCCCGGCTTCCTCATAGTTGAAGCTTATGTAATTATCTGAGTACCGCATATATATTCCACTCCTCTGAACAACCCTAAATAACCATTAGCAAACATACGTTCTTATATAATGGTAACAAATTTCCGGTTATATGGCAAGCATTAACATATGAATATACGCTTCCTATTTCACACCAAAAAGCCCCGCTAATTAGCGGAGCATCTGTAAATACATAATTATAAAGGCTAATTCGTTGCCTGCAGAATGTAGACTTCTTAGTCTTAGTAACGCTGTAGACATACATGTTGTAAGTTATATAACTCTGATTCCTCGATACCTGGGTGTACAGGAGAATTGTTGTATGAAATGGATTCGGGCTGATTTAATGAGGAAAATGTTGTATTCCGGGCAGGATTTCAAAAAAGTTACCTGAGCTCTTTGATCGAGAGATTCCTGTGACAACAGCAGCCCCCCGGAAGGCTAAATATCACAGTGTAAAGATCCTATCATTGTTCAAAGAGTACCCGCAGCACTTTCCGGCTGTTCTCCTCCGGTTATCCCGGCACCTGTTGCCGGATCCTGCACTATCTCCTCTTCGGGCCAGGTAATCGTTGCCTTACGCCCGTCAATCCACAGGTTCCCGCCCGGCGTCAAAGCCAGCAGCCAGGTCCCCCATCTTCCCGATACCGGGACGGTCTGCGGATCGAGAAAGGTTACTTTCGGCGAGTATGCATCCGGATACTGATAAGCAGGTATACGTTCGCTCCATCCGGCATTTGCCGTAATCTCCTCGATGATGGCCAGCTTCCCGGGGGACGGATGAATCCATCCCAGTCCTTCCGTTGCCTGAACCTGATACCAGTCACCCTTCCTGGCAATGACTTGAAGCTGCTGCGGCTGCAGAGGGATACCTCCGGCAGAAGCCCCTATCTTCGTATAAAGCTCCGTGCCCGCCAGCAGGCTCATGGATTGCTGCAGATACTCCGCCTTTTGCTTATTCAGCCACAAGGAATAGGACTGTCCTGCAGAATACAATCCAACCACCTTGTTCTCAGACCAGATGCCGCTGAACTGTCTTAACGGAACATTGCTCTCCCCTGCATAGCTTGCAATTTCAATCGTGAATCCTGGACGGCCGTATTCCTGGATGAACCAATCCTTATATCCGCCGCCCGAAGGATTCTTCTCAGGAGCGACCAGAGAATATCCGGTCAGATTGGCAAGCGATCTGGCCATGGCTTTGTCGCGGTTCACATTGCTGCCGGGTGTGTTGAAGTGCCAAAAAATAATTTCACCGGAGCTATGATAAGAAATCGTTACTTCCGGATCAATTCTTTGCGTAAAGTTCATCATCATCTGCACTTCAGGAGCTTCCCCCGGCATCTTTCCCTTATAATTCTGATACCATGGATACGAACCTGCATTCTTAATGCTGTTCCAGTTCGCCGGATACTGGCGGTTAAGATCAATTCCCTGCATATTTGCTTTCCAGCGGGTAAAATCGCTGCTGTTCCCGTTATATTTACGCAGCATCTGGGCCAAATCAGCCGGCAGTCCTGCCGTCCCTTGCTGGGACAAGGCAACCCCATCCGGATTGACCATCGGTACGATCCAAATGCTGACTTCATTCAGTAAACTGCGTACGTTATAGCCGCCTATCGTCTCATTATTATCATAAGCCTGGGCGTAAGTGTCGGTCATTTTCATCAACAGGCTGCTGGTCATCCATTCTCTGGCATGATGGGAACCGTTAAGAAACAGCGCAGATTCTCCCCGCCCCAGCTTCACAGCCCACAGCTGACGTCCATACGGAGTCTCCCCCAAAGATTCGGATGATACCAGGTCGGGGTATTCCGCTACTAATCTCTCAATATCCCTTTGCATAAGGGTATAGGAATAGACCTGATTGGGATTCACTATATTTGCCCCTGCATAGATTGTCCCTGAAGGTACAAATATCAGTAGCGATAATAGACAACTGAACAATAATAGCGCAACCTTATGTATTTCCTTGCAAAAGCCTGACTTGCTCACATCCCCATCTCCTCTATCTTTTTACAAGCAGAAGCGCCAGTTGGCAAATTGATAGTGGAAGTATATGAGAATGTATCTATTTCGTCAATAATGGATTAAATATATTCTTCTTTTGTCGAATAGTGGAATAAAAAAAGAAGCACCCCGGAAGCAAGGGCTCCGGAATACTTCTTCATTTCAGTGCTTTGAATTACACAATTGGGTAAGAACAGCAATAATCAGTTAATGCGAAGACCTCCAGCGCAAACTTGGAGTTGCCGGGAACATGGAACGTTTCTGTTCCGTCGATGTCTTTCCACACGTCAGTACCGGGAAGCAGTACTTTAAGATTGCCGGAGAGGATTTCCATCGTCTCTGGACCTTCTGTGCCGAATTCATACACTCCAGGCAGCATAATGCCGAGTGTCACCTTGGTGCCGTCCTCTAAAGTAACTGTACGGCTGGTAACTTTTCCGTCGTAATAGATGTTCGCTGCTTTTTGAATTGTCGCATTGGTGAACTGACTCATATGCTTATTCTCCCCTTTAAGGTTAATCGGTCTATTATAGCAGGGCTTTCACGCGGCTGACTACATTTTCCACGGTGAAGCCATACTCTCTGATTACTGTATCGCCAGGGGCGGATGCGCCGAAGGTAGTGATACCCAGGATGTCGCCTTGATCGCCTGTATAACGTTCCCAGCCGAAGGTTTGTGCCATTTCAATCGCCAGGCGGGCTTTCACTTCAGGCAGAATTACGGAATCACGGTAAGCCTTGTCCTGTTTCTCGAACAGATCCCAGCTCGGCAAGCTGATTACACGAACATCGATACCTTCTTCGGCAAGAGCAGCCTGAGCTTTAACAGCCAGTTGTACTTCAGAGCCTGTAGCAATGATCTGAGCCTGTGGAGTACCGTTCTTGGAATCAGATACTACATAACCGCCGCGTTTGATGTTATCACGTACGCCTTCCACTGTTCCTGGCAGGATCGGCAGGTTCTGACGGGTCAGTACCAGCGCTACCGGATTTGCAGTGTTCTCCATAGCATAAGCCCAGGCTGCTGAAGTTTCGTTACCGTCAGCCGGACGAAGCACCGTAAGGCCTGGAATGATACGCAGGGAAGCCAGCTGTTCAATCGGCTCATGGGTAGGGCCGTCTTCACCGACAGCGATACTGTCATGCGTGAGCACGTAGGTTACCGGCAGCTTCATGATGGAAGCCAGACGGACAGCCGGACGCAGGTAATCCGTGAATACGAAGAACGTACCGCCGAATACTTTGAGACCGCTGTGCAGTGCAATTCCGTTCATAGCCGCAGCCATACCGAATTCACGGACGCCGAAGTAAATGTTACGGCCGTCATAAGATTCCGAAGTGAACTGGGACAGACCGTTCAAGTGAGTCATCGTCGAGCTCTCAAGGTCAGCAGAACCCCCAACCAGCTGCGGGATACCGGCAGTCAAACCGTTCAGCGCATTACCGGAAGCTACACGGGTGGACACTGCTTTGTCTTCTGCTTTGTAGAATGGCAGATTGGCATCCCAGCCTTCAGGAAGCTCGCCGCTGAGTGCAGTCTCAAGCTGTGCTGCAAGCTCAGGATAAGCTTTCTTGTAGGCTGCAAACTTCTCATCCCATGCTTTGTTAGCCGCGATTCCTTTGGCCTTCACTTCAGCAAAGCTGGCGCGCACTTCGTCCGGTACAAAGAAATCTTCTTCATATACCCATTTGTAGAAGTCCTTCGTAAGCTTCGCTTCATCAGCACCCAGCGGGGAACCGTGAGTACCGCCATGTCCGCCTTTACCTTGTTTGTTCGGGCTGCCGTAGCCGATAACGGTCTTCACTTCGATCAATGTTGGTTTGCTACTGTCTGCTTGAGCTTCGGCAAGAGCCTTACCGAGTGCAGGAAGATCGTTGCCGTCTTCTACGCGCAGAACCTGCCAGCCGTAAGCTTCGAAACGTTTGGCCACATTCTCGGAGAACGCGAGGTTCAGCTTGCCGTCGAGGGAAATATCATTGGAATCGTACATTACAATCAGTTTGCCCAGCTTCAAATGGCCGGCAAGCGAAGCGGACTCGGAAGAGATCCCTTCCATCAAGTCGCCATCGCCACAGATCGCATATGTGTAATGGTCAATTACATTATGTTCGTCTTTATTGTAAGTAGCACCCAGCTGCGCTTCAGCCATCGCCATACCTACAGCCATACCGATACCTTGTCCAAGCGGACCGGTTGTCGCATCTACACCTGCAGTGTGGCCGAACTCCGGATGTCCCGGTGTCAAGCTGCCCCATTGGCGGAACTGCTTCAATTCTTCCATCGGCAGATCATAGCCGCTCAGGTGAAGTAAGCTGTAGAGCAGCATGGAGCCATGTCCCGCAGACAATACAAAACGGTCACGGTTTACCCAAGTCGGGTGATCCGGGTTATGATTCATCGTCTTGGCGAACAACTGGTATCCCATAGGTGCGGAACCCATTGGCATACCGGGATGTCCTGAATTTGCTTTTTCAATCGCATCAATAGCAAGTGTACGGATCGTAGTGATGGCCAGGTTGTCCACCGTCGAGTTTTCTTCTTTATGGATGGCTTGATCTTTTTTTTCTTGTTCAGTCATTAAAATAATCCTCCTCAAATCAAGAATGTCATTTTGACTATTATTGTATCACGTAAGTGGAAGCATTTCCAATTGTTTTTGCTACAGCTTATAGTTAGCGGCTTCTGCCAGGTCTATGCACTCTACCACCAGCTTCGCAGAGTTTCGGAAGGGTTGGGGAGGATGCAATACTGGGATGGAGGAACTTAGCCTTAAGTCTAGTTTCTATCTAAGACTAAAGTTTGTTTTACAAAGCTGATTTATACAGTAAGATGGAAGTACCTCAGCAATATTTTTTACCGGATTATCCATTACTTCCAGCAGAAAGGGATTTCGAAGATGACTGCAAATAGAGATATCTATGTTGTGCTTACCGGAACGGGTACGGCCTTCAGCGGAATTATTAAATGGTTCACCAAAGCAGAGCTGAATCATGCTTCGATCGCCTTTGACAGTGAACTGCGCGAGGTCTACAGCTTCGGGAGAAAAAGAGTGCACAATCCGTTTATCGCCGGACTGATCCATGAGAACTTTATCCATCCGTTCTACAGCAGTGCAGACTGTGCCATCTATCAGCTTAGAGTCAGTTCCGAAGAGTATGACACCATGTACAACCATGTCCAAGGTATGATGCAGAATCAGGAGCGCTATAAATATCATCTGCTCGGCCTGGTGGGTGTGCTGCTGAATGTCCGGATCGACAGGGAGGATGCTTTTTTCTGCTCACAATTTGTAGCCTCTGTATTTGAAGAAACGGCCGTGCATCCGGTGGCCAAGCCCTCCTGCTTCGTAACTCCGGATGATTTCGCCTCGTCCCTGTGTGCCCACAAGATATTCAGCGGCAAACTTTCCTATTATATGCGCCGTAATAATCGTGTGGCTCTCCTCACATCCAGCTTACATACCACCAGTTCACCCGTTCCGGGGGCGGTTGCCGCACGAATGCTCCGCTTAAACGAAGAACGGACTGAGGGGATCGTCTGAACGATCTCCCTCCGCCCGTAGGATGCTGCGTGATATGAACAGATAAGAATAAGATACCGGTAGCTGAGTGACTAAGTTCCGTTATTTTACGCGATGACTCTGATAATATTCTGACCAATCCCCCAGAATGGTTACCGTAACTGAATCGACTTTGGTGGTGAATTCATTAGTCGCGGTAAAAGTGAACGTAACCGGACCATCCGGCAGCTGTTCAAACGACGGGTCTGCCAATTCGCCTGTCCACTTGGTCTTGTCACTTCCGGTCGGACTCAGCTGCGCTGTATACCCTCCGCTCATTGTAACCTGAACGGTATCCGGCAATCCGGTTGCCGTGCCCTGCAGCACGAATTTCTCCCCCGCCCAATAAACAGTATACCCCCGCGGACTCTCCGCATTCCCGCTTTTATTCAAATTGTAAGCCTGACGGTTGCTGTTCCACTCCTCTGTGTGCTGGACAGCCCCCTTAATGCTGAGCAGATTGACCATCATATATTTGCGCGGAGACACACTGCTCCAGCCGAACCCGTCATCCCCCTCAACTTCCACAGCATATTTCTCATTCTCAGCAAGCATGCCAGAAGGAACCTTCCACTGCTTAGCGCCGGATACCTGTTCACCGGACTGGGCCTTTACCGCCCCGCTTGCCAGATTAATAATACGTACTTTGAAGCGTTGCTGCACATCGCCGTCTTCATCCTGATAATCCCACTGAATCACAGGGGTGAGTGTACTAACAATGGTTGGACTGGATGGGCTGGTGCTGGTTGGATAAATAATATTCACAGCCGGAATCCGGTTCACGACCGTGATATTCTGCGACAGCTCCCGGTATAGTCCCAGACTGTCCGTGACGACTTGCCGCAGCGCGAAGGTTCCGTTTGACGTGAATTGCTTGGTGAAGCTCTCCTGTATGCTGGCCAACCCTTCGTTCCCGCTTGAAGGCTTAAGGAAATATTGATATTTAATACTGTCGCCCTTCGGGATATCCGCATCTGTTGCAGTGCCAGTGATCTGCAGTACATCCGTCCGGTAAATGGGTACCGCTGCTGCATTGCGGCCCGTATCCGTCATCAGGGTAAAACCGGCATGCGGCGGATTATCGATGATGAAGGCTTTTTCATTGGAGACTTCCGACCAGGAGCCTTTTGAATAAGCCCGGGCGTATAGGCTGAAGATCGCGAACCGTTCAAAGGTGGGATTAAGCACCTGATACTGACGCAATCCGCCGGTAGAATCTGTATTCTCGACTGTTTTGGCCAACTGTCCGTCTTTCGCGAAGAACTCCAGCCGGTATTTCTCCTGCGGATCGTTCTCCGGATCACTGTAGTTCCACCCAATGAGAGGATCGCCCTGCAGCTCTGCATCCAGAACAGTCGGATTTGTAACCGTACCTGCCGGAGCCGTAAGCGTGATAGCTGGAGCCTGGTTTTCAATGACATCAATCTTTAGCTTAGCCACGTTTGACTTTGCACCGATTTGATCCACTACCCAATGTTCCAGGGTGTAGGACCCTGTGTCCGGGAAATCTATATTTATATTGGCTGTGCGGTACATTGTTGTGGTTCCATCGCTGCTGGTAACCTTCCAGTAGTATTGTAAGCTGCTTGCATCCGACGAGTCTTCATCCGTATCCACACCATAGTAGGTTTTGTTGTCATATTGGTATACAACCGCTGGTCCATTGATTCCTGCCGTTGGAACATGATTCTTGACCGTAAACAACCGAGTGGCATTCGAACTCAGCAATCCATCCGATGCTGTAAGCCGCATTTCCCACCCATCAGAGATGGCCTGCTGCTGTGATATCCCGTAGTTTGAAATTAAATCATGGATCGTTATCACTGGACTCCGATTACCGCTGGTATAATAATAGCCTGAGTTATTGATCCGTGCGTTCCAGCCATAACTCAGTCTGTCCCCATCCTCGTCCGGATCGGGCGTCAAATTTTCCAGCGGAATTACCGTATCCCGGTACACTTCAGATGGCATATAGAATGCAGCTGCAGGTGGATGATTCATGACCTGCACGGTTTGGCTGTAGGGTTCTGACCAAAGCCCCCGATTATCATGGACCTGTAAGGTTAACTGGTAAGTCCCCACTCCGTAGGCGGCAATATTCGGAGGTGTAGTTGCCCCGCCCCAATGACTCCATACCTGCTGCCAGCCGTCCTTAACCACCGTCCAGCTATACACATCAAGCGGATCATTATCCGGATCAAAGGACTTGTCTGTGACCGTCGTAGACTTACGATAGGATACAATGTTGGGATCTACCGTAAAGAGTGCAACCGGTGGGAGATTCCCCCCATTGCCAACAGTACGCACACACCAGTCACTCCAAACTCCTGCTCCATTTTCTCCGTCCACATCACGCACCCGCAGCCGGATATCATATTGATCAGATGTCGGCAGCTGCGCAGGCGGTTGCCCGTCCATCCACATTTCAGATTCGGTTATTTTATACTGCCATTGCCAATCCATCAAGCCCTTGTTATACGCCTTAATATGATCAAGATCGTAGGAGCTATCTGTGATTTGGAGCCATCCCCCCGTTAGCTTCGCACTAAACAGAGCAATCGGCTTGCGGTGTACGTGAAACGTCATGGATGATAAATTATCGCGGCTCCATAGCCGGTAATCATCGAACCGATCATCACTTTTTGGATTATCTCGAGCCTGGAAGGTGGCCACATACACCCCGCTGTAGGGGAATGACTGATACTGGGAATTCCGCCATAGACCACTGTCACCAATGATCCCCATCGAATTGTCAAAAAAGTTCGGATCGTGATCATACCGGTACCTGTCTTGATACTTCGGGTCCCCTTCATAATCTGTATAGGATGTCGTGATGTCTACAGGTGTATTGATTAAGATAAAAGACTTATTCCTTAACCTATAGGACACATTTACATATAGTGTCCTCTCGTCTTTGAAGTTGTATGGATCTACGACTTTGACAGTGATCGTATGCCGTCCAGGAGGTATCCCGTCTGCCAAAACGTCTATGGGTATGGAAAATGGTTTATTATATAATGCCTGCGGAATGGTTACTTTCTTGTAGAAAACATTCGGGATCTCCGCACTGACCACCACATCGTTATTGTCCACATCGCGTACATATCCTTCAATGTTCATCCCGCTGAAGCCCGGCTCGTTAATGAGCTGCTGTTCGCTCGGAGTCGTTACGGTTAGACTTGGAGCTGAATTGATAATTAACGGCACATCGTAAAAATAACGTTGGGCGGCATTCGCCCAACCATTCATGGGAGTGTGATACCAATGACTATCTCTTGCCCATACCACAATATCTAACTTGGTAGGAAGTTCCCGATCCCATGGTACACTCACCTGACTCGTAGGTGGTCCTGATAGACTCAATGTATTATATGTTTGAGTAGCCGGGAACTCATTTACTAACCATTCCCTATAATTAACTGTAGCGCTCTTTGTTGGCGAACTAAAACTTGTGGAAATGCTCACAAATCTAGTTCTCCAGTAGTCAGAATACCAATCCTTATTTGACGATTTCATTATAATTGGTGAATCCAGAACGACGTCATATTCAAAGTTAAGAGTTGTTAGGTCAAATCGGACATTTTTTAGAGTAAGACTTGGCATATCAAGAGTTACATCTCCGATTTCCCCCATATATGGTTCCCAATACCTAGTATCGCTAAATGCCTCTACATGTATGTCGATATAGTTAATTACATTGGGATCACCCGCAGCAGCTACCCGCACCTTTCCCGGAAAAGCTTCAGGACAGGTTAGAAGCAATAACACAGCAGCCATGAATATTGAGAGTACCTTGTTAAATTTCTGCATATTCTTTCCTTTCTACCATGACCAATCCACATCTGGTGCCTGATTTTTAACCTTAAAGATTCGTTCAATAGCATTCTGTGTGATGTCTGAGTTGTTCGATTGGCGATCATCCTGGGTAACAAATTCATCAATCGTGGGCTGACCAAATTCTTCAAATACGGTGAGCCTTACCTGGTACTGCCCAACATCCCGCACTTTAAAATTGAGATGATCTAAATTCTCGTTACTAAAGATGACCCAGCTCTCATCTGCAAAATTCCCGTTGTTATTCGAATCGTAGCGATATTCCCATAGCCTCCGGGCCACAATATCCTTATCCGGAGAATAGGACATGTCATCGATAGAGATCGTCGCCTGATTGCCATCTGCAGGGTTACGATACGCAGAGCCAGGAAGTGTGAAGTAAGCAAAGGGCTTCTCATCCGGTACAATATCAAACGACACTTCGCTATTCGCAGACAGCCCCAGGGTATTCTCGACATAGATTGTTGCTTTATATCTGCCGGGCTTTTTAAACAGTACATCTTTACTTGGCACGTCATTCAGCGACCCGCTGTATTTAATGTCTGCGTTGGTACAGCCAGAAACGGCAGTGATGGTGATTTTAGTTTTAGAATCTACCAACGGGTAATGTGTAGGGCTGCTGCTATAACTGCGGATAATGACCTTCCGGTTCTGTTTTAAGGTTCCTTCAGCGTAAATAGATGCATTCGGGACCGGCTCAATGACCGTAATTTCAGTACTGGTGCTCCCGGCCATTGAATCATCATCCAAAACCGTGAGTGCCAGCGACTGCTCACCTAAGTGCTCTTTATCGTACCAAAGGGTCCCCCGCGGCCGATCTGTCAATTCTCCTATAGCATTCGGCGTGTCCCAATAATAGCTTTTGATAAAGCCATCCGGATCGTAGGAGCCTGCGCCGCTGGCTTCAAATTCTTGTCCTGCCTTAATCGTCTTTGGTGCTGAGATAAGGGCAATCGGCGGCTTCAGCTCTCGCGGAGGATTCGGAGGAGAAGTTGGTCCTGGAAAATCCCCGCCTGGAGGAGTTGGAGTTGTATACACTCCGGCTTTCACGGTGTAGGACTCCTTCAATGAAGTGATGGTTCCCGTTTTGGTTACAACGGGTTTCTTGAACCTCACGACTATACTTAATTCGTATTCCTGTGTGATACTAGGTGCCTTCACTTTTGACTTTTGAATCGTAAAATCTATTTTCTTTGAGGACGTAAGGGTTTTAGAATAATCCTTTAGCGTTTTCAGTGTGCTCTCATTGCCTTTTTCTTTGGCATAAAACACCCATTCCTCGATGTTAGACGAATCTTTATATGCCAACAGCTCCCCTTTTAGGTTAATTTGTACCGGCACGTCTTTATCCTCAAATTTTGCCGGATTGGGTGAGGGCTTTTCAAGAATTGCTGCACCGGTTAGGGTTGCTTCATCGGGGAGGCCGTAGTCGAAGGTGACTAGGCCGCCGTAGCTGTAGGTGGTGACGTTGGCATTAGCTTCGTAATAATAAGTAACCAGTGCAAAATATCTCCGACCTTCTGCTTTTCCTGAAAGTCCGTCATCCGGTTCTGATTTCCATGGAGTACTATTGGGGATAAAATAGTTTATAATTACTCTTCCATTCTTAAATGTTGGTAACCCCTTAGTATATGAAGAATGTTCGAGTAATATTGGTTTTATAGACGATGCAACAATATCTTTTGAATCAATATCTTCTGTTTTTGAACCGTTATACCATTTGAGATACAGCTGATCTTGTAAAGGACCAGCTGTTACTACTATAGATGGAGGATTTTGTGATGGATAACCATCGGTAGCTGTTACATCTTTTGTCTTCATTCGATCATTACGTTCATCATATTCATTAATTTGCCAACGTCTTCCATCTGAATACAGCCATATTGAATTGTAGATTTCAGTCTTGTACATTGCTTCAAAAGAAGCCCTATACCCTTTAACTTTTTCAAGAACTTTTTTATTTTCCGTACCTTTTAAAGTAACTTTTATTTTTCCATTCTCTATAGTAATACTTCCAATGGTCTGATTATTACCAGTATATTTAAGTGTATTTTGTAAGATTGCAGAGCTGGTAACTCCGCTAGGCAAATCCAAGTAAAAACTTTTTGCACTGTTATCTGATCCTACTAAACCTGTAGTGATGGGAACAGCGACAGAACTTGCTTTAGTGCCAT
The DNA here is from genome assembly GCF_038000205.1 of Paenibacillus sp. FSL R10-2771. Lineage (NCBI taxonomy): Bacteria > Bacillati > Bacillota > Bacilli > Caryophanales > Paenibacillaceae > Paenibacillus > Paenibacillus sp. FSL R10-2771. The sequence continues at coordinate 5,801,839 of NZ_JBBOBM010000001.1, forward strand.
TCGCAGCTTGAGCATAATCATTCGGAAAGCTTGCTGCCAGTAAAATAATAATCAAAATCAAACAACTAAATTTTCTCATACTTCCTCCTTACAGTTCTTCCACTACGAATTTTTCGCTGAATTGACCATCGAAGTACAAACGAATAGCAAAATGATCGAAAGCAGTGTTGCCATACATATAAGCTTGATATGTTGATAATTGTTCCCCTGGCTTAAGAATAAAACTATTAAGAGCCATTTTATCATTTGGCTTTTTAATGCGTGACCAATTTCTTACAGGATCAACTGATACCAATCCTTTAAAGCTCAATACCCAGTATTCTCCGTTCTTATCATTACTCACTATTTTTTTGCTATTATTTTTTATTGTTATCTTTGTCCAAACAAAATAGGTAGGCTTTGAAATAAGCGATGATTCTTCACCATATTTATATGTTTTTCTCAAATTGATTGCGTCTTTAGAGTTAATATCATAAATCATAATCTTCTCCAGCGTATAACTAAGTCCCCCAGCCTCAACTGTTACCGGAAGCTCTACATCCTTCACCAACCCATATTTCGAAAGATTATCCCTCATAATCGGAGCCGCCGTCGGTTTTGCAGCTGTTGCACTGGCAGGCCCAACTTGACCTACAATTACACCGGCTAACAATGTTGTTGCCAGTAAAACTTTTACAGCTGTTCTCCCCATCATTGTTTTGCTGAGCATCGTCTTTTTCATAATCGTACTCTCCCTTAATTGTAGTAGTTGGATCAGAACCCGCCGAAGCTCAAATGGCTAATGATTCAGCTTATATTCTTGAACCGCCGGCACAGTAATTGCTTCTTGTACTTTGTTTCTGGAGATCAGGGCCGGATGCTCTGTTTCAATAACTGCGATGACCGAAGGGCCCTGTATGTATTTGGTGATGCCGTAAGCAGGGTCTTCATAGAGCATGGGAAACGTATTACCCGTCGCTTCATCCACAATGTCGAACTTGACGATCTTCACTTGAGCCTGGAGCCGGCTCCCCGCTAAGGGGGATAAGCCGTCGTCCAGTCCCAGATTACTTTGCAGCGTTTGGCGGAAGGTCTCATACGCCGCAGATGGGTCAATAATCAACCTACCTTGTGCCCGCGCTGCTTCGTTCAACTCCTGTGATGCATCGTGAACCGCCATATTGTTGGCATCCTTGAGCATACTGCGCATGATGTCCCACTCCTGATTCTGTATTTGAAAAAACCAGGAGTAGATAAAGATCAGCAGGACAAATGCCAGCTTAATAATATAATCCATTGGTCAGCTTCATCCCTTAGTTAATCGAGATATTCACTCATGATCGATCCGTGCCCATAATAACGTGTCGGCTGGGAGACGCCGGAGAAATTGTAGGGAAACAGGTTTACCCTTGGCGCTGTTACATACACATCTATCCGCTGCTTGCGCTCAAGAATCATTTCCGTACTGCTAGTAATTTCAATAGAGCTCTCCGGAAAACCGACAGCCTTCAGGTTCGAGATGACCTCGCCTCTCATAGAGGCTGTAACCATTCCTTCGGTTGCGGCCTTTTGCGTGATATAGGATGTGTTGGCTTTGACCTGCAAATCCAGCAGATAATCAATATACGTAAAAATCGGCTGCAGGATAATGAACAGCACCAGCCACATAAACAATGCCCGGAGGACGGTTGCCTTCAAGCGCAGCGCCTCCTTTTAATACTGTTCAACTGCTTTGACATGGGTAATGATATCATCCTGGCTGCCGCCGATAATGCTTGTTGCCCCGGCGATAAAAATGCCCGCAATCACAAAGCCAATAGCCAGAAACAGTGCGACGGAAATCGAGTCCTTCTTCATCTCCGTTAAACCAAAGGAGGAACGATGGTATACGTTACGGCTGCTTCCCCCGAGCCTGACGGCTCAACCAGGCTAACCGCCGGAATGACCGGTCTGTTATCATCTGCATCGTCAATTACGTCCCGTACGACAGGAATCAGTATTGCGATTACGATAGCCACACACAGAAATCCGATAGCGATAAATAAACCAGTAGAAATAGCGTCCTTTTTCATTGTTAATATCTCCCTTTTTATTTTATATTTTTAAGTGCTGTTTGAATATACAAAAATTCACTCATTGAAACATCCCCACACCGCTAAAATTGCCCTTAATCAGCATAATGTACTGCATAGCCAGACATACAATCATCAGGAAGGTAGCGATAGACGGAATCACATTAATGATGGTCGATACATCGCCGATGAAGGACCATTTCTTCAGATATTGGTCGCTCGATATTTTGGTGATAATCTTGCCCTGCTCCCTTAAATAATTCGCTGCTTCATGATCATCATCCATGCCCTCTGTCGCCAGCAGAATCGAACGGATATCATTAATGAAAGCGTGGTTCTCTGGAAATTTGCCGCAAAACCATTCAATCGCACGTTCGGTTCCCTCATCTACCGCCCTTTCCGAGAGCTCATATAGATCCTGACGGATATAATTGAAGTGACTGGCTGTCCCTGCACAAAAAGCTCCAAATTCCACATACCCGCGCTTGCGCAGCCGGTTATTCTCATAGAGACGGATGAAGGAAATCAGCTCCCCGTCTTTTTGAATAAGCGTCTTCTGATGCAGCCAGACCAGCAGCCAGCCAAGGGGCAGAACCCGCTGCGGACTGGTAATCAGCAGAATAAGCGCAGCAATAAGCGGATCATAAATAGATAAAGGCTCTGAACGTACGAAGTCACCTGCCGTCTGAACCAGCAGATAAATCAGAGCCGCCGAGTACCGGAACATTGTGATTTTGGCTGCTGATATAGACAGACCGCTCTGATTAAGCAAGTGCTGCAGCCGTTCATTCTGCACCCGTTCCCCGAAGGCCTTCCATTTCACGCCGAGACGGAGCACATAACGTTCCTGACGGCTGCTGCTGCTGACAAAAACCAATAGAGCGAGATACACAATACCTGTTACGGCTATCAAAAGTAGTAATCTATCCATTATTCATCACCTTAGTGGTAGTCCAGCTTGGGCCTGGCGAGGATGGTACTGATCATGAACGAGATGAACATTCCCGCAATGATGACCATCATAAATGTAAGACCAACGGTAGTCTCAAACTGCAGTTTGAAATAGACGTCGGGCTTCAGCATGTACATAAATGTTCCAACCGAAGAAACCAGCACAACCAGATTTCCGTACAGTCCCAGGCTAATCGCATCCCTGCTGCTTGCTTTGACCGTCAGAATCGTCTCCCGTTGCTGCTCCATGGAGCGGTTAAGCATCATGAGCGAGCTTTTGAGATAACGTGTGCCTTCCTTCTCGCAATAGAGCAGATCCGATACGAATTCTACGGCAAAGGTTGTTCCGATCGCTCCGGCAAAACGCCCCGCTTCCTCATTCAGCTCCCGTTCATTGCTGTAATTGGCAAACGCCGCTCCAAGCAGCTTCAAGGGAGTCTTCAGCACATTATCCCCGGCCAGCAAATCACTGGTCCTCGACAGAATGGAATCCGCAGATAAATGAGTGAATTTGGTGGCGATTTTGATCACATCGAGCAGATCGTAGCTCCCCCGCACTTTCCTCTGAGCATAGGTATACCTCATCCGTAAATATGGAATGCTTGCCGAGAGAACTGCCAGAAACAGCGGGAGCCGCCAAGCGTCCTGCACAGTTGTACCGTCATTTAACACAATCCCCTCCAGGAAAGGATTATTAAAGCTCATATGTCCCGGCAGCTCCCGCAGAGTCAGCAGACCCGATAGAAAAACCCCCGTGAACAGCATGCCTGAACGGGTGACAAAACGCATAACACTGATTCCCGGCTCATACCTCTTATGGGCAAAATACAGCAAATCATCCAGATGGCGGTATAGCCACATTCTTTTATTAATCATGCTTACCTTTTTGCCGAACAGACTCATCCTCAGGTTCATCCGGAAATCCATCTTTTGTCCCCACTGCGATAAATGCCGCTCAATAAGCGGCTTCACCAATAGCCACAATCCGCCCGCGGCCAGTAAATGAAAGACAAACTGGATGATATAGTACAGCAGCGCCACAGGCTCCCCCCTCATTCGTTCAAAACAATCCTGGATTTCAAGCTTTCCTTCAGCGGGTCCACCATCGGTTTCTGGGCAGCGAGATGTCCAAGCTCCTGCAGCATAATCCGCGTGGCCCGTGCATTCTTCTTCTTCATCTTCAGCATTAGTCCCGGCGTCAGCTTGTCATTGTAGCTCCAGGCCGACTGCTCCGGCTCCCAGCGCATCAGATCATTAGCGAATACCGAGTTGCTGGCTTCCTCATAAAAAACCTCGGATATCCGCGCGAGCCGTTTCTTCCCATCGGGCACACTTTCCAGAATAAATACCAGCTCACAGGATTTCATCGCTGAGATTAAATGCCCCTTCAGGCTGCCGCCAATCCGTGTAGATACGGCAAATGCACCCTGGTAAGGAATATCCTCCGAATCCACCGTATGAAAGGTTCCGGTAATGCCGTCATAGCCCTTCTCGCCGCTCCACAGATAGAATTCCCATTCGTTATAACGCATCTCCGTCATATAGAGAATGTTCGGGTCATGCCGCAGCGATTCCACACCGACCTCCATCAGCTCCTCATTGGATGCCTGGATTGGAATGATCCGGTGGCCCTTGATCTGATACGGCAGAATTGACTCCGGATGCTTCTCAATCATCACCACACCCATGCAGGAGGAGGAACCGAGCAACTGCTCTCCGACAATTGTATTGGCAAAAGTGGTTTTGCCCGAGCCTACGGCACCCGCGATAATCGTATTACGAAACGTCCCCGTAAGCGCACGGATCAGTTCAATCGCTTCCGCAGGGATGCATTCTGTGCCGGCCTGATCATCCAGATCCAGGAATTCGACGACCTGGCGGCGCAGCGATATGGTGGTGAAGCCTTCCCAGACCCGTGGCGACACCCAGATGGCTAACCGGATGAACCGGCCCGGCCAGAGGGGATCGTCCATTTTGAATTCCACCGAAGGGTTATCCTTGTTCAGCTTTTTGTTGGGATCGCTTTTCAAAAGGGATCGCTTGAGCTGCTCTACACGATCCAGCGAAGGCATCTCATACGGATAAGCTACAAACCTGCCCTGGTGGTTATAGAAAATTTGCCGTCCGATCATCTGCAGACCGGTTGATTCACTATAAGCCCGGTCCGTAAACCAGCGGTACGCAGGTCCGAACCCTTTCCATTCATGAAACAGCGCTTCAGCGGCTGTACGGTAAGCCTCCGGCACCTTGCCCGTAAACGGGGTACGGCGCAAATATTTCTCGATCTCGTTCATGAAAAAGCTGACTGCCTGCGGATCACCAATCAACGCCTTGGCATTTAGCTCGAAATAGCTGTCATCCTCACGCTCCAGTCCGGCGTTCATTTCACTTTTCATTTTTTGCAGAAAGCCGTAGAAGTCTTCCTTGCCGGGTTTGCTGGTACGGAGTACGCTCTGCTTCAGTGAGAAAAGCCGTATGTCCTCTGTCTCCTTTGCTAATCCAGGCAGTGCCTGTCCGCTCCCGTCCTCCTCTTCCTGCCGCCTTCCATGCTCAGGGTCAAGCGGAGTCCATCTTGATGGAATTTGCCCCTGCTTCAGCGGCCAAGCTTCATCCGGATATTCAATCATTGAAATATTCCCTTCTTTCGGACTTCCAAGGCCAGACCCAGCGAGACCAGAAGCGCGTGAACCTTATCGTCTACATGCTGAAGTTCTTTTTTGCCGAGCGGCAGGCTCTCCAGAAAAGGCTGGTAATACGGAAGCTCCAGCAGGATCTCACTGCCAAAGCGCAGCGCCAGATTCTTGGAGGAGGTCAGCTCTTCTACATTGCTGCGGTTAATGATCCACTGGAAATCCTGCGGATGCAGATCCATATGCCCGGCCAGCTCCATCAGAGGCTGCAGCCTGTATTCATGACGGGGATGCGTTACAATCATCCGCAGGACGGATTTCTGCATACCCACATACCAGGCGGCACTTTCCGGAATGGACCCGAAATCAGCCACCACTACATCGGCATTGTCACTTGCTCTGGCCAGCAAATACTCGATCTCCTCCTCCTGATAGTCCTGAGCGCTTAAATAATCGAAGTTGCCCGGCAGATACGAATATCCTTCCTGTTTCACAAACCCGGCAAAGTCCTCATCGTGAAGCATTTTGCCGGTAATCCGCGGCCGCAGCCTGTCCAGACTGACTGCTGTCTTACGGTCATAACCCGGATCGTACAGATCAAGACCCAGCACGATCACCCGCAGCCCCGAAGCCGCAATCCGTCTGGCGAATAGCTTAGCTGCACTTGTACAGCCAATGCCCGGACCGGACCCGAAGAATCCGATCAGATTTCCCCGCTCTGCCTGCTCATCCTCAAGCATGTAGCGCAGCTTATCGATGATCGCTGATGGAGTGGAACGCGGAGGCATGAAGAAAATCCCCAGGCTCTCACATTGCATATGAATGGCCTGATACCCCCTCACTCCTTTTTGCAGATATACATACAAAATGTTGGAATCCGCATAACTCCGGCGCAGCCCGCTGAGTCCGGATACCGGTACCTGCTCGCTTGTCACCATCAGCAGATGTCCTCCGGCCTGCGCCGGCTCAGGCAGCACGCTTTGGGCGATGACCGTAAATCCGGCAAGCTTTATTTCATTAATGGTCAGCTGATCCATACCCAGACTGAATATTTTCAAGCTCATCTTTCCTCCTGTCTGCTCCACTCTCCTACTCCACTCTTACGATCCACAGCTTCTTGCCCTGTTCCAAAAATGCCCCCAGCAGCTCCCCGTCGCTCTTCTTCAGCTTCAGCTCCGGCGTAGCTACTTTCCCGGTCGAGGTGAAGCGGTTATTGTTGTTGCCATTCTCCGAATCCAGCACATCATTGTTGTCTTCAGTGCGCACATAATTCACGGTTACTCCGCTGAGAAATACTTTGCGGCCGGGAAGCGCCGGCTGAATTTCCTCTTCCACCGCAGATGCCGGTCCTGAAACCTTCACGCCTGCGGAAGCATCTGCTGCCCCGGCTGCCGGGCTATAGCCTGTCCGGTCCTTAACCGGCGAATCCCCTTCTACCAGATAAATATCCACCTTATCTCTGCTGCGGAGAGAACCGTTAATGGCATAGATCGCCTCTTTGGGTATAGGAAATATCCCCTCATCCTGCTGCGGCTCCAGATTGCTCACATCAATCAGTGATTCGGTCAGAATACTGCCATCCGTCAGATTCACATTCGTAATCTTCCGTTCCACCTGATTTAGGCTTCGGATAACACCAGCCGGAATGTCTTTGGTCTGCACGGAATCCAGATAGAGATCTCCGGGCTTCAGCTCATAATTTTTCGGTAAAAAGCCTCCGCCATCCACCTTGATTTTGACGACAGTCTGAGAGAGTACATAGGGTTTGAAATAGAGATCATAGCCAAGCAGTCCGCCGAAGCCGGTGGTCAGGATGAGAAAGGCAAAGATGTAATTGCGTTTTAATAAATGTCCGCGTTGCGATGACAAGCCCTTTACCCCCTTTGAATGTGAAATCTGCACATAACAAAATACACTTTGGCTTAAGATCCAAAATGCCGGTAAAATGCTTTTTTACCTGTAGTGGTGAGAAGTGTATTAGATTATTACTGTGAGGTTGTTGTATTGCTTGAGGCTGCGGGAGAAGCTCCCGGCTGAAGATGTTTCCGGTAAAAATCAGGCCGGAAGGATGTTATGAACATCCGCGTTCCGTGTGATTCCTGACTTTTACCGGGGTGGTTGTAAAGGTTAACTGGAATGCTTCGCTGCTTAATTAAAAACTACTGTTTTATTATGATGCACGAGGATTCTGTCCTCAATATGCCATTTCACCGCACGGGCCAGAACTACCCGTTCAATGGTGCGTCCGATGCGCTTAAGCTCGTTCACATCATCGCTGTGGCTGACCCGCTGCACATCCTGCTCGATAATCGGACCGCCGTCCAGCTCTTCAGTCACATAGTGGGCAGTAGCGCCGATAATCTTAACCCCGCGCTGATACGCCTGGGCGTACGGCTTGCCGCCGACAAATGCCGGCAGGAACGAATGGTGGATATTGATAATCCGGTGCCGGTAATGCTCGATGAACGAAGGGGAGATAATCTGCATATACCGGGCCAGAATGATCACATCGATATCATCACCGATCACCTCTAGCTGACGTTTCTCTGCGGCTTCCTTCGTATCCGCCGTAACCGGAATATGATGGAAAGGAATGCCGAAGGATTCAACATAAGCCTGCATGTCCGTATGGTTGCTGACCACAAGTGCAATATCCGCATCCAGATCACCAGCCTGCCACTGCCAGAGCAGCTCCACCAGACAGTGATCCTCTTTGGATACAAAGATCGCCAGCCGCTTCTTGTGGCTTACATTGAAGATCTGCCAGTTCATCTTGAAGCGCTCGGCAACGCCGCCAAAGATCGTACGCACCTCTTCCAGCCGTTCATCCAGCTTAGGCAGGTCAAACTCCACTCTCATAAAAAACATTCCGCCGTCCGGGTCCATCGTATATTGATCCGACTGCACAATGTTCGCACCATGCTGGTACAGGAAATGCGACACCGCCGCTACGATTCCCGGACCGTCTGGACAGGAAATGAGCATACGCGCCCGGTCCGGATATTGTCCGCCTGATGAATGATCTCTTTTCACATGTAACTCCATATTTCTCCGTCCATCCTCTCATCTGCTTGCGCAATCTGTTGTTGGATTAAGCATTCACGAGCAGCTGCTTGCCTGCCAGCCAGGCGATCAGCCGCTGGTTGACAGCTTCCTCACTAAGCTGAGGGAATAATCCGGCGGCAATTACATTGTCATAGAGACGTTCCAGCGGTTCACGGGGATCGGCTTTTTTGGCTTTGGCATCATTCTTCAGCAATTCCCATACATCAAGCACATAGCGGCGGGAGTCCAGCTCCTGTTTGGCAAAAAAAGCATGCAGCTCTTCCAGCTCCTGCAGGAACTCCGCTCCGAAACGTTCAGCCACATTGCCGCGCAGCAGAGCAATTTCCACTTCATACATTGGACGAAGCTTCTTGGCATCCTTGCCAATCCACGGGGTCTCCAGAATGAACGGCAGACCTGCCAGTGCTTCATGATGTACGACATTGTTGATCGTCTCAAAACCAATATAGCCCGAGCCAATCGGAGTATGGCGGTCTTTGCCCGCTCCCCGCGGATTCTTGCTGTCATTAATGTGGATAACGCCGAGCCGCCCCAGGCCGATGGTATCGTCGAATTTCTTCAGCACGCCATCCAGATCGCCCACGATATCGTATCCGGCATCATGAATGTGACAGGTGTCGAGACAAATGGACAACCGCTCATTATGTACGACCTTATCGATAATGGAAGCAATCTCCTCGAAGCTGCGTCCGACCTCTGTTCCCTTGCCGGCCATTGTTTCCAGAGCAATATGCACTTCCGTCTCATTCGTACCGCCCAGCACTTCATTTAGTCCGTCTGCAATACGCTGAATGCCGTATTCGGCATCCTTGTCAGTGAATGCACCCGGATGCAGGACGATATGCTTAACACCGAGCGCATGGGTACGGCGGATCTCCTCCTGCAGGAAATCAACTGCCAGCTGGTAGGTGCTTTCCTTGTAGGAGCCCAGGTTAATAATGTATGGGGCGTGAACCACAATCTCTTCGACGCCATTCTGCGCCATAGCCAGCTTCCCTTCCTCAGGGAACATCGATTCAATTGGCTTACGGCGCGTATTCTGCGGCGCTCCCGTATATATCATAAACGAGGTAGATCCGTACTCATTTGCTTCATTGGCCGCGCTCAGGAGACCCTTGTCCGCGCAGGACACATGTGAACCTATTTTCAGCATGCCTATTTCCCTCTTTCCTTCACGAATTAACCCTTATTCTACCGTGATCGGGAAAATAAATCTAGGCAAGCCCCAGAAGGCTGCTTCCGCTTCGCAAAACTTTGGAAATACGCTATACTTTAGATGAGTAAAAGGAAAGTGACAATCATCATTGTCAAAGGCGGTGTATACATGCATTTTCATTCACCCTCAAGCTTGTTATCTGCAGCTCCGAGCAACTGGTTTATGAATTCCATCGCATTTTGGACCTTTTTACTGCTGGGCTGTATGTGCATCGGCGGCTATTTTATGTTCCGCAAATTTCTTAAGGTACTGCCCAAGGCTGACGGCAAGTCCAAGCTGGACTGGCAGAATTACTGGGTAGAACGCAGCCGTCCACTATGGAGCGACGAGATGAAGGCTTTTCTGGACCAGCTGGTTCAGCCGGTACCCGGCCCCTTCCGCGACATCGCCAAACATTCCATTGCTGCCGAGATCGGCAGAATTGCTGTGGAGAGCAACGCTCCGGAGGTAACCCGCGAGCACTGCATCAAAGGCTATATTATAGCCACACCACGGCGCGATAACCGCTTTCTGGTTACCTTCCTGGAAAAGAACGGCATCGACTACACATCTTATAAACATTTAGTCAAATAACTGCTAATCAGGTCACGCCATGGTCAGGCGTCCAGAACAGGAGCACCCCTATGAAATATATCATTTGCGGAGGCAGCGGCTTCATCGGCAGCGAACTAACCGAATATTGGCTGCAAAGCGGGCATCAGCTCATCAGTGTCGGCCGCAAGCTTCCGGCGAACCCACGATCTCATCCGGGTCTGAGCTATCTTACCTGGGACAGTCTGAAATCAAATCCAGAAGCTGCCGAAGGCGCAGATGCACTGGTTAATCTTGCCGGAGCTTCCCTTAGCCAGCGCTGGACTCAAAGCGGCAAGCAGGCGATTATGAAATCGCGGCTGGAAACCGTTACCGCAGCAGGGAAGCTGCTGCAGTCGCTGCAGCATAAGCCCCAGGTAGTCGTCCAGTCCTCTGCTGTCGCCATTTACGGGACTTCACGGCAGGATACCTATAATGAATCTTCTCCAACCCGCGTTGTAGACTTCCCTTCAGAAGTCGTCAAGACCTGGGAAGAGGCTGCCGATGAAGCATATTCGGGCTGCCGGCTGATCAAACTGCGCACAGGCGTTGTGCTGGGCAATGAGAGCGGTGCTTTTCCTAAAATGAGGTTGCCGTACTCCCTTGGCTTCGGCGGCAGAATCGGCAGCGGCAAGCAGTGGCTGTCCTGGATTCACCTGACGGATATCGTCCGGCTAATCGAATTCTGCATTCTTCATCCTGAGATCGAGGGTCCTGTCAATGCCACTGCACCGCAGCCGGTTACGAACGAACAATTCGGAAGCATGATCGGCAAAGTCTATCATCGTCCGCATTGGTTCCCCGTCCCGGCATTTCTGCTGAAGGCTGCTGTAGGAGAACTGTCGGAAATTCTGCTTGAGGGACAGCGTGTACTTCCTTCCAAAGCAGTGAATAACGGCTTCACGTTCACCTATCCAACCCTGCAGCCGGCGCTTGAACAGCTGAAATCTCAAGTGTGAAACGTATAACAGCCCTTAACAATCGTGAACACCGCTCCTTCGGTCAACGGATACTCTTTATAAGGAACCATAACCTCACCAGCGAGAAGCGTACCGTTCCTGGAGTCCAGATCCTTCAGGATATATCCGCCGGAGCTTCTGGAAATTTCGGCATGCACCCGCGATGCCCCTTCAGATGTCTCTACATACTGGGCGACCTCTGAAGAGCGGCCAATAATGAAGCTGGGGCGGTTCAGTTCAATTCTCTCAGGAGTTCCGCCGTCATCCGCCTCGCTTCTTTCCAGATAAGGAACTGCCCGCCCGCTTGATGCGAGCCCACCCCCTTTAACCGGTTCCGGTTCCCGGATAAGCAGCGCCGTGGCAGCTACAGCAGCAGGCGCTTCTTTCACATGAATCCGTTCCTCGGCAATCTCCGGGGCTGTACCCTGTCCGCCTGCCATTGTCCCCCTAAGATAAGAGATTTCAGCAGATGATGCTTGTTCTGAACGCATGTAAGCGGGAGCTGAAGTCCGGAACGGCGCTACCGGATTTCTGCCAAAATCCCATTCCAGCTCATTCCTCAGCTTCCGGCCTGTACCCTTCCTGTCCTCTATCCCCTCCTCCAAAAATTCTTCCTCTTCCTCAGATCCGCCCCGGGTAATCCTACCGCTCCACACCATCCAGCATACAACTGCCAGCCCCAGAGTTACTGCTGCACAGACCGCGAGCCAAAGCGTCAAGGGATTATTTAAATAGAGAAACTTCCATAACAACGCATCGCACAGCACTGCACCAAGTACAATATACGTCCGATACGATGATGTTCCGTCCACAGCAGCTTGTAGGGTTTGTTCAGGCATATCAGGCCTCAGCTGTTCTCCGGTTGCTCCCCCATCCTTCCGCTTCAGCCGCGGTGCGCCGCTCATCCATGGGGCCTGATCTGACGCCTGTCCAGAAGCAGGAGGCACACTCTCCTTACCTCCTTGCTCCCACGCGAAGGCTGCTCTCCCCGGGAAAGCCGTCTTTGGCTCTTCCAGATTAAGGAGCGGAGGCTGTTCCATTCTGTCTGCTGACCGAATCGGCGCTCCTGCCAGCTTCCCCTGAACCAGCCCCATGGCTTCAGGAGGAGCCCTGTATTGGTCTGCCCCTGTCAGCAATTCTGCTAATAGTTCCTTAAGCCCTGCAGGGCTGAAAGCCTCCTCCCCGCAGTATTGCAGCAGCCGCTGCATTCCGTCACCGGACAGCTCATGGATGGCCGCCATAAAAACCATGATCAGTGATCTGAGTGACTCCCCCGGACTTACAGCTGATTCTGTATGCTGCAGTGGAAGGTAGGTAAGGAACACTTTTCCACTGTTTAACGGACCCTCAATGAAGATGTAGTCTTCATGCAACGCGTACTGCTCTGCACGCAGCATATACAGGCGCCCCTCCTCCATTCCTGCAGCGATCTGCAGCAGCAGCCCGAAGAATTCAAGCATACTCAGCCTCTCACTTTTGAGCAGAGCCCCCAGCATTTTTCGTCTTGATACGGTATATTCCAGTGTCACCTGCAGGTCTATCTCTCTAAGAAGCAGCCGCAGATGATGCGGAATGCCGGTGTTCATCAGCATGCGGGCCTGAACCATGTTAAGCTCTCCTGCCGCCAATCCCTCAGGCTTGCCGAGTAGCATCGTTATCCCATCCTGCTGCACGAAATCACGTTCCAGTCCAAACAAGCAGCTTCACCTCCTGAGCTGTTATAACTCCAAACCTCAAGTCAGAAATAATAATACGCACAGATAAATCCCGGAAAAACAGCCAGCATAAACGGAAACCGGAGCAGACCACTCGCCTGTCCTTTTTTGAACATATCCGTATTACGGAGCAGCAGGAATCCCGAACTTCTGCTTAATATACCGCGTACCCTCCGGCCTGCTCCCCGCCTGAAGAGAATCATGCTCCAGCCGACAACGGCTCCCAACAGCACAGAATACACAATTACCTGCAGGGAGAACAATACACCAGTCCAGGCACCAATTCCGGCAAAAAGCTTAACATCTCCAGCCCCCACTGCCCCGATGAAATACATGATCAGCAGCAGCAGAAAACCCGAACCTGCACCACACAAAGATAAGAGCAGTCCATGCCGGCCGCTCATAATCACCTGCAGGGATATTCCCGCAACAAGTGCAGGCAATGTAATCCAGTTAGGGATCTTCATCCAGCGTATATCGGTGAATAATGCTGCTGTCAGGAACGGCAGGCAGCCCCAAAAAGCCCATTCTGTCATCCGCACTCCCCTTCCCGTAAACTTCAGTTATTTCACAACTGCAAAAGTCGCCTCCAAGGAGGTGCCGTCAGCCAAACAAATGACGAAGGGCCAGGTCCCCGGTGTTGTATTTACGCCTATCTTCCATTCCCATTCGATATATCCGTTCTCATCCGCCTGCTTCCAGCCCAGATATTTGGCCGTGCTCTGACCGCTTTTGTAAAAAATGGCCAGGTTCGCCGAAGCACCCGGAGGCACCTTAACCTTTATCAGGCCCTGATGGTTCGCCACGCCCGGATTAGGCTTCTCCAGGACGACAATGGTGCCTGTTTCTTCATCAGGTCCCGCCGCACCGCCATCTCCGGATACATCTGTGTTGCCGATCCATAAGCGTTCGACTGCACTGGCCTCAAGTACAATCTTCTGATTCAGGAACGGAACTTTCATCGGCAAGTCATAGCTGACTACCAGTCCGAAGTAAGGATGTGTTCCTTTATTCAGATCAGGAACGGTTACATTAGACACATGAATCCGGCTGTATTTAAGCCAGTCCGAAGACAGATACGGCTTCAGCATAGGCTTAAGTGCTATATCCAATACGGCCTCGGAAGCCCCGGCCTGCACCTTCTGGAGCGGCCCTTCTCCCTGCTGGATAGCAGCGCTGACCCAAGATTCCATAGGCTCAGGAAGCTCCTTCACATAATGCTCGCTCCATTCAGCAATCGACAACCGCGGAATACTCCATACACCCGGGGAGGCAGAGCCAGCGGACGAATCTGTGTTCTCTGCTTCACTTGCATCATCCCATTGCTGTGCGGCCAAAGCCGCAGGATACATATGCGCCGAGACTATTTTAACCGTATCGGATACCGTGCTCTGCAGCGCCGTGGAATATAGTGTCATTTGCACAATAAAGATCAGGAACAGGACAAATAACAGAAACATGGGTAGAACCAGCGCCGCTTCTACAACCATGCTGCCTTCATCACGCGGGTCCGGTGATTTCCGCAGACAGAGCTTCATTCGGCCAATCCTCCTTCAATAAGAAAAGTCGGCCCCTACTTTCCTGAAATAATTCTTACCCCGGACGTCCCCCGAGAGTCCTGCACTATAATCCACCAGCTTCACTACTCCAGGGAGAAACCACAGCGGCATGCCCATTGTGAGCTCTGCTGAGGCATACGTGAACTTCCCCGCCGGATCAGTGCCGGTATTCAGGCGGATAAGTGCAAGCATCCGGGCCAATTGTTCCTCCCCTCCTCCATGAAGCAGAAGAAACAACCGCAAATGATCACGATAGGTAAGCTTCGCGGTCATATATTTGGATAAGGGAATCTCCCCGTTCCTGCAGAGCAGAAGCATGTCCTGAACAGCCTGTTCAACTCCATACAAAAGTGCAGCAGCCAGGACCGCCAGCGGATTGCCCAGACTGGCTTTCTCTATCATTCCCTCCATAGTCCTTACGGCCAGGCGCAAGGCAAAGATCTCCCCATATGCCGCCGCTACATTCCCGGCAGGATTATAGAAGCCGTACAGAATATACTCCAGCTCCTGAGCCTGAGGATCAAGTTGTTCCCCGAGCTTTTCTCCGAGTCCTTCCGCAGACCCGGAAGCCAGCGGAGTCAGCGCCGATAGATCAAAATGACGGAAATACATTGCTGAATACTCTGTTTGATACAATCTGTCCCTGGCGCCTTCCAGAACACTGCTCATCGCTGAGTACAAGCCGTCCATATTTTTCATTGATGATTTTCCGGCAGTATACTGATCACCGCTATTCACAGTAACTGTTGCTTCCTGCTCTATACCCTCATTGAAAGAGACATTCTCCTCGTAGTATTGACGCAGACTACGGTACCGTTCCACGGCTTCTTCTGCGCTTTCACCCAGACCGCGGATCTCATTAAGCAGTTTCATAGCCTCCCCGAGCTTGGTTTTAGCCTGTTGTTCCGTTTGCCTGCGCCCACTGTCCGAAGTCCGGCGGCCGTCAATCTGCGCGGCCTCAGCTGTAATAATGGATCCATGCTCGCCATAATTCTGTATATAACTATGAATTGTCCCTGAAGCATTCAGAACACCTGTAACCATGCCTGAATACTCTCCAGATGATCCTGATAATGCACTCAATACGGCTGGTAATCCGGATACTGCCGGCTCCAGGTTCATTGCAGCCTGTTCCTGTTCCCCTAAGTTATTGTCCATAGTACTGAACTCGGATGAAGGGAGAATAAGGCTTGCTGCTTGTTCCCTCAGCTTCCTGAGCGGCTCTGAATTCATTTCTTCCACGCTCCCCGGGATGTCCCAGTTCCGCGCAGGATCATTTCCGGCAGTATCTGCGGCAGCCATTGACTGATCGAGCATGCTTTTCATCTGCCGGTTTAAATCCTCAGCCTTCGTAAGTGCTGATCTGGCCTCCTGTAACCGGGAGTTATGATCTGCCTGAACCTCAGCCAGAACACCAGGTATCCGGCTGATCAAATCAGATACTTGATTTCTATACAGCGATAGAACTCCTGAGTACTTTGGCGGTTTTTTGGTATCCCGGAACAAATCCTCGTAATACTTGGCGAAATAATCGTTATACATCGCCGGGATATCCGCTGCAGAGGCAATGGAGCCCAGCCCAGCAGGATATATATGATTAGCAGGAGGATTCATCAGAAGCTTCTGCAGTTTCACTGTACTGTCAGCAGCCTCTCTTCTCTTCTGCAGCATAAGTTCCAATGCTTCCTCACGCTGAGTATATAGAGGCTGCAGGTCTCCCAGTATCTGTGTTGTCTGTGAAGCCTCCGTCATTGCCGCAGACAGGGGTTTCAGCTTTCCTGCCAGCTCCAGTGCGAAATCAACAGGTGCTTTATACTTCATTTCTTCAATAATCTGCCGCCGGAAGATATCATAGCTGCCAAGCGGCCGGCTCCAGTTCAGCGAAGAGGAATCCAGCTTTACAGGCAGCAGATTAAAGGCATCTGCCCGCCCGCTCTCATACAGATTATCGTTCAGCACCTTGGACAGCAGCTGATTGCCATCGTTACCGCCGAAGGCGAACAGGGCATACCGGTCCCGTAAAGTAATATCATAAGAGGACATCACGGAGCGGACCCCTGCTCTCGCCAAACGTTCCTCCTGCACATTCACAGCCGCAATCCGCGCGTAATCTATGAGCACAGTGGTGAAAAGAAATACGAAAGCCAATATCATAATCAGAAAAATGGAGACAGATCCTTCAGTTGTATGCAGATATCTGAAAGTACACCTAACTAACCTTCCGGTTCTATTACTATCGCTACTTCTGTTGCTACTTCTGTTCCTAGTTCCGCTCCGCCTTGCGTAATTCCGGCAGCGGCCCGGGCTAGGAAGCTTGCTGAACTTGCATTCCTTGGAATGCAGCATCCGTTATCACCTCCTTCCAGCCCCATCACCTGAACCAGTCCCGCCGAGATATTGGCAGCTTAGTGCAGCTTGTCCAGCATGAGGGCAGCGTTCTTCTTCTCCATGCCCGTGTCCTCCTTGCTGCCGGATGAATGATTCTTGAACTTGGACCCGTAGTAACGCATGAGGTCTACGGTTCGAATAAACTCAACAGGCTCAGTAACATAGGAGCTGGCAGACACCTCGGGAACCGCCTCATCCGCCAATAATTCATCCAAGACCGGTAAACTCAGCACCTTCTTTAATTCAGCACTGATCTTGCGGCCTGTGAATCCGTAAGTGTAGCTAAGCTCTCCCGTCAGATTCAACGGGACAATCTTCGAAGCTTGCCGCAGCTTCACTACGGGCAATTCGCCCCCACCCTCCGCCTCACCAGGCAGTACAATTGCCGTACTACCATTCTGTGCCCCCTTTCCGAACAAGGACCCCAATAATCCATCTTCGCTGATTCTCCAGTACAGCGGATCATAATTCCCAGCTGCGAATTCCCCATCCACCGCCCTGTTGCTATTCTCCCAATTGTAGGCCGCACGCTCGGTTGCAGCTGAGCCCACCTGCAGCAGCATCGACTTCTGATAGCTGTAGAGGGAGAAAAACAGCAGCAGCATTGTGATGCACATAATGATCGGCAGCAGAAGCGAAGCCTCGATTGTGAAGCTTCCCTCCTCCTCCTGTAGAGGAATCACTCAAATACTTCCTGACTCTTATCTCCGGCAGTACTAATCAAATCCTTAACTACCTTTACAATCTCTTCACGGAACACCATCACTACCGCAATCAACACAGCAATAATCAGTATCATCTCGAGCGTGCCCAGTCCATCTTCATCTCTCCAAAAATTCCTCACACCTTCTGCAATCAGCGTCATCATATGCTTCTACCTCCTACATTTTTAACATCATCAGCGCCGGTGTCCCCACCAGCACAATCACAATTAAGAAGATAACCACCATCGGGAAGACCAGCTTTGAGGAAGCCTGTTCCCCGTGGGTCCGGCTGATAGCCTTCCGCTTCTCCCAGAGCATCCGCGACAGATCACGCAACGACAGAACAAAGTCAGCTCCGCCTCTGCGGTAATTTAGCAGTACTGTAGTTGTGAAGATGGAGACTTCCTGCACCGCACAACGCTTGCTGAAGTTCTCAAACGCCTGCTGGAACGAATAGCCGCCTTCCCATTCCGCTGTCATCTTCAGCAGTTCAGCATACAGCGGATGGGCGTTGTCTCCCTGGCGGCTGTTGACACAGCGGAGGATTGCCCGCTGCACCGTCTCGCCTGCACCAACAAGCAAGACTAGGCTATTCAGCAGCTCCGGCAGCTCAAGCAGGATTTGCTGCTCCCGCAGGCGCACCTTCTTGTGCAGGTCACTGACCATCGCAACCGGAAGTAGAACTGCCAGGAGGCCGCCAATTGAGATTCCCGCCTGCTCACCCGTAAACAAGGTTAGTGCGCTGCCTCCTGTGATCAACAGCCAGCTGTAGCTGAACATCTCTCCCATGAATAGCAAAGTTCTTTCTGCGCTATGGCGCATGCCGTAGATCCGCTGCAGTGAGCGCTGAATTTTGAACATTACTGCCGGGATTAGGCTAACGACCTTCCCCTTCTCCACAAGCAGCAGGATTGGCTCGCCCAGCCACCGCAGCCGGAGCCCTGCCATGGGCAGCTCACGCAGCGCTGCGTAGCGGCCGCTGCATTTGAAGCGCAGAATCATCCAGCCGGCGGTGAAGATAAGCATGACTGCAGCACATAACAGTGACATGTCAACCCTCCCTCCTCTTCACAATGGAATATCCATGATCTTGGAGGTCCAGAGATAGCAGAGAAATAAGGTAATCAGCGCCAGCGTGGAGACCCCTATTCCAGCACCTGTATACATCGGCTGCATATAGTTTATGCAGGGAATGCAGGTGCATGTAAGAGAATTAAGAGCCATAAAACGCTTGATACGACAGCATTCTAGAGGGAATCTACGGCCATTCTGAGATATTCAGAAAACTATAAGAAACCACTATTTTGTGGGTATTTATTGGGTAAAAAATAATCCCATCAGCGAGAATATTCGCTGATGGGATTATTTTTTATTCAAAGCATATATGATCTACTGTTGTATTATATATCTCCGCAAACACTAGCGCTAAACTAGCCGGAACATCCGCAGGAACCCGTTCAAATTCAATTATCTGTTCCTTAGTTAAATCAGTTAGAATAGATACTTCATCCACTGACTTACCTGAATTAATTCGCGCAGCTCTTATTCCTGAGAACTCATTATTATTCCCCATTATTTATACCTCTCTCTATGTATGGTTATCCATTTTTCATATTCAATTGTATTGTCAATAGATTTCTGCACGCTGAATCCAGTTATCATTTAACTTAACATGTGTTACATTTAAGGTGGTTTTTTTGAAAAATGTTTCACTTAAGGGCTTGTCGGCCAGGACAGGCCCTTAAACAATTTTGAACCTGTTCTCTTCACTTCTGGAATTGAAGAGTTTCCTGCGCGGAAAGTTTTGTATCCCACACTAGACATAGTGCAACTCTTCGTCTGCTTCTCAGCAATCGTATCGAAGTACGCCAACTTATAATCTTGGTCTATAGATTTTATTTTATCAACATTTGCCAATACGCCCCGATCGACCCTCAGAAAATTTAATCCAGCCTTTTCAAACGCCGACTCCCAAAATCTCAGGGGTCCGACAGCAATGTATTGATTATCTTCGGTATGCACTGCTATTGAGAGGCGATTGTCAAATTGCATATATAGGATATCCTCTACTTTTATCTGCTGAATACCGTTACCTTCTTCATTTTCAGTGACTGTTAAATAGATCATATAACTATCCCTCCTGCCTTTTCTTCTGTTCCCCCTCTTTTGATGCCATCAAATTATCCATGTGTTATAATCCTATCAGCATCACCTTCTTAATTTAATAAAGTACCTTGGAGGAAAAAATGGCGCTCATTCTAGGGGAGTGCCAGCTGCGTAAACTAAGGGAAGCTCAAGGCATGAGCCAAGAGGCGCTATCCCAGGCCATTAAAGAAAGGTTTGAATTATCGGTATCTGACACATTAATCTCACAATATGAGCGAGGCAAGAAGACGCCTAACTCTCTTGTAGGTAGGGCCATTTGCTTAGTGCTTGGCTGTGTCGAATCTCAATTTTTCGAATTTATTGATACGCAGCGGCAGGAGTAGATTTTTACTCCCCGACAGCCAGAACCTTACGAAGATGTACTGACTACATTTGTCAATATAATTCCCCCGGTTATATTACTATTAAATCCCATTATTCCAAATTAGTAAACAACAACTCAAATTCTGAATAGGCGTCAATTACTCCTATAATTCGACATTCTTTTTAAAACAAAAAAAGAACCGCTGTTTGCGGTTCATATCATTACAAATGGAATACTTAGAGATTCTAATTGTTCTCTTAGATCTTCGTATCCTTTCTTTGAGAGCATACATCCCTCTTTGCTGTTAAGATCGAAATACGCAGTTTTGAAAAAATCATTCACCCGGATTACTTTCCTCAAATTAATTGCAGCAGTGCGATCCCCGTTTGAAAAAGCATAGCCACTATTATTCAGAGTTGTACACCAATAGTTTAATGGGCCGGTTGTATAATAAATATCATCTGCAGTATAGACAACGACTCTCCTCAATCTACTGCTATGCCTCATGTATAAAATATCATCAACGGACAAAGCAACAGCTCCGGACTCTCCATTTATATCTTTTGTTACCGGCAGATTTACCATCTATTCCATCTCCTTTTTAAGCAGTTCTGAAGGAGTTTCTGGCTGATGTATGAATAAGATACTTGCTGTGCTTGCGGCTGATAATGCAATAATAGACAGAGCCGAAGCAAGGCCATAGGTGGCGCTGCGTTTAGCTAAACTCATGATATTCTTCAATTACTTCACCCCCCTTCGTGAAATCAATGTTAATGACTGTACAAACAACCCCAGTGAGACAGTCTGCGAATTCAAAAGCAAACTCATAATAATTACAGCAGTAGCCCCACCTTTCAATAAAGGAAAATACTTTTTAGGAATACGTGTCTGCTTCTCAATATCTGAGGGGGCAAACAATATAACCATGATTAAACTAAGAACATTCAAATATATTGAATTGTCTCCAACATTGATCATGGAAAGTGTTGTGAATAATGCGGTAGATACGATCACACATGCAAGACCAGATTTAAGATGTATCCCTCCTGATATTTGCCGCAGTAACGCAAATGATGCCATCAGCATTATAACCTGAGCTGTTTTTCCAGTCCAAAATGATATTATTATGGTGAATCCAACTATAAAAACTACATTGTATACGACTTCCAGGGCGTATTTAAGAACAGCCTCGCTGGCCGGATGATTTGGGACAGTCCGCTTAATTGCCCGAGACGTGATAATCGACATCTTTTCTATCAACTCTCTCGATCCTTTCTCATTGCGTAATATAGTAGATAGGCTGATGTCGCTACAAAGAATAGCGTTACTATAGATAGTTCGTTAAAATAAAGAACTATAGAAACTGTTACTAAGAACACCGCAATCAACAAGACTACCATAATATCTTCAAACTTAAATCTTAAGCGGTTCATATCAAATGTGAATCCATATCCTAGTCGGAAGCCTAGCCATGATAATGCCATGATTAATATCCCTGTTGATGCCTGAAGTACATAGCCATTTGCTAATGTGGCCCGGGCTTCTTCAAGTGAACCAAATAACAGCAATGCCAAAAGGCATTGAACTACCCCGAAAATAACATAACCAGAGATAGTTGCAATTACAGAAAAGACTAAAGGCATCCTGACGATGATTGCAAAAAACAATACAAAGAAGAAAATTGTTATTATTGGCATGAAATTCCCTAAAGCAAAATCGTTTCTTAATATGTAGCTTTGGAGGTTCACTAACAAAGTTAGAATGAATGCTTGAGCGATGTGTTCTTGAAACCTGAAACGGAACAAGCACATTGTTAAAAAATATAGAGAGAATGCTTCAATTCCAGAAAAGAACATAAACCCAAATGGTTCCCACGACAATGTACAACACCGCCTGACATAATTTTCATTCAATAGATTAATTATAATTCGATGGACCTATCTGAGTATACTAAAATATGCATTTATAGAGTACGGTCAGGCGGCTTGTTACGCGATCATTCACACATCAAATTCTGCCCATCCAGGAGGTAGTTCTTCTTCGGACACTTGCTCTAATGAATCCGCTTCAACCATGACCAACAGAACCTCCCCAATATCCACGGTTGCTCCTTTGATCACCTCTTTATTATCCAAGGTCTTCGCTTCCCCCACAGCTACGACATTACCCACGCGGCCCCCGTAGCCGCTGGGATGATCTTTGGCGATCCGGACCGGCAGCCCCACATGTAAATCCTCTAATCTCATTGCATGACCACCTTTCCAGTGCGCCGCAGCCAATCCATTTTTGCGGTAATATCAGCCTCCCACTTCACATCTTTTGTTTTTCTCGCTTCAATCAATTGGTTATTAAAGAAATTCATGTCCAGGCAGTAATCAGCATTCACTTTCAGACATTGCTGCAGTTCGATACCCAATTCATCCGAGAGTTGACCTTTCAAATGCTCCTGAAAGAGTTCGGCAAGTCTATTGTGTACTGGCAACATATCTATCACTCCTATGCATTGAGGACGCGCGCAGCCCTCGTATGGCGGATTCCGCGACCATCCCGGCATGAATTATCCGGTAGGTTTCGACCAGTCCGCAGCCGGTCCGTGGCGCTCTCAGCGCTCATCAGGCGGTCATTGAAATATACTATTTGAATTCTACCGTAATGTAAGATAGGCCCATGTCGTCTATTTTGTTAAGCAGATCATCCCTGCCTTTATCCGTGCGTACTAACTCGCGTTCGCTGCCGTCAATCTCGGTGAGCATAGCTATCAATTTGCTTTTGCTACCATTTTCAAATACGTTAATTTTCATTTTGGTCATTCCTCCTTTAGAGGGGCCGTAGCCCATGTTATTTGCTTATTTCCTCATCAGCGCATCTTGCTGCAAGTTGGTTGGTGGTGAGTGTTTCCTTAGCATTATCGTAGTTGTACCAAACGTAGGCATCCGCCTTTACGAAAGTCACACCATTTGGTGTTTCATACTGGTGTACATCATCTTCCATCAATAAACTCCGATATTGGCCGCGAATCTTCATTCTTTTGTCCATCCCTTATCCCTCCCGCGTATGCCCGCCGGCTTAGATTTTATGTGGATCTATTGAGATAACTGCGGAGTAACCTGTTTCACCTTCATAATCGTGCTCTGCGATAGCCAGTGCTTCTAATTGAGTCTTGGCACGCCGTTTTATCTCCCGGAACGGTTGATCCATGAAATGAACTTCAAATTCATATTCGTTCTCTTCAGGCAATTCCCTCACCCCTTACGATATATCGTTATTTGGTTATTTCGTTATTTAAAATATACACCTATATCTTTTCATTGTCAACACAAATAACGATATTGCGTTATATCTATAATGGTGGTAAATTTACATAAAGGAGGCTTGTCCAAATGATTCGGATTAGATTACAAGAAATAATTGACGAGCGAGGAATTAACCAAAAGCAACTTTCAGAACTTACGAAATTAAGACCCACTACAATAAGCGAACTTTGCAACAATATCCGTTCTACGATAAATCGCGAGCATCTTGAAAAAGTTATGGTAGCTCTGGAAATTAAAAATATAGCAGAAATAATTGAATACACTGAATAACTAATAGGAGGAACGATTCGTGAAAGCAAAGTATGGTCTGTTCTGCGTTAGTAAATATGATCCTGCAGGAGGATTTGAAGACATGTTATTGGCGTTCAATAATGTCGCTGAGGTAGAAGCTTATATAGGTGTGAATTCCGGCAACGTTAAGACCTCTATTGCAGAAGATTATTGGGAGTTAGTTGATTTCAGCACATTGGAAAGACATCCAATCGATGCTAAGAATTTAATAGTTTCTATTCAAGAAAAAATCAAAGATTAACGCAAAACCCCGCCAGTATAATCACTGACGGGGTTTTGTTATTTAAAATGATCTTTTAATGTCATTCCCAATTCGGCAGTATACTGGGTCAACCGCAGACTTATCTCTGTACGCATAACGTCACGGGTAAGACCAAACCTCTCCTGTCGTCCCCGGCAAAAGATTTTATGATAAACCAAGAACTCTTCCTGTTCATCCGGCACCACTTTTATGTTCCGTTGCTTCAGTTCCTTTTTCAGCTGATACGTATCCTGTGTGATCCGGCGCTGTATGCTCTGTCCAGCCATTAAATAGGCCCTCTTCAGTATGCTGCCAGAGAGCTCAATCTCCCGGAGGCTTTTATCGACCATAGTCTCGATATATGGCAGTAATATGAGGTCACGCACCATTGTCCGCTCCTCTACGGTAAGCATCTTGTTACCGGCCCCCTCCGCTTTAATCTCCTGCTCGTATTGATCCACATGTTCAGTCGAAACCATCTTAGTTTTCCATCGCTCATTCCCGTCCAATTTACTCATTATGTAAAGCCCCCTCAATGATACAACCAGTAATCTATGTTAGTACTGCGCCCTGGGCTCTGCGTGCCTCCTTGCGGCGTTGTGTCGTATGGTACATGCCGTTCCCACCCCTCAATAATTTCGGCTGTCTCGATTGGTTTGGTTGGGTCCCATGATATATAGTTCTCTGCAGCCAGCACTTTAAAACCCTTGATTATATCTGCAGGTCTGCGCCCGCTTAGGTTTCCAAGCTCCCGGATTGTAGGCATGCGCCGGAAATGATATCGATATTGGGCGATGATCCGCAGCAGCTTGCGCGGGGTATCATCAAGCATGTCGCCGCTCCTGCACAGGCTGCCACGATAAGATACTGGCCGCAAGGAATACGCGCGGCGCACTGGTAGTGAGACACGTAGCCCGGATACGGCCGTTGCGGATGCCGTTCACTTCAATCTTCCGCTGCGTAATCTTGCCCGCTTTGTCCAGGTATATAATTTCAATGGTTTGGCCGATGCTCATCTTCATGGATGATCGCCTCCGTAAAATAAGAACATTTGTTTGTATTATAACCGTACCTGCAATTTTTAAGCAATGGAAATAACTGAAACAACGTATAAAGGAAGTGCTTAAGGAAAGAGTAATATAAATAAATAAATAGCAGATAGGTGTGATTTAAATGCATTTAATTGGTGAAAAATCTATTCAAGGGGACAGTAACATTTCAATTGATCTGCCTCAAAACGAAACAATCGACCGTAAACTTAGAATCTCAGCATTTGGAGAGTTAAAGTCAGGTGAAATAACTCGCTACCTAATCTTAAGGATCAACAAAATTGATAAAGGTTATTATAGTTATGTAGATGTTGGCGGTGACGAACGAGAGGGCGAATGGGGGCATAAACAAGATGAAGTTAAAGATAGAGGTATATATGTTGGACGAAACGGCGGATATTTAGGTCGTTTTGACGCATCATTTACACTCGATTACACCCTCGCGGTTAATTCAAAATCAAAAAGAATTGTGGGCAATGGTACATCCACTTTTGGAGACATTGGCAATAGAACTTATGGTTGTCAAAGTCATGGATTTCTAGAATCCCGTGAACCTATACCTCTTAAAAACATTGAATTAATTTTCTCTGGTGGGATTGCTACATGGACATGTAGGATCTATGCATATTAAAGCCCATGTGTAAGAATTTGCAGAATAACATTATATAAATAGCAGAGGTAAATATTCATCCCGTCAACTAATCATGGTTGACGTTTTTTTTGCCCAAGACTTACCTGCCCCCTCACCTTCCACTGGGATTTATAATTAGGTAGAGGTGAACCTATGTTTATAAGTCCTATGCTACTGCAAACGGCTCCCGGGCCGTTTAGCCACAGCGATTTTATATATGAGCCAAAGATAGACGGCCACCGGCTACCCTACTCTCAACAGGCAGGTAAAGTCCGTTTGTACACTCGTCATAACAATGACTGCACCCTGCAATACCCGGAGCTGCAGCTGCCGTTTGATGACGACATTATTCTGGACGGGGAAGTTGCCTGTGTAGATCCGGCAACGGGTGTATCTGATTTTGAGTCGGTTATGAGCAGGTTCCAGGCCCGCCGGCCAGAAAAGATAAAGCAACTCACCATCACCCTACCAGCTTATTACGCCATCTTTGACATCCTACATTACAAAGGTCAGGACCTCACAGGACTGCCTCTGCTACGCCGCAAGGAGATACTTGCAGGATTATCCCTCCCCTCTTCCAATTTCGGCGTTGTACCTTATGTAGAAGGTGCAGGTGAAGCATTATTCCAGCAGATTGTATCTCGGCATATGGAAGGTATTGTTGCAAAGCGCAAGAACAGCATCTATGAGGTGGGTAGACGCTCTCATGCTTGGCAGAAGGTAATTAACTGGACATATGCAGAGGTGCATATCACAGGTTATCGTAAGCAGGAATTTGGCTGGCTCGCCGCTGTGCCGTCCGGCACGTCCGGTAAACTTCGTCCGGCTGGGATAATTGAGTTCGGGGCATCCCCGCTCCACAAGCAAGCATTCCGAGGAGTGGCCAGCCAGCTCATTACTGGGGAGGATAAGGAGTTTGTACACCTAGAGCCCCGCCTGCGGGCGAAGGTGCGTATGAGAAACTGGACCAAATCCGGTATGCTCCGGACGCCCGTGTTTGAAGGCTTTGTTTTTTGATTATTATAGAGACATCCTTATATGGAGGTTGATTATATGTGTGGACGCTTTACAATTACAGTCACGCTTGAGGAGTTAATTACTCATTACCTAATCGATGACACCAAAATAGCTACTTTAAAGCCAAACTATAATGTCGCACCTATGCATAATATACCGGCAGTAATCGCCAGTGACGAGGGGAAACGCCTTGGAGAACTACGTTGGGGGCTGGTACCGTTTTGGGCCAAGGATGAGAAGATCGGCAGTAAGATGATCAATGCACGCGCTGAGACAGTGGCCGATAAGCCCGCCTTTAAACGGCTGCTTAAATCCAAGCGTTGCATCATTCCGGCTGATGGATTTTATGAGTGGAAAAAGGACGGGACCAGCAAGCAGCCATATCGAATCCTCATGAGTGATGGCAGCCTCTTCTCCTTCGCCGGATTGTATGACACTTGGGAAGATACGGAAGGAAAGAAATTGAGCACCTGCACCATCATCACCACTACCCCAAACAGTCTCATGGAGGACATACATGACCGCATGCCGGTGATCTTGCGTCCTGAAGATGAAGCTGATTGGCTGGGGAAAGACAATGACGATGTCGAATCCTTATTAAAGCTTCTGAAGCCATATGATGCTTCAATGATGAGGGCTTATAAGGTCCCTTCAACTGTAGGCAACGTACGGAATAACACTAAGGAATTACTAGAAGATATCGGATAAGAAACAACCCCGGCAACAAATCTGGCGGGGTTGTTTCTTTTTCTAATGGGATCAAAAAATAAATACTACTGTTCGCTCACTTTATTGCAGATATAGACATATATGTTTAGACAATCCTTGTTAAGTTTTGTAAACTCAATAGCGACAATACATAATAAGGAGTGTAATTAATGAAAAAAATTAAATTATTGCTAGTATTTTTTCTTATTTTCACAGCAGTAAGTGTAATCTCTGTTACCAATGCTTCTTCTAGTACTAATGGCTTCTTAAATGAAAAAACGATGAATCAAGGAATTGATGGTTCTTCTGTATCAAATACAACATCACTTGCCACTGATAACGATGAATCAACTTTTGTTACACTTGATACATCATCACCTTATGCTCCAAATAAAGATTCATTGTGGTATCAGTTTTCTTCACCAATTACCGTTAATTCATATAGATTATTAGCCGATTATGCAAATATTAAAATTGATTATTATGACTCTACCGATACATACATAGGTAGTACCGAAGCCTCCCTAAATACAGGGACGAAACAAAATGTATATGTGAAAAACGTCTCTAAAGTGGTTGTATCTAACACAACTTCTTGGCAGACTGTTAAAATATATGAATTCAACTTATTCCCTGATACGGATACTGGGGAAACATTACTAACTCCTATTAATATTCCCATATATAATTCTGACGGATCGATTAGTGCTAAATCTTGGCAGTCAAGAATTGCGGATGGATCTGATGGTACAGGCAACACCCTTTCTAATAATGCGTATTTCATACTTCATTTAGATAATGAAACAACTATTACCAGAATCTATACTAAAGGACAACTTTACGTTGAGAGAATAAGATATGATTTTTATTCAGATATCGATCAGAAAAACTTAATCCAATCATATACTCCTACAGGAACAGGAACAGCGGAGAACAAAACTGGTTTATCAATACCTGGGGTTAGATCAATGAAGGTTACCGGCTTAGGAGATGGACATAACTATATGACTATAAATGTTTATGGAGAGCCTACCATTCCTTCGGCAACTCCTACTTCAACGCCTATAGTGACTCCATCGCCGTCTCCAACTCCATCTCCATCTCCATCTCCTGAACAGCCGTCAAGAGGTCGTGCTATTCTGGTTCTAACCATGAACACCGGTCTAGAAAAAGAATTCGACCTAACATCAGAAGAGATAACTGCTTTCTTGAACTGGTACGATTCAGCGAACGGATCTGTCCGATATGGCATCGATAAGCATGATAACAACAAAGGCCCATTCAGCAAACGAACAGAATACGTGATACACGATAAGATTCTAACCTTTGAAGTAAATGAATACACAACAGAGTAAACCAAAACAAAACCCGTCAGGCATAAGCCCGGCGGGTTATTTTATGTATGCGCGAAATTCAAATCGTTCCCGGACAAACCGAGCGCCGGCTATCTTAATCGATTCCGGTGTGTATCCCTCCACTATTCCCCCATAATCCATAAGGTGTCCGATAATGTCCGGATCTTCCCGATACCAGACAGATACTTTGGATTGCGCCATTGCTGCCACGAAGAAATCATTGTCGCTCTCCAAGACTTTATATGTAGTGCTCATACTGTCACTCCTATGTATAATAGCGAATCTTCAATGTACTACTTTGACCACTCGTTGTTGAGAATAAAATCTTATCAATCCTCTTTTTATAATCGTACATTGCTTCACAACACATCGGCATCCTGTGATTTCCATCTTGTGCTGGGTATCCTCCAACATTTGAATGTACTTCGCCAGATACAACATCTACGTATTCTGCCCCTGCCTCACGTGCCTCATCTATTAGCCGTTTAACTTCGCGGCGAAAATCGCTTCTTGTTGGGGTTTGACTCATGATCATCCCGCTTTCAGAGAATATACAACCAGTATATTTTATTTGGAACATTATGTATATGTGGGTAAGGAAACTTTTCCTGAACGCAAAAAAAACACCCCGCCATTACTGGCAGGGTTAAATATGAGAAGAAGTTATTCTGCTGAATATTCATCTACGTTGAAGGTTAGGATCTTATCGAATACTACATACTCTGTTCGCTTAGTAAACGGCCCTTTATTCCAAGTTTTAATGAGAGCATATTTTGCTGGTCCAACACCTGCATCTTTTTGGTCAAACCAATCAATAAAGGCATTCACTTCAGTAATAGACAGATCGTATTCTTTCTCTGCTCCGTTAATAAGATAAATAGTTAGGAGTGCACGCCCAGTATCCGGCACTACGGCTACCATTGGTATAGCAGATGCTTCATTTGAACTGATGCTTTCGCCCGCTGCATTAACTGCGGATACTACATAATAATATTTTACATCACTGGTAACGTTAATATCAGTATAAGTAGCATTTGTTACGTTAGAAGCAATTGTTTCATATGGACCGCCGTTTGTTATCGATCTTTTAATATTATAACTCATTGCATTTGTAACTGCAGTCCAACTGAGATCAATTTTCTCGACTGCTGCAGCTGCAGAAAGGTCAATCGGAGCTGTTAGGTTCGTATTGATTAAGTATCCTGTTTCATCAATGTCTATAGCGTCCAGAGTAAAGGTGTTACGATTGTTGCCTGATCTAATTAGAACTGTATGAAAACCTAGAGGCAAGTCTGTCTTTTGATAAATGATAGCCACTGCTCCACCCGAGGCGCTATATTCGCTAAGAGTTTCGGTTACGCCATCCACAGTAACTGTATTGTTAGAGTGCCTACTGCTATAAAAGTCAGCAATGACTCGAAGTTTTGTTCCATAAAACGTAAATGAAACAGTGTTTCCGTTGGTAGCATTACCCGTTACTGCCATACCACCGTTATAATAACCTACATTACTCGCTTTGTACCAGCTGCCTGCATATTTTAATCCCACATCTGTATCATCATACCTTATCCAACCAGCTTCTTGAGTAGTAAGTTGATCACCTACAGCTGCAGCATATGTATTAGTTTGTCCTGAAAAAAACAACACCCCTGCGAATATAACCAATACTAGTTTTGATACTATACTCTTCCATTGTTTCACAAAATCCATCTCCTTTAATATGTATGCATCAAGCCTACATTAAAAAAGGGCGAACAAACAGTCTGTTTTTCGACAGAAATTTACAATACACTTAAGGGTTATTGAGGAAAAATGTGGAATGATATAGAGGTCATGAACTCCGGTAAGGAAACTTTTCCTGATGCCATATTATGAGGTGTATAATAATCAAAAAAGACCCGAGGTGTGGTCATGGATAAAAAGCTTAAGCAAAGTTTGAAGGTCGCAGCTATAAGACGAGAAATGATTGTTGTATGGCTATTAAATGGGGACAAGATAAAGGGCATTGCAGAGGTATCGGCAGATCCAGAGCGAGTAATGATCAATACGATTGAGGGGCCAGTTTGGGTTCCTTACATTGATGTGGAGAGTATTTCACGGGTTGCGGATTGAAGGAGAAACCTGTGAATAAGAATACGGAGTACTACATTGTTGGGTTTAATTATGTTTAAAAAATCCATCAAACAAAGAAAGTATTATTTAAAACCCTCCTTATAATACGTGTAATTAATACGTTGACACGTGTTATTAATACGTGTATTATATAAGTATAAGGAGGGTTGAGATGAAGGCTTATAGCTCAAGAGAAATTATAAAAATTCTTGAAGAGGACGGATGGTACATAATAGGAGTACATGGCAGCCATCATTACTACAAGCATCCGACAAAGCCCGGTAAGATTACGGTGCCGCACCCACGAAAAAGCTTTCCTCCAAAGACACAAGCAAGTATCCTAAAATCAGCAGGGTTGTAGGGGCGTAAGCCCCTCCCCTCAAGGAGGTTAAACCATAGATGAGTAAAAAAGATGTGTACCGCTTCTGGTCGCTACTTGATAGCTCTGAAGAAGGGGTCTCTGTTCGTTTCCCTGATCTGCCCGGCTGCCTGACTGCTGGTGATACCGCAGAAGAAGCACATGCCGCAGCGCGGGAGGCATTGGAAGGATTCTTGTATGTGATGGAACAAGACGGGGATGCCATTCCAGATCCATCCACGCTGGACGTAATTTTAAAGCAGGCAGAAGCCGGAGAAGCTGCTTTAGATGTAATGGTATGGATGCCTACTGTTCGGGCGGCCATGGAGTCCAAGGCTGTCAAAAAGACACTGACAGTGCCTAAGTGGCTGAATGACGAAGCAGAGCGGCAGCACCTCAATTTTAGCCAGGTTCTGCAGGAAGGATTAAAGCGAAGTCTCGGAATTGATAACCAGCGAGTGTAACGCAATGGCAATTGAACTGCCGGCTTAGACCAAAAAAAGCCCGCCGACCAAGTTATGGTCGACGGGCTTTTGCCGATGATTTCAGACTGCACGCTCGGTACTTCCGATCCAGGTTCATTATCACAATGATCATAAGGAGAAATTCCTTGAGCATGTTAAATACTTCTGACATTTATTGAAGAAAAATCAAAATAAGAATGTTATGTATGAGATAAGAAAAAAGGAGAATTTATTTCAAAACCAATTTTTGTTCAACTATAGCAGAGATTTTGTCCTTAGCTTTCTTTTGAGCATTTTTTAGTAGCACTCCTTGTTCTTCTTCATTTTTGGTAAGCGGATATTTTGTTTTAATTAACATTAACCTGATATCTTTAACGCTCATAAGTATTTCCTCCTCTTTTATTCTCAAAATAATGTGAGTTTAAATTCGGGTCAAAATAATGTTTTCTTTTTATCCAGATAAAACCATCCCCCTTGGTGATTAAGGCTACATCAACTGGCCCGCCAACTGTTTCACTATCCGATGAAATCTTTCTTTTAAAAGACGTAAGATTAACCATTGTCTCAGCAATTACTGCCAATTCCTCTTTGGGCATAATATCAATGGTGTCTACTAAAGGCAAAGCATGGTTTTCTCTTCTATATTGGAATGTCTGATCCATGTATGATTCTAATAATTCTTCGGTTATTTCTTGTAAATTGTTAGTCAGTTTATTTAAATCTTCTTCTTCATAATCCATTCTACCTTGTATTTCTTCCGCAAGCTTATTCGCAAGATCACTCATTGATGATTTCAATAACTTAAAAGAAAAATTATCTATATCCGGATCAACTCCACTTGCTATAGTCTGAACCATGTCATCTTGTGCAAACGGAACAAGACTAGAAGTAACCGAGGAATTATTTAAATTTTTTGTTTTTTCAGGATTGATTTTTAGCTTTAAATTACCATTAACCTTACTCTCTACAATATATGCAGTCATCGCTGGAAAAATTTCCTTATTACCAAATCCTGCAAAGACAACGCCGGAATAGTCATTAAAAATATCTTTATTAAAGTAATATCCCACCATCATTTTTAACAATTGAACAATTTCATCATCTTTAGGAAATTTTGTCCATGATGAATCAATTACTTTGTCCAAAATCTCGTCATAACGACTTATCAACTGTTCGACATCGTCTAAAGAAAATCCTTCTAAGTAAGGTATATTTGAAATGACTTCCAACTCAAATTCTAAACTTTGTTTCACTAGGCTAACCACTACTTCACTTTTTAGCCCTGAAGTCACTTCCTCATCAGACATTTCTTCAACAAAATCTTCAATTACTCTTCCAATTTTATTCATCGTTTTTTTTAAATAAATATATGAAATCCCATAAAAATCATCACTTTGTCGTGTGTCAACAAAAAATAAAAAAGGGTCTTTTTCTAAGAAGTCTAAGAAATCCCGACAATAATCATCTAAATAATCAAAACACTTGTCTGATGAAGATTCTCGGTACATTTTTATAATGGTTTCCCAAGGTACTCCAGTAAGTTCTGCATTCCCATAAATCATAATACCAATAGGATTGCATTTAGAAAGCATGAACAGTTTATTTGCATGATTGTATATTTTCTGACCATGCGCACCTCTTATTGTAACTGCGCTATCCGCAGCAAGTGCAATAGCTTGTTTGTTAAGCACGCCAATCTCAGCTGTCATCCATGAACTCCCTCTCAATTAATACTATTTACTTTCATAATACGACATAAATACAATCTTTTCCTTCCGATCGTATGTTCTAATTGCGACTGAAAAGGTATAATGTCCACATTAAGGACACAAAAAATACCCTACCGATTCTGATAGGGTATTCAATACTAAAAAATTGTGTTTATTTTTTGCTTGCAAAATATCCAATTCCGATTATCACAAGTATTAACACGATAGCCATTTTGGAAATAAGGTATACAATAAAACTTGCTCCAGCAATAAACAGGAGTAAAGCAGTAATTCCGTATACCGCCTTATTAAGAATTAAATTATTATCATCATAATAGTTATATCTATCCCAGCTTTCATCCTTAAAGACAAAAAATGCCCACGATATAGAAACTCCAATTAGAAAAACTCCACTAAAGAGATTCATTGCATATTCCAAAACTAATCTTTTGCCAGTGCCTGGAGCAAGGTTAAATAAGCTATTTAAATTGGGTACAGACATAGTTTGAAACCAGATAAGAGTAATTAACCCTATAAGCAGGAATACAATAGTTACAATAGAGGTTTCGCTTTTCTTTTTATAAGCATTCAATGCTGCATCAAGTATACTCATATACTGCCTACACTTCCTTTGGTTTTAATATTGTGATATTTTTCACTTAAAATTTTAAATAAAACGACTACTCGGAACCACTCGAATAGTCGTAGAGACTATTAAGCTCCTGGCTCTAACTCATCCACAGGGATAAACCAAGCCTTCTTACCATAATTTCTTGCCCATAGAATCTGTTGAGACTTTGGATGTTTTCTCCATGCCCGCCAGATTCCAAAACATCCTGCTCTTTCGTTCCATACTACCTTATGATTACCATGACTCTCTGACATTTCACATCATCCTCTTTTTTATATTTGTTGCCGAGAGATGATGTGTGTGCTACAATATCGTTGAAGGTTTTTTGTGATCGATATTGTAGTGGTTCGCACACTTTTGTGTTGAATTCTACAGACTTGTTGGCTCTCGGCAACTAAGAGAGCTATTTTTTTTGCCCACTTCCATATAACTCGTCCCCTCTAAGTAAGTTTTAATTGAATTTCAGCTACTGGTCTTGATACCCCACAAAACCTCTCCACCTCAGCAGTTGTCATCCCCCTGATTAAATCAGGAGGGGCAAGAATTTCTCCAGCAAATACATTGGCTTGCCATTCAGGATCGAGGTATGCCGGCACGCTCTCTTTCCCTTTTGCTCTAGCATATGCAACGGTTTTAGGGGAATGAAGCAAGTAATGGGCAATTTCATGCGCAACGGTAAATCTATCTCTTGCCACACCTTCGACTGCCCTATCGTAAACATCTTCTCGTAGGGTAATTAAGTTTTCTTCGGGATAAGTTATCCCATAACACGAACCCATCTCTTTCATGGTAAGGATTTCGTAGCTAAATTTTTTGTCTACCTGTTCCATCCCGAACTCCAAAAACTCCATGACAGGGAAGTAAAGGTCATTGCTCAGGCCAAAAGTATCCCTTAAGTAAAGTACAGTTTCTCTTATTTTAGCCCTAGACATCGGATTAGCTACGTAAAGATGCATACTACTCTCCTCCTTTCTTACTATTGAGGAGAATACTGCGGATCTTATCCCTATTTTCCTCATCAAGGTCTTTGAATTCTCTGGCGAATGCCATGATTAGGTTTTTCTCTTTGTTGTCATATCCAGTCAGTTCCATTTTCATGGTGAGTTGGGATTCTTCGATTGCTTCCTTCAACTCTCTCTTCTGAATTTTGCTCAACGAGTATGTTTCTGCGATTGTTTCCAACCATTGATGAGGGACGCTTCGTTTACCGTTTTCCACAGCAGATAAATATGAAGATGATACCCCTAATTTATCTGCCATTTCCTTCAGTAGTTCGCCATTGTCTATTCTCAACTTCCGGCAAATTTTCCCGAATAGAGTCAACATGGTTACCCCTCCTTCCTATATGAAGTTGTAACTTACACCCATAATATACCACAGCTTGTACACTCAGTCAACAATTTTTGTGAAACTGTACTACATTTTTTCGTTTCACTAATACACAAAAGCCCACCAACCGAAGCCAGTGGGCAGTTTGAAATTACTGTGTAACAGAAGTTTGACCATTGAGATAGGCTGCTTCAATGGCTGCCCGGATCTCCATTGGCGTGACATTGATCCCCTTGCGGCCTAACTGTTGCGTAGCATACTCCAGAGCTTGTGCAAGCTTAATCTGACTCTCTTCGCTTTTGAACACTGTTGCAGCATAAGCATAGGCTTCACCCGCAACCCTGTGCAGCAGTTCCCGCTGTTTGGCATCCAATTTACTGTCCAGATATGTTACAGCCTTAGCCTTTACAACGCCTACAGCAGACAACAGGACGGCAACCAGAGCGCCGACAAGGGCGGTGACAACAGTAGTTACATACGGCTGTGCTATTTCAACGATGGGTTGCATCACTTAGCCCCTTTCTTGAATACTCCGGCACGGTCAAGGATCGTCACCATCCGGTAGAAGTCATAACTACCGTTTGCTGTAGTATCCAGCAACCCCGCTGCCTTTGCAGCCTCACAGGCGGGCAGTGCCCACTTAGGAATTTCCGGCAGTTTGGCCGACTTCTCCAGCTCGGTAACCCTATTGGACAGAATAAGTGCCGCTTCCGCCTGAGCCTTAATGAGCCATTGCATTGCTTCAAAATCCTTCTTCTCTTGTACTGTCATGGCTTCGTTCGCCTCCCCTTGTAATTTATCAATGACGGCATAAGCCGCTGCTACCTGCGCCTCCGTTGGTTTCTTGCCAGCCCGCAACTGAGCCGTGCTCATGCCGAAGGTCATCTGCAGGTGGGGCAGATCCTTAAAACTCGTCCAATCCCCGCCCCATTCAAAGCCCAGCTTGTTAGCCTCGTCTACTACTTCCATCCAATCAGAAATACCGTCCTTATCAACATCAAGTTTGTTATCCCAGGAAACAACGCGGCCATCATTCAGAAGCAGCGCGAAATCTATAGCCACCCCGTAGTTATGGTAACTGGTGCCGCCTTTGGCGTTGGTTACGATCTGCCCGGGCTTCGTGCGACCCTGCGCGTAGAGTGCATCCTGCTCCGCAATGGTCCGCAGCCCCTGGGTAATGACTATATTGACTCCCCGGGCATAGCAACGCTCAATCAGCGCGATTGTGGCCGCCACAAGGACCGGATGCAACTTCTCAATCTTGGACATGGATTTAAGCTTTACTTGATCCAATGTAAGCATTATTTCATCCCCTTCCGCTCTGAATGCGGCATATCAACTGTGGACCCGGCCAGTTCGTGAAAGCAGTCCGAGAGATACTGAATTTTCCCATCGACAATAAAGCTATGACACACTTCATTTGTGCCAGCTCCAACAAGTAATGACGGTGAGAATGTCGGGCGCTCCATGTCACCGTTAAACTGCCACTGACCTTCAACAATGGGATGGAACTGTTTGCAACCCGGACAAAAGAAGCGCCAGGCTTTCTCCCCAGCGCTCCACTCTATAGGGTGAAGAATCATGATTCTTCCTCTTTCTCCCGTACGGCCGGGAAGATCATAAACAGATCCTGCCGCCGGGTATACATGAGTACGGTCAGGATCAGCAAGCCCAGCGTGGTACCGGTCTGAGCAATAGCCCAGCCTTGCGACTTCAGCGCAGCATAAACCGCTGAATCCCCGGACACGCTCGAGAAGCGAATCCAGAAAGCCACGGCCATCTTGACCGTATAAGCCCCCAGAAAGAAGAACGCGGCCAGCATGAACAAGCTGACCACCCGGGCGCGAAATCTCTTCCGGAAGTATAAAAAAAGCGCGGCCATAAGCAGCACCGCACAGACGAACGATATAGAATAAGCAATCAGCAGCAAGATATCAATGCCCCCCATGATTAACACCCCGATCATAAATTAAAAATTCGGCAAAACCATTGTTCCGGATCTCCTCTTGAATGTCTTTGGAAGTATCCTTATATCTGGCAATCGCAAATGATACCCTGCGGGATGCCCGCGCCAGCTCCTTTTCTCTCTCTTTATGCTGGGGCGATAAACGTTTTATCCATTGACTAAACACGGTTATCCTCCCCTGTCCTCATCATTGCCGGCATTGCTAGCGGCATGATCTATTTTGAGTCTCTGCAATACCTGGAGTGTCGGCGCCATGAAGTCGGACCGCTCTTTGTCGAGGATTGCTTGCAGCCGGTCCCGGTCCTCTTCGGCGCGGTCCAGCAGCTCACGCGGCACCCATTTCCCGCGCCGGATGTCTCTCACAAAACCGAAGACGATAAACACCAGTACCAGCGCCACAATGTAAGCCAAGCCGTATTTGTCTGCGAGCGGCAGCAGCTTTTCCAAGTTTGATACATTATTGCTATCCATTCCCCCGCTCCCCTCTGTCTCTATGATTGTAAAATAGCCCCCGAAGCAGCTCCGAGGGCAAAATAAAAACGCCTCTATGGGCGCCAACTACTCTTTTTGTGGTGTGTTTAAGATCATGTCTATCTCATCGGATGTGATATATTTAGGGCTATACGTTTGCAGCTTAGTCTCTGTGACTTTGCCCATCACCCACATATTTAGTAAAAATGGATACATTGTATTCACCTCCCTCCATAAAAAGATCCTAAAGGCCGAAGTCTAACAGGGCCAGAATTGCTGCCTCGTTCGCCTCTGTTCGCTGTTCCAGAGTCGCGATTTGCTCAGTGAGTGGCTGCTGATAGACTGGATTGCTCGGTTCCCCCGGTACCTCGTTAGGATCAGGATAGCTAAACTCCAGCTTTCCATTGCCTGGGTTAACGCGGTATCCACTGCATTCTGCAAAGTCTTGATTATATTGACCGTATTCTAGTTTTATCATTCCTACGGTTTCGGGGATACGCTCTGAGAGGGCAACATAAGAGGTAAAGTCTTGTTCCTGTGTAGTTTCCACAACATCACCTAACCGCTCTCCAGTGTCTACCAGGATGTTTCCGGTTGATTTTTCATAGTAGATTTTACGACCTATTTGCATTGTTAGGTTGTCTCCTTTCTTATCCCCAGGCTTCCCAGGGGATAGGCCCACTTGCGGGTTGTCTATATGCATACATTGTAAAACCATTAGATTGAATGCTACTGCCAGAACTTGCATCAACGGTAACGTTGTCTTGATATCCGTTACTTATAAAGTTCAATACAAGAAACCATATACCGTTAAAATATCCGTGAGTAACATTGTAAACACCGCTGACGAATCGGCATATAATTACTTTTGGAGTAAATGATAGTCCGTTGACGGTTAATATATTGCTACTTGTATATCCAGCTCCTGAAGCATATTGCTGGGGGAGCAGAGAGCCAACAAGCTGTCCGCCAAAGGCCGTTATACCGCTGCGTACATTAGAAGGAATCAATCCCGCCTCATGTATCCGCAACCAACTGACGCCTGAATAGTAACGGTTTGAAGTCATGCCCAAATAGATATAGGGCAATCCGTTACCGCTGTACGGACCATAACTGGAATTTATAGCTGTTAATTGATCGCTATAATCTGGATTAGTTATAGGCATTGTTCCCGCCGTACCCGCGACTGTATTCCCTACCAGCAATGCTGCAGCAGGGACAGCAACGGCCGCAACTGTTATCGCTGTATCATATATCCCCGCCGCTTTGACAATCGCAGACGGTCCCGGCGTTACCGTACCGCCCGTCTGAACAGTTAGAGATCCAGTTACATCCCCTGCATCTGTAGCTGCCGTTTTCCCCGCGCGAATATCTCCTGCTACCGCAGTACCGGAGCCACCCGCGCTATCTGCCAAAAAATCCGTTCCAACCTTGCGAAACATATAGGGTTTGCCTGCAAGCAGCTTCCCGGTGGCGTATGCGATACCTTTTTGATCTTTCAATGGAATAGCTCCGAGACCGTTCACATTAAGTGTCGGGCCTGCTGTATTTACCAGATTGGGTACAATTGTAATACCAAATCCTTCGGGCAAACTCGCTGGTGCAGGAGTCAAATTAACAGTATAAGCTGCACCAGTACCTGCCGTTATTGAATAAGCAGGCTGCCGCACATAGTCCACAGTAGGGGACTTCCCATTCAGCTGCCCCTGAATCCCCGAGGTCACCCCATCCAAATACCCGAACTCCGCATTAGACACAACGCCTGTTCCGATCTTGGTCGCATCAATCGCCGCAGTGGCATTAACATCCGCATTCACAATTACCCCCGGTGCAATCGCCGTTACGCCATCCCCTGTACTGGTTACATCACCTGTATGATTAGGGTGCGTGTATACTGTGGCATTTGTGCCATTAATTGTGATTACTCCATTAGAAGCCGAATTGGCTACCACATTTGCCCCAGTCGCAATGCCGTCCAGCTTGGTCTTATCTGCAGCAGATTCCAGTCCGGCTGTGGTAGTTGTAGCTGCCGCCGTTGAAGCCTTCGCATTCCATGTTGCCTTTTCTGTGTCCGTAGCAAAACGGTGCGCGCTGTCTTCGACCACCTCCGATCCGTTTACTGCGCCCCAAGCTGCACTCCCTGCTGTAGCTCCTGCTTTTAAAACTTTTGTACTATTTCCAGTACCTGTTGCAGGTACATGCAGGTTTCCATCTCCTGTCGGATGTGTATAGTTATTAGCCCCTGCTGCGATGCCGTCAAGCTTTGCTTTATCCGCCGCTGATTCAAGTCCAGCTGTCGTTGTTGTGGCAACTGCAGTAGAAGCCTTGGCATTCCACGCCGTGCGCTCAGCCGCTGTAATATGCTTAACTGTATCTGCAGCGTGATCCTGTACAGCCTTGACGGCAGTATCCAATATATCCATGTTGCCGTTCAGATCAGCAATATCAACAATATCAGTGCCATCGGGCTTTTTCAGACCCAAATTACCTGTGGTTTGCATGGTTCACTCTCCTATCCAAATGTTCTTAAATCATTCCATGTGCCTGCTCCGGCAGTGTTCCAGGTAATCGTCTTGAGCGATTCCCAATACGTATAAGTGTAAGCAAACTCATAAGCCAGGTGCGCCGGCTTTATTTCCTCCAG
This sequence comes from Paenibacillus sp. FSL R10-2771, assembly GCF_038000205.1. Taxonomy (NCBI): domain Bacteria; kingdom Bacillati; phylum Bacillota; class Bacilli; order Caryophanales; family Paenibacillaceae; genus Paenibacillus; species Paenibacillus sp. FSL R10-2771. Next base: position 5,842,408 of record NZ_JBBOBM010000001.1, read on the forward strand.
GATCTGTATCAGCCCGGCCATGTTCGGTGGTATACCGAGTATGCCAACAAACCGGACGATGAAACGGTACTGCCCGGGAATCCCCTCAACCTTTACCTCCCCACCAGAAAAAGCTGAAGCAGTTCGTTCAATCATTTCCGGCGTTGTCGTACCGGTACCTCTCAATTTCGCACGAATCATCTCACGCCTTGAAATAATTGATTTTGAAAGGTCAGTAGGTAATCCCAATTCATACTCCCATTGAATCAGCCACCATGTTGCTGATTCAGCGAAAAACTGCTTCAGGATATCATTCAATGCTGAGTACAGCAGAGCAATTTCTGTCCCATTGCTTTCCTGGAGGGAGATCATTACCCGAGATGTGCTGTAATAGGCTGGCAGGTATTGCATGAGATCGATTAAAACAGGATTTTCTTCACCGGATTCATTTGATTCTGCTGAGAACAATAGATCAGAATATTGCGATTCTCCATAGGCCACGGCTATACCCCCTTAAGTTGATTCCAGGTTAGCGGACCTTTAGGCATGTACTCATGCGTGTGCACAGCCGGCGGGAATGTAGAAGGCTTACCTGAAACACCGGACCAGGGTACGGCATCAGCGGAAGTGGCAAAATCGACCTTCCCGTCATTGTTGGTGTCGTAAATGGACTTAAGCATGTCCCCTGATGTCTGCGCGGCCACCAGGAGCACATTCCCGCTTGAAGTAGTACCGATATAGAGCTTGCTTGTATCCGTGCAATATCCCAGTTCACCGACAGCAAGAGTACCTATTGCCGATTCCAAGCCGCGGCGGACCTGAATTAATACCTTTCTTGCCATTTCACCTCACCTGCTCCCTAGAATGTTCCACCGTCAATGACACTGACCATAAGGCGATTACCATTTGCCGCATCATAGACAATACTTTCCGCGTCAATACTGGCCTCAATTCCTGTGGAGTTCACCATTATACCTTTGCCTGGTTTGGCTGCTACACTCGTTGAACCTACAGTAATCCCGTTTCCGGCTCCCACGGTAAGGGTTACGGTGTCGGCTTGCCCGCCGCCAGTCAATCCGTTGCCGGCTGTTACCGTCTGCAGCGCCCCGCCAGTCCGCACCCAGGCCGTCCCATTCCAGCTATATATCTTCTGCTCGTCATCCACATAAGCCGTCCAGCCGACAGCCGGAACATAATAGGCCCATACTCCTGACTGGTACTCAGCGATCTGGCTGGTCTTACCTGCCCATACACCCGTAGCTCCAGCCGGGATGATGTACCGTTCACCTTCGACCGGGCTGGCCGGCGGAGCGGTCAGATTCTGATCCTTGACCGATGCCTGAGGCTCGATATTATGCTTGGCAAGCTCAATTTCATTCTTGATTTTCTGCGCGGACCATATATCCGTAATGGCTGTGCCTGTGTCATTAATAACCCTGTGCTTGGTCGCATCGTCAATATGAGTCTTAATCTCAGCAGCCGTTTTCGTATTGGTTCCGTCCGATACCTTATTTGGATGCCCCGCGGTGATGTCTGCCTTGAGTATCTTTGCATAGGTGGTACCGTCAGCAACATTATCAATTGTGCCGGTCAGATCGGCCAGCGAAAGCACATTCGCGCGAATCCAGGTTGACCCACTATCAAAGTACAAATAGCCAACATTGGAGCCGCTTGTTACATAATAGAGTCGGCCGACAGAAGCCGCGACAGGCCGTGAGGCTTCCGTTCCTGAGAGTACTCGGCCAACCATCGAATTTGATGTACCGTCCCCGATGTAGATTTCCTTCGTGTCTGTGCAATAGCCCATTTCTCCGGCCAGTAGCGCGCCATATGTAGAAAGCTGCGCCTTTGTGCCGCGTTTAATCTGTATGGTCTGAGACATGTTACACCCCTCTCGTAAATGATCCGCCGTCTATCAAACCATTCGATTTATAACGTTCGATTTCTGTCTGCGTGGTGGTTACTGCAGATTGGAGGACGTTGATATCGTCCGCCTCCACGGTATCACCCGGCGTTTCGTAGGTAATATATACTTCCGGAGCCGCTGAAAATATCTTTATTACTCTGCGCCAAGGTGCGTCACTTGGTACAGATAGTGTCCAATTTGTAAGCTGGATCCCAGTAAGCATTGACCCGGTATACACTTGGACGGTCTGATTGTTAATGTTGTCATGTTGAAGAGGTCCGTTATACACTCCAGCAGAGATCGTAACGCGCTCTTCAATGACATAATTGCCCCCGGTGGGTTTCTTGTTCAACTTTTCGGAAAATACATCAATATTATCTGGATAAGACATTTCACACCCCCAAATTGACGGTTCCGATTAGAGGGACTTCCTCGGGCTGCAAAGATATATTCCCTGTACCGCCATTCAGCTTGAGATTGGTATAATCCAATACTCCCTCCGTCCCAAGCAGCATCGCTCCGATTACCGCTTGACTGACATAGGTTACTGCGAATGCTGCGCCTGCCCTCCATGATTCCAAGCGCAAAACGAAAGCATCCTGGATGTTCTGTAACGTGTATCCCGCGGCAAGTGTAATCGTAGCAGCTATATTTACGGTTTTACCAACGGCGGAAGTCACCGTTACAGTAGCTCCGATAGGCGCTTGACCTTCCCCATGACCGGCTGCAGGATCAATATATACTTGGACTTCATTCACTAGTGAAGATGGAGCCGGTAACCTATCAGAGTTCACTATAACTACCTTTACGGTACCTGGACCGCTCCAGAGCGGGAATACTTTGGCCGCGCCTACACCGGCAATCTCCAAGGCCCACCGCAAATAGTCCGCTTTATTACCACTTGTCCCCGGGTTACGAACTCGGAGATAATAACGATCCAGCAGGGAAACGTCAGACTCAGTGTCTGTACCACCGGTTATGGCCGCTGCATTCGTGACAGCCGTTACGCCTGTTATGGGTGTGCTCAAAATCTCGATAACGCCAGCGGTCACATTACCCGCCTCTCCAGCTACTATGGCACTGATGGGAGCGGTCACCGTTCCACCTGCGGGAATTGTTGCATTTGCGGTTGTAATATACTCAATACTTGATTGTCCGGTTATATCATCAGCAGGTGTCGCTACAACGGTACCCGCAGGAATGCTGCGCCCGGCTGTACCCGTAAAAGTGACCATTCCTTCCGCAGACACTGCCGCTCTCCGGATAACACCGTGTTCAGCTGCTCGGAGAGTAAGTTCATCTGACCGATACGCCGGATCAGTGCTGGCTGCCGTACTGGCGAAGCCACGCCGAAGGATCTCACGCGCCCATATCACCGCTTGCGCCAGCTCGAAAGCTACCGGTTCCTCTGCATCCCAAATAAAAGAGCCCTCAGACTTGTCAATGTCCTCGGGCACTCGGTTCAGCAGACGCTGCATAATTTCTTCTTCTGTTTGGTCCTGTAGGTAAAGAGATAGATCAGACATTAAGCATCCGTCCTCCCTTCTATATTTTCTGATTCCTCTCTCACATTCGTAATGCTGCAGCTAAAACTGCATGCATCGTCCGCCCAGGTAAAGACAAAATTTCTCACGCTGGCCGTCCTTGGGTCCACCATCAGCGTTTCCGTTACGATCCGCTGTATTTCGCTCTCCTGCACCGCTTTGCTATATCCCCGGCCGATCAAATCATCAAATTCCTGCCCATGGTTACGCGAGTATATAACGTGCCGATATCTGGGTGTAAGTAGCGCCTTCTTGCACCACTGCACCCAAGCCTCTTTTTCATCGGCGGCGGCGACCTTACGGGTGGGAGTCATTATAAAGTCCCCTGCTTCAAAATCAAAGCGCCAACTCCTGCCGAATGTCACTTCAGCGTCAGTGGTCCCTGCTCCGTCCGCTCCACTCCACCCGATATCATCCGGGAATAAATTAGGCACAGTTATCCACCACCCTGCATAGTACAACAACGTCATTGCCTCCGTTTACAGGGATAGTTAATACCCGGTCTCCTGTCTGCAGCCCGGCAGCCATATCCACCTGAACACCTTCAATATCCTTTGCCGGGACGCTGAAGGTCGCTGTCCCGCTCCCGCTCCCGGTGTTGATGGTGCCGGACAGGCTGTAAGCAGGCATCCCGAGTGTTACTGTCCATCCCGCGACAAGGTAATCCTGAATCTCATGCTTGAAGCTATCCAGCTTGAGCCCAGAAGCTGTAATTGTGCCCATTTCTGCCGGGACGCCTGCCAATGACTTTGCAACCCCTTTGCCCATCGCCTCCTGAAATGCTTCATGGAGCGCATCGTATGCATCACCCATATTTCAAGAAATACCTCCTTTTGACGTAATCAGCAGATGCCAGCTCCAAGTTCATGTGTCCCGGGTCGCCCAGTGTGTGACTGATTGACGTTACAATCAGTTCTGATCCGTTCAACTTGACAGCATCCCCTGCCCGTAGCGTATTAATATCAATCCCGGTATAAGTGAATGTTTCCTGTATCCCGGTAAGCATCGATTCGGCAAGCTTCTTTCCGGCCGCCGCAGTCTTCACATCCTCATCCTGTACCATCCGCTGCAGCGTACCGTATTTTTCGGTTTCACCCGTTGCAATAGCAAGGATAGGGGACGGCGCCTCCTCCTTGCTGCCGGATTCCTTGGTGCGGGTGGTCTCCTTGCGGTCTTCTGTCCCGATGACCTTGACCTTGGTAATAGCTCCCTCTAGGGTGCGGCGGCGGGACACGCTCTCCGTTGCCTTCAGGACCCACACCGTTTTATTGCTGCCAATCTGAAAGAGCTCTAACCCGGTGGTTGTCATGCGGGGGATGTACATGTCTCCTCCCGCCTTAACCGTCTCTTGCAGGTCCGCAGTAATCATGTTGTAAATAGCCTGGGAGCGGTATACTGCCTTCTTCAGCTTGGTTTTAGTATCCGGGATGGTGGAAAGCTTCATCCCCCAGTCCGCCGCATACTTCCGGAGCCGCTGACTGGCCGTCTGTCCAGCTGGGAACAAGTATTCATCCTCTGACTTGGATATATAGATTGTCCGGTCATATATGATAATGTCCAGAGTCTTTATATTATCCGTGCTGCTGTTAACTTCCCACACTACTCCTGGATCAAGCAGCGGCTTCCAGTTGCTCTCCCCGTACGGTACTCCGCTTATCCTGATAAGCTCTGCCGGATTAATGGCCTGCATGGAAGCGGGAACGGTAATCTTTACAGTAGCTGTATAGGATATCTGATCAAGAGAATCCTTCAAGGTTATACTCTCGACCAGCTCCCGGAGATAATACTTGTCCAGGTGTACCACTTCATAACTCATGATGGCATCACCAGCTTCTGGCCGGGCTTGATCTTGCTGGCATCCGGGCCAATCGTGCTTTTGTTCAAAGTATAGATGGCTTCCCATTTTGCACTACTACCAAGCTCCAGCTTCGCTATTTTTGATAAAGAGTCCCCTGACTTCACGGTGTAGGTCTTCGGGGGCTTCTTAGTATCAGGCCGGCTAACCGCGGGCGCAGCGGTTGTGCTGCTCTTACCGGAAGCTGACGCCGCGGTCGTACCTACCTTGGTGTGAACGATGGGCTCCCGCCATGTCCGCAGGGTCAAGTCAAAGTAAACGTCACCCGGTTCCCCACCCTTGAAGGTCGTATCATGGACAGAGAGAACGACCAGGTTATTTACAAAGGTGTCAGTGATGATAAACCTCACTGGCTGCTTGCTGACCATAAGGGTGGTTAAGATGTTCATTGCCTCCTGAGGCTTCGGAATATTTTGCGTGACACAATACGTATCCGGCTCTATGGGAAAAAAAGAAGAGAAGGTGATTTCCTTCACCTTCTCTCCACTCGGATAATCAAACTCTCCGAAACGTACTATGTTAACCGTTTCAATGCCTTTTCCACGGTTTATTTTGATTTCTTCCGGATTGACCGGGAAGACGAAGTTCTTACCCGCTCCGTCTATAAGGTGTAATTCCATAGGAACACCTCGATTATAATTTTTTCAATTGAAAACAAACAAGCAAACTAAAAGCACGCTACAAACAGCGGCATTTCTAAATTCTTTTGAAAAAACTTGTTTATTGTTATCCTTATAAGCCCATATCGCATCTTTCCAATACCCAACAGCCGCAAAAAAAAGCCCCAACAATAAAATCCCAAACCCCCACCATTGGGAATGAAACCAGTTAAGTCCTTCGACTACGTTATTAAAAAATGTCAACGAAATCCCCCCTCACATGATTCTATTCTCCATATGAGAGGGATTTCCTTTTTACTCCTTAAGATTTTGTGTTTTTCGGCGCATCGCGTCTGCAAGTCGGCTTCCCACCTGCTGCCCGATGGCATCATAATCAATATCATCACTTTTTACATTGACCTGAATTGCACCATATGGCAGATTGACATTGATTTGATTAGTGGTTTCCGCTTTTATGTTACGAATTCCGCTTTCCATGGTGCTAACCTGTTCAGGAGACATGATAACCGTCTGCGGCTGAGTAGACTTTCCCGCTGTAGCATTGACCTGAAGCTGGGATACACCGATCTTGGATGCGATCGTTTGCAGACTCTTGCTTAGAATATCTGATACAAGCGGCGATTTTACAGTTTCAACAGGCTTTGGCGTATAGGGAGCGGGAGTTCTATTCAGCACAGTATCTATTCCGGGATACTTATTTCCTAACACGGCATCAATTTCCGGTATATCTACTGTGCTTTTACCATACAACTTATCCATGATTTTGTTACTTACTCCTTTACCAGTCCAGGCCCCACCGAGGGCACCGCCAATACCACCAATAATAGCACCGATAACATTACCCGCTCCTGGAACCACAGTACCTGCGGCCCCCCCTAATGTAGCACCTGCCCACGCTCCAGACCATCCACCTACTGAGCCGCCGACTTGTTCGGCACGATCTCGTCCAGAATCCGCTTTAGCAATGGAATACGCATCTGCCGCGACCATGATAGGTAAAACTGCCTTAGAAGCTACTTTCAGTCCTGGTATTGCAAAGTCTTTAGGAGGATTCGTCAGCTTACCTCCTGGACGATAACGCGGATCTCTACGAAGAGACTCTATGGGTATCCGCGCTGCATTAGATGCGCCGGCAGCTCCTGAAGCGGCTCCGCGAGCTGCGGATTCTCCCGCAATTATGGTTCCTTCAACCCCTGCGCCAGCACCGGAAGCACCTTTTCCTAATACTGTTTGAACAATGTTTTTCCCTTTTCCGAATACAGATTTACCTATATCTATTGTTGGCTTAAGGAATCGTTTGAAAAATGATGCTCCAATAGCGGTTGCTACAGTTCCTGTTACAACCGCTGTAGTTATAGTGCTGCCAGAAGGTTCATTCACGGCATTCATCCCAACGTTCGCCAAAGCATTTGCGGCCTTTTTGGCAATAGCTCCGGCATCAAATGCCTCAATAAAGGAAGTAAAGAATGCCTCTCCCGCTGATTGCCCCGCTGTCTTGTATGGAGAATCATCCCCATCATCTAGCAGCCCGAGCGCTCCCATGAATATGCCCTTTAATGCACCGCCAAGTCCCGCTCCAATCTTGCCGGCCATGTTTGCAACAACACCGCGGCCGGTAGATTCATACCATCCGTCAAATTGGGCCTGCAGATCATCAAAAATAAACCCGATTTTTCCTGTGAAGGTCAGGTTTTTGAAATCCGGATTGTTTAGGAAGTGTTTCTTCACATAGTTTTCCGCTGTGGATGTCATACGCTCCATGGATGCCGTCAACTCTGGTGTATACTGAGCTACTGCGGAAGCCAGCTTCGTTACTACCTTCTGGATAATCGGCAAAGTAGGAATCAGGGCGGAAATTTGAAGGGTTTCAACTGCTCCCTTAAACATTTCTACGGCCCCGGTAGCAGAATCCATCTTATCCTTGGCAACCTTCAGGGCGGTAACATTAGACATTTCTCGCTGGAAGGCCTTGATACCTTTGGCTCCCTCTTTATACAAGATATTCGCTGCCCGGATGGCATCCGTACCAAACATTTGCTTAAGGTAGTACTGCCGCTGCTCGTTTGTCAGGCCTTTCAGCTTACTTTGCAGCAGGTCGGCCATGGATGCCATATCCTTGATGTTTCCCTTTTCATCATAAAACGCTGAATGCATCAGGGTATTAGCCATCATGTAATCCTTGGTTGCTTTCGCTGCCTTCGCTGTCCCTGGCTTAATGCCTTTTTGAGCCGATACGTACTTCTCAAGCGCTGAAGTGATATCTTTTACCGAAGAAGAAGCAGGTTTTATTCCCGCCTTATTCAACACCTTCATACTTTCTGTCACATCGACCGTCAGGAGGTCAAACTGCTTGAACAGATTGTATGCTTTGGCCGTTTCCGGAACGAGATTAATCAGGAAGGTCTTCAGGGATGTACCTGCATCCGATCCTTTCAATCCGTTATTACCAAACACCCCGAGTGCTAAGTTTGTATCCAGGAATGATGCCCCGACCCCATCCGCTACCGCTCCGACCATGGATAAAGAATACCGTAGGTCGTTCAGGTCGATGGCGGAGGCATTCGCCGTCCCGGCCAAAATATCTGAAGCCTGCGCAGCGGTAAGAGCATCCTTTTTGTACGCATTCAGTGAGGTGGACATGAGCTCTGCCGCTTCGGACATCTGCATGCCGCCTGCAGTCGCCAGGTTCAACCCGGCAGCAAGGGCACCCTCTTGAATCTTCTGCATGGACAAGCCCGCTTTAAACAGAGTTTCAATCCCCTCTGCTACCTGCAGGGCGTTGTACTTGGTACGCATCCCTTCGGCCAAGGCGAGAGCTTGCATTTCACCTAATTGCTTATCATCGATTTGAGTCAGCGCCTGAATGGACTTCATTTGATGTTCAAACGACATGGCCTTTTGTGTAGATTTGACGGCCGTGTATGCCGCTCCTGCTGTAAGCATCGCCGCTCCGGTAAACGCAGCATTCACCGAGACCCGAAACACCTTCCGTGTAAGATTCCCCAGCATGGAAGATACTTTTCCCAGTCCCGCTGTCGCTCGGTCTACAAGCCGCACCTCCGGCTTCGCATTAATACGGTCCAAACGGTTAAGAGAGGACGTGAGCCTGCCTGCCGGCGCGGTCATTCGGTCATTGAGGGAAACCGTAGGGTTAATGCGTGTCCGGCCTAATGCTGCCGCTCTCCGCTGCGCCTGATCCATCATGCGTTCAATGGCCCGCAGCTGCTGCTCGGTTCGCTCTACACCGCTTGTGCCGATGATAAGGTCTAAGTTATAGAATTCCTTATTAGCCATTCGTCACCCGCCTTCCCTTACGCCCGCTTGGTATCCCGGGCATTATCGGAGGGTTTTTAGAAACTATCTCCATCTCCCGCTCCGTGAATGCCCGCAATAGCAGCTGTTCGCCTTTGGGTAAAGCCCAAAACGCCCCGGGGCGCAGATCATGCTTTGTCCATAAATAGAACAAGAGAGAGATCATACCCCCGGAGCGGGTTAGTTTTTTACTTCTTCAATATCAACACCGAAGCCGGACAGTTCAAGTACCTTGTCGCCTACCGCGTCCAGTTCCCCGGCCAGTAGCAGCCGGCGGACAGCCTGGTCGCCGCCTGAAAGTTTCAGCTGGCTTGTGATTCGCTCATCGCCCCAGCCTTTCAGAACAAGCCTCTGCTCTTTCTGCTCTCCATAATTACGAATAACTTCAATGCCTTTAGTGGCTTCCTGAATCAAAGTGGAGTTGAAGAGCTCATTATCCAGCTTCTCGGTCTGCATTCCCTTCACATTCTTTTTGGACGTGCAACGTTCCCGGATGCTGTCAACTCGGCTGGAGGTCAAGCCATTCAGCGTGACACGCAGCCCGAGACGCTTGATAAATACGGATTCTTCAGGGGCTGTTGCTGCCGTCTCGAAGAGTTCAGCCAAAATCTGTTGATCGGTTAATTGTTGTTCACTCATAGGGTGTAAGCCTCCGTTTTATTGTGGTTTGTATTTAAACAGTCGCATTAATCGGGTCGAGCAATTCAAATCCTTCGAAGGTAAACGGTGTTTCCTCCGTCACTTCTTCACCGGCAGTCCAATTGGCAATTTGCATACTATCCGGCATGCAGCGGATCAAACGAATGGTTTCATGCCCATACGCTTCAGGGTCGTCCAATTTGGAAATGATATCGAACTTGGAAAATTCCCGCTGCAGCATGGAAGAGCTGACCTTATAGCCGCTGATTGTACCCGTCCCGCTCTTAGCTCCGATTTTGTACTGCTTCCAGTTGTAACCGACCAAGTTCAGCTCCCGCTTATCCACATCGATCTTTGCTTCCAAATGGTTAATATGCGTTTGCCAAACCCCATCAATAAAGGCCTGTCCATACGTACCGAGAATGACTTTGCTTGGATCTAATGACATCCTTTACCCCCCTTTATTGCACGTTGAACGTGCCGAAAATTTGTTCCATAACGTCCGTATCATCTGCCGTCCAAGTAAGAAAGACTTGATCATCTTCAGGTGTCATTGCTGGAGCGGAGCCGTAATATCTCGGGTCAAGTGCTACGCTGTAGCCGGTTGACTCGATCACACCTTCTGTTGCCAGTGTCCGGAGGTAGTCTTTACCCGCTCCTATCAGTGCAAGGCGACCTTCAGCGGTGTTGTTGACCTTACCGATGTAGTTATCCTCTGCCGTCTGCATCAGATCATAGGTAATCTGGTCCATCACGCGGATTTTCCGAATCTTTTTCCAGCCTTTGTTTTGACCAACCCGCAGGGTGACCAAGCTGTTAATGCCTTTCAGTGCTTTCACTTTCCGCCCATCATGGATTAGGAGGAATACGCCGCCTTTTACAGCAGACTCTTGTTCCGAACGTGTCCAGCGCCGTGTAACATCCTCAAAAGGTGAAGCGGCATAAGTAGTGGATCCGCTCAAAGCAGTTCCAGCAATAAGACCAGCCACCCATGCGGAAGTTTGCGCGGAACTGTAGGAAATACCATCCAAGATTCCGCCGACTCCAACATTAACGACACCCTCAAAATCAATTGTCGCGCTGCGAGTAACAGCAGTACTCACCGCTGTAGCCCCTGTATCCTCCACTGCGGAACCTCCAAGCACGGAAATGATACCTTTACCCTCTGTCCGCAATCGCTTCACCCAGGCAACCACGCTCGTTCTCAGCGCGGCATCGGAAATACCATCCAATGCGAGCACATGGAAGTCCTGCGTTTCAAATGCACCCAGAGCTGCAATATAGTCCGCATTAACAAGTCCGGTGATTCCGGAGTTGCCGCCAGTCAAAGCAACATTTGTGACGTCTGCCAGGATGCCATTGCCCGGAAGGAGAACAGTAGCTGTAATCCAGGCATTGCCTGCATCCTCATTGATAGCTGCTGCCGCTGCTGCAAGGGTCCCGCTTGTAAATGTGAATGTCCGCAGCAGGGTTGTTCCGTCATACAGTTTGATATCTTTCTTGGCGCTGTCCACCAGGTTAATAGCAACTGTCAGGCGGAAGTTATTCCCGCGGGCTCCCTTGTATTTTGCATCAATCTTCAGAGCATTCACCGGCGTTGCCGTTGTGTCCTGAAGCGTTTTGGTTGCAATAGCTGCGGAAGAATCCACAAGGCGGTAAGCCAGCACCTTTTTAGGCTGAGCCAGGAGAGCTAACCGCAAAGTGGTTCGTGCTGTTGCATTGTTTGTTTCATCGTCTGTAAACAGTTCAGTGATTGCGGCTTCGCTGCCTACTTCAACAAATTGCTTATCCGGCCCCCAGTGAGCCTTTACGGGTAAAACGACAGTTCCGCGGGCTCCAGGTTCGATGGCAGCCAGCGCCGCTGCTTGAAAAATCATGTAAAAGCCCGGCAATACAGGCATATCAGTTGCGCTCCATGTTCCTCCAGCCATTTACAGCACCTTCCTTCCTAAAAATTCGTCAATCAAACTTTGTGCCTCAACCACAGTCAATTCGGTTTTGTTGCTGCCGTATAAAGCACCCTCTAATACCTCCGGTCCGCATGAAAAAAGAGCCCCGGCATGCGCCAAAAGCTCTTGAACAGGTACGGAAGGTATAACCGGCTGTGCTGCAGCTCCTGCTTTCTCTGCCACACTTACCACCTCGCCTTTCATATTCGTTTATAGTTGACTTCCGCCATCAGCGGGCCTTCATCCGTCAGCTTCTGAACCTTCCGACTCAAGGTGACCGTAATCTGTCCCTCTTTAATAGCATCCGCTTCCGTGTTCGCTTTTGTGTCCTTCACCGTCATGTACCTACGGTCAAGCACATCAAGCGGAATCTTTGGCACACTGCCGATTGCCTCAATGAGTTTTAACACACTGTAATGCTCCTGGTTACCGTCAGGGCCGAGTACGTGAGCGGTGAACTGCTTCGTGAGCTGGAACATTCCCACCCCGAGCGGCTTTGCCTCCATTCCGGTGATCCGCCACATGATAGAGTTGCGGGAATACCCAACTGGCCAGACACCCTTATAAACGCTCCAATCTGGACCGAACAGTGTTTCGGTCCATGAAACCAGAGCATTAAGCCACGGATCTAAGGTAACCGGAACACCGGCACCCATTGGCTGTAAAGCCATCACAGCAAATTGCATACCGCGCGTAATGGCGTCCCAGTCTTCATCTACAGTGTCCTGAGAAGAACCAATATAAGAACAGGTGAACACCTCTCCCGCTTCCGTGACAAGCGGTTCAGCCACAAGAGCGGCGGCTATCTCCTGCTCCAGCTCATCCACAACCTCGAAGCTGGTACGCGAAACGTAAGGCCATACCTCAATGATCCGCCGGAAGCCTGCCCATGCGGATTCGTTGTCATCGTCACCCTGAAGCACAACAGCATAAGGTTTTACACTGTCTTTGCTCGCAGCGTGCGGTTCAAACACATCCGTAAGAGCGGGAACGGCTTCTATAATTCGATTCCGTATTGCGTTCCTCATTGCATCCCCCACCATTTCGCCAGGGCTTGCTTGATTTTGCCCTTATATTTCTTCGCAGTCGGCAGTACAATCGGCCGCGACTTGGTGCCGGGATGGTTCACCTTCTTAACCGGATGCGCCGCTCCCCGCCAGTATAAAGCCTTCTTATTCTTTGGCCGGATTACATGGGGCTTCGTGCCTTCCTCCAGGAATGTTCCGTATTTAACACCATGCGCAAGGTACATTACAATTTTATTTTTACCCATAGGCCGCGCTCCACTGTGAAGTGCCCGGCGAGCGGTAGCTGTGCGGTCTGTCCACGTGGCCCCGGTCTTCATTTCGCCTTCAGCAGTTTGTGCAAGGTTTTGGATAATCGCAAACGCCCCGGCCTGCTTCCGCCTCATGTGAGCGCGGGCATTATCTCCAAGTTTCGGCACGATTACTTCACCCTCTCCAGATCCGCCTTGTATCCAACAATGATGTTGTTAATCACATGCGGCATAACCTGCAGCACCTTGAACGTATCCCCCAAATGGCTGAATGTATCCGTTACCTCGGTGCCCGCTTGGATATCTGCATATTCATCCGCCAGCAGGCTGTATGCTTTATCAATCTGCACGGTACCGATGGTTCCTGAATCCACCTGGGGGGACTGAGCATTTCCACCGATGAAGATTCGGACGGTGACAGGCAGCAGTTCTGTCTTGATTTCCTCGTAACCGCCACCCTTCCTCCGCTTCCCCTCCCGGTGTATAACAATGGATGAAGGATTCTGACTGATGTTCCAAGCGATATGCTTACGGCGTAAAGCTACGAAGTCCATCACAGCACCGGCGGCGGGTTGACGCCTAGGATAAAGCTGCCGTAACTAGCTTTTGCAGTGGCCTCCGCTGCCGCAGTATCATACTGCTTTGCCATGGCGAGAGCCTGGTTCAGCAGATCCTTAAGGGAGGTCATATCATATTTCTCAGAGCCGATGCTGTAACTCTCGATATCACCTTGCAGCAGGCCGGCTTTTTCCCTCCATCCGGCTGCTGCGGCGCTGTTCATGGAATCCGACTCAATCAGCAGCATATCAATATCATGGTCGGCGAAACGCGTATTAACCTCGGTCCCGCCCGCAGGGATACTCTCATTGAGCAACCTACGGAGCCGTGTCCGAAGCATTGGGGTTACATCCATAATGTTCACACCCTTATGAGAATGAAATTTCCTGTACGTTCTCTTCAACAGCAGCATAAACGCCGCGGTACGACCATCCGATAATTTGAGCTTCCACCAAGCGGGACAGGTCTCCGGCGATGGACTCAATTTGCAAGTCTTGCTTTTCAAGCTCCTTGAAACCCCGCTTCGGACGAATCAAGTAAGCTTTTCCTGGTGTAACACCGGCATACGTGTACGTTTTACGACCTACAATCGTTTCCCATCCATCGTAGTACACAATTTCACTGATTCCCGAAACCGCAGGATACGTTGTGCCATTGATGGTATAACCACCCTTAATCGCCATTTCAATGTTTTCTTTGTCCATGCTGGAAGCGAGAAGGATATTCCCTGTCCGCTTCGCCAATCTCGCATCGCTCAGGCCTTTGTTCAGGGTGTGATACATTCTGACCCACACCGGATCAGTTGTTTCACCTTGGTAGGCTGTCTTGTTCGCAGTCTTATAGTTAAATGAGATAATCGGACCCAGATGCATGTCGTTCAATTTAGCATTGTAGGCTTCACCCATTGCCTTATTGTAGATTTCTACAATGTAGAAGGAGTTAAAATCCTTCATCTCTTTGGTATACTCAAACCCGGCTGTCTGGGTCAAGATACGGGCAACAGGACCGTGTTCAACGTTAAGGGAACCGAATTTCACTTCTTCGCCTTCCATGTGATCGGTGAAAACAACGGTTCCATACAATGCCCATTTCGCGTCAATAACGCGTGGGAACGTAGGGTCTGTAATGTTTTCATAAATCGAACGGTAAAGCACAGGTACTTGCTCACGCCCGATTTCAACATCAAGAACCACTTTCTTGATCAAATCCTTGAACTGCTCCAAGCTACCGCTGGTGAGCATTTCACCAATAGGCCTGGTGAACTCCAGTGTTTCCATTTCACCATTAACGATTTTCTTGATTACAACCAACTGCTCCCCGTTAACTGAAAAAGGGATATCCTGTTGGACAGTCCCTTTACGGCGCTCTTCGCGCAATGTATCAACGCTGATTATCTTTGTCATATGATGTTATCCCCCTTTATACTTGCGGTCCAAGAATGAACCAGATTACGTTATTCGCATCCTTGCCGACAGTTACGCGGCCCACTTGACGGTTATCTGTAGCTGTTTCCGTAAACTTACTAGTGCCGGCCGCCCAGTAAATAGCTGTACCGGCAGCGAAGGCCTGACTTGTGCTGATTTGATCTGTTTCAAATTCTGCTTGTTCAATATCTAAAATGACTTCAGCGGTTTGTCCAGCCCCTGTGGTGACGGATTGCTTTGCAACTCCGAAGTAACCGCCGAGCAGATAAAACTTTTCAGCTTCAATTACTGTGTTCTGAGGCACAGTAACACGTACTGATTTACCATCGCTTACCTTGGCCCGTGCAACTTGGGTACTGGTTGTTGGTACTGGTTGACCTTTATATGACATAACCTTTTCACTCCTTCTCTTAGATGCTGGTACGGCGTGTTTTCACGCTGGAACCGGCATTATTGTTATTGTTGGATCTGTTACCGCCTGTGCCCGCTGCTGGATCAGTATGATAGTTGCTGACAATGGCTTTAACGGCTGCATCTGCCAGGAAGGTATCCATTTCACCGGCAATCTGCTCTTTAGTAGCCGTAGGGGCGATGGAAGCAGAATGATAAGACCACATCTTGCCGATTGCCGTTGCCGGGTCCTTAATATCCTTACGAACTGCTTCAGACGTTACTTTCTCCGTGATCATTTCACCAACAATTTGATCCCGGCCAGCTCCAGCGTCTTTATCTGCTGCTGCTTTCAGGGATTTGAAAAGGTCTTCGACATTCATCTCACCAGTCACGCCGAGGATTTCAGCCGCTTTACCGCTGATTTCAAGCGCGCGCTGGACTTCCTTTGCAAATTCCGGCGTAAGCTCCCGGACAACCTCCTGGTCCGTCAGCCCCATTTCCCCGGCCAGCGTCCCAATGGTTACGCCCTTCATACCGTGTTTCTTCTTCACTTCTGCAATGACTTGTGCCCATTCCACTTTCTCACCATCTCCCTTCGTATTTTCGGGGCCTCCCCCTTCTAAATCCCACATTTCTCCGGACGTAGCGACTATCCGCGTGCTCATGCCGGCGCGGTCAAGCGGGGTCCAGTCTATAGATAGCGGATCGTATCCGACAACGTTCGTTTCACCGTTTGCCTTTTGCAGCTTCGGCATACCAAAAATAGAAACTTGGGTGATTCGTTTGCCGCGAATCCAGCGTTTAAGGTCAACCGCCGAGGCATCGACAAGGCCGCGGAAGTAAGCCGTTTCCCCTACCATCTTCGCGCCGATCCAGTGCGTCACCGGAGGAAGGAACTGATTACTGACATCCTCAGCCTTTTGATGACCCAGGAAACCATTCAGCGTCTTACTCATGACGGCATCCACGATATTCCGCAGCGACTCGCCGGTGTAGTTCCACCCGCGCTTTGATTTGGAAGCGGGAATCTCAACTACAACCTGTAGGGGATCAGCATCGCCCTTCTTCAGCTCTTCAACATCTACCCCGGAAGCAAGCGGGACATCATCGACCTGCATTTCTCCTGTAATTCCAGCGAAGAGCCGGAATAGAGTTTCACTGCTGTCGGCCATTTCACCGCAAATCAGAATCTTTTTCATTTTTTGTCTCACCTCCTCTCCTTGCAAGTTCGATGTAACCGGACGTCATCATATTGATTGCCTGCTCTTCAGCTACCGCCAGGTGGCCCTCGTAATCCTTTGTCATCGGAATTAGATGAATGTGCAATAATTCATGAACCAATGTTTTCTCCATATCTTGTGGATAAGGTTCATCCGGAGAATAATCCAGCGGATCAAGAATTCTGATGGTTGCTGACCTGTGTTCTTCGTTTATAGTAATGACTCCATTGCAATTAGCAATCTTCATATCCCGTTCACGCTCGATGCTAGTTTTAATATCCCAATCTTGCAGCCGTAGGACCTTTTGCCATTCGGCGCACTTGTCTCGCAGTTTTTCCTTGGTGTAAATAACTGCTTCCAAGTCAGTCACCCCCTTCACTGGATAGCTTCCAATTCTTCAAGCAAATCTTCCGTCCGCTCCCCACGGTCATACCGAGCGATTACATTAGCGATATTCATCGCGCCGAAAGCTCCGTATGGAATCTTCTTATATTCCTCCAGCATGAAGCGGGCATTATCAATTGCGGTTGACCAGCGTTCTTCCTCCATTGGATTCCACCCTTTCTGAACAACAAAAATAGCCGTTCCTCCGAAGTTTCGGAAAACGACTCTATAAGACCGAAATTCTGCAAAATAGGCTTAATTCTTGCATACTATTCATGAATTTTAGTCAACAAGCTGAATAAAAGGGCGATTATATACACTAATATTGTATTTATATTCAAAACGTACTACATATAGATGGATCCTTAGAACAAACACACAAAATGCATACATGCTCACAAAATATAGATATTAACCACATGTCTACGCGGCTCCTTTACGCCACCTTGGAATACACATTCTCATACCAGTTTTCCAGGTCCGGTTGACTGGCTGGAGACTTGGTCCACTGGTTAAGCCGTTCCATGAATAAATCAAGATCCTCATGCACTGCAATAAGCACGCACAAACAGTTTGGATGTGCCGGCATGTGTGGTTCCTGTCCAACGGGCCAAACTCCCCGGCCTAGGTCATGGTCGGCTGCGGCCAGGTCATCGCATATATCCGGTTTCGGATGAGCACCAGATAACACCCATTTCATCCCGGAATAGCTCGGACTCACCCGAGCTGCTGCAATCGTGCCCTCTCCAAAAGCTGCCGCCGTCTCTGTCCGGACCAGCCGCAACGCTTCATAAGATAGGTCACTCGGAATCCGATTGCCCATCCGGTCCATCATTTCCGGATAATCGCCGGAAAGTGTCTTCTTCCCGCTTCGAACATATTTTTCAAGGAAGCGGGCCGTCTTCACCGGGTCCTCGCCGTTCCTAATGCCGTCTTGGATGATCTCCGTCATGGTATGGCGCGCCTTGATTCCTTTTTGCCAAACCCGGTCTGACAGCATCAGTCCGTTCTCACTGCGCGCCCACATGGCATCCACGGCCTGCTTGTTGGTCCGGAATATCATTCGCTCCAGCGGCTCCACAGGTATCTTAGCGCTGCTGAGATGGAGCTTTGTGACGTCAAATGAGTAACCCGTTCCGGCATCCACTCCCTTGATGATATATTGATTCATCCTCTCACGGAGTGACTGGGGAATATTTGTTTCCCGCAGCGTCTTCATGAGAGGATCAAGGTAGCGCTCGTTTAGCTGGCTACCATATCCCCGCTGCCGCAGGCTGCGTATCTCCTTGGATACTTGGTCTCCAGCTTTGATAAAAATCCTGCGTACTTCCGGCTCTTGGTTCAGCATCAGAGAGGTGTACTTTTTCCTGGCCGACAGTGCAAACACCGCGTATTTACCAGCAGTCATTTTAAGTTCCTGCAGCAGCTTACGCGCGGACTCCGTTGCATAATCAGCCATGGGTTACACCGCCTCCTTCTGTTCTGCCTCAAAGAGCTGCCCATCCTCCAAACGCCTTAAGAGCAACTTCGTCTTTAAAATACGGTCCTTCTCATACTCTATTTTCTCATCGTCTCCATCATATGGGTGCATCGTATCTACCCAGTAGGAGAGATATTCAACAGCAGCCTGCTCACTGATCAGCCCGCCGGCAAGTGCCTTATCAAGAGCTTCTACAATTATTTTCAACTCTTCGGCAACATCCTTAGAGTCCCGCTGATCCACTGTTTCCCATACAAGCGAAGTTTCATAGGTGGAAAATGTAGTTACTTCAGCCTGCGAAGTCATAGACAGCACCATGCGGGCCAGAAGCTGCCAGGAGTCCGTAAAGGACTTCCGCTTCCGCTCTACCTTTTGGATAAAGATAGGCATCTGCTCTTTGACACTGGACAAGCTGGACGGCGTATGCACTCCAAAGATAAACTCCGGTGTTTCTGAAGCGGATACGATGCAGTAGAATACGAATTCGAGTAGCGCTGTTGCATCACCTGTGGCGGACTTCGCTTCAATAAAGGAAGCATCCTCTTCCCCCTGGAAGATCAGAAGCTCCTTACCGTGTAAATCAATTCTTCCACCTTCAGCAGCAAACTTCTTCGTGTCACTAATCCCAAAATTATTAAGAAGGAAGCTAGGAACATCTTTCAGTTTAAGCTTTAACCGAGGCGTGCTGTGCATTTTGGATCCTTGAATAGCAGCAAGGAATACATCATGATATACCTTCAAGAACGGTTCTACAGATTCCAGATCACTCTTGCCGAATTCGGTTGTTTCGTCACCGTCATTTTTGAAATGAATAATAGGGATGAAGCCCCACGGATTATCATGTTCACCTGGTTGCAGGCTAGGCGGCTGGTCACCTTCAACTTCGATAATTCGATTCTCTACTGTGAGCCTTTGCTTAATCTTACATTGCTTCTTTGTCCCGTCTTCGTCATACCATGTATGGTCCGCTTCCAGCACATACTGTATCACTTCTCCAGTAAGCGGGTCCTTATCAATCCGCTTGACCTGTTCCGGAGGGATGATGTTATATACTAACCGGGATTCCTTCTCTGGATAAAGCTTAGAAACTTTCTTCTCGCGGGTAAGCCAAACGAAACAGTCTCCCTCTTTAATAGCATTGAGGTGTGTCCGCTGGGCCTTGGATTCATTCTTTTTCAGGAAGTCATTAACAATCATCTGGGCTTCTTCATCCTTCGATTTAAACTCAGGTAATCCGATGTAGCCCACTGTAGCGTTAACCACTTTCTTAGCAAATCCCGCTCCCAGCTTATAATTCTCCTCGGTGTTGTCGTAAAGCGCACGGGCTTTGGCATAGTCTACACGGCTGGAGTCAAGCCTGTACGTACCGCCCAGCGTGCCGGTAATGACTCCCCAAAGGCCTGCCATACCCTGCCGCAGTTTAGACATTTCGCCTACCGCTCGATCTACCAAACGCCATCTAGCCATATACCCTACCTCCTCCCAGTATTGATGCAGCAGCCGGATCAATTACAGCTCCTGTTTTTGCAAACGCCAAAATAAGCGCATCCGCTCGGTCAGGAGACCGGAGACCACGCTTTTTCATTTCCTTCTTTGATTCAAGAATGATTTTCCCCTTGCTGGTTACGGTATATTTCCGGGTTGAAAGCTGGCCTATCAGATCCTCATCATTTGGAATCTGGATATCCTCTGCTTGCAGCAGGTCCCGGACCGTTGCCCACGCTTCAGTACCCCAGTTCTCGTAATGTTCAGCATCAAGGGCCTTTCCGCCATTGTGGCAATCTACCACGGTGATATTTAGGCCTTCTTCTCGAACAACCTCTCTCACTCGGTCTGTCACGCCGCCGCCAACACCATCATCATCAATCTTCACAGTGCAGCGAGGGCGCCCGAATTGCTGCATACACTCCTTGGCTGTGATTATTACCCATCCGGCGGTAACCATCGTATCATTTTTGGAATAATGACGGATATACGGAACCAGCGCCCCGATCCGGGGAATAATTGTGGTCTCATCATCACCGAAGCGGGCAACGTCTACCCCAATTTCTATTTCTGCTGTTTCAGGAATGCTAGATTCCCAAGTCCCGGTGTCTTCATCAAGAATCTGAACATATACTTCTCTGGCCGCCGCGGTCTCCGCAAGCTCCAAAGGAATGAAAGTATCCGGTTCTGATCTCGGAAACTCTCCGTCTGCCCGGACACGGACCACATCGCTGTCTTTACCATATTTATTCTCAAGCATCTCAATATTTTTCTTATTGGTCCGCTTGCTGTTACGGCTTGATACTCGATGTGCCCTATAGGTTCCTCTATCCTTATGATGACTGTCATAAAAAAAACCGCTTGTCCGCGTGGGGTTGCCACACATAAGCAGCTTATTGTCATCACCAGTTAGAGTACCGAATATGGCTTCCATGATATCATCTTTGACGCCGGAAGCTTCGTCCACTATGAACAACATATGGTCTTCGTGGAAGCCCTGCATGTTCTCCGGCTTCGTTGCTGTCCGAGCTGTAGCAAACCAGCGCTTCTCCTGGCCGATCATATAAATCTTGGTCTTGGTCCATTTCAGAAGGTTTTTGACCTTTGAGCGCTCCAGCCACTTCGCCACCTCGGACCAAAGTACATCATGGAGCTGCTGGCGAGTAGGAGCGGTACACACTACCCGGGAATTGGGCCGGCAACACAAGAACCAAATGACTAATGCCGCTTCCAGCGCGGTCTTCCCTACACCTTGACCGGAACGCACTGTTACAAAACGCGAGTGAGCCACATCGTACATCACAGCCAGTTGCCATGTGTCCGCATCGAAATCAAGCATATCCTCTGCAAATGCAGCCGGCTCGTCCCAATATAGATCAACCAGGGCCGCCATAGTTGAAATAACGTTATAAGGCTTAGCGCTCATCGTTCATCACCATAGCCTTCCGCTTCTCGGCAACATCCATCAATGCAGTTACCCAGGCTTGTGCTTCACCGTTACCGCCGCCTTCAATTTTCTCAATCTCTAGCTGCGCTTTGCGGATTTTCAGGCGGGTTTCTTCATCCATATAGTCGGTATACTTCTCAAGCTGCTTCAGCGCTTCAATCTTGTTGTAGAGCTTCACGCTGAAACCGTCTTTGCCTTCCTTCACCTCTGAAATGATGCTGGTGTCTATCACATCAGAATTGACCAGGTTCACAAAATTCTGGGTGCCCGTCATCGGTTCTCCGTCTTTGCCTATGATTGGATCACCCTTTTTGTTGTGAAGAGGGAAGTCTCGGCTGCCAAAATTGACGTAATCTCCTGTGTCAGCGAATGCGATTTTCATCCACTCCGCAATGATCCGCTTAATGTCCAGCCCCAGCTCCTCGGTGTATTGTTCCTTGGCCTGCTTGATGGCCGCCTGTATCTCAGGTTTCCTGAGGTTTTCCCAGCCGATGGCATAAGCGGTCTTCTTTGAGTAGCCAGCAGCGATTGCCGCTCCAGTTGCATTAAAGGTTCTCAGGTACTCAAGAATGAAAATCCGCTGTTTCGGGGTCAACCCTTCTTCATCTGGTTCACCTGTATCCGGTTCATCTTTCGCCGGCGGAGGCTGCTCCCGGATTGGAACGTTCCGCTGCTGATTGGAACGTTCCGTATTTATTTCTGGAACGTTCCGTTTGCTTTTCTTGGACTTTCCCGGCGGCTTTGGTTCCTTCTCGCCATTCAGGGCGGCTTGCCAGTTGTCTTTACTCTTCCAGCCCCGAACCGTACCGTCTGGCACTCCAAGGCTGGCGGCTATATCAACGATGTCTCTCTTACCGCCACTCTCAATCCATAGTTGTTCTGCTTCGGCCCTCTTCGGGTCTCTCTTCTTTCCCACTACATTTCACCACCCCCATATTCGAAACATTAAAAAAAACACCCCTAAGGGTGTTTTAGTTTAGCTTCTATCCTTCATAAATAACTAGCGCGGTAAATAATTCACCATCATCGTGACCCTTTGTACTTGATGCATTGAATTTTATATCAATTATATCTTTTCTCTGTAACTCATTAACAAACTCATTTAATTGTTCTTCTAATTTACTTTCTTTGTATTGTGAAAATATCTTCACTTTTACCATTTCGACCACCTCCCTTCGACATCATATTTCGACACAAAGGAAGTTATTTCCTGCTTACCCATGTACCTTACTTCGCCGTCACCTCATGGGCTTTTGGGGTTTAGATTATGGGATTGTTACCTGCATACCACTTGGGTCTCACGAAGCCACACTTCTGCGGTGCCGACCTTTACTTTAACGTCACCAATACCTTCATCAACTTCGGTGATCTTCGCTTCAACAAGGACGCGATCACCCACTTGGTATTCTGGGTTCTCTTTTCTTTCTGGATCTCCGCCCAAAAATATCATTTGGCCTTCGAATGGCAATGGTTTACCCAAGCCGATGTGAGGCCCTATCTTTTCCATCACTTCTCGTAACTGAAGTCGGGTATACCCTTCTTCGTCTGTCTTAGCCGCGAATGGCCCGATCATGTTTTGACCTGTACGTTCCAAATAATATTGCTCGACTTCCTCATGACGTTTCTGAAGAATGTTCATCCCGACCTCGGTAAGCCTGACCTTTACGTATTGGTTGAAGTTCATGCGGAAGTCCACAGCGACCACCCTTTCATTACGTTTCATTTGGGCATAGAAAAAGCCACCCTATGAGAGAGTGGCTACTACGACTTTCTTATTAAATATGTTTATTAATTTCCGAGAGAATTTTATCAAGGTAATAACTATCTTTCCAATTAGCGCTATCAACCTCATCTAGTTCAGATTTCTTTTGATCCAATGCCGATTTTGCTGGTTCAAGATGAGCTTTCTGAAATGCCTCAAACTCATCCGTTTTCCCCGCTAACCTCGCACTAACTGTACTCAAAATTTGATACCGTGTATTAAGCTTGTTCATTTCTTCATTCAACAAATCGGATTTCTTTTCAGCAGCCTCAATTTTTTCAGTGAGTTCTTTCGACCACTTTTTCAACTCTTCAACATCATATTGTGCCATATAGCACCTCCCACCACCATAATTCGGCGTATGGAAGATAAATCCTGCATTTGGTCTGAGCAAAGGAGTAGATAAAAAGCCGCCTAATGGCGACTCAAATATCTAACATGATTTCAAGAGGTCCTTCTGCATCCCTTGTGCGTATGGTTACACAATTATCTTCTGTTATATCTAAGATATCTTCTTCTGTTAAGTCCAGCATCTTATTCCATTCAAGAAACACAATACTTTCTTCTTTAATAAAAAACTGTAAGCCTAGTAAATGGCACAAGTTTAATTCCATCTGCTCTGTACCATGTCCTATTTCCGTCAACAACAGTTTTTTTGGGTAAAAGTTCCTTCAATTTTTGGACTTTGCTCATTAAAATCGCCTCCCGCCAACTAATTCAACAAAAGGCGGCATATTCCTTTTTTTGTTGAGTTCAATCAACCGTGAGCTTATGCGGCATAAAATGATATATTCACAATTGGTAATAGATGATATAATTTCCATGGTGCCAAAAAGCATGCGTTTTGCTGCAGCCGGAAAGAGGCTCCTTTTGACGCGTTTTGAGATTCTTAGTTTGGCCCTCGGTGTCGTTGGCATCGTTGTAGAAGTCATCAAATTCTTTAAGAAATAGTCTTTACTTACAATTAGCTTTAAGGGTGCATTGCGCAAGGTATTTAGCCGAAGTGTTGCCTGTATGGCCGTGGGTATCTTTATCTTTTAACCACGCACCCGTCTCTAGTGTGTTTAAAAGAGTTAGCTTCATAGGCTGAATTTTGCATTCGCATTAAAGTATTATGCCTTGGCATAGACAACAACTTTATATTTTCCGCAAAAAGAAAAAGACCTGGAGGTGCAACTCCAGGTCTTTCCCTGTTTTGGTCAGCGTTCTGTTTTTAACTGCATATGTGTGACGTGCGCTAAAACAAATTCGACCTATTGACACTTTTTCATTGGCACATTACCAAAGACCTCTAATAACAAAGGTAACCTTGATAGCATGACAAAGTCCTCCTAGTTCGCTGACCGATTCCTCAATACCGTCTCTGATTTTGAGGCAACTAATTAACGCAAGATCTTAGTGGCAAATACATATTAACAGACATTCACAACAATTTCCATATGATAATTATGGCGTGTGCCCCATCTTCATCCCGTTGTCTGCGCTTCGCGCTTACCACCCATAAGAGTGTCAGTCAGTTTTATACGCAATTAACTATAAGAGTATAACCATTTATAGGTTCCTCCTATATATAGGTGGCACACGTAAGACAATAAAAGCCGCCTGATTTAGGCGGCTTTTATTTAAACCATCTGAAGAGATTTACCTTCTTCGCTGGTACCCAAAAAAATCTCTTTTCTCTCCAATACTTTTAAGTCTTCAGAATTGAACTCCTTATATATGGTTTGAGTCGCAACTTGTAAATCATGCTGCAATTCAAATTGACCATCAAACATTTCTTCATTTTTAACCAAGTTCAGTAGGGTGGAATAAATAATAAATTCGCACGCTCGACTCATGTCAATTATCTCTTCATAATCGTCAATTATTCTCTCCGATGAAGAGCGAACACTGGCCTTATCTTCCGAGTTATATTCTTTAAATAAGGTTCTGACAGCCGAACCTAACGCATTTAAGCTCAACTTCATAATACTGTTTGCCCCTTTCTCAATCGGTTAATTTTCGAAGGTTTTATTTCATAATACACGTTAAGAATTGCATTGACATTATATTTTTTCATTTCTTCGATAAATTGCTCCATTACACCTAAACAGCTTTCACAAGGATGGAATTTTGTATACATATCAATAACCAATACGCCATTAGAACTTTGATAGGTATTATTAAAAATCATTTCTAAGAATTTTGCCTCTGTATCAACTTTTCGATCCCAAACTTCATCAGCAATGCCTTGACTATTTAGTACAAGAGTTTTAAATCTTGTAGGTTCTTGTAGTTGAACAAAATCGAGATATTTTAACAAAATATGGTTTGAAAGGTTAACTCGACTATGAGCATATAAATGTTTATAGCTCAATTCTAAATTATCATATTGTCTTTTACTTAAAATAAATTCTTCTTCTGTACAAGATGCATAACGTGTAACAGCATTATTTTTCTTTAAAAACAAAGCAAAAGTCTCTTCGTCAATCATGTGTTGATCTCTTAAAGTCGAGACAAGCTTAGTCCTAGTATCAGCCATTTTTTTCAGCGTTAAACCTTCTTCAGTATTATCACAATGATCTATTCTTAGCAATGAGACACTCCCCTTATTTCATTTGGATTATAATACCTTATTTTTCAAAAAAATAATATATAAAAAAACCTATTCCCAAAGGAATAGGCTAGTACTCAATTCTTTTGATATTTTCTCTTGCGCTCTTACTACATAAGTCTCAACAGTACCTTTCGAAATATTCAGTAGATTAGCAATTTCATTTAGCGAAAAACATTCACCATGAGCTAATACATAACATTCCCGCTCTCTAATAGTCAATCTAGATAGTGCATCTTCAATTTGGAATCTTTCCCAATCACTCAAATTGCTAGGACTACCTGCATTACTTTTCTGAACAAAAGCCTGCATTTTTAGTGGATCCATTAGTTTTTCTCGTTGATATGCCGCCCGCCGCTCAATTCCGCGTTTGTTACCCGGTCGCCGGCCGGTGTTCAACCACTCAATCACAAACTCGCAATCTGATTTCATTCCGGAGATTACCTTTTTATCATCAGCATCAGCCTTTCTGTATGCCCGTTCAGCGCCCTTTAAGGAGAGTTGATAGTTCAATGCGGTTGCTGGGCCTAAGTCCGTAACGTGCTGCTCTGGCGTGGTGTTCTGTGCTGTTTTCATCCTCATTCTCCTCTGTGGTATAATTGTGGAGGATAAAAGTTGCTGCTTATTGCCCTGATGTTGATTCAGGGCTTTTTTTGGTGTCTTCAGGGACATGAATGCTTTCTACGGAAAATCCAAAGACCCGCATATTGGTGCTCATAAATAGTCTCATTGCTGGAGTCTTGTAACGGACCCAATTATCTCCGAACTTCAAAACCTCGGCCACGCTACCTCCGTGGAGATTAAAATGCCTGTGTCCAGCTTTCAGCGCATCTCGTGCTTGATAGGCATACCATGTCATTCAATCGTCCCCCTGATTACAAATGGTCTCTCGGCTGCTTTACCTGTAGGTGGCGGACATCTTAAATCCAATTCAGCACGTTCTTCCGTTGTTAGCTGCGATTTCTTGATGACTCCCTGCCCACCGCCGGCTTCCTCATTGGCTTTATTCGTCATTCCATATTTCCATTTACCCACCTGTTATAGCCTCCTGTTGATTCTAGTTGAGTTTCCAAACTTCGCGGGCAATCTCCATCGGGTCTCGGACCTTTTGGTATCCCGGGCCAGTCAGGGCCACTTTTCCGCGGGGATTTACTTTGACCAACTTCGGGAAACCCTTTCGGCGATCCTGGCGGCTGCTGTAGACGACTCCGTCCTGCGATACACTGAATCCTGGATAGTTGGGTATGGGTTTAAGTGGAGGGATCATTAGGATTCCACCTCACTCTGATCAATTATCTTTCCTCCCAAAAAGAAAGGTTCCGCTTGCCATCGATATGTTCTACCCAGATTCATCCACTGCCATTTGCCTTTGTCTCCTATTGGTACCGAGTAATGCAGATAATCATCCTCGATCTTGTTAAGTTTTCTTATATTGCCATCGCTGCATTTGTAAATAGCTCCTACCTCTAACATTTAACTTCCCTCCTCGGTGTCTGGCTGTACTGGTGGTGTGGGGTCAAAGGTGCCGGCCTCTGTTGAATTTAGTAATGCCATCAACGCTGCGTGCCGTCCACGATCAAAGCTTGTTGTGAAATGTACCGGTATATCCGACAATTCCTTTTTGATCCATTCTTTCTGCTTATCTGCGTCTATCAGTTTCATGGTCTGTCTTCCTCCCCTGGTAGGTTGATCAAAGGTCATTCCAAAAATGAGACCCCTGAACTTTCCCGCATTTTGTACATACCTCATATACTCTGGTGCCATTGAGATCAACAAATTTAGCCTTTTTGATGTGCAACTGATAGTCGTGTTTGCAAAATATCTGTTTGATCCAATTGATCATAGGTTTGTTGTTCCTTTCTTTATGGGGAGCCAGATGGCTATTAAACCTTACCCCGGCCCCCGCTGCGCTGGGATTATTCTGCCGGACGATGGCCTTCGGCCTGATGCAAAACTTCTCGTGTGATAAACTCATTCACTCTATCCCGTTCCGTTTTTTCTATGACAACGTGGTCATACATATCGGCCGCGAAGAATTGGATAGTTTCATTTGTAAATTCACTGACCATTTCGTTAAATTCTTCGGGGCTGGCATATGCACTCTCCCACATTTCATTTTCAGCCCAATCCGTTACATCTTCCGTTTTAATCGTAAACTGTTTGACCTTGCTAGTTTCAACCTGTAGTAGCCTCTGTTCGCAGCATTTGCAATGCGATCTTTGTGTGACGTAGTTAACGGTTATTTCGCTCATCCTCTTCTCCCCCTTATACCTAATGGTTTAGCCCCAATGGCCGTGGCGTTTCAAAATATCAGCTACTTGCTCCGCATACGGTTCATCCACGTTGATGACCAGATATGCGTTAACCCCGCGCTTTCCGTCCCGTTTTCGACTCAATTCAATTTTGTTGCAAAGGTGATTGAAATCCGCCTTTTCCTTGTCATTGAGGTATCTCACGGCGTCCTCATGCTTAAACACGCCGCAGTATTTATTTGACATGCCTTCCATCCATGAGTATTGAACAGCTTCGTTTACGTATCCGCATGCCCCACATGTTGCAAACCGTCCATCATAGAGAGCCTGTGTCTCTTTTTCGCAAGCAGCACATTTAATCAATACTTTTTCCATCTGTTATCTTCTCCCTTTGGGGTCTATGCCCCTCATTTATGGAATCGCGTTAAAATCCTCAGCCTCAGATAACTCCCCATCGCATACCGGACAATTATTCAAATCATCAACCGTTTTATCATCCGGTATTGCTTTGCTTTGAGTTAATTCATCCCATTTGCAGTGATCGCAGTATTTAATCATCCGCGGTCTCAGCCCCCTTATAAGTTAATTGCCGACCTGTGTCGGCCTCCGCTACGCTGAGCTGATTCAGTCGATATGGAGACCTGACGGCCGTTAAAGTTTCAATACCATCAATAGTGCCACCTTGCTGATTGCTTCTGGCGCCGTTGCTGCAAATACATCGATTTCTTTTTGTCTAAAGTCCCATTCTGCTCGCGCTAGATATTTTAAATTATCCGGCGCAGATGAAGACTGCGGTATTATTGCAATCTTTAACTCGTCTGCTACTTCCCATGCTGCGGATATGTCCTTTGATGGATTGAAGATGAACACTTCCTTGCAACTTTTCGGACTCCACCAGTATCCTTGCTCTCCAGCATATTTAGGCGCTATCCACACATACTCCATTACAATTTCAGCTACCAGAGCGCTGAGCTGCGATCCGGAGGTTAGTGCCAGTATCTCTTCCCTTGTGAGTGTCATTACTAAGATTCCTCCAGTGGCTCATTAAGCCAGTTCATTATGCGGTCATACATTGGCTGCGTTTCCCCGTAACCAGAATTAAATACTTTCTTTCCCGGATCGAACTGAATTGAGAAACACATCCCATCCCGCATATCCCAGTGTGGCCGGATGTATTTGATATATTTGCTATGATCGAAGCCAGAATGTCCCCAACGGTGATTCTTCCATATCTCCTGCATGACTGCTTTATATTGATCCAGTGTTAGAGCTAGTTCAGGCGTTTCTGGTGTCATTGGTTATCTCCTTCCTCGCTGCCCGTATTTTCATCGAAACACTTGCGCATTGCTTCGTCCAAATCACCTAAACTCCCGTTACGCCAAACCTTTTCAATCAACTCCAATTTGTCGAGAATTTCGTGATAAGTTCCGGATTTTTCAACAAAGAAGTTACACGGGCCTACCGTTAATGCTCCTGTGGGGTCCTTTTCAATCCATTGGCGGCTTGCTTCCTGCATGACATAGCCAAACTGAAACGTATTTGCTGCGATAAAGCGTTGAACTTGATCCATGATCTATTCGCCCTCCTTGGGTGCTGGGGTATCCCATTCCCATTCCATTTGTCCGTCATATTGCTTACTGTAATTCCGTTGCGTCCATCCGAAGTCCGGCCATAAGGCTGCTGCAACTTGTTCTATGCGGTCCCAGTTCCGTACAGTGCGCCAGCCCCGGTCTTGGTGGTAATACTCCACATCTGCAATTCTGTGACCGCTACCGTCAATCTGGTAGTTGCTGGCGCGATACTTCCGGCCGTCAATCTCTATCATGGTTGTGCTGGGGTATCTGGGTATAGGGATAACACCTGTTCTAAATACCATACTGCGTGTGGAATTCGGTTATCTGTGTTGCACCAGGTCAATGATAGGTGCGCGGATTGTATCGCCTCTTTCAGCCGTTGTTCCCGGGCCTCCGCCTCTCCTAGTGCTGTACGTAACTCTGCAATCTCTTGGGCTTTGTGACCAATCATGTTATAGGCTTTGTCCCGGTTAATCTCCGCTGCGTCTGCACGTTCTTCCGATGCTGTCAGTTCATTGTTGAGATCGCCCAGCAATTTGCTAAGTCTCAGGGCTTCTCTGCCGCGGCCTGAAGCGATCTCCTGGAGTGTCTTGGCTTCTTGGAGCCAGTGCAAACCTATACTTAGAACGTGCTTTTCATTTTCATCTGCTGCTGTTCTTTGGCAGAGCTGTAAGAGTGCTTCATCCTTTTGCCAGTCCCTCGGTGTTTGTGTCATTGGGCTTCCTCCCCAACTTCCAAATGCCCCTTGATTTCGGCAAACTGTTCAGGCGTAAAGCCAAGATCAATCCGCGCTCTCAATTCCGCCATGAATGCTTGACTTTGCTCAATTGGGAACATGTCATTGTACTCATTGGCTGAGTCCAGCAGAAACAGCAACTCATCAAGGGTCATGATTAGTGTTTCGCCCCTCTTAATCTCACCAGTCTCAAAATTCAATTCCAATTCTTCGTTTTCCATCATGTGTACCCTCCCTTAGTGGGAGAGGAGGGCTGTATACCCTCTCTGTCCCTGTGTCTTCGTACTATTCATCAGCATCTACCCAAGCGTCATAGTCTGCTGCGGGGATGCTTTTAAGTGCGCAAACAAGCCTATAGACTTCATACTGATGTTCCAGCTCTAATTCAGCTAAGCAGACACCGCAAACGTCAGATTCAAAACCGAGGCTATAACCGCAACGTTCGCAACTACCATTCACCGTCTCCACTTCCTTTAGCTGCACAATATGCTTCAGTAGTATGCCTTGCGCCCGGTCACCCGTTCATAATAAGCCCCTATTACCCGTTCTACTCCCGGAGGTACAGATTCTATACTTTGGGCATCCATTACCCGTGCAATAGCGCCTAACTCTATCTGCCCATGCTGATAGTTCTTACGCTCAGCAGCATTGTTCGCTGTCCGAATCATCTTTTTCAGACTGGCGAGAAACTTCGCTTCACCCGGATCTCCTGCTTCCATACCTTTAACTCCTTCCTGTGCAGTTTGCGTCAACTACGAATTAATACTTTGTAGCGTGATATATGCCGCCTCTGCCCTCTCTCGGGGGCAAATTGTTGTCTGTACCTGTGTCATGGCTGCGCACCCTCCTCTGGCTGCCACTCCGTTTGAACAAAGATGCCGGACACATAGGTTTTGATTTGATAGGCATTCAGCACACCGAGGATAGCATGCCGCTGGACCTGATCCTTGATCATCACGCGCTTGCCGGCCTTAAGCTTTTTCAGAATTGTAAGCAATTGGTTCATGCCTTGTCGCTCCCTTCCCGGTACAGCCTGCCGCAATTGATACAGACTGTTGTATTTGTTACAAGATTATTGTTAACGGTCTGCACGTTAGGATTAGAGCAGCATGCATCCTCCATATTTCCTATAGCCATCGCATATTCAGGGCTGGGATTCTCCAATGCCCATCTATAAATGATTTGTAAGGCTTCTGCCTGCCCCTTACCTCCGCCGGGATCTCGCCACGACATTAACTCTGTTGCCCTACTGACAACGGGGACCAAACTTCCCAGCCGTCTGTTCTCGGCTTCTATTCGGGATATGGTCTGTTGTGCCTCTGCCATCTCTTGACGCAATGCGTTTCTTTCTTCAGCCACATGACTCAATGCAGTGTTGACCATCTCTGATGCTTCTGCAGCGTATTTGTAGTTCTTTTGTGCCTCTGCTAACTCGTCATACCATTTCATGCCGGTTCGTTCTGACACTCGCAGGCCTGTTTCCAAATCTCCGATACGGTGTTGTGCCTCTTCTAAAGCAGTTGATAAGCGCTCGACCTCGGTCCATGCGGCGTCATATCCGATCGTAAGCAGGTTAAATGTGGTCATCATGTCATCTGTGATGTACTCTTCTGTTTCATAATCTCCGCCTTCATCACGCCACAGTTCGTCAATTCGTTCATCCAACTCCGTTATTGCTTCTTCCGGTAGGCGCGATACTTTAACTGATATTTGGTTAGTCATCGTCCGTGTCATCCTCCTCGTTATACAAATCGTCCGGGTGCAGGCGGCTGCTGCGTATATCCTCCAGCATGCAGTGAATGGTTGCGTGCTCCGATAACATGCCGGCGCGCCCGGAGTATTTGAGCCGGTTTAGATCGCTCCCGCCCCCGCGCCGGGGCTGTGTGCCGCGCCCCTCAATCCTCCGGAGCTTCCTGCGAAGGTACTCACGCCGCTTATCCATCCCCAGCAAGAGTAATTCAATGGTTTCTTCAGCCGTCCTCACCCTGTTTCCCCTTCCCAGTTCCATAGACTGAGCTTTCCCTTAGCCGGAACCGGCTCCGGCAACTGCTTTACGTTTGCCAGCTCCCAGGCAAAACGTCCGGGGGTGAAGTCCCCAAAATCGTATTCCGGCGAATATACTAGTTCTCCGTTTTCAAGGATGTATCCGTCTGTCCATGTCTCAGCGGATCGAATGCAGTCTTTGAGAGTAACCGTACCTATTACAGAGCCAGTGGGCAGCATGCTTATGCTTAAAATGCCGTTCCTGACTAATGCCGCTTTTATTTCAGGTTCGAGGCAGGCATCACGGTCCACCTGCTTGCCTGCATGGATCGCCAGTTCACCGCGATACTTTGTCTGCCAACCCCGGGTCTCAAACCGTTTTTCACCGAGCATTATCAGCGTTGCCCAAGGCTGTTTTATGGTTATAGCCTTCATGACTCATCCTCGCTTTCATATTTCCCGCATGCCTGCCAGCGGACCCGATGGTCGGTTGATCGTCCGTGAGTATTCGCCCGTAGGCCACACTTATAATAGGTTTTTGCGTACTTCCAAGCCTCTAAATGCTGGCAAGTCTTGCAGATTGCATCTACAGGACCCTCTCCATGGACACCAACCATTGGATTTATAGGTGGTTCTGGTAGGGGATCGGGCTCAGGTTCGGGCGGGAAGAACTCCAGTTGCTCAGTCACGCCTATTCCGCCTCTCTTGGTTTCAAATATCCCAGATCCACGGCTACCTGCCGGATGGCCTCTTCCGGATAACCCCAGTGCGGGCAATATAGGCCGCCGTATCCGTTGTTGTGGTTGGCGTCTTCATCCCCGAAGATATAATCCCGGAAATCGTTTATCAGCCCCCACATAGTGCCACCGTTGCTGAAGCGATGTTTCTGCTCATTGGTTTTGCCTTCAGCTCCCGGCACAAGAATCATAGGCATGTCGGAATAATGATCTGTGTACCAGAGCCTCCCGCCAGCCCAGTGAAATTCTGAATATCGATTCTCTTTATCGTGATATAGAAACTTGCGTCCGCGGCTGCCGATCTCACGAATCAGCCGGTTTGCCGTTTCAATCCGTTTCTCAAGCCATGGCAAGCCTGGCGGCAGGACCTCTCCTGGCCTTGGCTGAGACTGCCCTATCTTCCGGCAGCGAATCATCTTGAGAAATTCAATATAAGTCGTATCGGGCCAAGGATCTGAGTATTCAAGATACTCGGCATATTTCACTTTCCCTGCAGTTAACCCGCTCCGGATAACAGAATACGACTCATATTCGCCTGCTTCCCCCGGGTAAGTGACCTCATATACATTCAAGGCTATGCTCATTGCTTATCAGCTCCTTTATAGGGGAGAGAGTGGTTAACCCTCTGGATACATTTCGTTTGCTTCCAGGTGATCGGTGCACTCTTCGTCAGTCAATCCGGCAAGCACATGCTCCTCATAGCCATAAACTTCGCGCAGGATCTCCCGGCTGCTCTTTTCATTCATCACTTATCTCTCCTTATGGGCCTATGCCCTTAATTTAAAAGCTGCAGCCTGCTTTGTCCTCCACCGGCTTCGCCCCGAGAATCTTTCGCGCAGCCGCCCAGAAGGTCGCCGCCGGAGTCTTTTCGTCCGCCTGGATACCGAGCTGCTGCATGGCCGCAAATTTCGGTTCCATCTCCCGCAGAAACATCGGCTTGTTGTTGACTCGCAAGATGCTGTACCCTATCACTTCTTCAGCGTGCTTTGCTTTGGCCCAGACGTCCGGCCGCCGGCAGTAGACTACATACCAGTGCTGCTGCCCCGCCCGCAGGCAACCCGCGCAGTTCGCGTGCTTCCAAACCTCGTAAGTCTCTGGGGGATCAATGCCTATGTCCCGGGTGCTTCCGATTAGGTTCGGCCACTCCGCCAGCGGGAAACAGGTCCGGTACCCCTTATCCTGCAAGATGCTTCGGCGGCGCTCCACGCGGGCAGTCTCTCCAGCCTCGAATCCGTAATAGATTGTCACGTCCTCCCGGCAGCTCCCCGGAGTAGCTGGGAAGGTGTCGGCCAACCACTTATGAAATGGTGCGGTCTTTATCCGGTTGGTGCAGAGTGGATGCACGCCGACTTTGAATGCCTTGGCCTCCATGCAAACGTCAAATTGGTCTTTCTGGTCCCAACCGGCCATATTGGCGTATGTGATGGGGATGCAGAGATAATCAGCGACCTCTGTCTTGAATCGCTTGATGTCCCAGTGCTCGACCCAAGGGTTTATATCATGGTTGATCAGGATTACATTCTCAGGCCCGTATCTGGCGACAACCTCGACTGCCACGATACCAGATGTCTCCCCGCCGCTGTAGCAGACGATATGCTGCATGTCTGTTCCCTCCCTGGGGCTAAATATTTTGTAGCAGCTGCAGCAACGTTGCCGCCAGCTCTGCAAGCTCTACGGCTATCCAGACCAGCACAACTGCTATTGATATCTCGCCGATGATCTGAGGCAGTGTCTTGTCTGCTTCCCGGCGGGCTGTGCCGATGATCCGCCCGTTATCATCCCTTAATTTAATGACCGTCCTCATTTACGCCCATCTCCGTTGTTATAAGATTTTTCTAATCCTCAAATCGGTCATGCGGGTGAAAAGCTCCCTGCGCAGCGTAGCCATTAAGAGCATCCGTGAAGAGTCCGGTAAATATCTGCAGATCATTCGGCGGCAGCATTTCAATCAGGCGGATCTCATTTGCCTTTAACCCCCGGCCGGCTGCCGTTGATATCAGATCCACAACCGGTGCAAGCTTCTGACGCTGCTCTGCTCGCTCCCGTTCCGCCCGTTCAATGCCGGCCAGCTTCTGGCGGTGTTCTTCCCAGTCCTGTTCGTCATACCAGAAGTAATCTCCGTACAGAATGCGATATTCTTCGATGATTTCATTTTTCAGTTCATCATCGCCTTCAATCTGGATGTGGCAATTCCCGCAGACTCTGTAAGCATTGGTTAAAACTCCTTTCCCAGCCCGGCCGCGCCCGTAAACATGGTGGGTTGTTTGACACGGAGCCTTCTTGCAATATTGGCAAATGCCTTTAGAGCGTTCTGTCGCTTCCTTTACAACAGCAGGGGGGAACTCTTTTCGTTGAGTATAACTTTTGCCTGATTTGTGATTTTCGAGAATCTTCTGCTTATGCTCGGGCACGGGTTCCTTATCTTTACGGCCCCGCCCCAGGCCGCTAGACTTCTTTTCCTTTGGTTGTTTCACTGGTTTCCAAAATGTCTGATGTGGTGGCATGGCTTCCACCTCCTGATGTCGGTTTAATATTTAGGCTTGATTTTGAAATTGACTAAGGCATATCTTCTTCCGGTCCGCCGGCTTATTTCCTCTGCTGCCTGCCGTCTATAAATGATCTGAGCTCCTTGATCATGAATCACGGCATAGAGCTCGTTTAGGGTGGCTAATCTCCAGCTGAAATCCTTCATGTTGTCGTCACCGGCCTTTGCCGTTTTAACCATCGGTCTTCATAATGTGTAGTCTTTTTCAGCTCTAATTGTTCAGGCTGTCTATGATAAAAGGGTACGTACCTGTAATCGTCCTTAATTTCAATTCGATATATAAAAGCTACGGGATACTCGCGTTCCTGCACTGGGGCTCCCAGCGCGGCGCAGCGTCTTCGAGTTAGGATGATTCCATCCATCGGGGGCTCACCATACCACCGCCCAGTTAATGCGCCCGGCGCGTCCGGTATAAAGCAGGCAGCTCCGGTATCCATCATTTCATATTTGGTGTATCTCCCTTTTTGGTCGGGCATGATAATCTCCCCTTTAAGGGTGGGGCAGCCGTAGCCGCCCCGGTATGATATTAGGCGATGATTACAAAGTCACCGGCAGCAATTTCATCCTTCAATTCTTTTTCCAAGTAAGCTTTGATTGTGTCCATGGCTTCAACCTTCCAAGCTCCGCCGTCCGCTTCGATAAGGGCTGCAGTTGGGCCGCTCCGCATCCGGAAGACGAAGAGTGACTGCGGTTGCTGCACTTCAACGAATGTACGATACGGCAGCAACGTGACCGGATTAGGAACAGTTACCGTTGCTACAGTCGCAACGCCCGTTTTTGCCGTGATCTGCTGGGCGACTCCGTCATCACCGGTATTCTGGACATTTTCCTCTTTGATATTACCAACAACCTTCAGCAGAGAAGCACGGACTTCAGAAGGCACGAAGAGAGACTGCAGCATGATGTTGAAGGTCTCCACATCCATAAAGCTGTCAAAGCGGATGGAAGGCAGCAGTGCGTCAGCAACAGCGAAAGTGGACCGAACGGAATCGTCATTGAATGTACTGAACGCCGAAACTTTGGTCGGGCTTTCAACGTGAATCATAAGTTTTCCCGGAGCATCGTACTGAGATTTGAGG
This sequence comes from Paenibacillus sp. FSL R10-2771, assembly GCF_038000205.1. NCBI lineage: Bacteria > Bacillati > Bacillota > Bacilli > Caryophanales > Paenibacillaceae > Paenibacillus > Paenibacillus sp. FSL R10-2771. The sequence continues at coordinate 5,879,140 of NZ_JBBOBM010000001.1, forward strand.
TATTCCACAAATCCTGAAAGGCTGCGGATTGACAGCGGCGAAGGAGTTGGATGCTTCAGCAGCGTCAATGAGTGATTGGAATATTGCTGTCCATGGATTTCAAGAGTCTTCTGACTTGCCAGTCCGGCGATGTACTGCAGCGCTTCTTTAATCATAATTATTTAGCCTCCTGTGATTTACGTTGTAGGTATGAAACATTGCTTTCTGATTCCGAACCTGCGACTTTCTGTCCCAATTCATCTGCGAGATCGCCGTCATTATCAATCATCATTTGATTCTTCATTCCGGAAACCAGTTCTGCAGCTACCGTGGATCCGTCTTTTTCGACTCCGAAAATTATTTTGGTAGCAATGCCGTGTGCCGGCGCCAATGTGGTTTTTACATCTGCGGACACAAGGGCAATTTCCCTTTCCTCGTCCGGCTTCAGTGTGATTGTAACCACTACCTTGCGGGCCTTCTTCCAGTCGGTATTCGGGTCCTGGACGTTCTCAGCTACCTTCTGCAGCTCAATGTTAATCCGCTCCCCTACCGCTCCACCTGCTAATGTACTGAGATTGATATTTGTCTTCATGCTGTCTGACCTCCGTATGGTTGTTTTTGGTTTTATAGGCACACCAGTTCGATTTATGAGTGCGGCGGTGCGCGGTCCCGGGTCATATCCGGCCCCTACGCTTTAGCCAAAAACCAAAGTTTGTCAACTGCAGCCAGATAATCTACTGGAACGCGACCGTTCCGAATCTCGTAACCCTCAATCTCAAAATCATCAATCGAAATGCTCTTACGTCCGCCTGGACGCTGTGATGCCTGCTTGAATACTCTTAAGGCGGGAAAAGGCAGGAGATACATTTTCCGATTGCGTACAAAGCTCACAAGTATAAAGGCGATTGACCCATGGTTATACGATTTTTCCAGGTGCTCATACTGGTGACGTTCAATCCTATTGAGGTCCAGCCGTGTAAGGTCCGCTACTTCCTTTGCCTCAAAATCTATCCGGCGGTCCCGGTAAACTCCGTCATAATCCACCGTGGATTTTTTATCGTATACCGCCAAAGTGATATATTGCCCTTTACGCTCCAGTACCTTTACCGGAGTAGGACGCTTATTGATGACAGCCCTATTCATGGCATCGTACATTTCATTACTGAGGTCAATATGACTCTCAAAAATCATCCCCCTATTCGCGTGACTGATGGGGCCCTGCTTCTTTCTTGTTCTTACGCCCATGTAATACCACCCTTCCCGCAGATCATGCTTCCTGCAGCAGTTTCCGTTTGTTGTATTTCCAAAATGGAGTTTTGTGCCGAATCCGTATGAAGGTTTCACGTTCACTCTGCAGCAGCTTACCAGCATAGTAAGCAGTTTGCTCATACCAGATTTCATTCCAGCAGTCCCTGCAAACGGGCACTGTCGCCCAATGAGTGGATGCCGGCTTACAGCAACTAGGGACTGAGCACTGATTTCTCATCTGTCATACCCCTCCCCTCTATCCCGTTCTTCTTGGCGGCGCCTCTCCTCTGCTTCTTTCTTGGCCTGAAGATCCGCCATTAGCTTTTTCTGTAAAGCGATATCTTCAGGGGTGGGCCCATCTGTCGAAGGCTTGACGATTTCAATGTGCGGCTTGCCACTGTAGCCCCTGTGATTCCTGTTGTTGGTTTGCTCCGGTGGTTTATCCTTGGTCCACGGTTCGTCAATGCCCTCTGCCTTCCAGCGCTTGAGGATGCCCTGCACGTAACCTAAATTTCGTTTCCCGGCTAATACAGCCTTTTTCATTGCTTCACAGAGCCAGCGCTCAGTGTAATCCTTGATAAAATCTTCGAGTTGATCTTTGATCACATCACTGATGGTCCCGAATCCTTCATTTTCAAACATCCTGAACGCATCAGAGATCGGGGGAAGAGGACCACCACCATAAAGGTAATCATCTTCATCGGTTCCGGGCGAAGCCTCGGAGCCGGGTTCAGTTCCTTTCTGTTCTGTTCCGTTCCCTTCAGTTAAGTTCTCTTCAGTTAAGTTCAGTTCAGTTCTATTCAGTTCAGAGGGAATTACCGGGTGATTCCCGGAACTTCCCGGAAAGTCGGGAAACTTAGAACGAGTCCGCTTGTGTAAACCCTGTTGGTGTTTCTCAAATTGTTGAATCTGAACAACTCGCTCGCCGTCCGCTTCATACCAAAGAATAAGGCCCTGTGCCTGTAAACGCTGGAGCGAAGTGCTCACATCTTCCTTTGTACAATCAAGCATTGGTACCACCAAATGCCTAACCTTACCAGGTGATCCAGCCATCCGGCCGAAGTCATCCGTATGTGGAATCATCCAAGTGAATAGCAGCATGTCAAAAATACTAGGCAACTCATTAACTTTCTCAGAAATTGAAATCACCTTTGAAATCATTCGTTTCTCAGCCATCGTCAACGCTTCCTTTACTTTCCTTGATGTTCTGACGATTTCCGGGAAATTCCGGGAGAATCCTAAAGTTTCTATGCATTGAATTCACTACTTCCCATAGCTTCAGATAAGCACTTGAAATTACAACACAATCCCCAAAATCCATATTTGACCGCCGGCTGCCCGTGTTCGATCCTCTTATGACACTTCGGATTGATGCAGTTCTCTACAGGTTTGCATGAATGGGTACGCGGTTTAAGATTATTCGGTTTTCTTTCCATTGATTTTGGATCCAGTTCAGCGAGCTTCTGCTTTAATCTGAAAATTTCTCTATCAATCCGCGTAGAAGCCTGACTATGAACAATGATTTCATTATCCTGTTGAGAATATAAATCTCTCAGCTTGCGCCGGATTTCATTCCGTTCCACTATTCGTAGAGTTGAGTCAGATTTATTCATACTAATCTCCACCTCCTAAAGTGTGCAGATCCACTCGAACCCGCAGCCGGAGCTCATAGAGCGTTTCGGCAATCGATTTGAATTCGTTATTCCAGAACGATTTAAGCCCCTTCGCCTGCGCTTCAGCCATGCGAAGATCAATAATTGCCAACTCTGCTTGATTTGCTTTGTCTCCGGGTTTAGCTGCATCCTTAGCTTTTGCATACGTAATTTTTCGAAAGGCATAAACTTTAGCGTAATTGGCATCCATCTGAGCAGATACACGCCCCGCCAATGTATGAGCCTTGGTCAAAACCTTAATCTTCTCTTGGATAGCTCCAGGTGCATCCTCGTCAAATAACTCAGCCTGCGCCTGGAACGCCTTGACGTCCTGAATGTACTTCTCAAGATCCATGATCTTGTTTCGCTGCGCCGGCTGCCAGCATCAGGCCATAGCAGTTATAACCGCAGCACACCGCATTTTTATTGCCATCCCTCACCCGTAAAGCTCTTTTCCCTGCGGGGATAATACTGCTGCAGCCTTTACAAATTTGAGGGGCCAATAGTGGAATCCGATTCGGTTCCTCCATCTTGAGTAGGAGTTTAAGCTGCTTGTAACGGTGGCGTTCCGGGGTCATTTGGAAATACCCCATCCCTGCAACATGATGGATAAAGAGGTAGTCGATTTTATCCCGAATCTTTACCAGCACATCCTCATGTTCTAATACAAGCCGTTCCTCCCTTGTGAGATCCAACTTATCTCGGAGCACCGTTTGATTGTGTTCGTGCCTCATTTTGTAGATCACTGCCCAAAGCAGATTATCCCTATGACACTGGGTAACTAACTCTTCTCCAGTCTCATACTCCCGATACGGTATATTAATAAGCGCATCTTCGGTGTTAAGAGACATATTCATTGCGCATGCCTCCAAACTGTGTTAAACTGTCTGTAATTGAATTTGTTATGTTCGTGTGCAGTCCATCGGGGTAGGAGCCGGTGGGCTGTTTTTCATTTATGCGGGATGCTGTGCGTACATACTGCCGGCGGTAATGCTCGCGTAATTGAGGAGTTATTTCTTTCTCTATCAGCTTCTGCAAATTCCCGCATACTCTTACGCGGTCTTTTCTATTCATGCTTCTCCCTCCAATCTCGTAGGTTCCACGCCTATGATCTCGCTCAGCTGCTGCTGCCCAAATGAGGTCAAGAATACAATTGCCTGCGAATCTCCGAATTCATCGTTCCCCTGTAACCAGGTTCCCAGCATGTTCTGTCTGAAACTGATTGGCAATTCCCTCCGGATCTCCTCGCCCGTTGCCGGGTCATTTACCAGAATCGTGATCTTATCAGCCCAGATGGGTTTATCTCCTTGTGAAGCATTTGGTACGACTTGAAGTCCCAATGTAATCCCTCCTATGATTCGAATCCCATAAATTTATTGATAAAATACCCAATCCCCTTGCCGGTGATCTTCGGTGTCCGTGTTACCTTCATTCCTTCACTTGCACTCCCGCGCTGCCCGATCTTGATTTCCATAATCTGCAGCTCCATTGAGCGTTGAGTCGGCATGTTGTATTCTGAGCCGGATTTGATTAGGTAGCCTTGCTGCCGGAGCTCTCGAAACAGCCTTATCTCTCCGATATCAATTCCGTTCTGTCGGAGTAGCTTTGCCAAATCTCCAATCAGTACAGAGTTCTTGGATACTTCCAGAGCCTCTGCGAACACGACCTTGGGCCGATCCTCGTCAATCTTGGCCTCTAATGCCTTCCGGGCCGCCCGTTCCTCCTTAAGCTTCGTAGCCGCCTGAATAAGCAGATCCGGATTATCTAATAGTTCGTCAGCAGCATACATGCCTGTTTTGCGTATGGCCGGCAACACTGAATGTGTGATCCATCGTTTAAAGCTTTTTGCTTCAGGCTTCCGACTTAACATGATTAGTGAATAAAGACCAAATTCATTTACAGCCCCTACTTCTTGAGGGCCGCCAAGGGTGTCCACTACTACCGACCCCCTTTCATCTTCATCCAGCCGGGTCAATGCATCCCGATGCTTGTTAATTCCAAGTACGGAACATACATCTTTGGCAACCCACCATGGGACGTCCGACTTCATAATTACTCGAACATTGTTTCCCGCGAAATTGAATTCTTGTAGTTGATTCATGTTGTCACTTCCCTTCCGGGTCATTCTTGCGGAATTTTCTCTGTTGCAGTCTTTGATACATCGTTGCCCAACGCACCCACTTAGTGTCGCCGAGCTCTCTAGCATATCCGCTGCTAAATTCAATATCAGCCCGTTTCTTCTCGGCAGCACTCATTAATGCAGCTTTAGATATTTTCATTCGGCACCGAAAATTCCAAATCATTTATAATCCGGATCATTTCCGGGTTATCCATATGCTGCCGGCGCGATCGGTCGATGAAGTCTTGTAGCTGCTCTGGTGTGCATCCGCGGTCAATACAGTTTTTCAACACAGTTTCGAAGTTGGGGTACCTCTTCTTTTTCATGGCATTGTCCCTTTCAGACGATTTATAGATAAGGTGTGTATAAATTTTTACTATCCGGCAAAGATGAAGAGGTAATTATTTGGATGAGAGCCTTGTATCTTCTTCTCTCTTCTGTATCCAAGATATCAATACCTCAGTTCGGACACGGCGGGTATTCCCAACCTTGTAACTATCAAGTCCCTCTTTTAGACACCACTTTCGAGCCGTCTTTTGACAAATGCCTTGGCTTTCAGCGAGTTGCTTTATTGTAAGAGACAAACCATAATCATCGAGCGATTTCAAGTTCACTCACCTTCCCTTCGCCATTTTGTCTATTTAAATTAGACTCAATGTCAAAAAAAATACTTTCAAAGTCTTGTTCTACAATTCTGGAGAATTGTTTTGCAGTACCGACACTCATTTCATCGGGTTTCCTCTCCCATTTCATGTAAGTTTGAACATGAACACCAAGTATCTCAGCTATTTCACGCTGAGTCTTACCAGAAAACAGCCTGGCTTGTTTAACTGTGAGTTTCATCTGACTCCCTCCCTTCGGTGCCGATACATGAATATTAGTCTATTTAAAATAGACTGTCAACAATAAAATCTAATTTATTTTGACTCTCATATTGATTTTTTTCACCATTCCGTTTATACTTCTACTTAAAATAGAGTTCTGGAGTGATAACATTGGGCATTAGCGATAATATCAAAATACTGCGTGAGCGTTACGGATTGACTCAACAAGAATTAGCAGAAATTGCAGAGGTGACCAATAAGGCCGTGTCAGCTTGGGAAAGTGGTATATCCGAACCTCGTATGGGAGCAATTGAAAAAATAGCTAAGAAGTTTAATTTAAAAAAAAGCAATATCATTGAAGACAATGGAATGGTTATCTCTGATGGAGAATTACCTTACACTATCGCTGCTCATTTTGATGGAGATGATTACACTGAAGAAGAACTGCAAGAAATTTTGAAATATGCAAAATACATAAAATCAAAACGTAAATAAGGGTGAGGCCATTGTTCGAGGAATTACTAATCGAGGCAGAACTAGCAGAGATTGAGGTCACAAGCCACTCTTTTAAAAATCCTAAATTAAAAGGCCTGTATATTGACGGAGTCATTACCCTAAACACTTCATCTATTCAGACAATTGTTGAAAAACAGTGCATACTTGCAGAAGAAATCGGACACCATCATCGATCATTTGGAATTATATTGGATCAAAAGAGTATCGTTCACATTAAACAAGAACTTTTAGGAAAGAAATGGGCATACCAAAGATTGGTTCCACTTAATGCATTCGTTAGTGCATTCAAGGCTGGAATTAGAAACCGTTTTGAATTTGCGGAATATATAGGTGTTACCGAGCATTTTTTGGACAAGGCAGTGACTTTTTATTTAGAACGATATGGTCTTTCTCACAGGTTTAACCATGATTACATAATTTGTTTTGATCCTCTAGGAGTGATTATGATGTTCGAGTAGGCATCTAATGCTATTACTCGGGCTTTATATACAATAAAAATCGAACATACATTCTCAAAGAGGTGATTTTATTGGCAAGAAGATATCCTAAAGTACGCTCGAGGAATGGGCTGCATACGTATCGTTATGATATAACGGATCCCCAAACGGGTGAACGAATCCAAAAAGAGACACCAAGTTATCCAACTGCGAGAGAAGCATATCATGCAGGGCTAAAAATTGAAGATGAAATAAGAAATGGCACTTACATTGAAGAAAGTAAAATCACAGTTTCCGAATGGAGTGAAAAATTCTTAGTACTATACGCCTCTACAGGAAAGGTTAAAAACCGGACTGTGGATATTAGAAGTGATTCTCTCAAGATCATTAACAAAAAAATTGGAGGGCTCTTAGTTTTTGAAGTAACTTTGCTAATATATCAGACTATGCTCAATGAACTGAAAGCAAAAGGCTATTCTAAAAACTCGCTAAATGTCATTCATGCTGCAGGTTGCCTTATGTTTCGAAAAGCAGTATCTTTGAAAGTCATTAAGAATGATCCAACTAAAGAAGCAGAAATCCCCGCATTTCAGGAAACAGTTGAAGATATTGAGAATAATTCTGAATTACCTCAATACTTGGAGAAAGAACAATTGGCGTTGCTATTACGCACAGCCAAAGAATCTGGGTCCGTCCAGGGGTTTAACGCCCTATTTTTGTTGGCTTATACCGGCATGCGGATTGGTGAATTGTGTGCTCTAAAAATATCAGACATAGATGAAATCAATAAAAAAATTTCTGTCACTAAAACTTTGTATCAGAGGCACGGAATTATTTCATTTGAATTAAACACTCCAAAATCAAAATCCTCAATACGTAAAATTGACGTATCCGAAACAGTTATAAAGGTTTTGAGGAATCAAGAAATCTGGAGAAATAAATTTAAGATGTCTCGAAGAGATGAGTACTACAAAGAAGCAGAATTTATATTTGTAAATGAACTCTTATTGCCAGGCTGGCCAGCTGCCACTCGAACATTCGATGCTTTTATGAAAGAAATGTTAGAAGCAGCCGGATTGCCCACAACCCTTACACCACATTCTTTACGTCATACTTACACCAGCTTAATGGCGGAGGCAGGCGTTGAACTTCCAGCAATCAAAAAATTACTTGGTCATAAAAAAGACGGAGTAACAGAGGCTGTTTATTTGCACGTAACCGAATCTAAAAAACGCGCCGCAGTTGAAAAATTAGATCAACTTATGGATGGTTTGTTATAGTTGTGGGTAGATTGTGGGTAGATGACCTCGAAAACACTGTCATATCAACGTTTTCCCCTCTCAAATATACATCGGCTGCATATAGTCTCCCGCTGTCAGGCTCATGAACATCACCATCATCAGCGGAGAGACGAGTAAGGCCTTGGCCTCAAATTTCTTCTGGGCAATACTGACCGCAATATCCTGCTGAATATCCAGCTTCTCTCCAATAATTGTAGAAGTGCGGCGCACGATCTCCACGAGATCCCCGCCCGTCCGCTTGCAGACCATGAATACATCTGCAAAACGTTCCACATCCTCCATGCCTGCCCTTTTGCTGAAATCATACAGCGCCTCTTCTACCGGCTCCCCGTACTCCATGCGGGTACAGATAATATTCAGCTCAGCGATCATGTTACCGCTTCCCTCAGGGTCAAGCATCCGTAGATCAAGCACCGCCTCGCGAAATGCATTCTCTACCGACCGTCCGGCAGATAGCGATGAAGAGAGCGAGAATAGCATCTGCTTGAACTGCAGATTAAGCGCTGAGCGCCGGCGCTGGAGCAGATATTTGCGCAGCAGGCGGGGGCCGGCTGCACTGCCCGGCACAAGCAGCACAGAGAGAAGCAGATGATGATAGAACAGGTAACCAAGGCCAAATAACAGTATACCCCCTGTCAGAATGACCAGAATTCGTTGCATGGCGTTCAATTCGTACCGGGTATAATCCGGAAGCACTGCTTGCTCGCCCGCAGCAGATCCGCCAGGCGGCTGAATCGGCTTTATTCCTTTCGCGAATATCCTTCTATCCGCTTTGGGTACACTCTGGCTTCTGTTCTTCAAGGCATTCAGGACACAACCTCCTCTGGCTTCCTTCTGGCTGCGCTGAAGCGCAGCAATGAATAATCACTGATTCCGGCCATTCGCAGTTTGTTTGTATACAGCAGCGGATTGCCGCAGGCGGCAAGGCCGCCCAGTACCCGGCCATCCCTTTCCCCGGTTTCCCGAAATTCATATAACGGATTCAGCTCAACCTCTCCGCTGCGCAGACCCGCAACTTCACAAATCTCCATGACTCTGCGTGAACGGTCCCGCAGCCGTGAGAGATGTACGAATATATCAATCGCTGACCCGATCTGCTGACGGACTACAGCTACCGGCAGCTCCGCGGCACTGAGAACCATAGTTTCCAGACGGCTGACCATATCATGCGCACTGTTGGAGTGGCCTGTTGATAAACTTCCGTCATGGCCGGTATTCATCGCCTGCAGCATATCCAGGCACTCTGCTCCACGCACCTCACCAACAACAATACGGTTCGGCCGCATCCGCAGTGAAGTGCGGATCAGATCGCGGATGGTAATCTCACCCCTTCCTTCCGTGTTGGCATTTCTGGTCTCCAGCGAGACCAGATTCGGGACCGTGACAATCTGCAGCTCCGCAGAATCCTCTACCGTAATCACACGCTCCTGCGGCGGTATGAACTGCGACAGGGCATTCAGAAAGGTAGTCTTTCCCGAGCCTGTCCCCCCGCTGATGAAGATGTTGTACTTGGCCGCTACCAGAATCTGCAGCAGCTCTGCGGCTTCCTGACTGAGCGCTTCACGCTTCACCAGTTCGCCCATGGTCATAGGCGTCTCAGGGAACTTGCGGATAGTCATTGCCGGGCCCCTTAGCGCAGCAGGCGGCAGCACGATATTGACGCGCGAACCGTCCTGCAGCCGGGCATCTACAATTGGTGAAGACTCATTCACCACCCGGTTAACGCCTGAGACTACAGTCTGGATAATATCCTCCAGCCGGCTTCTGGATTCAAAAGCCAGCGGCAGTCTGCGGATCATCCCGTCCTCCTCCACAAAGATCTCCTCATGGCTGTTAATCATAATCTCGGTAATGGCCGGATTATCTATCAGCGGCTGCAGGATATCCAGCCCCCGGAAGGAGTCGAACAGCTTCTTCACCAGCTCATGCTTCTCCTTGGCCGTCAAAAATTGCAAATTATCCCGTCCTAGAATAATCCGTTCAATAAAAGCGGCAAGCTCATGGTTTCCTATGGCCGAAGTAACGTCCAGCCCTGCCCGGATGTCGCTGCGCAGTGCTCTGAACATTTCTTCATTCATGCAGAACTCCCGGTAAATACGCCTGGCAATGCCGGTTCAATAATGCTTCTGCAGAGCTGCTGTACTCCCGCTATGAATTGGGGTGAGCTCAGGCAGAGCTCTCCGTAATGCTGCATCTCCCAGGAAGGAATATACGGAAGTGTACCCGCCAGCCCGGTTCCGTCATCCGCCGGGTTGTCTTTCACCGCTTCCGTGCAGCAGTTCATCACGAATCTGCTCCTGCCTCTCAGTTCCGGGGGCATGCCGGAATGCGGGCTGTCGAAGTGGGTAAGCCAGCGTTCCGTCTTGTGCCGGCTTACCTGCTCGTTCTTCAGTACCCACAGCAGGAGTCCGCATCTGTGCAATACAGCCTGAGCCCGCTCCTCCTCAATGCTTCCGGTATCCGCAATGATCACATCATAGCTTCCGGACGCAGCCAGCCCTTCTAATATCTCCAGCGTATCCTGCCGTGACATCTGGAGCATTTCCCTGAAATTCTCCACAGGTCTGAATGCATCACAACGCAGGCTATCATGCCTGAACGCATATTCCTTCCATAAGGGCTTCCCCCTCCCTCCCTTGTTGTCTCCCCCAGCCTTGAGTTCGTAGAGCAGGCGTTCAAAGCCCGGAGCATTACCGCCCGGCATCCGCAGATATAATCCGCTGCTGTCCACACTCTCCAGGTTGAGGTAGAACACCGAGAGGCCGAGTGCACCAAGCTGCTTCGCCATATTCAGGGCAAGCGTTGTTTTGCCGCTGCTGCCGCTTGCCGAGACAACCCCCAGCAGCAGTGTTTGCTCCTTGGGAGCAGCAGCAGTCCTGACCCGCTTCAGATCACACAGCTGGAGAACGGACTCCAGCAGCGAGGGAAGCGCCTGGTATTTGGCAATCCTCATTCCTCCTGCCACATTACCGGCATTCGGCAGATCTCCCGCATCACTCAACACTGCCCACGGAACCGTGCTCCTTCCTTCCACCAGCCAGGCTTCAATGAAGGAAGGATCACCGGCAACGGCATCCGGAATCTCGTCTCCCTTCATAAATTCCATAAAAGTGTCCAGCCTGCTGAACGCTGTGATCCTCAGCATTTCCCCATACTCACTATGGTGAAGATAATGCAGCAGCGGTTCAATGTACTCGCTCTCCCGGACTGCAAGTACAATTCTTGCCGTCATGAAATCACTCTCCTCTCAGAATATTGGCAAAAATGGCAGCAAAAAAAGCACCGCCAATAACCGTGGGATACGGTCATTGAACGGTGCTTCCGTTACTGTTCCTTTAATTTACAGCTATAGTAGCATATATATAAGAGCTCAGCAATATCTTTTTTACCAATATCCGAGTGAACCTCCCAGAATCCCCCTACCTTACATGTCCTGCAAGGGATATGTGATCATTCTCCGCGTACCTTTATAATACATTCGTACATACATAAGTTAGTCCAGATTAAGAGAGGAGTTTTACAATTATGAAACTAATTCCCGGATTCCTTGCCGTTCTTGCCTTATCCGGTGCAGTCAGCTTATCCGCTGCCGCAGCAGAACAACCTATTACAGTCCTGATTGATCAGCAGAAGCTGAACCTGAGCTCCAGCTCGCCGGTCAAAGACAACGATTCTATCCTCGTGCCTATGCGCCCGATCTTCGAGAAGCTGGGCCTGGACCTTACCTGGGATGCCAAGACCAGCACCGTCACCGCCAGTAAGGAAGGCCTGAGCATCAAGCTGCAGATCGGCAGCAAAAAAGCCAGCGTGAATGGAACGGTCAAGTCGCTGGTATCCGCTCCCCGGATGATTAATAATGTGACGTATGTCCCGCTGCGCTTCGTCAGTGAAGCTACCGGCAACCAGGTGAGCTGGGATGCCAAAACTAATACCGTAGCGATTACCAGCGCAGCAGACACTGCTGCATCCACCAAAGAAATCTCAGCCCTGTTCGATAAGTACGCCGACTATTTGAATAATGAGAATGCCAAAGGTTTCGTGTCGCTTATCGATCCGCAGTCTCCGCTAACCGCGATTGGTCCGCAGCTTGAGGAACAAATGGCGGAGTATGATACCAAGACCACCATTGAGCAGCTGAACATTATTGATGTGCAGAAGAGTGAAGCAACTGTGCAGACGATCGAAACCAGCAAGAAGCTCGGCGGTGCTTTTATGCTGAACAGCAAAGCTGAGTACATCTATTCCCTGACCCGGAGTACCGGCAGCACACAGTGGCAGATCAGCAATCTGCAGATCAAAGCAATAGAGTATTCCCTTCCGGAGGGGACACTCGAAGCAGCAGTTTCGGTCCCCAAAGCTGAGGAAGATCTGATCAATGCTGTGGTTCAGGCTAATTTTGATTATACCAACAAAGAGAACCTGGACGGCCTGCTCTCGACCATTGACGAGACTTCTCCCGCATATACTCAGACCAAACAGGTGTATGCCCAGATGTTCCAGGTCTATGATCTGGATTCCGCTATCGAGTCTTCCAAGATCATTGATTATACAGCCGATGAAGCTTCCGTATATCTGGTGCAGACGACCAAGAAACTAAGCGGTCCTGCGTTACCGGATAGCCGCTCCACCACTGTGACAACCCTGAAGAAGTCTGCTGACGGCAAATGGAAGCTTTCCCAGAGCTATATGCTTAAAACGGAACCTTTGAAGCCGTAAGGAACTGCTCAGGAAACATTGAATTCATCTGCGTCAAAATAATCTGCAACCCAAAAAGCAGTGCCGCCCTCAGAGGACGGCACTGCTTTGTATTAAACCCGGTTTCCGGTTACAGGAATCTCCGCTTCAGATCCGGTGACGGGAGCAGACACTGCTCATCCCGGCCGAACCAGCGGTAGCGGTTCCTTGCCACAAGCCTGTACAAGGCGTTACGCAGCGGTTTCGGCACCAGGATGAACACATATGCGAGCGGCCACGGAAACCGCAGTCTGCGGGCAATCCGCAGCACTGCAGCCGACTCTGTATAATAGCAGCCGTTCTCCACAAGCACCACAGTGTTTAACTGATTGCCGGGCAGGCTGCCAGCCCTCAGCAATTCCTTGGCCGCCTCACTCTGCAAGGAGGCGAACATGAAGTTCGCCCGGGGATCACGGGGAACAATGAACCGGACCAGCCCCTGGCACAGATGACAGACTCCATCAATCAGCACAATGGATTTACCCTGCATTTCCTTGTACTCTTCAGCCACTTCGCCGCCCCCTTCCTCTTAATCATAGTGTACCCTTCATATCCTCTTCTGAAAAAAACAAAAAACGCGGGATAGCTCCCGCGCCTACAACGTCAGTACGTGTAATTATTCAGCAATTGCCTTGTTAATCCACTCGTCCCCGATCATTTGCCCTTCGAAATCAGCTGTGAAGGAATCCATGCATCTGCAGATGAAATCTTTGCGGCATACCGGACATGGCGTCTTGAGCAGGCGGCTGATGTTCGTCATTTTCCATTCCGGAAACCGATTGTAGAACGCGCGGCACTCCGTTCCGTCAGCAAGCTTGATAATGAACTCGTACAATCCTTCCTTATCATTGCTGCTGGCTTTAGTCACATTCGTAATATTCGGTCTGTAAGACATCTTCATCACCCATTATTTAAATTTTTGGTAGTTAATAGCACACGCGACATTAACAGATACTTAGACATATTAAAGAATTTCCGGGGTGATGTCAACCAAACAGCAAGCTCGCGCCCGCTATTTATTGCACTTCTAACCTTCTCCGACTCTATTTAGCCATTATTCCCAGCTTTGTTCATTCCTACCCGTTGTTTCTGCGGCTCCACATAGTATAAGACCGGACATCGGCTGTCCGGCCTTATACGGGAACATATCATTTTCAATGATATAACTTCACCATACCTTACAGTACGTTCAGTTCAACCTCAATATTTCCGCGGGTCGCCTTCGAGTACGGGCAGAAATCATGAGCTTTCTTCGCCAGATCTTCCGCTACAGACCGTTCAATACCCGGCAGCTTCACATCCAGTTTAACCGCAAGCTTGAAGCCTCCGTCGCTCTCGTCCTTGCCAATCAGCACGTTGGAAGTGATCTCCACATCCTGCAGCTTCACGCCCTCCTTACGGGCAATGTTGGCTAGCGCACTCTCATAGCAGGCACCATATCCTGCCGCGAACAGCTGCTCAGGATTCGTACCGGCACCGCCGGGACCGCCAAGCTCCTTCGGAATTTTGAGGTCATGCTTAAGGGCTCCATCCGATGATTCCACTGAACCCTCGCGGCCCCCGCGAACGGTTGCTGTAGCTGTATATAACGCCTTCAGTTGCACTGCAGTCATCTTTGATCTTCTCCTTTATCAAGCGGATTTTGTACCGACACATACCTTTAACTTAAACATCCCCTGCATTTTGAAACGATTATGCAATGTTGTCACAACCTGGAGGGTTGCTTCTGACGGTGAATAGTGTACAATTAAATTGTGATAAATCAATGTTCGGGAGGAATTATCCATGAGTGTCTATGATTATGAAGCCAACACCCTTAAGGGCCAGGAAGAATCACTCTCCAAATACAAAGGTAAAGTACTGCTTGTCGTGAACACAGCCAGCAAATGCGGTTTCACTCCTCAATATAAGGGTCTCCAGGAAGTGTACGATAAATTCAAAGACCGCGGATTCGAAGTTCTGGGGTTCCCCAGCAACCAATTCGCCGGACAGGAGCCGGGTGAGAGCGAAGACATCGCCGAGTTCTGCGAGATTAATTACGGTGTAACCTTCCCTATGTATGAGAAAATCAATGTCAACGGCAATGAAGCCCATCCTTTATTCAAATATCTCTCCAAAGAAGCACCCGGCGTACTCGGCTCCAAGAGCGTGAAATGGAATTTCACTAAATTCCTGGTGGATCAGGAAGGCCGCGTGCTGAAGCGGTTCTCACCGCAAACCACACCGGACCAGATTGAAGCAGACATCGCCAAGCTGCTGGAGTAGAGCGACCTAATTCATCTGTCTGCCGCAAAATACAAACACCCTTACTGCCCGCATGAATGCCGGGTGTAAAGGGTGTTTTTTTCATCTTAAGCTTACCGGTAACTTCCTGTAATTAACCCCGGCGCAAGCCTTGCCTTATCTAGCCCAAGCGCATCTGTTCACGTACGTCCTTCCAGGATATCAATCGGATTTCTTCGTCCACCAGCAGCTGTCTGAATTCCTTGTCCATACACAAGTTATATTCCATTTCTCTTTTGGCGAAGAGGGGGTAAGGGTGCGCATTTCAGCAGTGTCCCTTGAAGGGTGCACGACCAGCTCCGTTATTCCAGCTTTCATTTCTTGGATGGCCTGCGATAATTGCCGCCTCACATCAGGATAACCCTCCCCCTGCTCCTGCTCATAAGGCAGAATGATTAAATCATCAATCAGCGGGATTCCCCGGCGGTCTGCCGAATGAATTCTCTTCTGGAACAACTCCCGCATCTGCGGAGATAAAAAAGACTGGTTCACAATGTTCCGGGGCAGCTTGAACGGCAGCCGGTATTCCTCACACAAGTCGAAGGCCAGCTCCAGAAAATCGCGTCCGCCCGCCAGTCCCAATAGACTGCCCTCATGACTGTCCAGATGTGTCGGATCAATCCCCATCCGTATGGCGGCTTCGATCTGATTGCGTACTTCAGTCCTGACTGCTTCTTCAGCAGCCTGAAGCTCCACTTCAGCCGATGTCCCCCAAAAGTACCCCTCTTGAGTCATTAACGATTGAACCCTTCCATCTCTCGTCACCGGCCCCCACTTATACTGCGGGAAACTGGAAGTAAGCGTAAGATGCACACCGATATTCGCTTCGCGGTTATGTGCGGCATAGTCAGCTGCCTGCTTAGCCCAGGGCCCTGGCATCATAATCATGGCGGAAGTAATGGCCCCCGTGTCCCAAAGCTTCATAATCGCCTCATTCATAGAGTGGCACATGCCGAAATCATCCGCAGTAATAATCAGGCAGCGCCCGTTCAGACTCCGCTTCCCACTCCATTCTTTACTCCGTCCGGTATACATCATCCTCATCCCCTTCTTATTTGATTTCCCTCCATGCTCCTGCAGCTGCAAACCCAAATAAACAGCAAAAAACCTGAAGTCCCTTATGGATAAGGAATTTCAGGTTTCTGCTGTTACATGTTATGCGGTAGAGAGGACTCGAACCTCCACGGGTATACACCCACTACCCCCTCAAGATAGCGTGTCTGCCATTCCACCACTACCGCGCGGTGTGAACAAATGTTAAAGCTTTGTTTGAGGCCAACATTCAATATTATAAATCCATTGCCGCAAAAAGTAAAGATGCCCTTTTAAGAATTTTCACTCCTGTCAGAGCATCGCTTATTTAATTAGAATTCCCGTCATCCGCCTTGCGCTTACGGTACTCTGTAAATTCAATGTATTCCTTGATAAACTCCTTCTCTTTCTGCAGCAGTTCATCCGTTTGGCAATTCAATTGCCGTATTTGGCCAAAAAAATAATCCTCTCCGCTTTCTTTCACCGTGTCCACACTCCGCTTGCCCAGAATCAGCCAATCGAGGCTCACATTAAAAAATGCGGCGATCTCAATCAGCTTATGCGTGCCGGGCGTCGACTTGCCGCGCTTCCAGTCTCCCATGTTGCCGGTGCTGATATTCAGCTGCTCACAGAAAGCTTTCTTCGTAAGTCCTTGCCGTTTGATGAGAGATTCAATTCGTTCGTAAATGGAGTGCATTCGGTAACCCGCCTTCCGCCAAAATGTTTTATACGTAAAAACGTTATTTTTTATTGTAAAATGACGTAAAAAAGTATATAATTAACTATTATTATGTCTTTTCCTAATTATAACATAGCGGCTGGATAGTCGATAAGAGGTGAGTGATCTGAACAGCAAACGACCTATTACTCCATATGGCTGGGCTATCAAACAGCGTCTGACAGAACTGCATTTGGACCAGAAGAAATTCTGTGAGTTACACGGCATCCCACCCTATCGGCTATCCAACCTGATTCACGGCACACGTAAAGCCGACCGCTACCGCCGCCAAGTCGCCGAACTGCTGAACCTCCCGCCATCCTAGCTTGTCATTCCTGCACCACCCAAGGAGCGATTACCATTGCCGGACAGTATCTCTTCTTCCATCATTCAATCCCTGAATGCCATGAAGCATAACTCGCTGGTAATCGGCAGCACTGGGGACATCCGTTTCGCCAGCGATCACTGGGAAGACTTTAACCGGCTGTACGGCTTCTCAAGTGCTGGGGACTGGCTCGAATTGAATGTGCTGGAGCTGTTTCGGCACAAGCTGGCTGATCCGGACGGGATGGTAAAGCTGGAGCAGCTGCTGTGTGATATTTTCAAGGGAATCCGCCTTGTTGCCAGCGCTCAGCTAACACTACTGACCTGGAATAACGGCAGCAGAATATTTCACCTGGATATCTTCCCGCTCCTTACTGAACAACAAGCACCCGCGCATCAGACTGCCGTCCTTACACTGCGTGATATTGGACCTTCCCCTAAGTCAGAGGAATCTGCCGGTCCTCCCCTTGTAACCCAGTGCCCCAGCGTCCATCTACACCCAAGCCCCCAGCTCGTGCCCATCTGTGCAGCCTGCAAATCAGTCCGCAGCAGCCAGGAGGAATGGATTACCATTGAACGTTTCCTGAAGCTGCAGCTCTCTTTACAGTTCACCCATGATATCTGCCCGGACTGTATCCGCGAGCTGTATCCGAAATATGCGGCGGCTCTGAAGTGGTGAATCCTGTTAATAAGTTCTGTTAGCGAGACCTTGCCAGAATAATTAATTCTCCATCCCATTCGGGAATAAACAAGTGGTTGTTATAATAGTCAAGACTGCAAATTTTGGGTAGCTGCAGAGCAAGCGGATTTATAGATATAGCTGAATCATTAATGTAAGAAGGGACTCTTGAAGTACGGCCAGCAATCGTGGTTATCCGCCCCGTTTCGTGTTCGACCGTTCGAACCACATGATTCTGTGTGTCTCCAATGAATAGATTGCCCGCCTCATCAATCGCCAAAGACCAGGGCCCATCGAAGTGCTCATCCGGATTAGATCCGAAGGTTGCCTCTAATGCCGGGCCGCCATCTCCGGAATAACCACCTGTCCCCGTACCTGCCACTCGTATTACTACATCACAGCTAACATCAATCATCCGTACACAATAATTCCCGCTATCCAGAACATAGATATTGCCATCAGGCCCGCGCCGCAGATCAAAAATCCAATTAAACTGCACTTCATCCCTTGCTGCCTTATCCTGCGCAACCCCTGGTACACCGTTACCGAAAGTGGTAAGCAGCCGGCCTTCAAGGTCGAACTTGTGCACTCTGCATCCGGTCACCTCATTAATCCACAAGAAACCGCCCGGATCATACTCGCAATTGCCAATGTCCTTCAGCCCCCATACGTCTCCGGCGATCAATAGCTGCGAACTGCCTGTAAAGTGATTTATCCGGAATACCTTGTTATTCCCGCTGCTTACAACCATGATTGTATCTGAATCTATTGTAGTCATATAAGTGGGGTTAGCCAGATCAACATGGATATGCCGGACTCCAGCCCTCACCGGTGACTTCCCGGCCGTCCAGCTGAGCGTATTGCTGCTCCTGCTTATTTTCCCCAGCCAATGTGTATCATGATCCAGTATGAACCGGTTCCCCTGACCGTCGTGAAAACCGAAATGACAGTATCCGTCGATAATTGTGCTCCGCTCTTCAAAATGCAGAATACGTTCAACCGTCCAGTTCATCGGCGGACTCTCGCTTTCCTCTTGATCAGAATCATCCTTTGGATATCCTCAAGCTGTCCGGCAGCTTCGACCCTTATCCATAACCATTTCCCGTCATGATACTGGGCTGCAGAATCATACACGGAGCGGAAAGCGCCGCTGAACTCTGCACATCTGTCCTGATATCCTTCAATCTCCTTTTTTCCAAGGACAAGCAGGACGGTAAATCCGTTTTTCTCCGGGAACATGTTAAATAGGGTTTTTCCACTTTTACGGTACCTGACGTTCCAGCCGTAATTCTTGCCGCCATAATTCCATTCGGCTACATGGTCGTAATGCTCCTCTGCAAAGCTCATTAATTGAACCCAGGCATCCTTCGCCCCACTTCCAAGAGATGAATACAGCTCGTCTTCCGTTGGCATTTCGTTTTTATCGGTAAACCGGTCACTATTCATACCTGCACTCCCCTGAATTTATGATTCAAAGCAAGCATTCGCAGGCTGTCATTACGAGTATTGTAGCATTTTATTGCAAAAAAACGGAAACCCTTATCGCTAAGGATTTCCGTTCTCCATAGCTTGATTCAATTCCGAAGGAATACCTTGCTGTGACAAATATACCCCAGATTTAACCAGTAGTGTCCGTTAGGCTCAATACCAGTGAGGACGGTCACTCTTGGCACGTAACTGCTGAAGCGCCTTTATCCATTGAAGCCAGCTTCTCATTACTAGGATGGTCTGACAGTAATACTGAAATGAATAGCAAGGCTAATCATGGTCGTATCTAACCATAATCAGCCTGCTTCGGTGACGAATAACGTTATTCGGTTACACCATTAAAGTATTCCCGTGCTTTCTAACAAAATAGTAAAATCTTCATAAGGGCATTACATGGTTATATCTGTTATTTGTTGACTGATGCTTTCATTCGGCACTAAGTAGCCTCCACCTGTTTAAGTTCGTAGTACCACCTTTACAACACTAACGTCAATCAACTTTCAAACCTAAGATGTATTCTACTCTTGACTTAGTAGCAAAGCTTGTTTCCCTAATTTTATACTCATCTTTACTATCAATTAATTTCTTACATACTTGAATATCTTGCTCCAGCTTTTCAATGTCATTTTTATCTATATTTTCTTCGAATTCAACGTTTTCAAGGTAAATATCCAGCTTGTAATATATAAAATCAGCAATTTCTTTATATTTTAAACTCTCTATGGCAATAGAAATAAAATATAATGTTTTAGTAAATAAACTATCGTTTACTCTTCTCCAGTCTTCTTCCAAGGTTTTTGCTGAAACTTGAGCCACATTTAAACCTTCTTCTTCAATGTATTCCTCAAAATCTAGCCCTATTGATGATTTTATCGATTCATAACTTGTCATATTCATATCATCAGTCCTTATTTCATATTTTTAGAATAGACATTCAACTCAATATTTGGAAACTTACGTCTAAACCCCATAATTAAATTAGAACAACTTTGACACGCATCTAGTTCTGTAAACAAATCTATTCGCCCTTTAACATTAGGATCTTTTATTTGAGAGCGCATATTCTTCCTTCTCCAGCAGTGGTACGCTTTTGTCTGTAATGGAAGGATCGTAGTCACAGGCTTTGATAGCTGACTGCTTGTAATATCCGCTGAGGTCCTTCCCGGGCTGATACTGGACTTCGCTTATCCCCATCGACTTCAGCTTCTTGCGCGCTTCTTCTGCCTGCTGATGTGCAGCCTCCATTTGTGCCTGATTGCCAAAGGTCTTATACACCTCGTAGGCGGTCTGTGACTTTCCAATCTGCTCCCGTGCTTCGTAAATCTCTTTCAGCTTCATCTGCGCGGCCAGTCCATTGATGCTTACCAGGCCTGACTGCTGAATCATTCCCCGCAGCTTCTGCACCACCGGATCGCTGCTCCATTCATCCCTGGTACTTAGAATCGTTAACGTACATATCAGGCTGGTCACGGCCTTCTGTGCCAAGAAGGGGATAGAAAGTGGACCGAATGACCCACGGCTGCCTCCGCTTCCAAATAACCCTGCCAGTACACCCAGTTGCTGGCTGAGCTGACCTGCCTGCCGCTTATTCTCGGCTTGTACACCCTGGACGCCCTGAACGGCACTACGGATCAGATCCTCCAGCTTCTCAGCCTCGCTGGTTAATTCCTTGATGAGCAACTGGCTTTCTGATGGTTTGACCCTGCTAGGATGGTCTGACAATAATACTGAAATGAGAAAACAGGCCAATTATGTCGTTTTTGACTATAATTGGCCTGCTTCGGTAACGGAATAGCATTATTCGGGCTACAACATTAAAGTATCTTTGTACGTGCAATCAAAATAGTAAAAACTTTATCCGGGCATTATTATTGGTTGACTGATGCTTTCATTCAGACTCTGTGTAGCTTCCCAACAAAGAAAAACTTTGAAAAGCACGAAGTCAATCAAGGTTGTTTACTCCACCTGATCAAACTAAAATTGCGATAGTTCATACGGCACTTAATGCATCTATCTACCATCTACCATCAATCAGATAGTCACAGCACTAAAGATAACTCATTTTTAGCTCTATTTAAAAAACATATTCCCTTAATTAGGTTACTCTGAAAAGCCGCCTCCGTATCTCTTCTATCTCCTTTTTCACAATGTTTAGTTCAGCATCCTCAAATTGATTTAGTGTGTGCAATAATATATCGGCTTCTGTAAGTTTAAAAAACTCATCAGAAACATCGGGTCGAACTTCATTATGCTCAACGCTTAATTTCACCAAAATAATATAAATCATTAGTTTTTCCAATTCATTTGCTTCAATTACTGTTTCAAATTCATAAAGCGCTCTTTCAACTGATTGGGTGACATTCAGTCCAAGAGCTAAGGATTGGTCAAAATTTTCACGAACTATTTCACTAGCCTCTTCATAACTCCAAATCTCCATTGGAATCCTCTCTTCATTCAATCTTAATAGAATTATTTCTTTCCAGTATAAATGTTCAGTTGTATATTGGGATATCTTCTTCTAAATTCCAAGATAACATCACTACAGCTAGCACAGGCCAACCGTTCAGTAAATAAGTCAATAGTTCCAGTGGCTTGTGTGTTTTCCCCAAGTCTATATGCTACGTCTTCCAATATTTTAACTTCTGTATCCCATTCCCGGCTATAAGCTTTTTCTGTTCCAACATATCCATCCTTATCGACATTAATTGTTTCAAAGCTCCTTTGCTCTTTTGATTTTAATAAAATAAAACCGTCTGAACCTTTATCAGTTGCAAAGTTTACGCTACTGTGAGCTTTTAATTCATTAGGAAGTCCACTAATTTCTATCTTGGCAACACCTAGATTGCCAGATTTTTTGATTGAGCTTGGTAATTCACTTCTTATCTCATCAACTCGTTGTTGGAGTGCTGCTGCCACTCCAGTCTTTCCCTTCCCCCCAACCCGAACCTCCTCAAGCTCCTTACCCTTCCCATCAATCTCCGCCTTGGCCTTAGCGGTGCCATCCACCTCTTTAAACTTCACTTCACGGATAGACCCGTTCACGAGCTTCTTTACACTCGCCAGCCCTTTGCTGGCGGCGGTGAATAACGCATCTCCCGCTCCCGCTATTGTCGTGTTCACACCTACCGAGATTAAGCGCTCTCCCACGCTTTGCTTCCCATCATCCCGGTAATCGTTGATCGCGTCCATGGTTTCTTCAAGGGTTCCGCTGATCGCTCCGGCTACCATCGATTTAAGTAAGGTGGGCGAGAACTTACCTACCACGCCTGGTGTCTTCACTGCGCCCAAGAACTTCCAGGGCAGGCCGATGCTAATGAAGGTTCCGGCTATTTGTCCCGCTTTTTTTCCATACGGATCGTCCATTGGGTTCACATAGCCTTCCGGCATTGGACCTGCAATCCAGTCCCCCAGCATCCTTGGGAGTCCAAATGTGGCCGTGTTAATGGCTTGGACCATCATATTGCTTCCACCCATTAGGATGTTCGCCACTGTCTGATTCCCTACTCCGCTTCTCGCCAAACGGTCTTGATCTGCTGCTTCCTTATCCAGCTTCTCGTAATACGCCTTGAGTTCTTCATATATCCGGTCCTGTTCCTCAGCTGGTAAAGTAACCCAGTACGTTCCTTTCAGCCGCTCGATCACCGCCGGATCGTTCCGGTTCAGGATATCCGCTTCTGACACGCTGTTACGCGGGTCTACCGGCCCTATCGTTGCTTCCGGTTGGATCAGGGCCAACTGCTGCTTTGCCCACTCCCCCTGTATTCCCGGCTCCATCGCCATCCGCAGCAAAAGCGCATATTCTTCCTTCTCCAGCAGCGGTACGCTTTTGTCTGTAATGCTCGGATCGTAGTCACAGGCTTTGATCGCGGACTGCTTGTAATATCCGCTGAGGTCCTTCCCGGGCTGATACTGGACTTCGCTGATCCCCATCGACTTCAGCTTCTTGCGCGCTTCC
The DNA here is from genome assembly GCF_038000205.1 of Paenibacillus sp. FSL R10-2771. NCBI lineage: Bacteria > Bacillati > Bacillota > Bacilli > Caryophanales > Paenibacillaceae > Paenibacillus > Paenibacillus sp. FSL R10-2771. Next base: position 5,902,429 of record NZ_JBBOBM010000001.1, read on the forward strand.
TCCGCCTGCTGATGGGCCGCCTCCATTTGTGCCTGATTGCCAAAGTTCTTGTACACCTCGTAGGCGATCTGTGACTTTCCAATCTGCTCCCGTGCTTCGTAGATTTCCTTCAGCTTCATCTCCGCGGCCAGTCCATCGATGCTTACCAGGCCTGACTGCTGAATCATTCCCCGCAGCTTCTGCACCACCGGATCGCTGCTCCATTCATCCCGGGCACTCAGGATCGTTAACGTACGAATCAGGCTGGTCACGGCCTTCTGTGCCAGGAAGGGGATAGAAAGTGGACCGAATGACCCACGGCTGCCTGCGCTTCCGAATAGCCCTGCCAGTACACCCAGCTGCTGGCTGAGCTGACTTGCCTGCCGCTTATTCTCGGCTTGAACACTCTGAAATCCCTGGACGGCACTGCGTAACAGATCCTCTAGCTTCTCAGCTTCACTGGTTAATTCCTTGATGAGCACTTGAGCCTTTAGCAGCTCCTGCCCCAGCGGGATGCCGCCCCAGTCCGAGGCTTTTCCCTTGAACTGCAGATGCAGGCGGTTTGTGTCCTGGCTGACCAGTCCAATCTTCGTCCGCAGGCGCTCTACTTCATCGACATTGAACAATAGTTTCGTCGTCGCCATGGCTTCCCCCTGCTAGTTTCTAATAAAATCAGCTATGCAGTATGCTGCATAGCTGATTGCATTCTTATGTAGTGGGACTCTTGCTGTTTATTTGGATAAAGAAAATTATTTAGAAACTTTTGTTCTGAGCAGCTTTAATTTCTTTAGAAAGAGTTTCATAACTGTTCGAAACATTTCTCATATGAATTCCAATATTCTCAAGAGCTTGGCCAAAAGCAGTAAAAGTTTTATCCATTCCTTTCACCTTTTCCGCAAACTCTCTTGCGGCAGTATCCTCCCAGATACTGTTCAACGTCGTAGCTGTAGTCGTAATTTTTTTCATTAAATTATCGTATTCTCCTTTTTGTTTTATAATATTCTCTGCAAGTGTTTTCAAACCATCATAGTTTACTGTTACTTTGTCTGCCATTATAAATCGCTCCTTATAAATCATATTTTTATATAAAAATGAACTTGAAAAACACAATTATTAATTTGAAGGAATTTCAAGTTCATTAGTATAACTCAGGTTTCACTTAATTTATTTATCGGATAAACGCGTAAATTATTTTATATTTTATTCCTTTAAAAGAACTTTTTACCTTAATTTAAATTATCTTCATTTCCCCTGCCCCTGATAGTCATTGCGCACCGAGAAATCCGATTCGAACAGGATTATATCTCCCGAGGCAAAGGAAAAGGTCTGCCCCATTTCATCTGTGTCTGCGGTCATCTGGCCCTCAATCGACCACATATTGGCTTCAGGCGCTTTGTAGCCCAGAATGCGGGTGCCGGCATCACTATTTTTGACCGTATAAATTTCGAACTTCACCAGGATATATCCGCCGGTAATGAACTCCTGTTCATGGCCGTCCAGTGCGCCTCCATAATGATTCGCCAAAGTCACAATGTTAGTCCCCTTGGGCAGGATATAAGGAGCTATCGGCAGGTTGTATTCCCCGTACCAGTGCTGCACGCTGCGTACTGCGGCAACGGGGTTTACTCCATTCGGAATATTCGTAGGACCGACTAAGGTACGAGATGTATAAGGCAGAATTTCCAGGTTATAGCCTTCGGAAATCTCGGTTTTACGCTTTATATACTTCTCGTAGAACTTCAGCCAATTAGTTTGTCCCCGCTCCGCCTCCGTGAGGATATAGTTATACTCATAGCTGGCCGCCGTGGATAACTCACCGCCTGATATATTCCGCAGGCCATCGGCCAAGCGGTAGGTGCGGGTATAGCTCAACTTGTCCTTCGGTGAGCCGACGCCGATCATCTTATTGCCCGAACCCGAGACGTCATAATACAAATCTACGGGCGCTGCACTTCCTCCGGTTTTCGGAATAAAGTAGAAGCTTGGCTCAATGCGAATTCCCTCTCCCGGCTGCCACAGATTCCCAATGGTCCGGAAATCGAACAGAAACGAGTAGCCGTTATGCGGAACCGTTATTTGCTCCGTGGGATGTGAACCTTTGCGGATAGGGAGATGCCACTGTCTTTGTCCGCTTAAAGCCGTTGGTGCACCATTCTCATCGTTCCCGCCCGTATAATACATTGCGCTGCTATGGTCCAAATTGCCCGTTCCCGTGCGGAATACTTTTTCAAACCGGAAATCTCCGATATCCCAGATCCGAAAATCGAACAGCCGCCCGACCACACCGACATTGAAGCTCTCTGCTGCGCAGTAATTCGCCAGATTACCGTTCAGATTAACCTGACACAACTCCGCCCCGTCTGAAGGTGTATTGATTGCCCAGGACTGTGTATGAATGGTATAGTCCCCTTCGTTAACCCAAGTCGGCATGGTAAAGTTCATATACGGTGTCCCGACAGGGATGTTGATCCAGGTGTTTTCCGGGTAATACTGCCCCTCTTGGAACACACCGAACGGAAACTGGATGCGTTTGTTCTGCGTGTACTTGCCATAATCCCGGTTGCCGTAGCCGGGAATGTTCAGGTGCTGCCCGCTCTCTGTGAAATGAACAGTAAAGGGCCGGTCCAGAATCAGCACCGTCCGGTCGTAATCCGGGTCCATCCGCTGGTCGTAAGGACGGTTATCATCCGGGAGAAGCGAATAGTTGACGACGGGTGTGTGTACGGTGATGGAGTTAATTCCATTGATTGGATACGACTGGTCCCCCTGTCCCTCCACATTCTCCGGCAGCATCGTGTAATATATTGAGCCAGAACTGGCCGCATTTGCCCGGTTGAGCAGACTCCGGTTAATCATCAACTGGCCTTGATAAAGTACATCGCCTCCGGTATCCTGCGGATCGGCAATCCTTCCCGGAACGGGCCCGGTCTTTGTAGAGACAGTGTCATCCATAATTATCTGTCCGTTGAATACCAGCCGGTCATTCTGCACCTTTGGATCGTTCGTTTGCGATTCTGCAAGACTCTTAAGCTCCGCTGAATCATCAACATCGTCCGGGCCAGGTTCATGGTCCCCACCATCAACCACCTCCGGCGTAAACGATAGGGTTCCTGTCTCTTGGGGAACAACATGCTCTTCCACCACTGTGCTATTGGCAAGTTCAAGCGCTGGAGGATTATAGTTATTAGGGTAAAGTGTGACTGAACCATCCGGCAGTGCATAATTCTCCATCAGTGCCCGGTCGATTTGATAGACAGATAACTGATCGATCTGCCAGTACGCATATTCTCTAGGCGTCAGTTCAAAGGTATAGGTTTTGTCAAAGGATGAATCTTTGGGAATTGGATCTTGGGGGATCGGATCTCCACCATCCTCTCCCGGAAGATCCGGCTGCGCTTCCTCCCATTTAGTAGGATAGGTAACATCCACACTGCAGGAATAGCGTATCTGCCCTGCCATATTGGCAAAGGTATGTTCAAACAAATAATTCTTTCCCCACGCATTGGCGTATAAATGATCTGAGGTAGGAATTCCGGTCGGTGCATCAAAATGTATCCCATTCGCTGCATCATCACCCAGAATGACCCCGCTCGCTGCCGGGTCCATAAATGATGCTTGCGGAGCCGCAATCTTGTTCGGAGGTTGAATGGTGTAGGTGCATTCGCCTGAGCCGGAGCCTTCTCCCCCGCCTACGGTTATGGTAGCAGTTCCATATAGGGAATATGGATATTTGTTCCACTTGGCTGTGATATGTGCAGTTCCTTCTGCATGGGCCACTACTTTCCCATACTGGTCTACAGTAGCTACTGCTGAATTATCTGAGCTCCAGATCGTATTCGTTGTCGCCGATGTCACATCGTTCCAATTGTTGGAGAAATCGGTCATATCAGTAGCCATTGTCCGCACCTGAGCCTGCAGATTTTTCGAATCATTAACTTGAAGAGTAGCATTTTGGAGTACACGCATTTGTTTCTTTTCAACTACATATCCTTCGTATTTTACATCCATTGGAATATAGTATTCTGCTGTATATTTATTCGCCCCATCCGCTCTAGTACCAAATTTTGTTTTTAGATTATAATTTAACGGATAGCCCGTATAGACCTTGATGTTAGCTGTCATTGTACCTGCCTGAAACTCCGGATTCCCGCCAGCCACAGCTGGCGTATAAGTGGCCCCAACTGCTTTCCATGCCATATCTGATATTTCCAGATTTTTGATTTCAGATATGGGGAATGCATTTTCTCTTTGGTCTTTCATGGATTCAGGGGCATAATCTCTCATATCCAAAATAAAATCGGTACGTTCTTTCTTCGGAACCGCAGAGTCTCCAGATCCATTCGTTAAAGTTGTTTTTGGCCCGCCTGTATAAGTTGCTGTCCATTCGGGACCATCTGATTGCACCCATACGACTTTGGGACGTGCCTCTTTCTCACCTCTTACTTTTACTTTCACAGTCTGCATGGGTGCCAGACCTTGCGGAGTTACATCAATGTCTAGGACCCCCTCCGGGTATCCCTGATTAAATCCTGTTGCATAAGACGGAACTGGAAATAGAGCAAGTATTAAAGCTAGAAGGAGTAAACCTACGCCCCACTTTTTCATACCGCCTCACCTATTCCTCTTTCGGTTTATAATAGAGCCAGTATCCGTCATCCATCGTCAAACCCTTTTTACTTTGCCCAACTTCTATGAATTGCACCTGCCATAAAGTAACCCCTTTTCCGTCCATATAGTTTGCAAAGAATTGCTGAGGTTCATCATAGGGTAAAGTATTATATCCATATTTATTTTTAAGATTATCAGTCCTTGTTCTATTTCCTGTAAATAAACCACTATCATGATCACTGTAATAATCACCTATGGAGAATGGACTTTTCAACGGATAAATAGTAACTTCAACATACGCCCTATATACTCCAGGTTTATCTTGTTCAGCTATTATTTCACTTTCATCGAAAAACAAAGGTGCATAAATCCCTTTAGGATTTTTGGGATCCTGTGCATTCACAAAAATGAAATGATTTAATTTGACAATACAGCTTTTATTTTTGAATGTGAATGTTTTCTCAGCAGCATCATTAAAGGAAGATTTACCCGTCGTAAACGGACTGATGCTCTCCATATTCGTCCGCTTGGTTCCCACTTCCCGCAGCTCATTTAATCCCACGAAACTGGCTGCCGGCTGCTGACCGACCTCATTCAAACGCAGCAGGATAGCGGATGCTTCCGCTCGTGTCGCTTTTTGAGTTAATCCAAAGGATCCGTCCGGATAGCCGCTCATCAGCTTGGTCCCCAGCGAAACCGCAATATACGGAGCTTGGGACTGTGAGACTCCCGGTTTAAAATACTCTTTTACCGGAAGCACCGTTGTAACCGTGTCCTGCAAGGCCTCCTTATACTCTGGATCGGCTGCCGCAAGTCCGGATGCCATCCATTTGGCAATTTCCATCCGTGTAATAGGCGTGCTTGGCTTGAACCCGTTCGGATAATCACTGATATTAATGTATCCCAGTGCAACTGCCCGGTTCACTTCAGTCTCACTCCAATGCCCTGCCAGATCCGGGAAATTTCCCGGTTGTGCTGTCTCAGGCTGTACCTTCGACGCCCTTGCCAACAATGCCGCGAACTCTGCCCGGGTTACTGATCCATTCGGTTTGAATGTGCCGTCAGCATAACCTTTGAAGTAGCCATTTTTCACCGCCGTATCGATAGCCGCTTTAGCCCAGTGCCCTTTAATGTCCGTAAACGTAACAGTCTGCTCTGCTGCTAGCACTGGACGACTCTGCACCAACAAACTTGTGCATACTATAGAAACAATCAATAGACTGTTAAGTATTATTTTTTTCATTATTTCCCTCCTTTATTGAATTGCACTCATTCATTTTCTTTCACCTAACCGCACAATCCTCCACAAAATACCCTTTCCTCGCTGCCTCCTCCGGATCGAACAGGCTCTCAATCACATTCGCTCCGGCAGGCAAGCAGCTTTCACCGTAGGCCGTACGCCGGCCTGCTGCATTCCGGGTTCCGATTAGCACCTTGCGCCGCATGACCGCGCCGCTGCCGAGGGAATAAGCATCCAGCAGCTCCCCGCCGGGAAGCGGATAGCCTTGTATAAAAGCCATCATTCCCACATCCTGTATTGACTGCTCCTGAAGACCGCGCGGCAGTGTGAACTGGATGGATAAGCCCATCCGCTTCACCAGCTCCAGGTGCCTGTTAATGGCCGTGGCCAGATCCTGTTCGACCAGTGAAGTGATCGTGCTCTGGCGGATCTCACGGAATAGCTCAAGTGAGTTGATAGGCGCTAGACTCGTCTCTCCGGCCAGCTCCGCGTAATCTCCCTCATAGAATTCATTGGTCCCAGTATCATACACCCGGGCGTTATCGTCCAAAGTGAAGTAGAGCAAATTACCATTACGAAGCTTGTAATAGTAAGGCCGTTCCGGCCAGCTGACAGGCTTAAGCTCCTTCTCTCCATTACTGGCTGTATCATCAAGCGTAACCAGGGTATATCCGCTATAACCGAACATCACAAGGGCCGGCATATGCATTTTCAGATTGTTCAATTCAGTCCTATTATTCTCCAGTCCGAATTTCAGCGCCAGGTTACTGTAGAACACACTCAGCACATCCTGATCCAGCTTCAGCTGGCGTTCCCGGCCATAATGGACTGCCGTTATCGTCGGCTGCATTTCCAGCCGGGACAGATAGTCTCCGGCATCATCCACTGCGGCCTGAAAATCATCGGAATAACGTTTGTACTGGTCTTCATTAAAGACCCGGAGGTCTTCTCTAGTATCATTAATAAGCACTAGCGGTATTACTATAATCAGAAAAACAAGCACTACACTAAGGGGCTTCACTTCGCACCATTCCCCCGTACTTCAAATTGAGCGGAATCCCCTCACTATGGAATAACATCGACCGCATCCGCGAAGCCAGTGTCGTCCCTGCAGATTCCAGCCGGACATTGAACAGATCACCAACATGCATGGTGAACCTTCTGCCGGGGGCATCTGCAGCAAGCGAAGCTGCTGATCCAGGATACAGGACTCCCAATATATCCTTATTAAAATATCCGTCATACCTGACACTGAAGCTGTTCTGAAAGGTCGAATAATCATCAGGATTGGTGTATAGAGGCTCCAGGTTCTTTTTGTAATATTCCATTTGAACATCGAATACTGCATATGAAGCATCCAGCGTATGAAGAAACCTCTCATAATCTCCGACATCCACATACCCTTTGGCACGAACCGTATCTACGAACTCCACCATAGCCGCATTCGCTGCAAGCTTCGTATTCTTCTCTACTACCTCTGATTGGCGGAAGGCCGGGTAGACTCCAAACACAAATGCCAGCAGAATCACGATAATTACACCTTTTAGCGCATCTGCCATGCGGCTCCTCCTTTCTCAGCGGGCAGCAGAGATTTCCGTAACCATCTCATTAGTCCGCGTAACCCTTAGCTCATAAGCAACACCAGGCACACCCCGCAGATCCACTGCATCAAGGTCTGTTTCTTCATTAAATACAATGCCGTCTATCACTAAAATGTAATCCCCTTCGAGTGCCTGAGGAATCATACCAATTAGCTGCTCTCCTGAGACTTTCTTCAAATCACCGGTCCCTGTATAGGGGGCTAATGCAACTGTAGGCGGCTCCGGCCGACTGGCCTGAACAGTGCTGTCAGCTTCCAGGCGCAGAAACGTAAAGCCGCCAATTACGAACATGATCCAGGCGAATAGGGTTAGCAGGAATTGGGTGGCGGTTTTCATTACTTCACAGGGTCTTGATTAAACTCAATAATCCGGACCTCACCGTTTTTATCCCTATGCAATGTGGCTGTAAAGATAGAGAGCGTATTAATATTGCAGTTATAATCATTAGCCGCATTTACACTTTGATCGAGCATTTGGGATACGGAATAATTGTCAGCATCATCGTTTATATCTGAAAGATTAAGCTCTGTAGCCGCTGTTCCTTCGACAGCCGCTTTCGCTGGCACATAATAAGTTGTGTATGTATTCCGGGCATAGAAACCTTTCTTATTGACGCCTGTCTTAATCAGAATGGAAAATTGAGGTCTTCCCTTATACCGCATAGCAGCATTAATCACATCCTGACCGGACACATCCTTGTTATCATACATATTGAATTCCGCCTGATTGATCATTTGGGTCTGGGCCAGTGTCTGCTCCTGGGCACGGATAAAGTAATTGTTAATAATCAGATAAATACTTACCCCTGCAGCAACAATTAAGATGGTAACAATAATACCGATAACCCATTTCAGACCCGTTGAAATATTCTCCATCTTCAATAACTCCTTCCTGAATATTTATTTCTGCGTAAACACAATTAAACGCACTTCCTGATTACTGTCCCTGTAAACAACAGCTTTAAAGACGGATAGCGTATTTACCAAATGATTTTTATCTCCGTAGGAGGATGGTATCTTGGTCTGATCCAGCATTTCTGAAACACCGATGCCTGCATCGGAATTTTCAGTTTTCGTCAAATCAACAATAGGCTTATTTATATCAGTAGGCTGAGTATAGTTCTTCCCATATGTATTCTCTGCATAAAACCCTGTAGTATTTTCCCCGGTAATGATCTTAATCGCAAACTGCGGACGCCCCTTGTACCGCATCGCCGCATTGATTACATCCTGGCCGGACACATCCTTGTTGTCATAGCTGTTAAATTCCGCCTGATTAATCATCTGGGTCTGAGCCAGCGTCTGCTCCTGGGCGCGGATGAAGTAGTTGTTAATGATCAGGTAAATACTTACACCTGCGGCGATGATTAGAATGGTAACGATAATGCCGATGACCCATTTTAGGCCCGTCGAAATATTTTCCATGAAGTTCTCCTCCTCACTTTATATTGAAAGGTTGCTTCTATACTCTCAGTCCAACAACACTACTGTGCCTGAAAATAAATAGCCGCAATCCGCTCGTTCTTGTCTTTGATCAGCTTAGCCCTGTACCTGGATTGGGGGCTGACGTAAACCGGGCCGGATGCATTTGAAATTTCCTCATCTGTCCGGGTATAACTAATACTGGTCCCTTCCTTGAACTCCCCGCTTGAATAATTAAAATTACGGCAGGAGCCCTCCCCGCTCGGATTCATACTAAATTCCCTGGTGGATACATCCTGACCGTAGACATAAGGTCTTTGAACATAAAGGCAGAAGCCCGGCTGTGACTCATAGCGGCGGTAAGCCGTAAGAATCTGCGAGCCGCTGACCAGCTGATTGTCGAAGGCGGAATATTGCTGCTCCGACAACGCCCTCGCCTGTGCTGCTGCCTGGCTGTTCGCAAGCTCAACTACAGGCTGTGTTTTCCCCCACAGGAACAGGCCGGAGGATATAATGGCCAGCGTGATCAGAATGGATATGGTTGTTTTCAAAAAGCTTGCTATATTCTCCATGCCTGTAGCTCCTTCACATTTTGCCGGTCACAACAGTCAGGTCGCCCAGCTGCTGGAAGGCCATATAGACGAAGGGAAGCAGTAAATATAAGGTGAACGTTGCCTGCATCGGCAAGAACCCGAACATTTTGCCCAGTGTACTTTTCCTGCTGATTACCTTCTCGTAGTGCTCCTTGCGCTGATCCATCGCGAAAGCCCTTTCGGCATCCATATCATCGAATGCTTTTTTTACCGGGATCAGATCAGCGGCAACCTGCAGGCGGTCAGCCAGCCGTTCCAAGGGAACAAAACGCGCATCCTCCTTCAGCTTCTCAATGGCATCCCAGCCTCCCGCTTCATAATCCAGCATGCAGCGCAGCAGCTGCCGCTCAAAGATATAACTGTAACGGTGCAGCCACTCTATAATTTCATACACGCTGATATTCGGAAATTGCGACAGCATCATCGACAGCGTATTGAAGCCGTCCACCTCATTCTGCATTTCCCATTTCCGCAGCTGGGTACGGATGATCAGGTATGCATTCGGAAGGAAGAAGCCTGCCGCAGCCAGCCCGAATGCCAGCAGCAGCTCATACCATTTGTAATATTCCCGGTGGTACTGCTCCACTCTGTTCATCAGCTGCTGTGCATAGGCATTCTGGTCCAGGCTGGACTGAAGAAACGGCTTATGCTCGGCCTGCTCCTGAATATACAGCAGCATCTGATCCGGTGTAATATCTCTCGCTACCAGTTCTCCAATCAGCGACTGCTCGAAGGCATACCGTTCCTCACTGAGCATCTTCTGGGATTCCGTCTGATTCCCGCCTGTCGTAATCAGTACATTGGGATGGAGGAGGTTATGTCTGATATTCACATGGATAGAGAACTGAATAATCACTACGAGCAGGAATATGCCCACTGCAGCCAGGGTCTTCTGTAAGTAGTAGGCATGATGGGAGAGGCCGGAGTTGGCATCCTTCAGAACACCCGCTACCTTAAAGTGGACGGGTTCATGCTCTTCCGGAGTAATCCGGTCCGTTACCCTGTAGACCCACTTGTTCTTCAATAGCCGGTTTAACCACTTGCCTTCATCCTTAATAGCCTGCGTATCCTCATCAACACCCTTCAGAATCCGCAAGGCAACGAACGATACAATAAACGTAATGTACAGCAGAATCAGTGAATACAATCCCCAAGCGGAATTATAGTAATTAGTCACAATCGGGAACATGCTCTCTGCCCATGTACGGATCGGGTCCAGCATGAATACCGGTGACACCGCTACAAAGACAATCCCGTACAACAACCGGTCAATCCGCTCACGGCGGTTGATATCCATATGGATCTCTTCTCTGATATTGCCAAGCATGGACAGATAGATAGAGCGCTCGCCCTTATGAATATCCGCATCGCCATATTCACCTATCTTGTAGCTCACTCCGGCCAATTGCTTCATATACCGGTTAGGTGCAACCTCATAATACCGCTGCAGCTCATCTTCCGGGTCCACCGCTGCAAGAATGCCGGCAATCTGTCTGGCATGCATAGCCACCATAGGCTTGGAACGCTCTGCAGAATTCTCCAGGCTGACCTGCACCATATGTGTCTGATGATATTCATGGCGGATATCCAGAATCATGGAAGACTGGTCATACAGCATCTGCTTGGCCAGACGGCCTATGAAGAGGTCGCTTAGAATTCCTCCCAGATAAATGGAAACCAGCATAATGGTTGCACGGCTGACCCAGGAAGAGGTCCAGAGAAAGGACAGCAGCGAGATCAGCAGAATACAGGCAACGATCATTAGAGTCAGTGCAGCTGCACGGCTTCTGATCATAATTTCATTTCCGGCATGAATTAAGGTGAGGCGGGACCGCATCCGGTGGAGCAGTTTTTTGATGACCGGAAGTTCATCAAGTACCGGATAGGCCTTATGAGCTTGTTCCAGCCATCTTTTGTCCTTGGTACGTGTAGGCAGCAGTGCCTTGAGGCGCCTTTGCTCCTGATATTGCGTGCCCTTCAGCTTACGCTGCACAATGCTGAGCAGGACAAGCAGGAGAGCCAGCAGGATGACGGATGTAACGAGAACAATCAGCATTATATTTTGCAGACTCATGCAGATTGCCCCCAGTACTTATCAATAAATGCAGTGAACTCCGCCGCATCATCCTCATCCATGTTTTTGCGCATTTCATCAATTTTCCGGCTGCTGATTGGATGCTTGACCACGTATTCTCCGGCTTCCCAGACAATGATATCCTTGTAATCATAAGAACGCCTGTCAGTCATCCGCCCGAAATATTCAGTCATGGTATCCATAAAAGCATCCAGCTTGTCCGTAATTTCAGCGCGCTCCGCGTAACTTCGGGGATATTCGAACTGAGGGTCGGCCGGAATAATCTCTGTAATCCGCTCAATATAACGTTTGCCGGCTCTGAGCACCAGATGGACGTTGAAGCCCAGCGCCTCAACCACCTGCACCTCGGCAATTTTTTCATTGCTGAATGCTCCCGAGGCAATCAGGCTGTTGCGGAGTGCACTGACGAGATTCGCCAGTGTTTTGCCGTGATGGGTAAACAAGGTATACTCAGAGGCCACCTGGGCTGCCTGAATGACATAACTGACCACACTGTGAGTGGCGGCTTCGCCGACAATGTTAACCGCACCATCTGTTTTCTTTTGTACATCCAGCCCGTCCTGACCGCTGACCGAGGGCGTTTCCCGAAAAGAAAGGATATTTTTACCCGGATACATTTTTCTCGCCCAAATTTCAAAAGAGGTCTCCTGAATCCGGATATTCTTCGCATCAATATATTTGATTAGCGCTTTGAGCAGCGTTGTTTTACCCGATCCCTGTCTTCCTGTAATTGCAGTTACCTGATGACCAAGGATGAGGTAGACCAGCATATGAATAGCAAGCGGCGCACCCTGATCTTTGATCTGCTGGTCCAGTTCTACCAGTGAATCATTGAATTTGCGGACAAAGAACGCCCAGCTCTCTGCCATTTTGGGCCTCACCACCACGACACGGCTACCGTCAGCCATATCGTTGATGATATAACCCTTGGATTCATTCAGCTGGCCTGGATTGCCGAAGCCGTAAATGTTCTGGCAGACCCGCTTCAGCTCCTTTTCGGAACCGAAGCTCAAGAATTCCAGATGAAGCGATTTCCCCCGGTAAAACGTCCATACCGCATCATAGGATTGCGGAATGAAATGCTGCTGTTTGGTATATTCCAGAAAATCAGTGGTTTGCACGACATCCGGAGGCATCCCGCTTGTTCCGCCATTCACACCGTCGATATTCTGATCCCGCAGCTCATCAATGACCCCAAGACCTTTATAAATTTGATAGGCCCGTTGTACAATAATTTCAATCTTGTCCTGCATGGACAATCCCGGATGCTCCGATTGATAGATGTGGCGGATCTGCTCTTCTGTAATCTTGTATCCCCGGGAACCGTCAGGCAGTCTTTGCAGAGTATCCAGACTATATTTGCTTACCATTACATTAAAGGCATCCTGCCCGTGATCTTTCTTGAAGACATGGAGCAGGATATCGAAGCAATCCTGTGAAGTCAGACGGCCCGCATGGCCGAAGCTGATGATCTTGTCCACATTTCCTTCATCCAGACCATAGGTCTGCACCAGCAGATCCTTCATGTACAGCTTGACGTACTTCTTGGCGGATAAATCACCATGCATGCAGCTTCTAAGTGCCTTCTGCAATTCTCTGCGCCGTGCTTTGCGGCGGTTATATTCTTCTTCGCTCGGACTGCCTTCATAGAGGGAAGAGGCGATAATCTCCTCGAACGCACGTCTCAGAAACAGCACGATTTCATTCATATCGTATTTCAGCTGCACGGATGGCGGAGCCGAGTTTTTACGTCTGCCCAGCCATAAGAACAGGAATACTCCAATAATAATCAGGACTATAAATATCAGGATAAGATTAATCATTTGCAGCTTCCAATTCCGGCAAGGCGGATATTTCCAGCGTCTGAAGAATAAGCTGGCCCATCCCCCGCACTGCAGCAGTGAAAGTTCTGTCTTCACTAAATTCCAGAAAACGGGTCCGGACCTCCCTAGCTTTCAGCAGGAACGGCACGGTCCGGCGCTCGTTCTGTGCATCCATGAACCCGGTATGATAAGGAACTATGCCGACAGCAGATTTTTTCAGCCGGTATTGTTTAATAATTCTTTCCTTATTCATCCTTGAGCTGCGCTCGTAGGCACCCAGGCAATAGAGCACTTGCTTATCGCCCGGCACAGGCGATCTTCCGCTTGTCTCAAAGTAGGTGTTCAGGCTCACCTGATTTTGACTCAGGTTCACAACAATCAAATCTGCCTGCTCCATAACCAGTGATACCACCTCCGGGTCATCTTCGGCCGAGAGGTCCACAAACAGAAGATCATAAAATCTTCTGTAATCTTTGAAAATATGCGGAAGTAAAAGCTTGGCCGTGTGCTTCTCTGTATTCAAAGATCCGCTTAACAGCTCCAGGCGGTCTTTAAGAATAGATTCCGCATGATCTCTTATCCCCTCGGGGGTAAGCATCCCGCACTGCACCAGCCGCTCAATGGCATCCATCCCCCCGGAAGTCGCCGCCTGAGCAGCCGCCCTTGTCTGAGAGAATACATGTTCAAGCACCCCTTGCTTCAAATGCGTGTGCGTCATCAGCACCCGGATATGATGATCCAGTGCAATCGTTGCCGCCACAACGGCCATATTTGAAGTTGTTCTCCCCTGCCCTCGGGCAGGCCCCCAAAACGCTACCAGCACCTTTACTCCCCCCGTTTCCTCGCATACTGCCATAATTTCTTGATGTCATTCTTAGGCACATTGCCGATTTCAATTAAAAAATCATTTACAGCCACGGCAAAATCCTTATCCACCTTAAGATTCACCCGTCCATCATGAACCCAGTCAATTCTCCGCTCTGCGCTGGTAATATAACTAATCTTGGAGGTGATTACCGGGTAATACCGGTCCACATATTTCAGTCCAAGCCCGCATTCCTCTTCGATAACAACCAGAAGAGCAGGCATATGCTTTTGATCCAGCAATTTATCCACATGTTCCATAGCCTGGCGCTCGTAGCTGGTTGCAAACACAATCTGCTCATCCTCCAGTCCTTCCGGATAACCATGATGCCAGTCATACAGGACAATATCCGGTCTGTCAGCCACATCCGGCTCAGCATCCCGTATCTGTATACCGGATACTTCTCCATCGAAATATTGATAATGCCTGTGGTTGTCCGAAATGATCATGACGTCATTGTTGTAATAGCCTTTTAACAGAATAGCGGCTACCAGGATGAAATCATGTTTCTCGCAATCTCCGGCGACAACAATATTCAAATCTGTCACTCTCCTTCCAGCAGACTGTCTTCGCCTGTAGCTTCTGTATTCATCCCGCCCACCGAACTCTGGTCTGCGCTGGAATCCACAGGTGCCTGATTACTCTGGTCAATGATTCCGTTAACCGATTGGCTGTTGTCCACTTGGGCAGCCTCAGCGGCTGCAGCTCCCTGCTCCGATTTCCGCTTAATTACACCGCTGCCGCTAGGGGCGTCGGCCCCGACACGTATGTTATCTTCATCTTCAAGGGCTTCAAGCCGTTTCTCCAGCTCTTTACGCAGATCCTCAGCCAGGCTCCACTTGGCCTGATCAATAATAAAGGGATTGCTTTTAATGACTTTCAATACATCCAGGTTAGGCACATAATTCACTACTGGCTCCGGCTGAAGCTCAGGCTCCACATACTGCTTCATATACAGCTCAGCATTGTTAATATAGGCATCCACTAAGGCTGCCTGAAGCAGCTGCGCTTCTTCTTCACTATCGTTGAAGAATGTATACTGATTCCCCAGGTCAACATCCTCGAGCGATTTCTTTCCAACAACTATGTAATCCTCACCGTTAGGAAATACGATTCGGATATCGACAACATCCCGTTTGGTCAGCCGCAGCGGAAGCTTGATATACTCTGTCTCTTCCTTACGTTCCGAAGGCTCAAGTCTCGCCTCATCACGCACCATCTCAGTAGTTACCGCTGTCCCCGGCATGGCATTGATCTTCAGGTATTTGCCGACGATTCCCTTGGAATCGCCGATCAGATTGTCCGGAGAAGAGAATTTGGGAAGCTTCTCTGCCATTACATCCTCTGAGGTAATTGCCTCACCGGCAAGCTTGGCGGAGACGAGAACATAGGCTGTCTGGGACTGGTCCATATACCGCTGCAGGACATCATCCTTGTCCGCCAGCTGTGCTTCATAAGCGGCCCGCTCATCAATTAGCCTGGCATTGTAGTGACGGTAGGTTGCGAACCATACCCCGGATGTTGCGACGGCAACAAGACAACCTGAAATTATCGTGTATCTCAACATTTTTTTCCGCTTGCGTACTGCCACTTCATGACCTCATTTCCATCCCTATTTGATTTTCCCTGTCTTTTTCGCTGCAGCTGCAGCTGCTGCTTCAGCCGCAGCCTTTTCACTGGCTTGCCGCTGTGCTTCCTTCACTCTTGCAGCTTCCGCCTCTTCTGTCCGCTGTAATTCAGTTGCATAACTCATCATTTCTGATTCAATCTGGACAATGGCGGCCTTGAACTGATTCATTTTCTTAATCCATTCTGTGCAATGCTGCTTAAACTCCTCACCGCCCATATCTACCCAGTAATCAGATACGCCTCCGATCGCAGTACTCATCTTGTCGCTGCATTCCTGGGCAGGAGCAAGCAGCTGATGGCAATTAAAAGCCATACTTCTAACCAAACCTGAATTCATAGCAGCCTCCTAGTTATGAATTAACGGCTCTCCGGAACAAATGAGAAACCGATACCTATTAACAGCAAAGTCACAAATAATACCGTTCCTGCGATGATCCAGAACAGCGTTTGCTTACGGATAAGCTTCTTCTGGACGGTCAACAGCTTCATAACCCATGCGACAGCCGCTTTATCCGGATAGAGCGGGTCCTGATGCGCCGGCATCAATGTTGCTTCAATTTCCGGAAAATCCTTCTTCAGCACTTGCAGCACTTCCTGATGCCCGTTCTCCAGCAGCAGTCTGCATCGCTTGCGTTCAAACGGATTCAGGGTATTCAGCTTCTCTTTCAGCAGTTCATATTTCCACATAGCCCCGTTGCCTATCATCATTGGAATTTGTGAGTTCCACCACAGCTCCAGCCCGCCAGTCCCCTTCCGTTCACGGTGAATATCGAGCCAAAGAATGATATGTGTGAAGCCGCTGGCCAGAAGCTCGGACATATCCCAGGAATATCCGCGGCGGTAAAACGTAACGCCTTCATATTCAAACATAGTGGACACGGAGTCTTCCTTCTCACCTTTAAATACAATCTGTTCAAGTGAGCCGATTTCCGGCCGGTCATCTCCGCAGACCAGTGGCTTCCAGCCCAATTCAGCCAGTCCTGCCGCAACCAGAAAAGCAGCCGCACCTACATCCTCTTCCCCGCCAACGCCGCACACCCCAATAACGAGGGGAACATTGCTGCCCAGTATTCTCTGACCCGTTACAGGCGCAGTTTGCTCCTCAGCCGGTAGGGATTGCTCCAGGCTTTCCAGCGTTCCTGTTACGGAAGGTGCCGGAGACTCTGTTCTTGCCGGGGGCCTTGACCTTGGTGCAGTAGCCGCTGTGGCAGGACGCGCAGCATTGGCAGCCCTCCCGGTGTTACCTGCCGGAGCTTGCGGAGCGGCTGCGGGCTGCGGGCGGGTAAGCGACTGGACCGCTCTTACGGGAGCGGGCGGAAGCTCTTCCCTTACCGGAGCAGAGGTAGTTGCTGCCGATTGGCCTCTAAAGGAGAAAAGCCCCTTCTTCTTTCCCAGGATATGATAGTAATCCCTTGTTGTTTTCTTTTCCTTAATCCAGTTCAGCAGATCATCGCCCTGGAATTCGGTGGTGAACAGCAGATCATGAATGTTCATATTTACCATAGACCGGATGAACTCAATATCTGTACGCAGCGCAGGGTCCAGCTGTACAATCAGTCTTGTATGCTTGAGATACTTGCGGATCAGTGTCATGAATCCGGTAATATCAGCAGCCTTAACCGGTGTACCCAGACCCGCTCCGCCCTCCATGATTACGATTGAGGAAGGATCGACCTCTTTACTGCTGAACCCGCTGATAAAGCTATGTAAGGTGGAGTGCTTACCTGAAATAACGTAGCCCTCATGCTCCAGCGCCCTTGACAGAAGCATAATGAGTTCAGGTGAGCAAACTAAATGTACGCTTTTCATAAGAAACCTCCTCGGGTAATTCACCCGCTTAGTAAGGTAATATCCGGATAATTGACCCGTCTCCCTGAATTACATCTGCCAGAAGCACCTGCAGTCCAAGCTCCGACCATCCCTCTCCGGTACTGCTGACCTCACATTTGAATTCCCAATCATCGGGGAGCCAGTTTGCCTGCTTCAGAAGCTCCACACATTCCCCCGCCGTAAGGAAGAGCGACACCTCCAGATCGAGTTCCTTCTCTCCTTTGCCTTTAAACTGAAATGTTGTTAATGCTGTCGACATATACGGCCTCCTCTGAGCGATGTGTCTCTTGCAGCCAAGCTGTTAATCCCTCTACCGCTGCTGCAAAATGAACAGGAGTTCTCATGACCCTTTCCTCTGTCCCGCGCTGCAGCAGCGACATATGATCTTCATGTATCAGCAAATTCAGTTCACGTTGTACTTGTACCTTCTCCTCAGTGCATTGGATTTCCGCCAGAGAGAGTACTGATGCACCGGCCAACAGCACTTGTTCCACCCATTTTTCCAGGTCAGACTCTTTATCTGCAGCAAGAAATTGTTCTGAGTTACCCAGACCTTGCACTAACGGGGTTCTGTTCACTACCTGGAACACCAGCTCATGCCACGCATAAATTTCCTGCACTTTATAGCTGCTGCCATCCGGCTGATGTTCAAGCTCAAACCAGGTGCCATCCCGGAAGAAATAGTAGACCTTAAGCGTCTGCTGATGCTTTTGTATAATCTGACACAGATATGCCGTACTGCCTGAGGCGATACGGATAAATTCATGAAGCCCTTCCTTCACCTGCGCGTTCCCCATAAAATCAGTCTCCAGATACCCTTTCCTTTCAAGCGATCTCATCTGTGCATCCATAAGGGCGCGCAGACTGCGCTCAGACTCCGCCTTGAGATCCGTATCCAGTCCCGGAAAGCTGTTTCCTCCCGTTAATGCCGTCAGATAGATAATTTCCAGAGCATGCAATTCAAACACTTCACGAACTGGTTTCATTGCTTCCTTCACCTGCTTATCTAAAGTTCTGTTATCATTTTGAGCCGCCGGATTACTCCTTCTGTAAGCAGCATCGCCTCACTGGCGTCCATTCCCCTGTTAAGCTCGTCGTAATCAAGGTGTTCCATCACGGCAGCATAGCACGTGTGATCACTTGGTGCTCCGCCCGACAACAGCGCATTTCCACTGTTAATCAGTTCACCCGCAAGTTCAGTGGTTAATTGCATTTTACTCAGCTCAACAGCATTGCTGCCGACCATCAGGAGCACACCCAGCCTGCCGCCAAATCTCGCAATCCGCTCTAGGTGATCCAGGGATTCATTGTCCATCAGATCAAAGGCTGATTTGAAATGCGGCATCAGAATTACGAGAAGCGGGTATTGGGACAGAATATAACCAGCTTCGTCAAATGCCCCAGGCTCCGGAGAATCGGCAAAGGCCTGCCTGGCATCATTTTTTCGCAGCTGCAGCTGTTCAATGAGTGATTGTGTAAGTTCCAGGAACGCTTCAGCCGTGTCCATATAACGGGTAAGCACAGGGTTGGCCCTCAGGCCCGCCAAGTTGGCCACACCGCTGTCGAGCAGATAGAATTCCTTAGTGACCTGGTTTGCCGAATCATGAAAAGTTTGCACTAATGAGTTGAACCTGAAATCCACCTGCTGCAAGCCGGTGTACGATACAACAAAGTTACTGACATGCTTGATATTGATCGCTGCCGGAAGTGTGGTATTCCAATCCAACCCTGCCGGTACAAGATATTCTCCATCCTCCGGTTGCGCCTTGGAGGCGCACTCCAGAAGCTCTTCCAGCGAAAGCTTGTCCGGAATTACGGCAATACCTACCGGTTCAATCTCTCCGGCCACAGCTTTCATCTCTGCACTAATCCTGCGGAGTGAGGCTGCAACCTGATCATCTGAGCTGCCTTCCCCCGGAAGTGCAGTATGGAATTCCAGAATCCGGTTATCTTTGAGCAGCCCGCGTCCCACAGTACTCGTTGGCTCCATCCCGTCCGTTCGGCCCAAAATGCTGCTGTAATCCAGCCTGTCAGACATTTGGAACACCAGAGCCTGCTTGACATTCTGACTGATCCGGTAAGGATAGGAGCTGACTGCATTGGCTGCAAATACAAAATAAATCCCGTAGTTTCCGCCTTCGCGCACCAGCTTCGCCAGATCTAATACATGGTCATCGTACGCTTCCGCAAATCCGGTGTAGTTATCAAGGAGAATAACAATGTATGGAACCTTGTCACCAGTTGCTGCGCAGTAAGACACCAGATTACTAATGCCAAGCTGCGAGAATTTACGTTTGCGTTCATCCAATTGGGACAACAGCCAGCTGATCAGTTTAGCAAGCTTCTGTTCCTCCTCAGGATAAATAATATCTCCCAGATGAGGCAGCTCATGAAAGACACCCAGTGTCCGTGTACCGAAATCCAATATGTAAAAATGCACGTATTCAGGATCATATTTCAGGGCAAGCGACATAATAATGGTCTTCAAAAGCATGGTTTTGCCGCTGCTCGGCGCCCCGTACACAAGCAAATGTCCATTCAGGTTAAAATTAATGTCCAGATTGTATTGATCCTGATCTGCAGGGTTATCTACCCGCCCAACGGTTGCCGTCAGATTATCCGTTGGCTGCTGCCAGTGGACTCCATTCCAGATTTGCTGCGGCTCCAGCACTTCCGTAAGCAGGAGAGTCTCCGGAAGCGGAGGAAGCCACAACTGGAAGGCCTCCCGGATGGAGTGCTCGGCCGAAAGGGCAGCGATGTGATTAACCACTGCCTGAAGCTCACTTAGTTGCGAAGCCCCTTCACCACTCTTCACCTTCGGCAGCAGGGATCTCCGCTCACCGCCCAGGGTGACAATATCCATCTGAGGTCTTTCATCGCCCGCCGAATCACCACCAGCGTACGGTGCTCCGCTCCAGGAGGACTGGAATAGGGTGAAGACCTCATTATTGCCCACCTGCAAATATCCGCGGCCCTTCTCTTTGATCTCTGCCGCTTCAGGGCGTTTCAGCATTTCCTGGCTATCCGATGGTGTCTGCACCTTCAGACATAGCTTGAAACGCGAGTTACTCCAAATCTGCTCATCGACTACTCCGGATGGCTTCTGGGTTGCCAGTATTAAGTGGATACCCAAGCTTCTTCCTACCCGCGCCGCACTGACCAGCTCTTTCATGAATTCCGGCTGATCCGATTTCAGCTCCGCGAATTCATCCACCACTATGATCAGATGCGGCAACGGAAGACTGGCCTCCTTGTTGCGGTACAGGATGATGTAATTATCAATGCTGGTTACACCGGCATCGCTGAACAGCCGTTGTCTGCGCAGCAATTCGCTTTTGATGGATGCGAGTGCACGGTTAATCTGGTTGCCGCCCAGGTTCGTGATCGTTCCTACCAGATGGGGTAGCCCCTGAAACGCATTGGCCATTCCCCCGCCCTTGTAGTCAATCAGGACAAAAGCAACCTCATGAGGATGGTAATTTACCGCCAGACCCAGCAGCAGGGATTGTAGCAGCTCACTCTTCCCTGAACCGGTGGTTCCGGCAACCAATCCATGCGGACCGTAGCTTTTTTCATGCATATCGAACAGCAGGGACTTCCCGCCCGCCCCGAGTCCCAAGGGAATAGACAGCGTCCGGTTGGCCTGATTCTTAGACCAGCGCTGTAGCACATTCAGCTCCTCCACCTGCTCTACCTCAAAGCTCTCCATGAAGGTGACCATTGACGGAATATAACTGTTATTTTGCCCCTCCTTGATTCTAAGCGGAGATAACGAACGGGCAAAAAACTCTGAATGCTGCTTATCCAGAGAATCAACTGTAAAATGATCTGCTAAATGATTTAATAGCTGCCTCGTATCTTTGCGGACCATTCCTTTACCGTCCCTGATTTCAAGAATGGCCTGGCAGTTCAGCGGCAACGCAACATCTATCTTCTCAGAGATAAAAATACTCGTCGCGCCAAGCACAGAATTATTGGACAGCAAAATCTTCATCATTTCTGTGCTATCCCACAATTCAGGAGCAAACACCAGGAATACATAATGTGGGGTCTGCAGCGTCTGCAAGCCATAGCCGCTCTGGCCGCTTTCCTCTCTTTTTCTAAGGATAGGGAGCAGTTCATCGGCAAAATTGGAGGCTTCGTAAGAGGTCGTAGCCAGACTTCTAAATCTCCGGCCTTTGTCCCATGTATGGGGCAGCCATTTCAGCCATGCCCAGTGTTCCAGATCCTCAGGCTGCATCACACATACGATTCTTACGTCATCGTAGCCCTGATGTGTAGTCAGATGAACGATAGCTGCATTCAGAAAATCGCGAACCTCCCGCTTTCTGCCGAATATGCCAAGCGTATTAATATTGCTAAGAGGAATGTACACAGGAATATCTCTTACGAAATACATTTCTTCGCAGATTTTGGCAGCGATTTCTTCAAGCGGATTATCGTCGTCGATTGCTTTGGTTCTGGGGCTGTATGTAGGTACCAGTGAAATGGGCTGTATCCCCACTCCGATCCGGATATTCAAGAAATCATCTTCAATTGCCGTTCTCTCCCATAGCTGCTTGCTTCTGCCGCGGACGATTTCAATGCAGCTGGAGATATCCGGATGTATGTATGTATAAGCCTCACGCTGCGTACTGGCAGCATTTTGCAGCTCATTGCGGACTTGGAATAAATAATTCAGATATTTCTTCTCCAGCTTCTTATTTTGCTCCAGATGCTTCTTCACACTGGATTTGTAATTCATCACCGAGATCATAACTGTTAGAAACGTCATACTCATCGTCGAGATCAGCATCGTATACGATCTGGTCAAGGTTGACATGAAAATTGCAATCAGCATCATCCCGATCGGCGGAATAATAATGGTCAGCCAGGAGAAGGTCGGTTTGCCCGAAGGCTTGGCAGGGTCCTCCAGAGCCAGTTCGCCTTCCGGATAGCTTGGTTTAATTCTAGGGGTTCTTTGTACCTGATTGGTTAGCATTTCTTGTACGCTCATTTTTTTCATCACCACTGGATAGGAATTTTGGATTACCAAGCTCATTTAATTTAAAATTTTTAATAAAAAAATATAAAATTTCATTAATTTGGGATTTATATTTAGCATTATCGGTAATCCTCGACAATAGTTTATATTTTCCATAACATTTATTGTTAATATAGTTCATTAATCCCTAATTAGTCACCCTTCTCTTTAACGTATTAAAATTAACAGAGCATAAAGATATAGTTCAATAGCCACTATGCTCATTTCTGCAAGCACCGGAATTATGCATAATGGCATATTTACTTTTTTTACCTAACCCCGATTATATTTACCATCCGTTTTCTATCTTTACTTAAAATGTATTTTTTTCGTTAGTACACCCCCGTCAAACTTTTTTATTTATTTATCAGCCAACTGCCGGCTTCTCTACTTCAGGACTTCAATACTATGAATAATGACTGTGTCAAAACTATTCCATTGTCCTATTAAAATAAAATACCTGCGGGAATTTACTTCTTAGCCTCAAGTTTTGAAGTACTCAAAAACAAATAGGCCGCCAAAATGGCGGCCTATTCTTCTGCTGCTGAACCTAGTTCAGGTATTCTGCTTGATTTCATATCCGTTTTTTGTCCTTACCCTTTAACCGCACCGCCAGTAAGTCTCCGGACCAATGTTTTGAAGCCGAAGAGGAAGCGGAGATCAGCGGAAGCGTGCCCAGGGTCAGACCCAGGATACTTGCCGAATAATCCGTAAGGAGATCAGCCCCAGGGTGCTGATGCCCGGCACCAGGAACGGAACTACGATTCTTGTGAGAATGGCCGATTCCGAGCAGCCGTCGATCCGCGCGCTTTCGATGACCTCGGTCGGGACTGAGGCGCGGATGAACTGGGTCATGAAGAATACGCCGAAGGCGTTGTTCAGTCCGGCCAGAATCAGCGGCGCATGGGTGTTGTTGAGGTGGAACCACTTCATTTCCATAACATAAGCAATCAGGCCCAGGGCACCATATCGTATACTTTCTCCAGTGCAAGCGGCTCATCATCCACAAGCATGACCGAAATTACAAAATCCATTGCACCCCCCGCTCCTGTCGATGTCTAATATATATGCAGGTATAACGGAACATAAGGCGCCATCAATGGATGTACCCACAACAACAAAAAAAGCAACTCATCCGGAGACAAGTCGCTATTCTAAACGCTCTATTTATATAACAAAAAAACCCTTGAATCATCAAGGGTTTCCTGTCCATTACAATTATGCGGTAGAGAGGACTCGAACCTCCACGGGTATACACCCACTACCCCCTCAAGATAGCGTGTCTGCCATTCCACCACTACCGCATATTGGTGACTCGTATGGGATTCGAACCCATGTTACCTCCGTGAAAGGGAGGTGTCTTAACCCCTTGACCAACGAGCCAGATGATAAGCTTGTGTGTTTGTCACAACAAAAATGAGTATATCAAACCTCGCTAAATTTGACAAGCCTTTTTCCAAAAGAAAATATCAGGGAGAAATACGGCGTGCAGCCTCCGCTTCTCCCCATCCCAGCCCCGCCTTCCCGCGAGGACAGAAACTATATTCTCCCATTCTTAAATACGTCCGCCAGCGGCAGCTAGGACACGGATTCCATCGGCACATTCATAGCCCAGACTCTGCGCTACTGCGGGATTCGTTACGTGTCCAGCTACCACATTCAAGCCGCGGGCAAGCGCCGCATTATTGACCGCAGCCACATGAATGCCATGATTGGCAATCTGCAGCGCATAAGGGATCGTCACATTGGTCAGTGCCAGTGTAGAGGTCCGGGCGACCGCCCCCGGCATATTGGCCACCGCATAGTGCACCACGCCATGCTTCACATAGGTCGGGTTCTCATGGGTTGTAATCCGGTCGATGGTCTCAATCGAGCCGCCCTGATCAATCGCCACGTCCACGATCACAGAACCCTCTGCCATTTGCTGCACCATATACTCTTTGACCAGCTTCGGCGCACGGGCACCGGGAATCAGTACAGCCCCGATCAGCAGATCGGCTTTGCGGACAGCCTGCTCAAGATGATAAGAATCCGACATCACCGTAATGAGCCTACCGCCAAAAATATCATCCAAAGCCCGCAGCCGGTTCGCATTCAGATCCAGGACTGTCACGCGTGCCCCCATCCCCAGGGCAATCTTCGCCGCATTGGTGCCGACAATACCGCCGCCGACAATCACTACCTCTCCAGGCTGAACTCCCGGCACACCGCCCAGCAGGACGCCTTTGCCTCCCTGCGGCTTCTCCAGCAGCCCGGCACCGATCTGCACAGCCATCCGTCCGGCAACCTCGCTCATCGGGATAAGCAGCGGCAGGGAGCCATCTTCAAGCTGGATGGTCTCATACCCTACCGCCGTCACCCCGCCCTCCACAAGCGCCTTGGTCAGAACCGCCTCCGGCGCCAGATGCAGATATGTGAAGAGAATCAGGCCTTTGCGGAAATAAGCATATTCCTCCGGCAGAGGCTCCTTCACTTTAATGATCATCTCCGCCTTGCCCCAGACTTCCGCAGCGGTGTCCAGAACTTCAGCACCTTTATCCAGGTATTCTTGATCTTCGAAGCCGCTGCCTGTGCCGGCAGAGGCCTGGACGAACACCTCATGCCCCGCCTTCCGGAGTGCTTCTACCCCGGCCGGGGTTATGGCGACGCGGTTCTCATTATTCTTGATTTCTGCGGGTACGCCAACAATCATGCTGATTCCCCCTCAAAGTTTTGTAAGCATAACCTTCCTTGATATAACATCGGCAAAACTCGCTTCGGAAGCACAGGCAAAGTTTGGTGAGCATAGTGATATGAGAAAAGAAAGGCTCAGAATTGAGCCTTTCTCTTCTCAGCTAAGGTGATGCAGGAGGCCGCACGGCCTCCTGCGGTTTAGAACCCCAATTCCATTCACCTTAGTATATGCGGATTTCCTTCTTAAGGATTAACCTTTGTTTCGAAGGTCTGTTTACCGTCAACGAATTTCAGAACGACAGCCGCTTTAACCGGGTCATGTGTTTCGTTCAGGGTAATTTTGCCTGTAGCGAGCTGCAGATCTTTGGTTGCTGCCAAAGCTTCTGTAATTTTGGCCGGATCAGCTTCACCGGCACGGGTGATGGCATCAGCCACCAGCTTCAGTGCATCGTAACCAAGGGCAGCCATACCATCCGGAACTGCACCGCCGTTAGCTGCTTTGTAAGCTTCAACGAAGCTCGTTACTTCAGTAGCTGTATCTTCAGGCGAGTAGTGATTGGACATGTAAGTGTTCTCCAAGGCTTCTGAACCAGCGATTTCAGCCAGCTGCGGAGAATCCCATCCGTCGCCGCCCAGGAATGGAACGGTAATACCCATTTCACGGGCCTGTTTCACGATTTTACCAACCTCTTCATAGTAGCCCGGCAGGTAAATTACATCGGGGTTAGCTGCTTTGATACGTGTCAGAACGGCTTTGAAGTCAGAGTCTTTCTGTTGGTAGGACTCCTGGCTCAGCACTTCGCCGCCTTTAGCTTTGAAGGTCTCTTCGAAGAACTTCTGCAGACCTTTGGAGTAGTCACTCGAAGTATCTGTATAGATTACTGCTTTTTTGGCTTTCAGGGAGTCGATTGCAAAGTTAGCCATCACTTCACCTTGGAATGGATCGATAAAGGCTGCGCGGAACACATATTCATTCACATTGCCACTGCGCTCATCTACAGTAACTTTAGGGTTGGTGGCACCTACTGCAACGAGTGGAATCTTCTTCTCGGTAGCAACCGGAACGATACCCAGCGTATTGGTAGAAGTGGAAGCACCAATGATTGTAACAACCTTATCATTGGTAATCAGCTTCTGTGCTGCTTGCGTTGCTTCTTCAGACTTCGAAGCGTTGTCGGCAATTACCAGTTCCAACTGCTTACCAAGAATCCCGCCCGCTGCGTTGATCTCATCAACAGCCAGCTTCGCGCCCTTCGATGCGGAGTCGCCGAAAGAAGCTTGACCGCCTGTGAGCTCAAGGTCAGCCCCGATTTTGATTGTGCCTGCGGCAGCATTTCCGCCGCTTGCAGAGTTACCGCTGTTCTCTGTGTTGTTGCCACAGCCCGATGCTAATACCGCAGTCAGTACTGTCGACAAAATAATGGCCCCAATTTTCTTCATTGTTTCTCCCAGCCTCCCGATTAATTAATTTTTATATGTTGTTTCTGTGATGCTGCTGTAGTTAGGCGTATCTGTTTAGTGACCAAGATAAGCCATTTTGATTTCATCGGAATCGGCCAATTCCTTGGCGTCTCCTTCAAGTACTACCCTGCCTGTCTCCAGAACATAGGCACGGTCGGCGATTTTGAGCGCCTGATGTGCATTCTGCTCAACCAGCAGCACAGTGGTTCCCGCGTCATTGACTTCTTTAATGATTTTGAAAATATCCTGGACCAGCAGCGGCGCCAGCCCCATGGACGGTTCATCCAGCAGCAGCAGCTTGGGGTGTCCCATAATCGCCCGCCCCATGGCAAGCATCTGCTGTTCCCCGCCGGACAGCGTTCCGGCCTGCTGCTTCTTACGTTCCAGCAAACGGGGGAAGGTATTGTAGACTCTCTGGAAGTCAGCTGCCAGGCTGCTGGAATCCTGCAGATAAGCACCCAGCTCCAGGTTCTCCTCAACGGACATATTCGCGAAGACACGGCGTCCTTCAGGACAATGAATTAGCCCTTCCTTAACAATCGCTTGAACACTTTGATTGACAATCGATTTATCCAGGAATTCAATACTTCCTATCTTGGGTTTAAGCAGCCCCGAAAGCGTCTTGAGCAGCGTTGACTTGCCGGCGCCATTGGCACCGATTAGTGTAACGATCTCTCCCTGCTTCACGTTGATGCTGAGATCCTTCAAGGCATGAATAGCTCCGTAATAAACATTGATTCCTTGTACTGTAAGCATAGTTCTACGCCTCCTGTCCCAAATACGCTTCGATAACCTTCGGATTATTCCGGATTTCCACCGGAGTTCCGTCAGCGATAAGGATTCCGCGGTCCAGGACGTAAATCCGGTTGCAGACACCCATAACCAGCGACATATCATGCTCGATCAGCAGAATGGTAAGGTCGAATTCTTCACGGATCCAGGCGATCAGATTCATCAGATCACGTGTCTCGTTCGGGTTCATCCCGGCCGCAGGCTCATCGAGCAGCAGCAGCTTGGGTCCGGCAGCAAGCGCGCGGGCAATCTCAAGGCGGCGCTGGTTACCATAGCTCAGATTGCTGGCTACCTCATGACTCTGATCGGCAAGATTGAATATTTTGAGGATATCCATCGCCTTCTGAGTGATTTCGTCCTCTCCCTTGAAATGCTTCGGCAAACGGAGCATAGACGAGAATAACGAGTGTTTCGCATGCTGATGAAAAGCAATTTTGACATTCTCCAGCACAGTCATAGCCGTAAATAAGCGGATGTTCTGGAACGTACGGGCGGCACCCTTATGGTTAATTTTATAAGGCTTCATACCGCCAATGGATTCGTTATTTAGAAGAATGCTGCCTGATGAAGGGGGGTACACCCCGGTCAGCAGATTGAATAATGTTGTTTTGCCGGCGCCGTTGGGTCCGATCAGCCCAATCAGTTCACCTTTATTAATATGAAGGGAAACCTCACTGACTGCCTTAAGTCCGCCAAAGGATCGGCTGGCCTCCTTAACGTCAAGGAGCACTGCTGCCTTCGATTGCGTCATTTGCCTTAGCCTCCTTTTTGCCGAACTTGCCGAATGAGAATTTGGTTGTGCCCAGCAGACCGCTTGGGCGGAAGATCATCATCAGGATGAGCACGATGGAGTAAATAATCATGCGCCATTCCGGGAATTCCCGAAGGTATGTGTAGAGCAGGGTAACGAACACCGCTCCGACGATGGAACCAGCCGTGCTGCCAAGTCCCCCGAGAACAACCATAACGATAATTTCAAACGACTTCAGGAAGTTGAAACTGCCCGGCGTGATAACGTAGAACGTATGAGCTGACAACCCGCCAGCAATCCCGGCAAACAAGGCACCGATGGTGAAAGCGATAATTTTGTAGCGTGTCGTATTAATACCCATAGCCTCTGCTGCAATTTCATTCTCACGGATAGCAATACATGCCCGGCCGTGTGTAGACCTAATGAAGTTATTAATCAGAACCACAGAAATCAGGGTGAAGAAGAATAACATCGTCCATGTTGTTTTGGCAGGAATACCGCTGAGCCCTGAAGCCCCGCCGACGAATTCTGTATTCAGCATGACAATCCGGATGATTTCACCGAATCCCAGTGTGGCGATGGCAAGATAGTCACCATTAAGCCGGAGGGTAGGCATTCCGATCAATACGCCGAATACCGCTGCCAGGAGTCCGCCTGCAATAATGGCTGGAACGAATGGCACGTTGTAGTCAAGGGTAAGGATCGCCGAAGTGTATGCACCTACGGACATAAATCCGGCATGACCAATGGAGAACTGCCCGGTAATCCCGGTAATCAGGTTGAGCGATACGGCAAGCATGATGTTAACACCAATTAGAAGCAGCATAGATTGGTTTACATCACTTAGTACTCCCGTTGTTAGAAGAACTTTAACAACTCCATAGAACGCAAGGGCAACGATAATGCCCATCCAGAACTTTTTATTTATATTTTTCACGGCAGTTCCCTCCTACACTTTCTCCCGGACATTCTTGCCAAACAGTCCGGATGGTTTAAAGATAAGGATCAGAATCAGTACCGCGAATGCCACGCCGTCACGCCATGAGGAGAACCCGAGTGAAGAAATCTCTGTCTCTACCGTTCCCAGCAGCAACCCGCCTACAAGGGCACCAGGAATACTTCCAATTCCCCCGAGCACTGCAGCTACGAATGCTTTGAGTCCAGGCATAACCCCCATCAAAGGATCGACTGAGTTATACGTCATTCCAAAAATGACTCCGGCAGCAGCAGCGAGCGCTGAGCCGATTGCGAATGTAGCTGAAATGGTGCGGTCTACGTTGATCCCCATCAATCGCGCCGCCTCCACATCGAATGATACCGCCCGCATTGCTTTACCGGTTTTGGTATAACGGACGATATACTGCAGGACAAGCATTAGAATAATCGTTGTTAGCAGAATCATTATCTGATTGGATTCCACTTGGATGGAAGAACCGAACAGATGATATTGCTTCTTCTCCATAATATCCGGGAAGCCTTGAGCCTGAGGCCCAAGAATCAATACTCCGGTATATTCAAGCAGGAAGGATACACCAATCGCAGTGATCAACGCGGCAATCCGGGTTGACTTGCGAAGCGGCTTGTAAGCCAGACGCTCTATTGTGATACCGAGCAATGCGCTGATGGTCATCGAAATGATCAGCGACAAGAGCAGGACAACGATGGGCGGCAATCCGGCATTCGCCAGATATTTGGCACTGTAGAGTCCGATGAACGAACCTACCATAAATACATCGCCGTGCGCAAAATTGATCAGTTTGATGATACCGTAAACCATAGTGTAACCAAGGGCGATCAGAGCATAGATACTGCCTACGGAAATCCCGTTAATTAGTTGCTGAATGAAGTACTCCATCGCCATCCCCTTTTCCCCATAATAATCAAAATTCCCCTTTCTCTGCCTTGCCTCTCTTTTATTTCTTTATGATGTCATTTATATTAACACAAGGGTTGGGTGTCGTCACTAATTTTTATGTGAATTAATATAAAATTCAAGATTTAATGTTATGTTACATAACATGGTATGTGTAGTATTCGGTAGGTTTTTGTTACTTTTCGAAAAATTCGTAGAAAACGGGAGTAAAACAGAGGATTTTAAAGCAGGATAGTTTTAGGATTTGTTTCCTTTTCTTATACAATACTTTATTTACACGCAATTAATATAACATTTGTCTCTTTACAGCAGCACTCCTTCAATTTATTAAAGGGGTAACGGGTTGAACCGGCAGACTTTTTGTCGTAATTTGTCTAGAAAGCAAATAAGCTGGCACCTCTTACACCGGGAGGTCCAGCTTATTTGCCTGATATACTCTGCAGACCGTCTAACGTTTAGTCCAAATAAACCGCCTTACCCGTCTGTGCAGATTCATAGATAGCCTCCAGAATCCGTGAGACCACATAAGCCTGTTCAGGAGTCACGACCGGATCTTTATCCTCTTCAATGGCTTCAATCCACTTTCTCAATTCCACATCCGTAGCCTTCTCTGTTTTCCCTTCATAGAAAGCTACTCCTCCGGCATCGAGCTCAATTTCATTCGTGTACAGCTTACTATGCTTCTCCCCGTTAATTCTGAGACCATTCTTCATATCCGCACCCGCTTCCGTTCCGCTTAAGCTGCACTTGGCTTCATCCACGTCCAGCGAATTAAGCGCCCAGCTCGCTTCCAGCGTAATCGTTGCGCCATTCTCCATCACAATCATCCCGAAGGCGGAGTCTTCCACGGTGAATTTCTTCGGATCCCAGGGTCCCCAGGCATTTGCAGCCTCTTCTTTTCTGGAAAGCTCATGGTATTTGGTACCCAGTACAACCTTCGGCTTATAATTGTCCATCATCCAGAGCGTCAGATCAAGCGCGTGGGTTCCGATATCAATAAGCGGGCCTCCGCCCTGCTTCTCCTCATCCAGAAAAACACCCCAGGTCGGAACCGCTCTACGTCTGATCGCATGCGCTTTCGCATAATAGATATGGCCAAGCTCCCCTGCTTCGCAAACCTTTTTCAAATATAAGCTGTCTTGTCTGAACCGGTTGTCATAACCGATCGTCAGCTTCTTGCCTGTACGTTTCGCCGCCTCGGCCATACGCTTGGCATCTGCCGCTGTTTTGGCCATTGGCTTCTCACACATCACATGCTTTCCCGCTTCTAATGCCGCAATAGAGATATCCGCATGCGCATCATTTGGAGTAAGCACATGGACAATATCAATAGAAGCATCCTTCAATAATTCCAGATAATCCGTATAGACAACAGCATCCGCGTTTCCATATTGTTCTGCAGCCGACTCCGCCCGTTCCTTAATAATGTCGCAAAAGGCAACCACCTGGACCTTATCCTGTCTGCTCAAGCTCGGAAGATGCTTCCCGTTCGCAATGCCTCCACATCCGATAACTCCAACACGATACACTTTGCTCATATCCTCTCATCCTCACTTTTAATTTAATTTTTTGGACTTGCGGTAGGCCGCCGGAGTCATCCCGAGCCGCTTGCGGAAAACCGAATGCAGATAGGTCGCATTTGTAAACCCTTCGGACTCAGCAATGTGTTCTATCGGCAGGGTGCTAGCTTCAAGCTTGCTGCATACGGCCTGCAACCTTATCTCTTCAAGAATCCGGCTGAACGTTCTATCCGGATCGATCTGCTTAAATATCCGCTGCAGCTGCCTGGAGCTGATATTCAGCTTCTCAGCCACATTCTCCAGGGTCACGGTTGCTGAAGAATTCGCCTCCATGTATTGAATGGCATATTGATAGCGGTAGGCCAACATATCCCGGACCGGTGCCGAGGTTCCCATCCCGCCTGCATCGTAAGCTCTGGTTACCTTCAATAAAATACTGATCACAAGATGTTTAATAGAAGTATAATATCCCGTAAGCTTGCCGTCGCAGGCCTCATACGCTTCAAGAAAGCATCTCATAGCCTTGTGATAATCCTGCGCAGGTACAGGGGGAAGTTTCCTCAGCTTCTCAACGCATTCCTCGGCTTCCGCAACCTCCCATGAATCCGCATCTTCTCTGAGCTTTTCAGCAATATTGACATGCAGACACAACTCATCCATCGCCTCTTCCGGCTCCGCTTCCTGACGATGCATCACTCCCGGTCCGGTTAAGTAGAGCATTCCTTCCGTTAAAGCATACGCCTGCTCGCCAAGAATGACCGTTCCCTTGCCCCGTGGTATGAAATGAAATTCAAATTCAGCATGGTTATGGAAATCAATGACCTTTCCCGGCGGAAAAGAGGTCAAATGAAACCGGAGAACTGAAATTTCATAATGTCCCCACAGGATTGAAATATCCAGTCTTTCAAGCATATCCTGCTTCTCAAACATAATCCCGAAAGGAAAATGGCTCATTATAATCCTCCTGCTTAAGCTAAGCTCTTCATGGATGAGTGATCAGGCGTTCAATTCGTCTAACCGGATAACACGGCCTGCCTTCGCGGAGAGATTCGCCGCCTCCATTAACCTTGTAAGCTCAGTTGCGATTTGAATATTCTCGGCAGCAATCGTGTTGTTCTGAATGTGGGTGACCCATTGTTGAAATGCACTCTCCCGGTGGCCCTGCAGAGGCACATCTATCCAGGAATCCCCTTTGTCTGGCGCTTTAGTACTTCTAACGAGCAGCTTCTCTTCAGGCGTTCCGTATAAAAGGGTTCCTTCCGTTCCATGCACTTCGATCGTAAACGGTGAGTAGCTATTCACGAATCCGGCTTCCACCACACCAATAGCCCCTGAATCGGTATAGAGCGTCGCCACCGCGTTGTCTTCCACTTCCTTGCCTGTTACATA
Organism: Paenibacillus sp. FSL R10-2771; assembly: GCF_038000205.1. Taxonomy (NCBI): domain Bacteria; kingdom Bacillati; phylum Bacillota; class Bacilli; order Caryophanales; family Paenibacillaceae; genus Paenibacillus; species Paenibacillus sp. FSL R10-2771. The sequence continues at coordinate 5,935,595 of NZ_JBBOBM010000001.1, forward strand.
TCCAAAGCTCGCACTTACACCGGTCACTTCTTGACCCAGAAAGAGCCTGGTCAGGTACATGGGATGACAGCCAAGGTCAATTAAGGCACCGCCCTGGCATTGCTCCAAGCTAAAGAAATGTTCGGGAAGCCAGTTTGCAGTTGCACCATTATGAGATAAGCGGACTCTGACATACGTTATTTCTCCAAGCAGTCCCTGGTTTAGAATTTCTTGAACCGATAAAGTATAACCATCATTTAGACGCGGGAGGTAAACCGTTAGCTTCACCCCATGACCCGAGACTTCTGACAGGATTTCATTGACCTCACTCAACGTTGCAGCCACAACCTTTTCGGTGAAGATGTGCTTGCCGGCTTGGGCAGCCGCAATGATGATATCCCGGTGCTGACAGGTTGGCGCGTCGACAATAACGGCATCTATATCCTTCCGGGCAAGCAGGTCTTCCAAGGAATCAAAAAACGGAACATTCAAGCTGTCCGCAGCCTTCTTGCCGCGCTCCGCATCCTCGTCCCACACCGCAGCGATTTCAGTATCACTATGTTCCTGCGCCTGCTTCGTATAATCCCAGGCATGCACATGCCAAAAGCTGATTTTGCCAATCCTAATGCTCATTCTCTTGCACCTCCATATATATTATTCTGACATTACCTATAAGGTATCATATAACATGCAGGTTTTTTAGTAGATAAATGCGACAATAACTATATGTAATTACGACATCAAAAAGGAACCCGCATACTTCAAGGCTTCACATCGCTCTGACTGGATGAACGCAAAAAAAGAAGCTCAAAATGAGCTCCTTTTGTATTAATACGTATGAATAGTTGCAGGAACGGAGAGAGAGGGATACTCTCACTGCGCGAGAGATTGCGAAGAATCCCTAACGAAGCTTATGCTCCAACGAACCACTGAGGGTTCTCATCCCTAGCAGGGAAGTAAATCTACGGAGAGAGAGGGATACTCTCACTGCGCGAGAGATTGCGAAGAATCCCTAACGAAGCTTATGCTCCAACGAACCACTGAGGGTTCTCATCCCAAACAGGGAAGTATATCATACGGAGAGAGAGGGATTCGAACCCTCGCACCGCTTACGCAGTCTAACCCCTTAGCAGAGGGTCCCCTTATAGCCACTTGGGTATCTCTCCAAGTAATGGCTCCCCGAACAGGACTCGAACCTGTGACAACTCGATTAACAGTCGAGTGCTCTACCAACTGAGCTATCAGGGAACATTAACATGAACAAGGATTAATTTATCATGATTCTTTAGGTTAGTCAAGCTTAGCGAAAGAGATTGTAAGAACGTTTACAAACTATACAAATTTCCTTGGGACTACACCCATTCTCCGTCCAAAGGTACAGCGACACGGTTAAGCAGTTCCTCTTGTTCAAGGCGGAGCTTCAGCAGTTTACGGGTAACGTGGCAGTGGTTAATGGCATCCATATGAACGGCAATCACGGATGCTTCCGGGGCTGCATGGCATACATCCACAATATCCTGTTCGTTCATAGTGATATGTCCTCCGCTTACGAAGCTTGCTCCTCCGGCATTCACGACGATAACTTCCGGGTGATAATCATCAAGTACCTGCCGGACTTCGCCGCACCAGATTGTGTCTCCCGCCAGATACAGATCGGGTTCTCCTTCCGCCTGGAATACGAAACCGGAGACTTTGCCCATTCTCTCCCCGATCTCTCCCGTTCCATGTCGGCCATCAGTACGCGTCAGGGTTACTCCACGCACAGAAGCTGCCGCACTGTCTTTAATCTCTGTAACATGGGCGAAGCCCTGCGCTGTAATTTTCTCTCCATCTCCCTCCTGGCATAGTACCGGAAGCTCATGCGACAAAAGCTCCGCCGCCGCTGCATCCCAGTGATCCTGGTGGAGGTGCGTCACGAGTACAGCATCCGGCTCCAGCCACTGCTCTACAAGCCCCGGTAAAGAAACCAGCGGATTCCGCTGCTCATTCGTGGTATTTATAATTGGCGGATTGACTCCCTGTGCACTCAGCATCGGGTCAACCAGAAAGGTTACGCCGCCGTATTCCAGCCATAATGAGGCGTGGCGGATCAGTTGGATTTTCATAATAAACACCTCTTTCTTATACTTGTGCTTGGGTTCTGCTACAATTAATTATAAATCGGCCGCAGATAAGAATACATTGTGCCGCGAAAGAGATTAGCCTGTTCTACTTTCACCCGGAAAGGAAATTACACTTATGATGCCCTACCTCATTGACGATACGGATTACCGCATCTTACAGCTTCTCATAGAAGACTCTACATTAAGCCACAAAGATATCGGAGCTGAAGTTCACCTGACCGGCCAAGCCGTTGGCGCGCGTATCCGCAGAATGCGGGAGCTGGAGATTATTGAAGGCTACACTATCCGCTGGAACCCGCTCCGGATCGGGCAGAATATGCATGCTTTTATTACGGTTTTTCTCAGCACCAACGCCGCTCATCTGCCCTTCCAGAACTTTGCGAAGAACCATACGAGTGTCGCGGAGCTGTACCGCATCAGCGGGGAGGGCTGCTATTGGATGCGCGTACGTACCGTGAATCAGGAAGCGCTGACTGCTTTTCTCGATGAGCTGCTGAGGTACGGCAATTACCGGGTCAACCTGGATATGGGCCAGATCAAGTAGTTCTGTTGCAGGCTGAGGGCAGGTATAGGGCAGGCAGAGGGCAGCAGAAGGCAAACAGAGCGAACCTTTTGTAAGGCTTGCCTTCCTTGCGGATAGGGGGCGAGGTTAAAGTCTTAGTTAGAAACAAGTTATCCGGGCTGCGAATTAATTGGTTCTCTAGGAGTTGCACCCGCGAACGTGCTCACGATAGAACTACGTATGGAATCATCCATAAGACCGGCAGCGGAAGTAGCTATGGAACCAGCAGTGGGAGTAGCTATGGAATCAGCAGTGAGACCGCCCTAGGAAAACTTCAGCAAAAATTTCGACGAAAATATTATTTGCAACTGCAGATGAAAATTTAAAACACTCTCCACTCTGTATGCCCCGCTCAGCCGACTTTGGGTAAAATTATAGCTACTCTTCCTATATGAGCGGGAGTACTGGAGAATTGTTACCTTCAGATCCGGAATTGTTGTACTTTTTGCAAGCCTGTTGATTCCCCATATTATGGTATGGATATAATTCCCAAAACAACCTTGTTCCTGAGCAGACTAAGTTGAACCTGCCACTCCAGCGGAAGACTAAATATACGCCAATGCTGCATAAATTCCCAAAGGGTCAGTTGAGCAAAGGCAGGCACGTTGGGGTGGATTTCATCATAAACACGTCTCAGAAGTACATAGACCGCAAGGGCCACAAACAATTGGCTGTATACTGCATTTTCAGTGGTTCCAAATAGACATGGCACGTTCAGATGCTGTTTAATCCAGCGGAAAAAGACTTCAATTTCCCAGCGTGCCTTATAGATTTCAGCGATCACATAAGCAGACTCTTTTCTCAAATCGGTCACGACCCGTACGACTTCCCCCCGGTCATTCTCAAATTCTACGACCCGGTGGCGCTTAGCGGATTGGCACTTCCCTTGACCGATATAACAAGTAATATCACGAACAATGTTCGTTTCTCCCTCTGCGGGTCGCTGGAGGTTTCTCGGCTTCACCAAATGGAGATTGTCTTTGAGTCGAATCACAAACGACTGGCCCTGAAGCACATATTGATCCAATCTGCTGATTTTTCCGTACGCCCGATCCTGTACCAAAATGTAGTCCGTATCTGCCAAGACTTCTCCAAACGGAGCGTCATTGCGCTTCGCGATCGATTCCTCCACGTTCACGGGTGAACGCTGACCCTGCGAAAGAGCAACATGCAGCTTAATGCCCCCTCTGAATTTTTTGTACGAGGCCCAAGGCATTCGGGAGTTCGCCGCCGTGACCGTAGTCGAGTCAATCAGCAGAAGATCTTTAGGCAGATTCAGATGCCGCCGGGTTTGACGGTTACATTTCGTGACGAGCATTTGAAAGATACGTTTGAAGATTTCGTAAGGGACTTCACCGGCCTTGCCGGAAAGGGTGGAGTAATGAATCTCAGGCAAGTCAAAGTTTGGGCCTAAGCGGGCACTTTGCCGGAAGCCGTCCCATTTGTGGTAGCAGGCTTGGACAAAGTAATCGAGTAGCAACCCGACGGTCATTTTGGTTCCTCTATCCACGTAGTCCTTGGTTTGTCCGGTCACCATTTCGACTTCATCCGATGTTAACACTTGTTTGAAAACAGCTAAGAATGGGGTATATTTATTCATGAGGTCGCCTCATTTCGGTTTGGTTTGGTCGTACTTACCATTACCCGAAATGGCGGCCTTTTTTGTCCCTTTTTTTGGGAAATCAACACGCCTATACTTTTTGCAAGATTTTTGGCGGTTTGGCGGTTGTGAACCCACATTGTTGTACTTTTTGCAAGAATTCTGACGGGTTGGCAGTTTTGAGCCTCAAATTGTTGTATTTTCTGCAGGATTTCTGGTAAGTAGGTAGTTTTGAACCATACATTGTTGTATTTCCTGCAGGATTTCTGGTAAGTAGGTAGTTTTGAACCATACATTGTTGTATTTCCTGCAAGATTTCAGCCGTCTCGCACCTCTCTGTCCCACCAATCTGCCGGCTTCGGGCGATATTAAACACACTTCTGCGTCTCTCCTTTTCTCCATTCTGTTGACTTCAGCTTATTCAAACACAATTCTGCGTCTCCGTTCCTCCAAACTGCCAACTTTGAGCGATATCAAAGACACGTCTGCGCCTCCGTCCCTCCAATCTGGCAACTTTGAGCGATACTTAGGATACTTCGTCGTCTCCTTTCCTTCACTCCATTCTGCCAACTTTCAGCTAATTCAAAGACACTTCTGCGTTGTATTTCCTCTTTAGTCCACTTCCTGCTTTAGTCTATTTCCTCTTTAGTCCACTTCGAGCGAGTTAAAAAACACGGCCTCCTGGCCTAGATAAAAATAAGCCGCCGCAAAGGAAGACGGGGGAAATCCCGCGTTCCTTTGCGGCGGCTTGTAGGTTGTTCGTTAAGCCGTAACGACTAGCGGCTACTCGTTCAGCAGCTTGCCCGCACGGAGCAGGCGGGTCAGAATAATGGCGGTTTCTGCACGGCTGGTGTTGCTGTCCGGCGCAAAGTATCCGGCGAATTGGCCGTTCATAATGCCGGTGGCGGTTAATGTGTCTACAGCTTCCTTAGCCCAAGCAGAGATACTGGCAGCATCCTTAAATGTGCCTGGCCCCGGCAGTGCTGACGCAGAAGCTGCTTCATTAATTGCTGCATTGGCGTGAAGCAGCTTCCAGGCTCTGGCGGCCATGACCGCCATCTGCTCTCTGGTGATCATCGCATCCGGACGGAAGGAACCGTCCGCGTAGCCTTGAACCAGCCCCAACAATACGGCGGTCTCCGCGTCAGCGGCGTACCAGGAGCTGGCCGGCACATCGCGGAAAGCGACGGCTGCAGCCGGCAGCGCAGCCGGCTGCAGGCCAAGCGAGCGGACCAGCATGGACGCGAATTCCGCCCGGCTGACGGTACGCTGCGGCGCAAAGACACCGGCCGACTGGCCGTTCACAATCAATCTGCTGGCCAGCAGATTGATCTCATCCTTGGCCCAGTGAGCGTAGATATCGCCGAAGCTTGCCGGATTCACGGCAACGGCCATTATACCTCCGGCCAAGCTGCTCTTAACGGTAACCCGGGTCACACCTGCCCCGGATTCGAATACTGCCGGAACGTAACGGAAGGTTCCGTCCTTGGCATTATAGACCAGCGCCACTGCTGTCTTGACGTCCATTACTTCGTTAATGGTGAATGTACGCTCGACATGTACAGTGCCGAAGCTTCCGGCCGGCAATGAGGTCTTGCCGTCCGTAACATTCAAGGTGAAGCCTGCCGGCGTTCCCTTCACCTTATAGTTCTGCTTGCCTGCAGCGGCAAGCAGCCCCGCAAGCTCCGCGCCTGTCTGCGGCGCGAGCTTGAACTCCAGCGTTCCATCAGGCAGCTTCGCGCCCTTCAGAACGCTGTCCGCCAGGGACAGCGGGAGACGGTAGGACGCGTCCCCGCTCCGCACCACCAGTACAGCGTCTGGACTCGCCGCTGCCGCTGCCCGCAAGGCAGTCCCGCTGAAGCGTGCGGAACCCTCTGCATTAGCCGCCACTTCAATTACCTTCTGCCCGGCGGCAATACTCTTGAGCTGCGCATCGTTATTAGCCGCAGGCACAATCACGGACGCCGGGGTAGCCGCAGGAGTTGCCTGCGGGTTCGGGTTCGCATTCGGACTCGGAGCCGCCGTCGGACTTGGAGTCGGACTTGGAGCCGCAGTCGGATTCGGACTTGGAGTTCCCGGATCGACAGGGTCTACCGGGTCCACCGGGTCAACTGGGTCAACCGGATCGACAGGGTCAACCGGGTCGACAGGGTCAGCAGCCGATATCACAAGATCATACACTCTTGTGCTGCCAAGGGCGGACACGGTAAAGGTAGTGTTCCCTTTAGCAACTGCCTGCAGCTTCCCTTCTTCCACAGTGGCAAGGCTGCTGCCTGCAATACTGATGACTGCCTGTGCAGTGATATCTGTACCTTTCTGATCCAGTACCTGCAGCTTGGAGCTGGTTCCCTCTTTTAATACCACAGGTCCGGTCTGTCCATCCCCAAGCTTGATCGAGAATGGCTTGACGCTGCTTGCGATACCTTGATTCTTCTCCAGAACCGTAAATGTTGACGAGGTGTTCGCCACCAGATTCATCCGCTCCCCGCGGATAATCAGGTTATCAGCCAGCAGACTGCCTCTCATCTCCTTCGTAATCTCTACTCCGTTAGTGCCTGCTCCATCGATCACGTTATCTGTTAGGGTGATTCCGTCCATATTCAGATTACCGTGGACGATGAGCCCGGAATAGGTGCTGTCCAGCGCAATGTTATTGCGGATTAGCACATTGCTGTTGATGTTATTTTCCCCGGTATAGAGCCATATTGCCCCCAGATTCACACCATAGCCGGAATCATAACTGCCGGTACGCAGCAGGGTGTTCCGCTCCACAACGGTCGTGCCCTGGAACGGCTCTGCGCTGAAGCGTGTGGATACAGCAATCCCCGCTCCGTTCGTCACCGTGTCCTTCACAATATTGTCCTGGATCTTATTATCCTTGCCGCCGAACACGACGATATTATCAGCCAGCCACGGCAGAGATACATTGTTAAAGCGTACCGTATTATTAAAGCTTGGCGTCCGCTCGCTGCCGTTGACATCATTCAGCCCGGCATCGGTGAAGGACCACATGGCGATACCATCATCGCCCGGATAGCGGATATCGCTCTGCTCCATCATGCTGTTCCCTGTACCTACAGCGAAGTTGATCCCGTCCGCCATCAGGTTGCGGATACGCAGCCCGGCCATATAGAGGCCATTGGTGCGCGCTTTCTCACCTTTGGGCTGGGTCAGCCATAAGCCTGCTTTGGTATGCTCAATCCATACATTCTGAATGACCGAACCTTGACCGAAGGCGCCGTGAAAAGCATTCGTAACCGCCTCATCGTCACGCACGTTAATGCCGCCCTCAATCAGCAGATCGTATACGCCGGTCTTGCCGCCGTGGCCGTAGAACTTGGCGCCGTTCAGCGTCGTGTACCACATGCCTGCGCCGCGGATCTCCGCATCGTCCAGATCCAGCAGTCCGCTGCCGACATTGAAGCTGCCTTCCGGGAACCAGACGCCTGCATCCTGAGCTTCGGCTACGGCAAGTGCAGCCTTAAATGCAGCAGTATCATCGCCATCATCCCCGGCAATGGCTCCAAAATCAGTGACAGACAGGAAGCCCTCAGGCTGAGCCAGCGCAGGTGCAACCTGCTCCATATCCGCCAGATCGATTACATAAGAGGCGGCATGATCATCCGCGCTTTTCTCAAGGCGGATTACTGCTCCTGCCGGAGCCTCACCGATCAGCGCATGAATCTCGTCATAGAAGCGGTGTCCGCTGCCTTGACGCGGGTCATTCGACCATGGGTAGCTGCCGTATTCCCAGGCGTATTTTGACGTGAGATTAAGCACCCGGCGTTCCCCATTCACGAAGAGCGACAAGGTTTCCTCTGCTCCCGCCCCATCCGGACTGTCCGGTATGGAATAACGGAGTACGATTGAATTCGCAGGTTTGGCCAGCGTAAACTCCACATACTCGCCGGTGTTTTTCAGGATGACTGCTTCGCGTCCTGAAGCCTCCGAAGCCAGACTGCGGTATTTCCGTGAAGGCGTGACCAGCGTTCCATTCGTAACGGCATCCTCCGCTTCATAGCTGATATAAGGAAGCGTAGCTCCGCGGTAGGTTTTATTGATGCTATCTTTGACAGTCAGGCTATCGATTGTGATCCCGCTCGATGACGCTTCTGCGTTACTGAATGAAACCGTATTGATTCCTGTCCGCAGGTCAAGCGTAAGCTCAGCCGTCTGCCATACGGAAGCGGAGGCTCTGGCAGCAAGGCTTACATCGCCCTGCTTAAGACCATTGACCAGGGTCTCCAGCTCAGCCGCAGCGGCGGAAGCATTCCGGTAACGGAGCACAACGTCGTATTCCTCCGCTACATCAGCATTCACGGCAAACCGCAGCACCCCATCCCCATGGAATGCCTCTTGCCCGGCATACACAGCATCTTGAGGTACAGGAACAAAGTTCCACAGAGCGTCCTGCGCTGCATCCGCCCCCAGCTGAACTCCTGCGTCCCCATAAATAAGCGCAGATTGCTTATCCGCACTTAACAGCAGCCGGTATCCCAGCTTATCCTGGATACTCCACTGTGCGTCTTCCTTGTCATCGGAATCCACAAGGACAACAGCGCCCTCCTGATCGCGCGCAAGATAATGGCCCGTCTGGACATTCATCACCCGGTTCCGGCCATTGAAATCCTGCACCAGCCATTGCGCCTGGGCCGGACCTCCGGAAGCATCAGCATAAACCAGCTTGCCGTCCTTTTCCGCCACTATCGTGCCGTCCATTCCTTGCGGTGCGATGGTAATGATATTCGTGTCGTTCTGGACCGGTGTAGCCGTATCCGTGTTTCCGGCTTCGCCTTCCGGCATGTTGAATTCTTGCGGTGCAGCTTCGAGTGTCCATTGCAATGACGCCTCAGTGTCCAGCAGCAATGCGCGCTCAGCATATCCCGTCTTATTCTGCAAGTTGATGTACTCATCGTTATATTCACCGTAGAGACTGCGGATGGTGTAATGCTTGGCATCTGCAGCGAGACTGACATCCCATGCTGAAGCGCCGGTATCCGCCGGATCACCGCCGGTACTCTCCAGGAATGAGTAATCACTGTTTAGAGTAATATAATGGCCCGTGGCACGATTCACGATATATTGCTGCCCTGCATCCGTAACGATACTCCAGTGCGAGTAACCATTATCTGAAGCAGGCTGGCCGTACAGCACAACTCCGTGTTTGTTCTCATACAGGTAATCTCCGGTGCCTGCATTTTTGAACCGGACAGGGGCGACTGGAAGCGGCGGTACCGGTTCGAAAACAGGCTCAGCAGTAAACTGCACACTGTCCCTGACGGCAGCATCCGCAGCCTTGCTAATCCGGATTACCGGATAGCCGTTATCATCAGCGGCGCCATACAGGTAATGGCCTGCCCAGGCACTTTTGAAGGTAGTACGTCCTGATTCCTGCATATCAACTATCCATCTGATGCTTGCCCAGACGTCATATACCGTCTGCTCCGTCCGGACGGGGCCCGCGGGCTCTTCCTGTTCAATGACCGCTGCCAGACTCTCCAGGGAAATGTACCTTCCGGTGCCTCGATTCTTCAGCTTGACCGCACCGTTACTGCCGGGGATATCGATCAGCTGCCAGACGAAGGAATCGTCTCCGGGAATAAGCTCTCCGTACGTAGCCTGACCGACTGTGGGATCAGCAGCACCGCCACCGCCACCCGCACCAGCAGTTGCAGTATCACCTGCATCCAGAGCGAGCAATGCCTCTTCCTCTTTAGCAGCCTTCTCCGCTATATCCTCCAAGTCTCCGCCAGCCTGATCCTGCGGATCATACACATCCGCTGTAACTGTACCGTCATTAACCGGAAGTGTAACCTTCAGCACAGGAGCAGGAACAGCATCATCCTTAAGATACTGATCGGCCCCGTTCACTCCATCCAGCTTGAAGCGGAACAAATCATGTTTCTTCTCGGTTACGGGTACGAACTTCCACTTGGGACTGCCCCAATCTGGATTGATCACCCCATACTCGGCATATTTGGTCAGATTCTGCAAAGAAATATACTTCAGCGGACGCTTGTTCGGCTCCTTATCCAGCACACTCGCGATCACATAGGTGCTGTCGCCGGTATTTCTGCCGGTCCAGATGTACGCCGGATCCACATTATCCTTACCGTCAAGCGGAGCCACTGAAATATGACCATCCGGCATCTGCGCTACATTCATGTAGTGGCCTGTTTTTTTATTCTGAAAAAGCTTGCGGCCGTTGTACTTCTCAATCAGCCACTGGTCTGACCCGTCCTCCTGCATATTGCCGTATTTCAGCACACCGTCGCTGCTCTCATACCAGTAGAAGGACTGCCAGGTATTCTGAATCCGGTAATAATGAAGGGAGCCGTCTGTCGGGATGTCCGGGTCAAGCAGCTGCCACTGGGCAGACAGCGAGCTTGCATCAGAGCCTGCGCCGGCATGTCCGCCTCCCATCAGGGACAGATAGTTTCCCGGAGCCCCTACATTCTCAATCGTCTGGTAGTCATCATAATCATCCGATTCATTGAAATCCCACTGATCGGAAGGCAGACTACTATTCATCGTCACGGCAGCAGCGGCACCATCCGCATAGTTAAGATAATGTCCGGTGGCTGCATTGCGGATGCGTTTATGGCCGTCATAGTCCTCGGCGTACCACAGGTATTGACTCTCATCTGCTGCATCCGGGGCGATAACCCCATGCTGGAGCTCGCCGCCTGCAGCTTCATACAGGAAATCGGTTGCTACTTGCGCATCGGTATAGGTGGCAATCCGCACCGGCTGCAGCTCGCTAACCGTGACGATCCGCCACTGCGCACTTGGATTGCCTCCCCAGCCCGGCCAATTGTTGGAGCGCACATCGCTGTCACCGTCATACTGGGGATTGAGCCATAATGAATTCCCGCCGTCGGTCAGACCCTGATTGCGGAAGGTTACAAGCCCTGCCTCCGGGGTGCCCGGTGCCGGCTCTTGGACCCACTCACTCAGATTTGCTTTGGCCGGATCAATCTCAGCCGAGAAGACCCCATACCAATGCTCTTCATTCTGCTTGATGTAGTGTCCGGTCGCCCGGTTGCGGATCAACAGTGTCCCGGAATCTGTACCCGGTTCCAGAAACCACTGTGCTGCCTCATTACTGAGCGGCTGTGCACCGTGCTGTACCTTCCCCTCATTCTCAAACATGACGTTGCCCGGGCGCATCACACTTTCGATCCGGACAGGCGCTGCATTCAGACTCACAAAAGCCCACTGCGGACTCTCAAACGTAATGTTGATATCCGCACTGGCCTGGGCATAACCCAGCTGATTCTCCTCATGGATGACCAGCTTGCTCTCCTGAGCCGTCGCACTGCGGATGACCATATAGCCGGCTCTGTTTGAAGTATCTATCAGCCATTGGTCAGCGGTGCTCCCCCCGCCCGGGGCAGCAGCTGCCTTGAGTGAATCCTCTTTGCCCGCATTGCCTTCAAGCGTAATGAAGTGGCCGGTCTTCACATTCTGAATCCGTGATAAGCCGCCCTCCGTGACCACATTCCAATGGGAAGAGGTATCCGCCGGGTTAGTCATTCCGTAGCGGACAACGCCTTCGCTTGTCTCATACAAAAAATTGCTCTTCCACTTGTTCTTAATCAGAACAGTACCCGCTGGAATTTGCGCTGCGCCTGTTCCCAGGACACCCTCTGCATGGACGGAACCTCCTGTTCCCGCCAGAGACAGGTTCGGAAAAATAAGCAACAGCGCCAGCAGTCCCGCGACCACGGACCTGAATCGTTTCATAAGTGCGCCCCCTCTAACTAAAATGGACTTCTTTTTCATCTTAGTTTGGTAACGCTTACAAAACGATGTGTGATTTTATCCATCCACAGGTGTATTTGTACGTACATGCTTAAGGCGGGCTGTAGCCGCTGTAATTGACAAAAGCCCCGGTTCGCAGGATAGTTAACTCATTCAGCCGCCAAGTTGTCCATACTTGAACGGATGGAACTAATTCTACGGAGGCATTCATGAATAACAAGATCGAACAACCCCGAATCCCGGAACCGGAGCTATTGCTGCCGCAGCAGATTCACTCTCTGTCTTCCAAGGACGAATTCAGCCGCTGTCTCATTTCCGGAGCGCTAATTGAATACCAGGATGCTGCCAGAGTGTCCTTTGATAAGGTTATTTTCAAAAATGTAACGATCACTGAATCCTCTCTGCACGGCATTGAGCTAACCGATGTCATCTTCGATCATTGTGACCTGTCCAATGTCGATTTCAGCGATGCCTTCATGCATAGGACAGAATTCAGGGATTGCCGTTTGATTGGCACGGACTTCACGAGAGCGAGGCTTCAAAATGTATCGGTGACCGGGTGCATCGGGGAGTTCGCGGTGTTCCGGTTTGCTAATTTCAAAGGAGCCTCCTTCGAGCGCAGCTCGCTGATCAGCGCCGATTATTATCAGTCCACCTTAAGCGGCCTCTATTTCTCGGAATGCAATCTGGATCAGGCCACACTGGCCGGGTGCAAGCTGAAGGATATCGATCTGAGCGATTGCGAGTTCACCGGCCTCGTGGTGGACCTCCAGGACCTGGACGGCTGTGTAATCTCTGCGGAGCAGGCGGCTTCTTTCGCCGGACTGCTGGGCCTGGTGATTAAATATTAAGTAGCCGGACCCGCACCTGCCTCCAGGGTGACCAGCTTCAGCTTGCCCGAACATTTCCCGCAGCGGTAACGCTTCGGATCGGCTCTGCGTTTGCGCAGATATTCGGTGGCACAGGCCACGCACACCAGCTTGTACCGGTAAGGCTGCGGCTTCCTCGCCTTGGCTCCCGGCAGTGTCTGGCAGTAGCGGCTGCCCCCGACCCGGGCGAGCAGTGTTTTGAAATCGGCATCCCGGTGCATATATCCCCGCTTCGCCAGATGCAGATGGTAATGGCAGAGCTCATGCTTGATGATTTTCTCCGTCTCCTCCCGGCCGTGGATGGCAAGCTGCTGGGGATTGATCTCTATATTATGGCTTTTGGTAAAATATCGTCCGCCCGTTGTCGTAAGTCTGCTGTTAAAGCTGGCTGTATGCCGGAAAGGCACGCCGAAGCTGTTCAGTGACACCTGCTCGATCCACTGCTGCAGCTCTTCGTTACTCATACTTATCATAGCGCTCCTTCACGGCTCCTCTCCCTAAGGAAATAAGATCTCTACTTGAATTGTAACTTGCCCATAGGCTACACTGTCAAGAAGGAAGACAAGTCCGGAGGGAGAATGAGTTATGCCGAAAATGCGGTATGTAATTTTGCAGCAGGATCAGGAACTGCAGTTCGTGGAGATGCCGGAGGAGTATGCTTACCAGCTGAGCGCCCTCAATCTTCGCCTGAATAAAGAAATTGACAAGCTGACTGCGGAGAATGTACCCGGTCTGCCGCGGGCGATTGCCGAGTGCGATTCCCTGGAGCTGCTGCGTGAGGAGCATCACCTGGAGTCCGGGCTGGCATATATCAACCGTCTGGAAAATGCTTTTGCCTCTATACAAGAGACTGAGTATCCGCTGATCTCGCTATTAACGGAAATCCGCGCGCTGCAGGCCCAGCTTGAGCAATGGTATGAAGAGGAAGAGGAAAGTGTGCAGTAGCTGGCAGTTGTAGGGATGGAGCTGTACGGCTAATTGCCACATGTAAATGAATGCTGCTGCCGCACCTTTGGGCGGCCTTCCCCATATGCTATCTGTACATAGGATGCATGCCAGAGGAGGGGTACCCTTGCCGCAGTGGCTTTGCCAACAGCTCATGAAGGCTTATTTCAAGAAAGACCGCCGTCAGATCAAACTGCTGAATGAATGCTGGTTCTTTTACCGGAATTCTGCCGAAACCCGTGAATTCATCACCAAAGACGTATAAGTATTATTCCGCATTATATCCGTAAGCGCCAAAAGGGAGTGACCGCGCAGCCGTAGAAATCATGGCTGTGGGGCACTCCCTTTAACATATATATCCAAGCCGGATTCTGTTGCTTAGAACATCGGGAATACATACTTCACCAGGAAGAACAGCAGTCCAAAAATGATGATGATATATGCGGCATATTTAATAAAGGTGGATGCGACGAGACTGGAATCCGATTTCTTGTGCACCTCTGTCCGTTCTACTTCAACACTTCTGTCCTTGGTATTCGGTTCCATCTTCAATCTCTCCTCTCGGTTCGTTAGCTGTATGTCATCCATTAACCCCCGTATTTCAGACTGAAACAAAAAGAAACGGGCACCGCCCTAAGGGACAGCGTCCGTTTCTACAGGAAATCAGCTTTTAGTCAAAGCTGCGTTGGCCCGGCCAGGAGCCCTGCAGCTTACGGACCAGTACGATCTGTCCTGTATGATAGGAATCATGCAGAATCAGACTCATTACTTCTTCGCCCGGTGCATGTCCGGAGCCGCCCCATTCATAAGCACCTTCCTCCAGGGCCACAATAATCTCCCGCAAAGAGGCATGAACGGACTTCAGCTTCGCAACTGCCTGGTTCCACGCCTCTTCCCCGCTCTCCGTTACCGTAAACGTAGCATCATTGCTCTCAAGATCAGGCAATTTCTCCAGGCCCTTAAGCTTGCGCAGCAGAAGTTCCTTATAATAAGTCAGATGATTGACGGTCTCCCAGATGGAATTGCCCGCTGCCCCCTCCGGCTTCCAGCTTGCCTGTTCACTAGTCACCCCTTCAAGCGCGTCTTTAAGCGGCGGCTGCCAATCCTCAACATCCATCACATAATCCCAGTTCTCCACCAGAACATCGCTAATCTTATTTTGCATATTTCACCCTCCTAAAGTTATATGGAACATCCTCTTCTCTGACTTTGGTAACGATTAAACAACCCAAATAACGGTTACATTAGAAATGTAGCATATTTGCCGGAGCGCTTCAAGTAACTAGCAAAACTTATTTTTAACTGTTACAATCAAAGGAAACATCGTGGTGAAAGGAAAGATGCAGCTTGCTGTGGGAGGATTTCATTAACAGCTACTGGCGGAATTGGCGGACAGGCGACCGGAGCAAGGACCGGGATAGGCTGGATGAACCGGAGTGGCTGGCAGAATGGCTGGCGGCACAGAAATTACCTGCGGCAGGACCGATTCTGCCGGTAGAACTGGAGCGGCTGAAGCAGCTGCGCGGATTATTATGGGACGAGGTACAACGGCTGGTGCAGGGACAACCTACGGAAAGCGCTCTGCTGGAACAGCTGAATCAATATATGGGTAACGGGCCTGTTCTGCGGAAAGTAGTCTGGGGTACCGGCGGCGAAGCCGGGATTTCATTGCTTCCCCAGCGTGCAGACTGGGAGCAGATTATGGCGGAGATAGCGGCTTCTTTTGCCGAAGCACTACTGGAGAAGGAAGCCTCACGTTTCCGGATTTGCGGAAATCCCGATTGTCTCTGGGTCTATTACGACGATACCCGCAACCGCTCGAAGCGCTACTGCGACGACAAGCTCTGCGGGAACCTGATGAAGGTCAGACGGTTCCGGGCGCGCAAGAAGGCTGCGGAGGATGAAGGAAATCTGCCGGACTAGCATTTAGACAGACTGCAAATGCCGGGTCTGCTGAAGCGGAGTCAATGTTGTGTTTTTGCCGGATTTTTTGGCAGTATAGAGCAGTTCATCCACTTCCTCAAACAACTGTTCTTTGGTGGCTCCTTCGGAGTAGCTTTTGAGTCCGATACTGACGGTCACTGCAGTATTCTCCAACTCTTCATGTAGAGTCTCCGACAGTTGCTGACGTACCCTGTCTGCCAGCTCGTAGGCTTCTTCATAGGTCTTCTCAAAAAAAAGAACCGCAAATTCCTCGCCCCCATAACGTGAGGCAATATCCGTTGGAGTGATATTATCTTTAATCACCTTGGCGACCCGCGCCAGCACTGCATCACCGGTACGGTGGCCGTATTTATCGTTAATCCGCTTGAAATTGTCAATATCAATCAAAGCCAGATGAAACGGCGCACCTTGATTCCCGTACTCCAGCGCTTTGTCGTAGAACTCGTGGAAGGAGATATGATTGTACAGGCCGGTCAGCGCATCCGTAGTGGACAGCTTGCGGATCACCGCGTTCTCGATCATCAGATTCTGCTTGGCCGTCAGTGTCGCTTCCAGATCACTCGCCAGCTCCCGCCCGTTAATAATAATAATGCTGGCTACCAGCGTGCCCACCAGCAGAAATAGCGGAATGGCAATCAGATCGAAATCATTCAGATAATATTTGAACCAGTAATCCCAACGGTAGAGAATGAAGAACGCAGCCGCCTGCAGGGCAGACGTAAATAAGGTCAGATCCAGCCGGAAAAAGATCGCCGAAGCAAAAATCGGCAGCAGCATCAGCGCCCCGATAATCCGGATATCCATATTCAGATGGATAATCATCATGGCAATAATGGTCCCGGACACAAACAGCAGGACAAAGGAATATTTCGGCGCAATCGCATCAACGAACTGGGTCACCCCGACAACCGCACTCATCAGCAGCGTCGGGTAGAGCAGAACATCATAATAAAATTCATGCGGGCCCATTGGGTATGAAAGAAATAAAAAAGCCCAGAGCTGCGCAGCAAAATGCAGAGCAATTACGAGCCAATAAGTACGCAAAAAACGCTTGATCCACTTGGCCTGCCGCTGTGCGGAAGTATCCGAGGGGCCCATGAAATCTCTTAATCTCAAACCATTCACCCGCTGCATGTAGATTTGATCAACACATTTCTATTATTTTAACATGATTTGCCCCGGGTACGATACTCACTTACGGGATATGTACTGATTTTTTTGGGGGTTAATGCGTCTACATATAGTGAGGGAAGTTACGAATGTCAGCCCTAGTGGAGCCTTGTGTGTCTGACAAATTCTAAGGTACGAAGGAGCTAGGAATTTCATAGGCGGGATATCAAAAAGCAAATAAAAAATGACCATCCAAATTGTGAGTTCTGGAGGCCATTACTTCTTCCAAACATGCTTTATTCTTCCGTCCCAATCTTTCCTTTTTCTTTTTCAAAATCTGCTATGTGTTGCTCGATCAAGTATTCGATCTGCATAGCAATAGACCGCTTATTTTTATCTGCGATATATTTAATTTTGTTGAAATTATCATCTTTTAAACGTAAAGTAAATACTCTTTTATCAGTTGCCATATGTTTGTACTCCCTAAAAGTGATGTCATTATTCTATCATTGTGAAAATAACGTTCATAGATTCACATTGACATCTAAGTGATGTCACCTTATAATTTTAGCTATATCATATTTTTTATCGGGGGAGCATACATGACAGATGTGGAGCATGCCTTTAACAAGTTTCTTTCCATACGTATGGAGTATATAGGAAGTTCTATACTATCTAATTCTGATGACTATAAGCATTTAATTTACGAATGCAATCAGTTGTTTGTAGAGTTGATTTCCTTGCTTCCCCAAGACTGCCAACTTCGTCTACAACATTATGAGACTAGTACCGTTCTACTCCAAAGTATTTCAGAAACGCTAATGTACAAGCAAGGCTTAAAAGATGGAATGAATCTCAACACTCTTCTACCCAATGAGTCACCTCAAAATAATCTTCAATAATTCCTTAGAACAGAAAAGTTCGTAATTGGCCTACTACAGCATCATTCCCTTTTTTCCACATTAGTATATCCTCATATTTCCACATTAAGATCCCGACAGTTTTACACTAACAACAAAAACAGCTTTCCCCCATTTCAACTTTCATAATTTCAGTTCTTTGCTCTCAATGCATACGCATACAGGAATTTTTCTTCGCCGGGTGCAACATTTCTCACCTAAAAGCCATCTTAATAGGTAGAGGTGATGCACAATGAGAACAACTAATATTATAAAGCGCGCAAAAAAAATGAGCATCGCGTGCGGAATCCTGGCTGCCAGCTTGTCGTTTGGAGCATCCGCTTTTGCCTTTTCTGATCTGAACGGACATTCTGCCGAAACCAAAATCAATGCGCTACATGCCGCCGGTGTGATTAACGGTATAACCAGCGATCTTTTTGCTCCCAACGCTAAAGTAACCCTGGCGCAAGGCGTTCAATTTCTCGTCAAAGGGCTGGCGCTGACGCCACTGACAGATACGGGCAGCACTTCCACGGCCAGCAGTTTTTTTGACAATGTAAAAGACAATGCCTGGTATGCCTCCTCATTCCTGACCGCCAAGCAGAGCGGTTTGACTCTGGCACAGAATGCCAATCCGAACGCAAACCTGACCCGCGCAGAATTCGCTCATCTGTTAACCGAAGCCTTGCAGAGCAAGGGTGATTTCCCGGTTACCAAAATGTATTTCATGGTCGAGGATGGCGACAAGCTCTCTTCCGATGTTATGAACAGCCTGCAGATACTGCTGAACACGAAGGTTATTACGCTGGACAACGGAAAATTCCGCCCGGCCGATATCATCACCCGCTCCGAGGCTGCTGTTATGGTTCATGATGCCGCTGAGTTTGCAGCACGGGCCATCAACCAAGACGATACAGTAATTGAGCCTTCTGAACCAGAACCAGTTCCGGTTAATAACTACGTTTCCAATGTTGTCCTGGAAAAAGCTGCTGAAGGCATCAATAAAGCCACCATCACCGTCGATAATCTGCCTAATCCCGGCTACGGCCTGGCGGTAGAGCGCATCGAATTCACCAGTCCCACCAAAGCAGTGATCTACTTCAAAATAACCCTGCCCGATCCGGATATGATGTACCCGCAAGTCATCACCAAAGGGACGGTCTCCACTTATCTGCCCGAAGGCTACACTGCTACAGCAGAGCCTGTAATGGGTTCGCGTTGGCTGCAGCCGGCAACCGATGTTGAGTGATTCTTGATAAAGACTTATTGTAAGGTTACAAGCAAATGAAAAACAGATCATGCCTGCATTCAGGGACATGATCTGTTTTTCATTTCACGCATTCCATGTTAAACAGTAGACGCATACTGCGAAGGACTACTTTCATCTAGCTATAGTAACCTATTTCTCTTTTGGAAGAAGCAATTCTCTTATAAAGGCGCCAACAAAACCAGAAAGAAGAACAATTACTACAATATTTAGTGATTTATCAAGTACTGAAGATGAAAAAATCACTCGAAAGCTCTTTGTTATGATGGTTATTACAAATACTAAAGACATAGTGATAAAACCTGCTCGGGCAGATATTTTCACTTCATTCATTCCTCTCTAAAACAAAATTACCAAAATCTAAAATATATTTAACACAAAGTGATTAAGTAATACGCAGTACGAGGAGGCCAGTAAAAAGCAGACCACTTACTAGCGGATTCTAAAGGAGCTCGTTTTAGAGTTCAAAATTTATCGGGATTTTTAATTCTAATTGAGGCTACTTCCCCACATTTTTTGCAGAATGTGTAAATAACCGGAGAACCAAAAGAAAATGTTTTACCAATCGGCATTACTCTAGCATCCACAGCGTTCACTTCACCTTTAGTAAAGGTAGTGCTTCCACAAGCTTTACAAGTTAAGCTTTCTTGGTTCATAATGGCCACCCCCAATAAAACATACGAATTATTCCAAATGGAGGTTTCATTATTAAAAAGCAGTAATGCACAGTTCGAAAATATTGGTTTTTTATATTGAAACTAATTCCCTCCTACGTATGAAAAACCGTCATCAGAAGAATCAGCAAACCGCTGATCAGCCCGAACAGTTCGAGTGCAAACATTCGGGAACGGATTTTGCGGAAAAATACGATAGAAGGATGGACCAGTCCAGCCGCCATATACAGGAGAGACAGCAGCAGGCCGAAGCTGAGCAGGGAAAAAATCGGGTTATCCGCCTGGGGCACACCAAGGAAAATGACCAGTAGGATGAGCGCGGTCAGCAAATACAGAAACCAGCGGGCAATTCGGATAGCTGGTCCGGATTGTACCGGGGGAGTGTTATCAGCGGCTAGCTGTTCACGGGTATGCTTCTCCAGTGCCCGCCGGAACTCCTCTGGATTCTCGTTGCGCATTCGCTGCATTTGGTTCGCATTGTCGATTCGCCGCTTCAGGCTTCTGAACATGCGGTTCTCTCCTCTCCATTGCTGCTTCTCTCGTTATACTATGCTACTGATTCTCATGCCCTGCCTATTTCTTTACCCATCCTACCCCTGCAGCGCCTTCCGCACGCTCAGAATATACTTCGCCTGATCCAGCGGATTCACGCCCCGGCGGGTACGCTCGGCAGTGACGTCCGGCGGACACGGTTCATAGCCGGCAAAAAAGGAAGTAAACGTGCTCCGCCCCTTCGTGTAGGAGCTTAAGGTCACAGGATAATCTAGCGAGGTTGCCAGCGGCAGCCTGCCTTCGATGATCATCCGATCGCCCTGCAGCACGGGCGGCTCGAAGATGCCGCGCATCTGCACGAGGTCGTTCATCACGCGGCCGCCGTTCTCCTCAGGCACGACGATGCGCACCTGCAGGATCGGCTCCAGAAGGCTGGTGCCGGTATGGGCCAGCCCATCCATGATGGCCATGGGCGTAGCCACGGCAAAATCCAGCGGATGGGTATGCCACACATGGTGGTTCCCCTCCACCAGTGTGATCTTGAGGTCGGTGACCTCCCACCCGCGCAGACCCTGCTGCAGCGCCTCCGGCACGCGGCGGGCCGTCTCATTCTGGTATTGCGGCAGCAGATCGGAGCTGCGCACCAATGATTCATAGACGAGGCCGCTGCCCGGCGGCCCCGGCTCTATCTGGAACCTCAGAATCGCCCAGCACGGCTTCGGCATCAGGTACGCAACGTAGCCTTCACCTGCGCGGCTTGGCGTTTCCCGGTAGATCACCGACGGCTGGCCGAAGGTAACCTTCAGCCCGAATCGCTCCTGCAATACACTATCCAGAATCTCCAGCTGGATCGGCCCCATCACCTTGATATGCAACTCCCGCTCCTCCTGCAGCCACTGGGTATCCAGCAGCGGGTCCTCGTCGGCCAGCTCCTGAAATGCGGCAATCACCTTATGATCGTCGGCATCCGCTCCCCAGAAGACACGTACGGTTAGCAGCGGCACGGCAAGCTTCGCCTCCTGCGGAATGGCCTCCGGTTGGCCCAGTACATCGCCGATCTGCACGCCGGACAGCCCATAGACTACAGCGATGTCACCCGCTTCCAGCGCCCCCACATCCTCGGTGCGTCCGCCTTCGACCTTGCGGATCTGCGTCACCTTGCCCTGAACCTCCTGCGTATAATTCATCACCGTGTCCCGGTTGCGGATAGTTCCTTGATAGAGGCGCACGAAGGCCATGCGGCCCATGCTTTTGTCACGCTGGATGCTGTACACGATGCCGGACACCGGCTGCTCCGCATCCCCGCCCGCGCGGGGGAAATACTGGGTCATGGCATCGAGCAGCGCCGTGACACCGAGACCTTTGGCCGCTACGCCATACACCAGCGGATACATTCTTCCTGCGGCCGTCCGAACGGCCAGCTCTCTTTTCCACTGCGCCAGTTCTGCCGCACCGCCCGCCATATACAGCTCCAGCAGTTCCTCGTCCCGCTCCGCGAGCGCTTCCAGCAGTTCTGTCCGCGCCGCCGCGTCCGCACCTTCACTCCACAAATCCGCCGCCCCTATGTATTCCCGTTCCCTATATAAGGGCTGCTGCACAGGCACAATATCCCCGGACAGATAGGTCCGCGCCTGAGTTAGCACAGCGGCTGGATCAGCGCCGATCCGGTCCATTTTATTCACGAAGATGAGCGTCGGAATTCCCAGCTTGCGCAGCGCATTCCAGATCATCTCACTCTGTGCCTGCACGCCCTCCACTGCTGACAGGATCAATACCGCACAATCCATCACCCGCAAGCTGCGCTCCACCTCGGACAGGAAATCCACATGCCCCGGGGTATCGACCAAGTTGATCTGCACTCCTTGCCACGTAAATGAAGCCAGAGCCGCCCGCACAGAAATCCCCCGCTGCCGCTCCACCTCCATGGAATCCGTCAACGCCGTTCCGCTGTCGACACTGCCAAGTGCGCGAATCCGCCCGCTCTCATATAATATATGCTCCGTCGTCGTCGTCTTCCCCGCATCTACATGAGCAAAAATCCCCACGTTGATCCGTTCAACCCTCTGCTGCTGAATCATCTATGTTCTCCTGTCATAAGCCGAATGTATGAATGCCTGATAGTGTTTGAATCCGTTTACTGATTCTACTTCAAGTGTACAGCCAAATGCCGCTAATGTTCAATCGGTAAGCACTTTCCCGGATGACGGCCCCGCGGTCTGCTGATACTAACAACAATGCGCCTTCTGCAATTAGGTTACTTGGTGACAGACGCACATTACTCAGCCCAACAACAATTTTTTCAGCTTATACAGAACTGCCTGCAACATTTCGGCCCCTTTGGCCATCTAAGAGTATAAGAGGTGAGGCACAATGAAGAATAAATCATCATTCCAGAAGCGCGCTACAAAAATCACTCTAGCGTGCAGCATTCTGGCAGCAACAGTATCATTCGGAGCATCGGCTTCTGCCTTTTCGGATCTGAAGGGCAATGCTGCCGAATCCAAAATCAATGCACTCCATCAAAATGGCATCATTAACGGAATTACCAGTGATATGTTCGCACCGAAATCCAAGCTGACTTACGCCCAAGGCCTGCAGTTCATCGTCAGCGGCCTTAAGCTGTCCCCACAGAATACAACCGGCAGCAAAGCCAGCGATTACTTCGACAAGGTAAAAGATAACGCATGGTATGCCTCCGCATTCGTGGCTGCCAAGCAGAGCGGATTGTCTCTGGACAAGTCCATCGACCCCAACGCGGCAATGACGCGGATCCAGTTCGCTCATTTGCTGACCCAGGCGCTGCAGAGTAAAGGGAATTTCCCGGTTACGCTGATGTATGCGAATATCACGGATGGCGGCAAGCTGTCTACAGCGGAGATGAACAGTCTGCAGATTCTGGTCAATACCCGCCTGATCATGCTGGAGAAGAACAACACCTTCCGTCCGAATGAACCGGTTACCCGTGCGGAAGCCGCTGTCCTAATCTATGACGCAGCCAAATTCGCCAAAGAGGTAATCACTCCGGATGACAGCGCCACTGCTCCGGTTAATGACTATGAAGCAGCGGTTACACTGGAAAAAGCGGCTACTGGTGTAAACAAAGCCACTGTCACAGTTGAGAATCTCCCTACCTCAGGTTACGGCCTGTCGATTGAGCGGATTGAATTCGGCGCTAACCAAACAGCAGTGATCTACTTCAAAGTGACTGCGCCGCCTGCCGGTTCCATGAATCTGCAGGTCATCTCTACCGCCTCCGCGGTGACTTACCTGCCTGAAGGGTATACAGCGGTAGCCAAATCTGTAACAGGTTCGGCTTCTGCTGCCGCTTCTTCCGCAGGGATGTAAGTGAGAAATTTATAAACGCATATTCGTCAAAAGAAGCCGCATCGCCGTTGGGATAACCAAGGGATGCGGCTTTTTGCGATTTTACTAATAACTGGCTGGCGCTTTCAGTCCTTACGTTAAGGTGTCCACTGATCATGAATGATCCCTACAAGGATATGGTCCTGACCATTCTTCTCGAAGACCAGCCGCAGGCTGCGCCAATCCATGCCCTCTAAGGAAGGATCGATACCGGCGATATGATATTCTACGAAGTCATGGGTCTCCTTGGGATACACCTCATTGAGATTATTTAGAGTTGTCCCTTGGCCCAAGCCCTGATTCAGTGCAACTTCAGATTTACCGGAAAAATCCGCATCGTACACAAACCGCTTATAATAGTCCGCAAAGGTCAGCTTAATCAGCTCTCCGGTACCGGCGAACTCACGCCATTCACGCTTTACCGGATCTTGCATTGCAGCTTTCAGCTCTTCCTGGCTTAACACAATGTCTTTATCAACATCAACATAAGCGTAAGGGGAGAAGCGGACCCCTCTGTCCCGGTGTACCCACGAGGCGAGCGTCTCCATATTCCCGCTCTTCAGCGCCCGCATTACTGTAGTTGCCGCTTCCAGCGCTGTAGGCGGTGTGCCTTCCTCCGGCGGCCCGGGGTCTTCCGCTACCGGAGTCAGTTCCGTACCCTCAGGACTTGGAGCAGGCGTTGCAGCCGGTGCCGGAGAAGCAGATGGTGATGATACTGCCGCAGTAGTCGCCGGGGCAGAGGTCTGAGTCTGCTCCGGTGTGGATGTGGTCCCCGGCTCCGCTTCCGGCGCTGGGTTGCAGGCTGCAAGCATTAACATTCCGGCCGTCAACGCGGCGAATCCAATAGATCTTGCCTTGTACAAGATATCCCTCCTCATTCTGCCATACTTACCCATTAGACGCTGCCCGGCCGGATATAGTTGCAGGGCGTTTGTCACTTGTCCAGGTAAGCGGCGGGAGGGGCTAGTTCACTGATTTGCAGCAGACGTACGATTTCACCGTCGATTACTTCTTCCCCAGCTTGTGAAAATCCTAAAGATTCATACAGCTTCCCCGCAATCAGATTGTCCGGCCGGTGTCCAATCATGATTCTAGTACATTTGGAATCACTCATCAGCTGAATCAATGTTTCCATTGCTGCCTTGCCATACCCTTTGCCTTGATGCTTGTGATCAACCATTAGGGCAGGAATCCAATAATTATCATCCTTGTCCGGACGGGTGCAAAATACGAGAAATCCGACTAGAACCTCTTCTGAGTAAATCGCACGCAATTCAAATTCATCAACATACTTCGATTCAGCAATCCAATAAACCACAGGTGCAGGAAAAACATTCAGCTGCTCTGGCTTAACCGTAAGCTGGGTACATTCATACCAATTCTCACTAGAGACAGGCTTTAGTTCCACAGACATATAAACTTCCTCCCAACTTTCACTGTGCGGATTTCACTGTGTAGAGGAATTCATCCTGAGTGATTATTACTCCAGCTCCGTATACAATCTGATCTCCTGCCGTCCGGTTTGAAAACCCACGGATTCGTACAGGGACAGCGCTGATTCATTGGTAGTCATGGCGATAAGCTGCACCTGCTCCAGCCCGTGCTCCTTCAGATACGCCAGAGCACGGACCAGCAACGCCTTGGCGATCCCGCGTCTTCTCCATGGCTCACGGACAAACACATCCTCGATAATCCCTTTCTGATCTTCCTGCCAGACCATCAGACTGCCGGCCACCTTGCCTTCATCCAGTACAACAGCCGATGTCCAAAGCGGATGCTCCTGATATTCCAGCAGACGTTCCACGCCCAGCGGGGTATCCGGCCAGATCTCAGCCTCCAGTTCCAGATAAGCTTCTCTCTGCTCCGGTGAATCCAACTGAACCCACGCTGATTCAAGACCTGCCGCAAGCTCAACCACAGGTATAGGTTCGTTCAAGTCACGGTGGAGCGTATATAGCCGGCTATGCGGCAGGTAACCCAGATGCTGTCCAAAATACGAGTTGCAGCTCTCCTCCGCGGCGTAATTCCCCGTACACAGAACCGTTCCGTATTCCCGGGGCAGTGTCCCCTTCAGTTCATGCGCCCGTTCCAGCAGAAGGGAGTAGACACCATCCAGCAGTCCGGTATCCTGTTCACGCCCAGGCAGTGTTTTCAGGTTCACAAAAATCTTATGTTTGCTTCCAGGCAGACGTCCCGGAGGAACTACATTGAAGATCTGCAGCTGGCCTTTGGCCACCATTTTATCCCCTTCAAAGGCACAGATTACATTCTCCCAATTGCTCTCCTCCCCTACCCACCAAAAAAGCACATCCTCCTGTGCCGACACCCGCGCATACATTTCCCCAAGCGCCGCCATATCGTTCTGTCCGAAATTCCTGATCACTCTATTGCTCAATACCGGTCCGCCACCTTCTGTTTTTGTTCATCATAACACTGTGTGGAAGAGGGATTAAGATCATTAACAATTATAACTATTCTCTACCGCAGCTTGGCCCGGAGCGTTACATCTGCTATTTGGGGTTGCCAAAAAACGGCTGCGCCGTCCTGGTCAAGGAAGCGCAGCCGTCCGGCTGGTCATATGGGTTGTTCTTGGGTTGTTCTTGGGTTGTTCTTGGGTTGTTCTTGGGTTGTTCTTGGGTTGTTCTTGGGTTGATGCTGATTTGGGTCTTATTCTGTCTTGATTGGTCATTAGCCGTGGTGTTTCGTATTCGTTTCTTCTGCTGCTGTATTCGCGGGCTGGTCATTGTTAACAGGTTAGTTTGCTGGAGCTCCATAGTGACTATCCAAGATCCAGTTGCCCGGGTGCTCCACTCCAGTGTACATGTCGGCATTCTTCCTTGCGGACTCCAGAGACGTTATTTTGCGAAAATAGCCTGTTCTGCTCCCCTTGCGGACTCAGAAGACGCTATTTGATCTTTCGGGCATGCCAGCAGACCTCGAGCCATGAAATAGAGGCCTTTGAGTCCGCAACCACGATCAAAACGCTGATTTCCGCAAAATAGGGTCATCTGAGTCCGCAACAGTTCGTGCAATAGAGCTCAGACGGGCCAGTTTCCGCGTGTTCGGCAAGCCCGGCCCAATGGGCCCGGCTTCCCTTGTGCCACGAGTCTGTGCCAGCCCCGGCAACTGCTTCTTGGCCCTATTTCACGCTGCAGGCCACCTATTTCGCTGCTCTGACTTCTCGCATGGCCAGCCTCGTATACCGTTTGCCCTTGCTTCAACCTGCCAGACGATGTAGCCGGTCTGCTTCACGCTGCCGCCCAGCTTGCAGCGCCGGTCTGACTTCTCACATGGCCAGCCTCGCATACCGCCTGCCCTTGCTTCAACCTGCCAGCGATGCCGCCGGCCCTACTTCACGCTGCCGCCCGCCTCGCGCGGCTGGCGCATGGTCAGGCTGACGCGGCCCTTCTTCAGGTCGACGCCCATCACCCATACGGTGACATTGTCTCCCACGGAGACCACGTCCATCGGGTGCTTCACGAAGCTGCCGCTCAGCTGGGAGATATGGACCAGCCCGTCGTTCTTGATGCCGATATCGACGAACGCGCCGAAATCGATCACGTTGCGGACGGTTCCCTGCATCTCCATGCCGGGAACCAGGTCCTCGATCTTCAGCACATCCGTGCGGAAGATCGGCAGCGGCAGCTCCTCGCGCGGATCGCGGCCCGGGCGCTGCAGACTCTCCAGGATGTCGCGCAGCGTAGGCACGCCGACATCCAGCTTCACAGCCAGCTCGGCGGCATCCTGCACCTCCAGCTGCTGGGCTACTTCCTTGCTGCCGAGCTTCTCCACATCGAGGCCCAGCTCGCGGAACAGCCGGTCGACCACCGGATAGGATTCCGGGTGGATCGGCGTACGGTCCAGCGTGTTATCCCCTCCGGGGATACGCAGGAAGCCGATGCACTGCTCGTAGGATTTCGCGCCCAGGCGCGGCACCTTCTGCAGCGCCTTGCGCGTGGCGAACTTGCCGTTCTCCTCGCGGAACTTCACAATATTCTTGGCGATCGTCGCATTGACTCCCGCCACATAGGACAGCAGCGAGGCCGAAGCGGTATTCACGTCGACACCGACGTGGTTAACCGCCGACTCCACGACGCCCTTAAGGCTCTCTTCCAGATGCTTCTGTGACACATCATGCTGGTATTGCCCGACACCGATCGCCTTCGGGTCGATCTTCACCAGCTCCGCGAGCGGGTCCTGCACGCGGCGGGCGATGGAGGCGGCGCTGCGCTCCGCCACATCCAGATCCGGGAACTCCTCCTGCGCCAGCTTGGAGGCCGAATACACGCTGGCCCCTGCCTCGTTAACGATCAGGTAGGCCAGCTCAGGATTCCCGACCTCGGCAATAACCTCGGCCGTGAACTGCTCCGTCTCCCGCGAGCCGGTGCCGTTGCCGATTACGATGAGCTGGATGCCATATTTGGCAATCAGCTCTTTGAACTTGGCCGCCGCCTCTTTCTTCTTGTTGTTCGGCGGCGTCGGATACGTGACCGCTACCTCCAGCAGCTTGCCGGTATCGTCCACAACGGCCAGCTTGCAGCCGGTGCGGTAGGCCGGGTCTACGCCCAGCACATGGCGGCCCTTCACCGGCGGCTGCAGCAGCAGGCTGCGCAGATTTCCGGAGAAGATGGAAATCGCTTGCGCCTCGCCTTTTTCCGTCATCTCCCCGCGCACCTCGCGCTCGACGGAAGGTGCAATCAGCCGTTTGTAGGCATCCTCGGTCACTGCTTCGAGCAGCTCTTTGACCGGGGACGGACCCTTCACCAGCTTGCGGATAATGAAAGCGTGAATCTTGTCGGCAATAATCTCAATGCCGACCTTCAGCACATTCTCCCGCTCCCCGCGGTTGATGGCCAGAATACGGTGCGGCGGCATTTTGTGCACAGGCTCACGGTAGGAATAGTAATTCTCATATACGCTCTCCTGCTCCGCATCCTTCGCTTCAGAGACCAGAATCCCCTGGCTTGCCGTATACTGGCGCACCCAGGAACGGATGGCCGGATCATCGGCAATATTCTCGGCAATAATATCCATTGCCCCTTGGACAGCAAGCTCCGCACTGTCTACACCTTTATCCGCATCTATATATTTCGCCGCTTCTTCATAAGGATGGCCCTGGCGGCGCTGCTCCATGATCCAATCGGCAAGCGGCTCCAGCCCCTTCTCCTTGGCAACACTGGCCCGTGTCTTGCGCTTCTGCTTGAACGGACGGTACAAGTCCTCCACTTCCTGCAGCTTCACAGCCTTCATGATCTGCGCCTGCAGCTCCGGGGTCAGCTTACCCTGCTCCTCAATGCTGCGGATGACATCCTTCTTCCGCTCGCCGAGGTTGCGCAGATATCCAAGCCGTTCTTCGATATCGCGCAGCGCGTTCTCATCCAGCTCTCCGGTCATTTCCTTGCGGTACCGGGCGATAAACGGAATTGTGTTGCCCTCATCCAGCAGCCCCACCGTAGTCCGTACCTGCTTCAGGCTAATGCCCAGTTCCTTCGCAATTGCTGCAGTAATCAGTTCCTGCTCCTGGCGGGCAGCCGCATCTTCCGCCGCTTTACCCGCCCCATTAGTATCAACGCTCAAGTATATCCCTCTTTCTATACGCAGTCTGAGTTCATAACTCTCTACTAAAATACTATCACAGTTTGCCGCAGGACCAAAGTTTGGCACGGTAAAGTACCCCCGCAACGCAAGCTACCAACCGGGTGATAACTCAGCAGATTTACGGGGACCCCAAAGCATATTCCGCCCGGAAGGCGAAATATACAGCTTACCAAGGTTAATTGGACCCTACCTTGCATACCTTTACCTTTCCCGTTTAAGGTTCCCTCAGGCACCCACCCGCTCTGCAACAATAGCTGGATAAACGTATCTTATTTTAGCTGTTTTGGAGCATTCGAGTGTTTTAGTTGGATAAACGTCATTTAATTCCTTGCACTTCCTCAACTTTGGCTAATATGCCTTATATTAAGTGCTGTTTTTCCAACTGCTGTTTCAGAGGGGCTTCTCCACTTATGAGCAAGTGGAACAAATCCAACTCCCTGCCCCCCTGCAGCATCCCCTGGCTAATGAGGAGGTTTCCGGTGTCTTTACCCGCCCCAGCGGAGTTATACAAAAAACGGCTACACCGTCCCTCGCGGGACAGTATAGCCGATTCATAAACCTATATCGCTTGGACATAGTTGTATAAGTATCCAACCTTCCCCTCCATTTACCGCATCACCGCACTCCGCCGGCTCCGTTTCCGCCGCCCGTAACTCAGCGACATGAGGAAGCAGAGCACCATGACGAGCGCAGCCGCCGCATATGGGAAATTCACATCCATATCGAACAGGATTCCGGCAACAATCGGGCCGGCAATATTGCCCAGACTGGTGTAGGCAGAGTTCATCCCCATGACAAACCCCTGCTGCGATTCATCCGCCATCTTGGAGAGCTGCGTACCGACGGCGGGGCGGAGAATATCCATCGCCAAGAATACGATGAAGGTCACTGCAACAATAGCTGCGAACCCGTGAACGAACAGCGTGAGGAAGATAGACAGTCCGGCAATGAGCAGACAGATGGAGATCACTCTATTTTCGCCGAAACGGTTCAAAATCCAGCTAAACACCGTAACCTGAACCACCGCACCCGCGATGGAACCAAACGTCAGGACGAACGCAATATCCTTGGGGGTGAACCCGAACTTATGATCCACAAACAGCCCGAACACTGTATCATAATTAGCCAGCCCGAAGGAGAGCACGAATATGATCACCAGACCGAAGAAATAAGGCTCGCGGTAAGAGCGCAGCATCTGCATTCCCAGATTCTCCTTGTTACCCTCATCAGACTTCGCTACATCACGCTTCTCCGCAGACAGTGATTCCGGCAGAACGGCAAAAGTAATGAGTGCGACAACGGCAGCCGCTCCGGCAGCGACGAAAAAGGGTACCCGGATGCCGAGTTCAGCCAAATATCCGCCAATTCCCGGCCCGATGATGAATCCCGTAGTAATGGCCGCATTGATCAAGCCCATACCTTTGGCGCGTTCTTCAGAAGAGGTCGTATCCGCAACATAAGCCATAACCGCCGGCATAATCATCGCCGCACCCGCACCGCCGAGCATTCTGGATACGAAGAGCAGCCAAGGCACATTAGCCAGACCAAAGAGCAGCTCCGACAAGGCAAAGACAATCAGTCCGGCGATAATGATTTTTTTGC
The DNA here is from genome assembly GCF_038000205.1 of Paenibacillus sp. FSL R10-2771. Taxonomy (NCBI): domain Bacteria; kingdom Bacillati; phylum Bacillota; class Bacilli; order Caryophanales; family Paenibacillaceae; genus Paenibacillus; species Paenibacillus sp. FSL R10-2771. Next base: position 5,966,386 of record NZ_JBBOBM010000001.1, read on the forward strand.
GGCCCATCCGGTCCGACCAGTTCCCGGCAAACGGTGATACCAGCAGCTGCGTCAGGGCAAAAGCGGCCACCAGCAGTCCGACAACACTCCCGCCAATGCCCAGCTCATTCATGTAGGTCGGCATAATAGGGACAACTAGACCAATTCCCGTGAACGCCAAAAATATATTCAACATCAGGAGCAGCATCGCGCCCCGGTTTCTTAGTAATAATGACATTGTAAATCCCTCCGTAATTCCCGGGCAAATCTTCAGGCTCCAGGTGTGCTTCATTTCATGTAATAACAGTCTCTCCCATTAACGGGCGAAGAACTCATAACGGCGCGGGTACAGCTGCTTGCATAACGCCGTGGACAAGACCGACCATCCGGTCTATTTAAAATATAATAATTTATACGCTTCGCACCGCAAAAAATTATCCCTAGCTTTCACGCAGAAACAGCCTGAAAGCGATATGCAATATCGCTGCCTCGGAAGCATAAGCTCCTATGAATGAAGCTTAGCCGTTTCTGCTTGTGGATTAAAAATCCCGTTTACCGTTCAGCTCTCCCGGGTACGCAGTCCTTGAAGCAGCAGCTGAATGGCCCCGCGGTAATATTCCCTGATATCCTCAGGCCCCTTGGCGAGTGCTGTAATCTCGCTGACCCTGCCGATCCCTTCCAGCATCCCGCTGACGATGGTCACATAGCTGTCCAGGTTGCCTGGAATCAGATATCCGGAATCCATACCCTCCTGAAGCAGGTCACGGCAGGCCTGTGAAGCAGATTCGTAGATCTGCGAGAGCCGCTGGCGCATATCATCGGTAAGCGTACGGGATCTGGCGTATTCCTCAAGTGCATGAATCAGCGGATTCTGGAAGTCATTCGCGTAATGATCTCCCAGCGCGAACAGCCTGGCTTCCGTCCCGGTGATCTTGCTCCGCAGCTCCTCCCACTCACAGAGCCACTTCTGGGTATCATCCTCCACCACATACAGGAACAGTTCATCCTTGCTGGGAAAATGGTGATACAGGCTGCCCTTGCTGACCTTGGCAGTTATGCAGACTTCATTCATACTTACCGCACCATAACCCTTATGTGCGAACAAATGTGAAGCATTCTGCAGAATACGGTTCTTGGTTTCTTCTCCATCCGAGCGTCCTTTGATATGTATCCCCCCTATAGACCGACTGACCGGTCTAATTGTAACATAAGGTCAAGCCCTTGCACAACACCCGGTGGAACTGCCAAATAACCCACACAGCGGGGCATTATCTTCAAGCATTACTCCGCTACTTTCCGTTGACCCCGAACGTATTCATTCTTATCCTTGTAAAAAAGGCATACCGGATACAATCTCCGGCATGCCTTTTAGTACAATTATTGATGTCATAGCCCTATAAGGTTCAGAAGTCAATCAGACCCAGGCTGATTTGCAGCGAATCATCCACCAGCTTCATGGTCTCATCGTCCAGGTGGGTGATCTTATCGGTTAAGCGTTGTTTGTCAATGGTCCGAACCTGCTCCAGCAATATAACGGAATCCCGGTCAAAGCCATGGGCAGCCGCATCAATCTCCACATGCGTCGGCAGTTTGGCCTTCTGGATCTGGGCAGTGATAGCTGCCACGATTACAGTCGGGCTGAAGCGATTGCCAATGTCGTTCTGAATGACCAGTACCGGCCTAACTCCGCCTTGCTCTGAACCCACGACCGGTGAAAGGTCGGCAAAAAAAACGTCGCCGCGTTTAACAATCAATATTTACACCCCGCTTACTAAGCGGCCAAGAGTACTGTCTGCATCTTCCTCTGCGAGAAAGGCCTCGCTTGCCATGGTCAAATTAATCTTAGCCATTTCCATGTATCCCCGCTGCATCGACTCCCGGATGGTACGTTTCCTCCGTTCGGTCAAGTACAGCTTCATGGCCTGCCTGATCAATTCACTACGGTTAGAGTTCTCCAATTGAACGATCCCATCCACTTCCTGCAAGAGATGATCGGGCAAGCTGATCATGATTCTTTTGGTGTTCTGCAAATTGGCCACCTTCTCTTCCACCCCCACAAACCTTCTGCCCTTGTGTTCCAGTGTTACAATATACAAGGAATTTTATACAAGGAATATATGCCGCCAGTATATCAAGTATGCTGCATCCCATTATAAACTAGAAATGGCGGTTCGTATAGACTATAAGTCACACGCTCTATACGGGTTAGTCCTTATTTTCAATTCCTGCACAAGGTCCCCTGATCCGGGCTTCAAGTCTGCAGCAAGGGATTCACGAGGTTGGGTAACATGCCTTCGCGTACATATACGCGGGGCACCCGGTGAGCCAGCATACAGATGACTTCGTAGTGAATCGTCCCAAGATGGAGCGCCAGTTCGTCTGCCGTGATCGACACGGCTCCCTGGCGGCCGATGAGTACAACCTCTTCGCCAGCTTTGATTTGTTCCGCTTCTTCAGCGAAAGATTTGAGTGATACCATACACTGGTCCATGCAGATTGTTCCGACGACAGGAACGCGGCGTCCGCGTATTAGCACCTCCGCTTTGCCCGTTAGCATGCGGGAATATCCGTCAGCGTATCCCACGGGAAGCGTAGCGATAACCTCATCGCTGTCCGTGAAATACCGGGTGCCGTAGCTGATGCCTGAGTCAGGCGGCAGGGTCTTGATATAGACAGCCTGCGTCTTCAGCGTCATTACCGGGTGTAAAGCCACCAGCTCGCGGTTCACCTCACTTGAAGGATAGAATCCGTACAAGCTTATGCCTACACGCACCATGTTGCTGGATAAGAGAGGTGTATCAATGGCCGTAGCGCTATTGCCCGTATGTATGATCGGGATCTTAATATCCATGTCCCGAAGCGTTTCCGCCACGCTCATGAAACGTCGGTGCTGCATCAGTGTATAGCTTTTGTTCTGTTCGTCTGCCTTAGCAAAATGAGTAAACATGCCCTCCAGCTCCGCCTGCGCTACTGAATGCACTTCAGCAATGAAAGCAGGTGCATCGGCCGGTAATAATCCCAGCCTGCCCATCCCGCTGTCAATCTTGATGTGCACCTTCAGCCGGTGCTCCTTCTCTACAGGAAGCGCTCTAACAGCTTCCAGTACTTCCGGTGTGAACAGTGTTACGGTAACGTTATTCTTCCAGGCAACGGCTATTCCTTCAGGGGAGGTGTAGCCCAGCACCAGAATAGGAATTAGTATTCCCGCCTGACGCAGCTCCAATGCCTCATCCAAAAAGGCGACACTAACATAATCCGCTCCAAGTCGTTCCAGCTCCCGGGTCACTTCCACGGCACCGTGTCCGTACGCATTTCCTTTGACGCATCCCATGAATTTGGTCTCCGGCAGCAGTGCCGCCCGGAAAGCCTCATAATTGGCACGCAAATCATCCAGATTGATCTCGGCTACTGTCGGTCGATAGCTTGCTTGCACTTCAGGTTCACCTTCTTACATTGTAGTAAAACATCTACGCTGAAATCGCATAGAACTTGGGGTCTTACTGCAATGGTAATGCTTAGAGAAGGCCTCTGTCAATGTGAGCAGAACCAGCAAAAAAACGGATACTGCGTGTAGAGGAATATTTCCCACGTTGCGCAGTATCCGCCTACTGATATTTATTTACCCGATTGTTCCTCCATAGAAGCGGCAATTTGCATCATTTCCGTAACTGGCAGATTATCGCTCGTAATCCGGTACTCGACACCCTCATTCATCCAGGTCAATGTCTGCTGCTCGTCTCCGCTGAGAAGTGCCCAAGTGAACCCGAGATCGATCACACTGCCTGGAGCCAGCGATACCGCACGGTCCAGCGGACGGGCTTCCATAATGGTGTACTGGTAGATGCCGTCATAACGGATAAGCACCGCATGATCCTTGCTGCCTTCAATTTTGTTCGTATCCTTCAGCTTCACGCCTGCCGGAACATAATCCGGCTCGATGATTCCGAAGTCACCCATTTCTGCCGCAACCGGCTGGACGGCCTGTTCCCCGTCTTCCGCCACTACCGGATTACCGTTCTCATCCACCTCAGCTACAGTGCTCTCCGAAGGTGAGCCCGTGGCCATATTCTTTTGCATATCAAAAGAATCTGCGGCGAATTCCGGATCAAACTTGAAGCTGTCGAAGGTCACGTTAACGACAACCTTGGCTTCGGAATCCGATACCTGAACCTGCTTTGGTTCATAGGTTTTTTTGGCGAGCCAGATCTTCTGGCGGACCAGCGCGCTGCTCTGATAATTCGCTGCTACCTCAAACACATAATTGTCCCCGTCCTCTACGAACTGGCGGTTGTTGTCAGAGACAATTCCCTTGAGCAGCGTCTGGTAAAGATATACCTGTCCCTGGCTGTCCGGCCAGTCGCTCTGGAACCGGAAGCTTTTGCCGAGGCTTGGTGTCAGAACGAATACGCCCTCATCATTGCGCAGCACAATCTGCTTCACATCCTTCTGGACATTGGACAGGCTGATCCGGTAGTAGGACGGATTCTTGTACCACACTTCCACTTTGTATTCCTGCGGCTGCTCCCCGGTGTACAAGGTCATCGTGCCTGAGCCTTGATAAGCTCCCTGCTTGCTCTCCAGCTTGTCAGACACACTATTCAAATCCTTGACCACAGAGGCGGCATCCTTCTTCCCGCACCCCGTCAATACTAAGGCCACGCTCATAATGATCGCGAGTACCCATGTTATCCGGCGCATGACATCATCCCCTTAACCTGTTTTGAATGCATTGATTAGTACATGTCTATGAAGGACTTGGCCTCAATATGCAGACGGGCATGACAAGCAGGCGGAGAAGTATTCATCCGGCCCCGAATCCGCTCCGGCCTCCCGGGAATCTTACAATCTATGTATGGTTCCTCTTATTACTTCTTATATAATAGAAACGCTATTTCAAAAAGCACCGGACCGCGTTCCCCGCTACGCTCGGGGGTTGCAGTCTGGTGCTGTGATTCATCCTGTTCCTGGTACCTGTTCCCTTCTCTGCTCCTGCCTGCTTACCAGTTGATGGACTCTGCGATCTTCATTACCTCAGCCCGGTCAAGGCCGCGGGTGCTGAGGCCGTACAGTACTCCGTTTGCTTCCCAGTCCAGACCTCTGCCACTGACTAGAACCGCATCGGTTCCCTTGATCTTCACCTGCTCTACCGTACCCTCTGTCGACATTGCAAAGGCGTTGTCCTCATTGGCCAGGCGCAGCTGCATCCAGATCCGCTTCCCCTTCTCCTTGCTGGAGAAGAATAATTCAACAACCTGACCGTTCACGCCTTCCTCGCCCTTGAAGAATTCTCCATGGTCGAAGGCGAAGCCCTCAGGCAGATATTCCGGCAGCTTTACTTTGAAGAGGGCGTATTTGTCCAGCTCCGCAGGCTCCTTGACAGCAAATTTATGCGCTGCCTCCTCTTTCTCCCGCTGCTCCTGCTCGCTCAGTGTAATCAGTTGATCCCCGTCAAAATCCACTATGGCCTCACCGGCTGCATTGAAGATGGCTTCCGGCATGGGGCGGAAGGAATTGACCGGATTGCCTTCCTGATCAAATATTTTGCCCTTCCAGGCATCCGGGAACACCGGCGGAACGCTCGCATCCATCTGACTTACCTCAATGTGTCCCAGATTTACCGACATTAGCACCCTCTCCAGCATCTCCTCCGCGAAAGAAGGTCTGACGAAGGAAACACTTACTATCCCTGCCACCAGAAGGGAAGCCACGATCATGGCCGGACGTCTAAACCGTTGTTTAATATTCATCTTTAATTCCTCCTGTTCCTGTAATGAGCGGCTTCTCACTTGGCGGAGAATGGCTGCCTTATCGGAGTCCCGGGAAAAGTCCTGCTGTGCCAGAAATTGTTCCAGCTCCAGCAGCTCAAGCGAATCCGCTGTCTCCTGCTTGTTCTTCATAGCCCTTCCACACTCCCTATTTCAGATTTCAGTTTCCGCATACTGCGATAGAGAATGACCCCAACGTTGCTCTCCGTCATTCCTGTGACCAGCGCAATTTCTGTATTCTTAAGATCTGCCCCGAATTTCAGCGCGATGATATTCCGCTCCTTCTCACTGAGCGTATCCAGCGCCAGCTTGAGCCTGTCACTTCGCTCGCCTTCGAGAATCAGGTCTTCAGGCTCCTTTTTGCCGGATACCAGCTCCCGGATTGCATCCAATGAGAAGAACCGGTGCCTGGCGCGGCTTCTGTAATAGTCATTCACTACATTCCTGGCAATGGCGAACAGCCATACCTCCAGCGGAGCTTTCTCTGGAGAGTAGCCGGGCAGCTTGGACAATGTCTTCTCGAACACCTGGCTGGCCAGGTCTTCAGCGGTATAACGGCAGTTCACCCGGTAGGCAATATAATTGAATATCCGTTTATAGTAGGTTTCAAAAACCGCTGTGAACTCCAGCTCGGTTTCCGTCTTTTCTTGAACTCTTCCGTGAATCAAAGGCAGCAATGCGCGCTCTTGCATCCTTAGAGGCCCTCCTTCCAGGCTGAATTTACTTGGCCAAGTAATTTACATGAGCTAGTACGCTCTTCATCCCGATTCCATTACATCACGCGGCAAAATAAAAAAGACAGAGGATCGAAGCTCCCCTGCCTACTTTAGTTATATTCGAAATATCCGGCTATGCGGATTATTGCTGAACACCATGCTCCCGGTCTTAAACCAGATTCTTCTTCTCGGTCAAAAAGTACACCAGAGCCAGCACCGGCAGGGCCAGCCCGATCAGTGTAGCCAGACTCCAGCCGCCGTAAGCATAAGCCCAGCCGCCCAGCGAGGAGCCTACTGCTCCGCCTACGAAGAATATCGCCATGAACAATCCGTTCAGCCGTCCTCTTGTTTCATTGCCGAGCGAATAAATCGCCCGCTGCCCCAGCACCAGGTTGCCGGATACACTCATGTCCAGCAGAATGGCCGTTAGAACCAGCAGGCCGAGTGTTAGATTCGAATCATCCCGGAGCAGATAAGCCAAGATAAAGGATACGGCGGCAAGTGAGATGGCCAGACCTGTAAGCAGTCTGGTCCAGCCCCGGTCTGCCAGTCTGCCCGCAATAGGGGCTGCCACTGCTCCGCCCACACCGGCCAGTGCAAACAGGGCAATTCCTTGCTGGGACAGGTGATAGTAGCTGGACAAGTACATAGGAACTGTCGTCCAGAACAGACTGAAGGCACCGAATAAGCTGGCCTGATAAATCGCCCGGCGCCGTAGAACCGGCGTTTGCATCCACAGTGTACCCAGAGAGCGGATTAATTGGCCGTAATTCAACGTAGGTTCTGGCTTGCGTGCCGGAAGTATGCGGGACAGAAGCAGGGTCAGGAGCGCAATCACAACTGCTGAGACCACAAATATAGACTTCCAGCCCCATAGTCCGGCCATGAAGCTTGCTACCGGCCGGGCAAACATAATACCCAGCAGCAGTCCGCTCATCACATTGCCTACCACACGGCCGCGTTCTTCCTCTGCTGCCAGATAGGAAGCATACGGCACCAATATCTGCGCAGCTACCGAGCCCAGCCCGATAAACATGGAGGCTGCAAGAAACAGCGGTGCATTCGGTGCAAGTGCCGCAGCTGCCAGTGCAGCTACAACCAGAATTAGTGACGTTACAGCTAGCCGCCGGTTCTCGATAATATCACTGAGCGGTACAATGAACAGCAGCCCGACAACATAACCGATTTGTGTCAGCGTCACAATCAGCCCCGTGGCTCCGGGAGACAGATGAATGGCTTGCCCGATCGGTCCGACCAGCGTCTGTGCATAATAGAGATTCGCCACAATCAGTCCGCAGGATACTGCGAGCAGAAATGTGATCCAATCGGGAACGGCTTTGTGATTCATAGCGGATACTGCTTGTTGTTTCATTAGTAACTCCACCTTTCAATTTGTAATACTGAACGTACAGTTTAGTAATTCCTATGACCAAATAATATACTAAACGTTCAGTATTGTAAATAGGCATTTTTATGTTATACTCCAGTTACAGATCGATCTTAAGTTTGGATGTCGCAGGTTATCTATGTAGTAATCTATTAGGAGGAACGAGCCATGGATAAGAAGAGAGGCCGGCCGCGCAATACGGAGGCGAAGAATGCCATTCTGAACGCTTCATATGATTTATTGCTGGAGATGGGATTCGGTGCAGTGACGGTGGAGAAAATCGCGGAACAGGCTCAGGTCAGCAAAGCGACCATCTATAAATGGTGGCCGAATAAAGCTGCGGTAGTGATGGACGGATATCTTTTTGCCGCAACCGCCAGGCTGCCTATACCGGACAGCGGCTCTGTGAAGGAGGACTTGCTGATTCATGCGGGAAATCTGGCCATGTTCCTGTCCAGCCGGGAAGGCAAAGTCATTACTGAACTGATCGGTGAAGGGCAATTTGACGCAGGACTGGCTGAGGCTTACCGCAGCAGATATTTCGGTCCGCGCCGCCAGGAGGCCTGGCAATTGCTTGAACGGGGAGTAGCCAGAGGAGAATTGAAGCAAGAGCTCGACATCGGGAGCAGCATCGACTTGATTTATGGGCCTATTTTTTACCGGTTATTGCTGACGGGGGATGCACTGAACGAGGAATCTGTCCGGAACTTAGTCTTGCTGGCGCTTGAGGGGATTCAGGCCTGACTGCAGTTTAACGCTTAGGATCGCGGTTTTTATCGATGGCATCCGCTTTATGATATTCATTAATGAGGTCGTCCAATTTTTTGGACTGTCTGATTACACTGGGATGCAGGCGGCCGTGCTGCTCTTCCATCTGGTTCAGCCGGGTCCGTTCTGCTTCGATATGCTTTTGTATAGCTTCCAAATGATCCATTATCTTCCCTCCTGCAAATATTTTATAAGGATATGGCGAATTGCAGGGTACTCCGTACAATGCAGTATGGCAAGTGGAAACGGCTTTGCCGTCCTTTTGTAAGGACGGTACCGTCTCAGCGAGAAATAGAAGGATAAGTTATCATGTGAAACATATAAATTCTTATATTTATAAAAAAACCACCGGATATACGGGAATCTTCCCCATCCGGTGGTTTTTGATTTTGTGCATGGTTATTGGAAGGATTCAGGGATTTCGTTCGATTTATTTCGCGGTCTCTTTAGTCCGTGATTTCAAAGAAACCATTACAGTCATAAGTACAACCATTCCCGCTCCCAGTGCCTGGTACAGATTGAAGGGGACGGACAGCCAGATTACGGAGGAGACAATAGCTGAGACCGGTTCCGTACAGGACAGCAGGCTGGCTTCATGCGGAGCAATGTGGCGGAGACTGCCGATGTATAGATAGAAGGCGGCTAATGTTCCTAGCAGAATAACGAATAGTATAGCCAGAATGATAGACAGCGACCAATCAGCAGACGGTACGGACCAGACCGGATGAATCAGACTCATCCCCGCTCCCCCCACAATCATCCCCCAGCCCATCAGCAGTGAAGTGCTGTACAGCTTAAGCAGCGGACCGGAATAGAGTGTATAGAACGTCAAGGACACTGCGGATAGAATCCCCCAGATCAAGCCTCTCAGAGGAACGGTCAGCTCCGAGGAATCGCCGCCGGTCAGCAGTAAATACGTTCCTCCCAGCGCAAGTAGCGCACCGGTGATATCCAGCGGAGCCAGCTTCGTTCTTGTCCAGATAACAGTGTACAGGAGAATAAACAACGGGGCTAAATACTGCAGCAGTGTGGCGATTGCAGCATTGCCTGACTCAATGGAAGCGAAATACGTGTACTGTACCCCAAGCATGCCCAGCAGCCCGAACAGCAGCATTTGAAGAACGAATCTCCGGTCCAGCCACAGCTTCCATACCTGCGAGCCCTCCTTGCGGAGTGTAAACATCAGGAACAGCGCTCCCGATACCAGCAGTCTCAGGGTCACCAGCCAGGCCGCAGGCAGCATGGCCTGCTGGAACAAATGCTGGGCTACCGTCCCCGATACTCCCCATAATAACGCTCCGCCGGAGGCCATAATAATTCCTCGGGTCCGTAACATTGTCTCCATCCCTCCTGCGTATATGTATAGATATTTAGTGTTAATTATACGGAATTACCGGCTGTCTCTTCTGGTAGATAGATCATATCTGGCGGAGCATATCCCCCTTATTCTTCACAGCAAACAGAGCCTTTCGTTCTCGAAAGACCCTGCTTCTCCGGCATGCACTTGTATTACAGCTTAATCTTGGCAAGCAGGCTCATCAGCTGCTGCTTCTCTTCAGGAGCGAACTCCTCATAGACCGCTTCCAGCAGCGATTCGGATACCGCCTCGAACACCGGCTGCAGCTCCCGTCCTTTTGGAGTAAGAGATAATCTGAATATCCGTCCGTCCTGCTGGTCCTGCTCCCGTCTCACGTAATCCAGCCGCAGCAATTTGTCCACTAATGCCGTAATCGTAGACTTATCCTTATCAATCCCACGGGACAACTCGTTCATTGTAAGAGCTTCCCGGGCAAACAGCTGATACAGAATATCTCCGTGCGATGGAGCGATGCCGTGAATATCATGCTTTTTCAATTCCTGTTCAATGAACTTATTTCCGCGTCGGTGAATACGGCCAATGACCGCCAATACATTTTTTTCATTCATATCTTATATGGTAGATTTATATAAATTAGGTGTCAAGCGGCTTCGTCCAGCCCTCTAAAAGTATATATAATCCGGGTATTGAAAATTTTATGAAATATTAATCAAATTTTAGTTTGATATAAAATTTTATTCGGATTTTGTGATTTATATCACACTAATTGTGAAAAAAATCACTTAAAATTAAGGTATCGAAGATGATCATCCGATACACAGATAAAGATTTTCAGGATAGGTAGCTCACAGACAGTTAGCCAATAAAACTTAAGCCAATGCTTCCGAAGTGAGTTATGAACGACGTGACTTGCAGAAGGTATGCTAACTAAACTTTAGGAGTGGAGAGTATGTTCAACAACTGGTTTCGCACAAACAAAGCAGCTATGGTGCTGCTCACAATAGTACGTCTATATGTAGGTTATCAATGGATTGAAGCAGGCTGGCACAAACTTACCGGCGGTTTCGATGCTTCTGGCTTCCTGAAAGGGGCCATTGCCAAAAGTGTCGGTGAAGATGCCACTGTACAAGCCTGGTGGGGCAGCTTCCTGCAGCATGCGGCGCTTCCCGGTGTCAATTTCTTCAATCTGCTGGTTCCTGCAGGTGAATTTCTGGTCGGACTTGGCCTGATTCTGGGCACCTTCACTACCTTCGCCGCTCTGATGGGAATCGTTATGAACTCTGCCTACCTGCTCTCAGGCACGGTCAGCACCAACGTCCAGCTGCTGCTTATGGGAATGATCATTGTGGTCTCGGCGGCCAATGCCGGCAGAATCGGTCTTGATTATTGGGTCCTCCCTTACCTGCGCAGCTTGTTCCACAAGAAGGATCATACTCCCGCAGCCCGGCCTCTGGCTCCCGTTCAAGCTATGAAACGTTCCGTATAACTAAATTAATAGACTGTATCTTAAAGGACCCGCAAGAAAAGGACAGCATCCGCTTCCTTCTCCTGCGGGTCTTTGTCATACGCTTAGCGCGCAGAGCAGGTAACCGTAACAGGCTTGTCTTATCTTTGTTAACAGAACGTGACCCGCTAGCGGAGTTTTTCATTTATAATAAAATGGATTGGAATTTCCAGACTCCGGAGGTTATCTTATGAAAAAATTAATTGCCGCTTCCGCTATCGCCCTGCTCCTAGCAGGCCATGCGGCGGCTTCATCCATAAATATTGCCCATTCTGCTGCAGCTCCTCTATCCCTTAAGGTAGACGGACAAGCCGTTCTTCCCCAAGTTCCGCCATTTCATTCCAATGGGATATTATATGTACCGGCTCTTGCCCTGATGGAGTTTTACCCTGTCCAGCTGCAATGGAATAATGTCCTCAAGCAGCTTACTCTCACGACTGGCTGGGATAATAAAGTCCTTACCCCCGGCAGCTCCTCTATCCAGGTCCGCTATACACAAACAGATGGAAGTTATAAAGATAGCCTGGAGGCCCCTGTTATTCTTAAGGCCGGACATGTATATATTCCGGCAGATAGTATGAATTCGCTTACGGGTGCTACCACAGAGCTGGAAGCGGGAGGAACCCGGGTCGCGATTACGCCGGGCAGTCTCAGCACAACGGTCAGGGTTCCCGCTGAACCCCTCGTTGTGGCCGGGGATAATGCCAAGGTCAAGCTGTATGCTTCGCTGAAGGACGGCAACACCTACAAAGGATTCATCCTGGAAGTGAACGGCAAGAAGCACAGCTTCGACTGGACCGTAGACAGAGATTTCTCGAATCCGCCCCAGCTCTTCTATGCTGATATAGATTCTGACGGGAAGCCTGAAGTAACGGTTGTGTTCACAGTGGGTACCGGAACTTCGCTGGTAGTGCAGGAAGTACATGTGGTCAAGCCTGAACAATGGAAGGAGCTCTCCGTGCCTGCAGCGGACCAAGCGGCTTCTGCTGTAGTATCCTCCAGCATTTCAATAGATCAGAACGATGTGCTGCTGAAGCTTGAGCTCCAAGGAGCAACCCCGTCCAAAGTAACAATGAGAATTCCGGACCGTGCAGAAGAAGCATTGAAATATTTCGGCAAGACTGCCGGTATTGGTGCGGTTACCTATTACTCGGTGAAGGACGGCAGGCTGTTAGCGGATACCAGCCTAATGGTAGGAATGACCGAGAGCATGGGGACGCTGAAGCTGGTATACAAGGCAGGCGCAGCGGGGATGGAGCTCGGATCCATCACCTTTGAACCGCATGATACCACTCAGCAATTTGTAGTGAAATAACCTGCGGAGGAAGGAGCAATTACGCATGATTGATGCCCATATTCATCTGGACCAATATGAAGAGACTTTGTTATCCTCTTTGCTGCAGAGCCTGCCGGAGCAGGACATTGAGGCGCTGATTGCTGTCTCGATGAACCTCGCCTCCAGTCTGCGTACTCAGGGGATAGCAGCCCGTTATCCCGGGCTGGTGAGACCCGCCTACGGCTTCCATCCAGAGCAGCCGCTGCCGCCGGAAGAGGATCTGGCCGCGCTGCTGGACTGGATCACGCTCCATGCCCCGGATATGACCGCTATAGGTGAAGTCGGGCTTCCCTACTATTCCCGGACCGAAGCTATAGAACGCGGGGAAGCATGGGATATGGAACCTTATATCCGGCTTCTGGACAGACTCCTTGGTCTGGCGGCACGATTAGCCAAACCAGTGGTACTGCATGCCGTCTACGAAGATGCCTGGACCGTATGTGATTTGCTTGAACAGCATCACATTACCCGGGCCCATTTCCATTGGTTCAAGGGCCCGGGAGTTACTGTCGACCGTATGATCAGCCGGGGCTATTATATCTCGTTCACTCCCGATATTCTCTATGAACAGGAGATTCAGGATCTCGCACGCCGCTACCCGCCGGAGCTGGTCATGGCGGAGACCGATGGTCCGTGGCCTTTTGAAGGCCCATTCACCGGGCGTACCACCCATCCGGCGATGGTGCATGACGTTGCCGCCGCCTGGGGAGCGCTGCATGGTTATACCGGGAGCGAGGCGAAGGCTATTTTAACAGCGAATACGGTGCGGTTCTACGGACTGTAGCTTAGCCGTCACCGTACCCCAGTGAATGATGGACTCCGCCGTGCCGCGGCGACCGCCAGCAAATCCTGTACAAACTACAACATTTCCCGCATTAAATGGGCCGCAATCTCAAATTGTTGTAGAAAAGGCAGCATTTCTCCTCCTCCAGGCGGTTTGGCGGGACAATTAATGTATTTCATACAACAATCCTCCGGATTGCCCGGATATCTATGGATCGAAGTTGCAATTTGAACAACTTTTTTGCTTATGCAAGCGAACTTAAGATGCTCACTCTCCTCCCTCGCGCCAAAGAACGCACCCAGCCCATCCGCGGCTTGGTACGTTCTTCCGGCCATTCTCCATGCTCATCCCTTAACTATAAGACGCTCCACCCCGGTCAGCTGGCCTGCCGAGAAGGCCATGACATAAATATCTGGCTTGGTGGTCTTCAGCAGGAAGTCCAGATCATATTCCGGGGCAAAATAGCCCATCATTAGCGCCATTACGAGCCCGTGGGTACCGATGGCAACTCTTTCTCCTTCATGTGCCTGCAGGATTTCCTGCAACGCTTCTACCGCCCTTGCCTGGCATTCGCGGTTCGATTCCCCGCCCGGCAGGGCATAGTCCGGATCGGCATACATCGCCTGAAGTGAAGCAAGCAGATCCTCGTCCGGCAGTTGCCGGTTGCCCTCCATCCAGACCTTCTCTCTTAGATCCCCCTCGAGGGTAATTTCCTGCCCAAGTACCTTTGCCAAATCGGCAATCGTATGTATGGCGCGGAGATACGGGCTGCTGTACAGCGCGTTAATACCTTCATTACGCAGGCATGCTGTTACTCTGCGGGCGTCCTCTTCCCCTTCAGGAGATAGGCCGCGCGTCCATTCGTCCACCCCGGTCCGGAGTGAATCCCCGTGTCTCACCATGTAAATATAAGTCGTCATTGGTTCCTCCTGAATATGTAATGTGGCAGTGCAGAAAAAGCCCCGAAGGGCTTGATCTTAAACTTACTGTCTGCCTTTAAGCTACCCCTGTTCTACTGCAGCTGCTGGCTGTACACCTTCCAGCTTGAGCTTGGCCACAGGCCAGAGCAGCCGTCCGAAGAGCAGACCCGCCAGACCCAGAAGGAGCTGCAGAAGGCCGATGTTGATAAAAATACGGGCAGGGCCTACATACTGGACAAGTATGCCGCCTAATAAAGGTGCAACAATAAGTACCGTGCTCAGTACGGTGTTCTGGATGCCGAAGATACGGCCGGTCATATGCGGCGGGGTTTCTTTTTGCAGACAATAATTGAACGTAACCATGAATACCCCGTTTCCGATCCCCAGTACAAATCCGATCAGCAGAACCCATACTATCGAAGCGCCGGGCTGAAGCAATCCAAGTGCAGCAATGGAACCGCCGATCAGTACATATCCCGAGCCGAGCCTCCAGCTATATCCCGTTTCGGGATTCAGCTTGTTCAGCAGAAGGATGATCAGCACAGCTCCTACTCCGGTAGCGGCTACCATCCAGCCGAGCAGGGATTCCCGCTCCGGTGCAAATACCCGGAACAGGCTGGTGAACTGGAAGTCGACCACCTGAAGTACAAGTGCCCCGGCCAGCCCAAACAGCATAGTATTCAGCAAAATCCGGCTGCGCAGCATGAAGCTCCAGCCTTCCCGCCACATCGTATGCAGCGGAATCTTGTCTTCCGGCGCCTCTGGCTGTTTGCTGTCCTCTTCATCTGTACGGATGTTCTTAACGGACAGCAGCAGCAGATAAGAACAGCCGCGCAGCAAAGCATTGATCAGTATGCACCATTGCGGCGTAAGGAAGGCGAGCGCCAGACCTCCGAGCAGAGGGCCGGCAATTTTGGAGCCCTGGTTAACCAGCCCATTGAGCGACGAGGCTTGCAGCAGCTGATCCTCTCTGACCAGGCTGCGGGTCAAAGACTGCTGGGCAGGCATATTCAGCGTGGATAGCGCTGAACGCAGCGCCAGCAAAGGCAGTAGCCAGAACATGCTCGGGGCGAATAGCACCAGTACAGTCAGCAGCGCAGTCAGCAGATCGCAGACACGCATCAGCTTCAGCTTGTTCAGCCGGTCGGCGGCTACTCCGGCAATCGAGCCGAACAGAATGCTCGGCAGCGCCAGCGCTACCGGAATAAGCGCCAGCATCAGCGGCCCGGCCTGCCAGCGGTAGCCGACCAGCACCTGAATAGCCAGTGCATCGAACCAGTCGCCGAAGCTTGCCGTGGCGAATGCACTGTATACCCGCATGTACGTTTTGTTATGCAGCAGGCTGGTTCCCTGCTTGGTTGTAAGCTCCATCTGACATTCCTCCAGGTTACATGTAATATCATTGAATGTGCGAAACATTCATGATCCTACTGTAACGGAGAATTGTCAGAGAATTATCAGGGGGATTCGAGCAGCGGCAGCAGCAGATTTTCGAGAGGCAGTTCCAGCCTTAGCAGACCAAAAGCTTCAAGCTCTGCTGTAAACAGGCTCTCATACTTGCGCGCCAAGGAGCTCCCGGCCAGATACATCCGGCAGAAATGATAAATCCGGTACACCGAATAGAAGCGCAGCGGCACAAAGCCGGACATATCGAGCACCTGCAACCCCTCATGTATCAGTTTCTCTCCCTCTGCCCACTGTGCACGCCGAAGCGCCCACAGTCCCTTTACTACTTTGTAACCGCCGATCTCCCGCAGAAAAGGCTTGCCCCTCAGTGTCCGGCTGACGGTTTCATCCATACGATCCAGCTGCTCATCCCCGGTTCCCGCCACCAGATGAATGAACAGCTCCGTAATCTGCGTCGCCGGAACGAAGTTCTCATAATCCGGTTCGGATATTACCCGATAGGAACGTTTTAGGCGTTCCAGCGCTTTTTCCGGCTGGCCTGCCAATGTGTAGAGATCCAGCATGGTCAGAATCTCCAGTTCCATCTGTTCAGGGGGGTTCAGCAGTTTCCGCTCAATCAGACGTTCGGCGTATTCCACCTTCACCTTGGGGTCACCTATGAAGAAGTAGAACAGGTTGAGGTAAAAAAGCCGGTCCTTCAGCGGAACCTCATCCGTGTAGATCAGCCACTCCAAATCTCCCTGGACGAAATGAACGACCATGGAATAATGCGGGTCCAGCTCGTAGCCGAGAATATCCTGCTGGCGCGCGAGGGTCAGCATCGATTTGCCCTGACCGTAGATATGAAATTTCATGAATACCTCACTCATGGTATCCCGCAGCTCCGGATCATTCGTTGCAGGGGTCATTGCTACCCCTTCCGGTGAGCCCGGTACGGCCAGGCTATAACCGAACCCGCGGATGGTCTTGATATCAATCCCGCCCAGCCCGCGCAGCTTCTTGCGCAGCCGGTAGATATGATCATCGACGGTCCGTTCCACCGGATACTCCATCGGCCACACTTTATCGAGAAGCTGCTCGCGGCTGAAGGTCCGCCCCCTGTTGCGGTACAGAAACTGCAGAAGCGCAAACTCCTTGGGCAGCAGCTCTATGGTTAACCCGCCGGCAGATACTTTATATTCGCTTCCGTTCAACTCCAGATGCATAGCTGTGCCTCTCTTCTTTCTACAGATCAACCCATAAACTGATTATATCAGCAAGAAGTTCTGCGCACGATAGCAGCAGCTGCATTCATGAAGGGCAAATGCCCGGTACTTGTATCCGATGATCAAGAAGAGAAAAGTCCCTCCACAGTTGCCGCTGCGAAGGGACTCTTCTTAAACTTGCTCTACCTATGTGACAGCGGCTGCCGTAAATCCGGACACCTATAGAGGCTGATCTAGCCTGCCATATTGTTGAATGAATCCTGTTCGGAGAATACAGAGATATGATCCACGGTACCCGTTGAATCCGGAATGATGAACTTGAGCTGATACTGCTTGCCCGCCTGGTATATATAAATGTCATCACTGCCGTTCACGGAGGTAGCGTCCGGCTTGCCGAGGACTTCTTCAATCTGCTTCAGCGTCAGCTTCTGTAAGTCGGAGGCGCTTGAACGCACATCAAAGATTTGGCTGCCCTTGTTAAAGCCGATTACCACGTGCTTGCCGGCATACGTGGAATAAATGCCTTTGCCTGCCGATTCTTTGGTGTCCGGCTCTCCCCATGCTGCTTCCACATCATCAATGAGTCCGCTGTGTGCAGCATATTCCACGCCGGGCACCTTGCCCTGCTTGGCTAGCTGCAGCAGCTCTTTCAGCTGCTTGCTCAGCTCCTGCGGCGTGGCGGCCGCAGAGTTCCCGGCCGCAGCTCCAGGCTCAGCAGCCGCTGGTGAAGCGGCCGCAGCAGAGCCGCCTGCGTCAGGCGCAGCTGTTGCTGCAGCGCCGCCAGCTTCAGCCGGCTCCGTGCCCGCCGCCGGGGCGGGACTCCCTTCCGGCTGTGCAGACGCCGGAAGCTCCGAGGCTTGCGCAGCCGCCCCTCCGGTATCCGCCGCATCCGGCTTACCGGAATTACAAGCCGTTAGACTGAGCATTCCGCCGAGTAGAATTATGCCTGCTATCGTTTTGAATGATGTGATCATGATGCCATCTCCTTCGTAATAGGTACCATCTTTTAAAGTTTAAACTGTTATCCTATGACGCAGTGTCCCCGTTAAAGGTTGCACGATGCTCCTTCTCAGGCTGCTCCTTCTATAGAACATTTTTGGCATGGAGCAGCTGGGGAATGATGCTGCCGCGTGAAGTTGCAGCGCTGCTCTCACCGCAGAACGCCCCCAAAGCTGCATTACCGGATCTGTTGCATTTAGTACAATAGAACTCCCTAAAAATTACCCGGAATTCGATTCTATTGCACTTTCTGCAATTGAGAAAGCATATTCGCTGCTCAAGTCCTTCAATTCAGGAATTATTTCCCTGCGGCACGCAACCTTCCTCCCGCAGCACGCATCTTACTAATAAAGGGAGGGGAGCTTCATCTGGATATTATAGAGAGAATCAAAGCCAGGGATGAGTCCGCTCTCCGCCAGCTGATGGAGCAATATGGGGATATGCTGTTCAGGACCGCCTGGCTGCTGCTGCGTGACCGGCAATCTGCCGAGGAAGCCGTACAGGATACCTTCATTCAGGCCTATGCCAAAATCGGGCAGCTGAAGGACCCTCAGCGTCTGAGACCCTGGCTGATCACCATTGTGGTTAACCGCTGCCGGATGAGACAGCGGACATGGAGCTGGCGAAATATTTTTCCTGCGCCGGAGGGCGGGGCCTGGGTACAGAATGAAGCAGGCGCCTCCGCAGGCGCAGAAGAGCTGTTTATAGCAGAATGGCATAATCTGCAGCTAACTGAAGCTGTAAGAAGTCTGGATTACATCTACCGCGAATGCCTGACGCTGTACTATTACCATGAGATGAGCATCCGTGAGATCAGCGGGCAGTTGAGATTACCTGACAATACTGTGAAATCCCGGTTATCCCGGGGACGGTTATTGCTAAAGCAGATTCTGGAGAAGGAGGGGCATGTTCTATGAGCAGTGAACAAGAACACATCAAACGCCGTCTGGATGAAGAGTTGAGCAGCCTCTCCTTCAGCGGACAGGAACGGGTTCTGCAGCAGACTCACCCTAACGTACCGCTGGCCCGCCTGCGGGCACTATGGAATAAGGAGCTGGAAATTCCACTCAAGCCACTGGGTGCGCTATCTGCACTGTTAATCGCAGGTGCGCTGATCCTCTGCTACCCGCAGAGCGGGACCCCGGAACATGAGGCCCGTACACTGCCGGCACAGGGCCAGCGGGAACTGATTGAAGCCGGCGGCAATACGTACTGGAAAGACATTTATGAACAGGCGGTGAGACGCCATGAAAATTAGAATCAAGGTCAAACAGCTGGTGCTGTTCGTCCTGCTTCCGCTTACGTTGTTGATACTATTACCGGGTGTTCTGCAGCAGGCAGCAGCGCCATCCGTTCAGCCTGCAACCTCCGCCACAGCGGATACCGGGGCCAAGGCACGCCAGGAACTGCTGAACACTCTGAATTCCAGCACCGGCAGCAAGCGTATGACGCTTATCCGTACCAGGATCATTGAGCCCGGCAATGCGAGGCCTCCATATCAGTACAATGTATATATCGGTTCTTCCTCAAGCCAGTGGAGCCAGAACAATAACGAAGAACCCCCTTCCCTACTGCTTCCCGGGGATAAGCTGCGGTTCCTGAGAGAGTATATGCTAGAAGGCCCTATAGACCGCTATCTGCTTACTGCGGCTAAACAGCTGGTCTATGAATATGATGTCCTGGGCACCGGAAGTGACGGAGACAAGGTCCTTACGGAGGCTATTGCAAGAATTAGCAGCAAATCCTCTTTGGCCAGAGAGCTGCTCCTGCTTCAGGCACAGCGGGCACTGAGTGCAGGGAATTGGGCGGCTGCAAAAGTGCTGCTCGTGCAGGCTGACTCCCCGGGGCATTATGGTGAAGAAGAATCAGATGCCCGTTCGGCCTGGCTGAGTGCACGGCTGCTCTTTGCAGAGGGAGACAGCAGCGGAGCGCTGAAGCTGATAAACAACGGTCTGGAGAATTACCAGGAGGTCCGTGACCGGAAGTATCAGGAGATGAACGATGGGAGTGGCGGGGACTCCCAAGACTCCAAAGACTTCCAAGGCTCCACGGGGGACTCTGCATCCGCACCGGAATCCTTTACAGCAGCTTCACAGTTTCTGGAGGAGCCACATTCTGAATCAGAGCGGCAACTGCTCCTGATGCAGAACGCTTTATTATCCGCTGCGGAAGCAGGAAACTCTGCTCCTGCCACCTTGTCAGGGACACTAACCTACAGCGACGGCACTCCGGTCTCCCGGGCAGGCATCTTCCTGCGGCCGGAGAGCGAAGTTAATCATAGTGTGTTATATGGCTCGGAGCCGTATGAAATCGTCACAGATGCACAGGGCCGTTTTTCCTTCTCAGGCGTCATTCCCGGCTATTATCAGTTATTTTTGGGCCTGAGCTTTGAGCAGATCGACGGCTGGACTTGGCCTGTACAGGCGGATGATTGGATCGAAATCAATCCAAATGACCGTTTGACCCACAATATTGACCTTCAGCCCTTGCTGGAGCTGAAGTCACCGGTGAATTCGCAGATCCTTACAGGTGATTCTGTAGAATTCGAGTGGGAAACTGTCCGGAATGCCGCCTCATACAGTCTCAGCGGCACAGTCTCAGCGGAAGGCAGCACCTTCAGTTATGTAATCCGCCAGCATATCACGGGTAATAAGGTTTCCATCCCAGTAACAGAGCTGTATAGCAGCGGCGGCTTCTCCACCAGCAGCAGCGGAGAAGGCTGGGAATCGGTTGAGCCTTCGTCTCTGCTCGGCTTCGCCGATCCAAGCGGCCGCTTCTCGTGGAGCATCGAAGCCTATGATGAATCCGGACGGGTGATTACCCGCAGCAATGGCTACCGGCTGAACGAGGACACCGTCGGCAATCTGCCTTTCTTCTATTTACATTCACGCAGTCTTACCGCTGCCGATCAGCTGGTTAAAGCGCAGAAGCTTGAGCAGTCACTGGAAGCGTACCGCCACGACTATGCCGGAGATCCGCAGGATGATCATGCCCTCAAGATGCTGGTTCATCTCATGACAGCCAAGGCTTCCTATACTAAAGACAAATCCTTAGAGGCCGCAACGATACCTCTGCTAGTGAAGCTTGTAGAGCTGCGTCCGACTGCAGACTATGTCTTCAACCTGGCGCATTACTACTATGAGCAGTCCGACTGGAAAAGCTACAATCATTATTATTCCTGGTTTCTTGAGCTGCGTGATCAGAAACCGCACAGCTATGATCAGGGAATTAACGCTACCGCGCTGATGTACCAGGGGAAATTGGACGAAGCCCGCAGGCAATTCGTCGCCTCACTGGAGGAGGATGGCAGCCACCGCTTCACCGGCAGCTATCTGGCTGCAGAGCTGGCGGCGGGACAGCCGCTCGATGCCGTACTAAAGCTTGCTCAGCGTTATCCCCAGCATAGTCCCGGCTCCAGCCCAGTTAACTGGGCGAAGCTGATAACCCTGATGAAGGCAGAGCGTACGGGACAGCCGGAGCTCTTTGACCGGGAGCTGGAACAGATGCTGAAGCTATACACAGCAAGGTCCGGGAAGCTCAGGGAATGGACCAGAGAAAGCGGGGATTCCGCGCTCAAGACGTTCATGAAGGCTGTTCTGGAGGTGGACTAATCCACATCCAGAACAGGGTAAAGGGGATAGAACAGGAGCGGCAGCGCCGCCTGGTCTATCCCCTTTACAATTGGCTTATTCTATTCTTTTGGCTCAAACAAGACGGTCCAGTGCATTCTTCTTAACCACATAGGTTCCGGCCATCATATCATGCAGCGCCCGGTTGCGTTGGGTGAATGCAACGAATAGGCAATCGGCGACCACGACCCAGCCAAAGAACACATTCAAAATCGTAGCGAGCGGGGTCCAGTTGGCCAGACTGCTGGAAACCGCAGATAATTCCTCAGTGTTCAGACTCACAATAACCGCAAGAAAGCCGTTGACGATGAAGAAGAGATATCTAATCAAAGCCTGCTTCAGCGCCGGATATCTCCCGTCCTCGTTAATAATCCTTACCCCCAGAAGCAGTCTGCCCGGAGTGCCTCCATATTTGACAACCATGAACACATTGAAGCCTATCAGCAGCACAAACTGAATAAAAAGTGGAAACGCCGACTCCGCCGACTCTGCGGCAGAGACGCACAACCTGTTCAAAAAATACGTAGGAATGGCCAAAATCAGAAAATCAATGAAGCTGATCAGTACTCTTTTCCAAAAACCTACATAGTCATCCAAATCGAGCTGTTCCTCTATCCGCTGCTCCATACTGTTCCCCCTCAGTGCTTCTACTTGCTATCCCTGGCTGAACCCATAATATCCTTCCCGGTCTGTATGGCCTCCTCTAGCGTATTAGCCGGAGCCGAGATATATCCCTCTCCGGCTGCAAGCCCGTAGCGCTCATCAAGATGGGTCAGCATAATCCAGAACTTATCCAGCTTCTGAGACGCTATAATAGAGCCAATCGAACGCCGTGACCGGTCTGCATCCAGGACAGTCAGAATTCCCAAGTAGTATCCGCCGCCATCCTTAAGCTTCACATCATAATGAAGACCTCCATCCAGTGTAAGCTCGCCGGTAAACTCACTGCTTCCGGGCACACCTCTCCATACTTCACCCCTCAGCCCGATTGCGCTATGCTTCACGACTTCATTATTGGAGTAGATCACACTAGGGTACACCCGCTCCACATGCTGCGGACGAAACCATACATAGCCCAGGGATGCTACGATCAGTACTGTTATTGCTGACACTATCCATGATTTCCGGGTCAAAGCTCTCCCCCTTTTCTATCAACTCCTATGAACTGTTGGAGTACAACTGGCATATACGCAACTTTCAAATAGATCCGGCGTCTATAACTGTATAATTTTAGTAAACTAACAAAATTTTCGAAGGAGGACTACTCAAGATGAAAGTCATCAAATTTATCTGCCTGCCGCTGCTGCTGTTAATATTGCTGTCCGGCACTGCCCTGGCCGCCCCTGCTTCAGCTCCAACCATTACAGTAGAAATAAACAACTCCACGATAAGCACGGACATTCCCCCTTATCTCACACAAGGCACAACCATGGTCCCGCTAAATGTAGTGAAGCATATCCCGGGGATTACTGTCGCTTGGAACAATGGCACCAAGACGGTTACAATTGGCCGCAGCGGGGAAACAATCACACTGGTTGCGGGTCACAAGACTGCCCTGATTGGAAGCAAACCAACCGCACTGCCTGTCGCCTCGGTTTTGCTTAAAGGCAGAGTCATGGTGCCGATCCGCTTCATAGCAGAAGCCGCAGATGCGCATGTAGCCTGGAATGCTGCCACCCGGATTGTGTATGTCGCCAAAGCAGATGAGGCGCTGATCACTCAACTCCAATCTGCGAATCTGGGGGAAGCACGTACAGCAGCCCTTCATTTTCCCCGCGTCAGCACGCTTAAGCAAATCCCTATCATTAATGAGTCACAGAATCAGGACTATTATTTCCCGGAAGGCACAGCGGCCCGTTTCTTCATTCAAGGCGGGCCTGGTTTTTCGTATTATGAAGTTACAGGTAATTATGCGGAAGAGATCTGGTCTGCCAAAATAGACTATAGTGCCCCATCCTCTGCCGGACTCTTCTTTGTACCCTACAAAATTGTGGATCAGGCCGGAAAAATGCCCGCCTATAAGGGTAGCCTCGCATTCTATCATCTGATGCTTCCGGTTATGGAGGCAACCTATGGATTCATTGATGCTACGGGTGCCTCCAGGACGGTCGGGCAACAAAATATGAAGCTAAATGAGTTCTTTGAAATACCAGGGGAAGCATCATCCTCTGTACAAAACTAATTACATCCAGATCGGTACCGCAAACGGAACAAGAATCAGCAGCAGCGCGGCGACACTCAGACTCCGGGTCCACACCGGCTTCAGCTTCTGATTCTTCTCCGATTTGTACCAGCCCTTGAACTGCCAATAATTCCGGTACATCACTAAGAATATGAGAAAATTACCGATTACTGCAGTATACAAATACCCGGTCCATCCATATAACATTTTGAAGATCCACTGCTCCACACCCCCGAGTACACCTAGTGTCAGAACCAGCAGAACCACTAAACGCAGCATTTCTGCCATAAAACTTGCGAGTTTACTCATTTTGTCCTCCGAATCAATGTTTTCCAGTGCTCTTCTATAACTTCTATATTTACCCTGTTAATCCTGCTTCAGCAACAGCAAGCTCCCGGTATAGCGGCTGCCGTGAAGGAGTATTATCCCCTCGCAGTATCTGCCTGTGTCATATCCAACGCTGGAGTGATTATAGTATTCTGTAGAAAAGAACGTGAAGAGGTGTCCGGAATGCAGCGAACAGATGTTGTAATTGGAATCGATGGAGGAGGAACTCATACGCGGGTTATAGCCGCCGATATTGAGGGAAATGTACTAGCCTATTGCAAAAAGGGAAGCGCTTCCGCGTACCGGGACTCTGCCGCTCAGCATAACGTGAGGTCAGCGATTATAGAAGCGCTGGAAAGCGGCGGCATCGAGCCCGGCAGGGTCATCGGCATGGCTGCCGGGGTTGCCGGATATGACTCGCCGGAGGATTTGAACTGGATATTGCCGCTCACCGGGGTTCCGGAGCTGACTTGTCCGAGGTGGCACGTCAATGACGCGCTTATCGCCCATTACGGAGCACTGCTTACGCAGCCCGGCATTATTGTCATCTCGGGAACTGGCTCCATCATTATTGCCATTAATGAAGACGGACGTTATTTACGCAATTATGATTTTCATCATTATGCCGCAAGTGCCGCCCGGCTCCTCTCATATGATACCGTCTTTGAAGTGCTGGCCGGTCACACAGATTCAAGCGATGAGCTGCTTGTCGCCCGGATGCTTGCGCACTGGAACGTTGCTGCAGCCTCTGAACTATATATGCTTGCAAGTGAAGGGTTTGACGATGACCGGAAAGCCCGGGACAGACGCTTTGGAGAATTTGCTCCTATAGTTACGGAAGAAGCGGAGCAGGGAAGCTCCACCGCCGTCCGGGTATGCGGCAGGGCTGCAGAGCAGATTAAGACGGGCATCGGTCTGCTGGCTTCTTCTTTTGCGCAGCAGACCGTCCCGGTAGCCTTCATCGGCAGTGTGGCAAACAGCAGGTATTTTCAATCGGAATTACGCAGTTTACTGAAGAACGGGGCCAACAAACAGTATAAGGTGGTAACGCCACAGCTCCCGCCCGAAGCAGGGGCTATCCTATATGCATTGGAGCAATTAGGCCAGCCGGTCACCGAAAATATAATCAGCCGGCTGCAGCATAGCAGCAAGCTGCCTCAGTGAGCATATACGCAGCGCGTGATTGCTACGGATAGACCTTCATCTGGCAGCTTCTAGTATAGGCGCATCACAGCTCCACAGCCGTCTCTTTGGCGTTCCATATGACGGGAAGGCCAAAGAGCGGCGTTAAGCTGCCTAAGGGAATATACAATCGCCCGTTTACAGTCCGCGAGGCCAGCATGGCCACCGTTTTGCCGTTCACCTTCGCTGTTTCGCTAAGCGGTTGATGGACCGCGGTATGCTCACCTATAGTAATGATAAGCGCTCCGGTTCCCGCTTCCTGCTTCAAGGTTCCCCCCAGCAGGGCAACCGATTCTCGGAGCGGAACGAATACCCGTGAATTCTCCAGCAGGAAAGAATCCTTAACCTCCAGCTTTTCTCCATTGATGATAAAGACGCCTGCAATCATTGTCGGCCCGGTGGAATAGCCGCTCTTCACTGCGATGCTTGCCATATCAAGTCCTGAAGTAGTAATGATCACGGGAGTGTTATTGGCTACCCTTGGATACAGCCAGTGGATATCCTCATTATGCATCCGGATGCATCCGGCGCTGACATATTTACCGATGGAGGCTTCATTATTGTTGCCATGAATGGCATAAGTCGTGCCGTAGGTATCGTTCACTTCCAGCCCCAGCCAGCGGTCGCCCAGCGGATTGGCCGGATCGCCTCCGGGAATCTTTTCTTTGTAATAGGGTCTGTTCTTGATTTTGACCACAATTTTGAAGCTGCCTTCAGGCGTCAGGCTCTTGTTCTTGCCGGTGGCGACCGGAAAAACCTTCTCCAGCTTACCGGCGCTGAAATAGGCCAGCTTATTCGTCTTTTTGTTCACAATAATTAAATCTGAGGATGATGATGACGCTGCTGCCGCTGATCCTGTGAAGCATGCTGTGAACAGCACTGCGAACACAAGCATAAGCTTGATGCTCCTTGGAACATAAGTTGTAGTCAGGCTGATACGCTCACGCAGATTCATGGTTGCCCCACCTCCAGGTTATGGGTGATACTGGAAACTCTTTTCTACATAGACGTCAGTCTGCCGCATTAGTTGCACAGCAGCTTGTACCTATTCTTATCAACTCGTCCCTGCGGATTTGAAGCAGAGTTTGCACAATTGTAACCGTTCAAGCGGTGCTTCGCGTGCGGTTTCATGAGGATGAATATTAAGTGCCTCCGCCAGAGATAATAAGCCCGCATGACCATTACAGCACCCGCCAAGGAGGCCATTTACTTTGAATTCAAACCATTCCAGCCAGATCAGCCAAAGCGAGCAAATCATCCAGCAGCTGATGACACAGACCCAGCAGGGCACGCAGAATTATCAGCAGCTTCTGCAGCAGGAGCAGGAGCATGCCGCCAAATTGCAGGAGCTCAGCCAGCACAGCAATAAGGCCATTCAGATGATTCAGCAGGCATTACAGGGCCATCAGACCGCTATGCAGCAGCTGCAGCAGGTCTCACAGTTAATCAGACAGCTGGAGCAGATTCCGCAGACTGCCGGCTACAATACAGGTGGTATTCAAAGATTCAATACTGAACAACAGGGCTTTAATACAGGAATCCCAAGCTTCAGTACTGGTAACTCTGGAAATCAAAGCTTCAGCACAGGCTCCGGAGGATATAATTCTTCCTTCAGCCCGTCCTTCACTTCCAATAGCCAGCCGGTAAATTCACTGCATAGCCCAATTAACTCTTCAATTAACTCTTCATTTAACCCGCAGCCGCTGCATACACCCATGCAGACTAACCATTCCTACGGTTCACCGATGAATCAGGGACGCAGCTTCCAGCAGTAATATAAGCCGGACTAAGCGGTTCAAGACAAAAGGGGTTCTCTCAGGCCGCACCAGCGGCACTGAGGGGAACCCCTTCTTTGTATCTGCACTTCGCGCCTGGGCATTCATAACATATGCATGTTAGACTACCAGCCGTCCCCTCTTCTCCGCGAGACTAATCGTCGCCTCTACGCCGGAGTTGAATTCCAGGTAGTCGCTCTCGACTCCATCACTGAAGATTACCCCGTCCTCCGGCATCTGCGAAGTAATTCGCAGCGGCATACGGCTGTTGATCCTGCCGAATACCAGACCAGCCGAAGTCGTCCGGCTGGGAAAAGGCTCCCGTACCGTAAAGTAGAGCTCCGGATGATCCCAGGAAAGCTTGAGCGCCGCCCCGTTTTCCTGCGGTCTGCCCCCATGGACAGACGCATGTGCTTCCAAGCCCGCCGTTACCGTCACCTGTTCCGCTGTCTGCCATTGCGCCGCCTGGCTGACAATCCCCGCTGCTCCGGCGAGAACGCTTTTGAGCCAGCCGGTGGAGCCCATGCCGGTAGAGACAATAATCCCGCTGGAGGACTGCTGCTCCAGTGTGCCGTTCAGTTCAAGCTGATAACGGGCCGAGACATGGGTCCGGCGGCCGATGAACAGATCGTTGACACCGTACAGGCTCTGGCCGTCATTCAGCTCTGCCCTGGCAAGGGTAACCTCGCGTACCTGCCGCTGGCTGCGGAGCACCTCCGGCACCAGCTGCCGCAGGTCCTTAACCGTGAAGGGCAGCAGCACACCATCCCAGCGCTGCGGGTCGGGATTTACACCGATCAGCGGCTGCTCCCGCAGGTATTTCAGCGTATTGGCAACCAGACCGTCCTGCCCCAGCACAACTACTGTATCCCGCTCTCCAAATATAAAGTTAGGCACATGCTGCCGGTCCAGAAGCTGCAGCCGGCCTACCGCGCTCAGCTCGGTTACAGCAGCCTCTACCGCCTTGCGGTAAGTGAAGTCCTCGCTCAGATAATCGCTGAAATCGGCCCCCAGCCGTTCAATATAGAACTGGGCCTGCTGGATCGTATTGTAGCGGACCACCAGTTCTTCCAGGCGCGTCTTGCGCTTGATCAGAATAATCTTGTTCTCGGATACCGGGCTGCTCATCGTCCGTTGCCTCCTCTTGCCGCGCCCGCTCCGTTACCCGGCGACCCGGCCATAATTCCCTGCAAAAGATCCGGGGTAATATTGAGCTGCCCGATCTTCCCGGCATTCTCAGCCAGCTCCTGGAACGCGATGGCAATCAGCTTATCCGGATTCATGCCTACATTCGTCAGTGCCTGAAGTACACCAGGTGCTACGCCCTGGAGCGAATTCATCACCGCCGACAACTCGTAGGCCTTGGCATCCGCTTCCGCTCTCTGATTCGCTACTGTCAGTTCAATCAGCTCCTGCTTTTTCTCCTCCAGCGCAGTATCGAAGCTGAGCTGCTCCTCCTTCATCTCATTCTGCTTCTGCTTCACCGAGCGTTCGGCATCGAGCTGGGTTTCGCGGATCTGCCGCTTCTTCGTCTCCACGGCGATCTCCGTATTCAGCTCATTCTCCTTCACCCGCCGCTCCTGCTGAATCGAGGCATTGCGCCGTTCATATAGCGCATCGTCGGCGCTGCGGAGAATCTCTTCGCGGGCCTGCGCCTCCAGCGCGCGCAGCGTTTCCTTATTCGGCACGATTGCCAGAATGGACAGCCCCATCAGCTCGATGCCCAGCTTCTCTATCTCCGCACTCTGTCCGATTTCGAGCGTAATTGTCTTAGCCAGACGTTCACTCGACTGAATGGCTTCCTTCAGCGGCAGCTGCCCGAGCTGCTTCTTGGTCAGCACCTTGGCGATATTGATCACCCGCTGGGCCAGCTTGTGCGGATCATCGGAGAGGTAGGAATTCTTCCGCAGATTATACGTATAGTTAAGAATCTGTGTAGTCTTGCGGTAATCCACGATCCGGTAGGTCAGCTGCCCCTGCACGGTCACCGTCTGATAATCAGCCGTAATTTCCTCGAACATGAACGGTACATCAATCGAAGAGACCGGCACCACTACAACCGAGGTCGTAGGCGCGTAATAATGGAAAGAAAGTCCTACACCTTCCTGCACTACCTTACCGTTCTTCACCTTAAGGACATATTCACTGGGCTGGAACTTTACGAAGCGGAATCCGAACATGGTCATTACCTCCTGTTGTTTATTTTAGTGATTGATATTAACTAAATGTTATTATTAATTTGTTATTAACAATATCTTAGCAGACTTTGATGATATTATCAATATGTTAATAACAAAAATCCGCAAAAAAACACCTCACTCTCCAAAATGGAAAATGAGGCAGGTGTGAGTAAATTACTTAACAGTGACCTTTATCTTCACGGTTTTGCCGCCGTATTTCACGGATATGCTCGCAGTACCTTTACTGTTGGCCTTAATCAGGCCGTTTTTGCCGGTAGCTACAAGCTCCTTGGTGGAAGTCCAGACTGCTGTCTTGGATACATCCGATTCACTGCCGTCCTCAAAAGTAGCCGTTGCCGCCAGCTGCACCGACTGGCCTGCACTCAGCGTAAGATTCATCTGGCTGACCTCGAGATATTTCAGCACATCAACGGTTACGGGGACTTTGACGGTTTTGCCGCCGTATTTGGCCGTCACATAGGATTTGCCGTAAGCCACTGCCTTGACCGAGCCTCCGGTAACTGTGACGATCTTATAGCTTCCGCTTTTCCACTCCGCCTTGTCCGTCACATCCTTCGTTTTGCCATCGCTATAAGTGATGCTTACTGCGATTTTGGCCGTATCGCCGGATTTCATCGCCAGGTTGGTCACCGATGCTTCGATGACAGTGATCTGATCCACTTCAATGTTGACCGTCACTTTCTGCCCTCCATAGGAGGCGGTGATCGCCGTTTTGCCCTTCAGCACTCCGGTTACAAGACCTTTCTTGACCGTAGCGATTGTAGTCTTGGCCGAGCTCCAGTCTGCATCAGCCGTTACATCACTCTCTACACCTGCGGAATCCGTGGCAGTCAGTGTAATCTGCTCCTTGTCTCCGGCAGACATCGTAATCAGGCTCACATTGGCAGCCAGCTCATCCACAAGGCCCACATTCACGGTAATGGCCGCCTTCTCCGTACCTATTTTGGCGGTAATCACCGCTGTTCCTACAGAGAGGCCGGTAATCAGACCGTCCTTAACCTCGGCAATCTTCTCATCGCTGGAGCTCCACTCCACATCACTGGTGATCGTCTTGTCGCTGCCATCGCTATAACTTCCGGTAGCCTCGGCCTGATAAGTCTCGTCTTCCTTCAGTTCAATGGCCTTGGCCTGCAGCGCCAGTTTGTCCGGTGTGCCTGCCGTGATTTTGACCGTTGCCGTCTTGCCGCCGTAAGAGGCCGTAATTACAGCACTGCCTGTGGCATAGGCGGTAATGGTTCCTTTGCTAACGTCAGCTACATCCGCATTATCCGTACTCCACACTGCATTCTCTGTGACATCCTGTGACGTTCCGTCTTCATAACTGGCCATAGCCGTTACCGCTTTGCTCTGGTCCTTGCCGAGGTTCAGCTTGCCGACCGTAAGATTCAGGCGCGCAGCTGTTTCGACGCTCACCGCAACGGTGAGGGTTTTGCCGCCATAAACGGCGGTAATTGTAGTTTTGCCGGACTTGTAGCCTGTAACCAGACCTTTGTTCACGATAGCGATATTCTCGTCAGCGGTGGTCCAGACTGCGCTGTCTGTCACCGTGCTTGGGGTGCCGCTTGCATCCAGGGCGGTCAGCACAAGCTGATGAGTTCCGTTCAGGCGCAGGTTCAGGCTGTCGTTATCGACGCTGAGCTTATTGCTTTTGCCAACTGCGGCAGTTGCAGTTACTGTCTTCCCGCCATAGGCTGCTGTTATCGTCACATTACCTTCTGCGTAGGTTGTAATACTTCCTTTTTCCACATAAGCCACAGCTTCATCACTGGAGGTCCAGGTTGCCTTGCTGGTTACATCGGTTACCGTACCGTCCGCAAAAGTCGCCTTGAGCACAAGCACCTTAGCAGCATCCACCGCAAGATTCAGACTGGTTTCACTTAAAGCCAGATGTCTTGCTGTTCCCACATCAACGGTAACCGTGGCCGCCGCTCCATTATAAGTTCCTGTAAGGGTCGCCGTACCTACGGAATAACCGGTGATCAGGCCTTTGCTGACCATAGCGATGCTCTTATCGCTTGTGGTCCATGCCGCACTGCTTGTAATATCCGATGAGGACCCGTCGCCTGCAACGGCAGTCAGCACAAGCTGCTTCGTCCCGCTGATCTGCAGGAATACATTATCATCGCTGGCTACCAGTTTACTTACGGCTCCAACTTCCACCTCCGTCGAGGTTTCAAGTGTGCCATAGACGGCAGAGATTGTTGCGGTTCCAGCCAATTTATAAGTTGTGAGGGAGCCTTTTTTGACAAAAGCCACAAGCTCATCACTCGAACTCCATGCCGCCTTAGAAGTAACATCTTCTGTGCTGCCATCGGCATAAGTCGCCGTCAGAGTTAGCGCATGGGTGGAGCTTGTCTTCAGGCCAAGCTGTTCTTCGCTCAGATCCAGATACCGGGCCACCGCAACATCCACATCCACCTGTACAGACTTATCGCCATAGGCTGCTGTAATCGTCGCCGTTCCGGCTGTATAGCCGTAAACCTTGCCTTTGTATACATAAGCGATACTGGAATCACTCGAGCTCCAGACTGCGGTGCTGGTCACATCTTTGGTCGTCCCATCCGGGTAGACGGCGGTGAGTTTAAGCTGCTGAGCTTCTTCCGTCTTCAGAAAAACACTCTGATCATCCACAACCAGCTTACTGGTCTGGTCAACCGTTACCTCTACTGTGGTAGTCTTGGTGCCGTATTTGGCGGTGATAACTGCCGTTCCCTGCTTGTAGCCGGTAATGACGCCCTTAAGGACATCGGCAACCGCTTCATCACTGGAGGACCAGGCGGCCAGGGACGTTACATTCTCCTGCGTGCCATCCTGGAAAGTAGCTGTAAGCTTAACAGCAGAGCTGTCTTTCAGCAAAAGCGCAAGCTCGGGCTGATCCGCTTCGATCCGTTTGGCTACCTCTACATTCGCTGTGACGGTGATGGTTTTTTTGCCATATACGCCTGTGATTGTGGCTGTCCCGGAGGAGATCCCTTTGACTGTACCGTTCACCACGGCAGCTACCGCAGCATCGCTTGTGCTCCAGACTGCCTTGTTCGCCACCGTGGCGTCCGTTGTATTATCCGAATACGTTGCGGTCAGAATAATGCTGCCCGATTCGGCTTTGCGGAGATCCAGGCTCTGGACATTCTGCGTCAGCGCTTTAACCTTCTTGGTTACAGTAACCGTTGCGGCCTGGGAGAACTTCGTGCCGTCACTATATGTAAATACCGCAACAATCGTAGCTGTCCCTTCCGCCTTGGCCGTCACAATCCCGTTATATACGGTGGCTACCGCCGGCTTATCGCTGGACCAGTCACTGTTAACCGTCACGTCGCCTGAGGCGCTGTCGGAATAGACCGCAGTAGCTGTTAGAGCCGAAGTCTCTTCCACCGCGAGCGTAAGTTCACTTACATTCAGCACAATTTTGGAGACCGTTACCGTGGTGGCTGCCAGCGCCAATCCCCCGTTAGTCAATACCAGAAGCAGCGGCAATGCCATCAGCAAAAACCGGAAATAATTGTTTTTCTTCAATCTGTTATCCTCCTTGGTGAATTATGATTTGAATCTCTTATCGACATATCCTGACTTTTAATTCAGGTACTAAAGACTTAACTTTTTTCTTATAACAACGGTAATAAATCGGTTATTTATCTATGTATTTACACAATCCGCGGAAAAAGAACAGCTCTAAATACACCCTGCTCAAGAGATAGGCTTAATGCATCATAACAACCCAAACTGAATGTAGTCTGAATAGCCTCATTCTTTTTTAATAACCTGAAAATTCACAGCGGATATCCGGTTTTGCACAAGCTCCATTCTCTTTTGCACAAACACGATTCTTCTTTGCACAAACTAAATTCCAGCTTTGGGTTTTGTCCATTGAGTAACGGATGGTTATCCTCTATGATCATTTTAACGAGAATGATTATCATTATTGGTAATCGATATACACATGGGAGGCATACTTACAATGAACAAGGCAAGACAACCTTTCGCAATCCTGTGCATCATCTTCCTGATGAGCACCTTACTGCTCGCCTGCAGCAGCACCAAGAATGATGAAGGCAACGCTGCGGCTAACACTGCTGCCGGCAATACCGCTGCAACCGCCGCTCCAACCGCAGAAGCTACTGCAGAACCGGCAGCTACAACACGCTCTTACACCGATTACAAAGGCCATACGGTTGAGATTCCTGTGAACCCGCAGCGGATCATCTACTCCGGGGAAACTTACGGCGATCTGATTGCCCTGGGCGTACAGGCCATCGGCTATCCGCTCTCCATGGCTGAAGGCCAGGTGTTCAAGGACAAGCTGACCGGGGTAGAAGATGTCGGCTTCCCGATCAACCTGGAGAAGACGCTTGAGCTTCAGCCGGATCTGATCATCTATGCCGGAATTGAAGAGGCTGATTTCGATGCCTTGTCCAAAATCGCTCCAACCATTATCTTCGATACCTTCGCCCCGCTGAAGGAACGGATGCAGGAAATCGGCGGTATCCTGGGCAAGACGGCAGAAGCAGAAGCCTGGCTGGCCCAGTACCAGACGCAGGAAGACGCCATGTGGGCCCAGCTTAAAGCTTCAGGCATGAAGGAAGGCGAAACCGCCGCAGTCTTCACTTACTATCCGGGCGACAGACTGTTTGTAATGGCTACAACCGGCCTGTCGCAGGTACTGTATGGGGAGAACGGATTCAAGCCTACTCCGGCGATCCAAAAGGTGCTTGACGCCGACATGGGCTTCCAGGAGATTTCGATGGAGGTTATCCAGGAATACGCAGGGGACCGTATTTTCCTTCTGACGCCGGTAGCTGACGAAGCCAAGGCATCGACCGACAAGCTGCTGGAGAGTGCAGTCTGGAAAAGCCTGCCGGCTGTTAAGAACGGCTATGTCTATACACAGGACATCATGAAAACCTCCAGTGATGCCGCCACCAGAGAATGGCTGCTGGGTGAAATCCCCGCCATGCTGAATAAGTAACGATTACGCATGCAGATAGGACGAATATTAAAAGCAGCTTATCAACTAATGTTGATAAGCTGCTTTATTTTATATACAATGAGGTTTATTGATAATCGTTCTCAATATACATATAAATTCAACTGCCCTGAAAGGAGTGCTGAGCCTTGAGACAGAATGCCCTGAACCCGGGACTCCCCCCTGCCCCCGCACTTGCAGCGGCTCCGGCCCTGCCGGCGGTTCCGCTCCGCTCCCTGCTGTTTCAGCTGAAGGGCATTGAGCTGGTAATCCAGAGTGCCGACACTGTGTCCGCTGTGCAGACTGCCGGTCAGCATACACTTCTGATCTTTACCGGAGGCCGCGGTGAACTCTGTATCGGGGAGCAGCCGGCCCTTTCAGTACATGCAGACAAGTGTTGTCTGCTGTCCCCCGGAACTTCCTACAGTACGGATAACGCGGAAATGACACTATACTATTATTTGATATCCTTTGCCGCTATTACGGCTGGAGATTCCCCTGCTTCCCATACAGCTGAATTGCTGCCTGGCCGGAAAGAGCTAATCGTCCACCCTTTCACCCGGGTGATCCGGCTCGCGGAAGAGCTGCTTGCGAACCAGGGCAGCGGGGACGAGCTCCAGTATTTCAGACAGCAGCTGCAGTTCCAGGAGCTGCTGCTCCTGCTGTTTGAACATAATTACTCCACCCGCCAGCTGCCCAGTCCCGCGCAATCCGTGGAGAGTACGATCCAATTCCTGCAGGATCATTATATGGAGAGCATTACGGTGAAGCAGCTTGCGGAGCTGGCACAGGTCTCTCCCTGGCAATACACCCCAATCTTCCAGAAGCTGACCGGCAAGCGGCCGCTCGATTATCTGACCGATCTGCGCATCGGGCACTCCAAGAACTATCTGCTGGAATCGGCCGAGCCGTTGCGCGAAATCGCCCGGCTGGTCGGCTTCTCCGATGAATATTACTTCAGCCGCCGCTTCCGGCAGAAGACGGGAGTCACGCCCGGGCAGTATGCCCAGGCCCAGCAGCGCAAAGTTACCGTCAAGGATTGGACGGGGCATGAAGTGGAAATTCCGGAGCGGCCGAAGCGGATTGTCTACCACGGGGAGACACTGGGAGATTTGCTGGCGCTGGGAGTCAAGCCTGCCGGAGGCGATGAGGCCTTCGCCCGGAACAGCGTCTATAAGCACCGGGTCAAGAATCTGGCCAATGTCGGCTTCCCGCTGGACCCGCAGCTGACCCGGCTGATCAGCCCTGACCTGATTATTATCGCGAATTCGGACGAGCGCGCCTATACGCGCGTCTCCGGTATCGCCCCGACCCTCACCTTCGATTCGTTCGCGCCGCTTGAGCATCGGCTGCGGATACTTGGCGGGTGGCTCGGCAGGCAGCGCGAAGCGGAAGCCTGGCTGGAGGCCTACCACGCCAAAAACGCTGCCATGTGGCAGCGTCTGTACGCAGAGGGGCTCCAGCCGGGAGAAACCGCCTCCGCGCTGGTCTACGACCATGGCAACCGCCTGTTCGCTATGGCGATGACCGGACTGTCCACGGCCCTGTATGCTCCCGGCGGCCTGCAGCCGACGGCAGAGATTAAGGGCCTGCTGGACCAGGGGCTTGGCTTCGGCGAGGTTGATCCGGCGAAGCTGCACAGCTACGCGGGGGACCGCGTCTTCATGCTCATCCCGGAGCGCGAAGACTCGCGGGAAGCCATGGAGCAGCTGCTGCTGACGCCGCTGTGGAACAGCCTGCCCGCCGTACAGGAGGGCCGCGTCTATATGCTCGACGGCGCCAAATGGAATTCCGGCGATGCCCTGACCCGCGAGCGGCTGCTGACTCTGCTGCCCAGGCTGCTGGGGGGAGCAGGCGGGTAGGCGGGTTCGGGAATTCAGAGTGACTGGAACCTGGTACAATATCCATAACTAAAGAAGTGAGTCCATTTAACAATGCAGTAACTGCTGTATTCCGTTCCAAATGGAAATTCAGTGATAGTTGTATAATGTGCAATTAAAAACAGCGAAAAGAGAGGCTTGCCTCATATAAGTGCAATCTGTACAACTAAAATTACCCAAATGAGTGAAAACAATCTACAAACAGCTATTTAATTGCACGAAATACAACTAAACGGATAATTGGGTGTATATCAGACGATTTAGTTGTACAAAGTGCACTTATGCACATCGCTTACCGCACACACCTAGGCATATACCGTAATCGGATCATCTCAGGCCATTAGCAAGCGATTTACCAAAATGGTTTTCACTAAATAAATTGACGCTACACCAGGAGCTGCCCTAGATCGCCTGAATTCGTACCTCGGCAGAGTTCGTACAATAGATTTCTTCCTTTCAGCCACAATTAGGGACGATCCCTAAATTCTGTTGCAGTAAATACATTAGAATGCCTTTGCAGACCCTTAAAACCCCGATTCTGTTGTACAAAATACGATCAGCCGGCTGTGAGGTTAGTCCGGAGTGGCTTGGAGCCAGTTTGGAGCTTGTTGCAGCTTGTTGCAGCTGGTTTGGAGCTGGTTTGGAGCCATTTAGAGCTGGTTTAGAGCTGGTTTAGAGCCATTTTGGAGCTTGTTTAGAGCTGGTTTCGGACATACCGGAGCCCCGGAGCTTGGCCGGAATATGAAGCTTGCCGGATTCACCCGGAGCAGTCCCGTAACTCCTGCGCCCGCTCCTTTACAGCTCAAATGTCTATTTCGCCGCTTCAGGAGTAGAATACTTGATCTTCAATACCAGAATGCCCCGGCCGCGCATGTCAGAGGGCAGTTCTACAATCAGGCCTTCTCCGGCCCGGCTCCATTTCAGCTCCCCCTTCCAGCCCAGCAGCTCCACCTGCAGAATCTCTCCGGCAAGCTGCTTGGAGCGGATGCCCAAGGTCTCGATCACTGTCGTTCCGCCCTCGGGCCAGCCCATA
Source organism: Paenibacillus sp. FSL R10-2771 (assembly GCF_038000205.1). Classification (NCBI taxonomy): domain Bacteria; kingdom Bacillati; phylum Bacillota; class Bacilli; order Caryophanales; family Paenibacillaceae; genus Paenibacillus; species Paenibacillus sp. FSL R10-2771. Next base: position 6,003,643 of record NZ_JBBOBM010000001.1, read on the forward strand.
ACCGCCGCATAGAGCAGCTCCCCGCCTCTGGCGGTGAAGCGGATATCCTGCGGGGTGAACGGGCTGCGCTTCGTATCGTTAAATGTTCCGCTGACGATCTGGGTCGGCCCTTCGCCATATACCTTCCAGGGCCGCGTTCCGTAGATCGCTTCCCCGTTTACCGCCAGCCAGTCCCCTACCTCCAGCAGCAGCTGCTGCTCTTCTTCAGGAATGGTCCCGTCCGCACGCGGCCCGACATTCAGCAGCATGACGCCGTTTTTGCTGACTATATCGACCAGGTCGCCGAGTATAACTCCCGAGGTCTTATATTTGTGGTCGGCAATATGGCACCAGGCGGTTTCACCTACCGAGGTGCAGGTCTGCCAGACCTCCGGATTAATATCGGCCAGCTGGCCCCGCTCCATATCATAGACGGCGGTTCCTTCGGCAAAAGCATCAAATTTATAGTTTATGACTGCCCCCTGGCCCCATTCGGCAGCCTTGTTGTAATAGTAGGCGGCGAGCTTTTGCAGATAAGGCTTGAAGACCGGCTGCTCGATCCACCAGTCGAAATAGACCAGCTGCGGGCCGTAACGGTCGATCAGGTCGCAGGTGCGGACCAGCCAGTCGTCCAGAAACTCCTCATTCGGCGGCAGAATCGGCAGCGGATACGCCGGATCACCGTAGCAAGACTGCGCCGGACCGTACAATTCCGCGTATTTCGGGTCCTGCACATCTGAAGGCAGCTCGCGGCCTCCGTTGTAGTACCACCAATTCTCCGCACGGTGGCTGGAGACGCCGAAGGTCATATAATGCCGCCGCACGGCTGCGCCAAGCTCGCCGATAATGTCTCTGCGCGGACCCATCCTGGCAGCGGTCCACTCCGAATAAGGGCAGTCATACATGGCGAAGCCGTCATGATGCTCGGCAACCGGCACTACGAACGCGGCACCGGCGCGCTTGAACAGGGCAGCCCACTCCTCGGCATCGAATTTCTCCGCCGTGAACTGGGGAATGAAATCCTTATAGCCGAATGTGTCCGGCGGGCCATAGGTCTTCAGATGATGCTCATACACCTCTGTGCCTTCCCTGTACATATTGCGCGCATACCACTCTGTCCCGAAGGCGGGAACAGAATACACACCCCAATGAATGAAAATCCCAAACTTCGCATCCTCGTACCAGCGGGGAACGGAGTACTCCTCCAGAGACTTCCACTCAGCTCTAAACGGGCCGTTCTCTACAGTATCCTTGATCTCCAGCTTCTTCTGTCTGCGCAGCTCATGCAGCGATGGTTTTGACAAGGAACTCACCTCTTCTATGGTTTGAGAATCTTGCGGACGGCTTCCAGCCGCCCGGGGTCAACCGGCCTCAGCGGATCGCCGTCCTCCCGGACAGCCGAACCGAAATGCACCCGGCGGACAGCCGTCCGGGAGATGAAATCCTTCAGGCCTGCAGCATTCAAGCCGCTGCCTGCAAGGATGGAGAGCGAAGAACCGGCGGACAGCCGTTCCAATACGGCAATCCTCGCCATACCCTCAGCGGAAGTAGCCTTATCGCTGCCGCCGGAGGTCAATATATCCGTAATCTGCGGATACCGCTTCAAGACTTCAAGCGCCTCAAGCTGATCCCGCACCTCATCAAAAGCCCGGTGATACGTTACCTCCATCCCGGCCGCAGCATCAAGCAGCCGGACCAGCAATTCTTCGTCCACGGTCCCGTCACTGCGGAGCATGCCCGTGACCAGGGACAATCCGCCCACTCCGGCAATATGCCGGATATCGCGCAGCATCGTTTCCGCGTCTGATGGGTCATACCGGAAGGAACGCGCATGCGGCCGTACCATTACTCTTACGGGAATGCTGACTGCCTCCCGCACCGCTTCAATCAGCCCAAGGCTGGGTGTTAATCCGCCTTCACGGATTCCGGTAATCAGCTCTATCCGGTCCGCTCCATAACGTTCAGCGGTAACTGCATCACTTACTGTCGTGGCTATAACCTCTAACAGCATAGTTCACTCTACTTCCCTTCCTTGTTCATAATCATCCGTGCCGCGCCGATCATTCCGGCATCATTGCCAAGCTCGGCAGGAAGCACCTTAATGGACAGCGGTGACACGGCGGCAAGCCCGCTCATCCAGGCATCCCACCATAAGGCATGGGATTCCGCGACTCCGCCGCCAAGAATAATCGCCTCCGGGTCCATGAAAGACTGGATATTATGCACGGCCAGGCTCAGGTCGTGCATATATCTCTTCATGGGTGCAGCCGCTGTGGCGCTGCCTGCGGCGAATTCTGCCAGCAGTCTGCGGCCGTCCCAGCCCTCCGCCGCTTCTGCGGCCAGCCGGCTGAGCGCCTTGCCGGACAGATAATGCTCGGCGCAGCCCCGCTGCCCGCAGCTGCAGGGAATTCCTCCGGGATGGAGCACCATGTGCCCGATCTCCCCGGCCCCGCCCTGTCTGCCTGAGATAGCCTCAGCATTATGAATAACAGCTCCGCCGACACCTGTACCCAGCGTCAGCATTACATAATGCTCCAGCCCCGCAGCCGCCCCGCGCCAGCCTTCGCCAAGAGCGGCTGCATTGGCATCGTTGCCAACCGACACAGGCAGCGGGAACTCCTCCTCCACTGCTTCCGCCAGGCGCATGCCGGTCCAGCCCGGCAAATTCTCCGTCGCATAGAGGACTACGCCTTCAGCCGGTTCTACCCGCCCGGCGGTGCCTATGCCAATGCCGCCGAGCCCGTATCCGCAGCACACAAGCTCTGCAATAATCTTCTTCAGCGCAGCGAGAATCCCTGCTGCCCCCTCGTTCACAGGCGTAGCGGTACTGCGGCGGGCAACAATCTCCCCTTGCCCGTCCACCACTGCCGCCTTAATGAAGGTTCCGCCGATATCGGCCCCGATATAATAGCGGCTCATCCTTCGGCCTCCGTTGTTGCGCCGCCCGCCTTCTCTTTCATCGCCTTCACATAACGGGCGGCTATCCACTGCGGACGGGTAATCGCCGAGCCCACGACGACGAAGTCCGCACCCAGCTCCAGCGCCGCAGCCGCCTGCGCCGGCTCGGATATCCCGCCTTCGGCGACTACCGGCACCTCCAGGACAGCGGACAGCCGTTCCAGCAGATCCAGATTCGGCAGCGGAGTTCCCAGCGTCTCTGCGGTATAACCGCATAGCGTAGTCGAGATGTAATCCGCGCCCCATCCGGCCGCCTGCACCCCTTCTTCGAAGGTCGAAATATCGGCCATCACCGGTATCCCCGCAGTCTTCAGCGCGGCAAGGGTCGCCTCCAGCGTGCGCCCGTCCGGCCGGAGCCGTCCGGTACCATCGATGGCCACAATATCGGCCCCGGCCGCATAGACGGCAAGTGCATCCTCAAGCGTCGGCGTAATGTAGACCTCACTGCCTTCATGCTGTATTTTGACCAGTCCGATCAACGGCAAGCCGGCGGCATCCTTAATCGCCCGGATATCCGCCAGCCCTCCGGCACGGATACCGGCCGCCCCCGCTTCCTTCGCCGCCATCGCCATCGCCACCATATGATGGCTTCCGAACAGCGGCTCGTCCTCCAGCGCCTGGCAGGATACGACCAGACCCTGATAGGGAATGAGACTCCCTGAACCTTTTCCCATAACCTCGCTCACCCTCCCTGCATATCATTTTCGCGTATCACACGGCTGCCCTCTTAACATTCTCTCATTCTTGCACCTTAGCCATCCAGCCTCCTAGCCCTTAACCGCCCCGCCCACCAGACCTTTAATAATGAAGCGCTGGACGAACAGGTAGAGAATGATGATCGGCAGGGCCACAAGTGCAGCACCGGCGAACATCTGCGGCCAGTTGGTGTTGTATTGGCTTTTGAAGGCCATGAGGCCCACGGGCAGCGTACGCATATCCGGCGAAGACAGATAGACCAGCGGATTGAAAAAGTCATTCCACGAGTTGATCGCCACCACGATAATACAGGTCGCCGTAATCGGCAGCGTCAGCGGAAAAATAATTTTCAGGAAGGTCCGCCAAGGTCCGCACCCGTCCACCAGCGCCGCCTCCTCAATTTCACTTGGCACGGTCTTGAAGAAATTCACATAGAGGAAGATCGGCAGGGCCAGCCCGGAAGCAATCTGGATCAGCGACAGCCCGACATGCGTGTTGAGCAGATGGATCTCCCGCAGCACCAGGAACGCCGGAATCGTGCCGGAGAAGGCCGGAAGGATCAGCCCCATCAGGAAGAAGGTCGACATCGCGTCCGATTTATATCTTTTGCCATGATGCAGACCGTAAGCGGCCAGCACCGAGACGCCGATGGCGGCAGCGGTTGTCATCACCAGCACCAGAACGCTGTTCCCGAAATACGGCAGCAGATTGCCGGTGCGGAACGCTTCGGTATAATTGCTCCACTGCGGGTCTTTGGGCAGGCTGAGCGGATTGATCGTTGACGGTGTCTGCAGCGAAACCGAGATCATGACCGCCATCGGAACGAGTACAATAATGAGCGCGATAATCAGCACGGTGTAAATAGAGGTTTTCTGTAATGTAGTCGTCAATTCGCCACCTCCAGACGGCTGAGCAGCTTCATCTGCACAAAGGTTACAACCAGAATCATCACGGACAGGATCATCGCCATCGCGGTGCCGTAGCCCATTTGCGAGGTTTTGAAGGCATATTGATAGATCATAATCCCGAATGTCTGCGTGGAATTGGCCGGTCCGCCTTGCGTCATGATGAAGACATGCTCGAACATTTTCATACAGCCGATCACCGACAGCACTGTGTTCACAATGACCGAAGGAATCAGCAGAGGCAGTGTAACTTTCCAGAATTTATTCCACGGCCCCGCGCCGTCAATGCTTGAGGCTTCATATATTTCACCCGAAACGGATTGTAGTCCAGCCAAGTAGATCATCATTGAGTAGCCTGTGTACTGCCAGACCATGACGAGTGCAATCGCGTAGATTGCCAGGGAAGGATCACCGAGCCAGTCCAGCTGCGCCAGACCCTTCAGCCCGATTGCGGCAAAAAACTTCGGCAAAAATCCGACCATCGGCGCATACATGTAGCTCCACACATAGCCGATTACAACGGTGTTCAAGATAACCGGGAAAAAGATAATCGCCCGCATCCACACAATGCCCTTAAGCTTCTGGTCGAGCAGTACGGCCAGCAGAATTGATGCGCTATGCTGCAGCACGATGACTACAACGGAGAGAATCGCCATATTCTTCAGCGCCGTCAGGAGCAGCGGATCACGGAAGGCTTCGCGGAAATTCTCCAGCCCGACCCAGTCGGCCTTGAATGAGAAGCCGTTCCAGTCGGTGAAGCCGTAGTACAAGCCGCTGAAGATCGGTCCGGCAAAAAACAGCAGGTAGATCAGGAGCGCCGGCGCGATAAACAGCAGGTAATTGCGAAAATTCATGAATTTCATCTTCTGCCTCCATCCCTCACCCCAAATTTGGGTAAAAAAAAAGAAACCTAAGCGAAAGACAGGGTTGTCCTTGATCTGAGCTTTCGCTTATTCTCTTGTGTTGTGTGTGTTCTATAAAGATTGTGCCTGAAACTCCTCCCATTTAGGTTCAGCCGTGACTGCAGAGAATGTTTGGACCTCCGGCCGCTGTTATGTTTGGATTTCCTGATTTGGACCGCTGATCGCGGTAGAAATCCAAACATAAAGGCGGACGCTACCGCTCCTACAGTTCCAAACTTCTCTTCCGCCACTCTCCCTAAAAGGTATACTTTTCAAACCCAATCTTTATAGTTTTGTTTGTCTTATATGTTCTATATGTCTTTATCTTGAGCTGTTTGCATTTGCTCCAGCAGCTTGGTGGTGTCCACGTCCTGTTTCAGCAGAATCTGCTGGAAGATCGGGAACATTACCGGCTCGATGGACGAGGTCATGCTCGGGAAAATCTGGGCTTCGCTGGCGTCAATCAGCGGCTGGAGGGAAGCGGCCAGCGGGCTGGAGGTTTCGGAAGTGCCGCCTTTTACCGTTACCGCCTGCTTCGTTTCATCGGACCAGATTTTAGCCATTTCCGGCTCGGCCACGAATTCCATGAACAGCTTGATTTCTTCCTGATGCTTGCTCCAGGATACGCCAACCAGCAGGTTGTCGGACACCAGATTCGTTACGAGCGGCTGATCGCCGCGGTTGACCGGAATCGGGAAGGCACTGAGTTCAAAGGCGGAGAAGTCTGCATCAAAGTTCTCGCTGTAGCCCCATTCGCCCATCGGCCACATAGCGGCTTTGCCTTCTTTGAATACCTGCGCCACCTGGTCATAGCTGAGGCCGACGGAGTTCTCCAGCAGATAACCTTTATCCGCCAGCTCCTTCATGCCGTCGAAGTAGCCGGTGAACTCAGGATCGGTCCACTTTTTGTCTCCGCTGGCCAGCTGCGGGAATACGTCTGCATTGTCATGCTGATACAGTCCGAACTGTGAAGTGGTGATGAACTGGGTCGCCCAGCCGTCCTTGCTTCCGATGACCATCGGTGCGGTGCCGCTGGCTTTGATGGTCTCGCTCACCGCCATCAGCTCTTCCCAATTGGTCGGAATCGCAAGCCCCAGCTGGTCGAACAGCGTTTTATTATAGAACATTACGATCGGCTGGCTGTTATAGGGAACGCCGTAGGTTTTACCGTCCACTGTGCCCAGCTTCACCGCAGCTTCAAGATAATTATCCAGCCAAGGGCTGCCGGAGATGTCCATCAGGACATTCTCTTTGGAGAATTCGGCCACCTGATTCGGGAACAGCCACAGCATGTCCATATCGGACTTGGAGACAATCCGTGTACGGATGATTTCCCGGAATTGATCGTATACCTTGTCGTGCTCTATCGTGATGTAGGGATATTTCTCCTGGAATTTATCAACCACCGTCTGGCTGATCGGGTTCCATGTGGTCAGCTTCAGCACCACCGGCTCTTTCTCAGCATCCCCTTCTGCAGCGGAACCGCTTGTAGCAGCCGCTCCGGAATTACCGTTTGATGCCGCATTATTACTGCCGCAGCCTGCAAGAATGACCAACAACCCAAGACATAATACCGACAACCACCAGAACCCGCCTTTTCTTCTCATGTGTTAGCCTCCCTGACATTATGTTTGTTTCATGAGTTAATCGTACTCTGTTTGTGTCAGGTTAACTACCAGGTTGATCTGCTGCTTTATAGCTATTAATTGCTTATCTTGACCGCTCTGCCGGATGACTGATCCTCCAACTAGACGAGAATTGCGGTTTCCGTCAAATATTTGCTCTTTACTCACTGATTGCGGAATTCCAGTGGTGTCAGACCTGTGTCATCTTTGAACAGCTTGCTGAAATAATGCGGGTTGGCATACCCCAGCTCCTCAGCCACCTCGTACACCTTCCGGTTGCTCTCGCGCAGCAGCTTGCGGGCCAGGAGCATTTTTTTGGCGGTCATATATTCATTGAAATGCTGTCCGGTCTCCTTAAGAAACTGGCGGCTCAGATGGCTGACGCTGACATGAATCGCCTCTGCGGTCCGCGCCAGCGTCACATCCTCCAGCAAATGCTCATCGATATAAGCCGTTGCCAGCCGGATAATTCCGCTCAGCTTCCCGCCGCTCACCGGCTCACGCTCCGCCGCACTTCTATAGGCCTCCGGCAGCTCCGCCGCTGTCCGGTGAAGTCCGCTGCAGGTATACGCCATGCGGATGCCCAGCATTTTGTACAACCCTTGTTCCAGCTGATCCAGATAACCCTGCATCGCACCGGCTCCTGCTTCGTCAACGGACGCCTTCTGCGGCAGCAGCCAGACCAGCTCCTTGTTCTCCCGGCTGAGCAATATCCCGCCCCATTCCCGGGAAGTATATTCCTCCAGATAATAACGGAACGACATAAAGCGGGCCAGCGCCGCCTGCGGTTCAATTTCTTCGTTCTCGGCCATGCGCAGAATAGCCAGCCGGTAGCCCGCTCCATACAGGGACTCCAGTCCATACTGCTGCCACTGCTCCAGCCAATTCTCCAGGGGGGCCTGTGTCTCAAGCATCGACTGCAGGAATAGATCCCGGTCCTTATCGCTGTATCCCGGCACCTGCGGCACTGCCGCCTGATGAAGCTGCTCCAGGGTCCCCGCTGCTTTGAGCAGCGCCGCTGCAATCTCCTCGGCCGCCATCGTCGGCTTATGCAAATAATCAACGACTCCGATGCGGACAGCTTCTTTTACATAAGGAAAGTCCTCAAAGCTGCTGAAGAAGATAATCTGCACACTGGGGTACTGTTCCTTGATTCTGCGCGCCAGCTCCAGGCCATCCATGCCCGGCATGCGGATATCCGTCATCACAATGTGAATCTCCTCCCGGGCCAGCACCTTAAGCGCCTCATGCCCGTTCGCAGCCTCGGCTTTCCAGGCAATGGCAAGCTCATCCCAATTCAGCATATAGCGCAGCCCCAGCCGCACAATGGTCTCATCCTCCACTACAAGCAAATTCCACATGCTTCATTCCTCCATTCGCGGCCGGGACGTATCTCCGTCTTCCGGTTGATAAGGCAAATATAATTCTGCCCGGGTTCCCTGGCCCGGACCACTCTTCAGCGTCAAGGTATACGGCGGTCCGAACCTAAGCCGGATACGGTCACGGACGTTGGCTACACCGATGCTTGAACCCGCGTTGCCGTCCCCATCAGGGGCTGGGCCCTGCTCTCTCTCGCCGTTGAGCACCTCCAGTGTATCCTGCGGTATACCGTGCCCGTTGTCCGTGATGGTGATCAGCAGCTCTTCCCCGCCGTTCCCTGTTATCCGGGCACCCACCTCAATCAGCAGCGGGCCTTCGATATCGAAGGAGCCGTGAAAGATCGCATTCTCCATCAGCGGCTGCAGAATCATCGGCGGGACCATCGCCTGCCCGATATTCTCTTCAATCTGCCACTCCACCTTGAAGCGGTTCGTGTAGCGCAGCTCCATCAGCCGCACATAATGATGCAGCAGCTCCAGCTCCGCAGACAGCGGCACCAGTTCGCTGTCCAGCTTCATATTGGCATGCAGCAGCTTGTTCAGTGACTGCAGCAGCCGGGCGATGCCTTCCGACTGCTGCAGCACGGCCAGCATGCGGATGGAATTGATCGTGTTATACAGGAAGTGGGGAGCGATTCTCGCTCTAAGCGCATACAGCTCGGCCTCCCGCTTCTGCCGCTCCTTCTCTTCAATCGACTGGACCAGCACATCAAGCCGCCGCACCATCGTGACATAGCTGAGATGCAGCTGGCCGATTTCGCCCTGGACCGGCAGGGCCGCCGGAGTGATGAACAGTCCCCGCTCTACGTCGCGCATGGAAGAGATCAGGCTGCGGATCGGCCTTGAGAGGTTCCTGGCCAGCAAGAGCGACAAGACCGCAGCCGCCACACTGAAGATCAGCACCAGCACCACGGTGAAGTTGCGGATCACATTCGCATCGCCAAGCAGTTCTTCCCGGTCAATCATGAGATAGCTTGTCCAGCCCAAATACTCACTGTGCGCATATACACCGGTCGCCGCTGCCATCCCGCCGCCCAGATCGGGCAGATTGATCAGGCCGCGGCTTGTCCCGCTGTGCGAGGATTGCACTGCCGCTGCGCGGAGAAACCGCTCGTTGTCTCCGGTCTGTGTGGAATAGATCAGCTTCCCCTTCTCATCGGCCACAATCACATGCATGCTCTCCAGCTGGAAGGAGCGGACAATCTTGTCCATGAAGTCAGGACGGATATCCACGGCTACTACTCCGGCCGGAGTGAAATCATCATTAAGCAGCACGCGGGAAGCGGTAATTGTGGGGAACGGAGCACTGTTGAACTGCCGCTCCAGCCGCAGTCCGGAGATGAATACGCCTCCGCTTCGCTTGAGGGTCTCCTTATACCATTCCTCGTCTACCGGACTTACGGCTTCATTAATGGAGGAGCGGTCGCTAACCCTGTAGCCGTAGATATTGCCTTTGGTGCTGTAGAATACCAGACCCTGAATCGTGGAGAAAATCGAAGGGTAAGTCACGAGCAGCTTGGCGAACTGCTGCTGGGTTTCAATCTCGCGGTAACCCCACTGGTCGCGGGGCACGTAAGGCTGGTTCAATATTTGAAAGATTTCCGGTGTGAAATAAGGAAAAGTACTGAAACGGTCCACATCCTCCACCTGGCGCTGGATCGCCGCATTCAGCTGTCCGGCAATGACGCCGAGATCGGCGTTCACCCGCGACTCCAGCGTGCTGACCGATTTGAAATATGCCATCGTGCCGATCACAATCGACGGGATAATCCCAAGCATGAAGAAGGCGAGCATCAGCTTGCTCTGGTATGTTAAGTTGTTCCACCGCCGCATCATCAGCCTCTCCTCCTGGTCCGTTAAATTTTATTCAGTATAAAGGATTCTGCAGACTGCTGCATGGAAAATAACGAAGTGAATATTTAACATCCTCTCACTCCAGACTTGGCAGAATAGCCAAACCCTTGATATACAAGCATTTATATCTAACATATATATGCCGCAACTTAATTGGTTTAAATTCAACATTGTTAGTTTATCTGCCACAAGCGTAAGGTTGGTCATGGCTAACCGGAGACGTGCGGGAGTGCGGGAACCTAGCGCTGAGCTTATAGCGGAAGCAGTCCAGCTAATGATAGATGTGGCGGAGGATGGTGTCGGCCAGCGGTGAAAGGCATGCGGCTTGTGAAGGCCGGCCTCAAAATGAAAATGTTGTACGTATTGCAACTCGAACCTCCCAATAATGGAGGATTCCTAAGGATTGTTGTACGAAATACAAGAATTCCCCCGCTTGGCCGCTTTCAGGAGAGAAAATGTTGCCTTTCGTACAACAATCCTGGATTAGAGCCGCTATCCTGAAGAAATTGTTGTATTTTCTGCAGGATTCTACAGCGTAACCCATCTGTTAGCGCGTCAGCACAAAAAACCGCCAGACCGTTAGGTCTGGCGGGTAACTTTTTCATCGACTGCAAGACTATAGGTTATACGCCTACTGTGCTTCTAATCGGCTCCAGTGCCTCGGAATGGCCGTACACCGGAACATCACGCTTGACCGGAGCACACCAGTTCACGCCGTTGATGATAACCTGCTGAATTTCCTTGTTGTAATAGGTTGGATAGGACTCGTGGCCGGGCTGGAAATAGAAAATATTCCCGCTGCCGCGCCGGTACGTTGATCCGCTTGGAAACACATTGCCGCCTTCGAACCAGCCGACAAAGATCAGGCTCTCCGGTGCAGGCACGTCAAAGTGCGCCCCGTACATCTCTTCCTGCTCCAGGTCAATATATTCGCCGATGCCAGCGGCAATCGGATGGCTTGGCTCCATCACCCAGAGGCGTTCTTTCTCCCCGGCTTCGCGCCATTTCAGATCACAGCTTGTGCCCATGAGCTTGATGAAGATTTTGGACATGTGGCCTGAATGCAGCACCACCAGCCCCATCCCCTCCAGCACGCGCTTATGAATCCGGTTCACTACCTCGTCACTCACTTCCTGATGGGCAACATGCCCCCACCATACCAGTACATCAGTGTTATTCAGCACTTCTTCTGTCAGACCATGCTCCGGCTCGTCCAGCGTTGCCGTTCTTGTATCCAGTCCCGCTGCGCTCAGAAAAGAGGCCAGCTGTACATGTATGCCATTCGGATAGACCTGGCGGATTCGTTCTTCCTGCCGCTCATGGCGGTATTCATTCCATACGGTTACTCTGGTCACTATGGACACTCTCCTGTTTCAAAGATGAATTTTACGGTTAAGTTTAGTTTTTGACTACTTTTTATACCTCTATCATACAAATCTGCAAGCAGGCTTTCTTCCTGCATTCTTGCTCAATTATTCCCGGATATTGTCTTGCGGTATTTAAGCGGAGAGATCCCCGTAGCTTCCTTGAATAAATGGTGAAAGGTCTTCCCGCTGCCGAACCCGGCCGCTTCCGCTACCGCTGACATCGGCAGGTCTTCGTTGAGCAGAATCCACTTGGCCTTATTCAGCCGGTACTCCGTCAAAAAAGCGACAAAGGTCATACCCGTATTCTTCTTGAACAGCTTGGTGAAATAATACGGGCTGAAGCCCATGTATCCGGCCACCTCATTCAGTGTAATCGCTTCCTGATAATGCTGCTCTACATAGCTGAAGATCCGCTCCAGCCGCTCCAGCGTCTCTCTGGACTGGGACAATGTGTCTTCCGAGAACTTGGGCTGCTTCTTGACCCTGCTCTTCGGCACCTCCCGCATAATAACCGTCAGCATTTCAAACATCCTGGCCTTAATCAGATAAGCGTAGCCTTCCCGGCGCTGTGTATCCTCCTCATAAATGCTCTCAATCAGAGCCATCATACTGGCGGCAGCCCCTTTCGGCCACTTTGAACTGGAGAATTCCATCTCCGTGAACATATCCCGCAGCGGATAGTCATTGCCTCCCAGTGCTGCAACCTCCTGAAAGAAATTCAGATCAAACTGTATCACTACCCGCTCACTGTCAGGTGACGCCAGGAAATAATGCACATCTCCGCCGTTGATGAACTGCACTTCCCCCTGCTCCATGCGGATCGGCACATCATTGATTCCCAGATTCAGACTTCCTTTGGTTACATAGATAATCTCGATTTCTTTATGCCAATGCGGATAGGTCAGATCATCTCCTCCGCAGACCAGGCTGCGAAACGGAAAATGCTTGTCCACATCCGGAATTTCCAGATAGATATTCATAAGCGCGGCTCCTTGTCCGGGATATTGATCATTGCGTACTCTATATTCATTTTAGAGAAATACGCCTGCCCATGCCAACTTAAAGTAAAGGAGAGCTGCACTAGACCAAAGACCAGTATTATTCCCGCCTCCGGGTGCGTGTATTGTATGGATTTAACCTTTATACTGAAGAAGGTAAAATTTGGAGAGGGGTTGCCCTGATGTTACGACGAAGTATAAACGCGTGGAAAATGCTCATGCTTTCTTTGCCCAAAGGAATAATCGCTTTTGTTATTGCCATTACAGGCCTATGTGTAAGTCTGCCTCTGGTAATTATATGGGTTGGGCTGCCTCTGCTGGCCCTGACACTAACCTGGTGCCGCACGATGATGATCAGTGAACAGAAGGCTGCCGAAGCCTGGTCTCACGGTAAAGGGGGAGCCTCGCAGCATATTATGCCAGACCATCCGGCTGCCTTCCGCTGGGAAGGTCTGCGGACATTAGGAAACCACCTTCGCCAAGGCCAGTCGTACCGGGGAATCCTGTACAGCATACTGCAGCTGCCCGCTGGCATTCTGGGATTCACCCTTGCTCTTGCCCTGCCCTCGGTTGCCATTAGTGCCCTCCTGTCGCCTGTAGTCCAGAGAGTCAGTTCTTCCGTATTCTCCTATGACCAGAATATGCTGGACCCGGACGTCTTCGTGTTCCTGTCTGATACAACACCGGACGAACGCTCCTGGATCGTATGCGGAATGGGATTTGTACTGCTGCTGATGCTGCCGTTACTGCTTTCGGGCCTTGGACGTTTGTATACTGCCTGGATCAACATGATCTCTGGAACACACCAGGATGTGAAAGCTCCGCTCGAAATCCTACATAACGCTTAGAGGCTCCACTTCTGGCGAAGGTACCGGCTTGCACCTGTTGTACTATTCCGGTTCACGAAAAAACGGCGGTACATCACCATGATGCGCCGCCGTTTCTTTTCTGCATATGCACGCCTCATTCTACTAATCAAATTTTAACTGGAGCGAATCACAAATTGGTATATAGCCTATCTTTTGATAGATGCTATTAGATATGGGATTTGCTAAGTCCGTATATAAGACGCACTTCGTAAACCCTTTATCCAAGGCAAGCTGGCTTATTTGCGCCACAATTGAAGTAGCGTAACCCTTGCCGCGCTCATATGGAGGGGTATATACAAATGCCACGCCAATAGCCGTCTGCATTTCCCTTGTATATCCAGCCATAGAAACGGGTATCCCGTTGTCTTCTAAAATATAGATTTTTTTCGATGCTATCCGGTAGAGGTAAGGGTCTGCCTCTTGCGGGATGGACATTTCTGTTTGGCCATAACTCCCCGCTGCATAAAATGCTTCAGCCCAGTATGGGAAAAAGTGAATATCCTTTTCATTCAGCAATCGAACGGTACCAACCTTTTGAATGTCCGGGTTTACTGCCGTAAGTTCATATATACGCTGGCTCATGGTTGTATTACAGGTTATTCCCTTGCGCAAGGCATATTCTTTGGCAAAATACTCTGCCAGGTTTTTTTCGGTTGTCACACCTGGAATTTCACGGTCCTTCAACCCGTCTATCAGACAGTTTATAGCTTCCGGGTTAATGATGTTGTCTGTTGCATAAAGCGTAATATTGTGTGGCGGTGTCATTATGGCGGTAAGTTGTATGCCCTTAGCATCCGAAATAGTTGCCATTACCCAATTTACAGGGTCACGCCAGTCTGTTTTGTCTTTTCCTTCATGCCCAATGATGATATTGCCAAGAGGAATCAAATTTTGTGCTTCATGACGCATCAGGACATCATAGGTATCACGGTAAAACTCATGCACATCCGTATACAACTTGAATTGCATTGAAATATCACCCTTTCATCTGCTCACAGATCTACTTGTCCTCTTCACCGCATTTGGTCTAACAATCCTGCCCGAAAGCTTAATAAAAGCATCGTCAGTCTACAACTTTACTTTCTTTTGACAACGGGAAGCGTTGTTCCTGCAGCTTAACCAGAAACGGCTACACCGTCCCTGAGGGTCAGCATAGCCGTTGCTCCTTGTCCTAAGGACTATAGCTTAATCTTCAAAACTACCTTCCGCACAGCCTCGGGCTTGCCTGCTTCAATCCCTGTCATATGTCCGTCCTGCGGATAACACACGACAAGAGCACCCGGCCCTGCAGTTACCGTAGATTCTACTGCACCGGTGAAGAAGATCGCATCCTTCTCTGCGCTGTAGTCATCTCTCACATCAAGCTGCTCAACCGCAGCATAGCCGATCCGCTCTGTACCTTCCAGAATATAATGCAGATCGAGATTCACACGGTGCGCTTCCCAGAAGCATTCTCCGGCATCCTTGGTCTGATATTCGTTGATGAAATAGAACATCTCATCATTGACCTCATGGCGTCCGGCCGCTTGCCCGGTGAAATCGGTATCGCGCAGAAACTGCAGCCCCCTCTGGATCTTCTCTCCGTGTGCAGCCTCATCTTTGAGCAAATGGCTAAGTGTATCAACAATCATGCCTGGAATCCCCCTGGAATCTCTGAATTATTCCCCGCCTTGCAGAATACCCAAATAATATATGATCCCGGCAGGCCCGGTCTATGTATTTGTTCACGTACTCCCCGCATATCTATTAAATAGTTACCTTTTAGGAGGCGGTTCAGTGCTTATTATTCTGATGTACATGTTTGCTGTGCTTGGCGTTTCGCTCCTGCTGTCAGCTGCGGTGCTTCAGTTCATACGGTCCCATCCCCAAGCACCCGGCCGGAAAGAGGCCATCCATGCCTTGTCCGCATTCAATCTTAAGTTTCCCCAGCGGTTCATCACACCTGACGAATCCCATCTGATCGCCTTGGATGAGGCGGGCCAGACTATGGCCATCGGTCTGCTCCATCCCGGCAGGCAGGAGCCGGCTACAGCCACTATCTACACGTTCGATACCATTCTGGGAGCGGAGATCGTCGAGAATGCCTTAACGCTCAGCAAAGTCAGCAAGACCAGCCGGATTACGACCAGTGCGCCGAGAATCCGCCCAAGTGTAGCCGCCACCCCCGGGTTCGCAGAAGCTGTCCAAGCCGTAAGCAATGCCGAAGAGATCAGCGAGCTGACGCTAAAAATCTATTTTAATAACGCGGATACGCCTGTCGTATCGATTCCCTTCCTGCCCCGGCTGCTGCCGGCCCGAAAAACAGATCTTCAGTACTCCGCAGCCTTTCTGGAGGCGCAGCAGGTGCACGAGAGAATCCGCAATATCGTCTCAGCCTGAAATCATGCTTAACGTGAGGCCGCTGTGAAGCTCTCCAAGGTCCGTCCTTGTCTTAGCTTACCGATGATCGTCAGCAGGAAGCTCTCCGCGAGACTGCCCTTCAGTATGGCGTCCGCAGCTTCATCCAGCGTGAACCATGCCGCATGATCCAGCTCAGCGCTCATTGCGCTTAAGTCCTCCGTGTCAGCCACACTGATGAAATTAAGCATCAGCGTATTGGAAGGGGCGAAATACTGGCTGCGCATGTATTCATAAGCGATGATCTCAAGCCCTGCTTCTTCCTGCACTTCGCGGATCAGCGCTGCCTCGGCGTTCTCCCCTTTATTCACGTAACCGGCCAGCAGGATATAATCCTTGCGGTTATACTGCTGGATGAGCAGGATTCTATCCAGCTCCCTGTTCAGCACCGCTGTACTCATTGCCGTGCTGAACACCGGGAACCGGAACGCGGCACAGGACTCACAGTAGGGTACCTCCCCTTCTCCGTTACATTCCTTCAGGACCAGACGGCTTCCACATTCGAGACAAAACTTCAAGTGTATCGCTTCTTTCTGTTATGGGTATAGTTCAGACTTATTCTAAGCGATTGCTGAAGAACACACCAGCCGTAATTCATTACCGCACATAGACCGCTTCCCGGCAACAAAAAGCCCGCTGCCGGCAACACACGCAGGCAACGGGCTTGCAATTCGTCATTACTCGGCTGTAAACACATACTCGCCTTGAGCAATAGTGAGCGTACGGCCCGCCAGTCCCGGAGCATCGCCGCTTAGCAGCAGCCGGGTCATCTGCCGGTCTTCCCCGCGCCGGAATTCAAATACCTTATCGCCAACCGCCAGTGAAACGCTATCGCCGGGGGTTGCAGATGAACCGGCCTGGACTTCCGCCAAGCCGAAGATTTCTCCCCAGTGAGCCGCCGCCGCTGCCGGATCAGGTACGGAGAATACAGCACGGCGGACCGTCACTTCTCCTGCCGGATGGGGAACGATAATTCCCGCTGCCGTCAGCTCCTCTTCCCGCAGGGCATCGGTTCCCTTCCACTCGATTATGAAGGGATAGACCAGACCCTGGTAATGGCCGCCGATAGTCAGCATGCGCCATTCAATCCACTGTCCCTGTGCATTCAGCCGTCTGCCATCAAGTATGGGTGACAGCTTCAGGCCCTGCTTCTCCAGCGCTGATGCGGTTGCTTCAATATCATCGGTGCGGATCGCTACCCTGCTGAACCCTTCATGATCAGGCAGCAGATTCACGGCATCCTTCACTACCAGATTAGGGGTATCCAGACTTGCCGCTAATTCCCGGTCCTCAATCGCCAGGAATTCGATGTAGTTCAGCCCGAAATAGCTTAGCGCGTTATGAGTCCCCCACAGCTTATGCGATCCGCCGTAGGAAGCGGCCAGGCCATTGTCCCTGAAGGCTCCGATGGCCTGTTCAAGATCATTGACATAATGCACGGTATGATCCCACTGCAGCACGCTCATGACTTCACCTGCCCCAGCTCCGTTGTGCGTTTCACAGCAGCCTTGACACTGCGCTGAAGTCCGGCTGCGAAGCCGCTGTTGTTCAGCTCATACAGCGCGTGAATGCCAACTCCGCCCGGAGAGTTGTTGATGTCCAGCAGCTGCCGGGGATGCAGTCCGCTGTGCCGAAGCATGGCTACGGCCCCCTCTACATTCTCCAGCGCCGTCGTCCAGGCTTGTTCGCGCGGCAATCCTGCCAGCACTCCGGCATCGGCCAGGGACTCGATGAAATAATAGACATAATTCGGCCCGGCCACCCCGTACCCGGTAAAGATATCAATCAACGCTTCCTCCAGATACTGCACCTTGCCGAACCCGTTCAGGAACTCCTCCACCTGCTCCTTACCAGCGAAAGCGTTCAGAGCTGCCCCGCTGTAGCCGAGTCCGGTATCGGTCAGCGTATTCGGGATCACCCGGATAATCGGGCGTTCCGCTCCAACATAACCAGCCAGCCTATCGATGGTCACTCCGGCGACAATGGACAGGACCGCCGCTCCGCTTGACGCATAGCTGGAGATGGCCGCGCCAACAGCTGCAAGATCATCCTGAGGCCGGACGGCAATAATGATCAGCTCCGCTCCGGCAAGCTCCGCCTCCTGAGACTCTCCGGCTGCCCGCACGCCATAGGCAGTATTCAGATAAGCCGTCCGTTCTTCATGAATGTCTGCCACGCTGATCTGCTCAGCCTTATAAGTACCATTGCCAACAACGGCCCGGATGATCGCTTCCGCCATTTGCCCGCCGCCGATGAAATGAATTCTGCCCGCTGCCATATCAGTTCTTCTCCCAGGCATCCGGAAGGATGAAGCCGTCGTATTTATCCTGGGCGTTGATGTAATCCTCGAACTCCTGCGATTCATACGCTGCCTTCAGATCCTTGGCCCACTGGGTATCCAAATCGCCCTTGTTCACCGTTACGGTTACCCGGTGCTGCTCAGGCGTGTTCTCAATCTGGAGCGCTTCGGTAATCTGCCGCTTGGCATTGGCGATATAGTTGCCGTTCACCACGCCGTAATCCACATCGGCCAGCGAGACCAGAATCTGCGCCGAATCCAGCGACTCCAGCTTCAGATCGTATTTGTCCGGCTCCACACTGCTGAGGTTGAAGTCTGTGGTCCCGGCATCCGCCTTGACCTTCACCCAGCCGAGATCCTCCAGAATTCTTACCGCACGCTCCTGGTTAACCGGATCATTCGGCAGGGCAATCACAGAGCCGTCCTTCACTTCATCAAGCGATTGATGCTTCTCGGAATAGAGTCCCTGCGGTGCGCTCGGCACGAAGTTCAGCACAGCCATATCCGCATCCAGTTCCGCGTTGATGCCTTCCATGTAAGCCGTACTCTGGAAGATGCTTGCGTCAATGGAGCCTTCCTTCATCGCCGGATTGACCTGCATGTTCTGGGAGAAGGTTTTGATCTCCACCTTGTACCCTTCCTTCTCCAGAATCGGCACAATACCAAGCCGGAACTGTTCTTCATAGGTGCCCACGCCAAAGCCGACAACGATATCCTTCTTCTCTTCTCCGGTAGCCGTTTTGTTCCCGCAGGCTCCCAGCACGACCGACATCCCCACCAGAACCACAGCTGCCAATTTCTTAAACTTCACGATATTTTTCATTATTTGAACCCCTTTTCATATGTGACTCATGCGGAATAGAATCACGTAATGCCTGTAACGAACGATCTTCCACGGTAATCGGGATCGCGCAATTGGGTGCAAGCAGGAACGGCTCGTCCGCCATAAGGCGCAGGGCGAATTCAGCCTGTGCACGGATGCGCCCGGGATCATGTGCTGCGAATAAGGCATGATCCACTCCCCCCACCTTCGTCGGCCTCAGCTCTGCATGCAAACCGGGGTTACCCGGTGCTGCGGTATCCCAGCTGATGCCCTCAATGGGATAATTATTGAACCTTTCCGGCTGCGAATAGGCACCGCAAGTATGCAGAATCCTTTTGCCATAACCGGCGGCTTCCAGCACCATCTCATCATACGGCCGGGACAGCTCCTGAAACGCCGCATCATCAAAAACCCCCGGATGAGCAGTGCCGGTCACCGCATAAAAAATCCCGTCCAGCCCCCGTTTTCCCAGCTCCTGCACATAATCCGCCAGCGTCAGGGCGATGGCCTTCAGCGCTTGATGTACACCTGCACGCTGCTCCTCCAGCAGACTTTCCACGGTCACCGGCTCACGGCTGCCATAAACCGTGTCACCGGCATAAGCCGACTGGCCCGCCAGAAACAGCAGCACGGTAAGCGGCGAGAAAATGGTCTGGGTCAGCGGAGTATCCGGCAGGCCCTGGCGTATAAGGCTTACAGCCTCTAACTGCTCGGCCAGCGGCGCTGCGGCTGCAGCCTGCTGCGCCTGTATATTCCAGACATCCTCCGGCTTCCGGATCACCGCACGGGTCTGCTTGGGAAATACCGTACGGTAATCCGCGAAATCATAGGTGTTGCCCCATGTCTCTGCATAATACGTAGCCCGCGGATTGATTTTAACCCAGTCCCAATCGAATTGCTTCGTATAAGCTACTGTACTGTCTGCAAGATCACCGGCATTACTCTCCCGGTCTACGAAATGGCGCCAGCCGCTAACAATCGGCCGATCGGCCCGCTCCCCTGACAGCAAGGCCGCAAAACGCTCCTGTCTCGACCACTCTCCCATATGTTCTCCCCCTTCTGGACGTAACACATTGTCTCCGAAATATTAAATAAAGAGTTATTCTATCGGATTTAAATGAATTGGCCGTATAATAGCATGGGGAAAAATTAAACGTCAATGAGATATCCATCACTTTCATGAAATATTTCATAAATCCCCGGATCGTTAAATAACACATTGACAGCGCCTTTCCGTTAAAGGTATTATGCGCAGTAAATAAATCAATCGGATTAATCAGGAATCTACAGGAATGATAGATTAATTGGAGAAAGCGGGGCTGTACATCCATGCCGTCATTAACTCAAGATCAGGAACAGCAGCTGGCTCAGCGTTTGATTCAGGTGCGCAGGGAGCTTCATCAGCAGCCCGAGCTGTCGAACGAGGAATTTCAGACCACTGACAAGCTGCGCCGCTGGCTGGCTGAAGCGGGAATTACTGTGCTTGATCTTCCGCTGCAGACAGGATTGATTGCCGAGATTGGCAGCGGCCGGGGCCCGGTTGTTGCCATCCGTGCAGATATCGATGCCCTGCCTATTGAAGAGGATACGGGGCTGCCCTTCTCCTCCGTGATTCCCGGCAGGATGCATGCCTGCGGGCATGATTTCCACACGGCAGGCATCCTTGGCGCAGCCTGCTTGCTGAAGGCACAGGAAAGCGAGCTTGCCGGGACCGTCAGAATACTGTTCCAGCCTGCGGAAGAGACCGGGCATGGGGCCATAGCCGTACTCGAGTCCGGCGGGCTCCGCGGAGTAGATGCCATTTTTGGACTGCACAATAACCCGGACCTGCCAGCAGGCTCATTCGGAACACGCAGCGGTGCACTTACTGCCGGTGTAGACCGGTTTGTCATTAAGGTTCTCGGCAAAGGAGGACATGCAGCTCAGCCGGAACGCGGCCAGGATACGATTGTAACAGCGGCGCAGATCATCACCTCGCTGCAGACAATCGTGAGCCGGCTTACCAGTGCGGTTGAATCGGTGGTGGTCAGCGTAACCCGGATACAGGGCGGCAACACCTGGAACGTCCTGCCCGGCGTTGTAGAGCTGGAAGGCACAGTCCGGACGTATAATGAAGCCATCCGCCAAGCCGTGCCACGGCAGATCCGGCAGATTATCGAAGGGGTCGCTGCCGCTGCAGGAGCTGAAGCACAGCTTGAGTGGATACCCGGACCGCCGGCAACGGTCAATGACCCCCGCTGGGCCGGGTTTGCCGCAGCGACTGCGGCCCGTCTTGGCCTCACTGTCTTTGAGCTTGATCCGCAGATGGGGGGCGAGGATTTCGCCTTTTATCTGCAGCAGCTGCCGGGCGCATTCGTCAACATCGGTACCGAAGGGGTTTACGGCCTTCATCACCCGCGCTTTGACGTCGATGAATCGGCGCTGCTGCCGACAGCACGGTATTTCGCAGAGCTTGCTGCTGCGGCCCTGAATGAGCTGGGAATTAACCCCCCATTCTAATGGCTTCTGCCGGTGCAAGGGTAATTTCCAAGAAATCACACCCTTTTCGCTGCTTGCGGACAGGGTTTCTTCATGTTATGTGGAATACACTACAAGGGGGCCCGTCCAACACGGGCATCATCACAACCAAGAGACGGAGGGAATTACAGTACATGAACATCATTAATTTCGCGCATCGCGGCGCATCCGCAGTCGCCCCGGAGAACACAATGGCGGCATTCCGCAAGGGTCTTGAGCTTGGCGCAACCGGCATCGAAACAGACGTGCAGATGACGAGTGACGGAGCCATAGTAATCATTCATGATGAGAATCTTAGCCGCACCACTACAGGCAGCGGATATGTGAAGGATAAGACGCTTCGTGAAGTGCTGGAGGTCGATGCGGGGTCCTGGTTCAGTCCTGAGTTCACAGGAGAGCGGATTCCGACACTGGATGAGCTGCTGGATCTGCTTCAGGGACGTGAGACAGTACTTAATATTGAGCTGAAGAACGGCACATTCCTTTATCCCGGTATGGAGGAAAAGGTAATAGCCGCTGTACGGGAGCAGGGCATGAGTGAGCGGGTAGTCATCTCCAGCTTCAACCACTACTCCCTTGCTTATTGCAAGTCGCTGGCACCGGAGATCCGCACCGGCATACTGTATGGCGAAGGCTTATACCGTCCGTGGGATTATGCGGCTACGCTTCAGGCGGATGCGCTGCATGCCCATTACTCTTCCGTTCTGCCGGAGTTCGTCACCGATGCAGCGGAGAGCGGAATCGTCTATCATCCCTGGACTGTAAATGATCCCGAACAGATGACCTATCTGATTGAGGCCGGAGTGGCCGGCATCATTACCGATCACCCGGATGTACTTGCCGGGCTGCTGGCAGCCCAGGGATTATAGTATTGGCAAAAAGGCCGGAGTGGCTGCTGCTTCCGGATCAGGAGCCGTCTGAAGCACTCAGGCAGCAGCCGTACCAAACAGAAACGGATACCGTCCTCTAAGGGATGGTATCCGTTTCTGCGTAAAGCTATCACTGTCTCATACCTGTCTCATACCTGGCTCGTACCCGCCTCATACCAGGTTCATTGCTGGCCCCGGTATTAATGTTGAACGTACTGCAACTTTGCTTGCCACCTGCCCAGCTGTCCGGGAGAATTATTGCACGAAATACAAGAATTCTCCCGCTAATCGGCTTAAATGAGGGGAAATGCTGTATTTCATACAACATTTGATGATTAGGGCCGATTTCATGAGCAAAATGTTGTATTTTGGGCAGGATTTCACAAGCTACTGGGCTCTGGAGCTGCTGACCAGCTTCACAGGAGGAAGACTATTCTCCTGCTTATGGACCGCATAACGCCCGCTGCCCAGCTGCTTGGCATTGTACATAGCGGAATCAGCTTCCTGGAGCAGCCGCTTCCGGTCAATTCTGCCTTGGCTCATAGTGATGCCGACGCTCGCGGATACGAACAATTCATGCGTCTCCAACTTATAATTCCGGGTGATATTCTCCAGAACCTTAAGGGCCAGCTGCTCCGCATCCTTGCGGCTGCAGCGTTTGGCGATGATGACGAATTCATCCCCGCCTACCCTGAATATATGTCGTTTGCCTTTACGCGAAAATTGCTGCAGACTGCCGCCAACGGCTTCCAGCAGCAAATCCCCCGCATGATGGCCGAGCGTATCATTAATCGATTTGAAGCGGTTAAGGTCCAGATATAATACCGCAAGCTGTTCGCCTGATTTGCAGTGATCCCAGAAATGATCCATTCCATTCTTGTTGAGCAGTCCGGTTAAGGTATCCCGGTAGGCCAGTTCTTTCAGCTGCTCGCGCTCTCCGAGGAGCATACGCACACGCAGGAACAGGTACAATATTCCGGCGAGCGTAAGCACATAGAGTGCCATAGTAATAAACAGATTGCTATCTTCAGCGGTGAACCCCGACAAAGTTCTCTTGCCCAGCAGGTGCATGCTGCCAAGACCTGCACTAATAACTAGTACAACCAGGCTCGTGCGGACCGCGCGGGCTCTTTGGTGACATTTGGAGAAATTCCGCGTCAGCCTGAGGATGCTGTACACCGTTAGTACTCCAATGAGAATAGATAATACAGCCAGTATATAATTCCGGGCCTCTTCCAAATTACTCTGCCCTCCTTTGATAATCATATGATTTATCGCTTTTAAGCGCTACTGTACAGGGTTAGTCTGAACATATTCTGAACATTTCCGGCAGGTAAGGCCAGACTTTGCATAAATGCTAAGAATATTATCGGCAAAAGCTGCAGGATTTGCGATGGTATGTTCTGGGACATATGGAAGAGAGCCGCCCTTTGCACGGGAGACTCTCTTGTATTCCAGAATCGTCCAGACTGTCTATTCGTTCATATGTTCCACGCCATTGTACAGTTCGCAGGTCCAGCCGCCGGCATCTCTGATCATACGGGTAATTGAAGTATTCTTCAGCACTACACTGAGATCCAGTGAGGGAACAAGTCCTGCCAGCGTACTGCGCAGAATGGCGCCATGACTGACTATGAGGACATTGCGCCCCGGATGGCGGGCGGCAACCTCCTCAACAGCCCGGACACCCCGCTCCTGGGCCAGGTCCCGGCTTTCCAGCTTCATATCCATCGTCTTCCACCCGCTGCCGAACCGCTCGATCCGCTCCTTCTCCGTAGTCCCTTCTATTAACCCGCCGTTCATTTCCCGAATCCCCGGGATCAGACCAGCCAGCGGAATCCCCAGTCTCCCGGCAATGACCTCCGCCGTCTGTCTGGCCCGCAGCATATCGCTTGAATAGATATAATCCCACGATTCACTGCTGAGACGCTCTGCAAGTACGGCTGCCTGCCGGAAGCCCTCCTCGTCCAGAGGATTATCCGTATGGCCCTGTATCCGGCCTTCCTGATTCCAGAGTGTGCTGCCGTGCCGAATCAAGCCTATTCTTGTTATCATCGCTTCCCGCCTTTGTGCCAATATCCGTAAGTGATTTCATTATAGACGAACATTCCTCTCTATGCATGTTCCATTGACGGTCAAGAGAGCCCGCTATATTATAGTATTTCAAGTGCTTCTTTCTGGAGTCCGTTCCAGATTCATCCTAAACTGCAGTTATACTGCTACAAATTGAAGGAGATTTCGTTTACTATGAAAAGAATGTCCGTCCTCTTCACCGCTTTCTGTCTGCTTGCTGTACTTCTGTCCCCATTGCAATCCCGGGCCGCTGCGGCGGCACCAGCCAAACTTGCCGTCTATGTAGATAAGGAGAACCATTCGTTCATTCCGCTAAGATTCCTGAACGGCTTCGCCGGCATCCAGTCTGTAGTAAGCTCTGCCGGAGGACAGATCCAGGTAACACGCGATGATTTGTCTGTTACCTTCACTCCAGGCACGGCCGGAGCCTCCGTCAACGGCAAGCCCGTTACCCTGGGCGAACGTCCCTTTAGCGAGAATGGCATGACTTATATTCCGTTGTCTCTCGTCAGCCAGACGCTTGGCATACAGCTCCAGTGGAATAAAGATTCCGCATCGCTCAAGCTCACGAGCGGCGAGGCAACAGCCACCCTGCCCGTGCAGAATGGCGCCCTGATCAAGAGCGGTACGCCTGCTGTAGTCAGCGGCAAACATACATACAAGGTCGGCGGACGTTCCTTCTCCGTGCAGACCGTTACGGTCTCCCTGCTGCATCCGTCAGTGAAGCTGGATGCCGTTCTTGCCGGAAATACTGTCGGCAAGACAGAAGCGCTCGCCAGCATCGCTAAGCGCAGCAATGCCGCAGCCGCCATCAACGGCACCTTCTTCGATGCCTACACCAAAGGCACCTATTATGCTCCCTACGGCTATATTATCAGCGGCGGCAAGATGCTGAAGAACAGCCCCGGAGATAAGCGGACGGTCTTTGCCTATGACGGCAACCTTCTGGCTGAGCTGATTCCGGGCAGTGAATTCAAGAACCGCTTCGACAGCGGCTCCATTCAAGGAGCATTGCAGGCAGGCCCCCGGCTGCTGGTGAACGGCAAGGTATCCCTCAATGTGCTCGCCGAGGGCTTCAAGGACCCTAAGATATTGACAGGCGGAGGCTCCCGCAGTGCGCTGGGCCTGACGCGCGACCACAAGCTGATTCTGCTGACCTCCGGCGGGGCGACCATCCCCCAGCTGGCGGAAATTATGAAGCAGGCAGGGGCGTACCAGGCGATGAATCTGGATGGCGGCGCCTCCAGTGGTCTCTACTATAACGGCAAATATCTGACCACCCCCGGCCGCCTGATCAGCAATGCATTGGTCGTCCAGACCAAATAGTATCTGGCCATAAGCATCTATATGGAGGCATTTCTACCATCCTGAACAGGTTGGAGAAATGCCTTTTTCGCGTTCACAAGCCTGGATTTCACCTACTGATTCCGTAAATCAGGCAGAATAAGGAATCCACCTGCGGGGGATAATACAGCCAAAGAATCCAGAATCCAGCAGAAAGGAGCCCCGAAGATGCCGCAGAATCAGCAGAAAGGCCGGAAGACAGGTAAAGATCCCGTGGAAACCTCTGTACCCGCACCGCTCCCCCTGAACCCTTCACTTGAAGTGAATTTGCAGGAAATCGGAAAGAGGATCGGCAGCAGCTCGGATATCGTCATCCGCAACTTCACCAATGAATCCTTGAGCTCCCTTTCCCTTACGTTCATATATATTGACGGCCTGGTGAATGCCGATTCTGTCAACCAGACGGTGCTCCAGCCCTTGATGGAGAATGTGACGTTGAAAGGAGATTCAATTACCGCCGAAGCGGCTTTTAGCATGATCAAGGATCAGATGCTGCCGGTCGGGGGCGTCAAGGAAGGCAAGACGCTGGAAGTGCTGTTGGCTATGCTCTTTGAAGGCTATACGCTGATTCTGTTCGAAGGACTTCAGGTAGCACTGGCTGCGGATACCTCCGGCTGGGAGAAAAGAAGCATCAACGAACCTACTTCTCAGGGTGTCATCCGCGGTCCGAAGGAGGGCTTCACGGAAAGTCTGCGCACGGGAACCTCCATGCTGCGCCGCCGGCTCAAAACTACCGATCTGCGGATCGAAGAATATAAAATCGGCCAGCGTACCCAGACCGGAATCGCCATCATTTATTTGAAGGGCATCGCCAGCGAACAGGTGCTGACAGAAATCCGCCGCCGGCTGGATGCCATTAATACGGATGCCATTCTGGAGAGCAACTATATTGAAGAATTCATTCAGGACGGCGGCTTGACCCCCTTCCCTACTATTCAGAACACCGAACGTCCCGATGCGGTGGCCGGAGGCATTCTGGAAGGACAAATCGGGATTATTATTGACGGCACCCCCTTTGCCCTGCTGGCGCCGTCTACCTTCTTCAACTTCTTCCAGTCCAGTGAAGATTATTACCAGCGGTATGACATTTCCTCCTTTCTGCGGCTGATCCGCTACGGGGCTTTCTTTGTGTCGATGCTGCTGCCCGCACTCTATATTGCAGTCACTACCTTTCACCAGGAAATGCTGCCGACCACCCTGCTGATCAGTCTCGCTGCCCAGCGTGAAGGGGTGCCGCTGCCCGCACTGGCTGAGGCGCTGCTCATGGAGCTCACCTTCGATGTGCTGCGCGAAGCGGGGGTGCGCATGCCGCGCACCATCGGACCGGCTATCTCCATCGTCGGCGCGCTGGTGCTGGGCCAGGCTGCCGTTCAGGCCGGGCTTGTCTCGGCGGCTATGGTTATTGTGGTTTCTTTTACGGCCATCTCGAACTTTGTGATTCCGTCACTGGCGATCGCCAACTCCATCCGGCTGATCCGCTTTGTAATGATGTTCATCGCTTCAACGCTTGGCTTGTTTGGCATCATGTCCTTCATGATGGTGCTCCTGATTCATATGGCAGGACTGCGTTCCTTCGGCGTTCCCTATCTGTCTCCGGTAGCGCCGATGATTCCGCGTTATCTGAAGGATATCTTCATCCGCGTTCCGCTATGGAGCATGACTATGCGTCCCAAGACCGATCTCGGCAAAGAAACCCGCAGACAAGGGCCGAACCAGAAGCCTCAGCCTGTTGAAGGAGCGAATCAAGGAGCACCGGAACAGCCGAAACCTCAGGAGGAGGGTCCAGCATGAATGGAAAAATCGGCACCACCCAGGCAGCCATGCTGGTTGTTAATACGATTCTGCCGACGGCTACCGTCGTGCTGCCCATCATTATTAGCACCTATGCGGAGCAAGATGCGCCAATGGCGATTATTATGTCCACCTTGGCCGGGCTGCTTATTGCTGCAATTGTCGGGACTGTGATTCAGAACAGCAATGGCGCTCCTTTTCTGGACTGGATCAGGAAGGAAAGCTCTCCGGTTGTATCCACCATTCTCGGTCTGCTGATGCTGCAATACTATCTGGATACTACGGCAACGATCCTGCGTGAATTCGTCAATTTCATCAAAGACAATGTACTGATCAACACACCGGTCACCGTACTCGTGATCCTGATTCTCTTCATCACGATATATATGGTCAGACAAGGCATCGAATCCATCGCCAGAGTGAATACCCTGGTTATTCTGCTCTATTTCGTCTTCGTCCCCCTGTACCTGTTCGGGTTGTTAAGCGATCTGAATGTGCATAATTTATTGCCGATGTTCGATCATAACCTGGCTGAATTAACGCTGGCCAGCCTGACGCCAACCACCTGGATGTCTGAAGTGGCCGTGCTGCTGTTTCTGGCTCCTTACCTGCAATATCCGCAGAGAGCGCGGATTATCGGCTGGACCGGACTGCTGTTCGTCTCTGTTCTGATGATGTTCTCCCTGATCACTGCCCTGATGGTGTTCGGTCCGGATTTCATCAAGCTCAGCACCTATCCGGGCTTCTCTACCGTGGGCATTATCAGGATCGGAAGTTTCATAGAGAAGCTGGATATTCTGTTCATTTCCTATTGGGTGCTGTCCATCTATCTGAAATTCGCGATCTTCCTGTTTGTGACAGTAGAATGCTTCAAGCAGACTTTCCGGGTGAATAGCAGCCGGCCTTTTATCGGGGCGCTCGGTCTGCTCATTGCGCTGGAATGCCTGTTCTCCTGGCAAAGCTCGGCCAAGCTTAATATCTACAACAAGGAAGGACGTTTCGTGGTCTTCTTCCTGTTCAATGTGCTCGTGCCGCTGGGGGCTATCCTGCTGTACCGGGTCCAGAAGTCGAGATCCAAGCGGAAGGAGTTGGAAACATGAATACACAGAGAACGGCGCTGTGCCTCATCCTCTGTCTCCCGCTTCTGTCCGTTCTTCTCTCCGGCTGCTGGGATGACCGGGAGCTGAATGAGCTGGGGGTTACCTCCGGTTCGGCCTACGACTGGGAGAATAACGAGTGGAAAGCCACCTATCAGGTCATCAACCCCTCATCCGGTGCAAGCGGGATGGGCGGCAGCGGAGGTGGAAGCACAAGCTCACCGCCGTTTGTCACCTATACAGTAAAAGGGCGGACGATTATGGAAGCAATCGAGCGGTCCAATCTGACCAGCACGCGTGAGATGTTCTTCTCCCATTCGCGGATTACGGTCATCGGGGAAAGTCTGGCCAAGCATGGCATCAATCAGCTGATCGACATGTTCCTGCGCAAGCAGGATGCCCGGGAAACCGTATATGTGTTCATTTCCAAAGGCGAAGCAGGCGATATCCTGGATCAGCTGATGCAATTGACCAAAAACCAGGGCGCCGGTATCCAGCTCATGATTGAACAGGAGTCGCGGCTGCTGTCCTATTATCCCGGTACACGCCTGTTTGAGCTGGCGATGTCCCTCGCCTCTGAGTCCGGGAGTGCGGTATTGCCGGAGATTCTGCTTACGGGTCCGGATATTATGGATGAGACCAGCGAGACCGGCCGGACAGATCTGCCTTCACGCCTGGCGCTGGGCAGACTGGGTGTAATCAAAGGCGAGAAGTTTGTGGGCTGGCTCAGCCAGAAACAGGCCTTCGGCTTGTCTTTTATGACAGACAATATCGAGACCGCAACCATCGCCTTCGCTTCCCAACCCCGGAAGAGCGACAAGCTTGACGCCTCGTTCATCCTCCAGAATTCCTGGACTAATGTACATCCCGTCTGGGCTAAAGACCATTTCATCATGGATATAGACATCAAGGGGAGCGGGGTATTAACAGAGCTGGGCAGCGTTATGGATCTGAATGACCGTAAAGCGATCAGTGAAATGGAAGCATCCCTCGAACGGCAGGTACTCGATCTCGTGAATAACTCCTGGACGGAGGTTAAAAAGCTCGGCGCAGATGTCACAGGCTTTGCGGTAAGAGTCCACCGCAGCGACCGCAAGCGCTGGAAGCAGATAGAGAAGGAAAAAAGCTGGGACAGCGTATTTCAGGAGATTGAGATCCGCCCGCATGTCTCGTTCCAGATTGAACGGACAGGCCTCAGCAATAAATCGTTCAAGTCTGTCCAGCAAGAGTAAAGGAGCTTCACTATGAAAATAGCTATAACTCTTATACTCTATATTCTTGCCTTCTTATGGGGCTGCACCAGACTGCGGGGAAAGGGCCGCCAGCTGCACCGCCTGTGGCTGGGCTGCATTCTTGTCTATTGCGCTTATATTAATATTTGCGGAATGACAAGAACCCCCTTCATTAGTGTCGGGATCTTGTATACGGCGTTCTTTCAGCCTATCGGCAGGGCAATAATCTATTGGTTAGGAGGCTGAATGCTGATTATGCCCAAAAAAGAACAGGTGTCCTCCCTGCAAATTGCGTTCATGATTATGCTGTTTGAAATCGGCAGCACGCCGCTGTTCCTGCTTGGAGGCAAGGCCAAACAGGATTCGTGGCTGGCAATGTGTACGGGTTCAGCCGCCGGATTCATCCTGCTTCTGCTTCTGATGTGGATTCAGCACCGTTCTCTGCATACAGATCTGATTGGAATGCTGAAATTTCATTTCGGCAGGTTTGCCGGCTCATTCATCGGCGGGGTCTATGTCCTCTATTTTGCTTATCAGTCCATGCGTAATGTCCGTGATTTAGGTGAGCTCACAGCAATCACCATGCTGCCAAGAACCCCGATGGCCGTAACGATGTTAGTCTTTGTGCTTCTTGCCCTCTATGCGATCTGGAAGGGGGCAGAGGTTATTTTCCGGCTGCCGGAGGTTCTGCTGCCGGTGATGATCTTCTTTTACATTGTGCTTGTTGTGCTGCTGGGAATTATGGGATCAATTGATTTCGGCCGGCTGGCTCCGGTCATGGAGGGCGGACTGATGCCTATCGTCAAAGCCGCGCTGCCGGATATCGTCTCGTTCCCGTTTGGGCAGATGATCGTATTCCTGATGCTGTGGTCCTTATGGGAGAAGCCCGGTGTGCCGGTAAAATATACGTTGAACGCCTATCTCTTGATCAGCCTGTTCCTGATTTTCATGAACGCGCTCAATGTGGCTGTTCTCGGTCCCGCAATAGCAGGGAGCAGCCAGCTGCCTTTTCTCAAAACTGTCCGGACCTTGTCGAACCTCAAGTTTGTGGAACGGCTCGATATCCTGGTGACCATCCAGCTCTTTCTGGGACTGCTGATTAAGATGATGCTCTTCTATTTCTGTTCGGTAAAAGCTATTGCGGAGCTAACCGGCAAACCGGCCAAATGGTGGGTCTTTCCGGTAGGCGCTATGATCTATGGAGCTTCCTTTCTGGAGCGCGACTACACGCAGCATATCGCCATCGGCCTGGGCCCCAGCCTCAAGCTTGATCCGGTGTTCCAGGTCGCTATCCCCCTGCTGCTGGCCATTTCCATATTGGTGCGCAGCGGGTTTAAGAGATCCACTTCGTAAGCCGTTCCCAGCCAGGCTACATTACCCGGCGGCGCTGCAGAAGGTTGGCAAAACGGGTTGTTGAAGGTAAACTGGCTGTTAGATCAGTCATTCTGCCTAGGAGGTTCAAGCCATTGGCCAAAGCCGATTATATGTTGTCTATACTCTGGATGCTGAAGCAGCGCAAAAGAACGGCCGCCGAACTGGCAGACGAGCTTGAACTAAGCGTCCGTTCGATCTACCGCTACATCGATGCGCTGTGCGCCAGCGGTGTCCCTGTAGAGGCCGATGCCGGGCCGGGCGGCGGCTTTTGGCTGCCCGAGCATTTCAGCACCGCTCCGCTATTCTTCAATGATGGAGAACGGCGGGCACTTGTACAGGCATCTGCTTTTGCCAGGGGGAGCGGCTACCCTTACGTTGATGCGCTCGACGGGGCAATTGCCAAGCTTAAGCGTTACAGCAATGAGGCCCAGCTGTCGCAGATGGAACGCCATGAGAGCGGACTTGCGATCCTCCACTCCCCTGGAGAGCACCCTTCGCTGCTGCTTGAAGAACTGGAAGTCTGCACTGCGGAGAGTCTCTCTCTTCAGATGGAATACCGTAAGGGGAACGGTACCTCTGTTTCCTCCCGTTGCATCGACCCTTATGGTCTGGTGATGTGGAAGGGCCAGTGGTATCTCTCCGGCTTCTGCCATCTGCGCCAGGATATCCGCAACTTCCGGGTGGACCGGATCATCGGACTGCAGCGGACAGGGGCAGCCTTCCTTCGTCCTGACGGATTCTCGGCACGGGATTTCTTATTGCAGAGGCTGCTTCCTGCTGCAACGGAGCAGGACTCTGAGTTAACCGCTGTGGTCATCGAAGCGGCCGAAGCCACCCTGAACGATCTGTGCAGTCACTGGCTATTCGGGCATACGCTGGAGCGGCGCAGCACGGGAAGTGCCCGCTTTCTGCTGAATCAGGCTGCCTTACACAGCTTCGCCCCTTATTTCCTGTTGCCTTACGGAAAATCGCTGGCCATTGTGGAACCCGCATCCCTCAAGCACAAGCTGTCCAGGGTTGCTGCGGATCTCGCCGAACATTATAAGGATTCTTAATCTCCTGAGGGATCACTGACTGCAGCTGTCAGTGATCCTTGTGTATATTGTTCATGAATCCAATAATGCCAGGAGGAACAGGGAATGAGAGAATTGAAGTATGACTTCTATATTGGTGCTGCCGCTGCAGAGGTATGGGAGGCTCTAGTCTCCCCGGAGAAGGTCCGGCAAATCTATTACGGGAGTGTGATCCGCTCCAGCTTTGTTGTGGGTGAACAGCTGGAGTATGTAGGTCCGGGGGCTGCCGGGGAAGAAACGGTGCATGTCTACGGCACTCTGCTCGAATATGTTCCGCAGCAGACGCTGCGCTATTCCCATAAGACCGGTCCCTCTTATCTCACGAATAGAGAGGGTTATGAGTCTGTCATCTCCTGGAAGCTGGAGCCGGCGGGCGGCTGTACCAGGCTGACACTGGTTCATGGAGACTGGCATCCGGACGACCCTTCCTACGATGCCAGCAACAGTTCATGGTGGCAGATTCTCAGCAATACGAAGACGCTGGCAGAAACCGGCCGCACCCTGGATTTTGGCAGCCGGGAGTAAGCAGCAGACAGCCTCCGTTATATTCAAACAAGTATCACCACAGAATAGACTCTTCTAATTTATTACTCTTCCGCTATCCCTGCTATAAAGAGGCTCGTGCCGCTTTTATAGCAGGGATTATTTTATTCTTTCCCTAGGGAAACATTCTTGTTGCAAGGACAAAATTATTTACATATACTAATATTGTGGCAGGCCGCAATAATCTATGCCGCGTGCACAATACACTATATAAATGCATACTCCATACTTATGGCTATATATTCATTCATTCCATTTCATACGAAAGAAGGAGATCTTATGGCTGAAGCCGTTATTCCATTGTCAGAAGCTTTGAACGGCAGTACGCTGCGCATCAGCGGCATTGAAGTTCAGGGCGTGCTGCGGAGAAGACTGCTTGATCTGGGATTCGTCGTCGGCAATGCTGTAGAAGTGCTGCGGCGCAGCCCGCTGGGAGATCCTACAGCATTCCGGGTAAGCAATACAACGATTGCCCTGCGCCGGGAAGAGAGCTCATTAATCTATGGTCAATTAATTGGAGGCGGTGAAAGATGAGCCAGTACACGGTCGCTTTTGCAGGCAATCCCAACACGGGTAAGAGCACGCTGTTCAATCTGCTGACCGGCATGCGCCAGCATACCGGCAACTGGGCAGGCAAAACCGTAGTCACCGCCGAAGGCGGGTTCTCCCACAGGAACCACACGTACCTGGCTGTGGATCTTCCGGGCACCTACTCGCTTTACTCCAACTCCGCCGATGAAGAGGCTGCGAGGGACTATATTATTTTTGAACAGCCGGATGTAACGCTAGTGGTCCTGGATGCTACCTCGCTGGAACGCAATCTTAACCTTGCCCTGCAGGTACTGGAGATCACCGGCCGCGCCGTGGTCTGCATCAATCTGATCGATGAAGCCCGCCGGCTTGGAATTGATATCAATCTGAAGCGGATCTCCAAGAGGCTCGGCGTTCCCGTAACCGCTATTTCTGCCCGTAACAAAATTGGTATTGAAGCGCTTCTTGATCAAATCGAGCGCGTGGCCACGGGTGCATTCAAGGCAGAGCCGCTGAAAATCACCTACAGCTCTGACATTGAGCAAGGCATTGCCGAGCTGATTCCTATGGTTGAGCAGACCATCGGTTCGAGATACCCCGCCCGCTGGATTGCCCTGCGGCTGCTGGATGGTGATCACAGCCTGCTTACTTCACTCAAAGCCCGCATGAGCCGCAAGGATATTCCCGTAAGTGAGGAGGTGGTCGGCCATGGAATCACCGCATGCCATTAATGGTCACGACCCGGTGGATTCTCTGCTCGCAGCCGCTAAGAAGCTGGCTGATAAAGGGGGAATCCGCGATGAGATTGTCAGCGGGATCTACGGCGTATCCGCCGGCATCTGCAGCGATGCAGTCACCTATCAAGATAAAAAGAAGCTGGGCAGCACCTATAAACTGGATAATATCGTTACCTCCAAGCTCTGGGGCTTCCCCATCATGCTTGCCGGTCTCGGCCTGGTATTCTGGATTACGATTGCCGGAGCCAACTATCCTTCAAGCTGGCTGGCCTCCCTCTTCAGCTGGATCGAAGGTTATCTGACTGCAGGATTCACTGCTGTTCATGCGCCGGCCTGGCTGCATGGCGTCCTTGTGCTCGGACTGTACCGCGGAACCTCGTGGGTCATCAGTGTCATGCTGCCGCCGATGATGATTTTCTTCCCGGTGTTTGCGCTGCTGGAGAATTTCGGTTATCTGCCCCGTGTAGCTTTTAACATGGACCGCCTGTTCAAGAAATCCGGCGGCCACGGCAAGCAGGCCTTAACGATGTCAATGGGCTTCGGCTGCAACGCAGCCGCCATCCTCTCGACCCGCATTATTGAATCGCCCCGTGAACGGATGCTGGCTATTCTGACCAACAACTTCGTGCCCTGCAACGGCCGGTGGCCGACACTTATCCTGCTCTCCTCCATGTTCATGGTCGGCGCGGCGACAACAGGAATGCTGCGTACGTTCTCCACAGCGCTGGTACTGATGGGCATCGTGCTGGTCGGCATTACCGTAACTCTGAGTGTATCCTGGGTCATGTCCAGAACAGCGCTGCGCGGTGTGCCTACCCATTACACGCTGGAGCTTCCGCCGTACCGCCGCCCGCAGATCTGGAAGACCATTGTCCGCTCCTCCAAAGAGAAGTCGCTGAATGTGCTGACCCGTGCTATCGTCGTCGCCGCTCCAGCTGGTATCATCACCTGGATTCTCGGCAATGTGTTTGTCGGCGGAGAGAGCGTGCTTAACCATATGGCTGCATTTTTCGATCCATTCGCTCAGCTGCTCGGTATGGACGGCTTTATTATCATGGCCTTCATCCTCGGGCTGCCGGCCAATGAAATTGTGCTGCCGATCCTGCTGATGGGCTACATGTCCTCGGGTGCCATGGTTGATATCGAAGGTCTTGGCAGTATCAAGGATATCTTCCTGAGCCACGGCTGGACCTGGCTGACGGCGCTGAATATGATGCTGTTCTCCCTGCTTCACTATCCTTGCGGCACCACGCTGGTGAACATCTACAAGGAGACCAAAAGCATGAAGTGGGCAGTGCTCTCCGCCGTCATTCCGCTCGGCATCGCCATCGCGGTAACCTACCTGGTTGCAGCCGCAGCCCGGCTGATCGGCTGGGTATGATGGCATGCCGCTTAAGGCGGGGAGCCGGGCGATGGAGAGAGGCGACGAGCCAGGGCGATGGATCCGGACGCGCAGGCGGGACGCTGTGCGGGGCGACGGGGCGGGGCAATGGAGCCGGGCGCGCAGGCGGGACGCTGTGCGGGGCGACGGCGCGGGGCGATGGAGCCGGACGCGCGGGCGGGACGCTGTGCGGGGCGACGGGGCGGGGCAATGGATCCGGACGCGCGGGCGGGACGCTGGGCGGGGCGACGGGGCGGGGCAATGGAGCCGGACGCGCGGGCGGGACGCTGTGCGGCCCCCTCCCCTTCCTCCCTTCAAAATCTTGCACGAAATACAACAATCCCATCGCGATAAGCGGCAAAAATCAAAATTGTTGTACAGAATACAACATTTCCCTTATTTTCATTGAATTCATGTAGAAATTCTTGCATTTTCTACAACAATTCTCTCTAATGTACCGTTATCTCTACCTCAAAGTTGTAATTTGTGCAACATTTGTTAGGAGAAGCGTTACATACGGGCTGCATAACTTCATTTCGCGCACGCAAAAGCCTAAAATTACTCTGCAGATACCTAAAACTCCATAAGTTTGCGAAAATCAGCCTCTCAAGCCACTCTTCCCCCATGCTACTCTACAAGTACCTTTACTACTGCTCTACTCCTACCCTACATCTGCTTACCAGCTACTCTCTTGCTACACTCCATGCTACTCTACAAGTACCTTTACTACTGCTCTACTCCCACTCTACATCCGCTCTCCAGCTACTCTCTTGCTACTCCCCCCATGCTACTCTACAAGTACCTTTACTACTGCTCTACTCCCACTCTACATCCGCTCTCCAGCTACTCTCTTGCTACACCCATGTACTCTACAAGTACCTTTACTACTGCTCTACTCCTACCCTACATCCGCTCTCCAGCTACTCTCTTGCTACACCCATGCTACTCTACAAGTACCTTTACTACTGCTCTACTCCTACTCTACATCTGCTCTCCATCTGCTCTCCAGCTACTCTCTTGCTACTCTCCTACTCTCCAGCTACTCTACAAGCACCTCTACTACTGCTCTACTCCTACTCTCCAGATACTCACCTGCTACTCTCCTACCACTATTCAGTTACTCTACAGCTACTCTACAGCTACTCTCCACACACCCTCATCCTACTCTCATGTCCCTGCTACCCTACCGCTCCAGCTGCCGACAAACCCTCTCCCGTAACCTTCCGTCATGGCCATTTGACTCCCCATCTGCTTAATGTTAGGGTGATTTGGAAGCCATAATTTTCCGGGAGGGAATGTTCATGACAGCAGTGAAGCTCAGTATCGATTACGATGCATTTGAAGAAGGTAAGCGGATAGAGACGGAGATTGAACAATTGAGCAAAAGCCCCGAAGCCGCTGAAGTAAGCAGTCTGACGATTGGCGATTGGGGGCAAGCCTACGAGAACAGCTCAGAGGATGCCGTCCAGGCGCTGGTGAAGCACAGTGCAAGTTTCCCTGCGCTGCGCAGGCTTTTTATCGGGGAAATGGGGTATGAGGAATGTGAAATT
Source organism: Paenibacillus sp. FSL R10-2771 (assembly GCF_038000205.1). Lineage (NCBI taxonomy): Bacteria > Bacillati > Bacillota > Bacilli > Caryophanales > Paenibacillaceae > Paenibacillus > Paenibacillus sp. FSL R10-2771. The sequence goes on from NZ_JBBOBM010000001.1 coordinate 6,040,806, forward strand.
TCGTGGATTACCCAAACTGACCTCTCGCCGCTGCTTCCCGCTTATCCGGAGCTGCAGTCATTGACTGCGCAGGGCGGCACGAACTTGCAGCTGAGCCAGCTGCAGCATGAGAAGCTCGAAGAACTGATTATTATAACAGGCGGACTCGGCAAAAATGTCCTGGCCGATATCGCCGCCGCCAATCTGCCGAATCTGCAAAAGCTCGAATTATATCTAGGCGTGGACAACTACGGCTTTGACGGCGGTCTGGAAGACCTGTATCCGCTGATCGCCCCCGGAAAGTTCCCCAAGCTTACCTATCTGGGACTCAAAAATAGTGAAATCCAGGATGAAATCGCCGCAGCCCTAGCCGATGCACCTATTCTGGATCAGCTCGAGACACTCGACCTGTCACTCGGAACCCTTAGCGATACCGGCGCCGAGGCGCTGCTCGCCAGCGGGAAGATCAAAGGACTAAAGCTGCTCAACTTGAGCCATCATTATATGTCTGACGGAATGATTCAGCGCTGGAAGAACAGCGGACTGCCTGCCGATGTCAGTGACCAGCAGAAAAGCGACGACGAGGATGACTGGCGTTATCCGTCGATCACCGAGTGATGCCACCCGCAGAGCCGCTGATTGTGTTCTGCAATCCCGGCGACAGGCGCTCGGAAGGCATCCGGCAGGCGCGAAGCCGCCTCGGCATGCCTCCGGCGGTCCTGATTCCGTACGCCGGGCTGCTGCAGGGCCAGCCGCTGGCTGAATTGCTGGAGCAGGCGGGGCAGCGACTGGACATACTGCCGGAGCAGGAGCAGCCGATGGGCGGAATGTCCGGGCAGGCAGGGCAGCGGGTTGATGGAATGCGGGTGCTGGATGCATTGCAGGGACAAGCACAGGTTAATTCACCGGCACCGGACAGGCAGCCGGACCTGACAGAGCCGGCTGCCCAAGGCCGCGATAGCAGCCGGCAATCCAGGCTGGCCGCACCTGCCCCCGCAGCTCATGCCCCGGCCACGGCCCCGCCGCTGCTGCGGCTGGAGTCGCCGGGCGGCAGCTTCGAAACCGAGCGCGCCCTGATCGCGCTCGGCGCGCCGGATGCGCCGGACGCAGACGACTCGCTGCATCCTTACGGCGGCCAGCCGGACCTCCGTCCGCTGAGCTTCAAGGCGGCCGGCGCACTCAAGGATATGCCCGGCGTGCTGCATCATCCGTCCCAGTGGTTCCGCGGCTACTGCCGGCTGCTGGCCCGGATTCAGCGTGAAGCCGGGCAGCTCCTGCCCGCCGCCCGCTGGACCAACCATCCCGGCGAGATCGCCGCGATGACCGACAAACGCCGGACGCAGCAGCTTCTGGCTGCGGCTGGCGTTCCTATTCCCCGGCCGCTTAAGGGCAGCAGCGGAGAAGCCCCCGTGGACTACGCCTCCCTCCGCGGGCTGATGCTCTCGCAGCGGATGCACCGCGTATTCATCAAGCTGGCCAGCGGCTCAGCCGCATCCGGCGTCATTGCCTATCAGCTCAATCCGGCAACGGGAGCTGAGGTGGCGGTCACTACCATTGGGGTCGAGAGCTATATCACCCGTCCCCCGGTGTATTATAATTCCGGCAAGCTGCGGCGCTATACGGACTCTGCGCTCCTCACCGGAATCATCAACTGGCTCTACCGCCACGGCGCCTATGCCGAGCAGTGGATTCCGAAGCCCGGCGCGGACGGGCAATCGTTCGATATCCGCCAGCTGGTTGTTGCCGGTGTGGCCTGCCACTCGGTTGCACGGGTAAGCCGTACACCGATTACGAACCTGCATCTGCGCAGCCGCCGGATGACTCCGGCCGAAGCCGGACTCACGGAGGACATGCAGGCAGAGGTACGGCAGACGGCCGAGCAGTCTCTGGCTGCTTTTCCGCGTTCCTCCGTGGCGGGAATTGATGTACTCATGGGGAGCACCGGGCGGACGTATACGGCGGATGTGAACCCTTTTGGCGACTTATTGTACGATGTGGAATACCACGGCTGCAGCACCTATGAATGGGAAATGAAACAGCTATCCGGGAGGAACCTGGCCCTATGACCGATATGAATGCCGTTGTCGGCACCCACGATATCTTAATGATTACGCTCGATACGCTGCGCTATGATGCCGCTGTTCTGGAGGAAGCCAACTGCCCCAACCTGTGCGGCAGCGGTTCCTGGGAAAAGCGGCATACGCCCGGCAGCTTCACCTATGCAGCCCATCATGCCTTCTTCGGCGGATTCCTGCCCACTCCGGCCACTACGAATAAGGCTGAGCATGTGCGGCTCTTCCATTCCCGGAATACCGGGCTCAAGACCCATCCCCATACCTGGCTGTTCGATACGCCGGATATGGTGTCCGGGCTGGCAGCGGCGGGATATCAGACGGTGTGTATAGGAGGGGTAATCTTTTTCAGCAAAAAAGTTCCCCTCGCCCGTGTCCTGCCCGGTTACTTCCAGCACAGCTACTGGCGGATGACGTTCGGGGTGACGAACCCGCGCTCGACCGAACATCAGGTGAATCACGCGCTCAAAATATTGAATAATACACCGCTTGACCAGCGTCTGTTCATGTTCCTGAATGTCTCGGCGATCCACGGCCCGAATCATATGTTCCTGCCGGGTGCGAAGCGTGATTCCGTGGACAGCCAGCGCGCTGCCCTCCGCTATGCCGACGGTGAACTAGGCCGGCTGTTTGCTGCCTTCCGCGAACGCGGTAACCCGGTGTTCTGCCTGGCGTTCTCCGATCATGGAGAAGCTTACGGCGAAGACGGCTACCAGGGCCACCGGCTCGCGCATGAAACGGTATGGAATGTTCCTTACCGCGAATTTCTTATATAGCTGTACTATCCCGCAAAAGGAAGGAGAACGTATGACGTCAATCCGGCAATCCCTTCATCATAAGAGCAATGACGAAAGTCCTCCCTTCTCCTCCGGGGAGCTTCAGGAATGGACCGGGCAGATTACGGCCAATCCTTACCGCAATTATCTTTATTCTTATCCGCACAAAACCGCTTACCGCGAGTTCGCAGCCCCCATTTCTTTAGAGGAGCTGTGGCGGGACGAGCCTGCGGAGAGTTTTTTCTTATATATGCATATTCCCTTCTGCGGCGCTCGCTGCGGCTTCTGCAACCTGTTCACCCTGCCTGACAAAAGAGCGAATGTCCACGCCGAGTACGTGGATGCGCTGGAACGGCAGGCGAAGCAGTGGGCTGCTTTTACCCGTCACAAGCCTTATGCGCGCTTCGCCATCGGCGGCGGAACGCCAAGCCTGCTGGCTCCCGCGCAGCTGAACCGGCTGTTCGGCATTGCTGCGGATATCATGGGTGTAGACCTCGCGGCCACCTCCATCTCCGTCGAAACCTCACCCGAGACACTGACAGAGGAGAAGCTGTCGATCCTGAAGGAGCATACCGTCGACCGGGTCAGCATGGGGATTCAGAGCTTCGTGGCCGCTGAGTCGGCTGCCATCTACCGGCCGCAGGACCCGGACGTGGTATACCGGGCGCTTGAGCTGCTGGGTAAATATGATTTTCCCATCCTCAATCTGGACCTGATCTATGGGCTTCCGGGTCAAACGGTGGAATCATGGCTGTATTCGCTGAATCAGGCGCTGCTGCATGAGCCGGAGGAGATCTTCATCTATCCGCTCTACACCCGTGAGCACACGATTGTGAAGCCGGGCGATCTGCTGCGCCAGACTGATATCCGCCATGAATGCTATCAGGCCGCAGGCCAGCTGCTGGCAGAGCACGGTTACCGCCAATATTCGATGCGCAGGTTCGCCAAGGAGAACGCTGGAACTGCTAAAGATATTCTCGATTACAGCTGCCAGGAGGAAGGCATGGTCGGCCTTGGCTGCGGTGCCCGCTCTTATACCCGGAATGTGCATTATGCCTCCCGCTACGGCGTCAGCCGCAAAGCCACGGAGAGCATCATCGCTGACTATGTAGCAGCCGAACGTTATGATACTGCTGACTACGGGATTGTACTGAGCCTTGCAGAACAGAAACGGCGCTTCATTCTCAAAGCTATCCTGCATAGCGAAGGTCTCACCGTGGCAGATTACAGCCGGAGATTCGGTTCTACGCTATGGGAAGATCATCCCGAGCTGGGTCTGCTGGTGCAGAGCGGGTTCGCCACGGATGAAGAGGGCATCCTGCGGCTTACTCCGGGCGGTCTCGGCTACTCCGATTCCATCGGTGACTGGTTCATCTCCGGCGAGATCAGGGAGCAGATGGAAGGGTTCATCCTGCCATGAAAGCGGTCCTCTACTACCGCGGCTCCCTCTCCTCCTGCAACTATGACTGCCCTTACTGCCCCTTCGGCAAAACAAAAGACAGCGCCGCCACCCTCGCCAAAGACCGTGAGCATCTTACGGCCTTCGTCCGCTGGGTGTCGGAGCAGGGAGCGGCAGGCCACCGGCTGTCTATTTTCTTCAATCCCTACGGCGAAGGACTGACACACCGCTGGTACCGGGACGCGCTAATCACTCTATCCCATCTGGAGCATGTGGACAAAGTCGCCATCCAGACGAATTTGTCGGCCCGGCTTGATTTCACCGCAGAGCTGAATCCGGCCAAAGCAGCCTTCTGGGCGACCTATCATCCCGGTCAGGTGAGTGAGGAACGGTTCCTGGCGCAGTGCAGGACTGTATACGGGCAAGGCATTCCCTTCAGCGTGGGCAGTGTAGGTGTACATGGTGCTTTTCCCGCTATTGCTTCGCTGCGTGCCGCCCTGCCGGAGGATGTCTATCTGTGGGTGAACGCCTACAAGGACAAGCCGGATTATTATACGCCAGAGGATGTAGGCTTCCTTAGCGGGATAGATCCTTATTTCCGGATCAATGCCGTTGACTACGACAGTCTGGGCAAAAGCTGCAATACAGGCAGCAACGTCTTCTATGTGCAAGGGGCAGGTCTCGTGAAACGCTGCTACAAGGACCGCGCGGTCATCGGTAACCTCTACCGCGATGGTCTCGAAGGACTTGCTGCGCAGCGCAGCTGCCGGATGAAGGTCTGCGACTGCTACATCGGCTATATCCATATGCCGGAGCTCGGCCTGGAGCAGATTTACGGCTCCGGATTGCTGGAGCGGATTCCTTACGGCGCGGGAGAGAGAATCCCAGACGAAATGAGGGAAATGGGGATTCAGCGGTGAGCGGGTTGGGTTGGCGGATTGGATTGGCGGGTTAGGTTGGCAGATTCGATAGAATTGACACGGCGATGGATAGATACCGCTAAGGTAGGGCGAGTTCCAAACACAATTTCTCTTATATGTGGGGGAATGCAGACGCAGAGAGGCCACGAATAGGTGTATTTCGTACAATTAAAAGGAGGATAAACACCGGATTTGTGCGGATAAGTGTATTCTGTACAACTAAAAATGGCCTAAGGCCCTCCTTTGGGGAAAGTCAGTCCTTTTAGTTGTAGAAAGTGCAGCTATTAGATTGGAAAGACAATGGCTGGTGACTTTAGTTGTAGTAAATACAGTTATTGTCGGATGAGGTTCTTGGCTTCGAGCAGAAGTCTGGTTCTATCTCCCAGGCCGCTATTTCGAAAGAGTACCGTTCAATGGATAGAGCAAATGTGGCTACAATATGGCTACAATGTGCTTACAATGAAGCCAAAAGTTACGGGAGGACAAAGCAATGACGGCTCAGCTACATGCTCAGACACAAACAGGGGTAACGATATGGCTCACCGGCCTGTCCGGAGCGGGCAAGTCCACGCTTGCCGCTCTGCTCAAGGACCGGCTGCAGGAGCAGGGCCGGGCAGTGGAGTGGCTTGACGGTGATGAGCTGCGGCGCACACTGGGCCGGGGCCTCGGCTTCAGCCGCGAGGACCGGTTCGAGAATATCCGCCGGGCGGTCTATATTGCCGGCCTGCTGAACCGGCACGGCGTGGTCACCGTGGTCTCGGTGATCAGCCCTTATGCCGACATGCGCAGCTATGCCCGCCGGGAGCTGCCGGGGTTCGTGGAGGTCTATGTAGACTGCCCGCTCCCCGTCTGTGAAGCGCGGGATGTCAAAGGGCTGTACGCCAAGGCCCGCTCCGGTGAAATCCCGGCCTTCACCGGGATCTCCGATCCTTATGAGGCTCCGGACCGCCCGGAGCTGAGGCTGCTCACGGCAGAGCGTACACCAGAGGAATGTGTGGAGGAAATGATAGACTGGCTTACGGAGAACCGGCTCTATCAGCCTTGGCGCTAGAGTTAGAGTGCGGACATTCTCCTGCTTCGCCTGCGCTATGAGCATAATAGAAGGGAGACTTATAGCGTTTAGCCATGAGCCTCCCTTCTTATTGATATGAAGCTCCCATTCCTCCAACAAACTAGCCGCGTTGCTCAGGTATCCTCCAACGTCGCTTCCCCCCGTCACATCTTACTCCGCCTCATCCCGCTTTAATCTGCCTTACACTATTTTCGCGATTTGTTACTCTGACGGCGCTGCCAGGTTAGCCCTAGTGCTATCAAGATCACCATCCCCGCACCCGCTCCCACATATAGCAGCCATGGTGCTGTTGCTGAATGGTTGTCTACAGGTACTGAAGGTGCATCACCTTCAGCGGTCTCCGGCGGCGCTGTCGGCGACCCGCCGCCGGTACCTGGCCCCAGCTCATTCAGATCTTCCTGCGCGTCAGCATACAGGGCAGTCCGGCTGCACAGGCTCGTAGTCAGCTCACTCTGTTCTTCATTCCCCTTCGCTAGGTTTCCATCTGCTTCCGCTCCTCTTGCATAAACCATGTAGCGTTCACCCTCGGCGAATTCAAAGCCGCAGCTGTCTCCGGACTGCGCCGTACTTACGGTCACTTGATTACCCAAATCACCCTTCCAGCGGGCACCCACCTGAAAGGTAACCTGCATGGGATCAGCGCTGGATTGGATAATTCCGGATGGTTTGGCGACCGATATTACGGTGCCTTCAAACACAGCCGCACTGTCTTCCAAAGCCTCCAGCGGCGGAGCTGGTATGACACAAGAACAGGCATAGGTAACCTGCGGACGTACGGTCAGTAGTGTCATGAAGACAAGCAGGGCACACAGGAACATGAGCAGGACGCCCCGGATTCTTTTTATCGCAATCATCATAATCACTCTCCTTATTCACCAGACGAAATTTCCAGAGAAAGGTTACTCTATAAACCATAAAATCCCATGCCAGCAAAAAGGCACGCGGGTATAATAGGACAGTCAGCGTAATAAAAGCTAAGTGATAACGGCTGCGTCACGGGCATGTGATAGCAAGCTGCGACCAGACAGCTACGTGATAACGGCTGCATCATGAGCATGTGCTACCAGCTATGCCTGACGGATATATGATAGCAGCTGGCTCATCATGTCTGCAGGCTAAACCCCAAGGCTTACCCGCGTCTACTTTCTGCATCTGCTTTCTGCATCTAATTTCTGCATCTGCTTTCTGCATCTACTTTCTGCATCTAATTTCTGCATCTACTTTTTGCATCTACTTTCTGCATCTACTTTCTGCATCTGCTTTCCGCATCTACTTTCCGCATCTACTTTCTGCATCTGCTTTCTGCATCTGCTTTCTGCATCTAATTTCTGCATCTAATTTCTGCATCTGCTTTCTGCATCTGTTCTTCGTATTTACTCTCTAAATTCACTCTCTATGTTCACCCTCCGCCTCGATCTCCCGCGCAATTGCGGTCAGCTGCCGCATCCCTTCACGAAGCAGCGCTTCGCTGGCGAAGGAGTAGCTGAGGCGCAGCCAGGACTTCATCTCGCCCAGCGGATCACAGATTTCACCGGGAACGAAGGAGATGGACTGCTCCATACAGCGTACAAACAGCACATCTACGGACACTGTGTCCGGCAGCTTCACCCACAGGTTCAGACCGCCCTGCGGCGCTGTCCATTCCCAGCCGGCGGCAGCGAGCTCCTCCTCCATGATCTCCTTATGCACCTGAAGCGCGATCCGCAGCTTGCCAAGATGCTGCTGCAGGCGCGGCGAGGTGTAGTAGTGGAGGAAGATCTTCTGATTCAGCAGCGGCGTCCCGTTGTCCGCCAGCGACTTGGCGGCAATCAGCCGCTCCATGAACGGATAACGGCAGGCTACTGCGCAAATCCGCAGCCCGGGGGCTACATACTTGCTGAAGCTGCTGATGTAGATGACCCAGCCTTCGGTATCATAGGCAAAAAACGGCGCCGGCGGCTCCTCCTCAAAGTGCATATCACGGAACGGATCATCCTCCACCAGCAGACAGCGGTAGCGCTCCGCCAGCTCAACGAGCAGCTTGCGCTGCTTAGCAGGCACCGTATAACCCGTCGGATTATGATGCGTCGGGTTAATATAGAACATCCGCGGCTTATGCCTGCGCATCAGTTCCTCGACCGCCGCCAGATCATACCCCTGCGGCGAGATCTCCACCGGAACCAGCCGCGCGCCTGCCCGGCGGAAAATATCCAGCGCCACACTATACGTCGGGCGCTCCACCAGCACGGCATCCATCGGGCCGAGCATGATTCCGGCGATCAGATTGATCGCCTGCTGCGCGCCCGAGGTAATCAGCAGCTCGCTGGCCGAGAGCTGCAGCCGGTACCGGTCATGGAAATGACTGCTCAGCGTAGCACGCAGCTCCTCATCCCCCTGCACGGTGGAATAGGTACCCATGACCTTCGGGTAGAGGTCGAATACTTTTTTGACATAATCGGACAGGAACAGGTTGGGCAGCAGACCCGGATCAATCAGCGCCTGAGAGAACTGGTAAGTGACCGGCTTCCGCTGAATATCGGACATCGGACTCTTGACCGTATACCCCAGCACTGCTGCTCCTTCTTCCACTGAGTTGGCCATCCGGCTGCCCGGCGATACATAATAACCGGATTTGTCTTTGACATACAGCATACCGTTCTCCGTAAGTGCCCGGTAAGCCTTAAATACCGTCAGCCGGTGGACACCCAGCTCATCCGCCAGCAGCCGGATCGATGGCAGCTTGTCATGAGCCTTCCACTCCCCCCGCTCGATCCGGTTCAGCATGAACTCATAGACTTGGCGGAACAAGGGATTACTTTGCTCTGCTCCCACTGACTTCTTCATATACCCCCGCCCTCTCCACAATATACTCGCAACCGCCCCGCTGCCCACAGCTCGCCATTCACCTTTCACCGTTCGCCGCTCACTCCAGCGCACACGTCCGCCAACTGCTCTTTGACCTATTGTACAGCATTCCGCCCAGCAACTGTTCTGTGTTCTGCAATCTGTTCTGCGCCTATGAGGATATGATTAACAGAATACTTTAGGAGATTGCCACATTACCACCACAAAGGGGCACGGAAACATGATTATGTTAGCTTATTCACTGGTCTGTCTGATCTTCGGCACAACCTTTCTCGCGATCAAAATCGGCGTAGACGCCGGAGCGCCGCCGTTCTTCTCTGCTGGACTTCGTTTTTTCACGGCAGGGGCGGTGCTGTTCCTGTTCATGGTAGTGAAAGGCAAAGCCAGCTTCTCGCTGCTACTGCGCAAGGAAATGCTGTTCACCGGAGCAACGCTGACCTTCGGCACCTTCGCCGCACTTTACTGGGCCGAGCAATATGTATCCTCCGGACTCGCGGCCGTATTATCGGCAACCGGGCCGATGATGATTCTGCTGATGCAGATGGCTTTTCTCCGGCAAAAGGCTCCCGCCTACTCGCTGTTCGGCTGTATCATCGGCTTCACCGGCGTACTGCTGCTTGTGCTGCCGAATCTTGCAGCTGATGTCACACCGCTCTGGCTGATCGGCTGTGTTGTCGTTCTGATCGGAGAACTCTGCTATGCGGCAGGGGCGATCTACTCCAAAAAAGTAACCACCACCTTCTCCGGAGTATCCCCTGTAGCACTGAATGCGGCCCAGATGATGTACGGCGGAGCGCTGCTGTTCATCATATCGCTGATTACCGAGCCGCTGCATCCCTCCTTCCTGCTATCGTTCAAAACCGCAGGCTCCCTGCTCTACCTGACCGTTGTCGGCTCCATGGTTGGTCATACCCTGTTCTACTGGCTCGTCTCCAAGACGAATCCCGTCTTTCCGTCGACCTGGCTGTATATCTCTCCGCCGATTGCCGTCGGGGTGGGCTTCCTGTTCTATAACGAAGCGGTAACGTGGGTAACGCTGCTTGGTGTATTCACCATAATCGCTGGCACCGTCCTTGTGAATGCGGGCGCGCTGAAGCAGCTGATTTTCAAACAAAAACCGGCAATACCCGTACTTCAAAAAACAAGCATTGAAGCTCTTCCGCAGGATTAATTAATCCTGCCCCTGTTTAGCAAAAACAGCCTGGACCCTTACAAAGGGCTCCGGGCTGTTCTGTTATTTTCACCCTATAGCTCAAGCGCGCTGGGGGATAACGCTACTCCTCAGAGCTGAAAAACAAATTCAGCGGCAATTCCTCATCGCTCTCAAAACTGTTCGATATCCTGTAGGTAATATACAGCTTCTTCTCACCCTCGCCATATGTCCACGATTCTCGGATAAAGCCTATTGACGGCATGAGCGGAAGCGCCATCCGGTCAATCGTCTGAACCGATTGCTCGACTTTGTCAGCCTCTTCATCATCCGCAGGCTTGTAATGTTCCAGAAAAGCACGCACTAGCTCTCTCGCATCCTCATAACCGCTTTCCGATCTGGGAAAGACCGTCCCAATCCGGTAACCGATAATTGTATCATTTGTAACATCTGCCGTAATCTGATGGATGAACTCCATTTGATTGACGGTCAGGACATCATCCTGCATGATTGTACCCAAATTCGGATCATATTCCCCCACAGCATCGGTAACCCCCAGAACGGCAAGCCCGTCTTCGAGCGGCTGGTTGAACACAGCCCTGTGCTCTTCCACCTGTGTGAACAATTCTGCGTACTTCGGGGTGTCCTTGCTGCATCCGGCAGATAACAGCGTTAGGATGACTATCCCGCAAATGAGAACGAAGCTTGATTTCCTCAAATGAATACACCTCCTTGCCTGATCAAACCTTACCATACATGTGAGGAAAGAGCATTAAATAAATACCATATATTAGAGAATTTTTCTTTTCCCTTAACGCAAATCTGATTAAGCTACCTATTTTTTCAGAAAATTATTATATATGACGTACTATATATTGCATTTATGATCATTATTGCGTATTATATAAGCAAGTTAGGGGATTTAATTCCAAATAGGACGTCTGAATGAAGAGGGGGAATCGGCGCACGGTGCTCCTTTTCTGCCAAGGGAGTGCCTGTATCTATAACGTAAACCGGAAAGTGGAGGAAAACTGTGATCGAACTGACAACCCGGCAATTGCAAATTATTGAGATTGTGAAAAAAAGAGCGCCGATTACCGGAGACCAAATCGCGGAAAGCCTGGGCCTGAGCCGGCCGACCATCCGGGGGGACTTGTCCATCCTGGTTATGCTCGAATATGTCGATGCGAAGCCGAAGGTCGGTTATTTCCCCGGTACCAAAGCCGCAGCGCGCCATAACAGCCGGGGGCTGCTGCAGGATACCAAGGTTAGCGATATCCAGAGCATCCCGGTCATTATCCGCGAGAATACAACGATTCAGGACGCCGTAGTTACACTGTTTCTTCAGGATGTCGGTACGCTGATCATCTGCGATAGCGACGGCAAGCTGACCGGTGTCGCCTCGCGCAAGGACTTCCTGAAGGTCACGCTCGGTAATCCCGGCGCGGTAACCATGCCTGTGAGCATGGTCATGACCCGCCAGCCCAAGGTAGTAACTGTTTCGCCCGATGACACGGTGCTTGACGCCGCGCAGCGCATGATATACCACGAGGTAGACAGTCTGCCGGTAGTTGTTCCCGGCAGCGGGGAAGGGTCCGGCTCAGGTCTGGACGTAGTAGGGCGGCTCACGAAGACTTCCATCGTGAAGCTTCTCCTCGAGCTTGAAGCCAAAGGATAACGGAGGAATCGATAGAGCATGGAGCCATCCACCCATTACATTACGATATGCTCGGATTCTATTGGAGATACGGCGGAAGCTGTCGTGCAGGCCGTCATTCACCAATTTCAGAATCAGCGTGTCACGATCAGAAGATACGGTAATGTCAGACATGAAGATGAACTGCGCAAATTAATGGAAGAGACCGCCCAGCTTCAGGGTTTCGTAGCTTATACCCTGGTCCAGCCGGAGCTGCGGGAGATGATCCGCGAGGAGGCGGTCCGCCTCGATCTGCGGATTGTGGATATTATGGGCCCGATGATGCAGGCCTTCATCGATACCTTCGATGATGCTCCGGAGGCCCGGCCCGGACTGCTGCATCAGCTGGACGAGGAATATTTCAGCCGGATCGAGGCGATTGAATTCACCGTCGCCTGTGATGACGGACGTGATCTCGGGGCCATGCTGAAGGCGGATATTGTTCTGCTCGGCATGTCCCGCACCTCGAAGACACCGCTCAGCATCTTTCTGGCCCACCGCGGCAAGAAGGTGGTGAATTATCCGGTCGTCCCGGAGGTCGGTCCGCCGCAGCAGCTGCTGAGCCTGCCGCCGAACCGGATCATCGGTCTGACCATGAAGCCGGAGTACATGCTGAAGATCCGCTCTGAGCGGCTGAAGATGCTGGGCTTGCCTACCGGCTCGCAGTATGCCAGCCTCGAACGTATTACAGAAGAGATGGAATATGCGGCAACACTGTTCGCCAAGCTGGGCTGCCCGGTCATTGATATTACGGATAAGGCGATTGAAGAAACCGCCGGCATCATTATGGGTTATATCTAATCTAACTATTCTAACTACACTGGAGGGAATCATTATGGAACGCGAATTGGCACTGGAAATTGTACGGGTCACTGAATTGGGTGCTTTATCCTCAGCACGCTGGATTGGCCGGGGCGACAAAAATGCGGCAGATGATGCTGCCACAACCGCAATCCGTTCCATGTTCGATTCTGTCTCCATTGACGGAACCGTGGTGATCGGCGAAGGCGAGATGGATGAGGCGCCGATGCTATATATCGGAGAACGTGTCGGTAACCGGAACGGCCCTTCCGTCGATGTAGCGGTAGATCCGCTGGAAGGGACCGAGGTCGTCGCCTGCGGACTGCATAATGCACAGTCGGTGATTGCAATTGCTGACAAGGGCAGCCTGCTGCATGCGCCGGATATCTATATGGAGAAGCTGGCCTGCGGACCGGAGCTGGCCGGTAAGCTAAGCCTGGATGATCCGGCCGAAGTAACGCTGCGCAAAGCCGGCATGATCACCGGCAAAGCGCTCTCCGAGCTGACGGTGATGGTGCTGGACCGCAAGCGGCATGAAGGCTTAATCAGCATCCTGCGTGAAGCAGGCGTGCGCATCAAGCTGATCAATCACGGCGATGTCGCCGGGGCAATAGCCGCTGCGCTGCCGGACAGCGATGTAGATCTGTACATGGGCTCCGGCGGAGCACCGGAAGGTGTACTCGCCGCCGCCGCACTGCGCTGCCTGGGCGGAGAGCTTCAGGGCAGGCTGCTGCCCGAAGGCCCCTTCGAGATGCAGCGCTGCCTGCAGATGGGTCTGGACAATCCGGCACGGGTGCTGTCCATGGAGGATATGGTCGGCACCGGCGATGTCATCTTCGCCGCCACCGGGGTAACCTCCGGCGAGTTCCTCAGCGGCGTCCGCTTCATCGGCAAGGAACGCGCCGAGACCCATTCGGTGATCATGCGGGCGCAGAGCCGCACGATCCGCTACATCCGCAGCATTCATTTCCTGCCGGGCAAGGACATCCCGGAGGTCATTCCGGCCAGAGCCAATGCGGCCTTTATGTAGGCATCAAGGCAGCGGATAACAATTGTATTTCATACAGTTATAACAAGGTATACGCCCAGATTTATTACGCTAAGTGTATTCTGTACAGCTAAAATAGCATGAGGTGATCCTTTTGAGAGAAACTGGTCAATATAATTGTATAAAGTGCAACTAAAGCACTTCCCGGGCAATTTTCAGTGATTTTAGTTGCAGAAAATACAGTTAAAGCCTCGCCGGATTGGGTCCTCTGCTTCAAGCGGAATTTCATTCTGATCCGAGGATTACCGGTTCAATGAATATACAAAAGGGTTTCCGTGAAGTCCGGCTGGACTTCGCGGAAACCCTTTTATTTTTCTCGCTGAAACAGCTCCATGATTAAAGTGACGGCAAGGCCGTTCCCACTAGCTTTAGCCTTAATGACAAATCCCGTCATCTAGCCTGTCAGAATGTTATAACGTCCCTGCTATTTAACGGCTGCGGCTGTGGTCTCTCAGCAGCTCGTCACTGCCGTCCACCTTCACTTCTCCGCTCTTGTCGACCCGTGCTTCCTCGCGTCTGACCGTATCCTGTACCTGCTCGGTTCCCTGAACCTCACGTTTGTGAATTTCGACTTCACCGGTAACGACCGTATTCTTACGGACCTCCACCTGCTCCTCGCTCACCGGGATTCGGATCGTTTCATCCGCGCCAACCGGCTCTGCTGTTGTGTCATTATTGACGGCACGCCGCTCAATAACAAGCTCTTCATGGGTAACAGGGACATTGATCGTTTTCTGCTCTTCGATGATTTCCTTGTGTACGTTGACCTCACCGGTCTGCACCTTGTTCTTGGATACGTCCAGCTGTTCTTCACGCAAACGCAGCCTGCGGTCTTCATCCGGATCATTGAACCCGCCAGTTCGTGTACTATCCAGCGCCCCGTCTATGCCATTCGGCGTACCGGAATATACATCTCCCGTCATTCCCCGCCGGTTCACATCATCCAGTGCTCTTGTCCCCGGGAGATCATGCTCCGTTGCCGAATTCATCGTATCCAGCCCTGTATCGTCCCTGCCTTCAAGACCCGAGCCGTTGAACGCGGCATCCACGGTATCTGTTACCGAATGACGTGCGGTATCCGCAGCATCGCCGGTTGTATTAGGATCATCCATATAACGGTCTGCGTTCGCTGAATTATGGTTGCGGAAAATGGAGTATACATCACTTGCCCGCGTGTTATCTGCATCAACCATGACCAGAATGCGTCCTTCATCCACATAGTTGTCGTAACTCTCCGCTTCATCCTCCGGAATACCCAGCCCGATCAGACCGCCCACAAGCCCGCCTGTTCCTGCACCTACGGCTACTCCCGTCAATGTCGCGGCAATTGGTCCCGCAGCAATAATCGGCCCGATCCCCGGTATCGCCAGCGCGCCGATGCCTGCCAGCAGCCCGGTGACACCGCCGAGTATACCGCCTGTTGCTGCACCGGATGCCATGCCTTCAGGCGCCTTGGTTCCTGTCTCATCACTGATCGCTTCAACATCCCGTTTATTTCTCGCTATCACTGAGATATCCTCTGTCAGAAACCCGTGACTCTTCAAGTCTTCAATGGCCCGTGAAGCTTCATGCTCGGTATAGAATACACCTACAATTTTCTTGTTCATAACGATTCCCTCCTGGTAGCTTATTTTGTGAATAAGGTTAGTCTCACTTTAACTTTAACTTTCACATCCCTTACTTAACCAAACAGGCATCCGCGAAACTGATTTTTTATAAACTTGTAAACGTAACCTCAAAATTATTTATGAAACAGGAAATAACCCGGGAAATAATTTCCAAGCGGATTTCCTCCTGCATTCCGGACACATTTTACTCATATTCCCCGTTTCGGAGTCAGCATAGATAACACTTAATTATCCGCCTCATGGCATTTATTAAGCCTTTTAGAACAATGGTCTCAACCGCATTACAGCACCGCCAAAAGAGGCTATACTCCTCATAAGACAGGTCAGCCACTCAGATATCTTATAGGGGGAACCGCGATGAATATGCGTTTGAAGGTGCTCAAGAAACATTTACTTTTCTGCTGCAGCGAACACTGCAATAACCAGGATGTTGAAGAGGTCATGCAGGAATTCAAAGAGCAGATGGTGGAACACGGGATTAACAAAACGGTCAAAATCAACAAAACCAGCTGCCTCGGCCTATGCGGCAACGGTCCTTTTGTCATCGTCTATCCTGACGGAATCTGGTACTACAATGTAACCACCGATGATGTGGCGCGCATTGTGGAGGAGCATCTGGTGAACGGTGTGCCTGTGGAAGAGCTCGTTATGCTCAAAATGGAAGCCTGACCCTGCCGAAGCTCCGGCATCTGTGTTATGAAATATGTACGTATGGTCCCTCTCCCCTTCAGCGGAGCCGGGACTTTTTGCGGTTGATCTGCCTTGGGGTCCCCGCAAAGTACCTGAGTAATCATCGAAGCCAGAGCCCCACTTTGTGGGGTTATTTTGCGGTTGATCAGCCTTGGGGAAACTGATGTATAATGGGGAATATACACTTTTTAGGCAAAGAACACTCCCTATACAGGAAAGAGGCTGAAGCATGGCCATATTCAAATATAATTCCCATCGTCCGCACCGCACCAGTCCCGATCTACATCTCCATTATTGGGGACAGGAGCAATGCGCACCCGGCCATTCCGTCGGACCCGGGGTCCGTGATTTGTACAAAATCCACTTCATTCACGAAGGCACCGGCAAAGTCGTTGTCGGGGAAGCGAGCCACACGCTGGGGGCAGGACAAGCCTTCCTCACCTATCCCCATGTTGTGACGCATTATGCCGCAGACCAGGACAGTCCCTGGACCTATTCATGGATTGCTTTTACCGGAGAAGAAGCCGGATATCTGTTGTCGCGGACTTCGCTGTCGCCCGAGCAGCCGGTGTTCCCGATGGATCAAGAGCTGATGCCCTCTCTATTCGAGAGGCTGTCTGAAGCCGCCGATTGCCAGGATGTGCTGGATCTGCCGCTCAAGGTAATCCTCTATGAGTTCTTATCCCTGCTGCTGCGCACGGTTCCGGCCACTGCAAACCTGGTGATTCCGCGTCAAAAGAGTGTCTATGTCGAGCAATGCCTCCACTACCTGCATGCCCATTATTGTGAGAATGTCACCGTGGAGAGCATGTCCGCTTCTCTGAAGCTGGACCGCAAGTACCTCTCCACATTGTTCAAACGGACGATCGGTCTGCCGCCGCAGCAGTATCTGCTTAATTTCCGGATTGCCAAGGCCTGCGAGTTGCTGACCGAGACCAGCTGTACCATCGGCGAGATCTCGCATTCTGTCGGGTATCAGGACGCACTGCTCTTTTCCCGTATGTTCAAAAAGGTTAAAGGCTGCTCCCCCAAAGAATACCGCATCCGCCACACCGATACTGACATTGTTCTATAAACATCATCCATGCTGACATACGATTATCCGCACGGATTCGGTACAATAAGAACGTGCCCCGGCCGGAGAAGCAAACGCTAACATTCCCCGGATAGGGAGCGCCAGTTTGTACACATTAATCACAGAACACACTAACCAACAAATTGTAGGAGGAATAATATGTATATCGCTAGTCCTGAACGCTATGACACTATGAAATATAACCGCACCGGCCGCAGCGGCCTGCTGCTCCCGGCGATTTCGCTTGGACTCTGGCATAATTTCGGCGGCAACGATGTGTTCGAGAACGGCCGGGCCATGGTCCGCCGCGCTTTCGACCTGGGGATTACCCACTTCGATCTCGCCAATAACTACGGTCCGCCCGCAGGCTCCGCCGAAGAGAGCTTCGGACAGATTCTGAAGAAGGATCTCGCCGCGTACCGCGATGAGCTGATCATCTCCAGCAAAGCCGGCTACTATATGTGGCCCGGCCCGTACGGCGAATGGGGCTCCAAGAAGAATCTCGTATCCAGTCTGGATCAGAGCCTGAAGCGGCTGGGCCTGGATTATGTGGATATCTACTACCACCATCGTCCAGATCCGAATACACCGCTCGAAGAAACCATGTCTGCACTGGATCTGCTTGTACGCCAGGGCAAAGCGCTGTATGTCGGTATTTCGAACTACAAGCCTGAAGAAGCGCGTGAAGCCGCGCAGATTCTCCGCCGTCTCGGCACTCCCTGCCTGATTCATCAGCCGAACTATTCGATGATGTCACGCTGGATCGAAGACGGGCTGCAGGATGTGCTGGCTGAAGAAGGCATCGGCACTATCGCCTTCTCTCCGCTGCAAAAGGGTATCCTGACCGACCGTTACCTGAAAGGCATTACCGCAGATTCCCGTGCAGCCGGACCAAGCGTGTTCCTCTCCGAGAAGGAAATCACGGCCGAGGTGATCGCCAAGGTAAGCAAGCTGAACGATATTGCCGCTGCCCGCGGACAGAAGATGTCACAGCTCGCCTTATCCTGGGTACTCCGCGGCGGCAAAGTGACCTCCGCCCTGATCGGCGCGAGCAAAGTCAGCCAGATCGAAGATGCTGTAGCTTCCCTGAATGCGCCTGAACTCAGCGCAGAAGAGCTGGAGCAGATCGAGAACATTCTGCGCGGATAATCCGGCGTCTGGAAGGCTGAAAGACAACATCTATTCTTACTTATAACGGCAATCCTGCCCGCCCGGCTGACAGCCAGCGGCGGCGGGATTGCCGTTTTGGCGTATCAGGATGATACAATAGACACAATTACAGTAACGAAAGGACGTCAGGTCAGATGAACACTAACCGTTTGGGACAATCTGATTTATATGTAAGCGCCATGGGCCTCGGCTGTATGACGCTGGGGACGGATGAGGTGAAGGCCGCTGCTATTATTCACGAAGCGCTTGATCACGGAATCAATTTCCTGGATACCGCCGATCTCTACGATGAAGGCCGCAATGAGGAAATCGTCGGCCAGGCGATCCGGCACCGCCGTGCAGATGTAATTCTGGCCACCAAAGTGGGCAACCGCAGAATTCCCGGCCAAGAGGGCTGGAGCTGGGATGCTTCCAAAAGCTATATCCGCTCGGCTGTGAAAGAGAGTCTGCGCAGGCTGCAGACTGATTATATCGATCTGTATCAGCTGCACGGGGGAACGCTGGAAGATGAGATTGACGAGACTATCGAAGCTTTTGAAGAGCTGAAGCAGGAAGGGGTAATCCGTCATTACGGGATTTCCTCCATCCGGCCGAATGTCATCCGGGAATATGTGCAGCGCTCGGGAATAGTCAGTGTGATGAGCCAGTACAGCATTCTCGACAGACGCCCGGAGGAGAGCATCCTTCCGCTGCTGGCCCGGGAGGGTATCAGCCTGATTGCGCGGGGACCGCTGGCCAGCGGCATCCTGACAGAACACGGCCGCAGCAAGGCGGAGCGGGCATATCTGGACTATACTGCTGCGGAGCTGTCAGAGCTGCACGGCCAGCTGATGCAGCAGACTACCCTCACCCGTACCTTGACGCAGACAGCGCTGCAGTATCCGCTGGCTGATCCGGCCGTTGCCGCAATTATTCCGGGGGCGAGCAGCCTTGCACAGCTGCGGCAGAATATTGCATCCGCTACCTCACCGCCGCTCTCTGCCCTTGAGCTAGAGGCTGTCCGTAAGGTGAGCAAGGCAGGACGGTATACAGTGCACTTGTAGAGTTGAATGATTCCAAAGCGAAAGAAGCTGCCTTTGAAGCTGCAGGAAATCTGCAGTCATTGGACAGCTTCTTTTTCATACCTCCGGGGAACAAGTTTGAATTACAGCGATAAATCCGGTTAACCGTGCTTTCTCTTCTTAACGATCCATATAATCACCGAAGCTGCAAATACCAGGGCAGTAATGAGCCATGTCAGCAAAAAGGCCATACCCAGCCCAATATTCGCATCGAGCGCGTCTCTTCTGCTCTCCAGCACCAGCATCACCGCGAGCGGAGCCCCGCTGGCAATCAGCAGAACCGTCATACTGTAACGGGCAAAGTTCGTCCGTTTGTGAATGGCAGCATACAAGCTTATGAAACCAGCAACCAGAAGTACAAATGTCAGTAAAGCTTCCCAGGTTAGTCTGTCCATCAAATCACACCTTCCATCTTCAAGCTAGCGCTCTATGAATCGCTGGGATAACAGCCAGTATAGCTGCTTTGGGAAGCAGACGCAAATCGTGTCTCGCTTCCAGTTCAATACAAAAAACCGCCTGGTGTCTACACCATAGGCGGTCTTAATATTGAGATCAATGAAACTATAGTTTGGAGATCAATTGTACCGCTTCAGCCCGCGTAGCCTTCTGCAGTTGATTAAATTTGTTGCCGCCTTGTCCCAGGATCAGCCCAAGCTTCCGGGCAGCGCTGGCATACGGCCGCGCCCAGGCAGTGATGGAACAAATCCGTCATCCGCCAAAAAACGTTGTAATATACACCATCGCCAGCAATCCAAATATAAACGAATAAGTCGAAGGCCGCTCATATCCATGGCCGTGGCTCTCCGGGATCAGCTCCTTATAGACAATGAAGAGCATCGCTCCGGCTGCGAAGGCCAGCCCGTAACCAACTACATTCTGCACATAGCTGGCTGTAAAATAACCGATGACCGCCGACACCATCTCCATGAGGCCGGTCAGGGCGGCAATAGTCAATGCCTTGCGCCGGGTCGCACGGGCATTCATCAGAAATATTGCCAGGATCAGGCCTTCCGGCATATTCTGGGCACCGATCGCAATAGCTACCATGGGCCCCAGGCTCGCCTGCTCACTGGCATAGCTGAAGCCGGTACTCAGACCCTCGGGAATATTATGAATGAACAGCGCGATCATCACGAGCAGCGCTTTGGAATCCAGATTGCTGAGACCGGGCTTGTTCTCCACATCAATATGCGGAATATGGCTCTCGATCAGATCAAGCAGAAGCACCCCGGTAATCAGACCCAGAGTAAGAGCGATGATTCCCGACTCTTTGATCGCCTGCGGCATCAGTCCGAAGGTGGTCGCGGACACCATAATTCCGGCGGTAAAGGCAACCAGCACATCCTTCCACAGCTCAGACAGCCGCTTCACGAACAGGATGGGAATCACGCCAAGAACCGTAGCCATTGCAGATAAAAAGCTGCCTAGAAACGCACTCGCCAAGTCTTCAACCCCTTTTGTGGACAGGACTTATAGACAAGCTTATGCTTCCGGCAGCCTTAAATATAACCAGAATTTCACTATTACGTATTATCCCGGTTTACAAAAACATTTACATAATAACGCAATTAATTAAATCGAATATCCTATTTTTATACAAAATACTACTTTTTACTCCAAAAAAACTAATATTTCATAGACATTCTTCGTCATTCAATAGTAGTATTTAACATTCAAAGGAGGTTCCTTTACATAACATTTACCTTTCCTAATTAGACTTTAATGAAAGCTGGTGTCAAGAATTGAAGAGAAAAAACAAGCTACGCCGAAACACACTTATTATATTACTATGTATTTGTATGAATCTCATGTCTTTGGGCCAATCATTCGCTGCTTCCAGTGCTCCTGATACTTCCGGGGCTACCGCTGTGGCCAAAGACGCAGCCGGTCATTGGGCGGAGGGTGTCCTTACGGAATGGCAGCAGCAAGGATTGCTTACCGGCTATCAGGATGGATCTCTTCAGCCTGACCACCAAATTACCCGTGCCGAATTCACAGCATTGATCAACAAATCCTTTGGTTATACGAATACAGCAGCAATCACCTATGCGGATGTCAAATCATCCAGCTGGTTCTATACGGATATTACCAAAGCTGCTGCTGCAGGATACATAATGGGATACCCGGATCAGACCTTCAGACCCAATCAGTCACTATCCCGTGAAGAAATGGCGGTCATTGTAAGTTCTGTCCTTAAGCTGAACGCAGTGGATATGGCCGCTTCATTTACGGATACGGCTGCAGGCCATGAGTGGAGCAAGAAGCAGATTAACGCCATTGCTGCAGCAGGCCTTATGAACGGTTATGGTCAAAAATTCAGACCGCTCGCTACGGCTACCCGGGCAGAAGCTGTCAGTGTGCTGGACCGGGCCTTGAAACTCCAAACGTCCTCTTCCGCTAATACAATCGTTTACGATAAAGCCGGTAACTATGGACCTGAGACAGGCGTTGTCACAGTCAACGGCTCTGTGTATATTGAAGCGTCCGAAGTTGTGCTGAGCAATACCATCATCACAGGTGATCTGGTGATCAGCGAAGCTGTAGGCAAAGGTGATGTGACCCTGAAGAATGTCACGGTTAAGGGTACCACTACCATTGCAGGCGGCGGAAAGAACAGTATCCATGTAGTGGATTCAGTGCTTGTAACCGTCATTGTCAATAAGAAGGACGGCAGTATCCGAATTGTCACCGAAGGTACCAGCTCGGTTGAACAGATTACTCTGCAATCAGGTGCACTGCTTGAAGAAGGCAGCGGAACCGGCAGCGGCTTCGGTAATATCGATCTCTCCGCAGCTATTCCGGCGAGTGCAGAAGTAGCTTTGGCCGGAACCTTTGAGACGGTAGATATATTCGCTACCGCTATTAAGGTCAACCTGACCTCGGGCTCCATCGGGCAGCTCACGCTTGCTCCAGGTGCCGCAAATACAAGAATTGATATCGCTAGCGGAGCAAGTATCAATACGCTGATTCTAAATGCTGTTGCCTCAGTAACCGGAAAAGGCTCCATTGGCACTGCCTTGATTAATGCCAGCGGCTCGACCATCGCCCAGACTCCGGGACATGTGAGCTACGGCAATAATGCTTCAGCTGTTGTTGGCGCTCCGGTAGTGTCCGGAAACAGCAGCAATTCACACGCAGTAACCGAGGTGGTCTACGGATTCGAAGGTTATATCTCGGATGTGGACAATCACCCGGTAGCAGATATGACTATCCATTTCCGTAAAGGTCTTGCAGCGACAACCGGAACCATTGCCGCCAGTGTGATTACGGATGCGGAAGGCAAGTATTTTGCCAATCTGGCTCCCGGCATCTATACCGGAGAGTTATCAAAAGCAGGATATATTACTACTTACGTGATTGGCGCTTCGTTGACGACCCATAAGAACACTGAACAGAATGCTACAGCTATAAAAATTCCGGCTGCCGACGAAATCCGGATTGTTCTCACCTGGGGCGAGTATCCGTATGATGAAGATTCGCATCTGATTGGGCCTGCACCTGGCAACCAATCCTTCCATACCTGGTACGGTGACAGAGAATTCTCCAATAATGATGTAGTGTATGCCGATCTGGATCATGATGATACCTCTTCATACGGTCCGGAGACTACTACCATCCGCAAACGTGTCGACGGCAAATATACGTTCTACGTCCACAACTTTAGCGGAAACGGAGCAGATCATACGCAAACCTTAGCTGCTTCCGGAGCCAAAGTAGAAATCTACAACGGCAGCAACGCAACACCGGTAAAAACTTACCATATCCCTGTTGCAGACAGCACCGATGAATACTGGCATGTGTTTGATATGAATGTTGCAGGCAGTGAGCTGAGCTTCACAGACACGAACATGTTGACAGTGAATCCCCCTTATGTTGAGGTTGATGTGAGTCCTACGCCTAATACCTACAACCTTTCTGTGGAGAATCATGTCGGTACCAACGACATTGTAAATGTTTATGGACTTGAGCCAGGTGATGTGATCTCTGTGTACTCAGAAGAGGGTGGAACAGCTGAACCATTGCAGACTGCAACAGTGTATGGTGAATCAACCAGTATTAGAATGACAGGACTTGATTTCGGAAAAGAGTATACCACTATCTATATTTCCCTGAAAAAGCCGAATCGTACTGAAAGCTATGCGATTCCTATCCCGGTGCTCTCCGAAGCATCTTATGCAGAACTGGCTACAACCATCGCCGGCAACTTCAAGGACCGGGTACTTCCCGGCACAATGACTGTTGGCCAAACGGTCTATATGGCTGATCCAGCGTTCGAGTGGCCTAGAGATTTTGATGTTAGAATTATGGATTTTCAAGCTCCATCTACCGTTACTGATGATGTATATCTACTTAGAGACTATTATTTATGGTACATGGATTATAACGGAACTGCAGAGCCGGTGAAATATAGTATTACGTTGGAGTTGAAACTCGACAGTTCTGCAGTTACCAAAGAAATCTTCATTACAGTTCCAAGCGTATTCACTGCGCTGCCTGAAACCATTGCCTATGCACGAACTCTGAATGACGATCGCCTTGCCGATCCTCTAACTGCCGCAGAAGTAGTTGTAAGCAATCCTGAAGCAACGGCCGAGCAATACATTCAGGCAATAAAAGATCTACATTGGATTTTCAGTTTAATTGCTAACGAAGAAGAATAGATCACGCAGCAGCCCAATTTAACATGTATGTTAAATTATATTTCCACACCAAATAGCCAGGCTTTCTATAGCCTGGCTATTTGGCATTCATTTGTCCAATTGCCTGACATCAATCTGACTACCTCGACTCCACCGTTCTATCATTAATCTATCCATTCCTCCCTCTACTTCGCCCACTTCTCAAACAACCGGTCTACCCGTCCTCCGATGGCTGCCTCGGATACTGCCTTGATCTTTCCTTGTTCAAAAACCACCTTCCCGCCAACGACTACTGTCCGGATCGCTCCCGGCTGCATGGCATAGACCATGTTCGCGAACAATTCCCGCTTCGGAGCCAGCGACAGATCCTGAAGGTCGAGCGCCGCGAAGTCGGCGTGCTGCCCGGTTTCGAGCGAACCCACCGGCAGCTGCAGAATCTCCCCGGCACTCCGGGTGCCCATCCGGTACACCTGTCCGGCGGTGATGCAGGTACCGTCCAGCCGGCTGACCTTCTGCAGAAGCGCACACATGCGCATCTCCTCATACACGCTGATCCGGTTATTGCTGCAGCCTCCGTCAGTCCCGAGTGTCACTCTGACGCCTGCCTTCAGCAGGTCGGGAATGCGGGTCACCCCGTCAGCCAGAAACATATTACTGGACGGACAGTATGCCAGCGACCCGCGTCTTGCGCCAATCAGTTCAATCTCAGAATCCTCCACCCAGACCAGATGAACCGCAATCATCCGCTCATCGAGAACGCCCAGGGAATCCAGATAATGCACAGGCCGCAGGCCATAGTCACGCTGGATCTCTTCTACCTCGAACATTTCTTCTGCCACATGGATGTGAAAAGGTGTATCCAGCTCCATGGCCAGCTTATGCCCGGCCTTAATCATCTCCGGTGAAGCCGCATGCGGGCTATGCGGAGCCGGATGTACTGTAACCATGGGATTGCCCTGATACTTCTTGGCTAATGACCTCGTCCGCTCTACAGCCTCCGGAACCGTCTCCCGGTAAGCCAGCGGTGCCCCGGTCCAGTCATACATCGTGCGGGCAAATACAAGCCGGATTCCCAGATCACCCGCGGCCCGGATCACAGCTTCATCGTAGACAGTTCCGCCGTTATGCACATAGAAGAAATCACAGACGGTCGTGATTCCGTAGCGCAGCATCTCTCCGAAGGCAAGCAGCGCGCCGGTATAGATGGCCTCTTCATCGAGAAGCGGTGTGTACTTGTACAGGGCCTGATCCCGCCAATCCAGAAACGGCTTATCAATCGCGATCCCGCGCAGCAGACTCTGGAAGGAGTGATTATGTGAATTGACGGTACCGGGAACGATAGCTCTGTTCTCCCAGTGGATGTGCCTGGCATCGGGATAGCGGCCCAGCAGCTCTTCACGTTCTCCCACATCCGTAATTATCCCGTTCTCCACCAGCAGAGCGCCATTCTTCTTGAATTCGTCCTGCGTGTACAGAACATCTGCAGAATATATTTCGCGCATGGTTTGGTCCTCCTAACGGCTTAGTTGCTCATCGAGTGCCAGAATAGACTGCAGCAGGACATTGCCCGCCTTCTCAATATCCGCTATCCGGCTCTCTTCCTCCGGGCAATGGCTTTTGCCGCCCAGACTCGGTACGAAGAGCATTCCCGCGCAGGTCAGCGAAGCCATATGCGTAGCATCATGACCAGCCATGCTGCCCAGCTGCAGAACCGGAATCCCCAGCGCTTCTGCCTGCGCAGCACTCACATCAATGACCCGTGCATCCATTGGCTGCGGCGCCTGATCCAGAATCAGCCGCCGCTCCAGCCGGAGGGCTCTGCTTCGGGCAATCCCCTCAGCCTGCTGGCTCCAGTCCCCTATCATCTCCTGAATCTGCTGGCGGTCCGCTCCCCTGGCCTCCAGGTGGAAGAGTACCTTCTCCGGAATAATATTGGCGGCATTCGGTTCATTGCTGATCCGCCCGATCGTGCCCACGGCTTCATCCGCCGGCTGCTTCCGGCAGACCGCTTCGAACGCCAGCATCATCTCGGAAGCGCCCATCAGCGCATCCTTCCGGTCCTGCATCAAGGTGGTACCGGCATGATTCGCTTCTCCTGTGACGGTAATCTCCTCGCGGTAAATTCCCGTGATGGCGGTGACGATTCCCACTGGAATGCCCCGGTCCAGCAGCCGCTTACCTTGCTCAATATGGACTTCAAGAAAAGCCGCAAGCGCCTCGGGGTCCCTCCGGCATTGTTCGAAATGCTCAGGATCGCCGCCTGCCCGCCGCAGCGCCTCCGTCAGCAGCTGCCCCTGATCATTGCGCACTCCGGCAAGATCATCCTGTCTGAGCTTGCCCGAGACTGCCCGGCTGCCAAACGTAGACAGTCCGAACGGGTTCGGCTCCTCCGCGCTGAAGGAAACCAGCTCCAGCGGATGACGGGTGTTGATCTTGTTCTCTTCCAGTACTGTCATAACCTCCAGAGCCAGCAGAACGCCAAGCGCACCGTCATATTTCCCGCCGTTTGGAACCGTATCGATGTGGGAGCCAAATGCGATCACCGGAAGGCTCTCCCGTGCTCTGCCGGAAGCACAGGAACCGCCGGCAGCTACGGAATTTCCTGACGGATCGGAAATCCTCTGCCCATCCGGAACTCCTGAAACCTCTAA
The DNA here is from genome assembly GCF_038000205.1 of Paenibacillus sp. FSL R10-2771. Lineage (NCBI taxonomy): Bacteria > Bacillati > Bacillota > Bacilli > Caryophanales > Paenibacillaceae > Paenibacillus > Paenibacillus sp. FSL R10-2771. Next base: position 6,067,478 of record NZ_JBBOBM010000001.1, read on the forward strand.
GTCTTCCGGAGCCTCTGGACACTCCATAACATCCGAATCTCCGGATATAGTCCCCTGTCCCGTTCCCCTCCGGGTGGCCCAGATATTCGCCGCTTCATCTACCCTGACCCTAAGCTGCAGATCCAACAGCATACTCTTGAGCCACTGCCGGGCGGCCAGCTCGGTCTCAGTGAAAGTCGTCCGGTCCAGCCCTCCGGTCTGCTCATTCAGGCCGAACTTGGCCAGCTCCCGGATGTTATTCTGCAGACGTTCCGCATTAATCCGCAAGGCTCTCATCACCATACCCTCCGTCCGTTCTGAATGACTGCCTCACCCTTCTTGAACACGGTATCCACCAGATTCACCGCATAATGGTATTGGAGGTAGAGAACATTCGGCGCATCGAACATTACCAGATCTGCCTGTTTGCCAACCTCAATGCTGCCGATCACATCCGCACGGCAGATCGCATGTGCCGCGTTGATTGTACAGGCCGTCAGCACCTCCGCCGGAGTCATGCCCATCGTCAGGCAGGCCAGATTCATAATAAACGGCAGCGATTCCGTCGGGGAGGAGCCGGGATTGCGGTCGGTCGACAGCGCAACAGGCACACCGGCATTAATCATCGCCCGCGCATCCGCAGGCTTCGCCATCAGGAAGAAGGCTGTGCCCGGAAGCAATACGGCGATTACTCCGCTCTCCGCCATCGCCTGTATGCCAGCTTCGGAAGCATGCAGCAGATGATCCGCTGTCACTGCCCCCAGCTCGGCGGCCAGCTCCGCTCCTCCGCAGGAGACAATCTCATCGGCATGGAGCTTGGGCTTCAGCCCCCAGCTCCGGCCTGTCTCCAGAATATCCCTGGACTGCTCTACCGTGAATACTCCCTCTTCGCAGAACACATCACAGAACTCCGCCAGCCCCTCCCGGGCCACCGCCGGAATCATCTCTTCAATCACGCAGCGGACATATCCATCCGCATCGCCGCGATATTCCACCGGCACGGCATGGGCGCCCATGAATGTGGACACCACATCCACCGGATGGGAAGCATCCAGCCTCCGGGCCGCCCGCAGCTGCTTCAGCTCATCCTCCAGCCGCAATCCGTATCCGCTCTTGGCTTCGATGGTGGTTACCCCATGCGCCAGGAAACGGTCCAGCCGCTTCAAGGTTTCGGCGATCAGCTGTTCCTCCGTAGCTTCCCGGGTCCGTTCGGTGGAATACAGAATTCCACCTCCGGCATTTAGAATGTCCATATATTTAGCGCCCTGCAGCCGCAGATTCAGCTCAAACTCCCGGGAGCCGGCAAAAACGGCATGGGTATGGGGATCGACCAGCCCCGGCGCAACAGTCTTTCCTTCCGCTGAGAACACCGTCACCTGCTTATCTCCGGCATGCTGCTCCACATAGCTGCGCGCATCCTCATCACTGCCGACGAAGGTGAAGATACCGTCTTCAATCACGATTCCCCCATGCCCGATTAGCCCGAGCTCCTCCATCTCCTTGCCCGTCTTCGGCTTATTACTGGCACCGCCAAGCGTCGCGATTTGCGCAGCGTTCTGAATATAGATCATCACTTGACTCCTTTCGGGTCAATCAGCATGGGCATCACAATGCCTTGCGCCTTGGCTGTCTCCACAGCCAGGGGATAACCCGCATCCGCATGGCGGACTACGCCCATCCCCGGATCTGAGGTCAGCACCCGTTCAAGCCGTGCTTCCGCTTCCTTCGTTCCATCCGCCACCACGACCATTCCGGCATGCTGCGAATAGCCCATGCCGACGCCTCCGCCGTGGTGCAGCGATACCCAGCTGGCACCGGCAGCGGTATTGACCAGCGCATTCAACAGCGGCCAATCCGATACCGCATCACTGCCGTCACGCATCGCTTCCGTCTCCCGGTTGGGGGAAGCGACAGAGCCTGCGTCGAGATGATCCCTGCCGATAACAATCGGCGCAGACAGCTCTCCGGCTGCCACCATATCATTGATAATCCGCCCGAACTTCGCCCGTTCACCGTAGCCGAGCCAGCAAATCCGTGCAGGCAGCCCCTGGAAGGAGATCTTCTCCTGCGCCAGAGTAATCCAGCGCTGCAGCCCTTCGTTATCCGGGAATGCCTTCAGAATAGCCGCATCCGTCTTATAGATATCTTCAGGATCGCCCGACAGGGCGACCCAGCGGAACGGTCCTTTGCCTTCGCAGAATTGCGGGCGGATATAGGCCGGGACGAAGCCCGGGAAGTCAAAAGCCTGCTTCACTCCTTCATCATAAGCGACCTGGCGGATATTATTGCCGTAGTCGAAGGTAACCGCCCCCCTCCGCTTAAGCTCCAGCATCGCTTCGACGTGGAGGGCGATACTCTTTCGCGCCAATTGTATATATCCCTGCGGGTCCTCAATTCTTAGCTGCTTAGCCGTATCCACCGTGAAGCCTTCCGGCACATAGCCGTTCAGCGGATCATGGGCCGAGGTCTGGTCGGTCAGAATATCCGGGACATAGCCCCGGGATATCATCACCGGCAGTACCTCTGCCGCATTGCCGAGCAGGCCCACCGAAAGCGCCCGCCCGGTGTCCCGGGCTGCTTCAGCCAGCGACAGCGCCTCATCCAGCGTTTCGGCCAGCACATCGCAGTAGCGGGACTGGATTCTTTTCTCAATCCGCGTCCGGTCTACATCGATGCCGATGAATACCCCGCCGTTCATGGTGACGGCCAGCGGCTGCGCGCCTCCCATGCCGCCGAGTCCCGCGCTAAGCGTGATCGTCCCCCGAAGTGAACCGCCGAAATGCTGCCTCGCACACTCCGCGAACGTCTCATATGTCCCCTGCACAATTCCCTGTGTGCCGATATAAATCCAGCTGCCCGCCGTCATCTGCCCGTACATCATCAGCCCTTTCTTGTCCAGCTCATGGAAGGTACTCCAGTTGGCCCAGGCCGGCACCAGATTGGAATTGGCCAGCAGCACGCGCGGGGCATCACGATGGGTGCGGAAGACGGCAACCGGCTTGCCGGACTGTATCAGCAGAGTTTCGTTGTCCTCGAGCATCTTAAGGGAGCGCACAATAGCATCATAGCTCTCCCAGTTGCGCGCGGCCTTGCCGATCCCGCCATAGACAACCAATTGCTCCGGGTGCTCCGCCACCTCGGGATCGAGATTATTCATCAGCATGCGCAGCGCCGCTTCCTGCACCCAGCCCTTGGTGTTCAGCACGCTGCCTCTTGGCGCGCGGCAGACTCTTGGTTCATCCATATTCATATTCTTAACTCCCCTTCCTCCATTGAACATGCTGATCATGCCGGGAATCCTGTGACTGCTTAAGCTGCAGATAACTCCCCTTCCAGCGGCAAACTTTCATACGTGGTTGAATGCAGCGTTATCCCGCAAGGTAGCGAATTACATTTTCGATTAAAATTCCTGCACAAAATACAACATTCCCTTCATCAAATCGGCCGTAACCGGAAATTGTTGTAGAAAATACAGCATTCCGCCTCTTCCAACCGGCTTAGCGGGAGAATTGTTGTATTCCATACAACAATCCCCCTGAACACCCGGGTATCCAGGTATCAAAATTGCAAAATTTACAACAATTATGCCTATTGCGGCTGAACTAAAGTTCTCAGCCGGCTTCCAGACATGAACTCCGAGCAAACTGTTACATTACCGCCCCATTGCTTCGTTTAAAACTCGCCAAAAGGCTTGATCGGCCGAACCCCGTCCTCCAGTAACTAACCGGTTAGCGGAATCGAATGTTTCTGCTTGCCCTTGATCAGGAATGAAACGGAACCAGTGCGAACAGCTCCTCCAGCACATCCGCTTCCTTCATCCACTCGGCGATGGTGGCGAAATCACCGGACAGGACCCGGTCCCCGTCCACGAACGGGACCAGCTCCCGGCAGCGGTCATACAGCCATTTCGTGCCCGCCCCGAGCAGCTGAGGCCCCCGAAAATCGGCAGCCTGCGCCCCGCAGAGCAGCTCGATCGCCAGCACCGCATAGGCATTGTCGACGATCTGCTTCGCCTTCCGGGCGGCGATCGTGCCCATGCTTACATGATCCTCCTGATTGCCGGAGGAGGGGATCGAATCCACACTGGCCGGATGAGCCAGTGATTTATTCTCGGACACCACAGACGCCGCCGCATACTGGGCGATCATGAACCCGGACTGCAGCCCCCCGTTCTTCGTCAGGAACGGGGGCAGCCCCTCGTTCAGCTGCGGATTAACCATCCGCTCGATCCGCCGCTCGGCAATATCCGCCAGCTCCGCCGCGCTGATGGACAGATGATCCATCGGCAGCGCAACCGGCTGCCCGTGGAAGTTCCCGCCCGAGATTACCTTGTCTTCATCCGCGAAGATCAGCGGATTGTCTGTGGCCGAGTTGATCTCAATCTCCAGCTTCTCTGCGATGTAAGCCAGCGCATCACGGCTTGCACCGTGAACCTGCGGCGCGCAGCGCAGCGAATAGGCATCCTGCACCCGCACTTCCCCCTGATTAGTCATCAGCTTACTGCCGGCTGTCAGATTGCGGATATTATCGGCCGCCTGGCGCTGGCCTTGATGCGGACGAACCGCATGCGTTAACGGGTCGAACGCATCCCGGACTGCCCGCAGCGCCTCGCAGGTCAATGCGGCCGTGCAGTCGGCCCAATTGGCCAGATTCAGCGCATCCCGGCAGGCCAGCGTGCCGACAGCGGTCATCACCTGTGTTCCGTTGATCAGGGCCAGCCCCTCCTTGGCCGCAAGGACAATTGGCGCTAGCCCCGCCTTGGCCAGCGCCTGAGCACCAGGCATCCGTATACTCTGATAATAGGCTTCGCCTTCGCCGATCAGAACCAGTACCATATGCGACAAGGGAGCAAGGTCACCGCTTGCGCCCAGGGAGCCTTTCTCCGGAATCACCGGAACTACGCCCCGGTTAAGCATCTCCACCATCAGCCGGATCACCTCCAGACGGATGCCGGAATAACCAAGGGATAAGGCGTTTATCCGCAGCAGCAATATTGCGCGCACAACCTCCTCCGGGAACGGCTCGCCAATTCCGCAGCAGTGGCTGCGGATCAGATTAAGCTGCAGCTGCTTCGTATCCTCCGGCGAGATGTACGTATCACTGAATTTGCCGAAGCCGGTCGTGAGGCCGTACACCACTTTTTTCTCCAGCAGGAGCTTCTCTACATATTGGCGGGTACGGTCCACCTTGCGGCAGCTCTCCTCACTCAGGTCCACCATCCGATAATACCGGGCCACCTTAACAACTTCCTCAATGGTTAATGTATTGCCGTGGATCATGACGGTTTGATTGTCAATGTTGGGCATATGCCTCACCTGCTTCCCGGGTAATAGAAAAAGCCCATACCCTAATAGAGGTACCGGCTTCTATATCACTAATCGCTATATTACGGCTAATAATCCCTAGATATGATTGAATCCAAATCCTACCGCTTCATGCTCCACGCTGCCGGACATCTTCCCCCATACTGAAGCCGATGCTTCTCCCATGCCGGAGATCTCATCTTTTCTTGACGTTATATAATATGCCTTACACTCGCTAATCATGAATAATCCCCATTAAAAACAAGTTAGGGCAGTCCCCCAGATCCGGAAGCCTGCCCTAATACATATGATATTCCGTCCTGAAGTCAGCCTTCATCCGGAGTTAACCTCGGCTCTCCCGCACAAACTGCTCTAAATACCGCCCAAGCCCTTTCTCCGCAAGCTCATTCTTCGGAATAAAACGCAGTGCGGCGGAATTCACCCGGTAATGCAGCTTCGCCGGCTCCGGGCCATCGTAGGATAAATCCCCCAGATAAGCCCCGCTCAGCCTGCTGCGCAGCACCGTCCGCACTTCACCGCTGCCGTAGTCCGCTTCTCGGCGGATCAGCCCCTCTTCCACCGGCTTGGTGAATCCGGGCCAGCCGGTGCCGGCATCGAATTTGTCCGTGGAGCTGAATAGCGGATCACCGCTGATCATATCGGCGTAGATCCCTTCCCCGAAGTGGTTCCAATACTCGTTCTGATACGGCGGCTCCATAGCCTTCTTCTGGGTGACCTCATATTGCAGCTCTGTCAGCTGCTTCAGCAGCTGCTTCTTGTCTTCGCGGCTGTTCCAGTGCAGCTCCGTGAAATCATCACGGCCTGAACCCTTCTGGTACAGCTTGTAGTCCAGCGGATGGGTTCTATAATAATGCTGATGCTCCGCTTCCGCCGGATAGAAGGCTGCTGCCGGCAGAATTTCCGTCACAATCGGTGCTTTGAACCGCTTGCTGGCCTGAAGCGCCGCCTTCGACAGCTCCGCCTTCTGCCGCTGCTCTTCACTGTGTACAAAAATCGCCGCCTCGTAAGCACGCCCCCGGTCCATAAATTGCCCGCCGCCGTCTGTCGGATCAATCAGCTGCCAATAAATGTCCAGCAGACGTTCATAAGAGAAACGTTCCGGGTCAAAGGTGATCTGCACCACCTCCCTATGCCCTGTAGCTTCTCTTCCTAATGACTCGTAGGTAGGATTCTCCGTATGTCCTCCCGTGTAACCGGATACCACCGAGACTATACCCGGCAGCTCGTCGAACGGCTTGACCATACACCAAAAGCAGCCGCCGGCGAAGGTGGCCACCTGGAGTGTATTGTTAGTAGTCAACAAGACCGCCTCCTTGTACTCTTTTCCCCTATTATATATGAATATCCTTTTTCACGAGAGCGGAATACGCTTGTGAATGCTCCATACTTCCCCGGGAGATCCCTTCCGTTGGCCAGCTCGTCCAGCACAAGAATAGCTATGATGTGAATCTGCGTCTCTCTGGGCTTATTTAGGCCTATTTGAGTCTGTTTGATTGGTTTGAACGGGCCCGGTTCTTTTCTTCACGCCGGTTGGAATCCCATAGCTCCTTATGCATCCAGCCTGCGAATACGAGCATTACGAGGGTCAGAATCAGGACATACTCCCTCATGATGCCCGATAGGCTGCCGTCCGTATTATATCCGAGAATGATGTTCAGCCGCCCCCACAACAGATTGAGGCATAGCAGTGCTACAGCCCCGTAGGTAACCCATACACTCCGGAGATACAAATTATACGTCCGCAAGGGGCCTCGTCCCATAAAATACCTGCGGTAACGGATAACATAAGCAGTAAAAGCAATAAAGGCTATCGTTTCCAGTGTGATCAGTGTCAAGTCAACAATTTCCATGCAGATCATCTCCCCTTCTACCTAAGCCGGTACGGTGCAGATCAATGAGTCTCTCCAGATCATTGGATTCATACGCTTCCTGAATTTCGCCCAAGGTATCTATTTCATGCTTGACCCGGCTGGGCTTCATCTCGTGTTTTCTGAATATATCGAGGAGCTTCACTTGTTGACGACCTCCTCATCTTTAGGTTTCTTCTCCGCAGTGCCTCTCTCGATTAGCAGCTTGACGAGCGTACGGTTATATTCATTCAGCTGCTTTTCGTTCTCTTCATCACGTTTCTGGTAATTCTGAATCACTTTCTCTTTGTTCGCAATTTGCTTAATACTCCAGATTAATGCAGTAGATAACAGGACATTTAGCACGACCGAACCATTGTTATTCACAAAAAGGCCAGTCAATGCACTGAAATCCATGGGTAGTCCCCCCGTTCCTATAATGTAATCTAGATTCTGTCATCAGAAATGAATGCGCCCTTACCCCCTGTCCACTTTTTCGCCGCCAGCCATTACTACCGCTCCAATCACAACACCCTCATAGTAATCTACTCTTTCAAAAGCATTTCTGATTGGGTGCAGCAGTATATTGTTAGAGCGGGGGCGGGTGGGTGTGCGGATAGATGTCCGACAAATGAAATTGTCTCTTCAGTGAGTATCCACAACAAAAAAACCTTGCCAGACCTGGAAAGGTTTTGAAAAAGCGAATAATTAACATAAATACAACACTTATTCGTTTGTAATTCTGGATGAAGTTCACTTTCACCCAATTTATAACTTCAGCATTGAAAAGTAAGGAGCTTGCCTAACGTAAGATTAATCAATTTTCAAATCTAAGATATATTCTACTCATGATTTAGCGGCATTCTGCTATGTGCATTGAACTCTTTCTTTATTCCTGATATTTGCACGTCAGCAGTAGTCATATTACCTTGTTTCTGTAAAACGGTTTCGGCAATTCGCCACCTGTAGATAACAAGGACTTTTCCAAGGGACCCACCAACAACGATACTACTCCCAAACTGTTCAGCCAATGCTCTGCGGACCAGCTTTCTTCGGGGTGGAATGCCCCCTTCCCCATTTCTACTGTCCCGAGCGTCAACCAATCCGCAAACTTCTCCGGTGAATCCAACATATGATCCGCCCGCTCTTTCGCTTACCTGTATATCCCTGCGGAAGATCGCCTGCTATGCCTAACGTTATCCAGTTGACAAAGTCATAAGGGGAATCTGTGGCTTTATCCGCACGGATTCTTAACGTATCCATGAAACCCGTCCCAATCTCTTTAAAACTGTCCAGCGATTTTAACAATGCATTTTTCGGCTTCTCTGGTGCTTCCGCTTGTTCATCCGGCGCTTTGCTTTTAAACAGATTATAGCTTTCTAAACCTGCCATAGTTGATGCAATATGATGAGTCTGTTACCTATTTAAATAATTCTAGCTATCACTGTCATCATCCCATAGTGAATCAAATTCTTCATCCGTCATACCGCCACTTCCTTTTATATGAGGAGCGTAATAATGCCCATTTGCATCAATAATGTATTCAACCTGTGACTTTTCATCAGAAATAATAATAGAAAATTCACTATCCGCATGATAAATTGTAGGTTCTATTGTAACTAAGACAATCCATGTAATCCCTTCTACTCCATCAAATCCATCATATGATTTTACAGTTCTTTCATTATTAATTACAATTTTTCCTGATAAATTGTATTTCTCTGTATATGCCGAAGCAATCTCCAATGCTTGCTTACTTGATAAGTTCATACTTAATTGTTCTCCTTTCAATCTGTGAATCCTGTCCAATCTCGTGGTGGCCATTCTCCATGCCTTACTTTATAAATATACTTCATAGAAAATAATATTTCGGCTTCTGAAAACTTATCTTTGTTCTTCATTATTTCGTTAAAAACATACTCTTCCCTTTCGAGTCTTGATTGCTTTAAATAATTTTCTTTTCCCAACTTCATCCATTGCTCAGCATGGTATGATTCATGAACAGCACTTAAATAGGTTGGGTTTTTTCTTAAGATTATCGATCCAGTATCTGGATCGAAAGCAGCAGCCACATCATCCGGTAATATACTTCCTTTTTTATCAGGAATAAGTTCAATTCCTTTTCCATTCATTTCTTTTTTAAACAACTTCAATTCACTTATGCTAATTAATCTTTGTCCATTGGATGTTATTCTGACTTCACCGCTAACAGGCATGTCTGCCCATTCTTTGTAATCAAAATTCCCCGTCCCCTCAATACCCTGCCCGCCCTTATCTTTACTGAATATATCCATCCCATTGTCAGCTGCATTTTTTGAAATCATCGGTTTCGGCAATTCGCCACCTGTAGATAACAAGGACTTTTCCAAGGGACCCACCAACAACGATACTACTCCCAAACTGTTCAGCCAATGCTCTGCGGACCAGCTTTCTTCGGGGTGGAATGCCCCCTTCCCCATTTCTACTGTCCCGAGCGTCAACCAATCCGCAAACTTCTCCGGTGAATCCAACATATGATCCGCCCGCTCTTTGGCTTGCCTGTATATCCCTACGGGAAGATCGCCTGCAATGCCTAACGTTATCCAGTTGACAAAGTCATAGGGGGAATCTGTGGCTTTATCCGCACGGATTCTTAACGTATCCATGAAACCCGTCCCAATCTCTTTGAAACTGTCCAGCGATTTTAAGAAAGCATTTTTCGACTTCTCTGGCGCTTCCGCTTGTTCATCCGGCGCTTTGCTTTTAAACAGGTTATAGCTTTCTAATTGCGCAAATGAGGAAGTTAACCGGGCGACGTCTCCCCAAGCTTCTGCACCTTGGTTCGTCATCATATGTACGCCTAAATTGACCCCTGTAGCTATCATTTGCTTCATTGTAGCATGAATGCCTTCCAGCTGCCCCTTCGCCCAATTGCCCTGAACTCCATCTTCCATCCCCATCCGCAGCAGCAGTAGATACGCTTCATTCTGTACCAGAGGTACGTTACCAGACGTAATGGACGGATCATACTTACATGCCTTGACTGCCGGCTGCTTGAAGTAGACACTCAGATCCTTCCCCGCCTGGTACTGGACCTCATCCACTCCAAACGATTTCAGCTTCGCCCGTGCCTCTTCCGCCAACTGGTGCACCCTATCCATCTGCGCCTGGTTTCCAAATGCCTGGTACACGCCAAAAGCCGTCTGCGCCTTTGCGATCTGGTCCCGTGCTTCGTAGATATCCTTGAGCTTGCTTTGCACGGCAATGGAGTCCACTGTCTCCAGGCCGGACTGACTGTTCATGTCCAGAAGCTTCCGCACCATTGGATCGCTGTTCAGTTCATCCCTGCCGCTCAGGATCGCTATCGAAGAAATCAGTTTGGTTGATATCTTCTGGGCAAAGGCCGGAATTGGCAACCTTCCCACGCTCCCGAACCCTGCTCCAAAACTTCCGAACATACCGCCAAAAATGCCGAACTGCTGGCTGAGCTGGCCCGCCTGACGCTTGCTTTCGTCCTGCACGTCCTGAACACCCTTCACCGCTATCCGAATGAGATCCTCAAGCTTCTCCGCCTCTACAGTCAACTCGTTGATAAGCACCTGAGCTTGCAACCGGCCTGTCCCTATGGGTAGCCCGTCCCATTGGCTGGCCTGGCCTTTCAGCTGCAGGTACAAACGGTTCGTGTCTTCACTCACCTGTCCTATTTTCGCTTGCAGACGCCGGGCTTCATCGGCATCAAACACCATTTTTCCAGCTGACATTCCTTCCCTCCAATTCTTTATACACTACTTCATCGTTGGAAAGCTTATGTAAAACAAGAAGTTACTAATAACCTATATATCGGTTTTATTTTCCATTTAATCGCTAGTTATCCTTACTTTTGAATTCTCAAAGCTAAAAAAAGGCTTCCCACAAGTTCATTGAACTCGTGAGAAGCCTCTAATTGTATTACCCTATGTGGGGAATTGAACTCCCCAACAGCTCCCCCCTTGCCTCAGCAAGGGTTGTAAAGCTGTCTTACATCATGCCGCCCATACCGCCCATACCGCCCATATCAGGCATTCCGCCCTTTTCAGGTTCTGGCTTGTCAGCGATAACAGCTTCAGTAGTCAGGAACATTGCAGCTACGGAAGCCGCGTTCTGCAGAGCATAACGGGTTACTTTCGCAGGGTCAACGATACCCGCTTCGAACATGTTTACCCACTCATCGGTAGCAGCGTTATAGCCGATACCTACAGCTTCTTTTTTCAGACGGTCCACGATAACGGAACCTTCCTGGCCTGCGTTAGCAGCGATGGTGCGAACAGGTTCTTCCAGTGCGCGCAGCACGAGGTTAACGCCGGTTCTTTCGTCGCCTTCAGCTACTACAGCAGCAACAGCAGCATATACGTTCACAAGAGCAGTACCCCCACCGGAGACGATACCTTCTTCAACCGCAGCGCGGGTTGCGTTCAGGGCATCTTCGATGCGGAGCTTGCGCTCTTTAAGTTCAGTTTCAGTAGCAGCACCGACTTTGACAACGGCTACGCCGCCAGCCAATTTAGCCAGACGCTCCTGCAGTTTTTCTTTGTCGAACTCGGAAGTCGTTTCTTCCAGCTGGGAGCGGATTTGGCTTACACGTGCATTGATATCCGCCTTGTCGCCGCTTCCGTCTACGATTGTAGTGTTTTCTTTGGTTACGCGCACTTGGCGTGCGTTACCCAGTTGCTCGATGGAAGTGCTTTTCAGATCAAGTCCAAGCTTCTCAGTGATCACTTGGCCGCCTGTCAGAGCAGCGATATCCTGCAGCATAGCTTCGCGGCGGTCGCCGAATCCAGGAGCTTTAACAGCTACTGCATTGAACGTTCCGCGCAGTTTGTTCACGATCAGCATTGCCTGAGCTTCGCCTTCGATATCTTCAGCGATGATAACCAGCGGACGCGCCTGTTGAACGATCTTCTCAAGCAAAGGAAGAATTTCCTGAGTGCTGCTGATTTTTTTGTCAGTGATCAGGATGTACGGGTTCTCCAGAACAGCTTCCATTTTGTCCGTATCAGTAATCATGTACGGGGAAATGTAACCGCGGTCGAACTGCATACCTTCTACCACTTCAAGCTCAGTCAGGAATCCGCGGGATTCTTCAACGGTGATAACACCGTCTTTGCCGACTTTTTCCATAGCTTCAGCAATCAGTTGGCCTACTTCTTCGTCAGCAGCAGAGATAGCAGCTACTTGTGCGATGGACTGGGAATCTTCGATAGGCTTGGAAATTCTCTGCAGTTCAAGAACAGCAGCTTTAACCGCTTTGTCGATCCCTTTACGCATAACCATAGGGTTAGCGCCTGCAGTAACGTTCTTCAGACCTTCACGGATCATGGCTTGAGCCAGAACTGTTGCAGTTGTAGTACCGTCACCGGCTACATCGTTAGTTTTGGTAGCAACTTCTTTAACAAGCTGCGCGCCCATGTTCTCGAATGCATCTTCAAGCTCGATTTCTTTGGCGATGGTAACACCATCATTAGTGATCAGCGGGCTGCCGAATTTCTTCTCAAGCACCACGTTACGGCCTTTAGGTCCGAGTGTAACTTTAACCGCATTTGCCAAAGCATCAACCCCGCGCAGCATAGCGCGGCGGGCATCTTCACTGAATTTAATTTCTTTTGCCATTGTGTTGTTAACCTCCTAAAAGTTTTGTGTAGCATTCGCTTCATTAATTTCACTTCGTACAAAACTCGCTTCGAAAGCATAAACTTAAGTTTTGTGTATATAAGTAATCGGGGTCTAACTTATGAAAGGCTCTAACAGACTAGTCAAGAATCGCGTGAATGTCGCTTTCTTTCATAATCAGATATTCTTTGCCTTCGTATTTGATTTCAGTTCCGGCATATTTCGAGAAAAGCACACGGTCGCCTTCTTTAACTTCCAGCGCTACACGTACTCCGTCTTTCAAAGCTCCGCTGCCTACAGCGATAATTGTGCCTTCTTGCGGTTTCTCCTTGGAAGAGTCCGGAAGCACGATCCCGAAAGAAGTGGTTTGCTCTTGCTCGCTTGGTTCTACCAATACGCGTTCACCTAGTGGTTTAATCATGAAAAAATAGCCTCCTTTGAAATTATGTTGTTTACCTTGAAAACATAGATTGAACTGCCGGGAATCTTAGCGGTCCTTATGGCACTGTTGAGAATCAGCATACTTAAATGCTGTTTCGCCGGCCCATTCCCTATTTTCCACAGCGTTAGCACTCAACTGCTTGCAGTGCTAACAACAATTTTTATGATACTCAACTTGAAGACGGATTTCAAGTCCTTTTACGTAAAATCGTATTTGTTTTGGGGAAAATTATGGTTTCAGGGGTTGTCCGGCACACACTCTCTTACATTCTATCCACCAGGGCACAAAATATGCCCCCTCCATTACTCCGCCTTAATATAACGTGCTTCCCGCTGCGCATCCTCCGCCAACTGCCTCCGGTAAACGAACGCAGACAGAAATACACTGAATTCATACAGCACCAGAAGCGGAATTGTCACCAGAAAATCCGAGATGAAATCGGGCGGTGTGATCACCACAGCAATAAATACAAGCGCAAAATAGGCATACCGCCGCATCCGGCGCAGGCGCAGCGGATTGAGCACTCTCAGCTTGGTCAGGAACATGACAATCAGCGGCAGCTCGAAGAGCAAGGCCAGCGGGATCACCAGACTGAACAGGAAATTGAAATATTCGGCTATGCCGTATGTCTCCTCAAGTCCCATGCTGCGCGTAATCGAGATCGTAAAGGACAAGGCCATAGGAAATACGATGTAATAGGCAAAGGCTATGCCCAGAATAAACAGAACGAACACATACGGCACATAACGCAGCGCTGCGCTGCGTTCAACGGGCCGAAGGCCCGGGCTGATGAAGGCCCACAGCTGAAAGACAATAAACGGCACGGAGAACGCCAGTGACACGGCCATGGCAATCTTCATGTACATGCCGATCCCGTCCCAGAAAGAGAAGGCATGCAGCACGAATCCCTGGGCAGGGTCAGCACTGATAAGATACAAATAGATCGGTTTGGCAACGAACAACCCGAGTACAAGTCCGGCTGCAAATACGATCAGCACGTAGATAAGCCGTCTGCGCAGTTCCGTCAGATGATCGACCAAAGACATTTCTTCCGCTTCCAGAGACATGACTGACACCACCCGAAATAAACTATGAAAATGGCTATATCGATTAGAGAAAAAAGAGGCGCCACCCCAGTCTGAAGCAGACCTGGGTAAGACGCCCCTGCGTAAGTGGATGGAAATTATTCCGGCAGACGGCGGTCCTGCGGAAGTTCTGCTGCTACAGTCTGCGGAGCCGGAGGAGCAGGCACTTCACTCTTCCGGGCCGGTTCCGGTTCATTAATGATCTCCCGCGCCCCGTCCTTGAATTCACGGAAGGTACGTCCGACTGCCCGCCCAAGCTCAGGAAGCTTATTCGGGCCAAAGAGCAGGAGCGCCAAGATAACCAATAGAATAATTCCGGGTGCACCAATACCATTTAGCATTACTGTTTCCTCCCATCACTCTATCCGTTCATGATATCGTTAACGATAAATTAATAATACCATAACTTATATCACACATCCATCGTCTAGAGTGACGAATCATGCTGAAGTTACCGGAGCATGTGCACTTATTGCCGGTATTGTCCGGTAACCATCAGCAAGGCTTCAGGCAGCTGATCCATAATAGCCGCCAGGTTCTCATGCACACCCTTAGGATTGCCGGGCAGATTGACAATCAATGTCCGGCCGCGGATGCCGCAGATTCCCCGGAACAGCATCACCGCCCGGTTCTTCTGCATCACTGTGCTGCGCATCGCCTCGGAGAGTCCAGGGACTTCACGTTCAATGACACGCCGTGTAGCCTCCGGTGTAACGTCGCGGATCGCCAGATCGGTTCCTCCGGTAGTCAGCACCAGATCCGCCTGGAAATAATCCGTCAGTTCAATCAATGCAGCAATAATCTCATCCTGCTCATCGGGTACGATCCGGTATTCTACAATCTCGCCTCCAAGCTCTTCTTCCACCAGTTCCCGAATAACCTGGGCGCTCGTGTCTTCCCGTTCGCCTCTGGCCCCTTTATCGCTGGCCGTCAGGATTGCTGTTTTCCACGCCATAGGTTGTCCCTCCCTCTCTATGTACTATGTAAGTCCGGCTGCTTGATACAGCCGCTGCCCGCACCTTCAGCGTAATTCTCATGCTGTTAGCTATTCTTCCTCCAGCGCGTAATCGCCATTCTTGCCGCCGCTCTTGGACACCAGCAGGGTAGGTCCGATAATCATATCCTTCTGCAGCGCCTTGCACATGTCGTATACGGTCAACGCCGCTGCTGAAACTGCAGTCAGCGCCTCCATCTCCACACCGGTTTTGCCGGTAGTCTTGACGGTTGCTTCTATATATAGTTCATCTTTGCTGTTATCCGAGAAGCTGATATCCACCCCGGTAAGCGGCAAAGGATGGCACATCGGAATCCAGGCGGAGGTCTGCTTGGCAGCCATAATTCCCGCAACCTGGGCTACGGCGAGCACATCTCCCTTGCTGATTCTGCCCGCTTTAATGGCGGTAAGCGTCTCCGGGGCCATCTGCACCCGGCTTCGCGCCGCCGCTGTCCGGCTGGTGACTTCCTTCTCGCTCACATCCACCATGCGGGCTCTGCCCTGTTCATTGAAATGAGTTAACTCCATGTCTTCCTCTCCTTCCGGCAGTCCCAAATGCCGTTCTCCGTAATCAGCACATCCATTAAGGCATCATGCTCTTCCAGCGGCACTTCAGGTACCAGCTGCAGGCTAAAAGCCAGTCCCACCCACAGGGGCCTGGCGGCAGATTCAGGAAGCTCTGCTTCCCACGCTGCCCGCAGGCGGTCATAGTAGCCCTGCCCATAGCCGAGCCGCCCGCCGCGCAAGTCGAAGGCCAGGCCGGGTACGAATACGGCATCCGGCAGGCCGGATCTCTCACTCTTGCCGGCGTAAGCGCCGTGACCTGCTATTTCGATTACGGGCTCCGGTATACCGTAAGCTCCCGGAGCAAGCTCTTCCCAGGACCGGACCGGATGGATGCTCAGGACTCCGCTCTCCCGGACGACCCTCGGAAGCAGCACTTCATGTCCTCTGGCCCAAGCTTCAGCCAGCAGTGGGCGGCAATCCAGCTCAGAGCGGAACGGGGCATAGGCCAGCAGTGAATCCCCTTGCTCCTGAGAGAACCAGGTCAAGGCATGACTGCATACCAGAGCAGACAACCGGCCTCTCTGTTCCATGGATAGTCCGTCCCGGAGAGCGGCCTTCCCGGCACGCAGCTCACGCTTCCGGAGAGCAAGCCGCATGCTGCTGTCCTGCATAGGCAGCCGCCTCCTCTTCAACATGTTCCTAGCTTATCATAGTTTGTAAGCTCAGTTTACCACTCTTCTCCCCGGTTCGCCAAGGCTATGGCATTTACATTGTTAGAAGAATGTTCTGCGCACTGTCTTTGACCGTCCCGCCGTGAAATGCCGGGAGCCCGGACAGCTGATCTGCCGCCGTCAGGGCCCTCAGGAATGATGCAGCCCCCTCGCGCGGCAAACCTTTTTCATGTAAACTATAGAATAAGATTATTACAAGCCGGGCGTAATGAGCCAAGGCGAATATGCAAGGGCGGAGGTTTCATCAGAATGCTTCTTCAAGCGACAGGAATTTCGAAATCATATGGAATACAAAGCGTGCTGGACGGCATCAGCCTGATGGTCAATGAGAAGGAAAGAGTCGGTCTGGTAGGCGTCAACGGGGCCGGCAAGTCCACCTTCCTGCAGATTCTCGCAGGTGAGATGTCGTATGACAGCGGGCAAATTCATAAATCCAAAGAAACCACAATAGGGTATCTGGCCCAGAACAGCGGCCTGCAATCCGATAAAACCATTCAGGAAGAGATGCTCGCTGTTTTTGCGCCGCTGCTTGAGGCGGAGGCGGAGCTGCGGCAGTTGGAAACGGATATCGCTGATCCGGCGCTCGCGGAAGATCCGAAGCGTTATGAGGATCTGCTCGAGCGCTACGCCAGACGTTCAGACTGGTTCAAGGATCATGGCGGCTACGAGATGAACACACGGATTCGCAGCGTCCTGCATGGTATGGGCTTCGGGGAATTTGCACCCGAGACCCCGATCGCTACGCTCAGCGGCGGTCAGAAGACACGCCTGGCACTGGCGCGCATTCTGCTGCAGGCTCCTGATCTGCTTATGCTTGATGAGCCGACCAACCATCTGGACATTGAGACGCTCACCTGGCTGGAGGATTATCTGCGCGGATATCCCGGCGGTATCCTGGTGGTCTCCCATGACCGGTATTTCCTCGACCGTCTGGTCACGACCATAGTGGAAATTGAGCGGCACCAGTCCCGCAGATATACAGGCAATTACAGCCGCTATATGGAGCTGAAGGCAGCGGAATATGAGATCCGCATGAAGCAATATGAGAAGCAGCAGGACGAGATTTCGCGGATGGAGGATTTCGTACAACGCAATATTGTGCGGGCTTCCACCACCAAGCGGGCGCAGAGCCGGCGTAAGGCACTCGACAAAATGGAGCGCATCGACCGGCCGCTGGGCGATCTGAAGAAGGCAAGCTTCTCCTTCGAGCCTGACTTCATGTCCGGCAAGGAAGTGCTGCAGGTCCGCGAGGTCGCGGTAGCTTTTAACGAAGGGGCTGCCCCGTTGTTCCGCAATGCTTCCTTTGAGCTTAGACGCGGCGAGACAGCGGCGCTGATCGGTCCGAACGGTATCGGCAAGTCCACGCTCCTGCAGTGCATGACCGGCACCCGTGAACCATCCACCGGAACGGTCAACTGGGGAACCAAGGTGAAGATCGCTTACTATGATCAGGAGCAGACGAGGCTGAATCCGCGCAACACCGTTCTGGAAGAGCTGTGGAGCGAGTACCCCATGCTGGAGGAAGCACGGATCCGCACCATTCTCGGCAATTTCCTGTTTAGCGGCGAAGATGTCCTGAAGAGGGTAGCCGCGCTCAGCGGCGGTGAGAAAGCACGTGTCGCCCTGTCCAAGCTGATGCTGCGCGGGGCCAACATGCTGATTCTCGATGAGCCTACCAACCATCTGGATCTGGTCAGCCGTGAGGTGCTGGAAGCGGCACTGATTGATTTTGAAGGCACACTGCTGTTCATTTCCCATGACCGTTATTTCCTGAACAAAATGGCTGAGCGGGTGCTCGAGCTGCATCCTGGCGGTATTGATCAATATCTCGGTAACTATGACGACTATGTCGAGAAAAAAAGTGAACTAGAAGCCATTGCCGAGGAGGAAGCGGAGCTTGCCGCCGCCAAGTCCTCCCGGAATGCGGACAGCGAGGCTGCTGCCGAGAAAGGGACCTCGCTCTCTTATGAAGCAGACAAACAGGCCAAGCGTGAGGAGCGCAACCGCCAGCGGAGGATCTCTGACCTTGAGGAGAATATCGCCAGGCTGGAGGAAGCCATCTCCGAGATTGAGCATGAAATGACCAAACCTGAGGTTTATCAGGATTACCTGGCGCTTCAGGAGCATGAAAGTGATCTGAAGGACAAGAAACAGCAGCTGGCAGATTTATTTAGCGAATGGGAGCAACTGGCTGACGAATAATGTAAAGGCAGTAAAAAAATAAAATTCAACTGTTTCCGATTTGTTCATAAATAGTTATCCACAGCGCCATCCACAGTTTTCGTGCATAACTCCTGTTGAAAAATAGCCCTCCGGGGCTTTTTTTATGCGTAAAATCGCTATTTTCCTTGTCAAGGACTTTTTATCCACCGAATTATCCACATTATCCACAGTTTTCACAAAAATGATTCAAGGTATAACCTTCTGTTTATGGCCTTCGAAAAAAAGGCGTTATTGCTGATTTTACACGGTTTTTACACAACTCGTGCGGAATATGTGGATAACGTTGTCCACAGCTTGACAAAAGCCGCAATGGATCAAAATTTGCTGATTAAGGGATAAAAGCAGGACCGTTGTTCCCATCGCCGTGCCCTCCAGATTTTTTCTTTCTGTTATCGGTGAAAATCCGGAGACTGCTGATGCTTCCGAAGTGCACTTTCCTGCGGAAAAAATTTCTGGCGGACGTTGCCGCGAGTACAATTCCCCTTACTTTTTGATGGGCCTCCACTCTGCATAATAATTTAGGTGGATAAACGTATCTTAATTTGGCTGTTTTGGAGCGTTTGAGATCATTAAGTGGATAAATGTCATTTAAATTCATGCAGTCTCCTCTAGCCTGGATATTTGCAGCCTATTAAGTGCTGATTATCCAATTGTTTCCTGGCAAGAGCTCCTCAGTTCATAAGCAAGTGGAGAAAATCCACCTGTTTCCGGCCGCCGGCACCAGCCAACCCCATCCCAGCTTCTTGCACCGCTTCTTCGGAGTTATCCGCTAAAAAAACGCGCCCCGCCGTGTCTGAGTGACATCGGCAAGACGCGTCCATGAAGTGTCTAATGCTGCATGCAGGGTAATGCTTAGCTGTTCACCGCAGTTTCCGTTTCCGGAGAATCCGCAGCCGATTCTGACAGCAGTGCTGCATTGCAGGCGGCAATGTAAGCAATTCCCGCTGCCATTACGATATCGTGATGGATGGCCGTCCCCCGGAACTTGGTGTCCTTCCATTCCACCATCACAGCAGCCTCGGCCTGGGCATCCCCGCCGCTGCCCAGGGAGTGCAGCTCCAGACCGTCGAAGCGGATATCCTCAGCGATCCCTTGCCCGATGGCGGCAATGATCGCTTCCAGCGGACCGTCTCCGGTGCTGGTGTGCGTGGTTTCTGCGCCGCTCTGCAGATGGCGCACCGATACGGCGGCTACGCGGCGCGGCGCGCTGCCTGCCAGTACCTGCACCTCGCCGAGCGCATAGACCTGCGCCTGCTGCCCGGTGGTGCTGCTGACCATCCGCAGCAGCTCATCATCGCTGACGGCCTTCTGACGGTCAGCGGTTTCCTTGAAGGATTCATAGAGCGCGTCCAGCTCCGCTGAATCCAGGGCAATCCCGTACTTCGCTGCGCGGTCCTTCAGGGCATGCCTGCCGGAATGCTTGCCGAGGATGATCATGCTGCGCGGGATGCCCAGCCGTTCCGGGTCCATGATCTCATAGGTGCTGCGGTCCTTGAGCAAGCCGTCCTGGTGGATGCCGGATTCATGCTGGAAGGCATTCCGGCCGACGACCGGCTTGTTGAAGGCGATCGGGAAATGCATCGCCCCGCTGATCATACGCGAGGTATCGTACAGCTTTTCAAGCCGGATGCCCGTCTCAGCACCGATAGAATCCCCCCGTGTTTCCAGCGCCATAACCAGTTCCTCCAGCGCACAATTGCCGGTCCGCTCGCCCACTCCGTTGACAGTGACCTCAATTTGTGTGGCACCGCCGGCAATCGCCGCCAGGCTGTTCGCCACGGCCAGCCCCAGATCGTTATGACAATGGGCGCTATAGATGACCTTGTCGCCGCCCCTCGCACCGAGCCGCACGCGCCGGAACATTTCCCCGTATTCCTGCGGCAACGCATATCCTACCGTGTCGGGCAGATTAATAATGGTTGCACCTTCTTCAATCACCGCCTCGACCATCTCGATCAGATCATCGATTCCCGTCCGTGCAGCATCCATGGCGGTGAATTCCACCACATCGCTGAACTGGCGGGCATAGGCTGTCATTTCGCGTGCGGCGGCAACTACCTCAGGTCTGCTCTTGCGCAGCTGATGGCGCAGGTGAATGTCAGAGGAGGAGATGAACAGATGAATCCGCCGCCGCTCCGCATCCCGCGTTGCCCGCACAGCAGCATCGATATCCCCTTTGACCGCGCGGGCGAAGCCGCAGATCTCTACGCCCTGAATCTTGCGGGAGATGGTCTCCACCGCTGCAAAGTCACCCGGACTGGATACAGGGAAGCCCGGTTCCATGACATCCACGCCCAGCTCGGCCAGCTTGCCGGCCAGAATGATCTTCTGCTCCGGGGTAAGGCTAGCCCCCGGGGCCTGCTCTCCGTCACGCAGCGTCGTGTCAAAAATCTGAATTCGTTTCTTTACGGGAATAATCATTGTTCATCCTCCTCAAATTGGTTTCATTCGGCCTGCTTTGTCTTCCAGATCCACTCCAAATAACACAAAAAACCGCCGTCTCTAATTAAAGAGACGGCGGGTCACCCCTCCGCGGTACCACTCTTTTTGACGCATAGGCTCCTGAACCTCATTCCATTCAGGCAGCCCAAGCTGCGTCCAGCTCCGCTTCATATCTCCCTGCTCCCGTAAGGGTAGCCTGGGGGATACGAACAGTCCGGTAACGGGGACATCCGTAACGGCGTACCTGAAGCTCTTTCCGCCGTTCCGCTCACGGGCGAGATTCGCCGGCCTCCGGTGACTGCGTCGCACCACCCGCAGCTCTCTGTTCACCTTGGCCGTCTACTGCTCCCGTTCATTGCGTGTAATTCTATGAATGCCTATACCAGCGCACAAAAAAACCTGCCGTCTCATTCAAGAGACGACAGGTTGTTCACCCTCGCGGTACCACTCTTGTTGATACCCGGATCAGCAACTCTTCTGCTGCGCCTGCGGTATCCACTCAACAACCCTCTTACGGAGGTCAACCGTAACGGTGTACAAAAGGGCCCGGTCTACATTCTGCACCGGCCAGCACTCCCTGTTCAAGGAGTTCCCTGCTTCCACCGCTCCGCTCCCGGACGAGTTCAGGTCTCCTTCGACTGCGTCGCACCCTCCCGCAGCTCTCTTATCCTGGAGTTTCCTTACTGCTTCCAATCATCGCGTTTGTTCAAATATAAGATTCATGAATTGAACTGATTATACCCGGCTTCTCCAAAAGAAGTCAATAGGCAGATACAGACCATTTCTCCAGCGAGAAGCCGGGATCGGCGACCATATCCAGCGGAATCCCGCCTTCATGCTTCCATTTCACATAAGCTGCGGCCCCGATCATCGCTGCGTTATCCGTGCAATACACCGGCGGCGGGATGATCAGCTCGATCCCTTCTGCGGCGCATCTCAAGGTCAGCGCTTCACGGAGGCCCTTGTTCGCAGCCACCCCACCGCAGAGCAAAAGCTGCCCAGCGCTGAACTCACGTACGGCACGCACAGCCTTCTCAACCAGTACCTCAACAACCGATTCCTGGAAGCCGCGGGCAATTCCGGCCACATCCGGCTCCAGCCCCTTCATCTTGCTCTGGTTCACCGCGTTGAGCACCGCAGACTTCAGGCCGCTTAAGCTGAAGTCATACGAACCCGGCTCCAGCCATACACGCGGCAGCGGGAAAGCTTCTTCTGCTTCCCGCGCCAGGCGGTCCACATGGGGACCGCCCGGATAAGGAAAGCCCAGCGCCCGGGCCACTTTGTCGTAAGCTTCGCCGACAGCATCGTCCCGGGTGCGCCCGATGATCTTGAACTCGCCTTCCCGTTCCATCAGGACCAGCTCCGTATGACCACCGGATACCACCAGCGTCATATTGGGATACTGCAGTTCCTTGACCAGCCGGTTGGCATAGATATGGCCGGCAATATGATGGGTGCCGATGAGCGGCTTGCCCCAGGCCAGCGCCAGGCTTTTGGCCGCCACGACACCGACCAGCAGCGCCCCGACAAGCCCCGGACCCTGGGTGACCGCGACTGCCGTCAGGTCCTGCGGCGAGATTGCCGCCTCGTTCAAGGCTTCCTCAATAACCAGCGTGATCACCTCTACATGCTTGCGGGAGGCCACTTCAGGCACCACGCCGCCGAATGCCCGGTGGATCTCAATCTGGCTGGAGATAATATTGGATAACACTTCACAGCCGTCTTTGACTACAGCTACTGAAGTTTCGTCACAGCTCGTTTCAATTGCAAGTATATATACAGGCTTAAGTGCGCCCGTTCCGGTCTTCATTTCAAGTCCACGCTTCCTTCCGTCAACCCTTGCTCCCCGTACTCCGGCAGATCCGCCCACATAATGAGCGCATCCTCGCGGTTGTCCGAATAATAACCCTTGCGGGTACCGGCAGGACGGAAGCCTTTTTTGCGGTATAAATTCTGGGCCACCTCGTTCGAGACCCGCACTTCAAGTGTTATGGATTTCATCCCGAGATACGCCGCCGTCTTCATCAGCTCGTCCAGCAGCCGGTCTCCCCATTTACGTCCCCTATAGGCCTCCAGCAGCGCAATATTCGTTACATGCGCCTCATCGACAATCGCCCACATCCCGGCGTAGCCGATGATATGCCCGGCCAGCTCCATTACCATATATTTGGCAAAATGATTATGGCTCAGCTCGTTGCGGAACGCTTCCTCCGTCCATGGCATCGTGAAGGCTTCGCGTTCAATCACAAGAATCTCAGGTATATCCTCAAGCCGCATCAGGCGGAAAACAAGCTCAGTCCCCTGATCTTTTCCTGGTTCCGATACCGTCATCCTTTATTCAGGCTCCCTTCACTGCTTCGGCGGAGATTAGCCTCCGCTTCGGTAAGCTGCGTATAATTGGGAATCAATACGTGAATATCTGCGCTTTCCTCATAGATGCCCGCTTCGGCCAAGAATCCGGTCCAGCGGCCTTCGAGTTCGTAAGACAGTGCCTGAACAATGCCAGCCCCGGCTAGCGGGGCCAGCGATTCTGCACTTCCATGCAGTGCCGTGTCCCCGGTGAACCATAGGGTGCCCGGCATCACGCCTTCTGCTGCAGCGTCCTTCAGCCGTTCTCCTAGCTCCCGCACCCAGTCTGCCATCAGACGGATGGCATCAGGCGCCAGCCGCTGCGGAGGGTTGCTCCCGTCCGCTGCAAAAAGCGCAGTGTAGGCTTGTCCACGGCGCGCGTCGATCAGCGGGATGATCCAGTCCGGACCCGTTGTCCCGTTCGCGGTCGTCACATCAGCCTGTCCGGCTTCCTGCTGGAGAGCCGCGGCATGATAACCGCCCCACGCCAGCGCATGCAGGCTGGACACCCCGGTGACCGGAACGTTCCAGGCCCAGGCCAGCGTTTTGGCTGCAGTTACAGCAATCCTTGTCCCGGTATACGATCCCGGACCGACACCGACTGCAATGCCGCCGATCATGTCTGCCGCCGTAGCCGAGGCCTGCAGCGCCTGTTCAATGATCGGCAGCAGATGTACCGAGTGATTCCGTTCCCCGGAAGCATTAATCTCATGCAACAGCTCCCTGTTCCCGGTAACTGCCACCCCCAGCACAGCCGTTGATGTATCCAGCGCCAAAAACCGCTTGCGCGGCTCATTATTAAGATTCGTCATGTTTCTTTACCCCACTTCTGGATCAGCGCCCGGCATACTCCGCCGTATGGCTCCCCGATTCCGGTTACCGTAATCTCCCGCTTCTCCGGGCCGGCTGACTTCAGCTCTATATGCAAATGCCGCGGCGGCATCAGGTCCGTAATGATACTGCTCCACTCCACCAGGCTTACTCCCTGGCCGTAGAAATACTCTTCCAGCCCCAGCTCATCCGCTTCCTGGAGGGAAATCCGGTATACATCCATATGATACAGCGGCAGACGGCCCTCATACTCTTTGATAATTGTAAAAGTAGGGCTGTTCACAATCCCCTCCACACCTAAGTGGCGGGCGTAGCACTGCGAGAACGCGGTTTTGCCCGCGCCCAGATCCCCGTCCAGGCCGATCACCATCCCCGGCTCCGACACGGCTGCGATGGCGGCTGCAAGCGCCTCAGTGTCCTGAAGGCTGGAGGAACGGTAAGTAAACACCGTTTCAATATTATTGTCCAAAACTGCAACTACCACCTTTTAGAAAATATAAGAAAGGATATGTTTTACGCTATACTTTATCCTTCTATTTCTCGCTGAAACGGGTACCGTCCTTCAGGGACGGCGTAGCCGTTTCTACTTGATATCCCTTAACGGTTAACAATACTTTTAATTATATCGGTATGATACTTGCACCGCAACAGGCCGCTGTTATCTGTATATGGAGCCAGTGTACAGAGCTAGCTGCACGGATTCTCATTATGTAACCTTCCTTCCGGCTGCAGGAACTTCAGCTCCTCCGCGCCGCTTCTCTCTGCCGGATGCCGCTTCTCCCGGATACCGGGAGAACAGACTGTGCAGCGCCATGCCGGCAATAATGACCGCAATCCCAACCGATGACAGGAGGGATGGCAGCGGGGAAGCCAGAATCAGCATCTCACCCAGCAGGGCAAACAGCACCTCCAGGGACTGGGTCGCCTCAACTGCCGCCAGGCCGCTCATGCTGCCCCGGACCATATCCGTAGCCCGGAAGAAGAGTACGGTAGCCACTATCCCCGAAGATAGGGCAACGATCACGGACTGGCCCGCTTGCGAGGACGACGGCAGGCCCGCGTCTGCCAGGCCATATAATGCGACTGCCAGCCAGAAGGGCAGGCTGGCCAGCGTCATGCCGAGAATCCGCTGGAACACATCCAGCCGGTCTCCGCAGAGCTCCATCGTCTTGCGGTTGCCGAGCGGATAGGCGAATGAAGCAATAAGTACCGGAATAATGCCCAGCAGCAGCTGGGATGGAGTCAGCTGGCGCGCATGTTCCACTTGCAGCAGCGCTACTCCGGCCAGAATGATCAGGGACAGGAGCAGCCCGCGGAGCGGGATTTTACCTCTTATGTATACAGAACCGGAAGGACCGTTTACCCATTGTCCGAAGAATGGGGCGAGCAGCGAACCCGAGATAATCGTGATCTGCCAGGTCCCCGCTGTCAGCCAGCCGGGTGCATACGCAGCCGCGAAGCATATAGGCGCATAAAACAGGCCGAAGCCGACCGTCCCCCATAACAGCCAGGCCCCCGGACGTTCTCTCATCGCAGCCAGCAGCGGCCTCAGCCGCCCTCTTCCGGCCACAAGGGCCAGCAGAAACGGCAGGGTAAAGAAATAACGCAGCGAGGCGCTCCAGGCCCAGCTTCCTCCCGCAAGCTCCATCCTACGGTTAAGCACAAAGGTTACCGCAAAAAACAGCGCCGAACAGATTCCAAGCAAAATGGGACGCACGCCTATCATCTCTTTTCGTCAAAATTCTTCCCCCAAATATAGGGGGTTATGGCGTTCGCCGTCAACCTTTGTGTCAGCTCTAATATGATCTTTTTGCCGGATGACGCTCTGGCCAATTTCTGACGGATTTAAAGAGACATCCCCCTTTATGTTCACCAACCAGCCCCCTCCAGCACATTGTATTCGGTTTTTCACATACATTTGGCTCGGTTACCCTCGCAGTCGCACATTGTATTCGGTTTTTCACATACATTTGGCTCGGTTACCTTCTCAGTGACACATTGTACTCGGTTTTTCGCATACATTTGGCTTTCTTACCTTCACAGTGACACATTGCTCCACAGCCCCCTAATGAAGTTGGAGTCCTCCCCCATAAAAATGTAGACTGAATACAGGAGGAGGATGAACACAATGGGACACTTAACGGGAACAAGAGAGAAGGCAGCGCAAGAGGTGTTGTCTGGCATTAAGGCAGCGGTGGTTGCCCGAAAATATGGGGTGACCCCAGCGACGGTGAATCAGTGGGTGAGAGATTACCGAGGGGCCCATGGGGAACAAGATCATCCGTATCCCCAGGAGCAGGTGGAGGAACTGAAGCGCCTCCTGGAAGTGGAGCAGAAATACGAGAAGGCCGTCAAGATACTCGGCGAAAAGGAGTTAGAGATTGAGATTCTGCGTGAACTGCTAAAAAAGCCAACCCCTGCTTATCCGAAAAAATCGAGGTAGCCGACATGTTCATTAAGCAGGGGAATACCGCAGCTTTGGTACTGCGTCTCATGGGGCTAGCAGAGTCCACGTACTACGACCGTAAGAAACGCAGGTCACTGTCCCCAAAGGCCGTTCAAGGGGGGCGTGGAAGACCCCAGCCAGGCTACTCCTTTAACGAGTCTGGGGAAAAGATTAGTGACGAGGAGATCCAGGAATGGCTGCTGGAATTAATCGCTGGAGAAGAGCACGTGTACGGGTACAAACTCCTGGCCAAGTGCTTGTGGAACCAGCACCGGTTGAAGCTCAATCACAAGAAAAGCTACCGGCTGTGTCAGGAGCTGGATATCCTGCAGCCCCAGCGTCAGAAGCGCTTTAAGCATCCCCGGAAGCTGCCGGAGAACCGAGTCATTACAGGAGCGAGCCAGCTCTGGCAGATGGACATTAAATACGGGTATGTGGAGGGACGTGACCGGCATTTCTTTGTCCTGAGCATTATCGATGTGTTTACCCGTGTCATCGTCGGCTACCACCGGGGATCGTCGTGTGAGGCCAAGCACGCCTGCCAGACGCTGGCGCGCGCCATGGAGCATCACTGCGCCCCTGACAGCGCTCGCCCTGTGATCCGCACCGACAACGGCCCACAGTTCGTCAGCCACCTGTTTGGCGACATGTGTGAAAGCTGGGAAATGACCCATGAACGTATTCCGCCTCGAACGCCGGATTTAAATGCTTTTATTGAATCATTCCACAGTAATATCGATCGGGATTTGTTCCGCAAAGAGGCATTCGAAACGTTCGAAGAGGCCTATGAAGCGGTGGACCGGTACATGGACTTTTACAACAATCGCAGAATGCATACGAGCCTTCGTAACCTGCCGCCAGCTACCTTTGCAGAGTGGGTGCTGACCCTAGAAGACCGCTCCCGCTTCTTCTGGCCGAGAGAAAAAGCGAAATAAAGAGCATATCTACAACAAGTACTGATTTTATACGGAGGACTCCGGGATAAGGGGGTCGCACCGATTGTATTCGGTTTTTCGCATACATTTGGCTCTCTTACCCTCGCAGTCGCACATTGTATTCGGTTTTTCGCATACATTTGGCTCGGTTACCCTCGCAGTCGCACATTGTACTCGGTTTTTCGCATACATTTGGCTTTCTTACCTTCACAGTGACACATTGTATTCGGTTTTTCACATACATTGGCTCGGTTACCTTCGCATTAGCACATTGTATTCGGTTTTTCACATACATTTGGTTCGTTTACCTTTACAGTCGCAAATTGTATTCGGTTTTTCGCATACATTTGGCTCTCTTACCCTTTCAGTCGCATATTGTACTCGGTTTTTTGCATACATTTGGCTCGGTTACCCTCACAGTGACACATTGTACTCGGTTTTTCGCATACATTTGGCTTTCTTACCTTCACAGTGACACATTGCTCCGATTGTATTCGGTTTTTCGCATACATTTGGCTCTCTTACCCTCGCAGTCGCAAATTGTACTCGGTTTTTCGCATACATTTGGCTCGGTTTGCTGTAGCAACTTGCTCATCACTTAATTTCTAAACTACAAAAAACCGGCTGATCGGATACCTCCTCAACCGGTGTTCCTATCCGTCCTTTTCTCTACCTCATCCGGCCTCTGCCTAAGGAGGCATAAGCCTATCTAGCTTCCCTGCTCCTCCAGCCGGTCTACACCAACGGTTCGTGTATTATCCGGCCGGGAGCCTACTTGTACAGTGGCCATGCCGTTATCAGCATCCACATGCTCAATCCATACCGGTTCACCATCGAGATGGACAGCAATCCTATCCTTGGAGGCGTAAATATCCCCCGCACGTTTCACATCCATTTTGTCGCCTCCCTATTCATCCTCATCTTCTGCAGAAAGATCACCTATGGTCGCATCAGCATCAAGCAGTCCGGCTTCGCCGTACAGCTCCTCTTCCCCGGGCTCCGCAATAATGCTCTCCCAATCGACAGCCTCCACCGGGATATCCTGCTCGGACAGGACGTCGCTCCAGTTGTTCCGCTCTTTTTCCATAACGGCCTCCCTTGGCATGACTATCCAGCAATGACCAGCAATGAATGTCTCATTCACTGTGCAATGCGTATGCTGAACGGCTTTATTTTTTCCCATGAATCGCAAATAATGCATCCGGCTAGAAAAAGCCCCATCGCGTCATACTAAGCCATATTAATCGTGAACTCATGATACAGCAATTATAAACAGCACTTATACTCAGGAGGCGATTCTCATGCATACCGTTTGGAAAGGAGCCATCAGTTTCGGGCTTGTGCATGTTCCGGTCAAAATGTTCTCCGCTACGGAAGACAAGGATATTTCGCTGCGTTACATCCATAAAGAATGCGGCAGCCCGCTATCCTATGTGCGTAAATGCCCCGTGTGCGAGAAGGAAGTGGCCTGGGAAGAGATCGGCAAGGGTTACGAATATGAGAAGGGCAAGTTTGTCTTGTTCGATAAGGAAGAGCTGGATCAGTTAACCGAGGAGAGCAGCAAGAGCATTACGATTCTTGATTTTGTGGATTTGACGGAGATCGACCCGATTTATTTCCAAAAAACCTATTACCTGTCTCCCGATCAGGCCGGTACCAACGCCTACCGTCTGCTCATGGAGGCGATGCGCCAGACCGGAAAAATCGGGATCGCCAAAATCTCCATCCGCTCCAAAAGCAGTCTGGCTGCGATCCGCGTCCTCGCCGACTGCCTGGCGATTGAAACCATTTATTACCCGGACGAGGTCCGTCCGGTATCGCAGGTCCCCGGTCTGCCGGAGCCGGGGATCGTGAACGACAAAGAGCTGGATATGGCCAAGCTGCTGATCTCCCAGCTGTCCACACCGTTTGAACCCGCTAAATACACGGACGATTACCGCCAGCGGATGCTTGACCTGATTACGCACAAGATCGCCGGTGAGGAATTCCATATTGCTCCGGCACGCCAGGAGAATAATGTCATCGATCTGATGGCTGCCCTGCAGGCCAGTATCGAAGCTGTACAACACATTCCGTCCGATCCCGGGCCTTCACTGTCCGGCACAGGAACAGGCGCAGGCAAGAAGCCGCGGGCGGCTGCTGCGGCCGGCAAGAAAAAACCGGCACAGGCCAAAGCCTCCGGAGCCCCTGCCCCTGAACCGGGAGTGCCGGCAGTTAACGAGGCAACAGGCCCGATTCCGGTCATCGCTCCGAAGCCGAAACGCCGGGCGGCCAAGAGCAAGGTAACCGGTGCCTAGGAGCAGGTCATCCGCACCTCCCGTTATTGGCGGTCCGCTTACGCTGCAGCCGGTTATTCCATTCGAGCCCGTGCTGGCCTCCAGGCTCCCGGAGGGCGAGGAGTGGATCGCCCAGATCAAATGGGATGGCGTGCGGATGCTCTCCTATTACGATGGAAGCCATGCCGAGCTGATCAACCGGCGGGGCAACCGGCGCACACTGCAGTATCCTGAGCTTGCCAGACCGGAGTCGTATTGCCGGGCCGGTTCCGTCATTCTCGATGGTGAGATTATTGCGCTCAGCGGCGGCAAGCCCTCCTTCCATGAGGTGATGCGGAGGGACAGCCTGAAGAATGAAGCAGCGATCCGGGCTGTAAGCCCGCAGGTGCCGGTGCTCTACATGGTCTTTGATATCCTTTACTGCAATGGCATTTGGCTGCTGGACCAGCCGTTGTCCCGGCGGCAGCAGATGTTAAGTGAAATGCTGCTGCCGCATCCCCATGTGCAGAATGTGCCAAGCTACCATCAGCCCGCACAGCTGTACGCTGCCGCTCTGAAGGGCGGGCTGGAGGGGATTGTATGCAAAGAGCTCACCAGCACCTATGCCCCGGGAGGCAAGGACAAGCGCTGGCAGAAATGCAAAATCATCTCCGATGTCACTGCTGTAGCCGGCGGCGTCACCTTCCGTGACGGTCTGGTTAACGCCCTGCTCTTCGGACTGTATGATGATGCAGGCAAGCTGCACTATATCGGCCATGCAGGAGCGGGCAAAATGACCGTACAGGACTGGCGGAATTTGACCGCACAGATCAGCGGCATGATCACAGAGCAGATGCCTTTTGCAGAGCTGCCCCAGCGCAGTAAAGGCTCGGTCTGGATTAAGCCTGAGCTGGTGTTCAAGCTGCACTATCTGGAATGGAATACTTCCGGAACCTTCCGCCAGCCGGTTATACAATCCCAGGTAGAGCTCCCTCCGCTATCCTGCCGCATGGACCAGAGAACACAGACGTAGTAACGGGATCACCGGGCCTGAGCCTTACCTGAGCTGCCTAAGTCTTGCCTGAGCCTTACCCGAGCCTTACCTAAGTCTTGCCTGAGCCCTGTCTGAGCCTTGACTATGTCTAGTCTAAGCCTTGCACGAGCCTTGCATTGCCTGAGCCTTGCCTAAAGTCTCACCTGACTACGCCTCAAGCTCGTATAACTATACAAGGAGGATGCCGCATGCCGAAGACGATCAGAGGCTCCATTACCGCAGGGGGACATGAGATCAGCATTACGAACCCGGATAAGCTGCTATGGCCTGAATGCGGCATCACCAAGCAGGTGTATCTGCAGAAGCTGGCTGCGCTCTCCCCTTATCTGCTGCGCTATTGCCAAGGCCGCCTGCTTACGGTAATCCGCTACCCCCACGGTGTACCGGGGATGTCCTTTTATCAGAAGAATGCCCCGGAGCCGCTGCCGGAATTCGTGCATACAGCAACTCATGAGAATATTACCTATATTGTGCTGCAGGGGCTCCCGGAGCTGCTCTGGCTCGGCAATCTGGCCGCGCTCGAATTCCATCCCTCGCTGCATTATGCGGGCAGTGAGCTCCCCTGCGAATGGATGATTGATCTGGACCCCTCGCTTGAGGTCGAGCCGCGTATTATGGAGGCAGCCGCTACGGTGGGCGAGGTACTGAAGTCCCTGGGACTGGCCTCTGTACCCAAGACCTCCGGTGCCACCGGTGTGCAGATCATTGTTCCGGTGGAGCCGGGAGTCACCTTCGACGGCCTGCGCCGGGTAGGCCATTTCGTCGGCCGCTATGTTACGGA
Source organism: Paenibacillus sp. FSL R10-2771 (assembly GCF_038000205.1). Taxonomy (NCBI): domain Bacteria; kingdom Bacillati; phylum Bacillota; class Bacilli; order Caryophanales; family Paenibacillaceae; genus Paenibacillus; species Paenibacillus sp. FSL R10-2771. Next base: position 6,099,328 of record NZ_JBBOBM010000001.1, read on the forward strand.
GAAGCGTCCCGATCTGTTCACTTTGGAGCGCCTGAAGAAAAACCGCGGGGACAAAATCTATTTCGATTACCTCCAGCATTACGGCGGGAAAACTCTTGCTGCCCCATACACCCCGCGGGCCCGTCCGCTGGCAACCGTCTCAACGCCCCTCCTGTGGGAGGAAGTGCAGCGTAACGTCAAGCCTACCGATTACCATCTGCTGAACATTGAGGAGCGTCTGGCCCGGATGGGCGATCTTATCGCCCAGGTCCCTCCACAGCCGGTGGGTGATATTATTGCCAAGCTGCCCTGAGAATGGCCCTGAAGACAGCAATAAGCCCGCAGTTACCTATACTCTAGGCTGCGGGCTTATTTGGCGTCCAGCATATGGACGGAAGGTATTATATATGAGAATACGGCGCAGCAAGCACAGGCCGCCGCATTGATTACTCTGACGTTCGTAAATATACCTTCCTTCGGAAGCGCTCCGGTTATACCGTACTCGCTAATGGATTGCTTTTTTCTTAAAGCGGCCGCCTTTGACATCATGGATATTACCGATCGCGATGAATGCGTCGGAATCCCAATCTTCTACAATGGACTTAAGCTTGGCTTCTTCCAAACGGGTAATGACTACAAAGATAACTTTCTTGTTATCGCCGGAGAATCCGCCTTCACCATCCAGATACGTCACTCCGCGTCCCAGACGCTCCGTCAATGCTTCACCGATATCACGGAATTTATCACTGATAATCCATACCGATTTCGACTGATCCAGACCTTCAAGTGTAATATCTATTAATTTAAAAGCAATGTAATAGGCAATCAGCGAGAACATCGCATTATTCCAGCCGAAGACAAAACCCGCGCCGGAAAGAATAAACAGGTTGAAGAACATTACAACTTCCCCTACGGAGAACGGAAGCCTCTTGGACACAAGGATGGCCACAATCTCAGTACCATCAAGCGATCCTCCATAACGTACCACGAGTCCGACCCCGACCCCGAGGATAACCCCACCGAATACTGCGGCAAGCAGCGGTTCAACCGTAATCGGATTCACAGGATGGAGCAATTGCGTCCCAATGGACATTACAACTACAGCAAATAAAGTAGATAAGGCAAAGGTCTTACCAATCTGCTTATAACCGATCACCAGAAACGGCAGGTTAAGCAGTGTCAATAAAATACCCAGAGGTATATTGAAAATATGGGACAACATAATGGAAATACCGGTTATTCCGCCGTCAATCAACTCATTGGGAACAAGAAAAATCTCAAGCGCAACAGACATCATGGCCGCTCCGATGACAATCATCACAATCCGCTGGGCCAGCTTCGCTGTCTTGAAGGCTCCTGATTTCTGAGGCTTCTTCTGTTCCTCACTCGTAAAGATTTGTTGGCTTACAGTCATAGAACTCCCCCTATAAATAGTATATCTAAGAAGTATACGAAAGCAGACTTCACAGCTGCGCTTTCTCCCCTTTGCTTCTTATATTCCTATTATATCATAAAGGAAGCTCAAATAACGCATGGAACATGATATAACCTTCGATAAACGATGCTTACTTCACCTTTTATGTCATAAAAGCGGCGATAAGAGCTGACAGAGCCCCTCAATCAGTTTGACATTATGCGCTCTCTCCCTAAACTTTTTGGGATCGATGAATTCGCTGTGCTTCAGGTCCTGGCTGAAGTCCTCTGCCAGTTCCGCAATAATCGCCGGACGGAGCAGAACAGCCGTCAGTTCAAAGTTGGAATAGAAGCTGCGCATGTCCAGATTCGCACTGCCTACCGTTGCCAGCACGTCATCAATAATCATCACTTTGGCGTGCATGAAGCCTCTTGTATAGCGGTAGAACTTCACTCCGGCATCCTGCAGATTCTCAAGGTAAGACAGGGTTGCCTTATACACCAGCTTGTTGTCCGGCTTCGCCGGGATAATGATCCTCACATCCACTCCGCTTAGCACCGCATTCTTGAGCGCCCGGCAAATGGCCGGGTCCGGAATGAAATACGGGGAGGTCATCCAGATGCGCTCCTTCGCCGCACAGAGTGAAGCGAAAAACATTTCCTGTGTGGCATCCACCGCCCCATCGGGCCCGCTGGCTACAATCTGCACAGCATCCGGCCCGCTGCAGGCATGAACAGGAAAAAACCGCGGATGGCTCATAGTGTCACCGGCTGCCAGTCTCCAGTCTTTGAGAAACACATATTGCAGATGATACACTGCATCCCCTTCAACACGAAGATGCGTATCTCGCCAATAGCCCATCTTGGGGTCTTTTCCCAGATAATCATCACCTACATTCATTCCCCCGGTGAAGCCCGTCAGCCCGTCAACCACGAGTATCTTGCGGTGATTGCGGTAATTGAAGCGGCGGTCCAGCAGCGAAGTAAGCGGCGGCAGAAAAAAGTGAACCTGCACTCCTGCGTTCTTGAGCGTATTCACGAATCTCCGGCTCAGCTGATGACTCCCAAGCCCATCACATAGCAGACGCACCCTAACCCCCTGACGCGCCTTGCGGATCATAATCTCCTGAAACTGCCTGCCAATATCATCATCCCGGAAAATATAAAACTCCATGTGGATATGCTCTTGCGCATTCTCCATCACATCCAGCATCGCCTTATAGGCGTCCCCGGCATTATTGAGCACCTGACATTGATTATGGCTTGTAATGTGGCTTTCTGACAGGCCTGAGAGCAAATGCAGCAGTTCTTTACGGTTCTCAAACCCCGGATTTCCGGTTTCTGCCGTGCTTTTGACGATATGGATTTTGCCGGCAACATGGGCGCGGATCTCCCGCAGCAGGGACACACACCGTTTGCCAAGCTTCCGGCTCTGCCAATAATCCCGCCCGAGGAAATAATAGAACAGCAGCCCCAGCGGCGGACAGCAGAAGGTAATGCATATCCAGGCCAGTGCCCTCTGCGGACGGCGGAACTCCGATATAACGATAATGGCAATCTGTATGATAAAAAGACTTAAGATAACTGCGAATATCCTCATCCCGGACCTCCTAAAAGTTATGTTATTGAAGATGATCTACTACAGGTCTTGCCGTAACTCTCCTTCTTTATTCAAGCAAACCGTTGTCATGTTCGCCAGAGGAATGGAATACATAGAGTAGTAGGACGAATCGGATGAGCCCCGCTCTATAGCAATGTTGGATTCACTCAGTTCATACCACGCGGCTGCTAAAGGCCGCAGGAAGGAGATGTTATGAAGAGTCAGCCCGATCATAAAAAGATTACGCTGCTCGTCGTCCGTGAGGCCGGACGGCCTGTCAGACAGCTGCAGCTGTCCAAGCCGCTTGCCTTCGCCCTGCCTGCTGCGGCTGCCCTGTCTCTCTCCAGTCTGGTCACCTCCATGCATATTCATGCCTCCCGGTCCATTTCCGAGCTGGAAGCCGAAGCTGCGGCACTATCGCTGACGAATATCCGGATGGAGCTCAAGGTCGCCGACAAGGACCAGGCGCTGCTGCAGCTCCGCAGCCAGGTGACCGAGCTTTCGGAGGAAGCCCAGAGCATTAAAGACAAGCTGAAGAGTGTCTCTGAACTGGAGCAGCAGCTGCAGTCGCTGATTGAGAAAGAGACGACCTCTTCTTCCGGTACAGACAATGAACCCACTGCCTCTGCAGCTTCTGCCGCAAGCAGCCAGCCGTTCATTGCCGCATCAGCCAAAGTTGCTGCAAGCGGAACTAAGGGAGACGTCAAGGGAACCATAAGCCGTTCAAGTACGGCTCCGTTCCTTGCAGAGCATCCATCAGACACCTCTTCCGGCACTTTGTCTGCAGTTGATTTCCGTTTCGGGGTAGTTACCGCTGCATTAGGAAGTACAGTGCCCCCCCAGGTCGGCGGGGAGTACATCGCTGTATATGCCAATGACCCGCTGGAGCTGGTTCAGGAAACAAGAGACGACTACGAAGAAATAAAAACGATGCTGGAGGAAATGGTCAGCCGTATCTCCACTACAATTACAGAGGCCGAAAAAGCCAACACCCTGGAGGCTAACCTGCAGGCCAAGAAGGCAAGTGAAGAAAAAGCGAGACTGGCCCCGGCTGTCCTCTGGCCCACAGGCTCGAAGGTGATCACCTCCAGCTTCGGTTATCGTTCCGATCCCTTCAAGGGGGTCTCTGCCTACCACTCCGGAATCGATATTGCCGGCCGCATCGGTGACCCTGTATACGCAGCGATGGAAGGTGTGGTCACTTCTGCCGACCAGCTGGGCGCCAGAGGCAAATATATCATTATCAAGCATGCGAACGGGCTGGAAACCTGGTATATGCATTTGAACGGCATGGTGGTCTCGCCCGGTGACAAGGTCAGCAAAGGGGAGCAAATTGGTATGCTCGGCAATACCGGACGCAGCACAGGTCCCCATCTCCATTTCCAGGTTGTGAAGCAGAATAAGCCGGTGAATCCGCTGAATTATGTTAAACCTTAAGAATACAAGGAGGAATGCAGGCATGTGGAACAAACGCAAACAAAGTGCTCCATATAAATCGACCGATTCACTTATCGGACATGGAGGCACACTTGAAGGTAAAGTCCATTGCGATACCAATCTGCGGATTGAAGGGAATTTCAGCGGGGAAATCCTGTGCCAGGGGACAGTTACGGTCGGCGAACAGGGAACGGTCCACTCCAGCATTAAGGCGCAGGAGGTTATTATTGCCGGCAGGGTCTACGGCGACGTGACCGCCAACCAGAAGCTGATCATGACCGAAACCGGACAGCTGCACGGTAATATCGCAGCCGGCGCACTGAGTATTATGGAAGGCAGCGTGCTGAACGGGTCCGTAGCCATGGCCGAACAGCCCGCCACAGAGACAGCGGGCGGGCTTCAGGCAGATGGTTCTACGGACAAGGCAGGTAAGCGGGGTTCCCATAAACAGAACAAACTGGAAGCAGGCTGAGCGGGCATAACCCCGCATATGCTTGCTTCCAGTCCTTGTAGAGCCTTTTACCACATTAAGCTGCGACATCTCTTTTACGGAATACAACCCAAGAGACGAGCATGAAAATAACGTAATACACCGCGAGGACAGCAATTGCGAATCCTAACGTAGCGCCTCCGGGGCCGGTGTCCGACAGCAGATAACCGCTTAGATTCATATGGGCAAAAATCAGATAATTGGCCCACTCATACCGTTCCGGGCTGAAGATGGCGATAAAGATATCTTTGGTGAACATGATGGACAGCGACAGTACAATCGCAAGGCCGCTGGAACGGAATACGCTGGAGATCATAAAGGCAATGGCTGCTGTGAGAAACAGCTCAATGTAGGCGCACATAATCGTCAGAAAAACGTATTCTCCCTGGCTCCAGGCCATCGTCGGCCCCCCTATCGAATCCACGGCCGAGGACGAGAAAATCAGGGCTGAGCCATAACCAAACACGATCAGCAGCAGAGTGCTGAACAAGCTGAAGAGCACCATCGATATATATTTCGAGAGCAGGATTTTGGAGCGGCTCCAAGGGCGGATCAGCAGCAGCTTAATCGTTCCCCAGGTGAATTCGCCCGCAACGGAGTCAGCAGCCACCAGGGCTGTGAAGATGGTGTTCAGGAAAAAAGCGATCGCTACGGTAGTCTGGAAGCTGTCCCATAAACCGATCGTTACCTCATTGCCTCCGCTGGTGAAATGGATTAGCGCCGGAAACAGCGCACTCATAACCGCCAGAATGAACAGCATAATCCATGTCCGCAGACGTCTGTAAATTTTGATATTCTCATTATGTATGAGAGCAGCGAACTCACCCAATGCCTTCACCTCCTGTAATCTCCAAGAATTGATCTTCCAGTGACCGGAACAGCGGCTTGATGCTGTACACTTTAATTCCGCCGGCCACCAGCTTTGCGTTGAGCTCGGCAATTTCCTCCCGCACCGCCTCTACAGCAATACCCCCGTCCTTCACCACACCACGGCCCATCAGTTCCAGCGCAGCTTCAGGCTGATCTACTTCGAACAGGGTCTCACCCACCGGCACCAGCACATTGCCTACAGCTTTAAGCTGTTTCACTTCGATCAGGCGGCCGTTCTGGATAATCGCCACACTATCACACATGAGTTCCATTTCAGCAAGCAAATGGCTGGAGACAAAAACAGTAGTACCTTCCTTCTGGCACAGCAGGCGCAGATAATCGCGCAGCTCACGGATGCCCTGCGGGTCCAGCCCGTTGGTCGGCTCATCGAGAATCAGCAGCTTCGGCCGGTGCAGCAGTGCCTGGGCCACACCCAGCCGCTGGCGCATCCCCAGAGAATAGGTCTTAACCTTGTCGTTGATTCTCTGGCCGAGACCTACCAGCTCTACTACTTCACTAATCCGCTCCTTGGTCACACCGGGGACCATGCGGGCATACTGGCGCAGGTTCTGGTATCCGGTAAGGAACTTGTACATTTCCGGATTCTCCACAATAGCCCCTACATTCGCTATCGCCTCTTCAAAATGGTCTTTAATACTGCGTCCGCAGATGAGAATATCCCCGCGGCTAATGGAAATAAGCCCTACCATCATGCGGATGGTAGTTGTTTTACCGGCACCGTTCGGACCCAGGAATCCGAAGATTTGCCCGGGCGGAATATCGAGGGTCAAGTCATTGATCAGCGTTTTGGAGCCGATCTTTTTGGTAACCCCCATCAGGCTGGCCACAGGTTTCACAACTTCTGCCGTATTCGGCATAACTTCACTTCCTTTCGTCGGTTTGGATGAAACGGACTTGCGCTTTCGGATAAGGTGACTAATAGAAGAACTGAAGAGGCTCCAATGCAGATGTTAGCCGTAACTGCGGTGAATGTTTGGACTTCCGGCCGCTGTTGTCTGCAGATTTCTTGATTCATACCGCTTTTGCGGTGGAAATCCGCAGACTGCTTATGCTTCCGATGCTAGCTTTCCTACGGAAAGCTTTCAGGCGGACGCTACCGCTCCTACAGTTCCAAACTTCCCCTCCGCTACTCCCATCTTAATATTGTCTCTTTCAGTTCAAGCTATATTAACCTTATCACTGTATCAGCAACCCGTTTCATACATTTTTATATTCTACCATAGCTTTCCTTTTTCCTGAAATTAGGAAAGAAATGCAGTAATAGTAAAAGGGACAGTATCTTCCCCGTCTGATACGGGTAAGAATACTGTCCCTTGATCGTATAGTGCACACCGGCAATACCGGAGCCATTTAAAAGTTGAAAGCTTAAACCTTAGCCGCCGACACGGGCAAGCTCACGCATATTCGCTTCAAAAGCAGCCATCAGGGCAGCTTCGCCGGTCAGGCCATTCTGCTCCACCTTGCGGATCTGCTCCATCATCCGTTTGTAATCCTTCGGAATGACACGGGCAAATTTCGGCAGGGCCTGATCCCATGAATCGAGAATCACTCTGCCCGCATTGCTGTCTGTAAGCTCGGTATGACGGGTAATCAGGCTATGCAGCTCAGCGATTTCATCCGCCTCCTCCACACGCTCCAGCAATACCATTTCCAGGTTACAGCGTTTGATGAACGTGCTGTCCGGATCATATACGTAGGCGATCCCGCCTGACATCCCTGCCGCAAAGTTGCGGCCGGTTTCACCCAGAACAACCACACGGCCGCCAGTCATGTATTCGCAGCCGTGGTCGCCCACGCCTTCAACGACTACATTCGCCCCGGAGTTGCGGACTGCGAAACGTTCACCCGCAATCCCGCTGACATAAGCTTCGCCGCCAGTCGCTCCATACAGCGCCGTATTCCCGATGATGATATTATCTTCAGCGGCAAAGGTTGCCTTACGGGACGGTCTGATAATCAGCTTGCCCCCGGACAGCCCTTTGCCGACATAGTCATTGGAGTCGCCTTCGACCGTAATCGTGATGCCCTTCGGTACGAATGCGCCCAGACTTTGTCCGGCCGAGCCTGTGAAATACAACTTGATGGTGTCATCCGGCAGACCTGCTGCGCCATATTTGCGCGTCAGCTCGCTGCCCAGAATCGTACCCACGGCACGGTTGACGTTCGTGATCGGCAGGGATGCTTCAACTGCTGTGCCGGATTCCAGTGCAGGAGCGGCAATATCGAGCAGGTGAGTCATATCCAGCGTTTCTTCCAGGCCATGATTCTGGTGTTTGCTGCGGAAGCGTGTGCTTCCTTCCGGCATAGCCGGTGTATGCAGCAGGCTGTTCAGATCGACACCCTTCTTCTTCCAGTGGGTCGAAGCCTGAACCGCATCCAGGCAATCCGTGCGGCCGACCATTTCTTCAATGGTGCGGAAGCCGAGCTCAGCCATAATCTCGCGCAGATCCTGTGCTACAAAGGTCATGAAGTTAACGACATGCTGCGGATCTCCCATGAAGTTCTTGCGGAGCTCCGGATTCTGCGTAGCAACGCCGACCGGGCAGGTATCCATCTGACACACACGCATCATGATACAGCCTACAGCTACCAGCGGTGCAGTAGCGAAGCCGTATTCTTCAGCGCCAAGCAGAACAGCTACTGCCAGATCACGCCCGCTGAGCATCTTGCCGTCTGTTTCCAGTACAACACGGTCGCGCAGATTGTTCAGCATCAGTGTCTGGTGTGTCTCAGCCAGACCCAGCTCCCAAGGCAGTCCGGCATGACGGATGGAGTTCATCGGTGAAGCACCGGTGCCGCCGTCATAGCCGCTGATCAGGATAATATCGGCACGGCCTTTGGCCACACCGGCAGCAATGGTGCCTACGCCGACTTCGGATACAAGCTTAACGTTAATATTGGCACGAGGATTGGCATTCTTCAGATCATAGATCAGCTCTGCCAAATCCTCGATCGAGTAAATATCATGATGCGGCGGCGGTGAGATCAGACCTACACCTGCTGTAGAGCCGCGGACTTCGGCAACCCAAGGATATACCTTGCGGCCCGGAAGCTGTCCGCCTTCACCCGGCTTAGCGCCTTGTGCCATCTTGATCTGGATCTCGTCGGCATTCACCAGATAGTTCGAGGTTACGCCGAACCGTCCCGATGCCACCTGCTTGATCGCACTGCGGCGGGAATCGCCGTTAGCGTCCGGAATGAAGCGCGCCGGATCTTCCCCGCCTTCGCCGGTATTGCTCTTGCCGCCGATACGGTTCATCGCAATGGCCAATGTCTCATGGGCTTCCTTGCTGATCGAGCCGAAGGACATGGCGCCGGTCTTGAAGCGTTTCATGATCGATTCCGCCGGTTCTACCTCATCAAGCGAAACGGGTGCATTAGTGGATTTGAACTGCAGCATCGAGCGCAGAGTCTGGTGTTTCTCGCTTTCGCCCTGAACAAGTGCCGCATATTTCTTGTACATCTCGTAATCTCCGCTGCGTACGGAATGCTGCAGCAGATGAATCGTCTGCGGGTTGAACAGATGCTCTTCCCCGTCACTCCGCCACTGGTATTCACCGCCGGAATCCAGCACCTTGTCGTTGCCGTCTTTGTCGGTGAAGGCTCGGTTATGGCTGGCAAGTGCTTCTAGAGCCACTTCCTCCAGGCCAATTCCTCCGATACGGGATGGTGTCCAGGTGAAGTAACGGTCTACGAACTCCGAGTTCAGGCCTACAGCTTCAAAAATCTGTGCGCCGCGGTAAGATTGAATTGTGGATATCCCCATTTTGGACAGGATTTTTACAACACTCTTCGTAGCTGCCTTGATATAGTTCTTCACAGCCTTCTCATGCGAGATTCCGCGGAGCAGGCCTTGGCCGATCATATCATCCAGACTCTCGAAGGCCAGATAAGGGTTGACCGCACTGACACCATAACCAAGCAGAAGCGCATAATGATGAACTTCACGCGGTTCACCGGATTCCAGCAGGATACTGACCTTGGTCCGTGTTCCCGAGCGGATCAGATGGTGATGCAGGCTGGAGACAGCCAGCAGCGCCGGAATAGCAGCATTGTCGCGGTCTACCCCGCGGTCTGACAGAATAAGAATATTATGTCCTTTGGCCATAACACGGTCTGCCGCCTCATTCATACGCTCCAGAGCGATACGCAGCCCTTCCGCCCCCAGCTCTGCCGGGAAGAGAATCGGAATGGACATCGATTTGAAGCCGGCACGGCGTACATGACGCAGCTTGGCGAAATCCTCGTTCGAGAGAATCGGAGAATCCAGCGAGATCTGACGACAGCTCTCCGGTTCTGCTTTGAGCAGATTGCGTTCAGGCCCGATCGTTGTTGCCGTGGACGTTACCAGTTCTTCACGGATCGCATCAATCGGCGGGTTGGTTACCTGGGCAAACATTTGTTTGAAGTAGTTGTAGAGCCGCTGCGGACGGTCAGACAGTACCGCCAGCGGTGAATCATAACCCATGGACCCGACAGCTTCGGCACCTGTGGATGCCATAGGCTCCAGCACCTTGCGCAGATCTTCAAAGGTATAACCGAACGACTGCTGAAGTTGCTGCACGTTATCATGCTTCGGATTCGGCAGCTCCGGTGCTTCCGGAAGCTCATCGAGGCTGATCAGGTGCTCATCCAGCCAATCCTGATAAGGCTGCTGCGAAGCAATTTCAGCCTTGACCTCTTCATCAGAGATAATACGGCCCTGCTTCGTATCCACAAGCAGCATACGGCCCGGTCTCAGGCGGTCTTTGTATAGTACATCCTCTGCCGGGATGTCTAGGACTCCCGCTTCGGAGGACAGAATGATCAGATCATCTTTGGTGACATAATAACGCGCTGGACGAAGACCGTTACGGTCGAGGATCGCCCCGATTTGCACGCCGTCGGTGAAGCCCATTGCGGCAGGCCCGTCCCATGGCTCCATCAGGGTGCTGTGGAATTCATAGAAGGCTTTCTTCTTCTCGTCCATGCTGTCATGATTGCTCCAAGGCTCAGGAACCATCATCATCGCAACATGCGGCAGGGAGCGTCCGCTCAGGTACAGGAACTCGAACGTATTATCGAACATCGCAGTATCGGAGCCGTCGGGGTTAACCACCGGCTTGATCTTGCCGAGATCCTCGCCGAACACTTCGCTCTTGAACAGCGACTGGCGGGCATGCATCCAGTTCACATTGCCGCGAAGGGTGTTGATTTCGCCATTGTGAATCATGAAGCGGTAAGGGTGGGCACGTTCCCAGCTTGGGAAGGTATTGGTACTGAACCGGGAGTGGACAAGCGCAATCGCCGACTCCAGCTTCTCATCCTGCAGATCCAGGTAGAACTGTCCAACCTGTACAGTAGTCAGCATGCCCTTGTATACGATCTTCTTGCAGGATAAACTCGGTACGTAGAAGGATTCCCCCTCTTCTGCTCCGCCGTAGCGGATCGACAGCTCCGCACGTTTGCGGATCACGTACAGCTTGCGTTCAAAAGAAAGATCATCCTTAATTCCTTCAGAGCGGCCGATAAATACCTGCCGCACATAAGGCTTGGCAGCCTTGGCCGTCTTGCCGAGCATTTCGTCAAAGGTAGGCACATCGCGGTAGCCGAGCACCTGCTGGCCCTCTTCAGCGATAATCTCGCTCAGGAGCGCCTCATGGCGGGTCCGGATCTCCTCGTTATGAGACAGAAAGATCATGCCCACGCCGTAATGGCCCTGTTCCGGCAGCTCAAAGCCAAGCTTCGCTGCTTCGCCGGCAAAGAAACGGTGCGGAATCTGCAGCATAATGCCGGCTCCGTCACCAGAGTTCGGCTCGCTTCCCTGGCCTCCCCGATGCTCCATATTAAAGAGCATAGTCAGAGCATTGCTAACAATATCATGGGACGGTTTGCCTTTAATATGGGCAACAAATCCCATGCCGCAAGCGTCTTTTTCGAACTGAGGATCATAAAGGCCCTGTTTGCCGGGCAGTTCAGTGTGTCTCATCATACGCAACCTTTCTATTATAAAGTAGACGGAATTCCAGGAAAATTTTTCAGAGGAAAATCTTAATAATTATTCAAGCCAGATTGGTTATATTATTTTATCATCGACCTGACATGAGCGCAATTTAAACTTTTTTATGAGCTTGATTAACAAATGCTTTTGCAGCGCAGCTTTAGCGGATAAAAGCGTAAAAAATCTTCTCAGTGCATAATTATGCATAAAAGACGAATAAGTTCTTATGCATTGAAAGCGTTTCATTTATTTTCCTGCCATCGGTATGGCACTTTTTTTACCCATTTAGTTTTCTGTATAAGCCAAAAACGCCCCCTCAGGGGCGTTTTTGTGTCCTCATATTTACAAGAAAATGTGTTCCATTATACAGTCAAAACTTGTTCACTTTTCAGCAGAGCTTCATTACCGCGGTCACGGGTCATGAAGTAGGTGAAGGTAAGCGCCAGGAATACTATGCCGTAAGCGGCCAGCAGTCCGGCATCATTCCACATCGAGCTGAAGTCGCCAGTGGAGATGACTGCCTTGAAGCCTTTGACACTATAAGTCATCGGCAGCAGCGGATTGAAGATCTTCATCCAGTTAGGAATCAGCTCCAGCGGGAACGTACCCGCACTCGTAGTCAATTGGAAGATCAGAATCAGGATGACTACGAAACGGCCCGGCTGGTCAAGCCAGGTTACGATCGCCTGGATCATCCACATGAAGGCAAGACTGGTGATGAAGGAGAAGGCGTAGAACAAGCCTACACTCTGCACTTCAAGGCCCAGGCCGTACAGAACAATCAGGATGGCGAGAAGTGCCTGGAGCAAGCTCATCATGGAGAACGTAAGAGTACGGCTCATGAACCGGTTGAACCGGCTGGCTCCGATCACTTCAGATTCACGCATCGGAATAACAATCGTACAGATCAGTGCGCCTACGAACAAACCGAGAGACAGGAAGTAAGGGGCGAATCCTGTTCCATAGTTCGGTACCTTACTGACTTTCACTTCTTCAATCTGTACCGGCTGGGCAAACATGGATACCAGCGCATCGCTCTTGTTCACAGCATTAGTCTGCGTTGCAGCATCGCCCAGCTTGCTGGCCAGCTCACCGGAGCCTGCTTTCAGCTCATCCAGACCGTCCTTGAGCTGGCCTGCTCCGTCACTCAGCTGCTTCGAGCCGTCAGCTACAGAGCTGAGGCCGCTGCCAAGCTGTCCTGCGCCGCTCAGCAGCTTCGCTGTACCGGCTTCAAGCGCCTTGCCGCCGTCTGCCAGCTTCGCACCGCCTGCGGCCGCTTCGTCCAGCTTCGCGCCGAACTGCTGCATGCCTGCCGACAGCTTAGCACCGCCTGCTGCAAGTGTGCCCGCGCCAGCCGCCAGCTGCTGCTGGCCTTCCAGCAGCTGTGCGCTGCCGGCGTTCAGCTGCTGCGCTCCGGCATGCAGCTGCGTTACACCTGCATCAAGCTGCTGGGAACCGCTGTGCAGCTGATTCGCTCCCTGCACCAGCTGCTCCTGGCCGCTGTGCAGTGCCGTTGCTCCTGCCAGCAGCTGCTCCTGGCTCTGGTCCAGCTGTGCAGTGCCGGTCGCCACTGCTGTACTTGCCGCCAGCAGCTTCTGTACATCCGGGCTTGCCGCAAGCTGCGGGTTCGATTTCGCCAGTGCCTGCAGACCGTCTGCTACCGCCTTGGCTCCGGCTGCCGCTTTCGCGCTGCCTTCCTTCGAAGCCGTAAGACCGGCTTCGAGCTTCGCGCTGCCTTCTGCGGAAGAGGTCAGACCCGCTTCCAGCTTCGCGCTGCCGTCCACCACCGACTTCGTGCCAGCCTGCAGCTTGGCGGTTCCGTCTACGGCCGACTGTGTGCCGTCCTTGAGCGAAGCCGCTCCGGCTGCAGTCTTCTGCAGCCCTGCATCAAGCTGCTTGCTGCCTGCTGCCGACTGGGTTACACCATCCTGCAGCTGCTTATGTGCTGCGGACAACTGCTGAAGCCCTCCGGCCAGCGTGCTGCTGCCGGCTTCCAGAGCCGCTGCTCCGGTATTCAGATCCGTCACACCCTGGGTAAGCGGCGCTACACCATCGAGCAGCTTGCCGGTGCCTTCAGTCAGGACAAGCAGATTGTCCTTCAGCTTAAGCGCTCCGTCATCCAGCTTGGTGGCACCGTCAGCAATCTTGGTGGCGCCGTCCCCGGCTTCGCCAAGCCCGCTGGCGATATCCGTGATTTTATCAAATACAGATTCGGTATACGCTTCTGTGATCTTGGCAGACACTTTAGTCTTGATATCCTTCACTGCCGTGCCGCCGATCTGGCCAGCCAGGAAGTTGTAGCCTTCATTCGGCTCGTAGATGATTTTGGCCGGCTGCGGATCTGCATCCAGCAGGGTAGTAGCTTTGGCCGAGAAGTCTTCCGGAACAATAATCGCCATATAATAGGTATTGTCCGCAAGTCCGGCTTCCGCTGCTTCACGGCTGACGAAATTCCACTTGAACCCGTCCGTCTTCTTCAGCTCCGCCACCAGGTCTGATCCGGCGCTCAGCTTGGAGCCCTCATAATCAGCACCTTTATCTTCATTTACGACAGCGACCGGAAGCTCGTTCATTTTACCGTAAGGATCCCAGAATGCCTTCAGGAATAATCCGCTGTACAGTACAGGAATGAACAGAATGGCAAACATGGAAATACGCATCTTGGGATTCTTAAAAACCGCGCCAAGGTCCTTGATAAACACGGATAAAGATTTCATTCTGGTTCTCTCCTTCTAATCATATGCTCTCTTTAAAATGCTATAAATTCCTCTGAAATGATATTTTCGTGAATGTTACAGTAACACTGGTTGACCATTTTCCCCATTCAGTCAGTCAAGAGCAAAAAAAATTTGCCTGTTCACATCAGGGAAAGCGCAGGTTCACAGACGCCGTCCCTATACCGGACTTAAATTCTACTGTGACAGGCCTTCTGCCAAAAATAAATGAAAGTAGCATTTAATCTGCTCTTTGGTCAAAGGCACATGCACCTTGCTCAGTTCAGCAGTAAGTACGATATAAAGCCTGAACATTACTACCGAGACAATCTGGGGATCGCAGGGTTTGATCTCCCCTTGACGGATTGCCTGTTCCACCTCCCGTTCCAAATATTCAAGTACGACACTCTCGATCTTGTCGAGCCCATCACCGGCCTGCGGCGTTCCGAAATCACGACTTTCCTGGGACAGCTTGATGAATAGCTCATGTTCGCTCCGAAATTCCAGCAGGGCGTCCAGCACGCGGTGCAGATTATCAAAAAACGGCTTGTCGCGTTTAATCTCCCGCTCGGCGATTCTTTTCATCTCAATAATGACATCTCGCAGAATCTCGTCAAATAATTGTTCCTTGTTCGTAAAAAAGGTATAAATCGTCCCTTTGCCGACATTGGCAATCTTGGCGACCTGATCCATTGTAGTTGCCTTATAGCCGAATAATGAAAAAGATTTCGTCGCCGCCTGAAGCACCTGCTGCCTTCGATCTACCACAGCCACCCGTGCACTCCCTTTCGTCAGGAAATATCATTGCGTCCGCGTTCTGACCAATTTACTAATCCGGTCACTCGGTCAAGACCAACTTTATCACGATGCTCCTGCCAATGCAATACTTGTGCCCAACTTTTTTTATTTTATTGCAGTGTTTTAACTTTCTATTTACGTCTTATTTGTATAATGTGAGAAAAGAAGCAAAAACCCTAGTATAATATAATAGAACATGAACATGGGATCTCGAATGAACCGATGAAGAGAACTCGTAATTCTACCCATGATGGAAAGTAGCAGGTGAACTTATGCGAAAGAAAAGAGTACTGCTGTTTTCGGAAGGCTTCGGCACGGGCCATACAGGGGCAGCCTATGCTCTGGCCGAAGGAATAAGACTGCTGAGTCCGGATGTGCAGTGCCGGGTCATTGAGCTTGGAAAATTCCTCAATCCTACGGTCGCACCATGGATTCTTTCCGCTTACCGCAAAACAGTCAGCAGCCAGCCAAAGCTGGTCGGCATGATGTATAAGACCCAATATCATAAATCACTGAACCGGTTGACTAAGCTGGCTCTTCACCGGATTTTTTATACACATGCCTCACAGGTCATAGAGCAGCTTAAACCCGATTTGATTATCTGCACTCATCCGATTCCGGCCGCAGTCATCTCCAGATTGAAGCAGCAGGGGCTGGATGTCCCGCTCTACACGCTGATTACAGATTATGATGCTCACGGCAGCTGGGTGAACGCCGAAGCCGACCGCTATCTCGTCTCTACTTCACGCGTCAAATCGATTCTTACCGGACGGGGCGTATCTCCTGAGCTGGTGACGGTTACCGGCATCCCGGTGCATCCGAAGTTCTGGGAGCGCCATAGCAAGACTCAGCTCCGCAAGGAGCTGGGGCTCGCCGACATTCCTACCGTGCTCATTATGGGCGGCGGCTGGGGGCTGATGTTCGGGAAGGACATCATGAATTCGCTCACGGCCCGGATGGATGAGATCCAGCTTATATTCTGTATGGGCAGCAATGACAAGCTGGTAGCCAAAATGAAAGCCAACCCGCTGCTGGACCATCCCAATGTAAAGATTCTCGGCTACAGCAGCGAGATCAACAAATTAATGGATGCTTCCGATCTGCTGATTACGAAGCCGGGCGGAATGACCTGTACTGAAGGTCAGGCCAAAGGCATTCCGATGCTGTTCTACAGCGCCATCCCGGGGCAGGAAGAGAAGAACAGCCAGTATTTTGTAGAGCTGGGGCTGGCCGAGGTACTTGATTCGGAAGTGGTGAACAAATGGTTCTCCATGCTGCTGCATGAATATGCCGGACTTGAATTACAGCGGAAACGCCGGACTTCCCCTGAACGCCAGCAGCCTCAGCATTGTGCAGCTACTGTGCTCCAGCTGCTGGGCAAGCCCGCCAGCCAAGCTGTTGCCGAATCCGAGTCGTGGAGCTCCCCCTCACAGGTGCGCAATGAAGAGGCCGTCTATGTCACCCCGTAGACGGACCCCGGTGAACAACAACATAAAGAACCTCCAGCCACTGGTAAGCGTGGATTTGGAGGTTCTTTTGCATTACATAAGATGAGAATGCAGCGGAAACCTTCTCCGCGCGCAACCAGCGTGAATTCGGATGGCAAGAATGTAACAGTGATTATTTGTAGAAGGTATGATTGCCGATGGTCTTAAGGAGTGTCCGTGAATGATGCACAGTAAGATCCTGCGCGAGCGTCAGCGATAAGAAGAAGTACGTGTCATCCGTAACTTCCTTAACTCCCATAAGTGCAGCATTAACAGCCTTGATACTGTCTGCGTTGGGCTTCACACGCTTTAGCCGGCCGTTGGCGACAGGACTAAATTGGCTTTTTTGATAGATTACATCATGAATGGTATCGGGAAAATTGGCTGACCGCAGCCGGTTCAGAACAACGTTGGCAACTGCCACCTTGCCCTGGTACGGTTCGCCTTCTGCTTCTGCCATGACGATTTTTTGCAGCAGTAGCAGGTCTTCTTCGGATACGGCGTAGCTCCAGGTAGCTTCAGCTTGCTGCTCCTGGCTTAGTAGCTTGGTCCGAGAGAAGAACAATGTTGCGGGGGGATGTTGCTGAGTTGCCGCTTTGACTTTATTTACGCT
Source organism: Paenibacillus sp. FSL R10-2771 (assembly GCF_038000205.1). Classification (NCBI taxonomy): domain Bacteria; kingdom Bacillati; phylum Bacillota; class Bacilli; order Caryophanales; family Paenibacillaceae; genus Paenibacillus; species Paenibacillus sp. FSL R10-2771. The sequence goes on from NZ_JBBOBM010000001.1 coordinate 6,116,730, forward strand.
CGTTGTCCCCTTGGCCGCTTTCTTCAGCGCTTGCGCCGCTGACGGCGTTGCTTTCACCACAGTTACCTTAGCCTTAGGCTTAGGCTGAACGGCGCCCGTCTTCGCAGCCTCTTGACGCTGCAGCTTCTCGGGGCTTAACCATCCGGCGCTTACCATGCGGGCCCAGGTGTGGACCGGTTCGGCAGCTGTGGTGTAAAGCATGGGAATCATTGTGCTGGATGAAGGGCTTGTCCTATATACAGCAGATGCAGCTTTCGGAACACTGGGCTCCAGAGACTCATGGCCGGCAGACTTCAATTTACCCATTTCTATTACATTCTCCCCGGTAGCAGCAGATCCTTCGGGGTTCATCAAACTTATCGCTGAGAAAGACACTAAAATTACGCTAACCAGCAGCGCAATACAGCGGCTCTGTTTAAATATTAACATTATTTACCTCCTATTTTACGGCACACTCCTATTGTATGTAACCGAAAATGGAAGCTTTGAAAACTTTCTTGTCGATTTATGTTGAGAAAAATGTAAATTTTTCGGTCATTTCATACATAGGAATGGCATGCATCCTGGTAGCATACACCACAAAAGCATCCACCGTCCAGCCTAAGTCTGGAAGTAAATTGCCTGCGGGACGTCCCTTTACCCGTAAATTTTCCAGCCGCTCCAGCGTAAACGGCTGCTCCTCACGGTATTTGCGGGCCACTGTCAAATGGGGATTATACGTTCGCGTTTCCGCCGTGAATCCTAACGGAATTGTCGCCGAAACCACCTTTTTCTGCAGCTCCCTGAGCGGCTCAAGCTCCCCGGAAACCCCCGTCCAGAGCACTCTTGGCGAGTCCGGGAGGCCGAATGTGCCCCATTCTCCGAGCTTCAGCTGAAAGCCTTTGCTTGACAAGGAAACTTTCCGGAGCGCCGCGAACAGGGCCGGGATATCCTCCTTCGGAGTGTCGCCAAGAAATTGCAGCGTAATATGGAAATCTTCAAAATGTGTCCATCTGGCAAATTTAAGTCCGGAAGACACGCGGGCAGACTCATTTTTAAGATAATAGCGCAATGCTTCCGGCAAAGGTATAGCGATAAACAGACGCTCAAATTCTTGCTCCGGCTCCTTATGTTCCATTCTAATTTCACCTTTCCAGGCAGATTTGTTATGCTTATTCTATACTTATCGTCCATTTCTCTACTGAAATGTAGAATAGGAGGGAACCAACATGACTAAATCCATCGTTTGTATGCAGCATTTATCAGATGGGCAGCAGGAGCTGATCCGCGCCGCTGCACCAGATTATACCCTTACCCTCGGAGATTCCAGGAATCCGGACCTTGAGCTGCTCTCCGGTGCAGAAATTATCATCGGCTGGGGAAAAGGCGCCAGTGATACCCTTCTGCGCCAGGGTTCACCGCTGCGCTGGGTCCAGGCCTGGTCTGCCGGTGTGGAGAAACTTCCGCTTGAAGCCATGCATGAACGCGGGATTCTGCTGACGAATGCCAGCGGTGTTCATGCCGAACCGATTACTGCCGTTATCTTCAGCTTCATGCTGATGTTCACCCGGAACATGCATACCGCTATCCGCAACCAGCAGAACCGCCGCTGGCATTCGGATGGACAAGAGAGTGAATTGACCGGCAAGACGGCAGTGATTGCCGGAACTGGCTCCATCGGCAGTGAAACCGCCAGAATTGCCAAGGCTTTCCGTATGAAGACGATCGGTGTGAGCCGTTCCGGCCGGCCGGTTGACGGCTTCGATGAGGTCTTCACGACCGGACAGCTGAAGGATTCCGTGAGCGACGCCGATTTTATTATCAACACTTTGCCGATCACCGACGAGACGCAGGGAATATTCGATGCAGACATCTTCTCCGCTGCCAAGCAGGGGGCTTATTACATTAATATTGGCCGCGGAGCGACTACCAATACGGACGATCTAATCTCTGCGCTGCACAGCGGACAGCTTGCCGGTGCCGGACTCGATGTCTTCGAGAAAGAGCCGCTGCCGGAGGATCACCCTCTGTGGGGGATGGAGCAGGTCATCATGACCCCGCACTGTGCCGGGGTAACCGACCGTTACGCGGACCGGGTAGTGGATATTTTCGTTGAGAACATGAAGGCCTATCTGGAGTCCGGAACGCCTTCACTCAATCTGGTCGACTACAGCCGCCAATATTAAGCCTCCGCCGCCTGGGCTGGCGGGGTTGCTGTGGGATATGCGGACTTGTTTGTAACTTGCGGGTTTAAAGGTGCCTCCTGCGGCTAAATGTTGTACATATTACAACATTGGATGTTAGATAAAAGGGTTTTCTAGAGAATTGTTGTATGAAATACAACAATTCTCTCGTTGATCTGCCGGATGGAGGCGAAATGATGCCTTTTGTACAACAATTTTCCGTTAACGTCGATCTTTTGAGGAAAATGTTGTATTTTGTGCAGGATTTCAACTATATAGACTATAGATTGAGCTGGAAAGTACCTTGCTCCGTAGAACCCTGCACTGGCAAGACTCCTGCGCGGACAAGTCTATTGTGAACTAGCTAGTGCGGAGTGCATTGCAATTACTTTAATTGTATTTCCTGCAGTTAAATAACGGCGAAAAAACGGATATGCCCGGTTAACTGTATTCTGTACAACTAAAATAGCAGTACGTCTTTTTTCCCGGAGTATGGGGGATTTTAACTGCAGAGAATGCAATTAAAGTCCTCGCAGCACAATAACCGATCGCTTTAGTTGCACAAAATACAGTTAGTTAGTACTTAGGCAGCGCGAATTTCGTCATCAATTAGCCAAGGAGTTCGAGCTAGGAGCCGGGAACACTCCCAGTTTAAGCTGTATAGCAATTTAGTATTAGGTAACATAACTTTGCTCTCCCCAGCACATTACCAAGACAAAAACAGCCTCTGCTAACCTAAGCAGAGGCTGTTTTTATATTCCCACATCACTATATAGTTTGAACTTGAGATTTACAACTAGGGAGAAGTGGCGGAAGAGAAGTTTGGAACTGTAGGAGCGCTAGCGTCCGCCTTTGTTCACGGATTTCCACCGCTACTAGCGGTATAAATCAAGAAATCCGGGAACAACAGCGGCCGGAAGTCCAAACATTCTCTGCAGTCACGGCGTATCCCTAAGTATTAGAATTTCACTGCTTCAGCCTATATAGCCCCCCTCACACTTGAAACCGAGTGACCGACTCCTTAAGCTCAGTAAGCAGCAGCTTCAGATGCTCGATGCCGTTGGCCACTTCCGTAGTCGCGCTGAGCTGCTCGTGAGCCGAAGCTGAAGTCTCTTCTACACCGGCCGCAGATTGCTGGGCGAGTGCCGAGATATGCTGGCTGAACTCGTTCATGGTTTCACTGGCTCCGGTCATCTGCTCCAGATCCTTGGCCATTCCTTCCACCGTGAGCGCCATTACCCCCACCGAGCCGTTGATATCGGCCAGGGCTTCGCCCGTCTCGACAATCTGCCGGCTGCCCTCTTCCGTCTTCGCCACGCCGCCGCGCAACTGCTCAACCATCGCTCTGGAGTCATGCTGGATTCCCTGTGTAATTCCGGTAATCTCCGCTACGGTCCGCTGCACATCCTCCGACAGCTTGCGCACCTCCTGTGCTACTACCGCGAAGCCCCGGCCGCTGTCACCGGCTCTCGCCGCTTCAATGGCCGCATTAATCGCCAGCAGATGCGTCTGCTCGGAGATGCTGCGGATGGAGCCCACAAGCCGGAAGATCCCCTCGTTCTTGCGGTTCAGCTCCTCCACCGTGTCCATAGACTGCGATACAGCGTCCGCAATCTGGTTCATTTGCGCCACCGAGCTTTCCATGAGCGCTTTGCCTTTTTCACCCTTCTGCCGCACCTGCTCCGAATGAAGCGAGAGGTCAATTCCCCTGCCGGCAAAATTCTCAATTATAGCGTTTAACTCCTCCACCGCCTTAGAAGCATCTACCGCTGCTTCGGCCTGGCTTCCGGAGGCTTTGGCCAGCTCTTCCATGGTCAAGGCAATCTGGCTGCTGCCCTCCTTGGTATCGGAAATCGTATGCATCAGCTCATCGCCCTGTTCCGAAATCACCTCGGAGACATTTCTGATCCGGTTCACCATTTCCAGCAAGGTACGGTTAGTTTCGTTAACGGTCTTGGCAAGCTGGCCGATTTCATCCATATTGCCGATCAGGGTATCCTCTGCGGTCAGATCACCGCCGGAGATCCGCTGCAGGTGTACGGTTACCTTTTTAAGCGGATTGATCATGGTCTTACGGATCACCATGTTAATCATTCCGATGACTACCAGGACAATCAGCACAGTTACAATACTCAACGTCAGGGAAGTGTGGAAAATCTTCTCGGAAACTTTGCCCTCACTCGCTGCTTCATCCTGAGTGTGTGCAACAAGCGCGTCCAGATCAATCTGCATCGAATTAAACGCCTCAATCCCCTTGTGGGATACCTCCAATGCTAATTCCTCGTCATTCGAGCTGCTGAGCAGGATCGCCTGATTGTTGACGGTCAGGAACTCTCCCCATTTCCCGACGAGCGACTGTAATTGCCCCAGCTCCTGCTCTCCCCGCAAGGTGAGCTTGTATTCCTTCAATGTATCTGACACTTTGCGGATGAATTCAGCCCGCTCTTCCGCAAGTGTGTTTTTCTCTGCGCTATCCGTGCTCAGAATATGCTGCATGCTGATCGCCATAACATGCTCTGTCAGGTAATTTACATTGTGGATTTTATCCAGTGCGGGAATGCTCTGATCAATAATATTGCCTGTGTTCTTCTGCATACCGTTCATTTGATAGAGCGAGACCCCGCCGGTAACCAGAACCAGTACTGCCAAAGCCGCATAACCGGAGGCAATCTTGAATCCAATACTTTTACTTCCTTTAGCTACTGCGGTCTGGCGCATTTTTTTAGTTCCACTCACCCATTTTTTAACTGCACTTTTCAGTTGTTGACCCTTGCCCATCTACGTGCGCCTCCTCAAACATTTTCCGAAAACATGACCGGAATTCCATTCTATTACATTCCATTTTCATAAAAGAACAAAAAAAAATAGGTTGCTAGTACTATTTCGGCAAAACACCCAAAAAATTTTATATGTATATCCAGAACTATAAAAAAAGTACCCGCCAGCCAAACCGGCTGACAGGTACTATTGGCGCAGAGCTATGCCTAATCCAGATCGTAAATCGAGCCTACCTTTAGTCCATACAGCTCATTGTAGATTTTCTCGGCAAACGCATCGGTCATCCCGGCGATATAATCTGTCACCATATGCTCCCAGGTCCAGATGGGCCTGGCCGACCTCTGATCCTTCTCATACCGCTGCAGCCAGTCGCTCGGAATAATACTCCGCGAGGTCTCGGGATCCAGGAAGGCCTCCCACAGCCGCCGGAGGATCCATTCACTCCGTTTCTGCAGGCGCTGCACACGCAAATCGCGGATCATCGTTACCCAGGCGAAGCTTTTGAGCACACTGACCGTCCGCAGCATATCCTCATCCTCCTGGCCTTCCTTGATGAATGTAACCTTCTTCCAGTCCCCGTCCTCGATGACGCCGAGACTGGCGACGAAAGTACTGACCCAATAAGCTTTAACTTCACGGCGCGTGCGGGAGTAGTCATTCTCACAGGTTGGCATTTTCTCCATCCATACCCGAAGGAATGAGCTAAGCACTTCCTCCACCTTGGCGCTGATCGCCTCGGCCTGCCAGCCTGACCAGAAGGCATCCTCCAGCGTCGTGATCTTCTCAACAATCAGCCGCTGAATGTATTCGTCGTGCATGAAATGCTCGTGTACCTCTATCTTGCCGGCCTTGATGCCGTCTTCGAGGTCATGGGCCGAATAGGCTATGTCATCGCATAAGTCCATAAGCTGTGCTTCCAGTGTCTTCTTGCCTGCCGGAACCCCCCACTGGGTGCGGATCTCGTTGATGTATTCCCATTCATGCAGGTACATGCCCTTCTTCAGCACAGTACCGGGAAACGGATATTTGTTAATGCCCAGCAGCACCGCATCCGAGAGGTTCAGTCCATCGATATTCTCCCGTTTCTCCAGAAACATGATCAGGCGGAAGTTATGGGCATTGCCTTCAAAATGTTCATATTTACGCTTCATGCTCTCATGGATCGTCTGCTTCTGTACCGGACCGGCCCCGGACTTCGCGGCAGCCTCCGCTGTTTTCTTGGCAATAAGCCCTTCCAGCAGGCTGTCCAGCACCTCTTCCCCCTTATGCCCAAACGGCGGATGGCCGAAATCATGCGCAATGGCCGCACATTCCACGACCTCCGGATCGATGACCAATCCCGGATTCTCAGCTGCCCCCGTCTCTACCTCAGGATAAGAACGCAGCAGACTCTTGGCCGCTTCGCGGGCAATCTGCGCCACCTCCAGCGAGTGGGTCAGCCGTGTGCGGTAATAATCTCCGGTGCCTGCACCGAATACCTGTGATTTGCCTTGCAGCCGTCGAAAGGTCGGCGAATGGATCAGACGCGAATAATCGCGTTCATATGCGGCTCTGGATGTTTCCAGCCGGGTAATTTCCGGATATTGCCTATGCTCTCTTTTCTCAATTAGTGTCATCTCCGCTGCCCCTATTCCATTGTTCTGTATTTAGTATCTCATTATAAGTCATTTCCGGCAGAACTTTCACTCTAAAATGCGACCAGATAAGTTTCCGGTTCAGATGTTACTTTCATCTTTATCATTAACCTTCCAGTTCGCTCTATATAAAATGCATATTTCCCGGGGCAAATGGAGCATTCTAAGGCTCAAGCAGCGCAGGAACGGCTTATAAAAACACAGGGTGTGGAGTGAAACTTGAGACGCATGAAAAGAGGAATCCGAATCACTGCCGCGGCCCTTGCAGCGCTCGCGCTTATGCACGGCTCTGCAGACATTGCCCTTGGCAGCCCGAACAGGGCCAAGAACCGCTATTATTATGAGGAACGGGGCGACATGATCTGGGATGTGCAGACCAGCCAAAAGGTTATTGCACTCACCTTCGACGACGGCCCGGACCCCTTCGAGACGGATGGCATTCTGGAGGTACTGCATGAATACAATGCGAAATGCACTTTTTTTGCAATTGGCAAACGGATCGCCGCTTATCCCGAGGTCGCCAGACGCGTCATTAATGAAGGCCATGAGCTTGCGAACCATACCTATAATCACGTTTATTTCAAAAAACCGGTCTCCGGGCAGCAGATTCAGGAGGAGCTGGAGCTGACGGAGAAGGAGATTGTCAAAGTATCCGGCAAACACAGCAGCCTGTTCAGACCGCCGGGCGGAATGTACGACGACACGATGATTGATGTGTCCAACAGCATGGGCCTGAAGCCGGTGCTCTGGTCCTGGCATCAGGATACCCGCGACTGGAACCGCCCGGGAGTCTGGAGCATCTCCAGCAGAGTGATCCGCAATGCCCGGAATGGGGATATCGTTCTGTTCCATGACCATGTCCATGGGCAATCGCAAACGAAGGAAGCGCTGAAGATTATCCTCCCCGAGCTTGAGAAGCAAGGGTTCCGGTTCGTCACTGTCTCCGAGCTGATCACGTTATCCGATGCGCAGCAGGCGAAGACAGAGCGGCACGGGACTTATTGAAGCTCCGTCTGCCGCTCTCCGCTTGCGGTCCGGGGGTTTCTTAGATTGCGCAGGTCCACAAAATAAGGTAGTCTTGAGCATTATAAGCATTATATGGCTACCTGTGACTTCTGCCGCAGTGCATCCCTGGGAGGGTTTAATTCATGTCTGAGAATACTTCCTATACCACCGAGGAAATCGCCCGGTTACTCAAAATATCCAAACTTAAAGTCTATGATCTGATCAAAAAAGGAGAGTTGCCCTCCTACCGTGTCGGCAAACAGATGCGTGTTGACCTCTCTGATCTGGAGGCATACAAGCAGAATTCCCGCAGCAGCGGGGCTTATGGGCATCCGCTCCCCGGCGGAAGCGGATTACAGGAAATACAGCCGCTGCAGACGCCCGCTTCCTTCGCGGCTCCGTATCAGGCCTTTGCCCCTCCGCCCCCCCATACCGGCAAAAGCACCAGTATGAATGTGGTCATTACCGGCCAGGATATGTCGCTTGATATTCTGGCGACCTATCTGGAGCGTACGCTGCCGTCCACCCGCCCGCTCCGTTCGTATGCCGGCAGTCTGGACAGCCTGATTGCCATGTATCACGGGGAATCGGATATTGTCAGCACCCATCTCCTGGATGGGGATACCGGCGAATATAATCTGCCTTATATCCGCAAGCTGCTCGTAGGCTTCTCTTATATCGTAGTGCATCTGCTATCGCGCAGTGCCGGGTTCTATGTGCGGAAGGGCAACCCCAAAGGCATCCGCGGCTGGAGTGATCTCCGGCAGAGCGGGCTGACCCTGATCAACCGTGAACGCGGCTCCGGGGCCCGGGTGCTGCTGGATGAGCAGCTCCGCCTGCTCGGAATTCCATCCGCATCGCTGGAGGGCTACGGAACCGAAGAGAACAGCCATCTGGCTATAGCCGGCATGGTGGCGCGGGGCAGCGCCGATGTGGGCATCGGCACCGAGAAGGCCGCCAAGATTATTGACGGCATTGACTTCATTCCGCTCACCACGGAACGCTACGATCTGGTCATGGTCAAGAAGCCCGAGAATGAACAATGGATCAGCACGGTTCTTGATATTCTGCGTTCATCCGCCTTCCAGAACGAGCTGAAGTCCATTCACAGCTATGACCTTACCGAAACAGGGAATATTATATACGAGACTTGAACTAGCGGAACAGCAAAGGGACGCCCGGCGGAGATATACCACCGGGACGTCCCTTTTCGCTGCATCTGTATTTCAATCGGGGTCTTCAATCCTTACTGCTGCATCCGGTCTACAATCCCGGTGAACAGAATACCTATCGCTGTAGCTCCGGCATCGGGGTGGCTGAGGCTCCGCTCGCCCACATAGCTTGCCCTGCCTTTGGAAGCGATAATGTCTTTGGTGTGCTCGGCTCCCTGCACCGCCGCTTCTGCGCCCTTGCGCATGCTGATCAGCAGGGCGTCGCCACTCTCCGCACTCTTCCGCTGAGCTTCAGCAGCAGGAATCAGTGCATCGAGCAGCGTCTTGTCGCCAAGCTTGGCCCCGCCCCGCTTCTGGATGCCCTCTACCGCGTTCTCCAGCAGCTCCGCCAGCTCAAGTCCGCTTAAATCGGTCTTGCCATTGGCGTATTTCGCCGCGCTGCGGAAGGCCGAGCCCCAGATGGGACCCGAAGCGCCTCCGCAGTGCTCAATGATCACCATTCCGCAGGCTTTGAGGAATTCACCGATATCTTCCTGCGGCAGCTCCTCCCATTCCAGTTTCAGCTGCCGGAAGCCCTTGGCCAGCGACATGCCGAAGTCCCCGTCTCCGGCGAAGGAATCCAGTTCACAGAATTCGACTTCCTTCTCAATGATAAGCTTCGCCATCTCGTCTATCATCACTACTATATCAGCTGTAAGCAGCTTCTCCATTGCTTCCGCCTCCTAACATCTATAAGCTGCCGTCTCCGCGCTATAGTCGAGTGCCTGCTTCAGCTCATCATCCAGCTTCAGCAGGGTGACCGATGCTCCCGCCATATCAATCGCACTCATATAATTACCGACAAAGGTCCGGTATACCCTGATCTTGGCTTCCTCCAGCAGCAGGCTGACGGAACGGTTCAGGATGTAGAGCTCCTGCAGCGGTGTTGCCCCGAAGCCGTTAATCATCAGAGCGACCTCTTCCTCCGGGTTAACCGGCATATCGGCGAGCAGCGCCTGCAGTGCCTTCGCGGCCAGTTCATCTGCCGGAACGAGCTTTTCCCGGGCAATACCCGGTTCGCCGTGAATGCCTACACCGAATTCGATCTCATCCTCTCCAAGCGCGAAGGTTGGTGAGCCTTTGGCCGGCACGGTACAGGGAGTCAGCGCGAAGCCGATCGACCGGACATTGCGCACTGTTTTCTCCGCGATGGCCTTGACCTCCGGAAGTGTATCTCCCCGTTCTGCAGCCGCTCCGGCGATCTTATGCACAAACACCGTTCCGGCCACGCCTCTTCTGCCTGCCGTCGATGCATCGTCCGCTACGGACACATCATCGTTCACATACACTTTTTCCACGGTGATATCATCATCTTCGAACGCCATCTCCGCCGCCGCATCGAAATTCATACAGTCGCCGGAATAGTTCTTGATAATCAGCAGCGTTCCTTGGGAGGAAGCCGTCTTCGTAATCGCATTGTAGACCTGAATCGTCGACGGAGATGCAAACACATCACCGCATACCGCCGCATCCAGCATTCCCTTACCTACGTATCCGCCATGCGCAGGCTCATGTCCGCTGCCTCCGCCGCTGATCAGGGTGACTTTGTCCGGGTTCAGCTCTTTACGCGTAATAATCTTGTATTTCCGGTTCCACTCCAGCAGCTCCGGATGGGCAAGCACCATGCCCTCGATCATCTGCACGACTACATCTTCAGGGGCGTTAATGATCTTCTTCATCTGGCTTCGCCTCCGCTTCCGCCCAGCCGGTCCGCAGCCAGAATGGCCGCATATACATCATACTTCGTAACCGGGAACGGCATATTATGAATGGACTCCCCTTCGGCACAGGCTCTTTCGGCCACCGGCATCAGCCGGGCTTCACTGATATCTGTAACACCCAGGTCCTTCAGGCAGGTAGGTAATCCGAGCGATTTGCAGAAGCCAAGCACCGTGTCCAGTTCTTCCTGCGGCGCATTCTCCAGCACCATGTGCACCAGCGTGCCGAAAGCCACCTTTTCCCCGTGATAATAATGATGAGTCTCCTCCAGAATGGTCAGCCCGTTATGCACGGCATGCGCTGCGGCCAGTCCCCCGCTCTCGAATCCAAGCCCGCTGAGCAGGATATTCGTCTCGATAATATTCTCCAGCGCCTGCGTAACCACCTTGCTGTCATTGGCCGCTTTGGCCTTCAGTCCGTCCTCCAGCAGTGTTTCGTAGCAGAGCCGGGCCAGCTCCATCGCTGCCTTCGTGCTTACGGCCCCGGAATTGTTATAGGTGAAACCTCTGACACAGGATCTCGCCTCAAAAAAGGTCGACAGCGCATCCCCCATCCCGGCCACCAGAAAACGCGTTGGTGCATTGGCAATGATTCCGGTATCCACCAGCACCACATTGGGATTCTGCCGCGCATACAGATAGGATTCGAACTCGCCATGCTCCGAATAGATCACCGAAGAGCCGCTGCATGGTGCATCAGTCGCCGCAATCGTCGGTACGACAATAATCGCAATTCTAGCCCGGTTGGCGATCGCTTTGGCTGTATCCAGCGCCTTGCCGCCGCCGAGGCCAACAATCACATCACAGCCTTCTGCTGCCGCGAACTGCTCCAGCCGGCCGATCTCCTTAAGTGTACATTCCCCGCCGAACCCGCCGGTTACGAATTCGAAGCCGCCTTTGGCAACTGCCTTGTCCAGGTAATCCTGAACCCGGGCCTGATCATCCTTATGCGCCACCAGCAGCGCTTTCCGTCCATAGATCGTTACATAGTCCCCGATGTTGTACAGTTCATCTTTGCCCTGAACATATTTAGAGGGAGAGGTTAGTATTTTTCTCATTTCACAGCACTCCTTAGGCAGGATTTGTAAACGCTTCCTATTCAGTATAAGCGCTTTGCCGCTGTTTGGCATTGCACGATCCTGTATAGAACTATTCCGTCATTTCATCCTATAAACTCCCAGCGCAGCGCGGATTATGCACGGCTCTTCAGGCGGTAGACCGCCGGTGTTTCGCCTGTAGCTTTTTTGAAGGTCCGGATGAAATACCCGCTATCCTCAAAACCCAGCGAATACGCGATGCTCACTACAGATTCTTCTCCCTCCGCCAGACTACGTTTCGCTTCCTCCAGCCTAAGGCTATTTATATAGGAAGAAAAGGTGCTGCCCGTCTCCTGCCGGAACAGTCTGCTGAAATAGTCCGCGCTGATCCAGCATAACTGGGCCATGTCCGCCAGTCTCAGCCGCTCCCGGAAATGCCCATGCATATGCTCCAGCGCCGGCTTCAGCCTGAGGCTCCCGCCTATTGTGCCCGCAGCTTGCTTCCTGTCAGTCGGCTGGCCCGCCTCCTCCTGTACCTGCTGCCGGGGAATCTCATGTACCTGCGCTGCTTCTTCTGTAAGCTTCACATCCGCAGCAGCTGCAGAAGTGCCGAATACATAAGTCCGGTTCCTGGCGCTAACTCTGCCGGTTATATAATGGCTCATGTGGGTGACCAGACGGGCTACGGATTCGATCCGTTCATAAGACATCACCGGAAGGCTCCGGTAATATTCCTCCAGCATGCTGTCATGCTCCCTTTGATCTGGACGGCTGGTTGCGCTCAGTATATCAAGCTTCTTACCGGTATCCTGTGCGGGAATAGAGATCTGCCCCAGCATAATGGAGCCAAGGTACTTGCTGCCGACTACCAGCGGTACCGCCATATCCACAATCCCCATATGGCATTTATAGACATAGGGACGCTGCATACTCTGTGCGGCATATCCCCCGCGGTAATCACAGCTCTCACATAACCGGGAGGACTGGGTGGCTGATCTCATCGCTCTGCAAAAGTCCGTGCATTTGCTGTGCCGGGTCACCGGCTTGCCGCCAGCATCGACCGTGAGCACAGCCATATCCGTCACCGCAGCAAGATCGTCCTGAATGATCTGCAGCGCCTGTGTATCCACGACATCCTCAAGCAGTTCCAAAGAGTTCCTCATGAGTCCCTCCATTATCATTCAAATTATATCTAAAATTATAACATGATAACGGTTGCAACAAGGAGATTCGGCGCAAACATTTTCAATACTTGATCCTAGCGGACCGTAGTGCCGTTATTTATCGAAAGGGAAACGTTGTGCCGGGCTTAAAGGCTTATGCACACTTGCGTTCTCTCCAGCAGGCGACCAGGTACTTGTCCAGCCCACTTCGGGCGGAATTCGCCTACTTCGGGCGGAATCAAGAGCTTTTATGCTCTTGATTGGCTCGTCCAGACCAATTGTATTCGAAATATCGAATACAATGAGCTACTGTGAAGGTATAGAGACCCAATGTATGCGAAATATCGAATACATTGAGCTACTGGAAGGTATCCAGACCAATTGTATGCGAAAAACCAAATACATTGAGCTACTGTGAAGGTAACCAGACCCAATGTATGCGAAAAACCGAATACATTGAGCTACTTTGATGGTAACCAGACCCAATATATGCGAAATTTCGAATACATTGTAGCTACTGTGAAGGTATTGCGCCCTTCCTTCTCTCAACCCTCCCACTCCTTTAAGCTCTCCCTTTCGAAGGAGCACTTAACCGTAAATTCTTATATTTACAACTAAAACAACGCCCACCCCGGTACAGGATGGACGTTGTTCTTTTCAAACCGCTATGATTTGGATTCCGTGATCACAATAACATCCCGGCTATAGCTCCCCCCGGCAAACTCCAAGCCTGCCGGCTCTTCCTTGCGGGGCAGCAGCGCTTCGGTAATGATATTGCCGGTGTGATCGAGGTAGCCCGCTACCTTTACACTATTATGGTATAAGCAGATTTCATCCACTCGATCTCCCATTATAATACGCAGGGCCGTTGCCTCTTCGGCAGATAGCTCTTTTCCGTTCATCCGTGCAGGCAGGGGCTCAATGGTCACCTTAGGTTTCTCCGTTCCGAACGGAACGGCAAGCGTTACGATTGCCGTCCTCCCCGCCACAGTTAATGAACGCTTCACCACCGGACTCTCAGTATACTCCCCCTGCTTGAAAATCAGGCCCGGTTCAAGCATCAGCTGGTCCTCAGCGTGGCCGGCCGGCAGATGCAGCAGCAGCAGATTAGCCCCCTCCAGCTGAGTGGATACTTCACCGCTGCGGCAGTCATATCCCGCTCCGCCTGTAGGCAGATGGAAGTACTGCTCATAACGGTGCTGTTCCTCCGCTTCAAACAGATCCACAATCAGCCAGTAGCTGTTCCTGATGAACAGCACCTTGCGGGAATGGATGACCGGATCATCGTAACGGGTATAGCCGTAATGGCTCGCGAAGCTGTAGTCATAGGCTGCACTGGACTGGACGTCCCAGATTCTGCAGGCTGCCGTCGTCGGCGTATTCCAGTGAAAGCTGCGGACATGCTGGTCCTGGCCATCCACCACTACGGTATTATGGGCCCGGGTGGATACCGTATATTTACGCTCCTTGTTCCACTCGAACAATCCCATGCCTGAATCCGCCAGCAGCTCGCGCCCTCCGGCGTAGAGCACCAGGCTCAGCGCATCCGAATGGGCATGTCCGCCGACTCCAACCCCTGCACGCATCGCCATGTACATGTCTTCCCGGCTCCAGCCCTGCCTGGAGGTAATGTAACCTCCAATCGGGAAGCAGGCTGCCGTTTCGGCAGGCTGCTTCGCCTTCAGCTGCTCATATTGCTGCACCGCTTCCGGCCCTATTCTCCAGAGCAGCGAGAACGGCAGCCGCTCATGCCCCAGCGCTTTGAAATCGCCGCGCTGATACAGATAAGCGCCCAGACTCATGACATTGCGCAGCTCACTGACCACCTGCACATCCGTATCGCCGAATTTGACCAGCTGTCCGTCGGGGGCCAGCAGATGCATCGTCACGGTGAACATTTTCTCCAAGGTGTCGCGATACTCCCCGGCGTCAATTCCAAGCTTATGGAACAGTGCCACCAGTTCATACAGATCGCGCATCACGATCAGATGATAATTCGGACTGCCTTCGAACTGTACCCCATCCGCATATACGTTCTGGCGGATATATCCCGGCAGCTCACGCAGCCCGTACTCCAGCCATTCCGCGGAATCCTTCAGCTCCGGCAGGAGCAGCGCCGTCTGGATCAGCCCCCGCAGCTGCATGCAGACATGGTTGCCGCCGCTGGCATGATATTTGCGCACATACTGCCCGTGCTCCTGGAAGGACTTGATCAGCTTCAGCTTAACCGCAGGTTCAAACGCAGGTGAGCTGAAGAAGATAATGAAGGCTTCCGGCAGCATAAACAGCCGCACCCCGACAGACAGCGGGTCCCAGGTCGAATGCTCGGAACGGAACGTATCATCGACAGGCATCCTATTATCATCGATGAAGTCGCTGATCATGTCATTGAAGCATTTGGCGTATTTCTCATCACCGGTCAGCGCATAAGCTCTGGACAGATGCTTCACATATACGAACCGGGTCAGATGCAGCTGATACTGTGAGCTGTCATACAGCCAGCTGTTCCAGTCATAGGTTCCACGCGGAAAGACCACTCTTTTCCCTTTAAATAGCGGGATATCCCCTTCCACGATCCGGTCTGCCTCAGCGATTGTCTGCTGCGCTTCCTCCTCATGGCCGTAGTAGCTTGCGGCATACGCCTGAAGCTTGGGAACATCCTTCACTTCAAAGTAATATCTCCCGTTGTTACCTGCTGCAATGACCTCCAGATAGGCATTCCGTGCAGCCGGGACATCACCTGTCTTCAGCTGTGCGGCCACACCGGCAAGCTCAGGTCTGCTCAAGTCCAGCATGGTGCCGAGGAATTCTTCATCCGACAGCTGCGGCTTTGTATATATAGGATTATGGCGCAAGTCTTTATATCCAATCGTCATTTGAACCCTCACCTTTATTGGTTTAACGGATCTCATCCGCGTCTATTCCTTGATCGAACCCAGCATGGCTCCCTTGGCAAAATACTTCTGCAGGAACGGATACACGATTACAATAGGCAGCATGGCGAGCAATATCGCCGCATTCTGGACATTGGGTCCAAGGTTGGCCGCAAGCTGTGCGTCAACTGCAGCCTCTGCCGAAATATTGGAGGCGCTGATCGCCACCATCTGCCGCAGGAGCGGTTGAATCGGCCAGCGCGATGTATCATTCAGATAGATGACCGCTGAGAAGAACTCATTCCAGAACTGCACCATGAAGAACAGCGTAAACGTGGCGATGATCGGTTTGGACAGCGGAAGCACGACCGAATACAGAATTCTGAACTCTCCTGCCCCGTCAATTCTTGCCGCTTCATCCAGACTTTCCGGCAGGCTCTGGAAGAACGAGCGGATGACCATGATATTAAAAGCACTGGAAGCCGCCGGAAGCACCACTGCCCAGTAGGAATCGATCAGACCCAGATTTTTGACCACCAGATAACTGGGAATCATACCGCCGTGAAAGATCATGGTGAAGAAAATAATCAGCAGCATGATGCGGCGGCCGGGCAGAAACTTCTTGGATAAGGCATAGGCCAGGGTAATCGATACAAACAGGCTAAGCAGCGTACCCATTACCGTGATAATCACGGAGTTCTTGACCGAGGTCAGGAACGTATTCGCATTCAGCAGATAGCTGTAAGCATCCAGCGTCCAGTGCTTGGGCCAGATGAAGAAATTCCCGGCCATTGAATCTCCGGGCGGACTGAAGGATACCGCGATAATGTATAGAAAAGGCAGAATAACCAGCAGACTGATTAAGCAGATAATAACTACAATAATGGTGTCAAACCATGTTGCCTTGAGCTTCATAACGTCTCCACTCCTGTTCTTGTTCTAGAATATGCCTTCTTCGCCAAGCAGCTTTGCCGCATAATTGGCCCCGACTACAAGGATCAGACTGGCAACGGATTTGAACATGCCTACGGTAATCGCGAAGCTGTAATTGAATTGCTCCAGACCGATATGGTAGACGAACAGATCGAACACATTGGAGACATCCAGGTTGAGGCTGTTGGTCATCAGGAAGATCTGCATGAAGTTGGAGTCCATAGAGGAGCCCAGACGGAGCAGCAGCAGTATAACAATCGTGCTCTTGATGCCGGGGAGGGTAATATGCCAGATGCTCTGCAGCCGGCTCGCTCCATCCACTTTGGCCGCTTCGTACTGCTCCGGGTTGATTCCTGCCAGTGCCGCCAGGAAGATAATTGTCCCCCAGCCTGCATCCTTCCAGATGGACTGGAAGATGACCAGCGGCCGGAACCATTCATTGCTCACCAGGAAATTGGCATTGCCGTCAAACCACTGGCTGAGATAATGATTAATGACGCCTGAAGGCCCGAAGAATGAAATCGTAATCCCGTAAATGACGACCCAGGACAGGAAATGGGGCAGATAGACGATCGTCTGCGATACCCGTTTGAACACTTTGAGCCGCACTTCATTCAGGAGTAACGACAGGAGGATCGTAAACGGAAAATAAATGATCAGGTTCAACAGACTGATCAGCAGTGTATTTTTCAGCAAAATATAGAAATCGGAGGTTCCGAAAAACTGTCTGAAATTATCCAGCCCCACCCACGGGCTGTCCATAATGCCTTTGAACGGGCTGTACTCCTTGAAGGCCAGAATGAGTCCTGACATCGGGATATAATGAAAAATCAGAAAATAGAGAATGCCAGGTGCCGCCAGTAAATAGAAAGGCCATAATTGATTAAACCGTTTAGGGCGCAAAGTTCTCTGCACAGGCTAAACCTCCTTATCCATGGGCAAAAGAAAGGGGAAGCCCCCTCCTTTGCCTCTGTGTATATTTATGGGTGTCTTATTCAGTGCGCTGCATTATACTGATCCAGCAGTTCCTTGGCTATCTGCATACCTGCACCATTAGTCCAGGTATCAATCTCCTTCTGCACATCTTCCCAGGTGCCTTCACCCAGCACATATTTCGTCATCACGGCGCTCATTTTTTTGTAGCTGTCCGGATTCTTGCTGGCGAACTGTGAGTTGTAGCTGAGGAACGGATTCTCAACACCGATCTTGCTGATAATATCCAGCGTCGCCTTTTGCTGCGCCAGAATCTCCGGCTCCTTGGAGCTGGCGTATACATATGGATCTACCCGGTTCTCCAGCACGAATTGGCTCGGCTTATCCAGGTCGTATTGCTTCTTCTGCTCTTCAGTCTGCACAGCAACACCATCTTTGAAGTCACTGGAGTGAATGCCGGTAACTCCCGCTTTGGAGAACGCTATATTCTCCTCGGAGGCGGTGAAATCAAGGAAATCAACAATCTGCTGAACCTCGTCTTCCGGTACGGAGCTTGGAATGACCCACAGCCCGTAGTATCCGCCGAGTACAGCGGCACCTTTGTGTCCGTCTGCCCCTTCGAGCACGTCGACAATGGCAATTTCAGCATTCGGATCTGTCTGCTTCAGCTTCTCCACATTGGCCTCTCCCAGATCGCTGACATTCCCCACAAAAGCACCCGCCGTGCCTGCCAGGAACTTGCTCCGTGCCTGGCCCTGATTCTTGAGCACCGGCGCATCCTTGTCAATCAGGCCTTTGCTCCAGGAATCTCTCAGCCACTCCAGAAATGCCTTGTATTCGGGAGTCTGGAAATCGCGCACAGCATTCCCGCCGTCCAGCTTCCACACATTAGGAATGCCGAAGGCAAACTGAATCGGAAGCACACCTGAGAATGGTCCGGGACTGTTGACTCCGTCTGAACCATAGATCGTAAACGGAATGGTTTTGCCTCCGCCCGCCGGATCCTTCTCCTTGAATACAGCAAGTGCATTCGTCAGCTCATCCATCGTTTTTGGCACAGCCAGATTGTACTTGTCCAGCCAGTCCTTACGGATCAGGATATTAGCTTCCCCTCCGCCGTACAGGCCCCGCGGCCGGGGAACTCCGTATACCTTGCCGTCAATCTTGATTCCATCCCAGACGACATCATCGATCTGGCTGATATTCTCCGTCTTCTCCAGATAAAGCGTCAGATCATGGAACGCGCCCATCTTCACCAGGTTGTTGAATTTGTCGTCCTTTCCGCCATCCATGAGCAGCAGATCATAGGAATCGCCTGCCGATACGGCTACGGAGAGCTTATCGGTGTATGCCTCGGAGGGTACGAAGGTCACATCCAGATCGACGTTGCCGCGTTTCTCCAGATCCTCCAGCGCTTTATTGCTGCCCATCTCCGGCGGATTGCCGAAGAGGATCGTCATCGCTTTGATGCTGGCCGGCTTGCCGCCAGTCTCTGTCTGTGCGCTTCCATCCGGTGACGCTGCGCTGCCTGCTGCAGAATTGTTGTTACCGGAGCAGCCTGCCAGGGCTGTTGCCATTAATGCTGCTGATGCCATAAGCGGTACAAGCTTTCTTGTAAAATTCATTGTTATCCCCCATTCGCTTGTATTGAGTGCGTTTACATTGTTCTTACACTTTGGATTATAGAAGACACCGCAGGTAGTGAACATGCCGGATTCGAGCCAAAGTGTCACCATTCTTAAGATTCCCTCGGATCTGTGTTTCTCCTTATTCTCCAATGTACTATAATCTTTATAGGATAGCCTATCCAGCATCCAGCGTCTAAAACCGGTTAACGGAAGGGGTTCCTATGAGTTCACCATTTTTCAGCTTTTTGCGGCGGAGCTTCTATATCAAGATGATTCTCGTCATGTTCGCCATCTCCGTGATTCCGCTGATTGTATTGTCTATTATCTCTGTAAGCGTATCCACCACAACCGTTGAGAAACAGGTGAACCGTCTGAATGCCCAGCTTGTCAATCAGGTCGTAGACCGGATTGAATTAACCATGACCCGGCTGAGGGAATTAAGCGAGCAATACTCACGTATTTCGTCGATTCAGGGCGCGCTGGTTTCACCGTCGGCCCAATATTTTGAAGAGGTTGTCCGCAAAAAGGACCTGATCTCCGTGCTCAGCAGCGCCTCGGCGATTATCGGGAATGTAGAGGGGCTGCAGGTCTATTCAGCTATTACAGGGGAAGTGCTCTCTTCTACGGAGGCTCCGGCTGCCCTTGCGGATTCCCCTTACCGGCCGCTGATTGAAACGTATTTGGCCTCGGGGAAACCTAATATTTTTCTGGATAAGCACTCTTTGCCGGAACTTGCGATTCTGGACTCTTCCACCTATTATATCTCACGGGTTCCCTTCGACTTGTATGAGGACTTGAAGGGAGTGCTGCTGATCTCCATGAGCAATAACCAATACCAGCGGCAGATCGAGAATATTCAGCTCGGGAGCGAGGGCTCCATTTCGCTGTTGACCGAAGACGGGCTGACGATTGCTACAACCAGCAAGCTTGAGAAAGCCGAGGATACCCGGCGTGTACAGGGTATTCTCAAGCACTGGAAAGAGCTGAACCGCCCCGATCAATTCGCAGCCGGCTCTTCCATTGTCTCAGTCAAACAGACCTCCACCTACGACAACTGGATCGTGGTCTCGGAGATTCCGTCCAAGGAGCTTACCGCCAGCGCAGACATTATCCGGCGGACCGTAACTTATTTCCTGGTCATTCTTGCGGTGCTGGGGGCACTATGCGTTGTCGGGTTCGGGTATCAGTTATACCGGCCGCTGCAAGCCGTGAAGCGGCAGGTCGATGCGCTTAAGAAAGGGCATTTCGAGGCCCGGGTCACTCATTTTGCCAATAATGAAATCGGAGATCTGGGCCGGATGCTTAATACGATGGCTGTCCGCATTCAGGATCTGCTGGCAGATTTGCATGATTCGGAGGACCTGAAGCGCAAGCTGGAGATTAGAGCGCTGCAATCGCAGATTAATCCCCATTTCATGTACAATACCTTAAATACCATCCGGATGTTCGCCATGATGAAGGATTATGAGAAGATCAATTCGCTGATGGGCCGGCTGGTCGCGCTGCTGCGGTACTCTATGGAGAATTTCGAGCAGACCGTGCAGCTTCGGCAGGAGCTTGATTACTTGGCGGATTATGTGGGGCTGCTCAATATGCGGTATAAATGTCAAATCCGGCTGGAGTCAAGCATCGAGGAGCCGCTGCAGAGTATGCAGATTCCGAAGCTGAGCCTCCAGCCGCTGATCGAAAATTCTGTGTTCCATGGGATTCTTCCGCGTAAAACGCCGGAAGGGCATATCAGTATACGGGTCTTCACCGATACCGGGAAGAACTATATCATCCTTGAGATTACTGACGACGGGATTGGCCTTGCGGAAGCCGAACTGAAGAAGCTGCAGCTCCATCTGCTCCATGAAGAGTCCACGGAGAACATCGGGCTGCAGAATGTATGGCTGCGGATGAAGCTGCTGTTCGGAGGGGACGCGCAAATTCTGCTCTCCAGTGCTCCGGGTGAAGGGCTGACGATCCGTATTATGCTGCCGTCTGAGAATGTTCTTGTAAAGGAGGAGCCTCATGAATCCCTATAGAGTTGTGCTCGTGGAGGACGAAATTCCGGCAAGAACGGTATTCCGGCATTTCATTGAAGAGCGTACCGATTTGTTCACGCTGGTCGGCGAAGCCGAAGACGGCCGGGACGGACTGGAATTGTTCCTGAAGCACAAGCCGGAGCTTGTCGTAACCGATATCACCATGCCGGGCATGAATGGGCTTGAGATGCTAAGTGAAATTGAGAAAAGCGGAGAACGTCCTCCGCAGATCATCATCCTTACCTGCCACCAGGATTTCCATTATGCCCAGCAGGCCATTCATCTGAAGGCTGCAGCCTATCTCATTAAAGATGACTGTCTTTCTGATCCCGGCCTGTTGACCCGGACGATGGAGGAGCTGGCCTCCCAGGTGAACTCACTTGATGAAACCCGGGAAAAGCATCTCCAGCTGGAACAGCAGGTCCGCCTCAGCGAGGTGGAGATTGAGCAGAGCCTCTTTCTGGATATGCTGCTGAATCCGGCGGCAGAAGCCAAATGGCTGCGCAGTCTGGAGGACGCTCAGCTCCCGCTTCACGAACAAAGCTTCAAGGTATTGCTGCTGGAGCTGGACAGGAATTCCCTTCGCTTCCCGATCGATCAGCTTGAAGAGCTGAAGCTGTGGCAATTCGCCGGAGTCAACGTACTCAAGGAGCTGCTGGCCGGCATAGGCCCGAATAAAGTCATCGCGCTCGACAAGGGACGTTTTCTCGCCATATACACCGATACGTCAAAGGCTATGCGCCCCAATTTCCCGGAACAGGTGCTGGATTCCTTTGCCGCCAATCTCAAAATGAGCTGCATTGCCCTGCAGTGCAGCTTCGGCCAGGGACTGAAGGCCCGGCCTGAGGCACTGAAACGGCTGGCTTCTGCCCCCTATCCTTTCTTTTACCGCTTTGGCGATAGCATTGCTATTGAGGATTGGGAACAGATCGCCCGTTTCCAGCGGATTCCGGAGCCCCTTAGCCGATTCTGGAGCAAGGTACTCAAGAAAGCACTGCTGGAGCCGCATTTGAACACGGCTGCACTGGAGCAGGAGCGCCTCTCCTTATACCGCCAGGCTATGGAGCAATCCTGGGACCCGGAGCAGATCAAATCCTTATATTTGAGAGTCTTCCTGGATATGAGCCATAACGTTATTGGAGCAGAGGGCGGTGCGGATCTCGAAGCGGACCTGCGTAAAAAAATGGAGCTGTGCCAAACCTTCAACTCCGTACACGAGGCGACCTGTGATTATTTCCGCAAGCTTCAGCAGCTTCAGGAGGGCGGCCGGAAGATCGATGCTTCGATTACAAGAATCATTCAGCATATGCGCGAAGACCTCAGCTATCCCTATAAGCTGGAGGAGCTGGCAGCTTCGATTAATTACAGTGTGCCTTATTTCAGCTCCATGTTCAAAAAAGCAGTAGGCGAAAGCTTCATTCAATACCTGTCCCGTCTGCGGATTGAAAAGGCAAAGCTGCTGCTGCTTACCACGGATCATAAGACATTCGAAATTTCCGAATCTATCGGTTTTGAGAATTACCGGTCCTTTAACCGGATCTTCAAGAAAGAGACCGGCGTATCCCCTTCCGATTACCGCAGAATGGGTATGGGAATGCCCCAATGATAAACCCCCGGTATCTCCAGAATTTCTGGTGATGCCGGGGGTAATTTAGCTTACACTCCGTCAGGATCGGCGGTTAACAAACATCAGCATAAGGGCCGAGATGACAATGATTGAGCATACCCACATCCAGGCCAGCGTCATGTTGCCGCCGTCAACCGCTACATAGATTGCGGTCGGCACCGTCTGGGTACGTCCGGGGATGTTCCCCGCTACCATAATCGTTGCGCCGAATTCGCCCAGCCCGCGGGCAAACCCGAGCACGTAACCTGCGGCCAGTGAACGGCTGGCCAGCGGAAGGGTTACATAGCGCAGGACCTGAAGCTCGCTGGCTCCCTGCGCCCGAGCGGCATCCTCAAGATCCTTCTCCACCCCTTCAAAGCCCGCCTTGACTGTCCTGTATACCAAGGGGAAAGCAACCACTACTGCGGCAATGACTGCCGCGCCCCAGGTAAACAGAATGGTATGCTCGGTGAACTGCTCATACAGCCTGCCAATCCAGCTCCGCCGGCCGAGGATCACCAGCAGGACGAAGCCGACAACCGTCGGCGGCAGAACCAGCGGAAGCAGCAGGACCGTTTCAACCAGGCTGTGTCCGAAGAACCTCCGCCCTGCCATCTTCTTGGCTGCGAGCGTAGCCAGTAAGAACACTATAATGCTGGTAATCACTGAAATCTTGACCGAAAGCCAGACCGGGGCGAAAAAATCGGTCCAATTGATCTCCATCTCTTCTCACCCCATTTATATAGTAGTTATTATTGTGCTAATTGAAAGCCGTAGCTTGTAAATACCGCGTCCGCCGCTGTTGTCTGTACATAATCGTAGAATGCCTTGGCCTCCGCCTGATGCGGGGACTCCTTAACAATGCCTACCGGATAATTAATGGCCTTGTGCACATGTCCGCCCACTGTCAGGGCAATCTTCACTTTGTTCGACGTAAGCGCGTCTGTCTTGTAGACGAAGCCGGCATCTGCATTGCCTGTTTCCACATAAGACAATACCTGACGGACATCCTTGGCAAAGACCAGCTTGCTCTGCAGCGTATCCCATACCTTCTTAGCCGTCAATGACTGCTGCGCATATTGCCCGGCCGGCACGGATTCCGGCTGGCCGACAGCCACCTTCTTGAACGCTTTATCGGTAAGCTGGGTGATTGTAGTAATGGAAGTCTTCGAATCAGAAGGCACCACGAGAACCAGCTGATTCTTCAGCAGTTCCGTATTATCACTAATGAGCCCGCCATCTACCAGGGCAGTCATCTGTTTGTCTCCTGCAGAGAAGAACAGATCAGCCGGAGCGCCTTGTTCAATCTGCTTTTGCAGCGTACCGGAAGCACCGTAGTTAAAAACAAGATCAATACCGGGATGCTGTTTCTCGTAAGTCACGGCAATCTTGTCGAGACTGTCCTGCAGGCTGGCTGCTGCAGATATAATAATTTCAGTTTTCTTAGCTGCCTGTGCCTGTTCACCAGGTGCAGCAGACAATCCCGCCGCTACCAATCCCGCCACTAACACTAACCCCAGCTTCTTGAACATTTCCATTCCTCCCATGTATGTATCTTATATATTTTGGTGCTATTCTAGCACATCTTTTTTGGTTTTACTATACGTTTTGATTATGTTTGATTATATTTAGTTATTATTGATATGAACAAGTGATAATTCCAGCTGTAAGTATAGCTACTCAGAAAAAATAGCCCTTACAAGCCAAAGGCCTGCAGGGCTATCAGTGAACAGAAGTTAATTCTTCATCCGCGGGTCAAGCACGTCGCGCAGGCCGTCCCCTACCAGGTTGAAGCCTAGCACGGTCAGCATAATGGACAGCCCCGGGAAAATAACCGTCCAGGGTGCCTTCTGAATGAACTGCCGTGAATCCGAGAGCATCTTGCCCCATTCCGGATCGGGCGGCTGTGCGCCGAGTCCCAGGAAACCAAGTGCAGCTGCCTCAATAATCGCAGTGGCGATGCCAAGTGTCCCTTGCACGATAATCGGCGTTAAGCTGTTCGGCAGAATATGGGTCAGCAGAATGCGGTTATTCGTCATTCCGATCGCCCGGGCTGCCGTAATGTACTCCTCCGATTTCAGAGAGAGTACCTTGGCCCTTACCAGCCGGCCATAGGTAGGGATATTAACTATGGCGATGGCATATAGCGCATTCTGCAGCGAAGGCCCCAGAATGGCTACGATGGCAATAGCCAGCAGAATACTCGGGAAGGCCAGCAGAATATCGAACATGCGGGAGATCAGCATATCGATCCATTTGCCGTAGAATCCCGCAAGAATCCCCAGAAACGTACCGACAACAATGGAACCGATAACCGAGAAGAAGCCCACCCAGAGAGATATCCGGGCACCGTATAGAATACGGGTGAACATATCTCTGCCCAGATCATCTGTACCGAACCAGTGGTCAGCGGACGGCGCCTTGAGCCGGTTGACCAGCTCCTGCTCCTTGAAGCCGTAAGGCGCGATGAAGGGTGCCAGCAGGGCAATCAGCACAAAAAACACAATGATGCCAAGGCCGAGCATCGCTGTCTTATTCTTGCGGAAAGCCTTCCACGCATCCCGCCAAGGCCCGGAAACCTTGTCAGCAGGTACAGCCGGGGGCGTTACTTGAATTGATGCCTGTCCCATAGGTTCACCCCTCACTTGTAGTTGATGCGCGGATCAATGACGGCATAGAGCAGATCCACCAGCAGATTAATGAATACGAAGATAAAAGCAATGATCAGGATACCGGTCTGGATTACCGGATAGTCGCGTGAGCTGATCGCCTCAAATATATATCTTCCCACGCCCGGCCAGGCAAAGATTGTCTCTGTCAGCACCGCACCGCCGAGAAGCGCACCTGTCTGCAGACCTACTACGGTCAGCACGGGAATCAGCGCATTCTTAAGTGCATGCTTATATACGACAAGGAATTGCGACAATCCTTTGGCCTTTGCCGTACGGATATAGTCGGAGTTCATGACCTCCAGCATGCTCGAACGGGTCATCCGGGCAATAATTGCCATCGGAATGGTGCCCAGTGCTATGCTTGGCAGGATCAGATGCTTAATGACCGTCCACAGCTGGCGCCAGTCTCCTGCCAGTATCGTGTCGATCACATACAGATTGGTTATACTCTCCACTGGATTCCGCTGATCCATTCTGCCTATCGAGGGCAGCCAGTGCAGCTTCAGCGCGAATAACATCTGCTCCATCAGCCCCAGCCAGAAGATCGGCATGGACACGCCAATGAGCGCTATAATCATCGCGGTATAATCAAACCAGGAATTCTGCCGCCAGGCACTTAGAATACCGGCGTTCACTCCTACAATCGTAGCGAACAGCATACTTGCTGCCGTAAGCTCCAGCGTTGCCGCCAGATAAGGCATAATCTCTTTGGCAATCGGTGTTTTGGTCCGGATCGAGGTTCCCAGATCGCCCTGCACCAAATCGCCCATATAGTTGAAGTATTGCTGCAGCCATGGTTTGTCGAGACCAAGCTGCTCGCGCAGCGCCTGTTTGGACTGCTCGGTTGCCTTTTGGCCCAGAATGGTTTCTGCCGGATCACCCGGAATGGCATGAATAATGGAGAAGACGATAATCGTCATTCCGATCAGCACAGGAAATAAAACCATGACACGTTTTAATAGGTAGGAGTTCAAGTTGGCTCACCTTCCAGTGGTCCTTAAGCATAACTTGCCGCCCGGCATGCGGCGGCAAGGAAATGCTTATGGAGCATACTATTCGAAGTAAATTTCGCTGTAATATTCCGTACCTGTAGGGCCTGGAACGAATCCTTTCAGATTGGCCTTCGCAGCCAGCAGCGGTGTAGTGTGCACAAGCGGAATCCACGGTGCATCCGCTTTGATGATCTCCTGAGCCTGTTTGTACAGGTCGGAGCGTTTCGCCTGATCCGTTTCCTTCTGGGCATTGATCAGGATCGTGTGCAGATCTTCATTCACATAGAAGGTACGGTTATTGCCGGGGATAGCATCCTTATCGAGCAGCGTATACAGGAAGTTATCCGGGTCACCATTATCGCCGGTCCAGCCGAGCATGTAGATATCATCCTTCTCGCCGGCTTTGGTGTCATCCAGATAAGTCGCCCATTCCGGAGATTCAATAACCGTCTTCACACCGATTTTCTCCCAGTCCGCCTGAATGGCTTCCGCAACCTTCTTGCCGTCTGGCATGTAAGGCCGGGATACCGGCATAGCATAGAGGGTTACTGTATCCGGCAGGCCGTCAGGGTAACCAGCTTCCGCCAGCAGTGCCTTTGCTTTGTCCAGATCATAATCATAATCCTGCACAGCATCGTTGTAGCCCCACAGTGAAGGCGGCATCGGGTTAACCGCTGCAGTAGCCTGGCCTGAGAAGAATGCATCGATGATTGCCTGTTTGTTCACCGCATAGTTCAGCGCCTGTCTTACTTTCACATTATCAAAAGGTTTCTTCTTAAAGTTGAAGCCGAGGTACGCTACATTGAACGGCGGGCGCTCAATCTTCTGCAGCTCAGTATTGCCTTCAAGTGTGGACAGATCATCCGGGCTTAAATCCTCCATTAGATCGATCTCGCCGTTCTGCAGGGCATTGAAGCGTGCCGAGTTGTCCGGAATGGAGCGGACGATTACTTTGTTCAGCTTAGGAAGGCCTTCTTTCCAGTAGTTCGGGTTCTTGTCCAGTGTAATGGAATCATTATGCTTCCACTCCGTGAACACGAAAGGTCCTGTGCCTACCGGCTCGTTCTTGAAGTTCTCCTTCTTCTCCTGGATGGCAGCAGGGCTGGCAATCCCGAAGGAGGTCATAGCGATATTCTGCAGGAACGGTGCCTGCGGCTGGTTGAGTGTGAACTTTACCGTAGTGGCGTCTACAGCCTTAACCTCTTTGATTACACGGCTGCCGTCCGGACCGAACATCGAGTCATAGTAGTCAAAGGAATCGCCTTCGAACTTGAACTCACTTGCCGGATCACTCCAGCGTGTGAAGTTGAACACTACAGCTTCAGCGTTGAAATCTGTTCCGTCATGGAACTTCACGCCCGGGTGCAGCTTGAAGGTATAAGTCAGACCGTCAGCTGAAACTTCCCAGCTGTCAGCAAGTGAAGCCTGTACTTCAGAGGTACCCGGTTTGTATTCCAGCAGGGAATCGAATACCTGGTGGGCAATCTTCAGGGATTCGCCGTCTGTTACAATGGCCGGATCCAGTGATGCGGAATCGCCGCCTCGTCCGAGGATCAGTGTATCCTGCGTGTTAGCCGATGTTTCAGGTGAGCTCTCCGGTGCGGTGGTCGCCGCTGCATTCGTGCCTGCAGTCGCTTCTGTGCTTGCGTTGTTATTGTTACCCCCGCAGCCGCTTAATGTTAATACCGCCCCCAGCGTTACTGCCAGTGCAAGACTACTCCACTTCTTCATCTCTAGAAAACTCCCTTCTCTCATTAAAAGTATTAAAGCGTTTATATGGAGCTGCGCCAAAGCGCTGCCATATATCAGGGCCAATGCATAGAGAGCGGTATTGAATTCTTCCTTCTTTCATTAGGCCAGCCGGGAACGGACTTCCTCATCATACAGATGGCACGCGGTCAAATGTCCGGCCCCTGTCTCCTGCAGCGGCGGTCTGACATTACGGCATACCTCCATCACCCTGGGACAACGTGTATTAAAAGCACATCCGACCGGCGCATTCGCCGGACTCGGCACCTCACCCTGCAGAATGATCCGTTCCTTGCGGATATCAGGATCGGGCTCAGGAACTGCGGACAGCAGCGCCTGCGTATAGGGATGCTGCGGATCGGCATAGAGCTTATGCTTATCAGTGACTTCAACAATCCGTCCCAGATACATGACGGCAACACGGTCGCAGATATGCTTCACCACGCTGAGATCATGGGCGATGAAGATATAGGTCAATCCGAATTCCTTCTGTAAATCCTGCATCAGGTTAATGACCTGTGACTGGATCGATACATCCAGTGCAGATACAGGC
Source organism: Paenibacillus sp. FSL R10-2771 (assembly GCF_038000205.1). Classification (NCBI taxonomy): domain Bacteria; kingdom Bacillati; phylum Bacillota; class Bacilli; order Caryophanales; family Paenibacillaceae; genus Paenibacillus; species Paenibacillus sp. FSL R10-2771. Next base: position 6,145,404 of record NZ_JBBOBM010000001.1, read on the forward strand.
TCATCGGCGATAATCAGCTTCGGCTGGAGCGCCAGTGCTCTGGCAATCCCGATCCGCTGGCGTTGTCCGCCGGAGAACTGATGCGGGTAACGCTGCAAATGCGCTTTAGCCAGCCCGACTACATCCGCAAGCCGTTCTACTTCGGCCCGGCGCTGCTTGGCATCGCCTACTCCGTGCACGATCATCGGCTCTTCAAGAATACGCTGTACGGTATTGCGCGGATCTAAGGATGAGAACGGGTCCTGGAAAACAATCTGCATCTCCCGGCGCCGCCTCCGCATCTCCTCTATAGATAGCTTCGTGATATCCTGACCTTCGAACCAAACCTCTCCCGCCGTGGGCTCAATCAGCCGAAGCAAGGCACGGCCGGTTGTGGATTTACCGCAGCCGCTCTCTCCAACCAGGCCAAAGGTCTCACCTTTGCTTACCGAGAAGGAGATATCGTCCACAGCCTTGACATAACCCTGCGCGCGATTGAAGAACCCTTTGTTGATCGGATAATACTTCTTAAGGCCCTTGACCTCTAGCAGGCTCTCACTCATACCGCATCCTCCTGTTGACTTTCATGCAGCCAGCATCTGCAGCTGTGCTGTTCCTCCTGGAGCGTAAGCTTCGGAAGACTTTGACGACAGATATCCATGACATCAGGGCAGCGCGGCGCGAACCGGCAGCCCTGCATTTCTTTGCTGAGAATCGGCACATTGCCCGGAATTGAATACAGTCGTTCTCTGGTTTCATCCATCCGCGGTACCGATTCGATCAGCCCCCGGGTATACGGATGCAGCGGATTCTTGAAAATATCACGTACGCTGCCTTCCTCCACTACCTTGCCGGCATACATAACCGCAACACGGTGGCACATCTCCGCTACAACACCAAGATCATGGGTAATCAGCATAACTGCGGTACCCTGTTCTTCGTTAAGCCGGCGGATCAGATCCAGAATCTGTGCCTGAATCGTTACATCAAGCGCAGTCGTCGGCTCATCGGCAATCAGCAGCTCCGGACTGCAGGAAATGGACATGGCGATCATTACACGCTGGCGCATGCCTCCCGACAGCTGATGCGGATATTCATCAATAATGGCCTCCGGCCGGGGAATGCCAACCTTGCGGAGCATCTCTACAGCGTGCTCCCGGGCCTCCTTCTTGGAGAGGCCGCGGTGCAGGCGTACGGTTTCTATAATTTGCTGTCCGACCGTGAACAGCGGATTGAGCGAAGTCATCGGTTCCTGAAAAATCATCGAGACCGAGTCACCGCGGATCTTACGCATCTCTTTCTCTTTAAGCGGGACAAGATCACGGCCCTTCAGCAGGATACGTCCGCCCACGATTTTTCCCGGGGGATCCGGAACCAGCTTCAGAATGGACAGGGAGGTTACGCTTTTACCACAGCCGGATTCGCCTACCACACCCAGAACCTCACCCGGATTAATGTACAAATCAACACCGTCAACTGCAGGAACTTCACCGCGGTCGGTAAAAAAGTGGGTGTGCAAATTTTCAATTTTTAGAATGGGCTGGATCAAATCTCTACCTCTCTTCTACTTAAAAATTGAACAAAGGTCAAATGACAGGATAGAAAATATATTTAAAAAGTTAGATATATTAACGAATACCTGACATGACACGTTACAATAATCCGCTTAAATACACATTGTTGTTATTTAATGTATAACTTACTATATATACCCCGACTAGACAAGGAAAATTTGCACATATAACTAACACGAGTGTTTTGGTATGAATAATTACATGCCCAACCTGTGTAAATACCTATATATAAAAAGAAAAACTGCGCTATTTGTATAGCGACAGCCATTTCTCGAGCTGATTTCTGAGAACTTCCCGGTAGTAGACCGGCTCCATAATCTCAGCTTCTTCCTCGTATCTCATAATCCAGTGAACAAAGCCAATATCCTGCTCCACCGCAACCTTAAAATGCAGACAGCGGTTCTGGCGGTCCACCCTGCTGGGCTTCACAAACATCTCCTCATGCTTAAGCCTCTCCATCATCCGTTCCGAGAACTTGACTTTGAATTCTACCTGCAGACTATCCTGGTCCAGAGACCACTTCTGCTCCATAAAAGCCTGTAAATCAAATTTATCCTTGGAGAACCAGCTGTCCAGCGGCTTCACACTGGAAAACCCGTTAATATGAAAGGTGCGGATGATCCCGAAGCGATGACAAAACCCAATCAAATGAAAACGATTCTCCAACGGGACCAGGCAGTAGGGATCAATTTTGATACCTTTTTCTTCGTATGCATTCTCACTGTAGTCCGCCTGTATACTGCGCTGCTTCATCACGGCATCCAGAATGCCGGTCAGATAGAATGGCTGATCTCCATGAGATCCGCTTCTCTCCATCCAATGCTGACCCGCCTCCTTCTTCGCGCTCTCCATCGTTTCTTCCCTTTCTGCCTTTTGCTTATATTCTGCGGCCATCACTTTCTCATAGGCGTCTTCGAAATCCGGGGGCAGTAAAGGTTTGATATCCGTCATAATACTGCGCAACTGTGAAAATGCGGCTGCTTCTTCTTCTGACCAATCCAAAGGGTACAGTGCAAAATTACCGATAAAAGCATATCCCTTACCGTGTCCCATATGGGTAATGGGGATATGCATGGCACTGAGCGCATCCATATCCCGGTAAATCGTTCTCTCACTGTTGCCGCATCGTTCCGCCAGCTCACGGGCCAGAATTCCCGGTTTGGCTTGAACTAGCGTAATAATGCGCATCAGCCGGATTAATCGGTCTGTCATTTTCAGTTCTCCTTGATTCATGGTAAAATAGACCCATTATTTTTAAATAAACTAGTTATATATATCTATAACCAAGGATGTAATAACCGAGATAAGAAAATATAATAGAACTATTTTACTATATTACCACATTTATATATTACACGATTCGTTATCTATTTCTGCGAATTGGATTCAAATTTTAACCTATATGTATGATCACTGCCTATTGTATCCCTGCTGCATTCCTTACATTTATCTCGTTACAACCTTTCCCAAGAGAGTCATCTCCACCTCAAGCTGCTTATAGAGTGCTTCCGCTTCCTTTACAAGCTGCATATCGCCGGAACGTGCAGCGAGCAGCAGCAATTTATCCGCCTGACGCCGCAGCTTCTCCGTGGAGACCTGCTGCTGATTTTGGGCTCTGGCCACTTCCCTTTCTGCTAATAATCCCTCCATTTTGAGCAGTTCTACATGCTTCTCAACATGAAAACAACACTGAGCGCCCAGTACATCCGTATGATGTGAATATTCCATTCCGAGCTTCTTGAGCGGCAGCTCACGTATACGTTCTACCGTGGGCTGTCTGTATTGCCACTGCAGCCAAAGCGCCTCATGTATGCCTGCAGGCATGCCTGACATCGTAAATTCCAAAGCAATAAACCTGCGTTGCCCGGAATGGATTTTGCCCAGCTTCAGCAGCAGTGAGCGTCCTTCTCCTTCTTCTGCTGTACACCCGTAGCATCCGGTCACCGTAACGTGGCTTTCCAGCCATACACGCAGCTCAATTTCCCGGGCTACAACCTTTCGGCTTTTCTTGCGGAATTCCTCTCCTTGTGACACTCCTTTCCACTCCACGAGCAGGATAATATTCTTCGCACCTCCTGCTAAAATCCGATCCTGGCTCCAAGTAAATATGGGCTGAATACTTGCTTGCATATTTCCACCTCTTTCTTTTTTTGGGTCTTCTATTAATGTACCAATAATGGCGGACAACTCCTTGTCATGGAATATATGTTCGGTCCTATAATATCGACAAAAAAAGAGCCAACCTACCACTAAAGGTAATTGCCTCTTTGCGAAAGTCTATTATTTTGTCAAAATATGACGAACACAGTTTTGCGCATTATAGGCTTCTTGCCCGGTTAGCTTTTTTTTCTTCCCTGAAAAAAAAGCCCAGCGCCCACTTGGCACATAGCAGCGAGAAGAGGAAGAACAGCAGTGCCCACAATATAGCCGGCAGCGGCGTTAATCTGGCCAAATTTGCTGCATCCCCCGCACGGGAAGGCGTCAGTACCGAAGCCGTTACCAAAAATAGCGTCCCCATTACGGACTCCTCCAGAGTCAGAAATGCAAGAAATAAATAATAATATTTGCTGACCTTCGGCCAAAGGAACAGCATAGCGGCATTCAGCAGAATAAAACCGCTCAGCCAAATCATCCCAAAGCCGCCCCGTACATAGAGCACCAGCATCACCAGCGCAACACCGCTGGCCATAATCAGCCCCCACTGCCGCTTGTCTCTACTATATAGATAGAAGAGCAGCAATGAGAACAGTGAAGCCAGAGGATAACCGGCCAGCGATACAAGAATTGCCCTCCCCCCTGCGGCAATCGCTGAATAGGTTACACCGCTATGGTCGGGATGCAGCTCTATCCGCAGCACACTCCCCGAGAGCAGCAGGGTTACCAGCGCATGGCCGAATTCGTGAAACATCGTATCCAGATTACGGAATAAGGATGAGAACGGAATAAACCGGGTCAACAGTGCAGAACCTGCCAGAAACAACAACGTTTTGAGCCATTTATTCACTCGAAGCAGCTCCTTTCCGTTCAAAGTATACGTTAATTTATGTGCACACTCAATATAATAGAAACCTTCATATGATTTGTACTGTATTACACATATGGTTACCTGCATAGACAGGAAGGGTAATTATGCCTAAAGCTGCCCGCACTGCCCAAATCAGGACCGGCTATGATAAAATAAGAATACAACAAGCCTATAACAGGTGGTGATCATTAATGAACAAACGCGCAACAAGAAATATGATAAAGCTGCTGGGGTCGGCCTTGCTGCTGCTCGGGATTTCTTTCACTTATGATATCCCTGCGGCCAAAGCCAACTATTTCACTGATTTATATAATGGACTACAGAGCTTCTCGGAGCTGCCCGGTGAAGTCAACAAACTGCAGGAGAGCTATCAGCAGACGGCGGAGGAACTGCAGAAAACAAAGGCGGAGCTTGGAACGGCAGTGGACGAGCTGGGGCAGACAAAAGACCAGCTGGACCAGTCTCTGCAGCAAATGGCGACCTACCAGGCCCAGAATGCCGCGCTGCAGGAACAGAACCGCCAGCTCAGCCAGGTCGTCGATGAACTGAAGAATGACCGTACGGCACGGGAAAATTACTATAACCGGATCAAGGTGACGGTAATCACCGGACTTGCTCTTATCCTGGGTTATTTCCTGCTGATCCGGCTGCTGCGCTTCACCATGCGCCACCGTTCCAGAAGAAGCGACCGGCTGCGTTAAGGCTGGAGGAAGAAGCGCATGTACACAGCACTGCACGAGGGGAGCATAAGGAATGAATGTTGATGTCCAGGATGAAGGCGACAGCGGCAGCGGACAGGCCGTTGCTTTTACCGTCGCAGAGAATGAAGAGGTTCATGTGCTCCATCCGCAGCAGATTATAGCCTATCAAGGCCCCTCTTCAGGACGGGCGGACCGGCTGATGGATGTGAAGGGCATGTACCGCAAACGAAAGCTGATCCGCTCGGATATCACCGGCCCCTGCCGGTTCGTGGCTGCATTGCCGCCCGGTTACCGGGTCAAGACGCTGCAGCTCGACGGCAAGAGCGATCTGCTCTATGATTTCAGGCATCTGTTCTTCTACAGCAAGGGAGTCACCATGCAGACCAGAGTATTGAATATGAAGAATATGCTGATTACCCGGGATATCGTCAAGGTGAAATTCTCCGGTCATGGCAGCATCGGCATTCTGACAGAAGGCACAGTCTGTGAAGCCGAGCTTGACCCGTTTGATCCGTTGTATGTCGATGCCGGCAGTATTATTGCCTATCCCGAGAATGCCCGGCTTGAGCTTACGGTCTACGGCAATCATCTCGCCAGCCAGCATATGAGCTATCACTGGAAGATGACCGGCCACGGGCCTGTGCTGTTCCAGGCCGGACGCCAGAGCAGGCGTTTTCAGCGGGATAATAATGAAGACGGCATTATCAAACGGTTCCTGCGCGAGGCGTTGCCGTTTGGCGGAGTATTTATCAAGTAAACCTGCCGGGATAACCGGCCATACTGCAAAGAGCGCCCGTGCGGATACCACGGGCGCTCTTCTTATATACTATTGTTACGGTTTAAGCCAGGTAAGCGTTCAGCATCCAGGATGTTTTCTCGACGCTTGTTCTAATACCGATCAGCAGGTCAGCCGTAGGCTGGTCGCTAAGCTCTTCGGCAGCAGAGATTGCCTGCTTCAGCTCTTCGGCTACGGCAGTGAAGTCCTTAACCAGCTGCGCTACCATTTCCTTCGCGCTTTCGCCGCCGGTTGCTTCCTTCAGTCCGGAGAGAGCCAGATATTGTGTCATTGTGGAAGCAGGTTGTCCGCCAATGGCGAGCAAACGTTCAGCCAGCTCATCCACATAACCGGCAGCTTCATTGTACAGCTCTTCAAATTTCTCATGCAGCGTGAAGAATTGTGCTCCGCCGACATACCAGTGGTAATGATGCAGCTTCACTCCAAGCAGCGTCCAGTTCGCTGTCTGACGGTTCAGGGCAGCATGCAATTCAGTATGGCTTTTAACTTGTGTACTCATTCTAATAACCTCCTGGGATGTGTATTTATTTGTTATTGTATTTAGACTCATTCTAAATCTATATACAATTTAACACAGATTACGCCTTAATGCAACTCTGTTTTATGATATAGGGTTACTGCAAATTCTAGCATTCCCCTTTCGGAACCTCCTATTATTTCGGTCACAATGCTGTAAAATCTGCTATATTGACACAAATCACTTCACCCGGCAGAGAAGCTCACATTTATCCTAAACCGATGTGATATCTGTCTCCGCCGCCTTCCCCTTCCCGCTCCGGAAGATCGCCCGCATCTCGTCCCGTTTGGTCTTGGGGCTGAGTACATATACTGTATCACCCGGTTCAATAACCGTGCTGCCATGCGGCGTCACGATGCTCTTGTTGCGGATAATCGCGGTGAACAGGATATCATCCGGCAGCCCGATCTGCGCAATCTGCATCCCGGCAATCGGCATATGCCGGTCAATCCCGATGTGGTTAAATTCGGAATCCGTCTTGCCAAGAGCCACGAGCTCCATCAGCGACGGCTGGGATGCATCCTCCCGTCCTACCAGTCTAAGCCGCGAGGCCAAGGGCGAAATGGTCGTTCCCTGAATGACCGCCGAGGTCAGGACTACGAAGAAAACGACATTGAAGAACAGCCGGCCCTGCGGAAGCCCCGCGAGCAGCGGGTAGGTCGCAAGCACAATGGGGACGGCGCCCCTGAGTCCGGCCCAGGAGATCAGTGTCTTTTCGCGGAAGGAGAACTTGGCAAACAGCAGACTGATGAATACACCCGCAGGTCTTGCTACTACCATTAGAATAACGGACAGCAGTATACCCTGCCAGGCAATATCCGCCAGCTCCTGGGGAAAGACCAGCAGTCCGAGCAGGATGAACATGGCAATCTGCATCATCCAGGCAAAGCCGTGATTGAAATTCATGATCGTACGGTGATACATCAGCTCGGAGTTCCCCAGCACCAGCCCCATGACATAGACGGCAAGCAGACCGCTGCTGTGGACCATCGCCGAAACCCCGTAGGTCAGAACCGCAAAGCCGATGGCCATCACCGGGTACAGCCCGGTGGAGTCCAGATTGATCCGGTTGATCAGATATGTAGCCAGCTTACCGATAAGAATCCCCAGCAGGAGACCAATCCCCATCTCCCAGAAGAAGGAGAGCACCAGACTCCAGATTGCAGTATCAGGATGCTGTATCCATTCGATCAGGGAGACGGTGAGGAATACCGCCATCGGATCGTTGCTGCCTGATTCTGCTTCGAGTGTGGAGGTCAGGCGTTTATCAATGTTTTTGCCGCCCAGTACTGAGAACACCGCAGCCGCATCCGTCGAACCGACAATCGCCCCGAACAGGAAGCTCTCCGCCCACGGCACGCCTAATATAAATCTGGCAAAAACACCGACAACCCCCGTTGTCACAAGCACACCTGCCGTAGCCAGCGACAGCGCCGGCTTCATGACCGGACGGATATCCTTCATACTCGTCTGCATTCCGCCTTCAAACAGAATAACCACAAGCGCAAAAATCCCGGCGATCTGTGTTAATGAAGCATTGTTGAAATAAATGAAATGGCTGAGCACCATCCCGGCAGCGATAAACAGAACCAGTGCGGGCATTCCAAAACGGGTGGAGAATTTGGTGGACAGCACGCCTACCAGCAGCAAAGCCGCCAGCAGCAGAATAATTTGATCTGCAAGATGAGTCATCGATCCGTCCGCCCCCTTTCCCATTCATACTTCGCAGCAAAAAACCCCGGTGGCTTCTTAAATCCACGGAGCTTATTATGCCGTCCTTTATTCTCTTGAATACACCTGCAGCTCCTGAATCGACCAATAGTTGCCTCCGGAACCTGTCTGCTGTATGCGGATATAACGGGTTTGGACCTGGGAAAAGGCAATTCTGGTCAACTCCAGCTTCCCTTTGCCGGATGCTACCTGTGTCCAGCTCTTGGCATCATCGGATACCTGGACGGTATATCCCCGCGGATAATCATACGACGATAAAGTATAAATCAGCTCTATGGCTTCTATTGCATGTACTGCACCTAAATCAATCTGGAAGTATTCACCTGATGCCTGATGTTTACCGGTATCCCAGCGTGTGCGCCGGTCCCCGTCAATGGCACTCTCCGGCTTCGAGGCTGCCGTGTTCACATTAGACGTAACCTTCCAGCCGGTCCGGTCCAGCGGGACGAGTCCGGTTGCTGTAATCTGCGTCTTCTCCGACATGACGCCAGAGCCTGACACTCTTACCGCATAAGTATACAATGTGCCCTCCTGCAGTTTGCGGTCAGTGTACTCTGTGCTCTGCACACCTGCCGCAATCACTTTCAGTTCACTGCCCGGGCCGTCGGCCCGGAGCACTTCATAGCTTGCCCCGGGAGCCTCCAGCCAGCTCAGATGCATCGACAGCCCTTTGACTGCCGCGGCCTTGAAGCCTTGCGGCGCCACATCCGCTACTTCGGAAGAGGGCTGCAGAATATACTGCACCGCCTCACCCGGAGCCAGCGTTTCGGTGAATTCCAGCACAGGTGTAGCATTCCTGCCCGACATATAGCTGCGTGCCTCTTCATAAGTATCTCCGCGGCCAAAGCGTTCACCCTCATATACGGTCTTCTCCGGCATGGTCACCTTTACTTTAACGGTCTGCTCGGTTTCTTCGAAATTGACAAAGTTCACAAGCAGCTTGTTGGATGTGGCTCCGCTGCCTGCCAGAGGCTCAAGGGTGGAAGTGTCTACCGCCCGCACATACACCAGTTTGTCAGCCAAATCATCTTTGTTCGTAATCTGGTAGCTCAGCGGCGCCCCGTGTGTGGCATAAGCCAGATCCAGCCGGCGCATAATACTTACGCGTGAATCTTCACCTTCTTTGGTATAATAAATCTCTGTAGCTCCCGGATCATGCTCCTCCAGGTTGAAGCCGTACTTGAACAGACTGAAGTTCTTGAAGAAAGCCGCATGCTGCACAAACATATCGGCATATCCGATATGCCCCCGCATAATCCGGTCAAACACCGCCGCAGTCCGCTCGGACGCGCCGTATTGATAGGCATCCACATGAGAATCCGAGGTGCCGAATTCGGTGGTGAGCATTTTTTTGCTGAGGCCGTCTACAGCTCCCCCAAAGGTCTTCAGGTTCTCTGTAAAGCTGCCTCCATTGCTGAAAATGTAGGATTCACCATAGGAATGCCCATTGGTCAAATCCGTTACTTCCTCCAGCTCGTTCCGCTGCTCCGGGTCCCGTTCCCAGCCGTCCGGATCTCCGCACTGCTTAAGCGTCCCCTTCTGATTACCGCAGGAATCTTCGCTGTAACCCGGCCAGTATGCCCAGCCCGGGGCCACCGTCTGCAGATGCGGTGCGATCGTCTTGCCTTTCTTATTCAGCCAGTCGGCTATCGCCAGATTGACTGCTTTGGAACGGTTGAACAGTCCGGGCTCATTATCCACCTCATAATACTGGAAATACTGGCCGTACTGCTTGAAATAATCGGTCAGCTTCTTCTCCGCATCATCCGGCAGTGAACCGTCTTCCTTGAGCTTGATATCACCCGTGTACAGATAGAGGGCAACAGCCTGCATATTATAATCCTTCAGGACCTCGTAGTACTCTCCCATATTCTCACAGGATCTGCCCACATCGCTGGCACAGCTGGTCCGCATAATGTTGCCGCTGTAGGCTAAACCCAGCCATTTCATAATATAAGGCAAATGCGTAACTGCACCTTTGTCAAAATAGAACTGTTTGTTGTTGACCATGGTTCCGGTCAGCGTATAGCTCCCGTGAATCGGCTCCTTGACCGGAGTCTTCAGTGCTTCCAGACTAAGGTTATCCCATGTCCACCAGTTATACTTATCCTCCGCAGCGGAGGAATAGATCCCGCGCGCTGCCCGCAGTGTCAGCTCGTTGGTTCCGCTGATGAGCTGTTCTTTGGGAATGTACAGCTCATAGGTTTTGCGGAAATCGTATTTACTGTCCGTACCGTTCACACCGGCAATCTGAATAATCCCTGACAGCTGCCGGTTAGAGAATACGCTCATCTGCGGTACGGATTTGTAGGCATCAAGGATGCTGACACGAAATAAGACCCCGTTAACCGGGATCTTATCCAGTTTGTAGGTAATCCGCAGTTCAGGATTGGTAGCGCCGTGCAGCCCGGACGGGATACTCTGAAGCTCCGCCGCCTTCACTGCGGTTGAAGCAACGCTGAATACCCCCTTGGCCCCGTTTGATCCGGCTGCTGTAAACTCTGCGGCTGAACCGTCATGCTGGCCCAGCCTCCATAGTACAGTCCCCTCCGGAACTGCGGGACCCGCATCCTTGGCTGCAGATAATTCCGACATGTCAACTTCCACCTCGCCGCTATTTGTCCCATCCTCTCCGAAGACAGAAACGGACAACAGAAACAAGATGATCAATGCTGCAAATTTTAGTAGTAGATGAATGGGTTTATTTCTCTTTGTTTTGAGTCTAGTCCTCATTCCCTTGTCCTCACTTTCTTCCAGGGTGGCTGTAATGTACCGGTTTCCGTAGAGCCGCATTCGTGATGACCAGCTTCATTCCTCAAGGAAGAGTCAGCGCGTTCTGGGGAATCACCGCCTGCTTCTGGCGCGGGCTTTGCCACATCAGACGGACGCTTGCGTCACCGTGATTCTCATAATACTCCACTTTAATATCGTAGGCAGTTGCGGCTGTAAGAGTTATACTTCCCTCCCGGCTGACACCGCTTTGCTTCTTCCAGCTGTCAATGATCAGCTTGCCGCCGATCCACACACGGATGCCGTCATCGGAAGAGGCTGTAAAAGTATACTTTTCACTGTAGACTGGCTTGATCTTACCGGTCCAGCGTACGGAAAAAGAGTCCTTGCCGATTCCCGGCGCTGGTGAATCTCCATGCCAGTTGAAGTCAATCCTGTTGTCATTCCGGGTAAGCAGCGGTTTGCCAGACAGCTCCGTATTGCCGAAATACTGCCCCTTGAGACCGTTGCGAGATACCGCTGTAAGTGCGTTGAGCTGAGCACTCAGTGCCAGCTTGTAATCATCCCGTGATACGGTGTACTTATTGCTCATAAAGCTTTGAATTTTCTGGAGATTATTATTCTCGAGCAGCATTTTCCCCCATGTCATCGTATATACCCATTTACTCTGGGTTTGAGACAATATGACAGGGTCTGGAAGCTCTCCGCTCTCCCCGATACCGATGGGTTTGCCGTCAGCCAGCTTCAGAAGGTTCTCGTAATAGGATTGCTTAAAGTCATTGTTATAAATATCGGCTGCCAGTACATCCACCTTGGCGGCACCCGGATAATAATTGCTGTAAGCCTTTGCCCACTCGTTCGGTGCATTCGGGTTCCATACCCACAGCAGATTATTCAGCTTATGCGTGTTCACCATACGGTCGTACACTATATCCCACAGCTGGGCAAAGTTATCCTTTTGCCCCCACCAGAACCAGTTGCCGTTCATTTCGTGATATGGACGCCATAAAACCGGAACTCCGGCATCCCGCAGTTCACCCAAGTACCCGGCTACCTCATCCAGCTCGGCGATTAGAGCTTTGTACTGCGGGGTTCCCGGAGTAACATAGGCGTCAAATTTATCCTGGCTCAGATTCATTTTTACATTAGCCCATTCGGGAGAGGTTCCCGGCAGATTCTGATGGAAGGTCATCGCCACAATGCCTCCGCCTTTGTGCCACTTAATGGCACTGTCTACGACAGCCTGACGCTGCCTGGCAATGGTCTCCTTGGACTGGTTGTTAATAGCTCCCAGCTCGTAGCCGTGCAGAACGGCATACTGCCCGCTTGCATTTTTAAGCTTATTATTGAATTCATCAGGACTCTCCAGATAATCATGCTGGCCGGAGATCATACCTTTGCCGCTGAGATCGGCAAGATAGCTTAACAGTGCTGTGGCTTCCTTGGAAGCGGAGGGATTAACGGGTTTGATGGAAGCGGCAGGAGTGTTTACGGGGCGTGCTACGGGAAGACTGCGCGCCTCCCCCCATGGCAGAAGTGAAAGGATAAGGATAATTGGAATAATTGTTGTATATAGCCTGTACTTACGGTAAGTGTTCAATATAATCTCCTTTCCCCGGGTTTCACTGCCGCCTTAGGCGTGCAGGTATGCAGTTCTCTGTTAAGAGGCTGCAATGAATTAACCGGATGGTCTATAGCTTAGTAGCCCTGCTAATAGCAGGGCCATTAAGATTGGACTTTATAGGATTTAGAATTGTAACGTCTTAACCAGTATCAGCGCCAATAATGAATACAGCTGCGGGGGTATGATCTTAGGAAGCGGAAGGGAGAAACAGTGCGCTCGCAGGAACCGTTGCCTTAACTTGGCTCGGACTCTCCCACATCAGGCGTGCTCTGGCATCTCCTTGATTCTCATAGTACTCCACTTGTATATCATATAGCTGACCGGCTGTCAGGCTTATGCTTCCTGTGCGTTCGGTCCCGCTCTGCTTCATCCAGCTGTCGATCACGAGCTCACCATTGATCCGTACGCGGATGCCGTCATCTGAAGTGGTATAAATCTGATAAGTCTCAGTGTATAGCGGCTTGAGCTTACCGCTCCAGCGTACAGAGAAGAAATCTATGCCGATTGCGGCATCCGGCGTGCCTTGACGCCAGTTGAAGTCAAGCACTGCATCGGTACGTACCACTGCCGGAGCACCAGACAACGTCATATTATTGAAATATTCCGCAACCAGCCCATTCGCCGCAGGAGCCTCGGCCGTAAGATTCTCCGGTAATGGAGCTTCTGCCGGCGTCGGTACCGCTGTTGGCGTTGGTGCCGCTGTCGGCGTTGGTGCCGCTGTCGGCGTTGGTGCCGCTGTTGGCGTTGGTGCCGCTGTTGGCGTTGGTGCCGCTGTCGGCGTTGGTGCCACTGTCGGCGTTGGTGCCGCTGTCGGCGTTGCTGTTGGCACCGGTGTTGGTGTTGATACTGGTAACGGCGTTGCTGTTGGTACTGGTGTTGCAGTCACAGCCGGAGCATCCAAAGCTGCTTTGCTGGCTGAAGAAGCAGCCGTGTTCACAAATAACGCACTTGTAGGGACAGTTGCCTTCGCCTGGCTTGGACTCTGCCACATCAGACGGATATTGGCATCGCCGGCATTCTCGTAATACTCCACTTTGATATCATACAGCCGGCCTGCCTGCAGGTTTATGCTTCCTGTACGCTCGGTACCGCTCTGTTTGGTCCAGCTGTCGATTACAGCTGTGCCGTCAATATAGACGCGGATACCATCATCGGATGTAGTGATAATCTGATAGGTTTCACTGAAAGAAGGTTTGATCTGACCCGTCCAGCGTATGGAGAAGCTATCCACTCCAAGCTTGGCATCCGGCGCTGCCTGGCGCCAGTTAAAGTTCAGCAGCGCATCATTCCGGACCAGAACCGGAGTGCCCGAAAGCGTCATGTTCTTGTAGTATTCTCCCTGAAGACCATTCTGAACGACGGGGGCCGTCACAGAATCATTGGAAGCAGGGGGCGGCGTCAGTATCGGTATTGGCGTTGCTGTCGGTACCGGCGCTGGTGTTGCTGTTGGAACTGGCGTTGGCGTTGCTGTCGGTACCGGCGTTGGTGTTGCTGTTGGTACCGGCGTTGGCGTTGCTGTCGGTACCGGCGTTGGTGTTGCTGTTGGTACCGGCGTTGGTGTTGCTGTTGGTACTGGCGTTGGTGTTGCTGTTGGTACCGGCGTTGGTGTTGCTGTTGGTACTGGCGTTGCTGTCGGTTCCGGCGTTGGCGTTGCTGTTGGTTTCGGCGTCGCCGTAGCAAATGTGCCTGCTTTATAATCGTCCCGGGTCACAGTATAGCTGTCGCTCATGAAACCTTTGATGGTAGCAACTGTGTTGGTTTCATACAGCATTTTTCCCCAGCTCATCATATATACCCAATTTTTCTGTGAGAGTTGCAGCTTTGCTGTGCTTGGCATTTGTCCATTCTCGCCAATGGCAATCGGTTTGCCATTCGCAAGTGCGAGCAGGCTGTCATGATATTTATTCATATAATCGTTCTCATATATATCTGCCGCGAGTACATCCACCTTGTCAGCCCCCGGGTAGGTCAGCGCATAAGGATCAGACCAGGCATTGGGTGCATTGGGGTTCCATACCCACAGCAGGTTGTTTAATTTATGAACGTTTACGAAACGGTCATACATAATATTCCAAAGCGCAGCAAAGTTATTTTTCTTCCCCCACCAGAACCAGTCACCGTTCATTTCGTGGTAAGGTCTCCAGAGTACGGGAACACCAGCATCCCGCAGGCTTTTAAGTGAAACTGCCACTTTGTCCAGATCTGCAATCAATGCAGTGTACTGTGTTGTACCCGGAGTAATATATTTATTGAATTCCGCCTGGCTCAGCGGTTTCTGAACATTGGACCAGAGGTATGCGGTACCGGGCAGATTCTCATGAAAAGTCATGGCTACAATGCCGCCGCCCTTATACCAGTTGATCGCGCTGTTCACAACATTTCTGCGTTGCGCCGCTGCTGTACTTTCCGATTGCCCGCTGATTACGCCCAGTTCATAGCCGTGAAGAGCAGCATATTGTCCGCTGGTTCCTTTCAGCTTGTTGCTGAATTCGTCCGGACTTTCCAGATAGTCATGTTGGCCGGTAATAATGCCTTTTCCAGTGATAGAATACAGATCATCCAGCAATCTGACTGCTTCGGTTGAAGCCTCCGGATTAATGGGCGCTTTGGAACTAGACGCAGCTTCTGCAGATGAAGGCATTCCGCCGAGTCCCAGAGGTACTGCAGTCAATAAAAGGGCCAGAGACAGCACAGTGCACAGCAAACGAGACTTACGGTAAGTTATCAAAATCCATCTTCCTTTCGGTAGCCAGGCTGCCACTCTTGCGAAGGCCCTATAGCTTTGCGTCCCTATCTTTCGATTAGGTTTGCCTTTGTCGTATTGGAAGGATTAATCCCTCTTACCGTAAGTATCGTCCCTATTTAGTTTTAATTTAGAGCAAAAATGAAATTTTCTTAATAAATGGTTCTTAATACCTGTTTTGGATTTGTAACAATTGGTTATATAGATAGATTAGACCTATGAAATGAATTGCTGCAAGGCGATATCTTCCCAATCCAAGGTGATTCGGATGTTATCTTCCTCCACCAGCTCAGAGCCGGTCTGCACTTCGATAAATTCCATATCTGTCAATGCCAGGATCGCATGCTTGGTGCCTTCCGGAATCCGTACGACATCCCCCGCCTTCACATTATGCATTTTCTCATTGAGCACAATGCTGGCTTCACCGCTGACAATGGTCCAGATTTCACTGCGTTTGTGATGCAGCTGATAGCTGATATTTTTACCTTCAGAGATAAAGATTCGCTTCGTCAGCACCTCATTGCCTTCCGCATATTTCACATAATCAATTACCTTGTAGTGGCCCCAGCGGCGTTCTTCGTACATCGGTCTTTGTTCAAAAGATTTCAGCACTTCTTTAATGCGCGGGCTCTCCGCCTTGTGCGTAACCAGAATTCCGTCCGGGCTGGCGGCGATAATCAGATCCTTCGCTCCGATCACGGTGATCGGAATGTCCAGCTCGTTGATCAGGCAGGTGCCTTCGGAATCTGCAGTGACGAAGCCTTTGCCGACATGATTGCTGGTCATTTCTTCAGTCAGCGTGTTCCAAGTGCCCAGATCCTTCCAGAATCCGGCGTAAGGCTGAACCACGATATTCTCTTCTTTTTCCACCACTTCGTAATCAAAACTGATGGAAGCCAGCAGTTTATACTGCTTCTGCAGTTCCTCATAGTTCAGCGGCAGTCCTTTGCGCTGCAGAATATCCAGCAGATAACCTAGACGGAAAGCAAACACGCCGCAGTTCCAGAGCGCGTTCCGGCTGATCAGCTCCTCAGCCTGCTTGCGGTCCGGCTTCTCCTGGAAGTGGCTCACCTGCAGATACCCGCTCGCCCCCGCTTCGGCGCTGGTAGGAATGATATAGCCGTATTTCTCGGAGGCATGCTCCGGAACTACGCCCATCAGCGCCAGATTGGCGCCGCTCTCCAGCATCGTGCTCTCCAGCTGCAGAACGGTTTCGAAGAAGGACGACTCCACATAAGGATCGACGGGCAGGATGGCTACCGTCTCGCTTGGTGAAACACCGGCGACCGAATACAGATAAGCTGCTGTCAGTGCGATGGCAGGGAAGGTATCGCGCCGCTCCGGCTCAACGATAATCGGCACCCCGCTGCCCAGCTGGCTCTGAATCATCTCTACCTGGCTGCGGCCGGTAGCCAGGTAGGACGATTCCGCCATCCCTGTCTCCTGCAGCTGTCTCCATACCCGCTGTACCATGGATTCCGGTTCACCTGCCGGGCTTTCCAGTACTTTCAGAAATTGCTTCGAACGTGAATCATTGGACAAAGGCCAGAGCCGTTTACCAGAACCGCCTGATAGAAGTACTAGTTTCATAAGTGAACCCTCCTAAGTTTATATGATGTCGCGAAAATATCGGATTGTTATTGGGAGCTGGCTGCGTTTGCTTAAGCCTAAAAGCGGCTGTTATGAGGGTCACTGCAAGGAATGTTTGGACTTTCGGCCGCTGTTGTCTCCGGATTTCCTGATTTAAACCGCTTATCGCGGTAGAAATCCGGAGACAAAGGCGGACGCTAACGCTCCTACAGTTCCAAAATCCCTCTCCGTTCCATTACATAACAGCTGGCTTATTCGCTTCGCCCGCAGGCGAAGCTCCCGGCTAAAGATCCGGCTATTGCCGCTTGGTTGAGCGGCAATTGAATCAGCTGCTGCCGCTTGTTGTTGCGGCAATTGAACCTGCGGCTGCCCCGCCTGCTTTTGCGGGGACAAAAGCCATTTCACGCTTGTTCCAAGGCGGCGCCGCTCAACTAAGCGGCGGTGAGAGATTTAAGGGATTAAATGCATCTTGTTCCAAGGGATTTCCGCTCGCTGTAGCAGCGAAGGGGAAACATAACACTCTTGTTCCAAGGTTTTACGTTCACTTACGCGGCGGTGGAATCAAGAGCACTAATGCCCCTCATTCCCTCCTTTGGCCCGCATCCGGTGAAATCAGGAGCACTTTTGCCCCTCATTTCCTCCTTTAGCCCGCATCCGGTGAAATCAAGGGCACTTTTGCCCCTCATTTCCTCGTTTAGCCCGCATCCGGTGAAATCAGGAGCACTTTTGCCCCTCATTTCCTCATACAGCACATATCTGGTGCATTCAGAGAGATTTTTCCCCTTAATTTCCCCATACAGCACACTTTTGGCGGAATTAGAGGGATTTTTCCCCTTAATTTCCCCATACAGCACACTTTTGGCGGAATTAGAGGGATTTTTCCCCTTAATTCCCCCGTACAGCACACTTTCGGCGGAATCAGAGGGATTTTTTCCCTTAATTTCCCCATACAGCTTACTTTCAGCGGAATTAGAGGGGTTTTTCCCTCTAATTTCCCCGTGCATCACACTTTCAGTGGGAGGCTGCAGGATCACTGATAGACCAAGAGCTTAGACCGCGCCAGCAACGCTGGCGGAGAATCCGCTAAGGCCGCCCATCTGCGGGCGTCCGACAGAATGATACTCCAGGCCGGTTCCTTCGATCTGCTCTTTGCTATAGACATTGCGGCCGTCGATCAACACCTGACGGCGCATGCTCTTCGCCAGCAGATGCAGGTCGATATCCTTGAACTGGCTCCAGTCGGTCAGGAGGCATACCGCATCGCTGCCTTCGGCAGCCTCTTCCGCCAGCCCGCACCAGCGAAGCTGCGGGTGATCATATTGCGCCCGGAAATTCTCGGCGGCAATCGGATCATAGAGCTTCACCGTGGCGCCTTCGGCTACCAGCGCTTCAACGATTTCACGGGCAGGCGCCTCGCGGACATCATCGGTGTTCGGCTTGAAGGCGAGGCCCCAGATACCGATGACTGCGCCGCGCAGGCTGCCCAGCGATTCATGCAGCTTGGAGATGATCATGAAGCGCTGGCCTTTATTGACCTCGACCACCGATTTCAGCAGCTTGAACTCGTAATCCACGTTACCGGCAATCTGGATCAGCGCATTGGTGTCTTTCGGGAAACAGGAGCCTCCATAACCGATACCGGCCTGCAGGAATGTAGATCCGATTCTCCGGTCCATTCCCATGCCCTCGGCCACCTCGGTTACATCAGCTCCCACTTTTTCGCATATATTGGCGATTTCGTTAATGAACGATATTTTAGTAGCCAGGAATGCATTTGAAGCATATTTAATCATCTCGGCGCTGCGGATATCCGTGACGAATACATTGTCCGTGAAGCCCTGATGAAGCTGGCGCATCATCGGCTCAAGCTCAGGATTATCGAGTCCGATCACGATCCGGTCGGGATGCAGCGTATCGCGGATCGCGGAGCCTTCACGGAGGAACTCAGGGGCGGAGACAATGTCGAAGGGATGATTCGTGTGCGAAGCGATCAAATTGCGGATTTTCTCATTGGTGCCTACGGGTACGGTTGACTTGGTCATGATGACCTTGTAGCCTTCCATTGCCTGCGCAATTTCAATGGCTGCCCCTTCGATATATCTTAGATCCGCTTCACCGCCCGGCAGTGAGGGGGTCCCTACGGCAAGGATGACGATGTCGGAGCGGCGGACCGAATCCTTAAGATCTGCCGAGAAGCTCAGCCTGCCCTCGCGGAGATTCATTTCGATCAGTGCCTCAATACCCGGCTCATAGATTGGGGATTCCATCCGGTTCAGCTTCTCGATCTTCGCCTCATCCTTATCCACACAGATGACATGATTTCCGTTAAGGGTGAAGCAGACACCTGAGACAAGACCTACATATCCGGTACCGATTACTGCGAGTTTCATACAATCATCCTCCTTTTAGGAAATTGACG
The DNA here is from genome assembly GCF_038000205.1 of Paenibacillus sp. FSL R10-2771. Lineage (NCBI taxonomy): Bacteria > Bacillati > Bacillota > Bacilli > Caryophanales > Paenibacillaceae > Paenibacillus > Paenibacillus sp. FSL R10-2771. The sequence continues at coordinate 6,164,833 of NZ_JBBOBM010000001.1, forward strand.
TAGGCCTGTTCCACATACTGCTTGAACTGGACCATAAACGCCTGCTCATCAAATTTACGTGCATGGCCCATAATCTGCTCGATATCCCACGCGTAGGATTCTGCTTCATCAATGGCCTGGAGCAGATCATCAACTTCCTGGTGCTGGAAGAACACGCCGTTGACGTAAGGAATAATCGTGTCCAGCGCTCCTCCGGCCTGATAGGCGATGACCGGTCTTCCTGCTGCATTCGCCTCCAGGGGCGTAATGCCGAAATCCTCTTCTCCGGGAAAAACAAAAGCCCGGCACTGCGACATCAGTCCTGTCACCTCTTCATCCTCCAGCCGGCCCAGGAAAGAGATATTATCCTTAGCCATGCCTTCCAGACGCTTGCGGTCCGGCCCGTCTCCCACGATGTACAGCTTCACACCGTTACGGTTGAACGCCTCCACTGCCAGATCGATCCGCTTGTAGGAAACCAGCCGGGATACGATCAGATAGTAATCTCCAATGGTAGGGGAGCTGGTGAAGCGTGCTGTATTGATCGGCGGGAAGATCACATCGGAATCCCGGTGATAATAATTCTGAATCCGCGTCTTCACGACGGAGGAGTTGGCTACGAACTGATTTACATTTTTGGAGGTACGCTGGTCCCAGTTCTTCAGCCGCTGCATATACACCTTGAGCAGTCTTTTGAATAATCCGGAATTCGACTGCCGCTCCATGTAAGTGTCATAATCCCAGGCGAACCGCATGGGGGTATGGCAGTAACACAGATGAAATGTAGACTCGGGCACCTGGATGCTTTTCATAAAAGCACTGCTGGAGCTAAGGACGATATCATACCCGCTGAAGTCCAAATCGCGGACGGCCATGGGATAGAGCGGCAGCACCCCTTTGAAATTCCGCTTCACGCCGGGGATTTTCTGCAGCCAGGAGGCCCGGATATCCGCATCTTTGAGGTTATCGGTCAGGCGGCTTCCGTTAAAAACCGTTGTGAAGATCGGAGCATCCGGATACATGTGATGAAAAACCTCCACCACTCTTTCCGCTCCGCCCATTTGGATTAAGTAATCGTGCGCTATCGCAATTTTCATGTGAATCATCCTCAAAGTTTTATGGAGCAGCATCATCAAGCAGTGAACGCATGGTAGAAACGGATAGTGAAGCAAGTCTTAAGCATTGTCCAAGTACGAGGGTCAGGTAACCGCCAGCAAACCTTTGTAGTAAGCGACGATATCCTTGACCGTATTCTCGATGACAAAATGCTCTTTCACCCGTTTCATTCCATTATCCGCCATCCGTCTACGCTCTTCGGGATGGTTCAGCATCCAGGTGATGGAGTCTGCAAGTACAGTAGCATCTCCCGGCTGGATCAGCATTCCTGTTACGCCAGGAACTACAATCTCAACCGGTCCGCCTTCATTGGAGGCAATCACCGGCAGTCCAGCCGCCATACCTTCGACGATGACCTGGCCAAACGGCTCGGGGGTGATCGACGTGTGAATCAGTAAATCGGCTTTGTTCATAAGTCCTTGTATATCATCTACATGACCCAGCAGGCTGACATTGGTAATGTTGCCTTGCTGCATCTGCTGAATTAATTCCTGTTTGTATTCCTCTTCCCCGAACAGCGCGTCTCCGGCAAGCCAGAACTTCACCCGGCTGTCATGCTTGAAGGCCTTGGCGGCTTCCAGTACAATATGCTGGCCTTTCCAGTGAGCCAGGCGTCCCACCAGCAGGACATTGAAGTCCTTCTGGTCCCGCTTGCCGATCCCTTCACCAATCGCTTTGGCAAAAGCGGAGTAAACGACCAGCGTCTTCTTCGACCGCGGCAGCTCCAGCGCATTCAGCGTGGAATGGGAATTGGCGATGACGCCGTTCGGCAGCAGGCGTGACAGCAGCCGGATCGCCTTGGCGACAACCGGCTTCAGGTACGGGGCTCCGATATGGTCCCGGATATGCCAGATCAGGGGCACTCCGGCTTTTTTGGCAGCCACCGCTCCGTAAAATGCCGATTTCAGCGAATTGGTATGCACGCAATCGACCTTCTCCTCTTTGAGCAGCGGAGCGAGCTTACGGCCGTAGGCCAGCAGCTTCATTGCAGCAGCCGGAGCACCGAGGTTCACAGCGTTGCGTCCGCGGCTGCGGATGCTCTCGTCCAGCGGGATAATGCGGACATCAATGCCCTTCTCCCGCAGCCGTTCGGCCAAAGTGCCTTCTTCCGCCAGAATCACCAGCGGGCTAATCTGTTCACCGATGTTGGTGAGAATGTTGAACAAGGCAACCTCTCCGCCGCTCCATTTGGCGGTGTGATCAATATAAGCGACTTTGATCATCCTACGCTCACACCCTTTCCCAAAGTTTCGAGGAATACGGACTCCACTTGATCGCCTACATGCTGCCAGGTATATTTCTCCAGCACATGATTCCGGCATTCGTCACGGCCCGGCAGCAGCTTGCGGTTGCTCAGCATATGAATCATGCCTTCTGCCATATCGTCGCTGCCTGCACTCTTGAACAGCAGCTCCGGCCGGAAGCCCTGCAGAATCTCTTTGTTGCCGCCGACCGGAGTCGCCATCACCGGAAGTCCGGAGGCCAGCGCCTCCACGGTGATCAGGCCGAAGCCTTCCAGCGCCTGCGAAGGAACGACGAACATATCCGCCGCCTGATAATAGGAGGCCAGCTCATGATCGGGAATATAGCCCAGGAGCCGGACCTTGTTGCCCAGTCCGTAATCGGCTATTTTCTCTTCGAGCTCACCGCGCAGCGGGCCTTTGCCCCCGATCAGCAGAATTGCGTTCGGGAACCGTTCGGCAACCTGCTTCCAGGCTTCGAGCAGCTGCAGCAGCCCCATCCGGTTCATCAGCCGCCGGACCGTCAGCACGGTAGTTGCACCTTCCGGCAGATTCAGTGTCCGCCGGATCGCCAGCCGGTTGGTGGAAGGCACGAACCGTTCCACATTAGCCGCACCCGGAATGACGATGATCTTGTGCAGCGGCACCCCGTGCAGATCATGCAGCATACCCCGGAAGTATTCGCTCAGGACAATGAATTTGTCTGCCAGCTTGTAAGCCTTATGTTCAATCGATTTGGCAATCGTTGTTTTCACCTTGTGCCTGATGCCTTGACCTTCGATCTTCATCTCTTCATTCCAGGGGCCGTGGAAGGTCATAACCACCGGAATGCCCCGCTTCTTCGCTTCTATCGCCGGCCCGATGCCGTAAGGTGCGAAGTGGGTATAGAGGATATCAATCCGCCCGCTGCCGTCTCCCATCAGGTCCGCCGCCTTGCGCTGGAAGGCATCCTTGCGTTTCCAGATCGTCTCCTTGGGATCACCGGCGTTGTGGATGATCAGTTCCTTCGGGGTAGCAGGTGTCTCCTGACTACAGATCAGGGCATGCACCTGGTTCCGTGAGGAGAGCTGCTCACATACGGATTTGAAATAGGTGTTCAGTCCTCCGGGCTGTAACGAGGGCCAGCTGAGGCCGGTCGTCATAATGTTCAATCCGTCATTGTACGACATAGCTTCTCTCCCCTTTGTTCTCCTTGTCGGCCTGGCCCATGGCATTATGCCGGGTCAGCTTGCCGGAGCTGTGTAATTCGTAATGCTTGAAGCCGACCATGAATTCATACATCACCCAGAATATCGATACCGCGAAGCCTGAAATTCCTTTTTTGAATAATCCGTGCACGAAATACTTCTGCAGGAAACGTGCCGGCGGCCTCAGCAGCAGGTGGCTCAATTTGAACGGCTTGCCGCTTTCAAAGGCGCTTTGCGCTTCCAGATCCGTGTATTTGTTGAACCGGGCCACGTGGTCGTTGATGCTGCGGAAGCCTTGATGCCACAGCGTTCCGTTCAGCTTCACCGTCCGTTCCTCGGATACCTCGGGCATCTCATGCACCAGGCTGTTGCGGATGCCGTACTCCTTGCGGTTATACAGCCGCACCAGGTACTCACCCTTATCCAGCCATTTGCCGAGAAAATCACCAATCCGGTATAGCGAGAACGCTACGGTAGCATCCGTAAGTCCCGGCTTGCGCTCCAGAATATCCCGCGCCAGCTCTTCACTGACCACTTCGTCGGTATCAATCAGGAAGACCCAATCATGGACGGCGCGTTCCACTCCGAATTCCCTTTGCTTCGCGTATCCGGGCCATGGGTTAACGTACACCCGGCATCCCAGGCTCTCGGACAGCTGGACCGTCCCGTCTTTGCTGCCCCCGTCGATTACAACCACCTCGTCGGCGAACAACCGGCAGGACTGAATTGCTGCGGAGATTCGAACTTCGTCATCCTGAGCAATGATGACCGCCGATATCGGGTAACTCCCCCGGCCGCCAAGCACGCTTGTCATTGAATCCATGAAGGTATCCTCCTTTGCCTTGTAGGTCCGGTGTGTGTCGTCGCTGCGAGAAAAGTTTGGGCTTCCGGCCGCTGTTGTCTTCTGATTTCATTGATTGGACCGCTGTTTGCGGTTGAAATCAGAAGACAAAGGCGGACGCTGACGCTCCTGCAGCTCCAAATTTTCTCTGCGCCCCTCCAAGCACCGTCCCTTGGTTTTTTAGCAGATAAGTCGCTCGCCTCGTATTCTCGGCTCGCTGAATCAATTACTTACCTGCTTACACATCCATAGGTTTCTTGCGAATATACGAATTCATCGTCGTCTTCAGCCACTGAAGGTCCTGGGCGTTAATAAGCAGCCGCGGAAGCTTAACCTTCAGGTTGTATCTGATATTAAGAATAATGAACAGGAACCGCAGCACTGCCGAGGAGAGCATAGCCACTCCGGCTCCGAACAATCCGAACTTCGGCACCAGCAGGAAGAGCAGCGGAATCACGAGGATGAGGCCGACTCCCTGAAGGATGGATACGAACTTCGGCTTGCCCAGCGCCATGAACACCTGGGCCAGAATCAGCGTCCCTCCGCTGATGGTCACTTCCAGCAGCAGCAGGCGGAACACGGTAAGCGCCGTATTGAAATCCTTGCCGTAGAGCAGCGGGATGACGAACGGGGCAACCAGCATCAGGAACACTGCGCCTAGCAGAGTACAGGTAGTACTGATCCGGAAAGCCTTGAAGGTAAGGGCTACCGCTTCGTCCTTCGACATCTCGGAGGCTTTGGGGAACAGGACCACCGTAATCGAATTGGAGAAGAAGTTGACCATTCGCGACAAGCTTACCGCAACCGCATAGAGCCCCAGATCGGCCGGCCGGAGCAGCCCGGCAATAATGATCTGGTCTATGTAATAAGAGAACTGTCCAAGCAGGTCATTACCATAGGAGCCCATACCGTAAGTAAACAATCTTTTGAAGTTAAGATAGGCATCCCGCAGCTTTACTTTGTAGGTGCGGAGCAGCGAGACCGTCATTCCGATGAACAGCGGAACCGACGGGACCAGATAGGCCAGCGCTGTTGTATAAGGATTCATGTGTCCGGTCAGGATGAGTATCCCAATCGCGGCCAGCGTCAGCAGGGGAATCAGATAACGCAGCCAGTTGAAGGTTTTGTAATCGCCTCTGAACTGGAACGCCGCATTATTGACCTGTGAGACCACAATCAGCGGACACAGGATCATCGACCACTGGGCGAAGACCACAACATCATGGCTGAAGGACTTCAGCCAATACGGGAGAACAATAATTCCGATGATCATGGCCATGGTTCCGAACACAAGTCCGATCAGCAGCGCCACCCTGTACAGCACCCCGGCTTCATCCGGGTTTTTCTTGGCGTTGTAGATCAGTGCCGAGGGGATACCGAAGCTCATGCTGAACGCCAGGAATTGTGACCAGTTCACCATAGCGGTCTGTTCCCCCCGACCTGTCGGGCCGAGATACCGCGCGGTCAGCACGCCGGTCAGCATATTGACCAGCAGAATCAGTACGCTGACGAACATTGTTTTGACGGCAGCCGAGCTATTGTCCTTACTCTTCGTGAAGCGCCGGAGGGAGGACCAGACTGTACTAGCGGGAAGTGATTTTGCGTTCAACTGCTGCATGTGGTATACCCTTCTTTCTGCTCTGAGTAATCTCTTTGGCACTGAGTCCGAGTCCGATCAGCATCCAGATCAGATAACCCTTAAGGCCCGGAAATCCGTTATCCGATACCAGACTTACCACAGCCCCCATCCATGCCGCCAGCGACAGGCGGGCATAAGGCTGAAGATGATCCTTGCTGGTTACTCTGACGGCAATCTCTTTAATGACGGCCCCCAGGGCTCCGAAAAAGAACAATGCGCCGAGTACTCCGAAGGTAAGCAGCAGTGCGATCACACCGTTATCCATGTTCCCGTATTCACCAAGCTCCCCGCCGTTGCCGATCTTCGTCCCCTGTCCTACACTGCCGATACCCTGCCCGACCGGATTACCTGCCACCATCGGCAGCATGTTCGTCCAGAGGCTGAGACGTTCATTGTAGGAATGATCCTCCTGCACCGAGGTGAGGGTCTCCATCCGGGCGACCAGCCCCTCTGCCCCCGGCAGCTTGGGAACAATCGTGAACAGCGCGGCTGCCACGAATCCAAGCTGAAGCAGGGTTTTCCATTTGCCTTTGGATGGAGAGGAGGCAATGTACACCAGCAGCATCACCAGCAGGACCAGCCATGCGGAACGCACCAGCGTAGTCAGCAGGCAGACTACTACGAGCAGAACACCGATCCAGCGCAGTGTCCCCTGCCATCTTTTCTCCAGAATCATCGGGACCAGTGCGAAGACCAGGAAGGTTGCCGCCGGGCCCGGAGAATTCAGAGTGGAGAACACCCGGATCTCCAGGGGATACGGTGTGCCGATGGACATCATATCCGCGTTCCGCATCCAGAAGGCGTCCCACGGGGGAACCGTCAGATACTGTACAATTCCATATGCTGCAACCAGCACGGCGATATTCGCAAAAGCGTACAGCAGCCGGTCGATATCCTTCGGTTTGTACTGGGTTACCGCGAAGAACGGAATCAGCAGCAGTGGAACGATATAATTCGCCAGATCGTATACCGAGCCAATGCCGTTCTTTGCGAGGCCAATCATCGCGCCGTAGGCCAGCGCAATGGAGAACAGCAGAAGGATCCGGGTAGAGGATTTGCGGATCTTGTGAATCTCCTTCAGCACCGGAATGGCTAAGGTAGCTCCGGTGAGCAGGGGAGCCAGACTCAGCAGTGATACGGAGTGATACACCCCTTCATACCAGTCTGCGATCCGCCGCAGCTCCGGGGCAACCGCCCAGATCAGCAGCGTGTAAGGAATCAGCATCCGTGTATTCAGCAGCGCCAGCAGGAAGGCCGGGAAGAGGATTCCTGCCAGTATCACTCCCTGCAGACTGTTCGATGAGCTGAGCTTCGCACTGGCGAAGCCGATCAGCAGCGGCAGAATCACTGCTGCGCCGCAGATCATGGTCATCACTGCCGCTGACTTCACAGCTGATCTAGAGGGAAGACTCAGACTGTTCTCATCCCTGCTTAGCATCTTCATTCCCCCGCCTCCCGTCTCCGCCGCTTCTCGTTTATTGCGATTTGCTGTTCTTCACTTTATCCCGCTTGCGCAGCTCCTTGAGGAGCAGCACCAGGAACTGGGCATCATCGACCAGGTATCTTTTCCATAGACGGCCCGGCTCCTGACTGAGCCTCCACAGCCATTCCATTCCGGTTCTCTGCATGAAATCCGGAGCCCGTTTGACCGAGCCTGACAGGAAGTCGAAGGTTGCGCCCACACCGATCGAGATCGGCGCCTGATAAGAGGTATAGTGACGGTATATCCATTTCTCCTGCTTCGGCGCTCCCACGCCTACGAACACAATATCCGGCTGACTCTCGGTCAGCATCTGGATAATCCGCTGGTTCTCTTCTTCGTTGTGCTCAAAGCCGTAGGAAGGAGAATAGCAGCCGACAACATTGATACCCGGATAAGCTGCTTTCAGGTTCTTCGTCGCCTGCTCCGGCACGCCTTCCGCTGAGCCCAGGAAGAACAGCCGGTATTTCCTTTGTTCAAAAGCATTGCCCAGCCTGCTGAACAGGTCCGCTCCCGATACCTTTTGCTTCAGCGGCTTACCGAGCATTTTGGAAGCCCAGATGAGCGGCATTCCGTCTGCCACAACAGCTCCGGCTTCGGAATAGACCTCCTGGAACTCTTTGTCCTTGCGGAGCTTGATCACATGATCGACATTGCATGTCAGGATGTAGGACTGGTTCCTTTCCTGAATCGTTTTGTCAATGTAATCGAGCAGGTCCATGAAATCATAGTTATCGAAATTGACATCGAACATATTCACTTGGTTCATCGTATCACTTCTTTTTGTGGGGAATCGGCCAGCTGTGAAGATCGATACAGGCAGTTCAGGTACCAACAGAACGGAATGATGAATTGGACCGTCGACAGCGTGTTATCTGTAAATGAGTAGATCAGAAACGCTGCTATAAAGAGCAGATAATAAGGTTTGACCGGCGGTGCCAAAGCCCTGTACACCAGAAGGAACACAGCCAACAAGGAAAGCAGCAGCAGGATTGCGCCGAAATACCCTCCATCGAAGTAGAAGCGGATATACTCATTGTGAGGAACAACAAACCCTTTGTAGAGCGATCCGTCATTCGCCACCGTCACCGCTCCAAGACCCCGTCCCGCATAGGGGGAATCCTCCGCTTTGTTCAGGAAGTACTCCCAGGCTTCCGCACGCCCTGACAGGTCGACCCCCGTTTCCGTCGTACGTTCGAAGGAACGTTTCTTGATGTTATCGAGCTGCAGGTATACTGCCGAGGTGATCACGAGCAGTGAACACAGCAGCGGGATTAGAAATTTCGTTTTGCCTTTTAAATACTGGCGGGAGATGTCGTAGAAATAATAGAGCACCATCAGGACCAGCGCCAGGATCGGCCCCCGTGTCCCGGTTCCAATGAGAATCAGGAAATTCAGACCCAGCATTGTGTAGTAAAAGCGGATATGCTGCGGGCTTCGCTTAATTTCAATGAACGCGATCGCGACTCCCATGAACGCCAGCATAGCCAGATGCGCCGGAATATTCGCCCCCTGAATCCGTACTGCGCCGGTGAATTCGATGTCGAGTAAGGAATGCAGATGAGCCGCCTGCAGCACCACTCCGGCCAATACACTGACCAGCGGCAGCAGGGTGATGATGCGGATTTGCTTCTCAGCCACCTCCTTCTTCCAATTGATAAGCAGGAATACGAAGGGCAGCGATAATCCGATAAAAGCTTTGACTGCAATCGATGAGCTCATCTCCGGCAGCCAGATGGAGAAGGTGAAGGTGATGAAGACCAGCGCCAGCATCGCCCACAGGGGCTGGCTGAGCCGGAACTTCAGGCCGTTGACCAGAATGCACGGCACCAGCAGCACCAGGATAACCAGTTTGTAGAGTGAGAGAATCTCAACACCGAACATACTGCCGCTGAACAGGAAATTAATCGAGACTGCGGTGGTCAGCAGAACGAAGTAGCTGATCAGTTCCGGACGGGAGATGGAGACGAACAGCAGCATAATCAGGAGTACAGCAGCTACGGCTATGACCGGCTGGTAGATGACCGCTGCCCCCAGGAATAATGCGGACATGAGATAGAGCATTCCGTATGGCAAAGCGTTTATTTTGGAGCCCCATTCAAAATTAGTCATGTCACGCACTCCCCTCACCCCGCTGCGGATTCCCTCTTCCGGTTCCAAATCATATGGAGAGTTCCGCGAATACTCTCCAGCCGGCATTTGTTCAGCAGCCTTCTTCCCTGACTGCGGGAGAGAATGGAATCTGCCAGAATGTACATCACCTTGGCCCCTGTTTTACCCAGCAGCAGCAGGTTGCCCTTCATCCCTTCGCTTTTCATCGCGTTCGAGATGCCTTGGCTGTAATAACGTTTCATAATCCAGTCTTCCGTCAAACGGTTAGCCGGTACGAAATGATCCACCGCCATCTCCGGATGATAGAGAATGGAATGCCCCTCCTGCTGGATTTGACCGAACAGCCAGGTCTCTTCACCGGAGAGCAGCGAATCACCTTTTCTCCCCAGCTCCAGCGGAAACAGGCTGATGTCGAACACGATCTTGCGCATCGCCATATTGGCTCCGCAGGGGTGCAGACGCTTCGGATATTCCCTGATCCGGTTGCCCAGATCAACTATGGTATATGGAAGCTCGAATGGCTTAATCAGCCATTCCGGCCGTTTGCTCTCGAAGATCGGAGCAATTTTACCGCCCATCGCCATCACTTCCGGCTTCTGCTCAAACGTACTGACGATCGTACTAATCCAGGTCCGGCAAGGTATCGCATCATCATCCAGGAAGGCGATGAGCGGCGATTTGGAAGCCAGAATCCCCGTATTCCGGGCCGCCGACAGTCCTTGCACCGGCTCCAGAAGATAACGGATATCCATATCAGCACCATAGGTATCAATAAACCTCCGGATAGCGGCTGCCGTATCATCCTTGGAACTGTTATCCACTACGATGATTTCGGCGTGGTCCAGATTCTCCAGCGGAAGCAGCGAATGAAGAGTCTTGACCAGCAGCGCCGACCGGTTGTAGGTGCAGATGATAATGGAAATCTTAGGTACTTCTCCGTGTACAAGCATCGGCATTCACCCAATTCCCATAATTTTAATAAGCATTTTTGGAGCCGAGCAGCATCAGGCCGGTTTTGACAATGATCTTAAGATCCAGCATAGTGCTGCGCATGTGGATATAGGTCAGGTCCAGCTGGACCATTTCGTCAAAGCCAACGCTGTTTCTGGCATTAACCTGCCAGTACCCGGTGCAGCCCGGTGTAACCATCAGCCGTTGTTTGTCATACTCCGTATACTGCGCCACCTCTTCAACGAGCGGGGGACGGGGGCCTACGAGACTCATATGGCCCATAAGCACGTTCCAGAGCTGAGGCAGTTCGTCAATACTTGTCTTGCGCAGGAATCTTCCTGTCCGCGTGATGCGGGGATCATTCTTGATCTTGAACATTGCGCCGCTCACCTCGTTGTAGGCCATCAGATTGGCCTTCAGCTCCTCGGCATTGGAGACCATGGATCTGAATTTGTACATAGGGAACAGCTTCTCATCCTTGCCGACCCTGTTCTGGCGGAAGAATACTTTGCCTTTAGGATCCTCCAGCTTGATTAGGACAGCCACCACCGCGAACAGCGGCAGCAGCACGAGAAGGCCAAGAGCGGAGAAAAAAATGTCGATAATCCGCTTCAATACCAGATAGGAATCCATTTCCTTACTTCCTTCATTGGCATGCAGCATGTAAAGTTTCGGCAGGACGGCCTCATAGTCTTCCGGCAGTTTTTGCATGCTCATCTCTCCTCATTCCTCCTAAATATTGTTGGTTCAGCTGCTCAGCGTGGTTTGTCCGGCCTGTTTCAGCCATTCCGACATTGCATCCATGACCTGATAGCGCAAATCCTCGCTCTGTAGAGCAAATTCCAGTGTGGTCAAAATATAACCAAGGCGTTCACCAACGTCATATCGTGTACCATCAAAGTTATAAGCATATACCCGTTCGCTCTGGTTCAGCTTCTGGATCGCGTCCGTGAGCTGAATTTCACCGCCCGCGCCTTTTTCCTGAAGGTCCAGATACTTGAAGATCTTCGGTGTGAACACGTAACGCCCCATAATCGCCAGGTTGGAAGGAGCCGTTCCGAGCGGAGGCTTCTCCACGAAGTTGTTAACCCGGTAGAGCCGTCCGTCCTGCAGATCCGGTTCGATAATCCCGTAGCGGTTGGTGAATTCATCAGGGATGACCTGAACACCAATCACTGAATTCTGTGTTTCTTCATACTGGTCAATCAGCTGCTTCAGGCAGGGGACCTGTCCGGTTACAATATCATCGCCGAGCATAACGCCGAAGGGTTCATCCCCGATAAACCGTCTGGCACACCATACGGCATGGCCCAGACCCTTGGGTTCCTTTTGCCGGATATAGTGAATTTCCACTTTTGAGGAACGCTGTACTTCTTTGAGCAGCTCCAGCTTACCGTCTTCCAGCAATCTGGATTCGAGTTCAAAGGCATTATCGAAATGATCCTCAATCGCCCGCTTTCCTTTACCGGTAACGATGATGATGTCTTCGATCCCGGAAGCGATTGCTTCCTCCACGATATATTGAATCGTTGGTTTGTTGATAATAGGCAGCATTTCCTTAGGCATCGCTTTGGTTGCCGGAAGGAAACGTGTGCCTAACCCGGCTGCCGGGATTATTACCTTTTTGACCTTTTTCATCACACATACCTCCCAAAAGTTTCATTCACCTTGCCGCTTCAGTACATTATTTGGTCTGGTTCATTGCAATTCCGATAATTCTCACACCTGTCTGTTCCATAAGAGCCTTCAGCTTGCGGAGAGACTCACGCTTCGTCCGGCCATGTCTGGCCACGATGATTACACCGTCTGAGAGCGGAGCCAGAATGCGGGCGTCACTGAATTCCACCGCTTGCGGCGAGTCCAGCAGAATCAGATCAAAGCTTGCTTTCAGTTCTTCCAGCAGGGCTGACATCTTGTCGCTCCCGAGCAGATCCGGGGGACTGACACTGGTAATACCGGCAGGAATTACGGCCAGATTAGCCAGGCTACCGTATACGGCAATATCTTTGGTTTCCTCATAACCGGCCAGATAAGCGGCCAGCCCTTGGCTTCCTTCTACCTCGAACACACTGTGCAGTCCGGGCTTCCTCAGGTTGCAGTCTACAACGGCAACCTTCTTGCCGTCCTGGACAAAGGATACGGCCAGATTGGAGAGAATCGTTGTCTTGCCTTCCCCGCCTTCCGCAGAAGTGAAGAGCAGCACCTGTCCACCATTGCCCTTCAGCAGACCGAGCTGGCGGATGTAGGTACGCAGCGAGCGGAAGGATTCAGAGATATGCGAGGACGGGTTCATGTCCGTAATCAAACTTCTATTCAGCCGTAACATAAGCGCCCTCCCCTACTCTTGCCTTGGCATTTCCCGCTTTGCCCAAATCACGTTTACGGATTGCCGGAATACTGGCAATGACCGGAAGGCCAAGATCGAACTCTGCTTCCTTCTCGGATCTCAATGTACCGTTCAGCGTTTCCATCAGCAGGATGATTCCTACTGCCGCCATCAGCGAGACTACAAAGCTGATGATAATGTTCATGGTAGAACCGCTATTGACCGGTCCAGGCTGATTCGCCGGGTCCGCCGGGGTCAGGAACGTTACATTGTCCAGATTCATCAGTGCCGGCAGGCTGCGGATGAATGTTTGTGAGACCGCGTTTACGATCGTAGCTGCGGTGGCGTAATCCTCATCCTGCACACTCAGATTAATCACTTGGCTTTTCTCTGAGGATTTGATCTGCAGCTTGGCAGCGAGTTGGCCTGCCGTCAGACCGAATTCGGGATGCTCCGCGATCACACTCTTCATAATCGTTGGTGACTTCATGATTTCCTTATAGCTCTCGATGAGGTTAAGACTGAAGTTGAGTGCGTTGAGATTGTTGCTCTCGGGAACATTTACGACGTTGTTGACCAGTAGCTGTCCAGAGGCGGAGTAGACGGGGACAACGAAGTTTTTGCTGACATAGAAGGTGGTGGCGCAGGAGATAAGCACGAACACCGTGATTAACCATAATCTTTTTTTAATCAGGTTAATGTAATCCAAAATCGTCTTTTCCACAGTAACCCTCCTTCCGCATGTGTTCATTTTGAAAGCAATCATGAAAATTTCAGAACTCTTGCTTTTATTCTATCAACGCGCAACATTTGTCACATGCCTCATAGCATCCCTTTACACTTCACTTTCGTGTGATGCCATTTAGTCCCTAAGAGGGTAGGGATGGTATACTTTAGTACCATACGACTGGTAATAACTAACAGCATCCGGTAGCGTTACCTACTTCACGTGTCACTTCATGCTTTTGAAAGATAAAGAAACTGTTCAGAAAATGTTCAGATGCTCATGCTAGGGTAGGGACCAAAGGGCACAAAAAAAACACGGACATCACTGTCCGTGTTCATGAACCATCCGTTATGAGGTAATCTTAGTCGTACGACATCTCGTATTTGGTAAGCCCAACCGCATTGGCATATAATGCTGCCTGCGTCCGGTCCGCTACCTGAAGCTTCGCCAGAATCTGGCTGACATGCTTCTTGACTGTGAATTCACTGATGAACAAGCGGGAAGCGATCTCCCGGTTGCAGGCCCCCTGCCCAAGCTCAATCAACACTTCCTTCTCTTTCGGTGTCAATTCATCCGTTGGACTGTTGCCGCTCATCCGCATCTTGTCTTCCATCAGGCCGGGATCATAATACTTTCTGCCTTTGTGCACCAGTTGAATCGCAAACAGCAATTCCTCCGGCAAAGCTTCCTTCAGCACGTAACCGTCTACCAGCACTTCTTCCGCCTTCAGGAAATCCTCCCGGCTTGCGGAGGACGTAAGCAGAATGAACTTACTGGCAATTCCGCGTATACGGGCTGCCTTGATAATGTCCAGACCCGATTCATCGGCAAGCTTCAGGTCAATCAGCACAAGATCAGGCTGTATCTCTTCTATAACGAGAAGAGCTTCCTGGCCATTCGTAGCCTCACCGGCAAACTCCAGATTAGACTGCATTGAAATCACAGCAGCCAATCCTCTTCTCACCAAAGGGTGATCATCAACAATGACGATTTTCACTTGAACGACCTCCTGCCTAAAGTTTATGCATTTTTTAGTTCAGCCACACCGACAGGGATGGAGATCAAAATTCTGGTGCCTGCATTCTCACTGCTGGACAACTGGAAGTCACCGCCAAGGGACTGTGCCAAATATTGCATATTCTTCATTCCCAGTCCGCCGGTGTTATCCTCGGACTCGGTCCAGATCAAGTCCGTATCGAATCCGACGCCATCGTCGATAATCGATAGTCTGATCCATTTGGGCTTCAGGGACAATTCAACATCCACCCGGCTGGCTGCACCATGACGTATGGCGTTGCCTGTCGCTTCGGAGATTATCCGGAAGAGCGCCTTGTGGTAAGGATAAGGGAGACTGAAATCATCCCCCGTTATTTTCAGTTCAATTTCCACATCATTGAGCCGGGACAGGCTCTTGAGATGGGAGCGCACCATGCCAAGCCAGCTGGGGCCGCCGCTCTTCTTGGAGCTGAGGCTGTAGATGGTGATCCTGAGTTCCTTGGCCACCTTGGTGGCTGAATCGTGGATCAGCTCAATTTGCTCCTCCAGCTCGCCTTCGGACATTTTGCGCCAGGACTGCTTCAGGGAATGCGTAGCATATACAATGCCAAAAAGGCTCTGTGATACACTGTCATGCATTTCATCGGCTATCCGGTTCTGTTCGTTCGTGATGATCAGCCGGTTCTCGATCACGCCCAGCTCATGGCGCTCAAGAATAATCGCACTCAGCTCCGACAGGAACATCAGCTGCTGGATATACCATCTGCGGCCTTCCAGCCCTTCCGAGGATTCCAGCCTCACGCCGATCATCCCGACGAAACGTGTACTCATCCTTACCGGCATCAGCAGGAAATCCCCAAGACCCGGCAGACTCTTGAATACCGGTTCCCGCTGCAGCCTCCATTCATGCTCATGCTTCTCCAGCTCCATGAACAGAAACCGTTCTTCCTCATGCTGCCAGCCTGTCTGCCGGCTCTCCGGAGCGGGTTCTCCGCTCTTCTTCGCGAACCAGAACAAGGCCTTCTCCAGCTTGGTAAGCTTTACAACGTAGTCGGTGATGACTTGGCCTATGTTCATGAAATCATGCTGGCTCGATGTTTCCACGATGTGATAAAGCGACTTGATATGTTCCATGGTATCGTTGGTCCGCGCGTTTGCTTCCTCCCGTTGCCGCTTTATCCCGTTAACCATTTGCATAACTATAACCGCAAGAGCCAGGGCTAGAAACATGTTGCCGTTCGTAAGCACGATTTCGGAGAAAGATTTCCCCGTAGATCCGGGGAGAAAATAACATAGCGCGGCAACGATGCCGAAATACCCGAGAAGCAGGCTCCAGACAAAATAGTATGATAGCGATCCAGCAGCAATCAGGACGGGACTCAGCACATACAGCTTAAACGGGCTGTCATATCCCCCTGTAAATAGCGTCAACACAATGATTCCCGCCAGCTCTATACAGATAACGAGCATAAGAATACGCGGTCTTGCACGAAGCCTCCGGTAATAGAAAGTGAATACTTGAGCAAATAAGAATAGCACAATGATTAGTAGGGATTTGTATATTACGGAAGGCCCCGCAGGAACCATGAGGAACATAAACGATGTGAGGGACAAAGAAATGGTTCTGTAAAAGGCGATCATTCTGTCTTCGGCTGTTGCTTTAATTTTCATCCCACCACCCTATTCTCCAGTTTGTGGAAAATTCGAGCTTATTCTAAGCTATGTTTAAAAGCATCATACATGAGAAAAATCACAATAACAAGTTTCGCTTTTTAATGACAGCGTTTACTTTTAAAATAAAAAGCATGTCATTAACCTTTTTTTACAAAATCGCACTCAGTTATATCCATAATTCCAAATAATAGCGCATTCATGGTCTAACAATGATTTCCTGCACAAGACGAACAGCCTGTCCCCCTGGAGGGACAGGCTGTTCGTTATATAATATTCACAACCGTCATGATCATTCTGTCATCTGCAGTCTACTCAGTCACCGCCGGCAAGGCTGTTTGCTGCTTGGCCTTATTACATATGCAAATCTGGTAACGCTGTTCGCCAACGATATGATACCCGGTGGACAGAATACGTAAGGTATGGTTTCTTGCGTCCACCTTATGGAGACTGCGGCAACTGATGCAGTAATATTCTCTCATGGCTTCATCTCCGGCATAGTCTAGAAGAACTATTCAAAAAACTGCTAATATGTTCTAAATCATATCACTGTCTTTTTCAGCATGTCAACAATAATCTGCAAATTACGACATATATCCAGAAATAAAGTAGAATTATGTCGGTTTTTATACGTTGCTGCGGCAGTTCTGCGGAGAAATGCCCATATATTTCTTAAACAGCCTTGAGAAATAGAAGGAATCCCTATAATGAAGCATTCCCGCGATTTCCTGTACCTGCAGGGAAGTGTTGAGCAGAAGATGTTTGGCTTCTGCCATTTTGAGACGATGGATATATTCATGCAAGGGGTAACCGCTGCTTCTGCGGACCGTACGACGGAGTGTGGACATGGAGATGTGCAGACCTGCAGCGATTCCAGGCAGATCAGGCTTCTCATAGATGCAGGCATTCAGCGCTTCGCGGATATGAGACATGGGTTCTGCCTGCAGGAGCCGGTTATTGCCCTGGATACGCAGTGAACATTCCAGCAGCATCTCTTCGAGCTTCAAGGCCGCCCGGTCCGCATCTCCGGGAGCCCCGCCGTCCATTAGCCCCAGAACCTCTTCAAACAAGGCCATAAGTCCCTGCACCCCATCCGCCTGACAGACAGCCCCGCCGGCTATCATTCCGGTCTCCAGCCATTCCGTGACACGGCTTCCGGCGAAATTAATATAGTATTCATCCCAATACCCTCCTGAAGGCGGTCCGAAACTGTAGGTGCAGCCGGGACGGAAAAAGAACAGGCTCCCTTCACGGACCTGCTGCTCCTTGCCTCCGTTCTCACTATAAGAACCGCCACCCGAAACTATGTATACAAGCGCCCAGTGCTCGAACACCACACCTGAACGAAAAAGCGTTCTTCCCGGCAGATGACCCGCTTGCCCTATCCGTATCGACTTCAGCCGGAGCCTGGAAGCCTCAACCTTGGGATCGATAATCCGGATCGGATAGGGACTGATCATATAATCCATGAGCTTGGGCATACATTGCATTCCTCCACCTGTTTAGGAGTGATATGGTTGTAATGAAGATGATCATATTCTACATGAATAAGAGGTGTCCACGCTATGCCTGAAAACAGTAATTTACAGCTGCTCCCTTACCCCCAGCAGGTCACAGTATCCCAAGGCCAGTTTCTCATTCCCGCCAAGGGGAGTATTGTTCTGGCCGGTGAGAGGAATCAAACCGCACTCCCGGCAGCACGCAAGCTTCAACAGGTTACTCTACAGGCGGTTCAGCTCCGTCTGTCTCTGTCGGTGGGGATACGCCCTTCCACCGTTTCCGCCTTTACCTTCAGCTATAATGCCCTGCTGGCGGCCGGAGCCTACGAGATTCACATTGATGAACACGGAATCACCATTGCCTATGGCTCCCCGGAGGGCGCTTATTATGCGGTTGGTACGCTGAAGCAGCTGCTGGAGCAGTATGCCAGAAGTATTCCCCAGCTGGTTATCCGTGATCAGCCGGATTTTGCCGCCAGGGGACTCATGATCGATATCAGCCGCAACAAAATCCCCAAGCTGGAAACCCTGTACCGGATCATTGATCTGATGTCCGATCTGAAGCTGAATCAGTTACAGCTATATATAGAAGGAGTTCCATTTGCCTATGAGTCTTTTCCGCAGGTCTGGGAGCTGGAAACGCCCATTACCGGTGAGGAAATTCTGCTGCTGGATGCCTACTGCCGTGAGCGTTATATCGAGCTGGTGCCTAACCAGAACAGCTTCGGCCATATGGAGGGCTGGCTGACCCGTCCTGAATTCAATAGTCTGGCCGAAATTCCCGAAGGCTTCATGCTCCCTGATCATATGTATGACAGCGATCTGTATCCCGACGGGCTGTTCATGCATCCCGGAACCTTCGATACGGAAGATCCGCAAGTACTGAAACTTCTGGGCACAATGTATGATGACCTTCTTCCTTACTTCCACTCGCAGCTATTTAATGTCGGATGTGACGAGACCTATGAACTGGGACTTGGCAAAAGCAAAGCGAAGGCTGACTCCACCGGTAAAGGCGAGCTCTATCTCTCTTTCCTGGAGAAAATTCACGGGCTCGTTACGGAGCGCGGTAAAACCATGCAGTTCTGGGGTGATATCATTATCCAGCATCCGGAGCTGATTCCCCGCCTGCCGAAGGATATTATCGCCATGGAATGGGGCTACAGCGCCGCTCATCCGTTCGAAGCGGATACCCTGAAGTTCCGTGAAGCGGAGATTCCGTTCTATGTCTGTCCGGGAACCAGCTCCTGGAATTCACTTACCGGACGGACCGACAATATGCTGGCTAATCTGCGCAGCGCGGCAGTCCACGGCAAACGTAATGGTGCAATCGGCTATCTGATTACAGACTGGGGCGATTTCGGCCACTGGCAGCATCTGCCGGTCAGCTACGCCGGATTCGTATACGGGGCTGCACTGGCCTGGAATGTGGAGGGCAACCTTGAAGCGGATGTTGCCGAATACCTGAACACCTCCATCTTCCATGACCGTTCCGGAGCGATCGGGCAATTACTGCTCGACCTCGGAAATTATTATACCTTCGAATCCGGAACCCTCCGCCCGAATGATACGGAAATGTCCATGCTGCTGCGCAGCAGTCTGGGTCATGTGCATCTGGCAGAGAAGCTGACCGGAGAGCAGCTTCAGCAGCTTGAGCATTACATCACCGGCATAGAAGCAAGACTTGAAGGGCTCGCCCTGGAATGCGATGATGCCGGTCTTGTCGCAGAAGAGCTAAGCAACGGGATTCACTTTGTGAAGCATGCCGTGCAGCTGACCCGGCTTAAGAAACAAATGGCCGGGGCAACGCCGCAGATTGATGCGGCACTCGTTCATGAGCTGATCCATGATCTGGATCTCCTGCTTCATCATTACCGGCAGCTATGGACCCGCCGCAACCGGCTCGGCGGCCTGGAGCAAAGTGTGTCGAAGCTGGTCCGCCTGCGCGGAGAGTATGTTGTGCTTGCAGCCAAGCTCAGTGAGGCTGAAGTACAAGGATAGAGCTAGTCCCAGGACTATACACGCGCTTAGTGTGATCAGAACAGGTAAGCGCAAAAAAATGTTGTAAGAATTACAACTTTAACCTCCTGATAGGCGGGCTTTTAGAGGAATGTTGTATGGAATACAACAATTCCCCCGCTAAGCCGGTTGGAAGAGGAGAAATGCTGTATTTTCTACAACAATCTCCGGTTAAGGGTTATATATCTCGAAGAATGTTGTATTTCGTGCAGGAATTCTGATCGAAGTTGTACTGGAATGCGGTACCCAACCATTCATGATCTCTAAATAAACGAGTCCCTATCCACAATAGTGGAATGGGGACTCGTTTGTTCACTACATCCGGCACTTCCCTGATCCTGCTCCGCTCTTCCCTCCTCCACCCGCCAGTTGGTCACTCGGCCGCCCAAGGCTGAGTAGTAGAGCGGACAATCTCACCGCTTGCCGCAGCCTGCTCCATCAGCAGCGCCAGATATTGATCCTGGCTACCCTCGGCCAGGCTGTAGAATGAAGGGCCTCCCTCTACGTGCCGCTGCATTCTGTCCAGACTCTCGGCGATAGCAATTTCTTCCTCCGTTAGCCGGGCAGGAATGAAGGGATTGCGGTACAGCCACTCCCCGTCCCCCATAATCCCCCTGAGATATAAGCCCTCCAGGTTCCCGCCGTGGCCGGCATCAATCCGGCTCAGCCTGCTGTAGACTGGAGTGTCATAGCTCTGCAGCCAGGAGACTTCATCGTTCATCATCTCTCCACGTTCCCCCCGGACGAGCACCCGGCCAGCGCGAATCCAGGAGAAATACTGGTCACGGGTGAAATCATAGACCCCGAGCTTGCCGCCGAAATCCAGGACAGCCAGCGTTTGCTCGGTCTGCACCAGCTCCTCGGCAGCCGGAGGCCCGCTGCGCTGCGGACCGTTAATAATCGAAGAACCGAAACGCTGTGCACGGATACTCACATTCTCGAAGCGGAGATCCAGCAGCTGCCGGATCAGGCTGATCCCGTGATATCCATGGGCCGCTGACACCTGCGCCTGACTGATTGTCCCGAGGCGTCCTGAGCGGGCCAGCCTGATCCGGGCTGCATGCATCGGCTGGAACATATACTGCTCGGCTATCTGGATAACGGCTGAACGGTCCAGCGCATTCCATAGCTGAGTGAGCTGTTCCAGATCCGGTGCCGGCGGGGTTTCCGCCAGGAGCGGAATCCCTTCCGCCGCCAGTCTAATGATGAAGTCTTTACTGGCCTCCCGCTTCAGGCAGATAACAGCAAAGGAATAGCCGCCTGCTTCAATAAACGTATCGATGGAAGTATATACTTCCACTCCCCAGATTCTCTTCAATGCTTCCGCTTTATCCTTATTACGGACGTACATGGCCCCTACGGCAAAGCGCTCCGGAAGTGCTCTGGCGATCCGCAGATAGAATTCAGCCCGCCAGCCTCCCCCCACCAGTCCGAACCTGATAATATCCATGCTTAACATCCTTCCTTTCTGCACTGCTCACATAGTGTTATTCTGTTGCTCCAGCCTTCTCCAAGCCTATAATCTCTGCGGTTAAATAGTCCGTTAGACCCCCAGGGACCTCATTTCCAAAATTGGATTGAAATAGGCTGAATCTAGGACTATAATCATGACAAATACCCACTTTTTTCCTAATAGTAGAAGAACAATACATTGTTGACAGGAGACAAGCCTATGGATTGGCTTCATGATTACGAGGACGAGCTCCGCCTGGTTTTTCAGGAGAGCTGCACGGTTATCTCAGCGTTTCCCAAGCCGCTTAATGCCCAAGGCCTGTCCTATCTTGATCAGTTTAACGTATTTAGGGCAGGAAGCCACAAAAATTACATATGTTATCTTCTCCCCTTCTGGCTGCAGGACAGATGCGGCCTGAGTATCCCCCTGACCCGTCAAATGTCGGTCGGCAACGTCTTTTTTATGCTCTATTTTTTCCTCCAGGATGATCTGATGGACAGTAATGAGCTCTCCGCTGCACAGGCACTGCCGCTGGCCAATCTGCTCTATGTCGAGTTTCTGAATATTTACCGTCCGCTTTTCCCGGCGGATTCCCCGTTCTGGTCATACTTTGGGCGTTATATCTCGGAGTGGGCAGACAGTGTAAGCGGTGAAGCCGGCGGAGATTATTTCCTGAGGGACCGCCTCCGTATCTCCCACAAAGCCAGTCCGCTTAAGCTTACCAGCACGGCGGCACTGCTGCTTTCAGACCAATCCCACCTGATAACTGAAGCTGAAGAGATGATTCATGGCGTACTGCTGACCTTGCAGATGCTTGACGACTATGAGGATTGGGAACAGGATTTGGAGGAGGGAAATTACAATTGCCTGCTGTCGCTGGCACGCTGCCATGGGGAGGATGAAGGAGTACCGTTCACTAAATCATCGGTGAAGGATTTTATTTTCACAAATGGCGGGCTTGCTTCGTATGCGGGGACAGCTCTGGTTAATCACAGCACACTGGAAGCCTTCACGCTGGAGCTTCCCCATCTGTTATCCTTCCATCAGGTGCTGGTGAAGAACCTGCAGCATATGGCCGCAGCGATCGAAGCCGAGAAGCAATTATTGCAAAGCGGAGGGCTCAATTATTGGTTAACCAAAAATATGAATATTTTATAAAATATATAAAAAAGCAATAGAATTATAGATTGGCCTATGTTATGCTTATCAGGAAAATATAACCATTTTGAAAGGGTGATTGTATTGTCAGACGCAATTCTTAAGAATCAAGTGATTCAGAAGGCCTGGGAGGATCCGAGTTTCAAACAGAGACTACTCACAGATCCGAAAGCAGCCCTCAAAGAAGTGCTCGGCATTACCCTTCCTGATAACATTACACTTAAGACAGTAGAGGAAGGCTCCAATGAGTTCTATCTCGTTATTCCTCCAAGTCCGGCCTCCGGAATGATGAAGACTAATGTCTCTGCGCTCGGCATCTGGTAACTTTCACTAATGAAATCAAGCTAATAGGGAGTTGGAATCATCCGGACCTTCTGCACGCGGCAGAATGGTGATGGATTCGGTTCCGGCTCCTTTTTTGCTCATGAAGCGGATTTCACCCTCCATCGCCTCGATAATACGGAAGGTAACCATCAGTCCAAGACCCGTACCTTTTGTTTTGTTGGAAGAGAAGTACGGTTCACCCAGCCGGCTGAGGACCGCAGGCTCCATCCCCGCCCCGTTATCCTTGACATGAATGTATACTTTATCCCCTTTACCATAGGCCAGCAGGTGGATCGCGCCGTCTTCTCCCAGTGATTCGATACTATTCTTGATAATATTGATCAGCGCCTGCTTGAATTTGGACGAGTTGCCCTTAACCCATAAGCAATCCTCAACATCCAGAATCATTTTGCCTCCATTTAAATGGCACAGCGGCAAGAGTATGCTCTGGATATGCTTGAATTCTTCGTTCACATTAAGCAGGGAAATTTGCTCAAACTCCGGTTTGGCAAAGGTCAGGAAATCCGTGATAATACTTGCTGCACGGTCCAGTTCACTGAGAGCCATGAACAGATATCTCCGCTCATCGCCGTTCGACTTCTCGCTGAGCAGCTGGAGGAACCCCCGGGTAACCTGAAGCGGGTTGCGCACCTCATGGGCTACAGAAGCTGCCAGCTCGCTGATAATCTCCATTTTCTCCGAACGCTGCAGTTCATTGTTGAACAGCTCCAGCTCACGCGAATATTTCACCACCTGCTGATGATTCTGCGCCAGCCGCCGGCCCAGGATGACAATCAGTGACAGGATGAATACAACCAGCGCCCATTTCCAGTAGAACAGGTCATAATTTCCGCCCTTAACATAATACCAGACCAGCTCCGAGGCTCCGGTTAATGCTGCAGTACCGAAACCAATGGCGAAAATGATGGCATCCTTATTGCGCTTCAGGGAGAATATGATCACGCAGGCGATTAGCAGAATGAATTGCAGGATCATGATGATCCCAAGAATCTTAGTCGAGACAAAATAGTAGAATTCCAAAATCCGGTCGCCGGAGAGCGTATTAATAATCAGACAGAGGATGCAAAAAAGGGAGTAAACGGACTCGAATTTACGGAATGAGCGGATGATGCCGAATTTGCCGCCGCCGAATATTTTCTCAAACAGAAAGGTCAGGGAAGGCAACAGCGACAATAGCGCCACGTCAAAGAACACCACGCTGACCGGTCCCAGATAACTGTAGAAGGTATATGTAAACGGTGAGTAGGTAATAGACAGCACTCCGGTGGAGGCTATCACTATGGCTAAGGAAGCTGCAACCGGGAAGTACTCCTTGTTCAGATAAAATGAGCAGACAAACAGGACCACCGCCACGAACACAAAGGCGCCGCCCAGGATCACATCGATAAGTCCATTTTTAATATAATCCTTGATCAGAACACTATGCTCACCGACCACGATCTTATCCTTGATTCCAATCCGGTCCTTCAGGGTTTCCGTCCAGATATACATCGTTTTGCCGTTGTCCGTCATATCCAGAGGCACAAGCAGCGAATAATTATCCTTAATAAAGCTGCGGTCGCTCTCAAAAATCAGCCGTTCTTCCACGTACACTTTGACATGCAGGGCATAGATCGCATCAATATAGACGGAAGGGGCTGCGTAGCTATATGAGGGCAGTGTTAGCTTCGTCCAGGCGGAGGATACCCCGGAAGGCAGCTGAGGCATCTCTGTCTTCGCTTCAACTTCCATCCATCCCTCGGTTTCCCTCAGAGGAATCTTACGCCCGCTGTCTCCCGGACCCTCCTGCCACTTCATCTGCCAATGGCTGATCTCGCTGGCAGGGTAGTAACTTTG
Organism: Paenibacillus sp. FSL R10-2771; assembly: GCF_038000205.1. Classification (NCBI taxonomy): domain Bacteria; kingdom Bacillati; phylum Bacillota; class Bacilli; order Caryophanales; family Paenibacillaceae; genus Paenibacillus; species Paenibacillus sp. FSL R10-2771. The sequence continues at coordinate 6,189,409 of NZ_JBBOBM010000001.1, forward strand.
CGCTGATACCAGAAACGGTCCACAGGTTACTGAGAGCAGAAACAGCACTAAGGTTATATGTAAACTTTTGAACATCAAAGACATGCAAGCACCTCAGAAGAAAGTTTCAGAAACAAAGTTCTGTTAGTGTTAGTATTTCGCTCCGCCCTCCGCCCATCCCTTCAAAAAAACGGAATAAACAAAAATAATTCCTAATTATTACCTGAGGCTGGTAATTTAACAATAACCTCTGTCCCCTCACCCTTCCTGCTCTGAAACTCTATGGAACCGTTCATCGCTTCAATAATCCGGAAGGTAACCATGAGTCCAAGCCCCGTCCCCTTCGTCTTATTGGAATAATACGGCTCCCCCAGCCGGGCCAGCTCGCTGACCTTCATGCCTTCGCCGTTATCCTGCACACTGATGACCACATGATTGCCTGTCTTCCAGGCGGTTACTATAATCAGGCCTTCCTCCTGCAATGACTCAATGCTGTTCTTAATCAGGTTAATGAATGCCTGCTTGAATTTGGCCGGACTGCCCGACACTTGAAGATCCTCCTGCAGATGCAGTTCAATGGCTCCACCCTGCAGATTGGCGAGGGGCACCAGAATGCCTGATACATGCTTCAGCTCTCCGGAGACTTCAAATACATCTACCGTATCCATACCCGGCTTAGCGAACGTCAAAAAGTCGGTAATGATGACCGAGGCCCTGTCCAGCTCCTCCATGGCCATCTGCAGATACTCCTTCTCCTTCTTGCCGGAGCGTTCTCCCAGAATCTGCAGGAAACCGCGGGTTACCTGCAGGGGATTCCGTACCTCGTGGGCAACCGAGGCAGCGAGTTCACTGATAATCTCCATTTTCTCCGACCGCTGCAGATCATTATTGAATTTCTCCAGTTCCCTGGAGTATTCCAAAGCCTGCTCATGACTCCCCGCAAACCGTCTTCCCAGAATAACAATCAGGGAAATAACGAACAGAACCATTCCCCATTTCCACCAATACAGATGATACCTCTCCGAAGAGAAATAATAGATCAGCAGCTCACTCAGGGACAGGAAGGCAAACACAGAGAACCCCATCGAGAAAATCACAGCATCTTTATTGCCCCTGAGGGCATAAGTCAGCGACATATACAGCAAATAAACAAACTGCGCCATAATCAGCACACCTGTCACATTGATGGTCAGGAAGGAGTACAGGTAGTCGAGCCGAAATGAGAGCACGGCATTCAGTGCAAGCGCACCCAGGCAGAACAAGGAGTAAGCCAGCTGGAAATTGCGCAGCCGGGTGGTATATCCCCGCTTGCCGGGTCCAAATAATTGTTCAAAGTAGATCGTAAACGCCGGCAGAAGTGTGAAGAGTGCCAGATCGAAGCAGATTCCCGTAAGCCGCTCCTGGCTGTTCACGATCAGCCGCAGGAACGGAGAATACGTAATCAGCAGCACGCCAAAGGATATAATGACCAGAATCAGAAATAATCCGCCCGAGAAAAATTCCGGTTTAAGGAACAACCGACAGATCATCAGCGCTCCGCCCATAAATATCAGTGCCGCTCCAATGACAATATCCACCAGATCCTGCTTCACATAGAAGGACAGCAGCTTGTCATAGCTGCCGACCCTGACCTTACCCCCGATGCCGAAATCCTTGCCGCCGCCGGCACTCCATAGATACAGCTGCTTGGCACTGTCCTCCCCGCATAGCGGAATTAGCACCTTGTTGCCGCTGTAATTGACCACCTCACTGGAATCATAGATGAGCTGGCGGTCTATATATGCTTTAAGGCTGTCGCCGTATACTTTGTCAATCAGGAGTGCTGAATTCGCCTCTGTCCGCGGCAAAGAAAGCCGCAGCCAGACTGAATCCGCACCTGCAGGCGGTTGCGGCCTGCCTGCCCGCGCCTGTACAGTCCGCCACTCCCCGGAAGGAGCCGCCATCGCCTCCTGAATATCATGTAGAGCTGCATGTTCCCATTTAAGCTGCCATGCCGGGAGGGTTACTTCTTTATGTCCGCCCCATTCCATGGCAATGCCAACCGGGATTATGGCAATTACAAGCAGCAGCATAATTAGTGCGGCTGCTGTTTTGGTTGAAGGCAACTTCATTGTGGCACCCCAGTGAATCCTTAGTTGTATTTATGTAGTTCATATGATTCTTATTTTCGACAACGTTCGCACTATACCTGCCTTATCCTGCAAAAAACCTCGAAAAATAGAAGGATAAGTTAGCTTGTGAAGCCTATGCATTCTTATATTTACGCGTTAATTGTGGTTATTCCACGGGTGGAATGAATATATTAACAGAATGGCTGCCCGGGTGCCGAACAGATTCGCCGCTGGTTTAAAGGGTATACAATTACTATAGGTAAAGGAGGCTCGCGATGGACACTCATAAGAAACCTGCTGATGGTGAAGAACAAGACCGTGAGGACCTGATTACCGAGCGGGATATTGATGAAGAGTCCGGACTGTTTCAGGAAGGCACCTATCCCGGCGCACTTCCGGACAAGGATCAGAAAGCTGCGGTTAATCATGCTGTCCCCAAAGAGGGGCAGACTTAAAATAAAGGGAGCTGAACAGCAATGGGCAATGAATTCAATAAGACCGAAGCCGACTTTGTGTACGAGCGTTATACCAAAATGGGCGGCATTTCCCCGGAACAGGATATTCCGCTGGAAGAATTGCGTCCGCTCGGCACGATTACCGAACAAAGTCCAAGTGATGAAGTGGACACCGCCGGGAACCGGCCGCTTGAATCTGCTCTGGCCAGCCACGATCCCGCTAATTTCACACCCATAGATTTCGACGGTGTGGTGGACGACGGTTCCGATCCGGCACTGGTCGGCGATAATATCCTGGCTGCCGACATCGGACTGAATGTGCCGGATTCCGGGCTGGGCCCGCGTGCAGACCGGAACCCCCCTCCGCCAGGGACTCCGGCGCCGGAACGGGACGAGCTCCTGGAATCGGATGCACTGTACGCTGCCGGCGCGGCAGGCCTGACCGGCAATGTAATTGATTATGCGGATGAGGAAGAGCTGCTGGAGGAAGAGGAAGAGCTTCCGCTGGAGGATATTCCGGATGCCGACGATATTGATCCCGGCAGCGCGATCGACCCGGTCTCCCCGGACCCCGACGCAATGCCCGGAACCGATGTGCTGAACGGCTCGAGCGGCGAAGAGGACTAAGCGGCATAACCGTATTGACATTTGAACGAAATAAACTTACTATAATGGCATTCAATACGGCGATGGAGTTCGCCATAACCGTCCTTCGGGACTAATGACTCCTACCAGTGATCACTCGCTGGTAGGAGTCTGTTTATTTTCAGGGAGCAGACTCGGGATATGGGGGCATAGCAGGATGAAGAGGAAGTATGCACGGTGGGTGGAGCTTGCAGCACGGCAGAGCCAGCTCGCTCTTTGGAGTACATTTGTGAAATGGGTGGTGCTGGGGGGAATGGTAGGACTATTGTCGGGGAGTGCCTCGGCTATTTTCCTGAAAAGCCTGGAAGCCGTGACCAAGGTCCGGCTGGAGCATGCCTGGCTGCTGTTCCTGCTTCCTGTGGGGGGCGCTCTGGTTAGCGGCATGTACATGCGTTACGGCAGGAATAGCGCAAAGGGTAACAATCTTATTCTGGAGCAAATTCAGCAGGGAGATGAAGCGATTCCGCTGCGGATGGCGCCTCTGGTCCTTATCGGGACACTGATTACTCATCTCTTCGGAGGTTCTGCCGGGCGTGAGGGAACGGCTGTGCAAATGGGCGGCAGTCTGGCCGATGCGCTGGGAAGACGGCTCCGGATCAACTCCCTGGACCGCAAAATTCTGCTCATGTGCGGAATCAGCGGAGGTTTCGGCTCGATCTTCGGGACCCCGCTGGCCGGAACGGTCTTCGGTCTGGAGGTTATCGCCATCGGCCTGATCAGCCACAAGGCCCTGCTGCCCTGTTTCGTTGCCAGCTTCACCGGTGATCTTGTCGCTTCCCGCTTGTGGGGTGTGCACCATATCCACTATCAGGTGGATGTTGTCCCCGGAATGGATGCGCTGGTGCTGGTCAAAGTAATTGCCGCGTCCATTGTGTTCGGTCTGGTCAGCCTGCTGTTCAGCGAGCTTACCCATTATCTGAAGCGGACCTTCACCGCCCTAATCCGTAACCCTATGCTCAAAAGCGCCACCGGCGGTCTTATCGTTATCGCCCTGGTGTACATTGCCGGTACACGGGATTACCTGGGCCTCGGGATTCCGCTAATCAGCGGTTCATTTACGGGGGATGTCCATCCTTTCGCCTTTCTGTGGAAGCTGGTCTTCACAGCCTTCACCCTAGGGACTGGTTTTCAGGGCGGCGAGGTGACCCCGCTCTTTGCCATCGGAGCTACTCTGGGGAATAGTCTGGCCGGCTTACTTCATCTCTATGGACCTTTCCTGGCTTCGCTCGGCTTCATCGCCGTTTTCTGCGGAGCGGTCAATACACCGATCGCCTGCTTCATTATGGGCATTGAGCTGTTTGGCTCCGGCGGAGCGGTATACATGTTCATCGCCTGCGTAATCAGCTATCTGTTCTCCGGACACAGCGGCATCTACAGTTCCCAGCTCATCGGCATCTCCAAAAGCGCACTGCTCCCTGTTCCTGAAGGGACAACGCTGGCCGCCGTCAAAGAGCTTCACAAGTAGAAACAGCGGCAGTTACTTCTCAAGGTGTCACCTGGATTCCCGCGTGCGCGGCATTCACCTTCGATTCCAGCTTGTGGGTCTTCACGAGTACAGCCGCTACAAGCAGCATGACGCCGTTAATGACAAATACCCAGCGGATCGGCAGGAAGGCTCCGAGCAGACCTCCGATAATCGGTCCCGCCATCGTTGCCAGTTGGCTGGCCGCCTGATTCAGCCCGAAGGCCCGTCCGCGAAATCCCGGTTCAATGACCTGGACTATCATCGCGTTAACGGAAGGAAGCACACCGGCATAGAAGAGGCCGTAGGCAAACCGCAGAATAGCAAACTCTACATAACCTGATACAAAATACTGCAGAATATTCCCGATCCCTCCGCCAATCAGACCGATGAAGAGAATAAAGCCATAGCCTTTGCGGCTGCCGATTCTTCCCCACTGCGGTGCCATAATTACGGTAGCGATACCGACTGCCGAGAAAACGATTCCGGAGCTAAGCGAGGCGCTGCTGCGTGAAATCCCCATGTCCAGCAGATAGATCGGCAGCAGCGGCTCCAGAATCATGACAGAGAAGGTACTGATGCCCGCAAGCAGAAGCAGGGTGATAAATGCCCGGTTCTGGCCGGCTTCCCGGATATCATCACTTACCCTGGAACGCGGGGCAGAACGGTCGAAGTTCTCTTCCTTGGCGAAGAAGGTAGCGATCAGCGCGGAGACCAGCACAATAACAGCCGAGAACAGGAACGCAACACGGTTGCTGGAATAATAGCTGACTACGCCGCCGATGAGCGGCCCGATGATGCTGCCGGTGGCTCCGGCTGTAGACATGATGCTAAGCGCATAGCCTGTCTTATCCTCCGGTGTGTTGGTCGCTACCATAGCAATTGCTGCCGGAACGAACCCTGCGAGCAGTCCCTGCAGAATCCGCACGACTAAGAATACATAAGGATCATGCACGAAGAAATTAATCAGATACAGGGCCGCCAGGCTGAAGCCCGAACGGATAAGCATCGGCTTGCGGCCGTATTTGTCGGCAAGTGAACCCCAGTAAGGCGAGATTAGCGCGCTGGCCAGAAACGTAATGCCGAAGCTGACCCCAGACCATATCTCCAAATGGCTTGTAACACCTAACTGGTCGCTAAGAAAAATTGAGAGGAACGGAATCGAGATCGAATATGCCGTACTGCAAAAGAAAACCCCTACCCAGAGCACGATCAGGTTCCGCTTCCATGAAAAACTCATGCTGTACACATCCCTTCAGCGTTTTTTTGGAAGCACTTCTCCCATTCTACCCCTCTTTGAAGAATGTGCCAATCCCGGCCGGAGGGGCAGGCTTTGCATGAAGCGGGACAAAGAAGGTATGATACTAGGGAGACTGCACCTATTATTCAAAGATAAAAGGAGAGATTTGTACCGTGAAGCTTACTACTAGAAAACCCGTCATCCTGCTGGCGGCGATGTGTCTGATGCTCGTGATTCTGGCGGGCTGCGGCAACAAGCCTGTGAACAATAATGCTGCTGCCGGAAACGGAAATAGTACTACCGCCGGCAGCGAGGCTACTACGGCGCCACAGGATAATGCTGCTGCAGCTACGGAAGGCGTACCTTCAGCCACGGCCAGCCATCCGGTAGTTACAATTGAAATGGATAACGGCGCCATTATTAAGGCTGAGCTGTATCCCGAGGTTGCCCCGGGCACGGTCAACAACTTCATTTCGCTGATCCAGAAGGGCTTCTATGACGGAACCATCTTCCACCGGGTTATTCCCGGCTTCATGATTCAGGGCGGCGACCCTGACGGTACAGGTATGGGCGGTCCGGACTACAGTATCGCCGGAGAGTTCTCCGCCAATGGATTCACCAATAATCTGCTGCATACAGAAGGCGTTCTATCCATGGCCAGAAGCCAGGATGTGAACTCGGGAGGCTCGCAGTTCTTCATTATGGCCGCCGCGTATCCGAGCCTTGACGGCAGCTATGCCGCTTTCGGCAAGGTTACCGAAGGACTGGAAGCCGTCCAGGATATCGTCAATCTGCCGCGTGATGCTAATGACCGCCCTGAACAGCCGCCGGTGATGAAGAAGGTAACGGTCGATACTCTCGGCGTAACCTATCCGGAGCCGCAAAAGGTGCAATAACCGCTATTTATCCCGTACCCCGCTGCCGCCCTTCCAGCAGCGGAATTGCAAAGCAAGAGCCATCCTCCGGTTACGGACGATGGCTCTTGGTCTGTCTTACGTATTCTTAAATCATGAGGCGGATTATTGGAAATGAGTATTCTTCGTTCTCCACTGCTCCAGCTTAATTCTTACCCAGAAGCTTTAGATGCCGAGCGTTATTAATGACAGCAGGAACCACTTGATCCATTGTCCGAACAAGCTTACGGCACTGCCGTCAAACCGCAGACGCTGCCCGTTAACTACGGTATGCTCCACCTTCCAGCGGTAGATCATCACCACAGACCAAGGATAGCAAATTCCGAGGGTACACACCGTAACCAGCCAGCCTGCCAGGCACCAGCCTATATACTCGATAAGTGTCCCGTCAAAGTAAGATTCCCTGCTTCCGTAATTCATTGCCGCATTCATATTCACCGCTGCCATGTGTCTCCACCTTTCCATCCTGCAAGATCTTTCCTGGTTCTATTTTCCTTATTATCCAAGCCGGCTACTGCTACATTTCTCACTATTCTGCATGAAATAGCAAACGAATTGTCGAATGATCTGCTATACAGCCTAAGAAACGGCCCTGTTCACCGCCGATTAGCGGAACAGGGCCGTTCATGTACAGATTCAATGCTGCCCGGATTATGCAGCGGGATCACCGCTCCCGCCCCGGCTGCTCACCTTATCTTCTGCTAAGGGCATGCTGCCCGTTGCGCAGGAAGGTACTGCGGCTGTTACGCAGCAGCGAGATCCGCTCCTCTGCGAGCTGATCCGCTGCAGCGTAAGCTGGAATTCCGCTCAGCTGGGAGATTTCCAGCACGCGGGTGATGCTGTCGTAGATTTTGGCGATTTGCTTGAACGCCCGTTCCTTGTTATAGCCGTTCAGCTCGTCGGCGATATTGATTACGCCGCCGGCATTAATGACATAGTCCGGGGCGTAGACAATCCCCATCTCATGCAGGGCATCCCCGTGGCGCGGTTCTTTAAGCTGATTGTTAGCGGCTCCCGCTACAACCTTGGCTCTCAGCAGCGGCAGGGATTCATCATTAATGGTGGCACCGAGTGCGCACGGCGCGTAGATGTCACAATCCGCCTGAATAATCTCGCCCGGGTCCACCGCTGTAGCCCCGTAAGCCTCTACTGCCCGGCTGACAGCCTCCTTATTAATATCTGTGACGATCAGGCGTGCCCCCTCCTCGTGAAGGTATTTGCACAGCGTGAAGGATACATTGCCGACACCCTGCACGGCAACGGTTCTGCCGTTCAGTGAATCACTGCCGAATGCCGCCTTGGCCGCTGCCTTCATTCCCCGGTATACCCCGAAAGCTGTAGCCGGTGAAGGATTGCCGGATGAACCGTAGGTAGCCGAGATGCCGGTGACGAAATCCGTCTCCTGATGGATGATGTCCATATCCTCTTCCGTAGTGCCTACATCCTCGGCTGTAATATAACGGCCGTTCAAGCCCTGTATGTATCTGCCGAAGGCGCGGAACATCGCCTCATTTTTATCTTTTTTGGGATCCCCGATAATCACCGTCTTGCCGCCGCCCAGATTTAGCCCGGCAACCGCATTCTTATACGTCATGCCCTTGGCCAGCCGGAGCGCGTCCACAACCGCCTCTTCCTCTGTAGCATAGGTCCACATTCTCGTTCCACCCAGTGCGGGACCCAGTGTTGTGTCATGAATAGCAATGATTGCCTTCAAGCCTGATGCCTTATCCTGACAAAACAGCACTTCCTCGTAGTCGTCCCGCTCCATTGCCGCAAACAATTCCATTAGCTTCATTTCTCCTGTCTCCACTTTATGTACATGTTACGTTTCATAACAAAGCTAGACCTTTCAGGACATGTTGTCAATATCTTTTGTCCCATTTTCAGCTTTTTTCAGCAAAATCCAGCAAGCAACAGACATCAACCTCACGCGAAGCGTTAGAGAGTCAGATTGATGTCTTTGCAGCTTTATTCCCAGTATTGGTCCGGCCGGTATTCGATCTCGGATTGCACAGCTATCGTCAGACGGCCCGTGGCCGCATCATATACTACATGATGATCACCTACGTAATACCAGTGCTTAATCACCGGCCCGCCAGCCGGTTCCTCGAAACGGAATACATTCAGCTCAGCCTTGAGTTCAGCAACTGCCGCACCCTTATCAGCCGGAACTCCGGTTAGGGTAATCACGGTTAGCCCGCCCTGCTCATCAAAGGTATAGCCTATGCCATCTGTACTGCTGATCAGCATACGCCCTGTTACGGAATGCTTCACCAGTACTCTTTCCTGCTCTGCCATCAAGGATTCCTCCTCCACATTTAGGTTTAAGCCTTATTTAAGGCAGATCAATCAGCATGACAAGCATATCCCCGTCTGCCTGCAGCTCCAAATGGCTCACCCCTTCAATCCGGGCAGAATCTCCCGGCTTCAGCACAGCGTCCCCGTTCAGCGTAATTTGTCCGCCGATTAAATAGACGAAGATCCGCCGGCCCGGCTCCTGCCGGAAATCAAGCAGCCCGCCAGCCTGCGCTCTGCCCAGATAGATGGTCATATCCTGGGCAATGCCGACGACCTCCGGCGAGGCTTCAGCTGCCACTACCGGAAGCAGTCTTCCATCCAGCTTCGCCGGATCGAAGCGGCCCGTCGCATAGGATGGGGCCGTTCCCCGGGTACGCGGCATGAACCACAGCTGCAGCAGCCGCACCGGCTCGCTGTCAGAAGGGTTATGCTCTGTATGAATAGCGCCCGTGCCGGCTGACATCCGCTGAATGCCGCCAAAAGAAGTCTCAGCCACATTGCCCAGGTTATCCTCATGGCGCAGCACGCCGGACAGCACAATGGAGACGATCTCCATATCACTGTGCGGGTGGGCACCAAAGCCTCTTCCCGGAGAGATGGTATCATCGTTGCAGACCCGCATCGGGCCGAAGGCTGTATTGTCAGGATCATAGAAATCGCCGAACGAGAAGACATGACTGCCCTTCAGCCAGCCGTGATCGAACCGGTGTGCAGACTCTGCAGGATATACTGTAATCATTGTGATCTCCTCCTAAAGGCTGTTATGGTCTGTCTTAATGAATTTCAGGGTCTTCCATACCTTCAGTGTAGCAGAAAGCTCCGCAAACAAGAAGAAACGGGCACCAGCCCTTGGGGCGGCATCCGTTTCTTCAGAAGACAGCAGGTACAGTAGTATAGTGTGGAGCTTAATCCTTCAGAATTAGGCCTGAAAAGCGTTCCATTGCGCAACTGCTTCCAGCGGAAGTCTGGCTGTCGGCCGTCCCTCTACAGCTGCCTTGCCCAGTGCAATGAGCATCACCGGCACATAACGCTCCGTAATCCCGAACAGCGCCTTGAAGCTGTCGTGCACGAATCCGCCCATAGGCACGGTATCATAACCTCTCGCCTTGGCTGCCAGCATAAGCTGCATGGAGATCAGCCCTCCGTCGATCAGCGCAATCTCCTTCAGCTTCTCAGCAGGCATGCCCGAATAGCCGTCATAGCTTCTTTTGGCCATAGCCGCACCTATTTCCGCTGTGACATAACCGGCTGCTTCTGCGTACTGATAGATGGTCTCCGCGTTGCGGTAAGCCTCCAGATCGCCAAGCACGGCTATCGTTGCTGAGGATTCGGTAATCTGTGCCTGGTTATGGGCGATCGGCAGGAGCTGCGCCTTCACGTCCGGGTCGGTAATAACAATGAACCGCCAAGGCTGCAGATTGGACGAAGACGGGGCAAGAATCGCCTCTTCGAGGATCTCCTTAATCTCCGCATCGGATATTGTCCAGGATGGATCGTATTTGCGCACAGAATGCCTATCGCGAATCACCTTGCTGAATTCCTGTTCTACCTTTAGTTCTGCTGACATACGCTCATCCTCCTCTTCCTCTTCCTGATCCAAATAAGCACTTCATCAACCGCTGTATTCTAGCGCCAGCGTTTAACTGTATAATATTACGCACAGTATAATTCAAAAAAAAGCACCCTGTCAATCTTCCGTTTTGCGCACCATATCGGCCAGCGTATAACGTTCCAGAACTCTTAGCGCACTCTGGTCCAGCTCGTCCAGCAATTCACCATAGGCTACCTTCATTTGTGTCCCCAATGCATTTACACATATTGTATCACTATGACCATTATCGCGTCCTTCTCCTGCCTCCATAGCCTGATAAATCTCAGCAAGCGTCAACTCTTCCGGCGCCCGGTTAAGCAGATATCCTCCGTCACGCCCCTCGCGGGTTACCAGAATCCGCTCACGGGTCAGATTAGCCATAAGGCGCCTCAACAGTGTGGCTTCAGACGACAGCAATCCGGCGATTTCGCAGCTGGAACAGGTACTTCCTTTTTTCGCGAGAATCACCAATGCCTGCAGTACAAGACCAAACGACTTATATTGGGGAGCTCCGCTGTTTCGTGTTTTTGCCATATTCCCCGCTCCTCCTTCATGATGAAGACCTTAAGTGGTCGATATCTGCAGTTCGGAAACGATGAACCATTTCTTGGATGCAGTGTCTTTCAAATAGACCTGGATCGTATAGCTGCCCTTCTCCGTGAAGGTGTAATTATACGCCGCCGACTTGAACCAGAAGCTCTCCTTCTTCTCCGTAATCTGCTGATTGTCCACAGTATCCGTTTTGCCGGCCGGGTCAGTAATTGTTATTTTCAAATCGGAAACATCCGTTTTCAGCTGATCCACCTGCACCAGGGTGTAGAATGTACTGCTGGACGCGGTTCTTACTTTGCCGAAAATGGTACCCTTTTCATCAAGCAGCACCGTGTTCACATTGGGCTTATAGATACGGACCGTCCCCGCCGACTCGTCCAGAGACAGGATCGCATGCATATTGTCTGGAAGCTGGTCCAGCGGCACATAGGTCTGGCCTTCCGATGATATCCCCGGCTGCTTTTGAAGCACATTATTTATGTATACAGAGAGATCCGTTTTGCCCGCAGCAGCATACAGCAAAGTTCCTCCTGAGATAATCATCAGTCCAAGTGTGGACACCGCCAGCTTACGTATCTTCCCCATCATTTCCGTCCCCCTCAAATATTCCTATGCTGATTATACCCGCCAAACCGGAAGGAGTTGCTGTCAATTGTAAAATAAAACCGGTTGCTTCATCCTGTTAAGGATGCTGCAGCCGGCTTTATATAAAATTATGAATAATTTACTGTTCCGGATGAGTTCCTGGCGTGCCTGTTACAGCTTGGCAATCGTCTCGGTCAGCACCGGTACGATCTGTGATTTGCGGGAAACTACACCCTTCAGCACAGCTTTGTTGTCGTCCAGCTTCACATTGTAAGCCTGCTCCACGGCACCGGCCACTCGGCCCAATGCCAGTCCAACCGAATCGTTGTTTAGGATATCGGTAACTACGAACAGGAACAGATCAAGTCCCTTGTCGTCGATAATCGCGGTAAGGGCTGTTTCCAGCTCTGCCTGCTTGGAGAGCACATCGTTCACATCTACCGCATTGACCTGGGCGATCTCCACTTTGTATTCACCCATTTTGAATTCCTTGGCATCCAGGGAGATCAGCTGGGCAATACTCTTGTCGCTTAGGTCCGCACCCGCTTTGAGCATGGCAAGGCCATAGCTGTCAGCGTCTACACCAGCAATGTCAGCCAGCTCACGGGCAGCGGCAACATCTTCATCTGTGCAGGTCGGCGATTTGAACAGCAGGGAGTCGGAAATGATAGCGGAGAGCATCAGACCGGCGATGTCCTTCGGAATGGCTACACCATGCTCTTTGTACAGCTTGTTCAGGATTGTTGCAGTGCAGCCTACCGGCTCTGCACGATAGTACAGCGGATGAGCGGTTTCAAAGTTGGCAATCCGGTGATGGTCGATAACTTCAACCACACGGACCTGATCGATATCATTCGCACTTTGCTGGCGTTCGTTATGGTCAACGAGAATAACCTGCTTCGCTTCAGCGGCAACATTCTCCACGTGGCGCGGTGCCGGTACCCCGAAGTGATCAAGCGCATATTGGGTTTCTCCGCTGACTTCTCCCAGCCGGACCGGCTCGGCATCCCAGCCCAGTTCCTTCTTGAGTGCTGCATAAGCAATTGCTGAACAGATGGTATCTGTATCCGGGTTTTTGTGTCCAAAGATCAAAGTTTTTGTCATTTCCAATCTCCTTACTTTGTTTTTTGTGAGAATAATATACCATACATTGATAGGGCCTTGCCAGAATGAACAGATACCCGGCCCCGGATTAAGGGCGGGAGCGCTCCCGGGCTGGCCGGTGCTGCGGAATTCCCGGCTTCGTCTTGGGTAATGCTTCAGGCACATCCCCTCCGCTTAGCGGTTCATTGTCCGAGAACAAATCCGGATTGTCCTCCAGCATGCGGCTCAGGATATCCGTGGTCTCCACGGTTCCGCAGATCATGACTCCGGCATCCCCGAAGCTCCCCCGGCGCAGAGCGCCGCCTTCCTCCAGCACAGGCTCCACTTTCCAGAAATGCTGCGACCAGGACAGCCCGGAATGTCTGCGTGAAGGAACAGCGATTTCCTCCCCTTCAGGTGTCACAGTGTAGAGCAGTTCATGCCCGTCCGTCATTCTGCCGGGGATATCCACCCACTCTTCAATGCCATGGATGAAGGTATTCCTCCGCAGATCCACACCCAGCAGCATAATCTCTGCCTTGCGGTCCAGCAGCTTACCGTAGACCGAGCCTCGCGCGCAGGGCGTATCCCAGCGCTGGTCTCCGGCAGTGAAGGCCGCCGCGTCTGCTCCAAGCGCAGCTACAGAGTGGGTCGGATGCCAGGAGCGGATCACACCCGGCCGCTTCCGGAACAGCTCCGGCAGGATGCCGACACAGACGGGTGACTCCAGAACAGAGAACTTCGGGTTCGCCCCGTTAATATATGACCAGGTATGCGCCGGCAAGACAAGCAGCCCTTCCTTCATATATTCGGAGAGCGCATCCAGTACGGTGTCCGCCCCTCCTTCTACTTCACCGATGCTTTTATAGGAGGAATGAACCAGCAGCGTTCCGCGCGGATCGATTCGCAGGTTCTCCAGCTGCCGCAGCAGACTTGATTGGGTATGCATGTTTACCCCCGCTTTCTTGGATACTAAGATAGGATTACAAAATACATCTTGCTTTTATTCTCATTAACTATTAAAATTATAGTAACTTAAAAATACTCATTAAGTATCCGACACGTTTAAATACATCCGCTTAAGGTCACAAAATTATAGCTGCTGCTTACGTAGCGGCAAAACTTTATTAGGAGGTCTTCCCATGAGTTTAACATTAAAAGGGCTTCATCATGTATCCGCCATTACAGCCAAAGCACCGGAAAACTACAAATTCTATACAGAAGTGCTCGGACTCCGCCTGATCAAAAAAACAGTAAACCAGGATGATGTCTCTGTCTATCACCTGTTCTATGGTGATGAGACCGGGAATCCGGGTACGGAGCTTACCTTCTTCGAGCTGCCGAACGCCGGCCGCAACCGCGACGGCAACAACAGCATCTCTGCACTTTCACTCCGTGTACCAAGTGATGATGCGCTGCTCTTCTGGACCCAGCGGTTCACGGTGTTTGGTGTAGAGCACGATGAGATTACCGAACGCGGCGGCCGCAAGACGCTGGCCTTCACCGACCACGAGGGACAGCGCCTCATCCTCGTCTCGGATGAGCACAATCAGGGCATGGCCGGCGGCAAGCCCTGGGACAAGAGCCCCGTACCGGCGGAATATGCCATTGTTGGACTGGGTCCGGCACATCTTACAGTGGAGACTGCCGAACATACGGCACTGATTCTGGAAGACCTGCTCGGCTTCCGCCGCGCAGGCACTTATCCTTCGCCGGTAACCGGACAGCCGGATGTCATCGTGTTCGAGACCGGAGAAGGCGGGTCCGGCACCGAGATTCATCTGGAGGAACGCAAGGATCTGCCGCAGGAGCGCCTCGGACGCGGCGGTGTACATCATGTCGCCTTCCGCGTAGATAACGAAGAAGAGCTCAAGCTGTGGATCGAACGTATCCGCACCGTGCAGCTGCCCAATTCCGGATTCGTCGACCGCTTCTACTTCCGCTCCCTGTATTTCCGCGAGCCGAATGGAATTCTGTTCGAGCTGGCTACGGATGGACCGGGATTCGCCACCGATGAAGAGGTGGAGCATCTCGGGGAATCACTGGCCCTGCCGCCGTTCCTGGAGTCGAAACGTGAACAGATCGAAGCCCATTTGAAGCCGCTGGATACCCGGCAGCGGGCTTAAGGCTTCTCCCCGCCTGGCGGGCACAGCATCTATCCTTCTTAGAGGACCCACGGACAGTGGACAATCAGGGTCTCCGGGTGCAGAAGTCCGTGTACCAGGCACCTCCTGAATCTGCAGCATCCCAGCAAAAACTCCGGGCCGACAAGCGGCCCGGAGTTTTGAGTCTGTATACGGCTGTATGACGGCATACTTACTCCGTCAGCTCTCTGACCAGGTAACGGTGAAGATATTGAAGCCCGGCCGGGCAGTCGAAGCTTTACCAGTGATCGATACCGGGCTTGTACCACCGAGTCTGCCGGTAATTTTGACCGTGCTGGCGGATACGGTCTCAGAGGCATTATCGAGCCGCTTAATCCGCACATATTCACTGTATACGAATCCCATCATGTCCAGCGTTTCCTGCGTGGAGTAGCTGAAGGCTACCTTTTTTACACCGTTAGCATCCGTATCAAGGGTAGTCGCAATCAGGGCATCGGCCGGAATCGGGAAATCCTTCGGCAGATTAACCGGCCGGGCAGTACCCTCTACCGGAGCTGTAGTCCCGCCGCCGGCGGAGGTTCCCGGTGAAGGAGTGACCTCGCTGCCGGTACCGATCCGCACTTTATAATTCGCGGCATCATAAGTTATCGGCACATCCAGCGCATCCGCGATCGAACGGATGGGCAGGTAAGTGGTGCCTTCGTAGGTGATTGGCGTTAGAGTTTTGCCGTTGCCGTCCTTCAGCCAGTAAGGAGTGCCATCCACCACAATCCCGAGACTGTGGTTGAGATAGGCTTTGATCTGCTGCAGCTTGGCGCCTGCGTAGACTCCTGCCGAGCCGGTTACCGTAAGTCCGGTGACAACGGCGGCAATCAGCCATTTTTTGTTCATAGTAATCCTCTCCCGTGTGTTGTTATCAATATAGGATGAATATAGCGTCCTTATATATTTAACACAGGGGAGAATCTTTCAACCTCCCGGAAGCCAAGTTCAAGAAGGATTGGCGCGCCACTTCACTCGCCTGCCACAAACTTCGCCCTAGCGCACAATCTCCAGCAGCTCATGTAAACTGCGGATTTCATAGGTAGGCAGCACATCCGGATCTCCCGGCTTCTCCAGCGGATTGAACCAGCAGGTATCGATGCCATAATTGATCCCGCCCTGGATATCCGAGGTCAGGGAGTCACCGACAATCAGCACCTTACTTTTATCGGTAATCTTAAGCCGTTCAAAAGCATAGTCAAAAATCCCCGTCTCCGGCTTCTGATACCCGGTCTCCTCAGAGATAATAATCGCCTCGAACACCTCGCTCAGCGGCGAACCCTTAATTCTGGATTGCTGCACATCCTTGATTCCGTTCGTAATAATCGCCAGCCTGCATCCGGCAAGCTCTCCGCACAGCTCTATCGCGCCTAGAATCAGGAACGTGCCTTCACCGAGGAACCGCAGATAAGCTTCGCTGAATTCATCCGGCTTAAGCTCAAGGTGATGTGCGGCAAACAGCCGGTTGAACCGCTCCACCCGTAGCGCGGCAGAGGTAATCCGCCCCTGCTCGAAATCCTTCCACAGCGAATGGTTAATTGCTTTGTAGCTGGCCGCATAGTCCTCTGCCCCTGTCGGCAGGCCAAAATGGGCAAAGGCGTGGTACAAGGCATGGCTCTCCGCCATCCCGTAATCAAACAGCGTATCATCAGCATCAAATAAAATACATTCGTATTTCAAAATAATTCCCTCCATCTCGTTTGCCGGTTCGACAACGTATAACCTTCTGCGATATAATTTAGGACAGACCAGCCCAAGCAGAAACGGCTTTGCCGTCCTTTTTTTAAGGATGGTAGCGTTTCTGCGAGAAATAGAAGGATAAGTTATCGTGTGAAACCTATATGTTCTTATATTTTAAATAAATCAACGGGGTGATTGTCATTTTATACGTTTTAGCGTTTCTCGTGTCATTTTTTATCGTTTATCTGCTGATTCCCCCTCTTGGTAAGCTCGCTTTCCGCCTTGATTTTGTGGACAGGCCCAGAGAAGATGTAGAACGCAAAATACATAGGGAGCCGATTCCGCTCACGGCCAGCTATGCCATATTCGTAGGCTTCTTTATTACATATCTGCTGTTTGCCCGGGACTTCTCACTGGAGACGCTGGCCCTGTTCATCGGCGGCGTGCTGCTGCTGACTATAGGAACCATTGATGACTGGTACAAAACCAAAGGCAAGGACTTCCCGGCGCTTCCGAAATTCATTGTTCAGATCGCCGCAGCGATTCTCGTCTTTTTCTCAGGCAATGCCTTCACGGGATTCATCAATCCCTTCTCAGGAGATTATATCTCACTGCCGTTCATTCTGCAGTTCCTGCTGACGATTATCTGGATCTTCGGCGTCACCACGGTGATTAATTTCTCTGACGGCATGGATGGCCTGGCCGGAGGACTGACGGCGATCTCGGCAGTAACCCTGTTCGTAGTCGCCATTACCATGGGACAATCCTCGTCGGCCATCATGGCGATGTCGCTGATCGGGGTCACAGTCGCGTATCTGCGCTACAACAAGGCTCCCGCCAAAATCTTCATGGGTGACGCCGGCGCCACCTTCCTCGGCTTCATTCTGGCCGTGATTGCGCTCGACGGTGCCTTCAAGCAGGCAACGGTGCTGTCCCTGTGCATCCCGATTCTTGCGCTCGGCGTGCCGATCTTCGATAATATTTTTGTTGTCGTCAAAAGGTTCCTCAAGGGCCAGGCCATCTATCAGGCCGACGCCACCCAGGTTCATTACCGCCTGCTCAAAGCCGGCCTGAACCAAAAGCAGGTCGTTGCTGTGCTGTATCTGGTCAGCGTCTGCCTGTCGTTATCATCCATCATTCTGCTGCTGATTCAGATCTAACTATGTAAGCCCCCTTAAGCCTTTGAGCTGAGGGGGCTTTTGTTTTACCTGCAATTCACTGCAATTGTTCGATTTTATCGCTTATCCGCTTTCCGGGGCAAAGATCTGGTGACCTTTTATAAAATCCTACCCATAATACAACATTCCCTTCATCCTATGGGCCTAAATCCAGAATTGTTGTACAAAAGGCATGATTTCGCCTTTCTCTAGCGGCTTAGCAGGATTATTCTTGTATTTCATACAACAATCCGCCTGAATACCTGGCTCTCAATGAATCAAAGTTGTAAAACGTACAACTTTCAGGTCTACAGGGCTTCCTCAGAAGTCCCCATCCTGCGGAAACTACGAATCAAGTATATGGCGGCCCTTGCCTCAAGTCTCCTTCTCTTCCGTAAAATCATGCAGACGCCGGTAAATATCCACGATCTCCGGCATTGGCATACGGACGAGACCGCTGGACGAAGGCGCGACAAACTCCCGCACTCCATCCACCACCGGAGTCACCCCCTCCTGAAATCCCCAGTCCGCTTTGGTTCTGCGGCTGAATTCCGTGTATACGCCTTTGCCGACAAAGCAGGCGATCTCCGGACGGTATTGCTCCAGCTTGGCCCGGAGCAGCTCCCGGCCCTGCGTGTATTCCTCCCGGGTTATATCTTCAGCGCCTACCGTGGGGCGGGCGACAATGTTCGTGAACCCGTAGCCCAGCTTCAGCAATTCGCCGTCCTCCGAGGCATCATACAGCCGCGGCGTCAGACCGGACTTATGCAGGATGCGCCAGAAGTTATTGCGCGGATTGGCATAGTGGTGACCCAGCTCTCCGGAACGGATGCTGGGGTTAAATCCTATGAAGACGATCTGCAGTCCATGATCCAGATGATCCGGTACCTCTTCCATTAAAGTTCCCTCCTTACACGGCAGCTCCATGTGAGTCATTATGCTTACTTTATATAAGCATAACCCAAGCAGAGGCTTAAGACACGCAAGCGCCTCATTTCCGCACCTCATTTCCTCCCCGGCACGCTTCGGGCGGAATAAAGAGTATCCATCCCGAATGCAGCAGCCTCATTCTCTATTTCCCCATACATGCGGCAGAGCAATGCCCCCGTCCGGGAAACATCACCGGATACGGGGGCATAGTCTGACTTTGGTTTTATTTTAATAGACAAGATGACTATGGTAGAAGGGCCTTTAGCTCTGGCGTTACGTCTTGTTCGTCTATTGAGATGTAACTCGTCATTCCAATTTTGTACTCTATCTTCACCACGTACCTGCCATCTTGTCCGGTGACATTCTGACGGTGCTGCAGAATATCATCAATAAGTGTCTTATCTTTAACTGTGACTGAACGTTCCTCGTTGCGGGCCAGATTCAAACGCCGTTCAATACTGCCACGAAGCGCTGAAGCCATTCCATCCTTGTTGTAATCTTTGAAAATTACAGCCGACAATACGTCCTTTGCTGTTGCTTTAACTTTATTAGCATAGCCCTTCTGTTCCAGCCAGGTCCCCAATTCATGGTATGAAGGATACCACGGATAAGAATAATAGCGCTGATAACCTGTTGAATCCGGTTTATTGACTAACTCAATGGATGCCCGCTCAAGCTGACCGGAAACCTGATCTTCATAGGACATATTCAATACTTCCCGCTTCAGAATCTCCTTAAGCTCCTGAACCTCCTGCCGGTCAGAAATACTGACCACCTTATCCAGATTACTCAGTCTGAAGCTGTCTACATTCCGGTCCAGCATGGACAGAACATATTTCACGCGCTTAAAGTCCGCATTCTCCATTATGGCTTTCAGTTCCGGCTCGAAACCCTTGGCCGGAACATTGTAGGTCCGCATCAGCTTCCGCCCGCTCTCCAGCTTATATACCAGGGTGAACTGCCGGTTACCCGTATAATCATAACTCGGCGCATTCCCGGGATCCGGCCTCAAAGTAACAATCGCATGATGCAGCGCAGTGACAGCTTCGATGTACCGCGGATCCGTGGATAGAATCTCTTCCTCCGGTTCCTTAATGCCGTTAATCCCTTGTGGTGGATCCTGGGTTAAGAACTCGTAATTCCCCCCGGCATATACCGCAGTCACTTTATCAACCTGTGGCACCCTGTCCTCATACCCGGTTAACCCTGACACGGGAATGTAGAGCAGCAGACCCAGCAGCACGCTGTAGACCGCGAATTCAAGCGGCAGCCTGCGGGTCATAATATGCCAGGTTTTACGGAGAATCATCTCTACTACAATGTAACCAACCAGCCCTCCGATAAAGACACTGCCGATGATCCAGCCAAGCTGATTCCACCCGGTACCGAAGTAAAGGCTGGCCAGAAGCATACTGCACAGCATCACACCGGCTTTGAACAGCGGATTGAAGTAGGAGAAGGCCAGAGCCTGACCGGACTTTTCCCCGTGGCGTTTACGGTACAGCAGGAAGGACAGCGCCATGAACACAGCGGATAGAATGGCATATACCCACGTCTCCACACTAGTTAAGGGCTCAACGGACAGGTCCATAATACGCAGAAGCGGTGCCCAGTTATTCAGGATACTCTGCAAGCCGGACCATTCCGGATACCCGTAGAGATATCTGTTCAGATGCAGGTCGATGAATTGCAGGAGTGCAGCGGGAAGAACCAGCAGGATGAAGATCAGGATTCCCTGGAGAATGGTCTGTCCCGTGCAAATGCCTACAAATACTGTGAACACAAATAGAAACAGCGTCAGCAGACTGACGGTCAGGCACCATTCCCAGACATCGGCTGCGTTGTAGATATACATGATGCCGTCCAGCGGGCGGATGATAGCCGCAACCGCAGCCGTAATCCAGACAGGCGGAAGCAGCAGGAGCAAACCGCTCAGCGTATGGGAAGCCAGCAGATGCGAGCGCCGCAGCGGCAGGCTGTGCCACAGGTCGGAAGGCATTTTGGACTGCAGATAACGGAACAGGAATAAGCCGGCTCCAACAGGAAAAGCAACAAGGAAAGGTGCAATATCTATGCCAATGTTAAAAAGGTCCGGTATCTCCATCGGCTCCGTAAAACGATAGCCGTTCATGAGTATCTGCAGCGGGAATATGAACAACAGTACCAGTGTATATAGAATTCCGATCCAGCCGTGCTGGCGCAGATTCTGGCGGATAATGCTGCTGTTAAAGAAGTATCGGCTGCGCGTCATAACCGGCATCCCCCATTTCATAAATAAAGATTTCCTCCAGCGTCAGCGGCAGCAGATCGAACACATAAGGCTCGTAGACATGAAAAGCCTGGGCGATCCGCTCCCGGTCGCCTTTTACAATATACAGGCTGACACTCCCCCGCTGCTCCTGGTGGAGAATCTGCAGCTTGGCCTCCAGCGCCGCCGCATGGCGTTCATCGCGGAAGGCCACCTGGATCTTATGCGTGTCCGCCTTCAGATCATCCAGATCCTTCTCGACCAGCATCCGGCCTTCATGCATAATGCCGACATGGTCGCATAGATCTTCGATTTCCCGCAGGTTATGCGAGGAGATCAGCACGGTCAGCTCCCGCTCGGCCACCTCCTGGAACAGCAGATTCTTGATCTGCCGGCGCATGACCGGGTCCAGCCCGTCAATTGGCTCGTCCATAATCAGCACATCCGGCTTGCAGCTGAGGGCCAGCCAGAAGGCGGCTTGGCGCTGCATTCCTTTGGAGAAACGGCTGAGCTTGCGCCGGGTATCCAGCCGGAACGCCGTCCCGAGCTCCTCGTATCTCTTCTGGCTCCATTCCGGATAGATGGAACGGTAGAATGCCGCCATACTTCTGATAGTTGCCTGCGGGAAGAAATAAGGACTGTCCGGCATGAAGATCAGCCTGCGCTTCACCTCAGGAGCTTCGAACACCGGCTGGCCGTCTATCTTGACACTCCCTGTTTCAGGACGATAGATGCCGGCGAGTGTCTTCAGCAGCGTTGTTTTACCGGCCCCATTGGAGCCCAGCAAGCCGTATATGGCCCCTTTATGTACAGTCAGCGAAATGTCTTCAACAGCCTTTTCCTCCTGGAAAATCTTGCTCACTCCGCGTATCTCAATCATGGCTGTTCTCCTCTCTTCTCTTATCCAGCGCCTGGCGGTACAGCGCACTCATCTCACTCTCCGTGAATCCGAGGTAGACTGCCTCCGCCATCAGCCGCAGCAGCTCTTCCTTCAGCTCTGCCCGTTTGCTCTCATTCTGTCCGTGCTGCAGCGGGGCTACGAAATTGCCTTTGCCCTGCAGTGAATAGATGTAACCTTCCCGCTCCAGCTCCCTGTAGGCTTTCTGGATCGTATTGGGATTCACCGTAAGCTGCGAGGATAAAGCCCTCACTGAAGGCAGTTGTTCATCCGCCTGCAGAATACCATGCATAATCATCTCTTTGACCTTACCGGTCAGCTGTTCATAGATCGGCTTGCGGCTGCGTACATCGAGTTCGAACATGACAGTCCTCCTTTCATATGATGTTTCACAGGCTGTCAAGGTGTATTAACTGTACTACTATTATTAATACAGTTGCGGTTATATGTCAATCATTAACATACAAGCATTGATTGAACCTTAACCAGCGCTTTTCCAGCGAGTCGGCCGGGTAAACCGTTTCACTCCATGCACAAAAAGAACCCGGGCCACAAGAGGACCCGGGTTAGACGATATGCCGGCCCGTTTCGAGCCCGGTGCAGGTGCAAGTGCAAAACTACCAGCCCCGGGGCTGCTGCTGGGTAATACAGTGAATATTCCCGCCGCCCAAGGCGATCTCACGGGTATTGACCTGCACCACCGTGCGGTCTGTGAATAACTGCTGCACGGTCTCCAGCGCCTCCCCATCCCGCCTGTCCCCGAATGCCGGCATTACCACTCCGCCATTGCAGATATAGAAATTCACATAAGTCGCAGCGAATGTTGTACCTGAGGCACGGCTGTAGCTGCCGCTGGCCGGGTCGATCCATCCCGCCTCTTCATCTGTAATGATCAGCCGCTCCGGGATGTGCAGCCGGTGAACCTCCAGTTTGCGCCCGCGGGCATCCCTCTGCCGGATGAGCCGTGAATAGGCTTCGTGCAGCACCTCATATTGCGGATCTTCCCGGTCGTCCGTCCAGCTCATCACCACTACGCCCGGCTTCACAAAAGCGGCCACCTCATCAATATGCCCGTCCGTCTCATCATCGCTCATTCCTCGGGGCAGCCAGATAATCTTGTCTACGTTCAGCGTATCGCGCAAATAACCCCCGATCTGCCTTTTGGACAGATGAGGGTTGCGGTTCTTATGCAGCAGACACTGCTCAGTAGTTATCAGCGTACCTTCTCCATCCACATGAACAGCTCCGCCCTCAAGGATGAAATGCCGCAGGTCATAATAGTCCAGCTTCTCGATCTCCAGCACCTTCCGCTTCACCAGCAGATCCTGGTCCCAGGGAAAATACAGCCCTCCGTCCAGTCCGCCCCAGGCGTTGAACCCCCAGTCAATTCCCCTTACCCCGCCGCTGCTGTTCACTACAAAGGTCGGGCCGATATCCCGCATCCACGCATCGTTCGAGGAGATCTCCACCACACGTACCTGCGGCGGCACAAGTGCCCGGACATGCTCATATTGGGCACTGATGGTGCCTATCGTTACAGGCTCAAACTCCGCAATCGCTGCCGCCACTCTGGCAAAAGCAGCCTGCGCCGGCTTCGCCCCCAGCCGCCAAGTGTCCGTCCGGGTCGGCCAGAGCATCCATGTCCCCTGATGCGGCTCGAATTCTCCGGGCATACGGTAGCCGTCTTGTCTGGGTGTACTGGTAATTCTGCGTGGCATAAGCATCCCTCCCGGCACTTGAACAGGATGGGGACCGCAGAGAACGCTGCCCGGCATCTCGTCCTGTTCCAATTTATGCGGGGCCGGGACTTATTGCTACGATTCGGAACACCGGTGAACAAAATAATCACTGTCCAGTTTCGCAAACAATTAATTTTCGTTGTTATAAGAATAATATTATTTTAGGGATTCCGCCAGACATAGACAAACAGCTGTAGAGATACGACACACTAATTATCAAACGCTGCCCCGCCGCTGTCTGCGTTCATCACTGAATAAAGCTGCGGCGATGCCGGGCAGGATCAGGTAACTTGCGAACTTATAAGTCTGGCTGAAAGCATCTACGGCAGCCTGCTGCTGCACATCCGCTCCAGGTATCACCCGTATGTTAGCGGAGCCCGCTGCTCTCAGCTGCCCGGCTGTATTATGCTGCAGCACGGTGACGATAATGGCCACGCCGATTACACTGCCGAGTGACTTCGCCATATTGGTTACCCCTGAAGCAATACCCACCTTGTCTTCAGGAACGACCCGGATCGCAGAAGACATCACAGGTGCCATCGAGAGCCCCACGCCGAGGCCGACCAGCGCGAGCCGGAGCATCACCGCGCCCAGTGTAGAGCCGGCGTGCAGCCCGCTCATGGAATAGGTGGCACCGCCTATCAACACCATGCCTGCTGCAGCAAACCGGCTGCTGCCATATTTCGCAGACAGCGGTCCGGAAATGGCTGAGCTGGCGATGGAGCCGACTGCCATCATGGAGAGAACAAGGCCCGCCTTCAGTTCCGACACCCCCATCACCCGGGTCAGATAAAAGGAGGTCAGCAGCGAAACATTCATCAGCGCCGCACCTAAGATGATCATAGAAACCGATGTGCTGTTGAATGCTCTGATCCTTAGTAATGACAAGGGCAGCATCGGCTCCTTCCCCTTGTACTGCGTAATAAAAAAGAACACCACAAACAATACTCCCGCAGCCAGCAGCGCTAGGAAAATCCGTGAGCTCCAGCCGTAATCCTGCACTTTGATCAGAGCATATGTAAGGAAGAACATCCCTCCGGTGATCCCCAGGATCCCGGCGTAATCTATGGAACGGCCCGCTGTGTTATCCCGCGATTCCTTAATGAATATGGCCGTCAGCACAATACTCAGCAGCCCAAGCGGTACATTCACAAAAAAGATCCATTCCCAGCTCAGCTTCTGTGTCAAAATCCCGCCAAGCGCCGGGCCGCTTGCAGCCGCCACCCCGGAGACCGCACCCCAGATGCCGATAATCAGGCCGTGCATTTCTTTGGGAAAGGTTGTGGTAGTCAGCGGAATCGTGACCGGCACAATCACCGCACCGGCCAATCCCTGAATGACTCTAAGTGCGATAAGCATACCGAGTGAAGTAGAGAGACCCGCCAGCAGGGAGCTCAGCGTAAACAACGCCACTCCGATGAGGAACACCTTCTTCCGCCCGAACTGATCGGCCAGACGGGAGGCGGTGAGAATAAAAACGGCGAATGCCAGATTATAGCCGTTCATCACCCAGGAGACTTGTGCTACACTTCCGCCGAAATGACGTGTCATCTCCGGCAGGGCAATATTAATAATCGTGGTATCCAGCAGCGCCATGAAAAAGCCCAGGACTATTGCCGTAAAAGATAACGCTCTTCGTGTTCTAACGCCCATCTCCATCACCCTTCAAAATATGAAATAAAGTTCATATTCGCATTATATGAACCAAAGTTCATATTTGTCAATCACAAAAAAACGAACCAGGGTTCAACTTTTATTGACAGCTTAAAACGGTTCCTCTAGAATTCGTACTATAAGGGGGACCTTAAGACATGGGTGAAATCGAGGACAAAGTTAGAACTCCGCAGCAGGAGCGCAGTATCAGAACCAAGGAAGCCATTATCCGGGCGGCAATGAAGCTATTCTCGGACAAGGGCTTCCATCAGACCAATACCAAGGAAATCGCAGCGGCGGCCGGGGTATCCACAGGCAGCTTCTATTCTTATTTTATTGATAAAAGAGCCGTATTCATCGATGTTCTCCATATGTACGGCGATGACCTTCTGGCCAGGATCGATGCTTCAATGTCAGAGATTAATTTCGAAACGATCGGCCGCTCCGAGCTGATTCTGCATCTGATAGACACCCTTCTGCTCTCGCATAAGGCGTTTATCGGATATCATAAAGATCTGAGCATCATGTACCACAGTGATGAGGTCATCAAGCAGCTGATGGATGCCCAATATGAAACAGGCCGGCTCAGAACGCTTAAGTACCTGCAGATGGGTCAGGATGAATTGAAGACTGAAGACGTTGAGGCAGCTTCCGTAATTGTGTTCGAAGCGGTGAGCGCGATCGTCGATGTCATTTCCTTCTCCCCGCAGCGGATTGCCGTGGACCGGTTGAAGTCGGAGCTGGTCAATATGCTTGTCCAATATCTGTACAAGTAGCGCCTCCGTTACTCTCGTGCTAACACATCTGGCCGCTGATTCAGCCGGCGCGGACCTGCATTGTTGTACTTTATGCAGGATTTCCGGCGATTCGGCGGGCCGCAAAAAAGAGCAAGCGGCCGGAAACCTCCCGCAGCTTGCTCTTTTGCATTCAAATCCTTCTGATTACCGTTTATCCTTCCAGAAATTCACCGGCTCCATATCCTTTGTAATGACCTGGAAGGTGTAGCTATCCTTCTTAAGCGCTTCTAGCAGACGCGGCAGCACCTTGAGGGTGGCCTTCTGATCATGCATCAGAATAACCGGATTGGTCTTCGACTTCTTCAGCGTGTGAACCTGCTCCATTACTGTATTGTAGATCTTGTCACTGTCCTCTTTGTATCTCCAGTCACTCGAATCCACATTCCAGTCCCAGAGATGATAGCCCTGACCCAGCACCTTATCCCGGAAAGACTTGGTGAAATACGGTTTGCTTCCGTAAGGCGGCCGGATTAGCGTTGTAGTAGCACCCGTCAGCTTCTTAAGGACAGCATTATCGCCCGACATCTCCGCCAGTGCCGCAGCCGGGGAAGCATAGAATTTCTCCTTGCGGTGTGTCATGCCATGAAGCCCCAGGCCGTAGTCCTCCTTCACAATCCGCTTCACCTGCGAAGGATATTTGTTCATATTATTTCCCAGCATGAAGAAGGTTGCCTGCACCTCATACTTGCTTAAGATATCCAGCAGCTGGGAAGTCGTCGCCGACGGGCCGTCATCAAAAGTAAGATACACGGTTTGTCCCGGCTTGCCGGGTTCAGCGGATGGCGCAGGAGCCGCAGGCACTGTTTCCTTCGGCTTCAGCTCTGCTGCATACTGGGTGACAAAGGCTTCATCCGTAAGCCCCGCCGAGCCGTCCTTCACCCGGAGTAAATATTTATCCCCCGCAAAGGATATGATATACCCAAGATACCCGCTTACTTTCAGCGGAACCATAAGTTTACCGTCCTGCAAAAAAGTGCTCACAGGCACCACTGTGCCATCTTTGAGCACAGCGCCGGCATCGCCCTGCAAGGTCAGCGAGCCGGAGCCGCCAGACACCAGAACTCCGTCGGTCAGGCCGGTAAGCGTCCATTTTAATTCATCGGCCAGAGCACGCAGCGGGACATAGTAAGTGCCTTTTACAGACACGACTTCTATACCGCTCAATTTATCGTTGATCCCGAGCTTTAGTACATTAGTCTTACCTTCAGCGTTAGCAGGGATCTGTACAAGACCCGTAATCAGGAATAAAGAGAAGAATAACAGCATTATTTTTTTAATGGGCACAGCAGCAATCTCCAATCTATGTATATTTGTCTATTACTTTATCACACATAGATATAACGTAATTTGAGAGATTGTAACCGCAAGCTAAAATATTGTTACCCTTTTTGCAATGAGAAAATGATTATTCAGCTTTTTTTCTGAAATACGACAATTCGCGTCGAATGCTGTCACAGCAAGCAATATGCGGTTAAATCACATCTTTTTGACCCAAAATAAATGTGACAAAATTAATAACAATTGTGCAATCTTGAACAAAGTTTGAACAACCTTAAAATTAGCTTAAACTGCGCCACTACAGTGATCTTTATCATACCTTTAAGTAGTTGTAACAATTTGATCACACATATTTAACTTGTTCGCCATTTTTAAGGTCTTTTTTAGCCTAATATACAAAATATGTATTTTGCATTATGGGTAAGTAGTTCTTACTATAGATACAGGTTAAGTAGTAAGACCGTTAATGAACGGCGAATGAAAAGTAGTATTGAAGGAAGGAGTTCTATATGAAAAAAAAGGGACCGTTATACGCTTTGTTTCTAAGCCTGATCCTTCTCCTGCCGGGATGCAGCTCGATCGCTGTTCTGAACCCGAAGGGGCCGTCTGCAAGGACGTTATCGGACACCATCATTCTCTCCATTGTTGTAATGCTTGGTGTTCTGGCAGTTGTCTACATCTTATATATCTTTGTTCTGGTGAAATACCGGGCGAAGAAGAGTAACGAGGGTTACATTCCTGAACACGAGGAGGGCAACAAGGTACTTGAAGCGATCTGGATTATTATCCCGATCATTATCGTCGCCTTCTTGTCAGTTGTAACCGTCAAGACAACTACCGAGGTTGAGAACGTGGCCGCGGATTACAAAGATCAGACACCGCTGGTCATTTACGCATCATCCTCCAACTGGAAATGGCATTTCAGCTATCCGGAGGAAGGCATTGAAACGGTTAACTACGTGAATATGCCTGTGCATCGTGCAGTTGAATTCAGAATGTACTCATTCGGCACCATTACCAGCTTATGGATTCCACAGCTTGCCGGACAAAAGTACGCCATGAGCGACATGCTCACCACGCTTCACCTTTCTGCTGATACCGAAGGCTCTTATATCGGAAAGAATGCCAACTTCAGCGGTAAAGGCTTTGCCCACATGGAATTTGAAGCTCTTGTTATGAGCAACAAGGATTATGACGAATGGGTGAATGACGTCAAGGAAACCGCGCCTGAGCTTACAGAAGATGAATTCAAAGGCCTGCTCGCCACGGACTTCCTCGGACGCAAAACCTATTCATCGACCCATTTGGAGTTCAGTCCTCCCCCTGGAGACCACAGTGAACACATGAGTGGTGACGGAAGTGAGATGGATATGGACAACGGCAGTGAAGAGCATCAGGATAACAAAGAGATCCACCCTTCTCCTGAGCCGTCCAGCGGAACCGAATTTGACAGCGAACCTGATCCGGAAGTCGAACAGCCGCTGCCAAGCTCACCCGTAGATGCCGAGACTCATGATGGCCACTAGCTCTGCAAGAGCTTAACGTAACACACTGAAAGGAGCCACCCTAATGGATTTAGACAAATTTAAGGTTCACGGCGAACCCTTGATATACGGAGCCATGGTCAGCATTGCACTTGCCACCATCGGGATTCTCGTCGGGCTTACCTATTTCAAGAAATGGGGATACCTCTGGCGTGAATGGCTTACTACTGTAGATCACAAAAAAATCGGTGTCATGTATATCCTCGCGGCGCTGCTCATGCTGTTCCGCGGCGGTGTGGACGCGATGATGATGCGTCTGCAGACGGCAGCGCCGGAAATGAAATTCCTCGATGCCCAGCATTACAATGAGGTATTTACCACGCATGGCCTAATCATGATCCTGTTCATGGCCATGCCGTTCATCATCGGTCTGATGAATGTGATCATTCCGCTGCAGATCGGCGCGCGTGACGTAGCGTTCCCGCGGCTTAACGCCGTCAGCTTCTGGCTCTTCTTCATGGGGGCCATGCTGCTGAACATTTCCTTCGTTATCGGCGGATCGCCGGATGCCGGATGGTCAGCCTACTTCCCGCTGGCGAGTCTTGAATTCAGCCCGACGGTCGGTAACAACTACTACTCCCTGGCCCTCCAGATTTCCGGTATCGGGACTCTGATTACAGGGGTCAACTTTATCGTAACGATTCTCAAGATGCGCGCACCGGGCATGAAGCTGATGAAGATGCCGATGTTCACCTGGTCCGTACTCATCACCAACGTCATTATCGTCTTCGCCTTCCCGGTACTTACTGTTGCGCTTGCGCTGATGATGTTCGACCGCCTGTTCGGCTCCCAGTTCTTCACGATGGCCAACGGCGGGATGGATATGCTCTGGGCCAATCTGTTCTGGGTATGGGGTCATCCGGAGGTCTATATCGTTATTCTGCCGGCCTTCGGTATTTATAGCGAAATTATCGCCACCTTCTCCAAAAAGAACCTGTACGGATATACCTCAATGGTATTCAGTATGCTGATTATCTCGCTCCTGTCCTTCCTCGTATGGGCTCACCATTTCTATACGATGGGTCAAGGCGCAATGGTCAACAGCTTCTTCTCCATTACAACAATGGCTATTGCCGTACCTACAGGGGTAAAAATATTCAACTGGCTGTTCACCCTGCGAAAAGGCAGGATTACCTTCACAACGCCAATGCTGTATACACTCGCCTTTATTCCGATTTTCACCATCGGCGGGGTAACGGGTGTCATGCTCGCAATGGCCAGTGCCGATTACCAGTATCACAACACGATGTTCCTGGTGGCGCATTTCCACTATGTGCTCATTCCGGGTGCCGTGTTCGCCGTCATCGCCGGGTTCCATTACTGGTTCCCTAAAGTGTTCGGCTTCCGCCTGAATGAACGGCTCGGTAAGCATTCCTTCTGGTGGATCGTGATTTCCTTCAACGTAACCTTCTTCCCGCTGTTCTTCCTGGGTCTGATGGGAATGACACGCCGGACGTATACCTATTCCGAGGAATCGGGCTTTGGTCCGCTGAATATGCTGTCCTTCGTAGGGGCTGTCGGCCTGGCTATCGGATTCCTGCTGCTGGTCTACAATATTTACTGGAGCACACGTTATATGCCTAGAGACACAACAAGTGATCCATGGGATGGACGGACACTCGAATGGGCTACACATAGCCCGATGCCGGTCTACAACTTCGCAATTGTACCTACTGTGCAGACCCGCGATGCCTTGTGGTCCGCGAAGCAGGACAATATCCCGCTCTATGACGACAAAAAAATCACCAAGATCCATATGCCTAGCAATACCGGCAAGCCGTTCATTCTGGGCGTGATCTTCTTCATCCTGGGATTCTCCCTGGTATTCAGCTTATGGATTCCGGCCATCCTCTCAGGTATCGGTGTCATTGTCATGCTGGCCTTCATGTCCTTCGACCGGGATCACGGCTACTATATTTCGGCTGAAGAGGTTATCGCTACAGAAAAGAAATTGAAGCGGGGTGAGACTGTATGAAAATAGATGCGTCCAAGCCGCTCGAATATTCAACGGAAGAGAACAGTAACAAGATCTTCGGCTTCTGGGTCTTTCTCGGAGCTGAAATTCCTCTCTTCGCCACATTGTTCACTGTTTACTTCGTAATGGTCAACCGCTTTGCCAGCGGACCGAGCGCCAGCGAGCTGTTCAAAATCGGCCCAGTGCTGATCGAGACCTTCCTGCTGCTGTCGAGCTCCTTCACGATCGGCCTGGCTATCCATGCCATGCGGCATGGCTATAAGAAAGCGATGATGGTCTTCATGGCCATCACGCTGCTTATGGGCCTCGGCTTTATCGGCATTGAAATTGACGAGTTCTTCACTTACGTCCATGAGGGTGCGACCCTGCAAACCAGCGGTTTCCTCTCCAGTCTGTTCGTACTGCTCGGAACGCATGGTGCCCACGTCAGCTTCGGCTTCCTGTGGGGAGCGGGAATCATGATTCAGCTGTGGCGCCATGGCATCACACCGGCCACCGCCAACAAGGCTTTTATCTTCTCCCTGTTCTGGCATTTCCTGGACGTTGTCTGGATCTTTATCTTCAGCTTCGTCTACCTGAAAGGACTGATGTGACATGATGAAGCAACTGTTCCCAATTCGCCATGTGATGGGTTATCTGGCCTCTCTGGTCCTTTCTGCCGCTGCGCTGATTGTCATCTACGGAGATCTCTCCTCCGGGGCCAATATGGCCGTGCTGCTTATTACAGCGCTTATCCAGGCTTCTCTGCAGCTGTTTGTATTCATGCACATCGGGGAATCGGCCGACTCCAAGAAAGAGCTGTACATCAACATCGCCTATGCACTGTTCGTGGGTCTGGTTACCATCTTCGGAACCCTGTTCATCTTCGTGTGGGGCTGGTACTCTTAAACTTTATGAGGGGCGGGAACGCCTCTTCTACGCAGCATAATAAAAGCGGTCCGTTTCCGGTATGTTCCGGGACGGGCCGCTTTTTTTGGCTAGACTGTATTTTAAATATTAACTTAAAGCATTAACTAAAGGCTCAATCGTCACTACGGTGAATATTTGGACTTCCGGCCGCTGTTGTCTACAGATTTCTTGGATTGATACCGCTTCTTGGCGGTCGAAATCCGTAGACAAAGGCGGACGCTACCGCTCCTACAGTTCCAAAATCCCCCTCCGATCCTTTGCGCTTTTTGTTATTATCTAGCTATCTCAGATGCTCTCAGTAAATAATCACTAATCCTGCAACTGCACCACACTGCTGCTGCTCTCATCCCCGCTCCATTCGGTATACGCAAGCTGTTTGCCCGAAGGGCTCCAGGAGGTCGTCAGATTCCCTGTACCATCTGCAACCTTGACAGACTTACCCGATTCCAGATCGTAGACATAAAGAGCAGTAGAGGCCGTACCGTCCCCGTCAGCGGACATGCTGTAGGCAATCATCCGCTGGTCCGGCGACCAGGAGATACCGCCAAGCTCCGCGCCTTCCACGATAATCTTCTGATTTCCCCCGTCTGTATCAGTGAGGAGCAGCGCTTGTGCGGAATCCTTATATTGCTGGACCAGCAGCTGATCTCCGCCCGGTGAAGGAATTACGCTGCCGACACGGTCAATTTTCAAGGTGGCTTTTTCCTTGGTATTCAGATCGAAGGTTTGCAGCGATTCGCCGGAATTGGAGGTGTAATAAATCTTATCTTTGATTTGCCGGACAACAATCATTCCTTCACCGCTAAGTCCCTCTACCGCAGCGATCTTACCGGAGGTATTTGCTGTAAAAGCACCGCCGCTGTATGCAGGTCCTATAACGGTGTCATCATCAGCCCACCGGGCGCTCATAGCTCCTGCAATGTCATCGCCTGTGATACTGAAGGTCTTCTTTGACCCTAAATCCATCACATAGTAGACCGGATCTCCTAATGAGAATTCACTATACAGCAGATGCTTGTGATCGGATGACAATACAGCGTCTCCCAGAAACACATTTTCCTGTTCCTTGATCAATTCAAATTCTTTGGTATCCAGGTGGTAGAAGTACAGGCTTTTGGGCAATGAATCCGCGAGCTCCTCCAAACTCATTTTACCTAACTTGTCGTTCTCCTTGGACACTACAACCGTATCCTCATCCATCCAGTCAGAAATAACTATATTCTCATAATGCCCGATCTCCTCCGCCGTTACCGCTGGCCCGGCTGCTTCCCGGGTTGGTCCGGCAGATTTGACGGGTTCAGCGGTTCGGGCAGGTCCGGCTGGTGTACCCGTGCCCTCCGTGCTGTTCCCCGGCTCCTGGACAACGGCATTATTTCCGTCCTGACCTGCACTGCAGGCAATAAGTGTGCTCAATAATACCGGAACTAGGGCCAGTTTGAATATTGGGGTCCTCATCCTGTGAATCGCCTCCTTTGAATTCAGGTTCACTTCCTGGAATGAACATCCAATCATGGAATCATGGAATCGCGCTCAAGATGCCCTTCCGTTTCCTTAGCAATACCCGGAAGCTACTCTCCCGGTATCTTTAAAGACGTGAGCAGAAAGCCGTATGTTGCAGGAAGCTGCCTGTTGTTGTAGGGCGGATGACCTTATTCATTCAAAAAAAAGCCCTGTTCAGCTGCAGATAACAGGAAACTCCCTGCTATCTTTAGCCGAACAAGGCTTTAGTACTTCCTATAGCTTGAACCGGGCCAGATGCTTCTGCAGATCCTCGGCCAAGGTGGCGAGGTACTGGGCAGAGGAAGACATCTCCCCCATTGCGGTTAGCTGCTGCTCACTCGCTGCGCTTGTGTCCTGAACATCACCGGCGCCTTTACGCGAGATTTCATCCACCTCTGCCATCGCCTGGGCTACGCCCTCCGATTCCTGGGCGACATGTCCGATAACCTCCGTAATCAATTCCATCTGCTCGCTGGCTGCTTGAATAGAGGTCTGTATCTCAGTAAATGCAGCGGAGACCACTTCACTCTGCGCTACGCCATGGGAGACAATCCCGGAGCCCAGCTCCATCGATTCCACTGCGCTTTCAGTCTGCTGGCGGATATGGGTAATAATCTCCGTAATCTGCAGCGAGCTTCTTCCGGTAGCTTCCGCAAGCTTGCGGATTTCACCCGCAACCACAGCGAAGCCCCGCCCATGCTCTCCCGCTCTGGCCGCTTCAATCGAGGCATTCAGTGACAGCAGATTAGTCTGGGTAGCAATGTCATTGATGGTTGTGATGATCGTGTTGATCTCTTCGGACAGGCTGCCCAGACTGCCGACAATACTCTGGCTTGCCGATACACTGGAGTCAATCTCCCGCATTTGGGCCAGAATCCGTTCAACCGCTTCGACGCCCCGGTCCGTTGATGAGGCAGCCTGTGCCATCAGACCGTTCATTTCACTGCCGCTGTGCCGGGCCTCGGTAATATCATACGTCATCGTCCGGACGGACCGGGCGGTACGTGCGATGCTCTCGGCCTGTACATCGAATCCGGCAGCGATTTCACTTGAGGTCTCGGCGATCATCTGGGAAGCATGTGCCGTCTGTTCTGCGCTGGCGCTCATCTCCTCTGAGGAAGCCGACAGAATCTCGGCACTCTCGGAAACTCCGCGCATCATATTCTGGAGGCCTTCCAGCATTGTATTAAACGAAGTGTTAATCTGGCCGATTTCATCCTTCGACTGATAGGAGGCGGCAGCAGTCAAATCCCCCTCCTCTGCGCGCTTCATCAGCTGCTGCAGTTCCTTGAGCGGTTTCGTAATCAACCGGGTAATCATGATGCTGATCACAATACTCAGAACCCAGGCAATAGTAATCAGAATACCGCTTAAAGTGATGGAGCTTTTGGCGCTTGCTACAGTATCCTCATTATGCGCGGATGAATCCTGTACAAGCAGGGCCGCAGTATCCTCCAGCAGGTTAACCATCGTCCGGCGCGATTCACTGAACGCTCCACCCGAGAAAACCTGATAACCCTCATCATTCAGTTTATTGTCGGCAAGATGGATGATATTATCACGCTGGGAGCGGTAGTCCGGCAGAAGGAGCAGATATTCGTTGATATTGGCCGCGATTTTGTCATTGCTGAACTCAACCGTCTTGAGCTGTTCTAAAAGTTCATTGTTCGTAGTGATATTCGTTTCAATAGCCGCCTTAAGCTCCTGGCTCTTGGCAGCATCCCTGGTAATGAGATCCTCCAGCAGAAAAGATTCGATCGCCCGGTTATTCCCGCGGATCTCCGTAATGAGATAAATCGGCAGCAAATTCTGTTCGTATGTCTCCTGGGACCTGTCCGCCATTCTGCTGGTGGTCATAATGCCTGTCGTCCCAATGCCTATGAGTAACACTACAATCACTGCAATCAGCAAAGTCATTTTATGCTTAATCTTCAGATGTCTCATTTCTTATAATCCCGCCTTCTCGATATCTTGCTGTAACTGTATTTATCGGAGAATTAGGCCAAAATGTTGATAATACGCTGAAAAAAATGTCGAAAAAAGAAAAATATTATCGATTCATATGAACAAAGACCTATAAACAGCTTTTCACTCTTGAAGCAGTCCATACTTCTTGCGAAATCTCTTCAGCACTTTGGTCCATCCTCCGGCCAGAATAGCCAGAAAAAAGACATTGGATAAAGCATGGGCCAGGTCAAAATAAAAGCTGGCTCCATAGGTCGCTGCCACAAGCCCCCAGCTGAACGCATCCGGAAGACTGAGAATAACCCAGAGATTCATAATCCAGCCGAACAGGAATCCCCAGATAAAACCGAAGATCAGCAGCCCGGTCCGTTTCTTCATCCACCAGGTATTGCGCAGCCAGCCTGCCGTAAGTCCGGTCATTCCCCAGGCGAACATCTGCCATGGTGTCCAGGGGCCCTGACCGAAGTAGATATTCGAGACCAGCGCCGCCACTGCACCGATGACGAACCCTGCCTCTGCCCCAAAGACATAAGCCGACAAAATGACAACGGCAGATACGGGCTTGACACTTGGCAATGCGGCAAAAGGAATCCGGCTGACCGCAGCAATAGCAGATAATACGGCCAGCAGTACCAGTTCACGGGATGCCAGCTGGCGGCGCTCCAGACGGAGAAACAGCGGCAGCAGCGCAGCCAGCAGCAGCAGCAGGCTGAGCAGCATATAATGACGGTCTTTCAGCGCCGCTGTTAGCGCAAGGCCAGCCACAAATAATCCCAGAGCAATCAGCAGGGGTGCGCGGAACCGGACCATGTTTGAATCACATCCTCTATCGTCAATGCCTGCGGCAGTAAGTCCCGGACCATACGGTTGACTGCCGTAGTATAGAAATAATTACTGCTGAAGAACTCTGCCGGCGCCCCTTCCGCTGTTATGCTGCCGTCAAACAGCAGCGCACAGCGGGAAGCGTATTTAGCGGCAAACTCCACATCATGCGTTACGATCAGAATACTGGCCCCCTGCCTGCGCAGTTGCTGGAGCAGAGCAGCCAGCCTGTCCTTGGCTGCCGGGTCGAGCCCCTTAGTCGGCTCATCCAGCAGCAGGATATCCGGCTTCAGCAGCATCATCATGGCAAGTGCGGTCTGCTGCTGCTGCCCGCCGCTGAGATCATGCGGATGGCTCTGCAGCACCCCGCGGAGCCGGAAGACTTCCAGCAGGGCATCTATTTCCCGCCCGGCTTCTTCCAGGGATGCCCCGGCATACTGCGCCATATGCTGCAGTTCCTCAGCCACAGTATCATAGCTGAAATAGAGCAGCGGATTCTGGGCCAGAAGCCCGGTTGTACTCCCCTTGGAGAGCTCGGCCTTGCCGCGCTGCGGCTTCATCAGGCCGCCCAGTACATGGAGCAGGGTCGACTTCCCGGCACCGTTCCCGCCCATAACAGCCAGAAGCTCTCCCCGCCTCAGCGTTAGCGAGAGCTTCCTCAGCACCTCCCGGCCTTCCTTGTCGTAGCGGAAGGTAACCTCCCGGCAGCTGAGCAGAATTTCTGCGGATGGTGCAGGAAGGTTCACGGGTGAATCCTGCCCGGGCGGGCCGGAGGCTCCAGCCGGATAAGTAACGGGCTCAGCGGCTGTATTGCCGGGTGTGACAATACACGGAGCTGTAGCAGAGGCTTCATGGGAGAGCGCAGCAGGTAATCCAGCGCCGGGATTAGCGGCCGGATGATCACGAATGACAGTAGCGCATACTCCTGCTTCTGTCACAACTGAAGCTCCCGCTGCCCTGGAATTCAGCAGCCAGCGTTTGCCCTCGCGTACGGTCAGCGGAATATTCTCAGGCGCGGCTGTTCGCGCTTCCGTTGACAGCGCCAGATATAACCGCGAAGCTGCCGGAAGATAATCCTGACGCGAAGCGAGTGATGCGCTGCCGGCTTGCTGAACGAAAGCACGCGGGCCTGCATCTGCCACCAGCCTGCCGCCCTCCAGCATCAGCACACGGTCGGCCAGCGGCAGTACCTCCTCCAGCCGGTGTTCGCTGATGATTACCGTCACTGACATTTCCTCGTTCAGCCGCTGCAGCGCCATAATGAATTCCCGGGCAGCTACTGGGTCAAGCTGCGAGGTCGGCTCATCCAGCAGCAGCACCTTGGGCTGAAGCAGCAGCACCGAGGCCAGATTGAGCAGCTGCTTTTGCCCGCCGGACAGCTCATGCACGGATTGGTAGAGCAGCGGCTCCAGCCCGAATAATCCGCAGATCTCAGCCAGCCGGGTCCGCATCACTGCAGGCGGCATCCCCAGATTCTCCATAGAGAAGGCCAGCTCATGCCAGACGGTATCCATCACGATTTGCGCATCCGGATTCTGGAAGACCATGCCGATCTCCCCGGCGGCAACGGCTGCGGGAAGCTCCGGCAGGAGCTGCCCTTTATATGTCAGGCTTCCGCTGAACATGCCTACCGGAGCAAGCTCGCGTTTCAGATGGCGCAGCAGTGTCGTTTTGCCGCCGCCTGACGGACCGCAGAGCACTACGAATTCGCCTTCTTCTATTGTGAACGAGAGCTCATGGAGCGAGTCCCTGTCTTCTTCAGGATAGCGGAAGGATACTTGTTCCGCTTTGAGGATCTCCATAACCATTTCTCCTTTCCTTCCAGACCTGCAGGGAGCAGGACGAACAAGCAGAAGCTGCCGTACATCACGGCATCCTGCCAGCCGAAATCCATACTCTTCATCCGGGGATAAATCTCCAGCGTACCGTAGCCCTGCAGCCAAAAGAACAATGCAATCATACCGCTGAGCGTCAGTACCAGCAGAATCAGCTTATCCTGCCGATCCGGCTTGTATATACTGTACGTGCTGCGTTTGGCAACCCCGTAGCCGCGGGCCGTCATGGAATCTCCGGTCTGCAGCGCTTCCTCCAGCGACCAGGTGAGCAGCACCTTCAGCAGCGTCATACCGTCTTGCATCCGCTTGCGCAGGCTTCCTGTGCGGACATCCACCCCGCGCAGGCGCTGGATCAGGGTAATCTGGCGCAGCCGCCGCTGAAATAAGGGGACGAACCGGAGCGCAATCAGCGTAAGTAATGCCGTTCTTGGCGCAGCGGCAGCGAACAGGTACATGAATTTATCTGTCGTTACCGTGTAATTGTATGAAATGAACCAGATGAAGATTGTCAGCAGTACGGTCATCATTATAAGTCCGTACAGCACAGCCTCCAGCGTAATCGGCTGGTCCAGCCAGTAGAAGAGAATATGCGCACCCCTGTGCGAGAACAGCGGATTCAGCACTGCGACTGAAACCCCCATCAGGAGCATAAAAGGCAGACCGCGCAGCAGCGCCTTCCCTTGGCCCTGCAGCAGCAGCAATGCCAGCAGACCTGCTATTTCCGTAACCAGAAACAACGGATGAAGCCCCAGCAGGGCGAACAACAGCAGCCCGGCATAATACAGCAGGGCTACGGCAGGATACATGGACCGGAAGCCGCTGTTCATGGCGCCGCTGCCCCGATATCCTTGCCAAGATCAAGCGTATACAGCCACTCTACCGTATCTCCGGGCTTCATAACCCAGCTGCCGGAAGCCTTGGACGGAAACTCTCCGTTCACCTTATACATCCAGCCGCTCTCTGCCCCGTGATCATATTCATACAGATTATCTATACCTTCCACATAGGCAAAGGTTTTGCTGCCCTGATATTCCATCTGGATCTTGTGCTGGCGGGTAATCCGTCCCAGCAGCTCCAGCGCAGTCTCATTCTTCTCTATTTCATAAGCCGCCGGGGCCAAAATAACGCCGTGCTCCTCATCTCCAGTAATGGAGAGAGTCACCGTATTCACCGGTGCGGCGGTGGCCGCCGGGGCTGGCGCGGCTGGCTTGCCGGAGGCCGCCGGGGCTGGCGCGGCAGACTTGGCGGTGGCCGCCGGGGCTGGCGCGGCGGGACTGCCGGTGGCCGCCGATGCTGGCGCGGCGGGACTGCCGGTGGCCGCCGATGCTGGCGCGGCGGGACTGCCGGTGGCCGCCGGGACTGGCGCGGCGGCACCGGTGTGGCCGGGCGCCGGCGCGGTGGCCGCCGGCACCGGGGCTTGCGTAACGGGAGCTTGCTCCGTTACGCCGGGGGCGGCTCCGGCAGGCGCTGCGCCGGAGCTGGAAGCTGCCATGCCGTCCGCCGTGGCGGAGGGTATGGCAGTGACCTCAGGCCGCGGCGTCTGCGCGGCCTGGGAACTGGCGGGCGGCACAGGCCCGCCGCCTGCGGAATCCGGCTGCGCCTTGGAGCAGCCGGAGAGCAGCAGGACAACTAGGAGCAGGAGCAGCGGATAGAGCCTCGCCCTTCCTGATTTCAATAGACTGAACATTACCTCAAGCACCTCCACAAAAGGGAAAAGAACGGGGGCAGTCAGCCTGTTCCCCGTTCCGTCCAAACACCTTATGATTTCTTAGTGTGACTTATACATACTAATCCTGAGCAAAGCACCATCAGCCAGCCCCTTGGCCGCTGAGCATCCAGCCCCGCAACCCGAAGGAGCTTCTCTATCGGCTAAAATCAGCCGCTTAAA
Source organism: Paenibacillus sp. FSL R10-2771 (assembly GCF_038000205.1). Classification (NCBI taxonomy): domain Bacteria; kingdom Bacillati; phylum Bacillota; class Bacilli; order Caryophanales; family Paenibacillaceae; genus Paenibacillus; species Paenibacillus sp. FSL R10-2771. The sequence continues at coordinate 6,229,289 of NZ_JBBOBM010000001.1, forward strand.
ATACTGGCTGGCACCATACTCTCAGTTTCATTAGCTCTAGCTTCATTAGCTTCATTAGCTCTAACCCCACTAGCAGTAGCATCAGTAGCTTCTTCAGCATTAGCTCTAACTTCACTAGCAGTAGATTCATTGGCTCATTAACTCTAGCCTCACTAGTAATAGCTTTATTAGCTTCATTGGCTTATTAACTCTAGCTAAACTAGCTCTAGCTTCTTCAGCATTTGCTCTAGCCCCACTAACAATTACATCATTGGCATCATTGGTTCTAGCCCACTAACGGTTGCTTCATCAGCCCTAGCCCCACTAGCAATAGCTCCATCAGCTTCATTGGCTCTAACCCCACTAGCAGTAGCATCAGTAGCATCAGCATCAGCATCAGTAACATCAGCAGCATCAGTAGCATCAGTAACATCAGTAGCATCAGTAGCATCAGTAGCATCAGTAACATCAGTAGCATCAGCAGCATCAGCAGCATCAGCAGCAGCAGCATCAGTAACATCAGCAGCATCAGTAGCATCAGCAGCATCAGTAGCATCAGTAGCATCAGTAGCATTTTAAATCATCGGCTCAATCCGGGAAAGCATGCCTTCCCGAGCGAAACTCCACAAAACATTCCTCCGCCGGAACAGTAATTGGATTTATGACACTTGTTTATCCTATACGGACTTCACTGCCGATCCTAGTTGGATTAATGACACTTAATTCTGCCCCTAGCCGGGTCATTCGCTAATTCATGCGAGATTAAGTGTTGTTTTTCCAACTACGTCGCCATATCGGGAGATTTACCGGGAACTAAGTGACATTTTTCCACTTATATATCCCACCAGCACCCCGCACTATCGCTTTATTAGGCTGCTCCATGCAAAATCTTGCAGAAAATACAACTTAACTCCCTTAATCCTTAGGCATTCGGAAGGATTGTTGTATGAAATACAACAATCTTCCCGCTACAACGCTTGTTAGAAGAGAAATGCTGCCTTTTGTACAACAATTTCCGATTATAGCCGCGATCTTGATTGAAATGTTGTATTTTGTGCAGGATTTTCAACAAGCATTCGGATTCCCACCACAAACGAGGGTTGAAATCGTGAGATTCTTGCCCCAGCAGCCCTACTATTCAAATTTCACTGCAGTGAAGACTAAGTTATATATTCATATTTAAGGTTTAGCTTATCTAGGATCTTTTCTTCATCAAGGCTCTTCTTCCTTGACCCATATCCTTCCTAAGGCAATCTAACCGCTACAGCAGCGGCCATTTCTCTGGTTACAGCTGTGGCAGGAGCGAATTCGCCGCCGGTACCGCTCATAATTCCAAGTCCGGTTACAGTACGTACCGCCGTTAATGCGTAGGCGCTGATCTGGTCTTCATCGGTGAATTTTCCGGTTCCGGCTGCTGCCGAAGCCTCGTCCAGCTTCAAGGCTCTCACGATCATTACAGCCATATCCTGGCGGGTAACGGGGCCGTCCGGTTTGAAGGCTGTGCCTGCTACTCCGCTGACAATTCCCAGTTCCTTCGCTTTGTTCACTGCTCCATAATACCACGCATCCGCCTTAACATCACTGAAACTCTGGGCTGACGATGCCGCAGACGGCTCGTTGCCGGTCAATCTCAGCAGCAGTGCCGCAAATTCAGCGCGGGTAATATTCTGCTTCGGTGCGAACACGAGGCTGCTCTCACTGACACCGCCCATCAGCTTGCGGTCATAGACCGTGTACACTGACTCCAGCGCCCAAGGCGAGATTGTCTTCACATCGGTAAAAGCAGCACGGTCAGCCGCAGCAGAAGCCACGGTCAGCGGCTGCGAATAGCGGACTACCGCAGGTGTGCTGTCTTTGAGATATCCGGTAACGGTAATCGTATATTTATTCGCTGGCAGGCCGCCGGCAACAACAGCTGAACCCGCAGCATCCGTAACAGCAGTTTTACCGCCGATGGATACCTGAACCCCTGCGGCTGGCGAGGATACCGGGTCGGAAGTGAAGGTCGCTTCATTCCATACCCACTGCTTTTGAGTTACTTTTACAGTAATATCTTGTCCAGGCTGCGGCTGTGCAGGGGAGACCGCCACGGACTCTACCACCTGTGTGTTATCCCCGCCATAATAGACAAGCACGCGGTCATTCTCCGCAAGAAGGAAATCACCCATGCCTACACTTGGATAGATCCACGCTCCACCGCGGGCTACAACATACATCCACCCGTCATAGCCGCCAAAAGCACCCGCAGTTACGCCGCCGATTCCCGTCACGTAATTGCCAGCTTCATTGACCAGGGCCACCTTCTTCGCCGCCGCTGCCTTCTCCAGTGCTTGAAGTACATTTCCCGCATATACAGTGCCTTCTGCCAGGGTTCCGTTAGGGCTCTCAATGGCAACGGACACACTAACCTGAGGACTCTTCACAGGTGAATTGCTAAGATCATAGAGCTTGCTGCCTGTGCTGAAAAGCTTGTAAGCTACCAATGCTTCCAGTGCCTGCTCTGTCGAGAGCTGATTGTAGCTTCCCCCCGCTGTATGAGCGAACCCGCCATCTGCTGCACTATAGCTAAGAAGCTTACTGACAAGGTTTACATTGCCTACGGTATACTCCGCCCCTGCCGGGTCAATGCCAAAGGAGGACAGACCAATAATGGCTTGAGCGACACTCTCGCTGCTGTCACCATAGCCGCCGTTCTTGTCCTGTGCAGTCGCCAGCCAGGCTGCCGCCCGCTGTCCTGCGGTATTGACTGCCGGATCATCCTTATGTCCTGCCAGCACAGTAAGCACCATCGCCGTCATGTCCGGATCACTAGCCCCCGTAGTCAGAGTGAAGCCTCCGTCAGTGTTCTGCTTGGACAGGATCTCAGCCAGCAATTTAGCTGGGGTCCATTTCGCATTGTCAGGCATAGTATAAGTTCCGGAATCAAGCGCCAGCAGTACATAGGCTGCGTTGTTCAGCGTCTGGCCGGTAATTTTATCGTTATTGTAGAGCTTCTCAATCAGATTGTAGCCGGCAACATCCGCCGGATTCCCGCCAAGCGCCCTAACCGTAAGCGTAATCCGCGCATAGTCCGTAGCTCTGGCGTAGACACCCTTGGCTGCGGCTACTTTACTCTCAAGCGCCTTTAAATAACTATCCGGAACCTTATAGCCCGCCTGCGCTAGGCCGATGGCCTGCCAGTCGGACTGGACTCCGGCCTTCAGCACAAACTCCGAAGTGGCATAGACTGCCTCAGCTACGCTAACTGCTGTGCCTGAAGGTAGAGATGCCGCGTTATTCCCAGTGCTCGCAGCCGTCTCTGCAAAAGCCTGTCCCGCCGGAGCTACAGCCGCTCCCAGAACCGCGAACATCATGACAACGATCAGACCCAGCCGGATAAACTTGGATGATAAATTGTTCTTCATTGCTTGACCTCTTTCTGTGAATAGAATGGTATAGATGAATCCTGCGTCCTCCGCTGATGCGGGTGCAACATAAAGACCGCCCTGTACAGGGCGGCCGGGGAAGGATACAATACATGCAGCTGATATGAAGTTTCCCTCACACAGCCACTGCTTATATTTGCACCTGTTCCGCATTCTTACCCCCGAAGAATAGAAACAACAACGAAAAAGGCAGGTCTCCTGGCTTAAGCTTCATTGCTTCCCCCGCCTTCCCATCCTATTATCAGACAGTGACTTCTCAGGAGTCGCTCCGCATTTACAGTGGCGGGACCGCACCGGACTTGCACCGGACTTCCCTTTTAAGCAGATTACAATCGTAGAACCGGCATGGGTATCTGTTGCATGACTACGCCTGTTTCTACGGAAATCCGCACCTTTTTCCAAAGCTTATTAAATTTGAATATTCACAAACAATCATATCTACTATTCCCCTGTATGTCTATAGACAAGCTGTTTCAATTATAGGCACAACCGGCCCCTTCCGCACAAAAAGTCCTGAACAACACTCGCCGCATTCTCCCGGCATATCATGCTGTTCAGGACTTAAATAGTGATGCTTCCGCTTCCGGCAAGAGCCGGCAGCTGGTTGATTGTATTATGTACAACAGAATGGGAATAAAAGGCGGCCATAATGCATTCTGCTGTATTTAGTACAATTGATTTTGGAATATACCCCTTATAAGCTCTAAAATCCGGATTCTAATGTACCAAATACAATAGAACGCATAATAGGGCTGATTATTCCTGATTTGAGTGTACAAAGTACAATGACCTCTCTGCCAGCTTACGCGGAAGCACCGTTGATGAAATGCCGGACTTCTCTTACATCCGGCTTCGCCCAATTCAGGCTCTCACCCAATCATTCCGCATCCGTGTCCGGGCTGGCGGAAGGAGTGGGGCCGGGGCCGGGTGTAGTCTCCGGAGTAGTGCTCGGGGTACTTCCCAGAATGCTCCCCGGACTAGCCTGTAGCTTCAGCGTATAGATTCCCGCAGTGATCACATCACCCGCGGCCAGCTTTGCGCCCGGCTCCAGCTCCACCGTCACTTCATATACGCGCGCAGGTGTTCCTGCGCCCGATGCGCCCGCCGCCGGGGAGGCTTCGGCTTCATCAGAGCCGCCGCTATTTCCAGCGGCTGCATTTCCGGTCGCCCCGCCGTCAGTCCCGACGGCTCCCTCATCAGAGCCGCCGTCATTTCCGGCGCCCGATGCACCCGCCGCCGGGGAGGCTTCGGCTTTATCAAAGCCGCCGCTATTTCCAGCGGCTGCATCCCCATTCGCACCGCCGTCAACTCCGGCGGCCAGGCAACTGCTCGCAGTTGCTGCAACCTTGTAAGTGTCCGCAACGTTATTACCGGACATCACGATGATCTCCGCCGGGTTAAAGGCGGAGCATTCCGCCACAGAGGCAAAGCTGAACACCAGCTTGACGCCTGCCTCCCCGCTGCTTTCAGCCCCGCCAGCATTCCCGCTGCCTGCCTCCCCGCCGCCTTCAGCCCCGCCAGCATTCCCGGTACCTTCTGTTCCACCATTTCCGGTTCCTGTGCTTGTCCCGGCACCTGCCACTCCGCCAACCAGCCGTACAGAGACCGGGCCTTGCTCTTGCCCATCCGCATTGTGGATATCACCCCGAATCGGGCTCACAGTCGGCTGCGGTGCAGCGGTATCCGCATCCGGCCGCAGCCAGCTGATAGCGATGATGGCTATGATCAGTACGATCCCAAGCACGCTGCCGGAGATCAGGATCTGAAATCGGCTGCGGCTGACCCACCGCGCCAGCGGCGAAGCCAGCTGGGAGCGGGCTTCATTATAGACATTCTGCATGGCGGGCGTTGCAGCCGAGCTATAGCTTTTGCGGAAATCACGGTTCTTGAACGCCTCGCGGTCGTTCTTCAGGAAATACTTCAGCACCGCCCGCCGGTAATTCGGCCACAGCTTCTTGCTCGAGATGGTGAACAGCCGGTTATGCTGCGACCAGGCCAGGAAACGGTAAACCGTTTCCTTATCATTGCCCGCTTTGCGTGCCACCAGCTCCAGCAGCGCATCGTAATCAAGCGGACCGCCCTCACGTTCACTGCTGTGGTAGAAGGCCAGCGGCAGCCGTTCGAACGGCTCGATGCTCCGCGACTCCTTCAGCCAGCGTCCTCCGAGCAGCTGTACATCATCCAGCTCCCGGGGAGACAGACCGGCGAAAATCTCCTCGTCCGGCTTCTCCTCCCCGAACCAGCGGTACGCAGCGCGCAGCGCATTCGCTTTACGCTTAGCGATTGCATCCAGAGGCGGCTGCCAATCCGCCGTATCCCGGTAGCGCAGGAAGGAAATCTCCAGCAGCTGCTCCATCGTCAGCTCGTCCAGCGAGATCCGGTTCAGCAGGAAGCGGTCGGCAACGGTTCCCAGCTCCTGCAGCAGTGACAGCGCTTCAGGATGTACACCGCCGCCTCTGCGGCGTTCTTTCTCGGCCTTCTGCACCGACTCATGAACCGATGCCACCGCCGCCACCGGATCATTGTCCCGCTGCAGCTTCTCCAGCAGATATTCCTTGACGGTATCGCGCACGAAAGCCTGCTGAAGCGCCTCCGGCAGGAAACGGCCCCAATGCGCCACGAACCGCAGAATATCCGCCGATTTCGGCGCGTCAGCCAGCCGGGATTCCATATAAGGCTCCAGCAGCGCTTTGCGGAAGATAGGCTGGGCCAGCACTCTTTTGAAGAAGGCCGCACTAAGCTCATCGTTGCCCTCAATAATACCGTAAGCGGCAGCAAGCGCATCCTCACGTCCCGCCGACTGGCAGTTCAGCATTCCGTTGATGAAGTAATCCACAATTTTGACCCGGTAATTATGGCCCGGCAGCGCAAAATACTCCTTGAACCACTCCAGAATCTCCGGCGCCGGTATCCCTTTTTTGCGGATCAGATCATACTCACGGTCGAACCGCTCCAGGAACATATCATTCAGCCGCACCCGGGATTCCAGCGCCCCCTCCGGCTTCAGATAGGACAGCAGACCGCCGAGCACAGCGTTCTTGTTCCCAGTATATAAATCTTCATTGCCCTGCTCAATCTCATAAAAGACAGCCAGCTCATTGTAGAGTGCCAGCGACAGCTTGCGGTCCACGCTCTCCCCAAGCAGCAGGGAGTCGGCGAATCTGGCGAAATCTCTGAGACTCCCGCCCTTTTGCCCCAGCGTCTTCCAGGCCAGGTCTGCATACGTCTGCCGGGACTCCCCGAAATCGGCATTCAGAATCCGCGCGCCTGCCAGATCAAAAATATAATCCTTCTCAATACTCCGGTCCCCCGGGCGCAGCGAGCCCTTCTCCACAAAGGTCAGGTGAATATATTTGCGGCTCTGCGGCTCTTTGGCATAAGTGATCACTCCCAGCCTGCGGCGGAAGTCATGCGGCATTGAAGCATAGAGGACCTCCGTCAGCTCCACCGCACGCTGCGACAACTCACTGATCGGTACATCCAGCGCTACATAGATCTTCTTCTTGCCGGCTACGGACAGCATGACCGCCTGAAGCAGGGCTTTGAACAGCTCTTCGGTGAATCCGAGGCTGCGAAGTACGGTCAGCGGGTCTGCAGACTCTTCACGGACCCCGACTGGAATAGACTCCAGTTCAGGCAGTGTTCCGCCCGGCTCTCCCTCATAACTCCGGGCGAAGCCGGCATGCAGCCATTCCCCATACCCCTCAACAATCTCCTCCGAGCGGATAGGCGGCACCACGAAATTATGGGCAAAAAAAGCGCTCCGCTGCCCCGTGAAATCCGCCGCCAGATAGCGGCTCAGGCCAATCACTGTCTCATTGCTCTCCGTATGGAACAGATGCAGCGCGTCAGGATACAGCTCCTCATCCTTCTCACCGCGTGCCGCGAGCTCGGCCGGAGCATCGTAGAGGCAGAAGGGATGCAGGATTTTTTTGACAAAATTATTGTCGAGACTCTCCGATTTCGCTACCGTATCGAATCCCTCTGTCGCCCGGTAAACGCCGCGGCGCTCGCGGGTATACATCTGCTGGGTGATCATGGACCCTGAAAATCTGTTCACGGCCCGTCGCTCCCCTCAATATAATTCAGCTTGTGCAGCAGCCAGATAAACGGCTCGTCCACACGGATCGGACTGACGACACCCTCCACCTTCTGATTGACCGGATTGCTGCCCAGCGCAGATACCGCGAAGTAACCGGTGTTGGCAAAGTACACATCCATCGTATCCTTGAACGGACGGTCGACCTTCTCGATAAAGCGGCGGATTTCACCGTCGATGTTGTGGAACTCGTCCAGATTCAGCGTGTTGCGGTGCACATAGTTGTTGAACACGTTGCTGTTGGACTTGATGTAATCGCCATCCTCATCCTTGAGTGAGTGCAGCATGTCGCTTTTGGCCAGTACAATGGCCGTTGGAATATTGGTTTTGCTCTTCTCCTGATAAGCGATGAAGTCGCCGAACATGGTCAGCACAACATCACGCGGCTCATCGTACTGCGACACCCACTCGCCCGGACGGTCGCCGAAGTTGATGCGGATTTTCTCGCGGATGGAGCGGATCTGCAGCGGATCGACCATGAACAGAATGCCTGCGGAGTTCTTGATATGCTGGCCGTGCAGGCCCAGATAGTCCTGATCGACCATCCCTTCACCGGCAACATCGAAGAACACCAGCGTCAGCGGGGGCTTGGATTCATCCTTGAACACGAACTGGAAAATGAACGGCTCCTGCATCTTCTCCTTCTGGGTAGAAGCGAGCAGATCTCCCCGCTCGAACAGCGGCTCTTCGTACAGGGTGCGGAATTTGCGGCTGATCTCGGCATTCAGCGGCATACAAGCCGCGTCAAAATGTCCCGCTGTCGTATGCTGCAGCGTATGAATCAGCGAGGTCATATACACCGACTTCCCTACCTGGGAAGCGCCGATAATCGAGATAATATTGCTCGGCACCTTGCCCGCCGTTACAGGCAGCTCATTATGGCAGGACGGACATAGCCGTCTGCGGGTCAGCACGCCATAGCGGTCGGTGATTCCGGTCAGCACATGGTCCGTATAATGATGATACTCCTCCGGAATATCCGCCGGGTTCAGTATCGCTTCCAGATCGTCTACCGTATCGAGGCCGAAGCGCTCACGGTACTTATTCAGCAGATCATCTTCGCCCAGCGCATAATTCTCGTCATCCTCACGGCTGTGCATGGCCCGGAACACCACTTCCTCCGGCTCAAAGCGGGAGAAGCAGTACGGGCAGACGATATCATAATACAGCGGCCTTGCCGGGGCCTGATTCTTCTTCATGAAGCGGCTAAAAAAAGACATTTCTCTTCCTCCTCAACGTTTTGTCCGGCAGCTCAGGTAAATGGGCGGCTGACAAAACTGGCTTCGAAAGCATACGCCTAAAGTTTTGCCGCAACAGCTGCTCAACGAACGAGCTGCTCGCAAAACGGGTATCGCACAAATTTGCTTCTATATCTGAGCGCAGACGGTCCGCTCGCTTAATTTCTCCGGCCTTACACACTGCACTTCCCCGGCATTCCGTTTGTACGCGGTTCTTGGAGCGCATATAACTGCACTTTGTACAGCTATATTACCGTTTCCGCCCGCTTGCGTCCGAATAGCTGCAGTTCGTGCAACTATACCGGAGCAGAGAGCATGATTAGAGGCTTTTCCCGGGATATAGATGTACAAAATACAATTAAACATCCCGTACAGCAGAAATCTGCCACTTTAGCTGTATGAAATACAGTTATTCCATATCTGGACGTATCCGGCTGAGCTCCGCGCTCCAACTAATATTCCTTACACCCTGCCGGCCGGTCACTCCGGCACCAGCTCGTAATATAAACCGTACTTGCGGCCGTCCGTGAAAAAGATCCGGATGAAGTCGTCTTTGCCGACCTCAATCGGCGGAAGCTGATTTCGTCCGGGGGCGAAATCCTGCACGAACGGGAAAAGCGCCCCGTCCTCCCTGGAGGCGGGATGGCCATCCCGCTTCTTCACGTAGCATAGTACTTCCTTCGGTACAGGCACCTCAGCGGTAATTGTCATATGCACGGTTTTCAGCTTACTAAACAGGCCCTTTTTGTGCTGGACGGAATAATAGATTCTCGCTTTGCCCGCGCTTACCAGTGTCTTGTTGGCACCGTCCCGCTGACGCACCAGCAGCGTCTCCCCGTTCCCGGCCAGCCGGGCATAGATGGTATACGCCACCAGCCCGATCTCATCCAGCCGGTCACGGTAACCGTTATTCGCTTTGTACTCTTCACGTGTGTAGAGCTTCATGCCGGAAGGCGGATGTTCCTCATCCTCCGGTGCCTCCGCAGAGGCTTTATGAATACATACCGCCTGCACGCCATCCGGCCAGCGCCACCGCAGCGTGCAGAACCGGTCTTCCACTCTGGATACCACTTCGGCTATAACCGGTGCACCAGAATCAACCTCGGCGTACTTCATGGCAACATGCTCCTTTCATTAGGTAACCATCGGACTCAGAATCCCTTACTGCCGCGGTTCCGGCGCGGCGGAGGGAATCCGTCCGCAGGTGCGGCCGCAGCTCCGGCGGCTCTCCCCTTGCGGGACAGGCGCCCTTCCCCTACAGGTACTACATAAGTAAACAATGTAAGAATAGCAACGAGCACCAGCAGTGCCAGCAGGCGGATCATTGGATCTGTAACCGTATCCCCGTTGAGACCGAATTCGAGAATCAGTCCGGCAGCGAGCCCGGATAATGCGCCTCCGAAGCTGAAGCTGCGGGCCAGATGGCGGTTATCGAATATAATGCCAAGCCCGAGGCCCAGTGCGGTACCAATCAGGATCAACGCAAGAATCCGCACTACAGCATAATAAGGACTGTCTGCTGCCCTATCACTGCGCTCGGTGAGCAGGGTCCGGTCGCCCAGACGGTCATAGATCTGCTGGAATACCTCGCCAAGCCGATTCGCATCTGTAACATCATAATACTGGCCGCCAGTCACGCTGGCGATATCCTGCAGAAGATTGGAGCCGGACGGATCATCCAGGGCAAGCCCGATGGTATTGACCGCAATGCCGCGGTCTACAAATGCGGTCAGCTCCGTTGACGTATCAAACTGGCTGAAGCCGTCAGATAACAGAATGACCATCGCTCCGCGGTCCGCCCCGTCTTCATTGATGACATTCATCGCTTCTGTAAGAGCCCCGCTGATATTCGTTCCGCCCTCGGTAGTCACCAGGCTGCTGATTACATCCGACACCTTCTGGCGGTTCTCCGCCTTCGAGAGCGGGATCAGCGGCTGGACTACGGAAGCCTCATGGCTGAACGTGACCACGGCCACCTTGTTGTCTTCATCCAGCTGCTGCACCAGTGCTCTGGCTGCTTCGTAGCGGCTGTTATTGGGGTCGCTTTCCAGCATGCTGCCGGAATCATCAATGACCATGATGACATTCTTGACCGGCTTGATGCCGCCAAAGTTCAGTTCATACACGAACTCGGTCAGCGTACCTATGCCAAACAGCAGCACCACTGCCAGCGGAAGCATTTTCCATGACGTGCCGAGATAACGTAGCTTCCAGGACTGGCCATTCAGCTTGGGCGAGATCGTCTCGGCAACCACGCTGCCTATCGAGACACAGAGCGCGACAAGGGCAAAATAGATCCCAACCAGTACAATCGACGGCAGGTCATACGGCCTGCGGTCCAGTAGCAGCTCTCCAAGCACAAAAGCCACACCGCCGCCCAGCAGACTGAAGAGGAGCAGGAGGAGATTGATTTTACGCTGCATTAATATTCATCCTTTCCGGAAAAAACTTAATAATAATGCGCTTGAAGCCGGCGCTGTAGTGCTGGAGTTTCAACTGCAGGGTGAATAGGCTACTAATTCTATTCTGATGCATTCTGTACAACAGATTCCCGGAAAAAGGATCTGAAATTTCATTCTATTGCACTTCCTGCAGCAGAATGAGAGAACATTGTCCTCATCTCATCTCCGGCAATTGCTCCTCAGCAAGACCGTGCAGCTCATAGCCGTTGCCCGCATAGGTCTCATAATATACCTTGCCGTTGCGGTAATAGAGCAGATCCTCCAGGTGGAAGCCGCCCATCAGATTCAGCTTCTCCACTCCGCTCCTGCGCTGCTCATGCACGAAGCCCAAGCGGTAGATGCGGGTGGTCTCGTCGGCACCGAAGGCATAGCGCAGGAATTCGGAGGCACTGTCGCCGAAAAAGTATTTCTCCTCATGCCGGTGCTCCTGCGTATATTCAAACAGGCGGACATTCATTGCCGCCTCCTCTTCGAGACTGCGGTAGAGCTGCTTGAACAGCTCCTCCTTGGAGACAATGTCCCGGTTCTCATAGGCCGCCGCGACATTGGCACGCCGCAGCAGCTCTTCCTCGAACGGAAGCGTGAACGGCCCCGCCGTCAGCAGCTCCCGGTGGCAAATCTCAATCAGCCGCTCAGCTACAGCATCGCGGCCGCGCCGCAGCAGCTCTGAGAGGCTGCCCATAAACCGCTCACTGAAGAAGATATCTCCGCCGCGCCGGGTCTCGATATCCTTCATGACCTCTTCCGTCACGCTGCGGTAATATTCCATGATGTTCTGGTCCACGGTGTCCTTGCTGCGGCCGATGCTGGCAAGGGCCAGGCTATGCAGCTCCTCCTCCAGCGCTTCCATCGCCAGGACCTTGGCTCTGCTGTCCGCATGCAGCTGCTCAAGCGCCGCATCATAGCGGAGGCAGAGGGCAAGCTCGCTTTCGAGCCGGAGAATCTCATATTTCTTACCATATACGGTATCAAATAAATAATGAATGAAATTACGCACAGTCCGTTTATCCAGCAGCGGCACCCGCTGGAACGGCTGGCGTTCTACACTCTCCGCATAGAGCCGTTCCAGCTCCTCCTGCGCAGAGAGCAGTGCCGAACGCAGTCCGCCCATATGCTGGCGCAGGGCATGAAGCACACTCCCTCCGCCCTCTGCCAGCTCAGCGGTCCATTCTGCGAGCTGATAGAAGGTCACCGGCGGAGTTGCCTGCTCCTCGGCGGCCAGAACGCCGGCCCACTCCCGGGCAGGGTCGATGGCCGCAGTCCTTCTTGCGGACACTTCCGCAAAGTTGCTGCGGAAATAGGCCTGCCCGCCTTCGCCGAAGAGCAGCTCCTCGGCTTCGCGCAGCGACAGCGCTCTGAGCTCCGAGTAGGACGGGCGTCCATGGCTCATCAGCCCGGTCATCTCCGCAAGGCCGGTGTCATCCGGCAGCAGTTCCGCCGCGCGGGCACGCAGGGAATCCGCTCCGAGGCCCAGCAGCGCCTGCCGTTCCTTAAGGCTCCGGCTGTTGCCGGCACGCAGCTTCTCAGCCAGGTAATGCAGGGCATGGTAGAGCACCGCCAGTGCAATCTGCCGGTTCGGCCTGCGTACCGCCGAGAAACCGGCCGAAGCATAGCCTTGTCTGCCCGTGCTGCCCCGGATGCCGCTTTTGAAGGTCATATTATTGTAGCCGCCATGCCCGGAAGCATGATCAGCCGCAGGCCGGACACGGTTCTTCAGCAGGCTGATATGGGCAATAATCTCATAATTGTCGTCCATCCCGTGAACGGACATCAGTCCGCGCTCGTTCTTGTCGGAGAGCAGATAGACCAGATCGAACAACGCGGAAGGACCATGGCCCACGGGGATAGACAGCCCTTCCTCCGTAACCAGAAGCGGAGCACTTAAGGCGTAGTCTGCCGCCTGCATCCCGTCCAGCTCACGCAGAAAAGCCAGCCCTACCGAGCTGGAATAGCCAAAGTTATCCCCTTGCTCCCGCTCGTTGATCAGCGCATACAGATCGGTCTGCACCGACTTGAATGACTGGCTGAGGATGGCGCGGGCCAGCAGTGCAACCTCCGGCAGCAGCACATTAAGCGGATCATCGACCCGCGTAACGATGGACAGATGGATGACATCGAACGAAGAATACAGCCGTCCGTAGTCTGCTATGCTGTTGCTTAACTGGCGCAGCGTCCGGTTCATCCCGGCCAGGTACTGGCTGTCCTCATGAAATTCACGGTACAGCTCCCGCCGGACCGTCCGGGGATCACGGCCCGCCGTGTTCGGCAGGGCCATGTGCAACACGCGTTCATGAACGCTGCTGTTACCGCTGCCGATCCATCCCTTGATTCCATCCTTCTCCTGCGTACTGCCGCTGCCGCTGGGAGAACCCGCGTGCAGCGCCATGACACCGCCTGCATTGTCCCATTTGCGCTCGCAGCGCTCCAGCACCGGACCGATGGCCGGGGTCACCTTGTCGCCGAGGAACAGAAACAGAGCAGGGTAATGGATGCTGCTGCGCCCATCCCCCTTGTTATGCTGCGCTTCCTCCTGCGCAGCGTACTGCTCTGAATATTGTAAGGCCTGATCTCTGATCATAGGCTTACTTCAGCTTTCTGCGGATGCTGCCGAGCTTGCCGGTCAGGCTCTTGTAGAAGCCGTACATTTCATCGCCGTTCGCATGCTCTACCCGCTCATATTCCAGGCTGTCGCGCGCCTCCAGGAACGATACATACATCCCTTCCAGCTTATACAGCAGCGGAGTCACATCTTCCGCCGCCGTCATCTCTCCGGCCCGGCGTGCCGCCTTGCGCAGCAGGAGACTGCGGCTTTTCTCATCCAGCGCACGGAAATGGCGGTAGACGGCATACTCCACATAGCTGCGTTCCTTCATCAGGTTCGCGAACGGCTCCCAGGCATCTTCGTCCTCGTCACGGTCATAGACATAGAGCGCACCTTTTTTGGTGATGGTATCGGTGTACAGCGCCTCGATGAACTGGTCGATCCACTTGTCTTCATCCAGATGCTGGTGGACCAGCACTTCGAGTTCCGCTGCCTTGGCCGACAATACGTCGTATTTCGCCAGCTCTTCACGGACACGGGCAATCAGCTGCGGTGAGCGGATCAGGTTCTCCTGGGCCAGTTCACGGTTGATGCTGCCGAAGATGTCCTTAATTCCTTCACGTTCCAGGCCGCCCGAGCGCAGCGCTTTGAGCTCTTCAGCGGCTTTTCTCACTTCGCCCAGATTCGGACGCGAGGAGCCAAGCTGCAGATCATAGCCGCTTAGCATTTTATCCAGATCAAACGGCTTCGTGAAGATGACCGAGAAGCGGCTGCTCGTATTCTCGTCGATGCCTTTCTCGATAATTACACCAGCCTCCAGGGCACGCAAGAAATCCGCACGCACTCTGGCATTATAATCACGGACCCGTGCATTCACGTAGGTATCGCCCCATGACTTCTCCGGAATCGGGGAAGGCAGGTAGGTCCAGTTATCCTTGTCGGTCATCACCAGATGGCGGCCAATGCCTTCCTTGTCCAGGATGGTCCGTTCATAGTTCTCCTCGAACACCCGCAGCGGTGTATATACAAACAGCGGTACTCCGTTACGTGTATTGAGCCAGAAAATCCGGTTCTTAACCTGGCTTTCCTTGATCGTGAACTGCGATTTGCCGAGCGCATTGTTCTGATAATTGCGGATTCCCTTCAGAATACCCGGCGCCTTCACCGGCACGGATACGAAGCCCCAAGACGGGAAGTGCAGACTGCCGGAACTGTTGCTGAGGTGGAAAATCGGCACCGCATCTTCATCCAGACGTCCGGCGATAATCCGCTCAACGAACTTATCCAGCGGCTCCTCGCGCCCGTATTTCATCACCAGGAAATCTTCCATTGAACGGGTAATGAGATCACCGAACTTGTCGCTGAGGAATTCAGAGATCGAACGGACGATATCAATCTCCTGCTCTTTGACCCAGCGTCCGGAATGCTTCAGCATTTCGCGTGTGAAATCACGGATCAGATCGTCGCCGTCCTTCTGGTCCATCACCTTGGAGATGGTTGCCGAAATATCCGGCACATTGACGATATTCCAATAGTAGGTTTTGTTGCCCTTATGATCAGCCTGCTCTTCGCCATTGATCAGAATGTCGCCATTCTTCTCGAAGATTGAGCTGAGCGCCGTCAGAATTTCTGTGAATACGCCGTAGATCCGGCTGTTCTCTTCATTCAGAAGCTCGTACAGATCCTCGTAGAACTGGATCATCTGCTCTGTGCGCTCCACATCGGCATGCAGCCAGTATTCATTGATCTTGGCTTCGATATAGGCGTTCTTCTTCTTCTCCTTGGAGACAAAAGCGCTGCGCGCATCGCCCAGCTTCTCCTCTGCACTGTCCTGCGCCGTCTCGATATCACGCGGCAGACGGAGCAGGCTCTCCCGCAGCGCTTCAATATACGACTGGATCAGCTTCAGGATACAGAAGCCCTTCTCCGTGTAGAGCAGCCGGGATACATAGAACGGCCCCTGCTCCGGATGCAGGAAGATCCGCTCCAGCTCCTCGCCGAAACGTCCGGTGATTTCGCCCGGCAGCTGCTTCTTCGCTTTGATGTATTCTTCCCGCGCACGGGCGAGGAAGTTCTGTTCCAGCTCCGTATCCATGCTGACCACCTGGTTCTTGACCACATTGGCATGGCTGAGGCGCTCACTGTTCTGATAGCCGGGCAGCGGCTCAGGCACACGGGACTCGAAGGTCTTGATCATTGTATCGAGATCAATGCCGAGCTTGCGTGCCATCTTCTCCACATCCTCCTGCCCCGGGGCGTGATGGAACATCTTGTCCATCTTGTCGAAGAGGCGGAAGGCCAGATATGTGGTCATTTCCTCAATCGGCAGCACCGCCGAGGAAGCGCCGATAATGTTGTATTCATAATTCGCAGGATACGTCTTGTTCATCTGTGCAATGTTGGTGCGGATGTTGCTGATATAGTCATGGATGGCGAATTCCTCGCCGGAGGCTTTTTCCTCGCTGGCCATGAAGTTGGTGATATTCTCAGCCGTTACATTCATGCAGTAATCATAGGCATTCTCCAGCAGCTTGCCTTCCGTATTCGTCGCCGAGATGAGATGACACAGATTGAACGGCGGCAGCGGCGAATTAACGCTCAGAATATTGCCGTACTGCTGGCGGAACCGTTCTCCCCGGCTGTCCACATTCATCCAGTAATCCAGCTCTTTGAGCGCAGCATAACCGTTCTTGCGGATATACTCGCGGGTGTGCTCGCTGAGGCTCTTGTTCGCCAGATTCACATCCGGGGTGAACAGGTAACCCAGCGTATTCACGCGGTCGATTCCGGCAGCGCCATAGTCACGTTCAATAATCCCCCGGACAATGTAGGCAATATCCAGAAAGGCACCGCTGCCTGTTCCGCCGGACAAGCCGGTTAGCAGGAAAACCATCAGCTTCTTGCTGGTGCCGACCGACAGTGTCTTGATCTTCTTATCAATTGCAGCCACGACCTGATTAATCTTCGTGAACAGCAGCAGTCGTCCGGCCTGGCGCACCCCGGCGGCTCCGTTCATCCCGTCTGTGATACTCAGCTCCGGCGACAGCCAGTCTGTAATGTACGAATCAAGAATGCTGCGGTTCTGCAGCAGTCCGCCGATCTCGGCGTTGGCCAGCAGCACGAATTCATTCTGCGGGTCGAGGCCGATGCCTTTATATTTTTTGCCGCGGTCCTGTTCATTGGTCTCGAACGCCAGGAATTCCACATTGTCGGGCTTATCCCGTTTCTTCTTGGACAATGGATCCTCAGGCAGCTTGAAGCGGCGGTTAATCTGGTATTTCAAGCGCAGCAGGGCATCGATGCCCGTGCCGCCAAGTCCGATAATCAGAATCGGGTTGTCTATGGTGTCCACTCTTATTTTGTCGCTGACGATCCCTCCGCCAAGCGATACATCGAGCTGCTGAATATGTTCTCTTACTACCGGTTTCATAGGTTATCCTCCTAAAAGTTATGCGTAGCACTTCTTCCTGAACATGCTCGTTCAAAATTCACTTCGGAAGCTTACGCTTAGTCTGCTGTTATATCAAATATTCGAGTAATATCGTCTTGTCTACCGTCTGCAGGGAGACCGATACACGGTCACCGCTCTTCATCTCAAGGCCCCGCGAGGTATCGGCGGCACGCCCTGACCGCTCCACGGAGATTCCTTCTCCTCCGCGCAGCATCAGCCGGTCATTGTTCCCCGGAGTGAAGACCAGCTTCTCGCTCTCCTTCAGTTCAGGCGCCAGCTGCAGCAGCTGATGCAATGTGAATTTGCCGCGGAAGCCTGCAAGCTTCTTGTACTGCGGATAGGTCTTCTCTCCGGTATTGCCGTCCAGCACTTCCACAACCAGCTGTCCGACAAAACCGCGGTTTGATCTGCGGCGCAGCAGCCAGAATGCGGCGGCGGCAGCCAGCAGGAGTACAATCCCGCCTATAATATAGTAAAGAGTGTTCGGGGACTTCTGATCCGTAACCGGTTCTTCACCAGTGCCTGCCCCCGTGGCCGGAGGACTTGTAGCCACCGTTCCCGTCTTGGCGTTGATTGTCAGCACATCGCTCTCGCGGTAGAAGCTGCTCTCTTCGGCCCGCACCTTAAGTTCATAGGCATGATTGTCTTTTATTTCAAAAGCACCCTTGAACTCAGCACCTGAATTGTCGAGCGCAATCTCCTCCACAGTCCCCGTATCGACATCCGTAGCCAGCAGCACTGCCTTCATCTCCTGGTACAAGCTGCTCTCTGTAACCTCAGCACCGTTGCTGAACAGATGCGAGGAGATATCGACGGTGTCGCCTTTGCGGTAGGACTGGGAAGGCAGCGCATCGATCTTAAGCTCCAGATCATAGTTGAATACCAGATTGATATCAATTTTGTCCTTCGCCACACCCTTGACCTGGAGCTTCCAGTCTCCCTGCTCCGGCGAGAGCAGCTTGATCAGCGTGTAGGTAGAAGACTTGGACAGCAGCACAGCATCCGAGGGAATCGCTACTTCCTTCCCTGACGGATCACTCAGCTTCGCGGTTACAGGCTGCGAGGACATTATTGAAATATTCGCTTCCAGTACACTGCCGTTCGGCACATTGACCGTCACTTCCTGATAGTCGCCATTCGCCGTAATCGACGGCACCGGCACGACCTTCAGCTTCAGATGGCTGGCAAAAATCTCGCTGAGAATCTGCGGAAGATCATCCGCGGAATCCGTTGTGAATGCCTTGCCGCCTGTCTGATCGGACAGATTAGACAGAATATCCTTGTTCAGCTTACCATCCGCATTGAGCCCGATCGTATACACCGGGTACCCCTTCTGCTTCGCAGTTTCTACAGCGGCCTTCAGTTCCTGATCGGACTGGGCCTGCGTAGCGCCGCTGGCTTCATCTAAATCATTGTTGCCGTCGGCCAGCATCACGATCATCGGCTCATGGCCAGGATCACTGCCGTTCTCTAGCACCTTCACAGCTTCTTCCATTCCGACCGCTATATCCGTGTAGGGTCCACGGTTCAGCCCGTCGATGAAATCCTTCAAATCCTGTTTGTCCCCGGCAGAGGTGATGCCAAGCAGGGCCTTCTCGCGCTGCACCTTGTCGGTGTAGGCAACGATCCCCACCTTGTCTCCTTGCGTGGACAGCATATCTATGAACATCTTCATCGCTTCATTCGCGATCTTGTTCTTGTCGCTCTTGTTCATCGAGTTGCTGACATCAATCAGCAGTACAGCATCAATATGGGACGGCGCCGCAGAAGCAGCACTGGCCGCTGCGCCTCCGAAAGGCAGGACAGCGATGCATAGGATCAGCAGCAATACAGGAAAAATGCGCTGCAGTCTATTCTTGATCGTTCTGGGGTTACGGTGTGTACGAAGCATAAATAGGGCTCCTCTTGTGTTAAATTCGGCGGATCTGGCAAATCCGGCAGCATAGCTAAATTCTGTAAATAGTATGCCATTATGATATAATTAAACCTTGTAAACATCAACATAGTGACCGCTGGACCGGCACTCCCGTCTGGTAG
This sequence comes from Paenibacillus sp. FSL R10-2771, assembly GCF_038000205.1. Classification (NCBI taxonomy): domain Bacteria; kingdom Bacillati; phylum Bacillota; class Bacilli; order Caryophanales; family Paenibacillaceae; genus Paenibacillus; species Paenibacillus sp. FSL R10-2771. Next base: position 6,248,522 of record NZ_JBBOBM010000001.1, read on the forward strand.
AATCGCCATCTTGAAGCGGATGGATTATTCTAAGTATACGCCGTGTTCCTGAATATTTGATTAAAAGACCGTAACCAGAGAGAAAGGAAGAGTTCCATGATTACATACGTCATACTCGGAGTAACGTTCCTCTATGCCGTTATTCAGATCTCCTTATACGCTTCACGCCAGCGGAAGCCGCTTACCCGTGAGGACATAGACGAGCGGCTCCTTGCTGCACTGAACGGAGGCGACTCTACCCGTGAGTAAGAAGAAACCTGTTACCTTCCGGCCGTTCAAGGCTCCCCGCTATTCTTATGAGAAGCTCCGTATCTGCCGCCGCTGCGGGCGTTACACCGCCCTGGGCGAGGAACGCTGCACCCGCTGCGGCCGTGCCTCACTGACTCCCGTGGAGAAGCAGGCGGTATCCATTGCCGGGCGCAAGATGCATACCCGGCTGCTGCTCATCCTCCTGCTGACTCTGGCTTCGGTTTATTTCGGCCAAAGCCTGCAGCAGATGGCGCTAAGCGGTGCCGGCGGCATCGTGATAGCCGGACTGGTCTACTATACGCAGCGAAAAGTACGGCAGAACGAAAATCTGTATGCCCTTAATGAGCTGCTGGGCCGGAACATCCTCAGAATTAAGGAAGATCTGGAGCTTAACCGCCAGGAGGCAGTATCCGTCCTCCGCGAGAATGATGTCCTCGCTTATGAGAAGCTCCGCGAGATCTCCATTCTGCTGCGCGGAGACCGGATCTCCCGCCAGCGCGTAGCCCTGCTGCACGGCTTCCAGCTGCGCAAGGACATGGTTCTGGAGCTGGAACAGCTGCTGCTGAAGGACTTCGAGCCGCTGCTCGCTGAATATATCGGTGAAATCGCCAAGGTCCGGCCCGATTTGATTAAAGACCGCACCCTCCGCTATGTTAAGAACTACGAAGTGCAGATTCTCGAAATGGACAAAGGGCTGGCTATTCTGACTGTCGTTGCCGGGGCAGCGGTACGCCTGAAGCGTTATGCACTGCTCTATTCCGGGCTGATCGGAAGATATGTACAGGAGCTGCCCAAGGACCGCTTCCTGCGCTTATCCCGGCTGATTGCTGCGAACCCCTATGAGCCGTGGAACGGCCTGGATGCCAAGGTGGCGGAAATCCGCGAGCTCAAGTACCGGTGGGACCCTGAAGTATAAGGATGATAGCTGGCAGCACGCGCAATCCTTATATCCGAATAAAGGGGCTATACTATATGACGATCAAACAAGCATTAACCCTGCGGAATATTATGATCATTCTGTGTATCTTCATGCTGGTTCTGCTGGGACAGAAGGCTCTGGGGATAGAGGACAAGATTCAGACCGTGCGTGAGGCTGAGCGGCTGTATGCTGCAGGAGAGCTCATCGCTGCCGAGAACCAGTACCGGCTGGCAGCGGCAAATACGGCAATCTTATACAAGGAAGAACAGATTAACGCACGGCTTAAAGAGCTCACTCCCATAACGGCTATACGCAGTAGCCTAAGGGGACTGGTATTAACCCTGGAAGACCAGTTGACGGTCAAGGATTTCACCGGATATATGGAGAGTTATGCCTCCCTGCTCAGCCTGAAGAGCAAGTATATGGTTACGGGAGGACCTTATGAAGTCTATTATCGCCAGCTGTCCGCTGATTCAGGCATTTCGGAGAAGATGACGGCAGGGTTCCGGCAGTTCAAGGAGCAGTTTCTTGCCGGGCTCACGGAGAGCCAGAAGAACGCAGCGAATAACACGACCGGCGCCGGAAGCGCAGAGAGCGTCAAATGGAGCCTGCTGCAAATCCCCGAGGCCTATTACGGCGGGGCCGGGGCCAAGGAAGAATTGCTGGCCGCGAAATTCGAAGCTCATGACACCGCCAGGCTGAAGGCTCTGGCGGCAGCCGGAAGCTTCCAGCCTATGCTGGACAGCGCCTTATCTATGGAAGAGGCTTATCAAAGCCATAGTTATACAGCGGACTGGATTGAGGATCCGGTTCAGGAAAGTACCACACTTATCCTGAACAAGGACCTGGACGGCGATCGTACCGCCGCCTTCGCCGGACACGCTGTTGCCTACCGCAAGTATGCAGAGTCAGCTGGCCTGAAATCTTCCAAAGTGCTGAAGCTGATCGACAGCAGCACCACCAGGCTGCTCCGCGAGGCGGCGCGCCAGGTCCGGGGCGGACAATATGCCGAAGCCATCCGGCTCTACGGGAATCTTAATCCGCTGCAGGACACCTCCGAGGCGGTTGCCGCTGCGACACTCGCCTGGAATACCGCTGAACCTGTGCGGCTACTGCCCGGGGGAGATGTCCAGGGCAGCTATAAACTTACGGCCTCCGTCACCGGACGCTATGGCGCTAAGGTGGCTGTGGCCGGAGTGGGCGCCAGCGGCAGGCTGGTCTACGCCGATATGAGCGATGACGGAACCCTCTCCACCCGCACCGGCGATGTGGTTGCGGATGCGGCTGCGCTGATAGAGCTTACTTTTGACGAGTCATTGTCTGTCTATTCAGAAGTACCTGTAGTTACAGCTATAGGCAACCGAGAGGACGGGCGCCGTACGTTCACCGCCTACACCATTAGGCCCGAGGGGATCTCGCAGCTGTTCAGCTTTGCCGGCAGCGGCTATGAGCTGATTGCAGAAGACGGCTCCATCCGCGTATCGGATACAGATCTCGCCGACGGTCAAGACGGGCAGACAGCCATTTTCCGCCAGGTGAACGGCGCGTATGAGTTCTCGGAAATATACCGGGAGGTTACGTATACACCTATAGATGCTTCACAGCTGGAGCTTCATCCTTATGAGAAGGTGACTCTCTCGTGCAATATTTACATCGACTCTGCCGGGAGAACGGTCGCCAGCTCGAACGGGCGTTATCTGATCCTTCAAGGCGAAACCGGCGGGGTTACCGGATTAGCTGTCGCCAGCGGCCAGTTCGAGAACGGCTATGAGCATGCGCAGACGGATGCCGGCGAGCAGTATGTACCTGTCTTTAATGTAGATTCGATTGGTAGTTTAAGCATTCAGATGCCCTGATGCCGCTGATGTTCCGGTCATGCCAGAAGACGCAAGAGATGAACGGTGATTCTGCCGTTTGTCTCTTGCGTCTTCTTTTTGGGGGAACCCTAATTCCCAATTCTAACTGCTGACTGGCTTAAGCACGCCCGGCCTTGGCGGTTTGCAGTTTTCTTTTGCGGCCGAATAAGCGTAAATATCGTTTGCGGGTATACAGCACATCCGCCGATGCCGTCAGGGTATCCTTCACCTCAGTGAGCACCGCCTGCGTTTCCTTCACAGCCTGCTTCATCCGTCCGAGCTCTGACTTCACACCTTCCGATCTCGACTTCGCCTCGTCCAGCGTTTCCTGAACATTCGTTTTGAACTCATCCACCGGAGCCTTCAGCCCGTCCACCGATTGCTTCACACCGTCCAGCGACTGCTTCAGCCCGTTGATGCTGTTCTTGAATTCCTTCAGCGGGTTGCCCATATCGATTCCTCCTAAGTTCCCTTTATCTACATTTACCCAGATTGGAGGGGGCAGCTTCCCGATCGGTTAAAATAAAGTGCAGCACTCTTTAATATGCATCAGTTGCCGCGCATTTCCTCCAGCAGCTCCATAATATCCGCCTCTTCAACCGGAACCGAATAGGAGCCGTCTGCGAAACGTTTCATCTCCCCGATGCCGTCCTGGAAGACGAAGCGGATGCGGCCGCTGCGCACTTTTTTGTCCGTGTACATCTTGTCCACCAGCGCCCTGTTAGCAATAGAATCCGGGATTTCCGTCGGCAAGCCTGCCTTCTTCAGCAGTGAGACTACACGATCAGCCTGCTCAGCCGTCATATATCCATACTTCACACCCAGCCTGGCCTGAATGACAAGCCCAACCGCAACGGCCTCGCCATGCAGCAGCTGGTAGCCGCTGAGCGCCTCAAGCGCCCGGCCTGCCGTATGACCCAGATTCAGAATCTGCCGCAAATTGCTCTCATGCTCATCCTGTTCCACCACTTCGTATTTGATCCGGCAGTTCGTCAGCGCGATATGCCCGCATACGTCCGCATCCAGGATAAGCCCGCCCTGTTCTGAGATGACCCTGCCGATATTCTCCTCTAGGTAACGGAAGAATGTCTCGTCCGCCAGGCAGGCATGCTTGATCGTCTCCGCCAGACCGCTGCGGAACTCACGGGCCGGAAGGGTGCGCCATGCTGCCAGGTCTATGTACACTTTGCGGGGCTGGTGGAACACGCCGATCAGGTTCGTGGCGACAGGTGTATTCACGCCGGTTTTGCCGCCGACAGAGGCATCTGCCGCTGCCAGCAGAGTGGTTGCATAATTCAGGGCAGGGACCCCGCGGCCAAAGGTGCCGGCCAGAAATCCCGCCAGATCCGTTACGGATCCGCCGCCCACGGCAATAATGCAGCAATCCCGCCCGTAGGCCTGGCTTAACAGCTGGTCTTCCAGCAGCGCCTTGGTTTCACGGGTTTTGGAGCTCTCTCCGGCCGGAAAAGAAAATAAATCCGCCTGGAAGCCGCTTTGCCGCAGCAGCTCCAGTAAGGGACGGCCATACAGCGGCTCGACCGTAGAATCGGTAATAATGGCGAACTTGCTTACATCCGGCAGAAGTCCCTGCTGCAGATCGCGGATCAGGGAACCGAACAGATTCTCACCAATCTCTATATTGTAGGAGTTATCGACTACTTTTTTGAGTACCACTTCAAAGCTTTTAGACATGGGTTCTGCCCCTTTCCTGTTCAACACTCTTCAATTGAATTGTCTCCCTCATTTGCGGATCATCGTCCGGTAGACGAATTTGGGCAGGGCGGATTGTCTGCGCCAGCGTGATTTCTGGCCTTTGGCAACGGGTGCGAACAAGAGCCTGTGGGCCCACTCCAGATTTAGCTTTTTCCAGATGGCCGGTGCCGGCTTCACTTTGCCCGAGATTACGTCCAGACTACCGCCTACGCCAAACACTAGCTTAATCCCGCTAAGCGCCTCCTTATGCTTATACAGCCATTTGTCCGAGTAGGGAGCGCCCATCGCAAGAATGAGAATATCCGGCTTGGCCTGCTGAATACCGGCGATAATTCCTGGCTCCTCGGCTGCCGTAAAGAATCCGTGATGCCTTCCGGCAATCTTCACCTGCGGATAGCGCAGGGCGATTCTCTCCACCGCTTGTCCGCTGGTCACTTCATCCGTCCCAAGGAAATAGAAACTCCAGCCCCGCTCATTCCCCTTCGCAAGCAGGCTCAGCAGCAGATCGTAGCCGGTCACCCGCTCCGGAATGGGATCTCCCTGTCTTCGTGCTGCCATTACAATCCCGATCCCGTCTGGCACGATTAGATCCGCCGAGCAGATGATCTCGCGGAGTCTCCCGTCCGATTGACTGGCCAATGTAATCTCCGGGTTCGCTGTAATCAGGTGAAATAGCCCTCCCTGTCCGCCCCCGATGTGGCTGTCCAATAGCGAGGTTGTCTGTTCAAGCGTCAGCTTGGAGAATGGAACTCCGAGAATGGAAACCTTGTCCTTCATCTTTTCACCTGTCCTTCCCAATCCTGCAGAATGGCCCACTGCACCCGCGGCTCTCCCAGAACCGAATGCATTGAACCGGTATAAACCAGCTTGTTATGTATGCCTGTTGCCTGACACTGATTGAGCGAGCCGCAGTCCACCCGAACGCCCTCAATATCCGCCATCCTCCAAGCCAATGCCGTTCATTGTTAACTTTTATGTAAAGTAGGCTATGAATCTCCAAAAGATAACCATATATTTACACGGGCACTTCCACCATACCAACATCGGTATTTCTTTTCAATGCAGAAAATTACTTTAGCCGGTTATGGCTTCTCCGCATCCGCGGACGCAAAGCTCCGGATGCTCCCGACATGGTCATTTGCCGATGGAACAAATCATTTTAAAGAAGCGGGGCCTCCTTCTTGTTTCAGCACGAAAACCTCTGCCCGGCGGGCAGAGGCTCCTTCTTATTTATAGGGTATATGCAGTTGTTCAGCCCCTTTGCGCTTGCTGTTGTAACGGAAAGAATACAGCTGCCAGACTGAAGAAAGGCCTACGGCGGCTGCACAGACTACGAATACGGCCAGATAGCTCCCGTTCGGACTACCTCTGCCGCCAATCATCAGTCCGCCTGCCGCCGTGCCGAACATCATGCCAATGTTGCGCGACAAGGCAAGCAGGCTGCTGACCCGGCCAAGCTGCGATTTCGCCGCCAGCCCCATAACAATACTTGTGTTAGGTGAAGTAATCATCCCCATTGCGCAGCCGAGCAGCATAACCGGCAGCACCATGGCACTTGTCCTCAGCACAGGTGAGCCGAAGCCCAGCGCCAGCAGCGTGACACTCATCAGCAGCAGTCCGGCCGTAAGGATACCGAGCGGCCCTTTGCGGTCCGCGATGCTCCCGCTGACAGGAGCGGTCACCACCAGCGCCAGCGGATATCCAATCATGATCAGTCCCACCCAGGCTGGCTCGGCCCCCGATAAACGCAGTAGCGAGGGCAAAGCCAGCTGTGCGGCGAAGGCCGCCATATATGTGATAACCGTAATGGCGATGCCGGCGGCAAAGCTCCGGTCAGTGAACAGTCCGGCACCGCTGTCCGCTGGCGGGAATTCACCAAGCGTGCCCCTCTTATCCCTGCTGCGGGAGAAGCGGGCATGTGCCGTATAAGCCGCCGCCATCCCCGCTGAAGCCGCCAGCAGCAGCAGCACGGGCAGAGACAGGAATGAGGAGCGGCCGCCGAGATCGAAGGCGATCATCAGCGAGGAGAGACAGGCAGCAAACCAGGCGGCTCCGGCGAGATCCAGCCTGCCTCCGGCCGTTTCCGTATCCCGGGGAATCAGCCTGTGCGCAAGCACGCCTACGCCCGCCGCCACTACGGCCAGCAGCCAGAAGTTGCTCTCCCAGGTGAACCACTGGATCAGGAAGCCGCCAAGACCGGGACCTGCCATGGAGCCGGCAGCGACGAAGGTGCTCATCAGCCCCAGTGCCCTGCCCCGCTGCCCGGCCGGAAATACAGAGACAATGAGGGCCATATTGGTCGCCTGATACATGGAGGCCCCGGCTCCCTGCATGACTCTGAAGCCAAGCAGCATGGCTTCGTTCTGGGCAAGCGCACAGCCCAGGGCCCCCGCCGCGAAAGCGAACAGGCCCAGATTATGCACCTTACGGCGGCCGAACCTGTCTCCCAGCCGGCCCATTACAGGCAGCAGCACCGAGATAACCAGCAGATAGATACTGACGATCCACTGGGCAGAGGCCACCGGAAACCGCAGATCAGCCGCAATATCGATAAGCGAAATATTGAACATACCGGCAGACAGATTGGACAGAAAGGCCCCGAGGCAGATGACCACCTTGACCGCCGAATGGTTTACGGCTTCCCCGGAAGACCGTACCGGTGAATTCATAATATCCGCTGCAGGGCGGGCTGATTCCACATCTTCCAGCTTTCTTCAATATCTGCGGCTGAAGCCACCACGCCGAAGTAGCCCTTCATGTTCTCCAGCGTCATCTCATGAGCGGCCCGGGAATAGGAGGCACAGGCATCCTGAACCATCACAATCTGATAATCCAGCATGAAACCGTCCCTTGCCGTCGACTCCACGCACACATTGGTACTCACTCCTGTCATAATCAGGGTTTCGATCCGCTGCGAACGCAGCACAGAATCGAGGCGGGTATTGATAAAAGCGCTATACCGGTGTTTATTGACAATAATCTCCTCAGGAAGCGGGGCCACCTCATAGAATTCAGCCCCCCAGCTTCCTCTGCGGCAGACTCCCAGCGAACCGCGACCAGAGCGGGAAGTCCAAACGGGCGAATCGGTCGCCTTTTCATGGAAGGTCTGGATATAGATCACCGGCACGCCCTGTGTTCTCGCTGCCGCGATCAGCCCATGCAGCTGCGGCATCATCTCCCGTACGGCTGACACATCACTTCCGCCAGTGGCGAGTGCTCCTTCCTCATGGCAGTAATCATTCTGCACATCTACTATAATAAGTGCGGTTTTATCAGGCATAATCAGATCGGCAGTTAATTCCATCATCTTCACCTCTTTAGTTTTTGAAGGCCTATGGTACGGTGTTCAGCTTAGCTTATTTCACTGCTGTCTTGTTCACAAACTGCATATCGACCAAATCCTCGTAGGTGTATTCGCCTTTGTAGATTCCGGTCTTAATCATCACGTTCATGTCCTTATCCAGCGCCTCCTCCGAAATGATCCCATCCGGACTCCAGAGCCGATCGGCATACGCCCGGTCAAGCGCAGCTTGTGCCGCTTCATCGGATAGTGTAGGGAATTCAGCCTTCAGGACGCTCATCGCCAGAGCTTTATCCTCCTGGATGGCTTTCAGTGCTTTCACAACGGCGTTAACCGCCTTCTGCACCGTTTCCGGGTCCTTCTCCAGTGTCGACTTCTTCACGCTCAGCACAGAGTAGGCATAGTCGCCCATATCATGGAACTTGTAAAAAGGTTCTTCCCATACCCCCTTGGCGATCCCGTCACTGATCTGCGGCTCGGCGCCGTTCGCAATATCCGCTGCACCCTGCTGAACCATTGCTACCACGGTTGAACCATCCGCCGGCTCGAGCAGCCGCACATCCTTCTGCGGATCAAGCCCCAGCTCCAGAAGCAGATATTGGGTCAGCAGGTTCGGGGTTCCGCCATGCCGTCCGGCATTCAATTTCTTATCCTGCAGGAAGGCTTTCAATTCTTCATCAGAGCTGCCCGCAGGGGCTGTCCCTTTCTTGGCCATCAGGTAAACATTCGCACGGTTAACCACATTGCTGACTGAAACGATCGGGTCGGAGTTGCCGATGTTCGCCAGTGCATTGGATTCCGGTCCGCCGATGACGCCCCAGGCATCCCCGCTGACTACCGAGGTCACATGTGTACCGCCGGCAGCCTGAAGCATTTCAACCTCAAGCCCTTCATCTTCAAAATATCCCTCGCGTTGCGCTACATACAGCGGCAGATAACCTGTGTAATGCAGCGGCTCGGCAATGACCAGCTTCTTGAGTTTTCCCGCTTCGTTGCCGGCAGCGGCGGCTTCAACTTCCGCATTCCCTTTGCTGCTGCATCCGGAGAGCAGGATCATTACGGAGGCAAGCAGGACGGCGGACAGCTTCACTTTGGTTACATTCATCATCAGGTTCTCCCCTTTATCTTATATAGGATTGCTTAGGTCTCAAGCCTTCTTCATCCCGTATCCCTTGGACAGCCATTTCTCCAGCAGGACCACTCCCGCATACATCACCATCGACAGAACGGACAAGACTACAACTCCCACCCAGACGAGATTGATATCAAGGATCGTACCGGCGTAGATCACCATGCGGCCAATCCCGTGGCTGGAAGCAATGAATTCCCCGACAATCGCACCGGCCAGCGAGAGGGCAATATTAATCCGCAGACTGCTGATCATCCAGGGCATCGCCCAGGGAATGACCACCTTGGTAAACACCTGATGGCGTTTCGCGCCCAGCGAATACATCAGCTTCTCCATATCCTTGTCCACACTCTGCACGCCGCTGTGCGCCGACAAGGCGGCAACGACTACCGTCATGGCAAAAGCGAGCGCCACCTTGGAGAAGAATCCGATGCCCAGCAGAATCACCAGCACAGGAGCAAGCGCCAGCTTGGGCATGGCATTGAGCAGGATCAGGAACGGTTCACTGATGCCGGCGAATCTGCGTGACCACCAGAAGGATAGACCGAGCAGCGATCCGATCAGGGTCCCGCCGATGAAGCCCAGAATCGTCGAGCTGGAGGTATAAGCGATATCCTCCAGCAGAGTACCCTGCGTCATCTGTATCCATGTTGTGCTGAGAATCCGTACCGGGCTGCTCCAATAGTATGAATCCATCCAGCCGATCCGCGTAAACAGCTCCCAGCAGAGTACGATCAGCAACCCGACCGTCAGCCGCCCGATTCCAACAATCCGCTGTGTCCGGCGCCTTGCCCCCTCTTCATCCACGATGACGGGTTCCTTCTGCATTTTCTCAGGCTTGACCGAATGGATCGGGGCCGGCTCCAGCTTGTGAATCACATACCCTTTCTTTTGTACACTCTCCATGGTTGTTCTCTCCTTCTGTAAGTTTTGTAAGTTCTACGAGATATGGGCTGCCGGCTCTTCGCCTCCGCCTGACAGCAGGTCCAGCAGATGGGCTTTGAGCTCCATAAATGACGCAGATACCGTATCCTCCTTATGTCTCGGGCGCGGCATATCCACAGAAATCTTGGAGATGATTCTGCCCGGCCGCCCGGAGAAGACATAGATGTCATCAGACAGGTAGATGGCTTCATCAATATCGTGGGTGACGAATAACACCGTCTTGCGGAAATCCTCCCAGATCTCCAGCAGCCAGTTCTGCATGGTCAGCCGGGTCTGGGCATCCAGTGCGCCAAAGGGCTCGTCCAGCAAAATAATATCCCGGTCGTACAGCAGCGTGCGGAGCAGCGCTGCCCGCTGGCGCATGCCTCCGGACAATTCTGCCGGATAATGGCCGCCGAAGCCTTTCAGTCCATAACGGTCCATCAGCGGCTGGGCCCGGGCTACCGCTTCCTTACGCGGCACACCGCGGATCTCCATGCCCAGAATAATGTTATCCAGGATCGTCCTCCAAGGGAGCAGCATGTCCTTCTGCAGCATATATCCGACATATCCGGTCTTGCCAACGATATCCTCACCGTCAGCAAGCACGCGGCCGGTAGACGGTGGAATCAGTCCTGCTATGATATTGAACAATGTGGATTTGCCGCAGCCGCTGGGGCCGATTATACTGACAAATCTGCCTTGCTCTATAGAGAGATTCGTCTCCTGCATGGCGATAATCTCCTGGCCGTCACGGCGGAACCACTTGCTTACACCGGCAATCTCAATCTTTGCTTTCATAGAATCAGCTCCTTATTAGGTTTAATAGCATCGGCAGCCGGGATGAACTCGGGACAAACAACAGATAAACAAAAAGCCGCCAGTTTTAGACACAGCCCCAGAGGGCTAATGTCCGAAAACTGACGGCAGGCCGGCTCTCCGGAAGATCAGAGTTCCAACGTAACGTTCAGGTAATGCTCGAGGTCCTTCTCCAAAATTATGATCGTACCGGAATACTCGGTCTCCACATCATAATCTTTAAGAACGGCCTTGATATTCACTTGAAATTCATCCAGAAATGCCTGCTTGATTTCACACTTGAATACTTCATGCAGCACCAGATTAATCTGGCGGCTAGCCGTGGCATCATGGGCATCCAGCACCTTCAGTACGGGCACCCGGCTGTTAATGGATAGAATAATAATCTTGTTCCCCACGAAGTCGACCTTCTGCTGCTTGACGCCGGCGTTAAACAGCTTCTTGTTGATTTCGTTATAAATCCTTAAAATATCCTGTTTCCATTGTCCGGCGGAAGCGATCATTGCGATCACACCTTCATAGCTATTAATAATGTTACATTATGTCACAAGTACGTCAACAACTGCATCATTGTCCACCGCTTATACATCATTATAGATAAAAAGGTAGAGTTGTCAATAAATTTACGTAAGATAAATTAACATGTTAATTAATATTTCGGATTATATGTAATGTTAGTTTACACATAAAAAGATATCATCCTAAATATTTACAAAATAACGCTAATGAATTACAATCATTACGTAACTACGTAATTACATAATTTCGAAAGCAGGTGATCTTCCTTCATGACCCGTGACTTAAACAGCGAACTGGATACGCTGAAGCAGCAGGTTGCCGAACTTCAGGCGGCCGTCCAGCATTGGAACACTGAGCGGAGAAGCTTGGCAGGCCATGCTGATCCGCCAGAATCTGTGAATTCAGCCGCAGAAGCGGGGCTGCCCGGCGCGGGACGCGGATCTGTATTTTATTCCGGCCATGCCCGTCTTAACGGACAAAGCTACCGCTGGGAGCCCCATGAGCGTCCGATGGAACAGCTGCTCGAAGTGAACAACGAGAAATCAGCCAAAGTACTGGCGGCATTAAGCAACCGGCAACGGCTGGACATTCTGAAATCCGTCATTCAGGAGCCGCTTACGGGCACGGAGCTGGTGGAACGTCTGGGCATGGGCACTACCGGCCAGCTGTATCATCATCTCAAAGCATTGACTGGCGCAGATTTATTAGTGCAGGAGAACGGAGGCCGTTATGCCTTCCCTTCCCACCGCCTCCTCCCCTTCCTCCTGCTGCTCGCTTCGGTTAGTACTCTGGAGGATACAAGCGATTATATGGACACGATGAGAACGAGAAATAACGCGGGGATTTATTTGGGCCCTGCACAAAATTTCGATGTCCATCACCTGCTGTGGGCCGTTATCGAGAATCCGGTGATGGAGCATGCGGCCGGATATTGCAGCGAAATCGGGATATTCCTGCACGATGACGGGAGTGTCACCGTAATGGACAATGGACGGGGAATTCCGGTAGCGTCTCTGCCGAATTCCAATATGCCAGCTGTTCAATCCATACTGACCGATATTCATAGATTTAATGGAGACGGAGCTTTTAAGGTCCCCGGTGCAGAGCAGGGGATCAGCATTGCCGTGGTCAACGCCCTCTCCGGCAGACTTACCGTTGATATCCGGCGCGGCGGCAGAATGTACCGCCAGGAATATAGGCATGGTGTGCCGCAGTCCGGACTGATGACGGTTGGAATCGCGAAGGATACGGGGACAAGTGTGACTTTTAAGCCGGATCAGGAATTTCTGGGCACAGGCTTTGAACAGGCACGGCTGAATGAACACAGTGCTGAGCTGATGAAGGCATATCCGGGGCTCTCCATCTTCGTTAACAACTAAACCGGGCAAATGAAATGAAAGGAAACTGCTGCTATATGTCAATTGAAACGATCTATAGTCATGAGGATACGCTGAGGATGCTGGACTCTCTTTTTCGGGAAGAAGGGCAATGGTGGGATCAGTTCTACGGGGACCGGAATAAAGGGATTCCTTTCTTCAAGGATAGTCCGGATGAGAATTTGGTTGAATACGTAAGTGGCGGGCATATTACACCCGGCAGGGTGCTCGAATTAGGCTGCGGGGGCGGCAGAAATGCGGTTTATCTGGCTCGGCAGGGCTACGCCGTGGATGCCATTGACATCTCTCAGGCAGCGGTAGATTGGGGAAGGGAACGCGCCCGCAAACATCAGGTGGAGGTGAATTTCGCCCGCAGCAATATTTTTGACCTGAGCCTGGAGCGAGGCAGCTACGACCTCATCTATGACAGCGGATGTTTCCATCACATCTACCCCCACCGGAGAGTTACCTTTCTCGAATTGTTGAACAGCACGCTCAAGCCTGGCGGGCATTTCGGACTGGTCTGCTTCGCGGCTGGCGCCATGGGTGCGGAGATCACTGATTGGGAGGTGTACCGGCAGCGGAGCCTCCGGGGTGGATTAGGATTCACCGAAGACAAGCTTAAGAGCTTCTTCAGCGGTTTCGAGCTTATAGAGTTCAGACGCATGCGCCAGATGGATCAGAAGGATGCGCTGTTTGGTGAAGCTTTTCTGTGGACTGCCTTGTTCAGAAAAAATTAACGGCGTACTTCTCTTCTTCCACATCCACACCATGTCAGGTTTGGCGTAAGTGTACTGCTCATCAACCCTATCGCTGGCACAATGAATTCGGTTTTTCGTATACATTCGGCTCATTTACTCTATCGTCGGCACAATGTACTCGGTTTTTCGTACATTCGGCTCATTTACTCTATCGTCGGCACAATGTATTCGGTTTTTCGCATACATTCGGCTCATCAACCCTATCGTCGGCACAATGTATTCGGTTTTTCGCATACATTCCGCTCATCAACCCTATCGTCGGCACAATGTATTCGGTTTTTCGTATACATTCGGTTCATTTACCCTATCGCTGGCACATTGTATTCGGTTTTTCGCATACATTCGGCTCATCAACCCTATCATTGGCATATTGTATTCGGTTTTTCGTATACATTCGGCTCATCAACCCTATCGTTAGCACATTGTACTCGGTTTTTCGCATATATTCGGCTCATCTCTACCTGTCTTTCTCTTAAGCCCCCGCCGAAAGGATCGCCGTACGTAGGAGTGCCGCTGCTCTCCGCTTCCGACTAACCGGAATTTCTCCGTGACTGTGTACCGGCTTTCCGCCGCAGCAGTGCTGCAATCCACGCTACAAGGATAACCAGTGCGATCCCGCCAGCCAGAATATAAGCATTATAGAACAGGTTGTTGGTATATTGATTGATCCAGCCGAAGCGGAATACGACGGAATCCTCATCTCTGGTGAAACCTCTCAGATGTACTCTCAACGCATCGACATATCCGGTTTCCAGCCAGATGGCGAGCGGCAGCACAATAAGCGCTGAGACGGCAATCAACAGACTTGGTATGCTGAATACGGATTTCATCCGGAATAATCGGTAGAGCACCATGCCCGCACTGCACAAAAGAATAATGCCAAACAGCCATCCCGCCGCAAGCATGATAATTCCCGGATTGCCGTTGCCGGATATCGTTCCGCCGGTTTTATATGTGAATGTCATCCCATCCGTCAATACTACCAGGATGATGTTAATCAGCAGCCATATCAGCAGTTTCCGCCAACCCTTGCCCATATCCATTCTCCCCTTTCCATAATTAAAAAAGGCTGAGTGCCCGTTATAGATGCGCTCAGCCTGTCTCATGCAGCCTATTTCCTTCTATTCCACCCGTTCTGTAAACAACCGGCCGGCGTAGTCACTGATCAGCTCACGCATGGCCAGCTTACTCCGCCATTCTGCCGGTATACCATCCAGCCCGTAATACGCTCCGGCGATCTGGCCGTAGACCGCCCCTGTGGTATCGGCGTCATTGCCCAGATTCACAGCGAGCAGTGCGCCCTCCGCAAAGCTAGAGGATTTGTGAAAAGCCCACAGTGCCGCCTCCAGCGACTCTACTACATATCCCGAGCCTTGGATATCAGGCGGCTCCTTGATCCGGTAGGAGCCATACTTAATATTCAGCATATGCGGCGTCAGGCTGTCTTCATTAAGCCAATCACGGTAAGCCTCCGGAGCCAGCATGTCCTGCTTGCTCCACCCGTGCAGTCCGGCAAGGATGTACGCCGCGAGCAGACGGCAGGCATCCAGACATTCAACTGCGCCATGCGTCGTTCTTGAACTGAGCGCCGCATAGCGGATAGCTTCTGCAGGATTCTCTGCGTAGTACATGACCACCGGCGCAAGCCGCATAATGGAGCCGTTCCCGGCAGAATGAGGATCCTCCGATCCGCTGAACCCTTCGCCGCCGGCTTCGAATTGATGCAGCGCTGCGCGTGTCGCATTGCCGATATCGAAACATTCGCCGGTACTGCTGAGCTCTCCTTCGCGGTACCACTTCACATAACGCTGCATCTGATCCACAGGATCAAATGCCTGCTTCGTAAGCAGACTCTCCGCAAGGCAGAGCGCCATTGACGTATCATCGGTCCACTGTCCCGGCTGGAGACCAAATACCCCGCCGCCGACAATATCCGTAAGCGGCTCAAAGGTTCCGGGTGCTTTGAACTCAGCGGTCGTTCCCAGCGCATCTCCAGCGGCCAGACCCTGCAGGCAGCCCTGGTAGCGGTCAGCATTCAATGTCATTTGGTTTCCCCCTTTTTCCTCCTTCTTACGCTTGCAGCTATACTATTGCTGATTAGAGCGATTACGGAGTACATGATGCCATAGAACAACGCACCGCTTCCGTCAAACAACACGTAGATGGATAACACGAACAGCGGCAACGGCAACAGGCATACCAGCAGGTTGAAACCCAGCTTAAGTCCCGAATCCGCAGCAAGAATCAGCACGGCTGTGGGATTCACCAGAACCAGCAGCAGCAGCCAGCTGCCAAGATCCTCCATTACCCCGGAACCGCCGCTTTGAAAATACGGGATCACCAGAAACAATACAAGATAGACTACAGTGTGAAGCAGAAGCTTGCGGGATAATGGCGTCAGGTTCAGTTTATTCACCGGGATACTTAAGCCCCCATTGTTCACGCACACCGTCCAGCAGCTTAAGAATCGCAACGGACTCATCCAGCGTCATCACCGGGCTTTCCGTCAGCCCTGCCTGAAGACAACGTCCCACTTCCTCAGCTTCAAAAGAATACCCGATCGAAGCACGGTCATCCTCAAAGGTCTCCACCAGCTCCCCGCCGATATACAGCTCAGCCGATTTCGGATTTACCAGCGTGCCTTTGACCACGATATAGCCTTCAGTTCCATAGACATAGGCTTCTTCATGCAGCTTCAGGCGAATCCCGCCGTTCAGGGAAGCCGACTTGCCATCCCCATAAGACAGCAGCAGGGAGAAGTGCTCGTCCACACCAGTCTCGCCGATATGTACGGTGCTGGAGACGGCTTCCGGGTGAGGTCCGAATACCATCGACGCGAAGGAGATGGGATAGATACCGACATCCAGCAGGGCTCCGCCGCCAAGGGCCGGGTTCAGCAGACGCCCCTCCGGATTCCAGTCCGCGCGGAAACCAAGATCCGCTTTGACCAGCCGCACTTCGCCGATACGCTCTGCTGCGAGCCATTCTCTAACCTTGGCATTGGCCGGAATATAGCGGCTCCACATAGCCTCCATCAGGAACAGCTTCTGCTGGCGGGCATACGCCACGATTTCTTCCAGCTCTGCACTGTTCACGGTAAAAGGCTTCTCACAGAGCACGGCTTTACCGGCACGCAATGCGAGCAGCGCATTCTCTTTGTGGAACGGATGCGGCGTTCCAATATAAATCGCATCCACTTCAGGATCGCTGACCAATTCCTCGTAGGTGGCATATGCCACAGGGATGCCGTGATTTCGGGCAAACTCATCTGCGCTTTCCTGAGTGCGCGATCCAACCGCATAAGCCACACCATTGCTGGCATGGGCCAAATCTGTAGCGAACTGATGGGCGATCCAGCCTGTGCTGAGAATGCCCCATTTTATCGTGTAAGCGTTATCTTCTGTCATTAGTTAAATCCTCCTCTTAAATGAAACTTAGTCCCTATGATTCTATCAAAATGTGCCTGGTGTGTACATGTTGCCTGCTTCCCGCCGTCCGCCGGGTTAATACTATCAGCCCCTGTTCTCTACCTGCAGCAGCAGAATCCGGTCCTTGAACCCGCCGCGGCGCTCCGCTTTGTCAGCACGGATCTGTTCCAGAATACCGCTGTCCCCGCCATGGGTTACCGCCAAAGCCCGGATGACTTCCAGCAGATCCGCCAGCTCCTCGAGCGCCTGTCCGTCATTGTCCTCCCGTAGATACTCTGCCAGCTCCTCATGCAGCTTCGCACGCAGCTCCCGTATATATTCCTCCTCGTCCATGATTCTTGTCCTGCAGGTTTGCCCGTTCGCCGCAATCAGCGCCGGTATTCCGTCACGCACCAGTTTCGGATAATCAGCCAATTTCATTGTCTCCTTCGGGATGTATTGAATTTATAGACATTTTTATGTACGATCTGCGGATGAATCCAACTACAAATCATAATCCATTGAATCAAACATAATCCATTGAAGCCAGCTCATACTTCAGAGGTGAAGCATTATCACCAGCAGTCACACCAATTTCCCTTTGTTCCGCCGGGCAGTGCCGCCTTCGAAATGGAGGGTGAATAGTTTGTTCTGAACCCGCAAGCGGGTATAGAGGTCCCCCTTTAGTACACCATCAAATGTTTAACAAATCAACTCATCCGCCGGTGAAAAGGACTGAGAATCCTCTATTCCAGTTAATCAGATGTATTTGCTGGCCAAACGGACTCAGAATCCGTTAATTGACGGTTCACACCCCGTATCGGGCATAAAAAACAAGATAAGTGATTCTCAGTCCGCTTGAGCTCCATAAAGAGGCCTTTGGAAGAAATAACGGCTTCTAAGTTCGGTTCATTCCATATAAAGATAAAGGCACTATATAGATTGAACCGGGAAAATTCCACTGTGGGGATTAGCCGTGCTGCAGAGAATGTTTGTCTTCCGGCCACTGTTAGGTTTGTATATATATCCGAACCAAAAACTCTCCCCGCCAGCCGCGAATCCGCAGTGATGGGGAGAGCTTCTTATTAACAATCTAATCCTATATTATTTGCTCAGTACAAGCTCCAGGCGGACCTCAAGGTTATTCTCGGTATCCAGCACAATCGAATGCGGATTGCTCATGCCGAAATCTTCAAAGGTAACCATGGTTGTGCCCGACAGCATGAGCTGTCCGCCGCTGTATACGGCCTGCGAGTCAAACGTAACATCCTTCTCTATCCCCTTGACTGTCAGCGTACCCTGGAGCTCAACCGGCACCGCTGTGCCCTCCGTCCATTCCGCCGGAAGCTCCGAGAAGGAACTCACGGTAAATGTGGACTCCGGGAACTCCGTCACTGCCAGGAAGTCTGCTCCCTTGACATGCTCGTCCCGCTGGCCGTTGCCGGAATCCAGCGCACTCATCTCTACGGTTCCTTCGCCCGTCATCGAGCTGGCATCCTCCAGGTTCACATTCCAGTTTCCGGTAACGGAAGGGTCTACGAAGTTAACAGTTTCTTTGGAAGTTGTCACGGACCAGTAGACTTTGGACGTATCCGCAATGCTCCAGGCACCGTTCAGCTGCTCTGCCGTAACTGCAGCACCAGTCGCTGCCGCCGCGTTTGCAGTTCCCGCCTCCTGGGTTTCAGTTCCCTGATTCTGCGCAGGAATAACAGATTCGATCTCAACATTATTGCCCAGGCTATTGTTAAGTAACATGAATGCTGTGATGGCTCCTGCGATAACGACTACGGCTGCGATTAAGGCGATTGTTTTCTTCTTCATCTTATTCCCTCCATCCAATTCTCTGTATGCCCTATTAGGCTTGGTTCCCATTCTAACAAAGCAATATGTCGGGAAGATGTCAAAGCACACCGGCCCGCAGTATGGTAGAATTGTCGTAATTTTAACTAACACATAGCCGTAGCCCTGGGAGAAGCATTCCCCGCCGGGCCTGATAAGGAGGCTGAATAGATGAAATCCATTCTGATTGTTGAGGATGAGGAGGCGATTGCCCGGGTGCTCAGTGCTTATCTGCGAAAAGCGGGCTTCCACGTCACCCGTGCCGCCGACGGCCGGAGTGCCCTGGAAGCCTTCGAGGTGGCGCCTCCCTCGCTGATTCTGCTCGATATTATGCTGCCGAACATGGACGGCTTCGAGCTGCTCGGACTGATCCGCGAGAAAAGCAGCTGTCCTGTCATTATGCTCACGGCCAGGGACGGCATCAATGACCGGCTGGCGGGACTGGACGGCGGTGCCGATGACTATATGTCTAAGCCGTTCATCCCCGAGGAGGTTGTCGCCCGCGTGAATGCGGTGCTGCGCCGCCCCTCGCAGTGGTCGGACGGCAGCCGCAAGCGCCATTTCGGCAGCCTGTTCATTGATTACTCTGCGCGCAGTGTGTTCCTGAACGGGGCTGAGGTCAGCCTTAGTCCGCGCGATATGTCCGTGCTGCTGTTCCTGGCCGAACGCCCGAATCAGATCTGCACCCGTGACCAGCTGCTGGAGCATGTATGGGAAATGGATTACGAAGGAAGCGACCGGGCCGTTGACCTCTCCATCAAAAGACTGCGCCAGGCGCTCTCACACTGGCCGGACAGCGAAGGAGAGATCCGTACCCTGAGAGGAACAGGTTATCAATTATGGACAACATGAATAACAGAACAAAGAAACCCACTTCGATCCTCTCCTACTGGACCGTCCGTTACCTGCTGATTATCAGTATCGGGCTGCTGCTGACGGCGCTGGTAACCTTCTGGTGGATTCAGCAGGAAGCGATGAACAACCGGATGCAGACCACCGGCCTGCTGGCCCAGGAGATTGCCGACCGCAGCGTCGGCACGGACGGACAGCTCGCCATCACCCAGGGCCTCGACAAGCTGGTCGAGGACCGCAAGCGGTTCTTCAAGGTAACCATGGAAATGTGCGTGATCATTACCGGACCTTCGGGCGAGCTGCTGTATTCCCAGCCTCCTCTGACGGCTGAAGAGATGCGGCATAAGCTGAATGATACGCTGACGGATTCCCGCAGCCCGGAATTCAAGGCCGCCGCTGCGCAGATCCAGGGAGATCAGGGAACGCTCGGGCAGGTAATCGTCCTGCAGTCCAAACGTTCCCTGCGTCATATCCCGCAGGAAGAGATCACCTTCTTCTCGATCATCATTGTCTTCCTGATCATTTTAAGCTGGCTGACGATCTACCTCTTGTCGATCAAGCTGGCCAAGCCGATTCAGCGGGTCGCTGCCGCTGCTGCACAGATCAGCGGCGGCCAGTATAACATCGTGCTGGAGACCGGAGCCAAGGAGCGGGAAATCCATGAACTGCTGGTATCCTTCCAGGAGATGGCGGGCAAGCTGCAGCAGTTCGAGCAGTCCCGGGCCGTCATGCTGGCCGGAGTGTCCCATGAACTGAAGACCCCGGTCACCTCTATTAAAGGACTGCTTCATGCGGTCCGCGAGGGTGTGGTCGAGGGAGATGAGGCCGGGGAATTCCTCGATATCGCCTTACTCGAAGCCGAGCGGCTGCAGCGCATGGTCGCGGATCTGCTCGACTATAACGCGCTGACAGCGGGCATTGTCGCCGTCCGTCATGATAGGCTGGAGGCCGCTCCGCTGCTGGAGGAAATCCTCTATCAATGGAAGCTGACCCAAGGCGAGGATGTCTGCGAGCCCATCCTTCATCTGCCGGAGAGCCGGCTGTTTCTGCGGGGAGATCCGCTGCGTATCCAGCAGATTATCGTCAATCTGCTGAACAACAGCGTGCAGGCGAAGGCACAGGACCGCAAGCTTCAATTAACGCTGGAGCTTGCGGCCACGCCTCAGGGCAGCGCCGAAATTACGGTGACAGATAACGGATCGGGTATTCATCCGGAGAGCCGGGAGCTGATCTTCGAAGCCTTCTTCCGCAGCACTGCCAAGCAGAGCGTGCTGCGCGGACTCGGGCTAGGCCTGACCTTCAGCAGGCTGCTCGCCGAAGGCATGGGCGGCAGCCTTGAGCTGGGCAGCGCCCCGCAGCAGGGCTGCTCGTTCGTGCTGCGGCTGCCGCTTGCCGGTTGAGCCGGCTTAAGGGCCGTAACAGTTCCGGCAGGCTATATAGTCCACTGCCCGCCGGCATGGTATAATCAACTGACGAAAATGCGAACCGGAGGCTGCATATGCTTACTTTTGAACAGAAATTAGCTATTCTTGATTCCTACCCCCAGCTGGAACGGCGGAATGTCTCGCTTGGGCGGGTGAACTACCACTTCGAGGAGAGCCGGCATGACAAGAAGACCGTCGCTTCCCATCTCCACCCGAACGGCAACGGCTTCGTCTATGCCGGCCTGCTGCGTGGCTATGAGAGTGATGACAAAGGTCTGGTGAACATCAGGGATTATTCGGAAGCTGAACTGCGGGAACTGGTGGATGCTTCGATTACGTCTCTATCCATGTTCATTCCCGATGCCCCTGCTCCGGCCAAAAGAAAGAAAAAAGCGCAGACTGGTACTGAATCTCTATGGAAGAATGAGGATGGCCACACGCTGAGTCTAAGATTCGAGGAAGATCTGTGGTACCTGTATGCAGGCCTCCAGCTGGAGATGGCCTTCGAAACCGTAGAAGAAGCCGAGGAGTATTTGGCGGAAGAGGGATTTGTCCGGGAACAGGAGTAACTTCCTGATTACCCGCCAGCTTTCCTGTAAGGTACATTCAACGCAAAGCCTGTAAACCGCATTTTATCTGCGGAATACAGGCTTTTTAAAATCCTGCCCATAATACAACATTCCCCTCGTAATCCCGGCTATAATCGGAAATTGTTGTACAAAAGGCAGCATTCCTCTTCCCACATAGCATGAAGCGGGACAATTCTTGTATTTCATACAACAATCTGTCCGAACACCCAGGGATTTAGGAAGCTAAGTTGTACTACGTACAACAATTAAGCCCATTAAGCCTAAACCCTATGAAACATAAAAATTCCAGGTTCTCCCGGCAACGAATCCGGTATGGGCGGTTTATGTCTTTGGCAAATTTATAGTATTTATAGGGCAACCCCCTTATACTATAGCCAATGCTATGATTTCCATATTTTTCTTAAGGAGGATGAGCAATGAACAATCCGGAAGGCGGAGCGCCCTTTACGAATCCCGGAGGACCAAATTCAGATAACGGGCAACCGCAGCCCCAGCGCAGAACATCCGGGCAATGGGACAATCTGCTCCAGGATGAACGCGTCAGGCAGGCTAAGCAGGTCAGTAAACAGTACTGGGGATTCTTCTTGAGTGCTCTAACCCGTCCTTACAGTACGATGAAAGAGGTCCAGGCCGCCCAATTATTGAACAGTCTGATTACATTTGGACTGACGGTAATACTGTCAGCACTATATTTTCTCACCTGGTTCATCAAATGGGATATCTCGCCAATCATAGGCCCCGGATTTCTGAAGCCGCTTCTATTAACGGCTGCAGGAATTGCCGTTGGCTGCGGGACTACTTATGCCGCACTCCGGCTGGAGAAAGTCAGCTTTGATCTCAAGCTGCTGATCGCAAGATTCGGCACTCTGCTCGTTCCCGCTGTAGCGCTGCTGGTTCTGGCTATCCTGTCGCTGATCCTCAGCCTGTATTCCTTCTCGGTTCTCCTGCTTATTCTGTCCTTTCTTTTCGTCTTTGTCAGCATCAACAGCGTGGCGTTTCAATATCCGCTAAACACCTCCAACCGCGGAATCGATACCCTATACCTGATTGCCACTGCAAACGTTGCAACCGGATATATATTCTACAAGCTGGTAATTTCGGTATTGGCCGGAGCAGCCTACGGACTGTTCAACAGCATGTCCCCCTTTGGCCTGTAAACATGTAATCAGCATTGCCATGACCAAACAGGAGGACCCGGTGTACGGGTCCTCCTGTTCTGCATGATTTATATTGGGGCCTGTTACTGGGTTGCCGGCATTTGAGCCTCCTGCGCCTCCAGAGCTTCCTGCGGAACCTTGATCTCCGTGATCTTGTTATGATCGCTAATGGTTGCCTTCATCTTCATATCCATCGAGACGGTCTGTTCACCGCTGCTCATATCCATGACCAGATTAACATCCGATGAAGTCGGGAAATAAGTCTTCTTGTCCACGGTGTAAGCGATGTTCATGCTCTTGATATTCATCTGCTCCATCATCGCAGTCATCTGGCTGTCTACACTTCCGCTCTGGTTCAGATAGCTCTTCGCCAGATTCTTGACTTCTTCGCCAGATACTTCTGCTGTTATCAGATAATTGTCACCTTCCTCGGTGATTTTCGTCTGGTCAGCAATTTGGTTGAACTGCTCCAGCTGCTTCTCAGGATTTGCAGACTGCTGCATGGCAGCGGTCAACTGCTCAGTCATCGCAGCCGGCATCTTAACCCACTGCCCGTTCGTCAGCGAGAAGAAACCGTCTGCGGTTACATACTGCTCCATCTTCTGTTCTCCCTGGCCTGCCAGAGTCATAACGATCTCCTGATGCATTTCCAGCGGATCTTTAGTATATTCAGCTTTCACTGCCATCTCAATGGCTTGTTCCTGATTGGTTTCGCCCTGCTTAACCACCATATTCTGCTGAATTTGCGAGTTCATGGCGAAGCTCTTCAATTCCGATTGTGCAGCAGCCGTCTTCTGCAGCAGTTCCTCCAGAGCCGGAACGCCGGCGGATGTCTGTTCGGCTGGGGCTGTAGTGGCGGTAGTACCGGCAGCTGCTGCCGGGGCTTCAGAAGCATCAGCAGCCGGCTGAGCCGTTTCATTGTTGCCGCATGCGGTTAAGGCAGCAGACAGAATAACCCCCATGAATAATGCAGTCCATTTTCTCAAGTTGTAATCCTCCTAATCGTTATTGGCAAGATGTGTTAGTGCATGTCAACTATTAACCACGGGAGATACGCCTCTAACATTTCTTTAAGAACTAACATGAACTGTAAGAGTAACCCGGACAGCAAAAACAACACTATGAAGACAGGGAAAACTATGGTTAGATGAAGGAGAAAACCTATAACCTAGAGGGAAAGAAGCGTGAACCCGCATGAGTTTTGAAATCGTAGAGGCTACCCTACCGGAGATTCAGGCCGCTCTGGATTCCGGAGAAATCACTTCCAGACAATTAGTCCTTATGTATCTTGAACGCATTGCAGATCATGACAAAAACGGCCTGACGATCAATTCCGTGCTGGAGATTAATCCGGATGCGCTGTTCATCGCTGAATCCCTGGACGTGGAACGACAGCTTCAGGGGTCCCGGGGACCGCTGCACGGTATACCGGTATTGCTGAAGGACAATATCAACACAGGGGATAAAATGCATACCAGTGCGGGTTCGCTGGCTTTGGCGGATTCTTTTGCGCAGGAGGATGCCTTCATTGTTACCAGGCTGCGCGAAGCCGGGGCGATTATTATGGGCAAGGCCAACATGACGGAATTCGCCAATTTCATGACGAACGGTATGCCCTCAGGCTTCAGCTCCCGGGGCGGTCAGGTGCTTAACCCTTACAATATCTCCACGCCGACAGGCGGCTCCAGCGCCGGCTCTGCAGTGGCGGTTGCCTGCAATTTCTGCGCCGTGTCCGTAGGAACGGAAACCTCAGGCTCGATCCTCAATCCCGGCAACCTTGGATCGGTCATCGGCATCAAGCCCACTGTGGGAATGATCAGCCGCTCCGGCATTCTTCCGCTCTCCAATACGCAGGATACCGCCGGACCTATGGCGAGAACCGTCCGCGATGCTGTACTTCTGCTGAATGCCCTGCTTGGACAGGACGACAGCGATGCCGCAATGGGTACGAATACAGGCAGACTGCATGCGGATTATACGGTCTTCCTCGATGCAGACGGCCTGAAGGGTGCGCGCATCGGGATTCCGCGGGATTATTATTTCGAGGAGCTTACAGACGAACAGCTCGCGCTGTTCAATGCCTCAGTGGACAGAATGCGCGAGCTCGGGGCGACCATTATTGATCCGGCAGAGATTACAACTGCACGGGAGATCAGCTATTCCTCTGTGGTGCTGAATGAGTTCAAAACCTCACTTAACGCCTATTTGGCAAAACTGGGCCCGGGCGCTCCCATGCGAACCCTGAAGGATATCATTGATTTCAATCATGCCCATCCGGTAGAGACACTGAAGTTCGGGCAAGCCACCCTGCTGGATGCCGAATATACCACCTCCGGCACCCTCACGGAGCCGCAGTATCTGCGTGACCGTGCGACGGATCTGCGGCTCTGCAAGGAACTGGGTATCGATGCCACTATGCGGGAGCATCAGCTGGATGCCCTCTTATTCCCGGCTGACTTTGGCGCACGAATCACGTCAAGAGCCGGTTACCCGTCCATTGTAGTACCGTCCGGCTACACATCGGCTGGCGCTCCCTTTGGAGTAACCTTCTCGGCACGGGCTTATGAGGAACCGGTGCTCATCCGGCTGGCTTATGCCTACGAACAGAATTACAAGGTCCGCAAGGCGCCTTCGCTGCAGAGCTTCATCTAAAATTTTCTTGTAAGCCGCCTAATCGGCGGCTATGCCCATGTGCCTGTTGCCTTCATGGGACAGGCCCCAGGTGCGTAGTTCATAGCTGCGGATACCCGATAGTACATAGGGGTCCCGCCCGGCAATCTCTGCTGCCTCTTCACGGGAAGCGGCGCGGATAATGACCATTCCGCCGGGACTGTCACTGAAGGGCCCGCACAGCACCAGCTGTCCGCTGCGCTCCAGCTCCTGCAGATGTCTGACATGCGCCCGGATGATATCCATATCTCTGCGGTCCTGTGCAGTCGGGCTCAGCAATATTACATAACAAATATCCTCTTCAGCCTGCTTTTCACTCAACCTGCTCTCCTCCTCATTCGTAACCGCGCTGGCTCTCTTCGTCGGCAATGTTCTGAATCTCCTCGGCATGCATCAGATAGAGTTCATAATCACCTTCAGCATGCAGCTTCATTGCCCGTTCCTTGGTGAATTTCGCACTGCCTTCCGCAGCATCCTCGTCGTAGAACAGCAGAATCCCGTCGCTTTTGCGGAACAGCAGATCATCTCTCGCCCTGAACTGCCAGCTGCCGTCATAGGGTGCATTACTCACAGCTCCGTAGTAGTCTGCTCCGGCAATAATACGGCGGTATTCATTCTGCTTCTCTTCCTTCCACTTCTCTTCCGGGGCTGCATGGGCTGTAATGATCCCCAGCTTCAGTCCGGGGTATTGCCGTTTCAGCTCAAGCACAACCTCGCAGGCCCATAGATCGACGCCGTATTGGCCGGGAGTGATAACCCACTCCACCCCATCTTCTATCAGCGGAGCGAGCCGGTTGGCGAGCGCTTTTTTGATATAAGGAATCCCCTGATGTTTGCTGTCGTAAATCCCGAGCTCATGCGCACGGTAGCCTGTTACCAGTAAGGTTTTCATGTGCTGCCTCTTTCCTGAACGCTTCATTCCTGTTCTCTGTCAAATCCACTCTATTATGCATTATATAACATTTCACCAAGCGATACTTCCGGGAAAGCTCTGCCTAACTTTAAGCTTGTTTTCAGGAGCGTCTGATATATTGTCCTCCAGGATAGTGTTAAACCTAATCCCAGGCTTTTTATGCCAGCATTATACGACAACAGGCGATGAAGTTTATACACACCATACAGTTTAGGAGGACTATGAATATGAAAAAACATGTGCCTTATATGATGGCCGGCAGCCTGCTTGCTGCGATCCTGCTTGCCGGCTGCAGCTCGGATACAGCTCCGGCGGCAGCAACCTCAGGCGACATTCAGACAGCCCAGACCCAGAGCGGCAGCGAGGCGGCTCAGCCGGACGGGACTGCCGGGGCAGGCCAGAACCGGATGGACCGGGCCGGGATGAATATCGGCAAAATCAAGAGCATCAGCGGAAACACCATCACAATCTACACCGCTGATATGCCGGCACGGCAGCAGAACGGCGGAGAGGGAACCGCACCGGAGGGCGGGGCAGCGGCTCCCGGCAACGCGGCAGGCGCCCAGGCGGAGGGGCAAGGTACTCCCCCTGAAGGCGGACAGCCCACAGACGGGGGAGGAAAGGACTCTGCGCAGGGCGGCGGACGTCAAGGCGGCGGCATGATGGGTGGCGGCATGATGCAGAACTTCTCCGAAGAGACCACCGATATCACAACCGGAAGTGATACCCAGTACGTATCGGTCACCTTCGACAACGGCGCTCAGACGGAGACAGCACTCTCCCTGTCCGATCTGAAGGCTGACGACATTATCCAGTATACGCTGAAGACGGATACTGCCGAGGCAGAGAAAATCACGCTCAGTACAGGAGGCTTCGGCGGTGGTGGAATGGGCGGCGGCGGACGGGGTCAAGGCAAGGCACCGGCAGGCGATGTCGCGGCAAGCGGCTCGGCTACCGGCAAGTAACAGAAGAGGCGGGCTACAGTAGTCAGAGGACCCGGTGATTCGTTAATTCCGGAGGCCGTCAGCGGGCGGAAAGGCGGCACCCGTCATTCCATTAAATTCTTATCTTAAATAAAAACCGGAGGCGCTTCCACAAGAGCGCCTCCGGTTTTTATTTATATTTTTCAGAGAAATGACTAAATCGAAGCAAACTTTGGAAAACTTCATTAACACGGATTCTTAATTTCTGCGGCTGGGGGATGATCAGATTGCTTGCTACCATTGTATCCTATATACCCGGCTGGGCAATCTTTGGTCAGGCGGGTGTTGCGCTGCTCATTCCGCTCGTCCTCGGATACCTGTACAAAGCTTTGTACCTGCTGGTAGGGAGCGGGCGGGGACAGTCTGGCTACGGCACCAAGACCGTTCCCCGGTCACAAGCACAGTCTGCAGCTGGGGCAAAATCTGGCACACCGGCTTCAATCCCCTTCAGCGGCAACTATACTACCGACCTGCTGGCGGTGAAGAACGCTATCGGTGCCAACAGTGACCTGCATATCCGGGAATTCACGATCGCGAATGGCGGAGGCCGGGGAGCGCTGATCTACGTAGACGGCATGCAGAATGACAGGATTCTTAATATGCGGATTATGCAGTTCCTGATGTACGAGATACCCGCCGGCCCGGTGTCTTCTGCAGAGATTGCCAACCAGCTGCTGCCCTTCAGCCAGCTTAATGAAGCGGACAGTGTGGAGAGCTTCAATAAATCTGTCCTCTTCGGCCACACGGCCCTGCTGATTGAAGGATTGCCCGGTGGTCTGCTGATTGAGCTGCCCGGAGGAGCCAACCGCACGATTGGGGAGCCGGTCTCTGAGGCCCTGCTGCGCGGGCCTAGACTGGGCTTCTCTGAAGTATTAAGCGAGAACACCTCCATGCTCCGGCGCCAGGGCTTCAGTGACCAGCTCGAGATGAAGACCTACCGGGCAGGCAACACCATTCAGCGGGATATAGTCCTGGCCTATATGAAGGATATCGTCAATCCCGAGCTGCTGGAGGAGGTTACGAACCGCATCCGCAAAATCGATATCGATTTCCTCGCCGAATCCGGCTATATCGAGCAGCTGATTGAAGACAACTATCTCAGCCCCTTCCAGCAGGTCCAGGATACTGAACGGCCGGACAGGGTCATTAGCGCCCTCTTGGAGGGACGGATTGCGATTCTGCTGGACGGAACACCGTTCGCACTGATTGTACCGGTTACCTTCAGTATGCTGCTGCAATCGCCGGAGGATTATTATGAGCGGTGGCTTCCCGGCACACTGCTGCGGCTGCTCCGTTTTGCATCGGCCTTCCTGGCGCTGATGGCCCCGTCCCTGTATATCTCGTTCATCTCCTTTCATCCGGGGCTGATACCGACGGAGCTGGCGATCAGCATCATTAAGACCCGGCAGGGTGTGCCTTTTCCTTCATTAATTGAAGTGCTGATTCTGGAAGTCGCCATCGAGATTCTCCGCGAAGCCGGAATCCGGCTGCCGAAGCCGATCGGCCCGGCCATGGGTATCGTCGGCGGTCTGATCATCGGGGATGCTGCAGTTCAGGCGGGCATCGTCAGCCCTTTCCTGGTCATTGTGGTTGCCGTAACCGCCATTTCGTCCTTCTCCATTCCCATGTACAGTGCAGGAATCACATTGCGGATCCTGCGCTTCGCCGGCATGCTGTTCGCAGCAGTGCTCGGAATGTACGGCACCATTCTATTCTTCCTGCTAATCTGCTGTCATCTCACCAAGCTCAAAAGCTTCGGTGTACCTTATCTGACGCCGGTATCCCCTTTCCGGCTGAGTGATTGGAAAGATCTGTTCCTGCGTGCTCCGATGGCTCTGATGAAACGCAGACCGGTGATGATGAAAACCAAACAGGATAAACGAAAATCATAACCGCGCCTGCGCGCAAGGAGGAAGAGGACTTAATGTTCGTACGCACCGATGATAAAATCACGGCTACACAAGCGGCCGTTTTCTTGAACAATACATTGCTTGGCGCGGGGATTCTTACGCTTCCGCGCAGTGTGAGCGAATCAGTCAAAACCCCTGATTCCTGGATATCCGTCCTGCTAGGCGGAGCCATTGTGATGCTGGTTGTATTCATTATGGTGAAGATCAGCCAGCAGTTCCCGGGCAAAACTGTATTTCAATATGCCGCTCAGATTACAGGCCGGGTATTCGGCGGATGCCTGTGTTTGCTGCTGGTTCTTTATTTCATCATTATTGCCGGCTTTGAAATCCGCACGCTGGCCGAGGTCACCTTGTTTTTTCTGCTGGAGGGAACCCCCATCTGGGCAGTCATCCTTCCTTTTCTCTGGCTCAGCACCTATCTGGTATACGGAGGCATTAACTCTATTGCCCGGGCCTTTACGATTGTGTTCCCGATTAGCATTATGATACTGCTCATTTCCTTTATACTCAGCGTACGGCTGTTTGATATCAACCATCTGCGTCCCGTGCTGGGCAACGGATTGCCTCCTGTATTCGCAGGGTTGAAATCCACTGTGCTCGTATTCACCGGTATAGAAGTTACGATGACACTTGTAGCATTCATGGAGAAGCCCAAACTGGCGGTCAAAGCCATGCTTGGAGGCCTCGCGGTCTCGCTGGGGCTCTATTTCCTGACCGTGATCATGGTTATCGGGGGCATTTCCGTTAATTCCGCCATCACCAGTACCTGGCCTACCATCGATCTGATGCGCAGCTTCGAGGTGCCCGGTTTTTTCTTCGAGCGTATGGAATTCCCGTTCATGGTCATCTGGCTGATGCAGATGTTCTGCAACTTCAGCAGCTTCTTTTTCCAGTCCACGCTTGGCATTTCACAGATCTTCAAGATTAAGGTTCATCCGATTATTTATGCTATGGTTCCCGTTCTGTTCCTATCGGCGATGCTGCCCAAATCCATGACCGATCTGTTCGCACTCGGGGATGCCATCGGCAAAATGGGGATTGTACTGTTCCTGCTGCTGCCTGTGCTGCTCTCGGTTATCTGGCTCATCCGTGTGAAGGGGCTGAAGCAGCATGTGTAGACGGAGATTCTTCCTTATGCTGTGCTGTCTGATGCTTCTCGCCACTCAGACCTCCTGCTGGAGCAGCAAGGAGATTGAAGATCTGGCGTTATACTCCGGCCTGGCTCTGGATGTCGGGGAGCCCACCGTGACGGAGCAGGCGCTGGAGGATCAGGGGGCGACTTATCCCAAACGGAATACAATTACAGCCACCATACAGCTCGTTCCGGCAAATTCCGTAGGAGGGACAGGTCGTCAGAGCAGCAGTAGTAGTAGCAGTGATGCTCCCTATCTGAATGTAACGGGCACAGGAGATTCTTTGCTGGAAATATTCCGCCAGTACTCGCTCCGCCTGGACCGGCCGATTATCGGGCATCACCTTAAGGTTATTGTGGTCACGACCGAGCTGCTTAAGCAGCAGAAAATAAATCAGTTAATGGACTTTGTGCTTCGTGATAATGACATCCGCCCCAGTACGATGGTGTTCTTAAGTCAAGGCCAGGCAGTGCAGACGCTGGTTTCCAAACAAAAAAATCAAATTCCCTCATTTCATATCAGGGATATGATTCATAATCAGAGACGGACAAGCAAGGTGCTGGACCCGGTCATTTTATCCAAAATGGATGCCCTGATGTATTCCAAGCGAAGCTTTGCGCTACAAAATCTGGTGACGGCGAATGGTGAAGTAGAATTCTCGGGTGCAGGTATTATTAAAGGAGATACCGGGCACTGGGTAGGGGCGTTGAACCAGGAGGATACCGAATGTCTGTCCTGGCTCACCAACGAGGGCAAGACCGGGGTCATCAAAACCCACGACTGGAACAATCAGCCGATGACCTATGAAATGAAGGCTATGAAAAGTAAAATCACTGCCGTCACCGACGGCGGCAATCTGGCCTTTGACGTTAAAATCACAACGGAAGGAAGGCTCAGCGAAACCTGGAACGCCGAGGAATACCCTTCCGCCACAAAGCACGCACAAAAAGCAGAAAAGCTGTTCAAGGAAAAGCTGGAGCAAATGATGCAGGCGCTGATTCAGAAGCTGCAGTCCGACTACAAGGCCGATGTCGCCGGATTCGGCGACAGGCTCAGTATCCAGAAGCCGGCATTATGGAGAAAGTCAGAGGACCACTGGGATGATGTATTCAGCCGGACCCCCATTCATATCAATGTTGAGCTGAAGATTACGGAATTCGGCTCCTTTACCAAATAAGATGGCAAAAACGCCGTCGCCCCTAGCGTACGGGCGGCGGCGTTGCAATATGCCTTCTCTAAATTACTGTTTATCCGACAGAATCATTACTCCGCGGCCCGGCACTACAGTGGAACCGCTGCATTTCTTGCCTGTCAGCAGATCTGTCCGCTCGCCGGTGCCGATATCTGCACTAAGCTCCTCTGCGGAATGATTCAGCAGGAACAGGTAGGATACGCCTTCCTTCACCCGCTGAACGGATTCAATGCCTTCCGGCGCACTCACCAGCGGGGCAATGCCATTCTCTGCGCTCACCGTAGCCAGGAATGCGCGCAGGAATGCAGCATCGGGACTGGTGGCTACATAATAGGCTTTGCCTTCGCCGAAGCGGTTCACGGTCAGGGCCGGCATCCCCTTATAGAAGTCAGTGCCGTACTGTGCAAGTACTTCCGCACCTTCGGAATGAATCAGATCGCAGAGCAGACCGCAGGAATAGGAACGGTTAAGCTGACCCCATTCCTGGTTCATCACAATTTCATTGCGCATATCCGGCAGCAGGGCATCAATCTCTTCAGCCCAGATGCCCAGCACCTTGCGCAGCTCGCCAGGGTAGCCTCCAACGGTAACCAGATCGTTCTCGTTAACGATACCGCTGAAATAGGTTGTAATGAACGTTCCGCCCGCTTGAACGAAGGCTTCCACCTTCGCGGCAAACCCCGGTTTGATCATATACATCACCGGTGCGATTACAACCTTGTACTTCGTTAAGTCCTCTTCTACGCCAATCATATCCGCTTCAATATTCTGCTGATACAGTGCATCATAATAGCTGTGAATCTCCTTCACATAATCCAGTGCTACGGTCGGGCCGCTGGAGAGATCAAGCGCCCAGCGGTTCTCCCAGTCATAGATAATCCCGATCTGCGCCGCACTGCGTGCATCCAGCAGCTCATCGCCCAGCTGCTCCAGCTCCCGGCCAAGCTCGGCACATTCACGGAATACCCGCGTATGCTCATGTCCGACATGCTCAATGACCGCACCGTGATACTTCTCGCATGCACCGATAGACCGGCGCAGCTGGAAGAACAGCACTGTATCTGCGCCGCGCGCCACCGCCTGGTAGCTCCACAAGCGCATCACACCCGGACGCTTCACGGAATTGTAAGGCATCCAGTTCTGCTGGCTTGGCGTCTGCTCCATCAGCATGAACGGCTGGCCGTTCTTCAGCCCGCGCATGAGATCATGCGTCATGGCTGTATGGCTGACCGGTGTGTCCAGAGCCGGATAGTTGTCCCAGGAGATAACATCCATATATTTAGCCCATTCGAAATAATCCAGCTCCGGATAGAAGCCCATCAGGTTAGTGGTAATGGGAATATTCTTGCTGTGTTCCCTGATTGCGGCATGCTCAAGCTTATAGCATTCCAGCAGGCTGTGGGACATGAATCTGCGGTAATCCAGCGAAATCCCCTGGAAGTTCGTCCGGTTGCCGTTCCACTCTTCACTGAGCTCGTTCGGGACTACGATCTCTTCCCAGTCATAGAAGGTATGGCCCCAGAAACGGGTATTCCAGGCTTTGTTCAGCGCATCAAGTGATCCGTAACGCTCCTTCAGCCAGACGCGGAAGGCCGCTTCAGACTGCTCGGAATAATCATATCCGCCGTATTCATTGGAGATATGCCAGATCAGCAGCGCCGGATGATCCTTGTAGCGTTCCGCCAGCTTGCCAGCAAGCCGTGCAGCATATTCACGGTACACCGGGCTGTTCGGATTAGAGTTATGGCGTCCGCCGAATTTGCGCTTTCTGCCCTGGACATCCACCCGCGTAACCTCTGGATAGCGGTGAGCCATCCAGGCCGGATGCGCCCCGGTTGCAGTAGCCAGACATACATAGGTTCCATTCTTATATAGACGGTCGATTAATTCATCCAGACCGCTGAAATCATACGTATCTTCGGACGGCTGAAGCGTTGCCCAGTTGAACACATTGATCGTAGCGACATCGATCCCTGCAAGCTTGAACATCCGTTCATCCTCTGCCCATACCGGGGCATCCCACTGCTCCGGGTTATAATCTCCACCATACCAGATCTTCGGCAATTTCTCGTTGATCATACTTTGCACATCCTTTATAGTATAAGTATATTCTTATTTTAAACATTAAAATAAGCGCTTTATATATAAAATAAAAAACCTATCATATAATAATATGGAACTACAGGAGTTGACATTTATGCCAGTTAGCACCGTGCGCAGAATCGTGTTCGCCCAGGAGAGCGGCCAGCAGCTTCCGATTGCCCTGGATAGTATGGGCTATAACCCCGATCAGGAGAAAGTCTCCCGCCCGCAAGGCTATCATACCTATCACTGGCTGCAAACCGCGTACGGTGAAGGCATCATTCATTTCGATAACAAAAAGATAACACTCGCTGAAGGCAGCGGCATTCTGCTGATGCCGGGTATGCCGCACGGCTATGAATCCCTCTCTTCCGAGGTATGGTGCACCTATTATCTCACCTTCGGCGGGACTTCAGCCCGGCATATTCTGGATTCGCTCGCGATGAATACCAATCTTCTGTACCGCTGGGAGAATGAATCGCCGCTCCGCCATATGCTGAAGGAGATGCTCGACCGCCATGACACTTCCGGAGACATGTTCAACCTAGGTGAATCGACCGACGCCTACCGTTTCCTGCTGACGCTGAACAAGTACGGGCAGCTGCACAATAACACAGCGATCTCCCGCAATGTGGACAAGCTGCAGCCGCTGCTGAAATGGATGGACAGCCACTACGGCGATCCCGAGGTCGGTCTCTATGATCTCGCTGGCCAGCTCGATGTATCCGGGCGCTATCTGAACAGCCTGTTCCTGCAGACGTTCGGCCTCTCCCCTTATGCCTATTTCGTCCGGCTGCGAATCCGCAAGAGCAAGGAGCTCCTTGTCACCCAGCCTGCGCTTACGGTAAAAGCAATCTCACAGCGCGTCGGCTTCCGCGACGTCAGCCACTTCGTGGCTACGTTCCGCAAGCAGTCGGCGATTACGCCGGAGCAGTTCAGGAAGCTGCATTAATTCTCCCGCCCAATCCGGGACAAGCACTTTGGTTATATGATTTATCTGGCCTGATTTCGGTACCGCATCCCTTCCAGACTGACAGCCCCCAGATTTTCAGTTTCTCCTTACTCTCATAGCGAAAAAAGCTTCTGTCCGGCTTTATACGTCCACGTATCTCCGGCTTCGTCGTATGTCCAGTTCTCTATCTTCCCCATATCCCGCGTCGCAAGTTCAAGTTCAGTGATAGTTGTATTCTGTACAATTAAAAACAGCGAAAAGGTATGCTTGTCTCTTATAACTGTAGTCTGTACAACTATATTTGCCCGATTGGTGAAAATGAAGGTTCAAATGGCCGTTTAATTGTACGAAATACAACTAAACGGATAATCGGTTGTAAATCAGACGATTTAGTTGTACGAAGTGCAATTAAGCATATCTCACCCCATACCGTAATCGGGTCACTGTAAACGATTGGGCGGGACGAATAGGTGCGCCGGGTATAGGCGTAGATGATGACTTTGGTGAGCCTTTCAGGAGGGTAGCTGTCGCGGCCGCCACCGGGAATAGGCAACGTCAAAGAGGGTGTCGTTCAGCCGGTTGACGGCTGCACTCACTATACGAACGAGGTGGTTCAAAGGTGAGTCCCCTGAAAGCTTTCTGTAGGAAAGCTCATTTCGAAAGCATTCGCAGGCTCCGGATTGTCTCCGCTAAGTGAAATGAAAAAAAGTCTGGAGAGCACAGCGCCCCAAACAACGGTCCGTTCGCAGAGCGTCCATCCAAGTGCTCACGTTGATCCTGCTTAAAAACAGAGGGCTATCCCAAAGCCAATATATGGCTTTTGGGACAGCCCCAAGAAAGATAAAGGAACACCTTGCCCACAATCTCCAGAAGGATGGA
Source organism: Paenibacillus sp. FSL R10-2771 (assembly GCF_038000205.1). NCBI lineage: Bacteria > Bacillati > Bacillota > Bacilli > Caryophanales > Paenibacillaceae > Paenibacillus > Paenibacillus sp. FSL R10-2771. The sequence goes on from NZ_JBBOBM010000001.1 coordinate 6,284,071, forward strand.
CCAGGTACATGCGGTATGCTTCATCTGTCACTTAACAGTTCTGCCGCTGTCCGCCGTCATATCTGGCCCGCTCACCGCTTCAGGCAGCCCTGCCTTAAGCTCTTCTATAAACTCCCGGAAAGCACTCGTCATATAGAGATCGCGCCGCCGGATGAACACCGTCGGGACCTCCGCATACTTCTCCGGGAACGGATAAATGCGGATGCCTTCCGTTACATTCATCCGGGTGAAATAGGATAAAGGCAGCACCGCATAGCCGATTCCCGCTTTCACGCAGCCGAGGAGTCCCTCCATCGTCCCGAATTCCATCACCTTGCCCAGCCGGCCGCCCTCTTCGGCGAGCCATTTCTCCAGCCTGCTCCGGTACAGGCACTCTGAATTCAGCATCAGCAGTGTCTTGTCATGTACAGAGCGGATGCCCTGATAATCCATCGTATCCGGAATGACAAGTCCGATCCGCTCATGGATGAGCAGCTCCTGGACAATCTCCGGATGCTCAACCGGTCCGTCGAGAAAGGCTCCGTGCACGGTATGCTGCAGGACAGAATCAATAAGCTCCCCCGCCCGTCCCACCTGCAGATGAACTTCAACATCAGGGTAACAGACCCGGTAAGCGGATAGGATGGCAGGCAGCCGTACAGCAGCCGTCGTATCCGAGCCGACCGTTATTGAGCCTTTGGGTACCGGCGAATCCAGCACCGCCTGTTTGGCTTCGTCCAGCAGCTTAAGTATCCTGACCGTATATTCCATGAACGTCTGTCCCGCTGAAGTCAGCGTGATCCCCCGGCTATGACGGTAGAAGAGCGGAGTCTTCAGCTCCTGCTCCAATTGCTGAATTCTGGCTGTCACATTCGACTGCACATAGTTTAGGCTTTGGGCTGCTTTAGAGATACTACCTTCTTCAGCAACCGCCTGAAATACTTTAAGAAGACCCATATCCATACCGCATCTCTCCCCCGGATCACCCATCAGCCACAGTGATGGCCACCATCATTTCCCTTCATTATACATGATCCGCTTCGCAGATTATGATGAAAATATAAAAGAAACACTCTGCCTCTGCCGGATGGCACAAACTAATAAGGAGTGATTATGATGGGAAATAAACAATGGAATTTCAAGATCCCCGGGAACCCGGATGGTAAAGAATTAACTATAGATACGAATCAAATCACAACGGTCTATGACCTGCTGGACATGCTCCGGCAAGAAGAGCTTCAGACTCCGCAGAAGGAACAGCAGCCAGGATTGAATCCTCCGCAATCCAGAGCAGTGGTAATCCCCTTGATCTCGCGCATGCTGGACAAGAGACGCCATCCTTCCGCCTGAGTGTCAACACCCCGCCAAGCTTCAGCCTTCAGCCGTGAGTCTCCAGAATTTCTACACCATATGCCGCAAGCTCTACCGGACCAGATATCGGGGTACCGGTAAGAGCGCTGCGGTAGAGCCTGTCTAACCCCACCGTCTGAGACGTCCGGCTGAGATTCAGCAGAAACAGCAGCTCTCCCTTTGATCCTGTGCGTGTGAAGGCCTGCACGCCGTCCGGCAATTCCGGGAACAGCGTTAGTCCCGCATCCGGTGCGATATCCCCCAGAAGCTTCAACCAGTAACTCTCCTCCGCATGGGTACCGATATAATAAACCCTGCCCGCCCCGAAGCGGTTCACCGTAACCGCAGGAGCACCGGCAAAGAAATCATCCTCATACCAGGCGATCGCCTCGGCTCCCTCCGGCCGCAGAATGTCGCACCACTGGCTGCATTCATACCGGGTTCCGTCAGAGCCGCGAAGCAAGTGGACCTCGCCTCCGACCGGATCATATTCCTCCACCGTTACGCCAGCCGCCCGGGAGAAGAGTCCCGGCAGCGGCTGCATCATACAGATGTTGTTCATATTCTTAACACCGCTGCGGCTGGTAAGGATTACTGTACCGCCTCCTGCTGCAAAGTCCTCCAGCAATTGCGCGGCTGCTTCATCATGCAGATACAGGCTTGGGGCAATCACCAGCTTGTATCCCGCTAGCGGCTGCCGCCAGCCGATGATATCACAGCCGATACCATGCCTGGTCAGCGCCCGGTGGTACTGCTTAATGTTCTCATAGTAGTCCAGCCCTTCCGCCTGGGGCTGAATACGCAGCGCCGCCATCTGCTCATGCGAATACAGGATAGCCGCCTGGCTAATAACCCGGGTCCCCTCCAGCAGCGGAGCCAGACCGTTCACCTCGCTGCACAGCTGCGCGAATTCGGTAAATCTCCGCCCGGGCACATTGCTGTGGTCAATCAGCCCGTGCCAGAACTGCTCCGCTCCGGCAGCCGCGCTTCTCCAGCGGAAATGCACCACGGTATCCGCACCTCTGGCAATTGCCTGCCAGCTGTACGCGCGGATGAGCCCCGGATAAGGTGTCCGCCACATCGGGAACCAGCAGCCCGGCGGACCGCTGAGCTGCTCCATGATCCAGAAATTGCGGCGTTTGATGCCCCGGGTCAGATCCAGGGATAACGCCCCGCTGTATGGCGCGGTCGCCTGCTTCTGCGGCGAGGGGTTCGGATAATAGTCGAAGGACGCGACATCAAGATCCTCGGCCAGCCCGTGCATATCCAGCCGCTGCGGATAGCTGTGGAAATTGTGGGTGATGAAGTGCTGCGGGCAGATCGCGCGCAGCACCTCCGTCTGCGTCTTCTGGAAGGCAACCGCCGCCTCCCACTGGAACCGCTGGAAATCCAGCAGCATCGAAGGGTTCTGGAACGGCGAGCCGCCATAAGGAACCGTCAGTTCATCCCAGCTGCTGTACTCCCCGCTCCAGACCACAGTTCCCCACTCTGCATTCACTTGTTCCGTGGTGCCGTACTTCTCCCGGACCCAGCTGCGGAACGCCAGGTTGCAGCTGTCACAATGGCAATCCAGCATGCCGAATTCATTGTCCGTCTGCCAGCCGGTGACAGCAGGATGGCTGCAGTAATGAAGGGCCAGCGCTTCAACAATCCGGGTGCCATACTTACGCAGCGATGCGCTGTTGTAACAGCGGTGTCCGCGCACGCCCGGATGGTACACGCCTCCATCCGCATATACGGGCAGCACATCCGGGTAAGCGGAGGTCAGCCAGCGCGGCGGTGTCGTTGTCGGCGTCCCGATGACAATCTGAATCCCATACGCATGGAACAAGTCCAGCGCCCGGTCCAGCCAGGCGAAATCAAACTTCCCTTCCTCCGGTTCAAGCCGGCTCCAGGCAAACTCCGCGACCCGGACTACTTTGACTCCGGTTTCCTTCATTAGCCTGATATCGCTCTCCCACATAGACTCGTCCCAGTGCTCTGGATAATAGTCCACACCGATCTGCACCTTGCTGTAGTTGTTCAGCTCCATAACCTCCATCAGCTCCCTCTCCTCATTCATGCACAGACACTTTATAAATAGAGTATATCTCAGCCAGCCGCCTGTTTTCTGGATAACCCAAAGGACGCCCCCGCCTCACCTCATATGCTGAGATAGACTGGAGCGTCCTGGCAAATCCACTTTATCCGGGTTAGGTCCCTAGAAGGACTCTCTGTTTAGTATTACATTAGAATGATTTGCTTGCAGGTACTGATTATTTCTTCAGCTTGTCCCAACCCGCCTGCATGCCTTTTTCCCAGCCGGCTTCATCCACTTTGCCCGCGATCAGCTCTTGGATGCTGCTTGCGAATTCTTGAGTTACACCATCAGGGAATTTCGAAGCCTGCAGACCGTAAACTTTACCTTCTTGAACATAGTTCCATACATCGGAACCAAGCTGGCCTACATCTTCAGTTGTTACTGGAATAGTCGACAGGGCAGGGATGAATTTCCACTTTTTAGAGATATATTCTTTACCCATGTCAGAAGTTACGAGCCAGTTCAGGAAGGTTTTAGCTTCTTCCTTAGATCCGGAATCCTTGTTTACGACCAGGTTCGCCGGAACACCTACAGACAGCTTATCGTTCAACTCAGGATCGTCACTGATTGGCATAGGGAACATGCCGATGTTCATGTCAGGCGTAATGTTATCAACCAGCGTCTGCGCCCAGTTTCCTTCCTGCATCATAGCGGTTTCGCCATTGGCGAACATAGCCAAGTGAGTGTTGGCATCTGTAGTCAGAGGATTCTTCTGGCCGTATTTCACAGTCAGGTTAAGCAGGTTGCTCCAATCCTTGAATTTCTCGTTGCCCACGATGGTGGAAGTTCCGGCGTTCAGGCCGCTGATGAATTCATCCACATTATCCTGCTGTGCAAAAGCTACGCTAATGCCCTGGATCCCCAGCAGCCACCATTCCTGATATGCGTTGCCGAAAGGAATAACGTCGATCGCCTGCAGCTTTTTAGCCGCTTCTTCCAGCTCAGTGATCGTTTTTGGCGTTTCAGTGATACCGGCTTTCGCGAACAGGTCCTTGTTGTATACATAACCGATACCTTCAAGGTTCATCGGCATACCATAGGTTTTACCGTCTCTGGTCATAGGCTCTGCAGCCAAAGGAATCAGATCCTTGACCCAAGGCTGATCGGACAGATCCTCGATCTTGTCTCCCCACAGATCGAATTCAGCGTAACCGCCGTTGGAGAAAATATCTGGAGCGTCGCCGGAAGCGAACTTAGTCTTCAGGGCTGCCGCATAGTCAGCGCCGCCGCCGACAGTCTGGATATCCAGCTTAATGTTAGGATATTCCTTCTCGAACTCAACCTTAAGCTCGTTGAGGCCTTCTACGATTTCGGTTTTGAACTGGAAAATCTTAACCGTTTTCACTTCACCGGAGTTGCCAGCGCTTCCATTTGATGCATTATTTGAAGCGGTATTGTTGTTACCGCCGCATGCCGCAAGCACGACAGACATCAGCATGACGCTGGACAGCATCACTGCAGAGCGTTTTTTCATCATTTTTATTTCCCCCTTGAATAAGTTAACTGCTTAATATGTGGAACGGGAGCCCGGTGAATTAACCCTTCACCGAGCCAGCCGCTATTCCCTCAACAATATAACGCTGCATGAACAGATAGAAAATTACAATTGGAGCAACCCCGATAGTCAGTGCCGGAAGCGCCATATCCCACTGCTTCGTATACTGCCCGAAGAACGAGAAGGTCGCCAGCGGAATGGTCCGCAGTTCAGGTGCCTGAAGGATCAGCGATGGAAGCAGATAGTCATTCCAGATGCCCAGGGCATTCAGCACGATAATGGTCATCAGCATCGGCTTCAGCAGCGGAAGCACAATCCGGAAGAAGGCCGAGATCGGATTACAGCCGTCCACAGTTGCCGCTTCTTCAATTTCCAGCGGCACGGATTTGATGAAGCCGTGGAACAGGAAGATCGCCATCGGAATACTGAGTCCCAGATTGGAGATGATCAGACCCGTGAAGGAGTTGTTCACATGCAGGATGTTCACGACCTTCAGGATCGGAATCATGATGGTCTGGAACGGAACAACCATAGCAGCTACGAACAGCAGCAGCAGAACCTGGTTGAACCGGTTATTGGCACGCACCATGCGGTAAGCCGCCATTGCGCTGAACAGAGAGATCAGAACCACACTGATGATCGTAACAATCAGCGAGTTGCGGAAGGCCTCGGAGAAACGGGCCAGCTTCCAGGCGTTAGTATAGTTCGACCACATGAAGGTCTGCGGCCAGCTTGCCGCATCGCTCAGGATCTCGCCGAAGGATTTCACCGAGTTCGCCAGCAGGAAATAGAAAGGAGAGAGGAACAGAAGCGCCAGAAGAATCATAATCACTTCAATTCCGATATTCCATCTGCCTTTTGATTTAGCATTCATTTAAGCTTCTACCTCCTTGCTCTTCGTAACACGGACCTGAATCACTGTAATCAGTGCGACAATCACGAAGAATAACAGCGCTTTTGCCGTACCCAGACCGTAACGGTTGTTCAGGAAGGCTTCATTGTAGATATTCATAGCAACAGATTCCGTCGATTTGAACGGCCCGCCTTTGGTCAGCGACAGGTTCAGGTCGAACATTTTGAAGGACCAGGAAATTGCCAGGAACAAGCCGATGGTCACCGCAGGCATAATCAGCGGCACGATAATGTTGCGCAGCACCTGCATCCGGGATGCGCCGTCAATCTCAGCGGCTTCAAGCACTTCTTTGGATACGTTGCTGAGCGAAGCGATGTAGATAACCATCAGATAACCGGAGGACTGCCAGATAAACACCATGACGATCGCCCAGAAGCCGGTTGTTGCATCCCCGAGCCAGGGAAGGTTGAAGAAGGACCAGCCTGTCATATCGCCCATTGTGGCGAAGCCCTTGATGAAGATGAACTGCCATATAAACCCAAGCAGCAAGCCCCCGATGACATTCGGCATGAAGAAAATGGTCCGGAGCATATTGCGTGTTTTTAGAGGTTTGGTCAGCAGATAGGCCAGGAAAAAGCCCACTACATTGGTCAATACAACTCCAAGGACCGTGAATCTCACGGTGAACCAGAAGGATGACCAGAAATCTGGATCATTGGTAAAAATCATTTTAAAGTTCTGAAAGCCGACCCAGCTAACATTACCCGATACGCCGTTCCAGTCCGTGAAGGAATAGTACATCCCCATCAGAAAAGGAATAATCGTGATCAAGGTAAAAAACAACAATGCCGGGCCAACGAAAAATACTTGTTGACCTAATTGGGACAACTTATTGCCGCGCATGTAATGGTCCCCCTTTCTTTTACTCACTCACTTGTTTATGATCTAAACATATTATCTGTTTTTTACAGAGTCCCTTACACCTACGCAAGTGATCTTTAGGGTGTAAAATATTGATCGGATGTGAAGCGAGCCTCATGAAATGGAACAGTATCCGTACCAAATTGATCGTTTTTTTACTCCTGCCAACATTAATCTGTATTATGGCTACTATGTTCGTCAGCTATTCCTATACGACCAACTCCCTCAGAACACGGGCTGTCGACGAGAATAAGAATCTGCTCTATCAGGGCTCCAAGAACATTAACAGTCTGATTGGGGAGATCAACCGTTTGTCACTCAGTGTGTACTCTGACTCGGATTTCTACCGGCTGCTTGAAGCCGGGCACGACGATCTGTCCTCCGACATCGCAATTTACAATTCGCTCAGCTACATCTCCACCTCGCTGCCTAATATCTCACAGGTGTACTTATATGGCGTCAAAGACGGTAAAGCTACACTGATTACCGATAATACGACACCCAAGCGCTGGCTGGGAGACACACCCTACCAGGAATCCAACATTACAGGGAGCTCCCCGGTGAAAGTGCAAAGCACCCATCTAAGCGACGCCTACGGATTAAGTCTGCCACTAACGCAGTTCGTACCGGAGCCTGTTTTTACGATGCACCGCAGAATTGAGCGTATTCCTTCCTCTGAAGCACTCGGCTATCTCTCGATTGATGTCAAGCTCGCAGCTCTTGGTGATATAGTAGACCAGCTATACGACCAGGATCAGGAAAACATCTATCTGGTGGACAGCGCCGGCAAGCTCGTATACGGACCTGACGCCGGCACATTCGGCCAACCGCTGGATGCAGCATGGTACAATAAACAGATGGCTGACAGCATGGTGACCCAAGGGCATTTTGAGCAGGACAACTCTGTGTTCATCTATCAAAAGATCGAAAGCATAGGACTGAGCTGGACGCTCGTCAAGCAAATCCCTGTCTCCTATCTGTTCCGTGAAGCCAAGGAGGCCGCCGGCATTAACCTGCTTCTGCTCTTCGTGCTGATGAGTATGATCATCGCCCTGACGATTCTGATCTCCTTCCGGATCACCGCCCCCATCAAGCAGTTGACCCGGTACATGAATCAGGTGCAGACCGGTAATCTTGAGATTGATATCCGTCCGGCAGGAAAAGATGAGATCGGTGTGGTCACGGAGCATTTCCGCAGTATGATGGACACGATCAACAACCTGATTCTGCGCGAGTACAGGCTGGAGCTGTCGAACAAAACCAATGAGCTGAGGGCGCTGCAGTCGCAGATCAACCCGCATTTCCTGAACAACACCCTTCAGATTATCGGTACACTAGCCCTTGAGCTGAAGGTGCCGCAAATCTATGGTCTGCTCTCGGCACTGGCCAAGATGATGCGCTACAGCATGTACAATGATGAGAAGATTGTGACGATCCAGAATGAACTGGAGCATGTTAAAGCGTATATTGAGCTGCAGAAGGAACGTTTTGAAAACAAGTTCAGTTTCCGCTACGATATGGAAGACTCCTTGCTGCACGCGCTGATGCCCAAAATGATCCTGCAGCCGATTGTGGAGAATTACTTCAAGCATGGGTTCAACCTTGCCCGCACGGACGGATTCATTGAGATTACGGCAGCCAGACTTAGCCCTAGCCGGATGGAGATCAGTATCCGGAACAACGGCCTCTCGATTCCGGCCGTGAAGCTGGAGACGCTGCGCAAGGAGCTGCAGCAGCCCAGAGCTGTTGAAGAGCTCGACATGATAAAGAACTCAGGTCAGGACAGCTACAGCAAACGTGATGCTCCCGGTGCGGGAATCGGCCTGGGTAATGTATTGGCCAGGCTGCGGCTGGTTTGCGGGGATGATGCTTTGCTGACGGTAGATAATCTGGAGACCGGCGGGGTTATCATCCGGCTGGAAATTGAGATATTAGTGGAGAGTGAACGGATATGAAGGCGCTTATTGTGGATGACGAAGCAAGAGTCCGGAAGGCCGTCCGGCTGCTGGTGGACTGGGATGCGCATCAGATTGATGAGATTCTGGAAGCAGGGAACGGCAATGAAGCCATCGGGCTGATCCGCAAGGAGAAGCCGGCGCTGGTGATTATGGATATGATGATGGAGTCAGGCAGCGGCGTTGAGCTGATGACCTGGGTGGATGAATTCGCAGGCAACACCAAATTCATTGTTGTCAGCGGGCATGATGATTTCGACTTCGTGCGCCAGACCGTCCGCCACGGCGGCATTGACTATATTCTGAAGCCGATTGAAGCAGATATGATTAACACTGCGGTATCCAAAGCGGTAGCCGCCTGGCGCTCCGAAGAAGAGGAGCGCAGCCACCGTCAGCTCCAGAGCCTCCGGCTGAATGAGATCAAGCCGATCTACGGGGAGAAGCTGCTCTCCGCGCTGATTGATGATAAGGTCAATGCCGAGGCCTCGCTGCGCAGGCTGACCGTTGACGGAATCATTCCGCAGAGTATACAGGCTGCACGGCTGATCCTTCTGCAGACGGACAGCGGCAACAATCCGCTGCTTAAACGTTTCGGGGGAGACAGTGAGCTGATGTACTACGCCATCGTGAACATCTGCAATGAATTCCTGCAGCTGCAGCGTAAGGGCGTTGCCTTCCGGTACTGGGGCGGTCCGCCGGAGATTGCCATCATTCTCTGGGATCTGGAGGAGTCTGTTATCGAGCTGATCAGCCGGATTAATCAGGGGATCTACCGTACCCTGCAGTTCCGTATGCATTTCGGAATCAGCACCGCAGGCGCGTTCCCGGGACAGCTGCCGGCACAGCGCACAGAAGCCGCCGAAGCCCTGCTGCGGCGGAACCTGTTACGGCATGAGGATTATTGCCATTTCTCCCCGGGTGCGGGAGCCGGCGGCATGGCGGCAGACAGCCGTGATTCCGCCAACACGGAGGCGGAGGCACCGCTGAACTTCGCCGATGTCCAGGAGGACTGGCGGATGGCGGTCATCAGCGGCACCACTGAAGCCATATCCGCCGCCGCACAGCATTGGACCCATGAGCTCAGCCGCAGAGGTGTCGTTACCCCGCAAATGCTGAATTCGTGGAAGGCGGATGCCCTCCTGTTCCGTTCCCGGCTGGTCCGGGAAGCGCTGGGCAACCAGTCGGACAGTGTGCTGGCGGAGCTGGAGCAGGCTGATCTGCTCAGTCCTTCACCGCTGCCAAGCGGTTATTCCTTCTCCCTGTTCGCCTGGCGTGACTGGTCCTTTGCGCTGATGCAGCAGCTGTCCCAGACGCTCTCGGCCAGACACATGAAAGAACGGAACCCGATGACGGAGATCGTTAAATATATCGAGCAGAATTACCCGTCCGACCTCTCCCTGCAGGAGGTTGCCGGCAAATTCTATGTCAGCCGCGAGTATATCTCGCGCAAATTCAAACAGGAATACGGCATCAACTTCTCCGACTACATCGGCAGCGTCCGCATCGAGAAGGCCAAGCTGCTGATGCAGAATCCCAACCTGAAGCTGGCGCAGATCTCGGAGATGGTCGGTTTCCACGACGTCAAATATTTCAGCAAGGTCTTCAAGAAGCAGGTCGGCTGCCCGCCGAAGGATTTCCGGGGGCAGGCGGAGCATTGAATGCATTGAAGACATTATCCATTTCCGCTTCTATTTCTTACCCGGCTCTGAGCTTTAAATTGGCCGATGGTCTATACCCGAATGACCAAAAGTGCATATCATGGTTCTGAAAGATGATATTGCGAAGGAGGTAAGACGATGAGCGGTTGCGGAAATGTCGGTGGACTTTTTACTTCTACCACTACAATCTTAGTCCTTTACATTCTGCTGGTGATCATTCTCAAAACATTCTAACCAATCATAAAAAAGATAAGGACCTGCTTACGCAGGCTCTTATCTTTTGAGTTAAGACAATAAAACTATAACCAGCAATTCGAACAGTACCAGGGTCAGGATGGCTTCATCGCTGCTTCCGAAGGCGCGTCCTGCTCCATGATGATTCTGTACCCCCATGTATAACAATCCTCTATCGCAGCCGAGAATTCTCCCAGTAACGACCTGGCCGTCAATCGTCTGCACCCGGACAATCCGGTTCACATGTTGTCTGCATACACTGTGCAAGTGATGCCGAACAGACTTCAGACTCTGAATATAATTTTGATCTGCTTGATACAGCACTTTGGGCTGCATTGGTACTCCCGCTTGAATGCTCACTACAGGCACACTACCCTTCTGATAAAGTACTACATAGTATGCCTAGTGCATTCAAGAAGTTCGTTACAATTGTTTCCCGTACCACTCCAGAAAAGCATCCGCCACTGCCTTGCCGGCGGTGCCGTTCGGATGCGGATCGAACTCATCGCTCATATACTCCGGTCTGATTCTGTGATCTGCCGGAGCAGGTACAGACAGTACCGCCGCGATATCGAACACGCGGTCCACCCCGGCAGGAGGGTTCGTCAGGATCGTCTCATTCACCTTGCGCCAGTATGCTTCCCGTTCCCCCTCGAAATTGAACGGCGGCACGGTGCTGAGAATCACGGCAGTCTCAGGCCGCGCTTTCTTGATCGCGGAGATAATATGCGTGAGGTCTGCCAGCAGCTCCGCCCCCGAGCGTTGCCCGATATCCAGATCATTCACTCCAAGCACGATCAGTACTTCATCGCCCTGCTGCGCCTTGTGCAGCCAGGCTCCATCGGTGGCGACATCATAGGCCCGGCCCCAGCCGGAGCCGATATTCCACAGCCCGTACTCCGTTCCTAATCCTTCGGCAATTCTTGCCGCCCAGTAGGAATACTCATCCTTCGCGGTCCGTACGCCTTGCGTAATTGAATCCCCCAGGAAGACCAGCTTCTTCGTTACATTCTTCTTATACCCCAGGAAGCTTGGCAGTACCTGCAGCTTGTCCGACTCACTGAACGCTTCGGCTGTCTCCTGAGCGGCCAGATTGCCCGGCGCATCGTAGCCGGAGACCAGCATGCCCTCCACATTGAAGGGGATCGACTTGCCGGCAGCTGCCGTCTTCAGCGTCCAGGTGAAGGCCAGGTAATGCCCTTCCGGCAGCTCCAGCAGTGCTTCATCGCTCCAGAACTGCTCGCCCGGAGCAACGTTCCGCGAGGCTTCGCCTCTGAAGGTTACAGGAACCTGTGAACCTGGCACGATTGTACCATCCGGCACAGCTCCGCCATCGGCTACATATGCCGCTTCAATGCTCCACTCCCCGCCCGGTTCACTGGCCGCTGACTCCGCGCCCAAGTCCCATGTCGAATCCACAGCATTGCTGTGCCAGAACTTCAGTGTCAGGCTGCCATTCTCCCGCAGGCGGACATAGGTCCGGTAGGTATGGGTGAACGGCTCGGGCGAGTTCATAATATAATTAGCGGCTGCGGATACTGCCGTTGCTGAAGTGAATCCAGACTGGCTGTACACACTGGTATTAACTTTATTGTTCATAGCATTCAATTCTCCTATCGTTGCTGACAGAAATGAGATTATTAGTTCACAGCTTACCTGTAATAAATGGAAAAAGGCAATAATGTTGTACGTTCTACAACTTCCATGCATGAATAACAGGCTGTTTGAGAGAATTGTTGTACGAAATACATGAATTCCCCCACAAAGCAGCCGAGAGAAGGAGAAATGCTGCATTGCATACAACAATTCCGGATTTGGATCGATAATAAGTGGAAAATGTTGTATTCCTTGCAAGATTTGCGCGGCAAGAACAGCTTGAAGTTCCAATAGCCTCAAATACCGTACCCGCTGTTTAATCCTCAAAAAACTCTCTGATACACCGGGGACGAATGTCCCCTGTCATCAGAGAGCTTGAGTATAAGGCGGTATAAGCTTATTTCAGTGTAATAGTGAACGATACGGATTTGGCTCCGGTGTTTACTTTCACTGTAGTTTCATCTGCCTGCTCCGCACCTTCTACAGAAGCGATAGCGCCGAGATCCTTCACAGCCAGGGTGAATGCTTTGCCGCTGCCTTCTGCAGTTACAGTTATGGTATTGCCGCTGCGTGCAGCTTCCACCTTCAGCTCAGGAGCGCCGTTGATGTCGCGTACGGTTGCAGTTGTAGCCTTGCCATCCTCCAGGGAGTACAAGCCAAACTTCACGCCTTCGGCAAAATCATAATCCGGGCGGCTGTCTTCGCTGCCCACGGCAAGCAGGGAGTTCTGGCGTACGAACAGCGGCAGGCTGAAGAAGTCATGCTTCTCTTTGCGCCATGATCCGCCCACTACGGTCTCACCGTTCAGGAGATGCGTCCAGCGTCCAGCCGGCAGATAGTATTTCACTTCGCCGTTCTCCTGGAAGATCGGAGCCACGAGCAGGGAATCGCCCAGCATGTACTGGCGGTCCAGCACTTCGCAGGTTGGATCTTCCGGGAATTCCATCACCATCGCCCGCATCGAAGCCCAGCCCTGTTCATGCGCCTGTCCGGCTACATCATACAGGTAAGGCATCAGGCTGCATTTAAGCTTGGTGAAGAAGCGGGTAACATCCACGGCTTCGTCATCGTAAGCCCAAGGCACACGGTACGAGGTGCTGCCGTGCAGACGGCTGTGGCTGGAGAGCAGGCCGAAGGCCAGCCAGCGCTTGAAGACATGCGCCGGAGCAGTGTTCTCGAAGCCGCCGATGTCATGGCTCCAGAAGCCGAAGCCGGACAGGCCGAGCGACAGGCCGCCGCGCAGGCTTTCTGCCATGGATTCATAGTCAGCGTAGCAGTCGCCGCCCCAGTGAACCGGGAACTGCTGTCCGCCGGCGGTTGCCGAACGTGCGAACACGGCTGCTTCGCCTTTGCCAAGCTTCTCTTCCAGTACTTCAAAGACAACCTTGTTATACAATTGTGTGTAGTAGTTGTGCATTTTGTGCGGATCGGAGCCGTCGAAGTATACGACATCCGTTGGAATGCGCTCGCCGAAATCGGTCTTGAAGCTGTCTACGCCCATGTCAACCAGATCACGCAGGTAACCCGCATACCATTCACAAGCCGCAGGGTTCGTGAAGTCCACGAGTCCCATGCCCGCTTGCCACAGATCCGTCTGGTAAACGTCGCCGCTCGGTTTTTTGAGCAGATAGCCGTTCTTCTTGCCTTCTTCAAACAGCGGTGAACGCTGTCCGATGTAGGAGTTGATCCAGACGCAGATCTTAAGCCCTTTCTCATGCAGGCGTTTCAGCATGCCCACAGGGTCCGGGAACACACGGGAATCCCACTGGAAATCGGTCCATTGGTATTCGCGCATCCAGAAGCAGTCAAAGTGGAAGACATGCAGCGGCAGATCGCGCTCAGCCATACCTTCTACGAAGGAGTTAACCGTAGCTTCATCGTAGTCCGTAGTGAACGAAGTGGTCAGCCACAGACCGAAGGTCCATGCCGGTGGAAGCGCAGGCTTGCCGGTCAGGGAAGTATATTTAGTAATAACTTCTTTGATAGTCGGCCCTTCGATAACGAAGTATTCCAGGCTCTCTCCAGCTACGCTGAATTGGGCTTTCTTCACCTTCTCCGAAGCGATTTCATACGACACCAGTTCAGGCTGGTTCACGAATACGCCGTAGCCTTTGCTGGTTACATAGAACGGAACGTTCTTGTAAGCCTGCTCGGAGCTGGTACCGCCGTCTTTGTTCCACAGGTCAACTACCTGGCCGTTCTTCACAAAAGCAGTGAAGCGTTCGCCCAGACCATACACGAATTCGCCGATGCCGATATCCAGCTCCTCACGCATGAACGTGTTGCCGTCCTGATCAGTGATATAGGCCATCGATTTGTAACCGCTGCCTGTAATGCGCTCGTCGCCGCGGTAGAAGTCTACCGACCAGTGAGTTCCCTTGTTGATGACCACGCGGAGTCCGCCGCTGATCAGCACGGTCTGTGCTTCAGTTTCTTCGATTTGAACGTGGTCGCCAGTTCCCTGGGTCAATTCAAAAGAAGGACCGCGGTCAATAACGCCATCATTATGAATAATCTTAATCCCAACCACACCCGGAAGCGGGGAATGGAATTTTACGGTAAGCAGTGTGGAGTTAAGTGTTGCTGCACGTCCTGTAATCGGAGTTGTCTGCGTAATTGCTGTCAGACCTTCTGCAGTTTTTTCCACCGCATAGTTCTGAACTGCACCATTGATTGTGATTCCGTCGCGAACCAGCCAAAGGCCGTCTGTAAATTTCATGTGTGCACTTGCCACCCTTCAATTTGGTGTTTATAGTTGCATTATAACGATAACAAAATCACAAAACTACTATAATATAGCTTATTTATAACACTATTTTGATGTTTTTCCCACAAGGAGGGCTTTAATGGACCGCACATCGCAGCGATTGCTCAAAGAAGACCGTGAACACGGGGATGTTATGTTTCCCTTGGCCGCCTATTGGATAGAGCTCCCGGCCGGAGCCCCTGTCCTGGATACCCACTGGCATGAGGAAGCGGAGTTCTTCCTGCTGCTTGAAGGCGAGATTCTCTTTCAGGTGGATACGGATTATTTCACGCTCCGCCCCGGCGAAGCCGTCTTTATTGAATCCGGTGATATTCATGCCGCCTATGCGGCTCTGGACACTCCCTGCCGGTTCTGCGCCCTTGTCTTTCACCCCGATCTCCTGGCCAGCGCCCAATATGATACCATCCAGCAGACTGTAATTCTGCCGCTTCAGGAGAAACGCCAGAGCTTTCCGCGTCACATCACCTCCTCCGTGCCTTGGCAAGGGGAGCTTCTGCTGCACCTGGAGCGGATGATGGAGGCATATGATAATAAAATGCCCGGATTCGAGTCCTTTATGAAAGGAACTTTGCTGATCATGCTCTCACAGATTGCGCCGCCGGGACGTTCGGTGAACTACAGCCAGTCGGCAGGCGCGGATACCACGAAGATCGACCGGCTGAAGAAGGTCATCCTCTATATCCAGGACAACTATCAGGAGCCGATCCGCACGCGCGATCTGTCCGAACTGATTCCGATGAGCGAGGGGCAGTTCTGCCGGTTCTTCAAAAGCATGACCCGCAAGACGCCCGTCGATTATATCAACTCCTACCGGATCCGCCAGGCCGCAGCCCTGCTGCAGCAGAGTGACCGCAAAATCTCCGATATCGCCATGGATGTCGGCTTCGACAACGTCAGCTACTTCATTAAAGTCTTCCGCAAAGCGATGAACTGCTCGCCTTCCGAATTCCGCAAGGATGCTATTCCGGGAGCCGGTCAGGGCCAGCTTTATCCGTAAGATCAGCTCCGTACAGATTACATTGTCTGCTTACGGATGCCCGGATACGTTTAAGTTACGTGTAAGGGTGGAGCCATGCCGCTTCCGCTACTCTACTTACAGGAGGCAGATCACCATGAATCAACATGTCACTATGCCGAGTGAGGTACAAGAGTTCTACAATGCCATTAACCAATATCAGCCTGAAGCCTTTATAGAATTGTTCACTCCCGGCGCCAGCGTTAAGGATAACGGTAAAGAGATTGCGGGCAGGGAGGCTATACAGGCCTGGGGAGAATCAGAGCTGTTCTCTGCCAAGGTCCGCTATACGATCATGGAAATAGAAGAATCCGGGGAGTCCGTCGCTGTGACAGCAGAGATGGAAGGGGAATTTAACAAGAACCGCGTTCCCGCTCCGCAGCTGTTCAGACACGAGTTCAAGGTGCAGGGCGGTAAAATCAGCTTACTTAACATCACGCTTAAGTAGCGATACAGATTTCATTAATAATGTGAAGGGGCCGCAGTCGCGCGGCTCCTTTTTGTCGTTCGACACAGAGCATTTCGTCTATCGTGCTTACGGAGCGAAGCTCAGCTAAATACATGATGCGGAATGCCTGATATAATGAACGAATTGAACCTAATATTTCCATTCTTTTGATTCTTCGGGCAGGGGTGTCATTATGAAAAAAGGCATTATTTATGCCGTTCTATCCTATCTCATCTGGGGGTTTCTGCCGCTCTACTGGCGGCTGTTCCAGGCTATGCCCGCATGGGAAATACTTGGGCACCGGATTGTGTGGGCTTTCGTTTTTGTAGCCGTACTGGTTACGTGCTCGCGGCAGTGGGGGCGGCTGAGGACTATCTTTTCAAGCACCAAAAGCACCGTAGCAGTTGTCCTCTGCTCCTTCTTCATCAGCATGAACTGGTTCCTGTTCATCTGGGCCGTGAACAATAATCACGTGTTGGAGACCAGCCTCGGCTACTACATGAATCCTCTCATCAGCGTTCTATTTGCGGTCATCTTCCTCAAGGAGAAGCTGTCAGCGTGGCAATGGGCGTCTATTCTTCTGGCAGGCACCGGTGTGGGGATTATGGCAGTCCAGTACGGGCAGGTTCCATGGGTGGCAATTGCGCTGGCGGTCACGTTCTCCCTGTATGGTCTGGCCAAAAAGCTTGCTGGGCTCGATGTTCTGCTCGGCCTGACCGGGGAAACACTGATGGCCATGCCAGTTGCGCTGGGCTATCTGATCTACATTCAGTCGCAGGGCACAGGAACGTTCGCTTCGCTGTCTCCCCTGCTGATGATCGTCCTGCTGCTGTCCGGAGCCGCTACGGCGATGCCGTTGTTCTGGTTCGCCAAGTCTATGCAGCTGCTCCCGCTCTCCATGGTCGGCTTCATCCAGTACATCTCGCCGACGACGAGTATGCTGCTGGCAGTATTCCTGCTTGGTGAGCCCTTCTCACAAGGGAGGCTGGTCAGCTTCTCCTTCATCTGGGTTGCCCTGATTGTCTACAGTGTGGCCGGCTTCAGGAAATCCAGGCTGCCGGCCACCAACTGATCGGTCAGTTTATCGAAAAAGGGCATTACCAGCGCCGGACACGGCTGTGGTAATGCCCCTTTTATGTTCCACTCAAGCACCCGTCTTCAGCCTGCCTTACGGATTACAATGAAGCAGGTGCTGTCCGGCAGTGCGGCCGCCTGCCCGCTCTCATCCATCACCACGACCCGATCCTGCAGCGCCTCCGTATACCCTTCCTGCAGGTAATGGCGGATGACTTCGATCTTCGCCTGATCACCAAGCGTCTGCTCAATGAACGCGGCATATTGCGCCGGTGTAAAGTATCCGAACTGCTCCTGTACCTCATGGATATAGGCTTCCTCGCCCCACGTATACGTGTACAGGAACTCCATCGCATCATTCACCGGCATGAGGACCTCCCGGAAGCCAAGCTGCTCATACCGGATACTCCGGCCGGCAAAATCCTTCGCATACCGCTCCAGCCACGCCATTCCGTCATCCTCCAGGAACCGCACTCTCCGCTGCTGATCCTCCGGCTCACTCATAATACCGTCGCGGATAATAATGACTCCGCCGTCCGCCAGCACCCCGAAGGCGCTGGTTAGCGCAGCCGCAACCGTCCCGTGATTGAACTTCTTCCCGTCCAGCGGGACATAGGAATACAGCTCATGCAGGATGGAGGAGAAAATCACCGTGTCGACCGTCCCCGCCTCCACGTAATCCTTCAGGTTCAGCGCATCGCCCTGGAGCACCTCCCAGCGGTGGTCTTCCCGCTGCTTGCGCTGCCGCAACGCTTCAATGACATTGCTGGAGATATCGATGCCCACCGGAATCACGTCCGGCATCCGCTGCTCAATCAGATCCAGCAGCACCCCGCCGCCCGGCCCGATGTCCAGCACCTTGCGGCCGGTGACGTAATCCAGAATAACCGCCTTATAATCTGCCGTATCATTCATCTGGCTTAAATACGTATCCTCGTTATGGAAGCGGTCGAACGCATCCCGGCGCAGATCGAACAAGTCGAACAGCAGCAGCACCGCCCGTTCATACAGCGCGGACTTCTCGGCTTCTATACAGAATTCAATCAGCTTCTCAGCCGCCGGGGAGAATTCGAAGTTGAAGAACAGCGTATCAGGCAAATGCTCCTTCCGCAGCAGCCGGTGCAACAGATGCGGATTGCCCGAGGGCTGCTCCCCGCTGTAGATCTCAGTCCAGTCCAGCTCAGACAAGTATTTCTCAATGATCCGTTTCTTGTACACGTTGATCTTCTTGCTGCCCTTGTAGTCATAATAAATGCTGTTCATCACCGCTTCGAAGCTGATATGATTCAGAGCGGACAAATCACTGCTAGCGGAGAGGCTTACTACTTTGAGGAACTGCTCCAGCGAGAAGGTCTGCAGCGCTGATTCCACATACCAGAAGGTGACAGGCTGCAGCGGCTCCAGTACAGCAGGATTGAAGCCCTCCTGCACAAGACTGCTCCACTCCGTCTCATAATCCTCGCCCTTCGCGATAGACCCGGAGCGCATTCTCCGCAGACGCTCCTTCATCGGGACTTCATCATGCAGATTCCCCGAGGAGATTACGGCAATCAGCTCCATCACCTGAGGACGAACCTCCTGCCACAGCTCCGGGGCAACGGCAGAGATAATGCAGTGATTCAGCGCGAACAGCAGCCGCTCCAGCTCATCTGCAGTCAGCAGCCCCTGCTCCACCAGTCCGGATAACGGAAGATTGACCGAAGGCGGGACCTCGCCGCGGATCTGCTGCCCGATCAGCCCATGGGTTTCTATCAGCCGGTGCACGATCAGCCGCTTATCCGCAGAGGCAGCGTCCTCCCGGTCATCCTCTGCATAACGCAAGTACAGCTGTGCCGAACCGATATTATGCACAAATATATTAATGCCTTCTTCCTGCCAGCTCCTGCGCTGCCGGATCGTACCGCCCTTGGCAGTCTCCGACCAGATCAGCGTCTCTTCAGCCAATTCCCTGATCCAGTAGGATAGCGGCAGACTGTCCAGTACGCGCAGGCTGCGCTCTACGTAATCCAGCACCGGACTCTGCTGCTCCAGTTCCCCCAGCGACTCTACCCGTTCGAGGTTCACAATCGTCTGCTCGGCCTGAACGATATATTCCAGCCACAAACAGCCTTCACCGGGGAGTCTTCCTTCTTCGCGGTATGTTTCAATAGCCTGCAATGATTTCAGCATTTGCCTGCCTCCCTATGTAATAACGATCTCTATACAATAGCCCTGCTGGCTGCGGTTGAATCATGATCTCTATAGATCAACTTAAGCCCCCCCAGCTGGGCGAGGACGTAACTGCGGTGAATATTTGGCCTTCCAGCCGCTGTTGTGTCCAGATTTCTTGATTTAACCCGCCTTTTGCGGATGAAATCCGGACACAAAGGCGGACGCTACCGCTCCTCCATTCCAAAATTCCCCTCCGTTACCTTTTGCCTTTATGTGTAGTTCTTTAGTTCATCTTATTCAAACTGTTCATATAACAAAACGCAAGCTTCTGAAGAGAAGCCTGCGGTCAAGAAAATGCACTACTATTGTATATTGTATACCAGATTGCCGGAAGAAGATAAATCCAATTTAAAGTGCACCTGCATCCCTAGCCGTATAGAATGACGGGAAAATCGGGCGGTAATGTAATTCGTCTCTGATCCGGGTGGTATCAATGACACCCTCCCATGGATTGAATTCCTGCTGCTGCGCTTCCGGGGAGGTTTCAAAATGATGCAGCTTCTGCAGCTCCGCAATGGAGATCGGTGCGTCGTCGCCGACGTTGTAGATCCGGCCATCTATCCCGTCTGCGGAAGCTGCGAGCAGCAGGGCCTGACCTACATCGGCATGGTGCGCCATATGCATTCTTTTCGCCGGATTCCAATTGCCTGCGAGCGGCAGAAATTCCGTGATATGCGGGTCCCGCTCACCGTAGACAAAAGGCAGCCTTACAATGCGCAGGCCTAATCCCTGTTCGCGGTGGAGCTGCAGCAGCGCTGCCTCAGCCTTAGCTTTGGACTGCGGATAAGCAAACGCAGGCTTCAGCTCGTCATCCTCCTGACTGGGTCCCGCGTTACTTCCGGAGCCGTAGACATTATTGGTGCTCGCAAAAACAAACCTTGGCACCCCCGCCTCCAGCACTGCCTTGGCCAGAGCGATGCTGCCATCGAAATTGGTTACCCAGGTGGTATTCTCGTCTACCCCGCGGAACTGAGCTGCCAGATGAAATACAACATCAATCCCCCTTAGAGCCTCCACATATCGGTCCGGCTGCAGAAGCTCGCCTTCTACAATCTCAGCCCCCAGCTGCTTAAGCCCCTCTGCCTTGGCAGCATCCCTAATCAACAGCTTAACGTGATGACCGCGCTGCAGCAGACGCGGAACGAAACGGCTGCCTACTTTACCGGTGGCTCCAGTTACAAATATGTTCATAGTTCAAATCCTCCTAAGTTTATAGATGCTATACTGGCAGTATAATAGAATGTATAACTGGCATCCTTCCTGCGTTTATCGTAGGACTGTCAGTGTCAGGATAAGGAGGAGTTCAACATGGAAGAGATTTCTTCCAGGATGCCGTTAGGAGAATTTCTGCGTTCGCGCCGGGAACGTCTGACTCTTGAAGAAGCCGGGTTAGTCTCTTATGGAAGACGGCGGACTCCGGGGCTCCGCCGGGAAGAAGTGGCCCAGCTTGCCCACATCGGAACCTCATGGTACACCTCTCTGGAGCAGGGAAGAAGTATCAATCCTTCAGAGGATGTACTGAATAACATAGCAGAGGCGCTGCGGCTGACTGAAGACGAACGTCACCATCTTCATCTTCTTGCCAGACCTGTGCAGCAGCAGGCCGTAGAAGATCAGCAACTGAATACAGGCCTGGAACGGATGATTAAGGCCCTGGAGCCGAATCCGGCCTTCGTAATCGGGAGAAGCTGGGATTTGCTGTTATGGAATCAGGCAGCGGAGCTGGTTTTCGGCTTTCCTTCATTCTCAGAGGGTGAGCAGGAGCGTCCCAACTGGATGCGGCTGTTATTGACGGGCGGGAAACGAAGAATGAATCCAGAGGACTGGGAGAGTAAAGCAGAAGTAATCGTTGCACGCTTTCGTGCGGATTACGCACATTTTCCTAATGACCCGAGGTTCAAGGAGCTTATCGGGGAATTTATGCAGAGCAGCCCGCTGTTCCGCGAGAAATGGCCGCTGCATGATGTTCAGGTTGTAACGGACTGCCACAAACAGTGGAATGCGCCAGGCATCGGGGAGCTGGAGTTCGAACATATGACCCTACAGCCCCAGGGCCATCCGGATCTGAAGCTGATGATTTATACAGCTACTGCCGAAACAGCTGCGCGTCTGCAAAGTCAAATGAACACCAGCGAACATTAATCATGCGTTTATGGGTTCAAAAATAACAGCAGCAAACGAGGACATGCTTCTCCCGTCCATGGTTGCTGCTGTTTCGTTATCCGCTAAGCCTATCTTCTACCCGCTCTCCGCCAGTACATGGCCGCTGCCGATACAACGATCAGCGCCGATACAGCGAGCAGGATCATCAAGGTTTTGCTGCCGCCTTGGCTGGCTTCCTCTGGCTGGACAGCTTCAGCAGAATTCTCCACTGAAGTTGCTGCTGCAGTATCTGTTGGTGCCGGTTCAGCGGATTCCGCCAGTACTTCTACAGCTTGACTATCCGCTTCTTCCCCTGCCAGCGTTGCCGCCTTTTCTGCATCCTCTACAGAGACACCAACGATTTGACTGCCGGTCTTGGTGAGCGTATACGGGATGACTGCACCGCTGCGGAAATGCATCCTCAGCTGCACTTCCCCATCCTTGACTTCTTTCCAGAATTCATCCGTGAATTTGATTTCTCCGGTAATATAGTCCGGATAGAAGGCTTTGTAGTACTCCTTGAAGGGCGTCCAGTCATTAGGTCCGGCATTGCCGCCAGATGTATAGACAGCCTCCAGTGTTGCCAGGCTGTCCCCGTTGAACCAGGCCGGGATCGTATATATCCCCTCCGGAGCCTGCGCACTGATGAAGCTGGGCGTGTCGTAATAAATAATGTCCATTCTCCAGTCAGCACCCGCGCTGAATCTGGCAGTTAGCACTGCATTAATACCGTACTTCTGCGTAACAAGTTTCTGCAGCAGCCCGGCATTGAGGATAAGGTTATCTCCATCAAGCTCATAATCCGTTCCCTTGACTAACGCCTGTTCCTGATTAAGCAGCGCCGTGAACGTGTTGCCGTTCAAATTCAGGGGAATGGCGGTATCCTTGATTTCCGCATCCTTTAGAATATAGACCGAATCCGTCTCCGCATTGGAGGAACGGCCTTTCCAGCCCTGCTTCATCACCTGATGAAGCTCCTCGTCTACCCACATGAACGTGCGCCGGTCGAAATGCTGCCCGTTGTCCCATAACATCAGCGGCATTTTTTTCTCATAGGCATAGTAGGTAACATATTCAAAAAACTTCAGAATCTCACCATGCTGGACCGTACTCAGCGATTTATCGAACCCGAGCAGGCCGAATTCCCCGACGATTACGGGAATGCCCTTGGCCGTGAAGGTCTCATAAGCCCGGTCGAACGCCTGAATCAGATCCTCCCTGGCCGTGGTATCGAACGTGGTCGAGCCCCCAAGGTTCACACTGAACGCATAATAACCATAGTAATGGAACGTTGCTATCAGTCTATCATCATTTAATTTCTTGATGGTTGCGGCTAATGCATCCAGTCTGGCCTGGGTAGGGGCAGCAGTGAGCGTAGAAAGTACCAGCGGCCGCTGCTTGTTGTTCCCTCCGGAATGCCGGACAATAGTATGAAAGGACACATTCAGTTCATCCAGCATAGTAAAATATTCCGGACTGTCCTTACTCCAGTCGTCGGAGAAACGCGGCTCATTCAGACTCTCGAACATCAGGCTGTCCGGATAATTCTTGAAATGCCCGGCAATCTGTGTCCAGGCGGCATTGAATCTGGCCAGCACCTCATCATGCTCCGCTGCCATGTTCATCACCCAGTTACTGTCATGATGAAGATTAATAATCACATGAAGGTTCGCAGCCAGCGACCAGTCAACCACCTCCTGAATCCGGGCCATGAAGTCCTGCCGGATTGCATAATCAGGAGCATCGCCCATCCTGTGCTTCCAGGTAACCGGGATACGGATGCTCTTATAGCCCTCCGCCGCCAGCTGCCCGATGAAGGCCTCGGTCACGGCCGGGTTCCCCCATGAAGTTTCGTCCCCGGAGGCCTCGAAGGTATTCCCCAGGTTCCAGCCCGGTCCGAGCGATTCTACATAAGCCTGCAGGGCACTCTTCTTCTCTTGGGATTCCGCCTGCGCAGGAACTGCCGTCACCATGACAGCCAGCAGCAGTATACAGGTAATGAAGAATGAGCGTTTCAGCTTCATCTCAGGCTCCCTTCCTAATCACTTCTAAAATATACGAGCTCATTCAACTGCTGCTTAATTCGTCCTGTTCCCTCAAGACTGGCAGCTCATCCTTCGTCTGGATCAGCCGATAATTCCGCTGCGTTCCACACTCTCTACGAAGTAACGCTGCACCACCATATACAAGGTAATCAGCGGAAGAATCGCCAGCAGGATGCCGGTATCGATAATCATCGCTACATGATTGGGGTCTGCCTTGACACCCGATCCCCCGCCTACCCCCAGCAGTCCCGGCAGCAGGGCATTGGCCTGCGCGGCCAGCGAGCTGACCTTCGTAGGCATAAGTGCAATTTCACTCATGAACAGCGAGGTGAAGAAGGTATCGTTATACTGCCAGACGAAGCAGAACAGGATCACCGTAATCATCGGCGAGACCGCATTGGGCAGCATGATCCGCAGGAATGTCTTCACTCCCCCTGCACCGTCAATCAGCGCCGCTTCCTCAATCTCCTTCGGCATCCCCTTGAAGAACTGGCGGAAAATATAAATGAACAACCCCGCCTTAAGTCCGATGGCTGTCGCTGATGTAATCATCGAAGGCCAATACGTATTGAGCAGATTTATGCCGCTTTTCCCAGTAATCAAATGAATAATCCCCATAATGTCAAAGCTTCTGAAATGCAGGTACATCGGCACCATCAGCGTGCTGGTAGGGACAAGCAGGGTCAGAATGACTAGCGCGAACAGGATGTTGCTTCCCGGAAAGCTGAACCGGGCGAAGCCGTAACCGGCCAAAGCGCAGGAAGCCGTGGTCAGCACCGTAGTCACTACGACGAAGAGCAGCGTATTCCCCAGCAGCGGGATGTAGTCCAGAATCTGCATCGCCATTCTGATGTTATCCATAGTGTAGTGGACCGGAATCATATAAATCGTCGGATTGTAGATATCCGCTTTATCCTTGAAGGCGATCGAGAACTTCATAAGCAGCGGGTAAATAATGATGAAGGAGATCCCGATGACCAGCGCATAGCGGAACAGTGCGTATAGAAGATCCACTGCTTTGCCTTTTAGCTTATGGACTCTATGGTGATTCGCCTCCCTATGAGCAGGCTGAACAGATTGAGGAGCTTGCATAGCCATATCCTCCTTTACGATTCATCAATTGTAATGCACTCTTTTGGACAGTACGTATCCTACAATAATCAGGACGATGCTAATAATCAGCGTATAGATCCACGACATGGCCGCACTGAGACCAAAGTTCTGGGTGGTGAACGCGGTGGTGAAGATCATTTGCGTTACTTTGCTGCCCGTGAAGGAATCAATAATGGTGTAGATCACATTGGTCAGGATAAGCGGGCTTACCAGCGGGAAGGTGATTTTCCAAAAGGATTCATAAGCGGTCGCCCCTTCAATCTTCGCTACCTCGTACATCGCCCCCGGCACAGACTGCAGCGCGGCCAGGAAGATTAGAATCTGTACACCCGAGCTTGTAATAATCTCGTAGATCCGCAGGATAGCATCCACAATGTAATCTACGAACGAGAGCGGCAGACCGATATCACTCAGAATCATCACCATAGACATGACATTGTACTGTGAGCCGGATTGACCGAGTTCATTCACAGCCGTGGCATCCCCCACCAGATTGATCAGTCCGGAAGCTTCTGCCGCCGATATCGCATTCGAAGCCAGAATAACCGGCAGGAAGAATATCGCACGGGCCAGAACTCTCCCCCGGAATTTCTGATTCAGCAGCGTTGCCGAGAACAGGCTGAAGAACAGGATCATCGGAACGTTAAGCACCATATCCCTGACGGATTCGGTGAGTACGCGGTTGAAGGTGGCATCTACAAACAACGCATTGTTGAAATTAGACCAGCCCACCCAGTCCAGTGTGAACCCGGTCGGATCGACATTTAATTTGCTGAAGCTGAATTTGATGGACTGAATGAGCGGAGCCGCGAACATGAATACGAATCCAAGCAGCCACGGCGTAATAAAGGCGATTCCCAGCCAAGAGCGCTTGTGATTTAAGCTGAGCTTGCTCCCCCTCATGACTGCCCACCTTCTATCCCATATTGTCCGGCTCCGACGGTGAAGCCATGTACGGAGACTGGCATGTCTGTGTAATTTACATAGATTGAAATCCCGTTGCTGTACTGCACCTCCACAACACCCTCCTGATGGCGTATGTGATTCACAATCTGCGCGTTCTGTACCGGAGAGAGCACTTTACTGACTTCCTTGTACAGCGAAACCGCCTGACCGTACCAATCCTGATAACTTGTGGCATACATGTCGTCAAAATGAGTGTATTTCAGCTGGGAGGACGGCTCATACGACCAGGAGAAATGCGGCGCAGCCCCAAGCTCAATAGAGCGGAGCAGCTGCACCTTGAGATCCTGCTCATCGTTCAGATTCACCGGCGTCCCCGTATAGCTGATGTAACCATGGACAACCATTTCATAGAACGGGATTTCTTCATCCGTCAGCACGAAGCCGCTGGAGGCGGTCGGTACATTGATCAGATGATCCGAGTAAGGCCATGCATACGCATTGCCTCCGGCGACCATCGTCTGGCCGATGCTCTGATCCAGCTTGCCCAGCTGCTCTTCTACAATTTGTTTGGCCGTCTCCCGCTGAATGACCCGGCTGACCCGGAAATCCGAGCTGAGCACACTGCCGAGATCCCGCAGGGATACGCCGTTGAACCCATAAGCTTTATACTTGCTCATGAATGTGTCTACATAATAGGGCAGCTTGGCCGGGGACAACAGATAGTAGCTTCCTAGCGTCATATCCATCCGGTTCAAGGCCCGGTTGTACGGATAGAGCTCCGCTTCTTCCCGGGTCACGAACCGCGAGGCATCGGAGGAAGGCGTGAAGCCGCCATCATCGTGATAAATCTTCTGGAAGGCCACATCCGGGAATAACATACCTCCTGCCTGTTCCAGCTGCTCTGATAATTCAAGAAGCTCCGCTTTGCTGCCGAGAACACTTTCCGTCTTCAGCTTATCCGGTGTAGCGTGATTCACACCTTTGGCAGACCAGCCGACATAGCGCATAAGCAGCCGGTCAACACCATCCTGCTTCAATTGCTCTGCAATCTGCGCCGCCTGTCCGAAGGTGGTCATGGCAATCTCGGACCGGTAAGGGACGCCGAGGAACGACTTCTGCTTGTCAACCGCCCCCAGCATATCGAGATACAAGGGAATATCCTGCCCGGCTTCCAGGGGCTGCAGCACCTGCTCCGCCGCCAGCTTATTCCGGTACAGCTCAGCCATTCCTGAATAATTGGCTTTATCTTTACCGAGGAAGCTGTAGCGGACCTCAATATCGCCTTTGTAAATCTCATCATTTAACAGCTGGATTTCCTGAATGGTAGAACCCGTATACAGCTCAAGCTCATCCTCCCCCCGCAGGGTGTAGCTGCTGTGGATGAAGTTGTAGGAGTTCTTCTTGCCGCTGATATCTGCGGCAATGCTGGCTATGGCATCGCCTTTCTCGATCACGGCAAACCATGCGGCATCCTCTGTTTTCAGGCCAAAGACCGGCATTCTGGCACTCTCGCTGACCTGCCCGCGTCTATAGCTGTTATCATTCGGGTCCGGGCCGTATACACGCTGTACATACTGCTCTTCCTTCACTTTTCCGTTATTCAGATAGATCAGGCTGCCGGAGCCGTCCGGAACGAACATGTAGCCGTCGCTCTGCTGATCCGCAGCTCCGAACATATTCAGCAGCTCCAGGCTGCGAATCTGATATTCACCGCTCTCCTTGACCTGGTTCACAGGAATAGTTACTACCAGCGACCCTGCATCCAGCCGGTATTCCAGCGGAATGATGAAGTTCGGCTTGCTTGCTCCGGAGCCGCCCTCCACTCCGTTCTCCTTATTATCGAAGGCCAGATCTTCCGCAGAATAACCGGATTTGTTGAAGGCCGCAGTCATTTTGCTCAGCACCAGCGGCTTCGAGACCTGGGCATCAATGCGTTCCAGAACTTCCGGGTCACCTTCTTTCGGATAATAACGCTGCCCTACATACTTGGCGCTGGACGCATCCAGATTAGCCTGGACCTTCTCTTCCATTCTTGTCTTGCTGATGAACTTAGGCAGCGCATCAATCCCGATCGATGTATCTCCAATCGTATATACAATCCGCAGCCCGTTCTTAATGCTCTCAGCAGTGAATTGTTTGCTGCTGATACTCTGGGCGAAGTTCGTATAGGATTCAAGCGTCCCTATAGAGTCGCGGAACAGTACGTTCAGCTGCGAGGACAGCAGCTCCTTCTCGAATCCCGAAGCCAGGGTATCCTGCCCGCGGCCCGCCGGATTGCTGTACCAGATCTGACCATGGCTTTTATCCTTCACGGCAATTTCCGTTGTCTCAGGATTGAAGTATAAGGACAGCTCAGATTCATCTGCTGCAAGCTGCATGCCCGGTATACCCCCGGACGAATCCGGCAGTGCGGTGAACCCGGTTCCGGCCTCCAGCTCATCTGTTACTTCCATATAGGCCGAGGCTTCCACCGCCTTCACTCCGCGTGAGGAGAAGAATACGGCAGAACCGGCAAGAATAAGCATGACTGCGGCACAGGCGAGCACCGCGACCAGCATTTTACGATTTTTCACAGGTGCGGCCTCCTTTACGTACGGAAAATTAATTCCCGGTAAATGTTAACGAAGAATTCTATAATCTGCTGAAGCATGCTTAATACGAGCGTCCCCAGAAACACGACAATTCCCATGACAATAACCGTGAGCAGCATCGTGACTATGGTTTTGAGCACGGTATATTGATGAACGGTCATAATGCCGACGAATAATAACGCGACGAACCATATGGAGGATATCGTCATCATCAGATAATAGAAGGCTGTTTCTTCCTCCGCCATAAACCGGCTGGCCAGGATCATCGGCACATAAATGATTACAATCGGAACTAGCGCATAGGCTGTAGCCATCATAATTTCTTTGAATTTGCCTTCCCCGTCCATGAGTGTGGTGATCGCCCAGTTGGAGAGGCACCACAGGAAGAAGGGAAAGATAATCGTGAACAATTGCGTGATGCTGTTCAGATGCCGGGGGTCGTTATAATTCACCAGGAAACCCGCAAACTGATCCTTCAGGATCATCGAAATCACGACCAGCAGCAGAATCGTCAACGCGACCCGGACCTTCCCTTTGCCTTCGTACTTCATATCCCAAAAGCTGTCAAACGGATGCACAATGAGGTGCAGCGGGAATTTAATGAAATCCTGCCTCATGGGCGTTCCCCTCCTTAAGGTTTGGCGAAGCCTGCCTGGACGCGGTTAACCGCCGCTTCCTTCTCCAGAAGCTGAAGAGCTTATAAGACAGCCAAGCCAGCACCAGGATCATTACCGCTGTCAGGAAGGTTCCGAAATGCTCCTGCATGACTTCTCTCCGGTACCGTTTGAAGGCTACTGAATACCCGTCACGGTCCATTCCGAGCTTGAAATATTTAAGCGCCTCTTTGTTGTTTTTGTCCATCAGCAAGGACTTGCCAATGCCGATATACGCGATATCGTAGTTGGAGTTCAGCTTCAGGACTTCCCTCCATACCGGCACAGCGAGCGTATCTTCACCATTGTAGTGATACCCCACCGCTTCATTGACGCTTGTGCCGAACTGGGTCGGCCTGAACACGACAATGTTGCCTTTCCCCCGGTCCAGTACGAGCTGGTTCCCTTGGGAGAACTCTACCGCTACCGGTATTTTGAAGGTCCCGGTCTGGTTGCCTTTGCCTCCGTAGACATAGAGAAGATCACCTTCATCGTTATACGTGAACACCTTGCCCTGATTGGCATCAAGCGCACTGTACATCCCGTTCCCCAGCACTTTAATATCTGTGAACTTGGACGGTCCATCCGCCCTCCGGTACCGGATATCGCCTTTAATGTCGAAATATCCGAACCGCTTCAGTACATCCTCCCCGGAGGGATTCAGCCGTTTGATCGGCTCCTGCGAGCCCGGATCAATATTCGTCGCATAGAGGAAACCTTTGGCATCCACATCAACATTGGAGAATTCTGTAGGCACAAACAGCGCCATCTGGGCTTTCTGCGCTTTGGTCGAGACCAGCCGCCACAAATATTCGGCATAATCACGCTGCACTTTGTTCGTGCCGACGTAGCCGATAAATTCACCGTTCTTATCAAACTGCATGATCCCTTCGAAGATCCCTTTAGCGATGACATAGACACGTTTAGCCTGATCCACAGTCACTTTCACGGGAATAAACTTGAAGTCTGCCGGCAAAATATCAGACGCCGGCTTCTCCACCATGCCGAGCAGCTCCCCTTCCGGGGACAGGATCACCACACGCCCGTTATCCGTATCGGCAACATACAAATTGCCGTCTTCCGTAATGTACAATCCGGATGGATTCTTGAATGTATCCTCCGTGCCCAGATTATCGAATCCGGTAATGACCTTAACGACCTTCCAGTCCGGGTCCAGGCAAATAATCCGCCCGTTCCCGCTGTCGGCTATATAGATCAGTCCGCTTGCCGCCACGGCCATGTCGCCGGGTTCCCGGAAATCACCTACCCCCAGATCCTTGCCGGACAGGGTCCGGTCAGGGATATACGCCGCAGGAGCGGGCACCGCTTCTTCCCAATAGTTATAGTTGTAGCTCTCATAAGGCGCAGATTCTGCATACGCCGGCGCGGGAGCTGCATACACAATCAGCAGGGATGCCGCCATAAGTGACAGCAGCCATTTTTTTGCGATCAACTGCGTTCCCCCCTTAATCCTTCATTCCCGAAGTTGCCATGGTCTCTATAATCCGGCTCTGCGAGAACACAAACAGCGTGATCGGCACGCTCATCAGAATGAGGGCCACCGCTGCCGCCGGACCGGAACGGGCAATCCCCCCTGCAACCACCTGGCCCGCTGCAAAGTGCAGTGATTTCAGCTGTTCACTGTAGATGAACCCGTTGCCGTCACTGCCCCAGAGAATCTGGAATAACAGAATGATGAGCGTCAGCCAGGCCGGCTTGACGTTAGGCATCACGATCGACCAGAAAATGCGGTATTCACTCGCCCCGTCAATTTTGGCCGCTTCCAGCAGCACATCGGGAATCTGCTCCATGAATTGCTTCATCAGATAGAGCCCCAGTGAATAGGCAAAGGCCGGTATGATAACTGCCCAGTACGTATCGATGAGGCCCAGCCAGGACATGATCATATAGTTTGGCATAGCCGTCACCGCCGGTGTGAACATCAGCGAGAGGACAACGATGCTGAACAGTGCTTTTTTGCCGGGAAAATGATGTTTGGCCAGAGGGTACGCTGCCGCCGAAGCCAGCAGGACATGCCCGATAATCCCAGCACCGGTAATGAACACCGTGTTGAAAATATACCGGGAAAACGGCACCCATGAATTCCCCAGCAGGTTGAACAGATCGATAAAGTTGTTCATCGTCGGGTGCCGGACAAACAGGGTCGGCGGGAAGATGAAGATTTCGTCCAGCGGCTTGAACGCATTATTAATCGCATACACCAGCGGCAAAATCATAAACGCCCCGAATACAGTAAGCAGGGCAAATAAAGAGAAGGTGCCCCAGGCAGAGCGGTTCACCCGCTTCTTGGGCATCCGTAAAGGCCGGTTTAACCGTTTGGAACCTATTTGAAAGGGGGTATTCATGTCTTCTATTCACCCACCTTTCTAAGAAGCTTCTGCACCACCAGGTTGGTGCCTACCATGATGAAGAACAATACAGTAGCAATCGCTGAAGCATAGCCCATCTCGAACCTTGTGGTGCCAAAGTCGATCAGGTGCGTCACGATGGTCTCCGCTGCATAGTTCACGCTCGGGAACCCGGCCAGGGCAATCGAAACATCAGCTACGGCGAACGCGGTCGTAATCTGGATGACAGCACCGAACATCAGCTGCGGGCGCATGGAAGGCAAGGTGATATACCAGAGCTCCTGCCAGCGGTTCTTGATTCCGTCCACGGCTCCCGCTTCGTATAAGGTTCCATCCACGGTCTGCAGTCCGGCAATGAAGGTCAGGAAGCCCGTTCCCAGACTGAGCCATAACTGGACCAGGATAATGATCGGCATAATATAGCCTTCTGTCTTCAGCCACTGGATCGGTTCCAGAATGAAGCCGAACTTCAGCAGCAACCCGTTCATGATCCCGTACCGGTCTCCGGAGAAGATCATCAGCCAGATGAAGTACACGTTCCCCGAGATGGACGGTGCGTAGAACACCAGCGTCATTACCGCTCTCAGCTTCGGAGACAGCTCATTAATGATCCAGGCAAATACGAAACAGGCGATATAGCTTATCGGACCTGTAATTACTGCGAACAGCAGCGTGTTCTTCAGGGCAATCAGGAATACATCATCCTCCAAAAAAAGACGAGTGTAGTTCTGCCACCCAATGAACTTCGGAAATTCCAGCATATTGAAATATGTGAAGCTAAGCACAACCGAGACCAATACCGGCAGCACCGTAAATACGGCGAACAACAGCATATACGGCGCCATCAGAATGTACGAATGCTTATTCGCTCTCATCTGCTGCCATTTCAGGCTCCACCAAGTTTGCACGCTTGACTCTCCCCCTTACCGCTATAGACCAAACTCTTTGCGTTTGGTGGTGATTTCGTCCTGAATATACTGGACATAGTCCATGATGGATTCCCTGGCTTCCACACCGCCGACCACTGTTTTGTAAAAAGCATTGAACAAATGCCGGCCTGTGAAATATCCGCCCGGAACCTCAGGAACCCCTTCCGCCCATTCGAACTGGGCTTTCAGATTCTCGTAATCGGCGATCGGCCAAGGCAAGCTGTCCAGCGCTTTGATATTCGCTGTCGGATAACGTGCGGCAGCGCCCATCAAGCCTTCCATCTCACGCCCGAACACCGTCTGGGTCTGTTCACTCGTCCACCACTTCATGAATTCCCAGGACGCATCCTTGTCCTTCGCTTTATCCAGCATTACGACTGCACTGCCGCCACTGGAGACTGTGCGGTCCAGCGTACCGTCTTCCTTGACGGTTCCGGGGATCGGCACGAAGCCCCACATGCCCCTGATCTCCGGAGCAAAGACAGACAGCTGGTTGTATAAGGTATAATCCGCGATGCCGATCGGCATTTCACCTGTACGGAAACGGTTGGCAAAGTCATATTCGCGTTCCAGCTTGTAATCGGTATAGAATTCGCTCCATTGCTTGAAGGTCTCGATTCCGGTACGCGAATCCAGATCTGACGCTTTGCCGCCATCGCGGTAGAATTGCCCGCCATTCTGGAACAGCAGTGCGGCAAACATCGAGTTCGGCGGGATGTTCTGTCCCTGCACTGCCGATTGGACCACTACGGGCAGGCCAAACTGCATATGATTCTTGCTGAGCACCGCGAGCAGTGTGGATACCTCATCCCAGGTCTGCGGAACCTCAAGCTCCAGCTCCTGCAGAATGTCCTTGCGGTAGAAGAGCATATTGAAAGTCTGGGTCTCAGGCAGGGCATAGACACCGCTGTCATACCGGTAAGGCAGCACCGCACTCTCGCGGAAACGTGTGCTCACTTCCCCGAAATCCGCAAACTGCGTCAGATCTGCCGCCGCATTGCGCATTGCAAAGTTAACCGGCAGATCATTGCCGATCTGCATTGCCACATCCGGCCCTTGTCCGGCCAGGGTCGCCGGAAGCAGCGTGGTCATGTTGACCAGCTTCAGATTGACATTAATCCCGGTGGCTGCGGTGAACGTCTCATCGATCATCGCCTTCATCGTATTCGCCTGATCCCGTCCGCTGCCGATCCATACGGTTACCGACTTCTGGTCATCCTCATCCGACACATTGCCGATCTGGTTGTAGTCGGTGAAGAAGGACGTG
Organism: Paenibacillus sp. FSL R10-2771; assembly: GCF_038000205.1. Taxonomy (NCBI): domain Bacteria; kingdom Bacillati; phylum Bacillota; class Bacilli; order Caryophanales; family Paenibacillaceae; genus Paenibacillus; species Paenibacillus sp. FSL R10-2771. Next base: position 6,317,722 of record NZ_JBBOBM010000001.1, read on the forward strand.
AAGAAGGACGCCGTCTCATGCTTCAGCTTCGCGCCGAAGCCCATCCCTTTCTTCGAGAGCTTCTGATCAGGTGAAGCTATGTAGAGCGCATCCACTTCAAGCGGCTGCTCTCTTGCCGTCTGGACCCAGGTGCCGAGTCCGCCGGTATTCGTCTTGTAGGCGGTAAGTCTTTTGGGGACCGTATCCGGGTCCTCAATCATCTCGTCCAGCTGCTCGGCCATCGTCTTGAGCAGCGCTTCCTGATCACTGGATTGTCCGGATAAACGGACCAGTTCCTTCGCAATCCCCTTCAGGCGGTCGCGCTCCGCAGCGAATACCTCCAGGAGGCCCGGAATCTTCCGGTCCAGCTGGTAATCCCGGTACTCATCCGGCTTCGTTCCGGTAATCATCAGAATCTTGCGGTACATGGAGTTGAGATTGTACAGGCTGTTCTCTACCTCACGGATGAGCGGGGCAAACTCGCCAAGGCTAACCTCAAGCCTTACGACATGTTTCCCTTGTTCGAGCTTGTATAGATAGGGCTCATTGCCGCCCATAATGTCCAGCCGATAAGAGCTTTTATACCGGAAAGGAACCTTGGCCATTTCCGCAAACGGGACGGTACCATCAATGGTCAGCTTCCGGGTTGAATAGATTCCCCGCACATAATTCTGCTGCGTCTTGAAGGCCAGCTTATAGAATCCGGTCTCAGGCACATCCACTTCCCATTCGATCCACTGACCCGGTATCCGCCAGTTCAGCCCGCCAATCGTGTTAATTTTGATTACAGAAGAACTGTACGGAGTCACTGCCGGGCTCGAACGCTCATTCAGCGGGTACAACGTCGGGGAGGATTTCGCCGTTGCGTCTTCTGCCTGAACGGTCAGGAGCTGGCCGCTTACGGCCTGAATGCCTTCGGAGTCCCACGCTTTCTTCGCTTCTTCGTACGGCAACGGCGCACTTTGCCTGAACAGCTTCAGCTGCTTAATCAGTACAGGTTCTCTTGTAGATTCCAGCGTTAGGGTATGTGTGCCGGCGCTGAAATAAAATAAAAACGGCTCATTCTCATAACCGTCAGAGTCCTGAAACGCCTTCTCGCTCCAGACCGGCCGCTCCACCTGCCTTGGCCGCAAATCATTGCCCTGGTTGTCCTGGATCAGCTGATCCGACTGATTATCCCAAATCCGGTCAAACTGCAGGAACGCCGCCTCCTTGAAAGGGAGCTGCCCGTCAATATAGAAGGCGCGCTCAATAGCCGAACTTTTCCCTTCGACGGGATAGTACAGCATCGACAGGTTATAGAAGCCGGCTTCCTTAACTTGGACAGTCCACTCGGCCTTGCCCGTTTCACCGGTTAACAGCGCTTCACCGGCCATACCTTCGTAATCGGACCACTTCTCGAAGCCGCCTCCTTCTACACGGCTATAGTCAGCCGCCTCCAGAAGAATTTCCTGATCAGGTCTGGGAACGTCCTTATGTTCAGCCAGATAGGCAACGTATTTATTCTCTTGATTCGCGGCAATCTCTATGGGTTCGCCGGGAGCCTGCTCATTTGCGGCCACAGCCTGCGTAGTTGTCTCAGCCTGTACATTCAAGCCTGCCGGAAGCATGATCAGCAATGCTATAGCAGCAAGCATTATATTCTTGGCTATTTTGGATTGACGCTTTTTATCTGTCACCAGAAGTCCTCCTTACAAGCGGAAATCTTATATCCATACAATAGGGGGAGTCACCAAGACACCCCCCGTTGTTATGACGATCCGGAACCCTCCTATTACTTGCCTAGCTTAGCAATGGAAGCTTCTGCTTCCGGCTTATACTTCTCGGCAGTTGCAGTAACCGATTGATTGTCTACAATAATATCCTTCATGTAACCGGAGGTCGGATATTCCGGGTAAGCGGTTTCAAGCAGGATCTGGCCTGTGTTATTGATATGTTCATGCATCATAGCGACATCTTCTTCATGTGCGTAGATACTTTCCAGCCATTCCTGGCTAGGGAAATCACCGGTTTGTGTAATATCATAGGTATCTTCAAAAGCCTGATAGACAGCCTGCGGATCTTTCACACCTTTGGGAACGAAGAATGCATTCTTGCCGTTATCGGCATAGGTAACTTCAGGCGATCCGGAAGGTCCGTTCGGGAAAGGAACCACACCGAAATCGAAGGTCAGATCGCCCAGGTTCCAGATCGGAGCCGGGAACATCGCTACATCGCCATCCTTGAAGGTATTGAACTCGTCATAGCCGACTTTGTCTGCGCCTTTGACTTTGACTACGTTCTCTACGTTGTACAGACGGTTAATGAATTCAGCCGCCTCAATAACCTTCGGATCAGTCAGACCCTGAGTGCTTGTTGCTTCATCCACCAGCTTGCCGCCGTTGGCAGCGGAGAAGTTGCGCAGCATATCGATTGCCCAGCCCGAGAAGCCGTAAGTATCGATTTTGCCGTCATTGTCCGTATCCTTGGTGGCCTGCTTGGCAACTTCAACGAACTTATCCCAGTTCCACTGTCCGCTGGCATACAGCTCCTGCAGGTCAGGAAGCCCCAGCTTCTTGAACAAATCACGGTTGTAGTGAATACCGGCTCCCCCAACGCCAGGTTCAGCGAAGGCATAGTCCTCATTAGCAATTTTAGGCGCCTTCACCAGCAGATTAGCCTCGTTGTTGATATTGGAAGCCGCTGTTGTATATTCGCTTACTTTCATCAGCTGTCCCTTGAGGATCGCAGGCCAGGCCGAGTTGTACTCCATAATTACGATATCAGCAAAAGGTTCACCCGTAAGCGCGGTTGCCGTGAATTTGGGCATGAATTCTTCGAAGGGAACATTTACAAATTCGAACTTGCAGTTGTACTTTTGCTCCACTTCAGTAATCTTGGCCAGACGTTCCTTCTCGGATGCGGAATTGCCCGCAGGCTTCAGATCCCACCAGGCCGCTACCTTAATTACACGTCCGCCCATATCAACAGGTGCTGCCGTCGGTTCCGCTGTTGCTTCTGCCACTGCCTCTGTAGCAGCAGGCTCAGCCGTCGCATTAGCCTTGGTATTATTGGCTGCATTGTTGCCGCCGCTGCAGGCTGTAAGTAAAAAAACAAAACACAATAATAAAACTGAATACCCCTTTATCTTTCTCATCCGTCAAACCTCCCATGATAATTGATAAATGATGAATACTTCAGTGCTGCCACATCTCTTATAAAGCGCTTACAATGATGGTTAAAAAAATAACAAAAGCCCATTTACCTTTGTTTGTTTTTCACACCGCCCCTATTTGTTATTGTTTATTTGTTTTTCTTAGCATAACAAATATTACCACCAGGCAGGAAGATGGTCAATAATATTTTATTAAAAATCCTTATTTTAACATAATAAAGGCTTGTTTACGTGGGAAAACCGCTTATCTCTTGTTGAAGTCGTACAACAGTGTTATCTTTATCATAACAAAATAACATTATATAAAAACAAAAAAGATAATATAAAACTATAATCATAATAACAGATAGATTCATAGGCAAAACCATTTTCAGAAAACTAAAAAAACAAGTGTTAGTCTACTCTTCTTCATGTAAAATTGGAATGTAGTTCTTCTGAAGAGACTAAATAAACTGACTAAAGTAGGATGATTTCATGCGGCGTAAAGTAACTATCCAATCCATAGCAGATTTTACGGGGCTATCTAAATTTGCAGTGTCACGGGCATTATCCGGCAAACCCGGTGTAAGCACACAGACCAGAGATATGATTTTCAAAGCCGCAGGGCAGCTTGGATACTTTAAAGACTCAACCACTGTACAGCCTCCGGGTGAGCTTATCGATCTGGATGCCCGCAAATGGTCGGGAACCATTCTGATCTTATTTCCCAACATCCGCTACCAGAATCCGGACTCCTTATATTGGGGCCCGCTGTTCAACGGCATCTCTACCCGGCTGGATCAGCGGGGCATTAATGTGCTAACGCTGACAGAGCCCAAAGATGATTCAATGTTCTCGCTCCTCAATCCCGAGGCCATCATGGGGGTCATTACAGTCGGCTCCATTTCCACACCGATTCTGGCAGAGATCAGGAGTCTCGGCATTCCGGTCATGATGGTGGATCACTACGATCCCAGCTTTCCGTGCGATTCTATCTTTACCGATAATCTGTCCTGCATGAGAGAACTGATGAACCTTGTCATCAAAAAGGGCTACCGCAACTACCAGTTCCTCGGCAACATCCGTGATGCCCAGAGCTTCTATGAACGGTTCCTGGTCTTCCGGGCCTCACTTGAGGATAACGAGATCGAACTTAAGCAGAACCCTTCCCTTAACGGGCCGGAAATTGATAATTTCCGGGAAACCTTCACTGCGGCTGTTACCGAACACGGTCTGCCCGAGGTTTTTGTATGTGCTAATGATATCTACGCTTTGTTCGCCCTGGAGACGATGGAGATTATGGGTATGCCCGTTCCTGACAATCTGGTGTTTACCGGTTTCGATAATACGCACCCCAACCTGCCGTTCCTGGCAACCGTTAATGTAAACAAGCAGCTGCTCGGTACAAGAGCTGTAGATCATATGCTGTGGAGAATCCTGAATCCGGGTACAAGCTATGAGAAGATCCTGATTCAGGCAGATCTTATTGTCAGGGACTGAGGAAGGTAAGCCGGGCGTATGTTGCCGAACATAATTACTACGGGTAAATCAAGAGGGAGCTTAGCGGCTGCGCATGGAGCTAGCCATTCTACCACTGGAACTTCGGCGGGTCCTCATGGCCCATCCATGTGCGAAGCGGACTGAAATTCCTCTATCCTGCGGGATCTGGGGAAATTACGGGGGGATCGGACTGAGATTCCGCTAAGTCTCCTAATCATCCTCATTTTAAGCTCAAAAGAACAACATAACGGAATCTCAGTCCGTTTCAGCCTTATTATGAGGTTTTTTGGAGAAATAAGGGAATCTCAGTCCGCTCAGACCTCCATCTAAAGGTGGTAATGATATATGGCTGCTTCAGAAGATAACAGCTTAGACACCCTGACTTTTGAAATGTTGATTGATATATCCAAGAAATATACGAATCTCTCTAAGCATAAACGGGTATTAGCTCCGGTAGTTACTTCAACTATATCTCTATATGTAAATGGACTTAGGTTAAATGAAGACGAGGGTGAAGTATTTGTAGTCACTGAGTTCTTCGAATCCCTTACCCGTCAAGGGAGAATCCCGATGTATACCTGCTCTTGTGGTATTTTTGGTTGTGGAGGATTTTATATTGATGTTCTGTATAAGAAAGAAACAGTCATTTGGGGTACAGAACAAGCTACTTTCACCAAGTACATTTTCACAAGGGACAATATCGTACGTGTTGCGGAGGGATTGATTAATAAGCTGGTGGAATTACACCAATTGTTACAGGAGCATGAGCTTCAGACTTTTCATGACATTGAAGCCTATAAAGAGAAGCTTGCCTGGTTTCTTAATCCCGTAAATAATCAACTAAGCTAACTACAATTATCATCACAAAACAGCGGCAATCCAAGACTTGTTACTGTCCCGGGCTGCCGCTGTTTCTGTTTACCAGAATATAGCGCAAAGCTTCTATTATTTAACCTGTTCCATGAACGCCTTATAATCCTGGACGATCTCTTTAGACAGGGTGTGGTGTAGGTAATGCTCCCCTTCAAGCGGGATCAGTTTGCCGTGCACAGAATCCTTCACTTGCCCTTCATGCAGCGTCTGCCAGCCCTCAACATCTGTATTATTAGCCTGTATGAAGAGGAGCAGCGGGAGCTCCTTAGGGAATGCCAAAGCCTGAGCCGCTGTAAAGTTATCATTGAAATGTTTCATTTCATTCATAGTAGTGTCGTTGCTGGAGTTTTTATTCGAGATCATTTTCATCTGCTGCTTGATCTGATCATCATATGGCAGTCCGGCATACGGGTCACCGCTCAGCTTCTTGAGCATTCTCATCAGACCTGAGTTGTCCAGAAACTTAAACAGTCCGATGGGCATTTCAGCATCCATCCCGCCTTGTGTCGGCACACTGCTGTCGATTCCGACAAAAGCAGTCACTTCGTCTGTGTACTTGTTCACATAATCCAGTCCGTATATGCCGGCAATGGAATGCCCCATCAGCGTGTAACGGTTAATACCCAGCTGCTGCAATGCCTCATGAGTTTCACTGGCAATATTATCGTTAGTCCGTTCCTTATCGGTTCCATCACTTAATCCATAGCCGAACGGCTCAACCGCTACTACCGTGTAATGCGGAGACAGCTCATCGATCAGAGGTTTGAAATCCAGTGCCGGAGCGCCCGTGCCATAACCAGGCAGCAGCACCACAGTTTCCTCGCCCGTCCCTTGAATCAGTACATTCATCTTTTTGCCGTCTACAGGCACCAGCTGGCCGTAAGACTCAATTTTCCCCTGCTCCGATTTGCTGCTGATAATATTCACTACAAACACAACAGCTAAAAAAAGCACTATGGCGATCATTATGGCCGCAATAGATTTAAGCGTAACCCTAAGCCATTTTTTCATTATACATGCACCTGTCCTTATCGTTTGATTAAGATCCTTACGAACCAATAAGGTAAGCTTACACAATGAAGATGTACTCCCCGTGACGGCAATATGAACTGAATATGAACAGCTGCATACAAGTGGAAACGGCTACGCCGTCCTATAAGGACGGGGTGTTTCAGCGAGCAATAGAAGGATAAGTTACCGTGCGAAACATATAAATTCTTATATTTGAACAAAATCACCTTTATGGGTGAATCAGGGTGGTGTTTATGCAGCCTGTGCAGCTCATGCTGGTACTACGGCTACCTCACAATACTCCCCTCTGAATACTTTCTGGGCAGTCCCTGGGAAATGAGGGGCACTTCTGCCCCTCATTTCCTCTTGCCGCTCACTTTCGGCGGACTCAAGGGCTCTTCTGACCCTCATTCCTGCTTGCCGCCCACTTTCGGCGAATTCAGAGGGATTTATCCCTTTAATTTACCCATGCCGCTCACTTTCGGCAGATTCAGGGGCACTTCTGCCCCTCATTCCTGCTTGCCGCCCACTTTCGGCGAATTCAGGGGCACTTCTGCCCCTCATTCCTGCTTGCCGCCCACTTTCGGCGGATTCAGGGGCACTTCTGCCCCTCATCCCTGCTTGCCGCCCACTTTCGGCAGATTCAGGGGCACTTCTGCCCCTCATTTCCCCGTGCCGCCCACTTTCGGCGGAACCGGAGGGATTTTTCCCTTTAATTTACCCATGCCGCTCACTTTCGGCAGATTCAGAGGGATTTATCCCTTTAATTTCTCCATGTCGCCCACTTTCGGCGGAATCAGAGGGATTTATCCCTTTAATTTCCCCATGCCGCTCACTTTCGGCGGATTTAGAGGGATTTATCCCTTTAATTTCCCCGTGCCGCCCACTTTCGGTGGATTTAGAGGGATTTATCCCTTTAATTTCCCCATGCCACTCACTTTCGGCGGATTCAGAGGGATTTATCCCTTTAATTTCCTCTTGCCGCCCACTTTCGGCGAATTTAGAGGGATTTATCCCTTTGATTTCCCCATACTGCCCACTTTCGGCGGATTCAGAGGGATTTATCCCTTTAATTTCCCCATGCCGCCCACTTTCGGCGGATTCAGAGGGATTTCTGATACAAGAACAACAATCGGCCTCCAGAGAAGGTTCCTGCTCCAAATTCCAATGTAACTTATCCACAATATTATGCACATATTATCCACAATAGACGAGTAGCATGATTTTCCAGTCAATGAAAAAAAGCTGAGGCAACCTGCACAAGCCAAAGCTTGAGCAGGTTGCCTCAGCATGAACAGACTAATCCGCCGGTGCAGATACCGGCAGGGTGACAATGAAGCTCGCGCCCCGTCCCGGCTCACTCTCCACCCGGATATCACCTTGATGGAGCAAGACGATTTGCTTAACAATGGCCAGTCCCATACCGCTTCCGTTATACTGGCGGCTGTGGGAACGGTCGGCCTTGAAGAACCGTTCGAAGATCCGCTTCTGGTCCTCAGGCAAGATCCCGATGCCCGTGTCGGATATCCGCACGGTCACGTTCTTATAATCTTGCTTGATACTGACGCTGATCACGCCGCCATCCCTGGAGAATTTGATGCTGTTCCCCAGCAGATTCGTCCACACCTGATTGAATTGATCATGGTCAGCCGTCAGCCGGACGGCCTTCAGATGAAGCTCGAAGCTGATGCTGCGGGCCGACCATTGCGGCTGGAGTGCAACGATTACCCGTCTGATCTGTTCATCCAGGCTGAATGTGGTGAACTGCAGCTGCCGGGACTGCGATTCCAGCAGACTCAGCTTCAGCAGACTGTCGCTCATCTTGGACATCCGCTCCGCTTCGCTGATGATAATATCCAGATATCGGTTCCGCTCGCCCTCCGGGATATTCATCTGCTTAAGCGCCAGTGCATACCCGGATATGGAGGTCAGCGGTGACTGAACCTCATGCGACACATTGGTGACGAATTCCCTGCGCATCTGCTCCAGCTGCTGCAGATCACGCATCATCTCTTCGAAGCTCCGTGCCAAAGTACCAAGCTCACCCTTCTGCTTAATATTCAGCTTCACATTGAAATCTCCGGCTGCGATCCGCCGGGTCGCGTTGGTCAGCTTTTTGATCGGCCGGACCAGAAACATGGCAGCAACCAGAATCACGAGACTTCCTGCTACCAGCGAATAGATCGAGAAGTTCAGAATCCATGTCAGGACAAAAGAGGTGGAAGGAGGACCGATGGGCTCTACAAACATCGCTTTCGTCCCCGCTTCAGTTGTGAGCGGCAGCCCTAAGAGCGTAGTGGAAATCCCCGTTGGATTAAGCTGAACAATTTTCCCGGACAAGACTTGCTTCACTTGTTCCGTGGTCACGTTAACCGGCTTATTCTCATGCAGCTCCCCGAAAGACTGAAACTGGCCCGTCTGTTCATAAATCCGGATATGGTAGGATTCAAGTTGTTGCATTCCATGTACGAACGCATCTGCCTCACTCAGCGGGAAGGCGTCATAGATCCGCACAATATCCTGTCCGAAGCGCAGCAGGGGGAGCTGCAGATTCTCGTTTAATTTATCTCTGAACAGCCATGTAGCCACAAAAAAGGAAATAACCGTACCCCCGATTACGGAGACCAGGAAGGTCAGGACAACCCGGGTATATAAGGATTTGATCATTCGGTAACCTCAAGCCGGTAGCCCAGCCCGCGCACAGTCTCGATGCGAAAATCAGGTGTAGCCGTAAACCGTTCCCGCAGCCGCTTGATATGCACATCTACCGTCCGGTCATCCCCGGGATAATCTATTCCCCAGATCTGATCGATCAGCTGCTCACGCGTATAGACTTGTCCGGGTGTCCCGGCAAGCTTGTACAGCAGTTCGAACTCCTTGAGCGGCAGCGACAGCGATTCCGTCCCGCTGATCACCTTGTAAGTCTGCCGGTCAAGGGTAGTGTTGCCGATCCGGATCATCTGTGCGCTGCCAATCCGGTACCGTTTGAGCAGCGCCCTGACGCGGACCGTCAGCTCCAGCGGATCGAACGGCTTGGTCAGATAATCATCCGTGCCCAGCTCGAACCCCTTCACCTTCTCCCATGTCTCGCCTCTGGCCGTCAGCATCAGCAGCGGAAGATCGGGATCGGCTTTTCTAAGCTCCTTACATAGCGTCCAGCCGTCCATCACCGGCATCATAATATCGAGCACGACAAGATCGACATGCTCTCTGGCATAGACCTCCAGTGCTTCCTTGCCGTCCGCGGCTTCAGCTGTTGTGTATCCATCATTACGCAGAAATAGGCAGACGAGTTCGCGGATGTTCGCATCGTCGTCTGCAACAAGTATAGTAGGCATCCGTTCCCTCTTTTCGCATTGTCCGGCCTGTAATGATATTCAGAAATAAGCTTAACTTCCCCTGCGGCAGCTTCCTGTATTCACCAGCACCCGCTAACCCGCTAAGTTCCGAACCGCTGCCGGTACCCGCATTTGCGGCACAGCTCCTCGACTGCCTCCCGGCGGGAGAAGCCATAGAACAGGTTGTTCGCCCGCTCACCCTCAACAATCTCGGAGAACGGCTTCTCGTGAATGTTGCCAAGGTTGATTACCCCTTCGCCATCGAGGCAGCACGGCACAACCGTGCCGTCCACCAGCACCGCCGCCTGGCTGCGCAGCGCATGGCAGAAGCCCTTGCCGTCGTCCTCCGGCTCGTGCAGAGCCGGCCATCTGAACTCGTGATCCTGGTTCAGATAGACACGCGGGGCAATCTTCACCCCGCTGCCGGGGACGACCTTCTCTTCAATCCGGAAGTCGAGCCCGAAGGCCTCCTCCAGCAGAGCCAGCGTCTCGCGGTTGCGGCTTTTCTCCAGATTCGTCCGGTTGTCCTCCGTCAGGTTCCACAGCCTGAACGAGACAATGACGCCCTGGGCGGATATCTCCCGGACGAAACTGATAATCTCCGACACATAGCCTTCGCGGTTCTCGGAGCCCGCATGGCCATCGAAGCTGTGCAGCGAGAAGTTCATCTGCCGCAATGCCGGCTTGCCCAGCAGCTTCGGCCCCGCCTTATGGATCAGCGTGCCGTTGGTCGTGATGTTGACCTTGAAGCCTTTGGCATGCGCTGCATCCAGCAGCTCGCCGAGCTTCGGATGGAGCAGCGGCTCGCCTTTGACATGCAGGTAGATATGATTGCTATGCGGTTTAATCTCATCGAGTATGGTATTGAACGTCTCCAGCTTCATGAAATTCTTCTGCCGCTCGGTTGGCGGACAGAAGCTGCAGGCCAGGTTGCAGACGCTTGTAATCTCGATGTATACCTTTTTGAAAGTCTTCAAGTTCCGCTCCCCTTTTCCAGTCGTACATCCTAATTCAGGCCGTACATGCCCGTACAGCTATAGATCCGAGGCGTAGCGCAGGCCGATCTGGCTTCTTGCTTCCTCCATCAGCTCGGCAACCGCCAATGAATTGGCATGACTGTTAGTTCCGCTCTCCCGCTGGCCGCTCTTCAAGAGATGAATGAACTCCTGAATCTCATAATACATCGGCTCGAACACCTGCGGCAGCGTAAGCTCTTCGATGGTGCCGTCACGGTAATGGATTTTGACCTGATAGGGCTGGTTGATCTTGTCGATGACCATCGTCCCGTTCTCACCCTGAATCTCAGCCGGCAGATAAGAGTCGGCGATCTTGGAATGCATGACCACGGCATCCATATCCGGATAACGCATTACCATACTGCCTTCGCCGTCCACTCCGGAGGAGAGCATCATGCCCACTGCCTTCACCGAGTCCGGCTTGCCGAACAACGCCACCATGGGATACAGGCAATAGATGCCCAGGTCCATCAGCGAGCCGTTCGAATATTCCGGATTGAAGGCGTTCAGCACCGTGCCCTGGCGGTAAGCATCGTATCTCGATGAGTATTGACAATAACCGGCGAAATATCGCCGCACTTGACCCAGCTTATATAAATTATCCCGGATTACGCCAAAATTCGGCATAAAGGTTGATTTCATCGCTTCCATCAGCAGCACATCATTGCTGCGCGCCGCGTTAATCATTGCCTTCAGCTCTGTGCTGTTAGAGGCAGCCGGCTTCTCGCAAATGACATGCTTGCCATGGTTCAGACAGATTAAGGACTGCTCCGCATGCATCGAATTGGGGCTGGCGATATAGACCGCGTCCACCTCTGCGCCGGATACCATCTCCTCCAGATCCGTATAGATCGAAGCTCCTGCATATTTTGCGGCAAAAGCCCGTCCCTTCTCCTCTGTACGGGAATACACGGCTGTGAGGATAAATTCCTCATTCTCCAGTCCGGCTTGAACGAAGCGGTCAGTAATCCAGTTAGTGCCTACGACCCCGAAACGAATTGTCATGAATGATCCCGTCCTTTTTTATAAATATAAGACTATATATCCGAACACAATTAAATATCCTTCTATTTACCGCCGAGCCTATCCCATCCTTACTCAGGACAGCAGAAGGGTTTCAGCATGTCATACTGATCTATAACTGCTATTTTCTCATTCCGTGGTAGGTATGTCCACTTTTCAGCCGTAATTTCCGACAAATTCCGCTAGATTCCGCTTGTGAAAAAAAGCACCTGCATAAATGCAGGCGCTTCGTCTAATATGCAATGTTTATGCAGTGTTTATGCAATCTTTTATACAGCTTCTATACGATGCAGCTTCTATACAATCGTCCAGCCGCCGTCTACAAACAGAGTCTGACCGGTAGTGTAGCTGGAGGCATCCGAGGCAAAATACAGCACCGCCCCGTTCAGCTCCCCCGGATTGCCGGGCCGGCCCATCGGACAGACCGCGTTGTACATCCGCAGCGCCTGCTCGGTGAACAATGTGTTCTCCGTCATCTCGCTATGGAACAGGCTGGGGCCGATCGCATTCACAGTAATGCCGTGCTTGGCATACGTAGCCGCCACACCCCGGGTCAGGTGGATCACTCCGCCTTTGGCCGCATTGTAGGAATGGGTAGGAATCGAAGCCGATGCCGTGAGGCCCAGCATGGAGGCGGTATTGATGATTTTGCCGTATTTGCGTTCCTTCATGTGGCGGATGACATGCTTCGACATCAGGAAGACACCCTTCAGATCCGTATCGAGAACGCGGTCCCAGGCTTCTTCCTCCAGCGCATCAATCGGCACAGAGTCCACCACACCGGCGTTGTTCACCAGAATATCAATTTGGCCAAAAGTCTCCATCACCTTAGAGACTGCGGCGATAATCTCATCTTCTTTTCTAACATCACATTCAACAGGGATAATCCGCCGCTCCGGATATTTGGCGCGAAGCTCTTCGGCCACTGCTGACAGCTTGTCGTATCGTCTGGCCAGTATGGCCACATCCGCACCCTGATCAGCCAGCATGTCAGCGAACTGCACACCGATTCCGCTGGACGCACCGGCAATAATGGCTGTCTTGCCTGTTAAATCAAAAAGGTTGATCATCATAATCCTCCTCAAATTTGTCAGATTAGGCTATAACCATGAATGTCTCCGTCTTTGTACCTGCACCAATGTTTCCTTTTATAAAGAGCTCTCCGCAGTCTCAGGCTGCAGCTTGTTCTCCCACCAGTCCCAGCGGAGATAGCAGTAGGGCAGGAACTCCATCGGATGGAGCGGTTCCAGCACCTTACCCTTCTCCAGCACATTGGTACTGACGGTATAGACGGCTCCCAGCATCTTAACGACTTCAAGCTCACTCCACGGATCATGCGGGGATTCCTGGAACATAACCGATGCTTCCGCAGCTTTATACACCTTGACGTCGCTGACCAGACGCTGGGTCACGAGGATTGGCATAAGGTCGAACCCGTTTCCGTCCACCGCATTGGAATATTTGATATTGTACAGCGGGATGTCCTTGCCGTAGAATTGCTCCAGAATCCCTTCAGCTTCAGGATCATTGAAGACTTCACCCATTTGAGCGTGTATGCTGAAAAAATCAATCCCCTGCCGGCCGATCGAGCCGCTGATGGAGTCACCTTCTACCTGCATGCGGACATCCGCCATCTTCTTCGGCAGCCCGCACACCTCACGGCCCATCGCCATGCCAATGTCGCTGGTGATCGGCATCGACAGGCAATAGTTGCCCAGCTCCCCGTTGTAATCGGCCAGCACGAACAATCCGGCTTCACGGTAAGGCGGACAGAAATTCGTTGCCGGGTAATCGGCTATAAAGGCATTCACCAGCGGCCGGCCCGCAGGCTTCAGCGGCTTCGGCAGCAGCCGTTCAATAATCTCCGGCTTCGTCTCCCAGTAGACCGTCAGCATCTCCGCATCATAAAAGGTCGTCGGTTTGCCTCCGTACTGCCGGATATCGGCCAGGCTTTTCACAAAACTCCCCATACATGATCCCTCCTCGAATTGGTATTACTTCAGCACATAAGCGGTCTCGAAGCCGGACTGAATGGCCTGGCCAATTCTGCCCGGCTTCGCGGCGTCGCCAAGCACCTTCACCTGCGGCATCGCCCGCTTAAGCTCATCCACGAAACCGCGTTCCGGCTTAACACCGATGGACAGAACTACGGCATCGGTATCCTGAACGGAAATATCACCCGTTGATACATTCTCCAGCACTACAGCACCCTCCCGCACCTCCACCAGCTTCGTTGAGGCCAGCAGCTGTACACCGTTCTTCTTCAGCCGGGTGACGATATCGATCAGGTTCGGCAGATAGGCATCGGGTCCGACCCTTGGCTGCATCTCCACCACAGTGACCTGATTCCCCTGTTCAGCCAGATATTCCGCCGTCTCCAGACCTGTCATTCCTGATCCAATTACCACAGCCCGCTTATCCCTGATTACTGCCGCCCCGCTGAGCACATCCACCACTGTGCTGACATGCTCACCAGTCACTCCGGGGATTGCCGGAACAATTGGCCGGGCCCCGGCAGCTACGAATACCGCGTACGGGTCAAGCGCCTGCAGCTCCTCCAGCGTTGGCTTCTCTGACAGCCGCACATCCACATGCAGCTGTTCCAGCTGATGCTCCATGCTGTCCAGGAACCAGTTCAGCTTCTCCTTCAGCGGCGGACGGCTGCCCAGCTCCACACTGCCGCCCAGCACATCGCGCGCCTCGAACAGCACAGGCTTGAACTTCCGCTGCGCCAGAACCCGCGCTGCCTCCATGCCTGCCGGTCCGCCGCCGACCACGGCCACGACTCTGCCGTCTCCGTTCTGCTGCGGCTCAGGGAATTCCAGCTCCCGGCCTGCCCTGGCATTGACCGCACACTTGATCACCTTGCACTCCATCACTTCCTGGATGCAATACAGACAGGAGATACAGGTTCTGATCTCTGCTTCCCGGCCTTCCGCAGCCTTATTGCCCCACTGCGGATCAGCCAGCAATGCTCTGCCAAGCGCCACGAAATCGGTATTGCCTTCTTCCAGCAGACTCTCGGCAAAATCCGGTTTGCGGATCACATCACAGGCGATGACCGGAATCTGCACGGCCTGCTTCATTGCGGCGGCAAGATGCTTCTTCCAGCCCTGCGGATAGGAGATCGGCTCGATAATCGTATTCGACGACTCATAAGTGCCAGCACTTACATTAATGCAGTCCACACCGAGCTTCTCCAGCTGCTGCGCGGTAAGCAGCGCTTCTTCGAGCGTAATCCCGCCCGGCACGAATTCATCCCCGTCAATCCGCACAGAGACCGGGAAGCCTGCTCCGCAGGTCTTCTTGATCCCCTGCACAATCTCGCACAGGAACCGCATCCGGCCTTCCAGTGCTCCGCCGTATTTGTCGGTCCGCAGATTGGTCAGCGGGCTGAGAAATTGACCGATCAGATAGCCGTGGGCGCCGTGAATTTCAACCCCGTCGATTCCTGCCAGCTGGGCAATGTACGCCCCGAAGACGAATTTGCCCACCAGCACTTCCACTTCCTCTGTCGCCAGCTCCCGGGGCATTTCACCGATGGCTGAGGACATGACTGCACTCGGGGCGACAATCTGCTTGCCGCCGATTAGTCGGCCATGATTCTGCCGGCCCGGATGCTGGAGTTGTAGGAATATCCGGCTGTCATGGCGGTGTACAGCCCGGGCCAGCTTTTCCAGGCGGGGAACATACAGCAGGTCGCTTGCGTTCAGCTGATTGGGTGTGCCCACTCCCGTCTCATTGTCCACGCGGGTAATCTCCGTAATAATCAGACCGCAGCCCCCTGCAGCACGTTCTTCATAGTAAGCAATCATCTCATCCGAGGCTTCGCCGCTGGCCGTAGCCAGTGATGTGCCCATAGCAGGCATCACAATCCGGTTTCTAAGCTCAAGGCGTCCTATTCTTCCTGCTGCAAACAGTTTCTCGTATTTCATCTGCTCAGCACCTCCACCCTTAGTGTAAGTCCGCCGAGACTTTGTGAATATATTTACAAGCGCCAAAAATCACTTCTTTATAGTGCACAGTGCACTATGATAATAAGGGGGCGATACCAATGGATATTTCCTTAAATGAACCGCAGCGTGACAGACTCGAAACCGAGCATTTCACCGCAGCCTTATTCACGGCATACATCTCAGGGGCCGGCCTTGCCGGCATTGTACAGACAGCTGCAGGACTGCTGCACAATCCCGTGATTGTTTTTGACGCAAGCTTCAGAATTGTCGCCCATTCCGGGCGTGAGGATATCGATGATTACATCTGGAGCGAGAACATCCGCAAGGGGTACTGCTCTTATGATTTCATTGCGGCTGTGAACAGAATGGAGAGTGTCCGGCGGGGCAAGCAGAGCGATGCTTCCTACGAAGTGGCCTGTGAAGAAACCTCCAACACCAAGCTGATCTCCAAAATAAAAGTAGGCGGCAAACCAATCGGCAATGTGCTGCTCCTGGGCTGCAAACATCCCTTTCGGCCCATAGACAGTGAACTGCTGTCCCTCACCGCCACCGTGCTTGCCGAAGAAATGGGCAAGAGCAGCTACTACCGGAACGCCAAGAATATAAAAGTAGAGGATATCATCTGCGGGCTGCTGGAGCTGCAGCTGCAGGACAGCAATACCCTTCAGGAGCGGCTGCAGTCAGCTGACTTAAGGCTCGGGAAGGACCTGCTTGTGCTGCTGTTCGATCTGACCGGATACGTCGATTCGGGGCGTTATGATGACTATTTAAGAGAGCGCTTGCAACTTTTATTTCCCGGCAGTCCCTGCGCCTATTATGAGGGACGGATTGTGCTGATTCATAACGGCAGCCTCTCCCGGGAGCTCGCCTTCGGGCCGCTGCAGGAATTCCTCGTCCAGACCGGAGTCAGTCTGGGAATCAGCAGCATATTCTCCAGTCTCAATCAGTGCAGACTGCACTATCTTCAGGCGCAGAGCGCTATCCGGATCGGCCGGATTCTCTGCCCGGAACGCCATTTGACCTATTATGCCGATGTCCAGCTCTACGAGCTGCTGCCTGCAGAGGTGCTGTCAGGCGGCGAGCAGCGCTACCGCCATCCTGAGCTCCGGAAGCTGCAGGAATACGATGCCGCCCATCAGTCCAATCTGTACCACACCTTCTACATCTATCTCAAGCATAACCGGAACATGCAGCTCGCTTCCGAAGAGCTGTACATTCACCGGAATACCCTCCGGTACAAGCTCGACCAGATCAGCAGACTGCTGGAGACCGGCTTCAGCGATTCTGAGAAAATGCTCGCCTACTACGTTTCCTACAAAATCGCCGATTTCTGCGACAAGGCCCGGGAGCAGCAAGCGCAGCAAGAGGCGCTGCCTTTGCGGTAAGGGAAGGCCCGGTATATTGGCCGGGTGGCGAGGATCTGCTGCTAACTCTGGCTTGATGGGCGGGGCGCTGCCAATGCTGGCTTGACAGGCGGCGAAGGCTGCCAAGCAAGTTTGCTGGGCGGTGCGCTCTGCTGCTAACGCTGGCTTGATGGGCGATGCGCTTACCCTTACTCATACACACGCACACTCTTATCCATCCCCCTCCTCTTACTCATACACACGCCCACGCTCTTACTCAGCCAGGAAGCTGCCTGGCCGGATTTCATAACTATATAGAGTCTCCCCGAGACTAGCCGCAGCATTGATGCAGCGCGGCGGCTATAGCACTATTCGTTACAAGACACTAAGCACAGAACATAAACAGCCCCCGCTCCAGAAGGAGAGCGGGGGCTGTACTATTCCTATTCAGAGAGCGGGACCTGTATAGACCCCCGAACCTTTTTAACCGTAAAAAGCCTGCAGCTGGCGCACAATCTCCGCCTTATCATGATCGACCACAACCTGATGCTGCGGTAGCTCGAACAGGGCAGCAATCTGCGCCGGGAATTCCTGCTTGATGCCGGTCAGGGCAATCGCCTCGTCGAACTTGGCCGGATGCGCTGTCGCGAAGGCGATGCTTGTCTCACCCGGGGCGCTGAATTTCTCGTAAGCCGCAACCCCGCATGCCGTATGCGGGTCCAGCAGATAGCCGGATTCCTGCTCGTATTTGCTGATCGTCGCAAGGCATTCCGCATTCTTGACACCCAGCGCCGAGAAGTCGGCCTGCACCCGGGCAAACAGTTCGCCGTCAACCGTGATGGCGCCCTCACTCTGCAACGCAGCCATATATCCGGACAGCTTCACTGTATCCTCACCGAGCAAATAATACAGATAACGCTCGAAGTTGCTTGCTACCTGGATATCCATTGACGGGCTGTAGGTGCCCGTGAAGCTGCCCGGTTTGTATTCGCCGGTTAACACGAACCGTTCGAGAATGTTGTTCTCATTGGTGGCGATGATCAGCTTGTGGATCGGCAGCCCCATTTTCTGCGCCAGGAAGCCTGAGAAAATATTGCCGAAGTTCCCCGAAGGCACGCTGATATTCACCTTCTTCTTGTCACTCTCCGGAAGCTGCAGGTAGGCATAGAAATAATAGACCGTCTGCGCCAGAATACGCACGAAGTTGATCGAGTTGATCGCCCGCAGGTGATACCGTCCCTTGAAGTCGAGGTCGGCGAACAGCTCCTTGATGATCTTCTGGCAATCGTCGAAGTTACCCTCTACGGACAGGTTCAGCACGTTGCTGTCATCCACGGTCGTCATTTGCAGCTCCTGCACCTTGCTGACCTTGCCATGCGGATGGAGAATACAGATTTTGATGCCTTCCTTGCCGCGTACGCCCTGGATTGCAGCCGCTCCGGTATCGCCCGAGGTTGCGCCGAGAATATGGATAATTTCGCCCCGTACCTTGGCAATATAGGAATACAGCTCACCCATGAACTGCAGCGCCACATCCTTGAAGGCAAACGTAGGCCCGTGGAACAGCTCCAGCACATACAGGGAGTCGTTTACTTTGTGCAGCGGCGTGACTTCCGGAGCGCGGAAATTGCCGTAGCTGGTGTAGACCATTTCTTTCAAGTCATCATAGGGAATTTCGTCATTGGTATAGTAGGAGAAAATCTCAAGGAACAGCTCCTGGAAGCTGAGGCTTCTCCATTCTTCAAGCTTTTCAGGGGAAACCGCAGGAATCTGAAAAGGCACCATCAACCCGCCATCATCCGCCAGCCCCATCAGAACCGTGTCAATAAAGCCTCTTGCTTCCACCTTGCCTCTTGTACTTACATACTCCATACCCGCCTCATCCTCCTGAACCCCTCTTTATTTAACCTGCTGATATTAACTGACCATATAACAATACTCGCCATCATTATTAAGTTCGGCTTATATGGTGCTTAATTTTACTTTACATAGTAACACGTTTACGCGTTAAAGTCCGTTAATTATTGGCGTTATTTTTAAAATAAAGCGAAGTTTCGCCCGTATCCTATTCACCGCATTATGCCTATGGACACTATTTGTTCTGCAGCTGCTTCCAGACGGTTTTGTTGCTGTACTTCTTCTCTGTGCTGACATCCTGGCCGAACCATTCCGGGGCGATGAAGCTCTCCGCTTCCTCCAGCGAATCGAATTCAACCTCCAGCACCGTAAGCTCCAGCTGAGTATAGAGATCAATCTCCACCGTTGTGCCGTTCCATACGCCTGTGATGCGGGTTTTGACCAGTGCTACAGCTTTCACAGCCTCGATCATCTGATTATATAAACCTGCCGAAATGGAATATTCGATCTCCTGGCGGCTGATGCCTTTGCCATCCTTGAACGTATGTGTATAAGAAACTTCGCCCGTATCCAGGTCGGTAATTTTGCGTACCCGCAGCTCCTGCCCGTCCTCAATCGCTAAATACGTCTGGTCAATGCTGTGCCGGGTGAGCACCTTCAGCTGTCCTTCTTCAATAAGCCGCTCCGGGTATTCCGGCAGCAGGAATTTGCGTTCAATCTCCATAGCCATGCTGTTTCTCTCCTCTGTGTACGAGCCTAATGTTACATATTATTTATCATCATAGGGGCGGGTCCTACGCAAGTCAACCGGAAGCGGCGGATTCTCACGGAAACAGGCGGTCGATCGACCCGATGTCATAATCGTTGATGATTTTAAAAGATCCGCTGCTGTACTTGTCTCGCCGGGAGGAGTCACCGATTGAGATATACTTGGCGTCATCCACTCTAATCGAGAATCGGTAGTATTTGTTCACATCGATATGAATCCAGTAGCTTCTGGTGAAATCATGGGAAGCATAAGAGCTTCTTAACTTCACGCCGGCAAAAGCATTCATGATCCCCGCGATTTCTGCCGGATCGGTCACCGTGACCACGACGTCATCAGCCGTTTCCGGCAAAGACCGGGTAATTTCTATCGAGGTGATATCCTGCAGGCTGATGCG
The DNA here is from genome assembly GCF_038000205.1 of Paenibacillus sp. FSL R10-2771. Taxonomy (NCBI): domain Bacteria; kingdom Bacillati; phylum Bacillota; class Bacilli; order Caryophanales; family Paenibacillaceae; genus Paenibacillus; species Paenibacillus sp. FSL R10-2771. Next base: position 6,337,914 of record NZ_JBBOBM010000001.1, read on the forward strand.
GCTGGACACCCTTGCCTCGAAAGAGGTGAACATCTGTACAATCGTACCTACGTGATAAACCGCAAGCCCCAATAGGAAAATAATCAGGAAGACCCGGCCCAGCGTAAGCTTCTTCCGCTTTTCCGGCTTCCCCCGCCTTCCAGGCCCTCCCCGCTCTCCCGGCTGCTCCACATTCTCCGGCCCGTTCAACCGTTCCGTCTCCGTCACTCCAAGCACCTCCTCCGAAATCAAGCATTGCTTCCATTATATACAATATTGGTTACAGTAAAAACCTCGCTTGCCAGCTATGTATGCTAAAACCCGCTCTTGCCCGGGTGTACAGGTACAAAACCGCTCGTTGGGCAAATGCGGGTGGATGTTAGCGGAAGCATAAAGTATGGGTGAGGGATTGGCGGGAGCTGCGGCTTGCGAGAGCTGCGGCTTAGCGGGACGGCGGGGATTGCCGGATTTGGCGGGACGGCGGGACTTGCTAAGGCTTTGCCACCCCTCGACTAGTATGAGGAATGAGATTCCGTTATTTGGTCAGATCAGGCGAAATCACTGGCCAATCGGACTGAGATTCCGCTATGTGTTCCGAAATCCCTCATTTTAAGCCCGAAGTCACAAGATAACGGAATCTCAGTCCGCTTCACTCCACCGGCGATCCCACTAAGGCCCACTTTCGGCAGATTCAGGGGCACTTTTGCCCCTCATTCTCGCCCGCCGCCCACTTTCGGCGGATTTAGGGGCACTAATGCACCTCGTTCCCGCCTGACGCCCACTTCCGGCGAACTTCATTCCTCTCTCCAGCCCACTTCCCGCGGATTCAAAGGGACTTATCCCTTTCATTCTTCCATACAACCCACTTCTAGCGGATTTAGTGGGATTTATCCCTTTCATTCTTCCATACAGCCCACTTCTAGCGGATTTAGTGGGATTTATCCCTTTCATTCCTCCATACAGCCCACTTCTAGCAGATTTAGTGGGATTTATCCCTTTCATTCCTCCATACAGCCCACTTCTAGCAGATTTAGTGGGATTTATCCCTTTCATTCTTCCATACAGCCCACTTCAGGCGGTGAATACAGAGGTACTGCTGAATAACAAAGAAGGGCATCCCATCGGGACACCCTTCTCCTCCAGCTCTTCCGCCAGCTCCCCCGCTAGCCCCTCTGCCAACTCTTACGCCTAATCCCGCTGCAATCCCCAGCTCCCCTTACTCGTCTCCAAGCGGGAATAGCAGCGGCACGACCTTGCCGGCTCCGACATCAATCAGGCCGTGGTCCGTGATCTTCAGCGCCGGGCTGACCGGCAGCGAATGGGTGCTGATGGACATAATCGGGTTGTAGTGATTGTAGCCCAGCGATTCCATCGCCGTGCGCAGCGCCAGCACCTGCTCCGCAGTCTCGGTCAGCGGCGCTTCGGTCAGGATGCCGCCGACTGGCAGCGCCAGCAGCGCGAGCACCTCGCCGCCGCAGGCGACGCAGAAGCCGCCCTGCCCGGCGATCACTGTATTGGCGGCCAGTACCATGTCCGCCGCATTATGTCCGACAACCAGCAGATTGTGGTTGTCGTGTGAATACGTAGTCGCGACCGCGCCGCGCTTGATCGTGTCTCCGCCGATCAGGCCATAGGCGCGGTTGCCGTTCTTGCCGTACCGCTCAAAGGTCGCGATGAGACCGCAGCCGGTCTCCTCCCATTGCAGGAGGCCGTCCTTCACTCCGGCCTCCACATGCTTCTCCTCGGTAAACGTGGACACGTTGTTGACCATCATCACGCGGGCGCCGTAGCAGCCGTCCGGTAGCGCAGCAGGCACCGTGAAGTCAGCCTCCGCCAGCGGCTCCAGCTGCACACTCTTATAGAAGTGAGCCGGGAACTGCGGCTCACTCATGACCTGTGCCTGCGGGCGCTTGCGGTCAAAGACCTGCAAGCCCCGCTTGTACACCGCCTCAATCGCGAAGCTGTCCAGATCGGACAGCAGGAGGTAATCGGCGGTTTTGTTCGGTGCGATTACGCCGCGGTCATCCAGCTTCATCCGCCGCGCCGGGGTGAACGTAGCCGCATAGACTGCGTCCTCCGGCGTCATGCCCATGGCGATGGCTTTGCGGACCAGGTGATCCAGATGGCCGGTCTGCACCAGCGAATCGGTCATGACATCATCCGTCACGAAGCAGAAATGCTCACTGACCGGATGACCGATCAGATACTCCACGACTTCAGGTGTCATCGATTTCTCCTGGATCTCGATGAACATTCCGGCTGCGATCCGTGCGGTCAGCCCCTCGATACTCTGGTGGGTATGATCGGAATCAATCCCCGCATAGATCAGGCGGTGCAGATCGAGGTCCAGCAGCTTCGGCGTATGCCCTTCAATGACCAGGCCCGGATAGCGGCTGCGGACATGCTGGAGGATGCGGTTGCTTTTCCCCTCAGGATCACGGATCACATCCACAAAGTTCATGACCTCGCCCAGGCAGATCATCCGCTGCGTCTCCATCAGCTCGTCGATATCAGAGATCTCAATGGAGCCTCCCGTAGTCTCCAGCGGAGTTGCCGGCACCGAGCTCGGAATCGCATAGAACATGTCCACCTGGCAATCCCGGCTGGCCCGGATCATCTCATGGACGCCCTCTACCCCGAACACATTGGCCATCTCATGCGGCTCGGGAACAATCGTGGTTACCCCGTGCTGCAGAATACCGTAGGAGAACGTCTCCGGTGTAATCATCGTGCTCTCAATATGCAGATGAATATCGATGAGGCCGGGCACCAGATACTGCCCCTTAGCATCAATGATCTCGGCAGCCACAAACGTCTCTGCACCAAGAGGACCTACGTAGAGAAAACGTCCTTCCTTAACGGCCACATTCGCCGTCTCGAATCTTTTATAGTAACTGTTGTAGACCTTAGCGTTCAGTATAAGTTGATCTGTATTCATCGTGTATGCTCCTTATGACGCGCTACTGCACCAGCACCAGCTTCTCTTTTGGAAAATAAACCGTGACCTGCTGTCCCTGAATGAACGGCTGCTCCATCTCCTGATTGACCGTGAATACCCCAAGCTCAGTCTCTACCTGATACTGGTAGCTGCGGCCGAGATACGTGCTGACCTGCACTTTACCGGTCAAAACATTCCCCTCCATGCCTGTGCCCGTATCCGCCACGCCGCCGCCAAGCAACTGCAGATCGTCAGGGCGAATCGCACCCAGCAGCCCGGTATTTCCCTCGCCGCCCGGCCGCTTAGCCGCCTGGAATTTCAGCTCACCACGGCTCAGCTCAATATCCGAACCTTCATCATTCCGTCCGTCAAAAGCAATAAAGTTCCCGAACCCGATAAACCGGGCCACAAATTCACTGGCCGGATATTTGAAGATGTTCGCCGGATGATCCAGCTGCTCGATCTTGCCGTTATTCATAACGGCGACCTGATCGGAGATCGAGAAGCATTCCTCCTGGTCATGGGAGACGTAGACGGTGGTGATGCCGAGCTCCTGCTGGATACGGCGGATCTCCACCCGCATGTTGACCCGCAGGTTGGCATCGAGATTGCTCAGCGGCTCATCGAACAGCAGCAGATCCGGCTCGATGACAAGCGCCCGGGCAATCGCTACCCGCTGGCGCTGACCGCCGGACAGGGCGCCCGGCAGTCTGGATTCAAAACCGCCCAGGCTGACCGTCTCCAGCATCCGGTTCACCCGCTTTTTGACCTCCGCTTCCTTCAGCTTGCGCAGCCGCAGGCCGAACGCCACATTGTCAAACACCGACAGATGCGGGAACAGCGCATAGCTCTGGAACACGAAGCCGAAATTCCGCTTTTCCACCGGAACCTTGGTATAATCCTTGCCGGAGAACATGAAATTCCCTGCCTCGGCATTCAGGAAGCCGGCGATCAGCCGCAGTGTGGTTGTTTTACCGCAGCCGCTGGGTCCGAGCAGGGAGAGCAGCTGGCCTTTTTGCAGCGACAGGTTGAAATCCTCTAAGATCAAACGGTTGTCATAAGCAACCGATACATGTTCAAGACTGAGTAGTGACATTGCTCTAGGCCCCCATTATCATTGAATAGGTTATCGTTTGGTGAAATAGGCGAAGCCCATCAGCCGCTCGATGATGAACATCAGCGCTGCCGTGAGCACCATCAGAATGACCGAAATCGCGGCAATCGTGGGATCGAAGTAATTTTGCACATAGGTCAGCATTTGAATCGGCAGGGTACTGATCCCCGGGCCTGTCATGAACACGGAAATATCCACATTATTGAACGACTCCAGGAATGCGATCAGAATAGCCGCCAGAATTCCTGACCGGATGTTGGGCAGCACGACTTTGAAGAAAGTGTATACTCGGGTCGCCCCCAGGCTCTGCGCCGCCTCTTCTACCGCGAAATCGAATTTCTCCAGACTCGAAGCAATCACCCGGATAATAAAAGGCAGCATAATCACCGTATGTCCGATCAGCAGCCCCGCCACAATCGGCAGATTATACACCACAATCAGATAACGCAGCAGTGTGAAGCCCAGCACAATCCCGGGAATCAGCACCGGCGACAGGAATACCGCATTCAGCGTGTCCCGCCCGCGGAACCGGTAACGGCTCAGCGCGTAAGCCGCAGGCACACCCAGCAGGAGCGCCAGCAGATTGCCGAGCAGCGAGATGACAATGGAAGTCCTGAAGGTCTCCATGAAGGCGCTGACCTCAAAGATGTTCTTGTACCATTTCAGCGAAAAGCCCTCCGGGGGGAATTTCAGGACCGTGCCCGGCTCAAAGGAAGTAATGGAGATGATCACGAGCGGACCCAGCAGAAAAATAAAGACCAGCAGCGTGTACAGGGACAGCATGCGGTTACCTTCCTTCATATTCTCACCCCTTCGGATTCAGGCGGTTAGCCCAGGCATTCATCAGCCCAACCACCACAAATGTAATAACAATCATAATTACCGCAATCACCGAAGCCGCCTGCCAATCATTCAGCGTCATGGCATTCTGATACAGGAAGGTGGAGACCACCCGTTCCTTACCGCCGAGCAGCGCCGGCGTGGTATACGCCGTGAGACTGCCGACGAAGACCAGAATCCCGCCGATGATCAGTCCCGGCACGGTCAGCGGGAAGGTGATTTTGCGGAACGCCGCAAACGGGGAAGCGCCCAGACTGCGCGCCGCCCGGACCAGCTCATGGTCCAGATTCTCCATCACGCCGAGCAGCGTAATAATAATCAGCGGCAGGAACAGATGCACCAGCCCGATCATCATCGCGGTCGGCGTATACAGAATGTCGAGCGGCTTCGCGATCAATCCTGTGTTCACCAGGAACGAGTTGATCAGCCCTTTTTTGCCGAGAATAATCATCCAGCTGAACGAGCGCACAACGGGACTGGTCAGCAGCGGAAAAATCGACAGCGCAAGCAGAAGGCTCTTCTTACGCGCGCTGGCCCGCGAGATATAATAAGCCGCCGGATACCCGAGCACCATGCAGACCAGCGTAGTCACCACACTTACCCGGAGCGTAGTCAGCAGGATGCGGTTAAAGTACCCGTCGCGGAAAAAATACAAATACCCTTCCAGCGTCAGCTTTCCGTCCTGCACAAAGGTGGAGGCAATGGTCAGCGTGATCGGGACCAGCATGAAGGCCGCCAGGAATAAGAGGCCCGGCAGCAGGAGAAGCAGCACTCTTTTATTCATTCTCATGACTCCCGTCCTTCTTCGGTTCTTGATTCAAGCTATTCAGGCTATTAATGAAGTACTCCAGAAAAGCCGGCGCGTCCACCTCCAGACAGACGCCGGCATTGGCCGGCTTGTTCAGCCTGTTCTGGAAATCGCAGACCGTCTGCCCGTCGCATAGCTCGCTGCGGGTTTCCACGTCCACGTAATACTTCTGCACATTAACAAACTCCCGGTTCAGCGCCACACCTACCGCCAGCGGATCATGCAGCGCACAGGCCTGCACACCGTTACGTTCAAAATAGCGCGTACGGTAGTCCGCCGTACTCTGCTCCACATATTCGCGAACCGCTGGAATACGCAGCTTCGCGATATCCTCCGCGCTAAGCAGCGCCCGGCGGGTTACATCCAGCCCGACCAGCGTCAGCTGCGGGAAGCCCGCAGCCAGCACCAGCTTGGCCGCCTCCGGATCGACATACATGTTGTATTCCGCGGTCGGCGTGATGTTGCCGAAGCCCTGCACCACACCACCCATCACAATCACTTCGGCGGCATGCTGCGTAAGCTCCGGACATTTGTGCAGCGCGCGCGCCAGATTGGTCAGCGGCGCGGTCATAATCAGCGTGACCTCACCGGAATGCGCCAGCACCTGGCGGATGATGAAGTCCTCCGCCCGCTCTGCTTCCGCCCGCTTGGTTACCGTCATGCCGCGCAGTGCACCGCCGATGCCGTCCGAGCCGTGCACACGGTGCTCGAACACGGTATCACGGACAAGCGGCTTGTCCGCTCCGCGAAAGACCGGAATCTGCCCGGATACGCCGAGCAGCTCCAGAATTTTGCAGGTATTCAGGGTCGCCTGATCCAGCGAAACGTTGCCGCTGACTGTGGTAATCCCCAGAATATCGAACTGTCCGCTCGTGACGGCCAGCATAATTGCCAGCGCGTCATCCACCCCTGTATCTACATCGAGAATGACTTTTTTACGTCCAGTCATCCTTAGCCGCCAATCTCACGGTTGAAGCGGTCTGTCCACACGGAGATATGCTCGTTCACGAAGGACATGTCCAGCTTGCGCAGCTTGCTGATTACCTCTGCACCGTACGTTACCCCTACTGCTTCTTCATCCGTTAGCACAACCTCTGTGTTTACCGGGGAATCGACTTTGGCTTTGGCCGATTTCTCCTGCACTTCCTGGCTCAGCTGCCAGTTGATGAACTCTTCGGCAAGCTCTTTATTGTCACTGCCTTTGACCACGTTGACCGTATTCATTACGGCATAAGCACCTTCAGACGGTGCAACGAACTTGGCATCCGGCACGGCTGCCTGGAGATCCTTGAAGTACATTTCCATAATCGGACCGCCGGCAATTTCCTCCTGGCCGAACATATTTACATACTCCGAAGTCTGGGAGTAATATTTGACCACATTGCTGTCCAGCTCCTTCAGCTTCGTGAAGGCTCCGTCTTCATTGAACTCTGTACCGCCCGACACGAGCGATGCCGCATCCACAATCATTGGACCCGCTGTGGCAGTAATCGCCGGCAGCGCCAGGTTCTTGTCGAACTTACTCCACATATCTGCCCATGAACCGACTTCTCCTTCAACAAGTGCCGGGTTATAGGCAATTCCGAGACGCCCAACGGTGTACGCCGGACCATATTCTTCGCCGAGCGGCGCTTTGGCGATATCATAGATCTTATCGATGTTCGGAATATTGCTGCGGTCAATCGTTTCGAACAGACCTTCATTGATAGCCTGCTGCGCATAATAGTCAGACAGATAGACTACATCGACATCGGAGCTGCCCTGACGGATTTTGTTCAGGCGCTCGGCGTTGTTGCCGATCTCGACGACGATTTTGACATTATGCTCTTTCTCAAATGGAGCGTAGACGGATTCCTTGAAGAAGTCCTCCGAGAATCCCCAGGTTGAGACCACTAATTCCGTTGGCGCACCCCCAGATGTTGCTTCCGGTGTAGCTGCATTGTCCGTACCGGCGCCGTTTGTCGCAGCGGTATTGTTGTTGCCGCAAGCGGCAAGCAGAGAAGTCAAAGCAAGAGCAAGGCCTGTAGTCATTAATTTATTCATTAGTAAATAACCTCCCAAATGTAATTAAATATGCGGTACAATTCCAGCGGTCATCCTATACAAACGGCATGTTCTGTCAGTCTTCCATTAAGCAATCGGCAGCAGACAACGGATCAGCAGCACCCCCTGTTGGTAATAAAAACTTGGTTTGCCTTATTTTTTCACAAAAAAAAGAAAAGCATTCTTGTAGGAACAAGAACACCTTTCTTTGTATAAACAAAGGAAAGAGCTACCCCGTTATAGAAGGACGGTCTTCGCTTAAGATAGATCAAAAGCAAAAATCCGTGATATTCAAAATTCATTGACTGAAATGCTTCATTCACCGGCCAATATCATATTGGTAAAAGCCCATCCGGTTGGTGCATCATAATCCCTCAGCAGAACCTCAATCGTTAAGCCCATCTCTGCTTCAAGCCGTTCTTTGAATCTCTTCTTAAACAGCAGTGACATCCGGAAGTCCACTTCCTGCTTAAGCTCCGGCGCCTCCCCTTCCAGGGCGGTCGACCGTGGAGACCTGCGGTGCTTGGCGTGAAAGGTAATGACCCGCTGATCGACAGTAACGCGGAGCAGGGTCGTCCCGAAACCAAACAATTCCTTGGAGATCTCATTGTAGATCTGGCACATCTTCTTCTTCTGCTCGCTGTTTTCCAGTTCTGCCATGAAACCACCTTCGAAAACAGAATATCGTACATTCACATCGATAATAATTGCTATTATACATAATTCTAGCTTTTCCGGCAAGAAAAAAGCTGAATATAACATGAAAGTAACGCCAAACCCGAACGATGCCTGGCTAACAGTTATGTAAAATGAACTGAAATCCTCCGGATCGACACCCCATTACCACCGGACTCACACGGGACTCACACCAAATGTTTTACTGGAATTGGATTGCAGCAGTTCGCTGCTAGACCAGCGTTCCAGCTCTACTCCAGCTCTGTTCTAACTGTATTTCGTACAACTAAAACGATCATTTATCGCGCTGCGGGCGTTTTAATTGCATTTCCTACAGTTAAAAATCCCTAAATTCCGCAAAAGAAGTGCTGCCGCTATTTTTAATTGTACAGAATACAGTTAACCCGGGAATCCGGTTCTTTTTCCGACCTTTAGTTGCAGAAAATACAATTAACCGCTGCACGCTGCACATGGGTTACTCCAAATAAACTGGCAAAAAGCGAAAGAAGCGGAGGGGAAATTTGGAACTGTAGGAGCGATAGCGCCCGCCTGAAAGCTTTCCGCAGGAAAGCTCGCTACGAAAGCATAATCAGTCACCGTATTTCCACCGCGATCAGCCGTAATAATCAAAAAATCTGGGGGCGGGCAGCGGCCGGAAGTCCAAATGTTCACCACAGTGACGGCTAAGCTTCAAGTTCAAATCTTAAGTGCGTTTTATCTATCAGCAGATTTAGCCCGACTCAGCCGCGGTTCTCGGGAAATAAGGTTCAGCCTGTTTACAGTTAACCTGCTTAATTCCAGATCCAACCGGAAGCTTACAAAAACCATCAAATAACGGCAAAGGGAGTATAGCTGCTACATCTGCTAATACTACTTCGTCTGGCTACGACTGCTAATGCTACTTCATCTGCTACTGCTGCTATATTTGCTACATCTGGATACGACTGCCAATGCTGCTACATCCGGCTACGTCTGCTATTGCTGCTTCATCTGCTTCATCTGGCTACTGCTACTACGTCTGCTACTTCTGCTTCTGCTGCTTCTGCTTCATCTACTACAGCTACATTGGCTACTTCTGGCTACGTCTGCTTCAACTGCTATTACTGCTACATTTGCTACTTCTGGCTACGTCTGCTTCATCTGCTACTACTGCTACTACTGCTACGTCTGCTTCATCTGCTACTGCTGCTACATTTGCTACTTCTGGCTACGACTGCTAATGCTGCTACGTCTGCTACTGCTGCTACATTTGCTACTTCTGGCCACGTCTGCTACTACGTCTGCTTCATCTGCTAATGCTACCTCATCTGCTACATCCGGCTACGTCTGCTACTTCTGCTACGTCCCCTTCGCCGCATCCCTAATTATTCACATGCTACAGCTTTCTATACAGAATAGGGGAAGCCAAGGTTTCCCCGGCTTCCCCTATTCCCTATGATCTGCCTGTTGTTTATCCTTCAGCCTTCAGGTGGTAGCAGCCGCTCACGAAGTCCCGCTGGACCTCCGGCAGCAGCAGACCGGCCTGCATCAGGCAGTCCCCGCCGTAGACTTCGCCGCTGCCTTCAATACGGTAGTCGAGGTCCGGGTTCAGGCCCCCGAGCAGGAGCATCCGGCGCGGCGGGTGCGGCATGGCCAGTACCCGGAAGTAATAGACCAGCGCCTCGCGCTGATCATCCGAGACGAACATCCAGGCCGTATCATTGCCCTCGAACGGGCTCTCCAGCCGGTACAGATTGCCCTGCTGCACCAGGCTGCGGATTTCCTTATAATTCGCCACCTGCGCCTTTGCCAGCTCCTTCTCCTCCGGAGTGAACTTCGTCAGATCGAGCTCATAACCGAAGTTGCCGGACATAGCTACATCTCCCCGGAAGGACAGCGGCGTGAACCGGCCCACCTGATGATTCGGCACCGCAGAGACATGTGCTCCCATCGAGCTGGCCGGATAGACTAGGCTGGTTCCATACTGAATCTTCAGGCGTTCTACCGCATCGGTATCATCGCTGGTCCAGGTCTGCGGCATATAGTAGAGCATGCCGGGATCGAAACGGCCGCCCCCGCTGCAGCAGCTCTCGAACAATATATGGGGGAATGCCGACGTCAGCCGTTCAAGCAGTTCGTACAGCCCGAGTACATAACGGTGCGCAGTTTCTTCCTGCCGGTCTGCCGGAAGCTGCGCCGAGCCGATCTCGGTCAGACAGCGGTTCATATCCCATTTAATGTAGGTTACCGGAACTGAAGAGAAGATACGGCTAAGCGACTCGAAAATATACTGCCGTACCTCAGCCCTTGTATAATCCAGTACCAGCTGCCAGCGGGCTTCACTGCGGCGGCGGCCCGGCACATGCAGACACCAGTCCGGGTGACTGCGGTACAGATCGCTATCAGGCGAGATCATCTCCGGCTCAACCCACAGGCCGAATTTGAGCCCATGGCCGTTCACCCGCTGCGCCAGGTCAGCCAACCCGCCTGGCAGCTTGCGCAGATCCTCTACCCAGTCACCCAGCGAGGAATTATCCGCATCCCGTTTGCCGAACCAGCCGTCGTCCAGCACGAACAGCTCAATGCCGAGCTTCGCCCCTTCGGCGGCAATCGCCTCCAGCTTGTCGGTGTTGAAGTCGAAATAAGTGGCTTCCCAGTTATTGACCAGAATCGGACGCTCTTTGTCCCTGTACTGTCCTCGGCAGAGACGGGTCCGGTATAGACGGTGATACGTTCTCGACATCTCTCCGATCCCCTGTCCCGAGTAGACCATAACCGCTTCCGGGGTCTGGAAATGCCCGCCGGGCTCCAGCTTCCAGGAGAAATCGAAGGAATTCAGACCGATGGTAAACCGGGTGGTTCCGAAGGGATCTACCTCTGTCTCAGCTTCAAAGTTGCCGCTGTATACCAGGGAGAAGCCGAACACCTCGCCTTGGTTCTCATCGGCTCCGGCCTTGGCCAATGCAGCAAACGGATTATGCTGATGGCTGCTCATTCCCCGGCGGCTCTGGATCGCAGAGTTGCCCTGCTCCAGGCGTCTGCGGGTAATCTGGGCCTCCCGCGACCAGGCACCGGACAGGTAGATCATATCCATGTCAGCCGCCGGGAAATCCACAGAGGCACTAAGGGCGCGCTGCAGCTGCAGCGTATCCGGGCCGTCATTGGAGAACTCCACGGAACGCGCTATGACATTCCGTTCCTTATATACCGTATATCGCAGCTTCACGGTCAGCTTGGCGTAATCATCCTTCAGAATAAGCTCAAGCGTATCTGCTTCCTCCGGCGATTCTACATACACGGAAGGCAATCCGGCAAGCTCCGGTTTGCCTTCCGTCACGCGGTACCCGCTGTAGCGCAGCTCAGTGACCCGTGTTCCATCCTCAAGTTTGGCCTGATAGGCAGGAACGCGGAAATCCCCGGTTCCATATTGCGGATATTCCTGCGGCAGCCGGTCCAGCGAGCCATGGGCCACCGGCAGGAGCAAACCGTCCAGATTGCTGCCCTCACGCAGCCGCCCTCCCCAATAGAGATGCGCTGGATAACCATTCACCAGTCCGATCACATAACTCATCCCTGTGCTCTGCAGGTGGAATATCCCCTTGTCTTCCTGAACCCATATCGCCATGGTCCTGACTCCTTCTCTCCTAAGGATTAATTATCTGCAACCTGCAACCTATAGCTACAACCTGCAGCTTACTATCTAATATCTAATATTTAATATCTAATATCTGCCATTTACTATTTGTTTCAGCCTACAACACGCACGAACCTCCGCCTCTCACCTAACGATAAGCCGAACTCCGCCCAGTCACCCACCGATAACCCTAAGCTTCGGCGGTCTTACCGGTCTTCGGCGGTGATCTACTTCTACTACCGCTACTACTTCTACTGCTGCCACTCTTACTTCTGCTACTTCCGCTGCTTCCACTTCCACGTTCTCCAGCATTCTTTGTTCTTCACCAAGCCCCGCCTGCTTCTACGAGACAAGTCCAAGCGGAATGGAGAGCCGTTATTTCGCTGAAAATGCCACTTTTTCCTTCCAAGCGGACTCAGAAGCCCCTATTGCACCGCTTCAGCGTCCAAACGGCCTTCTGAGCGGGAATTAAGGTCTTCTGAGTCCGCAAGACTGGAAATAATGCTTTATTTCAAACAATAAGGTCTTGTCAGTCCGCAAGCCTGCCCGCTTCCCTAAAGTAGCAACGGCCATCCCGTCCATCAAGGGACGGAATCCGATTCAGCGTGAAGGATTGCGTAGCACCCGCTTTATATTTAGATATAATCCGCCATCGAGCGGACCACCAGCCCCGTTGGAGCCGCCGGCGTGAAGTCCGCCTCACCGCTTCCGCTGAGCGCAAACTCTATCGTCTTCGGCTCGCCCGGAAGCAGATCGAAGAAGTTGTCGGAGAAGATACCCTCTTCTTCTACGGTCAGATGCACACCTCTAGCCAGCACATCGCTGCTGAGCGTGAAGCTCTTCCCGGCGCTGCCCGGCACTTCCGTCACTGTAATTACCGGCTTGCTCAGCGGAATATCCTTGGCCGCCGCGAAGTAATGCTCCCCCCGCTCCAGCACCTGTCCGCCTTCCAGCAGGGAAGCCACCAGCAGCACTTGTGCCGGATCACGGCCTTCCAGCAATTCAGCAACCGGCAGCGTGAATACCACCGCTGCCGAATCCGCAGCCAGCGTTACCGGCTGCGACCATTCCCGCAGCAGCGCGCCGCTGAAGTCATGAAGCCGGATCACCAGCTCGCCGTCCAGCGCCTGACGCCGGTCGGAGACAGCGTGAACCTTGAGCGTATCCCCGTCCGTACCGTCAATGGACAGCAGCACATCCTTGAAGGACTTGCGCACGGTATATTGCAGCGCCTTCCAGCGTCCGTAATAATCCATACCCGCCCAGGAAGCTACCGGCCAGCAGTCATTCATCTGCCAGTACAGCGTGCCCATGCAATAAGGCTTGTTCCGGCGATGGCTCTCAATCGCGATGCGGATCGCTTCCGCCTGAAGCACCTGGCTCATGTACAAGAAGCCTCTGAAGTCCTTAGGCTGCGGCAGGTACATATCCATGTATTCCTTGATCAGCTGATTACCCCGTCCGTTCTTCTGATGGGCCAGCATCACCTTGGACTCCAGCTCCATATCCGCTTCTTCTGCATAGCTGAGCACCGACTTCAGCTCCGGGAAGGATTGGAAGCCATATTCACTCATGAAGCGGCCAACCTTAAGGTTATAGTTCTCAAATGGCTCGATTCCGTGCCATACTCCCCAGTAGTGAATATCGCCTTCGCCCATAATCCGCGTAGCATGCTGATCCTGACCGCGGGTAAGCTCACGCAGCGGTGAGGAAGGCCAATAATCCACACCCGGATGATTCGCGGCAACAGCCTCAGGCAGAATCTTGTGGAAGATTTCTTCATACGCGGCCCATAAGGTCTCACGGATATCAGCACTCAGCTTCTCCTTCCAGCCCCAGCCCATATTCTCCTCGAATTGCGACCAGGCCGAATCAATCTCATTGTTCCCGCACCATACAGCAATAGAAGGATGATTCCGCAATCTGCGGACATTATATACCGCTTCCTCACGGATATTGTTCAGGAACGGCTCGTCCCCCGGGTACATGCTGCACGCGAACATGAAGTCCTGCCAGACCAGCAGGCCGTACTCATCACACAGCCGGTAGAAAACTTCCTCTTCATAGAATCCGCCGCCCCACACACGCAGCATATTCATATTGGATTCCACCGCCGTAGCAATCTCATGGCGGTAACGTTCTTCCGTAACCTCAGTTATGAAGCTATCATTGGGAATATGATTCGATCCTTTAGCGAAGACCGGCACACCATTCAGCTCAAAATGGAACGAAGCCCCGCGCTCATCGGGCTTACGGACCAGCTTAATTTCCCGCAGTCCGGTCGTAACCTCCGACACGGCCACAGCTTCTTCTCCCTCCAGCAGCTCTGCACGGAATTGGTACAGCTCAGGTAGACCCAGCCCGTTACACCACCACAGGCGCGGCGTATCGATGACCAGCTCCAGCTCCACCACCTGATTGCCCGGAACCAGCGAAGCTGCCTTCATCCATTCCTGCCCTTCAGCTGTTACCCGCAGCATACCGCTCCAAGCTTCCGGAGCATCCACTTCAACTACAGCTGTCAGCCGCGCTTCCTGTGCATTCACCGCATTCTGGCGGATGTACAGATCCTTAATGACCGCAATGTCCCGGCCCTCCAGCACGGCTTCACGCCAGATGCCGCTGGTCAGGAATCTTGGGCCCCAGTCCCATCCATAGTGGTACGGCGCTTTGCGGGCAAACACACTGATCCGCTGCTCCTGAAGCCCGCCGAGCTCGGACTGGTCATTCGGTGCAGGCAGATCATAGCCCAGCTGTGCCAGCTTCGGCAGATCCTCGGTCACCACCGAGCGGAATACGATGCGGATCTCATTCTCCCCAGCCTGCAGAAGGCCCTTCACATTCACGGTCCAGGAGCGGAACATATTATCTGCGGACAGAGCATGCACATTGTTCACATATACATCTGCATACGTGTCCAGTCCGGCGAATACCAGCTCCGTAACCGCCAGTTTCTGCCATTTCTCTTCTAATGTAAGTACGGTTCTATATTCCCAGTTCTTCTTGTCGATCCATTGCAGGTCATGTTCATTGGTTCCATAAAAGGGCTGATCTATAACTCCATTCCGGAGCAGATCCGTATGTACCGTTCCCGGTACGGCCGCCGGAAGCCAGGCTTCATCTCCACAGGCTCTAAATTCCCAGTTCGTCAGGTTGATGTGCAGCTGTTTCATAAGTCCTCCTAAAAGTTTTGTGAGCGTACACTTCCCTGAGATTGCTCCGTACAGAACCCGCATCGGAAGTATACACTTTAAGTTTTAATAGCATAAGCTTTAAGTTGAATAGCCTACGTTTTAATTACCCTCATTGTATTTTGTTATTTTATTGTTAGCAATAACTTAATTATAATCTTATAAACAGAACAAATAAAGACAATAAATAATAAATGAATACATTTCTCATTGGATACTTTAGCGCTATAATAATCATGTAAACGCTAACAATAAACGAAAAGGGGACTACACAATGAGAAATAAGTTATTTTCGTTATGTTTTGTTATCATCATGATCTTCTCTTTATCCCTGACAGGCTGCGGTTCTAACAACAATAACAACGCAGCGACGGCTACAGATGAGCCGGCAGCAACCACCGCTCCTGAGACTGCCGCCGGAGAGGCAACAGCTGCACCTGCTACTGAACCTGCAGCGGCAGGCGGCGCTGACATCAGCGGCAAAATCATTTTCCTGACCAACAGAACCGACATGATCGGCAAAGAGTATGACGAATATGTTAAGCGCTTTAATGAGAAATATCCGAACATCAAGGTAGAATTCGAAGCTTCCCAAACCGACTACAACCAGCAGGCAAAAGTTAGAATGGCCAGCGGCGAGCTGCCTGACGTGATGTTCGTCCCTAACATTCCGAACTCCGATCTGCCTAAATATTTCGCCTCACTCGATGATCTCGGACTGAATGACCAGCTCACCTTCAAAGATTTCAAATCCTTTGACGGCCAGCTGTACGGGATCACTACCGGGAACTCCACTTCGGGGATTGTTTATAACAAAAAAGCCTTCGCCGATGCCGGAATCACCGAAGTTCCGAAGACATGGGATGAATTCCTCGCGGCCTGCGAGAAGCTCAAAGCTAAAGGTGTCGTTCCGCTCGCTTCCAACTTCAAAGACAAATGGCCGCTTAATGACTGGGTATATGCTGTTCCCCGCGTGATTGCCGGCAACCCTGACTTCCCGAATGAGAAGCTGACACAAGATGCTCCGTTCACCATGGACAACGGATACGGCAAAGCGCTCGGTCTGCTCAGAGAGCTGAATGAAAAAGGCTACCTGGAAAAAGACATCAACTCCACCAACTGGGAGCAATCCAAGAAAGACATCGCATCGGGTAAATTCGCCATGTACTTCCTGGGTAACTGGGTCATCAATCAGGTGATCGGTGCGGGTACCACTTCCGATAACGTAGGCTTCTTTCCGCTTCCTTATGACAACTCGGGCACTTTGACGGCTCCGCTCAGCCCGGACTTCTTCTATGCCGTGGCTAAGAACAGCAAGAATGTCGATGCTGCCAAGGCCTTCGTGAAATGGATGATCGAAGAATCCGGATACGAGGACTTCGCCGGCTTCATCTCCCCGCTCAAAGGCAAAGAATCCAAGCTGACTCAGCTTAAGGAATTCCAGTCGACGGGTGTAGTCCTGCAGGAAGGTACCGTAGATGACGCCAAGGTTACCGAAATCACCAACAAAGCACAGCTCGACCTGCCTGCTATGGTCCAAGAGTTCGTGCTTGCCAAAGATCCGCAAACCGTCTTCGACAAATGGAATAAAGCCTGGGCCAAAGCCAAGAAAGACCTCGGCTACTAAAATAACCCCACAAAGTGGAGCTTTAGCTTCAAGGTAATAAAATGATTTACCCTGCTGCACTAAGCAGCCAGATGCACTAAACTTCCGGCGCAAAAGGGATTATTGCCTTCATGGATAATCCCTTTTGTCGTCAATCCCACTTAAGCTTTCACGAAAGAAGGGTATGCGATGTTCGGAACACTGTCTTATAACAAGCAGAAAACTATTATCATAGTCTCCTTTCTGCTGATCCCGCTGATCCTCCTCGCCACGTTCACTTATTATCCGGCACTGAAGCTGGTCTATTACAGCTTCACCAACTGGGACGGCTACAGCCCCGAGAAGCCTTGGGTCGGCCTCGATAATTACCGCGAGGTGTTTAACACTCCCGATATTTTCAAAGTATTCACCCATAACTTCGCCTACTTCGTCATGGGTCTCGTTCAGAATATAGTGGCGATCTACTTCGCCGTTGTGCTGAACAGCAAGCTGCGGGGCCGGAATGCTTTTCGCATCATGCTCTTCCTGCCTTACATTATGAATGGTGTCGCTGTCGCCTTCATGTTCGGTTATGTCTTCGACACTACCAACGGTTCACTGAATCTGTTCCTGAACAGCATCGGCCTGACCGGCCTCGGACAGACCAGTTGGCTCGGCACTGAAGGACTGGTGAACTACGCGCTCGCTTCCACCGGCTTCTGGCGGTTCATGGGCTACAATATGGTCATTTATATTGCTTCCCTGCAGGCCATTCCGCGTGATATTTATGAAGCTGCGAAGATTGACGGTGCAAACTCGATGCAGACCCTCTGGAGAATTACGCTGCCGAATATGAAGGCCGTCATTCAGCTCAATCTGTTCCTGACCGTGACCGGCGCACTCGAAGTCTTCGACCTTCCGTTCGTACTCACCAAAGGCGGCCCAGCGGGCGCCAGCCAGACGTATGTCCAGCGCGTGGTGGATACGGCATTTGCCTTCAACAATTACGGCCTGGCCTCGGCCATGAGCGTTATCCTGCTCTTCTTTGTGGTCATTGTACTGCTGATTCAACAGCTGGTTCTTAGCCGGGGAGGAGATAAGTAGCCATGGAACATTCCAAATTGCGTTTCAAAGACCTGTTCAAATATTTCACGCTGCTCATCGGCGTATTCGTAGTGCTGTTCCCGCCGTATGTCGTGATCGTCAATGCGTTCAAATCCACAGATGAGTTCAACAGCAGCAGCTCTATGGCTCTGCCGCACAGCTTCCTTAACTTCGACAACTTCATCGCTGTCTTCCAGCGCGGCGGGCTGCTCAGCGGCTTCGGCAATGTACTCGTCATTATTATAATTACATTGACCCTGAACATTCTGTTTGGCACAATGGTGGCATATGTACTGGGCCGCTTCTCTTTTAAGCTGAAGCCGGTTGTGTTCGGTGCATATCTCGTGGCCACCATCATTCCGAGCATCACCACCCAGGTCGCCACCTTCGGCATCATCAAAAATATGGGGCTCTACAACACGCTCGGCGCTCCCATTGTGCTCTATATCGGGGCCGATGTGATCCAGATCATTCTCTATTTACAGTTCATCCGCAATATTCCGTTTGATCTCGACGAGAATGCCATGGTTGAAGGTGCTTCCCTGTTCAAAATCTACCGCTCGATCATCTTCCCGCTACTTACACCGGCGACGGCCACCCTGGTCATCCTGAAGACGATCAGCATTTACAATGACATGTACATCCCTTACCTCTATATGCCCAAGCAGAGCCTGGGTGTTGTAACGACGATCCTCATGCGTTTCCAGGGGGTTAATTCAGGCGAGTGGAACCTGATCTGTGCGGCGATCCTGCTGATCCTGCTGCCGACAGTCATCCTCTACTTCTTCCTGCAGCGTTATATCTTTGAAGGCGTAACGAACGGCGCGGTGAAATAGGGGATGTACGGAAAGGAACAACACAGTGGTATCCTATATCCGGAGATTTCCGCGTACCCTTTGGCTGTTCCTGGCCAATCTGCCTATGGAGCGCAAGCTGATTGTCGTGTTTATTTTTCTGATATCCATGCCGATCACTTATGTCAGTTATCTATCGTCCCGTTCCACCTTCAATTCCGTCCTGGTTAATGCAACAGCAAGCGCCGGACAGATGGCAGACAGCGCCTCGGATACCATCGACCGTTATGTAGCCGACCTGAAGAGGTACACTGCGCTCCCGCTCTACAATACCGATGTCCAGTTCTATCTGGAGCAGGAGCAGACCGATTGGGAAAAAAATACGGGCATGTCCATGTTCCTAAGCTATTTGAACCATACGAAAGAAGAGATTGTTGCTGTATACCTGGTGGATAAATACGGCTCCGTCTATTATGACAAAAGCTCGGGCATCAGCGAGCTGTTCCCGGAAGAACGTCTGGCGCAGTGGCAGAGTCTCACCGAGTCCGGCGTAGCTTCCATAGTTCAGGGCAGGCATATGATCCGTGTAAATGCGGGGGATCACCGGGAGGTATTCAGCATTCTGCGTACCGTCAGTTCGGTCAGCTCGCTGCAGAAGATCGGCATTATTGTGTTCGATATCAATATCAGCCTGTTCAAGGGCATCGTGGACCCGGTCAATGCAGTCACCCAGGGGAGTACCCTGATTGTTGATGACAAGGGGGAAATGATGTACGCCAGCCCGGATGATTCAGGCGGTGGGTCCGGCATGCTGGAGAAGTATACGGACAAGTTCCTGCAGCAGGTGAACGGACCCGATGGCCATTTCCAGATCACTCTGGACGGCAAGGAATATCTCGCGGTATATACTGTATCGGCCAAGACCGGCTGGACTACAATGGTCTCTATCCCGCTGGAGCGGATACTGTCACCAGTGGAGAAAACCCGTAACGCGCAGGTGCTGACCACGCTGGCGATAATCGCCTTCGCCCTGATTGTAGCCACCTTCATCTCCCATGCCCTGACGAAGCCGCTGAAATCCATGGTCCGCCTGATGAAGCAGGTGCAGCATGGCAATCTGGAGGTATGGCTGCATCCCCGGTACAATGATGAGATCGGAATGCTGGGCAGCCACTTCAACCGGATGATCATCCGCGTGAAGGACCTGCTGCAGGAAGTGAAGCTGACGGAGAAACGCAAGCAAAAAGCCGATATGCGGGCCTTGCAGAACCAGATCAATCCGCATTTCATCTACAACACGCTTGAATCCATCCGCATGCTGGCTGAAGGCAGTGATGATCCCCGGGTCGCGAAGCTGACGTACCTGCTGGGGATGCAGATGCGTTACGGGATTGTCCGCAGCGAGGAGATGGTGACCATCGGGCAGGAGCTTGATCACACCCGTAATTATCTGGATATGCTGCAAATCCGTTTCCCGGACAAATTCAGCTTGAAGATTGACGTGCCGGATGCTCTGCTGAGCTTCCCGGTCATTAAGCTGGTCTTCCAGCCGATCGTCGAGAACGCCGTCTTTCATGGCCTGGAGCCCAAGGAAGGCCCGGGCACCATCAGCATCACCGGCTGGGCAGAGGGGGGCAAAGCTGTATTTTGCGTGGAGGATGATGGTGTCGGCATGGATGAAGGTACGCTGCGCGCGCTGAACCATACCCTGACGGGGGGAGCTGACGGCGAGAAATTCGGTATCGGCCTGCGCAATGTGAACGAACGGCTCCGCCTGGACTACGGCAGCCCGTATGGACTGCGTGTAGAGAGCGAATCCGGCCAAGGCACCCGTGTCATTCTAAGAATCGAGAATCTCTCCCACCGTATTGAAGATTAACCGGAAACAGGGCAACCTGCACATTATGTCTTTTGAAAGGGGATATCCGGATTGCTGCGTATTGTGATCGTAGATGATGAAGTCCTGATCCGCGAAGGTCTGGCCCGGATGATCAGCAAGGAGAGCAGCGATTTCGCCGTCATCCGCACTTATCCTGACGGCAAACAGCTGCTGGATGCGCTGCCTGCCCTCCAGTTCGATGTCCTGATTACCGATATCCGTATGCCGCAGATTGGCGGTCTTGAGCTGATCCGTCTGCTCAAAGCCAGTCATCCCCATATTCGTTCCCTGCTGATGAGCGGATTCGTTGAATTTGATTATGCCCGGGAAGCCATCCGCAGCTCGGCGGTAGATTATCTGCTGAAGCCGATCAATAAAGAGCAGCTGTTCGACGTGCTCTACAGCCTGGATAAGGAACGCACGCTGCTGCGTGAGAAGGAAGAACGGCACCGCTCCGGGATGCTGCTCTCCATGCTGCATATTGAAGAGCCCTCCGCTGTGCTGATCGGCAGCCTTATTTTGCCCCAGCCTTATTTCTCGGTGTTTGTCCTCAAAGGAGACTCGCCTGAAACCGTCTGCTCCTGTACAGACAGTCTGCGGCAAGAGAAGGATAACGGATTCGATGTGCTGGAACTCCGCCAGGGACTGCAGGTCTGGATCTGGTATTCTGCGCAGCCGCTGGAATCTGCTGAATTAAGCGAGATCCGCAGATATCTGCAGGCTGCCAGTGCAGGGCATACTCTGCATGTGGGCATAAGCCGCTCCTACGCGGATGCAGCCAGGCTCAGAACGGCTTATCTGGAAGCCAAACATGCCTGTGACTGCGGAATATACCAATCCCGGCCGCTGCATTATGTTACTATTGAAGAGCTCATCCTGCCGGATAAGGCAGGGTCTGAGCTTTTTGCGCCTTATCGTGAACCGCTGGTCCATGATTTACAGATCCTCAATGTCGAGGGTGTACTTGCAGGAATTCATAAGCTATTCTCGGAGCTTGCATCGCAGTGTGCTTATCCCGAGCAGATTCTCCGCATGTGCCGGGAGATGGAAGAGCTTGCCCGTAAGGAAGTGCAGGAATTCGAAGCGGTCTACCGTAACGGATTAACTATGGCGCTGGAGGAACAGCTGGAGAGCTGTTTGGCTTTTGCAGATATGGAAAAGCTGTTCGCTTCCTCCTTGTCGTCTGCCCTAAGCAGTATCCGTGCCCACCGGCTGGAGTTGTCCGGTACCGCCGTCGAGACCATCAAGCGCTGGATCTCAGCCAACTATAACCAGCACGCAGATCTGAACACCCTTGCGGGGATGGTGTATCTTACGCCAAGCTATTTGAGCAAGCTGTTTAAGCAGGAGACCGGCCTCACGCTGACTGATTATATAATTGAAATCCGCATCCGCAAGGCCAAGCAGCTGCTGAAGAATGCCCCGGACCTCAAAATCCATGAAATCGGCACCGAAGTCGGTTATCCCGACCCCGCCTATTTCAATAAACTGTTCAAAAAAGTTGTCGGTGTCACGCCGAATGAATATAAACGAATCTCATCTGTGTAAGGAGTCTGATCACTTGCATCCGCTGTCCCGAACTACACATGACTCTCAGGAAATCGAGGTATATGATACAACCGAGCTGTATGGCGAGACCGGACGGTTCCGTGTGCTGCAGCTCTCGGGTGAAGCGATTCAAGGCGCGCTGGATCTGGAGCATCCCCGCCGGGTCGTCTTTGAATATCCGCGGGCGATGATCCATCTGATGGAGGCGGGCGATCCTTATTTCGAGGATGTGTTCCTGATCGGGCACGGGATTGGAACGATTGCCGGGTATTTTGCGGAGAAGCGCTTTAAGGTCGCTGAGGTCAATGAGCAGGTTGTGGAATACAGCCGAACCCGCTTTGGTTACAGTCAGGACAATGTACTGATCGGTGACGGCCGCAGCCTGCTGGAGAATGAAGCAGACCGGAGCTATGATTACATTCTGCTGGATGCCTTCACCGCTGCCGGAACACCGGCGCATTTCACTTCGCTGGAGTTCTTCGGGCTTACCCGGGATAAGCTGCACGGACACGGCGCGATTATCATGAACCTGATGGGCCGCAGCGATAACGACCGGCTGATTAGTGCGATCCACACGACGCTTAACGAGGTGTATCCCCACACTAAGACCTTCGCCCTCCCGGCAGAAGGCAACGCCGATCTCCGCAACATTATTATGGTTGGCAGCAGCCGGCCAGTCACCTATCAGTCCCGCCACATGGCCGGATTCAGCGAAATTACGCCGGAGCTTGGGCATGTGATCCGGGACCGCCGGTAGTTGGCCTATGACCGGAGTTGCGCCGCCCTAGCTTTAACTGTATTTTGTACAACTAAAACGAGCGATTATTGCGCTGCGAAGGTTTTAGTTGTATTTTCTACAATTAAAAATCCTCATATTTCATAAAAGAAGGCTTACCGCTATTTTTAATTGCACAGAATACAGTTAAGCCCGTAAACTCCGGGTTTCCGCCGCTTTTAACTGCAGGAAATACAACTAAATACTGCCCACTCCACGTTAGGTACTCGCAGGCAGGCGCTGCCGGGGGAGAAATGTCCGCCCATTGAAGGGATACGCTTGTGGCCGAACTCCACCTTGAGTCCGTTCGGCTCCGCTTCGCACCACTCGATCAGCCGCTGAATAGGCCTACTCCATTTTCTTTTCAAAAATGAGCTCATAATATTCCGGAAACCCCACAGCCTGGGCGCTGGGCATGATAACGAACTGAACGAACCGCCAGCCCTCTGCTGCATGCGTATGTATAATCTCCTGATAATTCTCCGTTGGCAATTGGAGAAATCCAGTATTCTTCTTTTTCATTTGTACAAATTTGTATTCAAACATTGATCTTCCTCCTGTTGTAATTTTCTACTTAAGCATGTTAATCCTTCACAGGCGTCCCCTGATGAAAAAACATCTGCCAGCGTCCCTCAAGCAACCTCCAGACCGAGCTGCGCAGGCAGTGAATGCCGGAATCTTCATTGAAGGTCCGGTAGGTCGCAAGGACAGCCTCCTCAGACAACGTATGGAGTTCGAAGTTACTCAAGGTCATCCGTACCTCACCTGCTCCCCCTTCGCCAACCTGATCGTGCTTCCGCCATACCCTGCCTGAACTTCCGAATTCAGTGTAATCATCTGCGATCAGCAGCGCCACCGCTTCAGGATTCGTACGCACTTCATTGCTCAGCAGCTGCTCCTCGAGATCGCAGATATGGTCTGCCAGCAATTCTTTAGCTGTCACATCAATTCCCTCCTTTTTACATTTACTATTCTGGATGGGCACCGGAATATCCTCTCCAGACAGCAAAAAGCCCGGTCCGTTCTGCAGGAGACGCAGCGCTAACCGGGATTCCGCAAGGGAATGCAGCCTATTCCAGCGACCGCTTCAGGCGGTATTCCTTGGGGGTAACGCCGAAGGCTTTTTTGAACAATTTGAAAAATGTGCTCTCATTGACGTATCCGACGAGCTCCATAATCTGCTTGATGCTGATATTCTTCGTCTCCAGGTAAGTCTGGGCATGCTGAAGGCGGATATCGTTAAGATACTCGCTCACCGATACCTCTTCGCTCTGCTTGAACATTCTGCCGACGTAGGCCGGTGTCATATGCAGCATAGCGGCGATTCCCTGCAGGCTGAGGTTCGGCTCTTTATAATTCATCTCAATGATTTCCTTAATCGCGTCCATCAGAGCCGCATTCTTGCCGCTGCCCGTCTGGTCCAGCTGATCATGGATATCCCGGCATACCCTGCCGAATAATTCAGCGGTCTCCTGCAGCGTCTCCTGCTCCAGCACCTGGCGGCTGAGCGTGCTCAGCTCCACATTCAGCGGAACAACACTGTTATGGTTAATCTCCTTAACGGAGGTTTTGATAATGCCCGTGATATGCAGGAGACTGTGAGGATAAGATCAAGGCCGAAGCCCCGCCAACATCAACGCCGTCAAAAATGAGTTTGAAGCTGCCCTGGAGACCGGTGCGGTTGATCCGGACAAAGTCCTTCCCGACTATATCGCCAAGCTCAAAGCCTCAGGCATCGAGAAGGTAGAGGCTGAGATCACTGCCCAGTGGACCGAGTTTCTGAAAAACAAACAGTAAGCTGCGAATGTCAGGGAACGGCGATAGGCCTTCTCCGGGGGCTAACACCGTTCCCTGTTACTTTCCCATTAAAATTAGCAGTTTTATAAAATGGTGGTCACAGGGAGCATCCCCCCAGCATTTTTAATTGGATAAACGTATCTTAATTTGGGTGTTTTCAGGGAGTCGGGGGTATTAGTTGGAGAAACGTCATTTAATTTCATGCATTTCCCCTGCTCTGATCTATTTGCAGCCTATTAAGTGCTGATTATCCAACTGTTGCCCGGCAAGGGTCCCTCCGTTCATAAGCAAGTGGACAATATCCAACTATATCCGGCTACACCCGCATTCACAGCCACGGTCACATCCGCAGTCAAGCCCTTGCCAATGCTGCTCCCGGCTTCTTTAGCCGCTTCTTCGGAGTTATCCGCGTTTTGGGTATTGTTCAATTTACACTATAGTAAAAAGCACCGGCGCTCTGTTTCAGCGCCGGTGCTTTTTGCATACCTGCTATAGGTTCTCTACAGCTGAAGCATAGGCTCAGCCGCACGACTCACCCCCTACTCAGCTGCTTAAGCTTTCAGCTGCGCCAGAATCTCAGGGTCTTTAATCTTCGTATCCTCAGCCAGCAGCACGACCTTGGAGAGAATCTCCGCCGTGCGCGGATCTTCGTCCAGGAACGGCAGGAACAGCCGGCCGCGGTGCTGCGAATGGACCGGGATAATATGCAGCGCCCCGCTGGCCTGCTTATAGCTCATGCCGCTGCCCAGATGCACTGCATATTCGCCCAGCGTCCCGGTAATCCGGGCATAGCTGCCGTCCACGCGGACGTTGCCGATCTTCAGCAGACGCAGGGACTCACTGACGATCACCCGGCGCATCTCTATAGTCGTCAGGCTGGCCTCCGGATCGACGCCTCCCACATGCGCTACGCTCACTACCAGATCCACATCGCGCATCACCTCGGAGAACAGGCGGGGCGGCACCTTATCCAGCATGACGTTCTTATACGTAGTCCGGTCGAAGAAC
The DNA here is from genome assembly GCF_038000205.1 of Paenibacillus sp. FSL R10-2771. NCBI lineage: Bacteria > Bacillati > Bacillota > Bacilli > Caryophanales > Paenibacillaceae > Paenibacillus > Paenibacillus sp. FSL R10-2771. The sequence continues at coordinate 6,363,605 of NZ_JBBOBM010000001.1, forward strand.
TCGACCGTCTCCAGCGTTGGTGCTTCCGTATCCGCCGGGGAGAACCAGTCCGCCATGGCGTAGAGCCGTGCAATCAGATTCTCGCCATAGAATACCTTCTGCAGCCCTTCTTCATAGCTGACCGTCCACTGCCGTTCTCTCAGCAGTGCAACCGTCTTGCGCGGCTGCACCTGATGGCCGGCATAGCGGCGGGATACGCCGCCATTCGCCAGTTCATCCACATTCGGCAGATACAGCTCCCGGAAGATCTGCTTGAACGGCTGGCTGAGCTGCCGGTCGAACAGATCCTTCTGGTACAGGCTCCACTGCCCGCTGTTATACAGATCAAGCGGATGGGCGATGAATAGCTCATCCTTATCCGTAAGAGCAGCTTGCGCTCCGGAAGGATTCTCCAGCGCAGGCGGAACGGCCGCGAAGTAACCCAGTGCGCTGCCGCTCTTCAGGACAAGACCGCGCAGCAGCGGCGCCAGAATAGGATTCCGGCTGAGCCCGGTAATCTCCTGAAGCGTGAAGCTGCTGCCTGATTCCATCGAGCGCTCCAGCTCCAGGCGCGCCCGGCGGAACTGGGCCGTCAGCTCGCTCCGTGTTTCCTTCAGCGCCTCGATATAGGCATCCTTCTTCAGGCGGGCAGGCACCGATTTCAGCACCTTGCCTTTGCTGGTGATGACAAGCTCGCTCTGACCCTGCTCATCAATGACCAGCTGGGCGAAGGTGTCGGTATCCAGCGCGTGCTGCTCGAAGTATGGCTTCAGCTCATCCAGCTTGCGGGCTTCGATATCCCACATCAGCCGGGTAACATCGGCATATCCGGCATTGCGGGCCAGATTGCCAAGGGCAATCCGTGCCGCCAGCCCCTCGCTCGCCCGCCGCTGCGCGCCGAATTTCTTGCTCTCCGCGAGGAAGCGCTGGATCAGCTCATAGCGCTCCCGGATATCCTGCTCCCGGTCCTTGCGGAGCGGAATCAGGCTGTAGCTGAGCAGATGGTCTTTGTTACGCTTTTGTTCCACAGACTGCTTCATTTCCTCCAGCTTCAGCTTGCCAAGGGTGGCATCAGCGAACAGCTGGGAGCGCCGGTGGTTCGCACCCGCGGAGATATACTTCGCAGAGTCATAGAGCAGATCGAACCGCTTCTGTCCAAGCGTCTGATACGCCGACTGGAACCAGTTCATATCAAAAGCGCCGTCATTGAAGTCCTGCGGGGTAATCGGCGAGTAATGCGCCACCACCGTCTCCTTCTCCGCCGAGAAGCTCTCGTTGATATGGGCGTGGAAATACCACGCGGCACTGCGGATGCCTTCCCAATCCAGATAGCCGGAGATAATCTCAATCCACTGCGGCGCATACATGGCGGCTTCCAGCAGCCGCTTCTCCGTGATACCGGAATCCTTCAGCAGCGTCCGCAGGAGTGCAGAGTCTTCACCCTCCCGGGGATGGCTAACCTTAAGCAGATGGCTGAATGATTCCTTCTTCGTGATACTGTCGCCGTAGCCATATACATAACCCCGGATGAAGGTCTCCTTGTCGAGCCCCGCCAGAATACGGATGAAATACTCCATTCCCTGAATCCGCTGCAGCCCCATCACCAGCGGGGTCACCTCGGTCGGCAGCTCCCCGCGGGCCAGCTCGATTTCCAGCAGACGGTCAATCAATACGGTGCGGATTCGGGTAACCCGCTCACTGTCGTCAATCCACTCCACATTCCGGCCGGTTAGGGTGCGCATGTGATGACGGTTGTCATGGCCGGCAAGCAGCTCCTTGTACAATTCACCTTCACCGATTAATCCCGTTTCGTAAGCCTTCAGATAATCGTACAGCTCCAGCCTGGTGCCGGCATCCTCCGGGTTCATCCGGTCGAAGACATACAAGGATCTGAACAGCTCCTTGAAATCCTCCGGCCCGTCCGCCCGGTCCCGCATCATCCTCAGCCATGGCTGGGCCAGCACATTCAGCAGCGCCGGCTCACTTTCCAGCTTATCCTCCGGCATCGCTGCCATCAGCGCATTCAGCGCCCCGGCGGCCAGGCTGAAGTTATCCAGTTTGTCACTGTCTGCATAGAAAGCCCCGATAAGAGTCTTCACCTGATTGCCGTACCGCAGCCCTTCAAACAGCTCTGCTACATCCCTGATGGTCTGCAGCGGATATACCTGCTCTGTGAATTCCGCTCTCCAGCCCTCCAGCAGCTTATGTTTTTTCAGCTCCCTATAATCCATAGAGCCTCTGTAGTACCGGTAATAGCTCTCCATCGTTCCATCCAGATCATCCAGCTGGTTGTAGAAGTTCAGCTCCAGCAGCATCTTTGGATTCCAGCCGCTCTGCTGGAGATAGGCGGACCAGAGCTCATGGAGCGGATACTCCTCCAGTTGAGAAGCCGATTTGTCCCTGTCCTTAGCCATAGTCCATTTCAGTGTGCGCAGCACCGCACCGACCAGCAGCGTCTCCTTCTGGCCGGAATAATATTCGCTGACATATTCCGTGTCCCGCTGTCCATGAATCTGCTCATCCAGCCCGTGCAGGAAGGTCCTGATCTCCTCCAGCGGCAGGGAGAACACCTTATCCCAGCTGAATTCTCCGGGCTGCGGCCCCCCGGTCAGCCATGCTTCCGTCTCCCCCGGGTTGAACAGCCCGAACCCGCTCGCCGCCGTATATTCATTCCTGCGGCTAAGCTTCGCGATCAGCTCCCGTTCCTTCGCCGCAGGCTCGGCAATCGCTTCCACCTGTGGACGCACCGCCTCATACAGGCTGCTGCGCTGCTCATCCTCGAAGAGCACCGTCACCATCTCCAGCGCGGCCAGGCGCTGCAGGCTGTTCTTCTCCTGCAGCAGCCGCTGGATGCTGCCTTCAAGCGCCGAATCCGGCTGGCTGAGCAGCAGCCGGGTCACGTTCTGGCGCAGCGATCCGGTCTTCAGCTTCAGCAGCGCCTCGGCCTGCACCAGTTCCTCCGCATCCAGTGTCCATTCCTTGGCCTGCTCCAGGGCCAGCTCACGGTTCTTCATGCTTTTATCGCCAAGGCTGGCGAACACGAATTCACGCTGCACCGGATTCAGCGGGTCGCTAATGAAGCTGGCCAGCAGCTCGCCGCGCAGATCCGGCGAGAACTCATCCTTGAGTGCAATCAGCTCGGCAATCCAGGCGCTGTCCATATCATACGCGGTCAGGTACAGCATTTTGCGCACCGGAAGCTCCGGGGTGTAGTTCACCTGGACGAAATCCAGCACTTTGGATTCCCCGGTTAATTCACGATGGGGAGTGCGCAGGAACATCGCTTTGAGGGCAGTGAAATCCCGCTCTCGTGCCGCCTTCTCCCCCAGCTGCGGTGAACGCTGCAGCTCCAGCTTGGGCCCGTTCTTGTCCGGTCTCCACAGCCTGCTGTAGCCGTAGCTATAGTTGCTTAGAACCCAGTATTGCAGCTCCAGGTCCTGCTCCTCCAGAGATTGCCGGGCGCTCTCCAGCCGGAGCTCGCTGTTCTGGCTGTTCGCCAGCACATACTGGGCCACAATCTTCTGATAGAGCTGCCCTCCGGCCATCAGAACCCCAATCCGTCCATAGAGATCCTCTTCCTCATGCACAGCTGTTGCCCACAGGCTCAGGTAGACATGATGGGCGTTCGCATCCTCCAGCCATGCTGCCCGCACCGCTTCATCCTGCAGCACCAGGTATGCGCCTTCAATCAGGCTCTTGGCCACCCGTTGATTCTGGGCTTCCAGCCCCATGCCCGTCCACACGCCCAGCGCGCGCACGACAGAGCTGTAGCGGATGAAATCATTGTCCAGAATCAGCTTCAGCACGTACAGATTGTTATCCAGAGTTCCTTCATCCATCCGTTCCACCAGCGATTGGCGCAGCCCCTCCTGCAGCTTGGCAGCCAGCAGCAGCTCGCCCAGCATCACCACAGCTTCCTTCCGGTGACTCATGAATACGCCCTTGATCACCTCGTAGCTCAGCACCGCTGCCTGGTTATCGCCGTAGACCATTTCCTTGAGGTCGTCCAGCATACCGCTGCTGTCCTCACGGTCCAGCTCATAGGCAATGACATCGCTTAAGACCAGCCTGAAGCGGTAACTCACATTGTAATCCGTATCGTTGTCCTTTTTGCGCAGATACTCTCCAAGGACGAAACCCTGCCGCTCCATGAAGATCAGCGAGCTCAGTTTGCTCAGAATTTGTGCGCTGTGCAGCTCAAGATTACGGGTACGGTAAGGTCTGCGCACGTATCCCCTGCTGTACGGATACTCCGTACAATGCTCCACTATGTAAGTCATCACTTCTGCGGTATACGGGCTGAACAGCTTCCTGACAGCCGTCAGCAGCGGTTCATAGAATCCTTCTGTCCTGCCGCCGGCCAGTGGCCTGAGCTGTTCCATGCACGCCTTGCTCTCGTCCTCCTGGCCTCCATAATAATTCAAACGGCTGAGTCCAATAACGACAGACGCAAGACCCGATGTTTCTTCATCCAGCCCTTTGGCCTTATTCTCCATCTCCGCATACCATTGTGCTTCCAGATCCTCAGTTTTACTTACCGCCATATCCTGTTCCCCCTTCTACCTAATCTTCCTACCATAGTCTTCCGGCCAGCATAGTGAACCGGATGAATACCAGCTCATCCCCGTCCTGGATCTGCAGCGGCTCCTCTAATAGGGCACATTCCCGCTCCTGCAGGAACACCTTATATAATCCGTCCTCAAAAGCAAGCAGTGCAGCAGCAACCGCTTCACCGGTATCCGGCGGTTCACCGTTATAAATGGTCGCGAAGCCGACCTTGCCGTTCTCTCCCTGCTCCTGGATCTCATTGCCTGTAAGATAAGGAATAATATCTCCCCGCCCCTGCTTGTCCACAAGTCCCTGCACCTGCCGGACTACGATCTCAGTAATCAGCTCCTGCAGTGTAGCAGGAGCCCCCTGCAGTACTAATTCCTGCCGGGCAAGCACCGGTTTGCGTTTGCCCAGGCTTTTGACAGTAACATACAGCCGCACATCTATCCCTCCTGTTTCTACAGACAAGCCTTACCGGAAAACAGGCCATCTTAGATTAATACCCAATTCCGGCCCCTCTGCCGCGCTTCGGCTAGATTTCACACGATGAAATTCGGAGCGGACATCGATTCCGCCCCGCCATCCCCCTGCAATCCGAACCAGCGCTCCAGTTCAGCGAAATTCTCCTCCAGCGTCCGGCTGCCATCTGCCTCCAGCACCTTCAGCTTCCGTTCCCCTGCCTCACTCCTGATCCTCGCAGCGAACAGCGCGTCTCTCTTCATCCAATTGTTGAACGAAACCTCCGGATTCTCTGTTGCCTGCAGGATTCCCTGAATCCATTCCCGCTTGCTGTACTGCTCCCGCTGGAACGGTTCCGCCGGGATCACCCAGATTGCCTTATCCATCGGCTTCAGAAGAGGCGCCACCAGCGCCGGCAGCAGCTGATTCCCCTCCACAACAATGGGGCCATCGCCCGAACACTCAAGATCGCTCAGCACATAATTGAAATCCTCCCGCAGACACCCGGTATAGACATCCAGCTGTTCAGTCACATCCCTGGTGAAGAACACTTCATTCATCGACATCTGCGATACCCGGTACATTGCAGACTGCGCCTTCCCTGTAATTCTCTGCAGGTGATCCTCATAATGCTCATCGCATGCGTAAAGCGTCATATTATATTTCTCCGCGAGGCGCCCCGCGAGCGTGCTTTTCCCGGCACAGGCCGAACCGCCGATCCAATAGATTTGTCTGTTCATGTACATCCGCTCCTTTGTTCTCCGGCATTACCTGATACTGAGCTATTCGACACCGGATTGCCGCCGTTCCTGCATCAATCTGCCATTTCACCGCCGAATTCCCCACACAAGCACTTTTTTTGTTAAAATAGAAATGTCGGCGCAATTACGGGCAATCCGGCGCCAGTCACTGAAACGGAGGCATTACCTGTGGATTATATTATTCTGGACATCGAATTCAACGGCCGCAAATTTGCCAGTGAGCACCCTATGGAGGTCATTGAGATCGGAGCTGTCCGTCTAGACGCTTCATTGCAATATAAGGGCGAGTTCTCTGCCTTAATCAAACCCATATACTTCTCCACCCTCAATTCCTTCATCAAGAAAAAAACCGGCATCCCCCAAGAGGATATCGATGTCGCCGACCGGTTCCCGAAGGTGATAGCCGCCTTCAGAGCCTGGCTTGACCAGAGCACGGACGGCGTGCTGCTGCTGACCTGGGGCGGCGAGGATATGAAACGGATCATCCAGGACGTGCGGATGCACAAAATCGATGACGCCTACTGGATGGAAGCAACCTACTTCGATCTGCTCAAAGGCGTACTCCGCGCCCGCGGCCTAAGCAATGACATCAGCGTTGAAGGCGCTATGGCCCTGTTTGGCCTTGAGCCTTCCGGCTCTGCACACCGCGCGCTGGATGATGCCAAGATGACGGCCGATATTTTCCGTGCGGTCTTCAGCGAGCTGGATTTCGGGCGCTCCCAGCACTATATCGACACCTTCTCCAACGCCAGAGAACGCAAGACCGTCAAGATCGCCATCAAAGCCATGACCTCCCAAAAGATCGTTCCCACCTGGGAGCTTGTAGCCGAGCATTACTTCCCTGCTGAGGATGCTCTGGCCGACCCCCGGAAGCTCGCGGAACTGCAGGCGTATTTCGCCGCCCAGGTCGGCAAGAAATAGACAATCCCCCCCCCACAAAGTGGGGCGTTAGCTTCGAGGATGACTCAGGTACTTTGCGGGGACCCCAAAACACTTAAATTCTTATCTTCCAAGGCTTACCCTGCACATGACAGCGGCAGCTTTCCCTTAGACATTCATCGGGGAGACTGCCGCTGTTTGCTGTTTGCTGTTTGCTGTTTGAGATATTATCCGGTTATCCGGCCAGCCCTCGGGTTATCCTAAAATCAGGATTTGACATTGCCGTTACGTGAAGGTGTAGAGTGATTTTTGTAAGCAGCAGCTTACACGGCGGGGACGCTAGAGCACGTCCATGCTGTATACGCCAAGACAGAGTTGGAGGCTGAAATGACAATGGAGTACACTGTTCAGAAGCTGGGAGCGCTCGCGGGGATCAGCACGCGGACACTGCGGTATTACGATGAATTCGGGATTCTGAAGCCGGCCAGAATCAATTCCTCGGGATACCGCATCTACGGCCAGGCCGAGGTGGACCGGCTGCAGCAGATTCTCTTTTACCGGGAGCTGGGCTTAAGCCTCGAAGGGATCAGGGACATTGTCACATCACCTTCCTTCGATGGAGCCCGCGCGCTGCGCGAGCACCATGACAAGCTGCTTCAGCGGAGACAGCAGCTGGACCAGCTGATCGCGAACGTCGAGCAGACACTTGCACACACCGAAGGGAGAATCACAATGAGCAATGATGAGAAATTCGCAGGCTTTAAGCAGAAGCTGATTGACGATAACGAGCAGAAGTACGGGCAGGAGATCCGGGAGAAGTACGGCGAAGACGCCGTAGAGAAGTCGAACCGCAAGCTGAAGAACATGACCGAGGAGCAGTATGCTGCCATCCAGCAGCTTGAAGCAGACATGTTCGCGTCGCTGGAGCAGGCAATGGAGGACGGAGATTCGGCAGGTGAGCTTGCGCAGAAGGCAGCTGATCTGCACCGCCAGTGGCTTAGCTTCTACTGGGATACCTACACCAAGGAAGCTCACGCTGGGGTAGCGCAAATGTATGTCGATGATGAACGCTTTACCGCCTATTACGACAAACGCCGTCCCGGACTGGCCGGGTTCCTGCGGGATGCTGTACATGTGTATACGGGAGCGAAGCAGTAATGTGAAGTTCCCCTTATAAAAAAGAGAGGCAGCCGGATTGCACGGCTGCCTCTTTTTTTTACTGCTGTATGGCTCAATCATCATCGTCGTCGGAGTCTACATCTGTGTACACAATCTTGGCTGTATACGCATCGACTCCCACTTCCGTCGAGACCCGTCCGTTTCTGATCTCCACCTCATACACGGCTCCGCTATTATCCCGGTCAAAATCAATTTCAGCTACCGTTCCTTTCACTGAGGCTGATGCTACTTCGGCCGCTTTGGCCGCTGTAATCAGCGTTCCGCTTGGTGCTGTAGCAGCAACTTCATAGTTATCATCGTCGTCATCGTCTGTTTCTTTGCGCACGCTTATCACTTTACCCGTGTACGCATCTACCCGGACATCCATCTCCTGCTTGGTCTGCCGGATCTCGACATCGTAATACGTACCGCTGAGTTTCTTATCCAGATCAATGCTCTCTACCTGTCCCGGTGCCGCCTTCAAGGCAATCTCTTCGGCTTTGCTTACACCGATCAGCGTTTTGCTCTGACTCTGCACCGATGCGGCGGCTGCCGCAGTACCGCCCTTAACCTCGCCGATACCGTAGGCACCTCCGAGAATCAATGCTGCTGCCGCTATACTGCTCCATACTTTTTTCTTCATCTTTGCCGCCTCCTAAGTTCAATCTGTGCTGCTCATGTAGTAACTATAACGGTCCAACATGAGAGGACAGCGGGAGGAACATTAGAATTTGATGAGAAAAATAATCCCACAAAGTGGAGCTATAGCTTCGAGTTTTACTCAGGTACTTTGCGAAGGCCCCAAAACATATAAATTCTTGACTTAGAAAAAGGCTCAGGAGTTATCTCCATCCGGTTCTTCCCACGTTACTGACATAATGCTGCCTGAGATGGCGTTCACCTGAACTATGGCTTCACGTCCGTCTGAAGTTTTAATCTCCACCAGATAAAATGCGCCTGAGTCATTGATTCCGGTGTCCACATCATCCGGCTCCCCCGCTACTTCCTGCAATGCCAGCCGGACCGCTTCGTCTTCTGAGACCACACGCTGCGCGGACGGGGACGGAGCTGGTGACGGTGCAGCAGTTGCTCCGCCCGCAGGGGCTTGAGAGGCTGCGGGTGTAGGCTGAACAGCTGGCTCTGCTGCGCGCTTCAGCAACACTATGGAGAGGATCTCACCTGTTGCTCCATCCAGCTTCAGCTCATATAATCCCTGCGCAGTCTCCAGCTCTGCCACATATTTCCCGGACTGCAGCCTCAGACTCTCTACCGTTCCGGCATATTCCTTCAGCACGGCCTGTTCCGCCTGTTCCCTGGACAGCAGCTGTTCGGATTCATTACCGAATATCCACAGTGCAGCAAATACCAGCACGAGGAGCACAGCCAAAATAATGACCGCCTTATACAGAAGGCTCTGGGTCGATCGTTTATTATTCACTCGTTTCGTATTCTCACGTTGCTTGTTCATTGTCCTCCCCTGCTCTCAGCGGCAATCCGGATCATCACCGAGGTTCCCAGACCTATTGCACTATTCATGGACAGCTTGGCACCAATCGCACCTGCGATCTCTGCCGCAAGCGACAGCCCCAGGCCTGCACCCCCGCCCTCGCGGCTTCTTGCCTCATCCACTCTGTAGAAACGGTCGAATATCTTAGGCAGCTCCTCCGGAGGAATCCCGATCCCCCGGTCCGTAATGACTATAACCCGCTCCTGCCCGGAAGCTTCAAGGCTGACAGTTATCGCCTCATCACTGTATTTGCGGGCATTGTCCAGGAAGATGAACAGCAGCTGCCTCAGCTTCGCTTCATCACTGTAGCCTTCAACCGGGCCCTTGGACTGGACGGTCACTTCTCTCCCATATGCATTATGGAATACCCTGGCCGAAGCTCGGGCCAGCTCTTCCAAATCGATCATCTTCATCTCAAGATCCCAATGCTCATGATGCTTCGCCAGCAGCAGCAGCTGCTCAGTCAGCCCCTTCATCCGTACAGCTTCAGAATGAATGGCTTCAACCGATTCATTGAACAACTCGGGATGTTCCAGCCCTCTGCGCTTCAGCAGACTGGCATAACTCTCAATTACCGTCAGCGGTGTGCGCAGTTCATGTGAAGCATCCGAGACGAATTTCTCCTGCTTCACATGATTGCTCTCCAGGAGGGCAATCATCTCGTTGAACGTACGCCCCATCTCCACCAGCTCATCCCCGGAGGTCTCCTTCAGCGCAAGCCTGCGGAATTTCCCGCTGTTTTTGATCTCCCGCATGGTAACTGTCATTTGCACAATGGGGCGCATAATCAGTCCCGACAGCAACCGGCTGGAGAGCAGCAGCGGCAGCAGCGCAACAAGCGTGGCTCCGGCAAGCACAATCCGCAGCACCCGCAGTGTACTCATGGTGCTCTCCAGACTTTTGGTCATCTGGACATTCATGACGTTCCCGTCCGTCCAGATGACCGGAGTGCTCACGAATGCATAGGAGCGCCCGCCCGCCTGTATAATTCCAGTGTGCTTCTCAGGATGATAGACCGGCTTCAGCCGGCTGATCTCCTGTTCGGAGGCTGAAGTGACAGGCGCAGGACCGCTCCCGTCCGGCGCGAGCAGCCGGAGCATCCCTTCAATCGGCACATAGGCCCGGAGCAGCTCCGGTGCCGCTACCCCGCTTCCCGCCCTTCTCATATCAGCAGCGACCCTGGCTGTCTCGGCAGCAGCCTGTTCCAGCTGGCTATCTGTCGACAACCGGCTGAACATCAGGTAAATGAACAGGTTCATGATGACAAGCAGTACGGCAAACAGCACACTGGAGTACAGATAGATTTTGCTCCGCAGCTTCATAGGGAGTCCTTCAGCACATAACCGATGCCCCGCACCGTATGGATCAGTTCTTCCTGATTACCCTGCGTAAGCTTTTTGCGGACATACCGGATATAGACATCCACGACATTCGTATCCCCGTAATAGTCATATCCCCAGACGGCTGTCATAATCTGCTCCCTGTTCAGCACCTGGCGCTTATTCTTCAGCAGGAACACCAGCAGATCGAACTCCCGCGGAGTCAGATCAATCCTTCTGCCCGCCCGCATTACCTCACGTGTAGCTTCGTTCAGCTCAAGATCATCCGCTCTCAGCCATGAGTCTGTTTCCGCTGTCTTACGTCCTGATGCCAGCCGCAGCGCAGCGCGGACACGCGCCAGCAGCTCCTCTATTTGAAAAGGCTTGGTAATATAGTCATTTGCCCCTAAATCCAGCCCTGATACCTTGTCCTCCACCGAGCTTTTAGCCGTAAGCAGCAGCACAGGAGTATCGGCATCATTCGCCCGGATACGCCGCAGCAGCTCTATTCCGCTGAATCCGGGCAGCATTACATCCAGCAGCAGCAGATCCGGCTGCTGCTCCTGATACAGCTCAAGTCCCTGATGGCCGCTGCCGGCAATGGATACACGGTATCCCTCACACTCCAGCTCAATCTGCAGCAGACGGGCTATTCTCACCTCATCCTCAACAACCAGGATAGATTCTGTCATTGGCGTTCCGCCTTTCTGCCTGCATGCACGTGTATGCATGCTTATTCTTAATCCGGCTGCCTCCATTGTAGGGCATAGGCAGGCGCAGATTCAAACTCTACATCTGGCCACCGTCCCCTCGCTCCTCGTAATTCTCCAGTTTATTCTTAATAGTGTGAACTATATATCCCCTTAACAAAGGCCCCCTCCCCCTCTTCCTCCACATGCCCGCCTACCGCTCAACCAAAGGGATTTATCCCTTTCATTTCCTCATTCTGTCCGCCTTTCGCTCAATCAGAGGAAATTATCCCTCTCATTTCCTCATTCTGCCTGCCTACCGCCAAATCCCGCTTATTGCCCACTCTCTGCGGATTAAACAAAAAAGAGTGCTCCAGGCCGCTTAAGCGGCTCGGAAACACCCCATTCTCTTCTACTGCGTATGCACACGCAACAGCAGCAAGAAGTTATAAGCTGCGGTGCAGCAGCTCCAGCACACTGCGCAGCTCGGCAACCGCTACCTGTCCCGGAGCCGAAGGCTTATGCGCTGCCCCGAAGGTCAGCGCTGAGCCGAAGATTTCACCGGCAAGCCGGCTGATTACGCCCTCTCCGGCCATCGACATTGTAATGATCGGACGGTCCGCATACTGCTCCTGCATCACGTTTGTTGCCGCCAGCAGGGTAAGCACATCCCCCGCACTCTGCGGCATCACAGCAATCTTCGGCAGATCTCCGCCAAGCTCCTGTGCTCTGCGCAGCCGGGAGACGATTTCATCCTGTGACGGCGTGCCCTGGAAATCATGATTCGATATAATCACGAATACCGCATTGTCATGCGCTGTGGCAATCAGCCCGCGGACCTCCTGTTCCCCGTTAAACAACTCCACATCCACAATATCAACATATCCGCTCTCTACAGCGGCTTTGTTGAGCCGGAAGTAATATTCTGTGGAGATTTCCTTCTCCCCGCCCTCTTTGGCGCTGCGGAACGTGAAGATCAGCGGGATCTCCGGCAGAATCTGCTGGATTTCCCCCAATACCTCCGTTACCGCTGCGATATCCTCCACTTGGCTGAAGAAATCGCTCCGCCACTCCACCACATCCGGAGCCAGAGCCTTAAGGGCCTCCGCCTCTTCCCGAAGCTCGGATAACGTTGTTCCGACCAGCGGAACACAGATTTTGGGCATCCCCTCCCCAAGGGTTACATTCTTAACGGTTACTGTACCGCTCATCGTTTCAGCTCCTTATGTATCAGGCTAAGCCTGTGAATTAACCGCCCGGCTCGCTTGTCCGCAGCATTCTGTATCTGGTCAAACAATCCTGCACAGAATACAACAATCCCCGCAATATATTAACCAGAATCCGAAATTGTTGTATAAAAGGCAATATTCTCCCCTTACCATGCAGAATAAAGAAACAATTCATGTATTTCATACAACAATCCGTCCGGACAACGCGGTATTTATGGATTCAAGTTGTAATACCTGCAACATTTTGCCTATACAGAGTGAACTTACGAATCTCAAAGGACCGTTTACACGATCCTTACGCTAAATTTACTGTGCGCCCGGCTCGGCATCAGCAGCTTCCTGCAGGAACTGCTTCACCTCTTGCAATCTTGGCAGCGAAGGAATCGCTCCCGCTTTGCCAACCGCCAGTGCACCGACCGCATTCGCGAATCTGACCGCTTCATCCAGCGTTTTCCCGCGGGTAAGCTGCCAGGCCAGCGCCCCGTTGAAGGAGTCGCCCGCTGCCACTGTATCTACAGCTTGTACCGGGAACCCGGGAACATGCAGGCTGCCGGCGGCATTCACAATCAGCGCCCCTTTGGAGCCCAGTGTGACAATAATGTGCTGAACCCCTTTTTGCAGCAAAATCCGTGCCGCACGCTCCGCATCATCCACACTCTCTACCGGAATACCGGCCAGAATGCCCGCCTCTGTTTCATTCGGAGTCAGGTAAGTCACATGATGAAGCAATTCATCTCCGAGCGGCTGAGCCGGTGCCGGGTTAAGGATCACCGGAATTCCATGGCGGGAAGCAACGGCAGCCGCAGCCTCTACCATAGTCAGATCCGTCTCCAGCTGCATGACGACAATTCCGGCTTGGCGGATAACCGGTTCAAGTGCTTCAATATCGGCCGGCTTCATCTCAACATTCGCACCGGGGACCACAATAATCCGGTTCTCGCCTTCTCCGTCCACCACAATGGAGGCGACTCCTGTAGCCTGTGACTCACTCTGCGTGATATATCCGGTGTGAACCTGCTCCTGTGACATAACCTCCAGCAGTCCGCTGCCAAAAGAGTCCCGGCCCACTCTGCCGATCATGGTTACCTCCGCGCCAAGTCTGGCTGCAGCAACGGCCTGATTGGCACCTTTTCCGCCCGGGGACAATGCAAATTCCTGACCAAACAGCGTCTCGCCCGCTTCCGGAGCCCGTTTCGTGCGTACTACCATATCCATATTCAGACTTCCAATTACGACTATACTCAACATGAACACCACCACTTGGTTTATTTCCATTGTTTCTTCGCCATTAAGGCTACCTTCTCCATGGAAGGGACGGCACCGGCGTTACTGGTTGTTATCCTCTTATCTTATGGCCTTCAGCCGGGTTAATCAAATTTTTATGAATAGAAGCTTTGGCAGCTTTTTTTCATCAAAACTTCGCTGTGCTTTTTAAAGACAAATATGCTAGAATAGGTGTGCAATCGCTTCCAGAGCCTAACACATTCTTTTGAGCAAACGTTTGCATCTTAGATAAAGCCTGCAGTTTTGCCAATAATAATCTAAATCATATTTAGGAGGCTTATCAAGTGAACGAGAACCAACTGCCGTCAGTAGCTTATTTCAGCATGGAGTACGGGCTCCATTCAGACTTCAAAATGTACGCCGGAGGCCTGGGCATTCTGGCCGGAGATTACATCAAAGGTGCCAAGGATATAGGCGCTCCCGTCATCCCCATCGGACTCAAATGGAAACAAGGCTACACGGACCAGAAAATTGATGCAAACGGCAATCCGTACGACTCCTACCATAATTATGTGTATGAGTTCCTTGAAGATACAGGCGTCAAGGTTACGGTAAAAGTCAGAAAAACCGATGTCGTCTGCAAAGTGTGGAAAACAGAGCATTTCGGCAACAGCCCGCTTTATCTGCTGGACACCGATATTCCCGAGAACAGTGATGCCTGGATTACAGGCCAGCTGTACGGCTGGTTCGGGGAAGAACGCATTGCCCAGGAGATTGTCCTGGGGATCGGCGGCGTCAAGGCCATGCGTGCCCTGGGCATTCCGATTGATGTCTACCACTTCAACGAGGGGCATGCCGCGCTTGCAGCAATTGAGCTGATCCGTGAGAAGATGTCCGGCGGCAGTACTTTTGAGGAAGCCTGGAAAGCTACACGGGAAGAGGTTGTGTTCACTACACATACACCGATCAAGGAAGGTAATGAGACCCATCCGCTCGACCGTCTGGAGTACATGGGTGCTTTTAACGGCTTAACCCGTGCTCAGATGGAGCGGATCGGCGGAGAGCCGTTCAACATGACTGTGGCAGGCCTGCGCCTGTCCCGTATCTCGAACGCCGTTGCCCAGCTCCATGCCGATACCGCCAATAAAATGTGGAAAGAGGTCGCCGGCCGGTCCGAGATCATCGGCATTACTAATGCAATTCATACGCCTACCTGGGTGGATGAACGGATGACGCGTGCTTTTGAAGAAGGCGGCGACCTCTGGGCTGTGCATAAGGAGATCAAGCAGGAGCTGATCGGCTTCATCGAGGAACGCTCCGGGATTGCCCTGAATGCCGACAACCTGCTGATCGGCTTCTCCCGCCGCGCCGCTCCCTACAAACGCAGCGACCTGATCTTCTCCCAGCCCGAGGTGATTGAGCCTTACCTGGAGAGCGGCAAAGTTCAGATTGTCTTCTCCGGCAAAGCGCATCCGCTGGATGATAACGGCAAGAGAATCGTCAGCAACCTCGTAGCCATGATGAAAAAATACCCGAAAAGCGTAGTTTTCCTGGAAAACTACGATATGACCATTGGTGCCCAGCTCACCCGCGGCTCCGATATCTGGCTGAACAATCCGCGCAGACCGCTGGAAGCCAGCGGAACCTCCGGTATGAAGGCCGCCATGAACGGCGTCCTCAACTGCTCCATCCTTGACGGCTGGTGGCCGGAAGCCTGTATAGACGGCGAGAACGGCTGGCAGATCGGGGACGGCTTTGAGACTACGGACTTCGCGGTGCTTGATCAGCACGACAGCGATGCCCTGTATGATACACTCCTGAACCGTGTTCTGCCGACCTTCTATGAGAACAAGGACAAGTGGGTGCAGATGATGCACCGCAGCATTGAGACCACCCGCACCGAGTTCGCCACCAAACGCATGCTGGATGAATACTATAACCGGATGTACATCAAAGGCTGATTCGCGTCCGCAGTTCTACAGCTTCCTCCTATACGCCCTTTCTTCGTTCCCTCCTGCCCGCTTCAGCGGGCGGGAATTTTTAGGTTCCACGAGTTTTCAGTCAATATTCTTTATCTTTAATAACGTTAATCATCTTCATTTAATCTGCTTTCCAGCAGAATTCCGGGTAAATATCCTACTCTTGGTGAAACCAGTTTCTCAAACTAATTTTTTTTGGCTGCTTGTCCAATTCCGACAATATTTTCAGTTCACTTGGGTTACAGTGATAGTGTGCTACAAACGTTTGCACAATAAGGTAAGCGATGAGCGGCTAGAAGTTCCCGGGAGTTTATTTAGGCCAAACACGCACAAGTTAAGCAGGTAAAACCACTACAAAGGGAGATGGGCAAATGCAATTGCAACGAATGGGCAGCTTCAAAAAAGTAGGTATCGGCTTGGGGACTCTGCTTATGGCTTCCGCGATCAGTTTAACCGGAGCCAGTGCTGCCGGCAATCTTGTTCCAGTGATGACCTCCAACACAAGTCCGGCGGGTACCGCCTCCGCCAGCAGCGAATGGGCATTCCATGAAGCCTACAAAGCTTTTGACCATGATTACAGCACCTATTACTCCACTTCCAGCGGCAGCTCAGGATATCTGCAATACAGCTTTGGTACTTCCAAAAAGGTCCGCAGCTATAGGCTCACCACCTCATCCCAGCCTCAGGCGAATGTGCCAAAAACCTGGACCCTTCAGGGCTCCAGTAACGGCAGCAGCTGGGTCGTTCTGAGCAGCCAGTCCGGCCTTTATTATCCGGGTTCCTCCTACTACTTCAACCTCTCTTCTACAGGTGACTATACCAGCTACAGGCTGGTCATTACCGCCAACAACGGCGCTTATTCCACTTCTGTAGGCGAGCTGGAACTGTACGAATAATTAACGCTCACATCCGCTTATCAGATACAGGCCGCATTCCTGACTGATAGCGGCAATAGAGACCCTCTTACGCCTAACGTAGAGGGTTTTTGACGTTGTCACCCTACTGCTTCAGCTCATACCTCCCATTCCCATTCCCATTCCCTCTCACTCGCCCTTGCCCTTACCATCCAATAATGCGAGATATATTCTAGTCCAGAGGCGTCAGCCCTATCATGATTTTACCATCTTCCGCATATTGTTAATTATAATGATTATAAAAAAGGATTGATTTTATTTAATTTTTTGTTATTATAAAACTTATACTTAATCTAAAATCAAATCCTAATACGAGGTGACTGTATTCATGAGTGAGAGCAATAACAAACTAACGACAAGCTGGGGTGCCCCGGTAGGTGACAACCAGAATTCTATGACAGCCGGTTCCCGCGGACCCACTTTGCTGCAGGATGTTCATCTGCTGGAGAAATTAGCCCATTTTAACCGGGAACGTGTTCCTGAGCGTGTCGTCCATGCCAAAGGTGCCGGTGCTCATGGTTATTTTGAAGTCACCAATGATCTCTCCCAATATACAAAAGCTGCCTTCTTATCTGAAGTCGGTAAGCGCACACCGATGTTCATCCGCTTCTCTACCGTAGCCGGGGAGCTGGGTTCTGCTGATACCGTGCGCGATCCGCGCGGCTTTGCCGTGAAATTCTATACCGAAGAAGGCAACTACGACCTCGTCGGCAACAATACACCTGTCTTTTTCATCCGTGATGCGATCAAATTCCCGGACTTTATCCATACCCAGAAACGCCACCCGCAGACACATCTGAAGAACCCGAACGCTGTATGGGATTTCTGGTCGCTCTCCCCTGAATCCCTGCACCAGGTTACGATTCTGATGTCTGACCGCGGCATACCGGCCACCCTCCGTCATATGCACGGCTTCGGCAGCCATACGTTCAAGTGGGTGAATGCAGAAGGCGCCGCAGTATGGGTGAAATACCATTTCAAAACAGAGCAGGGCGTCAAGAATCTCGATGTTAATCTGGCTGCGCAGATTGCCGGTGACAACCCGGATTACCATACTGAGGACTTATTCAATGCGATCGACAAAGGGGATTTCCCCGCCTGGAGACTGCATGTGCAGATCATGCCTGTAGAGGATGCTGACACCTACCGTTTCGACCCGTTTGATGTCACCAAGGTATGGTCCCAGAAGGATTACCCGCTGATTGAGGTGGGCCGCATGGTGCTGGACCGCAATCCGGAGAACTACTTCGCCGAAGTGGAGCAGGCTACCTTCTCCCCGGGATCATTTGTGCCAGGGATAGAAGCCTCTCCTGATAAAATGCTCCAGGGCCGCCTCTTCGCCTACGGAGACGCCCACCGTTACCGGGTAGGAGCGAATCACAACCACCTGCCGGTTAACCGGCCCATCGCCGAGGTGAACAATAATCAGCGGGATGGCGCGCTGAATCATACCAATAACGGCGGAGGCTCCGTGTATTACGAGCCTAACAGCTTCGGCGGGGCAACCGAGTCGCCGCAGGATAGACCGGCCGCTTTTGCAGTCTCCGGTCAAGCAGACAGTCTCCCTTATGATCACAACGATCATTACACCCAGCCGGGTGATCTCTATCGTCTGCTGAATGAAGAGGAGCGTGCCCGGCTCGTACGCAATATTGTAGGCGCGATGACTCCAGTCGAGTCGGATGAGATCAAGCTTCGCCAGATTGGCCATTTCTACAAAGCCGATCCGGAATTTGGACGGCGTATCGCGGACGGACTGGGACTGGTGGTACCGGAGTAACTCCACTTGCACCCTTCAGCGCCAAGAAACCCCTGACTTCATCAGTCAGGGGTTTCTTGGGATTATCGTATTTGCATTTTCTATGTATATTGCCTAATGATACACATTCATCCACTGCTCCAGCTGCTGCTTCAGTCCCTGTCTCGCGGATACCGGCTCAAGAATCTCGGCGTTAGGGCCATATTGCAGAATCCACTTAATAAATTCCTTGTCGTTATTGACGGTGACTTCAAACAGCAGACTTCCGTCTTCCTCATCGGTCATTCGCGGGTGCACGAACAATTCCTCTTCTTTGATGTAACGCGCTACCTCCGGATGAAACCGCACTTTGAAGGTGGTATTCTTGTTGCCCCGGTCGATCGACCAGGTATTTTTCAGATACTGTTTAATATTGAAATCCCCTTTGTCGAAGGGGGTATCCGTCACCTCTACCTGCTGAAAACGGCTGATGCGAAATGTCCGGATCGCCCTCTTCAGGTGGCAATAGCCAATCAGATAGAATCTCTGGTCACGCGGAATCAAATAATAAGGATCAATCTCCCGCTGCGTTGTCTCATTACGCAATTGCGAGTGATATACCGTACGAATCCGCCTTTGCTCCATAATCGCCCCGATCAGCGGCTGCAGGAAATTCCGGCTCTCCTTGCGGTAAGCAGGCTTGCCCATTTGGATAATATCTGAAATATTCTCAAGCATTCCATTCTGTTTGGATTTCTCCTTCAGATGTGTGCCCATGACTTTGTCAAAGGCAGACAGAAAACCTGGGGGGATTTTGCCGGGTGCCAGCACGGAGGGCAGCAGAGAGAAGGCCATTGCCTCCTGCTCGGAGAAATCCAGCGGGTATAAGAAGAATTTCCCCATAAACTTATAACCCGTTCCTCTCCCCTCATTCATCACCGGTGCAAAATGACTGATTACATCCAAGTCCCTGTAAATCGTTCTAATATTCACCTCGCACCGGAATGCCAGATCCGCAGCCGTAATCCCGGGATTCGACTGGATGGCGTTAATGATCTTGAAGATCCGTATTACTTTGTCTGTCATAATAAATGCTCCTCAACTTCCAAGTAAATAGTGCCTGTTCTTCCATAGTTCTAATATAACAGGTCTATATAAACATGGCTGTCTGCATAATATAGCATTACCAGCGCATAGAGCGGCCACCAGCATATACTATGTATTTTTAGTAAGCAATACTTCCGCCCCATGCTAAAAAAACAAAAAAACCCTTGAATATCAAGGGTTGCTGTAACTATTATTTAAGCGGGTGATGGGAATCGAACCCACGCTATCAGCTTGGAAGGCTGAAGTTCTACCATTGAACTACACCCGCAAAGGTGAAATATCGGGATGACACGATTTGAACATGCGACCCCCTGGTCCCAAACCAGGTGCTCTACCAAGCTGAGCTACATCCCGTTAATATAAAAGCTATACTGCAAAGTAATAATGGCGCGCCCTGAGAGATACGGATGCTTCGCATCCGATTGCGAAGTTGTGCTATTGAAGCTGATGCTCCAACGAACTCGTTCGAATCCTGAGGACACTTTGATGATTCAACGAAGTTATAAATGGCGCGCCCTGAGAGATTCGAACTCCCGGCCTTTTGATTCGTAGTCAAACGCTCTATCCAGCTGAGCTAAGGGCGCAAAATCTATATGGAGCGGACGACGGGAATCGAACCCGCGACCCTCGCCTTGGCAAGGCGATGCTCTACCGCTGAGCCACGTCCGCAAAAACATGGTGCGCGTGAAGGGACTTGAACCCCCACGTCGTGAAACGCCAGATCCTAAGTCTGGTGCGTCTGCCATTCCGCCACACGCGCACACTTTATAAGAAAATGGTGAGCCATGAAGGACTCGAACCTTCGACACCCTGATTAAAAGTCAGGTGCTCTACCAACTGAGCTAATGGCTCTCATAAGAGAAGCAATCATAAATGAAATGGCTGGGGATATAGGAATCGAACCTATGAATGACGGAGTCAAAGTCCGTTGCCTTACCGCTTGGCTAATCCCCAATATTAATAATTAGCAAACACTACGGAATCGGGTGGATACTCTATACTTCGAGATATAGGATGCTCAATCCCTGATACCTTCATACAATAAAAATGGCGGAACAAGGCGGGATACTCTTCACTCCGTTACGGGATTGCGAAGTATTCCTTACGATGCCTATGCTTGGGCGGACCCTGGGAATTCTCATCCCTGAAGCAATAAAGATGGCGGAACCGACGGGATTCGAACCCGCGATCTCCTGCGTGACAGGCAGGCATGTTAGGCCAACTACACCACGGTTCCAAATTGGTTGCGGGGGCAGGATTTGAACCTGCGGCCTTCGGGTTATGAGCCCGACGAGCTACCGGGCTGCTCCACCCCGCGTCAATGTTAAAGATCTATTCTGTTAAAGATAGATGGTGGAGGCTGAGGGGTTCGAACCCCCGACCCTCTGCTTGTAAGGCAGATGCTCTCCCAGCTGAGCTAAGCCTCCATATATGACTCGTATGGGATTCGAACCCATGTTACCTCCGTGAAAGGGAGGTGTCTTAACCCCTTGACCAACGAGCCATGCTGTTAAATAATTCTACTTCTCATCCCTATACAGGGAAGGTAAAGCTACGGAGAGAGAGGGATTCGAACCCTCGAGACGCTTGTGGCGCCTACACGATTTCCAATCGTGCTCCTTCGGCCAAACTCGGACACCTCTCCAGATGGCTCCCCGAACAGGACTCGAACCTGTGACAACTCGATTAACAGTCGAGTGCTCTACCAACTGAGCTATCAGGGAATATGGTGGGCCTTAGTGGACTCGAACCACTGACCTCACCCTTATCAGAGGTGCGCTCTAACCAGCTGAGCTAAAGGCCCGTTCTCATACCACTATGCAACTAATAAGGGCAAAAAAAATACCACAGTGTGTGTGGATTGTCCGCTTGGCGGCGTCCTACTCTCCCAGGACCCTTCGGTCCAAGTACCATCGGCGCTGGAGGGCTTAACGGTCGTGTTCGGGATGGGTACGTGTGGAACCCCTCCGCTATCGCCACCAAACGGGCATTTACAGGGTAAATGCTTCAGGAATTGATTCCTGAAAACTGAATCCGAAACGAATCTGCGTTGTTCGAAATTTGGATAAGCCCTCGACCGATTAGTATTGGTCAGCTCCATGCATTGCTGCACTTCCACCTCCAACCTATCTACCTCGTCGTCTTCAAGGGGTCTTACTAGTTGGGAAATCTCATCTTGAGGGGGGCTTCACGCTTAGATGCTTTCAGCGCTTATCCCGTCCGTACGTAGCTACTCAGCCATGCTCCTGGCGGAACAACTGATGCACCAGCGGTACGTCCATCCCGGTCCTCTCGTACTAAGGACAGCTCCTCTCAAATTTCCTGCGCCCACGACAGATAGGGACCGAACTGTCTCACGACGTTCTGAACCCAGCTCGCGTACCGCTTTAATGGGCGAACAGCCCAACCCTTGGGACCTACTTCAGCCCCAGGATGCGATGAGCCGACATCGAGGTGCCAAACCTCCCCGTCGATGTGGACTCTTGGGGGAGATAAGCCTGTTATCCCCAGGGTAGCTTTTATCCGTTGAGCGATGGCCCTTCCATGCGGTACCACCGGATCACTAAGTCCGACTTTCGTCCCTGCTCGACTTGTAGGTCTCGCAGTCAAGCTCCCTTATGCCTTTGCACTCTGCGAATGATTTCCAACCATTCTGAGGGAACCTTTGAACGCCTCCGTTACTCTTTAGGAGGCGACCGCCCCAGTCAAACTGCCCGCCTGACACGGTCCCCGTACCCGATTAGGGCACCAGGTTAGAACCTAGATACGATCAGGGTGGTATCCCAACGGCGCCTCCGCAGAAGCTTGCGCTCCTGCCTCAACGGCTCCCACCTATCCTGTACAGATCGTACCCAAATTCAATATCAAGCTGCAGTAAAGCTCCATGGGGTCTTTCCGTCTTGTCGCGGGTAACCTGCATCTTCACAGGTATTAAAATTTCACCGGATCTCTCGTTGAGACAGCGCCCAAGTCGTTACGCCATTCGTGCGGGTCAGAATTTACCTGACAAGGAATTTCGCTACCTTAGGACCGTTATAGTTACGGCCGCCGTTTACTGGGGCTTCGGTTCACAGCTTCGGGTTTAACCCCTAACCACTCCCCTTAACCTTCCAGCACCGGGCAGGCGTCAGCCCGTATACTTCGCCTTGCGGCTTCGCACAGACCTGTGTTTTTGCTAAACAGTCGCTTGGGCCTTTTCACTGCGGCCCCCTCGGGCTATTCACCCTACCGAGGCACCTCTTCTCCCGAAGTTACGAGGTCATTTTGCCGAGTTCCTTAACGAGAGTTCTTCCGCGCGCCTTAGAATTCTCTTCTCGCCTACCTGTGTCGGTTTGCGGTACGGGCACCTTCTCCTGGCTAGAGGCTTTTCTTGGCAGTGTGAGATCATGACCTTCGCTACTACAATTTTCGCTCCCCATCACAGCCCAGCCTTAGTGATGTGCGGATTTGCCTACACATCAGCCTCACTGCTTAGACGGACACATCCATCAGTCCGCGTCACTACCCTCCTGCGTCACCCCATCGCTCATAGCGGATTACGGTGGTACAGTAATTTCAAACTGTTGTCCTTCGACTACGCCTTTCGGCCTCGCCTTAGGTCCCGACTTACCCTGAGCGGACGAGCCTTCCTCAGGAAACCTTGGGCTTTCGGCGGATCAGATTCTCACTGATCTTTTCGTTACTCATACCGGCATTCTCACTTGTATGCTGTCCAGCGCTCCTTACGGTACACCTTCAACCTGCATACAACGCTCCCCTACCCCAGATACAAAGTATCTAGCCATAGCTTCGGTGGTGTGTTTAGCCCCGTTACATTTTCGGCGCAGAGTCACTCGACCAGTGAGCTATTACGCACTCTTTCAATGGTGGCTGCTTCTAAGCCAACATCCTGGTTGTCTGTGCAACTCCACATCCTTTCCCACTTAACACACACTTGGGGACCTTAGCTGATGGTCTGGGCTGTTTCCCTTTTGACAATGGATCTTAGCACTCACTGTCTGACTCCCGGCAAGAAGTTAATGGCATTCGGAGTTTGACTGAGCTTGGTAACCCTTGCGGGCCCCGCACCCAATCAGTGCTCTACCTCCACCACTCCATTCACCGAGGCTAGCCCTAAAGCTATTTCGGGGAGAACCAGCTATCTCCGAGTTCGATTGGAATTTCTCCGCTACCCCCACCTCATCCCCGCATTTTTCAACATGCGTGGGTTCGGGCCTCCAGTGCGTGTTACCGCACCTTCACCCTGGACAGGGGTAGATCACACGGTTTCGGGTCTACGTCCACATACTCAATCGCCCTATTCAGACTCGCTTTCGCTGCGGCTCCGGCTTCTCACCTTAACCTTGCATGTTAAACGTAACTCGCCGGTTCATTCTACAAAAGGCACGCCATCACCCATAGATCGGGCTCTGACTTTTTGTAAGCACACGGTTTCAGGTTCTATTTCACTCCCCTTCCGGGGTGCTTTTCACCTTTCCCTCACGGTACTGTTTCACTATCGGTCGCCAGGTAGTATTTAGCCTTAGCAGATGGTCCTGCTGGATTCATACGGGGTTTCACGTGCCCCGCACTACTCGGGATCCGTCTCGGAGAGAACACAGTTTAGGCTACAGGGCTTTTACCTCTATCGCGGGCCTTTCCAGACCTCTTCGCCTACCATATTCCTTTGTAACTCCATGTGAGACGTCCCACAACCCCAAGGGGCAAGCCCCTTGGTTTAGGCTGTTCCGCGTTCGCTCGCCGCTACTGACGGAATCACTATTGTTTTCTCTTCCTCAGGGTACTTAGATGTTTCAGTTCCCCTGGTCTGCCTCTGCGTATCCTATGTATTCAGATACGAGTAACTGCGAATTACCACAGCTGGGTTTCCCCATTCGGACACCCCCGGATCAAAGCTTGCTTACAGCTCCCCGAGGCAGTTTCGTTGTTCGCCACGTCCTTCGTCGGCTCCTGGCGCCTAGGCATCCTCCGTGTGCTCTTATTAGCTTAACCAATGCGTTTTCCGTTAGGAAAATCGCTGTAGCAACTAATAACTATTTCAACTTGCTTACACAAGTTTCAGCTAAAAGATGTTCTAAAACGCAAATTCGTTTCGGTATCCAGTTTTCAAGGATCAAGGTAAAGATGAGAGCTTAAACTCTCAAAACTGACCAACGAGTGAGTGTTTGAACCCTAAGGTTCGTTTTGGAAGTAATACTTCCGATTTGAATGTCACCGTTGCAGGTGACGATTCTCCATAGAAAGGAGGTGATCCAGCCGCACCTTCCGATACGGCTACCTTGTTACGACTTCACCCCAATCATCTACCCCACCTTCGGCGGCTGGCTCCCTTGCGGGTTACCCCACCGACTTCGGGTGTTGTAAACTCTCGTGGTGTGACGGGCGGTGTGTACAAGACCCGGGAACGTATTCACCGCGGCATGCTGATCCGCGATTACTAGCAATTCCGACTTCATGCAGGCGAGTTGCAGCCTGCAATCCGAACTGAGACCGGCTTTGCTGGGATTGGCTCCACCTCGCGGTTTCGCTTCCCGTTGTACCGGCCATTGTAGTACGTGTGTAGCCCAGGTCATAAGGGGCATGATGATTTGACGTCATCCCCACCTTCCTCCGGTTTGTCACCGGCAGTCACTCTAGAGTGCCCAGCTTCACCTGCTGGCAACTAAAGTCAAGGGTTGCGCTCGTTGCGGGACTTAACCCAACATCTCACGACACGAGCTGACGACAACCATGCACCACCTGTCTCCGATGCTCCGAAGAGGGGCACTATCTCTAATGCTTTCATCGGGATGTCAAGACCTGGTAAGGTTCTTCGCGTTGCTTCGAATTAAACCACATACTCCACTGCTTGTGCGGGTCCCCGTCAATTCCTTTGAGTTTCAGTCTTGCGACCGTACTCCCCAGGCGGAGTGCTTACTGTGTTAACTTCGGCACCAAGGGTATCGAAACCCCTAACACCTAGCACTCATCGTTTACGGCGTGGACTACCAGGGTATCTAATCCTGTTTGCTCCCCACGCTTTCGCGCCTCAGCGTCAGTTACAGCCCAGAAAGTCGCCTTCGCCACTGGTGTTCCTCCACATATCTACGCATTTCACCGCTACACGTGGAATTCCACTTTCCTCTTCTGTACTCAAGTCACCCAGTTTCCAGTGCGACCCCAGGTTGAGCCCAAGGTTTAAACACCAGACTTAAATGACCGCCTGCGCGCGCTTTACGCCCAATAATTCCGGACAACGCTTGCCCCCTACGTATTACCGCGGCTGCTGGCACGTAGTTAGCCGGGGCTTTCTTCTCAGGTACCGTCACTCCGGTAGCAGTTACTCTACCGGACGTTCTTCCCTGGCAACAGAGCTTTACGATCCGAAAACCTTCATCACTCACGCGGCATTGCTCCGTCAGGCTTTCGCCCATTGCGGAAGATTCCCTACTGCTGCCTCCCGTAGGAGTCTGGGCCGTGTCTCAGTCCCAGTGTGGCCGTTCACCCTCTCAGGTCGGCTACGCATCGTCGCCTTGGTGAGCCGTTACCCCACCAACTAGCTAATGCGCCGCAGGCCCATCCCCAAGTGGCAGATTGCTCCGCCTTTCATTCTCTCTTCAGGAGAGGAAAGAAATTATCCGGTATTAGCTACCGTTTCCGGTAGTTATCCCAGTCTTGAGGGCAGGTTGCCTACGTGTTACTCACCCGTCCGCCGCTAAGTAAGAATGGAAGCAAGCTTCCATTCAAACTCCGCTCGACTTGCATGTATTAGGCATGCCGCCAGCGTTCGTCCTGAGCCAGGATCAAACTCTCCAAATTGTATTTAGAAAGAGCGATTGCTCATTTTGAAACATCTGACGAGAATTTTCATTCTCTTTTTTGGAAGTCACTTTCGTGAATTCCGATACTCACTCGTTGTTCAGTTTTCAAAGATCAAGCTCGTTGTCAGCGCCGCTTACCGCGTCACCAGCAACTCTTATAATATATCACATCCAGCCGATCAATGCAAGCTCTTTTTTTCAACTTCTTTTCGAGCTCGGCGTTGATGTTTCGCGGCCAGAAATAGAATATATCATGTATAGAAATTCTTTGCAAGCTTTATTTTGAAACTATCTTGTGCATTCCCTTGAACTCCAGGTTCTTCACGGATTGTGCCCCATAATGCATGGAGTGCGGCGGACCGCACTCGCTAGTACTCCTTCCGACACAATGTATCAGTTAATCCAACAGGATAGATAATATCCACAGAGTGAAGGCTGGTTCCTCTCTAGCAGATTTACGGCCTTAATTATCGTCCAGTAGCTCTAGCACATCACGCCTCATGCTAAGCCGCCCTGTCTTAAGCGGAGTTCCCACACGGGCCAGCATCTGAATCGTCTGACCGGGAGCGGCATATTCGCGGTGAATCCCGCTGTACAATCTGCTCATCTCCGGATATTCCTCAAGCACCTGGCTTAATGGTTGCATAGCCAGCCCTTGAAGGTGGGCGGTCAAGGTTAACCGGCTGTAGAGCATGCCGCTCCGGATTTGGCTGACCCGGCTGTTGTCATTGCTGATAATTAGCACGTACGCGGGAGTACTCTTGACCGAAGCTGTTGTGGAGTTGATAAACTGCTTCGAAGCAGCTTTTCCTTCATTTAGGGATGGAAACAGAGTTACTGCACCCTGAAGGATATGTCGCATAATACCGCTAGTTCCTTGTCCTTCTACAGAGAATCCATCGCGGAATTGATTCTTCTCCCGTTCATTGGCGCGGAAGATCCGTGCGGATTCCTGCATCACAGAATCTACACCAGCCTCTATTACTGCCGCTTTCTCGGCGTAGGCTCCCAATATCTTCATATTGCCGGCATCCTGAACGATGTTCATTTTCAGACCGCTGATAACATTAATACTCTGCAGTCCCTTCAATTGAACCGGGCTGAGCTTATCGGAAGTATAAGGTCCCCTATTGGTATCCGGCTGGAATAAATAATTGTAGAGCGGCGGCTGGCTCACCAGACTTATGCTATTGAGCGTAAGACGTGCAACCGGTTTGTTGGCCATACTCTCTTCCAGCCTGCTCTCATCATAGCCTCCCTCAGGAAACAGTTTGATGTCTACCTGATATCCAAGCTGTTGTCCTGCAATCCGTACATATTCCAGAAAGGTTCCCTGCGAAATCATTAACTGTCTTGCTTCAGGATCCACCGCCGGAGACAGGCGTCTGTTGTCAGCATATAGAGTAAACACTTTATCGTTCTTCTGATCCAGCTTGATTAACCAAGGCTGCATATTATGCCCGCTTGCGGCCAGCAGACCATGTGCGGCCAGTCTCAATCTGGGATCTGTCATAGCTGCGGAGTACCCTTGACTCCACGGCTGCAAGTAATCCTGCTGCCTGAAAACTCCACTAAGGAACATTAATAAGACAAACACGGCAAGGACCAGCCCGGCAGTAAACGAAATAATTAGCTTCAATATTTTAAAACTCCTCTTTCCTTTCAATGGACCCCTCCTCTAGACTTTTATAGACTCAATCATCAGATGGAAGGCTGCCATTACGAGTTCATCCGGTGTTGTCGAATGCATCTGCCTGAGATAATTCTCCTTCTTCCGGACCGTATTCAAAACACCGATCACACAAGACCACAGCACCAGCGCGGTTTGGACTGGATTCAGGCTTTTACGGATTACGCCCTCTTCTATCCCTTTGCGGGTTAGCCCGATTAAGTACTCTGTCATCGTCTCACCCAAGGCATAACATTCCTCTCTGGAGGCGTCCGTAATTCCCCTATCGAAGTCAATCTCTGCGGTCTCGTATTCCATAATGGCCTTGAAGTATTCCGGGTGCACTTTGCTGAAACGGTAAAAAACATTGCCCATTTGCACAAGGCTGTCTATGGCATTCGCGGTCTTCGTCTCGAGCATTTCCTGCTGCAGCATCCCTTGCATCAATCTATAGCCCCTGATCATGATCTCAAAGTAAAGCTGTTCCTTGCTGTTGAAATATACATATAGCGTTCTCTTGCTGAATTCCGCTGTTTTGGCAATGTCATCCATGGTCGTATTCTGATACCCTTTGGCAAAGAAGACTGTCTCCGCAGCTTCTATAATGTCGTTCCTGCGGAGCTCCTTCTCTTTCATTTTGCGTTCGCTGCTTCCCACAGTCTCGCCTCCTTTCAATCTGCACGGCAGTGCAGTCAAGTAAACTATTAGTTTACTTTGCGCTTCTTAGGGTCCTGATGTCTGTGAGGTTGGTTACATTCGAAAGAAACAAGCCATGCATGAGAAGGGTCCGAAGTGGATAAAGTAAACATACCAAACTTAAGCGTTTGCTTTTAAAGCCATGCTTAATAACACTGAAGCTCATGATTCCGAAGTGGGTATTGATCGAAGTACATTCACCGAGGTTAAGCTGAGCAAACTATTAGGAGGACCGCCGCAATGGACACTCATGAATTCGTGGAGAAATTCCAGGAGAATCAGCGGAAAGCGCTGAAGAACAGAAACCGGGGCAAAGGAACACCGGGCGCACGCCTTGCGAACAAACAGCACAGCACCAATAAATAGGCTACAACATTCAGCCAGGAGCTGTATACCAAAAAAGGATGTCTGCAAGGACCAGTTCAGCTGGCTCTGCGGACATCCCTTTTTACTATAAGAACATTCTATAAATATGCTTCTGAAGATTTCTCTGTGTGTTCTATCTCTATAGAAGCAGTAGTGATTATTTGCTCAATTTCGCTACACTTACAGCTACTTTCTCGATTTGTGCTTTGCTGAGTGATTTATCCGGCGAACTGATAGTCACAAAACGGTCTGCCAGCGCAAAGGTCAGCATAGCCGTATCTGAAGGGGTGTACCACTTCGCTTCCGTTCCGTTGGATAGCTTCACGGTAGTTCCGTTATAATCGTAAGAATAATCACGCGGGGATACATTCACCCGCATTTTATTGAACAGGAAGCTTACGCCGTCATCTCCGCCCACAACCTTCTGGAATGCATCCCCGCTGATCATTTGGGCCGGAGCATAAGCTGTTTCAAAGCCCTGGTAGGCGGCGAACGCCTTGGTAATCTCTTCTTTTTGTGCTGCACTGTATTGTACTGCCGCTAAAGCAATAGCTGAACCGTTATCCGGTGTTGTAGTTACCTTTCCGCCGCCCAGAATGACCTGGTTAGTAGAAGCATTGAATGTTACCGGCACCTTCAGTGCATCCGCCAGCGCCCGGACCGGAAGGTAAGTTGTATCATTATAAGTAATTGGTGACAGTGTTTTGCCATTGCCGTCTACCGGCGTGTAAGCCGCTCCGTTTACTTTGAAGCCGATGCTGTGGTTTAGGTAAGCGCTGATCTTCTGCATATTCGTTCCTGCGTATACACCTGCTGAACCCGTAATTGCCATTCCGAATACCATGGTTGCTATGATCATTTTTTTGCTCTTCATTATTATCGTCTCCCTTGTGTGTGTGTATGTTGTTTGTAGTGTTCCTTGCTATAGATTCATTAAACCATTAACTTGTTTCTAACTTGTATCCGGATTGTAAAGAAGTAATTCCGAATCTGCACCAGGTGTTAACGGCTGTTCGGGACC
This sequence comes from Paenibacillus sp. FSL R10-2771, assembly GCF_038000205.1. Classification (NCBI taxonomy): domain Bacteria; kingdom Bacillati; phylum Bacillota; class Bacilli; order Caryophanales; family Paenibacillaceae; genus Paenibacillus; species Paenibacillus sp. FSL R10-2771. The sequence goes on from NZ_JBBOBM010000001.1 coordinate 6,393,650, forward strand.
GTAATCTGATACACCCCGGTGTACAGGACATCTCTAAACCGCTGGAATTCCTTCAGGGTAGCCGGCCGGGGATAGGTCATGATGCGCAGCGGCAGGTCGGCTTGACCCGCGCGCAGCGGCGGCTGCACATAAGGGTACGGATTCAGATAGAAGCCCAGCCGTTCATAGAATCCGATTCTCCGCTGTTCCGTTTCCCCCTCAGGCGGCTCCACCTCCAGCACCACCGGCTTGTCCGATCGGCTAATATAGCGGTTCATCAGCTTCTTGCCGATTCCCCCGCCCCGTATATCCGGGTTAACGGCAATATGCTCAACAAACCGCAATTCAGGGAATTCCCAGGTGGCCATGAAAGCGAGCGTCCGGTCCTCTGCATCCTTTTCGGTATACAGGTGATAATTCGGATTCGCCAGCAAGGCCCGCTGCCCGCTATAGGTTCTGATCTCACTTACCGGAAAAGAAGCTTCCATAATTGCGAATATCTCATCAAAGGTTGTTCCGCTGATTAGCGACTGATTGCTCATTTTCGGCTGCCTGCTTTCTGCTGTTTCTGTTGTGTGAAGCGTCTTGCTCTTTATTTTACCCGTAATTCCTGTATGAATAACTTCATGGGAAGCTACATTAGACATGTCTGGACCTGCTTATATAAAAAAGATGCCCGGAGGCATCATCTGAGGGTTGTTGCGGCTGCAGTTTATAATATACGTCCGGGCCTAGTCCATATTGGATAAATCATTCGCGGTCCCGGCCACATGCTCAAACGCCCGGCTTAACTCCTGCATGGATTGTCCCTGATGCTGTGAGAATGACATGATGTGCTGGATAGACTGGTCCATCTGCAGAATAGACTGCTTCATCCCTGCCAGCTGGCTGTGGATGTTCTTCACCAGTGCGTGGCTGTCATTAGCCAGCTTGCGGATTTCAGTCGCCACCACGCCGAATCCCCGTCCCTGTTCACCGGCTCTCGCCGCTTCAATTGCCGCATTAAGCCCGAGCATATGTGACTGGTCAGCGATCCGCTTGACGGTGGACAGAATCTCAAAGCTGCTCTCGATATCTTGAACCATAGAATTTGAGCTGCTCATTAGCTCGTCCAGTCTTTGGGTAATTCCCATGGAGGAACGGGTCACTTCTTCGGAGGTCGCCGTCATTTCTTCCACCAGGGAGGACAATTCTTGTGCACCCTCCTGAAGCCTTGCCGCCTTGTGATTGGATACCATCGCTGCAATAACACCAATGACTTCACCCTCACGCATGACCGGGACTGCCGTTGAGAGATAGGATATGCCAAAAGCTTCCGGGCCGCGTTCCTCGCGCTGCACTTTGCCCGTCTCCAGGGCTGCATACGACACAGTACCTCTGAACTTCTCAATAGGTGCGCCTACCGGAACCTTAAGATCAATCTTCTCACCGGGAAGATAAGCAAGCACCTTGTCCGTATCCGCGAGCACCAGGGCAGCATCCTCGGGGTACGTTTTCTGAATCATACTGAGCACATTCTGCAGCTGCCCAAGCTTATCCTCCTGTTTATCCTCCAGCATAACTATCGACCGCCTGTTCCGTAATTTTCAAATATTCAGGTCTGATTATATCACTTAATGAAAAGGGGAATTGAATTTTTCTGAAAATCATGTGGTTCTCCCCTTCAAGATTAGAATGTTCAAAATAAAAGCTGTCACAGAACATTCTTCTGTATCGTTACGGGGATTTAGCATCTGGTACTAGGAGAACGTGCTATACTATATTTATCAGATACATCATCATGTTTGCATAGGAGAGGTTCAATTGGATAATCAACGCTGGATCGCACCTGAATTCTACAATCTCACTTCGGAAATGGAGCAGCATCCTGGAGATAAGATTGCTCTTAAATGGTTACAAGAGAACGGGGATTTCGAAGAAATCACCTATGGACGGCTTATGGCTCAGGCTAACCGTCTGGCGGGGGGGCTGTCAGGCCTCGGTCTGAAGCAAGGGGACCGTGTCCTGGTTATGGTACCACGCCGCATTATCGCCTACGTCATCTATCTGGCCTGCCTGAAGCTGGGACTTGCCGTTATTCCATCTTCTGAAATGCTGCGGGCCAAGGATCTGTCCTACCGGCTGCGCCATTCCGAAGCCCGCGCGGTCATTGTCTGGTCGGAGGTTACCGGCGAAGTGAACAAGATCGCCGAAGATCTGCCTGCCCTGGACTATCGCCTGTCTGTCGGCGAAGCTGAGCTTGGCTACGGCTGGGTAGACCTGGAAGGCCTGATGGACGGACAATCTGACTCCTTCCCTGCGGTTGCCAGCCGCCGGGACGATATCGCCATCCTGGCCTATACTTCCGGTACAACCGGCAACCCGAAGGCCGTAGTCCATACCCACGGCTGGGGATATGCGCATCTGCGGATCACCTCCTCCCTCTGGCTGGATATCCGTGAATCGGATACCGTCTGGGCAACGGCCGCACCGGGCTGGCAGAAGTGGATCTGGAGTCCATTCCTCACTGTACTCGGCAACGGGGCTACCGGCTTCGTCTATAATGGCCCTTTCCATCCGGACCGTTATCTTCAGCTGCTGCAGGATGAGAAGATCGGGGTATTGTGCTGCACACCTACAGAGTACCGTCTGATGGCCAAGACTGAAGGCCTCGCCCAGTACGATCTGTCGAATCTGCGTTGTGCAGTATCCGCCGGTGAGCCGCTGAATCAGGAAGTCATTCACACCTTCCAGCAGCACTTCGATATTACGATCCGCGACGGCTATGGACAAACAGAGAGCACCCTGATCATCGCGGCGCTGAAGGATGAGCCGATCCGTGTCGGCTCCATGGGCAAATCGATTGCTCCCGGAATTGTTGAAGTAATCGACGAGGAAGGACATCCGCTGCCTGCCGGGGTCGTAGGTGATATCGCCGTGCACCTGAGCATGCCTGCCCTGTTCCAGAATTACTACAAAGATCCGGAGCGCAAGGCAAACTGCTCGCACGGGGAGTATTTCGTAACCGGCGACCGGGCGCGCAAGGATGAGGACGGCTACTTCTGGTTCGAAGGCCGCGGGGATGATATCATCATCAGCTCTGGTTATACCATCGGGCCGTTTGAAGTAGAAGAAGCATTAATGAAACATAACCTGGTCAAGGAATGCGCAGTGGTAGCCAGTCCTGACGAGATCCGCGGCTCGGTCGTCAAAGCTTTTGTTGTGCTCAAGGACGGCCATGCCGGCACACCGGAGCTGGCCAAAGAGCTGCAGTCCCATGTCAAGGAACAGACTGCACCTTACAAGTACCCGCGCAAAATCGAATTCATTACGGATCTGCCGAAGACGACCTCCGGCAAAATCCGCAGAATCGAGCTGCGCGAGCAGGAGAAGAAGGCTGCGCAAGAGTAGGCAGCAGCTTGGCCGGCAGCAGCAGGCTCGCTCCTGTTGACTGGAAGCACGCCGATAAGGCCAGTTCCTAATGAACTGAAGAAACAATAAAATCCCCGTTCCTACAGTCACGTAGGAACGGGGATTTTTGTGCTTTTACCTCAAGACAGCCTTAAGCTCTAACGAATACGAATCGAACCTTCCTGTCTCTGTATCCTTGTACCGCGTTTGCCGCTGGACAGAAGCAGCAACGCTGTATACAGAATGACAAGAATGAGTGTGGTAACCAGACTCCCTTCCAGGCCGAACTTGCCCCCGGTCAGCAGCTCATTTCCTTGTAAGGATACCGAATAGATACCTTTGGGCGTATTCCCGCTCACCGCAACGCCGTATATGTAGCCCTGGAACAGATTCCAGGAAATATGCAGCGCCATCGCAGCGTACAAATTACCTGTCCGGAGAGTCACCCAAGAGAAGATTAAAGCGATAATCACGATATTCAGTCCACTGATCCAGCTATATCCTGGATTCGCCATATGGGCAAGCGAGAAGAAGATGGCGGTCAGGCCCACTGCGGCCGGAATACCGAGCCTTGAGGACAGCAGATGCTGAAGGTATCCTCTGAAGATCACCTCTTCGCAGATTCCGGCCAGCAGTGCCGTAATCACAATATCCGCCGCATCGAGCTGTCCGAACCGGGGCTGTGACCACTCTCCCTGAACCACAGCATTCCCCAGACCCCATAGCACCAGCAGAACGGAGGATAGCAGCAGTGCTCCGCCTGCGAAGCCGGCAGCGAACCGCTTGCCGTCAGGCCTGGACAGTCCAATGCTGGACAGCGGACGCTTATGTATTATTCGTACCGTATAACACACAACAATAAACGAATAGATGGCTGTAGATTTGAAGACACGCACCCAGCCGTCCGGATCGAATAGTCCTGTGGAACCCACACGCAGCGATAGACCAAAGGAGACAATTACCGTCAGAAGCGCAATAGCCCCGCCGACCCATAAAATCTCCCAGCCTGCTCTGAGCTGCCCGTTCCGGTTCCTGAATAGAAATTGCATGTGCAGTCACCCTTCCCTTCCTCATCCTCTCATCCGTTAGACGGACCGAAAGGGAAGGGCCCTGCAAAACAATTGAATATATGCAAAATAATCCAGAGCCGCAGCTGCTTACTCCGACCAGTACTTCGCATCCGGATTCAGTGCCGCGCCTACCTCGCCTTCCGTTACCAGATCACAGTCCAGGTAGCCCTCTTCATCCAGGAAATATACCTCCTGCTTATAGAATTCGCACAGGGTCTCCAGGAATTTCTCCGGTGAATCATACATGGTCACCAAATCGCCGTAGTCATGCAGCAGGTCGCATACCCGCTCGACCCCATCCTCAGACCGGTAGTAGCAGATAAAATCACTGCCGTAGTTAGTCAGCAGCGGCAGCACGACCCCGCCGCCGGCATAGCCCTTCTCCTGCAGGATGCCTGACAGTAGCGCCACTTCCTGGCCGTATTCCCCGATATGAATCAGCCGGTAGCCCGGAATGAATTCAACCAGGCTGGGGTCCTCTTCGCTGCTGCCCGTTCCCAGAACGGTGTCATAGATTGCCTGTAAAAGCGGAGGAACCTCGGGGGCATACTCTGAAATAGCGGCACTGCCTCCTGCCGGGGCCTTGCCCAGACTGGCGGTGTAGCCGGGCCGCAATTGCGCGGACAGCTCCAGGAATTCCTGAAATTTATGGGTAAGCATGAAATCATCCTTTTCTTGGATTAATATAGTGCGCCTGTATGAACATCATCGGTCATTTTATATACTTTGCGGCCAACGGTCTTAGCCTCTGCGAACATGGAGGTGATGACCTCCTGCACGGTGGTAATCTCACGTACCAGCCCTGCAATCTGGCCGGCCATTACCGAACCGTTCTCTGTATCCCCGTCACGGACCGCAAGGCCCAGAGAGCCCATTGCCAGTGCCTCCAGCTCCTCTTTACCCGCCCCGCCCTTCTCCAGCCTCATGTACTCCAGCGTCATACGGTTCTTAATGCTGCGCACAGGAACACCAAGCGAACGGCCGGTTACCAGCGTATCGCCGTCTTGTGCGGCAACAACCGCCTGCTTAAACTGCTCATGGGCCGGACATTCGATTGTCGCCAGGAAGCGTGTGCCCACCTGCACCCCTTGCGCTCCCAGTGCAAAAGCTGCCGCCGCTCCCCGGCCATCGGCGATTCCGCCGGCAGCAATGACGGGAATGGCTACAGCATCGGCAACCTGTGGAACAAGCACCATGGTTGTAGTCTCTCCCACATGACCGCCCGCCTCTGTGCCTTCGGCCACAATCGCGTCAACTCCCAGCGCCTCCATTTTCCGTGCAATCTGCACAGAAGGAACTACAGGAATGACCACTATACCTGCTGCCTTCCACATGGCCACATAATTCTTGGGCGAACCCGCTCCTGTGGTCACGACCTTAACGCCTTCGTCTATCACCAGTTGCGCCAGTTCATCCCGGTTGGGAGCCATCAGCATCAGGTTGACGCCGAAGGGCTTAGCCGTCAGGCTTTTACACTTATGAATTTCTTCCCGCAGCCGGTCCGCACTCATCCCGCCGGAGGCAATGACTCCCAGTCCCCCCGCATTCGATACCGCTGCTGCCAGTTCGGCGTAGGCAATCTGCGCCATGGCCCCCTGGATTATCGGGTAGGTGATCCCTAGCATTCTTGCAATACTCATAATCCTTCCCCCTTATCACATCAAAAAGCGGATCGATAAGGAAGGCTCCCCCATCTCTCCGCTTGCTGTGCTCTACCTATTTGGTGGCCGAAACCCACATTTTCTCCAGCCATTCATCGAAATTCTCGCCCTTCTCGCCTTCATAGGCATCGTAGACGTCAACCCGCATCTTCTTCAGCTTCTCTTTGAACTCTTCGTAAGAATGGTCTTTCGGAAGACTCTTCTTAATCCGCAGAATAATCTTCGATACCCCTCTGAACAGCTCGGCCTTATTCTTCGACGGAACCTTGACCTCTTCGCCGAAGGCTCTCAGCTTGTTGTACGCGGCTTCTTGAACGGTATATACAGGATCGCTGATCATCAGACGATTAAGGATATCAATAATTTGTTTGTGGTTGTAGCGGCCCAGCTCTTCCACTGCTTCAAGACGCGCTCTCCAATCCGCGGAGCGGCCGGCGGCTTTCTTCAGTTCCTCATAATTCTCTGGCAGCTCTTGGATTACTTCTTCATTATTCAAACGATACAATCCCCTTCTTGGTTAAATCTGATATATAGAACGTTTATCTTACATAGTGCAATTCTACAGTACTGTACTCCTTGATTTCAATCTTTTGTACAAACATTCATGTGATTCCGGAGCAACCGGCAGATCTTACTCATTTCCTCCGGCATTCTCCGCTTCAGCACCAGCAACAGCAGCAGGCTTGCCTGCCTCGATCAGCACCTTATTACCCAGCAGGAAAAAGCCTTGGATAAACAGCAGCATTCCCGTAATGATCAGCAGCCATTCAATCTGTATAAGATCGGCCAACGGCCCGAAGACCAGCATGCCCAGCGGCATCATCGAACTCGAAATCATGCCCAGCACCCCGAAGACCCGGCCCAGGTAATCCGGCTCCACCTTCTCCTGCAGCAGAACTGTGGAGGGGGTATTGAAGAACGGCAGCGCCAGTCCCACCAGCCCCATTACGGCAAGATAAATCCAGAAGACTGGAATTACACCCAGCGCAAACGTGCATAACCCGACGGCAAGGGCCGATAAAGTCATCGTATGAACCCGGTTCCGGAAACCCGGCCAGACGGCCATCAGCAGTCCGCCAAGCATCATCCCGATCGAGAACGTAATCTCAATGGCGGTCAGGCGCCAGATATCCCCGCCAAAGGTTCGTGTAACCTGCAGCGGAGTCAGAAACGACACCGGGGCCGCCAGCACAAAGAAAAAGGCACAGAAAATAAAAAAGCTTCTAATATAAGCATGCTGCCGGATATAGCTGAAGCCCTGGCGCAGATCACTCAAATAGCTGAGTGTCTGCTCTGCAGCAGCTTTGGCATGAAGCGGCACCTGCACGAAGAAGAACATCGTCATAACCGCCACTGCAGCAGTGATCACATCGATGAAAAATATAATTTCAATACTTGCCATGCTCAGCAGGGCTCCGCTCAGCATCGGGGACAGCAGCATCACCATTGCCTGAATGCTGCCGTTGATTCCGCTGATCCGGGTCAGTTTGTCTTCCGGCACCAGCTGCGGCAGCATGGCCGCTACAGCCGGTGTCTGCACTCCGCCTCCAAGCGCCCGCAGGGCAGACACCACAAAAAGCAGCCACATCTGGTCGTATCCCAGCAGAAACAATATCGCCAGAACCAGTGTCGAAGCTGCAATAATAGAATCCGAGAGGACAATCAGCCATTTGCGGCTGTAACGGTCTGCCCAGACCCCCGCAAAGGGCGACAAGAGAAACATCGGCACAAATCCGCAGATAATCGCTAACGTCATCATTACTCCGGACTGTGTATTCAGGGTAATATACCAGAGAATCGCATACTGGACCAGTGAAGATCCGAACAGCGAGACGGTCTGGCTGGTAAGGAAAAAGGCAATATTTTTCTTCCAGTCAGTGTTCATTGTCAGGGGATTCCTCCTCTTTCTCAGCACTTTAGAGTCATATTCTAGCATAGTTTCCACAGCGCTACCTAATGGATTTTGACCAAGCAGGAAGGGTTTGCCGTCCTTTTTCAGGACGCTACCGTTTCAGCGGGAAAGATAAGGATAATTTATGCGCAAAGCATATAAATTCTTAGCTTTTAAATACATCTGCAAAAGTATAGTATGTACAAGCGAATCTGCAAGCAGTATAGGAGGTTACCATCAATGAAAGCCATCGCCATTCATGAGTTCGGCCCCGCTGGAAATTTAACAGAGATTGATATCCCTGTTCCCATTCCGGGTGAGCATGAAATACTGATTGAAATGTATGCGACTTCTGTTAATGCGGCGGACTTGAAGGTCAGGGAAGGCTCATTGCCTGCTGGCAGCGGCCACACTGCCGCCTTTCCGCTGATCCCCGGAATAGACGTTGCCGGAGTGGTAGTGAGTACAGGCAGCGGAGTAAGCCGGTTCAAACCGGGTGATGCGGTGTTTGGGCTGATGCAGGTTAAGGAGGGCGGGGCCTACGCAGAATATACATTGGCAAACGGCCAGGTGCTGGCACCGATTCCCCCGGGATTATCCTTTGAAGCAGCTGGCGCTCTGCCTGCCGCCGGACTTGCCGCCTGGCAGGCGCTGGCCAGTGCCAGGGTCTCCAGCCGGGACCGCGTGCTGGTTCACGACGGCGCGGGAGATATCGGCAGCTTGGCTGTCCAGCTCGCCAAGCTCCGGGGAGCTACCGTGATTACGACGGTAAGCGGTGATGAGCTTGATCTGGCCTGGGGCATCGGAGCCGACCAGGCGATAGACTGGCAAGAGCAGGATTTCGCCGCTATTCTCGGGCAGAGCATAGATGTTGTGATCGACACCGCCGGAGGTCTGATCCTGAACCGGAGCTTTGCGGTTCTCGCACCCGGCGGAAGGCTGATCTCCACTGCGGAGCGGCCTGACCCGGTACAAGCGGCGGCTGGGGACATCACCGCAGCGTACCTCACTCCCGCCGCTGACCCGTTCCAGTTGGCCGAGCTGGCCCGGCTGACGGCCGAACGCCGGCTGAAGCTGATAATTGGCCAGTCCTTCCCGCTCACTGCAGAAGGACTGCGCAGCGCACATCTGCTGTGCGAAGGCAGGCAGACTCAGGGCAAAGTCGCTATCACTATCAAATAACGGTCCGGCAATGCGCATGCCCGTTCATCTGATATAAGGCAAGGATACCTCCACTTCAAGACCCTTTATGGGCTAAGTGGGGGTAGTTGATTATAGAAATATTAGCCGTCTCACCACAAGTTCAAGCGGAGGAAATCCCGTATGGCCCAGGTTGCCTCAATTCAGTTGAAATCCATGCACCAGCACGACCAGCAGTACAGCCACAAGAATACCGGGCAGAAGATTGGCTACCTTGATCTTGGTAATTCCCAGCAGATTCAGGCCGATCGCCATGATCATAATCCCTCCCGCTGCGGTCATCTCAGCAATACAGTCGTTCAGCAGTGCTTCAGGCACAAACCGGGTAATCTGTGTAGCAAGCAGAGCAATAATCCCTTCATATAGAACAACAGGGACCGCCGAGAACAGAACACCGACTCCCAGCGTCGAGGTCAGAATAATGGAAATGAATCCGTCCATAATCGCTTTGGTATAGAGAATCTGATGATCACCTTTGATGCCGCTGTCGAGGGCTCCGAGAATGGCTATTGCACCCACCACAAACACCAGGCTTGCCGTGACGAATCCCAGCGAGATACTCCCCTGTCCGCCTGCCCCCACTCTACGCTCCAGCCAATTCCCTGCACGGGTGAACCTGTCTTCAATGTTGATCCATTCACCGGCTACCGCCCCGATCACGAGGCTTAGAATAACGATCAGGAAATTCCCGCTTTTGAGGCCCATCTGCACCCCCAGCACAACAATCGCCAGCCCAATCCCGTTCATCACCGTATTCTTCATACTCTCCGGTATCCGTTCCAGCAGCTTGCCCAGCATTGTTCCGATAATAATAGCTGCTCCATTCACCAAAGCTCCCAACAGCACCATCGCCCAGCAGTTCCCCCAACTATAATTTCTCTCTTATCCTAGCATTATAGGGGTAACAGGCACTGTAGCGTCAAGAGTGTTGCCGGCCGAGCAGATGCATATGGCCCATCAGGATTACATCGCCAGATTAAATTGACAGATTTCTGTTAACGATGGTACGCTCACTAATATCATTCTCTAAATACAAGTAGAAACGGCCAGCCTTCCTGAGAAGAACGGTATCCGTTTCAGCGGGAAAGATAAGGACATTCTAATGCGTCAGGCATATATATTCTTATCTTTGAACAAATCCGGTGCGGATCTGTTCAAAGCCAAGTAAGGAGAGTCTCTATGAATGAACGGCCTACCCTCGATAAGGGGAGCTTATCTAAGGAAACATTACTTCTTCTTGCGCTTTTAACTTCTGAGAATATCAATGAAACGGCACACCAGAATCCGCAGCTGTTCACAGGCCTGGACTGGGATGTATTCTTGCGGCTTACCTTACATCACCGGGTATATCCATATTTGTACCCCAAGCTCAGCCGGATGGATGGGGATGTGATTCCTGCCAGCGTCCTGGAGCGGATAAAAATGGAGTATCGCCGAAATACCGTCCAGATGCTTCAGCTCAGCGGTGAAATGAGTAACCTCGGCACTCAGCTGGCCGAATTGAATATCCGCTGCCTGTTCCTCAAGGGTCCGGTGCTTGCGCAGGCGTTGTACGGAGATATCTCGCTGCGGACCTCACGGGACCTTGATTTCCTGGTGCCGATGGCGCAGCTGCAGGATACGGAAGCCCTGCTGATCCGTCTGGGGTATGTGAAGGAAGAAACGTTCGAGAGCATACTCGGAGACTGGAAATGGCGGGAGCATCATACTACATTCAATCATCCGGTCAGTAAGATCAAGGCGGAGGTACACTGGAGATTAAGCCCGGGGCCGTCCAAAGAACCCGATTTCGATACCCTTTGGAAGCATGCGCGGACAAGCAGCCCCTTCGGCCGCAACGTCCACTATCTGGGCCAGGAGGATCTGTTCCTGTTCCTGGCTGCCCATGGAGCCAGACATGGATGGTCCCGGCTGAGATGGCTGCTGGACATCAAAATGCTGCTGTTGCAGCAGCCGGACTCCGCTGTATTGACCCGCCTGCTGCGGCGCTACAATTACAGCGCTGTAGGCGGACAGGCACTCATTCTGGCAGCCGGTCTGCTGGACGCGGAGATAGAGCCCGGATTGTCCGCTCTGACGGACCAACCCAAAGCCCGCAGATTAGCACAGCGCGCCCTGTTCTATGTGGCGCGGATGGTCAATCTGCACAACCCTCCGCTGGAGCCGGAGGTCGAGCGTCATTATAAATATTACCAGCCGGCGATTCTATCCCCCTGGCATCAGGTACTCTATGTAACCGGCTTTATGTACCCTTATGCAGCGGATGCGAAGACACTGCCGCTGCCGGAGGCGCTGCATTTCTTGTATTTCCCCCTCCGTCCTTTCCTGTGGAGCTGGCGGAAGGTAACGGGTGCAGAGAAACGGATATAGCGGGCGGGATGCGGAAACCGCACTTCACTCAACAACCACACGAGTTACCTGTCAATACCGGTCAATCGCTGGCGGGACTGGTCAGACTGGTCGGGCTGGTCGGACTGCCGGGACTTGCGGGACTAACGGAATAAACACTTAAACACTTAAATCCTCACTTCTGATTGATTGCCGGCAGAATTGAGTCTCTTAAGTAAGCAGTGCAGTTATAAATGTAACCTTAAGCAAGCAATATAGGCATAAATGTTGTACGTTTTGCAACTTTGACTTCTGGATCGCAGGGTTTGTGGGAGGATTGTTGTACAAAATACAAGAATAATCCTGCAAAGCCGCTTGAGAACGGCGAAATGCTGCATTTTGTACAACAATATTGGATTTGAGCCGGTAATATGAGGAAAAAGTTGTATTCTGTGCAGGATTTTATAAAGTTACCTGTTCACTACCGCGAACAGGGGAGGATTAGCGGATGAATCAAGAAATTCATACTACAGTTTATCAGCCATCCGGAAGTCCAAGATCACCGCAGTGACATCCAGCGTAGGCTAAAGACAATATAGGGGAGGGGCTAATTAGCCCCTCCCCTATATTGCTTCTTCCTGCCCGCTAAGCAGACGGCTGAACATGCCGCCCTTCTCTGAAGCCAGGCCGCTGTATATTCCCTGCTGGATCACCCGTCCCTGGTCGATGACCAGAATCTGATCGGCTCCCCGGATGGTGGACAGGCGATGGGCAATGACGATGACCGTCACCGATGCCTTCAGCCGCTCCAGCGCCTCCTGAATCCGCTTCTCATTCTCGGTATCGAGCGCACTCGTCGCTTCATCAAGCACAAGGATGGACGGCTTGCGGATAATCGCGCGCGCCAGTACCAGACGCTGCCGTTCCCCGCCGGACAGGCGTACGCCGCGGTCGCCGAGCAGCGTATCCAGTCCGTCCGGCAGCTTGCGCACAAAGTCAGCCGAAGACGCAAACTCCAGCGCCTCCCACAATTCCGCTTCCTCCGCATCCGGCTTGATCATCGTCAGATTGTCACGGATGGTCGCATTGTACAGAAAAGGGTCCTGCGCAACATACCCGATGGATCTCCGGTAGGACAGCAGCCTCTCACCTGTGATAGGCGCGCCGTCAGCCAGGATCTCTCCGGTCTCCGGCTGCATCAGTCCCATGAGCAGATCAACGAGCGTGCTCTTCCCTGCGCCCGAACGTCCGACTATGGCGGTCATCTTCCGGGCCGGAATCGAGACATTTACGTTCTGAAGCGAATATTCCGGTTCATGCGGATGATAGCGGAAGTCAACATTTCTGGCTTCAAGACCATGCTTCAAGATCATAGGGGCTACAGCTTCCCCGCCTTCCACCCGGTCATGCTCCACAGCGGCAAGACATTCGTCCTGCAGCTGCTGCAGCTGCTTGAAGGAGGGCAGTACGGAGGCTAGCTGCTCCATCAGCGACTGCAGGGTAGAGAATGTCGGCCACAGCCGGGTAAATACCAGAATAACCAGCAGCAGATTAGGACCCTCTGCTTGCATGAACCGGAAGGAGACGAAGATAAACACGGCAATCAGCAGTGTAGAGGACAACTTGTACAGCAGCTGCGAGTTCGAACGCAGACGGGTATAGTCCAGCTGCTCCTGCTTCACCTCTCCGGTGAAGGCATGCAGCCACTCCAGCCGGGAATGCTCCAGATTATTGCTTTTGATATCCTTGATTCCGTTCAGCTGATCCGTTATTCCGCCCAAGTAGGTCTTGCCGAGCTCCGTGCTGCGGCTGCCCAGCTTCTTAGCCTTACGGATGAAGCGGCGGGAAAACAGGGACAACAGAACAGCGCAGACGAGTACGGAGAGCGTCATCTTGGGGGACAGCCAGAAGGCGAAGCCGATCTGCACCAGCGTGAACAGCAGCGAGGTAAGAAACTGCAGGAAGCAGCTGATGCCGGCAAGCACTCTGGCCAGTTCCGTAGTCATCACGTTGATCAGATCGGAGGTGCGCTTTTTCAGAAAAAAAGACCATTCGGCCCGCAGCAACGCGCTGTATACCTCATAACGCAGCTGTCTGCCGTAGGTCTGCTGAATCTCCACATTGCGGATGGCCACGGACCGTGAGATCAGATTCTGGCAGAGTACAATGAGCACATAACCGCCAAGCACCAGCAGGAGCGCCGTGGTCTGCGGCAGTTCGGAGATGAAGCCAAGCATCGGAAGATGAAGACCGGCCGTGGCTGTGCCGCCTAACTGAATACCAGCCATACCCAGCATAGGTACAAGCAGCAATATGGCAGAGCTCTCCAGCAGACCACTGATCACCATACCGGACAAGTTGAGATATAGTTTAGCTCCCGACAAGCGCTGAAGCTGCCGGAAATAATAGATTATCGCTTGCATGGGCCCACCTCGATCACTCAGCTTGTAACACTTTGGCGAATTTCTCCACAACCACGAATCCCTGCATGGCATCATCACCGGAGACATAATAAGCCCCGCTTCTCAGCCAGGCATGGGCGATCATCTGCCCCTGCTTATCCCGCGCCACCCCCATATAGAGTGTGCTCTCAATCCCCCGCTTCTCCAGCATCTTCAGACCGGCTACGGCTCTGACCATACAGGTGCTTTTCCAGGGCGTATAGCGGCTGATCACCCGAATGGCCTTCGTGATCTGCTGAATGCGGGGAATATCCGTGTCTTTGGATACCGCCGGAGTCTCCAGGGATTTCACCCCGAGCTGCGGAGCCGTCTTGGCAAAAGGAAACAGCAGCTGGATTCTAACCAGGAAAAGCCGCCATAACGCCTCAGGAATCAGCGCCAGCGCGGCTTTGTCATACTTCAGCAGTAAACCGATGCGCCGGAGGGTAATCATGGCCCGTTGACGATGGCGACGAGATCCTCATTCAGCAGATTCTGCACAAAATCAAATACATCCTGCTGTGCCAGCTCCGCCGGAACCTCAAAGATCTCCTGCATGATCTCGGCAATCCGGCGGATGGACACCGGTGAAGCCAGAGCTTCCCAGATCTCGCCCCCGACCTCGCCAAGGTTGTAATACTTACCGTTCTTCACATTCAGCATCACCTTCTCGCCATCCATGTCACTGGCGATATTGCCTTCCCGCTGAACCAGAACCGAATCAAGGGACAGGACTGCTGCTGTATCCATATTCATATTTTCATCTCCTTCACCTTTTGGGTAATCGTCTCAAAGATCAGCTCCGTCTGCTGCGGTGCACTGAAGCCCTGCTCCGGACGGGTCAGCCGGTACATCGGCAGCCGGTTAACGAATGAGGCCAGCATACCGAAATGCCATTCCCTGACCCCCATGGGGTCCACCAGCGCTTTTTGATAGGTATGATTATATAAGGTATGAAGCCGCTCCAAGCCGCTGATAGCCTCTACTGACACCGGCCCGTCCTGTACAGACAGTTCAAATATTCCTGCAAGCGGCAGCGGTTCAGCCTGGAACCGGTCATGAACGGGTATGGCAAACTTGGTCTCCCGCTTAAACAGCGGGCGGTACGCAGACGAATTCATTCCCAAATAGTCCAAGCTTTGCTGCCACAGCTTCTGCTGCGGATAACCTGGAACAGCTAATGGAGTTCCATTATGCACCAACACGGGAATAACGTCGTCACTGACCAGGAGATGTCCCTGATCCATTAAATAGGAGGCAAGCGTAGATTTCCCCGCTCCCGAACGCCCGACCAGCGCGTATGCCTTATTCTCCAGAACAAGTGAGCTTCCATGAAGAGCCAATACGCCTTTTTGCATCAGAAGAACACCCATGCAGCTGCCCAGAATGAACAGGCGGATGCTATCCGGATCGGCATGGACTGCGGGAGATACGGTAATGGTACTGCCATTCTGTATGGAAAAGACAGCTGTGCCTTTAACCATGAACATCACTTCTTGCTCTGCCATACCCAGATTCGGTGAAATCTTCGGTATCGCCTCCCAGCGCTCGGACAAATCAGCCTCCACAACAGATACGCTGCCCAACCTTCCGGGCTGCTCCGTACGGGGAAGTTCCGGCAAGGGGAATTCACTGAGAATTTGCAGACCAAAAGCCTTATACCCCAGGCATTGCACTGTGCTCGCCATACGGTTCACTCCATCTTTATCAATTTCACCCGGCTGCCTGCCGGTGATGTGAGGATAGCCCTTATCCCCCTCCAGCAAGCTAAGAGGGATGAGGGCTGGGATGTTGCCAAGCAAAACTAGGAGTGACTAACGATTTCTTCCGGATCCGATTGGAAGGAGTCGGCAATAGCGATCCCAGGTCCAGCCATAGTCATTTTAACATCCAGAACTTCCAATGCAGGCTTGCTGTATTCCTTTTTCATATTTGTCACCCCCTTTCAAGAAACATCCATCAGGTCACACGCTTCAGAAAGCGGTAGAACACCAGTCCTCTCGTAAGAAGGCGGAAATCCGTGTTGAATATTAATAATGGTGCGGGCTCACTACCCAGCCGGTCTAAACACCCGGCGAGCCCGGCATGATTCAAGTAAGAGGAAGTCCGGGGGTCCTGAAGCATCTCCCTTAGCTCCTGCAGGAACATCTGCCATTGGGGCAGCATACGTGTAATCCCATCTGCTCCCTGTATACCGCGCCGCGTCTGGTTTAGTCTGACCTTGTCCGGCAGCCGTCCTTCCATGGACCGGCGGATTAACGACCGGTCCACTCCGTTCTGGACGTACTGTCCTTCAGGGACAGACAGACAGAAGTTGATGACACGCAGATCATTCGTAGGGTCACGATCCCATACCCTGTACTTCAGCGACAGCTTGGTAGCTGCCGTTCCATTCACATTCCAGATATGCGGCTGCTGGAAATGCTGTCTGCGGATATCGTACACCGTCTGGGACGAAGCAACTCCTTCAAGCTCTCTCAGCTTCTCTTGCACCCCTGTCCGCCGTGCGAATTCAGGATGAATCAGCTCTGGAGGGGCCTCCTGCTTCCCGGAGATCAGCTGGCCAAGGCCGGGGAACACCTTGCGGCCGACAATCTTCAGCATTTTCTTGCGACTTGCCCCCATCGAACGACTATAAAGCTTGTTCTCGCGGTAGAAGGAAATCCAGTGAAATTCGCGCAGCAGCTTCGCCTGGTAATCGAGTGCAGGCCCCCAGGAGATACTCCAGTTGCCCCGTTGTCCGCTGAGCAGAACACCGGCGCCTTTCATTTGTGCTTGTTCATATATGCCTTTGAGCCAATAGGAATTCTCTATGAATTTGTAGGGCATCTCCATAATATCCAGCCATTCGTCAATTTCACCATAAGGGCTCCGGTCAGGAAAGTTCAAGAAGCTGGGCTGAATGTTCCCCACATGGTCGATGGTCTCTTGAATATATGGACGCTCATCGGTGACCCGCTGGCCCAGTTTAAAGCCTGTAAAATTGTCCAGCGGATAAGAGCTGAATGTAAATAATGGCTTGCCGCGGCGGCGGAGCTCCTCTGCAGCAAAGCTGACCACTGAGCCGGAATCCAGTCCGCCGCTCAGATTGGCGCCTACTGCGAGATGGGTCCGCAGCCGGTCTCTGACTGCCTGCCCGAATACCTCACGGAACGCTTCCTCGTATTCGCCGTTGCCGCGAAGCCTTAATGGAGGCGGAGTCCGGAAGGTGTAATACTGGGAGAAGGTAACCCCCTTCGCGCTGACTGTAACCGAGTGGGAAGGCGGCAGCTGTTCCACCCCTTGATAAACCGTGGAGAACATATCTGCCACATCGTTCCGGGCCTGGCTCGCCAGATACTCTGAAATCCAGCCTTCGTTCAGTCCCTGCTGACCATCAGGCAAGGCCAGCAAGGGATGAATTACGGTACAGAAGGAGAACTCTCTGCCGGAACGGCGAAAGTAAAGCGTCCGGTTACCCGAGAAATCCCTCGCCCCAAACAGCGTCCGCTTGCGTGCGTCCCAGATCATGAAGGCAAAGTCACCGACCAGATGAACCGGCGCCTCTCCCCCCCATTTCTCATAGGCCAAGAGAATCAGCAGACTGTCTGGAATGGAATCACGATCTTCCCGGACAACCTGAAGTTGTCCGAATAGTTCGCTGCGGTTATCAATGATTGCATCGGCCACAATCGCCAGCCCGCGTTCCGGATCATAATAGGGGAGAATCTCATTCCTTGACTGTGGGGTGATCCACTGCGAGCGGCAGCCGAGGAAGAGTCCCTCTGCCCTCCAGGCCCTGGCATCATCAGCCGGATAACGCTGCAGCTGCTGCATAAGGCGCGGACCCAGCTCCGGGTCCAGCGGCCCATGCTGCATAGAATAGATCCCGGCGATTGCGCTCATTGTACGACCTCCAGCTGTCTAAGAATTCGATATTCGTTCTTAATAATGAACACTTCTTACTATATAAGATAACGTTCTTTCCATTGATTGTGAATAGTACCAGAGAGTACTTTTAGGTAGCCTTTAGCGTATTGACTTGTCACTAGTTATATGATATATAGCAGCTGAGTGAAGACCTATATAAGTTGCTATAAAAGTAGCTTCATTGAAAAGCTTCATTATATGCAGCTATATATAATGCTCACGCTCAGATTACATATCTCTCTAGGAGCTGAACTTATGCCTATTCATCCGATTGACCCGATCCTCCTCTCCATGCCGGAGAGCTTTGAAAGCCGCCGCCTGCTGATCCGTGCCGCTCTATGGGGAGACGGCGCCGCTGTAAATGAAGCCGTTCAGGAGAGCACAGCCGAATTAAGCCCTTGGATGCCCTGGGCACAGCATATCCCGTCTGTGGAGGAATCCGAAGCCTCCATCCGGAAGTCACGGCTGCAATTTCTGGAACGCAAGGATATCCGGCTGCTGCTCGTGAATAAGAAGACCGGTCAGCTGGTCGGCAGCAGCGGCCTGCACCGGATCGACTGGCAGGTGCGGAAGTTTGAAATCGGTTATTGGGTCCGCACCTCCTGCGCCGGACAAGGCTATATCACGGAAGCGGTGAGGGCCATTGCCGATTTCGCCGTACAGGAGCTGCAGGCGGCCCGGCTGGAGATCCGCTGTGATTCCCGCAATACACAGAGTGCGCGGGTGGCTGAACGTGCAGGCTTCACTCTGGAAGGCATTCTGCGGAATGACAAATTAGATGTACAAGGGGCCTTAAGAGACACTATGATTTATTCGAAGGTTCGCGGGGTTGAATATTACTGAAGGAGCAGCTACCATGGATAATCTTCAATTTATCTGCAATTATAAAGATCGGGAGCCGCTAAGAAACAGCTTTTTCGCGCTGGCTGCTGATACGTTTGAACTTGAGCTGGAGCGCTGGTATGAGCAGGGCTTCTGGGGGGAACGGTACATTCCTTATTCTTACGCAGAGGGTAATCGGGTAATTGCAAATGTCTCGGTGAACCTGCTTGAGCTGATTATTAATGGTGTGAAGTCCCGCGCCGTGCAGCTTGGGACGGTGATGACGCATCCTGACTACCGGGGACAGGGCCTGTCCGCCCGGCTGATGAACAAAGTGCTGGAGGATTACGGACTACAGTGTGAATTCATGTATCTTTTTGCCAACGATACGGTGCTGGACTTCTATCCCAAGTTCGGATTCCAGCCCGTGGAGGAGCAGCTCTTCTCCATGAACTGCCCTCCCGGTTCAGCCGGATCTGCGGGAATCCGCAAGCTGGATCTGTCCATAAGTTGTGATCTGAGCCTGGTCGCCACCTTCGCAGCGCAGCGGCAGCCGGTATCCGAAAGCCTTGGCGTCAGCGGTGCCGATGGACTGCTGATGTTCTACTGCCTGAACGTCTTCAGCGGCGATCTATATTACCTGGAGGACGAGGAGGTCATCGCCATCTGCCGGCAGGAGAGCAGCCGGTTAGAGATTTACGATCTGATCAGCACGAAGCCCGTCGCCGTCCGCGAAATCGCAATGAAGCTTGCGGACAGCGCCACGGAGGCTATAGTCTTCCACTTCACGCCTAGTGACGATGACCTTGAACTGGCGGGCAGCAGCTGCCCAAGCGGTTTGTTCGTGCGGAATCAGAGCAGTCTGCAGTACCCTGCGAACGTCAAACTTCCGGCAACATCCATCGCTTAAGCCACGCCGTCATCACATAGGATTCAGAGTGTCATGAATTGCCCCTGCCGGGCCAGATAAGCTTCCTTCTCTTTGTAGTCCGGCATTACACTTCCCAGGCGGCGCCAGAAGGACCGGTCATGATTCATATGCAGCAGATGACAGAGCTCATGAATGATGACATAGTCGATCACCTCCGGCGGCGCCATGGCAAGGCGGTAGTTAAACGTCAGTTTTTTATCAAAGCTGCAGCTCCCCCATTTGGTCCGCGATTCCACAATCTCGATACTCTTCGGCTTCACCTTCAGCTGGGCCTGATAACGGGTAATGCGCTCTGCAACGATTTTTTTCAGACTGGCCATATAGAACTTCTTCAGCGCAAGCTTCAGCTCCTCCGCATTCATACCGCCGGTCGCAATCAGCTCATGCAGCGCGTGCTCTTTCCCCAGATACAGGTATGTTTCTTCCCCCTGATACTCCTTGATCTTCGGCACCTGCCGGGCCGCCGCATTGCTGCGCAGCTTCTCCAGTATCTTCGGGCCGAGCCCTTCCACCGCAGTGCGGATACTCTCTTCACTTGTTCCTGTAGGCACCTTAACGGTAATGAGATCCGATCCGTCAATCTGAACGGACATTTTCTTGCGCTTGGCATATTGAACATGGAGCGTAATCATCTGATCTTCGAGCTGAATCTGCATAGCCACCATCATTTCTGTAATTTCTAATACACCGGATACCCGGCTACAAACACTGCCAAATACAGCAGACTCCCCGCAATGAATAAGGAGGTAAGCGCGATATCCTTCCATTTCTTATCTTGGGTCAATACTACTGCCGCGAAGGCCAGCGGAAAAGCCACGGCGAAATAACGCGGAGCGGACAGCAGCCAGGTCGGACCCACAACGTAGACGAAATAGACGATTAAATACGCCATATAAGCAGGATGAAGTCTCTTCGCGCTTTTGAACATCATCAAGAGCACCAGGAAGATACTGATCAGATTCGGCAGCCACAGCCCCAGGAAGGAACGGAAGTCCGCATCCTTGAAGGTATTCACGGCATATTCCATCTGATATCTCACCGTATCGAAAAAGAAGTAGAACTGCTGCGACCAATGCTCCCGCTGATAAATACTGAACTGGAACGCGTTGCCCGTAACATTGTAATTGATATAGAGATAGGCCAGCAGACCAAAGGACACTGTAGCCAGAGAGACCCCTGCTTGGATCAGTCTGTTAATAAAAGCCTTCCGCTCCAGCTGTCTGTAGCCTGCTGCCAAATCCCGGGCAAATTCCACGACAACCGGTACAGCCAGCAGTATCCCCGGAGAACGGGTGAAGCCGGCCAGCGCCGCACAGAGACAGCCGAGCAGCCAGCGCTTCTGGCGCACATAATATAGAGCCATCAGGGAGAGCAGCAGGAACAGCGCCTCCGTCATGGGGATGAAGAAAAAGAACGCCGAAGGAAATATGAAAATATATTTCACGACCCGCAGCGCATTGCTGCGTCCCATGTCCAGCCTGGCAAGCTCATAAGCGAACAACGCTGCAGCAAGGGTGCAAAGGTTAGCGGCTACAAAGCCGGCGACCATATAATTGCCTGTGAAAAACTGCGCCAGCTTAATAATGACTGGAAATAAAGGCAGGAACACAATGTGGAACCGGGAGTCTCCTTCCGTGACATACCCGTGCTCAGCGATCCCCAGATAAGACATGGCGTCTATTCCGCGAATATGCCAGGTATCGATAAAACGGGAGAATAAGCTTCCGGAAACCCCGTCTTTAAGCATCCAGAAGACATAGGCTATCAGAATGAGCAGCACACGGCTGGCCACCACCCAGAGCACAATCTTCCACCATGTCCGTTGCCGCTCCTCAGGCAGACTGTTGATACGTACCGGCTCCTGCATATTCCATGAACTTATGTATCCGGTCAAAGCGGGAATGGCCCGCAGTCCCGTCCAGATAAACAGCCCCAGACAGACTAGCGAGGCAAGGGTGCCCATCAGGCTCCACGCATGCACGGACACCGCCCATATCCATACGGCCACTATCATTACAAGAATAAAGAGAGCTGAAACTGCTTTGTCGACCTTTTTCACCATAGCCTCCGGTTCCGCATCCATTGCGGCATTGATTAGGATTAGAATTACAATAATCAGTCTTTTTCTCATTTTCTTATAGAAGTGGCTTTTACACAATAATTAGTTTACGGCGGTATCAAAAGCAAAGAGGAGCGCTGCCCATAAACCCGGCAGCACTCCTCTTCATCTATTTCAAGTTTGTCCCTCCCGGCAGCCGGGGCTTCGGGCTCTTATTTCGCTGTAACGCCGCCATCTACCGGCAGTTCTACACCAGTGATATAAGCCGACTCATCGGAAGCGAGGAACAGCACGGCTTCCGCCACTTCGGAGGCACGGCCGACACGCGGCAGCGCCGTCTGGGACAGGAACCATTTCAGCCTTTGTTCGTCATTCACGAACTCAGCGCTCATTGGCGTTTCGATAAAGCCGGGATGCACAGAGTTGACCCGGATATGATCTTTACCGAAATCAACAGCCGCCGCTTTGCTCAGCATGCGGACCCCGCCTTTGGAGGCTGTATAAGCGCCTGCGCCGCTGCTTCCGGTCAGACCTGCGATCGATGAAATATTGACAATTGAGCCTCCATTATTCTCCTGCATATGCGGAACCACATATTTCATCCCAAGGAAGGTGCTGGTCAGGTTAATGCTGATGACCTTGTTCCACTGCTCCATAGTTGTATCCAGAAGTCCGGTTGCAAGCGAAATTCCCGCATTGTTAACCAGCACGTCGATTTTGCCGTAAGTCTTCATCACTTCTTCGATCACATGGACCCATTGCTCTTCAGAGACCACATTATGAACATAAGCTGTAGCCTGACCGCCGTCAGCTTCAATTTCCTTCACTACAGCCTGCAGCGCAGCTTCATTAATATCGGTAACGGCAACCTTGGCACCCTCCCGCGCAAAAAGCAGTGCTTCTTCACGTCCCATGCCGCTGCCGGCTCCGGTAATAATGGCAACCTTATCCTTCAGTCGATTCATAGCTGTATCCCCTTCGTTGTGTAAATTAAAATGTGTGGTGATAGTTACACTATCACTGTGATATTTATCATATCACTTTGTGCGGATAAACTCAAACCCTCCTTGCTTAAAGAATAAGCACTAGCTATACTACTGGTAGTTCAAATACCGATAGTGAAAGGGTATAAGCTCTTATGGATCCCAAAACAAGATACGAGAAGGAACGCCTTGACGGCAAACAACAGCGCTTATCCCTGATTCTGGAAGCAGCAGAACGCGTATTTAATCAGAAGGGGATTGAGAAAACCACGATGCAGGATATTGCAACTGACGCGAATATCGGCATTGCTACCCTGTTCAGGTATTTCCCCAAGAAAGAAAAGCTGATTGTCGCCGTTGCTACCCGGCTGCTGGAGCCGATGCTGGAGCGGTTTGAATATGTGGCCGGATTGCCTGTGCCATGCCTGGACAAGCTTGAAGCATTATTCGATTTTTTCATTGAGGATCACTATAAATTAAGCACAACCTTCATGGTTGACTTCGAAAGCTACGCCGCCCATTTCCCGGAACCGCTGGAGGATATTCATCATTTCAATGCTCTGACCCGCCGAATTTCGCAGGTCTATTCCCGGATCATTCAGAATGGCATTGAGGACGGCTCGGTCTGCTCTGATCTCGAGGTGAGGGATACTTTAACTACATTAATTAATACGTTCGGCATTTTCTCGAAGAAGCTCTCGCTGCAGAAGAACATCCCTATGCTTGAAGCGGATCTTCCAACAGAGCTCCAGCTGGATATTCTCAAGCGGGTGTTTCTCGACTATCTGAAGCCCCCCGTATAGAGCACATATGCAGGGCAATGACTATTCCAGAGATACAAAAATAGGGGGTGCCCCCGCAGCCAGTGGTGGATATGGCTGCGGGGGCACCCCCTTAATCTGCGGGACATCCTTAGGAAATCGCGGATTATCTATGAATTCGGAAGCAACGGGAAATGACAGGCCACCGGACGGCCTGGAACAACCTCTTCAAGCAGCGGCTCCACCTGGCGGCATTTGTCCTGGACAAACGGGCAGCGGGTATGGAACCGGCAGCCGGACGGCGGGTTAGCCGGGGATGGCACATCCCCCTCCAGCACAATGCGGTCCTGCTTGCGTCTTGGTGTCGGCTTCGGAATCGCCGAGAGCAGGGCGGCAGTGTAAGGATGCAGCGGAGCTGCAAACAGCTCCTCCGTCTCAGACACCTCCACCAGCTTGCCCAGATACATTACCCCGACGCGGTCCGAAATATGCCGGACCACATTCAGGCCGTGCGCAATGAACAGGAAGGTTAATCCGAGTTCCTTCTGCAGCTTCATGAGCAGGTTGATCACCTGGGATTGTACCGATACATCCAGTGCCGATACAGCCTCATCGGCAACGATAAACTGCGGATTCAGGGCAATCGCCCGGGCAATCCCGATCCGCTGGCGTTGTCCGCCGGAGAATTCATGCGGGTAACGGTTCCGGCGGCTGGCATCCAGCCCCACCAGCTCCATCAGCTCCACTACCCGGGCATCGATCTCTTTAGCCGACATGCTCCGGTGAATGCGCAGCGGCTCTCCGATAATATCCTTGACGAGGAACCGCGGATTCAGCGAGCCGAACGGATCCTGGAAGATAATCTGCATTTCTTCCCGCAGCTTCCGCATGTCACCGGAGCTCAGGGAATGGATATCCTTCCCCTTGAATAACACTTCTCCCCCAGTTGCACTCTGCAGCCGGAGCAGCACCCGGCCGAACGTGGATTTGCCGCAGCCGGATTCACCGACCAGCCCGAAGGTCTCGCCTTTGCGGATGGATAAATTAACACCATCCACAGCCTTGACCTGTCCGACGGTGCGGTTAAGCAGACCCTTGGTGATCGGGAAATATTTCTTCACATCCTTAACTTCCAGCAATATTTCCGAAGAAGGCATATGTTCTCTTACCGGTTGGGTTGCCGTTTCATTCATCATGCGCGTTTCACCTCATTGCTGTAATCTGCCTGCACCGGCTTATCCTTGAACAGCCAGCAGGCCGTCCGGTGATCGTCCGAGATCATGAAATCCGGCGGCTCCTGGTTCCTGCAGATATCCATGGCATGGGGACAGCGCGGATTAAAGCGGCAGCCGGAAGGCAGCTGGCCAATCGGAGGAATCGTCCCGAGAATGGTATACAGCTCGCCTCCCCGTCCGCCTTCAAACCCCGGAATCGACCGGAGCAGCCCGACCGTATATGGATGGCTCGGGTGGTCGAAAATCTCTTCGACCGTCCCCTCCTCCACGATGGCTCCGGCATACATAACAGCAATGCGGTCAGCCATCTCTGCCGCTACTCCCATATCATGGGTGATCAGCAGAATGGACATCCCGAGTTCGGATTGAAGCTTGCGCAGCAGATCCAGAATCTGAGCCTGCACCGTAACATCCAGTGCGGTTGTCGGCTCATCGGCGATGAGCAGTTCAGGATTACAAGCCAGCGCAATAGCAATGACGACGCGCTGGCACATCCCGCCGGACAGCTCATGCGGATACTGCTTGGCACGGATCTCCGGAGCCGGGATACCGACTAATTTGATCAGATCAACCGCCATCCTCAGGGCTTCGGCATCACTCTTGTTCTGATGAAGCCGCAGGCTCTCCGCAATCTGTTCGCCTACCGTAAATACCGGATTCAGCGACGACATCGGGTCCTGAAAGATCATGGCAATCTGATTCCCGCGGATTTCCCGCATCTCTTCCTGGCTCTTCGCCGCCAAATCCTGGCCGTGAAAATCAATACTGCCGTCAAGAATCATCCCTCCGGCATAATCAATCAACCGCATAATTGCGAGTGAGGTTACACTTTTACCGCTGCCGGATTCACCGACAATACAGACAGTCTGGCCTTTGTTCACAGAAATGGAGATGCCGTCGGTTGCTTTGAGAAGGCCCTTCTCAGTTGCAAAGCCGGCGGTCAGCTTCCGGATTTCGAGTAGTTTTTCCGCCATTGTTCCAGCCTCCTCCGGGATTTGGTCACTTGCTGTCTGGGATCTAGAGCATCCCGGATGCCGTCGCCGATAAAGTTAACTGCCAGCACTACGAGCAGGATGCAGAAGCCCGGGTACACTGCCTGCATCGGGTCAACCAGCATGAATTCCTGAGCGTTGCTGAGCATTAGCCCCCAGCTTGTAGCCGGTGCCTGAATGCCGAGGCCCAGATACGACAACGCAGATTCACTCAGAATCGCACCGCCGACCATCAGGGTCGCATTTACGATAATCGGGAAGCTTGCATTACGGAGCAGATGCCGGAAAATGATGCCCCAGCTGGATACTCCAATCGCCCTGGCCGCCTCCACATATTGCATTTCACGCAGCTGCAGGAAGGTCCCCCGGACGAGCCGGGCAATACTCATCCAGCTGGTAAATGCCAGAATAAGAATCATGTATTTAATCTGTGTGCCGAACAGCGCCATAATCAGGATGTTCAGGAACAGGGTCGGCACAGAGTTCATCACGTCTACAATACGCATGAATACCGTATCTACAAACCCGCCGAAATACCCTGAAATCGCACCGATAACCGATCCGACAACTACGGAAACAAACGCAACGGAGAATCCGATAGCGAGTGAAACACGCGCACTGTACAGCAGTCTGCTGAGAATATCGCGGCCCAGTTCGTCTGTGCCCATAGGATGCCCTTCAGCCCCCGGCTTCAGATTGGCGAACATCAGATCAATCGTTTCCGGTTTATATTTGGTCAGCCACGGAGCGAAGAGTGCAATGAGCACAAATATAATCAGGACTACCAAACCGCCCATTGCGAACGGATTGCGTGAGAATTTCTTCCATAAAACACTCCAGGGACCCGGCGGCCGCTTGGAATCCACTACCGCAATCTCAGGGTCTGTCCCTCCGGGCATCGGATTCATGTCCGGGGTTCCAAACGGCTTAGATACAGCCCCTTTGGTAAACTCAGTATTCTCTGTATTCATGCCGTCTTGCCCCCTTGCTTACCGAGCTTCACCCGGGGATCAACTACGGCATACAGTATATCTGCCAGGAGATTGCCGATAACGACTATAACAGCCGTCACAATAGTAACAGCCATCAGTGCCGAATATTCGCGCGCACCTGCCATCTCAACAAACCAACGGCCCATTCCCGGCCAGTTGAATACATTCTCAGTTAAAGCGGCCCCTCCCACCAGTATGGGAAGATCAAGGCCGAGTATCGTAATAATCGGAATCAGTGCATTGCGCAGCGCATGGCGGAAGACGACCTTACGCTCTTTGACGCCCTTGGCACGCGCCGTACGGATATAATCCTGATCGAGCACTTCCAGCATACTTGCGCGCGCATATTTCATATAAGAGGCCAGGAAACCAAGTGCCAACACTGTTATCGGCAGCACCAGATGCATGAACAAATCGCCTATATTGCCTTCCTTGCCTCTGGTATACATGTCCGACAACGGAAACCAGTCCAGCTTCAGTGACAACCATTGCTGGAGGAGTATTCCGAACCAGAAGGTTGGCATTGCGAAGCCTAAGTAAGAAATGAATGAAGCCGTCTGGTCAGATAGACCATACACTTTGGTACTGTTATAGATTCCCCAAGGAATTGCGATCAGCAGTGATACCAGCCAAGCCGCACCCATCAGAATCACGGTGTTGCCAATACGCGGCCAGAGAAGATCGGATACCGCAATATGGTTCTTGAAGGTGTAACCCAAGTCTCCTTGCAGCAGGTCGCCGATCCAGCGCACATACTGTACCGGAACAGGCTGATCCAGCCCAAGGTTCTTGGCTTGCTGTTCAAATATTTCCGGGGATAAGCCCGGAGAAAGCATGACTTGCGTCGGTCCGCCCGGAGCAGCATGGATGAGAAGAAAGGTCAGTATGGTAATCAGAAAGATGACCAATACCGATTGAAGCACGCGTCGTATCAGATATTCTGTCATGGGCTATCCTCCTAGAGATGGTAAGGCGATAGATTACGGAAGGCTCCCCCATTCATACAAAAGGGGGAGGTGAAAGAGAATTCTCTTTCACCTCCCGTAATTCTATTCAGTTTGTTCGGTTCGTTAGTCGGTTACCCACCATTTGATAGCGTGGAAGAACTGTCCGTAGCCCAGTGACGGCTCAGGAGCATCTTCCTCTGCCCAGTGTACTCTAGGTCCTGTTCCGATAGCCTGACCATATTGATACAGGAATACATAAGGAAGGTCGGTAGAAATTTCTTTACCTACTTCTTTGTAGATCTCTTTACGTTTATCCTGGTCAACAGTGGAATAACCGTCCACCCACAGCTGATCCAGCTTCTCATTCTTATACCAGCCGCTGTTCTGGCCGGCAGGCGGGAAGTATTTGGAGGAGAAAATGCTCTCTGCATCCGGATCCGGTGTATTCAGAGACCATGCCAGCAGCAGGGCCTGGAATTTACCCGGTGTTACGTTCTGGTCAATCCAAGCTGCAAAGTCGATCGCCTTAGGTGTTACTTCGATACCAACATCCTTCAGGTTCTGCTGGATAACAGCGGCTACTTGCTCGCGGCGGCTGTTGCCGGCATTGTATTGCAGCTCGAAGGAGAAGCGGTGTCCGTCTTTAGTGAGAATACCGTCTTTGGCATCGGCAACCCATCCGTCTTCTGCCAGGAGCTTCTTGGCAGTTTCGGCGTTGTAGTCATAGTTCACAGCGGCATCACCCGGGTCAGCCCAAGTGTCCGGAAGGAATGGGGCATTCATCAGGGCGCCTACGCCTTTTAGAATATTGTCTACCATACCTTGACGGTTCAGTGCATGTGCAATTGCCTGTCTGGTCTTCTGTCCGGCGAAAAGGCCATAGTTATCAGGGAAGTTCTTGCCGTCGAAGTTAAACATTACATATTCATACTGTGCGCCCGGCTTCTGAATAATGTCGATATCGCCGTCAGCTTTAACGGCTTCAACCTGCGTTACCGGAATCGCACTGATATGGTCCGTGTCGCCCTTCATGATAGCCTGAACCTCAGTGTTCTGATCGGCGTAGATTTTGTAAACCACTTGAGCGATATGTGGCTTAACAGTACCCCAATAGTTCGGATCGGCATCAAGGGTGTGGCTTTCGCCTTGTTTCCAGGCTGTCCATTTCCAAGGTCCGCTGGTTACGGTCTTGGCCGGGTCTGTACCGAAGGCATTGGTTTGGATTTCAGTCGGCTTTACATCCTTCAGAATGTGCGCTGGCACGATAGCCTGGCACAGGGCGTACAGGAACGGCGCATAGATTTGGGACAATGTGAATTTCACAGTCTGGTCATCGACCTTCTCAACGGTCTTCACCTTGTCAAATGCACTGGTCAGCGGTGAACCTGTCTCCGGATTTTTGCCGGTTTCGATTGTATACACCACATCATCGGCAGTGATCGGCTGGCCGTCACTCCATTTGATTGTATCTTTCAATTTCACGGTATAAGTCAGACCATCTTCAGAGATAACCGGAAGCTCTGCAGCCAGTGACCAAGGCTCCGGAGTTACGTTCCCTCCACGGTCCAGATCATACAAGGAGGCGAATACGAATTGGGCAATATCGCCTGAAGAGGTGTCATTGATTAAGAGAGGATTAATATTAACAATATCGGAGAATGTGCTGAGTACAATTGTTCCGCCGTCAACCGGTGCATCTGCGGCCGGTTCAGCTGTAGCATCAGGTGCTGCGCTCTCAGCGGCTGTTGTTGCTGCAGGAGCATTAGTTGGAGAACTTGCAGTGTTATTGGTGCTGCAACCCGTAAATAGAACCCCTACCAACGATACAACAAGTAAACTAGACCACCATTTTCTCTTTTTCGCCATTCCTTTTACTCCTCCTTAGTTAAGTGCGTGTAGTGAGCGTTACCCGGAACCACAGGTCCGGTTCGCCACCTTCTCTTCAAAGCTTCCGGGAGACTGGGTATTCTGGATGATTCTACCCCCGCCGCTATAATTCAGCTGACATCTGCAATCCATGTAATATAACATCACATAAGATACCTATGACATTCAGAGATCAAATAGACCGCAGGTCAATTAGAGGCAGGGGCAACTTTCCCGGCTGGGAGTCTTAACAATTCCCTATAAATTATGGTTTATATTACATGTGAATATATCTTACGTCAATATATTTCTTTATCACTTTCATATCTTATTTATGTACACAAAAAATAATTCCTTCCAATATAGTAAAAGAAACTCACCTTAAACCTCTTTTCAAACTATTCAACTATGTTTAATACGGTTAGTTTTCATGACTTAATGTTATCATTTTCGTGTTAATTCGACATCTTTCAGCATGATTATCTTTTTTGCGAGCTTGGTCGCATAGTGATTTCTATATTTCAATACACAAAAAGGAAGAAAACCAGGCCAGGAGAACTCTTCCGGCAGCCTGTTTTTCTTCCTCATTTTCTTGCTCTTTTTATGTTTTTGACAAAATAGTGACTACGTTACTCCACCGATTTCAACGCTTCAATCATATGAATCCGCTTCAGCTTAAGGTGCATGAACGCCATTACAATCCCCGAGAACAGCACGGTCAGCAAGGCTGCGTACAGATAACTCTGCCACTTGATCAGCGGAGCGAACATCGTGGCATCCAGCTCAGCCGTTGACAGGACAAAGCCATGCAGCAGAATCCCCAGTGCACCGCCGAAGATGATCCCGAGCAGTGTTAAGAGAATATTCTCCCGGTATATATACATGGTGACTTCCTTATCATAGAAGCCCAGCACCTTAATCGTAGACAGCTCACGGACCCGTTCAGACACATTGATATTGGTCAGATTATAGAGCACCACGAAGGCCAGCGCAGCAGCGGACACGATCAGTACTACTATAACAACGTCCATGCTCTTCATGGTCCCGTCAAAAGCTTCGCCCACCCCGCTGGAAAAGCTGACCAGCGCCACTTGCCCGTTGGCGGTTAATTTTTCCCCGAAGTGGTCTTCCCACTGCTTATCCTGCGCGCTATAGTTCAGCAGCTGAGTGTTATAGACCGCCCCGCCGCCAAATACCTTGGCATAGTAAGCCGGCGTCATATACACATAATGCAGCACATAGTTCTCGGTAACCGCCGACACCTTGACCTGATATTCCTCATTGTTGCTATCCAGAACAGTCAGGCTGTCTCCCGGAACCAGATCGTACAGCTTGGCGAGCTTCTCGGTAATGATTGCGCCCTCGTCAGTAAGCATCTTCGGTTCATCTGTTATTCGGTCCTTCAGTACAACGAACGGAGCCAGCTGATCTGCAGCCGCAGGAACAAAAATCCGTACCTCCTGATCGTTAACCCCTTTGGCCCGGGCAGTCATTGCTTCCTGAAGCACATCCAGCGTTCCCGTAACTGCGGACTCCTGTTTAATCAGTTCTGCGTAGGACGCCTTATCTCCGGCTGTTGCATTGTCATGCAGCGCAACCAGGGCGTTATATTTCATAATCCCGCCGAACTGCCGGTCGGCAATGCTGCCAATGGAATCCTTCAGCCCAAAGCCGGTCAGAATAAGCGCGGTACAGCCCGCCACCCCGATTACCGTCATGAACATCCGCTGCTTGTAGCGGAACAGATTGCGGGCCGTCACCTTCTGCACGAAACTAAGCCGTTTCCACAAAAAGCTGAACCGTTCCAGCATAATGCGCTGTCCGCTCTTGGGGGCCTTGGGCCGCATCAGTACCGACGCATTACTGCGCAGCTCCACCCGGGAAGCGATCATCGCCGTCATTGCTGTACATACCAGCGCTACTATTATGGAAATAATGGCGTAGGCGGGATAGAAGCTTTTGATCACGCCCGGCAGGTTATAGAGCTGGCTGTAGGCATTGTAGATAATGCCCGGAAATAAGGTAAAGCCGATCGCAAGGCCCGCAATGGATGCCGCCAGACTAGCGAGTGTGCCATACACCAGGAATTTGGTCATAATATCCATGGAACCATACCCCAGGGCCTTCAAAGTACCGATCTGCAGACGCTGCTCCTCAACCATACGGGTCATCGTCGTTAAGCTGACGAGTGCCGCAATCAGGAAAAAGAACACCGGAAACGCCGTGGCAATCGCCGACAGCCGGTCCGCATTATCCTTGTATTCGGCGTAACCCGGGTTAATCGTCCGGTCTGTCACATACACCTTCGGCAGCTCCAGCGGGTTCTGCGCTGCTGAGGCCTCCGCCTGCTGTTGCTGCGTTTGCTGTTGCTGCGCCTCGTCCATAGGCTGCCGGCCCGCAGCCAGCAGCTTTGCGGCTTCCGCTTTCAGCTCTTCCAGACGCTGCTGCGGGTAATCCTTCAGCGCTTCCTCGGTCTCCGGCAGATGCCGCTCGATGAGAGCATCATAAGCCGGAGTATAAGCTGTTTCTGCAGCCGTATCCGTGAAGCTGAGATAGGCCTCTGTGTACACCGGGAGGCTGAAGTCATCCTCCGGGATGACAGCAAACGCATCGGCTGTCCCTTTGCCGATCCGGCTCGTTCCTCGGGTCGACGTTTCAATATATTGCGGACTCTGCGCGAAGCCGACCACGGTATAGCTCAATGTCTGGAAGTTCCCCGCCAGATCATCCCCTGCCTCGCCGCTGAAGGTAATTGAATCTCCCAGCGAGAACTTCTCCTCCTGCAGCAGATAAGCGTCAAGTACGATCTCCCCGGATACCTCAGGCAGATGCCCGGAGGTAATCTTGTACCCGTTCAGTTCATTATCGTCAGCATAGGAATACACCTTAGCAATCAGTCCGCTCTCACCAAGAAACACATCCGAGCTGTACACAGGCTGAACAGTCTTCACTCCGGGAATGTCCCGAAGATTATCAATACTCTTCTCTGTCAGCCCATAAGTGGACTGAACGCGTAAATCCATCAGCCTATGATCCTTATAATAAGTCGCTGCGGTATCCAGCATATCCGGCCCCGCTGATTTGATCCCGGCAAAAAAACTTACCCCCAGCATAATAATCGCAAAAATCGAGAGAAACCTTGCTTTCGTATGACGGATTTCCCGAAAAACATCCTTCCATAATGCCCGTTTCTTCATGTCCTCCGGCTCCTTACCATTCAATATCTTCCACGGATACCGGTGTTGCGTTCCTCACCATTTTCCGTACCTTCGCGTTATTGATTTCAATAACCCGGTCCGCCATCGGTGCAATAGCCAAGTTATGCGTAATGACAATAACCGTGGTTCCGGTATTGCGGCAGGTATCCTGCAGCAGCTTCAGTACCTGTTTGCCGGTATTGTAATCGAGCGCACCTGTCGGCTCATCGCAGAGCAGCAGCTTCGGCTGTTTGGCCAGCGCTCTGGCAATGGCGACACGCTGCTGCTCCCCGCCGGACAGCTGGGCCGGAAAGTTATTCAGCCGCTCTCCAAGTCCTACATCCTCCAGCACCTTGCGGGCATCCAGCGCACGCGGAGAGATCTGGGATGCCAGCTCAACATTCTCCAGCGTCGTCAGATTGGGCACAAGATTATAGAACTGGAACACAAAACCCACGTCATTACGGCGGTAGCCGGTCAATTCTTTGGCGCTGAAACGAGCGATGTCGGTACCGTCCACAATGACCTGGCCTTCGTCGGCGGAATCCATCCCGCCCAGTATGTTAAGCACCGTCGATTTCCCCGCTCCGCTGGGACCTACAATCACAGCGAACTCGCCCTGTTCAATTTCAAAATCAATTCCGTCATTGGCTACAATCAGGGTCTCCCCCATCTTATACCGCTTATATTCGCCCTTCACAGTAACAAACGCCATGCCATCTCCTCCTGTCTTCTCCACAAACCGCCTTTGCTTGGGCATACATGCGGCAAATGCAGTCCTGCTCTCAAGTTTAGCACAAGAGCCCCCTATAAATACAAAAGCGGGATTATGCGGCAATCCCGTGCCCCGTTCCTTGCCGGAATAACGGAATCAGAACAAAATTACCCTAACGGCTAAATCAAGCTGGAGCCTATGCGGTTATGCGGGCTGTGCAGCTTATGTAGATATAAAGGCCACTCCTCATTTCCGCCTTCCGCCCACTTTCGGCGGATTCAGGGGCACTAATGCTCCTCATTTTCTCCTTTTGCCCGCCCTCGGTGAAATCAGGGGCACTTTTGCTCCTCATTTCCTCCTTTTGCCTGCATTCGATGAAATCAGGGGCACTTTTGCTCTTCATTTCCGCCTCCCGCCCACTTTCGGCGGATTTAGAAGGATTTATCCCTTTGATTTTCCCCTACCGCCCACTTTCGGCGGATTTAGAGGGATTTATCCCTTTGATTTTCCCGTACCGCCCACTTTCGGCGGATTTAGAGGGATTTATCCCTTTGATTTTCCCCTACCGCCCGCTTTCGGCGGATTTAGAGGGATTTATCCCTTTGATTTTCCCATACCGCCCGCTTTCGGCGGGATTAGAGGGATTTATCCCTTTGATTTTCCCGTACCGCCCACTTTCGGCGGATTTAGAGGGATTTATCCCTTTGATTTTCCCATGCCGCCCACTTACGGCGATTCCACTGGGAACCCTGCTATAAGAACACATTCGTCCGTCAGACGAATCTGCTCCTAATCCGACTTTATCCACTACAGACAAATATCATAATTCCCAATATAACAAAAAACCTCCTTGCGGAGGTTTGAGCTTATACGCTGATTTAAGGTGTCGGCATGCCGCCGTTAGCATTCAAAGTCTCGCCGCTGACATAACTGGATTCCTGGCTGGCCAGAAATACATAGGCCGGGGCCATTTCAGCCGGTTGGCCGGGACGGCCGAGTGGTGTTTTGGCTCCGAAATCCTTCAGCGCTTCCTGCGGCTGTCCGCCGCTTACCTGAAGCGGAGTCCATACAGGTCCAGGTGCCACAACATTAACCCGGATTCCCTTGGCGGCTACCTGCTGAGCCAGCGATTTGCTGAAGGTGTTGATTGCGCTTTTGGTGGTGGCATAATCCAGCAGAATCGGCGCAGGCTCATAAGCCTGAATGGAAGCAGTGTTAATGATCGTACTGCCCGGCTTCATATGCTTCACCGCCGCTTTACAGAGCCAGAACAGCGCATATACATTGGTCTTGAAGGTTGCATCGAATTGCTCGGTGGTCAAATCAGCGATATCCGGTACAAACTGCTGCTTGCCCGCGATATTGGCCAGGATATCAATCCCGCCCAGTTCTTCCACGGCCTTCTCAATCAGTTGTTCACAGTACTTCTCGTCCTTCAGATCGCCTGGCACGGCAACGGCTTTGCGGCCGGCTTCCTCCACCAGCTGGACAACTTCCTTCGCGTCAGCTTCTTCCTCCGGCAGATAGGCAAGAACCACATCAGCCCCTTCACGGGCAAAAGCAATGGCTACCGCCCGCCCGATTCCGCTGTCCGCTCCGGTTACAACGGCCTTGCGGCCGGTAAGCCGTCCGCTGCCGCGGTACGTTCCCGCCCCGTCATCGGGACGCGGGTGCATCTTCTTCTCCAGGCCGGGACTCGGCTGCTGCTGTTCAAACTCAGGCGTAGCTTTTTCATACTGCTTCGCAGGGTCCTGAATCGTATACTGATCGCTCATTGTGTATTCCTCCTCTGTAGGCTTCTGACTCTTTCTATGTAACCAGCTTCCCATTTTCCTAAACGAATTATGTATGACCAGGAATATGAAAAAGCCCCCTGCTAAATAAGCAAGAGGCTTAACACTTCCCATTCAACCCTTCTTAAAACTCTTCGTACACCGCAGGGTCCTGATCCCACAGCGGTCCGGTTGCCGGGATTTCCGCAATCCGCTTCATCTCTTCGTCTGACAGCGTAAAGTCGAAAATATTAATATTCTCCCGCTGATGCTCTTCCGAAGAGGATCGCGGAATCGGAACTGCACCCAGCTGCACATGCCAGCGCAGAACAATCTGTGAGATGGATTTATGGTGCGCTGCGGCAATTGCGCCGAGCTGTTCATTCTTCAGCAGATCCGTGCCGCGTCCCAACGGACTCCAGGATTCTGTAATAATCCCGTGTTTCCCGTGGTAAGCACGCTGCTCTGCCTGATTGTAATACGGATGCAGCTCAATCTGATTGATGCTCGGTGCTACGCCTGTTTCCTGAACCAGACGATCCAGATGCTCCGGCAGGAAATTACTTACCCCTATCGAGCGGATCAGCCCCTGCTTCTGGGCATCGATAAGTGCCTGCCATGCTTCTACATACAGGTTCACCTTCGGATTCGGCCAGTGGATCAGATACAGATCATAATAATCAAGTCCCGCGCGGTACAGCGATTCCTGAACGGTCACGATCGCCTCATCATACTTGTGGTGACGTCCCGGCAGCTTGGAGGTAATGAACAGCTGGTCTCTGGGCACTCCGCTCTGCCGCACTGCTTCCCCGACAACGCCTTCGTTCTCATAGTTAAATGCTGAATCAATCAGGCGGTAGCCCAAATCAAGGGCAGTCTTCAGATGCTGTACTCCCTCCGTGCCTTTAATCCACGCCGTTCCAAAGCCAATCGCAGGCACTTTCAATCCGTCGTTCAACACTACTTCTGGAATGTGATTTGCCATGATGATGCAGCCTCCCTATTAAGATAGTTGCTTACATTATCGCAGAGAATGAGGGTAATATCAAAAAGCCCCATATCAATATTTCATGATCTGCTATACCAGGCGGCTCTCCAGCGGGTAGCATACACCCCTTCCTTCAGATAATTAAACGGTACAGCCTTCCGCCGTAATTCCGGCAAATAGCGGATCAGGTTCAGGTCTTCAATGATCCAGACTGCACCGTCCTGATCTCTGGTATCTACAAACTGCAGACCCCGGCTGTGCAAATATTCCACCAGGTTAAATCCGGAGCCGGAGTCCCCGTCCTCTCCCAATTCAGCACTGTCCGCTGTTAAGCCCTGCCAGTAAGGAAGCTCCAGACCCGCATCCGCTTCCAGCAAGCTAAGCTCCTGCTCCAGCACCGCCTGTCTGTCTTCTTCCCTGCTTCGCATTTCTTCCGTCCAATAGTGCGTCAAATTCGGCTGCCGGCTGATTTCCTGATAAAAGAATTCCGCCGTCTCCTCTTGCGCTTGCTCCGCAGCAATGAACCCCTCCGTCTCCGCCGCTGACCCCGGAGAGCTCGAATCTTCAACACCAGGTTCCCGTTCAAGCTCCTGCCATTCCCGCCGGATCTGCGCTGCCCTGTTTACGATAACCGTCTTCAGCGCAAGTTGTCCGGCATCCCCGTCATCCGCAACTGCCTCCTGCCGGAGAAGCTCACGGGGAATATCGAGCTCCTCCAGTCTGCGGAACAGCGGCTGCAGCGCCTGCTCCGGATTCCGGAAATATTCACCGCCCCGAAGCCGCACAAAACTCCAGCCAAGGCGTTCCAGTATGGCTTGTATGTCCATATCTTCCTTAAGCTTCTCTGCCGGATGCCATTTGTCTCCGTCGCATTCCACCGCCAGACGTCTCCCGCCGCCTTCAACAACCATATCAATCCGGTACGCCCCTACTTTCCATTGAGGCAGTACTCTATAGCCTTCATCCAGCACCCGCCGCATAACCTGCCGCTCGAATTCGGACTCCAGCACGGGCTCCTGCTGTTTATACGTTTCATCCGCTGCATACGGATTTCTGACATATTCAATTAACCGTTTCCGCAAATCCCCTTCTTTGAGCTGGGCTACGGAATCAAGCGAGTGCACCAGCCATAGCTGGTCGCGGGCGCGGCTTACAGCTACGTTATACCTTTTCTTGGTGCGGTTCCCCGGATCAGAGATGAGGCGCAGAGGCACAGCTTCCTCTGAAGCGTCCACCATGGACAGGAACACAACATCGCGCTCATCCCCCTGAAACTGGGCGGAGTTGCCGCAGCGAATCTTCCGCCGCTTGTATTCCGTTGCCGGAATATACTTCTGCAAATACTGGTCAATCAGAATGGCCTGCTCTTCGCCAAGCAGCGTAATCACGCCAAATGTAGCATCCTTGTATTCTTCCAGCTGGATAGCAGACAGAATTAGCGAAGCAATGGCCTCTGCTTCTGCCTCATTGCGTTTACCGTTCCGGTTCCCGCCCTGGGCCCGGTATTCCACAGTATACGGTTTCGTGGTTACTCCGCCGGCATCGCGGAGCGGAAGAATGGAACCATTATAGGAGAGCAGGTTGCTGAACTGGATAATCGGCTCCACACAGCGGAAATGCTCCCTAAGCTGCGTCATGCCCGCGAATGAGGTTTTGGCTAAGTCATAAATTGAGGTGCTGCCGTCATAAAGTGCGGCATTGGGAATCCCCTCCAGATGGGCATCCATCAGTCTTCTGGTCTCATCCAGCCGCTGGCCGATGGCCTCCGGGCTCACCTGCTCATCATCACCTACCACGACAATTTGTGTGCCCAGATACAGTGCTGTCAACACCATAATATCTGCCTGGCTGGCTTCGTCCACGATAACCACATCAAACCGGTTCTCGGACGGAGTGAAGCTGTCGACCACTCTGTACGTAGGCATAATCCAGACAGGAACAGCCGTCTGGCAGACCGGCATCAGCTTCCGGGCTTCGGCAAGCAGATGGGGAGCCGCTTTTCCCGTACGCTTGCCGGCTTTTTTCATCAGCAGCTTCCAGCCGTGAAGAGCGTTCTGCTGCTTCAGCGTAGTTTTCCGGGCAAGCGCCAGCCAGGCCTTCTTCTCCACTAATTGAAGTGTGGCCGCTTTGAACTTTTTACGAATCTCCACCAGTTCTTCTTGAAGTTGTTGTGCAGAGATACCCGCCCGCTGATCAAGCTCCATATCCAATTGTTTAAGCAGCCAACCCGCTTCAAGTCCATTGGGGGCCCGGTGCTCTCCGTGGATTCCGCTTCTGTGCCTGAGCGCCTCCGCCCAATCCGGAGCACTCTGCTGCAGCCGCTCCAGCCATTCTTCCCTTTGGCTGATCCGCGCACTTTTATCCCATAATTGCTGAACTGCCTGATACGCTTGCTCATAGGACTGCGGGTCCAGCCGCTCTACACTCTCCTGCAGCCGGCAGGCTATAGCGGAACGCGAATCTGCCAGCGACTCTGCAGCCCTGCCTGCTTCCGCGATCTGCTCTTTAACTGTTCTCCATTTCTCTGCATTAATATTGGCACCTATAATAGAAGGAAGCTCTTGCTCTACCAGCTCCCGCATATGAATCCAATCCATATGTTTGCCTACCGTCATAGGCTTGGCGTTCAGCAGAACATTCCACAGCAGCCCCTCGCTCTCGAGGGATTGAAGCGGCGGATCAAAGCTTGTCTGCCGCCAGTCCAGCAGGCTGCGGATCTCCTGAATAATGTTATCCATATACTCTTCGGGCTGCGGTCCGAACCGGGCCAGATCATATCCGCCCCCGTCCGTAACCTGACGCTTCCAGCGGATGACGGACTTGGCCCGCTGCGCCTGATACGTACCGACAGTAAGCAGAGCCTCCAGGTAGGCAGCGTTGACCTCTTCAATTCCTTTGCCGGGAGGCGCTATAAGCTCGCAGGCCTTCTTCCACGGTCTCTTAAGCAACAGCTGGAACGTGCTCAGCTTCCCCCTGTCTTCCAGATACCGCTTCATCTCCTCCAGTACAGGCAGCAGCGGCTGCAGATCCGTATCGGCCAAATGTTCAAAACCATATCTGTACCGCGCAGTTCTGGCGGCGCGGTATAGCTCAAGCCACTTCTCCACTTCTTCCAGCAGATCGGTCCAATCGTGCTTATCATTATCTTTTGCCGAGATCAGATTCAGCTTCCACTCTTCCTCAGTAACGGCACCAAACGCCTCACGCAGCTGCTGGAGAGCGGCGTTCAGCTTCCCGGGATGTACAGCCATACCGGGCTTAAAGTAAGGAAGATGTCTGACGGTATCTGCAGCGGCAAGTGTCTGATATTCCAGCACAAGCTCATGGAAAATTTCAGGAGTGACAGGCAGTTCTATACGATTGCGTAAGTACCGGAATTCCGCTTCATCCAGCGCACTGATTTCCCCAGAGCTTCTATATAACTGTTCCAGCTCGTCAGGGGTAAGCGGACAAGCCTGTCCGGCCGCTATCCTTCCCGGCACCAGCTCCATCGTATGCCGGCCTGCGGAGATCATTTTGGCAGCTGCGGATGGATCGAAGGAAGTGCCAAAAATAACAATAGACCGGTAATCGTTCTCTCTGGAGAGCCGCAATCTGTCTTCAATGCCTCTGATCTGCTCCAGAATGGATTTGCGTCCGGCAGTCAGCTGCTCTACTTCCGCTTCCGTCTGTTCAATGGATATGGAGCTTAAGGTGGAAGTAATCTTATCGATGGAATTCTCCAGCTGCTTCTGCCCGCTGGCATCATCCAGCACACTGACACACAGATCCTGAAGCGGCCTTGCCACCTTGTCACGCAGCACGGCGAGTGCCCTTGAGGTGTGACTGGTGACCAGTACGCTTTTGCCTTCCGCCAGGAAATGGCCCAGCAGATTGGCAATCGTATGCGTCTTCCCGGTACCCGGCGGGCCCTGCACCAGAACAGAACCGTATCTGCCCAGCTTAAGAGCAATATCCAGCTGCTCAGAGTTCGCTTCTTTGGTGAACAGAATCTCTTCGTTCTCACCATTCACATTCAAATTCGAATACGAAAAAACCTGCGTTCCGTCTGAAGCCTCCCCCGGATCAATGCCGGTAATTCTGGCAATCGCCTGAGGGAGTTCCTCTCTATCTTGTAAATCCTGAATAATCTCTTCGAACGCATGATCGAAACCGGCCGACCGCTTGCGCAGGAAAATAACCGGTTCTCTCCGGATATACACTACTGTCTTGTCCTGAGCCGGTTGTGCAGATGTTCTATTATAAGGAATAAACGCTGTCTGGGCAGACAAGTATCCGGATACTTTGCGCAAATATTCATCCGTATCCGTGAAATCCAAGGGGGAGCATGCAGCCTCGAGCAAATCCGCGGTGCATTTCTTAATCGACCCCGGACTGACTTCAGGCACATCTCTGAACAAGGAGCCATGAAATTCGGGGGCGGCTTCGGAGGCTATAACTGTAAATTCGGGTCCCTCCGTATTGAATACAAGCTCGATCCTCTGTAGCAGCACCGGATGGTGAATCGTCTCCGGTGTAAGCTCCCAGTGCAGAATCCCGTCGCCGATTATCAGCTCCACAGCGTCCCGCTCCCGCTCAATCCACGAATAGAGCATGTACAAATCCTCGAACAGCTTAATCGTTCTGCGGACAGGCCACTCCCGCTCCTGCCAGGCCTCACGCTCCTGAGTCCAATTCTCCCAGAGCCGCACTCTCTCTTCGTCCTGATCGAAACGTTCAACATAAGCCTCATATTCCCCGGAATCCGCAGCTTCCCGGTAGCTGTCCATGCTCTCCAGCCGTTCCGGGCGGGTATGAATTTTCTCCCAATCCGGCTTCAGCCAGCGCTGCAGCAGCTCCGGCGGCTTCGGACAGGCGGTCCGGTCAGGCCGCTTCACGCGCAGCAGAACCTCAGGCATCTCCTCGTCTATACGTTCAGAGGGACTTATCCCCTCTGTGAAATCACAGGTCACATTAGAATGAACCGGCAGATCCGCAAGGGACTGCGACCATAACTGCCCGGATATATGCTTGATTATCGGCTGCTTCAGCTGGTGCAGAGCCTGCAGATAGGTGAATACCTGAATAAGCTTCTGTTTCGCTGCGATTCGCAGATCTTCACTAATTCCCATACAAAGCCCTTCTTCTCTGTCTTTTTGCGACAAAGATCCTGTTTTTTGAACTAATTATAATATAATCGGCCAGGTTACAATACCAGTATTTTCATACCAAGTAGAAACGGTACCGTCTTTAAAGGACGGTACCGTTTCAGCGAGAAATAGAAGGATAATTTATCATGTGAAACATATAAATTCTTATATTTTCAAATACCCCCGCAAGGTGTGGCTTTAACTGCGATGTTTAATCAGGTATTTTGTGTAGACCCCATATTATAATTATTTCCAA
Organism: Paenibacillus sp. FSL R10-2771; assembly: GCF_038000205.1. NCBI lineage: Bacteria > Bacillati > Bacillota > Bacilli > Caryophanales > Paenibacillaceae > Paenibacillus > Paenibacillus sp. FSL R10-2771. The sequence continues at coordinate 6,435,164 of NZ_JBBOBM010000001.1, forward strand.
AAAAAGAGACGCGGATTCCCCGCGCCCCTCATCAGCTTTATCTGCTTTTCAATTACTCTTCTAGAGAAAATCCGCCCGTGCCGGTGTAAAAGCATCCAACAGAACGCCGTCATCCTCCAGCGGGATACAGCCGTGAAGCACATTGGACGGGAAGTGGATACTGTCGCCAGCCTTGACGGTCTGTACATCCTGCGTTTCACCGTCATCGATCATGAACTGAAAGCTGCCCTGCAGCACATAGGTAACCTGTTCATGCACATGCTTGTGCAGCGGGATTTCTCCTTCCTGGGCTTGGGCGAACATCACCTTCGTATACATAATCTGGTCGCTGTGAGCGAGCACCTTACGGGTAGTATTGCTGTCTACAGTTACAGCCTGAATCTCTTGATCGTGATAAAACATAAAATAATACCTCCTATTCAATAATCACTAAATCGATTTAGTTAGTGTGCAAAAAAATTAATGGAACCAGCGGAAAATCCCCCATAGGATAACCGACAAAGAAGTGAAGTCCGGATCAGCGAATGTTACCCCTTCAGCTCCCAGGTAGGAGAACAGCGGCAACGTAAGAGCAGGCAGCAGACATAGCAGGAAACCGTTCAGACAGCTGGAAATGACAGCCCCTCTGAAGCCTCCGCTGGAATTCCCAAAGATCGCAGCAGCACCGCCGGCCAGGAAGCAGGCCATAATTCCAGGAACAATTACCGGCAATCCAACGAGCGGGAACAGGAACACGCAGGCCACACCCGTAAAGAAGCTGACCAGGAATCCGACCAAAGCGGAATTCGGCGATTTGTCGAACAGGACCAGGACATCCACACCTGGGATTGCGCCCGGAGCGAACACTTGGGAGAAGCCTTTGAAGGCAGGGACGATTTCTGTAGTAAACAGCTTAACACCGGCTTTGGCGATATACAACCCGGCGGCGAAAATTGCAGCCTGCTCCAGAATGAAGACGATATATTCCTTGCCATCCGATAATTCGTTAACAAAATCAGCACCGGCGACGAGTCCTGACACCAGCAGCAGCACCAGCATCGTTAAGGTAGTAGCCACATTGGGATCGCGCAAAAAGCTGATCCGGTCGTTAATCTTAATGTTCTCCGTATCATTCTCACGGTTGCCGAACACTTTGCCCAGGTACGTACCGATGATGTAGGAGGTCATGGAAGCATGAGCGATGGTATATTCATCCGACTTGATGATGTTCCGGCTGGCATTGCGCAGCAGATAAGGAAATACCGCCATGTAACTGCCTATGGCCAGGGAACCGACAATAACAGTCACTACTGAGCTTAGCCCCAGACCTTTCATAACCGCAGTAGCGGCGAAGCTCATGAACAGAACAAGGTGCAGAGACAGATAGATGTATTTGAACTTCGTTACCCGTGCAAGCACAATGTTCAGAATCATGGAGAACAGCAGGATCAGCGCAGCGTCTGCACCAATCTGATCAATGGTCAGCGCCATGATCGCTTCGTTACTCGGCACAACACCCTTGAGGTGGAAGGCATATGAGAACATTTTGCTGAAGTTGGTGAGCACGCCGCCCAGGATACCGCCGCCTACTTTGATCATGGTGAAGCCCATGAAGGAAAGGGTTGTGCCCGTAATAATTTCAGGAATCTTCTTACGCTGGAAGATGAGGCCGAGAAGCGTCACAATGGCAATAATAATTGATGGCTCTTTGATAATACTCATAAACATATGCATGGCGGGTCTCCAACTTCTTTCTCAAAGTTATAGTTTTAAACTCGTTACTAAATCGATTTAGTAGAATTCCAAAAAAATTTGGTCCTCCCGTAAACCATGAAACAACATGCCTTAACATTGTGCAATAAAACTACTCTGTTTGTTTGTGAACAAAATCACAACCAGAATCAAACACTTCACTCATTAACCGCCATCCGGTACCCCCTCTTCAAAAGAACACGCTATCATTGTTAAAAACAGGAACAATCAGGAATGCAAGGGTATTCATTACTCGAATCATACGATCATTATAACGTGATATCTGCTTTTTGCAACAGAAAAAATAAAACCGTTTCCAAAGCAAAAAAGACTTACTCTCCTTCTCCGGTTCTGTCTCCGGTCCAAAAGAAAGTAAGCTGCGCGATTCAATAATCTATGCCTTTAATCATTCAGTCCAGCCTGCGGACCGATTCCCTATGGTTAATCTCAGGGTTCAAACGGACCAGCTCGGGCCGCCCTGCCTGCTCCTCTTCCTTCTGGTCAATTAGATCCAGCAGCAGCCGGGCGCTCCTCTTCCCCATTTCAAAGCTTGGCTGGGATATGGTCGTAATCGGCGGATTGTAGAAGGACGCAAAGGATACATCATCGATCCCGATCAGGGAGAAATCCTCCGGTATGCTTAAGCGGTTATTCTTGGCGTAGATCAGCACCTGCTCCAGAATCATGTCATTGGTGGCGATGATAGCAGTAGGCGGATTGTCCATATGGAACAGCTGTCCGATCAGCGCCGGCATTTCGTCCAGTCTGCCGCTTTTGATATAGCTCTCATTCACCGGAAGACTATGCTTCTTCAGCGTACTTCTGTAACCGGACAAGCGCTCAACCCGCGTGGTAATAGCCTTTTTGCCAAGCGGAAAGGTGATGATTCCTATTTGGGTATGGTTATGAAGGACGAAGGCTTCGACTGCCAGCTCGCTGGCTTTTTCGTTATTGAGCAGTACGGTGTCCACGCTGATATCATCTATTTTACGGTCAACAAATACAAATGGATAACCATTCTTAACCAGCGAGGAATACATCTTCTTATTCTCTTCCGTCGGAAAAATAATCAGGCCGTCCACCTGCCGCGCAATCATCGACTGAACGTATTTCTTCTCCTTGAGCGGGTCATCATCAGTGTTGCAGACGATCACCTGCACCCCCTTCAGCTGGCATTCATCCTCGATGGCACGCACAACCTCCGTAGTGAATTTTGATAGAATGGTTGAGGAAATCACACCTACAATGAACGTCTTCTTATGCTTGAGACTGCGGGCCACCTCATTGGGAATATAGTTAAGCTCTTCAATGGCCTCTTCAATCTTCTTCTTCGTATCCACACTCATATAGTTGAATCTCTTGTTCAGAAATTGCGAAACCGTACTTTTGGATACCCCTGCAAGTTCGGCAACTTCCTTCATCGTAACTGCCATGATCCAGCCCCCTACAACACTTTCCCTTATGCAAAAAGACACTTCGCCCGTGTGCCAAAGTGTTTTCACGACGCATGTGAGTTCTACTGTATTATATACTTTCTTGGGCGGGTAGGAAATCAGGCATAAATTTGCCCAGGCGGGAACGACACAGTTTGTTCAGAGTTCATTCTTTAAACGAATCGCGGGATCTTTTGCAGCCGGCAAAGCAATAAATCATAAATGTTGTACGTTTTGCAACTTTGATTCAATCATATTTGGGTGTTTGGGAGAATTGTTGTATGAAATACAAGAATTCTACCGCTAAAGCGCCTGCAAGCGGAGAAATGTTGCCTTTTGTACAACAATTTCTGATTATGGTCGATTTAATCAAGGAATTGTTGTATTTAGTGCAGGATTTCAAGTCAGTGTAACTGACTGCCGCCAAAAGGATCGCAGGAGGACTTCTACCAGTCCTCCCCCTCAACTAATCAGTCCTCGTTAAGCTGGGCCAGATGCCGGTACTGCCATTCACGCTCCTGCGTGACGGCGAGTTCCGCTCCGTCAGGGGCCGCCGCGGCATGAACAGCCTTGACGGCATAGGTTGCGGCATGCACTGCATGGGCGGCGACATGCGCAGTTGCCGCAGCATGTCCGGCTGCGCGGGCTGCAGCGCAAGCCTCTGCCGGACCGGCGTCACGTGCCGCTGAATGAGCGGCAAACGCTGCCTGGCGGGCTGCGGCCATCTTAAGCTCACCGCGCACCCAGGCCCGCGCGGCTTCAACCGCTTGCCGGGGCCGGTTGTCTTCCGGGCATGCTGCCTCCAGATAAGGCAGCACGCGCTCGGCGCAGTCGGCAGCCCAGAGCGCTAACACTTGATGATTACTTGTGCCTGCAAGCGCGGCGATGGACTTATCCAGTCCGCCCGCGGCCAGTTTCGCTTTCACTATATTCCTCCCTTGGAAGAAGGCCGGAATCTTCCTGAGATTCCGGCCTTTTCCTATATTATATGTTTCTATCAGGCATTGCTTAGCGGAAGCTTGACCAGCACATTATACACCGTACCAGGTTTCAGATCCTTAAGAATACTACCCTCCGCTAACTGGCCGTCCAGATAGACCTCTGTCGCCTCAACCCCCGCTTCACGCTGCATCTTGATATGCAGCCCGGCACCTCTGAAGTTACGCTTAACCGTAACCTCCGGCCAATCGGAAGGGAGCTGCGGCTTCACCTGCAGTCCTTCGCGCATGCCCTGGAGTCCAAACAGGCCATCTATCAGGCAGCGGTATACCCACGGAACGGTGCCAGTATTAAACAGATGGCTGGAGCGTCCGGCAGTCTTCGGGAATTGCTTGTAAGCACCGCGGTAATAGTTGGGGATGAAGACAGGCAATTGGCCCCGTCTGATGATATCCCCGATGTCAGGTCCAGGGAGCATTTTGCGCAGCAGGCGGTACGCCTGATCCTGCTCTCCCACCGCATACAGGCCATAGATATAGAACGCTGCGGCATGATTATAGACTGCCCCGTTCTCGGCGGTGCCCGGATGCTTCTGCGTGACCCGGCCTACATCCTCCCGCATGGCGGTATAGGAGGGTGCCAGCTTTTCAACTCCATATGGTGTCTCCAGCTGCTCCGTGACCGACTTCATCAGCTTCTCCCGCTTCTCTTCATCGGCCGCACCGCTGAGCAGCGCCCAGCCTTGCGGATTAATGAAGATCCGCCCTTCCTTATCCTCACTAATTCCGAACACGACATTGTCATCGGTGATTCCCCGTGCGTACCACTCACCATCCCAGAAATACTGATTGACGACCGCATTCGTCTCATCCGCCGCAAGGCGGAATGCCTTGCCAGCCTCCAGCCGGCCGCTGTGATCACAGATATCCGCCCAGATCATGCAGGCATAAGCCGTAGCTATCGTCAGCCATCCGGATACTCCTTTGCCCCGGTAACCTACCATATTCATCGGGTCACACCAGTCACCCTGATTGATATAGTTCAGACCCCGCTCATCCCGCTCATGAATCAGCCAGTGCATCGCCCGGTCAATATGTTCGAAGACTGATCCGGTTTCCTCACTCCCCGCATAAGGGACAACCTCTTCCAGAATGCTGTAATCATCCGTCTCATCCAGATAGGTACTGAGGCAAATGGGCAGCCAGACACAATGGTCCGTATGCGGGACCTGATTAATATATTTCAGTTCAGCAGCCTCATGCAAAATAATGCCATCCGGCATGGCTCCGCTTACCGCCTGCTGGCTTAGAGCAGTCAGAAAAGCCTGCCTGGCTATCTGCGGCTTAATATAACTCATGCCCATATTATCCTGCAGATAATTACGGGTCTGGGGGTCTGTCGTCAGGCGGTTCGTCTGCCCGTGATAGTACATCTGCCGGGGCAGCCAGTGGTTGACCAGATTATCAAGATCCGCATCCGGAGTCGTGATCTCAATGCAGCCTCTGCCTTCGCGGATGTATTCCGCATATTCACGTTCTGCAAGCTCGAATCCGTCTTCGCCGTCGGCATCCGCATTCTGGAACATCCGCTGGCGGATATCAGCGATCTCCTGCTCTGTCTGAGCCGGACCGAAGATGAACCGGTATTCGCGCTCTTCACCAGACTCGAGGCCGAGCCGATATTGCAGAACTGCAACCGGCGATTCGTAACGGGATTCTCCCCGGGATAGCAGACTGCTTCTCAGCGCTGACGGCGAGCTGATCCCGCCCTCCCCTTCGAATGCTTCCTGGTTCACCTCCCAGGATACCGGAGCGTGATCAGCCAGCAGGAAGGTCTTGTCCTTCAAGTGTTTGATTCTGTCGTATTCCTGATATTTCTGGTAAGGAGTAACGGCTGTAGCGACGATTCCCTGCAAAGCTTCCTTATACTCGCCGGACTGGTTCATCCATGACATGTAGCCGATGGTGAAGTAGGGATAGATACTTATTTTCCGTGGAGCAGAAGACAGATTGGTTACCTTCACCCGCCACAGCTCCATCGGCTCATCCTTGGGCAGGCTCAGCGTCATCTCGATGGCGATACCGCTCTTCTCTATTTTCCACACAATATTATGTTTGCCTACTGCAAAGGTATAGTGATCAGGGGGCATACGTACGGGTTCATACGGGGCAGAGAATAACTCACCGCTCTCCTCATCCTTCACATAGACAAACCGGCCGGGATGGTGGGCATAATAGGGCTGCTCCGGCTGCATGAAGGTCTTGGCTTCCAGATTCGGGGCATAGGAGTACTTGGCAGGCTCGGGCTGCATGAACTGGGCTACCGCATACCCGCGGCAATTCATATGAATCATCATCTGCTCATTCCATAGAAATCCTGAAGCCTTGGGCAGAATTGTCGGGCTCGACAACTCATAATACTCGTTATCTTCAGATGCTCTTATCATTCTCATGCCTCTCTTCCAGGTTTATAATGCGCTGATGTACCTTCTCTATGTTCAAGAATACGCTCTCATAGGTTACACGGCAAGTCTATGAGATTAGATTCATTTTCATCATTTGGGTTTGTATAGTAGAATTAGCCCAAGTGTCCAAGTATAGATGAGAGGTGTACCCGATGAAGGAACAATACCTGGCAAGACTTGAATTGTTCGCTGAAAATGCACAGAGAATCAAGAAAGAATTCTCCTGGCAAAATGTTCAGGTGAACCGCCTGGCGGCATTGCTCTACACCGTGGTGAACAAAACAGCCGATCCTGAAGCGATCCGTGCGCACCATGCGCTGATCAAGGAGAACACCCGGATGTTCTCTTCCTTCCGCGGGACTTCCGCCATCAGTATTGCCACCCTGCTCTCTCTTTCTGCTAAACCGGAGCAGCAGCTTGCCGAAACGCTGGCCGTCTATGAGCTGATGAAGGATGTCAAATTCAGGGCTTCTGACTATCTCGTTATTGCCGCCTATCAGATTGCTGCCCACACTGCATCCGAGCAATATATCCGGGTGATCGAACGCACGAAGGCATTCTTCGATGGTATGAGAGCGAAGCACCCTTTCCTGACCGGACAGGATGACTATATCTTCGCTGCCATGCTCGGAATTTCCAATATCGGAATCGAGCACGGAGTAGAGCGCCTGGAACAGCTCTATGTAGCTCTGAAGCCTGAGTTTTTCTCCGGCAACAGCGTTCAGGCTCTGACACAGGTAATGCTGCTTGGGGAGGAAGATGGCGGATCTGTAGAACGGGTGCTCAGCCTGCGTGAGGCCTTCCGTGCACAGGACATCCGGATGGACAAGGAATATACCCTTCCTTCGCTTGGCATCCTGTCGCTGCTCCCTTATGAACAGAAAGAGCTGGTAAGCGATGTCTCGGAGACGTATGAGTTACTGCGCACCCGGAAGGGCTTCGGAAATTGGTCGATTAACAAGCAGGAGCTGCTCCTGCTGTCTGCTGCACTGGTGTCCTATACGTATGTAGACGACGTGAAAAGCGGCATTATCACTTCCGCGTTATCTACCAGCCTTACCAACATCATCATTGCCCAGCAGACGGCAATTGCGGTTGCAGCCGCATCTGCTGCGGCAGCCTCGTCTGCTTCGAATTAGATTTATAGGCCTGCCGTGTGTGGCAGAGACCGGTTATGTGATGGAATTCCTGCACCAAATACAACATTTTCTTCGAAAAATCGGCCGTAAACCAGAATTGTTGCACAAAATGCAACATTTCTTCAGTTTCAGGCAGTATGACGGGAAAATTCTTGTATTATGTACAACAATACTCTCAAACACACGGGTAACTATGAGCCAAAGTTGCATTACGTACAACATTAGGCCGATACAGTGTTTACCTAAAAGTCTCAATTCTGCCGGGATGTATTCCGGCGACATTTCTATAAAAGTGGTTCCAGAAAAAGAGCCCGTCCCCAGTTTATTGGAGACAGGCTCTTTATTATCATCTAAGCTTCCCCCGCCTCCTCCGGACGCTCACGCTTGCCAATGCCGAATGCATAATAGCCTGCAACAACAAAGGCCAGGAACGAAGCCCCCACAATCAGCGACAGGTGTGTGTCCGGGTTGAACCACATGCCGACGATCACGAGCGACAGGAAGATAATGATAATGTAGTTGCTTATCGGGAACAGGCGCGACTTGAACGGATGATCTGCCATTTCGCCCTTCCACTTGTCCCGGAACCGGAACTGGCTGAAGGCCAGAGCGAACCAAGGAATCATTCCCGGAAGCACACTGGCGCTGTAAATATAGAGAAACAGCTTGGAATCCGGCATAAGGTAGTTGAACAGCACCCCGACCAGCAGCAGGGAGATGGTTGTAATAATACTGTTTCTGGGCACCCCGCTTGCCGAGACCTTCCCGAAGAACTTCGGAGCCTGCCCGTTCTGGGCTAAGGTGTACAGCATTCTGCCCGCACTGTAGATTCCGCTGTTGCAGCCCGACATGGCCGCTGTCAGCACGACAAAGTTGATGATGCCCGCAGCGCCGACAATTCCCACCTTGGCAAAGGTCATCACGAATGGACTGCCGATTCCGCCAATTTCGTTCCATGGATAGATTGTTACAATGATGAAGATTGCCCCCACATAGAAAATCAGGATACGCCAGATGATATTTTTGATCGCTTTTCGTAGCGTTTGCTTAGGATCCTCGGCTTCCCCTGCGGTAATGCCCACCAGCTCAATCCCCTGATAGGCGGCCGTGACAATACAGAGCGCAAACAGGAAGCCCTTCAGTCCTCCCGCAAAAAAGCCTCCATGGCTGTACAGGTTCGACAAGCCGAGCGGCTGTCCGCCGTTACCCAGACCAAAGAAGATTACTCCCGTTCCAATCACCAGCATCACGACAATGGCGACCACCTTGATCATCGCGAACCAGAATTCAAACTCCCCGTACAATTTCACAGCTGCCAGATTGGCTGCCGCAATAATACCTACACCAATCAGAGCCGGAATCCACTGCGGTATGTCCGGGAACCAATATCCCACGTAAATCCCGATTGCCGTAACCTCCGCCATGCCTACAGTCACCCAGAGGAACCAATAGCTCCAGGCAGTGAGAAATCCGGCCAGCGGACTGATGTATTTGTGGGCAAAGGTGGCGAAGGAGCCGGTGACCGGTTCGAGCACCAGCATCTCCCCCATAATCCGCATCACAAAAAACATGATTATTCCCGCCAAAAGATAGGCCAGCAGCACCGACGGCCCCGCCCATTTAATCGTACTTGCAGAGCCCATGAACAACCCTACACCAATCGTACCGCCGAGTGCGATCAGCTCGATATGGCGCGGCTTAAGCCCTCTTGTTAACTGTTTCGTTTCCAAAAAAATGCTCCCCCTCATATATGTTCCTTGCCTATGTAGAACGCAAAACTATCATAGTATGTCAGAATCATTGTAAGCTGTGACATACATTAACGCAATGCAGAATTACTCCACCAAAAGTTCGGTCGATTGTAACAAGAAAATTAGCTGTAAACCTATACATTTTGTTTCATAGTGTTATAATCACTTTGATTTATTCACACGAAATAAGAAAAACAGAAGCAGGTGATCAGATGTTTGAACTTAAATGGCTGTGGCAAAACCTGGAGGGCAACCGGGCACGGTATATCGTGGCACTTTGTCTCTCGGTAGTGGGCTCAAGTCTAACGATTGTGAACCCTTACCTCAGCCAGCGTATCGTCGATACGTTTATAGCCGGCGACCATGCAGGGCAGAATCTTGCTACAGAGAGGGGTCTGCTCATCGCGCTCTGCCTGGGCATGATTGGCTTTTCCCTGCTCCGTACAGGTCTGGCTTATCTAACGACCATGCAGTACGAAATATCCTCCCAGAATATGATGTACAACATCCGCATTTATTTGTACAACAAGATTCAGGGGCAGGACCGGGAGTATTATGACCGCAACCGTACCGGTGATCTTATGACCAAGATGACAGGCGATCTGGATATGGTCCGGCATTCGATGGCGTGGATTTTCAAGACGATCATTGAATCGCTGACGATTTTTCTGGCGGCCGTTATTTATTTCCTTACGATCGATGTCCAGCTGACGCTGTGGATGCTGATCCTGTCGCCACCGATTTTTGTCGTGGCCTTTATCTTCGCCAAACGTGTCCGTCCCATGTACATTGATCTGCGCGAGCGGCTGTCCCAGCTTAACACGACGACCCAGGAGAACATTTCAGGCAACCGTGTAGTCAAGGCTTTCGCCCGGGAAGAGTTTGAGATTGCCAAATTCACGGAGAAGAACGTCAACTACTCTGTGGCGAACAAGAAGGCGGCCCTCGTCTGGCTCGATTACTTTCCTTATCTGGAGTCCTTCGCCCAAGCCTTCAACGTCATCCTGATGCTGGCCGGCGGTTACTTCCTGATGCACGGCCGGATCACCTTTGGTGAATTCGCAGCCTTCTCTTCGCTTATCTGGGCGGTATCCAACCCTATGCGCAATATCGGGATTATTATCAATGATATCCAGCGCTTTTTTGCCAGCTTATCCAAAATCGTTGATATCTATTATGCCCGCCCCGCTATTGTGAACGAGCACAATGTCACAGAGAGCCGCCGCTATGAGGGCCGGATTGAGTTCGAGCATGTCCGGTTCAAATATGACAGCGCTACCGTGCTGGATGATCTGAGCTTCACGATTGAACCCGGCGAAACGATCGCCATTATGGGCGCAACAGGCTCAGGCAAGACATCGCTGATCAACCTGATCCCCCGGTTCTACGATGTGGCCGGAGGCCGCGTGCTGGTAGACGGCAGAGATGTCCGTGAGCTTGAGCTTGATGAACTGCGCGGGAATATCGGGATGGCTACGCAGGACGTCCTCCTGTTCTCCGATACGATCGACGGCAACATCGCTTATGGCGACCCTGAGCTTACGGAAGAAGAAGCGCAGGCCTATGCCGGCCTCGCAGCAGCCCATGACTTCATCGTCAAAATGCCGGAAGGCTATGACACGGTAGTCGGCGAACGCGGTGTCGGCTTGTCCGGGGGACAGAAGCAGCGTATTGCGCTTGCCCGCGCGCTGGCAGTCCGCCGTCCAATCCTGATCCTGGATGATACGACGTCTGCGGTCGATCTGGAGACGGAGGAGCATATTCAGCGGAGTCTGCGTGAGCTGGAGTATCCCTGCACGAAGATTATCATTGCACAGCGGGTATCCACTACCGCCCAGGCAGACCGCATCCTGATCTTAGAGGGCGGCCGTCTGATTGAGGAAGGCACCCACGCCGAGCTGCTGGCCAAGCGGGGGTATTACTACGATGTATTCATGCTGCAGAACGAGGGCATTGGAAGGCAGGTGACCGAGAGTGGCCAGGAATAAATTCGATGTCGATGAGAATCTGGAATCGCCGTTTAATATTAAGCATTTCCGGCGGGCTATGGTCTATATCAGACGCAAGAAGAAACCGATGATTCTCGCATTCGTGCTTAGCGCACTGTCAGCGGCTATCGCCCTATCCGCCCCGCTGATTATGCAGCATGTGGTAGACGTAACCATTCCCGCCAAAGATATGGGCGCGCTGGTCGGCTGGTCCGCGCTGATGCTGGCGACCATTGTGGTCAGCGTAATTCTGGCTACTATCCGCTCACGGATTATGACCAGTGTCGGGCAGGATATTATCTTCGATATCCGTACCGATCTGTTCAAGCATCTGCAGGATTTGCCGTTCAAATATTACGATGACCGGCCGCAGGGCAAGATCCTGATCCGGGTTGTTAACTACGTCAATGCGGTATCCGACGTGTTGTCGAACGGAATTATTAACTTTATCCTGGAAATCGTGAATCTGATCTTCATCGCTGCCTTCATGTTCGCCGTTGATGTCCGGCTCTCCTTCGTCATCCTTGCCGGACTGCCTGTATTCCTCGGTGTCATGCTGCTCATCAAAACCCGGCAGCGCCGGGCATGGCAGGCGGTATCGAACAAAAGCTCCAATCTGAACGCCTATCTGCAGGAAAGTATCAGCGGTATCGGCGTAACGCAGATGTTCTCCCGGGAACAGCGCAATGAGGGCGTCTTCACGCGTCTGGCCGGTAACTTCCGCACAGAATGGATGCGGGCGCTGCGTTACAACACGCTTATCCCGTTCACTGTCGATAACTTGTCTACTATGGTTACGGCAATGATTTTCCTGGTCGGCCTGCTGACTCTGAACCCGCAGAGCATGACGCTCGGCGTCATTCTCGCGATGAGCAGTTATGCCGCCCGCTTCTGGCAGCCGATTCTCAATCTATCCCAGCTGTACAATAACTTCATTAATGCGGTAGCCTATCTGGAGCGTATCTTCGAAACGCTGGATGAGCCGGTTACCGTCAGCGATATTCCCGGGGCGAAGGCGCTGCCGCCCGTTCAGGGCCGGGTCACCTTCGACGATGTAACCTTCGCCTACGATCCGGGACTGAACATCCTGGAGAACATCTCCTTCGATGTCGCAGCCGGAGAGAGCATCGCCCTGGTCGGTCCGACCGGTGCAGGTAAAACTACGGTCGTCAATCTGATCTCGCGCTTCTATAACCTTACCGGCGGCAGAATCCTGATCGACGGGCAGGATATTGCCGGGATCACGCTGAAATCGCTGCGCAGCCAGATGGGGATTATGCTGCAGGACAGCTTCATCTTCTCGGGAACGATTCTGGATAATATCCGCTACGGCAGACCGGATGCCACCGAGCAAGAGGTCATCGCCGCTGCGAAGGCTGTCTGCGCCGATGATTTCATCCGTGAATTTGACCAGGGCTACCTGACGGAGGTTAATGAGCGCGGCTCCAAGCTGTCCCAGGGACAGCGACAGCTCATCTCGTTCGCCAGAACCCTGCTGGCCAATCCGCGCATTCTCATTCTGGATGAAGCCACTTCTTCCATTGACGCGCAGACCGAGCGTCTGCTCCAGAAGGGTCTGAATGAGCTGCTTAAGGGACGTACCTCGTTCATCATCGCGCACCGGCTGTCCACCGTGAAGAACTGCGACCGCATCATGTATGTCTCGAATAAGGGCATTGCGGAAAGCGGCTCGCATGATGAGCTGATCGCCCGCCGCGGCCTCTACCACCGGCTCTATACGGCGCAGAAGATGGAAGCATAAGCCTCCCCCGCAAAGTGAGGCTCCAGCTTCGAAGATAACTCAAGTACTTTGCAGGGACCCCAAAAATTAACCCAATAATTTAGTTCTTACAGCATCAAAAAGCTCAAGCCTATTAACGGGCCTGAGCTTTTTTTTATCTTATTGTCACACCTGAATATAATCTTCCCTAAGCATACTGTATATCTCCAGATCGACAATTCCTTTGCCTGACCATAAGGCGGCTTGCCGCAGCATCCCCTCCTTGATGAAACCGGTCTTCAGGAGCACCTTCTTGGACGGTTCATTCATCAGCATCACTTCCGCCTGAACTCTGTTCACCTGAACCTCTCTGAAGATATAATCCAGCAGGACTTCAACAGCCTTAGAAGCAATGCCTTGGCCCCAATGGGCTTCCGCCAGGAAGTAGCCGATCGTCACCATATTCACCTTCTGATTGAAATCACAGGCTTCAATTATTCCGAGCAGACGCCCCTCCTCACCACTGGCAAAGATTCCCCACTTGATCCTTGATCTTTTGGCGTAGTCCCGTTCGAAATGTCCTATCATATTGCTGACTGTAGCCTTGTTATGCTTCGGAATGATCCCGCAATATTCAAAGACCTTGTCATTGCTGTAAATGTCAAACAGCTCGTCCAGATGAGACTCCTCAATTCGGTTCAATACAAGTTCATCTGATCTTAGTACAGGAAACCGTTCAAATACAACATCCAAATTCATTCCCGCCACTCCATTCTCCGAAACTTATACGCGCTGCTTAATGGGGATATACAAATCAACCTTACACTTGCCTTCCTGATCCTTCATGGGATCATTCAGACAGAATTCGAGGCAGGGCCTGTCGTCCGCTTCATATCCGCTGCGGGGCAACCATACACTGAACATGCTGTCATACGCGAGAACCAATTTGTCCACCGTATCGTAGTATGAATACACTGCATACATGCCGCCGGATACTGTCTTGAATTCCACCTGCAGCCGGTGCGTCTCCCGATCAAACCCTTCCGGAAGGGTGACGCAGGCATCATACCGGCAAGCAGACTCCTCTACGAGATCCCCGTCATCCAACGATATTCCGATAAACTGCTGATTCCCTCCATGAATACCCCGCTGGTCTGCCCAGCGGCTTAGCTTGTCCCATGCGCTATACGTATCCAGGTAACTTCCAATATGCCTGATATAAGCAACTTCAACCTCAGGGATCTGCCTGATTTCTACCATACTATCCCAAGCCCTCCTTAACAGCGGATTACTTCTTGCTCTATTGTAATCTGCCAGGGAAGCTGATTCTGCCTGCATATTGCTGAGGGATGATACGAAATTGCTATTTCTCCGGCTGCTGTTCCTGATACTGCCCGGTGTACAGCCATAATACCGTTTGAAATGGGCATTAAAGACCGATACCGATTCGAAACCGCTTTGACCTGCAACCTCCAGAATAGTCTTATTCGTTTCGGTCAGCAGCAACAGTGAGTGCTGTATACGCTTCCTGTTTACAAAGGCCATGGGAGTCAAACCGACCATAGCTGTGAATATTCTGCTGAAATGAAATTTGGAGAAATGGGAGATCTCCGCCAGCGTATCGAGCTTAAGCGGCTGACTGCTGTGTTCCTCTATGTATGCAATGACCTTATCGATCCGCTCTCTATAATCAAGATTCATCGCTGAATTCCCCGCTTCATTCATGATACAATGCATTACAAATATTAGCAGATGAGGTGATAAATAATGGTTACAAATTTGTATTTGGTAAGGCATGCGCACTCGGCTTATTCTGCCGATGAATTAAACAGACCTTTATCTGAACGCGGACAGGCAGATGCGCGGAGGGTCAGCGGACTGCTCATCCAAGAGAATATTCATGTCCTGATCTCCAGTCCCTATAAACGGGCAATACAGACCATTGAAGGACTGGCCGGCCCCCTGGGCCTTGAACCTGTAATCGAAGAGGATTTCAGAGAACGGTTGTTGTCCGGCGGACCTGTCAGTGACTTCGGCCAGGCCATTGCGAAGGTATGGGAGAATCCCTCTTTTGCCTGGGAAGGCGGAGAATCTAACCTGATTGCCCAGGACAGGGGAGTTCAGGCACTCCACAAAGTATTGCAGCAATACCAAGGCAGTAACGCCGTCATCGGGACTCACGGTAACATTATGGTCTTAATCATGAATGCGCTGGATAAGCGTTATGATTACGGCTTCTGGAAGCAGCTGGATATGCCGGATATCTATAAGCTAAGCTTCAATGGAGACACACTTACCGGCGTGCAGCGGATTTGGAACAGGACCTGACTCTGGTTAAACTGGACAGACTGCTGTCACAGCTCTATGGTATAACCAATGTAAAGGAGTGAGCGCTATGGCAAGCTATGAATATTCGTCCAAACAGGAGCTGATGGAAACGATCCATACCCTCTACCTGCTCTTGGACGCCGAGTATGACGGTATTGACGATAAGTATAAGGATACGCGAATTCCTGAAGTGGATAAAACCCCCGCCGAGATCATCGCCTATCAGCTGGGATGGCTGGAGCTGGTGAGGAGCTGGGATCAGAAAGAGCTGGAAGGACAGGCCTTCCTAATGCCCGCCCAGGATTATAAGTGGAATGAGCTGGGCGGATTATATCAGTCCTTTTACAGCACATATTCTGAGTATTCACTGACTGAACTGCGCAGCCTATTCCGGCAATCAGAGCAGCAGTGGCTGGACTGGGTCAGCACATTAACGGAAGAAGAGCTGTTCATCCAGGGCTCACGTAAATGGACCGGAACCAAGGACAACTGGCCCATGGCCCGGTGGATTCACATCAACTCAGCAGCTCCGTTCAAATCCTTCCGGGGGAAGATCAGAAAGTGGAAAAAGCATTTCCCCGCCACGCTGGCATAACCTCCACTACCCGGCCGGCTCATTGCTGGCTATTGCTCTCTATTGCTGGCTGCTGCCCGTTCCCCTATCCGTCCCCTGACTGCCGCCTCTGCGCGTGCCTCCCCGATCCATCCCCCGGCCGCCGCCATTGAAATTCGTGCCGCCGTTCATGCCGGGGAACCCGCCCGACCTGGAGTTGAAATCGTCACTTGAGATCTTCTGGGCAGTAATTGCCTCACAAGAGGTGAGCACCAGCGAACAGCTAAGCACAGCAATGAGTAAGGTGATGCGAAATTTCTTAGTCTGCATCTTTAGCCGCATGTTGAGCCGCATGCCCAAGCCCCCTTTTCGTGGTCAGAAGTTCATAGACATCTTTAAAGCCCATATAGGATAAAACAATCAGCAGCGGATATACCGGATAAATATACCGGGCCTTGATCTCCCAGAGCAGATAGAAGCCGATGAAGCCCAGAATCACCAGCACCAAAGAGGTTTCCGCATACCGCTTAGCCCGAATACTACTGATCAGCCGGAAGAGAATAAAGCCATACATCAGTAAATTCTGCATATATACCACCCATTGCAGCCCGCTCCGGTAATTCGAATCTCCCTTAAGCAGCTCTGATGCAGAGGTGGAATAGATATAGCGGTCCATCACAAAGCCGTTTCGTCCCCCGCCGCCGATAGAGGTTCCATCATTCCCGATGCCGTACCGTTCAAACTGATACGTTCCTTCGGTCCAGATCCATACGAGCTTTTTATAATACATTCCGGCAAGCTCCCCTAGAGTAGCCTCAGAGAGCTTATTGCTGATGGACGCTTTGAACAGCTCCACGCTCTCCGCTTTATTGTAGCCGGCATCCTGCTGATAGATATTATAGCTCTCCCGGTTATCCCAGAAGCCGAGCGTCTCCAGATTGATCCCCATATTCAGCCACATATAGACCGGCGCAGCATTGCTGGACGGCGATTCGTCCACGATACCTGTGGCCTGGAGCGCAGCGTTCTGCGTCCAGCCCGGAATGTTAAATATCAGCAGCGTTATGCCTATGGAGGCAATGGCTTTTTTCAGCCCAAGATGACGCAGGTTAAATAGCAGACAGATAAGCACGGCAATCAGGAAGATCATACCGGTACTCCGGAAATAGTTGCCGAGTGCCAGCAGGATGGCCGCAAACACGATATCCCTCATGGATCTTCTGCGGATGAATGTAACGGCAAAGTACAAAGCGCTGGTCAGCAGAGCTGTGGCAATCACATCATTATAGATAAAGTTGCTCATAAACAAAGACGGAATATAGGTCGCAGCGAACACCAGGACACCATAGTCATTCGATCGGGACTTGGCATTCAGCTCTTTGTACAGCAGATAGATCATTAGCGTGGTGACCAGCGAGAACAGGATATTGAAGCTTTTGATGACCAGATAATTGTCCGGGAACAGGAACAGCAGCGTCTTCAGGTACAGAACGATTGAGAAATTGAACGGGAACATATACAGATATCCGCCCTGCTGGAAGGATGAATAATCCTTGTTGTACAGCATATCCCACGCCAGCGACAGCACCGTTTGCGAATCGTCCGTCGGCATGCGGGTGAACAGGAAGATGATCACGAGTTGAATGGCGGCAGATAATAACAGGACCGCAGGGATGACCATTTGCCTGCTGTATTTATTAAGCTTCAGACAGAGCCTGTACAGCACGTAGCTCAGTCCCAGAACGGCTGCGATCAGCAGGATAAAGAGCAAGAGATTTTGTTTCTCCAGCACTGTTGTATCACCATAGATTGCATAGTTATATTTCGCCCTGATAAAGAAGGAGGAAGCAATAAACAGCCCTATGAAAAAGGCAAGCAGGACGTATAAAATTCGCTGGTTTCCTTTTACCATGTTAACCTCCTCTACGGCAGCGTCCGTTCTCCATCCGCACATGCCTTGATTTATAAAAGTAGTATAAACACCGAACCTGAATAACAGATGAAGATGGGGTTAAGGTGGATTTCAGATGCGCCAATATACATGGATAAAGCTGAATAGCACGCTCCCCCGCCCAGCAGCAGAGTAAATCCCACAATTTCACCCTCAAAAAATAATAATGTTGTACGTATTACAACTTCGAGTCGTAGATAACCGGGTGTTTGGGAGAATTGTTGTACAAAATACAAGAATCCCCCCGCTGAACTGCCAGTAGGAGGAGAAATGTTGCATTCTGTACAACAATTTTGAAATTCGGCCAATTTATTGAGGAAAATGTTGTATTTGGTGCAGGATTATATAATACTAACCCTTCAGGTTCACTCCTGGATCTGTTTTTCTTTCACGATCTATGATGTTAAAATATGTATAATAAAACAATTCTCTTACCAGGAGATGACCCCGATGCCAATTACCCCCACCCTGCACTTTAACGGGCAATGTGAAGAGGCGATCGCTTTATACACGCAGGCTTTTGACTTAAGAACAAACTATATCCTGCACTACTCTGACGCAGACAAACGGGACTGGGATACCCATCTCACCGGCGAACAGCTCAGCTATGTATATCATTCAGAGGCTTATATTGGTGAGCAGCGCCTGATGCTGGCAGATGAGCTTGAACTGCAATCTGCCGGAAGCCGCTCTTTCTTTCTCACGGTTACTTTTGAAGCTGAGGCTCAGGTAAAGCTGGCTTACGAGGTTCTAACGAGGGAGGGGAGTATCCTTCAGTCCTTACGTAGCACAACCTATAGCTCCTGCATGGCTTCCGTCATAGACAAATTCGGATTTCGCTGGGGGCTTATGACGGAGCAGGCATAGCCGTGCACCCTAACGACAATAATCAGCAATAACTGATCAGGAAAGTGCAATCTTTTGCCAAATATGTTGTGCTACTATGACAGCATTAATAGAGAATGGATGCTGACGATTAGGAATACACATAGAAATCCCCTCCAAGCCCTCTCCAGCCACCGCATCCTAAGATGCTGCTGCCGGAAAGTCTGCCTGAAGGGGATCTGCCGTACTTGAATCTATTTACTTAAGCGAGTTAATCATTAATACCCTAACAGACTCTTTGTCTTCGCAAAAATGTCATTGGCCATCTCCGTATACCGCGTGCTGCCATTCGCTTCAACCTGAGCCGTATACTGGTCCCAGTTGTCCAGCTTTTCCTGGCCGGTCACGAACTTGAGCGTCATGGTCTTGACGTAATCCATCAGCGGCGTCGAGATCAGCTTCATCTGCTCATTCTCTTCAGGAGTAGCCATGATCGGCGGTGCCAGCTTGCGGGTATCCCGTGTCGACTGGACGCGGCTCACGAAGTCTTTCTCCCCATCGGTCATCTTGGACAGCTTCAGCTTCTCAGAGCCGCCGTAGGCAAACATCCCGCCGGCGAAGCCGTAATCCACATTCAGCTGCTTAGCAGCACCTTCATTGATTCCGTTATAATAGATATCCGGATTCAGCACTACATTTCCGTCTGCATCCAGTGTATACGTCTCCCCTTCTACGCCCCATAAGCTGAGCATCTGACCTTCATTAGAGTACCAGAACCAGTCGACGAAGCGGAGCATCTTAATGAACTCTTCTTCGCCCAGGTCATCCAGCGCATTCTGGCTGATCATGATTCCGTTCTCCAGACGGGAGGTTTCGACCTGCAGCTTCCCTTTCGGTCCGCCCGGCTGGTTGATCATGTAGAGCTCGCTATCCGGAACCTGCATCTTGCTCTTGAAATCGGCCATAACCTGATAGATTCCGCTGATCACATAGGTGTCGCCCTTGAAGAACTTGGCTTGTGCCGCATCATCTTCCTGAGTGAAGGATTCAGGGTCCATAATGCCTTCATTGACCAACTTGTTGAAGTAACCCAGATAGTCCTTGAAGTCATCGGAGGCATCGGCAAAAACAAACTGCTGCTTATCCTGGTCAAAGACCAGACCGTTGGATAATCCCCAGCCGGCAGTAACGCCATATTGAACCGCAGCAATGTTCAGTGCGGAATCTCCCTTGAACTGATCAGAGAGGACATAATTGCTGCCTGTGAAGTCCTTGACCTTCTTCATCGCTTCATAGAAGTCTTCGTAGGTCCAGTTGCCCTGCTGGCCTTCAACATCCACTCCTGCAGCCTCAAACACATCCTTGCGGATAATGTAGGAATAACCGCCGCCGGCAATCTCCCACATGCCTGGAAGCACGTAATATTTACCGTCCTCCTTGAGCTTAGCCTTCAAGTCCTCTTCCATTCCCCAATCCTTCACGGCCTTCATATAGTTCGGCATGTACTGCACCCAGTCACTGACAGGTACAATCTGGCCTGTGGCCACGAAAGCGGATTCATCATAAGTCTTAGGAATAATATAAGGAGCATCTCCGCTGTTCACGAGCAGGGATTTCTGGTTCTCATATTCGGTTCTTGCCGTAATGGCCAGATCGAAGTTTACATTCGTTTTCTCCTGGATCGCACTCCACAGCCGCCAGTCTTTATTATATGGATAATTCTCATGGTCGCTGTACATCATGGAGTAGGTTACCGGTTCATTCGAGTGGAAGGTCTGATCTGCGCCAAAGGTATAATCTTCCGCCCCGGCTGTTGCAGGGGCATTCGTACCCGCAGCATTCGGTGCTGTGGAATTACTGGTGCCCGAAGCCTCTTTATTTCCGGATGAACAAGCTGTCATAGACAACATCAACGCCAGCGATGCCATTGCAAGTGGTTTACTGAATCTCATTGTTTGCCTCCCTTTTTGTGTATAGAGCTATATATAACAGAGAGGGCCATAACCCCCTCCGGTTATACCGTTTATCCTTTGACCGCGCCGATCATCATGCCCTGTACGAAATACTTCTGCACGAAAGGATACACGCAGATGATAGGCAGTGAGGTTAACACCATGGCCGTTGATTTGATGCTAGCCGCAATCTGGCTCGTCTGATCGGAGGATGCCCCGATTTCGGTCGGACTGACCGCGTTGTCGATGATTTGCTTCAGATATAGGGCGACCGGCCATTTCTCTTTCGACTGCAGATAGAGTGACGGTCCGAACCAGTTGTTCCACATGCCGACCATCACGAACAGCATAATGGTTACCAGAATGGGCTTCGATAACGGCAGAATGATTTTGGTGAAAATCCCGAATACCCCCAGACCGTCAACTCTTCCCGCTTCTTCTAATTCATAAGGCAGGCTGGCAAAAAACGTCTTCATCAGGATGACATTGAAGGCGCTGATCGCCCCCGGAATGACAATCGCCCAGATCGTATCCCGCATCTCTAAAGTTTTGGCCACCAGAATATAGTTCGGGATGAGCCCGCCTCCGAAATACATCGTGAATAGTACGAATGGAATGAAGAATTTGTTGAGCCTCAGCTTCTCTTTGGACAGCGGATAGGATATCACTGCCGTTGCGGCCACCGCGATTAAAGTGCCTGTTACGGAATATACAATGGTGTTCCAGTAGTAATGGAAGAAATCCGGCTTGCTCAAGATCACCTCATACGTTTTGGTCGTGAATTCTACCGGGAATAAGGTCACCTTGCCTGCATAGATAGCGGCTTCCGAACTGAAGGACTGGGCTACGAGATAGACGAATGGATATAAGGTGAAGATGACAATCAGAATCATAAATATACTGTTCAAAATGTTAAACAAGTTAAAGGTTGAGGTTCGCTTCACGGGTTCGGCTCCTTTCTACCACAGGCTTGATTTCGTAGTTCTTTTGGATACGGTATTGGCAATCGTCACCAGGATCAGTCCAATAATCCCTTCGAACAAGCCTACCGCTGTCGCATAGCTGAAGTTCCCTCCGGTGATCCCCATCCGGTACACATAGGTAGAGATAACATCAGCGGTTTCGTAGGTAAGCGGATTGTACAGCAGCAGGATTTTCTCGAAATTGGAACCCAGAATACTGCCGATATCCAGAATCAGGAGCACCATAATCGTCGGCAGAATGCCGGGAATGGTCACATGCTTCGCCAGCTTGAAGCGGTTAGCGCCATCAATCTTCGCTGCCTCATACAATGATGGATCGATGCCGGTCATCGCGGCCAGATAGAGAATCGTTCCCCAGCCCAGGCTCTGCCAGACGCCGGAGGTAACATAGATCACCGGAAACCACTGCGGCAGGGAGATGAAGGAGATTGTTTCCAGTCCAAAGGACGTCAGAACGCTATTCAGGGGGCCCGTTAAAGAAACCACCTCTTTAATCATCCCTGCGACGATAACCATGGAGATGAAATGCGGAAGATAGGATACCGTCTGGACGAATTTCTTCCATTTGATCCTCCGTATTTCGTTAAGCAGAAGCGCAAATGACAAAGTAACAGGGAATTTTACCAGCAGATAACTAACACTTAAAGTAAGATCATTGAAAAAAGCCCGCCAAAATGTCGGATCCTTCATAAACATCTCGAAGTACGTAAACCCGACCCATTCCGTACCCAGGATATTAGGCCCGCCTCTGTACTTCCGGAAAGCAATAATGTTCCCCAGCATCGGCGCATACTTGAAAATAATGAAGTAGATTACCGGGATGACCAGAAACGAATATAGCTTCCATTCTTGTTTAACATGCTTCCATAAGGGAATTCTGTCCGCCTTCTTGCGTGGAATCATGCCTGCAGTCTTGGCTTTAGCAGGAACTGCCATGTCATCATCACTTCCTCACGAATAATTCACTCTAGCAGGGACGGCTGCCTGAAGCTTGCGGGCGGGTTCGCGGCTGTCCGGATGTAATCGCTTTCTGCTCCATCAATGTACTTGCTAACCCGGCGGCTCATCAATGTTCAATACCGGAAATGATGTACGTTAACCTGCAATTGGTGGTTGACATCTTGAAACGGATAGACGGTTTCGCGTATTTCCGCTCTGGAAACCAAAAAAGATGACCTCCGGCAACCGGAGATCATCTGTCACTCTGCCTCACTATCCTGTTTCACTATCCTGTTTCACTGGATCGCCTTGTATTTCCCCGGCGTAATCCCTTCATACTTCTTAAATACCCGGATAAACGCATGGCTGCTGGCAAATCCAACCTTCTCGGCGGTATCGTCGATGCTGGCCCCTTCGAGCAGCAGAACCTTGGCTGCTTCAACCCGGCTCTGGCTGATATAATCACGCAGTCCGACCTGCCCTGTCTGTTCGCGGAACAACCGGGATACATACTGCGGCGTCAATCCGAAATGATCGCCGATCTGTGACACACTCAGGTTCTTGTCGCTGTAGTTCTCCTGCACGAACGCTGTAACCTTCTCGCCGATACCGGCACTCGTCTGCAGATTAGGCTTACTGCGGAGCACCGTGCATACCCGCTCAAAGATATCGAGCAGCTCCTGCTCGAATTCAGGCTTCGTGGTGCAGGACAGCAGCCGCTTGAGCGGCCGCCATTCATCCCAGGCGATGCTGGCCTGCTCTTGATCAGGAATGGCCTTAATCATCGTAGCCGCTACATCAAGCAGGATGCATTTCGAAATTTCATGCGACCTCTCTCTTTGGAACGCTTGCTGTAAGATACTATTAATCATCTCGTTGGCCTTATCAAATTCATCGGCCTTCAGGAAGTTGATCAGCATCATCTGGTCATTCACCGTGAAGAAATAACTGCCGGCGCTTGGCTTGATGCTTCCATACCAGATCAGCATCTCATCTCCGAGCACGCTGCGGTATTCCTGGGCTTCCAGGGCTTGAAGGAACGCGAGATTCACGCCGTTCAGACCTGTCTGCAGCTCACTGCCCACTGTGGTGAAGCGGAGCTTGTACCGGAGAGTAATGAATTCGTAGGCTTGGGCCAGATCATCCTCGATATCATCCTTCCAGTGCTCTGCACGCTCCGGAGCTACGTTCACGACCGCCGCCAGCATGCCGTCCATATCTGTGAAATTGATCGTCCAATGATTGCTGACCAGGTCGGCAACAATATTGGATACAATAAATTGGGATAACGCGAGATCCTGTATCCCATCGTCATCGCTATCGATATAGAACAGCAGCACTGCGAAATGATCAGTCGTCCAATTCAGCTTATACATCTTTGCCAGCTCCGTGAACGGGACGTTACGGTCGGCCTGACCTTTCAGGAGCCTCCCTAAATAGTAATTCTGCAGCACGCGCAGCTGTTGATCATGCTTATTGTTCGTATCATCCCGTTCCCTGATCGTCTCCAGAACATTCCTGCGGATGAAGGTATATTCATCCAGGTATTCACCGGTGCCCTGCGCCGGATTGCGGTTGAATACGCTGACCAGCTCTTTGATCGGATCATAGTTTTTGCGGGCGAAATAATAGATAACCACACTGCCTACCGCAAAGCACAGCAATAATCCGTACATGTTCATCGTCCGCATTCCCCCGATATGCTCCCAGAAGACATCGGTCGGAAACACGCTGATATACTTCCAGCCTGTCGTATCGGACGACTCGATGGTGATCATCGATTTAACTCCCTGAAAGGTGCTCGTAAAGGTGCCGGTGCCGCGGTCATTCCATTCCTGATAAGCCGAAGGTTCGATCAGCGTATCTCCAGCATTCTGAATCATAATCTGGCCGTTTGTGTCCATAATAAATACCCGGCCCCGCTCTACCCAGTCGATATTCGCGAGCATCGTCATCATCTTCTCCACATTAAGCGGTATGATGAGTGCGCCTGTTAGTTCGGCAGTCGCCTGAATCGGCAACGAACGGATATAGAACGGGGTATACGTAACTTTTTTATCCGGATTCTTGAGCGGAAGCAGCACGTATTCACCCGAATGATGCTGGCCCATAAGCTGCTGCCAATCATCGTAAGCGAACGTATCCGTCTGAAGCTTCATCTCATAAAAAGATTGTTCTTCTATATAGGTCTCACTGGAAAGCACCGACTGCAGCGGTTTCGAATATAAGTTAATCTCCTTAATGAAGTTGTTGGCAGATAACATTTTGCCCAGCTCCTGCTTCAGCCCGTATATTTTGTAAGCGTTATCAGGTGTGGATGAAGACAGAAAGCCTTTCACTTCGGAATGAACGGCCAGCTGCGTAGCAAGGCTCTCTGTCTGCAGCAGCTCCCCGTCCACAATATATCTTACCTGCTGAAGCATCGCTCTGCTTGCCAGCTTAATCTCATTTTTCACAACTTCTCTCGTCTGACCATAGATGATCACACTAAGAATGACAG
Source organism: Paenibacillus sp. FSL R10-2771 (assembly GCF_038000205.1). NCBI lineage: Bacteria > Bacillati > Bacillota > Bacilli > Caryophanales > Paenibacillaceae > Paenibacillus > Paenibacillus sp. FSL R10-2771. The sequence continues at coordinate 6,460,360 of NZ_JBBOBM010000001.1, forward strand.
GTATGCACAGAATCACCGCATACGAGACAATTAACCGGAAAACTACACTTTGTGTGAAGTGACCCCTTTCCAAATTCAATTGCAATCCCCCTAATTCCCTTTTTTGTACATTTCAATCATAAATGAAATTGGGGTAAGCTTCATATGTACAATTTGAAATCTGATGTACAGTTTAAGCAGGTTTGGCTATTTACTCACTGCGGATCACACGAAAACCCTGGTCATTTCCCCTGCTGCTCCCCTCAAACTTGCCCCGAAAAGATACCTCTGTATTGTTAACGCCGCCGATCCACCCGCCGCCCTTCACCAGTCTGAGGGAGCCGCTGTTGCTGTCCGGGCCTTCGTACCAGTTCCAGCACCATTCCCTCACGTTACCTGACATGTCGTAAAGCCCCAGCTCATTGGGTTTCTTGAGGCCGCTAATTTTCGTCTGGTTATGGTTATTCTCGATCGCCGGCCAGTTCCAATCCCCGGTTAAGAATTGATCCCCGGAATTCCTCCAATACCAGGCTACCTCATCAGCCTTGCTGCTTCCGCTATAGCTGCTGCTCTTGCTCATCTGTCCTCCGCCTGCTGCATATTCCCACTCCGCTTCAGTCGGCAAACGGTAGCCGTTCACTCCTGCATTGACCGTTACGGTCCATTTCATGAAATCTCTGTCGCTTGTATTATTCGGATCAACAGTGTTCTTGTCTATATTGTAATAGGGCTTCAGGCCCTCTTTCATACTCCGTTGATTGCAGTACTCCACAGCATCATACCAGGTTACACTCTCTACGGGCAGATTATCCCCCTGAAACTGGGAAGGGTTATTCCCCATCACCTCCAGCCATTCTTGTTGAGTCACCTCATACTTACTGATATAAAAATCAGGGAGGGTCACATCTGTTCCGTAATAATTGGATTTTGTGTCTACAAAGGCACCGCCCTCGACCCATACAAGACGCTCTTCCCTGGCAGGCTTCTCCTGCGAGCAGGCAGCGGCAATACCCGTTAACGCTATTAAAAAGACAATCGATAGTTTTCGCATGGATATATCTCCTTTGAACCGATTGGGAAAGGTACGGACCTGCTGATAGCCTCTATATAGGAAGCACAGTAGTTATAGAGATTTCATGTGGAGTTCAGCCTATATAGCTGGCTTATTAAGGCCGCCGGCTGTGTGACCGGCAGGCCTCAGTCCTATCAATGATCAGCCGTCTTTCTGAATAGCCGGAACCCGGTTAGTGCCTGTCAGCCGCCTGTTACCACACCGTTACGTTAGAGCTGCCGCTGCTCTGATAGCCTTCTGTTGCAAGCACCTGATAGGACCAGCTGCTTCCCAGATTCATCCCTTTGCTCTTCCATGCGTTAACATGGTTACTGAAAGTGATAGCAGAATTGCTTCCCGTCGCTCTCTTCGACTGTCTTACACTCCAGTATTGAGGGAATGTGGCATTACCATCAATGGAAGGCGCGTCGTAGCGCATAGTGGTATAGATATCATAGGTGCCCCCGTCACTGGTCACGGTGCCCTTATACGTTCCGGTAGGTCTATAAGTACCCCAGCTGTCAACAACGTAATATTCGATGAGTGAATTTCTTGTCCAGCCGTACAGGGTTAAATACCCGTTGCCGGACGGCGCCCAGACGCCTGCATTGTAGTTGATTGTTCGTGTTGGCGATCCAACGTTCCAGCCTTTGCCGACCACGAAATTGCCGGTATTGGACCAGTTCACACTGTAATTCCCGCCTGTTCCGTTCGTAGCATTGACTGTACCTCCGCCATCAGTCCAGTTCTGCCAATAATCTGTTGCTGCACTTGAGGTCGCTGCAAACGCGCTGAAGCTCATTGTGGCTGCCATGAATACCGTTAGAATTTTCTTGTTTAGCTTAAACATTGAATTACCTCCTAAGAATAATTTGTTGTGTACAGCCTTTCTTCCCCGCCCTCACTTGCCCGTAGCCTCTGTCCGCAGAATCTAACTTATCCTGAGTTATCTCCCAGATATTTACTTGTCCTCCTTCACGAGTAAATTATATAAGGTAAGCGTTTACATTTCTCTCTGCAAATTAAAGGTTTAATCCCAATTTTTATAGGTCTTATGGAGACGAGGCGGCATAACTCATCAATTAAAAAAGCCGCCCCATTAAAGGACGGCTCTGCATCAGCAATCTTATGGATTCATCAGCCCATCTTGATTACGGCCTTCACCACATCTTCCTTGTTATTGATGACGAAATCAAAAGCCTTCTGGGTATCCTCGAAGTTGAATTCATGGGTCACGATACCCTTGACGTCAATTTTACCGTCGGCAATCGCTCCAATGGCGGCAGGATACAGGTTGCGGTAACGGAATACCGATTTGATATCGGCTTCTTTGAACATAATCTGCATAAAGTCGAAGTCGATGATATCCTTGGCTGCGAGTCCGACGAGCACAATCGTTCCGCCTCTTTTGACCAGATAAGGCGTTTGCTTCACGGTATGCTCGCTTCCTGCGGTTTCAATGACCTTATCCACGCCCTGACCGTCTGTCAGTGCAGCGATGACATCCAACACATTCTCTTGCTTCGCATTGATAACCAGGGAGGCGCCCAGCTTCTTCGCCGCTTCCAGCCGCTTCTCAATGATATCTACGACCACAATATCCGTTGCTCCGTACGCCTTGCAGGCCAGAAGTGTGACAAGCCCGATGCACCCCGCTCCGAGGATCACAACACGGTCCCCCAGCTTAATTCCGCCTTGCGCCGCAGCATGCAGGCCCACCGCCAGCGGTTCCACCAATGCCCCTTCTTCCGAAGATACGTTGTCCGGCAGCTTGAAGGCCATGTTCTCCGGAAAAGCCATGTAATCCATTAGGCAGCCATGGTAAGGCGGAGTCGCCAGAAACTGTACATCCGGACAGAGATTATACTTGCCGCTCTTGCAGAACTCACACTGGCCGCAGGTGACTCCAGGCTCCAGCGCAACCCGGTCCCCTACCTTCAGATGCTTCACCCCCGGTCCCAGCTCTACCACTTCTCCGGCACATTCATGCCCGAGGATGAAATCTCCGTCGACCACGAAGTCACCAATCCGGCCATACTCCAGATAGTGCACATCTGAGCCGCAAATCCCGACATATTCCAGCTTTACAACAACCTCGCCCTCTTTGGCTACCGGCATGTCAATTTCATTCATTTCCAATTTCTTCAGCTCTGTCATATAAAAAGCTCTGTTCTTCACAAGTTTCTCCTCCTCAGGGGCATTAGCGTTCTGTATACCCATCCTTACTTCAAGGCCTCTGCCTTCTCCAGCAATTCGATATACTCATCCACATTATCCTTGGCAATCAGCGGGTTACCGATATCGGTGTCGATCTGTTTCTCCGCGCCGGTCAGCAGCTTGTTGCTGGTATCGAGCAGCTTCTCTGCCAGCTCAAAAGCATTCTGCAGACAAGTGGAGGTCATCTTGCCCTCCTTGATCAGCTGAAACGCCTCAGCCGTTCCATCCACTCCATAAGCCAGCATGCTGCTGAACTTGGCATTATCCTTAACCGCTTCAATCGCGCCTGCCGCCATATTGTCGTTCATGGAAACTACCGCGTCGATCTTGTCGTTGGCCTGAACCCAGTCCTCCATATATTTCATCGCTTCATCCTTGTTCCAGTTCGCGATCTGTTCGCCGACGATCTGCACATCCGGACGTTTGTCGAAGAATTCCTTCTGCCAGCTTTCTCTCCGCTTATCGGCGTGGAAGTTCCCGGACGGGCCGTTGAGTACTACGACCTTGGCATTCTGTGGGATCTGTTCCAGCGCTGCGCGGGCATTGACTCCGGCCTGCTCGTAAGGATCGGCATCCACAGTGGATGCTCCTTCAATGCCGGAGATGCGGGCATTAGTGGTGATGGCATAAATACCGGCTTTGATCACCTTCTCAACGTAAGGTCTTTGCGCCTCACCGTTATTCGGCTGCACAATGACGAGGTCGAACTTGTTGGTGATGGCATTCTCGATCATGGAATTCTCTTTATCGTCACTGGCCTGCCCGTCGAAGACCTCCAGCTTGATGTTCGGATATTTCTTGGCTTCTTCCTTCACGGCGTTAGCAAGCCAGGCGGCAAAGGAGTCAGACTGCGCACGGGCGATATAGGCAACCTTATATACTTTCTCGCCGCTGTTACTTCCTTGCGCTCCTGAATTAGAAGAGCTTGCCGTATTCGAATTGCCACAGCCTGCTAGCAGTCCCAGTACCAACAGTATCGAAACTAAGGTGATCCATGTTTTTCTCATTGTTTTTCCCCTTTTATTTATTTTAAACAGCGCCGCTGTTTAATCCGGTTGCCTGGACATCCTCTTACCTGTACCGGGTCACTTGGCGATTCCCGGACTCTGCTCCCTCTTGCGTCCGCTGCTCTTGCCGTTCTTGCCGTTCTTGCCGTTCTTGTCTTCAATTCTGCCAAGTGTGTTCTTGGTTCTGCGGTTCTTGGACCGGATATCGTAGATTACTGCCAGCGCAATGATGGCCCCGCGGATAATCTGCTGCATGTAGGAGTCGACATTGGTCAGGTTCATGATGTTATCCAGGAAGCCTACAATGAAGGCGCCAGCCAGGGTGCCGCCCGCCGAACCGATCCCGCCGGAGAAGCTGGTGCCCCCGATGATCGCCGCCGTCAGCGCCGTGAATTCATAGTTGATTGCACCGTTGGGAAGCCCGGCATTCACCCGGGACATGAAGAGAATTCCGGCAACCCCTACGAAGATACCGTTAATGATGAAAGCGGTGTATTTGATCTTGGATACGTTGATACCTGAAGCCGTAGCCGCTTCTTCATTCCCGCCCACTGCAAACAGCGAGCGTCCGAACCTGGTGTGCCGCAAGATGTACCAGGTGATAAGGGCAAAGGCAATCAGAAATAGCACGGGGATAGGAATGAAGCCGATGGAGCCTTGGCCGAGGACGGTGAAATCCCCCAGCTGCAGGATGTTCTGTCCTTTGGTGAAGAGGAGGGCAACCCCGCGGGCCATCGTCAGCATGGCCAGTGTCGCAATGAAGGGCGGCGTCTTGAAGGTGCTGACCATCACGGCATTGACAATATTGCACACCACGCCGGTCACGATGCCGACGACAATAGCGGCTGTAAAGGAACCTGTAGATTTGTAAGCGGATACAGCAAACACTCCGGAAAGGGCCAGCACAGAGCCCTGCGATAAATCCAGCATCCCGCTGATAATCAGCAGGGTCTGGCCAAACGCCAGGATGGTAGTTACCGCCAGCTGGGTGGAGATGTTGGTCAGGTTATTAATGGACAGAAAGTTCGGGTTGGCAAAAGAACAGACAATAAATAATGCCAGCAGCACCAGATAGATGCTGTACGTCTTTTTAAATGTGCTCCAGAATTGGCTCCAATTCATCTCTTTCAATTCAGTTCACCTCATTTGATGTAATCGTTCCGGTGGCGTACTTCATAATCTGCTCCTGGGTGAAATCCTCCCGGCTGATCTCCCCGGTAATCGTGCCCTTGGCCATCACGTAAATCCGGTCACACATCCCCAGCAGCTCGGGCAGCTCGGAGGAGACCATAATGACGACCTTGCCCTCCTTGACCAGATCGGTCATCAGCTTATAGATTTCGTATTTGGCACCCACGTCGATGCCCCGGGTAGGCTCATCCAGAATAAGAATATCCGGACCCAGAATCATCCATTTGGCCAGCACCACCTTCTGCTGGTTGCCTCCGCTCAGCGAGGCGATAACTGTATCCATCGAGGGTGTCTTCACCCGCATCTTCTGGAACATCTCCGACACGATATCCTGCTCGGCCTTGGCATGATGCCGGAAGCGGTAGAACACGCTCTTCAGGGAAGACAGGGTCGTATTCTCCTTCACCGACCGCATAGGAATGATCCCGTATCTGCGTCTGTCCTCGGAGAGCATGACCATACCATGCCTGATGCTCTGCTCCACGTTCTTGATTGTGACCTCGCGGCCCTTGATGTACACCTGCCCGGAGGCGATGGGATCAAGCCCGAAGAGCGAACGCATCACCTCGGTTCTCCCTGCCCCGATCAGTCCGGCGAAGCCGACCATTTCCCCCTTGCGCGCATGGAAGCTTACATTCTCATAACCGCCGTGACCGCTCAGATTCTCTACCTTCAGCAAGGTATCGCCAATCTCTACCTCTTCTTTCGGGTAGGTATTGGTAAGCTTGCGGCCGACCATCAGCGAGATCACCGTCTCAATGTCCAGCTTCTCCTTGGGATGGCTCTCCACTACCGTTCCGTCCCGGAATACGGTAATCTCATCGGCGATCTGAAAAATCTCGTCCAGCTTATGCGAGATGTAGATAATGCTGACGCCCCGGGCCTGCAGCTCCCTGATCTTCACGAACAGCTTATCTACTTCCTCGTGGGTAATCGCAGAGGTAGGCTCATCCATGATGATGATATCTGACTTGTACGAAATCGCTTTCATAATTTCCAGCATCTGAATATCGGACACCGTCAGGTCCTTGAGCAGGGTAGTCGGGGAATACGGCAGATTCTCTGCACGCAGCAGCTCCTTGGTACGCGCTCTGACCTGCTTCCAGTCCACCTTGCCGAACCGGTTCGCCGGCAGATTTCCGAGGAAGATGTTCTCTTCCACTGTCATTTCCGGCACATAATTCAGCTCCTGGAATATCATCGAAATCCCCAGGCTCCGTGCCTGAATCGGGTTGCTGATTCTGACGGGCTTCTCGTCTATGAAGATCTGCCCGCCATCCGGCTGGTGAATGCCGTTGATGATCTTCATGAGGGTTGATTTACCTGCACCGTTCTCGCCGCACAGGACATGCACCGAACCTTTTCTTACCTTGAAATCAATCTTGTCTAACGCCTTGACCCCCGGAAAGGACTTCTCGATCTGTGACACCCTGAGTTTAATGCTCTGTTCCATTCCTTTCCCCCCAAATGATGAACTGATTTCCCGCCTGCTCCAATTGTTACTAAAGTACTTTTATAAAACCTTCTAAATAAGATTATAGCCAGTTTTGTATTGAAGTCAACAAAAACTTAAAGCGTGATGGAAACGCATTCAATTAGCGGTTTTCTGTATACAGGAGGACATACAAAAAAGCCTCCGGAAGAGGGCGGAGCCGCAGATGCAGCACCGTCCCTCTTCCGGAGGAGCGGGAGAAGAACACGATATTCTTTTGATTAAAGGTTATATCTAGATGCTGTCAATAAACTCCGTTACCAGTTCCAGCGCAGCTCCCACGGCGGTAGCCTCCAGCTTGTATTTGCAGACCCGGAGGTAGGTGCCGTCCTGCTCGAAGGTGTTCTTCCGGGCCGCGAGCGCCTGGAGATCATCAATGTATTCCTCCATGTACGCTCCGGCATAACCGCCGAGAATTACATCGCAATCGTACAGCATCCGCAGGTTGTTAATTGTAATCACCAGGTAGCCAAGGTACTCCTGCCATATAGCCTTTTGCGGCTCATTCCCCTCCCGCAAAAGCCGGAAAAATTCAGAAATGCTGCCCCCGGTGCTGTCCGATAGTATTCTAGCTGAGCAATAGGCATCCACACAGCCCTTCTGCCCGCAATAGCAGGTACGGCCCTCAGGCATAATCGTCATGTGTCCGAACTCTCCGCCACGGTGGTTCTGACCGGCGTATATCTGGTTACTAACTATAATTGAACCGCCCACGCTGTTGTTAAGGGATAAATAGACTACATTGTGAATGTCTTGCTCCCCCCACAATTCGGTGAAGCCGGCCGCATTCGCATCATTGCTGAGAATACAAGGATAAGGGATGAATTCCGCGAACCGCTGGACACTTCCCCCCTTGAAATCAATAACCGTGGCATAGCTCACCGTCTGGCGGTCATCGGACAGAATCGCGGGCAGCGCAATTCCCACGCCCAGAATCCGGCTGCGGTCAAGCTGACAATCTTCCACAAAATCCTCCACCAGCTTGCCCACCCCCTGGAAATAGACTTCGCTGTTCGCGAAGGGGAAATGGTTTCTGACATTCTTAACGATTCTGCCGCTTAGATCAATGATGACTATCCCCACATGATTCAGGGTCACATCCAGCCCGATGGCATATCTCGCCACACTGTTGCAGGCCATCGACTTGGCTTTGCGGCCGCCGGTGGATTCGAACAACCCGGTCTCCTCGATCAGCTCTCTTTCCTGCAGCTCTTTAAGATTCTGGGTAACTGTAGGCAGGCTTAGATTGAGCGCCTGCGCAATCTCTTGAATAGAAGTAGATTCACGGTGATACAGATATCGGTAAATGGCGTTCCGGTTCATCTTTTTAACTTCCATACTGTTCAAGCGATGTGTCGCCATTTTATAGCCTCCGACTTTTATAAATGTACTTTAATAATGTATATAAATATAATATACAATCACATCCGTTTTTGCAATCATATGTATGTTCTAATTGTGAATATTTTCACTAATATACGGTCATTGTATCAAGTATTTATTTCCCCGTCATTAGTCTTTTCACACTTGCACACCGGATTGCGTTGTTTTGTCCGAAGCGCTGCCCCTAGACTAGCTGGACTATTACATTCAACCGCATAAACACCCTAATGTTGTACGTATTACAACTCTGCTCCCTAAATAATAGACACCTCGTCAGAATTGTTGTATGAATTACAAGAATTGTCCTGCTCAACCGCCTGTTGAAAGGCAAAATCCTGCCTTTTATACAACAATTCCCGAATAGGACTGATATTAATAGAGAAATGTTGTATTTCGTGCAGGATTTAGTAGGGTAGAAATGACAGCGAACGGTTGAGCCTGAATGCAGCCAGGACAACAGCTAAGCATCCGGCAGCGGGGGAGCAGGCATAGGCATCATAAACAGATACTGGGCAAAAAAGAGAATACCGGAAAAGAATGAATGTGATTCCGCCAAACTTAATCAGGTTAACCGTTGGTCTCAAGCCGCGTCATCTCGATTCAGTTATATATGAAATCAGCCTCAGAATCCATTCCTTGTCGTATGCTATAATCATAGCAAAATTGCCAGGAGGAGCCTATGAACCGGATTCAAAAAATTACAGATAGAGATCACAATATATCACAAGAGCTGCTGGACATTTGGGAATCAGCGGTCCGTGCCACGCATTTTTTCCTAACAGAGCAGGATATTGAAGGATTACGTCCCTTGGTTCATCAAGGTATCGGACATATCTCCCATTTGCTTGCCTATACCGGTCAGGAGCATTATCTCGGCTTCATCGGCGTTCAGGAGCAGAAGATTGAAATGCTGTTCGTAGACCCCGCCGTCAGAGGACAAGGCATTGGTAAGCAGCTAGTCACTTATGCCCTGCACACTCTGAACGTACTCTACGTGGATGTGAATGAGCAAAATCCCCAGGCTCTCGGATTCTACGAGCATCTGGGATTCCAGGTCTATGACCGGTCTGAACGGGATGAACAAGGCCAGCCTTGGCCTATTCTGCATATGAAGCTATCACAGATATAGCAATCCGGGTAGCCTTAACAATATCACCCAGCGCCATGCTGGCCTTGCCCGGTTTATCGAGCACCTGCTCAGGGATATAGGGCACATGGATGAAGCCGCCGCGCATAGCCGGATAATGTTGCTCAATGTGATGGAGCAGACCGTACATGGTGTTGTTGCAGACATAAGTTCCAGCGCTGTTCGAGAGGAAGGCCGGCAGGCCGTTGTCTTTGATCGTCTGAACCATTCTTTTGACAGGCAGGCTGGAAAAATAGGCATTCGGTCCGTCCGCGCAGACCGGCACATCCTCCGGCTGGCAGCCTTCGTTATCGGCAATGGAAGCATCCATCAGATTAACGGCAATCCGTTCCACCGTAATGCCGCTGACCCCGCCCGCCTGTCCGATACAGATCACCGCATCCGGTCTTTCGGACTTCACATAGCCGATCAGTGTATCCACCGATTTCTGGAACACCACGGGCAGAGACCGCTTGATGATCTCCGCACCGCCAATGTAATTCTCCAGACGCTGTACCGCCTCTAGGGAAGGATTGACAAGCTCTCCGCCAAACGGCTCGAAGCCTGTTATAAGGATTTTCATAGCGTGTAGCCTCTCTTTCTTTCTGATCCCGTTATCCCGGAAAAGCCAGTACATGCGCATTGACAATCAGGAACAACGCTATGGATCATGTCAGCTTAACCTCTACTCCCTCGCTGTCCAAATATTCAGCGCACGCGAGCGGACCGCAAGGTTCGTGTGATTTCTGAACGACCGCAAACGCTCTGCCGGTTCCGGGCTCCAATGTAGAGCCTGTCCTGCTACTTCCAGCAATGAAAGTCCCATATACGGGGATTCGTAACGCTGTTCAGCCCCTAGCACATCCACAATTTCGAGCAGAATCTCCGGATTCCAGTATCCTGCGCTGTCTTGTATACTATGGGCGATCTGGCTGTACGCTTCGCTTAACAGCTGCGGCTGATCTGACATACCATCAACCATCCGGTTCAGATACGCGGCGGATTCCTCCACGTTATTCCAGTCAATTACTGCGATATACAACTTCATCACAAGCTGCTGTAAAGTCTCATAGGCTGCGTGACAATCGATCAGTCCCAGGTACAAAGGGATAAGATGGATACGTGTATTCTTCGGCAACGAGGTCAGCTGGTTAATTAATTTCTGGAGGCGCTGCCGGTGAGGCAAATCTCTTCCCGCAGCTGCATTCCAATCCCCGCTTATCCCTGTACCGGCCAGCTTCCGGCAAACACCAATTACAACCTCGTTGACCTTGCCGTCGCGGCAGGTTTCAATCAGCGTGTTCACCGCAGCTTCCCATCTCGTGCTGTCTTCCAGGTCCGTAATCGCCTGAGCAGCGGCAGCAGCAATCACATCTTCATTTCCGTTAGTCCACCAAATCATAGCAGCAAAAGCATACCTGCCAACGGACGTATCCGGATGATTGGCAATCTCAATGATTAAGGCCAGATAGCGCGGTCTATAGTCAAGCGGAAGAGCATTAGGCTGCTGGGATAATAAGCTTAGTGCGATATCACTTTGCGGGGAAGCAGCGATGGCCCTTAGAATCTCCCAGCTGCGTTCATCATCCAAAAGCTGCTTTGCAGCATGCCCTATGGCGATGATCACATCCTTATGGGCGCTTGGTTTGCCGAGCTCGTTCAGGAGCAGCGGAAGGCTGTCCTCACTTCTATACGCGCCCAGCAAGCGGATGGCTTCTTTCCGGACCGTAATCTTCAGCTTATCCCGGTTTAGCAGCTCCTTCAGCAAGGTAACCAATAACACCGGATTCACTCTGCGGATGCACCTTGGTATGGAGTACATCGCTACACGTGCCCGGTCTCCATCCAGATTGTCCAGCAGCACGGGGAGCACCTTCTCCGGTTCTTCCAGCAGTGACAGGGCATGAAGCGCCGCCTCTGCTACAGCGACTTCCTCATCCTGTACCAGTCCAAGCAGCCTGTCCGGGCCAAGATCAGGCATACCGGCCATAATCCTGATCACTCTTGCACGCTCGGACAGACTGCGCTTAGGATCATCCGCAATTTTCGCTAAGAGGGAACTGTAAGCTTGCTGCTGACGCGGCAGCCACCGGTAGAATCCGCTCTCCGCCGGCACGGGATAAATCGTTTTGCCTGACAGGAACCTGCCTTTGATCACAGCCCCCGAAATGAATGGATCGAGCCACTCCTGACGCTTCAAGTGCAGGTGCCGGAACACTTCATGGATCGTAATATACGATTTATCCGAGGCCAAAAGTTCCTTAACTCTGGCATCACGCGTCTGATGTGGTTCAAGCCAGAGCCGGGTTGCACGCATAGCTATTGCATCTGCCGTGGACCTCGTGGCTTCCTTTAACAGATTCTGAAGTTTAATAATACCGTGACCTCTTTTGCCAAAAGAACCCGCCAGGCTCATTACCAGATAGTAGTTCTCTGTCCGGTTGGCCTGTGCAGCAAAGGCATATATGCCGTCGAAGATCATCTCTTCTACTCCCTGGGGCAGTTTCTCTAGTGATGGAAGGGATAGCTGCCCGTTCTGCTTAGCCAGCTTCTTGATTGTATCTAGCGCAAACTTGAACAGCTCACCGTGAGGCTGCCCTGCGTTATGCCGCAGAATAGCAAAGGCCAGCTTCTGGACAGAGAACTTCGTTCCATACGAGGTATCTCTGGCATCGATAACACTATCAACGAGTAAAGTAAGCGCCTGCACATGGGCATCCTCGTATACAGACGCAGGACTTTCCGACAGCTCCTTGAACACTGCGCTGCGGACAGGGTCCTGGTCATTCTTAATCCGGCCCAGATATACCAGGGTTTCATTCATCCCCTGCCTCGACAGAACCGTACTTCGTATCAGCTGCATAAGCGCCGTAGCACGTTCGTCTGCACCAGATACCCGTGTGGCCAGCTCAAGCGGCTCCCTTGAATAGAGAATGGAGCGGCAGGCGGCAATACGAATGGTCCGGTCCCGGTTATCCTTGATCTCACGAAGGCCAAACATCCGGGCAGCCTCCTTATCACGCAAGGCATGCGGCAATACATACAGTAATTTTTCCGGGAAAATCCGCTCTTTGCGTCTATCCTCCTCATACACGGCATCAAAAATCACCTTGCGGTTAGACGGCGCCATATGTTCAAGCAGCTTCGCTACATGCATAGGGTAATCTGCGAGTAATTTCGCAATCCCGATCCACTGGTCTATAGACAGAACTTTCTTTCTTTTCAGCACAGCCTCAGGAACACCATGGGACAGCAGATCGCTCCGCAATTCCGTTTGTGTCAGCAGCTGAAACACCTTATCCGGATTCTGGCGTACAAGTGTGCCCAGATGTTCTTTGAGTGCAGGATGTATAATTCCCATAGGCCCGTGATTCAGTGCACACGCAAGCATCAGATCCGCCTTATGATTGCACAGATGCTCCATAGCAGACGAGAACCTCGACCAGACATGCCCTTTTTCCCTGAGTGGGGTGCTCTCCAGCGTGGCTGCGAAGTATTCCGCTACTACATCAAGATGCCGGCTGGCTAACTTCTTCCAGTCTCTGATGGCAAACCCGATATCCGCAAGCCACGTGCTAACCGTTGCCGCATGGCAGGCCTGCAGTATAATTGCTGCCTCCTCCGCACCCCACCGGGCGTATACCAAGGGTAACAGGCGTTCCGCCAGCTCCTGACGGTCTATCTGTGAAATGGTGCGAAGCAGCTTGCGGCGGCAATCATGTGATAAGTGCGGGAGCTCACGTTCTATTTCTTCATCTGAAGCTGCTTTAGCCAATAGGCCCGCAGCCGTGTTCCTGATACTTGCCAGGGGATGCCGCAGCGCAGACAGAATAACCGGAGCATCCAGTGTGGCGATGGCACCCATTAAGGCAAGGCGCGCTTCATACGCACCGCCCTCCAGTAATGAGGCCAGTAATTCGGAGTACTTGGCTGATCCAAGGTGCTCACGGCCCAATGTCGTTACTTTTCTGATTCTGTCGGAGTAACCTAGTGAATCCAGTTCTTTAAGTAAGCTCTGCTTGTCCAATGGATCTCTTCTCAAAATCATAAGTCCTCCTCGTTAACCTGTTCTGGTTCCATTCATTATAGGCTGAACTTAAGAGATACTAACTTAAACGCAATTGTCACTACGGTGAATATTTGCGCTATTGTTATTTTCTTTTATTCAGTTTAGATAATCTCCTTAACAAAAAAAAGGCAACCCCCAATCCGGTTATTCAACCGTCTTCAAGATTACCCGTTGCAAGCCTTACTCTACCATTTCATTCTTATCGCGCTTCTGTTGGATAAACACATACGTCTTCTCATCCGACAAGGCTTCCGCAAATGCGAAATCAAACCCGTCGAAGCCTTTGATATCCTCCACGCGGGTAATTTGCCGCTCGGCCATGTAGCGGACCATTTCACCCCTGGCCATCTTGACCAGCGTCGCCCGCTCAACCACCTTGCCGCCGATGTCCTGCCCGAACACCACACTAATCATTCGAGCGTCCTTGCCAATGTACGGAGAGATACATTTGCTGTATTCCTTGGAAGCCAGGTTCAGAATGATGTCACTCTCCGCGAACAGCTGGTCCGCCAGTCTTCTATTCCAGAACTCATAGAGAGAACTGAAGCCCTTACCACCCAGCTTAGCCTGCATCTCCAGCCTGTACGGCACAACGCCGTCAAAAGGTCTGACGATTCCATAGAATCCGGATAAAATCCGCAAATGCTGCTGAAGATAATCCAGCTCCTCAGTCTGAAAGATCCCGGGCGCCATGTACTGGTACTGTATTCCCTCATATGAGAAGATAGCCGGCGTCAGATTCCTGGTGACATCCATCTCCCGGATCCGTTCCATATTCAGCGTGGCGATGGCATCATTGCATTTCCATAGCGCTTTGGCTTCTTCATAATTCAACTTGCGTAATAAGGCCAGAAGAGTCTGCGAATCGCTGATGAACTGCGGCACTTGGCGGTAATCCAGGAAATCCGTGTCCGTCTTCATCTTCTTGGCAGGCGATATAATGATTCTCATGCTGCTCCCTTTTCTACCCCCGCGGGGAAAACTAAATATACCTTTATACTATCATAATTTATATTATATAAGCTGAACTCAAGATACTAACTTAGTATACTAACTTAAACCTTAGTCGTCACTGCGGTGAATATTTGGACTTCCAGCCGCTGTTGTCCCCAGATTTCTTGATTATTACCGCTCCTACAGTTCCCAAAATCCCCCTTCGATCCTTCCGCTTTTTGTTATTTCTTCTATCCATCTTATTTAGTTATTCGCTGGCAAGCGGCACAAATACGGAGGCACAGTTCGCCTGCCGGAAACGGGCGATCACATGCCTGCTCCAGTCACGCGTATATTCAGGGTGAGCATTCAGGAATAGCTCATCCAGATGATTGAACGCCACATCATACGGTATGCCGGGATTATCACCATTCACTTCGAGCTGGGTAATGTGCAGATAGATGCCTCCGGGCACTGTAATCTTTTCCACGCAGTCAGGAAGTGACTCAAAGGTGCTGACTCTGGTGCCGAAGCAGGAGTTAACCTTCCCCTCCTCCTCACTGTTCACCGGAAAACCGTAATAATCATGCAGATAATATTTAGCCGCCTCAGTGGCGAATACCTGGTCCTGCACGTCAAAATATTTCGTGATTACAAACTCCTCATCATCCGGCAGCGTCATGCTGCAGGCGATCTTCATCTCCGGCATTGTCACCGCCTTGAAGCGCAAAGAGTCAAACCGCTCCGCATCATTTCCCGGTATCTTAACGGGTTCGTATTTGGTGAGAATCTCCCCTGAGTCATCATATGTATTGAAGCTAAGGCCGGAAGGGTTATAGACGTAGCTGGTGTCATTACGGAACTGGCCGATGAAATATTCATCTGCATGCATCCGCTCATCATAGCCGATCCGTCCCGCCTCCTTTGTCTCATTGATCAGGACTTTGGCATAGCGGCATGCAGGCACTGTAAGCGTCTCAGTATATTCCGGCAAATGTGCGGGTAACCCGTCGAAGCTGCTTACCTCATATCCCACAATGACTTTATAATTGCCGTCACCCTGCACCTCTGATCGTACGGTAACAACCTCTTTACCTTTGATTTGCCGGGTGATGAGACCGGAGAGGAGCGCGATATCGCCTTCTGAAGTCAGCTTCTTGGTATAGAAGTAATCATTCAACGTACAGCTCGCATGCTCAGACCCATGGAAACCGCCATATCCCCGGCTCTCATACGAAACCGGCAGCGCGATGCCCACCACTTTCATCTCCGGCCGGTCCACAATACTGCACAGCTCCGTAATCTGTTCTACCTGAATCTCACTTGGAATCTCCATCTGCTTCATCTCCTCCACCATTCTCAGGATTACCGGCTTCACGCGGGGGCTGTAGTCTTCGGGCGCATGCTGCGGCAGTGCTTGTTTTCTTAGATTCATTTGTGTGCTCCTTTCCTATATAAATCTAGTTTATAGATGAACGCGTACTAAATATTATCCGTTCTTAACATCTTTCAGCTTGATCCACACTCTCATTGTGATAGCATCCGGGTCACCCTGACCTCCGGTCTCATAGGTAGTAAAAGCAGGCAGCTCATCCTTACTCCATCCGTGCTCCTGTATCCATGTATCCAAAAGAGCAATAAACACTCCGCGGTCACTACAACTGTCCCTCTCGAGCATCGCATAATGGCCTTCGGCAACCCGCAATATTTCAAGCCTGCTATTCACGGGAAGCTCTATCGTCTGTTCCAGCCACACACCGCAGGTGTAGCTTAAGCCGCTTTGGGCTACATAGAACTCCTTTACTGTGCTTATCACCTCAGGGGTATGAAGGGATATATAGTTCATCACCGCAGCAGATGCCTCCTCCTCTGCCTGATCCCCTTCCCGGGACGACACCAGAAACTCTAGACCTGCACAGAAATTCACACTGATCTTGTCATAATCCGTCCGCCTCTTCACTGGCAGATACAGAATCAGCTTCCTCACTTGCCCGCTTTTGCAGATATATTCTTCGAAATAACACACATCATCCTGTACGAACATACTGGTTCGCAGCCACTTCAGATAGAGATAATCCCATGCCAGCCCGATCTCGGCCTCATCGTTCCTAACGGTTGTCTTCGCGAAGGTTGAACTGAATTCTTGAGCCACCTTTATTCCCTGAAAAGTGCTGTCTGCCAGTCTGTCTAGCAAATCCGCATCATACTCCACAGCGAGCTCATAACAGAATAAGCCGTCCCGCTGCTGCCCGTCTCTGCCGAAGATTCTGCCCTGGTATTCAGGTATTAGAAAATGCAGCGCTTCTAGCGCTTGTTGCTCAATGCCGTACTGCTTGGGATGATAGAATTTCGCGCGTAAGGTCTTGGGGATCGTTTCAGCGGTGACGGTTACCTGCCGGATGGTTTCACTGTCGAATCTGGGGAAGAAGTAGCAGGCTTCACTCTTCTGGTACTCTAGCGGTGTCATATGGGTTGCGGATTTCACGTATTTGCACAAAGCCTGCTGGGAGCTATAGCCGCAGGAGTAGGCAATCTCAGCAAGCGGACGCTGCGAAGCTCGGATCAGCCCGAGCGCGGCTGACAGCCTGCGCTTGCGTATGTATTCTTTTACCGAATGTCCGGTATAGGTGTAGAAGTCACGATACAGCTGCATCAGCGACGTGTACCCGGCCTGCGCAGCTTGTCCAAGGTTGATGTCTTCGTATAAACGTTCCTCTATGAAGGCTATGGATTGTTTGAAGCGGGCGGATTTGTCCATGGGAAGTCCTCCGGGAGCCTGTCGCTGAAAGCTTCAGCGTCTTTGCTTTGTAATTCCACAAAGGTTAGGGGAATCCTTCCAGTAACACATTGTATTCGGTTTTTCGCATACATTGAGCCAATCTCCCCTATCACCGGCACATTGTATTCGGTTTTTCGCGTACATTGGGCTCATTCCCCCTATCGCTGGCACATTGTATTCGGTTTTTCGCATACATTGAGCCAATCTCCCCTATCGCCGGCACATTGTATTCGGTTTTTCGCATACATTGGGCTCATTCCCCCTATCGCTGGCACATTGTATTCGGTTTTTCGCATACATTGGGCTCATTTACCCCATCGCTGGCACATTGTATTCGATTTTTCGCATACATTGGGCCAATCTCCCCTATCGCCGGCACATTGTATTCGATTTTCCGCATACATTGGGCCCATTCACCCTATCGCCGGCACATTGTATTAAGTTTTTCGCATACATTGGGCCCGTTTAACATCTCACACAACACAAAAAGCCCAAGCCCGGCATAACACCCCAGGCTTGAGCTTTTTCACATTCCTATTCCCCAATAGTCCGAATAATCGTATCGAACGGTTCCAATTCCACAGTCTGCGGCCCATATTCCGTCTCAATCGTAGTCTTTTGCAGCTGGTCGCTGTTATTGATCACGACAAGCATCTTGCTCTCCGGATAATACGCGCACTCGGTATAGAGGTTATCCGGAATATATTTCGTTTCCTGTAGCTCCTTACCGGCATAGCGGATCAGGTTCAGCAGCAGGCGGGTATTCTCCCAGCCGAATTCGAAGGAAGGCAGGTAGATTCCCTTACCCTTACCAAAGTTATTCGTAGACAATGTAATCTTACCGTCCAACTCACTCATCACAGCAGCGGAACCATCCGTAAGATGGACACCGTTCTTCGGTGTAATGCTGGCGCCATCAGGCACCAGACCTTGCTCAGCTTGAACCTCATACGCCCATTTGCCGTGAGCTACCCGCGCACCCGTGTCCTCATCCACACCCAGAACATGCGCCATTCTGAAGTAGCTGTCGTATCCCTCAACCGCTGAAGGCTGGTTAATCCCGATAAAGGTACCGCCCTCATACACCCATTTGGTCAGGACATCTACAGACTTGCTGTCTTTCCAGTAGTCCCCGCCGCTCCAGGCTGTACCGGCGCTGCCTGCATTAATCACTACATCCACATGCTGCAGCACGCCCTGGCGGATATCCTCGAAATCAATGAACTGCACCTCAACCGGCAGACCGGATAGAGCTTCATTAATGTGAATCAGATCATGCATATACGTCTCATGGAAGTGGCCGGACAAGGTCCACGATCTCAGCTTGCCCCAGCTGTGCAGAATGGCTACCCTGGTCTTGATATGATAAGGCTTGCCTTGCTGATGCAGCTCTTTAATCTCTCTGAATTCATTCGCAATCTTCTCGATGTAATCACAGAAATCCGGGTAAGGCTCGACCAGATGCAGATATCCGCCCAGGCCAATCCGGTCAATCGGCTCACGCAGGAGGGCACGCCGGATGTTGATCCAGTATTTTTTGGCATCCAGTGTCGGATCTCCCCCTTCCATGAAGGTAGGCGCGCCGCCTAACCCCACCGGGAATAAGTACGGATGCAGCCGGATCTCATGCGTATCCACTTTCACCCCTGAACAGAGCCTTGCCTCATATCCCGAGAACACACATTTGATCATCCCGTCGAAACCAAATTCACCGAAGCGGTCATTGTAAGGCTCTGCGCCAACCCAGCTGTCATCGTAGAAGACATACGCCAGCTTGTCATGCTTATGCACAATATCAATTAACTGCTTGCCGAATCCGATCACGAAATCATTGATAAAAGCCATATAGTCCAGCTTGCGCTGCTCCGCCGGGATATGACTGACGCGGTATTTGCCGCCGTTCACGAAATCTTCTGCCGTCAGCGAATAGCCGTATTGCTGGGCGAACAGATCCAGACCTCGGGCACTCACCGTGAAATCATAGGAACCCCAGTCTGAGAACAGATGACGGTTACGCTCACTGCTGCCCCAGATCCAGGCGAAATTATAGAACAGGGAAGTAAAGCGGACAACCGTTGTTTCTTTATGCTTCACACACCAGTCTTCCATCCAGTCCAGCAGGTACTTCTGCGTGTCCTGATACATAGGATCAATCTGCATCAGATGCTCTTTGTTCCAGTTGTTCGTGGTGTGATTGTACATCGAGATCTCTTCCCAGATCCGGTAGGCCATGAAGCTGACGGTGTATTTATGCCAAGGTACGATTCCGGTAAGCACCACATTGCCTGATTCCCGGTCGTAATTCCATTGCTCTCGCGGTACTTCCTCACCGGTCGTCCGGTCATACACCTGCCAGTACTTGAACGCCTCACGGGAATCATTCACTCTGAACTGTTCAGCGAAGAAATCCTCCATCAGGTAGACCGATAAATAATCCTGCACAGCCACCTTCGGATTCGTAATAAGGAAGCTCTGCTGCAGCTTATCCGGGTTCTGCGACGCCCATTCATTATGGTCCCGGATGATACAGACTGTAGAATAAATGCCGTATCCGGCATTGATAATCTCATCAGATAACTGTGTACCGTCACTGTCACGGATGACATCGGCACCCCAGCGTTCAGCGAGTTCAAGCGTTAGCGCTTCGTAACCGGATTCTCCCGGCAGTGTGAATGCGCCTGTTGATGGTTTGGACAATTCGATTCCCTCCTATTTAAGCATATCGGACAAGAAAGCAAGCGCTAAGCCTTGGCCCCAGCCTTGAATCCAGTCTTTTGGAATATTGCGGTACCCTTCGCGGTCCTTCATTACGGCTGTGCCGCCGGATACGCCCAGGACACGTCCGTCTTCGCTGATGTTTGCAAGAATGCCTTTTAACGCTTTTTGCACGTATTTGGTGTGCAGCGGGTTGCCGTTGTTGATCATCGCCGCCGCAATGCCGCAGGATGCCGATACTTCTTCATAAGATTCCTCATCATCCAGCACCGTCCGCCACAAGCCGTTATCTGTCTGGACAAGCTTCAGCGCCGCCAGCTGATCACGGAGCGAACATTCCACGTCCATACACTGCGGATACAAATACCAGTCCTTCAAAAGCGGCTTCACCTGCGACATCGTATACGCACCCCAGGCATTCGCTCTGCCCCAGTATAATCCGGACATATGATCCTGCTTCACATTGTTATAGCCATGGAACCAGAAGCCGGTGCCAGGATCCTGCAGGTATTTGATATGCCAGTAGTATTGGTTAAGGGCATCCTGGATCAGCTCCTGATCCTTCAGCTTACTGCCCACACGCAGCAGGAAGAATGCCGCCATAAACAGCGTATCCGCCCAAGCCTGTTCCGGAAAATCATTAGAAATCGATACCGTATGCTGCAGCACATTGTCTCCGAACCGCAGTGCATTCTTCCGGATGTATTCCACCTTGCTCATCGCAATATCCCAATATTTCTGCTCTCCAGTCGCTTCATACAAGGTGATCAGCATGTGGCCCATGGCACAAGTGTTGACCGTCCAGTCCGGCAGCCCCAGCTCAATATATTCATCCGCCCACTGAACCAGCCTGTCCAGGTACTCCTTGTTCCCTGTAGTCTGATAAGCTCTGGATACCCCATAATAAGCTACGCCGCAAGGCCAGTCCCATGTTAAGTCCATCGCCAGTGTTTTGTTGGTGACCTTATCAATAATGCTTAGAATCTCTTCCCTGTTGAAATCCACTTGAATCATCTTATTACCCCTCTCTTGTATCACGCGCCTCAATAGCGCTTACTATCCGTCTCATTGCAAGCGCTTTACATACTCCATTGTAAGCAGTAAAATATTCTATATCTAAGCATATTCACAGCAAAACTGCGCATTTTCGACCATTTATCTATTTTAATATTATAGAGGAGTCCCCGGATATGCCCAGAAAAAAGAAACCCGTCATCGAGTACCGCCACTACAGCCTGCCGATCCATTTCCCTGTGCTGCTGTTAAGCGGGGAACGCTGGAAGATTTCCGATATCAAGAGCGAGCACCTGCATTTCCATAACCACCTGGAGATTGGGATTTGCTATTCGGATAGCGGCATCATGGAGATCAAAGGCGAGTCTGTACCTTTTACAGCCGGTGATGTGACCTTCCTCCCCCGGTACCTTCCGCATACGACGTATAGTTCTCCGGGTGAGGCCAGTCTGTGGTCTTATCTCTTTTTCTCGCCGGAGGACCTCTTTCAGCATTCCTTCAAGAGCGCCTATAGCAACTTCGAGCCCAATTTGTGGGCGGTGCTGGGGAAGAACTGTATCCTGAATAAGGATAAGCATCCCATGGTGTATAGTCTGGCCACATCGATCGTGGAGGAATTGCAGCAGCAGAAGCCTTATTATCAGGAGAGCGCCTACGGCTTATTGCTGTCGCTCTATATCGAGCTGCTCCGGATCCATTCCACGAATGAGGCGCTGACCGATCAGGAAGCTGGGCATAATCTGAAGGGCGACTTCGTCATCTCCCCGGCGCTGGAGTATATCACCAGGAACTATATGCTGCCGATGACCATCGATTTCCTGGCCGACCTCTGCCACCTGAGCACTACACACTTCCGCCGCAAATTCCATGAAATGATGGGCACCGCCCCTCTCGATTTCCTGAGCAGTACCCGGATCGAAGAGGCCTGTAAGCAGCTGAAGAGCACCGAGGATTCTATTCTTGAGATTTCTGAGAAGGTGGGGTTTCATTCCATCTCCAGCTTCAACCGCTGTTTCTCTAAGCTAATGGGCACGTCACCCAAGGAATGGCGTAAGAGTGCACAGTCCGAGACGCAGTCGGCGAAGGCAAGTATTCTGGAATTTACGGGGTGGGTATGAGAATGAATAATAAGGGTGAAAAGTCTGTCCTTGCAGACAAGATTCACGAACTGAACAAGCAGGTGCTGGCAAAAGAAGAGGAGCTTGCCGTCCTAAAAAAGACCCGCGCATATCTTCCGCAATCTAAAGCACAAAGATTTCAGTTCATCGAAGACCATAGCTCCGAATTTTCGGTAGAGAAGATGTGCAGCATTCTTGAAGTATCGCGGAGCGGATTTTACAAATGGAGAATCACCGAAGTCAGCCCTCAGGCGAAGCGCAAAGCCTTACTGCTAAAGCGGGTCGCTTACCTCTTTGAGGCTAACCACGGCCAATACGGCAGTCCAAGGATCACCCTCCTCTTAAGGGAAGAGGGCTACATTATTAGCGAGCGGACAGTAGGAAAGTACATGCGGGAACTTGGTTTACGTGCGTCGCCCTTCGCTGATGGACAACGTGAACGGCTTACCATCTGCAAACAGATGGACATGCGCATTGATCAGCCCGGCATCAGATATTTCCCCGCTACATCAATCGATTGATAACATTAGTAATTGGATAAACGTATCTTAATTTGGACGTTATTATCCAACTGTTGCCCGGCAAGGGTGCCTCCGTTCATGAGCAAGCGGAGAAAATCCAACTAGTTCCCCATCAGGGATCATAGTTGGGAAAATGGGCGGCTTAACTCAGGAAGAAGGCAACCGCATCCTGCGGATCGCCCGTAAGGGAGCAGATCCGGCATGAAATTTAGTGAACAATCAGGACGGGGCAATTTGATAATTGTGAAACTTTGTGACTGACACTACCTAACATCATTTCTTTTATACCGCTTAGCCCGCGACTTCCAATAATAATTAGTTGCTGTTTGGTGTTTTTTGCATAATTTAATATTTCATGCGCAGGGTCTCCCTTAAGATGAATCGTTTCTGCAAAGATCCCTTCAGCCGCTAATTTGAATTGGGCTTGTTGAAGCTGTTCTAAACTCATCTTTTCCATCTCATTTAACATTTCTTCCAAGTAGCTCTCTGGTATATATGGCATTCCGCTGTTTACATATGCATGGCTGACATTCACCAAAGTTACCTGAGTATTTTTGTTTTGTGCAATTTCAACGGTTGCTTCAAGGATTTTGTTAGTTATTTCAGATTTATCGATGGCCACGAAAATTTTCTCGAACATTATTAAATCAATCCTTTCCTTCGTATGTCTTAATTGATTCGGCATTTTTTCTATGCGGATTTTTGTATAACAGCCTCTTCTGTTAAAAGGAATTTAGAATACTTGTACAACTTCTTTAATATCATCGATTTCCTCTAGAATTGCGCGCTCAATAGCAGCCTTTAACGTAATCGTAGCACTTGGGCAACCGTTGCAAGCTCCCAAAAATCTTAATTTGGCTATACCGTTCTCCACCTCGACGAGTTCAGCATCTCCGCCGTCACGCAGTAAGAAAGGACGTAGTTTGAGAAGCACTTCCGATACTTCATCGAATAAAATTCCATTCTCCTCCATAATTCCAGCTCCTATCATTGTTTTACCAACAGTCAATTCTCTTTTTCAACCTAGATAGTCTGAGTGATCCTTTGCTTTTTGCCTAAGAATGGCCTCTTGATCCGAAAGTTCCCTTATAAGCGTATAAACAGAGTCTAAAGGTATCAACGCACCACAGCTTGCGCTCAATCCTGACAACATATTGTAGTAGAACTGAAGTTTCCGTATCTCCCGGGTAAGTTGAGCTAGTTCTGAATTGTCCGAATTCTTTTTCTTCATTACCAACACCTCGTACTTCCTTTATGAATCAACCGATGCTTCCTTCCATCTCAAATTGAATCAACCGATTCATTTCAACGGCATATTCCATCGGCAATTCTTTGGTAAACGGCTCAATGAAGCCCATTACAATCATTTGTGTGGCCTCTTGTTCTGTAAGTCCGCGGCTCATTAAGTAAAACAATTGCTCCTCGGACACTTTGGATACTGTTGCCTCGTGCTCCAAAGTAATCTGATCATTTTTAATTTCATTGTACGGAATCGTATCTGATGATGACAGATTGTCCAAAATCAACGTATCACACTTAATATTAGACTTGGAGCCTGCAGAATCGCGGCTGAAGCTGGACAATCCCCGGTAGTTTACTTTGCCGCCCTGCTTGCTGATGGATTTGGATATAATCGTAGATGTTGTCTCGGGAGCAAGGTGAATTACCTTCGCGCCGGCATCTTGATGCTGATCTTTACCGGCTACGGCAATAGACAGGATGGACCCCCTAGCTCCCCTTCCTTTCAATATTACAGCCGGATACTTCATGGTTACCCTGGAGCCAATGTTGCCGTCCACCCATTCCATTGTGGCATTTTCCTCTGCCACTGCCCTTTGGGTTACCAAGTTGTAGATATTAGGAGCCCAATTCTGGATTGTCGTGTAACGGACACGGGAATCTTTCCGGCAAATAATTTCAATAACTCCGCTGTGCAGAGAACTGGTACTATAAATAGGCGCTGTGCATCCTTCCACATAGTGGACAAAGCTGCCCTCTTCGGCAATAATTAATGTCCGCTCGAATTGTCCCATATTTTCAGAATTAATCCGGAAGTACCCTTGGATCGGCACCTCACACTGAACACCTCTCGGGATGTATACAAAGCTGCCACCTGACCAAACCGCGCTGTTAAGCGCAGCAAATTTATTGTCGGCGGGAGGGATGTTCGTTCCGAAATATTGCTTGAACACTTCAGGATATTGCTTTAAAGCAGTATCCGTATCAAGGAAAACAACACCTTGATCCTCCAGTTCCTTCCGCATACTGTGATAGACTACTTCCGACTCGTATTGAGCGGATACGCCTGCCAGAAACTTTTGCTCCGCTTCAGGAATCCCCAGCTTGTCAAAGGTTGCTTTAATCTCGGAGGGAACCTCCTCCCAGGTCTTTCCCTGTTTTTCGGATGGCCGAACGTAATATTGGATGTTATCAAGATTTAGCCCGGACAAATCCGCTCCCCACTCAGGCATCGGCATTTTGTAGAATTGCTTCAAGGCTTTCAGCCGAAAATCGAGCATCCACTCCGGCTCTTCCTTAATTCGGGAAATTTCCCGGACAATCTCTTCAGTCAGACCTTTTCCAGATTGAAAAATAGACTGGTGCTCATCGCGAAACCCGTATTTATATTCACCCATATCCGGCGCTTTTTTAGCCATTAGTGTCGCTCCTTTTAACCTTCATAAGAATCACTTTGATTGGCTCTGATTGGCTCTGATTGGCTTTGATTGGCTCTAATTCCCTATGATCTGCCAAGCTTTTTCTCCACTACATCCTGCAGGCGGCTACGCACTCCCTCCAGCGGGATCTCCGAAATGACAGGAGCAAGGAATCCGAAAATAACAAGATATTCGGCTTCACTCCGTGAGATGCCGCGCGACATCAGATAATAGATTTGTTCCGCGTTTACTTGCCCCACGGATGCAGCATGACCGGCGGTTACATCATCCTCATCTATAAGCAGGATCGGATTGGCATCGCCGCGCGCATTTGGACTTAACATCAGTACACGTTCTGTTTGCTGACCGTCACAATGGGTTGCACCTTTTTCGATTTTTGTAATCCCGTTGATAATGGCTGTAGCCTCTTCACGCATTACTGCGCGTGTGATCATTTGGCTCACCGAGCTTCTGCCAAAATGCTGGGCTTGCGTAGTAAAACTCAATTTCTGGTCCCCAGAGCCTATCGCAATCACCTTAGCGTCAGAGATGGACCCGTTGCCTTGGAGTAATGTCTTGGTATCACTGGCGGTATAGCCATTATTCATCTCGCCGACAATCCATTCTACACCGCCATCCGCAAGCACAACCGCAAGCCGCTGGGTGAAATCCGTTGTTGCTGCAGCAAGCTGATGAACAGAAGCGACCTGCACCTTGGAGCCTGCCCCTGCAAACACCTCTACCACACCGTTATGCAAAACCCTGATATCATCTCTGCCCGATATATAATGATCCACATAGCTGATCTTGCTGTTGTTACCAGTCACAATCAAGATGTGAGGAGCAAAACGTACCCCGCTCGTATCGCTATAAAAGATCGCTTGAATGGGAACTTCAATCTCTATACCGTCTGGGACATATAGAAAAACGCCACCACTCCATAAGGCACTGTGCACAGCGGACAATTTGTGCTCTTCCGGCTTCACTGCCTGAAAGAGATAACGTTGAACCAACTCCTCATACTCTTTTGCCGCAGTATGCAGGTCCGTTAAAATCACTCCCTGGGCGGCTAAGCTCTCGGACAATTTCGTATACACTACATCCGAATTGAACTGAACGATTAGTCCGCCTGTCACTGGAGAAGCAACCAAACCTCGAACAATCTCCGGCGCATCTTCCAAACCTGACCATGCATTCTCAGCCTTGTAATCTCCACTTTCATAGATATCCCATTTTTCAAGCTTGATTTTCTCCACGCTTGGCAGCTCCAGCGTCCCTGCCAGCTCAAGTGCCTGAATCCGGCGTTCAAGCAGCCAATGAGGTTCATTCTTAGCGCTTGACAACGTGCGTACATCGTCCACGTTCATTGAATTTCTTGCTTGTATACCCACTTGCTGTTCCTCCTCTCCGGCGCTTAAACTTCCCCGCCTACCGTCTCATCCGTAATCCCAAGCTCCTCCTTCACCCAATCGTACCCTTCTGCCTCCAAACGGTGGGCAAGCTCCGGACCGCCAGATTTAACTATCCGGCCTTGCATCATGACATGCACAAAATCCGGGGTAATATAATTCAACAGCCGTTGATAGTGGGTGATGATTAAAAAGCCTCTATCCGCGCTGCGCATCTCATTTACACCATTGGCTACAATACGCAGTGCATCAATATCAAGCCCGGAGTCCACTTCATCCAGGATCACAAACTTGGGTTCAAGCAGCATCATTTGCAAAATCTCATTCCGCTTTTTTTCACCGCCGGAGAAGCCCTCATTCAAATAACGATGTACAAATTCCAGGTTCATCTCCAGCCCCTTCATTTTGCTCTCCATTTCACGGATGAAACGGATTAAGGATATCTCATCTCCGTCTTCACGCCGTGCATTCATGGCACTTCTGAGAAAGTCCGAGTTGGTCACGCCGGCAATTTCACTTGGGTATTGCATAGCGAGGAACAAGCCTGCACGGGCACGCTCATCCACCTCCATCTCCAGAAGATCTTCATTGTCTAGTGTCACCTTGCCGCCAGTAACCTCATATTTGGGATGGCCCATTAAAGCTGAAGCCAACGTACTTTTCCCCGTCCCGTTAGGCCCCATAATCGCATGAATCTCTCCACCATTAATCTCCAGTGAGAGTCCTTTTAAAATTTCCTTCCCTTCAATCTTGGATCTTAATTCCTCAATCCTTAATGTCGTCATTTATCGTAAACTTCCCTTCGGAATATTCTTCGGCACGCGCCACCAAATCGCCCATAAATTTTCCAATAGTCTGCAGTTCAGCCTCTGAATAGGATTCAATGAATTGGTAAAACCTTTCTTCTTTTTCTTTGTGCAGCTCTTTATGCAAATCATAAACGTGTCTTCCCTTATCCGTTAAACTAAAGTAAATCTCCTTACGATTGTTGTTCAGCTGACTTCTCATAATGAAGCCCATTTCCAGCAGCTTTGAACAAATTTTATTAATGCCAGCTTTGGACAACCCCATCTTTTCCACAATCCCGGTATGATTTATCGGTTCATAATCACCAATGCAATCAATAACGTGTACACTAGTAATATTGTTGGAGAGCATGTCAATCTGGTACTTTCTGGCCTGTTCCCGAAACGAATTAAATTCTTGTTCTGTATACAACTCATTCAGATGCAGCATTCTAATATATTGCTCGTAAAGATGACCTTTAAAATTATTTTGAAACTCCAATTTCGCTATCTCCCCTCTCTTGTAGTAGTTGCAGACCAAGTTCAGTGTCAGCAATAGACTTTTTTATTTTTGTTCTCTAGTGAACAAAATTATATTAACATAATTGATATTGATAATCAATATCAATTAGCATTAGGAAGCCAAACGAATGCCCGGATCGACATTTCTGGAAATTGTATAATTTTCTATACAATAAAGAAGCGAATTCAGCACAGTGTCTGAATTCGCTTCTCCTATAATTAACTTAATTAATCAATCAAATCCGACTTCTGCAGCAGCCGCTGAATCAGTACTGCCACTTCCGCGCGGGTAACATTAGCCTTTGCCTCCAGCTTGCTGTCTCCACGGCCGGTGATTAAGCCAGCCTTAGCAGCAAGCGCCAGGCTATCCCCGGCCCAGGCAGCTATGCTGCCTGCATCTGTAAAGGCTGCAAGTACACTTGCTGTATCCACTGTACCAGTCTGGTCTGCCAGGCCTGTCAGCTTCATCGCTTTGGCGATAATGTTCATGGCCTGCTCACGTGTGATTCGGGCATCCGGACGGAAGGCTCCGTCCTCGAAGCCGGTGATCAGCCCGTATTCGGATGCTGTTTCCACCGCTGCTGCATACCAGCTATCCGCTGCAACATCTGCAAACGCCGATGTTCCTTCCCCAGGCTTCAATCCCAGACCGCGTACGATAATCGCTGCGAACTCTGCACGGGTGATGTCTGCATTCGGGTTGAAGGTCGTTTCGTTCACACCGTTAATGACCAGACGCGATCCCATATCGTTCACTGCGTTCTTCGCCCAGTGATTGTCCACATCTGCAAAAGTCAGCGGATGCCAGACCACCGCATACGAGCTGTTCGTCAAGCTCTTGATATCTGCGTAATATCTGCCGTCTTTCCGGACGAGTCTGGTCGGCACATGGCGCACTGTACCATCCGGGTCTACGACGATGCCCGTCGTAATCCGGTTAGGGTCAATACCATCCGGAAGAGCTACTGTCCGCTCCACGTAAGCATTGAACCGGCTCACTTCCACTGTCAATGTACCGTAAGTTGAGGTAACGGTGAAATCTATTGGCGGTGCAACAAGGGTAAAGCCCCCTCTGCCTGCAGCAGCTGTCACTACCTGGTTCATGGATGCCAGGGTTTCGCCAATCGTAATCCTCAGCGTAATGTCCTCCAGCTTAATCCCGGTTCCGAGTCTCTCGGCCAACGCACCGATGTTGATCTCGGAGGCCGGCAAAGTATAAGTCCCTTTGGTTGTCTGAAGCACCAGGGTAGCCGATACATTCTCCATGTTCTTGATCATCTGGCCGTTCAACTCCGCGATGATGATATTGGAATCCAGCATCATCGGAATTGTAACTACAGCGCCATTCCCTTCCGCATCCAGCTTCGCTTGAAGCTTCGCCGGATCAACAGCGATAGTAGTTATCTTCAAGTTTCCGGAGGTCGTTGTTGTGGCTTTGCCCGCGTTCTCTTCCTTGCCGTTAACAAGGACGATCACATCGGTAACATTGCTTGCCGCGTTACCGGTACTGGTTCCGCTGCCCGGATTGCTTCCGGTTCCCGGACTGACGGGATCGGGATCTGGTGTTACGGTATTAGCCGCCACAACAACCGCTGTTGCGCTGCCGTACTTCACTACCTTGCCGTCAGCATCCACTTCTGCTATTCCAATCCTATCGCCGTTAGCTGCAGGAATTAGACCATCGATTCCTACAAGGGTGTATCCCGTCAGGGTTTCCCCCGCATTAGGTGCAACAACGCTGCCAGTGCCAAAATTCTTGTACAGCAGCTTATGTCCTGCAGTTGGCTCCGGTGTAACACTGATCTGCGTATATCCGTTATTCCCTGCACCACTTGGATCGCTGGCGCTCACCGACAAGCCCCCCGCAGGGATAAGCTCATTAGTTGTAAAGGCCAGTGTAGTTGCCGGCCCTGCCGGAACCGATCCGCTGGCCGCAACCCTCACCTTAACGGTGTGTTCACCGCTCAAGTCCGGCAGGTTGGTTCCGTCGTAGCGTACGAAAGTTCCATCGTCCACTGAGAATTCCATGCTGGTGTCCAGACCAACAATCGTATTGTTCTGGTCATCCGCTGCCACTTCAGGTGCAGCCGGGATGACTGCATCCGAATCATGAACGGTAACCTGAGCAATATTAGAAGCGAATGCTGTTGACGTGGCCTTCTCCCGTACATAATACGTGTCCGGTGCAAGGCCAGTAATGATTGTGTCTGTAACTTCTGACCAAAGACCTGTACTGCCAATCTTGTACTCCATTTGTACTGTCAGATTCTGCAGGGTACCGTCATTCGCCCCGTTGTACGTCACATCTGTAACAGTGACACCAACCGGAGCTGCCGGACGGGCTGGAAGACTCACAGTCTGCGACGCACTGTCTATAGTCGTCGAACCGTTACCCTTCTTCACAATGTTCAGTGACGTTCCCAGCCAGCTGCTATCTATAGCCAGCTTACCATCCGCTGCCGCTGTTACTGGTGTACCGTTCACTGTGTATGACGCGTCCGGTGTCAGACCTGTCAGCTGCTCAGCCGCATAGTCAATGTCCGCTGCCGGAGTCGCTTCCGGCGTTGCCGTGAACGACAATACTGTCAGTTGCACAGAAGCCGAAGTGAATGCCGATGCTGTAGCTTTCGTCCGGACGTAATACGTGTCCGGCACAAGCGCTGTTACAGTTGTGCCCGCTACATCGGTCCACTCACCTGCTGTCCCCTTTTTGTACTCCATCGCTGTGGTTACGCCAGTCAATGAGCCATCTTCGGCATCTATTGCTGTCTCATCCGTCGCCGCCACACCAGTAGGTGCCGCCGGACGAACAGGGATGCTCACCGTCTGCGCCACGCTATCTATAGTCGTCGAACCGTTGCCTTTCTTCACAATGCTTAGTGACGTGCCCAGCCAGCTGCTATCTATAGCCAGCTTACCATCTGCTGTCGCCGTTACTGCCAGCGTACCGTTTATCGTATACGAACCGCTTGTCGCCAGTCCCGTCAGCTGCTCTGCCGCATAGTCAATCTCTCCGGCCGGGGTCGCCTCCGATGTTGGCACAAAAACATTCACTGTCACGCTTTGTGCTTCCGACACAAATGCTGTCGATGTCGCCTTCGTCCGTACGTAATACGTGTCCGGTGCAAGTCCTGTCACGGTTACGCCCGTTATACCAAGCCACGTCCCCGCGATATCTCTTTTGTACTCCATCGCCGTGGTTATGCCAGTCAATGTGCCATTTTCAGCACCTATTGCTGTCTCATCCGTCGCCGCCACACCAGTAGGTGCTGCCGGACGACTAGGAATACTCAACGTCTGCGCCGCACTATCTATAGTCGTCGAACCGTTGCCTTTCTTCACAATGCTCAGTGACGTGCCCAGCCAGCTGCTATCTATAGCCAGTTTACCATCTGCAGTCGCCGTTACTGCCAGCGTACCGTTTATCGTATACGAACCGCTTGCCGCCAGTCCCGTCAGCTGCTCAGCCGCATAGTCAATTTCTGCTGCCGGGGTCGATTCCGATGTTGGCACAAAAACATTCACTGTCACGCTTTGTGCTTCCGACACAAATGCTGTCGATGTCGCCTTCGTCCGTACGTAATACGTGTCCGGTGCAAGTCCTGTCACGGTTACGCCCGTTATACCAAGCCACGTCCCCGCGATATCTCTTTTGTACTCCATCGCCGGGGTTATGCCAGTCAATGTGCCATTTTCAGCACCTATTGCTGTCTCATCCGTCGCCGCCAAACCAGTAGGTGCCGCCGGACGAACAGGGATGCTCACCGTCTGCGCCACGCTATCTATAGTCGTCGAACCGTTGCCTTTCTTCACAATGCTCAGTGACGTGCCCAGCCAGCTGCTATCTATAGCCAGTTTACCATCTGCGGTCGCCGTTACTGCCAGTGTACCGTTTATCGTGTACGACCCGCTTGTCGCCAGTCCCGTCAGCTGCTCAGCCGCATAGTCAATTTCTGCTGCCGGGGTTGCTTCCGGCAATGCCGTGAACAGCGATACAGCTACCGTCATCGGCGAACCGCTGATCTTGTACCCGCTTGGCGAATTTACCGCTACCGATACGTCACCTTCAGTTATCACCGAAGTAAGACCGATGCTCCATTCTGTCCCTGACCCGCTCAAAGCTCCTTTTACAGCAGAACCAGCGCCATCTGTAATTGTAATATCGCCTGCCGTCAGCCCGGCAATCGCAGTATCGAAGGTCAGATCAATTTTCGTCGATGTTGTTGTTCCGGCTACGCCGTCAGCTACCGCTGACAGCAGCACAACCGGAGTTGAAGTCTCTGTATCAAACAGCTTCCCCTTTATTCTATAGTGACTCGCATCCGTATTATCTGTTTTGATGAGAACAACCTTATCGCCGAAGGCGGGATACAAAGCGAATTTCGGATAATATTCTACAGCGAACATCCAGCTGTCTTCATCATATCCCTGAAATACCACCGGAGCGGAATCTACAGGCTGATCTGAGGTTAAGACCAGGTTGCCTTCATAATCATAGTAGTTCAGGTAAGCATACTGAGTTCCTGACCACTCTGTACCGTAGTTGTATGCATCGTTGATGGCTTCATTAGAGGTGGGATCAGTGCTTACTGTTACAAAACCCGGCAGTGCACCGTTCTTATAGATTGCAGCCGAAGCTTCCCCCAGGGAACCGCTTATCGTAAATCTGCCTTGGCTATTCCCCTCGTTATCATATAAGGAGACCGTAGAGCTATCATTAACCCAGTAATATTGGCTGAGCATGAAATTCCCGTTATTTAGCGTAGACAGATACAGCTGTCTCTCATTCGTTCTTGCTCCTACATCAATTGTTCTTAAGAGTGTTCCGCTGTTGCTGAATAGCTTCAGATAAATATTATCGTTCGAGGGCCCCGAATTGTAAGCAACCATATATACACCATCTCCGGCGGATACATAAGACATGCTCGCATTAGCATCTACCAGAAGTGTTTCACTTGTAACAGGCGAACCCGCAGCGGTGAACACACGGGTAACTGTGCTCTTATTGTCGTTTCTTTGCCAGGAGAAGGCGATGTTACCATCGGACAATTCTGCTATCGATACATTACGTGTAAGCTGCGGCGGAAGACTTCCATCACTAAATGTATTAATCTGAGTCTGGGCGGTTACTTTGTGCCCCTCTTTGTTAAGTACCATGAAATAGGTGTTAGGAGTGCTCTCCTTCACTGTCCCCAATTGCAGATTATGGTCATTAGAGTCGCTTTTATTGTAAGTAATTAATAGATTACCGTTATTTAGCGCAAGCATACTCACATAAGTCATTTTGTAATAAGTGTCCATTAAACTGCTCAGATCCACATCCGTGATCAGCGTTCCTGCACTATCAAAAACCCTCAAAAAATTAGATGAAACAAAAACATTACCTTCATAGACAAATGAATTCAGCAACACTGCCGTACTTCCGTCCTGAAGACCTTGGGCAGTGGAAATATTTTTGCCCGCATTGTATGTTGCCGGAGGCTCGATAACAAAGTCCTTTGTTTCCGTGAATGAAGGCATCGCCGCGTATGCGCGGAGTGACATCAGGGGCAGCAGCCCAATGACCAGCACCAGAGCCAGTCCTATTTTGCCTACCTTGCCTATCTTTTTCAACATTTCGTTCCTCCTTGTCGAATGAGTATCTTTTATAAATTGATAACGTTTCCGTATGAGCGCACAACAAAAACTCTTAGTCTACTTTATCGACATTTCGCATGAATAAGTTTAATTTTCGACAAACAATCGTAGTAATTAGCCTGATTCACATGACTTTTATTATTGCTTAATAACAAAAAGACCCAAGCATCCATGCCCAGGCCCTATGTCTATATCTATTCCGGGGTAACCCTATCATCGGATTCCGCATTTACTTTTGGTTCCTCTTTTTGGCATCTGCAAGTATTTATTGCTATAGTAGAATGGTGCCTGGCATGTGATCAATCAGAGGTTCATCATAATTAACTATGGATGGGGAGGGATTCCTTTGCAAGAGTTGTTTAAGACGATCATCAAGCAAGACGTGAAACCTTTTTTCTCCGCACAGGGCTATCGTACAAAAGATCTGAATTTCTACAAAACAGAAGGCCAACTCAGCTATAAAATCAATATCCAGAAATACAAGTACAATACACACAAGCAACTCAGCTTCTATGTGAATTACAGTCTTCATTCCGAAGAGCTTGCGCAATATAGGCCTGCTTCGTCTCTGGGCTTGCCTCACTTCTATGTCCGGATCAGGAACATCGTCCCCGCCGCCCCGGAACGCTACTTCCTGACGCCGGAGGTAGATGTGGACAAGTTCACGGCAGACCTGCTGCTCCATTTGGATCAGGGTCTTCAATTCTTGTACACCTTAACCGATGCCAGGGCCATTATTGAATACTATATGCAGCGGACAGCACTGCATTTAAGTGAGGAGACCTTCGGGTTCCTGCTGGATACAGGGGATACAGAGACTGCGGAGCAATACCTGAAGCAGCTCCAAGCGAAATACGGCGCCGAGAAGCGCTGGGCGATCTTGGAGAAGAAGTATGCAGCGGTTTGGGCGAAATACGGGCTGAAGCTTTAGCGTTAGCACATTGGGTTCGGTTTTTCGCATACATTCGGCCCGTGCGCACTCGCACCAACCCTACACAAATAAAAGGGCTTCCCGCTCTCGTAAGGAGACGTCGGGATAGCCCTTGCAATATACATCTATCTGTACAGGTCAGGATAGATTCTCCGACATCAGTGTAAACCCTTCAATTACAGCATCCTCATCAATCTCAATCAGGATACAGCGTTTCCCCTGATAATTTACCTGTCTCACATACTTCAGATCCTGCGGGCTGACCGTAATAGAAGCTACCTTTGTATCGATCTTGATCGATTTGGATGTGAATTTCGGGATCACGCTGCTTGCTTTCATCTCATAATTCTTATCGTCGACGATGGTTTCGAACGCGCGCTCTACCTTCTCCATCGTCACTTCCCCTACGCCGCTTGCCTTCAGCACACGCTCTACATCCCGGTAATCGAGCTTCGGCGGTTCTTCCTCATCCTCATGGTCCTCGATGACCTGATGAATACTTTCGTATACCTGCGCAATGGTCGCCACATCGAGTTGTTCGCCCGTTATTTCCTTTACGATATCCTCGAAGATGGATCTCTCTTCCATGGCTGTCACGGACCGCTCCGCATTCAGCACCTGTTCGATGAAATGAGGGTTAGGATTATTCGAGCTCCCTGTACAATACAGGATACGATTAATATCCGAATAGTTGTCCGTTACACTCGGGTAGAAGAACCCTTGCTCCGGCGTGCTAAGCTTGATGATCGGATCAACCATCACATTGTATTTGAATTCCCGCTCCACATAATCGAACAGGAGGGTTTTGCGCTGCTGCTCCGTGGAGTTCACACTGCATAGGATGAACGGATGTGAGAACATCTCATCCTTACCTGTCTCTTCGGCTTCGTCATTCCGGGCCTTGGTCGGCCGAAAGTATTGTCCGCGGACAAACGTAATTACCGCATCCTTCTCATACTTGACGTCCACCAGCATTTTATCCACCAGCATCAGCATCAGGTCCTGCCATTCTTCCGGATCGCCCGTCACCAGCCCCTGGTGAAGCATGACCTGCGACGGCTCCTCCGCTTCTTCAAGGAACTTCAGCTCGAACAGTTTATGATCCAGCTCGCCGGTCAGCAGTTTCCGGAAATTCGCCATATACAGCTCCTGCTTCTCCCGGTCCAGCATGGCGAACGGCTGGCGTTCACAATGATAGATTTCATTGGTTTCCTTCATAATATACACGTTCAGAATATCGAACAGATGCAGCTGATCGTGGTCCATCTTAAATTGCTTACGTATATGTGCAGCTTCTTTCTTTATCATGTTCTGGGCACAGCTCCTATGAAATAAATTGGTTTAATCAGTATAAACGATATAAAAACCCTTCGCCAGAAGGGTTTTTATATCGTTTATTTTATACTAATTTTCGCCAGGCATAAGACCTCATTTTAACCCTTCACGCCACCGACAACCATACCTTTGACAAAGTACTTTTGCAGGAAGGGATACACGATAATAATAGGCACACTGGCGACAATAGTCATCGTTGCACGTATAGAAGTCGGTGTCACGGCACCCTTGTTGCCTTGTGCGTTAGCAAAGGCATCGGCTGCCGAGCTTGCAGAGGAGGTGTTTGTGGTGGACAGCATTTTCATCAGTTCATACTGCAGGGTACTCAGACCTGGCTTGGAAGAGTTATACAGGAATACATCGAACCAGGAATTCCACTGATAGACTGCCACAAACAATGAGACTGTAGCAAGGGCCGGAACGGTCAACGGGAGTACAATGCGCGCGAACGTAATGAAGTCTCCGGCGCCGTCAATTTTGGCCGATTCCATTAGCCCTTCAGGCAATGCTTCGATGAAGGAGCGGATGACAATCATATTGAAAACGCCGATGATGCCCGGGATGATATAAACCCAGAAGGTGTTAAGCATGTCCAGCTCTTTGATCAGCAGGTAGCCCGGAATCAGACCGCCACTGAAGTACATGGTGAAAATAAAAGTGACGGACACAAACTTCTTCAGCTTATATTCCGGGCGGCTTACCGTATAGGCCAGCATCGCTGTACAGAATACGGAGACCACAGTCCCCACAATGGTCCGTGCCGCAGAGATAAACGTTGCATAGAAGATATTGGATCCGCTAAACACATAGTCAAAGTTTCGCAGCGTCCATTCCCGCGGCCAAATGTAAATATCCCCCCGGACGGAATCATTCGCATCATTAAACGATAAAGCGAACATATTCAAGAACGGATAGAGGGTGACAATAACCAATAGAATCATGAAGATAATATTGCATACATCAAAGATCCGGTCACTTAATGAAGAATTGCGGAATGATTTGGATTGAGCCATAACATGTGCCCTCCTTTCTAGTACAATCTGCTTTCGCCCATACGTTTGGCGATATTATTGGCTGAGATTAAGAAGATAAAGCTGACCAGCGTCTTGAATATACCTGCTGCGGTGGCAAGCCCGAAGTTGTTCATCTGCATCCCGTATTTCAGTACGAAGATATCCAGATTCTCCGAGAAGTCCAAATTCATACCGTTGCCCAGCAGGTACTGTGCCTCGAACCCGGACTCCAGAATATGGCCCAGATTCATAATAAGTATCAGCACAATAACCGGTTTGATGCCTGGAAGCGTAATGTAGAACATTCTTTGCAGACGGGAGGCCCCGTCAATCTCGGCCGCTTCATATTGTGACGGGTCGATAGAGGTGATGGCCGCCAGATAAATGATAGTGTTCCAGCCGACATTCTTCCAGACCTCTGTTGCTCCGAGAATTCCCCAGAAGTATTTGCCGACGCCAAGCCACAGAACCGGATGATCAATGAGCTGCATCTTGAGCAGGAGCACATTGATGATCCCTTCCGGTGCCAGTGCCGTTTGCACGATATTGGACGCAACAACCCAAGAGATGAAGTAAGGCAAGTAACTGATCGTCTGCACCGTGCGCTTGAAGAAGATATTACGCAGCTCATTCAGCAGAAGAGCCAGTACAATAGCCGTTACAAAACCCAGTACCAGGTTAATGGAACTCATAACGAGGGTATTGCGCAGCACCCGATAAAACTGTTGCTCCTTGAACAAAAATTTGAAATTATCCCAGCCGACCCACTTCTGGTCGAAGAAATCTTTTGCCGGTTTGAATTTCTGAAAAGCAATGGTCCATCCCCATAGCGGGAGGTATTTAAATACAAACACCCAGACTAGAAAGGGCAAAGACATCAGCATAAGCATTTTCTGTTTAGATAGCTCTTTAAAAAAGGTTGTGAAGCGCGAAGTGCCGGTATTATTCGATTTTGCCAACTGCACAGCGGTTTTCCCCACCTGTACCGTCCCCTTTCCTAGCTCCATATTCTCTCTTTCGTAACAAGGATAGAAGGAAAAAGTGAAGGCTGGCTTCACTTTTTCCGGTTCATCATGCTTATGGAGAAGCGGTCAGCTTACCATTTGCCGTCGATGCGGTCCTTCACCTTGTTCGTCATAAATTCCTCGTAGCCTTTAATGTCCAATTTATTGTATTCTGCAAGGTATTCATTCCAGACCGCTTCGAAGCCTCCTGGTGCGGCAAGCACCATACGAGGATAATATTTCTGCTGCAAATCGCCGGATCTCTGGCTGAAGAGCTGCTCAGGGGAGCCCGGTTCTTTCTCAATACTCCAAGCAGGGTACCATGGACGTTCCACTGGTTTGGCGTAGAGGTCGGAGAAGGTCTTCAGGTTATAGGCCTTCAGCAAGGCTTTGTCGCCTTCTGTATAGTTGATGGCTGCAACTTCCGGCTGGTTGAACGGAACATGGGCGTTGCCGTCCTCATACACAGAGTTATCACCATAACGCGGCCATTCGTAGTCGAAATAAGCAAAGCCGTACTTGTGCTTGAAATCATTGTCGTTGCGGTTCTTAAGCTGTTCTTCGGTCATTACCATACGGCCTTCGGCATTCTTGGAGTAAGTAACGCCTTCTTCACCCCACTGCACGAGCTTCTGATTCTCGTCGGTCAGCAGGTTATCCCAATATTTAATGATGCGTACCGGATCTTTTGCGCTGACCGAGATACCCAGTCCGCGGTTGTTAACGAAGGATGGAGGATCAACGTAAGCATCTTTAATTCCTTCTTCATATACGATAGGAAGGGCTACATAACGCAGATCGTCATTACCGGCAGTTCTCAGGTTGGTAATGGCATCATTAATCTGAAAGGAATAGTTGACATATCCCAGTACACGGCCGGAGGTCAGCTTGGCCAGATACTGGTCTTTGTTCGCGGTGAACGTCTCCGGGTCAACCAGGCCTTTGCCGTTCATTTCGTTCAATTTGGCCAGCCAGCGCTTCTCATTGTCAGTTCCCTGATACAGCTTGGCTTCATGGGTCTCCATGTCGACCATGACACCGCCCTCATTCGGGTAACCGGCCAGATGCATCGGCTGATTCGTAATGGTGTAGAATTCACCGGCTGTACCGGCGAAGGTTACGAAGCCGATGGTATCTTTACCATCAACCTTAGGATACTTGGCCTGGTATTTCTCAATCAGATCAAAGTACTGGTCAAGCGTTTTCACTTGCGGGTAACCAAATTCCTTGAGGACGCGTCTTTGCATCCAGAAGGTGCCGCTTGGGTCCGGCGGGGATAAGTATCCGTTTACATTTGCAGTGTAGGGAAGGATGTAGATGTTGCCATCCTCATTCGTAATTTTGTTCATGTAGTCGCCGTAGACGCGCTTGATGTTGGGGCCGTACTTTTCAATCAGGTCATTAAGCGGAATCAGTGCACCGGCATCCAGGAACTTGGCCAGCTCGCCGACCGGAGAGATTACATCAGGATAATCGCCGCCGGCAATCATAACACCGGACTTGGTGCTTGCATCCCCAACCACGTTTTCTATTTTCCAGTCCACACCCGTCTGCTCCTGAAGCTTCTTGCCGATGGTGGTTTCACTGCCCATGATATCTGGTTGTGACCCGAACCCGAAGTAAGTGAAGGTAACCGGCTCGGTGCTGACCTCGCTGTTCTTTCCGCCGGACTCACTGTTCTTTCCCCCTGAATTGCCATTCGAGCAGCCGACAATGAGGAGTGCCGAAGCCATGACAACAGCCAGGCCGGTTTGCAACCATTTCTTTGTACGCATTTCATATCCCCTTTCTTTTCTTTGTGCTTGAGAACACCCTCATTATAAAAGAAAGCGCTTAACATTGTTACAGGGCAAACCTTAGATCGGTCTTTGAATAATTAAGAAACAAGCTTTATTTATTATTGAGCGGCAGCCTGAGCATGATGCGTGTTCCCGCTCCAGACTCGCTGGTAATGGTGAAGGAGAAGGATTCGCCGTAGTATATTCTCAGCCGTGTAATGACATTTTTCATGCCGATCGAATCGCCCATGGCAGACTCCGCCTCAAAGTAATGATGAAGCTCCCTGATCTTCTCCTGATCCATCCCCTTGCCATTATCCATAATGACGAAGACGATTTGTCCGTTCTCCTGCGCGATCTGAATATTGATATACCCGATGCCTGCTATATTTTCGATGCCATGAATGCTTGCGTTCTCCACAAACGGAAGAAAAGCCATCTTCGGTATTTCGATGTCCAGCAACGATTGATCCACCTCGATGTGGTAGTCAAGCTTGCTGTCAAAGCGGTATTTCTGAATCTCCAGGAAGCTCTCGATTAACTCAAGCTCTTCACGGATCGTCACGAAGCTGCTCTTCCACAGAATCGATTTGCGGAAGATCTTCGCCATATTCTGAATCGTCCGGGCGGTCTGGGTCTCGCCCTTCATCAGGCTCCGCATCCGGATCGTCTCCAGCGCATTGAACAAAAAGTGAGGATTAATCTGGCTGTGAAGCGCATGCAGCTGAGCCTGACGCTGACGCAGCTCCAGCTCTTTCTTCTGTATTTCCGCTACATACACATCATTGATCAGGTTCTCGATCCGTTTGCTCATCCGGTTGAACTCCACGGCAAGCTCACCGACCTCATCCCGTTCCCGGTGATAAGGAATCAACTCGAAATTTTTGTCCTTTACCGACTTCATGTGCTTCAGAATGCTTTTAATGCGTGCATGGATCGAGCGGGATATGATCAGGATGACGATGGTCGGCACAATGAAGTTAATCCCCGCAAACCACAGGATAAATTGTCCCGATTGTCTGACATCTGACAAAATGATCTCTTCATCCAGAACCCCGTATACCGACCATCCGCCCAAATAACGATTGTTCTGATAGGTCTTGCCGATTACGATTGCCTTATCCGGCCTGGGGATCTCACCCAGGGTTAGGGTCTGTCCTTGTGTGATCAGCCCGCTCGGCTGTCCGCTGGAGAGACGTCCGAAGCGCGCTTGACCGGAGGGGTCCAGAATATAGAAGTCGCCACTAAAGCTGGACAAATCCAGGATTTGTCTAATATAGTTCATATTCAGATCAATTTTGAATACATGCTCATAGGTCTCAAGCCGGCGGTCTGTGAGTCTTTGGATGATACTGATACTGTCAGGCGTAACGTAGAGATGGGGATGTGTATTGCTGAATTGACTGATCTGTTTATACCAGTCCTGATTCCGCATTTCATCCTCAAGTTGTATGATATGTCCCGAGGACAGAACGGTCGGATTGTCCGTCATAATGACAGAGGAGCTGATTATTTTATTCTCCGTGTCGGTACGATTGAACAGATTCGATATGGCATTCAGCGACTCCACATAATGGTCATTAGACAGATAGGTGGTGTTTAAATGCTGAAGGAGCTGCCTGTCTATAGAATAGAGGTAGGATATGCCTGCCGCATCCTCAATAACAGTCCTAAGTTCAGCTTGTAAAAGGGTCATTGCCTGTTCTGCGTCCGCTGTCTTCTGATTCTTGATATTCACGGTGGTTACCTGGTAGAACATCACATTGGTCAATATGATCGGGATGAATACGCATACAATGTAGATTACAATCAGCTTGCTTCTTAGCTTCATATGATGCAGGCGAATGTTCAACACAGAAGTGAGCCTCCTTATTTACTGCCCGATCATGCTGTTGCGATAATCGGTTGGCGTCATATTCTCCAGCTTTTCAAACTGGGTGGCAAAGTAATCAGCGTTCTGGAAGCCGACCTGCTCAGCGATTTCGTACATGCGTTTCTTCGTTTGCCGCAGCAGCCGCTTGGCCTCTTCGATACGCAGCGACAGCAGATATTCGTTGAAATACGTACCGTAAGTTTTGCGGAACAGCTGTCCGAGGTAGAT
The DNA here is from genome assembly GCF_038000205.1 of Paenibacillus sp. FSL R10-2771. Classification (NCBI taxonomy): domain Bacteria; kingdom Bacillati; phylum Bacillota; class Bacilli; order Caryophanales; family Paenibacillaceae; genus Paenibacillus; species Paenibacillus sp. FSL R10-2771. Next base: position 6,502,127 of record NZ_JBBOBM010000001.1, read on the forward strand.
CGGATTCATATCGAAATCGGCAGCAATCCCTTTCAAATAGATATTTTCCCTGTAATGCCCATCAATATATTTTTTGATTTTTTCAATATTCCCTTCGCTCTTGCCTCCGCGTTTCCCGGTGATATATTCAGCAGCCTCCCCGACAAAATGCAGGAAAACCTGCTTCAGCTGATTCAGATTGCGGTATTTCACCTGCCAGTTGAGGAGTTCGTCCGTCCAATAGAGGTTATTCTCGTCCCCTTCGAGCTGCCGGATAATATTAATGATGGCAATCATACTCCGCCTGATCGTGTTCGTAACCGCCCCTGGAGCGAAATAACGTTCCTGAAATACGTTGAAAATAGTATCAACAACGGAGCTATAGCCTTGTTTGGTATTGGCTTCGACCTCATAAATGAGCTTGCTGTGCAGTCCTTCATCAATATCAAAATAATATAAGGGCTGCTCCAGCAGCTCATCTGCCATAAAGATTCCCTGTAAGCCAGCGGCAAAACGGTAATTCAGGCATTTCTCGGCACTGGCGGCGGAACCAACGATCTGCTTCAGCTGACCTGCCTTATGGCCTATAAACAAAGCAACGGTCGTTCCAAGCTCTCTCTCCAGCGTGTCCAGCAGGTTGATATAGTTACTCCGGTCAGGCACATTCCGCTCGTACATCCAGAGCTCAGGCACAATAATCCCATATTGATTGTTCGCACGTACATGAATGAGCAAGGTCTGTAGCTCGTGATGAAAATAACGCTGCAGCGATGCCTTCAATGCGGGCATATAATCCCTTTCGCCATGAGGAAGCTTGTCCTGCATTTCTGCGATGACATACGTATAGGAAGAGACGAGCGGAAGCTCCAGCACAAAAGCTATCCGCCCCATAACCTGGTCATCGGGTTCCGTCTGCAGTAAGCTCTCGATGACAGTTTCGACAAGCGGCTTCTCCCGTGTTATGGATAAAAGCTGCTGCTGATTCAGGGTAGAGGCTATCTTTTTCAAGGCAGCGGTAAGCTCCTGCTCATCAACCGGCTTGAGAATATACTCTGAGACATTGTAGCTTAAGGCTTGCTGGGCATACGAGAAATCAGGATATCCGCTTAAGATAATGAACAGCGGCTGATGCTCCTGTTCTGTTTTGACCTTCCGGATCAGCTCCAGACCATCAAGTACAGGCATGCGTATATCCACAATGACCAGCTCCGGGGTTAGTTCTTCAATAAGAGCGAGCGCTTGCTCCCCGTTCTCTGCTTCACCGCAGATTTCAAATTCCAGCGAGCATTCATTCATGATCGTAATCAAGCCTTTTCGCACAAAAATTTCGTCATCCACAATCAGCACCTTATACAATACCCTTCCTCCTTCGAGTTCATCTGCTGTGTATTCATTTATCATGAAATGCATATAAATTCCAGCTTATAAATCAAAAAAGCCTCGGCTCGTGACCTGCACCTCCATTATGGAAGACACAGATTCACAAGCCAAGACATTTTCGTTCACGATGGTGGCCTTCAGGCCATGTTAGTTGGGGACAGCCTCTTCATTGGGGATTCCAGGAAACTTCCCCTTAATTATTGCCCCGTCCCTCTACCGCCGCCTGCGCCCCCCCGGCCACCTCCACCGCCGAACCCGCCTCCGCGTGATTCCGTGATTTCAGTGATTTGTTCGCCATTAACTGTGACAGTGCCGCCATTTAATTCAGCTGTACCATCCGCATCAAAAGCGGAAGTCGCTTCTACATTAATGGTCCCGCCATTAATATAAATATCACCATTTGAATCAAAGGCATCCGTATCCCCGCTAGCCATACTTACATCAATCGTACCGCCATTGACCACAATTGATGCGCCGGAACTAACTTTGGGTGTAGCATTTATACCGTCATCAGTCGCATACAACGTAAGCTGACCCTCATTTACAATAAAATTATTTGCCTCAATACCTTCTACTGCACTCTTAATGTTGATGATTCCGCCATCGATTTGCACCAGGTTATTGCCGGTAATGGCATCGTCAGCAGCAGTGATTGTTAAGGTGCCGCCTTCAATATAAATATTACCAAGGGTAGTATCCTCTTCGTTCTCGCTATGCAATCCATCCTTCTGTGTATCAATCGTGATCGTTCCATCATGGATCAGAATCGCATCATTCGCTTCTAATGCATCCGCAGAGGACTCTATGGTATACACGCCTCCGGTAATTTTGAGATCATCCTTGGAAGAGATCCCATTTCCTTGACCCGATACAATATCTAAGGTTCCGGTTCCATTCAGGGTCAGATCTGCTCTTGAGAAAATAACCGCATCCAGATTGGTCTCCCCATCCGCTACATAGCTTCCGGATACCTCCATATAGTTCTCACTGTCCGTGGAGGTAACGAATACCTTATCCGCAGCTTTCACATAAATGGCAGGTGCATCTTCATTGGTTATACTCACACCGTCAAGAACGATTTGAATTTTGGCATCGTCGGCAGCCTCAACCGTTACCGTCACATTGTCCACATCACCACTCAAAACATACACGCCTTCCTCACTCAGTGTCACATCCTGATTGCTTTCCAGATTCATTGGTGTTGCAGCGGTAAGATCCGCCGCTTGCTCTAAATCCCGGTCACTGAATAATTCCGCGGTGTCTAGAGCGGCTGCTTCCGGTGTTTCAACAACAGTACCTTCTTCTGCTGCGGATGTTGCGCTTGGTGACACGGTCTGAGCTACAGATGGAGTGGTTGCAGCAGCAACCCCGCTGCCTTCTTGTGCATTAGAGCATCCTGCGGCAGATACGGTAAGTACTGCGGCTAGAGCAATGACACTTATGCTGTTCAGCTTTATGATTTTCATGGATTAACACTCCTCGTATAGTTAGTAGTCATCTATAGGCTGTTTATCGTTCAATAAGCATTAACGCTACCTGACTTATTCCAAGCATAAGCCATAACACTTAAATCAAACTTAAACCGCGAAAACTAAACTATATATGACAATAGATGTCATTCCCATACTCTATAATGAAGCTGTATTCAACAAAGGAGGTAACCACGGAATGAGGAGTTTACAAGGGAAAATCGCTTTAGTAGCCGGAGCTACCAGGGGAGCTGGCCGGGGGATCGCTACCGAGCTAGGGGCAGCTGGCGCAACGGTATATGTGACAGGAAGATCGACGCTAACCCAACGTTCCGAATATGACCGTCCTGAAACCATAGAAGAAACGGCTGAGCTTGTCACCCGGGCTGGCGGTCACGGAATCCCGGTTCAGGTCGATCATCTGGACCCTGTCCAGGTAGAGAAATTGGTCAATCGCATTGAAGAGGAGCAAGGCCGGCTCGACATTCTTGTGAATGATATCTGGGGCGCCGAAAAGATCATCGAATGGAATGTTCCGTTGTGGGAGCATTCCCTTGAGAAGGGACTGCGGATGTTACGGCTCGCGATAGATACCCATCTCATTACAAGCCATTACGCGATCCCTCTTCTGATTAAGAATAAGAATGGGTTAATTGTAGAGATGACGGACGGAATCGCTGAATACAACAATCAGAATTACCGGGTGTCAATGTTCTATGATCAGGCCAAAACCTCCGTGACCCGTATGGCCTGGGCTCTTGCCCAGGAGCTTAAGCCTTATGGCTGTACAGCGGTAGCACTCACACCAGGCTGGCTTCGTTCGGAGATGATGCTCGAACACTATGGGATACAAGAAGATAACTGGCGGGATGCTGCTGCCAATGAGCCTCACTTCATCATCTCGGAATCCCCACGTTATGTAGGCCGGGCCGTCGCTGCTCTTGCTCAAGACCCCGAATTATCCAGATGGAACGGACGGTCACTCTCAAGTGGAGAGCTGGCACAAGTCTACGGGTACACAGATATGGACGGCTCCCAGCCGGATTGCTGGCGTTACATGGTCGAGGTCGTAGATGCCGGTAAACCGGCGGATGCTGAAGGATACAGATAAAATACAAAAACCCGGGCGCTGAACGCATCCGGGTCTCCTTATATCAACCTGCCCTATACTGATTCTGGAACAGCAAATTATAGGCTTCGTTCCGGTTAAACAGGTTCTCATGGGTATCGAAGGCTGCGACCCTGCCCGCTTGCAGAACCATTACCTTGTCGCAGTCCAGAATGGAAGATAGACGGTGAGCAATGGAGATCATGGTTTTCCCCGATGACAGGCTCTTGAGTTCGCTAATGATGTCACTCTCATTCTCGCTGTCCAGCGCACTTGTGCTTTCATCGAAAATAATGATGTCCCTGTCCTGCAGAAAAGCACGCGCAATCGATAACCGCTGTCTCTGGCCTCCGGAGAGCTTCACACCCTTTTCTCCAATGATCGTATCCAATTGATCCGGCAAGGTGTCAATGAAATCATATATACTCGCCCTGCGGCAGCACTCTATCAATTCCGCGTCGGTTGCCCCGGCCTTGGCCAGCAGCAGGTTGTCTCTAATCGACATATTGAACAGAACGGGTTCCTGCACAACAATACTCACTTTGTCGGACACACTCTCACTGTTCACCGAAGAGATATCTGTGCCGCCAATGCTTACCGTTCCCCCTTGCGGTTCCATCTGCCCTGTCAACAGCTTGGCGATGGTGGATTTACCGCTGCCGCTTTGTCCAACAATCGCCAGATGCTCCCCCTTACCCACAGAGAATGATATACCGTCAAGCGCAAATGAATCGTTCCCCTCATAGGTGAATTTCAGCTGGTCAACATTGATATCTGTTCCTTCAATCTTCTTAAAAGGCTTCTTAGCTGCTTCTATATTTAGAAGCCCGATCACTTTACCGATACTCACCGAGTCATTCTTGAAGTTCATTATGGAATTACTAATGTTCTCGATGTATCCGAAAAACTGCCCGTAAAAGCTGATAAACACAAGCAGCACACCAACCTCCGAGTAGCCTTTGATGACAAATAATCCGCCGATAAAATAGATGAACAGCTGGGTAATGAAATTCTTGGTGAAGAACGAATAGGTAATCCCCAGATGCATATAGAGCTGGTTAAGAAACCACACATGCCTGATCTTCTTGTAATGTCCGTTTAGCTCAGCCGATTGGGTGTCTTCAAGATTATTGGTTTTGATATCCTTCCAGTTTTGAAAGTTGGAGTGTAAAAAGGATTCATACTGAATCTGCAGTTTCCAGAGCTCCTCTCCGGTAAGCTTCGCTTTCCCTCCCAGAAAATTAACCGTTACCAAAGAAACCGGAACAAAAATAAAACTGATGAGCGCAATCCGCCAGTCATAGCATAGTAGAATTACCGCTAACGCCACAGCATAAACAACAGCGTAGATAAAATCTAAGATATGCGTCTCGAAAAATTTCCCGGCAATTGCCGAATCGTTCTCAATCCGGCTCTTAACATCGCCAATGCTATATTGGCTATAGTCATCGTTATCGAGGCTGATAAGCCTTTTGAGCAGTTTATTCTTGATTCTCAGATCATACTTCAGCATTAACTGGTTAGAAAATCGCTTACTGACGGCAATCCCGGTTGTAGTAAGCAGGAAAACCGCCAGATACCCGCTGATGATTAGCCAAAGCTCATTCAACTGCTTATCTACCAAAACGCGGTTAACCAATAACGAGTACAAGAACAGGGGGATCAGCCCGAATACTAAGCTCCATATCTTGAACATCCCCAGCGCAAGGAGCGGTTGTCGGATACCGTCTATTTCCCGGGTTAAGGCCTTATAGGTGTCCCATCGTTTCATACAGCTTCACCTCCTGCATACTGTTCGCTGAATAAGTCTATGTATGTTGGATTGCTAGTAATCAGTACGTCGTGAGTATCGTAGCCTTTGACAACACCGTCTGCTAACACCGCGATTCTATCACAGCTCTGGATGGTGGAGAACCGGTGGGCGATGATGATCAGCGTCCGGTCCTGCGAGAGCTCACGCATTACTTTCCGGATCAGCGCTTCGTTCCGGCTGTCGAGGAAGGATGTAGCTTCGTCGAAGATCAGAATCTTCGGATTCTTGACTAAAATCCTGGCGATTGCCAGACGCTGCTTCTGCCCGCCGGATAATTCCTGCCCTCCCGTCCCCAGCAGAGTATCCAGTCCGTCCGGGAAGGTCATGACCACATCATACAGAGCAGCCTTCTTGATCGCTTCTATCAGGGCTTCATCATTATCCTTAAGATTTGTAAATGAAAGATTGTAACGCAAGGTCTGATCGTACAGAATAGTCTCCTGATGGACAATCCCCACCTGGCTCCGCAAGCTATGCAGGTTATAGTCATTAACATTTACACCGTCGATCAGAAGCTCGCCGCTGTCCACTTGATACAGATTGTAGAGCAGGTTGCCCATCGTTGTTTTACCCGCACCGCTCCTACCGACAATGCCGATCGTGCTGCCTGCATCGACGCGGAGATTGAACCCGTTCAGAACCTGTCTGTCTTGGCTGTATCCGAAGGTGACATTATTAAATTCAATCAGGCCCTCTTTTATGGGCTGCGGAGGCTGGTTTTCCCGGTAATCCTCTTCATCCTCATTCAGAATATCCACGACACGCTGCAGGGAGACCCTCTGCCCCCAGACATCGGTAATTTTGCCGTTAATGGAGCTGAAGTAATTCACGGCCATATTGAAATAGCTTATCGCGGCTACAAACACACCGAGCTGCATTTGGCCTTTAACAATGAAATAGGCGCAGATAATAAATATGAGCAATTGTGCGGCAAGCGTGATGAATGCATTCACCCTTTCTGTGGTCACTCCGATTCTTCCGTTTTCCACATTCATTTTATGAATGGCAGCCGTTTTCCTTAGATAAGTGCTTGTTACTTTTTTACCTGCGCTAAGGATTTTGACGTCCTGCAGATTCTTCACAATTTCGAATAAATACGAGGATAACTTTCCCTGTTCCGCCCGAAGCTCCTTGTTGACCTGTTGCGCTCTGGTCTTGAAATATTTCGAGGCAAAAAACACGGCGGGAACCAGAACGACCGTAAAAGCGCCCAGCAGTACATTGTAGTAAAACATAAAACAGACAGCGAATAGGATATGCAGCAGGTTGGAGTATCCCCACAGTCCGCTCCAGAAGACGAGATTCATAATATCCGTAGCGTCGTGGTTCATCCGGCTGATCATATCCCCGCTGTACATCCCGGAGAGGTCTTTGCCTTTTTTATGTAATATCTTGTTGAACAGAGCCCGCCGGATATCGAAGACAAACCCGGTCATCATCTGCGACGAAATAAGATTGTTTAACGTTGCAACAACAAACTGATTGAACAAGAGTATGCCGGCATAGACCAGACATAGATCCAAGAAGGCGCTCATGTCCTTATCATAAAAAGCGATATTGATCATCTTCCCGCCCAGGAACGGATAAATCAGGTTGACCATCGTCATTAACGTAGTGATCATGAACCCGCATAGAAAAACCCATTTGTGCATCAGCATAAATTTCATGACCCATTGCCTCTTTGTCATAGACTCACGCAGCCCCTTCCATATATTCACAAAAGGTATTGTAGCACAAACGTTCGCATATAAGAAGCTCAAAAAAACACCTGCCAATGACAGGTGTTAGGGATGCAACAACCGGCTAAATCTAATAGAATCTATTGGGATTGGCACTACTCAGGCCAGCAAGGCGCGGGCTACCTGATCCACAATGCAATTGATGCCTGTCGGCCCATAGCAGCCGATCCATGTAGCGGCATCCACCGGGTATATATGCTGCCGTTCATCTGCATCCAGCAAGCCCCGGGCGTTCTGCTCGGTCACAGCCAGGTTATCCTGCAGCAGCTCGTTGCTTAGCCAAAAGTAGTGGCTGGCATGCACTGCCGGCAGCCTGTCGACGGAAATATGATACGCCGTGTCGGAGGTATCTGCGACGAATAGCGGAGCAGGCAGACCCAGGTCGCGGTACAGCACAGCGCCTGTGCGGTGCGAAGCCGTATGTACGCGGACCAGTGACTCCCGCGGGCGGATCAGAGCCACGCTCTTGCCTGCCAGCACCGGGGCAAGCTCTTCTGAGAGCAATGCCGTGCGGCGAAGGTAATCGGCAATAATACGTTCCGCCTCGGCCCGCTTGCCCGTCAGTTCACCGAGCAGGCTCAGAATCGTCTGCCAGCTCTTATTGCGCCGAAACATGATAGTGGGAGCAATCCGGCTTAAGCGTTCATAATGCGGATCATGCACCTCGGTACAGATAATCAAATCCGGCTGCAGCCGTTCCACAGCCTGCAGGTCCGGGTACTCATAGGTTCCGAGCATTTCCGTTGCCTTAAGCCTTTCCCGGATATATTGGGGGAATTTCAACACTGCACCGCCCAATCCTACACTTCCTGCGGGTGACAGCCCAAGGGCAAGCAAATGGTCAGCATATTGAACATCGAGTACAGCGATTCGCTGCGGAGAAGCAGTGACGTTATAATCGCCCCGCATATGACTGATCACCGGGTCCGGCAGCCCGGAATAAGCAGCGCCAGCACGGGGCTCTGAAGCGGCAGTCCGCCTGTAGAGCTGCGGGGGGACTCCATAATATTTCTTGAACGCCCTGCTGAAGTAATACATGTCGCGGTAGCCTGTTATTTCAGCGATTTCGCCGATAGGAGCATCCGTATGACGCAGCATCCGTTCTGCGCTCTCCATCCGCAGCCGGATCACATATTCCATCGGGCCGAGCAGCTTCTCCTGCTTGAACCGCCGCTGCAGCTGTCTTGCACCGCATCCGGCAAGCGCAGCCAGCTCTTTAAGCTCCAGCTCCTGACGGTAATGCCCCGCTATATAGGCAGCAACAACCTCCACCATATCCGGCTCCCCGCCGCCCTGACCGCGTTCATGCTCCATAATAAGCTCGTACAGCATTCCTTGCAGCAGTGCATTGGCATGGAACCGTTCCAGCCCTTCTCCCCGGCTCCATTTGGCTGCGAGCTTGTCTGCCGTCTGGTGCAGCTCCACCGGATGCGCGGGATGATGAACAAACGAAGTGCGCAGCGGGTGGCTCTGCTGCGGGAACAGTACACGGGCGGCTCCCGCCATTGGAACAGCCTTGTAGAGAATAACGGTATAATGAATGTTCTCCGGTCCGGCAGTCATCGTAAATGCCGACCCCTTAACAGCGTGGCAGACAAAAGAGGCCTGGATACGGCGAACCTCGCCATTCATCACAAGCCTCCCTTCCCCGCCGCCTGCCAGCAATAACAGATTGGCTGACAATCCCGCTTCGCTCAGAACACCGCCGGGCGGCACAGTACCGCTGCGCACGTCAAGCGTCTTGATCGCCGTATCACTCCATAAACTTGCCTGCTCCTGCAGCGGCATTTCTCTCATCTCCTGACAATAGCATCCTCTGCTAGACGGACGTGCTTGTTGTCATTTTAATTGAGATTCATTCTCATTGTCAATTTTCGGGCATTTCCTGCAATACTCCCCTGACATCCGGTAATAGAAGCAGCAGGTGCTGCGCTTGTTCTTCGCAACCGTTGTCTCGTCATTATGCTCTGTGAACCGGGTAAACGGATTGCGCCTTGGCCCAAACAACTCTCCGGGAGCCGTCCGGGTCAGAAAAGCGAAATCGGCTTGCATCCGCTGCCTGTCTTGCCCGGATTCGTCTGTTCCAGGAGAATATAGCGGGGCAATGCGCACCATAATATTCTCCCAAAGCACCGCCATCGGGACGGGTCCTATGGCGGCAAGCGTCTGCAGCAGCGGGGCAATCCGTACCGCAAAAATCTCCTTAATGACCTCCTCCCGCCACGCTTCCCTGTCTTCCGGTGGCGATGCTGTTCGAAGCCCGTTCACCGCCAGGAAGGGAAAATGCGTATCCCCTTTAAACTCCGGGGAAGCCGGATGATAAAGGAAGCTTGTATCCAGCGGAAAGGAGACTTCCCGGTTATGAAAGGTCATCGCAGCCAGCAACGGCGCGATCCACAGATAGCCGATCCGCTTAGCCAGCATAGAAGCCGCAACCTGCATATCCGGCGCGCCGATATAATCCTTAAGCCAGCTTACATATTCGCGGCATGCCGCTTCTTCCTGCAGCTGGCTCAGGGCAAGGGTGCGGATGCTGTCTTTAGGCGGACCGCCCAGCCGCAGCCGGTATTCCTCCGCCATGTCCCTCCAGGAGGCCGAAGACAGATAGCTATCCATTTCAATGCGTTCCCAGCAGTGCTTCCGAGGCCTGATCTACAATAATATTGAGTGCAATGGGGCCATAGTAAGCGATCCAGAGCGTTGAATTCACGTCATAGGCACGGTTATTCTTGACGGCATCAAGTGATTTCCAGACCGGGCTGCCTGCCAGAGCCTCTGCCTCTTTGGCGAACAAATCATCCGACAGCAGGAAATAATGATCTGCTCCGACATCAGCGACTGTCTCCATCGAAATTTCAACGGAGGTGTCATCTTTAATCTCCTGAACGAAGGCCGGGGCATTTAACCCCAAATCCTCATAAAGAATGCTTCCGGTCCGGTGTTCGGGACCATGTACACGGATACCCTCCGGTCTCGGACGAATCAGCGCTACGGTTTCATCGCCCAGCTTCGCCGCCAGTTGCTCCCGCAGTCCGGTGATTTTGTCCCTGTAAGCCTGACGCACCACCTCTGCCTCCGCCTGCTTACCTGTTATCGCACCGATGACAGCCAGCGTATCCCGCCAATCCTCGTAGAAGTCGAGCACCACTGTAGGCGCAATTTGACTGACGCTGTCATATACCTCCTCCTGAAAGTCGGTCATCAATATAAGGTCCGGATTCAGCGCCACAATAGCCTCAAGATTGGGCTCATCCCGTGTGCCAAGGACCTTCACATCACCCAATTGGGCGTTCAAATATTCCGGAAATTCATCCTTCGTCCCAGCCACAACGCTGCCCGCCGGGCGCTCCCCAACCGCTATCAATTGATCGACGAATTTCACATCAAGCGCTGCAATCACCTTTGGCTTCTCCGTCAGTGTATATTCGCCCTTCAGGTGTGAGATCGTTACCGGAAAAGCTGCAGCAGCCTGCGCCTCCGGCGACGACTGAGCCTCTGTATCCGGTGGCGCCGACGGCCCCGCTGAAGCTGCTGCAGACGGCTGTGCGGCTGTGCCTCCCTTGGTATCCCCTCCAGTGCCGCAAGCCGTCAGCACAAGTATCAGTGCCAGCATCCATACCATTAATAGTCCTGATTTCTGAGCGGCGTATACCCTGCTGCCGGTTGTCTGCCTCTTTGCTGCTCTCTTCATGCTGACTCCCCCTTCTTATGTGATAATGATTTTCATTATCATATTCGTAAAGTGAGTATAATCGATCTGCCTGCTCCGTTTCCATGTACTTTTGCGACATTGCAGCCGGATTAATGCGACATTGTGTTCCATAGGAGCATGCTTCCTTTTACACAGTATCCCTTCGGGATTCCGATAATCCAATATAAAAAGACTGCCGACATTACCTTCGACAGTCTTAAGGAAGGGGACCTGCTCCCCTCATTAACTGAGTTAAATATTAATTACCCCAATATTGCTGGGCAATCTGTTGTCCTTGTTTAATTTTCGCCCACTGTTCATCTTCCGTTAATTCATTGCCGCCATCACAGGACGCAAACCCGCATTGACGAGAAAGTAATAATCTATCCTTATTAATGATTTTCGAGACTTCATCAAGCATTTGAACTACACGGGCCTCATCGTCAAGCGTATTGGTCTTAGAAGACAACAATCCAAGTACAATTTCTGTATCAGGCTTATCTTTGAACACCGCAAGCGCCTCAAGGGAGCCTGCACAGCTTGGTTTCCCGGTCGCGCGCAGCTGACCGAGCTGTTTGTCTCTGCCACGATGTCTCATAAAATTAGATCTATAGCGTAGAATAGTAGAGAAGATTGAGGCCGTTATACACGATATGCACCACGACCCCGGGCCAGATGGAACCCGTCTTACGGAACAGTATACCATTCAGGATGCCGACCATGAATGCGTCGAACAGGATGACGTTGAATCCATGAACGACGCCGAAGATCGCAGCGCTGCCAACCACACCGGCCCATGCTCCGTAACGGTTCAGCGCATTGGCAATAACGCCCCGGAATACAAACTCCTCGCCGAGCGGCGTGAGGATAGCGCCAGTGATAAGCAGAACGAAGAGTGAGAGCGCGCCACCTTGCGCTGCCGTCTGGAAGTCCGCTTGGTTGTTCAGCTCGGTGATGAAGTGAAAATATACCCCCTCTATAACGAAGCATCCGCCGAACGCGACAACACCGAGGGCGGCTCCCACAAGCAGCCATTTCCGTTCGATCGCCCGGAAACCGAAAGCGCGCAGACCGCGAACCCGTAGAGCGTAGGCTGCGAACAAGGCGGCGAGGCCAACGAGACCATTGCCTGCACCCCCGATGTTAATTCGCAAAATGGCTTGCTCGTCAGGGATTTGCGTCATCCAAAGACCGAGCATAACAATGCCGATCAGATAGAGCCCCAGTGCAGTTAGGGCCTCTGGCCAGCCAGGTCGGGCTTGGGGCATAGTGGACGTGGAAGAGCTAATTACCTCCATGAGTTCCTTTTCAGTTTCAGACAATTTTTGAACCTTTTTCACGGGTGTACACCTCTTTGCATCGTTATGCGTAGATAACGACTTATTTAGTATATAAGTTGAACAAAAGGGGTTTATTTCCATATCATCGAATAAAGAACTTCAACCTACGCTAGCTGCGGTGGATGAAGTCAAGCAACAAGCCTTCACAGAAGTAACTTTTCCTACTTTGAAAAAAGGTTAATGGACGAGAAAATCCCTCACTTGCTCTTCAAAGATGAGTCGATAATCCGCGATTACCAAGCGCTTCAGCATACGTGGTTTCTCAAAGGCAAGCAACGTGTCATCCAGACAAGAGGCAAACATCGTGGTGTTAAACGATCACGGCCGTCCCGCTTACGGCAACCATCAGCATGCCATCGCGAATGACTTCATAATCAATGTCGACTCCGACAATCGTATTAGCTCCCATCCCTGAAGCTTTCTGAGTCATCTCAGCAAATGCCGTATCTCTCGCTTCCTGAAGCTTGCCTTCGTAAGCGCCCGAACGCCCCCCTACGAGGTCGGTAATCGAAGCCTTAAAGTCTCTGAATACGTTGGCTCCTATAATGACTTCACCGGTGGCAATGCCCAGATACTGCCTTATCGGGGAGCCTTCAATAGTTGATGTAGTGGTTATAATCATAAATTATCCTCCTCAATTGGCCTGACTATAGGGTAATACTTTTGTTGACTAGGGACGATCTTCTCATAAACCAATCCTTTGTATGTTCGAAGAGCTTTCTCACCCCTATCCTACCAGCCCCAATGAAACAGAACCTAAACGGATAGACAAACATCAGCTTAATTTCACTCCCCCCGTTTAGGTTCTGTTAAAGTGATTATGCTACTATGGAAATGGGTGAAAACAATGACAAATCTATCCGATTTTAAAATCGCAATCGTCGACGACGAGCCTTCGATTGTCACGATGCTGCAAATGGTGCTTCGCAGGGAAGGGTTTCATCAGCTGTACGCGGCTTCCACCTGTGCAGAAGCTCTCGATTTAGCGAAGCGTGAAGCCCCCGATATCCTCCTGCTCGACATCATGCTCCCCGACGGCAGCGGCCTGGAGCTCTGCTCCAAGCTCCGCAAATACGGGAATCCGCATATTTTGTTTCTGACGGCCAAGGCTTCCGATCTCGATGTCCTGCGAGGCTTCGCTATGGGCGGGGACGATTATATCACGAAGCCCTTCAATCCTCTGGAGGTGGCCGCAAGAATTCAGGCACGCATACGCCGACTGGAGCCAGAAACCTCGGCGTCCAGTCCGGCGAAACGGCCCGATCCGGGGATTTATCGGTTTGGCCGCTTCACCGTCAACGAGGTGGAGGGCGAACTAATCGTGGAGGGACAGCCAGTTCCTTGCCCCGCGCAGGAGTTCCAGTTGCTGCTGCACTTCTGTAAGTTTCCCGGCATCGTATTTTCCAAAACACAGCTCTACGACAAGGTTTGGGGGATCAACGGACAGGGCGATGATTCGACGGTAATGGTGCATATCCGGCGCATCCGAGAGCGGATCGAGATCGACCCCGGTAATCCGAAGCTGCTGCTTACCGTACGCGGGCTTGGCTACAAGCTGGTGAAGGAGCCGCAGGAGCGATGAAGATCCAACAGCGCATGGCCTTCCACTTCACGTATCAATTGATTTTTTATGCCCTGCTTATGGTGGCTATCACTCTGGTTGCCTGCATCTTGTTTTTCCAGAACATGACGAGTAATGAGATACGCCGGAACTTTCCGGTTGGCGTCCTGCAACAGATCGCTCAAGAAGCTCATTACAAGGACGGGATGGTTCAGATCTCCCCTGAGTGGGACAAGCTCATCGAGGAAAAAGGCATGTGGCTACAGGTTGTCAGTGCCGAAGGAGAGGTGATCTACGCCGTCAATACAACTCCGCACCATACGCTGCCGGCCTCCTACTCCATCGCTCAACTGCTCGATATCCAAGAGACACGGACGTTTGGGACGTATGCCGTACACACTCAGCTTAATTTTGCTTTCCAAGACCCGCTTCTGTATATGCTGGGCTATCCTAGTCCTGACCTTGACCAGCTCGTTGCCTGGTTTCATGCCTACGGGCAGCATGGAATCGTGCGTAGCGAAGCGGTTTCCCACTTGGACCGGCGGCTGCGCAAAACCGGCAGCTATCTGCAGGTGATCGACCCCGAGAGCCATATCGTACAAGGCATCGGCGATGGAGCATACGTGCAGAAGGCGTATCGACAGCTGGATATCCTGGCCATCCAGCAATCGCCCAGCAACTATGACACGAATATTGTCGCCCATCGGGACAAGCTGAGCGGAATGACGTGGATTCTCTATACACCCCATGCAGCGGGAGCCCCTCTGAAGCATCCTGTGATGGAAAAGGCAACGCGTGGACTCGTCCGGATTACAGTTCTGATCCTGCTCTTGGCGCTGCCGATCTCCATCTGGCATGGCTACCGCTACGGTCAGCCGCTGATTCTGTTTGCAGGCTGGTTCGAACGTATGGGCCGGGGACAGTACGACCAGGTACTGACCGCCAAGGACATGCGCAAGGTATTCCGCCGCAACGGCATGATGCGCATCCGCTACAGGCTCTATAAGGAAGTGATTGAATCCTTCTATCAGATGACTCATCAATTGGCTCAGATCGAGAAGGAACGCGAGAGGCTGGAAAAGGCGCAAGCGGAGTGGATGTCAGGGATTTCCCACGATCTGCGCACACCACTGGCCACAATTCAAGGTTATGGGTATATGCTGGAGAGCTTGCCTGAGCAATGGAGCCAAGAGGAGATGCGCATCATGGGCTCGACGATCCGGGAAAAGGGGGATTATATGCTGGAGCTGATCTCCGACTTCTCATTGATTCATCAGCTCAAGCAGGGCGATTCGATCATGAAGTTTCGGGAGATCGACTTGGTTGAGCTGGTGCGCTGCTCCGTACTGAAGTACGTCAACGGCGCCATGATGTCTGAGTATCAGTTTCACTATGTTGGGGAGGATTGTCCCTTGCTGATACAGGCCGATGAAACCTGGCTGATGCGGTTGATGGACAATTTGCTGTCCAACGCCGTGAAGCATAACCCGCCTGGCGTAGTTGTCAACGTCTATGTCGGCAGGATGAACGACAAGGTATGCATACGAGTAATCGATAATGGCAAAGGGATGGACGAGGAAACACTGCATCATTTGTTCAATCGCTACTACCGGGGAACGAATTCCGATGAATCGACGGAAGGATCCGGGCTCGGGATGAGCATCGCCAAAACCATCGTGGAAGCGCATGGCGGCGAAATCCAGGTAAAATCCAAAGTGTGGCAAGGCACGATAATTGAGATCTTATTGCCCAACTGAGCGTTTGGCTGGGAATGATTCTTCCCTGTATGTACTCCCAACATTGAACACGATTCCACATGTGTGGAGTAAGCAGAGTCAACACATACAACAACAAATTAACGGGAACGCCTAAAAAAAACCTCCCGATAAAGAGAGTGCATTCCCACGCCGAACAATCAGAACCGAATAAAATCAACCACGCCATGCGCAATCATCGCTGAAGTCACATCCCGCTTCCACTGCAAATAAGCAAAATGCAGCCCGAAGAGCAGCCCCCATGTAATACTGCCCGTCACCCCACCCTTTTCATTCCGTCTCAAACATTGAATCGGACTCTCCTGATATACTGCAAACGTACTTTCGAGTCTCATATTTGGAAGCTCCGTCCGTATCTCTGAAGAATTATCCATGAATAGCAATATAGCGTTCAATCCCCTGGAAGCCCCAGACAAATTCCAGATGCCACATCGATTTGGAATATTCCCCATCCGTAAGAATGGACAGCCCATTCTCGCTCTCTTGCTCGACTACAGTCTGAATCGCCTCATCCTCACACTGCTCATAGCCCTGGAAATCATGGTAAAAAGGATAGCTAATATCATCCCGATGCTCAATTTGCTGTTTATATTCCAATCTGGTTATAGTGAAAGGTTATAGTGCGCCAGCCCGGATATCCAAGCTCTGCTCACTTCGTAAGACAATCGTAATACTTAGCTTAGAGAATCGTAAGCTCTCTTGCTTATGCTGTTCATGTAATCAAATAAAGCGATGGAGTGTGATAAACATGGTTAAAGGTAAACCAGGCAAAAGGTTAATGATGACCGCGGTATTGGTGCTCTCTCTGGCGGTGTCCGGAATAGCCGGTGCGGCAGGAATGAAAACGATGAAAAAGAACGGCATGGAGCTAGTGAACTTAAGACAGGCGGCCGGGATGTACGGCTATAGCATCGAGTGGAACAGCAAAGACCGGTCCGTATCCCTGATGTACATGGACAAGATGATGGATGACGGCAAGATGATGGACGACGACAAGATGATGGACGATGGCATGAAGCCGATGGGCAAGATGATCAAGGTATGGATCGGATCGAAAAAGATTATGGTCGACGGTATGGCTGTCAGCCTGAATATGGCCCCTGCTCTCTACGATGGCAGCACTTATGTGGTGGACATGGTAGTTGCAGACTACATGAAGCCTGCCAAGGCTATGAAATAAGACGGACTGAGCTCCCATCACCATATGCTATGATGGAGTCAAATGTATTTTTCCGGATATGGGGTGGGTTAGGGTGAATGAACGAATACTGGTCGCTGATGATGATTCAAATATTACCGATGTGTGCCGCAGATATCTTGAACGGGAAGGTTACCTGGTGATCACCGCCAAAGACGGATTAGAGGCGCTGGAGCTGTGGCGCAGTCAGACTCCCAGCCTGATTGTGCTCGATCTGATGATGCCGCATAAGAATGGCTGGGAAGTGTGCAACGAGGTTCGGCAGACTGAAGATGTCCCGATCATTATGCTGACGGCCCGCGGGGAGGAACAGGACCGTCTGATGGGGCTGACGATGGGGGCTGACGATTATTTGACCAAACCCTTCAGTCCAAGAGAACTCGTGCTGCGTGTGCAGGCGATCCTGCGCAGAATGCGGGTGGTTCAGGCATCGCCCGTTACCGCCGCTGAACACACCATTAAGTATGAAGGACTTACCGTGGACGTAGCGAAGCGTACGGTGGAGATCAGCGGGCAAGTGATTGACTTGACGGTCACAGAGTTCGAGATGCTGTACTTGCTGGCAAGTCATCCTGGCCAGGCGTTCTCGCGGACCCAGATTCTGAGCAAAATATGGGATTTCAGCTACGAAGGAGATACCACAACAGTTACCGTGCATATCCGGAGATTAAGAGAGAAGATCGAACAGACTCCCTCTGATCCGAAATATATCAAGACGGTCTGGGGAATAGGCTATAAGTTTGCGGGGGATGGCATCTAATGAAACTGCGTACGTATTTATTGTTGTCCAGCCTCACGGGGATTGGCGTATTACTCATCTGTTTATTCGTCAGCTACTCCAAAATGCTCCTCACCATCGATCAATTCTATTGGTTGTCTGGTATAACGGCCGGGGTAGGCTTGCTCTCCTTCATCCTGCAGCATTTGCTGACACGGCCGTTAGAGAAATCCATTGCACGGATTACACAGCAGACTGTGCGAATTGCCGAAGGGGATTTCCATACCGAAGTCCCCTTAATCGGCCCGCAGGAGTTCAAGCTGTTGGCACAGCAATTCAATGTAATGAGCTTCAAGCTGAAGGAAAGCTTCGACAATCTGCACCATTCTGAATCCGCGCGCCGGGAGCTGATTGCGAATGTCTCCCACGATCTGCGCACCCCCCTCGCCTCCATTCAATCGTTTGTTGAAGCGCTGGAGGACGATGTCATTCAGGATGAGGTTACCTTTCAACGTTATCTGAATACCATCCGGCTGGAGACGAAGCGGCTCGGGGGGCTGATTCATGATCTATTTGAATTATCCAGTCTGGAAGCCAAAGGTGAAATCTTCGACCCGCTGCCTTGTCATGCCGATGAGCTGCTGATCAGTACGCTGGAGAGCTTCTCGTTTCACCTCGCGGAGAAGAAGCTGAACGTGGAGATTGATCTGCCGGATAAACTGCCTGCCGCTCTGATGATGCCTGCGCAGATTAAGCGGGTCTTGTCCAATTTATTGCAGAATGCCATTCAGCATTCACCTGTGGAAGGAAAGGTCATTCTGGCTGCCGCTGAAGAGGGTCAATACCTGCGAATCTCAGTGACCGATGAAGGCCAGGGAATTGAAGCGGAGGAGACCGCACGTATATTCGAACGGTTCTACCGGATTGATAAATCACGCAGCAAGAACAACGGGGGTGCCGGTCTGGGCCTCGCCATCGCACAATCAATTGTTGAGCTTCATGGCGGCGCAATTGGGGTGCACAGTGTGCAGGGAGCAGGCAGCTGCTTCTGGTTCACCGTTCCCATCTATACCGGGTCAGGGTAAGCAGCATTTATTAAGGTGGTGACTGATTTGGCCGGTGATTCTATATTTCTGTTCGGCGTATTCGGCGCAGGGCTGTTATCGTTTTTTGCGCCATGTATTCTGCCGTTGCTTCCGGTATATGTGTCTTATCTGTCAGGAAGCCTAGCAGACGGCACGAATCAGGGAGTGGCTGACACCAGCTCCTTCCGGTTTCGTTCCAGTTTTATGATGCGGACGTTATTGTTTGTGCTTGGACTATCTGTAGTCTTCATCTTACTTGGTTTCGGTTCCGGCATCCTGGGCAATATCATATCCAGCCCGAGATTCATTGCCATCTGCGGAGCTATCGTTATCTTATTCGGGATCTATCAGACAGGCCTCATCAAGTTATCTTGGCTGGAACGGGAAAAAAAGCTATCCAGCAATCGTGTTACAAAAGGCGGATATATAGGTGCCTTCCTGCTCGGTCTGACGTTCAGCTTCGGATGGACTCCCTGCATCGGCCCGGTACTCGCAGGCATTCTCAGCATCGCTGCCGGTGAAGGCTCTCCTGCTTATGGAGGCTTCCTCATGTTTCTGTATACGCTCGGTTTAGCCCTCCCCTTCCTGGTCATATCCGTATTCTCGGAAGTTCTGGTGAAGCGGATTCGCCGCTTGTACAGATTCATGGGAGGAATCAAAATCGCGTCCGGCTGTATGCTGATTGTAATGGGACTGCTGCTTATGACAGACCGGCTGAATACGATTGTCGGCTGGATTCAATAAATCGCTAGGAGGGTTAGCTATGAGGAGTGCGTGGAAATGGATGGGATATGTCCTGGTGATTGGCGGAATGCTGTCGCTCCTGATGGCCTGTGGTACGAAGCCGAACGCACCCGCCGGCAATACCGGCTCCCCCGCTGCAATGGACAAAGGAAAGCCTGCACCTGACTTTGCATTACAGGATCTGAAGGGTAACTCCCTTCAACTGTCGGATCT
This sequence comes from Paenibacillus sp. FSL R10-2771, assembly GCF_038000205.1. NCBI lineage: Bacteria > Bacillati > Bacillota > Bacilli > Caryophanales > Paenibacillaceae > Paenibacillus > Paenibacillus sp. FSL R10-2771. The sequence goes on from NZ_JBBOBM010000001.1 coordinate 6,521,940, forward strand.
ACAGGGTAAGAAAGTGTATGTGAAGTACTGGGCTTCCTGGTGTTCCATCTGTCTGGCCGGACTTGAGGACCTGAATACCTTGGCCGGGCAAGAGAATGATTTCCAGGTGATCACGATTGTTACACCGGATGCCAAGGGAGAGAAGTCCTCCAAGGAATTCACGGAGTGGTTCAATAGACAGTCTTATGACAACTTAACCGTACTTTTGGATGAGGATGGGGTATGGGCCAAGAAATTTGAAGTCAGGGCTTTCCCTACCTCCTTTTATATTGATGCGGACGGAAATCTAGTGAAATCACTCCCGGGTCATGCTTCCAATGAGCAAATTACCCAGACCTTCGGGGAAATGACGTCCACGGTCCGCACTGTCAAGACCCCTCCCATTGCTGATAAGGATCTGCACAATCTGTACCTGGCGGGTGGCTGCTTCTGGGGTGTGGAGGCCTATATGTCCCGCATTCAGGGGGTTCAGGATGTAACCTCGGGTTATGCCAACGGGGAAGGCGAGAATCCGGCCTATGAAGATGTCATTCGCGGGGACCGCGGGTTCGCGGAGACCGTTCATGTGAAATATGATCCGAAGCAAGTGACGCTCCAGCAATTGCTGGAGTCTTATTTCAAAGTGGTTGATCCTACCAGCCGGAATAAGCAAGGCAATGACAGAGGCGTTCAATATCGGACTGGAATCTATTATTCGTCCCCTGAGGATGCAGCCATCATTCAGCAGGCCGTAGATCAGGAGCAGGCGAACTATGATAAGCCGATCGTAACGGAGGTTCTGCCTCTGAAAAACTATTATCTGGCCGAGGAGTACCATCAGGATTATCTGGAGAAGAACCCGAACGGATACTGCCACATTGACTTAAGTATTCTGGATGAGCAAGCGGTTGTGATTGATCCTGCCCAATACCCGCGCCCCTCCGATGAACAATTGAAGGAACAATTAACCGCTGAACAGTATGCGGTCGCTGTCAACAATGATACCGAACATGCCTTCAGCAACGAATACTGGGACAATTACGAACCCGGCCTGTATGTCGATATCACGACTGGAGAGCCCTTATTCACCAGCCGGGACAAATACGATTCCGGTTGCGGATGGCCCAGCTTCACGAAGCCGGTTACCCCGGAGGTGGTAACTTACACCACAGACACCAGCTTCGGCATGGAGCGCACCGAGGTCCGCAGCCAATCCGGCGATATCCACCTGGGTCATGTGTTCGATGACGGCCCCGAAGACCGCGGCGGCAAACGCTACTGCATCAACAGCGCCTCCATCCGCTTCATCCCCCTGGACCAGATGGAAGCGGAGCATTACGGGTATTTATTGGGACTGGTGGAGTAGATCAAGTGGATTCGTACAGATTCTTAAAAAGATCGCCCTCCATACGCTCAAGAGAGCTGTGTGGAGGGCGATTGTTGTTTGTTACTTACTTAACCCCAATATTGCAGGGCAATTTCTTGTCCTTGTCTAATCTTCGCCCACTGCTCATCTTCCGTTAATTCATTACCGCCATCGCAGGACGCGAACCCGCATTGATGGGACAGTAACAATCTGTCCTTATCAATAATTTTTGATGCTTCATCAAGCATTTGAACTACACGGGCCTCATCGTCAAGCGTATTCGTTTTGGAAGACAGTAAGCCTAATACAATTTCCGTCTCCGGTTTATCTTTGAACACCGCCAGCGCCTCAAGGGAGCCTGCACGGTCATCATCCCATTCCAGGAAGAAGCGGTCGTACTTCAGCTGCTTCAGGAACAGATTCGCAATCTTGGCATACGAGCCGCCGCCCATATTACGGGAATCGTAGTTGCCGCGGCAGTTATGCGTCCACATTTTGAGGCCCAAGCTATGACCATAATCAATAATGGTGTTGTTGATGTCAATAAATTCTGCAGCCAGACCCTGTACTTCCTCATGATTGATTTTCTCGCCGGTAAATGGAGAGTTCGGGTTATCATCGGCAAATAACTCCCATAAGCAATCGTCGAATTGCAGAATTTGTCCTCCTGCAGCAGCGAATTCCCCTACAAAATCCTTATAAGCCTTAACCAGACCGTCTTTCAGCTCATCTTTGTCCTTATACACTCCTGTACTGCCAATGTTATCCGACCAGGACAGCTCACCAAAAATATGGGATGGTGAAGGTACGCACAGCTTGGTCTCACGGTCGCCGGCAAGAGCCTGAAGCTTCTTATAGGCATGAATGAAATGATGGTTCTTTCCGCCCAATTCACCTGTAATGCGCAGACCGATATCTTTTCTGGTCTCATATTTGGAAGCTCCATCTATATCTCTGAAGAAATATCCATGATCCGCGATATAGCGGTCAATCCCCTGGAAGCCCCAGACGAAGTCCAGATGCCACATCGATTTGGAGTATTCCCCATCCGTAAGAATGGACAACCCGTTGTCTCTTTCTTTATCCACTACAGCCTGAATGGCCTCCGATTCACACTGCTCATACCCCTGAAAGTCCTGGTAAAAGGGATACTGGATATCATCACGGTGTTCAATCTGCTGTTTATATTCTAATAGCTCCGCCGGACGCAGCAGGCTGCCTACGATTTGAAATCTATTGCACATATATAGTCCTCCTCTATTCTCATACATCTCTTTCTCTTGTGTCTAAATTCTAGCATGGAGGACTTAGAGGTACGTAACACTTAAAAATGATATCTGGTTATAGTCAAAAGGTATAGTAAGGATCTTTTATGTAGTGTCCGTACCATTTTTCCTCCGTGCCGACACAAATAGACTTTTCCCGGTGTGAATTCTAATTGAAAGCCCATCTGTAATTTGCTAATATTAATGGCTGATTAGATTTTCTAGGACTAATGACTCATGATGATCAAGGAGCGGCTGGGCCGGCTGGAGAATGGTGCGGTCGGGTTTGCCATTAAGGATAACGGCAGGGGATGCGTCCCGGGCTGCCGGAAGATTGGCAGAGGGCAGATCTGGCTAAAAAAGAATAAGGAGGTGAACATATGCTTCGGGCGATAATTGTCGATGATGAACGGCTTTCACTTAATCAGCTCAGCTGGGTTCTGTCCGAGAGCGGAGAGGTCGTGATCTGCCAGACCTTCCAGAATCCGGTGAAGGCCTATGAATATGCCAGGGACAACCCTATCGATATTGCTTTTCTGGATATTTCCATGCCGGAGGTAAGCGGGATGAAGTTGTCCCGGCAGCTTCATGAGCTATATGAGGCCATGGACGTGGTATTCGTTACCGGCTATGAGGAATATGCACTTCAGGCGTTCGACGCCAGCGCGACTGACTATCTGCTGAAGCCGGTTTCTGCGGAACGGGTAAGACAGACTCTGGATAAAATAAGGAGGCGGCCGAGGCGGCCGGAGGTGGAGCCTGTGCTGGAGGTATGCATGTTCGGCGGCTTTAAGCTGCTGCACCCCGGACCGGACCGGAAGCCTCTCAAGCTGAGGAGTCCCAAGACGGAGGAGCTGTTCGCTTATCTCCTGTACAAACGCTCAGTCAGCCGTGACGAGATCATGGACACCCTGTGGGGCGGGTTTGAATCCGGAAAGGCAAGCAACAACCTGAATAGCAATCTGTATTATATCCGCAAAGCTATCAGTGAAAGCGGGCTTAAGGTGTGCCTGCTGCCTGACCGGAATGAGGTACAGATTGTGGAGAATTCCCTGTCCTGTGACCTGTATGCATTCGAGCGTTTGCTGAGAGAAATCAGAATGAACCGGGACGGGCATACGGAATTACTGAAACAGGCAGCAGCTTTGTATACCGGACCTTTTCTTAAGGGTAAAACCTACGAATGGGCCAGCACCAAGGCGCGCCGCCTGGAGCAGGATTATATAGAGCTGCAAGAGTTGGCCGCCCGTATCTATCTCGAGCAGCATCAGATGGAGCAGGCACTGCAGGCATATGATGAAATCCTCCGGATCGACGCCCTGCGCGAGGATATCGCCGGGCAGGCCCTGCGGCTGTTGATCGGACTCGGAAGAACAAGCGAGGCCATCCGGCGGTACCGCAAGCTGGAGGAGGTTCTGCTGCAGGAGCTGGGAACACAGCCGGGCACCCCCATCCGAGAGATGATGCATAGATTGAACAGGTAAGCAGAAAGTTTAATAAGCAGACAAAAGCCGATTGCCCTGAAACAGGCAACCGGCTTTTTAGATTAGGATGATACTAACGGATAACCTCGATCCGTTTATCTTGCGGGAACCACATGACATAAGCTCCTAAGGCTTCCGAAACGTAACGCAGCGGCACCATGATTCTGCCGTCAATCGCCTGCGCAGGTACGTCCATGCCTTCAATCAATTCTCCCAAAGTCATTGTCAGCACTTTACCGTCAAGCGTAATGGTCGCTGTTTTGGTTGCGTGGTCCCACTTGACTTCAGCGCCCAAAGCTTCCGCTACAGCCCGGATCGGCACCAGGGTTCTTTGCTCCTGGATAACAGGCGGCACATCGTTTTGCTTAGCAAGTGCTCCAATTGAATACTCTTTGCTGTCAACCTTGAACGTAATCTTGGTAACCGAATCAGCCTTAACGATGCTGTACAAGCTGAAGCTGTCCGTATAGAACTCAAAGCTATTCGTTGCCGGGATATAGACCCCGCCAAGCTTGATCGTCTTATACGTGCCGTCTGCCTGAGGTACGAATCGAACCGCTGTCAGGTTGGTCGTATCACCGGTCAATCCTAGCTCCTTCAAGTTAATCGTGACTTTGACCGGTTCAGCGAAGCTCTTGATTCTCGTGCTGGTGCCGTTCGAATAATTCAGCTGGGCAATCAGGTCCAGAACCTTCCCGCCTAGCGGCTGCAAGCCCGCCTGATCCAGCTTGGCTCCTGCCAACACCTCATCGGTTTTGGACTTCTCTGTCATAAGTATTCCTAACTCCAGGGAAGCACCTAATCCTAGTTTGAGCTCCGGTACGTTCAAGCCATTCTTACCAAAATCAATTACACCAAGCGTAGATTCAAGAATAACCGGCTTCGTAGCCTTCATGATCTCTTGAACCTCAGACGCAGCTGTTTTTACTGTGCCTTGTCCCGTTTCAACTGTGTTCAGTCCATCTGTAATTTTGGTAGACGGCTGTGTCACAGGCTGTGTAGCTGCCGGTGGGGTATAGTTGCTAACCGGCGGTGTATACGAATCTACCGGTGCAGTCTTGATTACAGCTGCCCGGAAGGCATTATAAGCCGCTGTTAATTGCTCATTAGCCTTGTCAATCTCTGCTTGTGTTGCCGCCGTGCGGATGGCATTTTCCGCCGCCGTAATTGCGGCTTGCAGGATTGCTTTGGAACCCGCCGGATACTGTCCTACGCCGTTGCCCTCTGTGCTTTCATTTAAAAGAGTGGTCGCTTCAATAATTTGGGCTTGAATCTCTCCAGCATTTCCAGCTTGAATGACTGCCGCTTCAAAGGCTGCCACCGCTGCTTCCAACGTCGCTTTCGCTGCGTCGATTTGTGCTTGTGTTGCTGGGTTTTCAAGCACTTCTTTGGCTGCTGCGATCGCAGCTTCCAACACTTTTACAGCTTCAGCCGGATATTGGCCTACGCCTTCGCCTACGATGCTGTCTTTCAGCAGCGTTTGTGCACCCGTTACGGCTGCGTCAGCTTCTTCGCTGCTGCCTTTTGTATTAACCGCAGCTTTAAATGTCTTGATTGCTGCTTCCAACGTAGCTTTGGCTTCATCAATCTGCGCTTGCGTTGCCGGGTGATCAAACACTTCTTTGGCTGCCTTGATGGCTGCTTTCAATACGTCGACCGCTTCGGCCGGATACTGGCCTACGCCTTCGCCTACTGGTACATCAACCAGCAATGTTTCTGCTTCGGTCACAGTTGTGTCAGCTTCTTCGCTGCTGCCTTCTTTATTCACTGCATTTTTGAAAGTTGTGATTGCCTCTTCCAATGTTGCTTTGGCTTCATCAATCTGAGCTTGTGTTGCCGGGTGATCAAATACTTCCTTAGCTGCCTTGATTGCTGCTTTCAACACGTCGACTGCTTCTGACGGGTATTGGCCTACGCCTTCGCCTACTGGCACATCGACCAGCAATGCTCCTGCTTCGGTCACAGCTGCGTCAGCTGCTTCACTGCTACCTTCTTTATTTACCGCAGCTTCAAATGTTGTGATTGCTGCTTCTAATGTAGCTTTGGCCTCATCGATCTGCGCCTGAGTTGCTGGATGTTCAAACACTTCTTTGGCTGCCTTGATGGCTGCCTTCAACACGTCGACCGCTTCAGACGGATATTGGCCTACACCTTCCCCTACTGGCACATCGACCAGCAATGTTTCTGCTTCGGTCACAGCTGCGTCAGCTTCTTCGCTGCTGCCTTCTTTATTCACCCTAGCTTCAAATGTCTTGATTGCCGCTTCCAACGTTGCTTTCGCTTCGTCAATTTGTGCTTGTGTTGCCGGGTGATCAAACACTTCCTTAGCTGCCTGGATGGCTGCTTTCAATACGTCGACCGCTTCGGCCGGATACTGGCCTACGCCTTCGCCTACTGGTACATCAACCAGCAATGTTTCTGCTTCGGTCACAGCTGCGTCAGCCTCTTCGCTGCTGCCTTTTGTATTAACCGCAGCTTCAAATGTTATAATGGCTGCTTCCAATGTAGCTTTGGCTTCATCAATCTGCGCTTGCGTGGCTGGGTGTTCAAACACTTCCTTGGCTGCCTGGATGGCTGCTTTTAACACGTCGACTGCTTCTGACGGATATTGGCCAACGCCTTCGCCTACTGGTACATCGACCAGCAGTGCTTCTGCTTCGGTCACAGCTGCGTCAGCTTCTTCGCTGCTGCCTTCTTTATTTACCGCAGCTTCAAATGTCGTGATTGCTGCTTCCAACGTTGCTTTCGCTTCGTCAATCTGCGCCTGCGTTGCCGGGTTTTCGAACACTTCTTTCGCTGCCTTGATTGCTGCTTTCAATACGTCGACTGCTTCTGACGGATATTGGCCTACGCCCTCGCCTACTGGTACATCAACCAGCAATGCTTCTGCTTCGGTCACAGCTGCATCAGCTTCTTCGCTGCTGCCTTCTTTATTCACTGCAGCTTCAAATGTTGTGATTGCTGCTTCTAATGTAGCTTTGGCCTCATCGATCTGCGCCTGAGTTGCTGGATGTTCAAACACTTCTTTGGCTGCCTTGATGGCTGCCTTCAACACGTCGACCGCTTCAGACGGATATTGGCCTACACCTTCCCCTACTGGCACATCGACCAGCAATGTTTCTGCTTCGGTCACAGCTGCGTCAGCTTCTTCGCTGCTGCCTTCTTTATTCACCGTAGCTTCAAATGTCTTGATTGCTGCTTCCAGCGTCGCTTTGGCCTCATCGATCTGAGCTTGCGTTGCCGGGTTTTCGAACACTTCCTTGGCTGCTGCAATCGCTGCTTCCAGTGTTGTTTTGGCTGCCAGCGGGTACTCACCTAAGCCTTCACCTACAACGCTGTCTTTCAGTAGCGTTTCTGCGCCGATCACTACCGCATCAGCTTCTTCACTGCTACCTGCTCCATTTACCTTAGCTACAAATGCGGTAATTGCCGCTTCCAACGCCGCCTTAGCTGTATCAATCTGCGCTTGTGTTGCCGGTTGTTCAAACACTTCCTTGGCTGCTGCAATCGCAGCCTCCAGTGTTGTTTTGGCAGACAGTGGATATTGGCCTACGCCTTCGCCTACAATGCTGTCTCTCAGCAGCGTTTCTGCGCCGGTCATAGCTGCATCAGCTTCTTCACTACTGCCTTCTTTATTCACCGCAGCTTCAAATGCCTTGATTGCTGCTTCCAATGTTGTTTTGGCTGTATCGATCTGCACTTGTGTCGCTGGTTGTTCCAGCACTTCCTTGGCTGCTGCAATCGCTGCCTCCAGTGTTGTTTTGGCTGCCAGCGGGTACTGGCCTACGCCTTCGCCTACAATGCTGTCTCTCAGCAGCGTTTCTGCGCTGGTCACTACCGCATCAGCTTCTTCGCTGCTGCCTTCTTTATTCACTGTATTCTTGAAAGTTGTGATCGCTGCTTCCAACGCCGCCTTAGCTGTATCAATCTGCGCTTGCGTCGCTGGTTGTTCCAACACTTCCTTAGCTGCTGCAATCGCTGCTTCGAGTCCTGTTTTGGCTGTCAGCGGATATTCGCCTACGCCTTCACCTACAACGCTGTCTTTCAGTAGCGTTTCTGCGCCGATCACAGCTGCATCAGCTTCTTCGCTGCCGCCTTCTTTATTCACTGCATTTTTGAAAGTTGCGATCGCTGCTTCCAGCGCCGCTTTAGCTGTGTCAATCTGCGCTTGTGTCGCTGGTTGTTCCAGCACTTCCTTGGCTGCTGCAATCGCAGCTTCCAGTGTTGTTTTGGCTGTCAGCGGATATTCGCCTACGCCTTCACCTACAACGCTGTCTTTCAGTAGCGTTTCTGCGCCGATCACTACCGCGTCAGCTTCTTCGCTGCTACCTGCTCCATTTACCTTAGCTACAAATGCGGTAATTGCCGCTTCCAACGCCGCTTTAGCTGTGTCAATCTGCGCTTGTGTCGCTGGTTGTTCCAACACTTCCTTAGCTGCTGCAATCGCTGCTTCCAGTCCTGTTTTGGCTGTCAGCGGATATTCGCCTACGCCTTCACCTACAACGCTGTCTTTCAGTAGCGTTTCTGCGCCGATCACTACCGCGTCAGCTTCTTCAGTGTCTCCAGCCAGTATCTGCGCCTTCTTAAACACATCGACCGCGTCTACAAGGGCTTGGTAAGTAGCATCAAGCTTCACTTGCGAAGAGGGTTTATCGACCACAATAATCGCTGCATCAAATACTGCCTCCAATGCTGCTATTGCCTCAGCCGGATATTGTCCAACTCCGGTTCCTGCTTTGCTGGCCTCCAAAAGCCTGCCTACCTCATAAATTTTTTCGAGAGCTTTCGAGATATTGCCCGCTGGAATTATTTTAGCGATGAAAATACCTGCCGCATCTATCAGTTCCTCATAAGCCTGGTCAATCTCCTGCTGGGTAGCCGGTTCGCTGATCACATTCGATGCTGCCGTAACCGCTGATTGCAAAATCGCTTTTGATCCTGCCGGATATTCTCCTGCGTCATCCCCCTCTTTGCTGTTGCTCAAAAGAGTGGTCAAATCCGTAATGGCCAATTGAAGATTTGTGCTGTCCCCGGCACGAACTACAGATTTCTGAAAATCTTCAACCGCATCCGCAAGTGTTTGGAGTGCTTCCTCTATTTCTTCTTGAGTTGACGGCCCGCCTACTACTATGTTTGCCGCCTCAATGGCTGTCATGAACAACGCTTTGACTTCCGGCCAATATTGCCCTGCACCGTAGCCCTCCGGGCTAGTATCATAGAGTGTCATTGCCTCCGACAACGCCATTAGAAGCGGGGCATACTCGCCCTCCTGAATCTTAGCATTTTCGAAAGCTTCGATTGCTTGTACCAAATCATGATGGGCATCATCAATCTGTTGCTGTGTCCCGGGGGAATCCATCAGAGACTCGGCAGCTTCAACAGCCTTATCCAAAGCATCGAAGGCTTCTGACGGATACTCTCCAGGGCGATCACCCTCTGCGCTAAAACTCAAAAGATTTCTTGCTGCTTCAATTTTGAGTTGGAGCTCTGTGCTGTTCCCTTCCTTGATCACCGCAGCTTCAAAAGCTACAACTGCGTTGTTCAGAGTTAGGATAGCCTCATCCATTGCTACTTGAGTCGCTTCTTCATTTGCCAAGTTTTCTGCATTTGTAATCGCGGATGCCAGTAAGTCCATGGCTTCTAGCGGATATTCTCCTACAGCATTTCCTTCAGTACTTCCCTCCAGGAGGATTTTCGCCTCAGTAATTGCGGCTTGTAGTGCTGTATTGTCTCCAGCCTTAATTACAGACGCCTTAAAATTCGCCAATGAATTATTCATACTCGCTAACGCTTGATCAACTTCCAATTGAGTAGACATCAGGTTGATTAACGTTTCCCACGCTGCTTCTATGGAACCTTGGAGAATGTCCTTCGAATCTGCCGGATATTGTCCAACTTTGGTACCTACTTCACTGGCATCCAAAAATGCCCGGGCAGTCTCGATGCCAGCCTGGAGCGCTACTTTATTAGTATCGGGATTCTTTGAATCCTTAAAAACCTGTAGTGCATTCACCAAATTTTCATAGGCTTCATTAATTTGTGCTTCGGTCCCTGAATTCCTAATCAGAACATTTGCTGCATCGATGACACTGTACAAATCTGTGTAAGCTGATGAAGGATACTGTCCTGGTCCATCTCCTTCCGAAGCAAACCTCAGGAAATCCCATATCTCACCAATTTTCTCCTGGAGTACCGAGGGATCTCCCCTCTTAATTTCGGAGTCTAAGAATTTTGTAATTGCGGCATCCAAAGCTTGATAGGCAGCCTCTAGCTCAGCTTCGGTAGAGGTGGGATTATTCCATTCTTTAGCCGAAGTAATAGCAGCTCCTAGCGTATCTCTTGCCTCAGCCGGATATTGACCGTAGTCTGTCCCCACAGTGGTATAATCGAATATCCTTTGCGCATAGCTAATCTTGGCCTGAAACGGTGTCACTACTGCCGCGCGAAATATCTCTATGGCATCGGATAACATTTGATGTGCATTTTTAATCTCTGCTTGATTATCTGAATAGTGGTACACATCTACTGCTTGCATAATGGCATCGTTTAAAGCGTCTTTTGCTTGTCTTGAGTATTGTCCTTCGCCATCTCCCTCAAGACTATATAGATAAAGGTCGGATGCCTCGATAACTTTTAAATACAAGTCATCCCTAGTGATCTCGGGACTTTCTGGTTCTTCCGGCTCTTCCGGTTCCTCCGAACCGTATAGTTCACGCGGGATAGAGGTGCTATATAAGCCAGTAAGAGCATAAGGATTCATGCCCTGCGGATAATAGTACCATTGGTAGCCCCGATTGGTGGATATAAAGTACTCTATCGTATAGGCTTCCATTTGTTTAAATTCGGGATCAGCCAAATTAACGGTGTACGTATCGCCGTCCACATGGGTTAGTTGGCCCATACCCTTCACTATACTTAATCCATCGGAAGTTAATTCTGACCTGTAATAGACATTGATTGTTGGAACTTCGCCTTCCTGCAACTGCGTAATCTTGAATGTAGCGGGTATATTGTCGAAACTGGTAACAACAGGCGGAGTGTGCTCGACTATAGCTGCTGTGGAAAAGTCCGGCGGATCAGCCAACTTAACCGTCAAAGCTCCTTCCAACGAGTTCATGTCAATAACCTCGGGATATTGCAGGAATCCCCCATCTTCATCTAACATAGTGAAAAAATAAGTCATTTCATACGCATTGAATTCTCTTATCTTACTCTTGACTTGATAGGTAATGTCAGCAGAAAATACTGAACTATTGTCGTCTTCCCGTGTCAGGCTAATAATGTCACCCGGCACCATACCATAGGCATGCTTAAAAAATGTTCTTATCTGTACATTGTGAATTCCGCCATCCAGTGCCGTTGCACTTACGATGAGATGATTAAGATCACTTGTATCCAGCGGCGTAGGGGCTATTCTTGGCTGCGCCGGTTGCGGAGTACCCCCACCTGAATTCACAGTAATAGTATGAGTAGTATAAAAATTATCCGGCAATACAGCTTTGATGGTAATCGTTCCAGCTGGTGCTCCTTTATCAACGAACAGTGTATTGCCCACAATCCGCTTGCCTACCGGATTTTCTTCCACAATGGATAATTGAACATAATCTGGAGGATAAGACGCCTCCCCGTACTCAAAGGTAACAAGCATCTCTGCCTCATACGATTCATCCGTAACATCAATAGTATCCTCCAGGTCTCTCAATCCAGCAGGAGTATACTTCATAATATTTGCATCCTCTTTCAATACCAGATCAGCCGCATGTATCAAGCCCGTCGGTATGATCATCGCAAACACCAGCAACAAGGCGATTATCCGTTTAAATCTCAATGCCTTTTCCTCCATTATTTTCATTTTTTCTACATCAATTTATTCTACACGACAGCGCTAAACGTAGAATAAACAAGAAAACCGCCACGAATGGTGGCGGCATGAAGTAATGGATAGTCTACGGGGTTCAGTCCTGATCCTTATTCTTTTTCCTATACTCTTCTTTGATTCTCTCAGCCTCAGCCCACTCCTCCGGCGGAGTGAAGTACGCATCATACTCCTTCAGCGCCTCCGGCGACTGCTGCTCTCTCCATTCCCATAAGTGCATCAAGTAATCTTCACCATACCCCATTCTCCAGCCAATGCTGAACGGCTCAATTTCAGGATACACTATCCACTGCGGCAGCAAGAATTCCGGCACATATTCATCTAATCCGTTCCTAATCTCCATCAGCAGCTTGCCCAGCATATTGCCGCCTTGGCCGTTACCACCGTCTCCCCAGTAGGCATCATTGGCGGTATGTTCAACTAAGGTACAATCGCCTGTCGACAACAGGATGGACTTTATAGCGGGGTGCTGCTCAACTTTAGCCATCAGCGCTTCTCTCATAACCTCAACCTTGCATGCTTCCCAGTCGGAACGAAGCGGCTTACTCCGGTCCCGCCCCAAGCGTGCTGTATCCATCGGCGTTCCGGCGAGCCGGACCTCTTCCTCATGCTCAGTGCCTGCGAACTTCTGCGCCTGAAAATAGTGCTCCGTGGTTGCCCACGCCTTGCCTTTTAACACTATGGGGTACTTCGCAAAATTAGAGAAACAACCGTAAGGCTTATCTGTTTCATAGAAGCGTATAAAGCGTTCTTCGGGATTGAGAGCCAGCAGCTTTCTTCTGTTGTCTTCAAGTATCTTCTGGATGTGTTCCGGGGTGTTCATAATGAGCGTGCCTCCTTGTCCTATATTATCTAACCGTCATTCAAGTTCATAGTGAATCTACAAAAACGCGCCGAAATACAACTCTACCGCCTCCTGAGAATAGCCGTCTTCTCCCTGCCACTCAGCCATAGAGTTAAAATCATGACTCCCGCCTTTGCGCTTCCGGGGTGTGTCCCGCGGTACCAGCAATCCGGCATATCCCCAGATCTCCATCAGCACATCCCGTTCATTCTTACTGGAGGGAATCACGTCCTTCCACCGCTTCTCCAGCATCCGCGCACTCTCATGGTCCGCACAATCCCGTATCGCTTCGAGCATCCCGGAGAGTATGGCAGTATCCTCGGCGGTAACCTCGAACTCTTCTTCTTTACTTAATAATTCAAGGTCCATCCAGCAGTATAAAAGCCAATTCAGACGAATTCCGCCCCATTTGACCCGTTCGAAATTCAGCACATTCAAGTCCTCATTCATATATTCCCGGTCAGACATTAATCTGTAAAAGTTACAATCCCAGCAGCAGCTATAATTGGGCCGTACAACACTCCGCTGCTCATAGTTATGTACTGGTAGCGCGGAAGTCAGAGCCCAGCTCGAAAGGGCGCTCCGCAAATGGACCTTCTTCGTCGACAGACTGTGCAGGAACGCATCGGCTACCCGCTCCTTGGTAATCGCCCCATGCAGCTCATGCAGCCGCTGGATAATCTCGTCATGGGTAATCGTCACAGGATCGAACATCAGACCTTTGCTTTTGGCATAGTCGAAATCCTCGCCACTGAAGGCAGCAGGACTACTCTTCCAGCCAGCTGAGGTCCAGAAGGTGTTCATCAGGATTTTCTTTGCTTTGTTGTCCATGGAGTCACTTCCTCGGGTTTGGCTTAAACCGCTCTATAGCTTAGTTCTATAGCTTCTATGTAATTACCTGTTTACCGGAACTTTGACTAAGCTTAATTCTCTCGATCTGCATAAAATAATAGACCGCCAGGAGGCGATCTACCTATTACTGCCGATTAGCGAGCTTAACCGCTCCAGGAGGTCTCCACCGCCAGTGACAGAGATAGAGCCGATTTTGTCGCATATTTTCTCGAGGAATTCCAGCTCCTTCAGACGGAACAGTGTCTGATTCTCGTCCATCAGCTTCGCCGTATTCAGCAGGCTGCGCGTCGAAGCCGTCTCTTCCCGGCGGGTAAGCAGGTTCGCCTGCGCCTTCTTCTCTGCGAGCAGGACGGTGTTTAGGATGTCTTTCATTTCCCCCGGCAGAATCACATCCTTCACCCCCGCCCCGAGGAAACGCACCCCGAACGCCTCTTCCTTCTCCTGGATACGGGACAGAATGAATGTGGCAACATCCTCTTTTCGTTTCAGAAGATCGTCCAATTTCAGCGTCCCGACATACTCCCGGAGCAGGAGCTGAAGCTGGATGTGTATCTGCTCGTCAAAAGCCTTCATCTCCAGAACGCGGTGCGGACTTACGATTGTGTACTGGCATACGAAGTTCAGACGCAGCGAGACCTTATCTTCTGTCATCATTTCCTGGCCAACCAGATCCATCTGCTGTTGTCTTAGATCGACCGTCTTCGTCAGCACCGAGACCGGACCCTTCCAGAAATAATACTTACCAGGTGTAAGCTCCCGATTGAGCGTATGATCATAGAACAGGAATCCCTGCTCGTAACTAGCGATTTCGCAGCACTGCACATACGGAGTAAGCTTCGAGATAATCGAGCGGTCGATCCCGGCAGGCAGCTCCGGCTGTCTGATATCCGTATGTACGAAGGTGTGCTTCCTCAGGAGGTTCCAATAAGCATACACACCCGGCTTCAGCAGCTGCATGAATTGGCCATCCTCATAGTGCAGAACAATCTCATGATCCTGTACGCGTACGACATCGAGCTCCCGCAAGAGTTCATCATCCTGTAGGAACAGCTGCAGGTCTTTACCCTCGACACTAAACGGTTTGGCAATATTCAGTACTGCCACTGTATGCTGCGACCATGATAAGTAACGGTAGGTTCCCGGCAGCAGCCGCTTCACATAACTTCCCTTATGAAAGAGCAGACCGCGCTGGTCCGCTTGAATCGTTATTTGCTTCAACATATGTATGCCCCCTTAATGTTTGACCAATGGATGACAGAATCCCGCTGCAGCTCAGACGGAATCACGTTTGAGACAGGCGGCCCTGCCGGGAGGTCCGGGAGGACTACTTGAGGTCCGAGGCTAACCCTACTTCAGCCGGCCTTCGTTCCCTTCTGTCCTTGCCACAGCCTCCCCAGCTACCGCACCATCGGTATCCACGGATTGCAAAGCCCTTCCGCAGTGCGCTATACCAGCCGCCAGAGATTCTGTCCATTGGTTTCCTTACTCAGATTGTGCTTCAATTGTCGCTCGATGGAAATCGAGTACTCTACCAGAATCGCTCCCAAGGCGATTGGGGAATC
The DNA here is from genome assembly GCF_038000205.1 of Paenibacillus sp. FSL R10-2771. NCBI lineage: Bacteria > Bacillati > Bacillota > Bacilli > Caryophanales > Paenibacillaceae > Paenibacillus > Paenibacillus sp. FSL R10-2771. The sequence goes on from NZ_JBBOBM010000001.1 coordinate 6,537,168, forward strand.
GAACCCCAAAGGTGACTCTTACCGAAACGGACCGTACAGGATACCGTAACATACATGCCGGCACTGCGGGATCACCTGAGATCCCCGCCTCGTTACGCCCGCCCGGATAAGAACCGGATGTAGGATGAACGCGCTCGGCGTTATCATCTTACAGGTTCTATCATCGCTGAAATCAGGCTGAACGAACATGGCGAAAGTATTACGACGGAAGAATATATTTCCATGGAGAGTCTTGGGCTGCATAGAAAAAAGCTCAAAGGCAGGGATGGGAAGCCTGCGCTTGAGCTTTTTTGGGGGATTCGGTTCGTATATTAAAATTTATTCATTCGTGGTCCCTAATGTTCATGTTCGGCATGTTCATTATCGCGCTGCTAAATTACCTCAAAAAGAAATAGACCGCCCTTCTCAAGGGAAGCGGTCTATTCTTTGACTGGTTTACCTTTAAAAGCCTCCGCCCTTAAAAGCGGCTATTGCTCCGAGAGTCGTGTTAGCGCACAGCTCTCTTTGTATTATACTTTTTTCTGCCTTTACTACCACAAGTCATTTCATAAAGTAAGAAAATCTCAGTTGCATTAATCTAAAACGAAATGATTACCCTCATGCTGATCTAGTCCCGCCCAAATCGCGCTGTATCTATAGAATTCTGCGGAGCCGGACCTCTTCCTCATATGCAGTATGTAAACATTAATGAAATTATACTAAAATAGTATTATCAATGCAGAATCTATAACTTTCTCATTAAGCTGCATAACCGGAGGGAACTAATGAAAAAACATATTCATGTAGTTGGTGCTGTGATCATTGAAAATGAAAAGATACTTTGTGCGCAGCGAGGAGCTAGCAAAGCATTGGCTTACATGTGGGAATTCCCAGGCGGGAAAATTGAGGATGGCGAAACACCACAGTCTGCACTAAAACGAGAGATCGATGAAGAAATGAACTGCACAATCGAAATTGGTGAAGCGATCGAGACCACTGTGTATGAATATGACTTTGGTTTTGTTCATCTCACTACTTTTTATTGCAATCTATTAAAAGGTACACCAACCTTAACTGAACATGTTGCCATACAATGGCTACCTGCTAATGAATTGATGTCTTTAGAATGGGCACCTGCTGATATTCCTGCTGTTCAAAAAATTCAAGAAACACTGGGGAATTGAAATGGACAATCCCCTTCTACATTTGAACAGTTCTTTAAATTGGGCATTTATTGACCATCAACAGGATTCACCGGATAAATATAAGCCAAAACTATTAGTCAATAATAAGGACACCAATGATTACGTGCTTACACCTTTGCTAGAGGAGCTTGATCACTGTTCCTCTTTCATTATTTCTGTTGCATTTATTACGGAGAGTGGCTTAGCCACTCTTAAATCTCATTTAGCTGATCTGAAATCACGAGGAATTACTGGTAAAATCCTAACTTCCAATTATCTAAACTTTAACAAGCCCAAAATATATAGTGAGTTGCTAAAAATAACGAATGTTGAAGTTCGTTTGACAGATCTAAGTGGTTTTCATGCTAAAGGTTACGTTTTTCAACATGAAGATCATTCAACAATCATTATGGGAAGCTCTAATCTGACTGCTGCAGCATTAAAAGCCAACTACGAATGGAACGTGAAATTAACATCTTTTAAACATGGGGGCCTCCTAGGGCAGTTCCATAGTGAGTTTGAAAAGGTATGGCTTAATGCTGTTCCACTAACGAATAAATGGATCGAATTATATCAAATTCTTTATGAAGAGGTTCAGAAGGTAACCCGTAATGATCGACTAGCAATGCCCTTCACTCCTGAAAAGTTCCCTCAAACCGTATCTGGTTTAGTCTCACCTAATAAAATGCAGGAGAGAGCACTACAAAATCTAAAAGAGTTGCGCACAACAGGGGCAGTTAAAGGACTTGTTATTTCAGCGACAGGAACAGGAAAAACCTATCTCTCTGCTTTTGACGTGAAAAGCTTTGCTCCAAGCAGAATGTTATTCGTAGTACACCGAGAACAAATTTTGCAAAAAGCTTTGGCTGATTATCAGCGAATTCTAGGCGGTGCGGACAGTGATTTTGGTATTTTATCCGGAAACAGTAAAGAAACAGAGGCTAAGTACCTCTTTGCTACAATTCAAACTATCTCTCAGGACTCCTCATTAAGCAATTTTAATCCTGAGGCGTTTGATTATATTCTGATTGACGAAGTTCACAAAGCCGGAGCACGTTCCTACCTTAAAGTTATCGAACATTTCAAACCTAAGTTCCTACTGGGCATGACAGCAACTCCAGAACGCACTGATGAATTTAATATATATGAACTCTTCGACTACAACATCGCTTATGAAATTCGCCTTCAGGAAGCTTTGGAGGAAGACATGTTGTGTCCATTTCACTACTTTGGCGTTACTGACTTTGAATACAACGGCCAAATCATTGACGATACGACTCTACTCTCCCAGTTAGTCACTGATGAAAGAGTAACTTATGTAATTGAAAAGATTGAATATTACGGTTACTCAGGGGAAGCCATAAAGGGATTAATCTTTTGTAGTCGCAGAGAAGAAGCTATCGAGCTATCTAACATTCTAAATATGAAAGGTTATCGTACAGTAGCTTTGACTGGAAGCGATAGTCAAGAAACACGGGAGCGCTGTGTAACTGATCTTGAATCAGGTAACCTAGACTATATTCTAACTGTAGATATTTTCAATGAAGGAATCGATATCCCTTGTATTAACCAAGTTGTGATGCTCCGTCAAACTCAGTCCAGTATAGTGTTTGTTCAGCAGCTAGGACGTGGCTTACGTAAGCATCCTAATAAAGAGTTCGTCACGATCATCGACTTTATTGGTAACTATAAAAATAATTATTTGATTCCTGTAGCCCTTTCTGGAGACCAGACTCAGAACAAGGATAATATCCGTCGTCATATGAAGGACACCAGTTATATTAAGGGCATCTCAACCATTAACTTCGAAGAAATTGCCATTCAACAAATTTATCGCTCGATTAGTAATAGCAATCTAACAGCACTCAAGATTCTTAAAGAATCTTACTCTCAACTTAAAAATCGCCTTAATCGAATACCCAAACTAATGGATTTCATTGAAGCAAATTCAATTGATCCGCTTATATTCACTGATGAGCATTCCAGCTATTATCACTTTCTACAAAAGATTAAAGAAAACATTCCCATCTTATCAGAGCACGAGAAGAATTATATAGCGATGTTATCAGCAGAGATTCTTAATGGAAAACGTAGGCATGAAATTATATTAATAAACTTACTTCTCTCTAAAGATAATGTCACTTCGACGCAGTATATGAATGCCCTTATGGAGGATGGATGTCCAACAGATTCCAGAACTATTGATTCTGTCACACGTGTACTCAACCTATCATTTTTCACCGAACCAACAAGGGAAAAATATGGAGAAACAGCTATAGTGCAATTCGATCCATCTCAAAATTATGTTTTCCACCCAATGTTGGCTAACTCGCTAAAGAATAACATGTATTTTCGAGAAATGGTCATTGATATTATTCAGACTGCATTTCATAAAAATGAACAGTATGATTGTGGCGAACCCTTAACCTTATACAAGAAGTATTCCAGAAAAGATTCTTGTAAACTTTTGAATTGGAGTAATGATGAGGGCTCAACTATCTATGGTTATAAAACAAAACATCAGACTTGCCCAATCTTTGTAACCTATCACAAACAGGAAGAAATAGAAGCAAGTACGAAATATCAAGAAAACTTCATCAACGCAGAGGTTCTAACGTGGTCAACAAGAAGTAGACGAACACTTGAATCTGAGGAGGTTAAAACGATTCTTGAGGCAGACCGCTTAAAGATCAACCTTCATGTTTTCGTGAAAAAGGATGATGCAGATGGAACAGAATTCTACTACTTAGGTAAAGCACATCCCGATCAATCGAGCGCTGTACAGGCATCTATGCTGGATAAGAATAATGAGTCTATATCCGTTGTGCATATGAATCTGCTATTAGAGAATGCTGTGGAAAGTAAGCTTTATGGGTATCTGACTAAATCTTGAAATGTATCAATAACTAAGGACGTGAATACACCACGTCCTTAGTTAGCCAAAAACATTCAAACTTATAACGGCCAATATATTTTCCTTAACGGTATTAATGTCCGTGTCTCTGAATCAAATTGATCATAGTATTGCGTTACTAACTCCGCGAGCAGGTCCAAGTCTATTAACGATAAAGGGATATTAGATCTTTCCGCTTCATATTTCGCTTCCTTGGTGAATCCACCAGTAGACACATAAATTCCCCGATCGCCTACTCTTAATCCTCCAGTAAAACTACGTATTTGATTAGATCCCATACTGCCTGAACGGTGTTTTACTTCCACTATGATTCTGGGTTCTTCAAGCCCTAGACCATCTGGGGATGCAAAAATATCTCTTCCCCGGTCCGGCCCTTCAGGTGATATTCTCGTCTTGTAACCCATTCCTCTTAGGATGCCCGCAACAAATTTCTGCATCTGCTTCCAGTCTAGCTTAGCAAGCTTATCTTTGATAAATTCATTGGACTTCTCAATAACGTCTTCCTTGATTAGTTCTAACTCCTCAGCTTCTTCCTCCGTCTCAGCTTGCACAGACTCTATGGGTTGACTGTGTTGATTACCTTCTGTCTGTCCGGCTACCATTTGCTTGAGCAATTCCTTCTGAACATCATTCGGGATAGATATAATAGTCATTATGGAACCAAGAGTATTACGAGCGCTTGCCGTCAAAACATCTCTAGATACAGTTCCCTCCCAATCGATTCTGCGAATATGGGGCATATCCGTAATATGATTTGGCTTAAATTCATAATTAGACTTGATTCTTCCTATATAGTAGAGGCGCTCTTCAGGATTATATGTGATTACTTGGTCGTCTAATTTAAATTCACTTACAAAACGAAAAATCTGGCCAGCAGTAATATTGATCTTACCATCCTTATATTCAGGATACGTCACCTTCAAAAGCTTCTTCATCTCTTGCAGTGAATTTACCGCACCAATATCTCCCAATTGGTCCCAGCCAATCGCCACAGCTTGCTTTTCTTTAAATTCATTAATAAGATATGCCCTTTCTCCTGCTCGAACAAGCCACATACTTTTCATAGTTGACCTCCCTCTATTCTTTGTACATGAAGCTTGCGGATCTCGGCATCAGTGATATTAGCCTGAGCCAAACGATCATATATGGTTTGGGCCTGTGCGGCAGAAATGGGAGGTTCAGGAGTTCTCGTCTTCAAATTAATTAGCTTCCTAGAGATAAACTCGCTTAGTTCCACATCATAGACAACCAGTTCGTCCGAATGAATCTTCCGAAGCTCCGGATCAATACTGAACCGACATCTCATCGTGAATGAGATCATGGAGACAAACTTTACTGCCGCTACACCTTTTATCAGACTCTTCATAGCCTTGATATGCCCGTAGTTCTGCTTCAGCGGATTATACATCTTGTAACGGTTGCTCACTGACCATTGCTGATCAACCCGCCCACCCTTAATTTCCCCATTGTAGTTTTTCGTCTCAATGACAAATATGCAGTAGGGAGAAATAACAATATGATCAATCTGAGTGTAGCCTGTTCGAGACTTGGGATTAGGGAGCATTAAATCGCTTAACGATTTGCACTCTTTAGGTAACTGATCCAGTTGGATATTAATTTTATGTTCGCCTAGCTCACCAATTCGTGTGGAGGCCACTTTTGGCTTTGGCTTTGGAGATTGTATCTTCTGCACAGCCTGTGGAAGCTTAGCATCAGACTTTTTGAAGAGAGAGAACAGTGCTTTTAACATAGCAAAACCTCATATCAACTGGATTTACAATATGTATGGTAATTCGACAATATGGGAAGGATTACCTCCCCAAAAACACCAAGAAAAAAGACTGTCGCATGGACAGCCCAATAATAAAGTTTGCATGTATCACTCTTCGTACTGATACCAAAATACTTTTGCAGTATATTCCACAGGACATGTCTTAGTCCGAGAGAACTGGAGGGGCAGTAGAGGCATTTGCAAGTTGCATACCATCCTTAAGCCCTTGTAGATATAAGCGTTCATAAATAACGGATTGCTTCAATTGAAGCTTGTCCTCCCAGCACTCAAACTCTGGCATATGTGCAATGTCCATGGACTCAAATAATGCTTGAAAAGCTTTGCTCTCTTCTTCAAAAGGATGTCTAGGCTCTGAATGATATTCGATCTGTGCGGTAACCTCATTCAATCGACTTTGAATCGTCTGTATAAACCATGCTGGAAAGCTCACCACATCCCCTCCAAGACCGAATTTCAAACGAAATGAAGCTGTATGCCCGCTTTTTTCTTGATACATCTGATTAATGAGTTCATCCACCTTACGGCTCTGAGCCTGAACCGCTTCATTGCTGCTTAGCGGAATCCCCTGCTCCAATGATTTATTTCCGAGTTCATTCAGCTTGCGCTTCTCCTCCTCATAATTATGCGTAAGATGTTGCATCGCACCCTCTCCTTCCTGGGAAAGCTATATCTGTAGACGATGTACAGAAATTTTAATGCGTTTATCGGTTTATTTTATTTTAATTCGATATCCGCATTAAAACAACAGTTACCTCGCATACAATTTGGTTAAATTGTGAGGTGACACGGAAATGAGACATCGCAAAGAGCCCCCAGGCGATAAAAACATCATCGGGACCCGAGTTGTAGCTATTCGAAAAGCTAAACGAATGAAGCAAAAGGATTTCCTCGCCAGGTTGCAAACCTTCGGCTTAGACATCAGCCCAACCAGTTTGTCGCGATTGGAGGGTCAATATAGGCTTGTGCAGGATTATGAGGTGTTGGCAATAGCAAAAGCGCTAGAGGTTTCTGTTGGGGAGTTGTTGGGGGAGGAAAAATGATATTGAGGGTAAATCGAAAATTGAAAAACTTCAATTCTCTACTTTAATACTTTTTATGTTCAGTTTAGCGAGTCAATCGGCTAAATTGAACATAAACGCAATTGTATTGCTTTCCCAGAAATTAGTTTACTTATGGCCGTTATTGCTTTCCAAGATGGAACTTACTGAGTTAATGATAAATACCAAGAGAACCGAAGCTAAAATCCAACGCTTTCGTAGCTGTTCCCTTACTTATTTAATCAAATTCATACTCATACAAAAAGCGAGTTTATTAAATTCCATGGGATTTAGTAGAATGTAAATGCTTGATATTTGTGGTACTCTGATTTCTAACGATGGTTTGACCGATCATGTAATTGGCTCTTAGTCTATGTATTTAGGTTGACACTTGATTTGCTTATACAAAATATTATTTTATAAAATCGTTTACAAGGCTATCTATGAATACGTTTAATTTTTTAAGTTTATGCACTTAAAAAGAGAACTCTCTACAAGAAAAATGATTATTCGCTTTATTTCATTAAGATCCTTCTTGAGTTAACTCTTTCAGTTCAGTTGGTTGGAATATTTATCATGACATATCCCATTTTATTTGAAGTCCAGAAAAGAAACCATTCAAAGATGGATGAAATGCGTAATATACTTTATGAGATTACATTTAATAATTTATAAATCAGTACATTTAATCTTTTCCTTGTTCCTTATTCCCTTCTCCCCATCGCTATTCCATTAGCACTATACTATTCAATTTAAAACATGTAATTTCTCTCTTTTTATAATACGTGTCACTGCAACTAATCTGAAACTAGTCTGCACGTCCAGGAAAATAAGTTTCTGTATATTTACTAATGTTTATTACTCGGGAGACGCTGAGAAATACCTGCATCTTCTAGTCTCTTATTCCATTGATGTAAGTTTTCATCCGAATGTGAGGATATTAACCATCTATAAACCATGTGTTCATGTGTCCTCTTCCATTGATGTCCAGCCTTCGCAATTAAATCCTCAGCATAAAACTGATGTAAGTTTAATCCAATACATAGTGCCATGACCGTTGGTAACTCCTTAGTTAACGCTTCATTATTTCTATAATTGCTAATTATTCTTGAGCTTAAACCAGACCGTTCAGCAACAATCTCAATAGTTAGGCTTCTTCTTTTCATATGATAGCTCAACGTCTTTGAAAAGCTCCCAGGCATATTCATTAGTTCATCCGAAATTTTTTTTGAGAAATCGCTTATTTTCGCAGTCTCCTCCGCACGTTCTTGTACATTTTGATTATCTATAAAGTTTGGATTGTACGTTGCCTCAACAAAATTGACAGCATTAACATCCCTACAGAGAAAACACCTTCTATAATAGGAATCATCATACAATTTGCTGATTCGATTTGTTCTATCAAAGATCAAACAGCACTCATCAACATGCTCTAATGCATACTCAGTCAACTCAATTGAGCCATCTTCGAGTCGAATTACGTAATGAGGATCGTTAATACAAAACATAGCATTTACATAAACAACTTTACCTGAGAACACCATTTCCGAAAGCTCTTGCGACATTTTTGCTTCATTAAAAGCATTAATCTTATCAATTGCAAACGTTTGATTCTTTCCTAATGTGCCGCTTCGGAAGGAAACTGGTGGATAGTATCTACCATCGACATATACAAAGGTCCCTGCTGCCTGCTCAACCCCAACATCAATCGCTCGTAGTTTTGCTGCTAATTTGGATACACCAAAAAAAATAGCGAGTTCCTCAATTGCAAGCTGCAAAATCTCAGCACTCCGTAGATCTTGCTTTTCACCGTGTAGCCCTACCAATATTTCATTCAGTTTCTGTTTTGTAGTTTTTAAAGGCATTAAGATTCTTGGTGTTAGAACATTAGCTTGCCATTCCATCCAGTGTAAGGCTTTATCAATCCCTACCGTATCTTTTCCGTATTCCTCAACTACTTCGCAACTTATTGAAGTCACGTCGTTATTCAGCAGCTTCTGTAATTCGAAAAAGTTTGCATGGAGATCATGATGAACACACTCATGAACAATTGTATTATTTTTTGAACCAATATTTCTCATAAAAAATACATTGGGATTTACCAATATGGTTCCAACATCAATATTTTCTGTTCGAGTGTATCTCATATCCTCCTCGAATACTTCCACCTGAGCCTCACCAAAGTATGACATGCCAAAAATATTATCCGGCAAAGGTGCATAATGCATAGTTAGACACATATTGTCCAGCAGCTCGGCCATGTCTAATGGCATTGGATTCTCCAGTGCTTCTGGATAATACTTTTGCAAGAATCTTTCAGCTTCATGATCCAGGTCTTCCGAATATAAATAAGGGACCAGGTACTTTGATAGTGCATTTTCTTTGCTAAATCTCTCTTTGCTGTAATCTCTAACATCAATTATCAAGACTTTTCGAAGGCCTGATATTAGATGTCCGTAGAAGGATAAAATAAACCATTTAGACTGCCTATCAGCTTCATAGTCACGTGTAACCATCCCTTTTAAAAGAATTTCAGCATTGACAGTAACATTAAAAAAAATTTGACGGTGTTCGATACCATAGAATTTTATGCTTCTTACACGGATGTTTTTTACCTCAATGTATGAGGGATCTAATACATTATAAGAATTGAAGTAAAGTGATCTTCCTTTTTGAAGGATTGAGTTTTTTATTGCTCGATGCATTTCATCGTAGTAAATATCTTCGAGATAAGCTTCAAATGATTTATAGTACTTATGCACCTTATCACCTCCCTGCCGGATTCTCATCACATCTGGTCTCCGAATTAGTAATATTGCTCAATATATTGATAGGCTTTATCAAAGACTTCTTTGTCTTTAATTTTGTATTTGACCCAGATAACACTCCGAAGAGCTTTCTTCACTTCCTGTTTTCCTGCAGTTGTACCCTGCCAACCATCGAAACGTACAATCCTAACGATATCATCTATATCGCTAACAATACGCTCGACTATAATTGGTGTCTTTGAATTCTTCACCCCATCAAAAAGCTCTGTCAATGCTGTCTTGCCTTTGTCCACTTCTTCCTCAGGCACTACTTCTTTTTCAGCTTCTGCTGCTTCCCGCGCAAGTTCTAATAGCAGTTTTAGAAACTCAATACTGGTTATTAGCCCTTGTTCGTGTTTCTCACGGAGATTTTCAAGTTTTTCTCCTAGCTTAACGAATTTAACATCATTACTGTGTTTTCTAATTTTCGCGACCAAATCAATTTCAATTTTGATCGTTGTCTTTCTCAGATCCTTTTGTTTTTCAATGAATGCATCGATTAAATCTGCATCCATCGTAAGAATTTCCATGTCATCATGTACTTCTCCCACTTGCAGATTCTCGTGAACCAATTCCAATGTCTTCGCTCCGAGTGCTGCCCAAATCAACCCGCCTCTTCCATCAGTAGGCTTCACCGATTCGAACACTCTTGTCAGCCATTGAAAATCGTATTTCATTGGATTCAGAAATGGATCTGGCGAAAGCGCATCCCAAGCTCTATTGAGCACTTTATAATCGGCTCCAAATTCATCTTTGATTTTATTAGTTGGCAGACATTCTTGAGCAGCAATCAAACCTTCCCAACCATCTATTGTACGGTCAACTCCCATGAAATAACTCAAGCACTTACGCATTAATGCAGGGATTTGCTTCTTAACCTCTTCGATATTCGAAATGACCTTTTTCATACTCGATTCATCAAAGTCCAAAGCTTTTGCTACATTATCAAAAATACCTATGTAGTCAACAATCAAACCGTGTGTCTTACCTTCATCATAGGTTCTGTTAGTACGACAGATGGCCTGCAGCAAGTTATGATCTTTCATTGGCTTATCAAGATACATAGCCTGCAATATAGGTGCGTCAAAACCAGTAAGAAGCTTAGACGTAACTATTACTAGTTTCAGAGGATCATAAGCCTCTCTGAATCTATCTAGAACCTTCCCTTCTGCGTCTCTATCACGTCTGAACGCTCTATATTTATCTTCCTTGTCATTATTGGTGTCCATAACGATTGTAGTTGCATCCGGACCTAGCAATTTATCAAGTTCTTCTTTATACATAAGACAGCATGCTCTGTCATAACAAACAACCTGACCCTTGTATCCATTCGGTTCAATTTTCTCCCGGTAATGTTTGAATATATGCTCGCAGACCTTTCTGATACGCTTGCGGTCATACATAATTGCTTTCATGTTTACCCTTCGAGATAACTCTGCTTTATCTTCTTTAGATAAGGTCTCTGTTAATGCTTCAAATTCAGCATCGAGCTTTTCTCTATCAACATGCAGGTCAACTGGTACCGGTTCAAAATTCAATGGTAGTGTCGCATTGTCACGAATCGAATCCGAAAAGGAATACTTGCTCATATATCCACTCTTATCCTCAACTGCACCAAAAGTATTGAAAGTATTTTTATCAATACGATTAATCGGTGTACCTGTAAGGCCAAAGAAAAACGCATTCGGAAGAGCAAGTCGCATTTTACTACCTAGATCGCCTTCCTGAGTTCTATGAGCTTCATCAACCATAAGAATGATATTGTCTCTAGGGTTTAGTTCCTTTTTAATATCACCAAATCTAAAGATTGTTGTAATTGCAATCTTTCTTTGGTCCCCTAAGAAGAAGGATTCTAAATCGTCCTTTGAGCCAAGCCTGACGAGATTAGGAATATCTGACGCATTAAATGTTGCAGTTATCTGCGTCTCTAGGTCAATTCGGTCGTCAACTATAACTATTGTAGGATTGTTTAATTCAGGCATCATTCTGAGTTTCTGTGCTGCAAAAACCATCAGCAATGATTTACCAGAACCTTGAAAATGCCAGATAAGACCTTGTTTTGGGTATCCAACCTTTACGCGTTCCACAATAAGATTCGCACCCTCATATTGTTGATAACGGCATATGACTTTATATTTTCGGTACTTTTTATCTGTTGAAAATACTGTAAAGAACTGAAAAATGTCCATGACTTTTTCAGGTGTAATCATATCTTCAATACTGATTTTCACATCAGCAAGACTTCCTTCACTTTTATGATCCGAAGTATGCCATGGACCCCACATTCCAATTGGCATGCAAACTGAACCATATCTGTAACATTTGCCTTCTGTAGCAAAATTGAATATGTTAGTTACAAACATGCCCGGTATGCTCTTTTCATATGCAGCTATGTCTCCAGCAGCATCCAACCATGTTATAGAATTACGAACGGGCGTTTTCAACTCACCTATCCCCATTGGAAATCCATTAATCAGAAGTACAATATCTAGCCTTTTACCATTTTCTTTTTTTGGATATACCCATTGGTTTGTGACAATATATTCGTTCAGCGCTAGGTCCTCTTTAGTCATTGTTCCAAAGAAACGAATGGGAATCATACGGCCATCTTTGCCGAATGGGTAAGAGTTCTCCTCAAAAACCATCTTCTTGAACAGTTCATTCTGCGTTACCAGGTTGTGTGGTTGAACCGTCAATATTATAGTACGTAGTTTATAGATAACTTCATCTGCTCGAGATGGTTCTTCAGCAATTTCAGGATTAAGACGAATTAGCGCCTCTTTAACCATAGTTTCAACCATGACATCCGAGTATTCGCGTGGCAACTCTTCGGCAGTTATGTACTTCCAACCATTGCTTTTGAGCGTTGTCATCGTCATTTGCTCGATTGTATTGTCTTCATTAAACATCAAGTGGCCCTCCGATCTTAATAGCAATATCGATATTGATTATATGAAAAATCTTTGCATTTGTAGTAAACGTCTCCTACGAGCTGTTCAATCCTTTGAGTTTCCTCTCCGAGCAACCTTCTACTCTTTTTGTAGCGATGAACAACGACAGCAGCCTGTCTTCTACATTTCTAGTTGCCGCGTGTTCATCGACCACAAGATCTCCTCCCTAATGTTGTAATAACATGAATCAGGAGGAAATCAAATTACAAATCAGCCAAGATTCTCGGAAATGATTGTCTTGTAAGTGGAATTCAGCTCTTTAAGTGCTTGTTCCAGTTCAAATTTTGATTTATCGCTCTGGCGAACGAATGCTTCAAACTGATTTTGAAGCTCAATTGGTGGCAAGGAAATGGGGTATTGATCCAGATACATAATTGGAACTCTTCTTTGCCCGCCGGTGCCTGTCATGACTTTTTCTGCGTCTTGCCTGAACTTACTAAACATTGTAATGATATATAGCCAGTACGGACTGCTTTTCCCAATGATAGGTCGCAATACATGGAACTCTGTAGAGCCAAAACCAACCCCGTTTTTGAGTCCAACCGCTATGCCTCCCTTGCCATTCTCCATACAAGGTGTAATTTTCGCAAACAAGACATCGTTTTCTGCAAAGTATGTAAAGCCTTTGCTGACTTCTGAGTAAGGTCTCAGAATGCTTGAGTCAATAATGCCTTTTTCACTTACTGAAGGCATTGCTACAAATGAATACTGAGCTTTAGAATCTAGATCCCTAGGCCTTCGTGGATTAAGTTCACAGCAATTTCCTAATGTCGTTAATCCCCAACCTTTAATATTACTTCCGAGTTCTCCAAACATCTCGATAAATTGAGACTTCACCAACTCATCCGTTTTCTGCAATAATTTTCTATATGCCTGCTTTGTATTTTCTATTGCCCAAAGCAAATCGCTTAATTCTCGTTGCACAGTAATGCTTGGAAGATCAAATTCGTATTTGGCAAGTGTGCTCCAGTTAATAAAATAATTTACCGATCCGCTTTTATTAGCTTCAGCATAAGTCCAAAAATCGTTACTCTGTAGAACAAAGGGCAGATATCGCTGGAGCAATACGTTTTCATCTTTTGACTCAAGTACAAAGGTTTTCTCAGAACAAATTCCATCAAAAGTGACCATACCGGCTTTTCTTAGATGAGGATTCCGAGAAACAAATAGAACCTGTCCAGCCTTAAATCCAAAATAAAACATAGGTCCAATAGTGGAACCTTCAATTACTCCACAGTTTTTAATTAAAACTTCGCTGCTTAAAATATGTTCTCCACCCACATAGAATTCTTTTTCAGTATTATCTTTGTCTTCTTTTGTGTTGGCTCTGATAACAACATCTGCGAATTTCACTCTATTCATTGCTCTGCTCCTCTTCAATAAATGATCGCATTAAAGCAAGCGATTTATGAAGTTGTCTCGATTGATCCATCCATTTTTCAACAAACATATCTGAAGATTCACCATTTGGCACTTGCTGTGGGTTGGCATGAGCAACATACATGTTTATTGCTAAAGAATATTCATTTATTTTTACTTCTTCAGCATTTGCAACATATGACAGTTCAGTAATTGAGTGAAAATTATAGTATGTTTGTGCGATTATCTCTATTTCCTCTTGTGCTAAAAAACTCTCAGTGCCACGTCGAGTTAAATGTGCACGACCATCGATAAACAGAATTCTACCTCTTCGTTCAACTGCCTTGTTTGAGCGGCATATCAAAATACAAGCTTCCATGGGTGAGTTGTAAAATAAATTTTTCCCAATGCCGATAACGCATTCCACTAGATCATTATCAACAAGTCCTCTCCGCATTTTTGCTTCCTCTTGTCGATTAAGCACACCGTGCGGAAGTAAAATTGCACATCTTCCAGAATGTTCATCCATACTTTTAAGAATATGTTGAATGAATGCAAAATCCGCTCTATTTTGATTAGGTACTCCAAGAAAGTTGCGACCGAACTTATCACTTATAAATGCTTCACGATCCCACTGGCTAATTGAGTAAGGTGGATTGGCAAGGATCAAATTAAATTGTCTCAGTTGACCTTTTTCAATAAAAGCTGGTGCTTTTAATGTATCACCATTGACGATGTCAAAGTCTTTCACACCATGAAGAAAAAGATTCATCTTGCCTATGGCCGATGTAAGTGCATTAATCTCTTGTCCAAAGACCGCAACATTACGCCATTCTTTTTTCTGATCCTTTAAATATGCAATTGCTGAAATCAACATCCCAGCACTGCCGCATGTAGGATCATAGATGGTTTCGCCGGATTCGGGTTTTAGCATTTCCGTCATCAAGTGTACCACCGTGCGATTCGTATAGAATTCCTGTGCGGTGTGGCCACTGTCATCAGCAAATTTTTTTACTAGATACTCATATCCCTGACCGAGTTCGTCCTCCGGGCAGTTCTTAATTGAGAGTGTTTTAGTGCTGAAATGTTCAATTAACTCTTTCAATAACCGATCAGGTAGGCGATTTTTATTCGTCCAGGAGCCATCGCCAAAGATTCCTTGCAGTTTGTTGGAATTTGCATTTTCTATTTTTCGGAAAGCATTCACTATAGCAACTCCGACATTCTCAGATACTGCTCGAACATCACGCCAGTGAGCGCCTTCTGGTACGATAAAGCGGTGATTTTCCTCCCACTCCAGAGCTTCTTCATCTCCACCATAATCTTCAAGAATTTGTTTACATTCCTCATCATAAACATCACTGATACGCTTGAAGAACAATAGCGGAAATATATACTGCTTATAAGCTCCAGCATCAATATTTGTTCGTAATAGAACAGCAGAACTCCAAAGGTAGGACTGCAATTCTTCAATTGTAATACGCTTACTCATTGATGTATCCTCCTTCCTGAAGTAGTTTCAACATTTCTTCTTCAGCTTCAACCATCTCATCAAAAGCTTCAAAATACTCTCTTCGAACCTCTGCTGGCCGCACGGTTTCTTGTTTTTTCATTTCAATATAATTATTGATTGCAAGTGTGTAGTTTTTACCGCGGATTTCATCTACACTGACGATCTTCACATGTTCAATTACATCCTCGTAATCAGTGTAATAATCAAAAACTCTACGAATGTCATTCTCTGTCATGATGTTCTGTGCACGTTGGGGAGTATAAACGTTTGAAGCGTCAATCATGCATATGCGACCTTTATGCTTATTTGATTTGTTATTATTCAGAAGCAGGATACAAGCCGAGACACCTGTTGAGTAGAAAACTCCACGTACTAAAGTAATAATGCATTCCAACTTATCGGACTCGACAAGTTGTTTACGAATCTCGCCTTCTTTTCCACCACGGAATAGTACACCTTGAGGAAGTACAACCGCACATCGTCCGGCATTCGGAGACATGGATTTAACCATGTGCTGCAACCAGGCAAAGTCCCCATTAGAATCTGAAGGGCACCCCCAAATGTTACGTCCGTAGATGTCAGAACTAAATTGTTCGCCTCCCCAATTTTTCAGGGAAAATGGTGGGTTCGCAATGACACAATCGAAGGTTTTCAGCTTACCGCCTTCCAGGTAATTTGGCGATCGCAGTGTATCACCTTGAGATATTTTAAAATCATGCGCCCCATGAAGGAACAGGTTCATTCTGGCAATTGCAGAAGTTGCGAGGTTCTTCTCTTGACCATAGATACGACCATAAGTAAGTTTATCACCCTTCATATAATGTATAGCTTCAATGAGCATCCCACCAGTTCCAGCTGCAGGATCGTATACGGACTCACCAACTTTTGGTGCCAAAAGCATAACCATAAGCTTTACAATTGGACGTGGGGAATAAAATTCTCCCGCGCTTTTCTTTGATAAGTCCGCGAACTTTTTAATTAAGAATTCATAACTGTCACCCATAACATCAGCAGAATAGTTACTATTTCCTACTTTTATTTTTGACATATGTTCCACAAGATCTTTTAATCGTTCATCTGACAGCTTTGTTTTATCAGTCCAATTTGCATCATCAAAGCTGCTAAATACACCGTTAAGAGTATCCGGGTTGGCACGTTCAATTCCATTCATAGCCATGACTATTGCTACTCCAACGTTCTCACTAACTTCGCGAACATCCTGCCAATGGCACCCTTCAGGAATAATAAAACGATGGTTTTCTGGAAAACTAGCATATTCTTCATCACCACCAGATTCCTCTAATGCGGCTTGTGTTTCCTCGTCATAAACATCAGATAGACGTTTAAAAAATAAAATTGGCGTTACATAGCTTTTGTACTCATCCTGATTAATTGGGCCGCGCAGAACATTGCAGGCTTCAAAAAGGTGAGAAAAAAGTTTTTGACTTGTTGTTTCTTCAGGCGCTGAAGCACTGTTTCTTAGTGCTTCATCAGCAGCATCCATTGCTAATTGGATCATTTCTTCCCTACCTCCAGTTATTATTTTGGCTCCGACAGCTTCTTCTTTAATGCTGACGCTCCTTGAAGACTGTATCTTTTCCATCTTTGCTGGATATAGGTTTTCGAATTCAAGCAGTATCCTCAGAAGCCGCTCATCAAGAAATGTTAGTGCGTGCTTTCTGATATTTGTCGGCACTCCGTAGTAGGCCTCTGCTATACCTCCAGTAATTGCAGCCAACGTATCGCTATCTCCACCAATAGAGACAGCGTTCCGGATTGCGTCTTCAAAATTGGAAGACTCGAAGAACGCAACAAGTGCTTGTGGTACTGTTTCTTGGCAACTCTCGTTAAATTGATACGTTTCCCGGATTTCATCGATCGAGAAATTCATGGGGTAGTAGTGCTTATCAATGTAATCGCGAATTTCTAAGATGTTTTTCCCGCTACGAGCCAGAAAGACTGCAACCGCAGTAGCCTCAGCGCCTTTTATCCCCTCCGGATGGTTATGTGTTACAGCTGTCACCTTGTGCGAAAGCAATTTAGCTTCTTCGATGGAATTGGCTACATAACTACAGGCACTTACTCTCATTGCAGCACCGTTACCAAAACTGTTGTATGGTTCAGGAGTATCACTGTACATCCATTTATAGAATCTCTCTCCATACCCGCAATTCGGATAGGGTCTTCCAATAAATCGCATGGATTTAACAGCTTGGTCGCCCAAGTCTCTATAATCACGTTTACAGATCATAAGTGCTTCACATATCGCTAATGACATTACCGAGTCATCAGTGAAAAAACATTTGTATGTTAAAAAATCAAAATCTTTCGAGCGATGATTATCCCATTCAAATCTGGAACCGACAATATCGCCAATGATAGCCCCGATCATGAAATTCCCTCCCTGGTGCCAGGCCGATACTTTTAATGAAGCCTCAGCAATACATACAGAATTTTTAAGTAGTCCTCCCATTACAACTCGGTTATTTATGTAAACATTTTACCGTTTTACATTGATAATAGTTTTTTGAAGACGCTCCATAACTTCATTCCACCTTTCCTCAGCTAGACGAATGCTTTCTACATATCTGGAACGTTCTTGCTCATATTCTTCTGCGATCACCTTTTGTTCTTCAACCCTGAGCAACGGGATTTCAAGCGTCTTCAAGTCTTTATAGCTAATATTAATGACGACAGTTCCTTGCTGCTTTCCTGCTAAAACTTTGTTCCCCATCGGGCTATCTAAGAAAACTTTTAGGTACGTCCCTAAAAGCAGTTTTTCATTCGGTCTTATTACAATAATGTTTGATGATGCGATGCAAGGATACTTCTGTTCTTTAAAAACCGCTATTCTAATCACTGTTCCCCGTGCTGGCAATAATAAATCCCCATCTCTTAGTAAGTAATTCGCAACTTTACGCTCTTCCTCTTCGATGTGATCAAGGCCCGCATAATCAATGTCATAATCATTAAGGTTCGATATATTTACGACTCCAATGCTACCATTAGCATCTTTTTTGTTGATCGCCTTACCGCGAAATACTTCAGCAACATTACCTAATTCTTCTTTTTTAATGCTTGAGTTCTGATAACGCTGCCAGTCTTCATCCACCATCCCAAAGATATGATCAACATTCCAGTGACTCATTTCCACCAACTCTTCCAGCATAACAAATGTATTATCAATGAGAACCATTTCATTGATTTCTTTTTTTTTGATGTTGCTTGTAGCAGCATCATACCTCTTAATCATTACATCTTCTGTGCGACCAGTTGTAATTGTAAACATATACGTCTTAATAGCGGTAGATGCAAATATCCCAGTTGGCAGCTCGGCTATTTCCTCCAATTTATACATGCTTTGTATAAATTCTCTTAAATCTTTAATCGAGCCCGCAGCAAAAGTTATTCGAGCTGGAAGTACAATTACCAATACACCCGAACTATTCAAGTGTAGGAGTAAGTTCTCTACAGCTATCATTTCATATTCCCTACAAATGAAATCCCCGTTATCTTCTCCGCGTTCTCTTGCTCCAAATACAGGTACCGCCAGAATTAAATCAAACTTTCTTGCTGAAAACTCGTAATCATAAATACTTGTCTGCTTGACAATTACATTCACATGCTCCTTAAACATTTCATCGAGAAAAACTTTACTTACACTATTCATGGTAGTTATGAAGAATTCGCAATCAGAATATCGGCTCACTAATTCAGTAAGGTAAGGTACAAATTTTTCGGCTTCAGGAATCAATACCGTCTTAATTTTTGGATTGAAGTGTTTTTCAAATTCAGTAATTAGCACTTTCGGTATATAAAACATCTCTCTATGATCTGCAGATGCAAGAGCCATTTCCCAATCAATAGATTCATCATCCATATCCATAAAGGAACCAAAAAACGTCCTTGAATCCGTAAATGGATTTTTCATTCCGTAATTATCTGCTATTGAAAGCATTACCTCATATGCTTTTTGCTCAGTAGGTCTTTTTGAATTTGATACAAATTCCTCTTTTGTCTTTTTTAAAAGGAACAATACAACATGCAACTCTGACTGAGCAGTATATCCCCTTAACGCATTATAACGATTCCAAATATGGTTCATCTGCTTGTCGTTACGCACCGTTATGCCCCCTTTGCAAAACAACTCACCGTTATTATCACACATAAAAATATAGCACCGCATAGAAGGCATGTCAATCGATATTCAATTTTGGTATTAACATACCAAAATCAAATCACTCTCGTATTATCTATTCGCAATTGCTTCATACGTACAATCAAATAAATTTCGAGAAAACATGAAGTCAGACTTCGTGTTTCTTTTCGAGCATTATCAAAGCCCTTGCAAATAAACAGTATTCTGCTTATTTGCAAGGGCTCATTTTTTGTCCGAATATCAGGAAGTCTGACTTCCTGTTAGGACGATTTTGACTGAATTACTATTAATACATAGATTGAAACCTTCACACGACAGCCACCTGCAGGGCATTCCGGTGTTGTGTGAAATACAACCAAATATTTGCAATCGCCTAACGGAAGTGAGGTTGCAATTCGAAATGGAGAAATCCTATTGAATTGCTTCCAACCATCTGTGGTCTGGTTTGTAATATCAAAAAAGCTCTCCATTTCGGCTCAAACCGAAGGAGGGCTTTTTTATATGTCAATCAAAGAAAATCAGAGTCAACCAAAGAACTGTAATTTTTACGAAGGTGCGTGGCACGTAATTGTCGACGGCCAGCAAGTCCCCACTTCCGAAGAAGTCTATCGAGCCTACAAACGTCCGGCGTGGGCGGAACGTAAACACAAGGAGCGAGAAATGCGTTGTCTAGATGAAAAAGGTAATCGCTGTACCAAAAACTGTCGTGAATGCGATTTAGAGCGTGCGGAAAAAGGACTCCCACCAATAGAACGGATAAACAGTATCCTTTCATTGGACAAGTTCACCGAGGATGGCTTCGAAGTATCCGACACAGTCGATTTGGCTGAACTCGTAGCGGACAAGCAGCTGTACGAAGAATTATTCGCGGCCCTGAAGGAATTGGCTCCAGAAAACCGCAGGATTATGGAACTCTTCTGTATCGGCAAATCCGAGCGGGATATCGCCGCCGATATTGGGCTGTCACAAAAAGCGATTAATAAGAGGAAAACGAAGCTGTTCACTCAATTACAAGAACGTCTGAAAGATATTATATAAACTCGGTACTCAAAAAGTCTCTGATGTCCCGTGGATATCAGAGGGCAACGAAAAAATAATATTTTTCAAAACACAGGTACTCAATCCCCCGCCTTCTGTCCTGTGGATGGTGAAGGGGTAAATCCCTACCATCCATTTTTCAGGAGGATCAATATGAACAACGAATTGCAAGCATTCGCTTATGAGGGAATTGAAATCAGGACGGTACAGAAAAACGTTGAGCCATGGTGGGTGCTGAAAGATGTTTGCACCGTGCTTGATCTCAGCAATCCTAGTAAGATTGCTGACAAATTGGATGACGATGATCAGGCTAAGTATTGCTTAGGGCGTCAAGGCGATACCGATATTATCAGTGAAAGAGGCCTATACAACGTCATACTACTCTCTCGCAAACTCGAAGCAAAGAAGTTCAAACGCTGGGTAACTCACGAAGTTCTGCCAACCATCCGTAAGCACAGCGCATACGTCATTGCCGCCAAACTGGAAGAAATCATGAACACCCCCGACACTTGGATTACGGTGCTGACCGCCCTTAAGGAAGAACGCGCTGCCAAGGATCGACTCGAGTTGGAAGCTGCCCAGAATACGCCGAAGGTCATATTCGCCGATGCGGTATCGGTTTCGGAAGGTACCATCCTTATTGGGGAATTGGCAAAAATCCTCAAAGGAAATGGTCTTGAAATTGGGCAAAACCGCCTTTTCGAGCGGCTTCGTCAGGATGGTTATCTCATTAAGCGCAAAGGTACAGATTACAACACGCCAACGCAAAGAGCCATGGAACTCGGTTTGTTCAAAGTAAAGGAAACCGCCATCACTCACTCGGACGGTCATGTCACCATTAGCAAAACTACCAAAGTCACAGGAACAGGGCAGCAATATTTTATTAACCAGTTTCTTAAGGAGAGCCGCGGCTATGGACAAATATAACAGCAAAGGGGATCTCGACCCAACAGTCACCGTAGCTTTAGTCAACGTAGCAAGAGAGGAAAAGGCCACATAAAGCCTTTCAACCTATGCCGTATATCTGCAAGCTTTCGGAAACAAGATCAAACTCCTTGCGTGCAAAAGCGGAATCACAAGCATCAGATGATTTTACTGAGGAAGACAATAGTGAAAATTTATGAAATAAACTGATACACGAACTTCTGACGAATGCCCTTAACCATCTTCGGTGCCTATTATATTGTTAATTTATGAAAATACTAAAGATTTCTCACAAATAATAAAATCATACTATAAAAACTACGTAATTTATAATATTATAATTATAAGTATTAATAAGAAAATATATAGTAACTTTGTGAGAGGGTGTTTGTATGGCAAAGTTTGAAATCAATATTGATGATGATACCTTATTCGAAGCCGAAAAAATTCTACGTTCCCTTGGGATGAATACTGAAATTGCTGTGAATATTTTTTTAAGAAGAGTCACTTTAGAAAAAGGATTACCAATGACTATGGCTGCTTCGACATCAAACCTAGCAGATTTCAGCGATTCTGAGGATATTGATAAAACTTCCATATATGAGACGAAACAGTTTTCACGTAGCAATATCAAAATTACGCCAGCGATGGTTGAGGATTTGTGGCGTGCGTTCCTAAGATACGTTGAGGGCTCGGGCGAAATCAATAGGCTGAGCACTGAGGTTGCAGAGACGACAGGAATGAGCCGTGGTAGCGCCTTTATTTACTTAACGGTTTTAACTAACCTAGTTAATGGTGAGCCCAATACCCGAGTCTTGAAATATAAGGATTTAGAATTTTTAATGGACAACATAAAGGCCCAATTAGGGGATTCCAAGTACGAGAAAGCTCTCCATTCTTTGAAGATGTCCGTTCCTTACTGGAAAGAGAAGATCCCTGGAGCCTTCGCAGATAAAGTTAAGGCATATTGCAATACGCACTCGTAGTTCAAATAATGAGGGAATTGAGAGCGAGCAGTTGCCTCATGTCTTGTATAATTGAATTATTGAGAACTATAAGACTTCACAGCAGTTGTTCAAGTCCCCCTTTTAGTTGACATTAAAAAAACACCTAGGCAGCATACTGGCGTCGGTAATCTACCGGCGTCAATTTATTTAATTTATGCTATGGTCATCTTCGGTTGTAAAATTGAATTTACTTCTTAATTCGCTTTTTGTGCCTCCGCCATTTTCCGGATATCATAAGGGAGAGCCCTTCCGTTTTGAGATGCTAGAAAAAACTCTCCATAGAGGCATTGTCTAGGCAATTGCCCAGCTTTACATGCAGATTTGGGCCCCTACCTTAGTTTCAACCCTTCCTTACTAATGCAGGACTGAGAAAACCCTCCAGTTGCTGCTTCAATTTGCTCCAGGACACGTATCCCCCTCTATACCAAATAAAGGAAAGGAGCGCAGGGTTGGCCCCTTCCCTATTCATCCTATCCTCACTCGTTTAGCTCATACTCTATTTTCTACTCGGATTTCTACAATCCTGGCAGTTTAATCCTCCAGTCCCACCGCCCCATCATGCTCTTTGATTCCATAATTCATCGAGCAGCGCACGCACTTTACTTGTTGACTTGGTGTTATGCAAAACCCCGCGCTAACCGAGGCGGGAAGGCGCTCTGCGTGAATAAGATGTTACTCAGCCTCACTTAATTTGCTATACTCATCCATTACCTTTTGCATCTGTACAATGTGGCGTTTGGCATGTTGACACAGGAAATAAATATATTGATAAACATCAATCTTGCCTAAGTTGTTTACGGTCATTGTAGTTTTATAAAGTATTCCCTCTCCGTTGTTCATCTCTTTCAAAAGCTCTTTGCATTCGTTAATTTGATTATCTAATAATGCTCTTATTTGCCCTAATTCTTGTTCACCCTTAGGCTCCATATGTTCTGGTCTGATCCAATCAAAAGACTTATGTATAGCTATCGCATCAAGTTCTTGTAAATTAATTTGGCTTGATTCTATTATTGTATTCAAGTCTTTCTTTGTTGATAGTTCAATTGCTTTCCGAGTCCCTTTTCTTATTAGGATCAATAAAAAGTGATTGGTTAGTGTTACATGCTCTAATATTTGTTCAATACTCCATCCGGTCTGAGGTTTAAAGGATAGTTCTTCGGGATTTAAAGTAAACCAGTGTTGGTAGTCACTTAATGTTTGAGATAATTCCTTATCTATAACGTTAATCGCTTGGTTTATATTCATGTTTACACCCGCTTTCGAGTTATCTATGAATTGCCTTACCTTCTAAAATTTCATACTACACAAACCCATCCTCAGGCTCCCCCACCTCAAACCCTAACACTTTAGTTGCTTCTGATTTAAACGCTCCAATCCAAGAATCCCAATCACTCTGATTCATCTGAGCATAAAATGACAATCCACTTGGCTCAACGGATGCCTGAATATAAACATCCTCATCTTCCAGCCCAAACCAGTGTGGAATCCCATCTATGTACCCTCTCCAACCAGGCATACGCTCATAAATATTAGCAACTGTATTCCATACTTCATCAGGCAGATGAGCCCAAATATTCAGATTACAATGATGAGAGGTTATTTCATTCATTTCCCTTCCCCCTTAGCCTTACACATATACAAAATAAACCTTACGCACTTCAATCACATCGTACCATATGTTGGAATTCCCTTCCTATCATTCGAGGCTCAATCGAGTTAATTATCCACTTGCAAAAAGGATTATTTTTCTATATTTTTAAATATAAAGTAACCATTATAATGAAATAAAAAGGATACTCACTAATGAAAAACAAAATGTTATTACTTCTTATATTGTTATCCGTGTTGTTTGTAAGCTGTGACATCAAAATTGTAAATGAGCCTCAGGCGGAGGAGCTTTATAACCCTCCATCAATCCAGTTAGAAATTGCAGTTGTTGGTGATATTCCTTTTGATAACATTAGAAATCTAAGCTACATACCCAAAAGCCTCAAAGATATTATTGAAGATCATAATATAAATTATGATGGCTTAATCATTGCAAAGGATTATCTGGCTGAAGCAGCCAAGCAGGAATATAAAGATTTTTTCAGTAACATAACGTATCCGGTATTTTTCATGGGGACTGAGAATCTGCTGGTGAATGTATTTCATGACGACAGATTAACTCTTGAATCTGCAAGAATAAATGGTTTTGGAGCTCATGTATCCGGATTTGTTCTATTAGAGGGCAAGTTTCAGCAGTGGGGCTTGTACTTACCAAATAACCCTACTGAACAAGATATGAATAGAGATATGATTTTAAGAATCTCCAATATATTAGAAGATTTCAAAATTCTACGCAGTAACATGAAAACTGCAACTTAAATTCACCCTATAGTGGAGCACGGCAAATCCCCCCACAACTACTTATAGATGTCCAGAAGATGTACTGCCATCCCTGGCCAGACCAACAGAAATACCCTCTCCGCGAAGAGAGGGTACCCTTATTAACTACTCTTATCCCA
Source organism: Paenibacillus sp. FSL R10-2771 (assembly GCF_038000205.1). Taxonomy (NCBI): domain Bacteria; kingdom Bacillati; phylum Bacillota; class Bacilli; order Caryophanales; family Paenibacillaceae; genus Paenibacillus; species Paenibacillus sp. FSL R10-2771. Next base: position 6,562,339 of record NZ_JBBOBM010000001.1, read on the forward strand.
TCAACTCATAGAAATACTTAGCTTCCTGAGTCTTGTAGAGACTATACCAGGCCTTCAATTTTTCTGGAGTCATGACATCCAGGGCTTTCAAGACATGTACAGTGAATTCTAGCGGCGCTATTCCAGAGGCAGTGATCAGCTTCCCATCCGTTACAGCAGACTGCATCTGGTAGAGCTCTTCGCCGGTGTACGCAGGACAGATCATTTTGAGGTACTCCAGATCATTGCTTGTATGCGGGCGTGAATTCAATAGTCCGGCCTGGGCTAGCCCCATTGTTGCCCCACAAATCGCTGCCACTAATATATCTTCCTTTATGCATCGCTCAGCAAGCCCGAGGATGGGCTGGTGAATGGCTTCGGTCCATGTCTCTCCACCGGGTAGAATCAATGCATCTGTGCTTGTCATGCTGCACTCATCCACCGTGATGTCGGGCATTATTGCCAGTCCGCCCATTGTAGTGACAAGCGCCTTTTCATTGGCTACGGTAACTATTTCAGATGGGGCTTGCCCCTTCTTGTAGTATCTTCCCGAGTTCAGTTCGGCAGTTAAATACCCTATCTCCCAGTCTGCCATGGTGTCGAACACATATAGATATACTTTATTATTCATTTCTACGTCCTCCTTCAAGTCCTTTCCTGTATTATAAAATAGCTTCACTGACAGCTGCTGTCAGTGAAGCTATTTTAGCTGAACATATAACAAAGACGCTCCGAGACTCCTCCCGAGCGTCTTTTTGCCTTCTTTTATAGAAGATAACCCCTTAGTTCTTCCCCCCATACCCCTTATATGTAGCGTAAACGGCATTGGCATATTGATCTGCCAGAATCGGACGGCCATAGGAATCGGTAGCGCCCGGATACCAGTTGTCGCCTCCGTTATAGTGTAGCAATCCGTTATAGATATCTCCGAATCTGACAATCTTCTCATTCAGGATCAATGCGCCCAGGTATACCTGATCCTGTTCGCTGCTGTGATTATACGCGCGGCCGAATTTGGCGCTGAATTGTGAGGCATAGGCATTGCGGGTGTTAGGTTCGACCTGCATTAATCCGTCGCCGGCGGATGGGCTGCCGGGCAGGCCTGCTCCGAAGCTGCTCTCCTTCTTAATCACCGCACTCAGCAGTAGTGCGAAATCTCCCCCCTTGCCATAAGCATTGTCTGCATTCACGACATAGGTCCAGATTTGGCTGGGAACCTCGGCAGGCTTGGTTACAGAAGGAGGCTGTGATCCGGTATAGATCTTAACCGAGGTCATCTTGTCATTGACACTGTCGCCAACCCAGGAGGAATCTGCCGTATAGGTCCATTTGGCTCCGCCAAAGCTATCATTCTCATAGACTTCAACCGTCCAGCCGCCGGGAACCTTAAGCGAAGACATCCAGTCATTCGGAATGCCTGCAGCATTCAGCTGGGACAATACATAATTGCCTACTCCCAGGGTTACCGCCTTCCCGCCATAGTTGATATCTGCATAGAAGGTGACTCCGTTTGTTGATGGGGGTGTGGTTGGTGTAGGTGTAGGGGTCGGTGTTGTTGTTGTTCCGCTCTTCCATAGTGCAGGAACATTAGGCGGCTCCCAGCCTGTGAGGGAAGTATGTGCCTGAAGACAGGTATACGTACTTCCGCTATAGGTTACTGTATCATTTACTGCATAAGCCGTATTAGGAGCCCATGCTCCTCTGGCGGCCGCGTTTGCCTGCGGTAAGGCTGTGAAGAACAGGGATAGGAATATGGCTGCAACTACCAAAAGGGATAAGGCTCTGGCTGGAACTTTTTTAATCAATCACTTAAACCTCCTTTATTTAATTTACCGGTTTCGCCCATTAGGCGAACCACAGGTATATTGTATTGTCGTTTGTGAAAATAATTCCATCAATTTTACTCCCCAACCCCTTGCTGTAATGACAAATTCCGCGTTTTCACTCCTTACATTTGGTTCCATCCTGGTGATTTAACGCATTCATGAAATTTTTACATAACTTTTACTTCACGCTATCAACACAGCTTCCTGTAATGATGCTATCATGAAACAATCAACTCATTTATAGCGAATTTTGTAGATTGGGGTCGGCTTCATGATGAGGGGTATTCTAAGGTTCGTTTCTCGTAATATCTTCTTTCATATAGCGGTTGCCGTTGTTATCGGTCTGGCCATAAGCTATGCCATCGTGCCTGTAACGCCAGGCGCCCCCAAGCTTCGAAGCGAAGAAGGCGTTCTGGATCTAACGCAGGCTTCTATCCTTAAGACTCCGCTAAAGTTGCAGGGGGAATGGGAATTCTACTGGCAGGATCTGCTCTCGCCAGAGGATATACGGAGCCGGATGGCAAGCGGGGAAATGGCTGACCGGTATATCAGCATCCCCAGCTCTTGGCTAGGATACAAGCTTGATGGTCAAGAGCTGGGAGGGCAAGGCTATGCAACCTTTCGGCTGGTCACCCGGCTTAGCGGGCAGGACAGGAATGAGCGGCTTGCGCTGCGGCTGCCTACCATTTTTCATGCATATAAATTATGGGTGAATGGAGAGCTGCTGGCAGAAGTTGGCGAGGTTGGTCAGGACAAGAGTAGCGTGACACCACGTCTGGCAACGAAGCTGGTGTTCTTCCAGCCCGGGAGCGATACCGTAGAGCTGGTTATACAGGTTGCAAACTTCCATCATAAGCGGGGCGGCATCACCACGTCTATAGAGCTGGGTGGCAGTAACGTATTAGCGGCCAAGACCACTCGGAAGGTTGCCGCAGAGATGTTCATAACCGCAAGCCTGCTGGTTATCGGCGTGTATCATCTGCTACTCTACATGCTGCGGCGCAAGGACAGGGCACCGCTTTATTTTGGACTGTTCACTGTGTTGTTCGGTATCCGGTCCTTGCTGGTCGGCGAGCTCATGTTCACACAATGGTTTCCCCGTTTTCCGTGGGAATTGCAGTTCAAGCTCGAGTATCTGATTCTATGTGTCAGTGGTTATATCATCACCATGTATTTTGAATGCATTTTCCCGAATTATGTGTCGCGTTGGTTTCGTCTGGGCAGCCGGATCATAACGAGCGCACTCTGTCTGGTTGTTGTACTGACCCCTGCAATTATATATTCAAGAATGTTACTGCTGATCGGTGTAATCGTTGTTCTTCACATGGTGTATCTGATGGTGGGTCTGGCTGAGGCGGCTGTGCGGCGTATGGAGGGGGCGCTGATCTTCCTGCTCGTGTCGATGGTTGCTCTGGTAACGGTGATCAACGATTTCCTGTATTTCAACGAATGGTCACTCATCGGTAATACCTCTCCGTTTGGGCTGCTCATATTCACGATCGCACAGATGATTCTGCTGTCTTCCAGATATACGCGGGCGGTAACGAACGAAGAGAGAATTGCACGTGAGCTGTACGAAGCCAATAACAAGCTGACTGAAATGAATTCCAATCTGGAGCAGCTCGTAATGGAGCGTACACATGCCTTATCCGCAGCCCACGAAGACCTCCGCATGTCGTATGAGCGGTTACTTCACTCCGAGCAAGGCAGGAAAAAGCTGCTTGCCTACATTACACATGATCTGCGTATGCCGCTGTCCAGCATGCTTGGTTATGTTGAGGCTGTGATCGACATGGTTAAGCCGGAACGCAATGAACAGTACCTGAAGTATATCCGGGATAACACGGTAAGGATTAACCGCATGATCGGGGAGTTGTCCTTCTTGTCGCATCTGGAGACGGGGCAGGTAGAATACCGTATGGAGCCGGTTCATGTGATTCATTTCCTGCGCGGTTTCTATGAACAATATGAGCTGGTAGTGCGTGACGCGGGGCTTGATTTCAACCTGGATACCGGACATACGGAGGATCTGGGAGCCTTCTTGCCTGTTGCCGGGATCGATGCGCAAAGATTAACGCAAGCGCTATTTAATCTGGTGTCGAATGCGATGAAGTTCACCTCTAGCGGCGGGATGGTGCGTCTTGCTCTAACCTGGGATGAGGTGAAGGATACCCGCTATGCAATCATTAGCGTACAAGACTCTGGTACGGGCATCCCCCCTGAGCAGCTCGAGCAAATCTTCGACCGCAATTACAGGGTTGACCGGCCGGGTATGGACATGGGAGTAGAGGGCAACGGCCTTGGGCTGGCGATTTGCAGGGAAATCGTACAAGCGCATGGCGGAACGGTCCGGGCCGAGAGCGACGGTAAGACGGGTTCGGTATTCTATGTATCACTGCCTTTGTATCCGGAAGCAGGAAGGTGACAACATGATGGACACGTACAAAATTATGATCGTCGATGATGATCCCCATATCTGTGAGATTGTTCAGGCGTATTGCGAACGGGAAGGCTTCGTATCCTCGTATAGCCATAGCGGGACAGAAGCCATGCTGCTGCTTGCATCGTTTAATCCGGATCTGATTGTACTGGATGTACTGCTGGCTAATGAGAACGGCATTGACTGGTGCAGGAACGCACGCAGCTACACGAATGCGCCGATCGTGTTTCTGAGCAGTCAGGAGGAGGACGAGGTGAAGATCAGCGCTTTAGCTTATGGCGGCGATGATTACGTGACCAAGCCGTTCAGTCCGGGAGTCCTCATGGCCAAGATCAAGGCTCACCTTCGCAGAGTGTCGACAGGCAGAAGGGAACAACTGCTGGAGTTACCGGGCTTGACGCTGGATTTCTACGCACAGTCTGTCAATATAGGCAGCAAAGCCATCTTTTTATCCAAAAAAGAGTTCAGTCTACTGTCCTATATGGCCCAAAACGTTAATCAAGTCGTCACGGTCGATACGTTGTTTCATCTCATCTGGGGAATGAAGAGTCTGGAGGATACGAGAACGGTCGCTGTACACATCAGTAATTTACGCAAAAAAATCGAGGCTGATCCTGTCAATCCGGAGAGAATCCTTACGATTCGGGGGGCCGGATATATGCTGGTTGCCGGCAAGCGTTGAGCATAGCAATGTTCCCATAATAAAGGTTCAAGCATGAACTCTTGCTTGAACCTTTGGCATACTATTCACAGGGCCCCCCGCCGCAGCTTATAGAAATACTGGACCACCGGATGCTTCAACTCCATCTTCTCGGCCATACCCAGAATCCGCTTTTTCCCGACTCTCCGATCCACCAGCGCAAGAATATTGAGTACCATATCACTGCTCTCCAGGCTCTCCTCTATAGGTGTAGTCAGGAACTTATTCGCGGCCACGATGAAATTCGATTTAACGAGTGTTGCCTGTGCGGACATTAGCTCTTTGGCATGCTCTGTACTTAATCTGCTTCTGGCCATTACGATTAGGCGATCCTCCGGCACGGGTCCCTTGGCAGCTTGTCTGACCGCTTCAATGTCGTCCTTACTGACAGGAATGCGGATTTCCGGATCATTCTTAATCTCCAGCTCTGTCTGATACCATCGGATCGTGTTCGTTTTATCGCCCATATTGAGCACATTCCTTCTGTCCACTGAGATGTAACAGATTCCCGATTTATCAGGCAGATAACGGTAACCCGGCGCGCGGTATTCTACCGTTCCCTCTAACGCAGGACTGAGAAAGCCCTCCAGCTGCTGCTTCAATTTGCTCCAGGACATGTAATCCCTCCATATGAAAAAAAAGGACTGGCCTGCTGGCTCCGGGTTCCCCCTCCCCATCATCCGGTCCTCAGTCTCATGTCTATTCTATTTCTACTAGGATCAGCGAATCAGTATGTCGAGTTTAGCAATGACATCTGAAAGAATGCTCAGTGGTACTTTACAGATGAACGCTGCCTGCCTGGATTGCCAATCGAGACTCTTTACTTGATCTGCAAGGATAACCCCTTCAATGGGCATATCCTGCGGTATGACTACTTCAAACGGGTAGCCCTTTGGTTTAGAAGTTACCAGACAGAGCAAGGAAACTCCGACTTTACCATTATAAGAAGCAGGAGACACGACCAAGGCCGGGCGTTTGCCTGCCTGTTCAGTCCGCTTGCGGGTTGAACTGCAGCCATATCAAGTCACCCCGATCCGGTACATACCCGCCCGTTACCATACTTCCCGTCCTTGCTGCCCGCCTGTAGAGACCTCATTATGGAGATTTTCCGGGGTGACCCGGGAAAGGAGTTCGTCCAGTGTGGCCGACTTCGGCTTGATGATAAGATGTCCATCTTCCACATCAAGATCGACTTCGGAGCCTTCCTCAATACCGACCTTTAGAGCAAGGGATTTCGGAATGCGAATGCCCAAGCTGTTGCCCCATTTCTGAACCTGAAACATAGAACCGCCTCCTAGAACGTATAAACAAAGTGATTCAAGAAGTCAAATCATGTCGAGGATATATAAAACAGAGGAATGACCTGCTGGCTCCGGGCTTGTCCCTTCTCCATTCAGCCGATCCTCACTCCTTTAGCGTCTATTCTATTTACTACTAGGATATCTACAATCCCGGCCGCCTAATTCCCAAGCTCGTCCGCCCCGTCCTGCTCCCTGCTCCCGAACTCCTCCAGCAGCGCACGCACTTCACTTGTCGACTTCGTGTTCATTAAGTTATTTCTTAATTCACTGGCCCCGCGGAAGCCGCGGACATAAATCTTGAAGAACCGCTGGAGCGGACTGAAAGAACGGGGCTTCTGTCCTGAATACTCATCATAGAGATCCAGATGCAGCCGCAACAGATCAAGCAGTTCCGCGCTGCTATGCTCCTTCGGCTCCTGTTCAAACGCAAACGGATTCTGAAAAATCCCGCGCCCGATCATAATCCCGTCCACACCGTACTCTTCAGCGAGCCTCAGGCCGGTCTGACGGTCGGGGATATCCCCGTTAATGGTCAGCAGGGTATGCGGTGCGATCTCATCACGAAGCTTCTTAATCTCCGGAATCAGCTCCCAGTGGGCATCCACCTTGCTCATTTCCTCCCGGGTACGCAGATGAATCGACAGATTAACAATGTCCTGCTGCAAAATATGGGTTAACCAGCCGCGCCATTCGCCCAGGTCAGTGAACCCGAGTCTTGTCTTGACACTGACGGGCAGTCCTCCGGCTTTGGCCGCCTGGATGATCTCTGCTGCGAGTTCGGGACGGCAGATCAGGCCGCTTCCCTTCCCGTTCTCGGCTACATTCGCTACAGGACAACCCATGTTAATATCGATGCCCTTGAAGCCTTCCTCGGCCATGCCGATGCTCATCTGACGGAAGTATTCCGGCTTATCGCCCCATATATGAGCTACAATCGGCTGTTCATCCTCTGTATAAGTCAGACGCCCGCGCACCGCATGATGCCCCTCCGGGTGACAATAGCTCTCTGAATTCGCAAACTCCGTGAAGAAGACGTCCGGTCTGCCCGCTCTGCTTACGACATGGCGAAACACAACATCCGTTACATCCTCCATGGGTGCCAGTATGAAAAAAGGGCGTGGTAGTTCACGCCAGAAATTATTCATCATATTAAAAACCTCTCTATAAATAGCAAGATATTAAAGCAAATTATATCATAATCCCGGAGGAAACATACTTACCCAATTAATTCATGTAAGACGGAACGACTCGCATATGGTAAAATAAAGCAGAATTTACTTTCCAGGTGAATGTAACTTCAAGCGATCAAGAAGGAGAATGAATATGAGAATATGCAGTGACAACGCTCCGTGCAAAGTCTGAACCGGACGAAACTGCACGGAGCGGACTACAGCTCGTCCGTTCGGCTTTGCACTTTCATTGAATTGTTAAGAATTCATTGAAAGAGGAGCAGAGTCATGATAACAAAATTCAAAGTCAACCTCAGGGAGCTTCGTACTTTCCTGATTTTATGGATTACACAGTCATTCTCGGCACTGGGCAGTGCAATGACCGCCTTTGCCCTGGTGATCTGGTCTTATCAGCAGAATGGATCGGCTCTAACCAGCTCTCTGTTGGTTATCTGTTCCTACGCACCTTATGTGCTGCTCAGTATCTTCGCAGGTGCACTGAGCGACCGCTGGAACAAGAAGGCTACGATGCTGATCAGTGACAGCTTTGCGGCACTTTGTACCGTCACGGTCCTTATACTGATGACAATGGGTAAACTCCAGATCTGGCATCTGTATCTGATTAATACCTTGACTGGCGTAATGAACACTGTACAGCAGCCGGCGTCGGATGTAGCGATCAGCCTGCTGGCTCCGCAGCAACATTATCAGAAGGTTAGCGGAATGCGTTCCTTTTCCAACTCACTGGTTACCATATTGACGCCTATACTCGCTACTTCAATACTTTCCTTCACCAGTGTCCGGGTTGTGATTCTGTTTGATCTGATTACCTTTGCCACAGCGTTCACGGCATTGCTATGCTGTGTCCATATCCCGCAGGTTCCTAAGCGGAGCAGCACCGGTAGCGAGACGATATTGCAATCGGCTTCAAGCGGCCTGCGGTATCTCAGGGATAACCGTGGCATTCTGGATTTGATCCTTTTTTTGGCCTTGATCAATTTCACCGCCTCCATTTTCAATGCTGCCCTGCCCGCAATGATGCTCTCACGGACGGGTGGCGGAGAGCTGGCGCTGGGGATGGTCAACACCGTTACAGGGATAGCCCTGATGCTTGGGAGTATTTCGGTTGCTATCCTGCCGCCGCCCAGAAGCCGGGTCCGGGTCATTTGTAATTGCCTGCTTTTTTCCATGAGCACCGAGAATTTCTTCCTTGCCTTTGGCAGAAGCACGCCTATATGGTGTTTGGGTGCAATCCTCGGATGGATATTCATTCCTGTTATGAACGCTAATATGGATGTGCTGTTCCGCTCCACAATTCCTATTGAGATGCAGGGGCGTGTCTATTCGGCAAGGAATACCTTGCAGTTTTTCACCATTCCATTGGGATATCTGTGCGGCGGTATATTGGTAGACAGGGTGTTTGAACCCTTTATGGCAGGGCAGCCGCTAGGCAGCCTGTGGGTCGCACTGGTCGGAACAGGCAAAGGCTCCGGAGCAGCTTTGCTATTCCTGGTAATCGGAATTACCGGTGCATTATCTTGTCTGCCGTTCCGGGCAGACAAACATATCTGGAGGTTGGAGGAATAGCTTCTTCTCCCCCAACTGTAATTAGCACAGGGCGGCTCTACGGCTGCCCTGTGCTTTTCAATTTCGTGCCGTATCCCAATCACGCTTGTAGTAACATAGATGTTTCCAATTATTCATAATTCATCCTAATTCAGATGAATACGTTAACATTCGGATCGTATGCTATAAAGTCTGACCTCACTGAAATCACTAAGAGGAGGAAAATGGATGTCGTTCGGGTTCCGGAAGTTGGGTGTATGGTTTACAGCTTTGATATTGCTGGCAGGTGCTTATGCGTATCCGGGTTATGAAGTGAAGGCTGAAGGTGCAGCAGGCTATTATCACACCTCAGGTAACAAAATCGTGGATTCCGCCGGGAATACGGCCGTATTCAACGGACTGAACTGGTTTGGCTTCGAAACCGCGAACTACTCTCCGCATGGGCTGTGGTCCCGTTCCATGGATGATGTGCTCGACCAGATCAAGACGGAAGGCTATAACCTGATCCGGCTGCCCTACTGCAACCAGATGTTCGATGCAGGCTCTGCAGCCAATAGTATCGATTATGCCAAAAATCCTGATCTGGCCGGCCTTACGCCGGTGCAGATTATGGATAAACTGATTGAGAAAGCCGGGAACCGCGGCATCCGGATCTTCCTTGACCGGCACCGGCCGGACTCCGGCGGACAATCGGCACTGTGGTATACTGCGGCCTATCCCGAAACCCGCTGGATCAGTGACTGGGTGATGCTGGCCCAGCGCTATGCAGATAATCCTACCGTCATTGGAGCCGACCTGCATAACGAACCGCATGGTACGGCAAGCTGGGGAACAGGTAATCCTGCCACAGACTGGCGGCTGGCCAGTCAACGGGCAGGCAATGCGATTCTCGCCGCGAATCCGAACTGGCTCATTATTGTCGAAGGCATTGAGACCAACGTTCAGGGCAACTCCAGCAGCTATTGGTGGGGCGGTAATCTGACAGGCGTGCGTAATTACCCGGTCACGCTTACTGTGCCGGACCGGGTGGTCTATTCCCCGCATGATTATGGTCCCGGCGTTGCCTCACAGACCTGGTTCAGTGCTGCCGACTTCCCCAATAATCTGCCGAAGCTGTGGGATGATACCTGGGGATACATCAGCAAGGAACAAATTGCCCCGGTTCTTGCCGGAGAATTCGGCGGGCGCAGCGTAGATACCTTATCGGCGGAAGGGAAATGGCAGCATGCGCTCGTAAGCTACATCGGCCAGAACAATCTCTACTGGACGTACTGGAGTCTGAATCCCAATAGCGGAGACACTGGCGGACTGCTGCTGGATGACTGGACCTCCTGGAATGCGCCGAAGCAGGCTATGCTGGACCTTATTATGAAGCCGGTCACCTTTACCCCTATTGGTGATCCTGGCGGACCCGGTGAAGGCCCCGGATCTGGCGACCCTCATGCCACACTGCTCTACCGTGCCGGTGAGACGGGGACGGCCGTGGGCTCAATCCGGGCGAGTCTACAGCTGAAGAACGAGTCCGGTAGCTCTATTCCGCTGAATGAGCTTACGATACGTTATTGGTACAACAGAGATGGGAATGCTGCACAGACCCTGGAATTTGATTACGCGGTCATCGGCAAAGAAAAATTGCTGACGCAAATCGTCCCCTTGGCTACACCGCGAACAGGTGCAGATACTTATGCGGAGATCGGGTTCACGGCAGGTGCTGGCTCACTCGCAGCTTCCGGCACAACCGGAGATATTCAGTTCCGCATTCACAACACGAATTGGGCGAATCTCAACCAGGCTAATGACTACTCATTCCAGCCCGCCATCATCAGCTACGCCGCGAATGACCGTATCACGATTTATCATCAAGGCCAGCTGATCTACGGAATTGAACCTTAAATGTCTGAATTGACCATAGCTGGTGAGCTGTCTAATGGTTACGCTTAATGTGCAGGAGCACGTTAAGGGAGGATGAAAGAGATGTATGCGCACCATAGACAGACGCTGGAGAAGCTGGTGGAGAAGCAGGCGAAGGACCCTTCCTGCCTGGCAGTAATCACCAGCGGTTCGGTAGCCCAGGGAACCGCCAAGGAGACCTCGGATGTGGATGTTCACCTGGTATTCACCGATGAAGCCTATGAAGAGTATGACCGGAAGAATAAGCTGTCCTACGTGGACCGGGAAGTCAGTACCTATGAAGGCGGATACGCCGATATCAAGGTGATCAACCTCCGGTTCCTGGAGCTTGCCGCGGGGCGGGGTAACGAGCCGACGAGGTATGCTTTTATCGGTTCAAGCGTTCTATTCTCCAGAATCCCGGAGCTGGGTGAACTGGTTGCCCGAATTCCGCTCTATCCTGAAGAACACCGAGACCGTAATCTGCGGGACTTTTGCGCCCAGATCTTCCTGTATGCTTTTTATTTCGCCAAAGAAGCGGCCCGGAAGAACGACGCCTACCTGCTCGCTCACACGGCCAGCAACCTGGTCTTCTTCAGCGGGAGAATGATCCTGGCTTATAACCGGATGCTCTTTCCAAGCCACAAGGGGCTGCTGGATGCCGTTGAGGCTGCAGAAGCTAAGCCGAAGGACTTCCGTAAGCTCGCTGCAGAGCTGCTGCAGTCGCCCGGCGCAGATAAGAGTATGCGCTTCGCTGCGAAGATGCTGGCTTTCTATAATCACGGCCTTACCTTCGAGCAGGCGCTGGGCATTTATGTGCTGAGCAACGAGCGCTCCTGGATAGAGCAGCCTCCTTCCTTGCAGGACCGTTAACAACAAACAGCGACTCTCCGATGATGGAGAATCGCTGTTTTGACGTTTGGGCCAGGGGCAGATTGCTTCTTCATAGATAAACCCGGTGCTGCTGCGCCTCGGCCATGATCAGGGATTGCAGGTGTACCCGTTCCCATGTAGCTTCCAGCTGCTCCGCCCTTTGCCCGCTCATTATTTCTGCGAAAGCCTCCAGCTGATTGACATAATAGTTCATCGGCGCGAATTCACACAGGGTGCTGCGGTTGTCTGGCAGATCATGCCGTATTTTGATTTTGTAGAAGCCTTTGACCGGCCGGAAGAAATCCGGGACCGTCAGCACTGTCTGCGCGAAATGCAGGGTATGCGAAGCCCGGAAGGGCAGCTCGAAGGAAGTCAGACATTCAGCTTCCAGACCGTTCTCATATTGCAGCGCCGCCTGAAAGGTCCAATCACAGCCCTCCGGCCCGTCAAAAGCAGACTTCGCCCTGATTTCACTGGGCTGAAGACCGACAAAGGTCTGCAGGAACTGCAGCCAATAGCAGCCCAGATCGGCAAAAGCGCCTCCGCCCTTCGCCTTGACACTGCGGTAATTCCCGGCATATCTGTCCTTGGCAGGCACGGATATTCTTGTACTGATCTTATAGAGCGGGCCGAATTGCCCGGAGTCGACTATGGATTTGAGTGCCTGCTGCCAGGGGTGGAAGGCAATCATCATACCTTCGGCGAGCTTCGGAGCAGCGGAGCTTTCTTTTAGCAGCCGTAACCGTTCAGCTTCTTCGGGATGCAGGCACATCGGCTTCTCTACCAATACATGCTTCCCCGCCTCCAATGCCCGGACTGCCCATTCTGCATGAAGGTCATTGCTGAGTGCAATATATACCCCCTCCAGATCGCCAAGCTCCAGCAGCTCATCCAGACTGCCCGCAACATAAGGAATATGGTAAGCCTCTGCCAGTTTCACTGCCTTTTCCAATGTCCGGTTGGCAATTGCGGTTATCCGCACCTTCTCCACAACCTGCGCTGGCTCCAGCATGGCAGGTACAGCAATATTCGAGGCACCCAGGATACCGAGCCTATAGGCAGGCTGATCACACCCGTTCTTCATACATGCGTCAGGGCAGCATAGGTATTCAGGTACAGCACATTGCATTTGGAGCAGGCCGGCGACAAGCCTTCATCCAGAATCCGCCGCAGCCTGTCGTAGCGGGCTGAATTCCATATTTCCGTCAGCGGTTGCTCTTTCACATTGCCAATGGCCAGCTCGCCAAAAAATTTGCAGGCACTCACCATCCCGTTCGGAGCAATATCCACCCGGGTACTGAGCGCCAGACATTTCGATGTACTGCGGGAGAGCATCGGCTTGCCGGCCACAAAATCCTCGATTTCATCAAAGTCGAGTCCCGGCTGGTAACGGATTCGGGTATTATGCCAGGTGTTGCTGTTGATCCGTTTCAGGTCTTCGGTCAGCCTTGTGACATTCTCCGGTTTGATATGGTATTTGAAGGCATGCCAGCTGCTCCGGTGATCCGGCGGAAGCTCCGCCAGCCACTGGAAGTGTTCATCGTAGAACCGGTCCATTTCCAGGCTCGTGTCCGCAGAGATATACCACGGGAAGCAGAGCAGTACCAGATCGACGCCCTTGTGCTCAAAAAACTCCACCAGCTCATACAATCTGCCGATCATATTGTCATTAATCACATTGTGCACAGAGATCCGGCCGCGGAAGCGGCCTTGCCTGCGCAGCTCGAGCAGCCGTTCGACGCTCTCGATCACCTTCTGAAAGGAGCCTTTGCCGCGCAGCAAATCATGCTCCGCCTCGAACCCCTCGATCGGAATCAGCAGCTCCAGGTTGTCAGAGATTGCACACAGCTCCTCTTCATACTTAGGAATCAGATAGGCATTGGTACAGATCGTGGTGTCCCGGGGATGCTCTTGCAGGAGCTCCAGAATCTGCTTGGTATTCCGGTGAAACAGCGGCTCGCCGCCCCATAAATACAGGCGGGACTGCGCTTCATCCGTCTCCTCCAGCAGCCTCCGGATCATCTCCACATCCATATCGAGGTTCTGCTCGGCGGTGTCCATATCATGATGATAGCCGGATTCATTCCATTGGTAGCAATGCTTGCAGCGGAGATTACAGCGGTTAGTCAGCTTCAGGGACATAATCTCCGGCATAACGGTTTTGAACCCTGGATCTAGCTTGCGTTCCCTGTGCGGGACCACCACATTCTTAATCGTACGTTTCAGGGCCTCAAAGGACTTGGCATCCAGGCTCACTCTACTGGTAGGCTGCATTAGCTTCTCCCTTCTGCTGCGGATAGCTGCTCCGCATAGCTTGCCGCATAATCCGGGTAAAGGCCCTTGGCTGACTGGAGGTTATCCGCCAGCTTCCGCAGTGCCTCACGGTCAAAGCCCATCTCGGCCCACTCCCCGTAACGGATGCCGTAACCCAGCTCCACCCACAGATCGCTGTTAATCTTCTCATGCGGGCCGAAGGGGTCCAGCAGCACCAGCGGTGTGCCCGAGGCCAGGGAATCAATCAGGGCGCCTCCACCCGGCTTGCTGATAACTGCGGATGCCTGCCGGATGACGCCATACATCCCGTCCTGGTAGTTACGGCAGGGCGGATAGTGGTCCGGCTGGCTGACGGTTACTTCTGCAAAAGGCGGGAAGGTATACTGCCCGCTGCTGTCACGCTTCCAGGTCCGCCACTCCGGATCGTTCATATAATAACGTCTTCCATGGACGGCCTCTCCAATCTCCTGAGGACTGTATGAGGCTATATCCAGTTCATACCCTGCCGACTCCAGGCTATCAAACTTCTCGCGGAAGGTGCCAATTCCCCAGCCGCCGCCATGAACAACCAGTCTCCCGTTCCTGGCCGCAGCGGGCAATGCCTCCGCGGGTCCGGCATCTATGCTGCATAGAATCTCCCTTGCCGCAGGGTCATACATACGTACTTCGCGGTAGCCTTCCGCGTAACCGGGATTCAGCCTGCGGAGATTCTTCCATGACGGCGAGAGGTCGGCATCAATATAGAGCAGGTCAGCCTCCACAGGAAAGCCGGCCAGTTCACGGTACCTGTCCATGACATGCACCCAATGCCCGGATAATACAATGAAGCGCTGCCGTTCTTCCTGCTTCCATTGCTGTAATAAATGTTCCACGGCCGCAGCATCCAGGCTGCCCCGGATATCACCCGGTATTTTCTGCGAGGTCAAGGCTACGGCAAAGCTCTGCTGGTACGCTTTGCGGCTGTTGTCTGTCTGCTGTTTTTTGCTGTCGGACATGAGTGTTTCAAAAACCTCAATCTCCGCCTGGATGCCAAGTGCGGTAAATCTCCGTTCCATCAGCAGGCCGGGGACATAGAAGCCCAGACCAAAACCAGAGCATAGAATCGTCACGGTGTTATTCATTGGAGGGTCCCTTTCTTTATCGCAGTATAGTGTAGCCCGAGCGCAGAAGCGATTCGTCCAGCTTACGGGTGAGTCTGTGCTTACTGTCTTCATCCCGGTAAGCGAGTGCTGCATACAGCTTGCCCTTACTGGAACCGGCAGACCGGGACGGGTCAGGAGGCTGAAGTGTGCCCGAAGCCAAAGGAATCACGCCTTCCCCCGCTCCCAGCGAAAATAATATGCCTTCCCGCTCAAGCCGCCCCAGCAGCTCTGCATAATGAACCTCGCCCATGGTTGCCAGCGGCACCTGTAACAGGCAGGTATGCATTCCTTCCTGCTTGAGCTGGCGGTCTACATTATGCTTGATCAGACTCATCGACTTCCGGGCATTGATCTCGACCAGAGGGGCGAGGCTTCCGTCACGCAGCAGCATGGAATCGACGCATACATCACCGAAGTAACCGTCTGCATACAGCTCCCGCCCAATGCTGTGCATGATCTCCCAATAGTCTTCCCGGTCCAGCCTTTCGAGCAGAGCCGGCTCCGGGGAGTGGGACTCTCCGAAGGCAAAACCATGGTTGACCAGCTGCTGAACGGACAATATCGAGATCCGGCCTTCCGGATCAATGTGAAATTGGCAGGAGAAGTCGGTCTCCCGGTCCAGCAGCGGCTCGAGCACAAACTTTATTCGTTTGTCCTGGTTCCGGCTGGATTCCAGGTACCCGGCAATCCGGCGCAATATCCGCTCAGTGTCCACGAGCTGATTGCCTTTGCCGGATACACCATACTCATCCTTGATCAGAAAAGCCCCCTCCTCCAGCAGCGCTTGTCCGGATTGCAGCAGCTCTTCCGCGCTATGGACAACAACAGCGATATTCGGCAGCAGCAGCCTGTCCCGCATAGCAGCAGAGTAGGTTTTGGTGTTCACTTTGCGCACAGTCTGTTCATCCGGGAGAGCGGGCTGAAGCTTATACCGCTTAACCGCCTCATGCGTTCCGGGAAGCACGGCAAAGGGCTCAAGCCATGCTCCTTCCGGTATTAACCTGTCCGGCTCCTGCCCGGGGTTCAGCCTGCCCAGCAGCTCGAATACATTCATTGCATTCAGTGCGTTCTGTGCTGTGCCAGGTGCCTCCACGCCCAGGGTTAATGGATTCATATTAGTCTTGAATGAATAATTGAGAGATTGCAGATAGTCATATTGAGCCTTGTCCATCCCATGGCGGGTTAATAGAATATCTCCGCTCCCGCAGAAGACAAACAGCAGTTCATCCATGGCCTGCACGATAGCCAGAGCCTTCGCATCAGGAACGGATGGCAGCGCAGCCAGATCTTCCTCCCGCCAGTACCGTTCCGACTCCAGGCTGCCGCAGTGTACAGCGTGCTTCATCGTACAGCAAGCTCGGCGACATACGCGGAGAAGCGGTCCACCGATTTCAAATGTTCAAGATCAAAGGTATCAAAGTCTACTTCGACATCGAATTCGTCTTCGATTCTCAGAATAAAGTTGATGATTTGCAGCGAATCCAGTGCGGCATCCAGCGTCAGATCGGAAGCTCCGCTCAGCGTCTGAAGCAGGCCCGGCTCCTCCTTGATTTCCGCGATAATCTCAATAACCTTTTGCTGCATGTGTATACCCCTTTCAGTAGGCATGATAGGAATGAATAGGATGAATATACCAAATAGTGTACTGTTAATATATGGTTGAATACGCCAAAATATTCAGATATACTAGGATGGATTCCAGATGTCTATCTTAAGGAAGCAGGAAACGGAGGTTTGTGTTATGGAAGTTTTTCCGGTCTTTACTGGGGAATATCTATTTGACTCCTGTTCGCCGGTACAAATGCTCCTGACTCAGGAAACGGTCACTTCCGTACGTCATCAGCACGATTTTGTAGAGCTCGCCTATGTGGTTCAGGGGGAAGGCATCCACCAAGCGGATGAGGATAAAATGCAGGTTATGCAAGGGGATTTGTTAGTTATACCGCCCGGGGTTTCCCATGTCTTCCAGCCGCAGGATCTGACCGGTGCAGAGCCGCTCCTCATCTACAATTGTATGCTCAGGCCTGAGCTGGGCAGGATGCTCAGGAGGCTGCCGGAACCCTTTTCTGAAGAAGAGATGTTCCCGCTCCTGGAGCTTCTGGAGGTCAAGCAATGGTTCGGGTATAGGGAGAGCAGCATGGAGCTGGACTTATTGCTCCGCCGTATGCATGAGATGCAGAGCTGCGGCTCACTTAGGGACCAACAGCAGCTATACCCGTTGCTGTTCGAACTGGCAGACCTCATAATGCCCGCAGCCGCCCTTCCGTTCGCTCAGGAGCCCGAAATAGACTATGATCCGCTGCATGACGTCATTCTGTATATGATCAGTCATTTCAGAGAGAAAATCACACTGAAGGAGATGAGCCGCCAAATTGCGGTGAGCTCCCGCCAGTTTCAGAGATTATTCAAAATTAAGACCGGCAGGTCCTATATCCAGATGCTCCAGGAAATCCGCATGAAATATAGCTGCCTCCTGCTGATGTTCACAGAGCTTGGGATACAGTCCATTGCCCTGGAGGTCGGAATTTACGACATGAAATATTTCTACCGGCTATTTCGTGAATATAGCGGTATGACTCCTGCCTCTTATCGAAACCGGTTGCAGAGTCACTTTTTGTCGGCAAAGGAGATGATGAGCAGTGCTGAACATTGCTCCCATTAAGAGTACGCCCTATCCTACCCTGCGCAGCTGTATTGATGACTGTATCCAGTCTGTTGCAGAGTGGCAGGGCAAGGACAGCAAGTGCATGTACGGCAATGCCTGGCAGATGTCCTTCGCAGAACAGCAGTCCCCGGATCAGCCGTTAATTGAGAGGTTAGTGCTGCCGCGGATCAGTACAGACTCTCTCTCTGCATACCATGGCCTTATGTTCAATTACATAGAACGAAAGGGTCCGGCCATGGATAAGAACTTTCTACTGGACCTCCTGGAGAGCCGGCTGTCTTCGGGAATGCCGGTGCTGGTCGGCTTCGATTCCTATGACTGCCCCTGGTGTGTGGCCTTCCGCAGGCTGCATACCAGCCATGCCTGTCTCGCTGTTGGACTGGACCGGCCCGGCAATATCATCTATCTGACGGATGCCTACTATGGCAAAGAGCTTGAAGCAATAGATTTCGATATCCTCGAGCAAGCCTGCCATTTCTATGCCATCTTTGAGCTTTGTGATACTTCGCGTTCCTACACAGATTGGCAGACAACACTTCATGAAATGCTGACGAATCCAGCCAATCAGGTTCAGCCCAGCGAGGTTGCTGCTAACCTCAGATCCTATGCCGGGACCTACCTGCATACAGGGCTTCCCGCCGATCATTCTGCCGAAGCCGGTTCCCGCTTCAAGCTGTACGCCAACGCCCTGCCCATCAGCCGGATCCGGTTCAGCCAGTTCCTGCAGCTGCTTAACCGCGAGGCTTCTGTACCTGCACTCTCCCGGGCCACCGAGGGCTACCGTCATGCAGGAGAGCAGTGGGATCTGATTAATCAATTCATGATCAAGGTGATGTGCTCCGGCAATAGGCCGGCCGGGCGGGAGAAGATTCACAGAAGAATGTGTGAAGTCATCAGCCTGGAAGAGCAGCTGCTGGAGGAATTGGTACAATTGACGATGCAGGCTGGACGGGCCCGGTAAGTTCGTCAGTAAGGATTATTAATTCTCTATGATGAAACATAAGTACAAAAAAGAAGCCCCCAGGACTTGCAGTTTCCTGGGGGCTTCTTTTTCATTTTTGGGGAAATAGGTTGAAATTGGTGGATTTCCACATTAATATTATGTCAAATCTGTCTCCCGCCATCTGTATCACCTTTACCTGCCCTCACCAACCAAGCCACCTACAAATCACTTGCTTTTTGACAACAGCTGGCTCTATCCTCTCTGGAAAGTGTAATAGAATAGAAGAAGTATAATAAACTCAGATGCCAGCTCAGTATGAGCTTATCATCATCACATCATGAAGGAGGAGGCATTCGTGGCATTTATTCCGTTAAACTGTCCCAATTGCAGCGGAAGAATTGATTACAAGGAAGGTACGATCCTCAAGTGTCCCTATTGCCATACAGAGCTTCTATTGAAGCAAAATCATGTCTACTATGTGGATCAGACCATTAACCATTATCACGGGACAGTTCCTGAGGCCACGGCCACGCCAAAGCCGTCCGTCTCTGTCTCCGTCCCCCTAAGGCTGGTACTTATCCTGTTGCTCGTCATATCAGGCGCCATCGGTACTTATTTCTATTACGGCTTAGACTCCCCTCAGCACACAACAGAAGCCAATCTGTCTGTGCGGAAGATGCCCGAAAGCGAGGTCCTGCTCTCCTTTTTGCGGGAGATCTTGGATAAAGGCTCTGCGATGCCGACAGAAGAGGAATTGGCCCGTCTGCGCTATTTAACCGTAGATCATTCGGAGAATGACCAGTGGCGTTTCACCTATAGCCTCTCCGATCCCTTCAGCAATGAGCGGGCCGAGAAGATCACTTATGTTACCCAGGACAAAAGACTGAATACCCAGGAGATCGATCAGCGGGATTTCGAAGCCTTTAAGGGGCTGACGGCACTGAACCTGACGAATACCTACGAAATCTCCCAGGCGGACCAAACAACGCTTGCCCATATGGCCGGATTAAAAAGCTATGGCGGCGCCTTTAATGAATCCTTCAGCACATTTTCCCGCTACTTTGGCGATAAGTCTAAAATTACGGAGCTAACCACCCAGCTTCGCAGCAATCAGGAATTGGCGATGTTGCTGGAATTCCCCAATCTAAGCTCTCTGTCCATTACCTATGTGGATGAGTCTGTGACGGATTTTCATTTACTGAATAAGCTGCCGCTGAAGTCCTTGTCGCTTACCTTTGTCGATGAACTGGGGTGGTTATCGTCCATGTCCGGGCTGTCATCCCTGGCCATCCATCACAGTGAAGCCACAGACCTGCAGCCGCTGTACGCCTTAACCCAGCTTCAGGAGCTTCACCTTTCTTATCTGACCAATGTAAAGTCCATCGACTTTGTGCAAAACATGCCTGCTCTGCAAACACTTGACACGGAAAATTTGAATTTTTCTAATCTGAAGCCTCTGGCCGGAAAGACTTCCATTACCACACTCCGCCTGGCTTCCTTAAGCCAGCTTAGCTCGGTAGCGGCCGTGAACAGCCTGCCCTCTTTGCGGGAATTCACCTTGTCCGGGTACTACGAAAAGGCAGAAGCGCTGACATTGCCGGGCGTAAGACGGGTCGAAATACCCGGCGACTTTCTCCCCGGACTGAAAGCGCCTGCCGTAACCGCCCTGACAATCCGGGGCGGAAGTGAGGAGCTCGATATGGCCGCTCTGGGGAAATTCCCGGAGCTTGCGCAGCTTTCTCTCTGGGACATCGACGAAATGACCCAGCTTGACGCCCTGAACGACTTGACCCGCCTGAAGACACTAAGCATCTACGATTCGTCGCTGTATAAGGAGAGCGATGCCTTATTTCGTTTGAAGCAGGTGAACACGCTGGTGTGCTCGGAATGCCGTCTGGATTTCGGCCAAAAGGCTGGCGCGGCGAACAGCGTGCTTGAGCATTTGACCTTGGACCGGCCCTCTTTTAGCATGAACAATAACTCCGTCAGTGAAGTTGACCAGGTGCTTCCTTATTTCGCCAACCTGTCCGCTCTGCGTTCCTTCACCCTGCAAGACAGCAATTTGGCTTCTCTGGAATTCATGAGCAACTGGCAGGCCATAGAAGAGCTTCATCTGGAGAACAATGCCATTTCCAATATAGAAACCTTAAGCCGCTTGCCTAATCTGCAAAAGGTATTTCTGGCCGGCAATTCCGTGTTGAACAAATCCGTGCTTGGTGCGGGCGTGCTCGTGTATTAATTCCATTACTATCCAATATACGTAAATAGACCGCTAACCGCCAGAGGTTTGCGGTCTATTTTCTATTTATTGAAGAGCAGCACTTATAGGCAATGGATATAAACTAAATAGAAACTATATATTTCATTTATAAGCTGTGCATCGCTATACTGGATTTCAAAGGAGGGGAAGCACATGACTCACTCGACTTCCAATAACCAATGGCAGGCGGACACGTATGATCACAAACTGGACTTTGTCTCCAAAATGGGCGGTGACGTCCTCTCGCTGCTACAGCCTCAGCCCGGTGAACGCGTGCTGGATATCGGCTGCGGGACGGCCGACCTGACGGCTAAGATCGCGGCAGCCGGAGCGGTGACGGTAGGCATCGATCTGTCGCCTGAGATGATCGCACGCGGCCGCGACAAGTACCCGCACCTGAGTCTGAGCGCCCAGAATGCGTACACTTACCGGGCAGCCCAACCCTTCGATGCGGTGTTCTCTAACGCAGCATTGCACTGGATGAAGGACGCGCACGCGGTCGCGGTGACTGTGGCAAGCGCACTAAGGGACGGCGGGCGATTCGTCGCCGAGTTCGGCGGCTATCGCAACGTCGCCGCTCTCGTGAATGCGACCGAGAGCGCACTGACCGCGCATGGCTATGACCCGCAAGGACGTAATCCGTGGTACTTCCCTACCATCGGCCAATATGCGGCAGTACTGGAGGAGCATGGCTTCCTCGTTACGCTGGCCCAGCATTTTGAACGGCCTACACCCTTGCATGGTGAGAGCGGAGTCCATGATTGGCTGGACATGATGGCCGATGACTTCTTCTACGATGTCAGCGCGGAGCACAAGGTAGCGATCTATCAAGCAGTAGAAGAACAACTGCGGCCGGAGCATTACCAGCAGGGCCAGTGGATCGCAGACTACCGGCGGCTGCGCATCTGCGCGGTGAAGCAGGCCAACTGAAATCAGACGAAAACCACCCAATTTTAACTTAGGCGAATTCCCTCAGATTGCGGCTCCCCGCGCATCTTTCATCCATACTAGATCGCCGACTCCGAGTTCCAGCAATCGGCGATCCAGCACTATTCATTGTACTGTATTGCCATCTACATCGAACTTCTCCATGTATTTTTCAAGGAATACACGTGTAATGATTTCACGACAACCGTTCCACCGGATGCATAAAAGCTCATCCCGCTGCTAGTGGAATCCGGTAGGATGATGTCCGAAAAGACCACTGCCCCGTCGTTGCCAAATAGCTCCAAAGAAGACTCATCCACAAGGATATGCATACGGACAACACCGTTGACGGGTTGCACAACCGCCTCATGCAACGTCGTAAAATTGGAAGCAAAATCCGTTCTGCCGGAAGCGGATCGATCGATGAACATCTTGTTATCGGTACTCCGATAGCCGACGACCGTCTTCTGTCCTCCGCCTTCCCGCAATCGGAATCCGAATTCGGTAGCCGCTCCAGAATTGGGGAGCTGGAGTTCCACGACAATTTCGTATGCATTTCCATTGACCTTTCCAAGGATATTGCCGGATTGCGGTGTTACCGAAACATTGTTAACTGAAAAATCGGTTCCACGCAATGAACTCAGTTCGCTTATCGGATTCTGCGCAAGGATGACGTTCCCGTTCACGGTCTTTAACGACAGCTCGCGGGGAATTGTCAATTGCCCTTTCCAACCTTCGGTCGGGAAGCTAAATGGATAATCCCAATTTGACATCCATCCCATCGTAATACGCCGGTTATCTGGTGTGTTGTAGAACGACATCCCAGCGTAATTCTCTTTCCCGAAGTCGGTAAGCAACACTTTGCCCGGAAGGTTGTCATTTACGAATTTTCCATCCGCCGTTACCTGACCAATGAAATATTCCGCCGACGAACCTTGCGTATTCGGGTTGCCGCCGGTACTGATCATCAGCACCCATTTTTTATTGTTTGCATTCCCGTCCACCGCAAGTTGGAACAAATCCGGGCACTCCCACACCCCGCCGCGTATATATTGGCTATATCCGAAATTGTCGGTCCACGTCCAATGAAGCAGATCAGTCGATGTAAAAAAGCGAATGTGATCCCCGCCGGATACCACCATAATCCATCGGTTATTGACGTCGTCACGCACGACTTTCGGATCGCGGAAATCCCAACTGCCGTTAATGCCGCCCGGGTTAGGCACTATGGCGTCATCCCCGTAATATACCCACGTGCGTCCCTTGTCTTTGCTATACGCAGCCCCGATCTTCTGATTGCCGTTCGGCTTATTCGGATTGAATGAAGTATAATAGGCAATCAAACCTTTACCGCCTGAGTCCCCGAACAACCCTGAAGCGTTGGTTAAATCAGCAACCGTGGACCCCGACCAAATATGCCCCAAGTGGTTCCATTTCAACGCAAGCGGCATCTGCTTCCAATGTAAAAGGTCGGTGCTGATGGCATGAGCCCATTGGCCTCCATCCTGGTGGAACAGATGATATTCACCTTCAAAATACACCAGTCCGTTCGGATCGCTGGCCCATCCTCGCGTGTCCGTAAAATGGTATTGCGGTCGGTACAGCTCAGTATAATAATTGCTGTATGGGGTAAGATACACATCTTGAAAATATGCGGCCCCATTCTTCACCGTCATTCCGGCGTATCCGCTCAAAAAGTCGGCATCTTGTGCTACGATCTTCTCCGCAGAATACCCATCGACATAAACCGTAAGGTTCGAACCTATCGCCGTTATTTCAATATGATGTTTGTTCCCAGTCTTCAAAGGAATGCCGGATTTCGATTGGATTACCGTTTCGGTGTCCCCGTGTTTTTTGAGTAATGTGACGGTATGATCGCTCGGCCGTATTCGAAGAATATATCCGTTCGTACCATCCCTGTCAGAACGGAACATCAACCCTGCGACCGCTTGCGGCGCTTGGGAATCCACCGTCACGTCACCCTCAAACACGAAATCGCTTGTCACACTGTCGGCGATACAAGTCGCTTCTGCGTTCGCAGATCCGACGCCCTTAACAATGTTCTGATTCAGCGTCCACTCGCCCCTTGACATACAACTTTTCAGATTACTAGTTCCCCAGCCGCTTAGGTTCGTGTACACGGGTGGAGTTGTTGGTGTTGCAGTTGCAGTTGGCGTTGCAGTTGGCGTTATCGAATCCGGTGTCATTATGATGTTCTGGAACAACATCGAGCTGTTCCAAACTTGAACACCTAAGTAACCTCCAGTGTAAGCGTTATCATTTATGCTAATCACAGGTGTAGCACTGCTCCCCCAGTATACCTGGAGCGCTGATCCAACAGCTCTCACTTTCAGATGATAGGTTGTGTTAGCCGCAAGCGAAACGCTGTACACGCCCAGCTCACGATCTCCGTTCGCATCCTTCAAGCGAATCCGGCCGCCTACCGGATCGATCTGCAGCATATAAGAGCCCCAGCCGCTGTTATTGGAGCGGAATACCAATGCGCCACTCCCTTGGAATTGGCGAATGGTCACATCCGTTTCATAAGTAAAATCGTTGGCAGTCGTTGTCGATAGCGCAAAGAAATTACCGCCAGACGTGAGCAGCTTCCCGTCTGCACTGTTCGTTAATGTCCCCGCATCCCCCGAAGTCGCCCAGCCGCTTAAGTTCGTGTTCACCCCAGTACCATCGGCTGTTGCTCTTGTAGCGTTACCTGTCCATAAAATCGGTATGGCAAGCATCATCGCGAGTATGAGCTTTACCCCATAAAACATTCGATTCTTCAACAACAGTCATCCACTCCCATTCATCGGATTGTGAAAATGATAATAAATAAACTCAACTTTCACACCTAGAAAATCAGCATAACCATATCGAAGAGGTGTTTTCTCTACGATAGAACAAAAGCAGTCATTCATTTAACTACCAAAAGAAATCAAACCGGTATTTATGGAACTCCATGTCCTCAATCACTAAGATGGTAACGCTTTCAATAAAAAATCCAGGTTCACTTATACCTTTTTATTTCGCATTGTCTTTACCCTGTTGTTTAACCAGAAGACCTGGTTCCGATTGTTGGAGAGCAGCAAACGTGAGTCCTTCCATGGTAAGGATACGGTATCTTCATATTCATCTTGACTCTTTCGAGGCTTTTGTGACGACGCGACAGGATTCACTTCATGTTACGGCCTGCCGGTTTGCTCGCCCTTCCTGTAGAAGGTACTTTTGCACAGGGCTTCAACCTTAGGATCTCTCCACCAGTTGCGTGCCAGCTACGAGGCGTTTGCTCCTACCTCGGCCGGACTTTCACCGGCTAGTTGTGCCTAGCCTGGCTAGGTGCGCAATTGATCAAAACCCTTCCGCCAACAAGCATGCTGTAAACGAATTGACTTTCTCGATTAACACCCCCCATTCTGGATTTCCTTTGCCCATTACGATATCATCCTATCAAATGAAAGAGCCGATTAAATTCAATATTCTCTGTTTATACTTTTAAATTTTATAATCCACTTGTACGTTACCTCACCTCAGAACTAACCAACCCTATTCTTGAATTGTTCTTTATGGCTTGTGCGATAATCAATTTCCAGGAAAGGATTTGAAGTGCCAGTGCATCTGAGGCATCGTAGAAAGGGATACCGGGAAAAGAAAAGCCGGGCGATAATCAGGGGAATGCCTGAAGATTGCCCGGCTTATAGGTAAACATTAAGTGATCAGAGGTCAGTTTATGTGGGGGTTACAGCAGAGGGATTCGTCCTCTCCCCTGCATCTATTTATCGGCTTTATCACATCTTTATTCATTTTTTAGATTAGAGGGTTACAACATCCCTCACCAACCAAGCCACACTTTCCACATGCACCGTATGCGGGAACATATCCACCGGAGTGACCTCCGCGGTTCTGTACCCGCCATCTTCCAGGACCCGCAAATCGCGGGCCAGGGTGGACGGGTTGCACGATACATACACCACACGCTCCGGCTTCATCAGCAGGATTGTCTCTAATAACCTAGGGTCGCAGCCCTTGCGCGGCGGATCGACGACGATAACATCCGGGGTGATGCCCTGCTCTTTCCACGCAGGGATAACATCCTCAGATGCACCGACTTCAAACTTCACATTGTTCATGTTGTTAAGCTTCGCGTTCGCGCGGGCATCCTCGATTGCCTCAGGCACAATTTCCACGCCGTAGACCTGGTCGGCATGCTGGGCCAGGAACAGGGAAATGGTTCCGATGCCGCAGTAGGCGTCGATTACGGTCTCGCTGCCGGTTAACGCAGCGTAGTCCAGGGTTCTGCCGTACAGTACCTCGGTCTGTACCGGATTCACCTGATAGAAGGAGCGCGCTGAAATGGCGAATTGCACATCTCCGATATAATCGTAGATCACATCGCTGCCCCATAAGACGCGGGTATCGTTACCGAAGATTACATTGGTCTTCTGGGTGTTGATGTTCTGGCAGATGCTTGCCACTTCAGGAAGCTGCTCACGGATACTGCCGAGCCAGGCATCCAGATGCGGGATATCCCGGCCATTGGTTACCAGCACCAGCATCATCTGGCCGGTGCGGAAGGCCTTCTTCACCACAACGTGGCGCAGCAGCCCGCGGCCGGTCTCTTCGTCATAGGCGGTAATGCCAAGCTCACGGCCTAGGCTCTTCACGGTGGCCACGACCTTGTCATTATCTTCATGCTGAATCAGACAGGTCTCCATGTCGATGATCCGGTGGCTGCCGCGTGCGTAGAAGCCGCCGACCAGGCCGCCATCGGTTACACCGATCGGCACCTGGGCTTTGTTGCGGTAACGCCAAGGCTCGTCCATGCCAAGGGTAGGCAGGACGCGTATTCCTTCAGCTGTTGCGGCATTACCGTCAGCTGCACCCGCCACCTGCAGCTTCCCGATCCGCTGCAGGTTGTCCACCACCAGCTGCCGTTTCCACGCCAGCTGGGCGGTATAATCCATATGCTGCAGCTGGCAGCCGCCGCATTGATCATAGATCGGGCAAGGCGGCCCTATACGGTCGGGGCTGGCCTGCATCAGCTCCATCAGCTTGGCATAGCCATACTGCTTCTTGGTCTTCAGCACTCTGGCGCGGACCTTCTCACCGGGAAGAGCACCCTGCACAAAAAGGGTAAAGCCCTCTACACGGCCTACCCCTTCACCTTCATGGGTCATGCCGATAATATCGAGCAGGACCTCATCATTCTTATTCACTGGCAGTCCGGCGACAGAAGCCGGCCCTTGTTCCCGGCGGCTTGCGCTGCGCCCGCTGCGGTGTTTACTCATGTGTATAGGTTCACTTCTTTCATTATCTTCACTATTAATCTTGTTAATTATTCTGCGCGAAGATCCGCAGATGATGCGGCAGAATACTGAAATTGCCCGGCAGCGTGCCGCCGAGTTCGCCGTCCAGATTAAGCTGGACGTAGCCTGGGGAGGTAACCTCCATCGCATCCGTGCGGAAATGGATAACCTTCTTGTCATTCAGATGATCGCCGCGGATCGTAAGCCGGACCAGCCGGATGAATTCGGCCAGGTTGCATTTCTTGACGGCAATTACGTCGAGCAGACCGTCATCGATTCTGGCACCCGGAGCCAGCTTCTCGAAGCCGCCGACGGAGTTCGTATTGGCGATCAGGAAGAGCATGAACTCGTCATGGATCATCTCTTGGCCGTTCGCGCGGATGTACAGCTCCTGCGGAGCAAGACTGGCCATCTTCTCAATACCCTTCAGGTAATAGGCAAGCTGGCCCATCATGGTCTTCAGCTTACTGGGAACCTCATAGGTAAGCTCCGTCAGCTGGCCGCCGCCGGCTATATTAATGAAATAACGGTCATTGGCTTTGCCGAGGTCAATCAGGCGCGACTCCTGGCGCAGAATCAGGTCGCAGGAATCCTCCCAATTCTTCGGAATGCCCATGGCCCTGGCAAAATCGTTGGTAGTCCCGAGCGGTAATAAGCCGAGCGGGGGAAGGTTAGGCTTCTCAGCCATCCCGTTGATTACTTCATTGAGCGTACCGTCGCCTCCGGCAGCTATGATCAGATCATACGTACCGCGCTCTACAGCCTCAGCTGCGGCTGCTGTGGCATCGCCCTCTCCGGTTGTTGCATGACAGGAGGCTTCAATGCCGCCAACATCCAGCCGGTCTAAAATATCGGCGAGTCTTCTTTTCATTTCTTCCCGACCAGAAGTGGGATTATAAATCAATCTCGCAGTTTTCATTACCGGAACGCCACCTGTTTATATAATGGATAACCTTACTGATTATACCCAATTCAGGACCCCACAAGCAATGTCAGGGAGCTTTAGAGGATTATATTTATACTCCCGCGCAGCGCTGAAGACTCCTTAGCCCGTCAGAAAGTATAGATATATGTATGCGGCGGCTGCCAAAATAAATACTGGACGCATTCTATTTTTTCTATATAAGCTGAACTTAAGATGCTAACTAAAGCTCAATCGTCACTACGGTGAATATCCTGTGACTGGGCACGCTGCTTCCGTAGCGAGCTTTCCTGCGGAAAGCTTTCAGGCGATCGCTAACGCTCCTACAGTTCCAAAATCCCCTTCGATCCTTCTCGCATATGTTATTTTCTAACCCCGGCCCCGCAGACGCAGCAGCGCCGCCTCCACCTGCCGTTCAATCCAGCGCGGCAGCAGCGGATGCGGCAGCAGGGTCTGGCCGGAGTAGGCATATTCGAGCCCTTCCAGCCGCTGCGGAATAACAACCTTGGTGAAATACCCCTCACTTAAAAAGAGCGGAGCCACCAGTACATCATGGCCCTGCTCCTGCCAATACTCCACTCTGCTTCTTACGCTGTCCGGGTTCAGCAGCCCGTAATCGGCCGCAGCCAGCCCGCTTATGTCCCGTACCCGCGCCGCGAGTGAGGAGATCCCCTGCTCCCAGCGCTGCCGGAAGCCCTCATGCCTGCTGCCGTGTCCGACAAGCAGCAGGGTCTCCCGCTCCGGATTCTTCGAGAGTTCCCGGAGCTTATCCCAGATCATCAGCGCAATGTCCGGATCGTCGTCAACGGGATAGCCGAAGTGAATCTGCGCTGTAACCCGGAACCGTTCCAGATCCGTCTCCCGTTCTGGAACCGGCTTAGCGCCCAGTGCATACTCTATCTCATCGATATGCGTACTGCCGGAGGACACAAACAAGGGGATCACAATAATATCTGTGACCCCTGCATGTTCCAGCTCGTCTATACCGTCCTGAATCAATCGTCCTTCTACCAGCTCCAGGAAAGATACCGCCACGGGAATCTCTTCCCCCAGCGATAAATGACTCACGGCTTCCTCTACGATCGACACCCAGGTCTTATCGCGGGAGCCGTGACTGATCATCAACACACCCGGCTGCATCAATTAACGTCCCAGACGTTCCAGCGTGAGCTTGTAGCCGTCATTGCCGTAGTTCAGGCAGCGCTTCACACGGGAGATTGTTGCTGTGCTGGCACCTGTTTCCGCTTCAATTTGATTGTATGTAGACCCTTTGCCCAGCATCCGCGCGACTTCAAGGCGCTGCGAGAGCGATTGAATTTCGTTCACCGTGCACAAATCATCAAAGAACACATAGCATTCTTCCATATTTTTCAATGTTAAAATAGCCTCAAATAATTGATCGATACTTTTATCGTTTAGCTTCTTAAGCTGCATCGTTAATCATCCCCTAAAAGTTTGGTCAGCATTAGCATCACTGATTAAGCTTCGTACAAATTAGATACTCGGAAGCATAAACTTAATGTGACTATCTTGCCTCTACTATATTGCACTGGAGCACATTTTTCAAGCATTAACGGTTTCACGCTGTAAAGAACGAAAATGATGGACAAACGTCCACCCCGGGCGCACACCACTAATGGAGCTTACGGCCTTCTTCCTCTGATTCCTAGGTTTTACCGCCTTAACTATAGTACTACAAAACCTCACGAAATCAAGCATGGACACGGTTTCTTCACTTCCGGAGGGTTCTTGTAGGCATTCGCCCTTTTCCGCTAGTATCCCGGTTACCCGGGCATTCGTCTATACCGTATGTTCGCCCATGACATACAGTATAGCAAACCACTAACGAAGGAATGTGATATTATGCCTGAGCATTACTATAATCATTCCCGCAGGGAAGGGCGTTCACTGGCTGAGCCGTACAATCCGTCACCCTATCCGGGCCTCTCTTCCTACGCGCCTGCCCCGCTTCCCGGAGAACCCGGAATACTGCCTGCCTTCGGTGCAGAAGTTGCCGATACTGCACTTGTTGTGCCCGCTGCCGAAGCTGCTACTGCGAAAGCCGGCGGTCTGCTGGGCGGGCTGGGCAACCTCGGGAGTCTCGCGAATATGGAGCAGATCAAGGGAATTGTCGACCGGATGGGCGGGATTGACGGGATCGTCAACTCCATGGGCAAGGTACAGAAGGTCATGCAGGGCTTTTCACAGATGGCTCCGATGGTGAAGCTGGTGATGGGCGGATTCGGCAAAGGCAAGGGAAGCGCAGCGGGAGCCCTTGCGGCGGAAGAAGATGCGGCACTGTATACCCCCAAACGGCGCAAAAAAAGACGCCCAACCACGCAGCGCCGCAAAAATACCTCCAAGAGCCGCAAAACCGGGGCCCCTTCCTCTGTTAAGCGCCGCCGTTCTTAAGCGGCGGCGTTTAACACGCCTTGTCTGTCTGCTGCCGGACCGCTGTATTCCATGAATACCCATGCGTCGTCAGCCATAACCATTCTTTTATCACCCGGTCCTTGTCCGGTTCTCTTCACGGTTTCACTTAAACCAGCCGCTCCGCCGGAACCACCTGAACATCCCGACTCCCAGCACCAGCATCAGCAGCAGCACCGCGAAATAACCATAATCCCAGTCCAGCTCCGGCATCACCCTGAAGTTCATCCCGTAGATTCCGGCGATCAGCGTCAGCGGCATAAATACGGTAGTAATTACCGTCAGTGTCTTCATAATGGAATTCATCCGGTTGGAGTTGAGCGAGATGTAGCTGTCACGCAGATCGGCGGTCATTTCCCGGTCAACTTCAATCATGTCGGTCAGCTTCAGCAGATGATCATAAATATCACCGAAGTAGATCCGTTCCTCCCCGTTGCTCTGCACATGCTGCGAGTTGACGATCCGGTACATCAGATCACGCATCGGCACGATCGTCCGGCGCAGCTTGAGCAGTCTTCCGCGCACGTTGAACACCTGACTCATCAACTCTTCCACCGATTCACTGTCGCTCTTGCTCTCCAGATCTGCCAGTTCATCCTCCAGGGTGTACAGCGACGGGAAATACCTGTCGACCAGCTTGTCCATTACCGTATAAGCAGCAGCCATCGGCCCGCCCGACCAGCCTTTACGGCTATGAATTTCAGCTTGTACCATCTGCCACGCTTCCTCCATTTCCGATTTATTCTGGTGATGGTAGGAGACGAGGAATTTTTTGCTGAGAAAAAGGTCGACCTCTTCCGCCTCCAGCGTACGCTCATTAAGCGCATGCAGCACGAAGAACTGCACATCCTCGTAGTAATCCAGCTTCGGACGCTGCAGCACATGCATACAGTCTTCAATGGCCAGCGGGTGAAAATGAAAATAAGTATCCAGCAGCAATGTCTCTTCTTCCGTAGGCATGGCAAAATCCGCCCAAATCCAGGCATAGTTATCCAGCACTATACTCTGAAGCGGCAGGTCAGTCAGCACCTCGCCCTTATGTGTTACCGCAAGCGTTCGTATCATATATGAGTCCTCCACCTTATCCTGCTATCCGCACGGCAACATCCCGTTGCCTGTCGGCCTGCTACTATTGTAACGCATGAGGTCTACTATTATGAAACTTCTGTATCCGCCCGGGCTCCCGTTATCTCAAAAAAATAACCGCCAGTCCGCTGGGCAGCGGTTCCGGAGGTTTATTTTTTGCTTCATTTTCCGTATCCATTCCGTTCTAGCGGCCCATCCCCTCCAGCACTTCCAAATGAAGCACCTGCAGGAACTTCTTGATGTTCACCTTCACCTTGCCGGTGTCGCGCCCCTGTTCAATCTCTTTCATCTTCAGGCGCACTTCTTCAAAGTCGAAATACAGCGGCGCATAATGCTCGAACTTCGGATTGCCGTAATCCGTCAGACCGATGGAAGCCAGGTTCGCCAGTCCGGCCGCCAGCGCCCGGCGCAGACGCTGTTCAATCGCTTTGACTTCCTTGGCGGCATCGGCTGGCACCGGTTTATATGTAGCAGCTGCCATTTCATACAATTCCTTGAGCGGCGGAAGGCTCCCGCTGTTCCCCCCCGCCACCGCCAGCTCCATGATCGTGATAATATCCCTGCTGCCGTTCTCCGAGATCATTCCCATATTCATCAGAATCGGCTGGATAATCTCCTTGACGGAACGTTTGCCGGACGGCATCTGCGGCATTCCGAACTGCAGCCCCTCCAGCTTGCCGAGCGTCAGCTTGATCTCATCCAGATAACGGCCCATCGCATAACGTTCATTCAC
The DNA here is from genome assembly GCF_038000205.1 of Paenibacillus sp. FSL R10-2771. Taxonomy (NCBI): domain Bacteria; kingdom Bacillati; phylum Bacillota; class Bacilli; order Caryophanales; family Paenibacillaceae; genus Paenibacillus; species Paenibacillus sp. FSL R10-2771. Next base: position 6,594,768 of record NZ_JBBOBM010000001.1, read on the forward strand.
CTTGTACAGCACAGATTCGACTTCAATCTTGTTGATCGGCTTACGGATGAAGAATTCAATTCCGCTTTTGTATGCGCGGCTGACCATATCACCATTCTCAATCTGTGAGATCATCACGAACTTGGACCGGCAGCCCTGCGCCTGAAGGGAAATGATCGTCTCAATACCATCCTGGTCCGGCATCAGCAGATCCATCAGCACAATATCCGGCGTCTCACTCAGGATCAGGGCTACCCCCTCCTGCCCGCATTCCGCCGTACCCACCACTTCGCCAAGTCCGCTATCCTCAATAATATGCTGCAGCATTCTTCTTGCCGACGCGTCGTCATCTACAATACAGAAAGAAAGCGGCATTCTCTATTCCTCCTTCCGCAGCTTTGCACTCGGCACAATAATCTGGAACATGGCCCCTCCGGCATGCGACACCGGCTGAACGGTAATCGTTCCCTCGAACATATTCACTATATCCCGTACATGAGAGAGTCCAATCCCCGTAGCGGCGATTCCCTCTTCATCAAATTTCGTAGTAAAACCCGGCTCGAACAGCAGCTCCAGGTCACGCTTATGAATCCCTGCCCCGCTATCGGTCACTGTAAAAATGGTCATGCCGGCTTTCTCATAAGCATCCAGGTTGATGCTGCCTTTACGTTTGATGACTTCCACCGCATTGGCGGTAAGGTTGTTAAGCAGAGTCAGCAGAGGAATATAACTGTCGGTTGTGTAATCGGAGGTAATATGAATATGAAAATCGATCTGCTTGCCCAGCATTTCGGCGTATTTGGCATTGCTCTTGACCGTGAACCGCAGAATTCCCGATAACGGCATATCAGCGGTGACCTCGCGCTCCACCAGCTTCACAAGCCCGGCCAGAATCCGCTGGGAATCCTTCTTCACCTCATGGATCTGCTGGGTGATATCCAGCACCTGCCGGCTATACGGCTCCGGTCCTTCCCCTGCCTTCAGATTGCGGTACAGCTCGAAGCTGTTTAGCGTCACATTCTCCAGTGTTCCGATGGATTTCTTCAGATAGAATACTTCGCCGTACAGGCCGGAGCCGAATCCGAGCATCTGCTCAATCCGCTCATTCTGCTCACGCGCCCTGATCCGCATCTGGCTGACCGAGATACTACTGTATACCCCGGTTGTGAAATACGTACGCAGGACAGCAATCGCCATCAGATAAGTCCACTCGTTCAGCCGGAAGGAGGCCGAATCCAGCACAATCAGCCGCGTCAGCAGCTCCATTTCATTCGACAAGAGATCGATTACCGCGGCAACAGCGCCCAGCACCAGCGGATGGAAGGTATCCAGCCGGCTTTTGATGGCATGCATCAGCAAGGCGAACACAATATAATAGACCATCGCGGAGAAATGACTGTTCAGGCTCTGCTCAAACGTCAGTCCGCTTCCTTCTACTGCATCCATTGCCGTGCGGAACAGCAGAACGACCACACCCGTAGCAATGCCTGTACTGATATACGGCAACTGCCTCATTAAAAGCAAAAACAGCAGAAAAGCGCTGCTGCCCATAGCAATCCGGAAGATGTCGCCATCAAACGGATTTATTTTGAATTCACCGGCTACAGCCGTAACGACTGCCACCAGCAGAATCTGTGCAACTCTCATTCTCAGAATAGATTGTCCCATCGCCACTGCTCCCGCCTAGAGATGTTGACAACTATAGTATCATACCCGCACTTTATTTTATACGGCTTTGCCCCGGTCCCGCTCGATTTATGCTGTTTTGTTCTCAAGTCTTCTGGAGAGCATCGACAGCAGGAAGTTTACGGTGAAATAGATCAGTGCGACGAGCGCCAGCGTCGGTATCGCGTAGCCATAGCTGTGCCCGATTACGATATTGGCATTGTGCATCAGCTCCGGCAATGAAATGACCACCGCGAGTGAGGTATCCTTCAGCAGCGAAATGAACTGGCTGACCAGTGGCGGAACCATCCGCCGCAGTCCCTGGGGGAGCACGATATGCCACAGGGTCTGGAAATTGCTGAGACCGGAGGAACGTGCAGCCTCAATCTGCCCTTTATCAATGGACGTCAACCCGCCCCGGACAATCTCAGCGATCATCGCCGCCTCGAATATCGTTAGTGCAGCAATCGCCGCCGTTATCAGTCCAAGCTTAATCCCTACCTCCGGCAAAGCGAAGCGGATGAAGAATATGATCAGCAGCAGCGGCAGATTACGGATCAGCTCGACCAGGTAGAACATCACCGGAGACAATACCGGCACTTCCGAGTAGCGGATGACTCCAATAATACAGCCAATAACAAAACTCAGGATGATCGATACAAAAGCAACGATCAGCGTAATATACAGTCCGTCCAGCAAAAACTTCAAATTATCGGCGGAGTATGCACCAATAAAATCCATGATATCCCTCCTTTATGCTTTGAGTGGCTTCTTAATATTTGCGCTGCAGTCTGCGTTCCCACACGCGTACGCCGTAGCTGAGCGGAAGGGTAAGCACCAGATAGAACAACGCCACGAAGATATAGGTGTCGAAGGTACGGTAAGTCTCTGTTGAGATACTGTCCGCGAAATACATCAGATCAAGGCCGGCTACCAGTGTCAGCACCGAGGAGTTCTTGATCAGGTTGATGAACTGGTTGCCGAGCGGCGGGATAACCAGCTTGATCGCCTGCGGCAGAATGATATGCAGCATCGTCTGTATGTAGCTTAGGCCGGATGAACGGGAGGCCTCCATTTGTCCCTTGGGAACGGCCATGATTCCGGCGCGGATCGCTTCGGCGATGAAGGCTGAGGTGTATACCGCAAGTCCGATTGTTCCCGCCTTGAAGCCGTCCAGCGTAAAGCCCAGAGCAGAAGGTCCATAATAGAAGATGTACACTACAAGCAGCAGCGGGATATTGCGGATGAACTCCACATACGCCGTTCCGAACCAGCGCAGCGCTCTCACAGTAGTAATGCGGAAGACCGCAATCACCGCTCCGATCAGGAAGCTGCCGATCAGGGCCAATACACTGGACAGCACGGTGCCGTAGAACCCTTCCATATACAGCCCGAAATAATTCGTTAATATTGAAAATTCCATAGATTTCACCTGCCTTTGCCCAAAGATGAGTTCATTCTTGCCCCACATAGGAATCCTTCCTATAAACAAGTAGAAACGGCAGTGCCATCCTCATGGGATGGCATCCGTTTCTGCGAGTAATATAAGGCAGGTTGTTAAGTAAGCTGAAGCTTAGCACATGCTTATTTCGCTGGAGCTTTACCAATCCATTTCGTATAAATGGCATCATACTCACCGTTTGCTTTCAGTTCAGCCAGTGTATCATTCACGGCTTTAACTACATCGGTGTTGCCCTTTTGTACTGCAATGCCGTAAGGCTCATCGGTGAACGGCTCGCCTACAACTTCATAGCCCGGGTCCTGCGAAGCCATACCGTACAGAATCGCATCATCCGTAGTCAGTGCATCGCCTTGGCCGGCCTTCAGGGCGCTGAATGCATCCTGATAGTTATCGAATTCAAGCACGGTTACACCCGGCACTTTTTCTTTGATATTCTTAATGGAGGTTGCGCCCTTGGAGCCCAGGATCTTCGTATCCTTCGTTACGTCATCCAGTCCGGTAATCGGGCTGCCCTTCTTCACCAGCAGGGATTGGCCTGCCTGGAAATAGACGTCGGAGAAATCAACTTCCTTCTTGCGTTCTTCAGTGATGGTCATTGTAGCTACAACCATATCGATTTCGCCGTTATTCAGCATCGGAATACGTGTCTTGGAGGTAACTTCCTTCAGCTCAATCGCGTTCTCGTCACCCAGAATTTTTTTGGCGATGGCTTTGGAGATATCAATGTCGAAGCCCTCTACGTTGCCGGATGCAGGGTCCTTCAGACCGAACAGGCGGGTGTCGTACTTCACGCCTACGAGCAGCTTGCCGCGTTCCTTGATCTTGGCAATCGCCTCAGAGTCAGTAGCCGTTCCTGCAGCAGCGTCATTCCCTCCGGCATTGTTCTTGGCATTGTTGTTGCCGCAGCCGGCAATCACGAGCATAGCCGCAATCATCAGTACACTTAACATTTTGAAGCTTTTTGACATTTTCATTTCTGTTCCTCCCCTGAATCCTATATATTTGTTTAATGACTTAATACACGGCTGAGAAACGTTCGTGTCCGGTCTTCACGCGGACTGGCGAAGAATTGCTCCGGCTCCGCTTCTTCCACGATCTGTCCCTGATCCATGAAGATTACCCGGTCGGCCACCTCGCGGGCGAATCCCATCTCATGGGTAACGACAACCATCGTCATGCCTTCGCGGGCCAGAGTCCGCATAACATCGAGTACTTCCCCGACCATTTCCGGGTCAAGCGCCGAGGTCGGCTCATCGAACAGCATAATCTTCGGCTTCATCGCCAGCCCCCGGGCAATCGCCACACGCTGCTGCTGTCCGCCGGACAGCTGTGAAGGATAGGACTGTGCTTTATCGGCAATCCCGACCTTTTCCAGATAATACATCGCCGTCTTCTCGGCTTCCGCTTTGCTTAGTCCAAGCACCTTAATCGGCGCGAGTGTGATATTATCGATTACTTTTTTATGCGGGTACAGATTGAAATGCTGGAAGACCATTCCGATCTCTTTGCGCAGCTTGTTGATATCTGTCTTGCGTTCATTTACAGTTATACCGTCAACGGTCAGTCCGCCGCTCGTAATAGTCTCCAGTCGGTTAATGCAGCGCAGCATAGTGCTCTTGCCGGAGCCGGAAGGACCGACTACGACAACCACTTCCCCTTCCTGAACATGCAGGTCAATGGCTTTCAGTACATGGAAATGTCCGTAATGTTTGTCTACCTGATGAAAGTCGATCAACGACAGGGCCTCCTTTGTATATCATTATGTGTTTGTCAGCTATGGTAACACTTAAAACACACCTTACTTTAAAGACTACCGAAAACTACAAAAAACTACGAAAACCTTTAATCACTCATGTCATTTTCTTTTCTAAATGTGACGTATTTCATTTTCTTTTTACGCCTATTAATGTTTTTTATCAGTTCGCTGTAACTTATTGTGACATTCCTCTCTTGAAAAACCAAAATACTCCCCGCAAAATCAAGAAAAGCCGGAAACACAAAAAAAGCTGGAAACACAAAAAAAGATGTCCGCAGCCATTCGTGGCTTCCGCGACATCTTGTACGGGCAATCTATTCAATTCAAGTCTAGAAAAAGAGTTTGAAGATTACTCCCGCCAGCACTGCGCTGATCGGAATGGTAATAAACCAGGTCACCACGATACGTCCGGCTACTCCCCATTTCACGGCGGAGAAGCGTTTGGCTGAGCCTACCCCGAGGATTGCAGAGGTAATGGCATGTGTCGTACTTACCGGCAGATGAAGCAGTGTAGCTGTGAAGATAACGGACGCGGCCGAAATATCTGCTGCGAAGCCGTTAATCGGTTCAATTTTGAAAATTTTGGTACCCATGGTCTTAATGATCTTCCAGCCGCCGATGGACGTTCCGAGCGCCATGGATGTTGCCGCTGCAATCTTAACCCAGAGTGGTACATGCATAGTGTCGAGCCGTCCCGATGTTACGAGGGCAAAGGTGATAATCCCCATCGCCTTCTGGGCGTCATTCGTACCATGTGTGAAGGATTGGAGCGCCGCCGTAATGATCTGCATGGAACGGAAACCCTTGTTCACGGTATGCGGACTGCGCTTTGCAAAGATCCACTTTAGAATCATCATCACAACATAACCGATGGCAAATGCGATCAGCGGGGAGAAGATCAGCCCCTCCACAATCTCAATGAAGCCATGCCATTTCACATTCTCCGAACCTGCACCTACATATACCGCTCCGGCCAAAGCTCCGATAAGCGCATGGGAGGACGATGATGGAATCCCGAGCCACCAGGTTACCAGATTCCAGATAATCGCCGCAATGAGCGTCGCAATAAGAATATCTATCCCGTTATCCAGGAGTGCCGGGTCAGCAATGCTGCCGCCGATCTTCTTCGCTACGCCTTCAAACATCAGCGCACCGATAAAGTTCATACTTGCTGCCATCATAATGGCTGTACGCGGCTTCAGCGCGCGTGTAGAGACTGAGGTAGCGATTGCGTTGGCTGTATCATGGAAACCATTGATAAAGTCAAACGCCAGCGCAAGAAATATAACAAAACCTAGTACATATATAGATGTATCCATATTTCAGAGCCCCTTATGAATTGCGCATGATGATCGATTCCAGCATGTTGGCTACGTCTTCACATTTATCCGTGGTCGTCTCCAACCGCTCGTACAATTCTTTGCGCTTAATCAGTTCAATCGGGTCTTTTACAGTTTCGAACAGGGCCTTCGTACAGATACGAAGCACTTCATCGCCTTGGTTCTCCAGATCATTCAGACGGATCGTGTATTCACGGATCGCCAGCAGCTTCTTCTGGGAGAGCAAATGAACCGCTTTTTGGATTTCATACGCACTTTGGCGCAGAATTTCCGCGAACTGGACGATATACTCATCCGCATCCAGCAGGTTATACATATAGAAACGCGAGGCAGAAGCCTCCAGACCATCAATAACATCATCCATGCTTGTGATCAGGTCCATGATGTCGTCACGTTCCAGCGGCGTAATAAAAGTTTTGTTCAGTTCCTTGATGACGGTGTGCGTGTAGGTATCGCACTGGGATTCGTATTTCTTCATCACCCCGGCGAAATTCTCAACATTGTCCTGGAGAGTTGAAATATTCTGAGCGAAGTAATCTGCCGCCTGAACAATGGTATCGGCCATGTTTTCCAGCGTCTCAAAGAATATATCCTTTTTTCTCAACTTCATTAGCTTTAAACCCCTTTACATAAAATTGCCGTGAAAACGTGAAGCCACCCAAATGTAAACAGCATGAAAATGAATGACAACCCTTGTTATCTTATCATATCAATAGAATGGATAGAAGTAAAAAACCGAACTTTTTTACACTATAATAACAATTCCCTGTAATTGCGAAAATAATCATATGAACGGTTAATTATCCGGTGCTTATCAGGTGGGACTAGGTGCCAGCGCATAATCGACATGGCTGCCGAAGGATGGACTGTTCGGTACAATCAGAATATGCGTTATGCCGGGGTACATCAGCGCTTCCCTGCCGTCTTCTTTCACGAACCGGATGATGTCTCCGGGCCTGCGCGACCATTTGCCGGGAATCGCTACTCCGCGCTGAAACAGCAGCGCTTCCCCGCCCAGCTCCACATCCACCTGCAGCCTGCCGACATCATCGAGCACCTTATGGTCAGAGCCCATTACGATTACGTTCGCCGCTGCCACCGGACTGTTATTATTCAGATCCAGATGCGGTTTGCCGTTCACCCAGCGGACATAGGTGCGCTGCTCAGCATTATATTTATACCCCACCGTATAGCTCTTCAGCAGGAAGCTTACATTGAATTCCAGCGCGGGCTTCCCCTCAGTAGGCGCATAATCCGGATCTGTGAAAAGCAACCCGGGAACCTCCACACTTTCGGCAAATCCCAGCTTCCCTGCACCTTCCCGCAGCTTGGCGGCATTGCTGTATAGATTATGCGGGGCTTTGCGCTCCTTGTCCCGCCAGAAGTAGGCACCTGCACGGCCGATCTCGTCCATGTCCTCCTTCTTCTGCTTCTGCAGAATGGCGTAAGCCGCCGGACTGCCTCCCGCATGCACAGTCACACCGCCGTAGCTCTCGCCAATGTCGAGCAGATAAGGGCGGATACTGCGGATCGGGCCGATCTTCACCACCCCGGTATGACTCTGGAAGATTCCGATCAGCCGGGTAATTCCGCCCTCCGCCAGTACTTCGTAGAGGATATCCGCTTCGCTGACTCCGGATTGCGGCCGGGCAGCCGGGGCATTATTGATCATGACTGCGAGCGGTCGGGGTAGCGTTCCGTCCGTAGCCGGAAGCCCCGTTAATCCGGATACTATTCCCGCTGCAGGCGCTATTGTCGGAGTGGGCTGCGCAGCTTCTGTCGGCTGGGGTTCAACAGTAGCTGCTACTGTAGTCGGCACTGGAACCGTTACTGCATTCTCTGTCCCGCAGGCGGAGAGCAGCGCGGCAGCAAGGACGAAGACTGATATAGGACGGGCTGAAGACCGGTTTATCGTCATAAACTTGTTGTTCCTCCTAAAGTTTTGTCAGTAAGCTTTCTTTCATTTAATCATAGCTGGCAGAGTTTGTCTTGAGCACACGGGAAAATCTGCATACAAAAAAGGATACAGCCATTAAAGCGGCTGTATCCTGCATTTATTTGTGTATTAGTCGACCATCCAGCAGTTTAAGCTTAGGGTACCGTATTGATAGGCCTGAATCATTAACTGCGCCCGTCTGCCCTCATCGGCTGTACCCATTACATAGAAGAGCGGTACGAAATGTTCCTTCCCGTAGGTGGGAACGGCCTCCCGCACATGCGGAGCCTGCTTCTCAAATGCAAAAAGTGAAGCCAGATCCCATGCTTCGAGCCGCTCAGCGATCCAGGCATCGAAGTCGAGCGCCCAGGGCTCGGGCTGATCATCCTGCTTCAGCAGCCTGAGATTGTGGACCAGTCCTCCGCTTCCGATCAGGAGGATTCCTTCATCGCGCAGCGGGGCCAGCATCCGTCCGATATTGTACTGCTCTTCGGGAGAACGCATCGAATCGACGGATAAGGCTACGACGGGAATGTCGGCCTGCGGGAACATTTTCTTCAGAATAACCCAGACCCCATGGTCAAGGCCCCGGCCGAGTATAGGCTGATGACAAAGATTGCTATCCTTGAAGAGTGCGGAAATCCTGCTGCTTAACGCGGGATCGCCCGGGGCCGGGTAGGCCAGCTTATACATCTCTTCCGGAAAACCATAGAAATCATGCTGCGTTTCATGCTGTGCGTCCACTGTAATCAGCTGCTGGGGACTGTCCCAGTGCGCCGAGAAAACTACAATGCCGCGGGGCTTCCCCAGATCAGAACCCAGCCGCTCCAGGAAACGTGTGTATTCGTTATCCTCAAGAGCCAGCAGCGGAGAGCCGTGCGCAATAAAGAATGCCGGTAATTTCATAGGGTGCCAACCTCCATAACCCAGTATATGGTCTGCCCTTTTATTTTACCGCTTATTCTTACGTATTGCACGCATGGGACCTCTCCTATATCATCCAGTTCTGCCATTCCTCCTGCAGATGCTCCTGCTGATTCATCCATTCCCTGGTGCGCTTAAGCACCTGCTCCTGTGCCGGACCTGACGAGAAGGTATGGTCGCCCTGGAAAATAATCTCCTTGTCGCAGCGGCCTTCAGGACGTGTCCAGAACAGCTTCTGGTAGAGGAAGGCATAGTCAACGGGAATAACATCATCGGAGGTCCCGTGGATGACCAGCACATCACCGCTGAATTTCCCGGCCTCCTGGAACGGCTGGAACGCTGCCAGTGAGTTGAAGTACACCGGGGTGAACGAATAGCCGGAATAATCGGCTGAGCCGCTCTTCACCGACCGGTCATAGGCTTCCCTTCCGACAATCTTTACGATATCATTGAACGGATAGCCGACCGCAGACCACAGCACCAGGTTCTTCACCCGCCGGTCACGGACACCGGTCAGCAGCGCTACTGCACCGCCCAGACTATGTCCGATCAGCGTCACACGCTGCGGGTCCACATCGGCCGAGCTGATGCCGTAATCCAGCACCGCCCGGGTCTGGCTGATCATCGACTCCATATCTTCGCTTCCGTAATTACCGCTGCTCTCCCCGCAGCCTACGTAGTCAAAGCGGATAACCATATAGCCATCCTGCGCCAGCTCACGGGCTGCCTTAACGAAGATCCGGTCTACACCAATCCGGCTGCCCACGAAGCCGTGGCAGATCACTGCAAGCGGCACCCGGTTCTTGCACCGTCCGGTGCCTGCCTTGTCTGCGGATGGATAGTGTATGCTCGCTGTCAGTTCCTCTCCATTATGCCGGATGATAATATTCCGTTCCATTGCTGCGCCCTCCCTGAAAGCTGATTTATTTCAAATTATAATTATTCCGATTAATTTAGTATGATTTATATCTTTATTATACGATTCTCCTTAATTTCTTGTCAATAACCATAGTCCTCCGGATTTCCTGAAAAGAGCCCCTTCCGCTCCCGCAGGAGCAAAAGAGGCCGTGGGTCAAGCTTGAGCTTCACTCAGTCATAGCTGTCGTGAAACATATCATGGGTCTCCTGCCGGCCTTCCCAGTCTTCAAGTCCGTTCTCCGGTGTCACGCCAGCAGCATCCCAAAGACTGAAGCCGTCAGAATTGCCCCAATCCCCCACTTCATTAGCAGGTGCAGGCGCGAAGCCGTCGCCCACAAATTTGCCGGGTTCCTGTTTGTTCTCCTGTTTCATAACGCTCCCTGCCTTCCTCTAGCTATATTTGGTGAAGCAACCACCTCTTCAGTGTTCACTCTTCCAAACGGATTATTCAGGGATTAACGAAAGAAAAGTTACGCAGAAGCGGAATCTTCTGATCCGCCTGCAAGGGTTGTCCTTGCACACCACTGCTGCACAAACGTATACTCTAGGTTAAAGGCTAACCTGATTAATCCACCTTGGAGGTATACGTCCATACTATGAAAGTTAAAGCTATGATTAAGCAAAACAACCTGCTGCGTGAGCAGATGACGCCATTTAACCGCTCTTTTTTTGAAGATATGATTCTGGCCATGCGGGCCAGCTCGGTAGACTCTGTCCGTGCAGAGGAGCTGCTGCTGGAGGCGGCTGAACTGCTGCTGAAGGGGCAGGCCAAAGGCAGGAATGCCAAGCAAATCTTCGGCGAGAACCCCGGAGACTATTTCAAAGATGTGATGAACAGCAGCCCCCCGCGCTCTCCGCGCAGCAAGCTGAAGAACTCCCTGATGATCTCTTTGTCCGCCCTGACCATTCTGTTCGGAGTGATGGGCGCTGCCGGACTGATCATGCAATGGAGCGGAGGTCCGGATGAAATCTTCGGCCAGATCAGTATTTTCACCCTTATCATAGTAGGTATCGGCTCGATTGTTCTGATTGAGCTAATTATGAAATGGATGGCCTCGTTGTCTGAGGACGATAGCCCGAAGCCCAAGGCTTTTGATATCAAAGGGCTGGGACTCTATGTCGGAATTGCGATTGCTGCCGTATTTGCCGGGATGTTCCTCGATAATCTGTTCCCGGTCATCCGGATTGCGCCTTGGGTCAGTCTGGTTCTTGCCGCAGCCGGTGGTCTTGGACTGAAATTAATATTTTTCAAATCATAGAGAATATATTCAACTTTTATTCCACACAGGAGGAGACTTGTATGAAGAAGCACGTCGTTCTAACCGCCGCTATTGCTCTGCTCATGGGGCTGGAGGCAGCAAGCTCCGCTCCTGCCCGTGCTGAGAGCAGTGCGGGCCGCGGCACAGGCACGTCTGAGGCGGCTGCCAGCACTAAGGCGGGTGTTACCGGTGCGGCCGTCCTCAGCCATGCTGAGGCTGTCTACAGGGCTGCGCTGCCGCTGTTCTCCTCAGGCAACCTGCCGGGTGCTATTACTTATATGAATACCAATCTGTATGCTGTCACTCCTTATCAGGCGACTGTTCTGACACTGAAGCTGGAGAACCTGCACAAATCGCTCCTGCCTTCCTGGGAGAAGAAATTCAGCAGCAGTGAGGTACAGCGGAAGCTCATCTCCGTCTATAAGGCGGGAGTCAGCATGGTGAAGCTGGCCGAGAGTACGGAGAATGCTTCACTTCGTGCGCTGCTGAAAAGCGCGGGAGAGAGCGGCTATAAGCTGGAGACGGCCGAAGGCACCTTTTTCCCGGTGATTGATTATGCCGCTTACCGCAAATATAAACTGTACGTGACGGAGGATATCCGTGATTATATTTCAATAATGGCGACCGAGTCGGATCTGCCCCCTTCCAAGGATAACGGGCTTGTGATCGCCTGGGGGGATGTCGCTTCCCGTGCACTAACCCAGGAGCAGTTTATTCAGACCTATCCCAAATCCAACCGCCTATCAGCAGTCAAGACACTTTATAACATGTACGCAGTGAATACATTCTATGGCCAGAACAACACGCCGCTCTTCCATTACGATAATCTGGAAATGGATCTGGAGGCACAGAAAGCCTACAGCAGCATCCTGGCCAAAAACAGCAGCACCAGCCCGTTCCTGCAGAAGCTCGATGGCTTCATGAAGCTGATGAAGAGCAACGGCTATCTCTTGGATGATGACGCCGAGCAGTATCTGAAGACAGAAGTGCCCCAGTCCTGATAAGCGTATAACTCAGCAGCACCGGATGTGCGCAGCAAACTTATCGCTATGAAATAAGACCCGCCCGGGTTGAACCCGGGCGGGTCTTATTCATATCCATATAAACGGCTATTGCCGCTGACAACGATTATATTAGATCAGCATGCTGAATAAATTGACATCCTTGTTGATCTCTACGTAATCCACGCCCTTCTGCTTCATCCGCTCAATCAGCGGGGCGTAGGCATCTGTGGACATCAGCTCAATGCCCACCAGTGCCGGGCCGTTCTCCTTCTCGTTCTTCTTCGTGTATTCGAACCGGGTAATGTCATCGTCGGGTCCGACTACCTCAGTCAGGAATTCACGCAGGGCACCCGCGCGCTGCGGAAAATTAACCATGAAATAATGCTTCAGGCCTTCATAGATCAGTGAACGCTCCTTGATCTCCTGCATCCGGTCGATATCATTATTGCCGCCGCTGACGATGCAGACCACGCTTTTGCCGCGGATCTGATCCCGGTACATGTCCAGCGCAGCAATCGGAAGCGAACCTGCCGGCTCCACAACAATCGCATTCTCGTTATACAGCTCCAGAATGGTTGTACAAGCCTTGCCTTCCGGCACTTTGACTACATCATCCAGGAGCTTCGAGCAGATGTCGAAGGTTAAGCCGCCGACACGTTTCACCGCCGCACCGTCCACAAACTTATTAATTTCCTTCAGGGTGATCACCTCACCGCATTCCATCGCCTCGCTCATGGAAGCTGCTCCCGTAGGCTCCACACCAATCACCTTGGTCGCCGGGCTCACGGTCTTCACATAGGTGGCTACACCTGCCGCCAGGCCGCCTCCGCCAATCGTAACAAATACAAAGTCAGCCGGCTTGTCCAGGCTCTCCATAATCTCCATCGCAATCGTACCATTGCCGGCGATAATGCGCGGCTCATCAAACGGGTGAATCAGCGTCATGCTATAGTCTATACAAGCCTGCAGCGCTTCATCGTAAGCATCGTCGAAGGTATCCCCCTTCAGAATCACTTCCACGAATTCGCCGCCAAAACGCCGGACCTGCTTAATCTTCTGATTAGGTGTAGTGCTCGGCATAAAGATTTTGCCTTTGATTCCCAGTGCCTTACAGGAATACGCCACACCCTGGGCGTGGTTACCCGCGCTTGCACAGACAATCCCCTTCGCTCTGTCCTCGTCGGACAGACTGCGGATCATATTGTAGGCTCCACGGATCTTGAAGGAGCGTACAATCTGCAAATCTTCGCGTTTCAAATACACATTACAGCCGTATTTAGCTGACAGTACCGCATCCAGCTGCAGCGGCGTACGGACGATAACCTCCCGCAGCACATGATGTGCGCGTACAATATCTTCCATTCCTACGATCCGGTTTTCGCCTTCTCTCATCTTTTCCTCGCCTCACTGTCTCTTTCTTATCGTTTCGCTTCTTGTAACATACTCTTCCAAGGACATTTTTTCAACCCTTGTCCTCCTCACACAATACAGAATCCACTGCCGGTGGAATCCTGCTACTCCACCCCTCATTCTTAAGTTCATCTTATATAGTTGTATAATGTGCAATTAAAAACAGCGAAAAGGGAGGCCCGCCTCTTATAACTGTATTCTGTACAACTAAATCTGCCCGAATGGGCAAGAACCGTCTACATAGTGCTTTTTAGTTGCACGAAATACAACTAAACGGATAATTGGTTGTAAATCAGACGTTTTAGTTGTACAAAGTGCAATTAAGCCTACCGGAAGACCCTCCTAGGCATATACCGTAATCCCTTCACGGCGTCCTACCCTCATACTTTAATCTCCTCATTTCCTCATTTAGCACTCCAAATGCCCCTCCTATGCGCCTATGCTTACTTTCCATACGCAACAAGCAAACGGCCCTGCCATACATCAGCAGGACCGTCCCCTAGCTTGCTATAACTAGACCTTAAACCGCGAGACCGTCTGCAGCAGCTGCGCCGAGCTCATCTTGATCTCCTCCATCTCGGCAACGATGCTGCCGGACTTGCCGATGATCTGCTCCGCCTGGACGGCGATGACCCCGGCCCCTTCTGCGCCTTCATTCGTTGCACTGCCCGTCTCGCTGATCGCAGTCAGCATGCTCTGAATGGAAGCCAGCAGCTCTTCGGAGGTGGCACTGAAGTCCGTTACCAGCTCATCAATATACTTGGCATCTTCGCTGTACCGCTCACCCGTCTCCTGCATCGCATCGTAATCCTTCAGCACCTGCCGGTCCATGAAGCGCAGCATGCTCTCCGCGCCCTCAACCAGATTGGATACCGCCTGGACTACCGCTTCAGTAACTCCCTGGATTTCGGTCACCGTCTCCCGCGAGTTATCAGCCAGCTTGCGGATTTCCTCCGCCACAACGGCGAAGCCTCTGCCCGCATCCCCGGCTCTAGCAGCCTCAATGGAAGCGTTCAGCGACAGCAGATTGGTCTGGGCGGCAATTTCCAGAATCGCTCCTGTGAGCGCGCCTATCTGCGAGATCGACTTCGACTGTTCAAGCGCCATGCGCAGCTTTTCTTCACTCTGTCCGTAGATATGATCCGCCTGCCTGCGTGACTCAAATGCTCCCTCTTTCAGCTTATCCGCCCGTACATTAATTTCCCGGGCCGCATCTGCCCCCTCTTGGGCTTTGCGGGCGATACCGTTAATGGCATGCTCGAATTCGATCGTGCTGGCGTTCATTTCTTCCATCGAAGCCGCCGTCTGCTGCATGCCCGCTGACAGCTCTTCGGTAATCCCCGAAATATCGGTGATGCTGCCGTCGAGCACGAACACATTCTTCTCCGTATTCTCCACTGCGCCAGAGATGCTCTGCGAGCTGCGCATGATTTCCTGAATCAGCGACTGCTGTGAGGAGATCATATCGTTGAAGCCCTCTGCCAGTACGCCGATTTCCCCTTTGGCGGTAACCTTTGCTCTTACCGACAGGTCGCCGGACATCGCTTTTCGGAAGGCAGCCGTCAGGATAGGAATCTGCTTCAAAATACTGTTGGAGACAAAGTACAGCAACACAGACATCACTACAATTGAAGCAATAATCGAGAGAATAAAGATCAGCTCGAATTTCTTCAATTCCTGCTCCGCTTTTTTCTCCGGTACGATCAGCGCCACAGACCACTGGTTCTCTACAGCCGGCGAATACGACACATAACTGGCCTCGCCGTCAATATCCGTCTTTATCACATTCGAGCCCCACTGTACCATCTTATCCCCGACAGCTTTCCAGTCTTCACCGAGATCGGACATTTTCTTCAGCAGAATATTGTCTGTATCCGGATGGTAGATGAAGGTTCCTGTCTTATCAATCAGTACGGCATACCCGCTGCCATTGTAATTAAAAGCGCTCAGCGCCTGGGTAATCTGCTCCGTGGAGATATCGGCACCCGCCACACCGATCAGCTTGCCGGCATCGTCGAGAATCGGTGCGCTGACGCTGACGACCATTTTGCCGGAGCCGGCATCAATATAGGGATCCGTAACCGTAACACGCTTATTCTTGGCTGTGCTGGCATACCAGCCCCGCTCCTTCAGCACGAAGTCCGCCGGCGGCTCGAACTCATCCTGCGTAATCACCTTGTTCGCAGCATCCAGACCTATATACACATTCAGCAGGTTCTTATTGTTGTTCTTGACCAGATTCAGGGTGCGGATCAGTTCACTGTACCCGCTGGTGGTCTTCGCTGTTTCCGGATCACTTACACTGGCGATATAGTCACGGATATAGGCGTTGGCATTCAGAAGCTCTACACTGTCCGAAGCGGGCTGCAGCAGCTCGTTGACCTTAACGCTTATCTCTCCTTTCTGATAGGTCAGCGAATTGTTCAGGCCATTGACTATAATCTGCTTGGCATTGCTGTAAATCACTACGGATACAATCACAAGAATAACAATCACAGAGAGGATCACGGACATAAACAGCTTGCCGCGGATTCCCATATTGCTGAAAGAGGCTATAAGCTTCCTCTCCCTGCCCCTTCTGTTCTTCCCCAGTGTCATAGGTCCTTCCACCTTCCATGTATAAAGACTCAAGTCAGCTATGCTGCTCCGAATCTTCTCTATCTTTCGACTTATTTCTGCAAAAATCCCCTTTATCCCTTTACCGTTTCCCCGTAAGCTGTGAAAAAACTGTGACCATGTCAGATATTTTCTCACAAATGTCATGTCCATCATCTGAATATCCCGTATTTCTGCTTATTCATGTCAGGTTATTTGCACAAAAAAACCCTTGTATCTGCGCTATTCAGCAAATAAAAGGGAGTATGAGTTCATACACCAATATTCAGTTCCTATTATCCGGGAGTACGCCGCCCTACTGCTCGAGCAGCTCCTGAAACCATTTCAGGTTCAATTCATGGTGCGCTCTGACATTATTCATCATCGACTTTGCCGTGTAGTAGATCCTATCTTGCTTGGCATCCAGCGCAGAATCAATTTCAGCAATTTTGCGCCGTGTTTGCTCCATCTGCACCGCTACGGCCGACTTGAACCGCTCAGAATCATATTGGTGGGCGAATAGCGTGGTCATATAAAAGGCTAACGTGATATCGTCCGTCTGCAGCGAATATTTAGCCATCAGCGCTTTGAAATGCTCGTCGCCCTGCGTCGTAATCTCGTAGATGTATTGTTCAGGATAGTTGTTAACGCTAACGACTTCAACCAGCCGGACCAAGCCCTCACCCGCTAACCTCTGCAGGTTGTAATACAGTGATCCCTTCGTCATATGAGCGAGATACCTGTAGTCCCGTTCCTTAAAGACATTCATCAATTCATAAGCGCTGGATGGTCCGCAATCCTTCAGCAAACCCAGTATTAATAAGGGTATAATAATAATTCCTCTTTCTATAGATTATTGAAAATCAAGGATATGCTCAGATATCCATTCTCTGAACGTATAAGGCTCCCGTCCCAGAATAGCCAGTACCGTGTCCGTCACGGCGAGCTTATGCTTCAGGGTATACTCCCAGTCCTGGACTCTAAGAGTAATATACTCTTCAGCAATGTACTTGCCCATATAGGATCGGAAGTCATCGATTGTCTGCTCTTCCAGTTCAAGCGATTGTCCTAAATGTTTGGAAATTTCTGTCAATATGTTCCGCTGGCTGAGAATACTCGCCCCTGTAAGCGTTAAGACCTGCCCAGAGAATCTGTCAAAATCGGTAACAACCACGCTGATAACTTCAGCAATATCTGCTTCGTGCACACTGGCCAGCTTAGCCTCCAGGGCCGGTAACCGGATCGTCCCCCTATTGTATCTAAAAAGGTCCCCCCAGTAAATGGTATTATGCATGAAGGCCTCAGCACGGATAAACACATACTGAAAGCCATACGCCTGAATCTGATCCTCGACTTTTTTATGTTTAATCGCATTCTCGTTGTAACCGGCATCCGAGCGGTTGATGGAGGCTGAGGATAAGAACACGATGTTCCGGACACCCTTGGCCCGGGCAGCCTGCAGAATCTCTTCAGCATCATCCAGAAGGATCAGGAATAAGGTCTCCACGCCGCGCAGGCTGTCTGACCAGGCGCTGCAATTCTTGATATCGCCGGTGACGATCATCATATGCTCTGTCCGGTCTGTTAACAGCTTCTCAGGTGTTCGGGTGAGGGCTTTAAATTCGATATCCTTAAGCTTGAGGTAATGTATAACCCGATTTCCAACGGTTCCAGTTGCTCCAGTAATAAATAACATTACAAGGACCTCTTTTCCGAAAATTTAGTCTAATTAGACCACATCACATAATATAGTCTAATTAGACTAAAGTGGCAAGGATTATTATACAAAAAACACAGCCCCGGAGGACTGTGTCAGATATTTCATGATATATAGATCATCTATATTCTATTGTTTCAGCATCCATTTGAGCAGATCCGGCATGCTTGCCCACAAACGCGAATGCATAATGACATATTCAATAGCTTCATTGGAATCGCCCATTCCGACAAAATCCGGGAGATTATGCGGCAGCCGCTTCACACCCAGCAGATAATCAGGCACATGCTTGTTCACCCCGCGCGCAACACGGTACAGCATTTTGAGCTGTGAGGTAATTCCGTTCTTCTTGAACTCCAGTACAATCCGGTCATAGGCAAAAGCCGCTGCGGCATCGTCTTCCCCGTAGTTCTTGATCACCCGCTCCGCTTCCTTCAACTGGTTGCTGTACAAGTAGACAGCGGTCAAAAGATAGCGTGCACCGGTATTGTCATCCGGGTTAAGCTCGAGAATATGCTCCAGAATCTCCGCTGCTTCCTCGGCCTTCCCGCCAAACCAGCAGGATTCCGCATAGCTTTGGCAGATACGGATATAAGGGCGGGTCTCCGTAAGCCCCCAGAAATACCCTTTGTTCTTGGTAAAATAAAGCTCGCCCAGTTCACGTCTGCCTGCAGCAATTCCCGCTTTGAGGAATTTACGCGCCTCATGCTCATTCTCCGATTCCTCGGCCAGGATAAGATAGGCATCCGGACTGTCCGGATAAATCTCCAGTGCCGTCTCCGCCAGCTGAACACGGCGTTTCGCAGAAGTGGCCTCCACCGCTTTGTACAGAAGGGCTTGCGCCTTCTCCTGGGGAGTACCCGGACCATTCAGCGTGATCAGCTCATCAGCTTCTCCGCCCATTCCGTATTCTTCGACATAATTATATAATTCTTTGACTTTACGGGAGATGGTGGCCGCCGTAACTTCGTATTTATCGGCAAGCTCCGTCTGCGACAGCATGAAGCCGTATTCCTCTGACAGCAGATATTCGATGGCCGCGCAGAACGAGCCGGCTTTCTTCACCGCAGGTTTGGTCTGCCGGGAGAAGCCATTCCACAGCACCAGGGCTTCCAGAATCAGTTCCCGGTCGTATTGATTTCTCATGCTCTCAATGAGCTGCAACGCCAGCTGTTCATGGGCCGGATGCTCCCATTTCAGTTCGCGTGCGACCATCTTTTTCAGCTTGGGCAGTGTAAGCTTACTCTCGGTACGTACCGCGGCCTCCGCTGCTGACTGTTCCTGTACGGATTCGCTGAATACAGCCTCTTGTGCTGCCGCATCCTCCGTCGTTACCAGCCGCAGTATGGATTCGACCGCTGACGTTTCTTTATCCAAGCAGCACTTCTTATATTTTTTCCCGCTTCCGCATGGGCATAAGTCATTTCTTCCGACCTTACTCAAAAACAATTCCCCCTTAAATCTGTAACTAAGCATCCGTAAAAAACGGCATCGCTGTTATTGTACTTATTATTTAAGTATCATTTCCCGGCATGGGGCTTTCTATATCCCCTGAACATTCAGCAAGTGGAAACGGCTTGCCCATCCTGTTAAGGACAGTTCAAAAATATAAATCCCTAAATTTTAAAAAAGGCCTTTCCATGAAAGGAAAGACCCTTTATCTGTATATATCCGCACATTTTCCCCCGTACGAGTTGTATTATAGCACTTCTCCTACTACTTGTCAGTCCTTTTTTTGGGACTAATAGCATAAACTAACCCCGCAAAGTGGGGCTTTAGCTTCGATGAGTATACGGGTAATTTGCATTGGCCCCAAAGCATAGGCACTCTTATCTGGCTGAAATACAGTGCTTTATCCTCAGATCAGAGCCTTCATAGCGATGTCACTACGGCACTGTTTGCCCGGGAAGGTGATCTTTCCGGCACTGGCATATGCTGCTGCACGCGCTTCAGCAATCGTAGGACCCATGCCTACAACTCCAAGCACCCGGCCGCCGCTGGTTACCCAGCTGCCATCCTCACCGCGTGCAGTTCCCGCATGGAAGACCAGACTTGTACCGTTCTCCTCCAGTCCGCTGATCGGCACACCCTTCGGATACGGACCGGGATAACCTTCCGAAGCCAGGACCACGCAGACTGCGGCCTCATCGCTCCATTCAATCTGAATATCCGCCAGCCTGCCTTCTGTAACAGCCAGAAAGATCTCCAGCAAGTCGCTTTGTAGCCGGGGAAGAACAACCTGCGTCTCGGGATCACCGAAGCGGGCATTGAATTCTATCGTCTTCGGTCTGCCGTCCGGCGAGATCATGAGCCCTGCGAACAGTACGCCGCTGAAGGGGCGCCCCTCAGCCACCATGGCTTTGGCTGTCGGCTCGATGATGGTCTCCACTGCTTCGCGGATAATAGCCTCATCGATATGCGGAAGCGGGGAGTATGTCCCCATGCCTCCCGTATTAGGTCCTTTATCGCCGTCGAATACCGGCTTATGGTCCTGTGCAGCCGCCATCGGCCGCACTGTTTCGCCATCCACAAAGGCCAGAATCGACATTTCCTGCCCGGCCAGAAACTCCTCAATCACGACCTGTGCGCCGGCTTCACCGAACACCTTAGCCACCATGATATCCTGCAGAGCCGCCTCCGCTTCCTCAAGGGAATACGCCACGGTCACACCTTTGCCTGCGGCCAATCCGTCCGCCTTGATTACAATCGGCAGCTCCTGAGTACGCAGATAGGCAAGTGCAGTCCCATAATCACTGAACTTCTCATACGCCGCTGTCGGAATGCTGTACTTATGCAGCAGATCCTTCATGAAGGTCTTGCTGCCCTCGATTTCCGCCGCATTCTTCCGTGGGCCGAATACAGGAATATCCTTCGCTTCAAATGCATCGACGATCCCCGCTGCCAGCGGATCATCCGGTCCGATGACGACCAGCCCGATCTCCCGTTCCTTGGCAAACGCGGTCAGCTTATCGAACTCGAATACGCCGATCGGCACACATTCGGCAAGCTGCGCAATCCCGGCGTTGCCGGGTGCACAGTAGATTTTACCGGCCTTGGGACTGCGGGTTAAGCTCCAGATGATCGCATGCTCCCGGCCGCCGCCGCCGACCACTAAAATATCCATAAGTATGTTACCCTCCCAGCGTTCTAGTGTTTGAAGTGGCGAACGCCGGTGAAGACCATGGCAATGCCGTATTCATTAGCAACCTTAATGGATTCCTCGTCCTTAATTGATCCGCCCGGCTGGATAACCGCCGTAATACCAGCCTTGGCAGCCATCTCCAGGGTGTCGCCCATCGGGAAGAAGGCATCTGACGCCAGTACGGAGCCTTTGGATTTCTCTCCGGCCTGCTCAATCGCAATCTTGGCCGCGCCGACACGGTTCATCTGTCCGGCACCTACGCCTACGGTCATATTATCAGCCGCCAGCACAATCGCGTTCGACTTCACATGCTTAACCACCTTCCAGCTGAAGAGCAGCTGCTTCAGCTCTTCTTCCGTTGGCTTGCGGTCGGTTACGACCTGCAGCTCCTCTGGATTCACGGAATGCACGTCACTTTCCTGCACGACCATCCCGCCCTCAATGGAGGTTACAACAAAGCTGGTTTTACGGGAAGCCGCCGTGCTGAGGTTGCCCAGCTTGAGCAGGCGGATATTCTTTTTCTTCGTCAGGATTTCCAGTGCTTCTTCCGTGAAGCCCGGAGCCAGAACGATCTCAAGGAAAATATCCTTCAGCATATTAGCCGTATCCTCATCGATAATCCGGTTCGCCGCTACAATTCCGCCGAAGATGGAGGTTGGATCGGCATTGTACGCTTTTTGATAAGCCTCATATACACTCGCACCCACGCCTACACCACAAGGGTTCATATGCTTAACAGCCACTACAGCCGGTTCTTCGAATTCTTTTACAATCTGCAGTGCCGCATTAGCGTCGTTAATATTGTTGTAGGACAGCTCCTTGCCGTGCAGCTGCTCCGCAGCGGTGAGTGTATCCTGCGCAGCCAGCGGCTTGCGGTAGAACGCAGCCTTCTGATGCGGGTTCTCCCCGTAACGCAGATCCTGGATTTTCTCGTAAGTGACCGTATAGCGTTCCGGCAGCGGTTCACCGGTTACATTCGCCAGATAATCAGCAATCAGGGCATCGTAAGCCGCCGTATGGCGGAAGACTTTGGCCGCAAGACGTTTGCGGGTCGCAAGGGTGGTATCTCCACCCGCACGCACTTCCTCAAGCACTGTAGCATAATCCGCCGCGTCCACTACCACACTGACAAAAGCATGGTTCTTCGACGCCGAACGCAGCATCGTAGGTCCGCCGATATCGATGTTCTCGATAGCTTCCTCATACGACACATCCGGCTTGGCAATAGTTTCCGCGAACGGATACAGATTTACTACCACCAGGTCGATGTAGTCGAGTCCAAGCTCGGTCATCTGCCGTGTGTGCTCTTCGTTATCACGAACCGCAAGGAGGCCGCTGTGTACAGCAGGATGCAGCGTTTTGACGCGTCCATCCATAATTTCGGGGAAGCCTGTCACATCGGATATCCCGATGACCGGAACGCCTTCTTTAGCCAGAAGTGTGCTGGTGCCGCCTGTGGAGATAATTTCTACGCCTAGTGCAGACAACTCGCGGCAAAAATCTACGATGCCCTGTTTGTCCGATACGCTGACCAGCGCTCTTTTGATACTCACTTTGAATAGTCCTCCTCTGGATTCACGCTAGATTAGGTTGTGGCCTATGATCGCAGGATCATTGTCGCCGGTTAGCCCGTGCTTATAACTTGAGTTTTAGAGTGTTTATAGAATAAGTGGATTTACGTCATTTAATTTCGGCTTGTTATCAGCCAGATAGAAAAGTAGTTGGAAATTGTCCATCTAAATGATGCCATATGCGCCTTAGAGCCTACAAACGCCAGAATTAGTTGTACTTTATCCAATTACGTTCTGCGATCACTGGTATTCAGACAAATTAAGTGGAGTGAATCCAATTGCTGTATCGACAGCAACCGGCATGTCAGCAAACCCGTAATTCCGGCAATTTCAAACTGCTCAGTCAGCCAATCCGACATCTTGCAGACTTTGTGCAATATTTCCCGAGAAATATCAGAATCAGCCGCACCTGCCTGAACTACATTTTTTGTGTTTGTCAGATCCGGCTGATATGGCTTCTGCTATTATTCGCCAATTGTCGTTATTCTTCCGTTCAGATCCACTCTGCCGGCTGCCAAAGCTGCCACCACTTCGGGATACAGCCCGTACTCTACCTGATGGATCCGTTCTGCCAATGATTCAGCGGTATCTCCCGGGTTCACCTCAACGCTGCGCTGGGCAATAACCGGTCCGGTATCCATGCCTCCGTCGACAAAATGCACCGTAACTCCCGTCAGCTTCACGCCATAATCCAGCGCCTGGCCAATCGCATCCTTACCTGCAAAGGCCGGCAAAAGCGACGGATGGATGTTGATGATCCGTCCCGCATAAGGCTCAAGCAGCACCGGTGAGATCAGCCGCATATACCCGGCCAACACGATCAGCCCGATGTCCCGGCGCTGCAGCTCGGCAACAATCGCTGCCTCGTACAGCTCCCGGCCCGCGAAGTCCTTCGGCCGCAGCAGGAGGGCGGGAATTCCCGCTTCCTCCGCCCGCTGTGCCACAGGCGCTTCCGGCTTGTCCGAGACCAGCAGCTCTATGCTGCCTCCGCCGAGCTTACCCTCCTGCTGCGCCTGGACCAGTGCGGCGAAATTGCTGCCCTGACCCGAAGCAAATACAGCGATCCGGCTCCACTCCATCAGACTTCAGCTCCTGTAAAGGTAACCTTACGCTCACCTTCTGTTACAGTTCCGATAAGGTAAGCTTCTTCTCCGCTTGCTTTCAGCAGCTCCAGCGCACGTTCTCCGTCGGCTTCAGCCACTACCAGTACAAGGCCGATCCCCATATTAAAAGTGGTGAACATATCACGGTTGCTTACATTGCCTTTGCTCTGCATCAAGCCGAAGACCGGCTGAATCGGCCAGGAGCCGTAGTTAATCTCTACGTTTACATTCTCAGGCAGCACGCGCGGGATATTCTCGATGAACCCGCCTCCGGTAATGTGAGCCATGCCTTTAACCGGAAGCTGTTCCAGCAGCGACAACAGCGGCTTCACATAGATTTTGGTTGGAGCCAGCAGCACATCCACGAGCGGAGCGTCTAGTTCAGGCACTACGTCATTCAGTCCGTAGCCGTCTTCCTCCAGCAAAAGCTTGCGTACCAGCGAGAATCCGTTGCTGTGAATGCCGCTGGAAGCCAGACCAATCACCGTGTCTCCCGGTGCAATGTCCGCGCCGGTTACCAGCTTCGCTTTGTCGGCAACCCCTACCGTAAATCCGGCGATGTCGTACTCACCGGCCGAATACATGCCGGGCATCTCGGCCGTTTCGCCGCCAATTAATGCGCAGCCTGCCTGATGGCAACCTTCTGCGATTCCGGCAACGATCGCTTCGATCTTCTCCGGCACTACCTTGTCGCAGGCCAGATAGTCGAGGAAGAACAGCGGCTCTGCGCCCTGCACTACGATGTCATTCACACACATGGCTACAGCATCGATGCCAATCGTGTCGTGGCGGTCCGCTGCGAACGCGATTTTGAGCTTCGTGCCCACGCCGTCCGTTCCCGATACGAGAACAGGCTCTTCATATTTGTCCTTATTCAGGCCAAACAGTGCGCCGAATCCGCCCAGCTCCGTCATCACTTCAGGACGGTAGGTGCGCTTCACATGCTTCTTCATGCGTTCTACCGCTTCATTGCCAGCCGCAATATCCACTCCGGCGTTTTTATAAGCTTCCGACACTTTTGGACACCTCATTTAAATTAGTTTAGAGCGCGGGTTCGGGGCGGCAGGGATTTGAATCTTTTGGTGGTTATAGTCGTCATTACGAAGAATATTTGGACTTCCGGTCGCTGTTATATTTGGATTTCCTGATTTGAACCGCAATTTGCGGTAGAAATCCAAATATAAAGGCGAACGCTGACGCTCCTACAGTTCCAAAATTCCTCTTCATGACTCCAACCACCGGGGTTAAAACCCGTGCCGCAAGCCGAAGTTCGCGCCTTGCACAGCAGCACTGTTTCGGCGCTGTGGGCGAAGCCCAGCGCCTCCAAGCGCACGGGGCGAAGCCGTGCGTGCCCTTAGGCGACAGAACCTCCGATTTTGCGCAGCAAACAGGGCGGGTTCTGCAGCACTTCTGCGCACGGGGCGAAGCCGTGCGCATCCTTAGGCGACAGAACCTCCGGATTTGCCGCAGCAAACAGGACAGGTTCTGGATCCAGGGCCGGCGGGCAGCATGCCGCCAGGGCGCGCAGCGCCGTAAAGCGTGTCCCGGCCGTGCGCAGCACACAGGGACAAAGCGGGCACCCGCACCCACGCCCTCTTAGCAAGTTTAGAGCAAACTCCTTCCACCAAACTTTCGGGTGGCCGGAGGGCAGCGCCCTCCGGGGTCCCCCTTTGCAAGGGGGATTTAGGGGGATGTTAACAACTGCATCCGTCCTTCTCTTCCCCGCCGAAATCCACCTGCGTCGGGTAATCATTATCGAAGCAGGACAGGCATAGTCCGCCTTTGTAATCGTCACTATTATAGCCGCCGATGGACTGGATCAGTCCATCAGGTGAGAGGAACGCAAGTGAATCCGCATTGATCTCCTCGCACATCTCGGCGATCGTCTTATAAGAGGCGATCAGCTCGCGGCGGTCCGGGGTATCGATGCCATAGAAGCAGGGATTCTTGAACGGCGGAGAGGTAATCCGCACGTGAACCTCGAGCGCTCCGGCTTCGCGCAGCAGGTTGACGATCCGGCGCGAGGTCGTGCCGCGCACGATGGAATCGTCGATCATCACTACACGCTGGCCTTCCACGACACGGCGCACGGCGCTGAGCTTCATCTTCACGCCCTGCTCACGCAGCTCCTGGCTCGGCTGGATGAAGGTCCGGCCGGTATACTTGTTCTTGATCAGTCCAAGCTCGTACGGGATGCCAGTCTGCTCGGCGTAGCCGATGGCTGCAGAGATACTGGAATCCGGCACGCCGGTTACGATATCGGCATCCACGAAGGCTTCGAGCGCCATCCGGCTGCCCATCCGCTTGCGTGCGGAGTGCAGGTTAGAACCGTTCAGATCGCTGTCCGGCCGTGCGAAGTAGATGTATTCCATCGCGCACAGCGCTTTGCGTTTAGGTTCTGCGAAGCGGTCTTCCCGGAAGCCGTCTTTATCCAGCACCAGCAGCTCGCCAGGCTCAATATCGCGCACCAGCTGGGCGCCGATGACTTCCAGCGCACAGGATTCGGAAGCGAAGACATAAGCTTCTCCGAGCCGGCCCATCACAAGCGGACGGAGGCCATGCGTATCCGAGGCCACAATCAGCTTGTCATTGGTCATCAGCAGGAAGGCGAAACCGCCGACCAGCTGCGATAAGGCATCCTTCGTAGCTTCGACAAAATCCTTCTGCGAACGCGCGATCAGATGCGCCAGTACCTCGGTATCACTGGTGGTCTGGAAGATCGAACCTCCCTGTTCGAGCTGTTTGCGGATCAGAGGTTCGTTCACGATATTGCCGTTTGTGGCAATCGCGAGATCACCGTCACGGTATTTGAAGACCAGCGGCTGCGCATTGGTCAGCCGGCTGTCTCCGCTGGTGGAATAACGCACATGTCCAATGGACATATCCCCGATCAGCGAAGCGATCTTGTCTTTATCGAACACTTCCTTCACCAGGCCCATGCCCCGGTGATAGTTGAAGTCGCGCCCATCCGCTACGCAGATGCCCGCGCTCTCTTCGCCCCGGTGCTGCAGGGCATGCAGGCCGTAATAGGACATGGAAGCGGCTTCCGGGTGTCCGAAGACCCCGAAGACGCCGCATTCTTCTTTTAACGTGTCAAAAATATCTCCCGAGCCCGTTCCTTCGTTGTAAAAGTCGCCGGTCCACAGGATAGGGGCTTCCTGCTCTTTCCCGGTCTTTATTTCATAAGACATGGAATAGCATCCTCCCAAATGGTCTTAAGTTCAGTAACTGCTTCATCCAGTGCAGCCGCGCCGTCCAGAGCAACACGCAGGCGGTCTCCGCCGACGGTTCCAATAATCTCTACAGGTACGCCGTATGCGGCAACCGCCGCTTTCAGTTCTTCCGCACGGTCAGGCGCAGAAGTCAGGATAATCCGGGATTGGCTCTCGCTGAACAGCGCCACATCTGGACGCAATCCGCCAGCGGACAGCTCAATATTTGCTCCGGTTTTGCCGCTGATACAGCTTTCTGCAAGCGCTCCGGCCAGGCCGCCTTCGGATAGGTCATGCGCCGAGCGGACCAGCCCGCTGCGGATCGCAGCAAGTACGGCATCCAGCAGCTTGCGTTCCGTTGCCAGATCGAGTTCTGGCGGACGTCCTTCAGTCACGCCGTGAACAGCATACTGGAATTCACTGCCGCCTAGCTCTGCCTTCGTAACACCGAGCAGCAGAATCGAATCGCCTTCCTGCTTGAAGGCCTGAGTTGTAATATGATCGGTATCTTCTACAAGACCCACCATGCCGACAACCGGTGTCGGATAGATAGCTCCTGAAGCATTTTCATTGTAGAGACTGACGTTACCGCCAATTACAGGGGTATCAAGCACACGGCAGGCTTCAGCCATACCGTCTACCGCACGTTCCATCTGCCAGAAGATTTCCGGCTTCTCCGGACTGCCGAAATTCAGGTTATCCGTAATCGCCAGCGGCTGGGCACCGGAGCAGACAATGTTACGTGCTGCTTCGCTGACGGCAATCCGCCCGCCCACTTCAGGATCGAGATAGACATAACGTCCGTTACAGTCCGTAGTCATCGCCAGAGCTTTGCGTGTGCCGTGGATCGTTACTACTGCTGCATC
Organism: Paenibacillus sp. FSL R10-2771; assembly: GCF_038000205.1. NCBI lineage: Bacteria > Bacillati > Bacillota > Bacilli > Caryophanales > Paenibacillaceae > Paenibacillus > Paenibacillus sp. FSL R10-2771. Next base: position 6,622,627 of record NZ_JBBOBM010000001.1, read on the forward strand.
GGAACCCGGACGAACGGCCGTGCTGGTCCGCACCATATAATCATATTGGTTATATACCCATGCTTTGCTGGCTACTGTAGGTGATCCCAGTACGGTTCGCAAGGCGCCGCCCAGATCGGTTACTTCATCATAGCGAAGCGTATCCACCGCGGCATTCTCCTCATAGTAAGCAGGAACTGCCGATGGTTTGTTATAAATCGGACATTCATCAACCAGAGCTGTTACCGGCATGTCGCCGACCACTTCACCGTGATGGAACAGCTTCAGGCGGCCGTCATCCGTTACCTTACCCACTTTGCGGCAAATCACGCCCCAGCGGTCGAAGATTTCCTGTGCCTGTGCTTCATCCTTAGGCTCAACCACGAACAGCATCCGCTCCTGGGATTCGGAGAGCATCATTTCATAAGGCGTCATGCCGTCTTCGCGCTGCGGCACCTGATCCAGATACAGCTCCAGGCCGTTGCCCGCTTTGCTCGCCATTTCAGCACTGGAGCACGTGAGTCCGGCTGCACCCATATCCTGAATACCAAGGACGATACCGCTGTCGATCAGCTCCAGGCATGATTCCATAACCAGCTTCTCCATGAACGGATCGCCAACCTGAACCGCCGTCCGCTTCGCTTCTGACTCTTCACTAAGCTCAACCGAGGCGAAGGTCGCACCATGAATGCCGTCACGGCCTGTTGGAGGACCCACGTAGAATACGGGATTACCTACCCCTTTGGCGACACCGCGCTGGATTTTATCGTGATCTATCAGGCCCACGCACATCGCATTAACCAGCGGATTACCGTCATAGCTGTCATCGAACATGATCTCCCCGCCGACGGTCGGGATGCCGATACAGTTGCCATAGCCTGCGATCCCGGACACAACATGCTCGAACAGATATTTTACCCGGTCGCTCTCAAGCTTCCCGAAACGCAGGGAATTCAGCAGCGCCACCGGTCTTGCACCCATGGAGAAAATATCGCGGATAATCCCGCCCACCCCGGTCGCCGCGCCCTGATAAGGCTCAACTGCCGATGGATGGTTGTGACTCTCGATTTTGAAAACAACCGCCTGGTTGTCTCCGATATCAACAATCCCTGCGCCTTCGCCCGGTCCCATCAGCACCTTCGGTCCGCTTGTCGGGAAACGGCTGAGCAGCGGCTTCGAGTTCTTATAGGCACAGTGCTCAGACCACATCACGCTGAACACACCGATTTCTGTATAGTTAGGCTTACGTCCCATGAAGGAGGTAATGAGCTCATATTCGCTGTCCGATACACCGAACTGACTGTAGATTTTCTGCTCCGCGATCTGCTCTGCGGTCGGCTCCTTAGCGGATACTTGCTGCGTCATAACGATCCCTCCACGATGTAAGAATGGATGTGAACATCCGTTTGCCGTCTTCCGAACCAAGCAGGCTGTTCGCTGCACGTTCCGGGTGAGGCATCATACCAACCACATTGCCCGCTACATTGCTGACTCCGGCGATATCGGCGACTGAACCGTTCGGGTTGTCGCTGTAAGTGAATACGATTTGATTATTAGCTTTAAGCTCAGCCAGCGTCTCTTCATCACAATAGTAATTGCCTTCGCCATGCGCAATCGGAATAACGATTTCTTCATCCTGCGCATAGTCGATCGTAAACGGAGTTGTGTTATTCACTACCTTAAGCACCGTGTCATGACAGCGGAACTTCATCGACATGTTGCGGCGCAGAGCGCCTGGCAAGAGGCCGGCTTCGGTCAGGATTTGGAACCCGTTGCAGATGCCGAGCACGAATTTGCCCTGTTCCGCCGCTTTGGCCACTTCAGCCATCACCGGAGCGAACCGGGAAATTGCGCCGCAGCGCAGATAGTCACCATAAGAGAAACCGCCCGGCACGAGAATGCAGTCATAAGCCGACAGATCTGTCGCCGTATGCCACACATAATCTACAGGTTCGCCGAGGCTGTCTTCTACTGCTTTGTAGCAGTCAATGTCACAATTGGAGCCTGGAAAGACAAGTACAGCAAATTTCATGACTTTTAGTCCTCCAATTCGTAGCGGTAATCCTCGATCACCGTGTTGGCCAGCAGCTTCTCGCACATATCCTTGAGGCGTCCTTCCGCTTCAGCGCGGTTGTCGGTATCGAGGGTCAGCTCCATATATTTGCCGATACGCAGACTTTCAACTTCCTGAAAACCTACGGAATGCAGCGCCCCTTGCACGGCTACACCTTGGGGATCGAGCACGCTTTTCTTGATGGTGACGTAGACTGTCGCTTTTAACATACGCTTGTAGTTCCTCCTAAAATTTAATGAGCTGGACTGGGTACCCGGAATGAAAACTTACCGTAACTCAACATTACAACGATGTGCTAACCTCTAACGGTGAGCTGCAACAACTCACTTCACTGCGGCCAGCTAACTTAACTGCATAATGTACAGCTATAATCTCAATATCTTCTGTGATAACAACTATAGTTGCATTTCGTACAGCTATTTCTCTAAAAAATCTGCTTTTCAGGCCATTTCACACATTTTAGTTGTATCAGATACAGTTAAAGAGCAAATGGCATCTTTTTCGGGCAAAATAACTGCAGAGAATACAATTAAAAGTTGGCTGCTGCTGGTCGGAACAGGCGTATCAGATAATCTATAAGGACTTACCGGTAAGGCGGTGATAAATGTCCAGGTACCGGCGTGAGGTCTCTTCCACCACTTCAACCGGCAGCGGATCCGGCGTGCTATTCTTATCCCAGGAGGATGCCGAAAGGTAAGTCCGTACAGGTTCCTTATCCATGCTGTCGATCTCGATATCCAGCGCGTATTTGTCCTTGGCCCAGAAGCGGGAAGCATCCGGTGTGAAAATCTCGTCAATCAGGATGACCTTGCCATCCAGCAGCCCGAACTCGAATTTGCAATCGGCGAGGATGATGCCGCGGTCTTTACAATATTCTCTGGCAAAAGCGAACAGCTTCAGGCTTTTGTCCTTCAGCTCCAGTGCAAGCTCCGCACCAATCAGCTCCTGCATCTGCTCAAAAGGAATGTCCTCATCATGGCCGACATCGTTCTTGGCCGCCGGCGTAAAGATCGGCTCGGTCAGCACCGCATTCTTGCGCAGCCCTTTGGGAAGCTCGATGCCGTTCACTTTGCCGGTCTCCTGATACTGCCGCCAGCCGCCGCCGGTAATACAGCCGCGCACGACACATTCGATATCAATCCGCTCTGCTTTGCGGACAACCATGATGCGGTTCTTCAGCGCTTCGCGGTCCCGCACAATATCCCCGAGCCGGTCCACGTCGATATGAACCACATGGTTCTCAATAAGCTCCTTGGTCTGACCGAACCAGAACGCGCTAAGCCGGTTAAGCACATTGCCTTTGTCCGGCACTGCCGGGTCCAGCACGTAATCAAATGCGGAAATGCGGTCCGTAACGACAATCAGTACCTCATCCCCCAAATCGTACAGCTCACGAACCTTACCTTTGTAGAGCAGCGGTGCATTTACGAGTTCCACGGCAGTGGATACGGCCGTTGATGTCATGACCTTTCCTCCCTTGAACAAATGATCTTGCTTATATTTGGGCTAAAAGCGCCTGGGACGCTGTCATTCTCCGCTTTGCCTTTGAGATATGAACTGAACGGCTAGCTAATCGGTAACACTACAAAAAATTTTGGACTTCCGATCGCTGTTATCCTCAGATTTCCTGATTTAAACCGCTGACCGCGGTAGAAATCCGAGGATAAAGGCGAACGCTGACGCTTCTTCCAGTCCCAAAATTCCTCTCCGTTCCTTATTAACTGGCCTATTCCATTCAATTCTGCAGCTACTCGCTCCAGAACAACAACTCCCCTTCGCTCCGCCCATATCTTCTCCAGCTCATCAGTTCACCACTGACTCACCTTTTTTAATTAGATAAGCTCCAGTTTGCGGAAGATGGTGTCCACATGCTTGAGGTGCCAGGAAGGATTGAACGCATCCTCGATCTCTTCCGGACTAAGTACGGCTGTGATTTCCGGTGTAGCTTCAACGATGTCACGGAACTGGGTTTGTTCCTCCCAGGCCTGCATCGCACGCGGCTGCACGGTGTCGTAAGCCTGCTCGCGGCTGAAGCCTTTGTCGATCAGCTTCGTCAGGATGCGGCCGGAGAACGGAACACCGAAGGTGCGGTTCATGTTGCGCTTCATATTGTCCGGGAACACGGTCAGGTTCTTCACGATATTGCCGAAGCGGTTCAGCATATAGTTCAGCAGCATGGTCGCATCCGGCAGGATGATCCGCTCTACCGAGGAATGCGAGATATCGCGTTCATGCCACAGCGGCACGTTTTCGTATGCTGTAACCATATGGCCGCGGATCACGCGTGACAGACCGGAGATATTCTCGCAGCCGATCGGGTTGCGCTTATGCGGCATAGCGGATGAACCCTTTTGACCTTTGGCAAAAGCTTCCTCCACCTCGCGGATCTCACTCTTCTGCAAAGCGCGGATTTCAGTAGCGAACTTGTCCAGCGAAGTGGCGACCAGTGCCAGCGCAGCCATGTATTCAGCGTGACGGTCACGCTGCAGCGTCTGCGTGGAGATCGGTGCCGGGCTGGTGCCCAGCTTGCGGCAGACAAATTCTTCAACGAACGGGTCGATATTGGCATAGGTGCCGACAGCCCCGGAGATTTTGCCGAATTGGACGCCGCTCGCCGCATGACGGAAACGCTCCAGATTACGCTTCATTTCCTCATACCACAGCGCCATCTTGAGTCCAAAAGTCGTCGGCTCAGCGTGTACGCCGTGTGTACGGCCCATCATCGGGGTATCCTTGTAAGCTACTGCTTTATCTTTAAGAATCTCAATGAACCGGATAATATCCTGCTCCAGAATTTCGTTGGCCTGACGCAGCAGGTAGCCGAGCGCCGTATCGACAACGTCCGTGGAGGTCAGTCCGTAATGCACCCATTTGCGTTCTGCACCCAGGCTCTCCGATACTGCACGGGTAAAAGCAATCACATCATGACGCGTTTCCTGTTCAATTTCGTCGATCCGCGCGATGTCGAATTTGGCGTCCTTGCGCAGCTTCGCGGCATCCTCATGCGGGATCACTCCCAGCTCGGCCCAAGCCTCACAGGCGCAAATTTCAACTTCCAGCCACGCGTTAAATTTATTTTCTTCGGTCCAAATGGCCCGCATCTCAGGTCTGCTGTAACGTTCGATCATAGCTTGTCAGTTCCTCCAAAAGTTAGTTTGCTCTACCCAGGACAGGCCGTCTCCGGTGTCCTTGCAGAGCAGGTTGATATGGCCCATTTTGCGGCCGGTCTTGCTCTCAGTCTTGCCATATATATGAAGCTTAGGGGATACCCCAAGCCGGTTTGATTCTTCATCCGCACTGCAGGCCGCCTGAATGGCGCCCTCCAGATGCTGGCCGAGCACATTCACCATGACTACAGGCGTAAGCAGCGTAGTGTCGCCCAGCGGCAGATTGCAGATCGCCCGCACATGCTGCTCGAACTGCGAGGTTACGCAGGCATCCATTGTATAATGCCCGGAGTTATGCGGGCGCGGAGCCAGCTCGTTAACGAACAGCTCTCCGTCCTCCGTCACGAACATCTCCACAGCCAGCAGTCCAACGGCATCCATGCCGGACACAATCTGCTCGGCCAGCTCGCAGGCCCGCCGCTGAATCTCCTCCGGCACCCTGGCGGGTACAATCGAGAGATGCAGGATATTGTCTACGTGTATGTTCTCGGCGGGCGGGAAGCTCTTGACTTCACCTGACGCGCTGCGGGCGGCTATGACCGAAATTTCGCATTGGAAGGCGATAAATTTCTCCAGCACCAGCTCGGGTGCATGTGGCCTGGCCTCGGCAGCGTCTTTCGCTTCAGCCGCTCCCGGCGAGTCGGGCGAAGCCGCTCCCCCGCTTGCTTGCGGTGCTGGAGCCGCCGCTCCCGGTGCTACCTGCCGGAACGCTGCTGCCAGCTCTTCCGGCCGGCGGATGACGGCTTGTCCCTTGCCGTCGTACCCCCCTGTGGCTGTCTTCAGCACACAGGGCAGGCCCAGCTCGGCAGCCGCGGCCTCAAGCTCCGCCAGGCTGCCGACCTTGCGGTACGGGGCAACGGGCACGCCCGCCGCCTCGATGGCCGCCTTCTCGCGCAGCCGGTGCTGCGTCGTATACAGCAGCGCGCTGCCCTGCGGCACGTACGATTCCTCCGTCAGCAGCGCGGCTACGCCCGCGTCGACGTTCTCGAACTCGTACGTGATCACGTCCGCGCGCTGCGCCAGCTCACGCGCCGCGTCCCGGTCGTTGTACGCCGCAATAATCTGCGGCGTAACCTGCCCGCAGGGCGCATCCGGCGCAGGGTCCAGCGCCACGAAGCGGTACCCCATGGCGCTGCCGGACAGCGCCATCATGCGCCCGAGCTGCCCGCCGCCGAGCACGCCGATCGTCGCGCCGGGCAGCAGCGTCCGGGGCGTTCCCGCCCCTGGTGCTTCAACAGCACCAGCGGCTGCCTCCTCCCGGCGCTCCATTCTCTCAGCTCCAGCTTGATCCCGCTCTGCTCGTTGCTGCTCCAAGTTCTCCAAGCCTCCGGTCTTCGACTCCACCGGTCTCATAGCGTCTCGCTGCTTTCCAGCACTTCGCGCTGGATCGCCTCGCGCCGCAGCTGCACCTTTCTCGCCACCTCCGGCTCGAAAGCACCGATGATCTGCGCAGCCAGCAGCCCTGCATTCGTAGCTCCGGCACGGCCAATGGCTACCGTGGCTACCGGGATGCCAGCCGGCATCTGCACAATCGACAGCAGCGAGTCCAGGCCGTTCAACGCCTTGGACTGCACAGGCACCCCGATGACCGGCAACGTAGTTTTGGCTGCCACCATACCCGGCAGATGCGCCGCACCGCCCGCTCCGGCGATAATCACCTTCAAGCCGCGCTCCACCGCTTCCTCGGCATAACGGAACATCAGATCCGGCGTGCGATGTGCCGAGATGACCTTTTTCTCATAAGGCACACCCAGCTCCTCAAGCACAGCACATGCATGCTCCATAGTTTCATAGTCCGATTTGCTGCCCATAATGACACCTACTTGCACAGACATTGTTCACCCAGCCTTCCGTTTCCCTTTATAGATATTCCTTGGACTTAAGTGTGTCCCATTTCCCTCTAGTTTCCCATAAATCCGAAAAAAATAGCCCGGATTCCAGACGCATTTTGCTGCGGGTGGACCCGGACTACTAAGGAATTAGGAGAGTACTGCTCCGGCATCTACAGATACCCGGCCTTTAAGAGAGCCGGCGCAGAGCACACCCCCGGTATATGCGGCGGCGGCTGGCCGTTTCAGTCATCCTATTTCCTCGTAGTCCGGCAATTTACGGTTACCGGGTAGAAACTTCCGGGCCCTATCCCCGGTTTTATACGAGCTCTTCATAGGTTCAGTTTAACAATGCCCTACACTTCGTGTCAACTTAAACACGAACATTGTCATATCATGTCTCTCAAATGTTCGCTTTTGGGCACATTTAATTTTCTTATTCCGCCTATTCCGGCCATCTCCGCAGAAAAAAAGGGGAACGCCTAAGCGCTCCTCTGCAAGTATCTCTATTATTTAACAACCAGCACCGGAATGCGCGCGCTTTGCACTACATTGTGGCTGACGCTGCCCAGAACGAACTCCCGGATTCCGCCAAGCCCGCGGCTGCCGATAACGATGACATCCACCGTGTGCTCTTTGGCATAAGCCAGAATCACTTCGGCAGGCGATCCCTGCAGCAATTCTACAGTAGCGTTCAGGCCTTCGGCTTCCAGCCGGCTTTTCACTTCATCCGTAGTCTGGACCGCGAGGTCATAATAATCCTTGTTCACTGATGCCGGCAGAGGCGCGAGAGCTTCCCCGATGAAGAACCGCGGGAATTCAAATGCGTGTACGACGTACAGGGAGGACCCTGGAGTTACCTTGGCCAGTTCAATCGCACGTTCCAATGCCTGATTGGAAGCCTTCGAACCGTCATAGGCTAGCAAAATTTTAGAGAATAACATATACGCCACCTCTTTCTATTGTGTACAGCCTTAGCCAAACTACAAGAAACTTAACTCAAAAAATATCCATACAGCAGGATATTCAGCAGCAGCAGCAGCGGAATTCCAATCCTGAAGGAAGTATGCCTCGTCTTGTGGCGCTTGCGGTACATGGCAATCAGCACACCCAGCGCGCCGCCCATGAACGCGAGCAGAAACAGTGTTTTCTCCGGCACCCGATCCCGTCTTTTGCGGGCCTTGTTCTTGTCTTCCGACATCACTACATACCCGATAATATTGATCAGTGCGAACCACAGCAATACAACCTTGACCATCCTTCCGGCCCCTCCTCCTTGCATCCTATCTACTCTCTATTATATTACCCTTTTCGGCAAAAAACCAATAAGTTCCCCTACAAAGTGAGGTTTTGGCGCAGGTGATCACTCAGGTACTTTGCGGGGACCCCTTCTATTACAATAAACCTAACCCTGCCTGCCAAGTATCCGCCGCTCTTGTCTGCTCCCTGTGCCCGGTTCCCCGGCCTCTCTGATCCATAGCCAGGACAACACTGCAGCAAGCAGCGCCGCAATTCCGCCAAGCCAGAAACCGCCGGTCAGTCCATACGCCGCACTCATCCATCCTGCAACAAATGGTCCCCCTGACATCCCTATGGCATACACCGCCTGATAAAAGCCCATAGCCGTTGCCCGTTTGAACGGAGCGACTCCCGACACCGATTTACCCAGCAGCAGCGGGAAAATAAGACCCTGCATGAAGCCGTTCCCAATCTGCGTTGCACAGAGAGCGGCTAGAGTAGGCATAGAGGGAATCAGCAGCGTGAATACCGCACTCCCGGCAAAACCCAGCATTAACGTTCCCCGGTCCCCAAGCCATTTGCCGAATAGACGTGAGCCGTACAGTGTGGCAATCGCATGCGGCAGCATGAAAGCCAGCGTCAGCCAGCCGAGACTTTCTTTGCTCGCACCGATATCCAGCGCCTGATTCGGCGTATAGCCGAACATCGTAATGAACAGTACACAATGTGCCAGCACGGACAAAAGCGAGACCTTGACCAGCAGCGGTTCCCGTACTACTCCGGCAAGATCTTTAATCTGAATCGCATTCCGCTTCTCCTGCTTCTGTTCAGGAAGACGTAGTGCAAGCAGCAGCGCAGCCGCCGCCACAATCCCGCCGATAATAAACGGAGTGTTCCAGCCCCAGTGATCGACCATATAGCCGCTGATCATCATACTGGTCAATTGGGCAATAACCGTTGTGAACTGCAGCATGCCCATCGCTTTACCAGCCTCTTCTTTCGGAAAATACCCCGCGAACATCACCGAGTACACGACCCACGCGGAGGCGGCAATCCCTGAGACGGCACGTGCAGCCAGCGCCCAGCCCGGATGTGCACCAGCCAGGAACAGCAGACAGCTTGCTCCGCTGGCGATCAGCCCCAGATAAATAAACGGCCGCCGCCGGTTAAGATAATCCGAACCAATCCCGATCGGCAGCCGGAACAGAATCTGCATTAGGCCGTATACGCCCAGCACCGCTCCAACCATGACATAAGAAGCTCCCAGATGCTCCACATACGGAGACAACACAGGTACATAGATATAAGAAGAGAACCAGAACATAAAGACAATCACCAAAAAGAAAAACCGGCTGCCCCCCCTCTTGCCTGAGCCTTGTACCGATTGAATTTCATCTTCCACCTGCTTATCCGCCGCCACTTAATCACCCGCTCCACTATATTTGCCGGAACCCTAATAGCCCTTCCAGCTTCAATCTCCTAAGTAAAACATATCTGCCGCCCCTTGGACAGCCTTCGTAAAGTAACATTACACTTAATCTTCTGTCATACACCAGCCAGCCCCGCGATTTCCATAGACACAACAAAACCACCGGATGCTCCGGCAGTCTTGTTGTCTCGAAGCCTTCCCTCTCTGGAAGGGAAACTAACTTCTTTATAAGAGCTTAGAATAAACATGCTGCTCTTACGTTAACTAGTCTTACGCTTGTATCTTCGGTTGTATCTTTGTTTTTATCTTTGTTTGAATCATCGTAGTATCTTCGTTGTATCTTCGTTGTATCTTCGTTTGTATCTTGGCTTGCATCTTCGTTGTATTTTGTTTTTATCTTCGTTATATCTTCGTTTGTATCTTTGTTTTTATCTTTGTTCTTATCTTTGTTCTATCTTCGTTTTTATCTTCGTTGTATCTTCCTCTTTTTTTTGCCACTCACTTCATTTAATGCACTGTTGCCCTTACACTTTAGGCTTTTTTATTTCCCCTTCTGCTTGGCTTCCATCGCTGCCTTCAACAATTCACCAAGGTTAGAGCCGCCGGCGCTTTCCGGCTTGCTGTACTGCTGGACCAGCTTCTGCTGTTCACGTTTGTTGATATGCTTGTGGTCCTTATCCATCGTCTCCGTAATCCCGCAGCCGAGGCACTGCACATACATCCCTGCCTTGCCTTCCTTAAGCTCCATCTTCTTATGGCACTGCGGACAGCGGCGGTTCGACAACTGCTTCTCCCCTGCCCGGGTATAGCCGCAGTCCTCTTTGGGACAGACCAGCAGCTTGCCGCGTTTGGTCTTCTTCTCCAGCATTCTTGTCCCGCATTCCGGACAATGGCTGTTAGAGACATTATGCGGCTTGTATTCCGCTCCGCTATTCTTTACCCCGGACACCAGCTCCTGGGCCATATTACGGATTCCCTGCAGAAAAGGCTCCGGACGCCCTTGCCCGCGCGCGATCTTCTCCAGCTCCGCTTCCCAGCGTGCCGTAAGCTCCGGAGTGCGCAGCTGTCCTGAGACCAGTCCGATCAGCTGCTTGCCTTTGCCGGTCGGATGCAGCAGATTGCCCTGCCGCTCAATCGTATCCGAGCTGACCAGCTTCTCGATGATATCCGCACGGGTTGCCGATGTTCCCAGCCCGTACTTCTCCATCTGCGTCAGCAGCGAAGCTTCATTATAACGCTTCGGCGGCTGCGTCCGGCCGGGCTTGATGATGCAGCGCTCAATTTTCACGCTGTCGCCCTCCCGCAGTTCCGGCAGCTTCACACTGCCCGCTGCAGGCTCGTCGCCCGCGTTCTCATCCTCCTCATCCGAGCTCATATCCCCGCCATAGACTTCGCGCCAGCCCGCGTCCTTAACCGTAGTGCCTTTAACCTGGAACGTTTCTCCCTCCACGCTCACCGTCACAGCCACTGCATCATAACGTGCCGGTGGATAGAACAGGCTGATGAACCGCCGTACAATCAGATCATACAGCTTCCGTTCTTCTGCACTTAACAGATTAAGCAATACCGTCTGCTCTGTTGGAATAATTGCGTGATGGTCACTGACCTTACTGTCGTCAACAATCCGTTTCGTAACCAGCAGCGTTTTGCGCAGTAGCGGTCTAGCGAGGGCCGCATACGGTCCGACTGCTACGCTGTCCAATCTTTCTTTTAGCGTACCGGTCATATCGGCAGTCAGGTAGCGGCTGTCCGTACGCGGATAAGTAACCAGCTTATGCTGTTCATACAGTTTTTGCAGCAGGCTTGAGGTTTGTTTGGCCGAAAAGCCAAATTTACGGTTTGCATCCCGCTGCAGCTCCGTCAGGTCATAGGCCAGCGGATGGGGTTCGCTTTTCTCGCTTTTGTGCACCTTGGTAATCCGTCCACTGCGGCCGGTCAGCTTCTCCTTCAGGATACCCGTCTTGTCTCTGTCAAAAATCCGGCCGTCCCCGCCCTGCGCACGCCATCCTGCCTGGAAATTGCCGAAATCAGCAGTCAGCAGATCGTATTCCTGGGAATGGAAGCCTGTAATTTCATTCTCCCGGTCCATAATCATGCCAAGCGTAGGTGTCTGTACACGTCCTGCCGAGAGCGGCGCACCGAACTTACAGGTTAAGGCGCGCGTAATGTTCAGCCCGATCATCCAATCCGCCTCTGCACGGCAGCGGGCAGACTCATACAACCGGTCGAAGTCCTTGCCCGGACGAAGCGCGGCGAAGCCTTCCTTAATCGCCTTATCCGTCTGCGAGGAGATCCACAGCCGCTTGAACGGCTTCTTCCAGCCAGCCATATTCATGATCCAGCGTGCCAGCAGCTCCCCCTCACGCGCAGCATCCGTCGCAACGATCAGCTCCTCAATATCCTGCCGTTTCATCAGCTGCTGTACCGCTTTGTATTGCTGGCTGGTCTCCCGCAGCACCTTCAGCTTGGCCTTCTCCGGAAGAATCGGCAAATCCTCCAATGCCCAGGTAGCATATTTATTGTTATAGTCCTCAGGCTCAGCCAGGCCAACCAGATGACCCAGAGCCCAGGTAACCACATATTTCGGACCTTCCATATAGCTCTTTTGCTTATTTCCGCAGCCCAGCACCCGGGCAATCTCCCGGGCAACCGATGGCTTCTCCGCCAGTACCAGTACCTTCATAATTCTCTCCCCTCCATATCAACAACCTATTATACCACGGGATAAAAGACCGCAAATATCATCAGGCTGATTTCGCTTCATTTCAGATAAACTAGAATTATTCCCCAGCCGAAAGGAGTCACAGCCAATGCTCACAACAGAACCGTATAATGTTATATCAGTAGGTGTAGTATCCGTATCCGGATCACAGCACAACCTGCGTCTCGAGATTAAACCGCAATACAGACCTGCCTTGAAGGGGCTGGCTGATTTCAGCCACTGCCAGATTCTCTGGTGGATTCATGAATTTGCAGACGATGCCTTCCGGCGTACTACGCAGATTGAGCCTCCATATGAGGCTCCGGTAACGGGTGTATTTGCCACACGTTCTCCCGTACGCCCTAATCCTATTGGCCTTTCTGTGGCCGAAATTGTGTCCGTTGATGTTGAACAGGGAATTGTTGAGGTTACCGGACTGGATGCCTATCCGGGGACGCCTGTGCTCGATATCAAAGCCTATTTTCCTGCTACCGACCGTGTCCGTCATGTCAGAGTCCCTGTATGGGCGTCCTCTTGGGGAGAGTGGGCTCTAGAGTAAACTAGTACGAGGAGAGAGCTCATGACTAACTGCAAGCTTATTCTGCAAGTGATTGAGTACATTGAATCCAATCTGAAGCAACCATTGTCTGTCCTGACCCTCTCCAGAGTGAGCGGTTACTCGCTTTATCATTTTATCCGGCTGTTCCAGGGGGTTACCGGGCTGACACCCGGCGACTATATCGCAAGACGTCGAATTTCCGAGGCTGCACGTGAGATTCTGAGAACGCCTGACCGCAGCTTCCAGGATATTTCGCTGGATTATTCCTTTAACGATTATGAGACCTTCACCCGTGCCTTCAAAAGATTGCTCCATACCACCCCCACCTGTATCCGCCAAAAATCAAATCCGGACATCCCTCTGCTGCTGCATCCTATACGGGGAATGGATCTGCCGCACTGGACTGTCCACAACACCGGATCTCCGGAAATCATTGAGCTTGGGGAAATCAGACTTCAGGGACCGTTTATTACGGTTAACAACGATCCTTCTATTATAGGTGCAGCTTGGGAACAGCTATTCAGCGGTATCGCCTCTATTCCCTGCCGTAAGCTTCCGGAGAGGTATTATCAGCTTGGTTATTGGCCGGATAACTATGAGGATAGCGGCATCTCTTTTCTCTGTGCCTGTGAGTTGAACGCATCATCGCCTTTACCATCCGGCACTACATTTCGGGCAAACAGAGGACAAGCAGATAGCAATCTTCCCGTCCACATCCTGCCACCAGCGCGTTATCTTAAATTTCTGCATAAAGGTCCCTCAGCAGAAGTCTCCGCTACATACAAATATATATATGGCGTATTTCTGCCCGGAACTGATTATCGCCTAAACCTCACTTATGAATTTGAATATTACGGTGCAGGTTATCTTGGCCCGGATAATCCGGACTCGGTAAGTGAGATCTACATTCCTTTAACTTTGCTTTGAATACAAACAAGTCCGCCTCTGCAGAGCAGACGCGGACAAGAATACAGTTCATTTTACACATAACTAATTTTCTGATTTAAGGAATCACTATAGTAGTCTCAAGCTCTTTATGATAAGTTTTTACCCGTTCACCATTAGCATCCAGCAAAAGATTCAGCTCACTATCAAACGTACATGTATACGGTCTGATCGTAATCGTCTTGGGAATTTGCGGGAAGGTATTGTACAGATTATCCAGAATAGGATGCTGAACTGCTTTGGCCATGGCATATCCCATCTGCCGGGGATTGATCACATTGCCGGCATCATCCACAAGCTCATAGAATACTTCGGTAGGCGCATATTCTCCTGTCTGCTCCGCCGAGGCAGGCACTTCCCCTTCACTGGTTACGATCAATCTTAGGGTAGCAGGCGTAATGTCCAGACTCTTCACTGTGTAATGGAAGGAGCCTTTGCTTGCCCCCTGACCTGGAGTAAGATTAATTACTCCCTCCGTTACTTTTTTCACCGTTACCTGGAACTCAAACGGCTCTGCGATCTGAGCAACCGGCACACTGATATCCACCTTGAATTCGTCTCCCAAAGCTGCAGTGTTCCGCAGTTCATTCAGCTCCAACAGAAGGGTTTGGGCTTGTCCCTCTACGTCACCTGTAGAAGAGGAGCCGAAGCTGATGGGCTCACCTGACACCTGAGTAACCACAGGCAGCCCCAGTAGCCCTTTGGTCGACTGATCAAAGTCATGGGTTTTGAAATCAGTAATCTCCGCCAGAACCCGTTCATCCATGATTCCCGCTCTCTCAAATCCAATGGCTAGCCGGGTACCGTCATAAAATACTTCTGTAACACTTAAAGTAACTCCATCCTTTGTAACGCTCATGTTAGGTGAAGTAGTCAAGCCCTTTTCCGCCGCCAATTTCAAACCTGGGTCGGTGTGCTTGAAAATACTGCTGAATACGGGGAATTGACTCAATGTATCGGCCCATACTGGGGAGATGAATCCTGCTGTTACTGTACCTAACCCGATCATTACGGCCACACATGCGGCTGCTAACGTCTTTTTAATCAATTTGCTGCCTCCTTTGATCTCCATATGCTCAATACGGTTCATAATTTGCTCATTGTAACTGTCCACAGGAAGCTGAACCTTTCCGATGCTGCTGCGAATCTGCTCCAACATTTGCTTCTCAGTTTGATTCTGCCACTTCTCCACGAGTGCATCCTCCTTCGTTCGCTTTTTGCTGGATCAGTTTTCTCCGGAGCCGTTCATACTTCTTGCGGAGAGCGGCCGAACTGCTCCCGGTTATCTGTGCAATTTCTTCGAAACTGTATTGTTCAATGACACGCAGGATCAACAAACTGCGCTCCTCCGAAGTTAGGTCTCCGAACATTCTATCCACAGGCGAATTGACTGGAGACTCAGGAGTTTCCCGCACCAGCTGCAATTTATAAAGTGACATTAACCGGCTGCGGCGCTTATGCCTGCGAAGCTGGTCCAGGCAATGATGATAAGCTACCTTATACAACCAGGCTGAAAAAGAGACACGCTTCTCATAACGCCCAAGCTCCTGATACACCTTTACAAATATATCCTGCACAGCATCCTCAGCTTCTTCACGGCTCCTCAAAATATAATAACAATACGTATATATTTGCCGTTCATATGCAGTAATCACTGAAGTAAAAGCATGCTTTTCACCAGCGCGCACCTTATGAATTGCTTCTTCGATCATATTTGGATTCACTTGGCCCCCGGGGTTGCCTTGCTCCAAAAGAATCACCTCCATTTTCCTTTTACACCTGTATAACGAATGCCAACTGCTTATTTGTGACATCCCGGGAATTAGCTTTATATACGAAAAAAAGGCAGTTCTCTGAAAAACAGAGTGGCTGCCATGAGAAGAAACTACACTTAAGACTGTTGTTGTTAAGGGTTTATCTCTCAAACCTTAGACTAGCTTCAAAAAACACCTTGTCCCCGCCTTGGCCGCGTACATATACTCCTTCTTCAGTCCGGGAGGACCGTAAAATACTGATTTCCTCGCCATACTGGGCTTCCTGCGCATAGGTTATGTGAAGACCGGTAAGCTCCAGCTCTTCCCATTCCTCCAAAGTCAGCGCATCGCAGCATAAATCTACATACCTTGCATTGTTAAGGTGCCCGTTATTATCGAGCCCGCTATACCTTACTTGATAGCGAAAGGCTTCCTGCAGAGAAAGATCAGCGGGAATCACTACTTTGTCCGGGAGGCTTCCTACCGAATCCTCCAGATAAGGCTCTACAGCAATGGGAAGGGCTGAAGGACGAAGGATCTTTCGCTTATCCATATCCACAAGTGCCCAGATTGAGCGTGCCGCCGCCAGTTCTACAGCATTACTATCAAAAATCCGATAATCCCGCTGCCAGAGCGCTCCTTTGTTTCCTTTACTCCAGGTACGCACATTAAGAAGCTCGTTAGGCGACGGTAAACGTCGAAGATCCAGATCGAGTGTGATAACCATCCAGCCCATTCTTGCATTAAGCATTGTATCAATACTTAGACCCAGGCTGCTTACAGCCGAATCCGCAGCACGCTGCATAATATCAAGAAGAAAGGAGAGCTTGCCTCTTGACCGAAAATCAGTGTCACTTGCATGAACCATAAATTCCTCTGTCCACAAAAGGTTGCCGTGCTTGTCCATAACTTTACGCTCCTTTACGCATTCATCCACAATTCCCTCTGTTGTATCCACATTATCTAATATGATATCCACATGAATTGGGGAGTAATTGTTAAAAAATATAATCTATCCACATGTGTATAAGTTTTCATTTCTTTCTATTTACCACCGAATTATACACAAGCTATGCACAAAATGCACAAGCAGTACCAGAAATAGGGCCCTAAGTAATTGTAATACTATTCTCTAAAGGACACAAAAAAGCCATTGTCGATTACTCAACAATGGCTTCATTTGCTTGGCAACGTCCTACTCTCCCAGGACCCTTCGGTCCAAGTACCATCGGCGCTGGAGGGCTTAACGGTCGTGTTCGGGATGGGTACGCGTGGAACCCCTCCGCTATCGCCACCAAACATGCGTCTGTGAAACAGACGCTGCCGCTTGAAATTCGGTTCATCACGGATGTGTGAATGAATTTCATGGCGTACAGGCTTGATCACCTGAAAACTGAATCCGAAACGAATCTGCGCTCTAAGAAATTTGGATAAGCCCTCGACCGATTAGTATTGGTCAGCTCCATGCATTGCTGCACTTCCACCTCCAACCTATCTACCTCGTCGTCTTCAAGGGGTCTTACTAGTTGGGAAATCTCATCTTGAGGGGGGCTTCACGCTTAGATGCTTTCAGCGCTTATCCCGTCCGTACGTAGCTACTCAGCCATGCTCCTGGCGGAACAACTGATGCACCAGCGGTACGTCCATCCCGGTCCTCTCGTACTAAGGACAGCTCCTCTCAAATTTCCTGCGCCCACGACAGATAGGGACCGAACTGTCTCACGACGTTCTGAACCCAGCTCGCGTACCGCTTTAATGGGCGAACAGCCCAACCCTTGGGACCTACTTCAGCCCCAGGATGCGATGAGCCGACATCGAGGTGCCAAACCTCCCCGTCGATGTGGACTCTTGGGGGAGATAAGCCTGTTATCCCCAGGGTAGCTTTTATCCGTTGAGCGATGGCCCTTCCATGCGGTACCACCGGATCACTAAGTCCGACTTTCGTCCCTGCTCGACTTGTAGGTCTCGCAGTCAAGCTCCCTTATGCCTTTGCACTCTGCGAATGATTTCCAACCATTCTGAGGGAACCTTTGAACGCCTCCGTTACTCTTTAGGAGGCGACCGCCCCAGTCAAACTGCCCGCCTGACACGGTCCCCGTACCCGATTAGGGCACTAGGTTAGAACCTAGATACGATCAGGGTGGTATCCCAACGGCGCCTCCGCAGAAGCTTGCGCTCCTGCCTCACCGGCTCCCACCTATCCTGTACAGATCGTACCCAAATTCAATATCAAGCTGCAGTAAAGCTCCATGGGGTCTTTCCGTCTTGTCGCGGGTAACCTGCATCTTCACAGGTATTAAAATTTCACCGGATCTCTCGTTGAGACAGCGCCCAAGTCGTTACGCCATTCGTGCGGGTCAGAATTTACCTGACAAGGAATTTCGCTACCTTAGGACCGTTATAGTTACGGCCGCCGTTTACTGGGGCTTCGGTTCACAGCTTCGGGTTTAACCCCTAACCACTCCCCTTAACCTTCCAGCACCGGGCAGGCGTCAGCCCGTATACTTCGCCTTGCGGCTTCGCACAGACCTGTGTTTTTGCTAAACAGTCGCTTGGGCCTTTTCACTGCGGCCCCCTCGGGCTATTCACCCTACCGAGGCACCTCTTCTCCCGAAGTTACGAGGTCATTTTGCCGAGTTCCTTAACGAGAGTTCTTCCGCGCGCCTTAGAATTCTCTTCTCGCCTACCTGTGTCGGTTTGCGGTACGGGCACCTTCTCCTGGCTAGAGGCTTTTCTTGGCAGTGTGAGATCATGACCTTCGCTACTACAATTTTCGCTCCCCATCACAGCCCAGCCTTATCGATGTGCGGATTTGCCTACACATCAGCCTCACTGCTTAGACGGACACATCCATCAGTCCGCGTCACTACCCTCCTGCGTCACCCCATCGCTCATAGCGGATTACGGTGGTACAGTAATTTCAAACTGTTGTCCTTCGACTACGCCTTTCGGCCTCGCCTTAGGTCCCGACTTACCCTGAGCGGACGAGCCTTCCTCAGGAAACCTTGGGCTTTCGGCGGATCAGATTCTCACTGATCTTTTCGTTACTCATACCGGCATTCTCACTTGTATGCTGTCCAGCGCTCCTTACGGTACACCTTCAACCTACATACAACGCTCCCCTACCCCAGATGCAAAGCATCTAGCCATAGCTTCGGTGGTGTGTTTAGCCCCGTTACATTTTCGGCGCAGAGTCACTCGACCAGTGAGCTATTACGCACTCTTTCAATGGTGGCTGCTTCTAAGCCAACATCCTGGTTGTCTGTGCAACTCCACATCCTTTCCCACTTAACACACACTTGGGGACCTTAGCTGATGGTCTGGGCTGTTTCCCTTTTGACAATGGATCTTAGCACTCACTGTCTGACTCCCGGCAAGAAGTTAATGGCATTCGGAGTTTGACTGAGCTTGGTAACCCTTGCGGGCCCCGCACCCAATCAGTGCTCTACCTCCACCACTCCATTCACCGAGGCTAGCCCTAAAGCTATTTCGGGGAGAACCAGCTATCTCCGAGTTCGATTGGAATTTCTCCGCTACCCCCACCTCATCCCCGCATTTTTCAACATGCGTGGGTTCGGGCCTCCAGTGCGTGTTACCGCACCTTCACCCTGGACAGGGGTAGATCACACGGTTTCGGGTCTACGTCCACATACTCAATCGCCCTATTCAGACTCGCTTTCGCTGCGGCTCCGGCTTCTCACCTTAACCTTGCATGTTAAACGTAACTCGCCGGTTCATTCTACAAAAGGCACGCCATCACCCATAGATCGGGCTCTGACTTTTTGTAAGCACACGGTTTCAGGTTCTATTTCACTCCCCTTCCGGGGTGCTTTTCACCTTTCCCTCACGGTACTGTTTCACTATCGGTCGCCAGGTAGTATTTAGCCTTAGCAGATGGTCCTGCTGGATTCATACGGGGTTTCACGTGCCCCGCACTACTCGGGATCCGTCTCGGAGAGAACACAGTTTAGGCTACAGGGCTTTTACCTCTATCGCGGGCCTTTCCAGACCTCTTCGCCTACCATATTCCTTTGTAACTCCATGTGAGACGTCCCACAACCCCAAGAGGCAAGCCCCTTGGTTTAGGCTGTTCCGCGTTCGCTCGCCGCTACTGACGGAATCACTATTGTTTTCTCTTCCTCAGGGTACTTAGATGTTTCAGTTCCCCTGGTCTGCCTCTGCGTATCCTATGTATTCAGATACGAGTAACTGCGAATTACCACAGCTGGGTTTCCCCATTCGGACACCCCCGGATCAAAGCTTGCTTACAGCTCCCCGAGGCAGTTTCGTTGTTCGCCACGTCCTTCGTCGGCTCCTGGCGCCTAGGCATCCTCCGTGTGCTCTTATTAGCTTAACCAATGCGTTTTCCGTTAGGAAAATCGCTGTAGCAACTAATAACTATTTCAACTTGCTTACACAAGTTTCAGCTAAAAGATGTTCTAAAACGCAAATTCGTTTCGGTATCCAGTTTTCAAGGATCAAGGTGCTGAAATTTCGGTACAATCACGACTGTGATGTTCGAAAATTCAGACAGTTTAAAGATGAGAGTTTGAGCTCTCAAAACTGACCAACGAGTGAGTAACAGGCCTAGACCTGAGTTTTGGAAGCTTACGCTTCCGATTTGAATGTCACCGTTGCAGGTGACGATTCTCCATAGAAAGGAGGTGATCCAGCCGCACCTTCCGATACGGCTACCTTGTTACGACTTCACCCCAATCATCTACCCCACCTTCGGCGGCTGGCTCCCTTGCGGGTTACCCCACCGACTTCGGGTGTTGTAAACTCTCGTGGTGTGACGGGCGGTGTGTACAAGACCCGGGAACGTATTCACCGCGGCATGCTGATCCGCGATTACTAGCAATTCCGACTTCATGCAGGCGAGTTGCAGCCTGCAATCCGAACTGAGACCGGCTTTGCTGGGATTGGCTCCACCTCGCGGTTTCGCTTCCCGTTGTACCGGCCATTGTAGTACGTGTGTAGCCCAGGTCATAAGGGGCATGATGATTTGACGTCATCCCCACCTTCCTCCGGTTTGTCACCGGCAGTCACTCTAGAGTGCCCAGCTTCACCTGCTGGCAACTAAAGTCAAGGGTTGCGCTCGTTGCGGGACTTAACCCAACATCTCACGACACGAGCTGACGACAACCATGCACCACCTGTCTCCAATGCTCCGAAGAGGGGCACTATCTCTAATGCTTTCATCGGGATGTCAAGACCTGGTAAGGTTCTTCGCGTTGCTTCGAATTAAACCACATACTCCACTGCTTGTGCGGGTCCCCGTCAATTCCTTTGAGTTTCAGTCTTGCGACCGTACTCCCCAGGCGGAGTGCTTACTGTGTTAACTTCGGCACCAAGGGTATCGAAACCCCTAACACCTAGCACTCATCGTTTACGGCGTGGACTACCAGGGTATCTAATCCTGTTTGCTCCCCACGCTTTCGCGCCTCAGCGTCAGTTACAGCCCAGAAAGTCGCCTTCGCCACTGGTGTTCCTCCACATATCTACGCATTTCACCGCTACACGTGGAATTCCACTTTCCTCTTCTGTACTCAAGTCACCCAGTTTCCAGTGCGACCCCAGGTTGAGCCCAAGGTTTAAACACCAGACTTAAATGACCGCCTGCGCGCGCTTTACGCCCAATAATTCCGGACAACGCTTGCCCCCTACGTATTACCGCGGCTGCTGGCACGTAGTTAGCCGGGGCTTTCTTCTCAGGTACCGTCACTCCGGTAGCAGTTACTCTACCGGACGTTCTTCCCTGGCAACAGAGCTTTACGATCCGAAAACCTTCATCACTCACGCGGCATTGCTCCGTCAGGCTTTCGCCCATTGCGGAAGATTCCCTACTGCTGCCTCCCGTAGGAGTCTGGGCCGTGTCTCAGTCCCAGTGTGGCCGTTCACCCTCTCAGGTCGGCTACGCATCGTCGCCTTGGTGAGCCATTACCCCACCAACTAGCTAATGCGCCGCAGGCCCATCCCCAAGTGGCAGATTGCTCCGCCTTTCATTCTCTCTTCAGGAGAGGAAAGAAATTATCCGGTATTAGCTACCGTTTCCGGTAGTTATCCCAGTCTTGAGGGCAGGTTGCCTACGTGTTACTCACCCGTCCGCCGCTAAGCATGAATGGAAGCAAGCTTCCATTCAAACTCCGCTCGACTTGCATGTATTAGGCATGCCGCCAGCGTTCGTCCTGAGCCAGGATCAAACTCTCCAAATTGTATTTAGAAAGAGCGATTGCTCATTTTGAAACATCTGACGAGAATTTTCATTCTCTTTTTTGGAAGTCACTTTCGTGATTTCCGATACTCACTCGTTGTTCAGTTTTCAAAGATCAAGCTCGTTGTCAGCGCCGCTCATCGCGTCACCAGCAACTCTTATAATATATCACATTCATTCGAGTAATGCAAGCTTTATTTTGAAATCACTTATTTAAGCCATTTCTTATTAAGTTTGCCGCTCCAACAACGCTTATTTATAATACCCTATCTCTCTACCAAAAAGCAACCTTTTCCAAAATAAAAATAACCCGCTTAATTACTAAGCGGGTTATCCTCAATGAAACTATGAATGCATCTGTGCTCTTAGTAGAACTTAGCTGCAGTATATTTACTTGCTACTTTAACCAGATCTGCTGTTTTGCTGTTCTTGGCAAGTCCAGCATCAACTGTAGTATCAATAGTTACCCATTTGCCATTAAGGAACACTTCATTCCAAGCGTGGTAAGAAGTCACATAACTTGTGTTACCCATAACCAGTTTGGTAGGAATGCCTTCACTGCGAAGCATAGTAGCGAACAAGGAAGCGTAATCGTAGCAGATCCCCTTCTTGGTAGCCAAGGTGCTGTCGTTGTTAGGGATGTAATCTGTAGTAACACTGGAAGCCAGGGAATAATCATATTTCACATTGGCTACGATATAATTATAGATAGCCTTCACTTTGTCTTCATCTGATGTCAAACCTTGTGTAAGCTGTGTTGCTTTCAGAACTGCTTTATCGGAAGAACTCCATTTAACATTCTGTACGGAGCTCAGATATACGGCGTTGGCGTTGCTCAGGCTAAGATCTACCGTCTCGGAAGAGATTACTTTGTATTTGTTGCCGTTAGTGTTCTCAAGTACGGAAACCTTGTATGAACCGTTACCTTGTTGAAGCGGGAATGTTTCAGTTGGTTTGGAAGTGTATAAGTTGTAGGTGTAGCTGTTATTATCTTTGGTGATCATCAGCTTAATCTTCTTATCCTTAGGAACATTATAAGAAACTCCGATAACACCCTGATCAAGTTGACCTATGTTCAACCAGCTTGCATCTGCATTAGCAGCTTGAGCTGTACCTGTCTGCACCGACGTAACCACTACGAATAGTGTAACCAACATTAAATAGAACTTCTTCATTGGATAAAACCCCTTTCGGTAGCTGGCTGCCATCCTTACGGGAAGGCCCTTTAGCTTTGCGTCCCTACCTTTCGATAGGTTTGCCGTTATCGTATAAGCTTTATCTGTCCTTGCTTCTACCATAAAATGCTAGATTCACAATAAGAACAAACAAAAAAGCCTCTTCATTCGGTAGCTGGCTGCCATCCTTACGGGAAGGCCCTCTAGCTTTGCGTCCCTACCTTTCGATAGGTTTGCCGTTTATCGTGTATTAGCTTTGTATAGTTATATCTTACCATATCTATTTCTATTATCAAGACCTAAATCACTAGATTTCCGCGAAAACAAATAAAAATTTTAAGTATTTTAAGTTTTTCCGTCATTATTCTACAAACATCACGATAACTTTGCGTGAATGATAAGTCTATGCGTTGGATTCACCAGCGGATCACAAGTAATGAGTGTTAGAATCTTGTCATCCTTATTCCCTTTCAATACGGATACATCGGTTGGTTCCACAATAGTCACATCATAAACTACATAATTGTATGCCTGCTTGCCGGTTGTAACGGAAATAGTGTCCCCGACTCCAACTTCATTCAATCTGTTGAATAGCCTTCCCGTAGTTCTTGATCTATGCGCTGCAATTGCAGCATTCCCAGCAGAGCCAAGCGGAGCCGTCTCCTTCATATGCGCAGCAGCATGCTTCATATTCGCCTTGGTGGCGCCTTCCAGGACAGGCAGCTTCAGATCTATTTTGTCGATTTCGATGATTGCCATCACCTTGCCTCCGACTTCAATCTCAGGCGCAGCAGAGGGTTCTGGCTCTTCCGCAGCCGACTCATCCGCCAGCAGCTGGGTTACTTCCGCGTAAGGCTTACTTAGATCAGCACTGGCCGGAGCTGACGCAGACGGAACGATTTCACTGTAGGCCTGTTCAGCCTCTTCCAGCAGCTTTTGCTGCTGACGGTCATTGTACCATTCGCTTCCTTTGGGATAGAGCATAATAAGCACCCCGGCAAGTATAATCAAATAGGATAATTTCCGCATGACAATCGCCTCCGTAATATAGAATAGATGTTACCCTTCCGGAATAATTAAGAAGCAATGCTTCTTAATTATCAGAATACCCATTTCCGGCTTCCGAAGAAATTAATGATCACCGTAACAAATGTGACCAGCACTTTGGCGACCAGCACTTGAATACCGAGAGAATCGGTCAATATATGAATCAGCAGCACCGATATACCCAGCACCAACAGATTCAGCACGATAAACCTGATCAGCTGCATCCGGTCGAAGCCCTCTTTATTGCCTCTGTCCCGATCACGGAAGGTTACCTTTTTGTTCCAGAAGAAGCTGTTGGCCGTACCGGCGCTGTAGGAAATAATCTGCGCAGGGGTGTTGATCATCCCAAGGGAATGCAGCAGTGTGAATACAGCAAAATCAATCAGTGTATTCAGCAGGCCTACCGCATTGAATTTCAGGAACTGGATGAACCCCGCACTCCATTTCTTATCTGGCATAATCGCTTTCCTTCCGCGTGTCTTCTATTTCCGCATCCGGATAGCCTTTGGTCTCACGTACAATATAGAGCGGTCTGTCCTTCGACTCATCATAGATCCGTCCGATATACTCACCAATTACCCCCAGCAGCATCAGCACAATCCCGTTGAAGAGCAGGTTCACGCCGACTATAGATGCCCATCCGGGTACGGTCCAGGAGGTAAAGATTTTTTGGAACAATACCAGGAACAGATAGATGAAGCTGGAAAAGGACAGAAAGAATCCGATATAGGATGCGATTTTGAGCGGTTTGTGGGAAAAGGAGGTGATGCCGTCGAGCGCAAACCGGATCATTTTCTTGAGCGGATATTTCGTTTCCCCGGCAAAGCGCTCCTCCCGCACATATTCTACCATGGTCTGCCGGAAGCCTACCCAGCTTACCAGACCCCGGACATACCGGTTCTTCTCCTTCAAACCGCGCAGCACATCACAGACTTTACGGTCGATCAGCCGGAAGTCCCCGGTATCGGTAGGGATTTCAACACTGGTCATACTGCTGAGTAGGCGGTAAAAGATCTTAGCGGTGACTTTCTTGAAGAAAGTCTCCCCGTGACGCTTCAACCGCTTGGCATACACGACTTCGTAGCCCTCTTTCCACTTGGCAATCATCTGCAGAATAACCTCAGGAGGATCCTGGAGGTCTGCGTCAATCACCACGACTGCCTGGCCTTCGGCATAATCCATACCAGCCGTAATCGCCACCTGGTGGCCGAAATTACGGGAGAAGTCGATCAGCTTGACATGCTCATCCCGGCTGCTGATCTCGCGCATGATCTCCGCCGTGCGGTCCCGGCTGCCGTCATTGACGAAAACCAGTTCATAGGAATCACCGCAACCATCCATTACTTTTTTGAGCCGCTCATAGGTTACCTGAATGACTTCCTCCTCATTGAACATGGGGACAATTACACTGTATCTGGCTTTCACCTTAGTTCCTCCTATAAGTTTCTACGAGATACCCCGCAATAAAACTGTTTTCTGAAACATATGCCTTCTTAAATAGTGCCCCTAGAATACCCAGGAAGGGAACCAGCGCAGTACAGTATTTATATAACTGCTGTTAATCTGCATTCCGGACAACACCGGATAGAACATTACAAACAGGATGGCTGCAGCAGCCACATAGGCATACCGCAGATATTTGGCGTCGCCGAATCTGCTGTCAAGCAGCTTCAGGATATAGACAACCGACAGAATCATAAATGGCACCATCGCAAAATAATGGTACAGGAACGTCTCACGCGGCACAAGCATCCACGGGACATACTGTGAGAAGAACCCGATCCAGATCATGTACAGATTCTTGTCCCTGCGTTTCACGGTAAGCCACACGGCTGCCAGCATAGCGAAGATTCCTGTCCACCAGATGAGGGGATTCCCCATGGTCACGATACTGCTGGCCTTACCTTCCGGCAAGCCTTCACCGCCGCTGAAGAACCAGACCGGACGTTTCATGAACGGCCACTCCCACCAGGAAGAGGCGAACGGATGCGTAGCTACAAGCTGGCTGTGATAGTTGTACATATTTTTCTGGGCATCAATCAGTCCCTTAATGGTGAAGCCTTCCGCCGAAGCAGAGAGCGCCGGGACAAAGGACAGGCTATAGATGATAACCGGGATAGCAATGAAGAATATGATGCAGCTGGCCAAAGTAATGATGGTGTTCTTCCAGAAGGATTGGTCCGCTGTCCGGCAGGCAGCTTTGAGCTCCTGACCGGTCAGCTTGCCCTCAGCCAGCAGACGGCCTGCAGCCTTATACTCCCTATACCGCTCAAACAGCGCCAGTGCCAGCATCACCGCAAGTCCTGCCCCTCCGTAGAGAACAATCCACTTGGAAGCAACTCCGATTCCGAAGAACAGTCCGGACCAGAACAGCGGAACCAGCGTTGTGCGCAGCGGCATACGGTAGAAGTTCATCGTATAATACCGCTGCATGAAATAGAACATCAGCATAATGAAGAATACGCCGTATACATCAATCGTTGAAATGCGTGTCTGGGTGAAATGCATGAAGTCCAGCGCG
Source organism: Paenibacillus sp. FSL R10-2771 (assembly GCF_038000205.1). NCBI lineage: Bacteria > Bacillati > Bacillota > Bacilli > Caryophanales > Paenibacillaceae > Paenibacillus > Paenibacillus sp. FSL R10-2771. The sequence goes on from NZ_JBBOBM010000001.1 coordinate 6,649,260, forward strand.
AACAGTCCGGCTGCTAATGCAGCATAGGTAGTCTTCCGGAACAGCCGCATCGCCATGATATAGATCAGCGGCAGCATTGCAATGCCGAACAGGGTGCCGATGATACGCCAGCCAAACGGATTGACGCCAAACAGCTCCATGCCTGCACCGATCAGCAGCTTGCCAAGCGGCGGGTGCGTATTCTCATAAGGGACAATATCATGATAATGTTCATAAGCGGTCCGTGCATGATAGATTTCATCGAAATACGTACTGTTCATGAAATTCGAGTTCTCCGGGATCATGGACTGCTCATCGAACAGATTGGCTGGCGTCCCTCTTTTGGGAGCCGCAGCGGCATCCGGTGTAACACCGGCAATTTGCAGAGGCGTCTTCGGTGCCTCCTGGCCATAGAAAGCCACTTCATTCAGGGTGAAGCCCGGAGAGGTGACTGTCAGCTTGACGTATCTTGCCGATACGTTCAGCGGCTGGCTTTTCCATATGAAGACATTGCCGACATCCTCGCTCACATCAAGCGGGCTGCTCCAATTATCCGGACTCTGGCTGAACTCCAGCTGAAACTTGCCCGTGCCGACACCGCCGAAGATATTTACCCGCTCCAGCTGGTGGGCCTGCCCCAGATCCACATAGAAGCTCTCGCCGCTGGCGGCAGGCTCCCACAGGGTTTCAGGCGACTTGTTGTCCCCCAGATGATAAAGCGCAAGCGCTCCATAGAGTACCGTGATCGCGATCATCCAGATCCAATCTCTGCGCTGCAGCTTCAGCGGGGAACGCCGTTCTTGCTTGGCAAGGGGCTGAATCCCCTCTGCAAGCCGCACATCTGCTTCAAATGCAGCCTGCGTTGTAACAGGCTCTGGCAGGAGCTTTGTTGCTTTGCGGATATATACATCGTACCCAACATACAGCAGATATAATGCCAGAACTACGGTAGTAATCGCTGTAACCAGGACAATTCCGTCTGTCGGCGGATTGCTGCCGGTATTGAGATAGGCCAGCGTATAGCCTACATTAATATATTGAGTCAGCGAGAATCCGAGAAACAGTGTCAGGAAACGCCGGTCCTTGCTCTCAATGAAGGTGAATAGAGAAAGGAGCAGAACAGGATACAGGTAGCGTTCATGCATTTTGGTGCCAAATACAAAGACAACCGTGATCAGCACCATGCCGAGGAAATACGATTTAGAAAGATCCTTGCGGTCCTTGGTATTGAAGGAATAATAAGCTGCAAGAGCTACCGCTACAAGTATGAAAATAAAGCCCCATATGCGGTAAGGTATGCCGAGCCAGGTGACATCAAGCGCTGACCACATCGGATCCGTCAAAGCATAAAGATTGAATGCATTAACTGTAGAATACGGATAAGAAGATAAAGTGCTCTTATATAAATCAATCACTCCGGCAAAACCGCCGTTATTCCAGAAGAACGGGGCTGCGAGCAGAGCAAATATTCCCAGTCCGTAGACAGCGCCCAGAGCAAGCTGCTTCCAGGCACGGTGATGATAGAAGGCAAAGATCAGGACCGGTGTGAAAATCAGCGCCTGCGGTTTGATCAGTGTGGCAATGGCGAAAAAGATCGCTGCGCGTACAAAGGTTCTATCCACTACTCCCATTATGCTGAGCAGCAGGAAGATGAGGAAGAAGGAGTCTGCTTGTCCCCACGCTGCAGAGTCCATCAGCACTGCCGGGTTAAACAGGAACAGCATCATCAGCCCGATCGCAAGTCCGGGTCCGATCTTGGCACGTGCGCCCTTGTAGATGATCCAGCCGAGCACGAGGTCGGAGATGATGGCCGGCAGCTTATATAGCACAGTCTCTGCGCCTGACCCGCCCGCAAAATTAAACAATCCGCGGAGCAGACTCAGCAGGTACAGCACATACAAGTAGCCTGGGGGGTAATCCGCGAAATAGCCTTCTTCATAGAACTTGCCCGGACCAAGGTCTGTCAGACGATGGCTCCAAGCCATGAATGTATTCATATCATTCTGATAGCCCTGCGCAGTCAGGCCAATCCAGATCCGCAGAATGAATGCTACACCAAACAGGACATACAGCCAGCGTGTATAGATCACATCCTGCTGGTTCAGCAGGCGTTTACTGCTGAAGGCTCTGTGATATAAAAGAGCAAAGAACACACTGAACACTGCCGATATCAGCAGCAGCTTGGCAGGTGACACCTTATGCGGTGTTTCTGCCGGCTGGCTCCCGCCGCCCGCATCCGCCCCGGCCGCCGGTGCTCCGCTGTCCAGCGATACAATGTTCGCGCCTTCCGGAGCAGCATCCAGCTGTTCTACGGACAGATCATCGAAATAGGCCTTGCCCTGAATCAGGTTGGCATATCCGCCCAGGGCAGCACCTATCCCGATCTCGGTCTGCTCTTTGCCGGTCTGGCCGATGAACTCGAGATGCTGCCATTCGCCAGCTGTATCCTGGGTGGCGGGATAACCGCCGCCAATTCCGACCGGGAATATATTAGCACCCATTCCTCCGCCTGCTGTACTGACTATTTTGACATAACCCGAGATCTTGTAGTAGCTGTCCGGCGAGACGGCAACCGTCTGTACCCACTTCAGGTGATTGGGTTCAAGGTTCTCAATGACTGCCGCTTTGCTGCCGGAGTGAACATCCTCGGATTGAACGGACAGCAGACCGGAGGCATCGCCCGAGATCCACATATCTTTGCTCCAGCTGGCAGGCGCACCGTCCTCCCCATCCTCAAAACCCGGATTCTGCAGTAAATTCCCCTCAGCATAAACGTTTGTTACAGGAAGAATAAATAATAAGAGCATCAGTATAACGGTTGCCGCCGCACGTGTATTCTTGGTCATCGTTCCACCCTCACCTCGTCAATGTTAATCCAGCCGTTACCGCCGGTTATGTAAACTTCTGCCTGCATCCCCTGCTCCAGCGTGACCGCAGGGAGTGTAACCTGATGATAATCTTCCCCTGCCTGCAGTTCGGCTTCTGCCAGCACAGTGCCGGTTGCACGGATTCCGATCTTCCCGCCGCCGCTGCCGCCTGCACTAACCATTGCGGATAGCTTGTAGTCACCGGCTGCCGCGGCAAAAACCTGTGACACGCTTCTGTCAGCTCCCGCATCAAGATAAGCCAGCCTAGTTCCGGCGTAAGGCTTATTGTCAGCCACTCCCGCTCCCGCAGAGAATGTCCAGCCCGAAGTCCCTTCTTCAAACCCCCCGTTCCTAAATTCAGCAGCGGGAACCTCCGGAGCTGCCGGAAGCCCGTCCGCTTTGTCTTTAGTAAGCATTACGCTGTAGTTGGCGAAACGCTTAACTGTATATTCTGTACTTGCCGCAGGAAGCGGAGAGCTATTCCCAAAGATATATGCGGCATTTGCAGGCACCATGTTCAAATCGTCAAATCTGTATCTCCCAAAGGAGGATACACGCTGGAAAGCTTCTCCCGGATTGGCGTAAACGGCGGAATCCTGGAAGTCTTGCGGATTGATCCGCTCATAGAACAGCACATAAATGTAGGGCATATTCACATTATTGGTAATATAGATTTCTCCCGGGCTGTGTTCGGAGGCATACTGCACCGCCTCACCGAAAGAATCATAAAAAGCCGGTCCGATCCGGCCGGGGAACTCACGGAAATAATCACTTGAGAACAGGACAAAAAATATTGTAAACACTGCAGCGGCCAATACGGCAGCTCCCTTGACTCTCCCCGCAAGCCACACAAATCCGGCGCTTACCAGCATGATGAACGGATAAAAAATAATATTGATCCGGTTGATGTTTACACTTGTAATAAACGCCATCAGCACGGCAATCAGGAACCAGAGCAGCAACACTCCATACCCTGCGTTCTCCCGCCGCCTGGTCCACCACGAATGTATGAGGACAACCAACCCCAGCAGCGCAAAGGGAAGCGCGATCGGGTACGCATAGCCATAAGGAGAAATTGAATTCCATGGCAAGCCGTCAGTCCCGCTAAGCATAAGCTTGCTGAATGCACTGAAGTTATCCGCAGCTGCCCTCCCAAGCTGTCCGCTGAACACGGATGAAATCTCCTCCACACGCGGCATCGTAAGCTTGGGAATAGTGAACAATGGAGTGGCTATGTCCTGCATGGAGTAACGGTTAATAACAATAAATAATAGTATAGGCAGGGCCATTGCTGCAAACAGCAGGCTGTTCCACACAAGAGTCCTGAGCTTAAGTATCTTGCTATACAATAGAAGAATTGCCGTACCAAGCGCAAATAACGGGACAAAAAAGTAAGCTGTTCCATAGGCATACAGCGAGAGGGCCAGCATGCCGGTAAACGCATAAAACCATCGCGGATTGTCGAAGGATCTTAGCAGAAGGTACACAGCTATCAGAATCATCGTGGGAAACAGATTCGATTCCAGCGCCCACCTGGACATCATAATATGCCAGGGATTGATCGCAATAAAGAACATGGCAGCGATTCCTGCTCCGGATGAGGCGGACAGCCGTTTCATAATCAGGTAGAAGACAATCATGGCCAGTAAGCCCATGACCAGACTGAGTGCCCGCACAGACAGCGGCGTCAGGCCAAACAGCAGAATAAACGGCATGGACAAGTAGGCATACAGCGCATTCTGTCCGCTGCCCCAGGCGATAAGATGAACGGGCAGATGTACACCATTGCGGTCCATTCCGTAGTGAAGAATGGCGTAAGCATCATAGCCGATAGATGCTTCATCCTGGTTCAGTCCCGGAGGAATAGAATTTATGTATATGATACGAACGATTGCCCCCAGCAGAAACAATAGGTACGGCCAGGGATTGTTAATGCAGGACTTGTAAGCTCTCGTAAGTAAGCCGGACAACGTTTATCACCTCTTCAACAATATAATCTAAATACTGGATGAAGAAAAGGGTAAAGCAGAGGTTAACCCCAGCTGCAGCCTCCTTATGAGGGATTCTCCAGTGAAACTGAACATTTCTATAACAAGTAGAAACGGCTTTGCCGTCCTTCTATAAGGACGGTACCGTTTCAGCGAGAAATAGAAGGATAATTGATAGCGTGAAGCAAATAAATTCTTATATTTTTATAAAAAAAACGGCCCCTTCATATTAATGAAGGAACCGTGTACTTAAAGACGGATGTCGTTCTCTCTTAGCCTTGGCTGCCGATCAGAACATAACGCAGAATAATCAGAACAGCCAGTACCCACATCATCCAGTGGATATCATATTTCTTCTTGCCGGCCAGATTCGCTACGCAAGCCAGAATAACATAAGTGACAATCCCGAACGAAATACCGTTAGCGATGTTGTAAGTGAAAGGCATAATAACAAAGGTAAGGAAGGCCGGGATCGCCAGGACCATGTCCTGGAAATCAATGTCGCGGATGGATTGGGCCATCAGGACACCGACAATAATCAGTGCAGCGGCTGTTGCAGGGCCGGGAATAAGCGCTACAATCGGAGCCAGGAACAATGCGAGCAGGAAGCACACACCTGTAGTTACTGCAGTCAGACCCGTACGTCCGCCTTCAGCTACACCGGCAGCACTCTCAACATAAGCAGTGGTTGTGGAAGTACCCAGCATCGCACCACCGGCAACGGCTACTGCATCTACAAACATGGCGTTACCAACACGTCTTTTGCCTTCTTCAGCATCCTTCATGATTCCTGCACGTTCGGCAGTACCTACAAGTGTACCGAAGGTATCAAACAATTCTACAAAGGTAAAGGTAGCAATTGCGGAAACGATACCGGTGTGCATGATGCCTTCCCAGTCAAATTCCCAGAAGTTGAGTTGCGTGAAGTCCGGAATCCAATGGGCTTGTGAATCATTAATGGAACCAAAATCTACAGCGCCCATCAGGATCGCAGCCAGCGTAGTACCCAGAATACCGAACAGGATTGCGCCGCGTACGCGCAGCACCATCAGGATGGAAATCAGCAGCAGGCCGATAATTACGAGCTGAACATCGGTGTTCTCCAGGCTGCCCATATGAATTACAGTTTCGAAGGAAAGAACATCCGTGAATTTATTAGCGGCAATGTCATTACCGGCTTCAACGCCGATCGTCATCAATCCGCTGTTCTTCAGGCCGATAATGGTGATGAACATCCCGATACCGACCGTGATGGCATGCTTCAGGCTGTCAGGAATTGCGGTAAGCAATATTTGCCGGACCCGGGTAACGGTCAGCAGGATGAAGATGATACCGGAGATAAATACCGCAGTAAGACCCATTTGCCAGGTAAACTCATGTTCGGTGGTTGCCGAAGACAACACTACGGAAGCAAAATATGCATTAAGGCCCATACCAGGTGCCAGAGCTACCGGGAAGTTAATGAATAATCCCATGGCAATTGTGAAAATACCTGCTGCAAGTGCTGTAGCCAGGAATACGGAATACCAGCCCATATCAATGCGGCCAAAGGCAGTCAGGGTATTGGGATTAACCGATAGGATATAAGCCATTGCCATAAACGTGGTCAAACCGGCCATGATCTCTGTGCGTACTGTAGTGCCGTTCTCTTTCAACTTGAAAAAGCGATTCAAATTGTTCTCCCCCTAAGGTGTATGTTATGCCATCACAGCAACAGAAAAGCCGGCATCTGGGAAGACACCGGCCCGAAAAAAGAGATTCTTGCCCGGCATATCCGGTGTTAACCGGAATTCCAGGTAAGCTGCTCTTCTTAATCGTAGCCAGGTCATTACGGTGACCTCGTAGAGACTTCCAGGCCAATCCCCGGAATTATACGAATATGTATTTGCTGTAGCGCTTTATCATTTTAGGTGTATATGACATGAGTTGTCAATGGTAAATACGAACATTAAGCGTAAGGTTTATACAATTGTTCGTAAATCGAACATTTTCATGACAAATTTCGCTTGGTACAGGGATGATCCGCCAAACATCGCGGTATAAACGCGGACGGTACTGTACTTAAGCCAGGTTATACACGTATGATGGAGCGCTAAGCGGGATAGCCGGGTGGCATCATTTTCTGTGTATAGCATTTGACTGTCCTTCCGTTTGTATGCAGGACAGAAAAGAGAAGATTCTCAAATAGAAACGGCTTGCCCTTATATCAGCAAAAAAGCCGGAAACGCCAGTGAAGGCGTTCCGGCTCCGGAATTTGATAGTCAGCTGTTGATGAGGCCTATTCCCACTCAATCGTTGCAGGCGGCTTCGAAGTAATGTCGTACACGATACGGTTGACGTTATCCACTTCGTTGACGATGCGGACGGAGATTTTCTCCAGAATATCCCACGGAATACGCGCCCAGTCTGCGGTCATTCCATCTACGGAAGTTACAGCGCGGATACCTACGGTATAGGAATACGTACGCTCGTCGCCCATAACGCCAACACTCTTCATGTTAGGCAATGCAGTGAAATACTGCCAGATTTCACGGTCGAGACCGGCTTTGGCAATCTCTTCACGCAGGATAAAGTCCGAATCACGAACAATAGTCAGCTTCTCTTCGGTTACTTCACCCAGAACACGGATGGCCAGACCCGGACCCGGGAAAGGCTGACGCCAGACGATGGCATGCGGCATTCCGAGCTCTTCACCCAGCTTGCGGACCTCATCCTTGAACAGGGTGTTCAGCGGCTCGATCAGACTGAATTTCATATCTTCAGGCAGCCCGCCTACATTATGGTGGGACTTAATGGTCTGAGCCGTTGCTGTACCGCTCTCCACGATATCTGTATACAGTGTGCCTTGTGCCAGGAACGCGAAATCACCCAGCTTGGCCGATTCTTCGTCGAAGCAATAAATGAATTCATTGCCGATGATCTTACGTTTCTGTTCGGGATCGGAAACACCGGCCAGCTTGCCGAGGAAGCGGTCACGGGCGTCGATTTTGACCACATGGATATCGAATTTGCCGACAAAAGTCTCCATAACGCTCTCCGCTTCACCTTTGCGCAGAAGGCCGTGGTCAATGAACATACAAGTCAGCTGGTCGCCGATGGCACGGTGAATCAGCATAGCCACAACAGAGGAATCTACACCGCCGCTGAGTGCGCAGAGCACTTTTTTGTCGCCGACTTTGTCGCGGATATCCTTAATGGCATCGTCAATAAACGACTCCATCGTCCATTTGCCCTCGCAGCCGCAGACCTCATACAGGAAGTTCGAAATCATCTCATTCCCGTTCACAGAGTGGCGCACCTCAGGGTGGAACTGTACGGCGAAGAATTTGCGTGCATCATTGCTCATAGCTGCGATTGGAGCACTCTCTGTCCCGGCGTCCAGCTTAAAGCCTTCCGGAAGCTCCACAACATGGTCACCGTGGCTCATCCATACGGTCTGATTGCTCTCAAGACCTGCTGCAAGCACAGACCCTGGCGAGAATTCCACATCCGCTTTGCCGTATTCCCGCTTGGATGCGCGTTCTACCTTGCCGCCCTGCTGCTGGGCCATCAGTTGCATCCCGTAACAGATTCCGAAGATCGGAAGTCCGAGTTCATAAATCGCCGGATCTACATGTGGTGCATCCTCAGCGTACACACTGCTTGGCCCGCCTGAGAAAACAATCCCTTTTGGCGACAGTGCCTTAATCTTCTCCATTGGTGTATTGTACGGCAGAAGCTCGCTGTATACCCCCAGGTCCCGAATTCTGCGCGCGATAAGCTGGTTATACTGTCCCCCGAAATCCAGAACAACGATAATTTCATTTGGCTTGTTCATTACTTGCCTCCCTTGATTATTGGATTCATTATACTCATGGTTAATTCTCAGCGTCAAGGAAAGGAGACGTCTTGTCTTCGGGGATTTCTCCCATATGTGACGGGGTCTGGGGCGATTTAGGGGGGCCTGTAAAGACAGTATCCAGATCTTGGAATTCGTATCCGCTTCCACGTTTGCATGCTGGGGAAAAGTGTGACGCTACCGCTGCTAACAAGTGATTTCCTCTTTCAGGAATGCCGTCATATGCTGGACAGAACAGAGGGCTAGCCGGCGGGCGACACCGGGGAAGTTACTATGAACTAACTAATACGCCGGAAAACCAACTAATACGCCAGAGCTATACTTTTGCAGCCCTCCAAGGGTCACGCTGTACTCTCCGGGGCGCCGCACAGCAGCAAAGCGGGCTCACTTAAGTTCACCTGTAAAGAAAGGCCTAAATGTTGTAAGTATTACAACATGGATTCATGAATACTGGGGGATTCGTAACAATTGTTGTATGAAATGCAGGAATTGATGCGCTTAGCTGCCTGATTATGGGGAAATGCTGCTTTTTATACAACAATTTCTGATTTGGCTCGTTATTATGAGGAGATTGTTGTATTTCGTGCAGGATTTCAGTTGGCATCCAAGTTCAGCTTAAATATTGATGTAAATGAAAAGGCGCTCGCTGCATTAGCAGTGAACGCCTTTTCATCTTATCGGGTCAGACGGAATGTAATCGTCAAACATCTGGCAATAAACGCGGCAGCGTCATTGGCTTCCGCATCCTTGGCAGGAGCACTGGAGCGCAGGGGTTGCGGGACCGGGTCGGAGGCGCCGGGACGCGGGAGCTGCGGAACCGCGCCGGATGCGCCGGGACGCGGGGGCTGCGGAACCGCGCCGCCTGCGCCGGGGCACGGCGATTGCGGGTCCGCGACGACTGCGCCCCGGTGCGATGGCTGCGCGCGGGCGGCAAGCCCGCCCGCGCATCCGCTGTACGCCAGGGTTTCCCACTGGCGTACGAAGTCCCGGACGGCGGCGCGCAGCCGCCCGTCCTCAATGGCCAGGGAGTCTGCGTACTCCCTGGCGGTAACCCCGGGCAGCGGCGGCCCATACCGCGCCGCCAGCCCGTGCCAGGCCAGAGCGGCGGCGCGAAGCTGCCGCTCACGGCTTAATCTGCCGGCGCGGCGCACCGCCGGCAGCAGGGCCAGGCAACGCCGCCAGCGGATGGCGGCGGCCAGCCCCAGCGCCGCTGCGGCAAGCGGCGCCGGAGCTGTGCCGCCCGCCTGCGGCAGGGCGGCGGACAGAGCATCCGCGAGCTGCGCAGCGGACATGCGGGCTCCCGGCGGCGCGGAGGCAGCCGCCGGATTCGTCTCCGCCGCGCCTGCAGCAGCGGCGGAGGCAGCAGGCGTGGGGTCGAAGGGGACCCAGCCGGCGCCGGGGAAATAGACCTCGACCCAGGCGTGGGCATCACCGCCGGTCACATTGTAGCGCTGCGGCATGGAGCCGGCCACAAGCGTCCCCGGGCCGTAGCCCTGGACGTAACGGGCCGGAATGCCGCTGCTGCGCAGCAGGACCGTCATCGCCGTGGCGAAATGCACGCAGTAGCCCTGCCGGGTCCCGAAGAGGAAATCATCGGCGAAGTCCGCACCGGGCGGCGGCACTCGGGTCTGCAGGGTGTAGGTGTAGCCGGTTTGCAAATAATCTGCAACTGCAGCAGCGGCATCATAACGGTTAGCCGCAGCAGCGGTAAGCTGCTCTGCCAGAAGCCTCACCCGCTCCGGCACGGCTGCGGGGAGCTGCAAATACAGATTGCTCACCCGCTCAGGATCAATCCCCTGCAGCTTGCGCAGCACAGCCGGATCACTTTCCGGAAGCACGGACTTCACCGTATATTCCGTTAACTTGGCGGACCCGGAGACCTCCGGCAGCCGGAAGCTGCTCTTCTCGCCGTTCGCAAGGACATAACCAAGCTGGCTCCCATCAGCCAGCCGGATATTCTGTACATCGACTGCCGTGCCTGCGCTGAAGAGAGGAAGCCCGCCGGATGAAGGCTTGGCGAACTGAATCCGCTGAATGAGCGGCGCTGGCCCGGCCGCTTCCGGCTCCGCAACCGGGAGGCTCGTTAAATTAAGCGGTTCATAGGACACCCCGCTTCTGATCCAGCGGCGGCCGTCATAATAAGCTATGCTTTCTCCCCGCCAGTAGGACGGACGGGCAGCCGTTACGCTAAAGACGGCCTCTCTGCTGGGCGACAAGGGCATTCCCAGCTCCCCGTCTCCCGCACTGTAACCGGTGCTGGCCGCCTGAGGTCCAGCAGATTCTCCGGGCCTTTGCGTTTCCGCCCAATTCTCCAGCTTGTTTAGAACCGGCTGCAGTGTAATGGGAACCACTGGCCGGGCACCGAGTCCCTGCCCGCCTATCCAGGCTGCCACCGTCACGGCCACCGCTGTAGAGAACGCCCATATTCCCCAGCGGGCGTAAGGAAGAGCGTGGCTTCCTGTCCGCTCCTGCAGACGGAGCAGTCCGCTTAATGACCGCATCCAGAGAATCAGCCCCGCTGAGACCAGTACATCACCGGACGTATCGACAGCATAGACCATATCGAGCGCCAGCAGATATACCAGGGTTACACCTGTAAATAAGGTGATACTTCCCCTGTAAAGAGCCAGCTGCTGGACAGTTGACACTAACAGGCCCCAGCCAAGCACCAGAATCAGCAGCCGGCTGTCCTCACTTAAGGCTGAAATCCGGCCTGACAGGAGCAGAAGGGCATCCTCACGGATATCTGCTGCATAGAGCCGTAGCCAGGCAGTTCCTTCCTGTGCCGCGCACAGGTAGAACCAGGTCAGGAAGATCAGGAGGAACTGCCCGCAGGCCTGCAGAAGGCGGGGAAGCTGAATACATCCCCATAACAGCAGTCCGGCAGCCGAGAGCATCAGGAGCTTCAGAAGCTCGGCGGTATCCGCCGATGCGGCCAGCCGCTTGAGCGGCAGCAGCCACAGGGTGAACATCCCCATAATAGCCAAAGAGAACAGCCCGCGATAATACAGGGGACTGCTCTCCCTTTTATCGGCGAAGCTGTTCTCCGTACTTTCCGCTTCCGGCTGCCGGCTGCCCCCTGGAGAATTCACAGGGCCCCCTAAGTCTGCTGGAGTAACCCTAATGCGATGTCGGTTGGCCCGGATATCCATAATACTCCGCCCCCTTGTACCCTTGTGCAGGAGAGACATCGTTCAGACAATGGATCCGCGCACCCAGCCGCATCAGACTTCCGGCTATAGTGCCCGATGTACGCTGCTTGCCGCCGGAACCCGGGCTATACTTAACAGCCGGATAACTCTCTACAGGCTCAGGGAATCCTTCCCTGGCCTCCTTGGTTCCGGTTGAACTCCGTACCGGATCTTCCGCCGGTCCTCCCCCCGGAGAGGGCTGATCCCAGACATAGTACAGCTCGACCTTAATTCCCTGGACCAAAAAGCGGGCAAGCGTCCGGGCAGACTCTTCTTCAAGCCGGCCGGTAATGACAGACACCGTCATGCCGGGAATCCAGCCCCGTGAAGCATCCTCCAGCAGCCGGCTGAGACTCTGTGAGCCGGATGGGGATATTTCCGTCAGCAGGTCTTGTACCCTGCCGGGGATTTGACCCAGGCCTTCATATCTGGCCATCCCTTCAGGCCAGCCGCCGCTGAAGAGCTGCAGGTAACTGCTGGAACGTTCGGCAGAGAGCATCAGTCCCATTGCCGCCGACACCGCCCGTTCAAAAGCAGGCATAACCGTTCCGCGCTGCCCGCGAGGTACCAGGGCACCGTAAGGAACCTCATAATCCTCCGGAGAATTGGCAAGCACGATACAGGTCATTTGCCCGGCTTCCCGTTCAGGTACTCTGCTCTGCAGGGTTCCCTTGCGGGCGCTGTTCTTCCAGTGAATCCGGCTGAGCGGATCACCGGGGGCATAGTCACGGATATCCGCTGCTTCTGCACTGCCCTGCTTCCCCCGTCCGGGAAGCATCCGGTCTCCCGGCATTACACGGTTATCCGGCAAGCTGCCGGCCAGATACAGCGCCTTCGGGAGCACCTTGAAGCTCTCTTTGCCGCCCGGCTGACAGCCGCCAGTGAACAAACCAGGCAGATCCCCCCAGGTGACACCGCAGCCGTAAAGCTGGTGGACCCCTCTGGGAACAGACTTCAGTTCATACGAATAAGTGAAGGAGCGCCGGAATCCGGGAAACAGCAGCTCCTGATGGCTGCCTTCACTCCAGTAATCGGCAACAACTATCCATGGAAGCGGGATCTTGGAGACAAAGCTGATCTGTACCTTAACGGTAACGGTATCCCCGGCCGACGGGCGTGCGGGAGTTATTGTGCGGAGAACGGCTACCCTCCGTGGACCGCAAAGATGCATAAGCAGCCCGCCGGACATTACAATTACGCCAGCCGTCAGAAGCAGCAACAGTGATTCTCCGCCCCGCCACAGATATAACCCTAAGACTGCTGCGGTTAAAAGCAGCATCCGCGCCCACTCCTGTACAGTGCTGCGGACACGCCGGCGGGACAGGAACGCAGCCGCAGATTTCCCGGAACTATCCCGCTTTCCATGCTCATATTTGATCTGATCTATCAATGATGAGGAGGACAAGGATGACACCCTTCTTTCGGTCATAGACTAGCTCCCCCGCCTGCCCGCAATATCACTGGCTATTCGGCTTCCGGGAGCCTATTACTATCTATTCTTTCCATCAAAAAGGGTGCCCAGACATTCAGCGAATTCTTTTTAGCCCCGACTCTCCCGGCTATTTATATCAACGGCTGACACATCGGTTCAAAGTGCCTTCACTCTGCGTTCTTCTACATTTACACTGGCCGCAAGCGGCGGATGTCCTGTAGCTTCGAGCAAATCCCGCAGGGATACCCATAAGGAAGAACCAATGAGCTGTATCTCTGCTGTCTTAAGCTCCACCGCTCCGTCCGGCTGGACGACCTCTATCTGCTGTTTCTTTGAATTTACAGTCACTGTCCGCCCATTCCAGCTTACCTGTCCGCTGCGGGTAGCCGTATCCCAGCCGACTTGCCCGCCAAGCCGCTCCACGGCGGTACGGAGAGGCACGAAATATTGCCCGTTTCTAAGGTTGTACTCTCCAGGCTTCAGGATGGTTTCCAGCCTGCCTACCTCCAGAGCAAGCGGTTTGCCGGGTGCAAACAGTTCAGCATTCGGAACAATATTCGCCGAGATCCAGGCTTTGGACGGCTTCACCCGCTGCAGTGCCGCTGCCTGAGCCGACACTCTGAACTGTACCGGCTCACTCTGCGCATTAAGTAAGCCGAATTCATAACCGGCGGCTTTGTAGCGTTCAATAATGGCCGGCAAGGCCTTGGCACTCTGCTCATGACCCGACCCGTCATGCAGCAGCAGGATAACACTCCCGGAGTCCAGATCAGCAACCGAATGCTGAAGGATCTCTGCGGCAGGCACTCCCCGCCGGCTGGAGTCTCCGCTGTCTACGGTCCAGTCCATCACCTCATAGCCCGCCTGCTTCAGCAGATAAAAATAAGTATTGTCAAAATGGCCAAAGGTGCCTCCCGGTGCACGGACCAGCTGCGGACGAACCCCTGTAATGCCTCTGACCGTTTCCTCTGTCTGTTTGATCTGACGCCAGAACTCCGTGAATCCGCTATAGAGATCATGATAATTATGGTTATAGGTATGATTGCCGATGGCATGCCCCTGCTCCCAGATGGCATTGACCAGCTCGGGGCGGCTGGCAGCTTGCTCCCCCAGCACGAAGAAGGTAGCCTTCACTCCCTGCTCCTGCAATATCTGGAGCACCCGGTGAGTAACCGCACTTGGCCCGTCATCGAATGTAAGGTAGACGACCCGTCTTGCCTTGCTGTGTTTAGCTTCCTGATTAGATGTGCCCGCAGCGGCGGATACTTTCTGTAGGGTAGCAGCCTGCGGATCGGTAGCAAGTGCATAAGCTGAACCCCCTGAACCGTGGGGCTGCAGCGGCTCTGCTTCAGCATTCTTGACTGCAGCCGGCGGCAAATCTTGCACCGGGACTTCCGGAGGATTATTCTTAGAGAGTAAAGATGCTGCACTGCCTGCTTCAGCCTGCAGGGAGAATGTCCTCCATGAAGCCGGGGATTGCCCCTTGCCCCCAAGGGCTGACATACTTAGAAGCACTGCCATAACAAGCAACCCGCGGATCATAACCCGGCGGATAGGATTTTCCCGGCTATCCTTCATCTTCTCTACCTCCAGCATTCTATTGGCGATTTCACGCCATTTGGTAGATTGTATGAAGACAAGCTTCAGAATAGAATCAGGCGCGCCGCCTTCGGAGAGTGATGAATGTATGGAAATGCTGAAATGGATACAGGAATTGTTCGCCAGCTATGGATATAGCGTATTGTTCTTTGGGCTTTTGCTGGAATTCATTGCTCTTCCCTTTCCCGGAGAGACTACCATGGCCTTCGCCGGGTTTCTGTCCTATACCGGGAGGCTGGATTTCTTCACGCTGGTTATCGTAGCTTTTGCAGGGACCACAGTTGGCATGACCATTACTTATTTCATTGGACTTAGGGCCGGGCTGCCCTTCATCCAGCGTTACGGCAAATGGTTCATGTTCTCTCCGGCCAAGCTGGAAAAGACCCAGCGCTGGTTCGAGCGGTACGGCAGCGTGCTGATCTCAATCGGCTACTTTGTTCCGGGCGTCCGCCATTTCACCGGCTACTTCGCCGGTATTATCGCACTGCCTTTCCGCAAATTCGCAATGTACGCCTATGGCGGCGCCTTGTTCTGGGTACTGTTATTCCTGGGTATCGGCAAAATCTTCGGACCGCAGTGGATGGGCATTTTCCACTTAATCGAAACCTACGCCCTCTGGATTGCCCTCTTCGCCGCAGCCATTGCTGCGCTGATTGTGATGTACCGTTACCGGAATGCCATCCTTCTCCGGCTGTCCCGGCGCAAATCCGCTGCTCCGCTGGAGACGAAGGTCAAAGTAAAGGTCAAGGTCAAAGAAACTTCCAAAAGCCGCTGATTCTTTCAGATTATTAAGGCCGGGACTCCCTGTACCGCTTATTCCATTTGCTGCGCAGCAGGTAATAACCTCCCAGCAGCAGCGCAATCCCAGCAAAACCCGCCCCGCCCGCGAATCCCAGCATTCTGGGCTCCACATCATCAAGCAGCCAGCCTGCCCCTAGCATGGACAGACCCAGCAAGGTTCCGCTTACTGCCGCCAGCAGGCCGAATACGGCCGGCTGCAGCGCAGGCGGCGTTTCTCTCATCACCAGCGCATCCAGACAGGCATTGCCAATCCCTCCGGCCAAAGATAACAGAATGTACAGCAGAAATGCTGCAGCGAAATGACCGCTGCTGCTAATCATCATGAGCAGAATGCCCTCGAGCAGCAGACCGCCCAGTGCTACCGCTAAGAGCCTTTTGCGGAATAAACGCCCGGCAAAGAAACTCAGGCTGAGCCCGATGCCAAGCGCTGCGTAGAACGCCCCCACCCCGCTGTCTCCCGCATGAAATACCTGCACAGCATATACGCTGATCAGCACATTATCCCAGCCATTGATCACCGGCACCAGCAATTCATAACAGAGCACAATCTGCAGTGCCAGACTGCCTCCAAGGACTGTGCGCAGCGCCCGCCGCCGTGTCCCTTTGGCAGACAAGCCTAAGGTATGGTTTCC
The DNA here is from genome assembly GCF_038000205.1 of Paenibacillus sp. FSL R10-2771. Lineage (NCBI taxonomy): Bacteria > Bacillati > Bacillota > Bacilli > Caryophanales > Paenibacillaceae > Paenibacillus > Paenibacillus sp. FSL R10-2771. The sequence goes on from NZ_JBBOBM010000001.1 coordinate 6,665,587, forward strand.
GCCTTCAGCATGCGGTGTTGACTCCCGGCCTGCATCTCCGGCAAGTGCCTGCTTGGGATAATGAATCCCCCTTATCAGCAGTCCGGCCGCCAGGAACGACACAGCATTCATAACAAAGGCCATGTCCGGACCGAGATACAGCGAGACAATCCCTCCTGTAAAGGCGCCAAGAATCAGCACGCAGCCGTTCAAAAGCTGTTCCAGGCTGTTGATCCGCAGCAAATCCTCCGGCGCTGCCAGCAGCGGGATGGAAGATTTGCGCACCGGACTATAGATGGCTTCACCCGCTGCCATCACAAAGCTGCCGGTATACACCAGCCACAGCATATGCTCCCCGTCTACCCAGAGCAAGGACAAGGCTACGGGGACACGCAGGAAATCCACAGCCATCATGATTGTTGTGCGCGGCAGTCTGCCAGCCAGTAACCCTCCAAGCGGTGCCATGAACAGATAAGGCAGCACCCGCACGCCAAGCGATATCCCTACGGCCATTCCCGACCCGGTCAAATGAAGAACCAGGGCCAGCATGGCAATACTGCTGAAGCGGTCGCCGATACCATTGATTAACCCGGCTGCAAACAGCCTTTGATAGCCTTTATTGCGTCCCGCAAGTGATCCTGCATTTGTGCTCATAACTTTAGCCCCTCATTAAATTATATAAATATCTAATTAGATGATAATATAATATGAAATTTGGAGCAATGCTTTATTTCAGACAATTTGCTAAGCTTAGACCATTAACCTGAAAGAAAGCGGGTGCATTTCTGTGAAAATAGACCGTCTCCTCTCCATTGTCATTCTGCTGCTGAACCGGCCGCTGATTCAGGCCAAGGAGCTGGCCGATATGTTCGAAGTCTCCGTACGCACCATCTACCGCGATATAGACAGCATTAATACCGCAGGTATTCCTGTCGTCACGTATCAGGGGGCCGGGGGCGGTATCGGCCTCATGCAAGGCTACCGGCTGGACCGTAATGTTCTATCCGAGCGTGAGCTGGCCGATATCTTCGGCGCACTGCAAAGCGTCTCCTCTTATGGCGGTGAAGGGCACCAGCTGTTAATGGAGAAAATCAGCAGTGTGATCCCCCCTTCCCAGACAGCTGCCTTCCGCAGCAAGACCACCCAGATGATCGTTGATCTCTCCCCTTGGGGACTGATGGGCCCTTTGGAGGAGCGGATCAGCCTTCTTAAAGAGGCGCTGGAGGAAAATACAGTCATCTTCTTCGAATACATCTCGGCCGAAGGCCGGGCAAGTACGCGTACCGTTGAACCCTACACCCTTGTACTCAAAGGACAAAGCTGGTACTTATACGGTTTCTGCACAGAACGCCGGGATTTCCGGCTCTTCAAGCTGCTGCGGATGAAAGCGCTGGTGAAGGAGAAGCGGCACTATACCCGCCAGGATATTCCGCTGAAGGAGCTGCCCTGGACGGACGGCTGGAAAGAACCGCAGAATATCCAGCCGATCCGGCTGCAATTCGCACCGGAAGGCAGGCATCTTGCGGAAGAGTATTTCGACTCCGAGGAGCTGCAGCAGGATGACCGCGGCGGGTACTCCCTCACCGTCCATTATCCTGAGAATGATTGGCTGTTCGGTTTCCTGCTAAGCTTCGGAACCGTACTGGAGGTGCTTGGGCCGGAACATATCCGCCGGAGAATAGGCGAGCTGGCCGGAGGCGTTGCTGCCAAATACGCCTCCAGCCTCCCGCAGCCAGCACTACCTGCTGAACAAAGAAGGGGATAGTATCTTTTTTCCATAACCCGCACATGAACCTGAATCTATGCTGTCAGGTTTGCCGGCTTATACTGGACAGGAAGAGGCGGCAAACACCGCCTGAACCAGAACCCTGAGGAGTGTGCAATATGGAAACGGCGTCAACGAAACAAACGGAGGGCTTGTTCTGCCAAAGCTGCGGAATGCCGGTTAACGAAACTGAGCTGCAGGGCAGCGACAAGGAAGGCAACAAAACGGAGGAGTATTGCATCTACTGTTATGAGCATGGTGAATTCAAGCAGCCGGATATCACTCTGCAGGAGATGACCGATCTCTGTGCCGGGTACTTGGTGGAGGAAGGGATGGATGAAGCTGCCGCCCGCCAGATGCTGGGGTATTCCCTTCCGCAGCTGAAGCGCTGGAGCAAGGGAGCCGGGATTAGCTGAGGCTGTAAACGGACAACAAAAGGACTACCCGGCAAAACCGTACGGCTTTGCGGATAGTCCCTTTGTTGAAATTATAGCCTGTTCATACAACTAAGCTCTTTGCGATTTCACCTTGTTAGGCTGCGGCTGTACTGCATCCTCTTCTTCCGTCTTCAGGAAATCCGGCTGCGGGGAAGTCTTTCTGATGAACAACGCCAGCACCAGGGCAAGAACTGTCACCCAGGTAGCTACAGTGAACGCATGGGTAATCCCGTTAATCGTTGCTTCCTGCGTAAGCTTAAGCATCGCCGCCTTATCGGTCTGCGATACCGCACCACTTGTCAGTGCATCGGTAATGTTGCTCTTCGTACGGTTGGTCATCAGGCTGACGAACAGCGCCATACCCAGTGCACCGCCAACGGTCCGCAAGGTGTTGGACATTGCCGTACCGTGCGAAGCCAAACGCTGCGGCAGCTGATTCAGGCCGGCAGTTACGATTGGCATCATCAGCATGGACATCCCGAACATCCGCGCAGTATAAGTCAGGATCAGATGTGTATAGGTTGTGCTGTCACTGATCTGGCTGAATTCCCAGGTCGTAATGGCTGTGATGGCAAGGCCGATAACCGCCAGCCATCTTGCACCTATTTTATCAAATATAATTCCGGTGATCGGAGACATAATACCCATCAGAATCGCACCCGGCAGCAGCATCAGTCCGGATTCCATAGGTGTAAATCCGCGGATCGTCTGCAGATAAATCGGCAGCAGGATCATACCTGCGTACATAGCCATAGTCACAATAATGTTAATTACTGTAGTGAGTGAATACATGTTGTAGCGGAAAATGCGGAATTCAAGCAGCGGCTTATCCGCTGTAAGCTCACGCCATACGAACAGCCCCAGGGAGACAATACCCAGGATCAGACAGAGGATAACTGTGGTGCTGCCCCAGCCGTCCGTTCCTGCGTCACTGAAGCCATACAGCAAGCCGCCAAAGCCCAGGGTCGAAAGAACCACACCCGGCTTATCCAGCTTCGGAGAAGTTAGTTTGCCTACATTCTGCATCGTCTTCATGCCAAGCAGCATCGAGAAGATCGCCAGCGGAAGCACGATGTAGAACAGCACGCGCCAGGAGTAGTTCTGAACCACCCAACCGGACAAGGTAGGTCCGACTGCCGGAGCAAAAATCATCGCAACCGCCATAAGTCCCATGGCCTTGCCGCGTTCTTCAATCGGGAAGATGCGCAGGAACACAATGTTCATCAGCGGCATCAGAATCCCGGCACCTACCGCCTGGATAACTCTGCCGACCATAATCATTTCAAAGCCTGATCCTATTGCACAAACCAGTGTACCTATGGAAAATAGCATCATCGCCGTCGTAAAGAGCTGGCGGGTCGTAAATTTCTCTACCAGATAAGCACTGATTGGCACCAGTACACCATTAACCAGCATGAACCCTGTAGTCAACCATTGCGCCGTATTGGCGGCGATCTTCAGGTCCTCCATCATTTTGGGCAGCGCCACATTCATCAGTGTCTGATTCAGCAGCGCCACGAAGGCGCCGATCAGGAGCGCTGCGATAATCGGACCTCTGCGGATCGCTTTAGACGATGCAGTGTCTGCAGTAATTGTACTCATAGCTTCTTTTTGTCTCTCCCTTGTTCTAGAATTTTGATGATTTCACCATGCAACCGCAGCAATTCTCCAGCATCCTCAGCAGGTATATTAGCCAGTGGCTGCAGATACCTGCGCAGAGACTGTTTGCTTAACTCCCGGATCTCCTTGCCCTTATCGGTCATCGCCAGCTTAAATATACGTCTGTCGCTCTGCGAGCGTTCTCTGGTAATCAGTCCAGCCTTCACCATCCGGTCTACCACTCCGCTTGCCGCGCTGTTGCCAAGATGCAGCAGATCTGCAAGCTCAGTGATACCGATATCGGGATGTGCCGATAACTTACGCAATACCATTAGCTGGGTGGATGTAATCTTCAGCTCTTCTGCGTCCTTCCACAAAAGCTGCTGGAAATTATGGTTGATGCAGCGGAAAGAGGACAGAATATCGTCCAATTGCTTTTCCTTTTCCTCCAACCTCAATCCCTCCAATCGCCCAATATGAAATAATACTTCGCATACGAACTATTTTACTATTTACCTATTTATTCGTCAATAACTTGCAGAAATTTTCTGAAAAAGTAATTATTCTTTCACTCCTACCGGGATGCCACCGGCAAAAGTTTGCGTTTATTGTGGACTTCCCGGGTCCAAAATATGAATTACACGAAAGCGGGGAAAACAAATGAGTCTGGAGCAACAACGTAAGAGCTGGAGCGGGGAGCATAAGTTTTTGTCGGAGATCATCGTAAAGCCTGAAGCGCATGCTGAAGCTGCCGCTTTATTCCTGAGGCTGCATTCAGCCCTGTATGCTGCAGACATAAGCAGCGGGGAACAGCCTAGTTTCGAGGATTCCTTATGGAACAATCTGTTAGAGTCTACTTTGCGCAGCTATCCTGTTCAGACGCCCGGCAGCCGTAATTCTATAGTCTGGCATATATGGCACAGCGCGCGGATCGAGGACATCACCATGAACATCCTTGGTGCAGACCGTGCGCAGGTGCTTCATTCAGAGCACTATGCAGAGAGCCTGCAGACCCCTTTCATCCACTCCGGTAATGGAATGAGTGATCAGGAAGTGGCTGCATTCAGTGCAGAGGTGAATATCGGGGCATTAGCGGCATACCGGCGTGCTGTAGCAATCAGAACACGCTCCATCATTTCCGCTGTGCAGCCGGGGCAATTCGGGCGCAAAGCCACTCCGGCGCAGTTCAGCAGGGTGCTGGAGGAAAAAGCCGTCCTGGAAACCGAGCAGTGGCTACTCGATTACTGGGGCGGCAAGACCCTTGCCGGACTGGTGCTGATGCCTGCCACACGGCATAATTTCGTCCATCTTAACAAAGCGATGCGCGTGAAGCAGAAGCTGCAGAAGTGAGCTATATTAACCGCACTTAAGGCAACAACCATTCAAATTCCGGTCAGTCGCTGCGGACTGGCGGAATACGTCAATGCTCAATGCCTTACACTTGATTCTTTAGCGGCAGAATGGAGACCTCTTAGGAAGCTCTGTAGACATAAATGTTGTACGTTTTGCAACTTTGATTCATGGATTACGGGGTGATCGGGAGGATTGTTGTATGAAATGCAAGAATATTCCTGCTGAGCTGCTTGAAAAAGGTGAAATGCTGCCTTTTATACAACAATTCTGGTTTTGGGCCGATAGGAGGAGGGAATTGTTGTATTATGGGCAGGAATTTATGAAGAGTTACGGGAGTTCCACCACAGAAAGCGGATGAATCTAAAAAGAGCGGGCCGGAGATTAATCCGGTCCGCTCTTTGGCATATGCAGGGCTTTACAGCATCACTGGGCTTATATCCCGCAGCCCACAGTGCCAGTTAAAGTAGGCTGCAGCCGTGCGATTTCCTCTGCTGACGGTTGTTTGCCGCTCTCCAATCCGCTGGCAATTGACATCATCAGCTTGATCCGGTTAGCCTGATTCACGACGCTGACCCCGGCATCATAGTCGATGGCAACGATATTCGCGCCCGGATACAGCTCCTTCAGTCCTTTAATCATGCCCCGGCCGGTAATATGATTCGGCAGGCAGGCAAATGGCTGAATACAGGCGATATTGTTCACGCCATTATCGAGCAGATCCATCATCTCCGCTGTCAGGAACCAGCCTTCGCCCATCTGGTTGCCTACAGAGACCAGACGGCTTGCTTTCTCGGCCAGCCCATAAATATTCTCCCGGCCTTTGGCCAGTCCCGCTTGCTCCAGCGCCACTTTGACCGGCTTGCGGTAAATCTCCAGATACGAGATCAGCATGGGATTAATATATCCCAGCCGTTTGCTTTTGCCGAATTGCTCGGCTTTGTAGATCGGATTATAGACACAATAGAAAATGAAGTCCAGGAAATCCGGCATTACAGCCTCTCCGCCTTCTGCCTCAATCATATCGATAATGCGGTTATTGGCGTCCGGATGGAATTTGATCAGTATTTCACCGACAATGCCCACCTTCGGCTTCACTGCCGGGTTAACCGCGAGCCGGGAGAACTCAGCGACGATCTCACGGCATAGCCGCTTGTACTCACGGAACGAGAAGTTCGACAGGCTTTTTTTGCAGCGCTCCATACCGCTGCGGAATAAGGCTCCGGCGCTTCCCGGAACAGTCTCATACGGTCTGAAGCGGTGCAGAAGACGCATCATCAGATCACCGTAGCAGGCCGCAGCAATCAGGCGGTTCGCCAGCTTCAGGCTGATCCGGAAGCCCGGCTGATTCTCCATGCCGGATGCATTCAGTGAAATAACCGGAATCTGCCCCAGATTCGAATCCTTCAGTGCCTTGCGCAGCAGGGAGATGTAATTGGTCGCCCGGCAGCCGCCGCCGGTCTGTGACATGATTACGGCAGTCCGGTCCGGATCGTATTCCCCGCTCTTCAGCGCGGACAGCATCTGCCCGATGGTTACAATCGCCGGATAACAGGCATCATTGTTCACGTACCTTAGACCTTCCTCGGTCTCCTGCGGTCCGGTTGATTCCAGGATCTTCAGACGATAGCCTGCATCCTGGAACACCCGTTCAAACAGCTCGAAATGGATCGGTGACATCTGCGGAGCCAGAATGGTATAGGTTTCCTTCATTTCCTTCGTGAACGGCACATTTGCCTGCGTCTTGTACAGCAGCTGAGGCTGCACATCCCCCTGCTCCCGCTCACGCATAGCTGCCAGCAGGGAACGCAGACGGATACGTGCGGCCCCCAGATTGCTGATCTCATCAATCTTAATCAGCGTATAGACCTTATTGTGGCGTTCCATAATCTCCTGAACGGCATCGCAGGTGATCGCATCAATACCACAGCCAAAGGAAGTCAGCTGGACAAGCTCCAGATCGTTTCTTCCCGCAGCCAGCCGGGCCGCACGGTACATCCGCGCATGGTAGGTCCATTGGTTGACTACGCCTACGTCTCCTTCACTGTGGTCCAGATGGCAGACCGAATCCTCGGTCAGCACCGCAAGACCCATGCCGGTGATCATATCGGCAATACCGTGGTTGATCTCCGGATCAGCGTGGTACGGATGTCCGCAGAGCAGAATCCCCTTCGTCCCTGTCTCCGTAAGGAAGACCAGCGTTTCTTCACCCTTCGTACGCACATCATTCTTCGCCTGATCGGCTTCCGCAAGTCCCGCCTGTACAGCTGCAGCGATCTCCTCCTTGGGAACATCGGCAAAGGTCTTCACCAGCACCCGCGTCAGCGCCGGAATATCATCGAAGGTCAGGAACGGACTGACTAGAGGAACCCCCTGCTCCTTCAACCCATCCATATTGTTGCGGATTACCTCTGGATAAGAGGCAACCACCGGGCAATTGAAATGATTCTGGGCGGCTTCATCCTCCTTCTTCTCAAAGACAACCGCAGGATAGAAGATGAAGTCGACGCCTTTGCCGATCAGACTCTGCACATGCCCGTGAGCCATTTTGGCCGGATAACAGATGGATTCCGACGGAATGGTATCCATTCCGCTCTCATACAGCTTCTTAGTGGACTTCGGCGACAGTACAGTCCGGTAGCGCAGAGAGGTGAAGAAGGTATGCCAGAACGGATAATTCTCGAACATATTCATCGTCCGTGGAATTCCGACCGTGCCCCGTACCGCCGCTTCTTCAGGCAATCCCTCATAGTCGAAGAAACGTTCATATTTATACTGCATCAGATTCGGCAGCGTATTCTTCTCTTTCTTGCCGCCTGCCCCGCGCTCGCAGCGGTTCCCGGTCACGTGGAAGCTCTTGTCCGGGAAGCGGCTGATGGTCAGCGCGCAGTTATTGGCACAGCGGCTGCAGCGGCCGGGAGAGACTGAATATTGGAATGTCTCCAGCTCTTCGGGTCCCAGAATAGTGCTAATCCCTTCCGGGCCAGCCTGTTCTTTGGCAATCAGCGCACAGCCGTAGGCGCCCATAACGCCGGCAATATCAGGTCTGACCACGGTTCTCCCGGTCAGCTGCTCGAAGGCCCGCAGTACGGCTTCATTGTAGAAAGTGCCGCCCTGAACAATAATGTTGCGGCCCAAATCCTCAGGATTGCGGATTTTGATTACCTTTTGCAGGGCATTCTTGATAACTGAATAGGCAAGTCCGGCCGAGAGATCGGCCAGAGACGCGCCTTCCTTCTGTACCTGCTTCACCTTGGAATTCATGAACACGGTGCAGCGGGAACCGAGATTCACCGGCTTGACGGATTCGAGCGCCGATTGGGCGAACTCCTCAATGCCAAGCTCCAGCGCGGAAGCGAAGCTCTCCAGGAAGGAGCCGCAGCCTGCCGAGCAGGCTTCATTAAGCATCAGGCTGTCGATAGCGCCGCCGCGGATCTTGATGCACTTCATATCCTGGCCGCCGATATCGAGGATAAAGTCTACTTCCGGCATGAATTTGGAGGCCGCTTTATAATGCGCTACCGTCTCCACTTCGCCGCCGTCTGTCCGCAGTGCGGCCTTGACCAATCCCTCGCCGTAACCGGTAGCATAAGCTCCGGCGATGTAGCAGCCCTCCGGCAGAATCCGGTAGATTTCCTTCAGCGCATCCGTAACAGACTGCAGCGGATTGCCTTTATTGCTTCCATAGGAAGTGTATAGAATCTCATCCGCCGACCCGGTAATCACCAGCTTTGTCGTTGTAGAGCCGGCATCAATGCCGAGATAAATAGGTCCGCGATAGGCGGATAGCTCGGAACGCGGTGCTGTCGCTTGGCCGTGGCGGAGTCTGAACTGCACCAAATCATCCGCAGTCTCAAACAGCGGTGCCAGCTCGGCATCCTCCGCACGGTCCAGCGAGAAGTCCACGGAAGCAATCCGCGAGATCCAGCTAGACAGCGGCAGGAACAGGGGATCCGACTGCGCAAGCGCCGAACCGATCGCTACAAAATATTGTGAATGCTCCGGGAACAGTATGTCGCCTTCCTTAAGTCCCAGCGTATCCGCAAAACGGTCGCGGAGTGCAGACAAGAACGTCAGCGGTCCGCCCAGAAAAGCCACACGGCCGCGGATCGGCCGTCCGCAGGCAAGTCCGCTGATCGTCTGGTTCACAATGCTCTGGAAGATGGAGGCCGCCACATCCTCGCGGCGTGCTCCTTCATTAAGCAGCGGCTGCACATCACTCTTGGCAAATACCCCGCAGCGTGAAGCGATTGGATAGATCCGTTCATGCTTCACTGCAAGCTCATTGAGCCCGCCGGGATCGGTCTGCAGCAGCGAGGCCATCTGATCGATGAACGCTCCGGTACCGCCAGCACAGGCGGTATTCATCCGCTGCTCAATGCCGCCGCTGAGATAGATAATCTTGGCATCTTCCCCGCCAAGCTCAATCGCTGTATCGCACTGCGGAATCCGTTCGCTGATCGCCTTGGTGCAGGCAATGACCTCCTGGACAAACGGAATCTCCCCCAGTTTGGATAGTGATAAACCGGAGGAGCCGCTTACAGTGAGTGCTGCTTCGCTATCCGGGAACCGGTCCTGTACATCGGACAAGAGAGATAGCGCCGCTTTTTTTATATCGCTGAAATGACGCACATAATCTTGATAAATAATTGTATCCCGCTGCATAACAACCAATTTGGCCGTAGTTGATCCGACGTCAAGCCCAATACGCAGTATTTTCATGCCATCCCCCATGCCTTGCTCCAAATTTGAAGTAATATGAGGCAACTATATCATGAGAGAGGCTGACCAAAGCTGTTAAAAAAGTAACAGACAAATACAATTAACTCCTAGCATACTTAATTATTTCACGATTTGTTCTAATGCGGCCTCCACATGGCCCTTGACCCGGACTTTTCTCCATTCCGCGATCAGAATTCCTTCTTCGTCAATCAGGAAGGTGGAGCGCACAATGCCCATAAATTCTTTGCCGTAGAGCTTCTTCAGCTGCCACACTCCGAATAATTCGCTTACCTTATGCTCCTCATCGGACAGCAGAGGGAATGGCAAACCGTTCTTCGCGATAAATTTGCCGTGTGAGGCGAGATTATCGGGGCTGATTCCCAGCAGAACCGCTCCATGGGCTGTAACCCTGTCATGGGCATCACGGAAATCGCAGGCTTCCTGCGTGCAGGCGGGTGTCATATTCTTGGGATAGAAGTAGAGCAGGACTTTCCTGCCGCGATACTGGCTTAAGCTGATTTCCTGCCCTGTGGAAGCGGGGAGCGTAAAGTCCGGAACCGCTTGTCCAAGCTTGATATTCATTTAATGTTCACTCCTTATGGATATGGCTGATGATTCGGAAATTGCGTGTATTCCCAAAAGAAATTATAATGTAGAGAATGTGAACCGGAAAGGAAGAACGAAATGCCGCCAAGAAAGAACCGGCACGCAAAAGCCGGCAAATCAAAAAAGAAGACGTTGCTCTGGACTCTGGCAATCATACTCCTTCTAATTATCGGAGGTCTGGTTTATTATTTCACCGCAATCTACAACCAGCTCGACAACCTGCACAAGACAGGTGAAGATTCTCCGTTTGCCAATGTGCCAACAGCCTCGGCGGAAACTGTTCAGCCCCCCGAATGGGAAGGTACAGAGCCTGTGAACATCCTGCTTATGGGTGTCGATGCGCGCGGAGTGAAGAAAGGCGAGGTCCCACGTTCGGATACCATGCTGGTTGCCTCATTAGACCCGGTCAAGAAAAAATTCTATGTCTTCTCCATTCTTCGCGATACTTATATCCCTATCCCTGACCACGGGACACAGCGGATCAATGCTGCAATTACCTATGGACCCAATACGGCGATGCAGACGGTAAGCGACCTGCTCGGCATCCCGATTCAATATTATGTGTATACCGATTTCCAGGGCTTCATGAAGCTTGTAGATGCCGTTGGCGGTGTCGACTATGAGGTTGAGAAAGACATGCACTATACTTCCAAGGCGGACGGGCCTGAGTTCGATATTGATCTCAAAAAAGGCTTCCAGCACCTGGATGGCAATATGGCGCTGCAGTACGTGCGCTTCCGCCATGACGCCACTTCCGATTTCACCCGGACGGAACGTCAGCGCGGATTCCTCAAGGCCGTGGCGGACAAGGTGATCAGTACCACTTCTATTATTAAGCTGCCCACGATTCTGTCAGAGGTTACGCCTTATATTGATACCAATCTTACCTTAAGTGATATGTGGAAGCTGGGGAGCGTCGGCTATGACAGCTCCATGGGCGGCAGTGCGCAAATCCCGCCGATGGAGCTGATCAGAGAGAAAACCACCAAGGATGGCTCCCAGGTCATCGGCTTCACCAGTGATGAAGATCTGAAGCAGTTCGTGCAGGATACAGTCACTGCGCCTGATCCTACTCCGACTCCTGAGGCAGAGGCTTCCCCGGGCAGCAGCCCTTCCGCTACACCGGGATCTAACTAGAATACAATATAACCATGCTTGGCACACAGGGGCGGGCGGACAGCGGGATACACCGCCAGTTCGCCCTTTCCCTTGCGCCTCCGGCATACGAAAGGATGTTATTCCATGAACCGCAGCACATCAGAACATTTATACCAGGAAGCTCTGCAGCATATCGTCGGAGGCGTCAACAGCCCCTCCCGTTCCTTCAAGGCCGTAGGCGGCGGCGCTCCCGTATTCATGAAACGCGCCGGAGGCTCCCGCTTCTGGGACGAGGACGGCAATGAATATATTGATTATCTGGCCGCCTATGGCCCGATCATTACCGGACATGCCCACCCGCATATCACCGCTGCCATTACAGAGGCTGCACAGAATGGACTGCTCTATGGCACGCCAACCCAGCTTGAAATCAGGCTGGCCAAAATGCTGAAGGAAGCTATCCCCTCCATGGACAAGGTACGTTTCGTCAACTCTGGTACAGAAGCCGTTATGACGACCATCCGCGTGGCCCGTGCCTACACGAAGCGCAGCAAGATCATCAAGTTCGCCGGCTGTTACCATGGCCACTCCGACCTGGTGCTTGTAGCTGCAGGCTCTGGACCGTCTACGCTGGGCATCCCGGACAGTGCAGGCGTTCCGGCCAGCATCGCCCAGGAAGTCATCACTGTACCCTTCAATGATCTGGACGGGCTACGCGCGGCGCTTAAGCAGTGGGGCGAAGATGTGGCTGCCGTTATGGTCGAGCCGATTGTCGGCAACTTCGGCATGGTCATGCCGCATCCCGGTTTCCTCGAAGGCCTGTGCAAGCTGACGCATGAGAACGGCTCGCTTGTCATTTACGATGAAGTCATCACCGCTTTCCGTTTCCATTACGGCTCCACTCAGACCTATGCAGGTCTTGCGGGCCATGAGGATATCATTCCCGATCTGACCGCACTGGGCAAAATCATCGGCGGCGGGCTGCCTATCGGCGCTTACGGCGGACGTAAGCATGTCATGGAGCAGGTCGCTCCGCTGGGTCCGGCATATCAGGCCGGAACGATGGCTGGTAACCCAGCCTCGATCTCGGCAGGGATTGCCTGCCTTGAGGTGCTGAGTGCCGAGGGTGTGTATGACGAGATGGAACGGCTCGCTATCCGCCTGACTGAAGGGCTGCAGGAATCTGCCGGACGGCACGGCATTCCACTGACCATCAACCGGATACGCGGTGCATTCTCTACGCATTTCTGCAATCATCCGATTACTAATTACGATGAAGCGCAGGATACCGACGGTGAAATGTTCGCCAGCTTCTTCCGCCATATGCTGAACCGCGGCATTAATCTGGCGCCTTCCAAATATGAAGCGTGGTTCCTGACCACTGCCCATACGGACGCCGACATCGATATTACGCTGGAGGCAGCAGAGGCCTCGTTCGCGGCTATGGCAGCGGAGCAGCAACAGCTGTAAGAAACTCTAGATAAAGAGGCTGGCCCCAATGGGGCCAGCCTCTTTTCACACCCAATATAACGTGCAGGTTCCTTAGAAATCAATCTGCTTGTCCAGAGTGACTTCCTTATGGCGCGGACGTCTAAGTCCTCTGCCGTCAGGGACCAGTGAGAATTCAATGGAATCCAGCGCTTCCGGCAGCGGGGGCCAAATTAGAAACCGCATCTCTACCTGGGCACCGCCGCCCCGGCCACCATGCATCTGCACCTCATATTCAGCCTCTCCCAAAATTGCGAGTGTAAGAGGGGCTTCGATGCTGACGCTTTCTACGGCCGCTGTCAGGCACTTGATCTCGACCGAGAGAATACTCAGGTTCTCATACTGCATGGAATGAGTAAGAGCATATTCGAAATCCCCATCCCGTGTTGTCTTCATGATCGGAAGCACTCCGCGTAATTCACCCGGCTCTTCCCAAAAGTGGCGTCTGGGCACCGATTCATTCAAGCTGCCCAGTACAAGCGATATTTCCGAAAGCTCCAGCCCCAGTTCAGCAGACCATTGCTGTATCATCTCCGGATTCGGAAACAGCTGTTTCCCTTCCGCGACCGACTTCCTCTGCTGTACTAATCTTAGAATCTGCTCATCAATCTGTTTCGCTTCATCGTTGTATACATTCTGCAACCCTCTTATCGCTATTCTGTTCCACTCCAAACTGCTTCACTCCCGATTTCAGGGTTGAGATGATCAGCTCCCGCCGCTCTTGCGCTGTCCATACATGAACAGCGCAGCAACCGTGAGCGGGGTCACCAGCCTTACAGCGAGCGGCATACTGCCTCCCGCAATAGCGACAACCACATAACTTACAACGATGGCCGCTTCCGCCATGATGTGCTTGTGGAATGTACCTTTTCTAATCCTGTAGACAAAAACCAGCGCAATGACTAGTGCCAATCCTATATATAGAAGGGTTAGCGGCAATCCTTGAATATCCATCATTACCCCTTGCTCTTCTGTTCATACAGGCTGCGGATTTCCACATCCTGCGGAAGCTTGAACGGATTCTGCTGATTGATCCGGTCATAGAACATGATCCCGTCCAGATGATCCATCTCATGCTGAATCACGATCGCCTGATAACCCTTGAATTTCTGGGTAATTACCTGACCGTTCAGATCAAATCCCCGAACCTTCACGGTTTCATACCGCGGCACAAAGCCGTGTACAGGCCGGTCCACGGACAGGCAGCCTTCGCTCTCCGGTAAATACACCATCGCCAGAGAATGGCTGATGATCTTGGGGTTCACCCAGGTATACTCTACATTCTTGCCGTTATCGTCCTTCAGGCACATCACGAACATCCGCTTCTTCAGCCCCACCTGATTGGCGGATAAGCCCACCCCTGAACGGAGCTTATGTTTGGCAGACATTTCGGCATCCTGGCTGTTCTTCAGGAACTGCATCATACACTTCAGCGCCTCGCGGTCTTCCTCCTGCAACGGCAGCTGCACGGGTTCTGCTACCGCACGGAGTACGGGATCCCCTTCACGCACGATATCATCCATCGTGATTATATATCCGGCATTATATTTTGTACTAGACAACTGCGTTCATCCACCTTTGCCTTACGGGCCTGATTTTATTATGCAATATTGATATATTATGCTGGATTATGGATTAATGAAAGCTGTCCGCAGCTTGCTGCTGTAATTCACATCGAAGCCAAGCCCGGTAGCGAGCGCGGCGAGCGGCAGGTACGTTTTATCCTCTTTGCCGACCTTTTGCAGGAATGCCGGGGTATCAATCGCTACATCCGTTCCGTTCACCTTAATCGTCTTCGAGCCAATCGTAATTACCACGGTTCTTCCGCCGTAAATAATCGTCGCGCTGGATGTTTTGTTATCCCATTTACCAGTTGCGCCTACCGCATTCAGAATGTCCTTCAGCGCCAGGAAATTCTGTCCATTCTTCAGAATGGGCTTATTGGGAGTGTTAAGCGTGGTCCCATTCACTACAATTGACATCGGTGCGGAGGCTGAAGTCATCACTGCAGCTGCCGGAGTAAGGTATTCCCCCCACTGCAGCTCTGCGAACACCGTGGCGATCCGTTCATAGCCCAGCTGCGTCGGATGGAAGTCTGCCGCTCCAGCCCCGATAATATGGGTGAGCGATCCCTCTACACCGGCAAACTTGGCGGCTACATGGGCTACCTTTACAGGTGCTCCCGCCTGGTTCAGGGTAGCTGCAATATTCTCGGCGGCTACTGTAAACTGTGCAGCGGCACTCATCAGCTTGTCATACGAAGCACCCAGGGCAATTCTGGGAGCAGGCTGATATTGATCGGCCAGCAGAATCGTTGCCAGGGGATTCACGGCCCGGATATTGTCCAGTGCCGATTTCACATTGCTGCTGTACGCCGCGAGGCGTTCCGCAAGCTGGGCTGTGAAGTCAGCCTCCGTTAGTGTCTTAACATTCAGAAACAGACTGCTGACATCATTACCGCCTATAGTGAGCGTAATCAAATCCGCTGCAGCAAGCTCCGTTCTAATCTGCGGCGTCATAGCGGCAAACTGGGCGATGCGCGGATCAGGCAGCCCCGGCTGGATTGCCTCTGCCGTAGTTGCGATGCCGTCTTTGATGGATGCGGTATACTGAAGCAATCCGGATGTCTTCAGACCTAATATACCGTAATTGCTTAACGTGCTTCTGCCGTGATACCAGCCCTGCTCCAGTAATCTCTCGGCATATCCGTACGGCTTCACACTGGAATCAGTCATCCCCGGCTCATATCCGGCAGTAATGGAATCTCCAAGTGCCACGATGCGAAAGACATCCTGCTCCGAGTCCGGCGTAACGGCTGCTGCAGCGGCACCGGCAGGGCCTGCATACACATTAATTAATACAGCGAACAGCAGCAGCCCGCTAGTTCCGGCTGATATGAATCTTCTCCATGTCTTCAGCATCGTATTCCCCCTAAATTAGTATAATTCCATTCTAACACCCAGCCACGCTGCGCAAAAGAGCGGTTTCCCGATTGTTCGGAAAACCGCTCCTGAGGCTTGCTGCGGCTTACTGCTCTCCGCTGCCGGATTCTGTAGAATTCTTATGGCCGCCCGCGCTAGACGGGCCGCTGATTTGTTCAGAACGCTGCACATATTTATCATACCGGCTGTCCAATTCGTAAGCGATTTTGCGGTATCGGCGCGTTTCTTCAACTATAGGATCAAGCGTAGTCTGTATCCGGATCTCATACTTGGGCGAAATCTGGCGGATTTCCTTGGCCTGCCGGTCATCCGGCTCCATCTCGCCATCTTCCAAAAGCTCACTCAGTCTGCGCTCCAGATCATCATTGTCACTCATGGCAATGCCGCCTCCTTACTGCTTCTTGAATCCCGTGGCATCAGCTGCCTGCAGGGAGTTCACCAGATAATCATGTATCCGTCCATTACTCGCCACCACATGGCGTGTACTGATATCGTAGGGATTGCCCTGGGTATCAGTGACTTTCCCGCCGGATTCCAGCACCAGCAGCACGCCTGCCGCACAGTCCCACGGACTCAGGCCCACTTCCCAGTAGCCGTCCACCCGGCCTGCCGCAACATATGCCAGGTGCAGCGCTGCCGAGCCACCGGCGCGAACGCCGCGCACCTGCGGCAGAATCTGCTGCAGTCCGGCCATATTGGCAGGCTGGGCGAATACCCGGTCCGGCGGAAAGCCCATGGCAATCAGACTGCTTCCAGGCTCCGTCTCCGCTGACACGGCGGTAGGAATCCCGTGCATATACGCACCCTTGCCCTTCTCGGCAACGAACATTTCGTCACGGATCGGATCATAAATAACACCGACTGTCAGCTCCCCCTTAACGACGAGGGCTATTGAGACACAGTAGAAAGGAAAGCCGTGTACGAAATTGGTAGTCCCGTCAATGGGATCAACGATCCACAAATACTCATGCTCCCGCGCTTCATCCAGGGCGGCAGTCAGCGCGTCCGCTCCCGGCTGAATGCCTTCCTCCCCAAGGATGGCATGGTCGGGATAATGGGTCAGGATCAGCCGGCGGATCATTTGCTCCACACCTTTATCGACCTCTGTAACCAGATCCTGGGCGGATGTCTTGCTGCCCAGCTCCTTCACCTGGCCTTGTCTGCTCTTGATCCATTCCCCCGCTTTGGCTGCAGCATTAATTGCCGCCGCCGTATGTCCCTTGCTTGTAACTACATAGGGTTCCCGTTCATTTCGGTTATCAGGACTTACAGGACTCATCTCTTCACTCCGCTTTCTTTGAGCATGATCGTTCTCCCATGGAACGCTGTTACGCGCAGGACGTCAAATTGCTGCTCAACTTTCATTCAACGTACCCTATTTCCGCCCACTTATCAAGTTAATACTGGCACCGTAATAAGGCCTAATCCCCTTGTTTGTTGCCTGTTATGCTTGTATATTCACGCTGGCTCCGTTTAGTACCGTAATTCCGTTCCCGCCCTGTGCAAGCTCCTTCATGGCCTCCATCAGGCCAAACAAGGCTCCGTCCTTGAGCTTCGCTTCGATCATGACATCCACTGCCGGGGTATCTGCGGCGATCCGCTTCAGAAAAGCAAACAGCGGAGCCGGCTCCACACCGTCGGCATGGCTCCGCGGATCGGACGGGCTGCGCGGGCTGGAGACATGAATCTTCGGTGGCAGTACTTCCCCGGGCAGGACATCCTTCCGGGCCAGACTGCTTGTCCATGTCTTCTGGATCTCCGGCCACAGCTCCCAGGGAAGCTCGCCTTCGTTGTTGACCCATTGATGATGGATATCCAGCACCATCGGCAGTCCGAGGCTCCGGCTAACCTCCAGTGTCTCCACCGCATTGAACGTCTTGTCGTCATTCTCCAGCGTCATCCGTTCCCGGAGTGCAAGCGGAAGCGCGGAGCATTGCTCACAGAAACGCGCCGCAGACAGAGGCTTGTCCCCATAAGCACCGCCAATGTGGATATTGCTCTTGGCGGTTGCCGGCAGCCCCATGGCCTCAAGCATATCGGCATGATGCTGCAGGTCGCGGATCGAGCTTGCGAGCACCTCGGGACGCGGAGTGCTCAGAACCGTGAAATGGTCCGGATGAAAGCTGACCCGCATGCCGTGCTTCTTCACATAAGTGCCCACCTCAGCGAACTCCTCCGCCAGTGCGGACAGCGGATGCCAATCCGCCAGATCAGGATGGGTCGCCAGCGGAATCAGCTTGGAGGTCAGGCGGTAGACCATAATATCCGAGCCTGCATTATGCTTCAGCAGGCGGAGTGTATTATGCAGATTGATCCGTGCGATTGATTCCAGCTTACGCAATCCGGCTTCCCGGTCGCCCAGCTTGTTAAAGCTTGCCATAGTCATTGTCTTAGAGGGTGAGCAGTCCGGGATGACAGTAGACATGGCGACATAGCCGAAGCGGACAATCATCCTTCTTCTCCGAAGAACATTTCGTAGGCAAGGGCCGTCTGTACCCGCGACTCTTCCTCATTCAGCTTGCGTACCAGATCCATCTCCACAGCTGTAACCTCATTGCCCTGGAAGTTGATTTCAGCAATGGAAGCAGAAATTTTGACGATCGCTACAGCAACATTCTCCGGATTGTAGGCGATGACCTTCTGGCCGGTCGGGTATACACGGAAGCCCTGCTTCACCATTTTGGTTCGTCCGTACTCCAGCAGCTCATATAGCTCCTGTTCATTCTTGAATTTGCACACTGAATTGAATTCTGATTGAAACCCCATGCTTCTCTCTCCTTCCCGGCCGGAATGCTCCCGCCGATCACCATATGTTATTCGTTATCGTACTTAAGCCCTTGTCTGAACTGGTACCGCTCCAGCGCCAGCCCGATCATCCGGTCCAGCAGCACCTGGTAGGATACGCCGGTCTCGCGCCACAGCAGAGGATACATGCTGAACGGGGTGAAGCCGGGCATTGTATTCACTTCATTAATGAGAATTTTGCCGTCAGACTTCCGCAGGAAGAAATCAGCCCGGGTAATGCCGCTGCCCTCAATGGCCTTGAAAGCCAGCAGTGCCGATTCGCGCAGGCGGTCTGCCACCTCGGGATCGACAGGTGCCGGGATCAGCATCTGCGATTTGCCGTCCGTGTATTTGGCCGCATAATCATAATATTCGCCGGAAGAGACGATTTCACCCGGAACTGAGGCTTCTGGCTCTTCATTGCCAAGTACGGCAACTTCTACCTCACGGGCATCGATGAATTCCTCGATGATGACCTTGGTATCATAACGGAAGGCGTAATCAACAGCCTTGATCAGACTTTCTTTGTCGGCTGCTTTGGAGATGCCTACGCTGGAGCCAAGGTTGGCCGGTTTCACGAATACCGGATACCCCAGCTTATCCTCTACACCAACGATCAGCTCATGGCTTTTGCTTTTCCAGTTAGCAGCATTGAAATAACAATATTCACATTGCTCGAGCCCTGCCTCGCCGAACAGCTTCTTCATGACAACCTTATCCATACCTGCCGATGAAGCCAGCACACCTGCGCCAATGTACGGAATATTCGCCATTTCGAACAGCCCCTGGATGGTACCGTCTTCCCCGTTCGTACCATGCAGCAGCGGGAACATCACATCCACAATGGAATCTCCGCCGCTGAGACCGCTGAATAACGCATTCAGGGCCATCCCCATATCACCGGAAGCTCCGGACAGCTTAAGCTCTTCAATTCCGCTGAATGGAGCCTCCAGGGCTGCCCCTACCTTCCACACTCCCTGTTTGGAAATGTAGAATGGAATAATTTCATATTTATCGTAGTCAAAAGCGTTCATAACCGCATAAGCCGTCTGGAGCGATACCTCATGCTCTCCGGATTTGCCGCCGTACACTAGTCCTACGGTCAATTTAGCGTTCCCCATGCCCTAACCTCTTTCTGAATTATAAGTAGTCATTAATATGAAAAAAACGGTAGGCCGTGCGGTCCGTCCAGGCGTAGGAATCCTTGTAATCCCAGAAGCGGTGGCGGCTGCTCACCGTCCGGGCGTTCACCAGCGGCATGCCTCCCGCATCAAAGGCGGTAACAATCGTGCTGTGCTGGTAATGTCCGTTGCCGTCCCAGTCGTATTGGATCACATCGCCTAACATCAGCTGCTCCGGCCGCTCGACAACTTCAGCGCGCAGACCGCTGCTGCGGCTGCCGCTCAAATAACGCTGCAGGCTGTCTGAAACCGCCCAGCTGAAGCTCCACCATTCCTGTGCCCCGTTGTAGCCCTTGTACCACCAGCCCGTTTCTCTTTTACCAGTATAGTTGATAGGTGCTCCCCCTGCAAAGAGACATTGGGAGACATAATTGGTGCAGTCCACCTCGAAAATCTCGAACTCCGGATTGCCGTCCTTCCACCAGCGGTCGGCATACGCCGCCGCCTCTTCGCGGCGGTAGCGGACCTCTCTTGCGCCGCTCACTCCGCGCAGGACCCTGCGGTTCAGCAGCGGCTGGGATGGCCGCGGTGAAGGCAGCACCTCCCCCCACTGCGACAGCCGCAAGGCAGGCTCAGTCTCCACCACTTTGCGCACAGCATTCCGCTCGGGAACACTGCGCTCCACGTTGATTATCTCCCAGTCTCCACCTTTTCGCACAAAGGTCAGCCGCTCGGACTCAATCACATCCTCGCGGTGAGTCATTCCGCCCTTCTCATAATAGAATGCGCTGTGCAGCGCCACATCGGCGACCACCTCGGCGGGATTCTGCCGCACGGTACGCAGTGTCCTGACGCCTGTTTCCCCGCGCAGCGGAGTGATCCCCCGCTGGCTGTACCACTGCGCAATACGGCGGAAGCGTGTACGCTGTTCGTCCATGAACCGCGGATCCTTGATTGTGGTTTGGCGCGGTTCAATTCCAGGTGCAACCCGCCCCTTGTTCAGCTGATCCACATAGACATAGAGACTTTTCTTCCACTGCTGCTCCATTCATTCTCCGCCCTTTCGTTCAAATATAAGAATTTATAGGCTCTGGCACTATAAATAATCCTTCTATTTCCCGCTGAAACTGTGCCGTCCTTTTGAAGGGCGGCATAGCCGTTCCCCTTCCCGTTTTGGCTGCTGTCCTATGTAGTCCTATGTATATGAAGGATTGCCTGCCGCTATACAGGACAGGAACGATTTAACTACATTTGAATCCGGGAAACCATCCGCTCCAGGCATGGCTGGAAATAGGCGGAAACGGCTTTGCTGCATGAAGCATATAAATTTCTGGATAAACGGCATTTTCGCTCCATTTAGCGCAGTTTCAACCTCTTACAAACCTTCCATGAAGAAGGAAAAAAAACTTTACTCCCCTCTTTGCAACCGTTATACTTAAAGTATAGGAAATATGAAATGTAGTTTCACCAGATGAAACGAGGAGGCGCATATATGCCAAGCAAGGACCATTTCTCACTGGCTAAGAACCTGGAATCAGGCGGAAAAACTTATCGCTACTATCATTTGAACTCGCTGGAAGAACAAGGCGCGGGCGACATTTCATCCCTGCCATTCTCCATTAAGGTATTACTTGAAGCTGCTGTCCGCCAGTATGACGGACGGGCAATTACAGAAGAGCATGTGAAGCAGCTGGCCGGCTGGTCCGGCGGCATTGACCGTAATAAAGAAATCCCTTTCATCCCGGCCCGGATTGTATTGCAGGACTTCACCGGCGTACCGGTAGTCGTTGATCTTGCCGCAATGCGTGACACCGTCAAGAAAGCCGGCGGCGACCCTAAGAAGATTAATCCGCTTGTGCCGGTTGACCTGGTTATTGACCACTCGGTTATGGTCGATGCCTTCGGAACTGCCGACGCACTGGAATATAATATGAACGTTGAATTCGAGCGCAACGAGGAACGTTACCGCTTCCTGCGCTGGGCGCAGACTGCCTTTAACAACTTCCGCGCAGTTCCCCCGGCAACAGGGATTGTGCATCAGGTTAACCTGGAGTATCTGGCTTCTGTAGCCACTACCAAGACTATTGACGGCGAAACGGTCGTTTACCCGGATTCCCTGGTCGGAACCGACTCCCACACCACAATGATTAACGGCCTTGGCGTGGTCGGCTGGGGTGTAGGCGGGATTGAAGCGGAAGCAGGCATGCTCGGACAGCCGCTTTATTTTGTGACACCGGATGTCGTGGGCTTCAAGCTGACCGGCAGTCTGATGGAAGGCGCCACTGCTACCGACCTGGCCCTGACCGTTACCCAAATGCTGCGCAAGAAAGGCGTAGTCGGCAAATTTGTCGAATTCTACGGTCCTGGTCTGGCTAATATCAGTCTGGCGGACCGCGCGACCGTAGCCAATATGGCACCTGAATATGGGGCTACGATCGGCTTCTTCCCGGTAGACGACGAGACGCTGGCCTATCTGCGCAGCACCGGACGCCCGGATGAGCTGGTTGAGCTGGTAGGCGATTACTATAAAGCGCAGGGGATGTTCCGCACCGCAAGTACGCCGGACCCTCAGTTCAGCGATATCATCGAGCTGGATCTTGCCTCTGTAGTGCCCAGCCTGGCCGGACCGAAACGTCCGCAGGACCGGGTCGAGCTGACCCATATGAAGGAGAACTTTGAAGGCATCATCCGTACACCAATCGATAAGGGCGGCTATGGCCTCAGTGATGAGAAGATTGCCGAAGTCGTGGAAGTGCAGCACAAGAACGGCAGCACCAGCAAGCTCAGCACAGGAGCTGTTGTAATTGCGGCCATTACCAGCTGTACGAATACCTCCAACCCAAGCGTTATGCTGGGAGCGGGACTGCTCGCCAAGAAGGCTGTGGAACGCGGACTGACCAAACCCGGTTATGTCAAAAGCAGCCTGACGCCCGGATCGCTGGTCGTTACGGAATATCTGCAAAAGGCCGATCTCCTGAAGCCGCTGGAAGCGCTGGGCTTCTATCTGGCCGGATACGGCTGCGCCACCTGTATCGGTAACTCCGGCCCGCTGCCGGATGAAGTCAGCCAGGCCATTACAGAACATGATATGACCGTTGCCGCTGTTATATCCGGCAACCGTAATTTCGAGGGCCGCGTACATGCCCAAGTCAAAGCCAACTATCTGGCTTCACCGCCGCTTGTGGTAGCCTATGCGCTCGCTGGTACCGTTAATATTGACCTGAAGACCGAGCCGCTGGGTTACGATCCGCAGGGCGAGCCTGTCTTCCTGGCCGATATCTGGCCTACTACTGCCGAGATTCGCGAAGCTATAGGACTCTCGCTAAGTCCGGAAATGTTCCGCAGCAAATATGAGAATGTCTTCACGGCTAATGAGCGCTGGAATTCCATTCCGGTACCGGAAGGCGAATTGTATGAATGGGATGATAATTCCACTTACATTCAGAATCCGCCATTCTTCGAGCATCTGGCAGACGGTGTAGGCGACATCAAGGATATCCGCAGCTCGCGTGTTCTGGCGCTGCTGGCCGATTCCGTCACCACGGACCATATCTCACCAGCCGGTAATATCTCCACCTCCGGTCCGGCCGGAGAATATCTGCGTAATCATGGCGTAGAACGTGCCGACTTCAACTCCTACGGCTCGCGCCGCGGGAACCATGAAGTGATGATGCGCGGTACCTTCGCCAACATCCGGATCCGCAACGCCGTTGCTCCGGGAACAGAAGGCGGGGTAACCACCTTCCTGCCGAGCGACGAGGTGATGTCGATCTATGACGCATCCATGCTGTATCAGTCGGCCGGTCAGAACCTGATCGTCATTGCCGGCAAGGAATACGGAACCGGCAGCTCGCGTGACTGGGCCGCCAAGGGCACGCTGCTGCTGGGAGTCAAAGCCGTCATCGCCGAGAGCTTCGAGCGGATTCACCGCAGCAATCTCGTCGGCATGGGCGTACTGCCGCTGCAGTTCCAGGAAGGCCATGGCTGGAGCAGTATGGGCCTGACCGGACGTGAGACCTTCGACATTACCGGTCTCGACAACTATGTACTACCCGGTCAGGAGCTGACCGTCACCGCCACACGCGAAGACGGAACCCAGTTCGACTTCCCGGTCATTGCCCGGCTCGACAGCACCGTTGACATCGACTACTACCGTAACGGCGGTATCCTGCAGACGGTGCTCCGCCAGATGCTGGCTGATGCCACAGCTTCGGAAACGGCTCTGCCGGTAGAATAATTGTATACACAGGCTTAAATATCACAAAAGCTGCGCTGGTATCAGATATTGATCTGACACCGGCGCAGCTTTTTATATGCAGATTTGCAGATAGCTTCATTATTTCAATAATGGATTATTTCACGGACAGCAGGCTTGTTGTGATGAAATCCAGCTGTGCCTCCAGGGACACCGGATCATTATACGTGTCTGCATCCGGGTTAAGCTGGAATACGTTGCCTGCTTTGACCGCAGGCAGGCCTGACCAAAGCGGATTGTCATATACAATCTTAGGATCTGTAGTATCCCCTGACCATGGACAAGTGAAGATAATATCACCGGCAAAGTCCGGGAGCTTCTCCAGAGAGATGGAGGCCCAGCCCGTACCGCTGTCAATTGCCTCTTTCTGGGCCTCTGCCGGAGCCTTCAAGCCGAATTCCCCATACAGAATTTCGCCGCCGCGTCCATAGTTATGACCGAATACAAACAATCCCTTGGCGTATGGATTCAGGATGGATACGGTTCTGTCACCCACGGCAGCCTGCACCTGCGGCTTCAGTTCAGCAATCTTCGCTTCCCACTGATCTACCCAGGTTTTGGCTTCATCATTCTTGTTCGTTAGCTTACCGAAGTCCATCATCTGGTCCTTATAGTTCTTGGAGCCGTATTGAATCTGCACCACCGGAGCGATCTCCTTCAGCTTGTCGATGCCTTCCGTGCCGGTGTATACAATAATCAGATCAGGATCTAAGGCAAGGATGTTCTCCGGTGTTACATCATTGCTGAGCGACTCCACGCCATCGAGCATTCCGGCAAGATATGGATTGCCCATTGCCCCCTCCATGGCGCCTACCGGCTTAACGCCTAATGCCAGGAAATAACCCGTGTAGAACGCAGTGGTATCAACGATTCGCTGCGGATTCTTGGGTACTTGAACTTCTCCTACACTGTCTTGGAAAGTGACCATTTCTACATCACCGGTTGAATCCGCACTGCCAGCTGTTGCAGCAGGAGCCGCCGTAGAAGAGGCCGCAGGAGAAGCTCCGGAATCAGCTGCTGCAGCGGAATTGTTTGCAGAGTTATTAGCGGACTGGCCGCAAGCTGCCAGCAGCAGAGCCAGAGCCAAGGTGAAAACGATAAGCACCAGACTTTTATTAGAATGTCGCAAAATGATCCCCCTATGTATATGATATTGATAATCATTATCATTTAAAATATAACACAGCTCTTTCTCTCTGACAACTTCATTTTGTTAAATTTTAAAATTGTGCACCTGCCCTCCTGCTGCATATAACCGCAAAAAATCCCCTTTCAGCCGAAAGGGGATGGATATCCATATGGAGCAAAGCAGTTAAACCCGGCGTAATCAGATCTCGATGCGCTCAGAGTCGAGTATTCTTTTATAGACCAGAGCAATGATCTGTGAACGGTCCGTTACATTCATTTTGGTGAAAATACGGCTTAGATGATTCTTAACGGTATGCTCGCTGATAAATAAGGCACTGGCAATTTCCTTATTCGTCTTGCCCAGAATGATCAATTCAAGCACTTCCTCTTCACGCGGCGAGATTCCCCATTCTTCCTTAGGTGTCTTCAGTGCAGCGCTGTTCAGCAGCTTGACCGCCGAAACCGTTCTCCTCATTGGCTGCGCATCCGAGCGGCTGCGCAGAAACGATTGAAGGGCTGATTGCGGCTCACTGTCAATCTCCCCGGCAATATAATCATCCATACTGTAGCGGGAGGGGTCCAGCCACTCAACCTCTGGTTCCGCAAGCTTATCCCTATCCGCATGTTTGGCGGTATGATGAAGCACAAGTGCCAGCAGCTGTGCGGGCAAAGAAACCGACGGCTTATCCATCTTGAAATAGAAGGATGCCAATTGATCCACCTGCTTCAGCAGAGCTATTTCTTCCTGATAGAAGCCGTATCCCTGCAGAAAATCAAGTTTGAACGGAGCCAGCAGACAGGCGTTTCTCATCCGTTCCGCTTCCCGTTCCGGCAGACCGGTGTAGCGGGCAAGCTCATGCGCCATTGAAGAGGCTTCCAGCGACAAGCGCTGCAGCTCAGGATTAGTGCTCCTCAGATAATCCCGGGTATGCTGGAGGAATACCCCCGCCTGCTTCACAAGCCTGCTATCCTTCTCGATGAGCCGGATTGCCGTGCTGGCCAGACTGGCCAGGCAGCTGGCGAATGTCAGCCATTCCTCTGCTTCACTGCGGCGTCTGAAGCCTACCGCCAGAATTCCTTTGAATACCTTCTCGGCAATCAGCGGACATTCCAGCAGCACCTGCCCCTCGGCATCCTCGTTGATAATAGCAGAGGAGAGAAAGGCTTGCGGCGAATACCGTTCCTCAATCTCCTGGACATACTGGGCAGCCGCCTCCGGGCTCCAGCCCTTCGCATGATGGCTGCCTCCCGCTGCCTCCTCAAAGTAGACGAGTACAGATGAAGGATAGAACGGCATCCCCATAATGATATCGAGCAGTTGAATGCCCAGCTCCTGCGATGATGTAGTCTGCGGCAGCAGGCACGCGGCCTCTTTAAGCCTCAGTGTAGCATCATTACGCAGGGTTTCGCGCTGCCGCAGCTTCTCCCCCCGTGAGGATAGCCCAAGCAGAGAAGCAACCATCTGGTCCTGCTGGGCATGGTCCTGTAACTGGCGGATTTCACCAAAGCCCACAGCCAACAGCAGCGCTTTTTTGCCGCTGTGAATCTGAACCGGATAACATGACAAATACTCCGGCTGCGTAATTCCGCGCTGGGTGAAGAATAACGACCTCGGATCTTTGGCAACGCCCTGCCAGTGCCGGGGCTCCCTGCCGAGAACAGCTTGTCCCAGAAATCCGTCCCCCTGCTGGAACTCGGCATTCATCAACAGATTCGCTTCTTTGCCGGCGGAATATTTCACCTTATACCTGCCTGCCTCTTCCTCTTTGGCAAAAGCATATAAATCGGCATCCGAGAACCTTCCTGCCATTTGCTGCAAAACATCCTCAATCTTCAGAAAGT
This sequence comes from Paenibacillus sp. FSL R10-2771, assembly GCF_038000205.1. NCBI lineage: Bacteria > Bacillati > Bacillota > Bacilli > Caryophanales > Paenibacillaceae > Paenibacillus > Paenibacillus sp. FSL R10-2771. Next base: position 6,692,703 of record NZ_JBBOBM010000001.1, read on the forward strand.
CTGTTTCCAGATTGGAGAGCAGCTGTGAAACCACCATGCCGCTTCTCTGCGCCAGGGGTTTGAGTACACCGCCCGCCAGTAATTTAGACAGTATGTTTCCAAGAACGGCCAGTTTGCCCCTGATTATGCCGATACGCTCCCGGCTAAGCTCAGGCATGGCAAGCAGTTCAGTCCGTAACTCATCATAGTGGGGGTGAATCCTCATTTTGGCCTCAAACGCCTGCAGTACAAGCTCCCGGGTCCCTTCTTCCATGTATAGGCCCGACCACAAATAATAAGTCTGTCCATACTCGGGAACCAGCGGACTGACCACATACTTTAGCCCTGGAACCCATTCTTCCAATACAGCAGGATGCGATAAGGGGCCCAGTCTGAGCAAAGCCGGCTCGAAAGGGCGCTGCGTCTCCTGCAAAGAACTGAACATTTTCTGATAGAATATTCCGTAAAGCGTTGGACGGGTTATTACATTCCCTGCCTGATCCGTAAGCACAATAGCCTGACTCGTGACAGAACCGAACGTATCCTGGAGCTCTTGAATTTCTCCCATCAGTGAATCGGGTATTACAGCTTTCATCCCATCACCTCATGCTCTGGATTACATTTCATATCTTTTAATAATTGGAACTAATATTTTTTAATAATAGTTCATTTTAACTAGATATACAATGGAACTGACAGGCCTGGTTAGCCTCTATTTACTAAAATTACCCCTTAATCACGGCATATAACGGGCGCCGCCGTTTCAGCCCATCATCAGCCCCATTTCAGCCGCAGCTTCACCCAGAATCACTGCATAGTCCTCCAGCGTCTCCCGCGAAAGCCGGCTGACCGGACCTGAAAGAGAGAGCGCTGCAACCACTCCCCCGGCACGCCCGGTGATAGGCACCGCCACTGCAGCCGCACCCGGTTCGCGTTCCTCGAAGCTGGTAGCATACCCGCAGCGGGTGATTTCCTTGAGCTGCTCCAGATACTGGCTCCGGTCTACAGCTTCCGGCCATGCCGGATCGGCCAGCAGCCGGACCTGCACTTCCGGAGGCGCGTAAGCGGCCAGCACCTTGCTCGATGCGCCTACAGAGAGAGGCAGCCTTGCACCGATCTGTGCCACCCGGCGGATTGCCTGCCGGCTCTGCACGGCCTGGATGCGCACGCGCTCCAGATTGTCGCGCAAATAGAGGCTGACCGTCTCTCCCAGACGGTCACGCAGCCGTTCCATCGCCGGCAGCAGCAGTACCGCCGGTTCATTCAGGGTCGGCAAATGCGTAGACAGCTCCCAGATGCGAATCCCGAGCCGGTATTTCTCCGTGCCCTCATCGCGCTGCAGGAAGCCCTTCTCCTCAAGCGTAGTCAGCAGGCGGTGCACCGTACTTTTATGCAGGCCAATCTTGGCGGAAATCTCCGTCAGACTGAGGTCATAATCATTATCCTGAGTGAAGCAGAGCAATATATCCAGCGCACGTTCCACGGCGCGTACAGTCAGTTTCCGGTCTTCCACCCTGTTCTCCCCCTCATGTGTTTCACCTCTTGAAACCCGGTTACATTATTCTTCAGATACATTCTATCTTAGTGCAAAGGTCCGAAAAAAGTCCAGCATATTCACTGTACGGTAAAGACTGGGCCGCAGTTTACAGTTACATTACAAAACCGCTGAATTCATTGACTTTGTAAGGGCATAACCATACGATTAAATATATGAAGTATTTCTGCTAATCAAACTTAAGTTCATGCTTCCGAAGCAGTTTTGCTGCGAAGTAGTCTCACAGGAAGCGGATGTTCCACAAAACTTTTAGGAGGGGACCTTATGGATCTGGCAACAAGTCACCCCGGCTCGCCGGTCTCCCGTATGCCTAACGAGGATAAGCCTAATTCCATACCTATTATTTCACTGCGGATGATACGCGTTAAGCATATTGTCGTAGCTCTGCTGTTATCTGTGTTCTTCTTCTTTTTATTCTGCTTCATCGCCCTGCACGGCTATATAGCCTGGGTGCTCTCGAATCCTACTGTAGCGCCCCTCTACTCTAACCCTTATCTTGCCAAAGGGCTGGCGTATGAGGAGATCACCTTTCCGGCAAAGGACGGCAGCCGTATTATGCAGGGTTGGTATATTCCTTCAGAGGGAGCCAAGAAGACCATTGTCTTCAGCCATGGCTACGGTGCTAACCGAGAGGAAAGCTGGGTTCCTATGTACGACCTGGCCCATTATGCGCACAGCCTGAAATTCAATGTGGTCATGTTTGATTACGGCTTCGCCTCCAAGGTCAATAAAGATATCGCTACCGGCGGCAAAAAAGAATCCCAGCAGCTTCTTGGGGCGATCGAATATGCCAAGGACAAGGGTGCAAACGAAATCGTAGTCTGGGGCTTCTCCATGGGTGCTGGTACCGCGCTGCAGGCGGGTCTCGTAACCAAAGACGTGGATGCGATGATACTGGACAGCACCTTCCTGCTGGAGCCGGATACACTCTATCACAATATCAAGCAGAATATAAATCTTCCCCGCCAGCCTTCACTGGAGATTATGGAGCTGTTGTTCCCGGTACTGAACGGTACAGGGCTGAATCAGATTCCCTATTCCAAGGTGAAATCCGAGGACTATCCGTTCCCGGTACTCTTCATGCACGGTACTATGGACGAGAAGGCACCTTATCCGATTGCCGAAGAACTGGCCGCGAACCAGACCAACCCGTACTCCGACTCATGGATTGTGGAGGACAGTCATCATGAGCTGCTGTTCCGCGAGCATCCGCGTGAGTATCTGCGCCGTGTCTCAGCATTTCTCGGCAATGTCCAGCTGGCCCGCATCAGCGGGGACAACGGAAGTCAGGCCAGCAAGTAACCACAAGCAGAAACAGCAGCGTTCCTATACCTATATTGGATTAACTAAGCATGCGCAGATGTATTTCCTTATACATGCTGCGCATGCTTTTTTGGGGTTTGCTCACCATAGTGCCTTAGGCCACAACGAATACCGTTACATAAGCGGACTCTCCCGGTCATATAATGAAGCGTTGAAAATTCAGGACGGGAGGACTGCATGCTATGCAATATGTATCCGGTGCGCCGCTGCCAGTGCACATTCTAGGGGAAATTGCCTTCTGGAAAAAACAGGAGAAGGAACACGCTGAGGTTCTTATCCAGCTTACTCCAAACCTCGAGGAGCCTTATGTCAAGCTGCTCCAGGAATGGACGGTTGTCTTCCTGGCTACGGAGCAGGCGGCGTGTCAACTGCTCGGAAGCCAACAGGCTCCGGCCTTCGGCGGTCCGGGAAGCCTTGCCGCCGAAACAGAGCTGCTGCTTCATACAGCCTGCAGCCAATCCAGTGAATTCATCCGCCAGCTGAAGGCTATGGGGGAGGCTAGCCAGGCCATGAGCGCCTCCCCTCTGGCCGGGGTCGTAGTGAAGCATTTTATCTGCGAATCGGAGTATTTCCTTGCCGTGCTCACGGCTCTCAGCGCCCCGGAATATGGAGCCGGTGCCGGCATGATGCGGCAGAACCCAATAGAGCAGGATGAACCGGCTGCTATGCCTGCGGTGTCCCTAAGTGAAGACTCTCCCCAGGAAACGGCGGCTTGGACGGCTCCTCTGTGGGAAGCCCGTGAATTGGGGCCGGTCCCGATCGGCGGGCACACACTGCCCCCGCTCCCTTATGCTTATAATGCGCTGGAGCCCTACATCGACGAGAAGACGATGATTATTCATCACGACAAGCACCACCAGAGCTATGTAGACGGACTCAATAAAGCAGAGATTAAATTGGCGGAAGCCCGGAAGAGCAACGATTATGATCTCGTTAAACACTGGGAACGGGAGCTTGCCTTTAACGGGGCGGGCCATTATCTGCACACGATCTTCTGGAACGTCATGTCCCCGCAGGGCGGCGGCCGGCCATCCGGAGCACTGCTGGATGCCATTATACGGAGCTTCGGAAGCTACGATGCCTTCAAGGCCCAGTTCACTGAAGCGGCCAATAAAGTGGAGGGCGGCGGATGGGCCATCCTGGTCTGGAGCCCGCGCAGCCGCAGGCTGGAGATTCTGACTGCTGAGAAGCATCAGAATCTGTCCCAGTGGGATGTTGTCCCGCTGCTGGCGCTGGATGTATGGGAGCATGCCTATTATCTCAAGCATCAGAATAACCGCGCAGATTATATCCAGGACTGGTGGAAAGTCGTGAATTGGCCTTACGTAGCCGAGCGGTACAGCGCCGCCCGCAAGCTGGTCTGGCAGCCTTTTTGAGGTCTTTCCCCAAAAAAGCCCGGCGGCCACTCGAAAGTGGCCGCCGGGCTTTGCCTTGCACAAGTCAGGGAATATTAGTCCCGCGTACTATTCTTTGATCAGAGCAAGAAACTCGGCCCGGGCAGCAGCATCCTCACGGAAAGTGCCCCGGGTTGCCATGGTTACTGTCTTGCTGCCGGGCTTCTTCACACCCCGGGCACACATGCACAGATGCTCTCCTTCGACAACCACCATGACACCGTGCGGATTCAGCACCTCGGTCATGATGTCGGCGATCTGGGCAGTAATGCGCTCCTGCACCTGCAGGCGGCGGCTGACTGCTTCCACGAGCCGGGCCAGCTTACTCAGTCCGGCAATCCGCCCGCTGGGGACATAGCCAATATGCACTTTGCCGAAGAAAGGAGCCATGTGATGCTCGCACTGGCTGTAGTAGACAATATCCTTCACAATGACAAGCTCTTCATGAGACTCGTCGAAAGTTACGCCCAGCGCCTCGCGCGGATCAATCGAATAACCGCCAAATATCTCTTCATACATCCGCGTGACTCTAGCCGGTGTTTCCAGCAGGCCTTCGCGGCTGGTATCTTCACCAATCAGCTCTAATATTTTCTCAACATGATATTCGATTTGCTCACGGTTTACAGAAACCTTCCCGTTCATGTACTCCTTGATGCTCCCCATGAAATCTCCCCCTTCCGCACCCGAAGCTGATTCTTATCTATTTCCTTATCCTGATTATTTCTTCTTGCGGGCCTGTCCTTTGGCTGCCGCAGGAGCACGCCCCGGCTGATTGCCGTTCTTCATCATCTGCTGGGCACGCTGCATCTGCTTTCCGTTCAGGTTATATCCCATTTGCTTAGCAACCTTCTGCAGCATTTCAGGATCATTCTGCATCGTTGTCATTTGTCTGCGCAGATAATACACACCGATAAAGAATCCGCCGATCAGACCTACAACAAGCGTAATAATAGGCAATGCAATATTCATCTGTAATCCACCTTTGTACTCTATTGTCTGGCAATGCCCCTATTTAAGGCACGCGAATCTATCATAGCATTTCAACAACTGGACAGCAATTGGCAAATCCCGTGATTCAGAAGAGATAGTTGCCGCTTAAGCCGGGCCCTGCCTGCTCCGCTTCCAGCTGCAGAAGGCGGCTTTTGATTCCCAGACCTCCGGCATAACCGACAAGTGCGCCTCCGGCACCTATAATCCGGTGGCAGGGTACAATGACCGGAACCGGGTTGCGGTTATTGGCCCCGCCAACAGCACGTACAGCCTGCGGATTGCCGATCATGACCGCAATATCCTTATAAGAGGCGGACTCCCCGTAAGGCACGCTGAGCAGAGCTTCCCATACCTGGCGCTGAAAATCCGTTCCGCGCATATCCAGCGGCACACTGAAGCTCTGCAGTTCTCCTGAGAAATACGCTGTAAGCTGCTGCTCCGTCTCGGACAAGCTCCCGGTATCCGCATAAATCTGTGCAGCGGGACCCAGCTGCGTCTTCACCCAGCCTGCAATAGTGTCCGAGTTCGCATCATAGGTGCCGAACTTGATCATGCATAGTCCGGAAGCTGTCGCGCATAGCGTCAACGGGCCAATGATTGAATCGATCTCCTTATAATAGAGCGAAGCTTCCGCCCCTTCGCTGCTCTCTGGACGGTGATTCATTCTCCTTCCGCCTCCTTCTGCCCAAGCAGCTTGTCCTGTGCCCGGCTTAGCATTCCGCGCACCGTAACGTCCTCTTCCTTCTGCAGTGCCTGCTCCACGGCTGTGAGGGCTTCACTGCCGCCGATGCGGCTTAGGGCCCAGGCGGCAGTCCCGCGCATCTCCGGCCGCGGCTCCTGCAGCAGAATCTCGGTCAGCTTCGGCACGGCAGAAGCTTCCTTGAAATTGCCAAGCGCGATAACCGCATTGCGCTGGATAGGCTTTTTGCCCCGCCATGCAGCCGAGCTGCTGCCGAATTTCTCCTTGAACTCACGGTTGCTGAGATCCAGGATCGGCATCAGCAGCGGCTTCACGATCTCCGGATCAGGCAGCAGCTGCGGGCGGTGATTCCAGTTCTTGCCGCGGTTATGGGGACAGACAATCTGGCAGGTATCGCAGCCGTACAGCCGGTTCCCGATCTTGGTCATGTAGTCCTCACTGAGGAACCCCTTGGTCTGTGTCAGGTAGGAAATGCAAGCCTGGGCGTTGAGTTGTCCCGGACCCACCAGTGCGCCGGTAGGGCAGGCATCGATGCATTTCGTACAGTCCCCGCAGCCTTCCTGCACCGGCTGATCCGGAGGCAGCGGTATATTCGTCACCATTTCCCCGAGATAGATCCAAGATCCCCATTTGGGGGAGATAATGGCGCAGTTTTTGCCGCTGAACCCGATGCCCGCCCGCTCTGCAACCGCCCGGTCAACAAGAGCGCCCGTATCCACCATACTCTCCAGTACGGCATCCGGAACACGCTCGCGGATGAAGTTCTCCAGCTTCGCCAGCGCTTCACGGAGTACATGATGATAGTCCTGCCCCCACGATGCCCTGGCCAGTATGCCTCTGCGTGCTCCGGGCTCGGACTTGGGCGGGTCCTCCATTTTGGAGGGATAGGCTACAGCGATTGCAATAATAGAGAGCGGCTGCTCTCCCGACTGCAGCGCCGGAACCGTCCGCTTGTCCAGATCCGGCTCCTCGAAGCCCGAGTCGTACCCGTTGTCCCTATGTTCCTGAAGAATATTTTTTAAATATAAAAACGGCTCTGCGGTGGTGAACCCGATATCGTCAATACCGAGCGCCGGCGCAGCAGCCTTGATTGCAGCCTTGAGATCCTCCCACTTGGAAGGCGGCGGAGCATAAGGTGACTGGAAGTTAGAATTCATTTCCGCCTCTCCTTTATTATTATGTCTATACAAATCCCTTACAGGACTCTCATCTTAGCTACAGGCCACCAGATCAGTGATGCCTTCCCCACAATACGCTCCTGTGCAACAGCGCCGAAATAACGGCTGTCCTTGCTGGCTCCGGCATGGCGGTTATCCCCCATTACAAAGTAGGTGCCGTCCTGCACAGTCAGCTGACTGAAATCCGGGTCTTGAATGGCCGTATCGATGTAAGGCTCATCCACTACTTTACCATTAACATATAGCTGCTGGTCCTGAACTTCCACGATATCACCGGGGATACCAATAATCCGCTTAACCAGGTACTCCTTACGGTCCGGCCCTGTGCTGGGGTCATGCAGAACAACAATATCGCCCCGGCCCGGATTCCCGAAGCTCAGTGCAATCTTATTAATAATCAGCTTCTCCCCTTCGTAGAGGGTCGGCTGCATGGATTGGCCAATCACAGTAGACACATTGAACACAAAAATATTAAGCAGTGACATGATCGCGAATACAATCCCCGCAGTGATGATCCACTCCCGCATATCCTTAAGCCAAATTCTTCTCGATTCGCGCTTGGATTTGTTATGGGTAACGGATCTGTATCGTTGTTTGCGGCTCCGCATGAATTCTTCTTCAAGCTCCCGGTTCATAGGCCACCTACTTGCTTCGATTGGGTTTATAAGTCCATAACAATAGAAAAGCATATCTTCCGCCCATTTGCAATGCAATGGACACTGGGAAGATATGCTTTAGTATAATGAAACAGACTATGCAGGTGTGACCTTATTCTAAAAGTACAGGCTGCATTAGTTCTCTACTCTACCAATTGTTTCCGCTTACAGCACCGTTTCAAAAAATAATTACCCGACAATGCTCAGCTTGCGTACAGATTTGAAGATCTGGTCCTCACCATAACCCATAGCCTCATACAGCGGCAGTGCGAAGGAATTATGCTCATCAACGGCTACATAAATACCGCTGACCTTGCGTGCCTGGAATCTGTGTTCCATTGCCGATACGAGACTCTTGCCGACTCCTCTGCGGCGGTATTCAGGATGGACGGCAATGCGGAAATAACAGCCGTGGTTCTTCTCAATCGTACCAATCAGTGCGCCGATGATTTCTCCTTCATCCTCTGCAACTACAATGAGATCTGAATCCCATGAAAGCTGCCTGGAGAAGGGCTCGATCGTGCTCTCGAAACATTCTTCCGATAATGCGGTCTGCAGCAATTCAGTCACTGGAGTAACGTCGCTTAATTGAAAGGAACGAACGTGCATACTTAAAAGTCTCCCTTTTCTATGGCTTAGAATTTTACAAAAAGAAGGAGTTTCCATAACAGTGTAAAGAGGAAAAAAGCATCAAAAACCGAGGAATACCTGCTTTTAAATCTATTAAAGCACACTTTTCTCGCGATATCATCAATTTTCTTTTGAAAGCGCTTGATATGAAGCGTTTTCATTGAATATAGTTTCATTTTTTCTTGATTAAGGAAATTATCGCAGTGCAAACACTCTCTCTTAAGGAGTTTTATAACTTTAACACACCCTTAACATTTGTAGTGAGCTATGGATGAAAAAATACTTTATAAACACTATTGTTTGTTTAATGTTGCATTATTGTTCCAGATACGGTTTAATAATAAGTATCTCAACGGATATATAACCTATAAGCCACATCGGAAATAAGGGGTTTTGACGTCAAGACCGCCAAAATTCTTTATCTATACAAATTCTAATATACTCAGGAGGGATTTTTCCATGGCATTTCAATTACCGGCACTTCCTTATCCAAACAACGCTCTTGAACCACACATCGACGCTTTGACGATGGAGATTCATCACGACAGGCACCATAACACTTATGTGACGAACCTGAACGCCGCACTGGAAAAAGCACCTGAACTGCAAGACAAGAGCATCGATGAGCTGCTGACTGACCTGAACGCTGTACCTGAAGCTATCCGCACTGCTGTTCGCAACAACGGCGGCGGACATGCCAACCACACCTTGTTCTGGGAAGTTATCGGACCGAACGGCGGAGGCGCACCCACTGGCGCTCTGGCTGCTGCAATTGACAGCGAACTGGGCGGATTCGACAAATTCAAGGAAGACTTCGCTACTGCAGCTACTACACGCTTCGGCAGCGGCTGGGCCTGGCTCGTCGTGAAAGACGGCAAGCTTGCTGTGACCAGCACTCCTAACCAGGACAACCCGGTCAGCGAAGGCGCAACTCCAATCCTCGGCCTCGATGTATGGGAGCATGCTTACTACCTGAACTACCAGAACAAACGACCTGACTACATCAAGGCGTTCTGGAACGTAGTGAACTGGGAAGAAGTCGGCAAACGTTACGAAAGCGCAAAATAAAGAACTGCGGCGTGTAAGCCGCAGCATCACGGTATAAGAAAAACCGGGAGCACCCTTGTGGGTGGCTCCCGGTTTTTTGTGCTGGGAATACGGAGGAACAGGCACCCGCGGCACACATTCCTGCGAATGCAGGTATATGTCTTAGTGCGATGCGCTATCCCTTCGGGTACATGCCTGATAAGTGGAAATTCCCTTTAATTTCCACATACCACCCACTTTTGGTGGAATTAGAGGGATTTTTCCCTTTAATTTCACCATATCGCCCACTTTCGGCGGAATCAGAGGGATTTTTCCCTTTAATTTGCTCATACCGCCCACTTTCAGCGGAATTAGACGGATTTTTCCCTTTAATTTCCTCATACCGCCCACTTTCGGCGGAATTAGAGGGATTTTTCCCTTTAATTTCCTCATACCGCCCACTTTTGGTGGAATTAGAGAAATTGCACATTTAATTATACGATGTCGTCCGCGCAGAACAGGAAAGGTGGATAAACGGCAGCTAATTTATCTGATTTCACCTTCGAGGACGAATTCCGAATAATTAGAGAAAATCAAATGCTCTTTGTTCACTTGTTCTCCGGGATGACGCACAAGGAATGGAGCTTCCTCCGGGTTATACCCGTCCGCAATAACTGGCCTGGCCAAACTGTCTTCCTTAACCTCAGAAGCGGAGTTGCCAGACCAAACGGTTTGCCGGTACTCCCGGTTATAGCTAGCAAGACTGCATAGCCGAGCCGGATTACACGGCGCCCCCCTCCTGCTCATCAAAATAAGCGTTGAGCAGCTTGAGGAACACATTGGGAAAGGCGTAATTCGCCATGTCGCTGCGGTTGATCCAGCGTACTGCGCCTGCATCCTCCGCTGTTCCGCTTCCGTCCGCGAAGCGCTCGACGGGCCCGCTGCCATCGGCGAATAAATCGGCGGGAACGGACGCGGTGAGCCCGGCGTTGTACATGCCTTGGCTGGTGGCGGAGCGATCACCGGCACCAGCCGCACTGGCGGCGGCATAGTCTGCGGCGGCATAGTCTGCAGCGGCAACCGGTTCACCCGGGCCGGGAGCTGAGGTGCTGCCCGGATCAGCCGGGCCGGTGGCAGCCCCGGCAGCCCCGGGTGCTGCGCCGGTGGCTGCAGCATCAGCACTGGCAGCGCCGTTCCTGGCCGCTGCGCCGTACAAGGAACGCCCTTCCGCAGCCAGCGGCAGGGCCGGGGCCTCCTCTTCCCTGCAGCGGTACACCTGCAGGGTCCAGACAATATGGCTGAATGTATGCTCCGCAGCCATCCAGTGCCCTTCAGGCCGGGCGAAAATCCCGGCCTGAAGCAGGGACCGGCGCAGCCGGTCCTGCGCTGCCGTCTCCGGCAGCAGCGCAGCGGAAGCGCCGCCCTCCGCAGGCGGCGCCGGCCAGTGCGGCAGCTCCCACATGCGGGCCAGGAGCCCGCTGGATGGCCGCTGCCGGATGAGTACCCGGCCCGCGTGCCCGCCGCGGCCCTCTATCAGGGCTGCCAGCCGCTCTTCCGGGCGAGGCGGCTTGGCCTTGGTCTTGACGGGCAGCGAGGTCTCGCAGCCCGCTAGGCGCGCTGAGCAGTGCTCCATCACCGGGCACGGCAGACAGCGCGGTGATTTCGGCGTGCAGATCAGCGCGCCAAGCTCCATCAGCGCCTGATTGAAGTGCGAGGCTTCCCCTTCGGGAATCAGCTCTGCCGCCAGGCGCTCCATTTTGACGCGGGTGGGGCCTTTGGCGATATCATCCTCAATCAGGAAATATCGGGACAGCACCCGCATGACATTGCCGTCCACAGCGGGCTCCGGCCGGTTGAAGGCAATGCTGAGAATAGCTCCGGCCGTATAAGGCCCCACTCCCTTAAGCCCGAATACGGCATCACGGTCATTGGGAACCTGCCCGCCATACTCTTCCTTCACCTGCTTCGCGGCGTGCTGCAGATTCCGGGCGCGTGAATAGTAGCCAAGCCCCTCCCAGCACTTCAGAACATCCTCCTCCGGGGCATCGGCCAGTGACTCCACCGTAGGGAACCGCTCGATGAACCGGTTGAAATAAGGAATAACCGTATCGACTCTTGTCTGCTGAAGCATAATCTCCGAAATCCAGATGTAATAAGGATTGCGGTGACGCCGCCACGGCAGATCCCGCTTCTGCCCATGGTACCACTCCAGCAAATTACGGCTGAAATATGACTTGGCTTCCTGCTGCTCATTTGTAGTCATCATTAATCTCCTTGCTTCTATATTGAATGTATCTATATTCCGCGATAAGCAGCTCGTCCCCTTATTGCGTAAAGTTTACCCGTATAAATACCGCTCTGCGAAGCCGCAGGCAGGATCCGGCACTCCGCAGCAGCTTAGTTTACCTGCTCCACTACGGCAAAGGCTGAAGCCAGATCCCCGCTGTGTGTAATGGCCAGATGGATGATATGGCGGCCGCCCGGCAGAAGCAGCCGGTCCCAGGCCGCCTCCGACAGTGAAACGACCGGTTTGCCCTGGCTGTCCGGCAGAATTTCAATATCCTGAAATCCCACCTTCGCGCCGATTCCGCAGCCCAGTGCCTTCACTACTGCCTCCTTGGCGGCAAAACGCCCCGCAGCGAATTCCGCTGCCTTCCCCTTCCGCCCTGCGGCCAGCTCAAGCTCACGCTCTGTAAGAATGCGCTGCAGAAATCCGGTTGCTTGTCCGCTTGCCAGCAGAGCCGTAATCCGGCGGATTTCCAGCACATCATTTCCGATTCCATAAATCACTATATCCACTCCTTAGCTGGACAGGCAATATGCAATTACTGTAAAAAACCGCCCTATCCTTACCTGCTTTAATAATGGTATGATCTTCATAAACATTATTCATAAACATTATCAATAATACAACCTTCAAATCCGTTTCAGATTATATAGAGAGGGGATTTACCCGATGACCCGTAATTTCCAATTGCCCGCAGGAGAAGATGCTGTACTCCGCTGCTCGCATTTCCCCGCCAGGGATAAGGCTAAGAGCCTGATTGTTATCGCCCACGGTTACAAGGGGTTCAAGGATTGGGGGATGTTTCCTTATGCTGCGGCAGCCCTCAGCCAGGAGCATGAGGTCATAACCTTCAACTTCTCACATGCCGGAATCGGCGAAGATCTGCAGAATTTCACGGAGCTTGAGAAGTTCGCCCGCAATACCTATACCCGTGAGATCAAGGATATGGAGATCCTGCTCTCTTATCTCAGCCAGCACCACAAATTCGGCAGCCTGCCGTTATTCCTGCTGGGCCACAGCCGTGGCGGCGGAGGCAGCCTGCTGTACGCGCTGGACCATCCGGGAGAGATCACCGGAGTGATCTCCTGGAACGGCATTACCGACCTCGACCTGTTCACGGAGGAACAGAAGATTGAGATGAGGCGCAGCGGCCGGACCCATGTGCTTAATGGCCGGACCGGCCAGCAAATGCCGCTGGATGCCGTGTTGCTGGAGGACCTGGAACAGCATGCCGTTCGCTACAACCTGCTGGAACGGATGACAACAGCCAGCTTCCCGGCGGTTCTTATTCAGGGAAGCCAGGACAGTGAACGGCTGCGCCGGGGATCAGAGCAATTAACGGAGCTCCGCCCGGATATCCGCTGGGTGCAGATTCCCGGCGGCAATCACACCTTCGGTACCGTGCACCCGTTCGAAGGAGCTACCCCGCAGCTGGAGGAGGCAATATCCGCCTCCCTGGAGTTTATTAACCAGATCCTGGCCGGCTAAGCTTACAAGTTGGGCAGCGCCTCTCCAGCTAATACTTATGAAAGCCAGAACCGCCGGGAATTCTGCGAAATGACTGCAGCTTCTCCGGCGGTTCTTTTATACTTCTGACTGCTTATATTCCAGGGATTGCATCCCGTTTATGCCCCGTTCTGCGGTAGTAGGCTTCAAGCTTCCCGGCGACCTCGGGAGACACCGCTTTGCCCTCCAGATAGTCACTGTTGTCATCATAGGTGATCCCCAGCTCGGTTTCATCCGTCTGGCCCGGCCAGAGGCCGGCTGTCGGTGCTTTGGTTACGATATCGGCCGGTACTCCAATCGCCGCAGCCAATTGCCGCACCTGCCGTTTATTCAGTGAAGACAGCGGTGTAATATCAACTGCACCATCGCCCCATTTGGTATAGAACCCGGTGATGGCTTCAGAGGCATGGTCTGTTCCTACCACCAGCAGATTGTTCTCGAAGGCTAGTGCATACTGCATAACCATCCGCGTTCTCGCCTTCACATTCCCTTTGCCCTGATGGGTGATGTGGCGGTGCTGTCCCAGCGCCTTCAGGCTATGCTCTACCTCCAGCGCGATCTCGTTTACAGCTTCTTCAATATTCGTCTCCACCGTATGCGTCAGCTCAAACGCCTTGGCTACCGCGTAACTGTGCTCAATATCCTCCTGCTCGCCGTAAGGCTGGAATACACCGAGTGTAATATACTCTTTGCCTTCCTCTGCCGTCAGCTCGTCCGTAGCCTGTTTGCATAGACCCGCAGCCACTGCACTATCAACGCCTCCGCTGATAGCAATCAGCAGCCCCCTGGCACCCGCCTGCAGCGCATATGCTTTCAGGAAATCCACACGTTTGCGCACTTCCGCTCCGGTATCAATCACCGGCTTGACTCCCAGGGCTTTAATAATCTCTTCCTGCATTCCCAATTCACACACCCCTTTTCTTATAACTTGATCTGTCCGATGGGACTCAGGTGCCTATATGTTCAGAAAAAATCCCGCATGAGCCTAGCCTCCGGCTGATGCGGGAATATCCCTTACAGAAAATGAGCTTATTGGCACAGACGATTGAAAACTTCCTTCAGCTCAGCCGCAATTTCAGCAGCCGAACGGTCTTCAACGCCGTGACGTTCGATGAAATGAACAAGCTCGCCGTCCTTCATCAAGGCAATGGATGGTGAAGATGGCGGGTACGGAGCAAAATACTCACGCGCCTTGGCTGTAGCTTCCTTCTCCTGGCCGGCAAATACCGTGAACAGGTGATCGGGGAGAATTTCGTTCTGCAGCGCCTGGGCTACACCTGGACGGCATTGGCCGGCGGCACAACCACAAACGGAGTTAACAACCACAAGCGAAGTTCCCTTAACGGCTGGAAGAGTTGCTTCAACTTCATCCGGAGTCAGCAGCTCCTGAAATCCGATACTCGTCAGATCATCGCGCATAGGCTGAATGGAATCCTTCATATATTGATTAAAAGACATGGACATTTCTCTGCACTCTCCTTTACCCTTAGAATAGTTGTCAGAACCCGGATAACGTCGCCGCGTTACTGCACTACTTGCTAACTTTATTATACATACATACTCTGTGAAAGCAAGAGAAGCAACCTGCCTACAAGCCGTTATACAGCAGCGCTAAAGCGCATAGTTAGAGCCTTGAATCCCTAAGAATAGACTTCCACCTCAGCGGGTTCCTCCTTGGGCTCAAAGGGGATCGTAACGATGACCGAGGTGCCTTTGCCCACTTCGGATTCCACATGAATGGTTCCGTTGTGACGCTCGGCGATACTCAGGCAAAGCGACAGTCCAAGTCCTGTACCCTGGCTTTTGGTTGTGAAGAACGGGGCAAACAATTGCTTCAGCTGGCTCTGCGGGATGCCGCTTCCCGTATCTGTGATGATCAGCTGAGCAGTATCTTCATGCTCACAGGTTTCCAGCGTCAACACCCCTTTGGCCTCCATTGCCTCCATTCCGTTGCGGGCCAGATTGAGTATCAGCTGCTTGATCTCCCTGACGTTCAGCCGCAGCAGCGGCAGAGACGGGCTAAGCTTCAATTCAACGCTCTGTCCGCGAAGATTGGCATCCGCCCAGATCAGGGGGGTAAGCTCCTCCATAATGAGATGCAGCTGCACCATTTCCTTGTCCGATACACGGCTCTGGGCCAGCGACAGGAAGTCATTGATGATACTGTTGGCCCGGTCCAGCTCCTCCATTACAATATGGTAATAGGAATGCAGGTCCTCCGGACTCTTTTCCCGCATCAGCTGCAGGAATCCGCGCACTACCGCCATCGGGTTGCGGATCTCATGGGTAATTCCGGCCGCCATCTGCCCGACCAGCGTCAGGCGTTCAACATTATCAAGCTCGCTGCGGATTTTCTCCTCTTCCGTAAGATCCTGTATAATCATGACAAGGCCGCCCGCAATACCGGACTCATGCTGTAACGGCGCCGTGAAGATATGATAGGTCATGGAATCATACTTGATCTTGGTATTGGCACGCTGCCTGTTCAGCAGGATTCCCCGTAAGTGTTCATAGGTTTCCTGATCCATGCTGTGGCCGAAGACCCGGTCAGCCGGCTGGGATAATATAATCTCTCTGGTCAGATGGGGGCAATGACGCTGAATCAGGCTGAGCATGTATTCATTCAGCTCCGTCACATATCCGTTGTCATCAAACGACATAATATTCAGCGGCACCACATTAGTAATCTGCTGGAGCTTCTCCGATTCCCACTGGAATCTCTCGGAGATACCTTTCATCCGTTCCTTGACCTGCAGCTTGTCCCAGGCCGTTTCAATATATACAATAAACAGTCCGCCCAAAATAACAGCCGTTAATAAATACACCCCTACCAGAATCGCATCCGTGGGGGGTGTGTTGAAGATGCTTTGTCCCTGCATCTTAGGTACAATTACAATAAACAGCATACTGGGAAACAGAGTACCCCATAGCATGCCGACTTTTTGGATTAAAGAGGCACTCTTGAAGGGCTTGGCCATACCAAACAACAGCGGATACAGCAGTACCCCCGAATTTAATATGAGATGATCAAATCCTGAAGGAACCGAGAATAGTACAGTGCAAAAGATGAAATACATTGCCAGGTAAGCCCCTGAACGAAAAGTCCCGTACAAGATCCCTATATACGCCGGAAGGATAGCCAGATTCAGATACACTACTCCGAACATTGTAGTCGACAAGGCCATACACAATGTAACCCCGAGTGCACAGCATATTATCAGAAAAGTCTGGTCATCCGGAAATCTGCGGTTTCTGCGTGTGAAATGGCCCTGGTCCAACCGCCACTGAAACAGAAACAGGAAGGTGCACGCAGCCGATATTTGCAATAAAATATCCTTAACCGCATGAATAATTGCAATCACTCCCCAATTTGGACAAAATACCCTTTCCCCTTAGATTAAAGCACAACCGCGCACTCCTGACAACGATAATCACATCAAGCCTCTCCGGGTCTGGCTACACTCCGGCCGGAATGGTATGATGCCGTTAGCAGAGTGCTGCAACATGTAAAGGAGCAGAGTTATGAGTAACTATGATGTAATTGTCATTGGAGGCGGCCCGTCCGGATTAATGGCCTGCGTAGCGGCAGCCGGACACGGGGCGGCTGTATTATTAATTGATAAAGGTGCCAAGCTTGGCCGGAAGCTGGGCATCTCAGGCGGCGGACGCTGCAATGTTACCAATATCAAGGAAACTGCGGAGCTGATCGCCCATATCCCGGGCAACGGCCGTTTTTTATACAGCTCATTCGATCATTTCAACAACCGGGATATTATTGAGTTCTTCGAAGCCCTCGGTATCGCCCTGAAGGAAGAGGACAACGGTCGGATGTTCCCTGTATCGGACAAGGCTGCAAGTGTTGTCTCCGCGCTGGTTGGCAAAGTGCGCAGTCTTGGCGTACAGATTATGACAGACAGTCCGGTGCGCGAGGTTATCTATGAGAACGGTGCGGCCACGGGCGTACGTCTGGAATCGGGAAAAGCCTTCAGTGCCGGGGCCGTTATTATCGCTACTGGCGGCAAATCGGTGCCGCAGACCGGCTCTACCGGTGACGGCTATCCGTGGGCCGCTGCTGCCGGACATACGATCACGGAGCTGTTCCCGACGGAGGTGCCGATCCTTTCAAGGGAGGAATGGATTAAATCTGGTGAGCTGCAGGGCTTATCCCTGCGTGACGTGAGTCTTACGGTCTGGAATCCCAAGGGCAAGAAGGTGATCTCCCACCGCGGAGATATGATCTTCACTCATTTCGGGCTGTCCGGCCCGATCGCCCTGCGCTGCAGCCAGTTCCTGCGCCAGGTTCAGAAGAAATCAGGTACAGATACCGTAGAGTTGTCTATCGACCTCTTCCCCGACCTGACTCTGCAAGAGGCAGAGAACCTGCTGCAGAATAAGCTGGAGCTGGAGCCCAAGAAGGCCATCCGCAATTCGCTGAAGGGCCTGCTGCCTGAGCGCCTGATTCCGCTGCTGCTGGCCAAAAGCGGACTGGACGGTGAGCTTACAGGTCATCACCTGCCGCGGACCGGTCTTCAGGCACTGGCTACCCTGCTGAAGCGTATGCCGGTACTGGTCTACGGAACGCGTTCCCTGGCAGAAGCTTTTGTGACTGGCGGAGGGGTGAATCTGAAGGAGATTGATCCGAGAACAATGGAATCGAAACTTACGCAGGGGCTGTATTTCTGCGGCGAGATTCTGGATATTCACGGATATACCGGAGGTTATAATATTACGGCTGCCTTCTCGACCGGATACACAGCCGGCAAACATGCGGCCGGGCAAGTGCACGGATAAGCAGCCGCTGAGGCTCCCGGGCTCATTCCTGTAATTAAATAAGCCTTCCTCCAGGTGCGGAGGAAGGCTTATTGTATGTTATCTGGCAAACCGCATGACACTGAATATACGGCCAATCCAGATGGCTGCCGCAGCGCCTACCGGTATAAAGAGCAGGAGCCCCCACCAGCCATACACGGGGATGCAGACAACGGCTGCACTGAGGACCGCAAACGGCATTAATAGAATCGGCATGGCCTTGGAACCGGCATCCGCCTTCTGCGCTTTGGTGAACGGCAGAATACCGATATAGTCATCGCCGGAGAACAGCAGCCAGAAGGAAGACAGCCAATACGCCATCAGTGTTGTCAGGATGGCAAACAGCAGCCACTTCAGAACGGCCGGCACAATAAAGATGGCCACAAGCGCCACGCCGGTAAACGACAAATACAGCTTGAAGTGGGCCGGATTGCGCAGCATCGCCTTGACCGCTGCGGCCGAGAAGCGGCTCTCCGGTTCCTTCGAGGCCAGCAGCGGCTGCGATTTGCGGAAGATCCACGGTTTATACCGTGTAGGCCGCGGCTTATCCAGTACTCCGCGCAGCAGAATGGCCGCAATCTTCATCCGCTGCTTGTAGTCTTCGCGCACATCGTTCATGAAGGTGCCGCGCAGCCGCAGGCGGGTCCTGAACACTATGGCTGCCATCACAGTGAATCCGCCAGCAGCAATGAACAGCAGGACGGGGCTGTCCTTCCAGAGGATTGCCAGACGCAGATAGACACCGCAGGGCACGGTGACAGCCGGAATCAGCCACAGCCAGCGGCGGAAGCCCTGCCGCTGCACCTTAACGAAATGGCCCAGCAGCTTAACGGACCAGCTGCAGGTTATCGTCAGCGCGAGCAGCCCGTAGGCCCCTGCCGCACTGACTCCGAAGCCCTTGATAAGAAACGGCAGCAGAATGGCAAAGGCCGCCGCCATCTTCAGCGTGGTTACCGCAAGGCTGTAGACCATTCCCCGCAGGATAATGGTGCTGATCCAGTTCTGCCGCTGTCTAAGAAACAGCGAGTCACCTTCCTGCAGCAGCAATACGATTCCTCCGGTAGCCAGCAGAATGGCCAGCAGCGCAGGTACGACCATATAGGGGACAGTGCTGATCCACGCCGGCTGCTCCCCGTTCCAGTACCCATAGTAGAAGCGTCCGCCAAGCAAGCCTCCCGGGATAATAATATACAGCAGGACGGTCCAGTCCACAGCTGTACGGATAATAGTAGACTGCTCACGGAAGTGGGAAGCCAGCCGGCGCCGGAAAAGAGCAGCAGCTGTAGGAAACGCAAATGAATTCCTGCTCATGTTAATTCGTCGAAGCAATCAAACAACGACCCCTCCGGCAGCCCTGCATCCCCGCGTATACCTTCCAGCGTGCCCTCGGCAGCAATTCTGCCGCCGGAGATTAATATGAAGCTGTCACAGATCTTCTCCGCTGTATCCAGAACATGCGTAGACATCAGCACCCCGGCTCCACGCTCGCGCTCCGCCTCAAGCAGGCGCAGGAAATCCTTGGTTGCCCGGGGGTCAAGCCCGATGAACGGCTCGTCCACGATATAGACATCGGGCTGGACCAGAAAGCCCAGCATCAGCATCATCTTCTGCTTCATGCCCTTGGAGAAGCCGGCAGGCAGATCATTGCGCACACTTTCCATACCAAACTGGGTCAAGAGCTTCTCCGCTGTTGACTCGAAGGTTTCATAGCTTAGCCCGTAGGCTGCGGCCGCGAGATCGAGATGCTCCCACAGCGTCAGATCTTCGTAGAATACCGGCTGCTCCGGCACATAGGCATAGGACTTGTTCTCGCCGCCCAGCTTCACCTTAGCCTTGGCATGCTTCAGCAGGCCGAGCAGGGTCTTGATCGTAGTGCTTTTGCCGGCCCCGTTCGGTCCGATTAATCCAAGCAGCTCGCCCTTACGCACCTGAAAGGAAATCCCTGATATCCGTATATCTCCGGCTTCATAACCGGCTTCCTCAATAACAACATCAAGCACGATATCCTCATCGTCTTCACGCTCTTCGTAATAATTCGTAATCTGGTCCATACAACTCTCCATCTCCTAGGCAATCGTTCATAGTAATGCGATCATAACACCATAGACGGGTCTATGCTGCAAAAAATTTCACCACCGCTATCCGTCAGCGGCCTGGTCTCTGTATCCCATTATACGAATTACCGGGGGCAGACCTCAAACCCGCGCCGGATCCCACTATTTCCACCCCTGCGTTACAGCTTAGGTACAGATCATTATGTGAAAATCGTGTGAAATCCGCAGCAGCTATGCACCATCAAAAAATTGTTTGATTTTTAATAATTAAAAGTGTGCTTATTGTGACAAATGACATGTTCTTCATTCTTTGTTTGAAGTAATGTAAAGCTAGATCAAGAAAAGCAGTATTCCAAACCGTGCGGGGAAGCCTGTACGATTAACAATAGAGGTGGAGAAGCATGATACAATCATATGAACGCGATACTCAATTGACACTGCATTTGTACCGGGTTTTTGCCAAGTCTTTCAAGAGCATTAACGAACACGCCGTTACCGGCAGCAAGATTGAAGGATTCAATCCTACAGCCTTCGCCGTTATGGAGGTCCTCTATTATAAGGGGGCACAGCCTATCCAGCAGATCGGTGCCAAGCTGCTGCTGCAGAGCGGCAACGTTACTTACGTAATCGACAAACTGGAAGAACGCGGCTACCTGCAGCGCAAGCCCTGCCCGAGCGACCGGCGTGTGATTTTTGCCGAGTTGACTGTAGAAGGCGAGCGCCTGATGAACGAAATGTACCCGAAGTATTCGGAACGCCTGCATCTGGCTTTCAGCGGACTGAGCGATGAAGAAAAGGAACAAATGATTATTCTTCTGAAGAAGATGGGCCTGCAGGCTGAGAAGCTCTCCCCGCTTCCACGCAAATAAGCGCAGTTGAGGCAGATGCAGTTGTGAATCTATTCACTAACCTGCTTAATAGTAATGATAACAAAGCGGCAGCGCAATCCTGATGGATGCGCTGCCGCTTTGTTATGAATAAGCAGGCTTGAAGATTATGGCTTGGACGCGGTACTTCCCTCTTGAATGGTTGGCAGCCCTTTATTAAGCCCCGCAGAAATAACCAGGGAGGCCACAGCAAAGACGGCCATCACAATGAAGAGCGAGTGCAGGCCGCTCTCCAGCGCGCCGTGCAGACTGCCCCAGGCCTCAGCGGACAGGGTACTCCCGCTATGCGGGTTAAGCAGCTGGTTGATATCAGCCCCTGTAGCAGAAGCCCCAGGCTGTTCCGCCAGCTTCCTGTCGATATTGTAGTTCAGCCAAGACCCGAAGATCGCTACCCCCACCGTCTGCCCGAGTGAACGGGTGAAGGTATTCAGGGCCGTTGACGCACCGCGCTGCTCATGCTGTACAGAGGATTGCGCGATAATCGTGAAGACTGTAGAAGCATAACCAAAACCTACGCCGCAGAACAGCATCAGAATCAATAGCAGCAGCTGGGACGAATCCCCGTTCATCAGAGTCAGCCCTACCGCTGCGACAACAATCAGCGACAGCCCCAGCATCCCTGTACGGCGGGTACCCGCGCGCAGAATCATTCTTCCGCCAGCGATGGAGCCGAGCATCCAGCCCACCGACATCGGGGCGAGCAGCAGGCCCGAGAGGGCTGCGCTTTTACCGAAGACGCCCTGCACCCACAGCGGCACGTATGTAGACAGCCCGATAATTAAGGTGCTGACCAGCAGGTTAGCTCCTGTAGAGACAGCGATATTGCGGATAGAGAACAGCTCCAGCGGCAGCATTGGCTCGGGAGCACGGCGCTCCACGAACAGGAACACGGCCAGCAGCACCGCAGCCCCCGCTAAGATAGCCAGCAGCAGCGGAGAGTTCCATGCCAGACTCTGCCCTCCCGCCGTAAGACCAAAGAGCAGCGCTCCCATTCCTGCCGCGAACAGCAGCACTCCGGCCACATCGATTCTGGTCTTGCGCCGGACCTTCTCTTCCTTCAGATACCGCGAGATGAATATAATAGATAGCAGCCCAAAAGGCAGATTAAAGACAAACACCCAGCGCCAGCTCAAATAATCAACCACATAACCGCCAAGCAGCGGTCCTACGAGAGAGGAAATCCCCCATACCGAGCTGAGCAGCCCCTGAGTCTTCGCCCGTTCCTTAATGCTGTAGATATCCCCGATAATCGTAAAAGTCATAGGAATGAGCGCACCCGCACCGATCCCCTGTATCCCCCGGAAAATAATCAGCTGCTGCATGCTCTGCGAAACCCCGCATAACAGCGAGCCTGCCAGAAAGACCACGGCCCCGCCAATGAACACAGGCTTGCGGCCAATCAGATCACTTAACTTGCCAAAAATAGGCGTCGTAACCGCCATAGCCAGCAGATAAGCGGTAAATATCCAGCTGAGCCACTGCATGCCCTGAAAATCGCCGACAATGGCCGGTCCCGCCGGTCCTGTGACCGTACCTTCGATTGCTGCCAGAAAAGTGGCCAGCAGTACTCCAATTAAAATTAACTTGCGTTCAGTTTCACCAGGTGACTTCAATCAATCCAAATCCTCTCTCTATGTTCTCAGCCCCGCACTTTCTCTCCTTGCAGCAAGGAATACATCCGTACATCCTGATAGCCGGAATCCGTATGCCGGTACTGACGCAGCAGCCCTTCCTGCCGGAAGCCGAGCCTTGTAATCAGCTGCTCCGCCCGGATATTGTCAGGATGGCATAAGGCTTCAATCCGGTTCAGCCCCATGCTGCCGAAGCCGAATTCCAGCATAAGCTCCAGCGCTTCCCGCATATACCCCTGACCCATGGCGGCAGGTGACAGCTCGAAACCGATCTCCCCCCGGTAAGCCCCCTCAAGCTGCCAGTGATTATAGCCGCAGCTTCCGATAACCTCTGCTTCCGGCCCCAGAATACTCCAGCGTATGCTTTCTTCTTCCCGGGCCATCTGTGCCAGCAGAGCAATCAGTGCTCCCGCTTCTTCTGCAGAGGACAAGAAGGGGGCATCCAGCCAGGGCGCAACCTGAGGATGGCACCAGATCTCAAACAGCGCTCCTGCATCTCCGGCAGCCATAGCCCGGAGCCGCACTCTCCGGCCGGTTAATTCCGGAATTACTCCGCCGCATATATACATCTTCCCGTCCCCTTCCATCCTAATAAGTATACATCAGATGTAAGCATTCCCTTAAGCGAAATCTGACATGAATCCGAACTCCACACTCCACACAAATAGCGCCTGCTCCGCGCGGCTTGCTTCCGCGCGATCAGACGCCGTACGTTTTCTGAACATGAATGGTTACTTGATGTAGAATTAACCCGATGTACCCGCAGCCTTAACCGGCTTAAGCACTTCGGTGCATAGCACTCCCAGCTTGGCCTGAATCGCTTTGAATTCCTCTATTCCCGTTCCGGTAATGCTGTATGCCTCACCATGGGCCGTGAGGAAGTTCTCCTGGGTCAGCCGCTCCAGCTCCTGTTTCACTTCGCGTTCCGCTACCCGGTATCCCAAATCCTCCAGCTCCGGCTGCATCTCCGTCAGTGTCAGATTCCTCTCATGTGCGAAATAAAGCATATGGATTCCTATAAACAAGTTCTGTACGTCGGCGCGCATATTCCACTCCTTCCGGCTATAAGCCTTCGGTATATTTATAAAAGCATTACCCTGCCCGGGGTTGCCGGAAACATCCGCCCGGAGACAATTCATACATCTTCCTGATCTTCCACTAACCGGATAATTCCGTTATTGCTTGACGTATTGCGCTCCGCTGTACTATCTTGTTAGTTAACAGTTATGGATTCATACTGACTCAAGGTACAGGAAGGTGATGCTTCATGTTTCAAGCCATGCCTTATGATGGCACCCGCAGTGAACGGTTCGAAGCCGTTCTAAGCCAGCTCGGGGCACTTATGGAGGGCGAGCCCAATGCTATCGCCAACTTATCCAATGCTTCAGCTCTGTTAAAGCTTTCTCTACCGGACACCAATTGGACCGGTTTCTATTTATTTGACGGCAAAGAGCTGGTTCTGGGCCCGTTCCAGGGACTTCCGGCATGCATCCGTATTCCGCTTGGCCGCGGCGTATGCGGAACAGCGGCTGCGGAACGCCGCACCCTTGTCGTAGGCGATGTCCATGCCTTTCCGGGGCATATTGCCTGTGATGCTGCCTCGAACAGCGAAATCGTAGTTCCGCTGGTTAAGGGGGATACCCTGTACGGCGTACTGGATATCGACAGCCCGCTCAAACACCGCTTCGACGATGAGGAACGCCGTTTCCTTGAACGGTTCGCAGCCATGGTATCCGAGGTGCTGTAATTCTCCTCCTCTCCATATGCCTTAGCATGAAGAAGCCGCTCCACTGCAGGAATGTCCTGCTGATGGAGCGGCTTCTTCATGTGCATGTGCAGAAATAGCACAGGCTGAGGCTCCTGTTGCGGAGATTCAGCCTGTAGCTGACGCGTTATACCTTAACCGGATGGATATGCCAGATCTCGGAGGCATAGCGTGCGATCGTATTATCACTGGAGAATTTGCCGGAATGGCCGATATTGATAATTGACTTCTTAAGCCATTCCTTCTGGTTGCGGTAGGCCAGGTCAATCTTGACATGGGTCTCCACATAGCTGGCGAAATCCTTGAGGACGAAGAACTCATCATTATTATCAAGCAGCGACTGGTAGAGCGTATCGAATTCCTGGGCATGAGCGCAGAACGGTCCAGGTACAATCAGCTGATCCAACACTTCCTTCACCCGGCCGTCGCCATTATAGATATCGCGGGCGTGGTAACCGCCGTACTGGTAGTAGTCCATGACCTGCTCTGCCCGGAGACCGAAGAGGAACATGTTATTGTCTCCTACCATTTCGTGCATTTCCACGTTAGCTCCATCCATCGTCCCGACAGTCAGCGCACCGTTCATCATAAATTTCATGTTCCCGGTACCGGAGGCTTCTTTGCTCGCTGTAGAGATCTGCTCACTTACATCCGCTGCCGGAATAATCTTCTCCGCCAGCGATACCGAATAATTCTCCAGGAAGAAGATGCGGATCTTCCCGTTAATGTCCGGGTCCTTATTCACTACATCAGCCACCGTATTTATCAGTTTGATGATCCGCTTAGCCAGATGATAACTCGGGGCCGCCTTCGCACCGAAGATGAACGTACGCGGTACGATGTTCAGCGAAGGGTTGTCTTTGATCTGATTGTACAAATGCATAATGTGCAATACATTCAACAGCTGGCGCTTATAGGCATGCAGCCGCTTCACCTGCACATCGAAGATGGAGTCGGGGTCCACCCGGACACCGTGCTTCCCGTAGATGTAGTCGGCCAGATGCAGCTTGTTGCGGCGTTTGATCGCAGCCACCTGCTCCTGGAAGGAGGAATCCTCACTGTATTTGATGAGTCCGATCATCTCCTGCGGCTGATGAATCCAGCGGGTGCCGATCGATTCGCTGATCAGTCCGGCAAGCTCCGGATTGGCATGCTGCAGCCACCGGCGGTGTGTGATGCCGTTGGTCTTATTATTGAAGCGGTGCGGATACATCTCATTGAACAGGCGCATCTCACGCTTTTGCAGAATTTCCGTATGCAGTGCCGCTACGCCGTTTACGCTGTGGCTGGCCACGATGGCGAGATGCGCCATCCGTACCTGATCATCATGGATGATGGCCATCTGATTGATCCGGTTCTGGTCTCCCGGATACTTGCTCATCAGCTCTCCGCAGAAGCGGGCATTGATCTCCTCAATAATCAGGAAGATGCGCGGAAGCAGCTCCTTGACCATGCCAAGCGGCCATTTCTCCAGCGCCTCACTCAGAATGGTATGATTCGTATAAGAGACCATACGTGTCGTCATGCCCCAGGCCTGATCCCAGCCAATCCCGTGCACATCCATCAGTATACGCATCAGCTCAGGGATAACCAGTGTAGGATGCGTGTCGTTAATATGCAGGGCCACCTTGTCAGGCAGGCTGTCAATTGGAGCCCCTGTCTTGGCGAAGGTACGCAGAATACTCTGCAGTCCGGCACTACACAGGAAATATTGCTGTTTCAGCCGGAGAAGCTTGCCTTCGTATTGTGAATCATCCGGATACAGGAACTCCGAGATGGATTCTACGGAGCGTTTATACTCCAGGAACTTGTGATAATCTGTCCCCCCCAGTGCACCGAAGACTCTCGAAGGCTGTGTGATCGACTCTGCACTCCAGTTGCGCAGTGTATTCACATGCCTGCGGTCTGCCCCGATCACCGGAATGTCATACGGAACGGCCCTCACGGCTTCATAGTCCTTGTGCTCAAAGAACAGCTCATCATTCTCCCAGCGGGTATCCACATGTCCCCAGAAGTGCACTTCCACCTGCTTGTCTTCACGGCGGACTTCCCACACATTATCATTCTGCAGCCAGTAGTCCGGCAGCTCTACCTGATATCCGTCTACAATCTTCTGCTCGAACAGGCCGTATTTATAGCGTATGCCGCAGCCATGCCCTGCATATTGCAGTGAGGCGAGTGAATCCAGGAAACAGGCAGCCAGGCGGCCCAGACCGCCATTACCAAGCCCTGCATCCGCTTCAACCTCCTCGATATCCTGCAGGCAGAAGCCCAGCTCCGAGAGTCCTTCACGGACAACCTCCAGCACACCCATATTCAGCAGGTTATTGCCCAGAAGCCTGCCGATCAGAAACTCCATGGAGAAATAATAGACCTGCTTATCCTGATCGATCTTGAACTTCTGATTGGTGTCCGCCCAGTTCTTGCCGGCATTCTCGCGGATCATATTCCCGAGGATATTGTAAATATCGGCGTTCGAAGCTTCCTCCAGCGGTTTGCCTAATTTCCCGATTAGTTTCTCGCGGAACACTTGTTTGAAAGTCTCTTTATCGTTGAACAACAGCAGGTTCCTCCTAACAGATGCTTGTATTTGTGGAAAAATATTGCCTATTACAACACTGGATCAGAAGAACTGCCGCACTGCACAGTTCCCCTGATCCAGATATTATATCTTGCTGCTCTTGGCAATGACAAACGGACGCCTGCTGTCTCCGACGAGTATCCGTTCCTTGCTCAGATGCACGTCTTTGTCCATAATGACATTCTCAATTACGGCATTCTCTTCAATTACACATTTCTGCATGATTACAGAATTGATGATTTTGGCTCCCTTGCGAACCTGCACACCACGGAAGATTACACTGTTCTCCACGGTTCCGGCAATAATACAGCCGTTGGCTACCAGCGAATTGCTGACCGAGGCGCTGTCCAGATAACGGGTAGGGGCTTCATATTTAATCTTGGTCTGCACCGGACTCTCTTTGAACAGGCCGAAATAATTCTCCTGCTTCAGCAGCTCCAAGCTGTTCTTGTAGTAGCTCTCCAGCGAATTGATAACGGAATGATAACCTTTGTATTCATAGGCGGCAATCTTGAACTTGTGGCGGTTCTTCTGAATGGCATCGCGGAAGAAATAACTTTCGCCATGGGCGATGCAATGCTCCACCTGCTCCAGGAACAGCTTCTTCTCCATAATAAAGATATCCAAATATACATTGGGATGATGCTTCTCATGGTGAATATTCGTTACTGTGTTGTCTTCATCGACCTCTACCCGCAGGCAGGGATCATGCTCCGGCTGCAGCTGATCGATCTGCTTGTAGACCATGGTCACATCTGCGCCCTGCTCCAGGTGGTATTGGTATACATCCTGCAGATCAACCGTATTAATGTGCTGGCTGCCGGAGAATACAATATATTTGGCAGACGCCCGTTTGAAGAAATCCAGATTGTTATGATAATGCTGCAGATCGCCAAGGGACGTGTCCGTAGGGTCATTCCAGTCCGGCGGCAGAATGAACAAGCCGCCATGCTTGCGGTTCATGTCCCAGGATTTCCCGTCGCCGAGATGGTCCATCAGCGAGCGGTACTTGCGGCGGACGAACAGTCCCACGCTCTCCAGCTCCGCACGCATCATGTTGGACAAGACGAAATCGATCAGCCGGTAGCGGCTGGCGAACGGGACCGCTGCCCCGCAGCGGAAATAGGTCAATTCATTTAAATTATCCAGTTCATGGTCAAGATTGATTACGCCCATAAGCTCTTTCATCGGTATCCCCCGTCCTCTGTGGTTATATGGTTTTGGCTGCTACGGATTTGTTTTTTTTGCTGCGTTTGTCAATCAGCAGAATTTCGTCCTCATTCTCCCGGTCGACGCCGATTTCCATATAATCCTCAATGACTGTGTTCTCACTGATGATGGCTTTGTGAATTCTTACATTCTTGCCGATCTTCACCTTAGGCATAATTACAGAATCCGTAATCACGCTGCCTTCGCCCACTTCTACCCCATAGAACAGTACCGAATGCTTAACCTCGCCGTATACAATGCAGCCTTCGTTAATAATGCAGCTGGATACCTTGGCTCCAGGTGCAACATATTGCGCTGGCTGATTCGGATTGCGGGTGAAGATTCTCCAGCTGGTATCATTCAGGTTCAGCGGAGGATTGTCACTCAAGAGATCCATGTTCGCTTCCCACAGGCTGTCTACAGTACCGACATCTCTCCAGTAGCCTTCGAATGGATAAGCATACAGGGACTCTCCGTCATTCAGCATCAGCGGAATGATGTCCTTCCCGAAGTCATGGGACGAGCCGGCGTTCTCCCCGTCCTCAAGCAGATGCTTGCGGAGAACATCCCATTTAAAAATATATACACCCATAGAAGCAAGTGTGCTCTTAGGTTTGGCAGGCTTCTCATCAAACTCGTAAATTTTGAGGTCGTCTTCCGTATTCAGTATGCCGAAGCGGCTCGCTTCCTGGAGTGGCACGTCAATGACCGAAATGGTGCAGTCGGCGTTCTTGGATTTGTGATACTGCAGCATAGCATGATAATCCATCTTGTAAATATGGTCACCGGACAGAATCAGTACATGCTCCGGATCAAATTGATCAACGAACTTCAGATTGCGGTAAATCGCATCAGCCGTGCCCCGGTACCAGCTGCTTCCATTCTCCCGCTCATGCGGCGGCAATACAAACACCCCGCCGTCCTTGCGGTTCAAATCCCAGTCACTGCCGACTCCAATATACGAATGCAGCACCAGCGGTTCATACTGTGTCAGTACACCCACTGTGTCGATACCCGAATTCGAGCAGTTGCTTAAAGGGAAGTCGATGATGCGGTAGGTTCCTCCGAAATAAACAGCCGGTTTGGCAATCGATTTGGTTAATCCCTTCAATCTTTTTCCTTGGCCTCCCGCCAATAGCATGGCTACCATCTCTTTTTTCTTCATGGAAGAGCCTCCTTGACTTATGGGTAGTGAAACATGTAATAAATAGGTTGAATGATTGGTGCGGTGTAGTGTAGATCCCACATTGAAACCCAAAAAGAAATGAAGCGGAAAGAAGCAAACCATAAGAAATGCTTGTGACAGGAATGAATAAGATTTAAAACGGGGGAGGAAACAGAGAATTGGGACATGCTGCCGGTTTTGTCAGGAAAAACGCTCAAAACCGGGATTGTATCCTTATTGTAAAGTGTTCTCTACCCGCCGTCAAAACCCTTTATTGTCCGCTTCAAAAACTTTTAATTTCTAACTATATTCCTTATTAATAACATTAATATTTCCGTATAATTAGATTAACCATTATGATTAACCATGAACGACAATTCTGAATCCAATCTTTGGCTCCAAAGACCTATTTTCAGCAAACGTTCAACGTATAGCGTCATACTATGGACACTATAACCACTGAATATGGAGGAACGCTAATGAAAGCAGCGCAAGGCGTCCGATTGCTTCTGGTGGATGATGAGCCTCATATCCTCCAGTTTCTCGAACTGGGATTAATGAACGAAGGATTTGAAGTGCAGACTGCGCCGGATGGTGCAGGTGCAATCGCTGCGGCCGCAGAGTTCAAGCCGCATGTCGTGATTCTCGACGTCATGATGCCCGGCATGGACGGCTTCGAGGTCGTCCGCTATCTCCGTTCAGAGGAGGCAGAGGTGGCCGTGATCATGCTTACCGCCAAGGATGAAGTGGATGACCGGGTTAAAGGCCTGTCTATCGGTGCGGATGATTATATGGTCAAGCCCTTCAGCTTCGATGAGCTGCTAGCCAGGATTCAGGCCCGCCTGCGCAACCAGTTCCCGGGACTGCTCGGCGAGGTGCGCTGCGGCCCCTTCCGGATTGACGGCCGGCGCAAAGAAATCAGCCACAAGGAGGAGGTGCTGGAGCTCTCGCCCACAGAATATGAGCTGCTGCAATATCTGGTTATTAACCACGGGCTGGTGCTGAGTAAACCCATGATTCTGGACAAGGTGTGGGGATATGATTTCGGCGGCGAGGAGAACATCGTTGAGGTCTACATCCGTTCCCTCCGCGAGAAGCTCGGGGACAAGGATCACCGGATTATCCGCACCCTGCGCGGCGCGGGATACCGGGTGGACCTTGTATGATTGCCCGGACCCGGGGCTTCCTCAGCAAACTGCAGGCACCGCGATCCCTGCGCAAACAGCTGCTGGCCACCTCGCTGTTAATCCTGTCCGTATTGCTGATTCTGATCGGCGTACTCCAGTATGCTCTGATGCGGAATTTCATCTACAGCAACCGCGCGGAGGCGATGGAAACCCAGATGCGCTCCGTGCCGCGCGAATTCTATTACATTAACCTTAATAATCCTGCGGGAAATGCAGCAGATCTAAACAATAGTGCGGGGGGCAATATTCCTGGCGGAGCTGTAAGCGGGACTATAAGCCCTGGCAACACGCTCCAAGGCGGAACTCCTGGCGGGGCTGACAGCGCCGGGAATAACGCCAACATGAGCCCTGGCAACAAACGGTTCTACGGAGACCGCCGCCCGCTGCTGCTTGATGCCCATACTACGATAGCCATATACAGCTCAGACGGCACCTTCAAGGATCTGCAGGAAGAAACCCTGTCTGGGTCAGTAGCACCAAGAATGAGCAACGGCGAATATAACACCCTGCTGAAGCAGGCATCGGATAAGGCTACCGGGAAATACAGGCTGATTACTGCAGCAGACGGCAACGAGCATCTGGCTGTCTTCATGAACCTTGGCAGACCGGGTGCTACTAAATTGTTGCTGCAAATGAGCGTAGAAACCGGCCCTCTGAGAGATGTGATTATGCAGCAGCTGCTTATTTTTGGCGCGTTATCGGTGGTCGCTCTGCTGGCCGGACTGTTCCTGTACTTACCCGCGCTGCGCAAAACGCTGATTCCCTTGTCCAAAATGGGAGAATCCGCGCAAAGCATCGACGCCGGCAATCTGGATGTGCGCTTCCCTGTAGATCAGGGCCAGCTTGAGGTCGACAAGCTCTCCCAGTCCTTCAACGGAATGCTGGAGCGTCTGGAGATTTCTTTTCACAATGAACGTGAGGCCAAAGAACAGATGCGCCGGTTCGCGGCAGATGCATCCCATGAGCTAAGAACCCCGCTGACCTCAATATACGGATTCCTGGAGGTACTGCTCCGGGGAGCAGCCGATAACCGGGACCAGCTCTATAGCGCGCTCAACAGCATGCATGGAGAGGCCAAACGCATTAACAAACTGGTGGAGGATCTGCTGCTGCTCGCCCGTATGGATGGTGCTCCGCAGCTGCGGGTCAAGAATCTGCTGCTCGGTGAGATGATTGACGAGATGCAGCCGCAGCTGCTGGTGCTGGCCGGCAAACGGAAGGTAAACTTCGATATTTCTTATGGTGTACGCGGCCCTGTTGACCCTGACAAAATAAAGCAGGTTATTCTTAATCTATTCCATAACGCCGTGCAGCATACGGATGCGGAATCCGGAGCGGTACAAGTCTCGCTGCATGCCAGAGGAACAGTGGCTGTTCTGACTGTGAAGGACAACGGCTCCGGTATTGCTGTCGGACATCTCCCGCATGTCTTCGACCGGTTCTACCGCAGTGATTCATCCCGCACCAGAAAGTACGGCGGCTCGGGGCTCGGGTTATCCATTACCAAGTCTATCGTGGAGGCGCATCAAGGAGAGATTACTGTAACCAGCACTCCTGGTGAATGCACAATCTTCCAAGTCTCTCTCCCCTGCCTGCCGGATTAGCTAATGACCTGTAATTAACGATATAATAGTAAGCAGAAGAAATAGCTGTCCTCATTGAGCATGGCTAACAAAACTTAAGCCCACGCTTCCGATGCGAGTTTTGTACGAAGTGAATTCACGGAAGCTGGGCTACAACAAAACTTTTAGGAGGTTACATCATGTACGAAATCGCTATTATCGGCGCCGGTCCTGCCGGGGCAAGTGCCGCATTGTTCGCCGCCAAGGCGGGCAAAAAAACACTGCTGATTGACAATGACAAAGGCATGACCCGCAGAGGCTGGTATGAGAACTTTTACGGAATCAGCGAAATCGGCGGACCCGACCTCGTGGAGACCGGACATAAGCAGGCCGTGAAATTCGGAGCCGAGCTGGTCGCTGAGCAGGCTACCGGACTGAGCGCAAGCGGTGAAGGGTTCGTAATCGAGACGGAGAGCGGAGCTGCTTACGAGGCCAAGCATGTTATTCTGGCTACAGGGGTTCTCACCGATCTGGCCGCCAAGGCCGGAGTGGAAACCAAGGATGGCACGGAGCCGAGAATCAAGACAGTTATTGCAGCTACTGCAGAAGGCAAAACCAACATTGACGGCATCTGGGCAGCAGGAACAGTTGCCGGTGTGAGTGTGCACGCTATTATTACTGCCGGAGACGGTGCCAAGGTTGCGGTTAATGTTATCAGTGAGCTGAACGGTGCGCGGTATGTTGATCACGACTTGCTGAAGGCTTGATTCACACAGACTAATAAGATTCTCAATAAAAAATGTATAAACAACCCGCCTTCATCATGGATGAGGGGCGGGTCGTTTTTTTTGTTATGAGGAAGAAGAATCAGCTAGCCTAGCCGGGCTATTGTTGGCAGAAATCCGCTACTGAGTGTGCAAGCCTTGAACAAACACCTTTATCCGAGAACCGCTAAACGCAATAGAGTCTGCTGCAGCTTATCCAAACTGCGGATTGTTGTACTAAATGCAGGATTTCCAACTCAGGACCCCCACAAAGTAAATATTGCTGCAGAAAATACAACATTTCAGCGCCATCGAGGCCCCAGCGCGCTAAATTGTTGCATTTCGTGCAAGATTTCCGATTTTTCCGGGTAAATGTCTTTGGATTGTTGTATTTTATGCAGGATTTCATGAGCCGGGTGCTGTAACGGGGCGTTGAACCTAGGAGGCTTTGGGGTTCGGGGGTTCGGGGGTTCGGGGGTCCAGGCGTTAACGATAATGCTCCAGGCCAGCCGCAGCAAAAAACTGCTCCGGACGATCACGGTTCGCTCGCCGTAATCGTAATCGCCCGCGCAGCCGTCCGTTATTTGTTGAGATGGGCTACTCTGTGCTTCTGTGCACTCTGCTGCTTCTTGCCGCCATAGAACTCCTGAACAATGTAGAGCGGACGTCCCTTAGACTCATCGTAAATCCGGCCGACATACTCGCCCAGCACGCCCAGCATGATCAGCACAAATCCGTTGAAGGTTAGCGTAATCCCGATCATCGACGCCCAGCCCTTAACGGCCTCGTCCGTAAAGAGCGCCAGGTAGAGCACATACATAAGGTACAGAAAGCCGGATGCGGACAGCAGTGCTCCCAGATAGCCCGCCAGCTTCAGCGGTTTGTAGGAGAAGGAGGTGATACCGTCCAGCGACAGCTTAATCATGCGTTTCAGCGGATATTTGGTTTCGCCCGCCAGGCGTTCATCACGCTCATATTCAAGCGCCTTCTGGCGGAAGCCCACCCAGCTTACCAGTCCGCGGACGAAACGGTTTTTCTCCGGCAGACGTTTCAGCTCATCGCAGACTTTGCGGTCAATCAGCCGGAAATCGCCGGTATCTACCGGGATAGAGATATCTGTCGAATAACGGAGTATCCGGTAAAAGAGGGCTGCCGTCCATTTTTTGAACAGGGACTCCCCTTTTCGTTTGATACGCTTGGCGTAGACAACCTCGTAGCCTTTTTTCCACTCGGCAATCATATCCAGAATCAGTTCCGGGGGGTCCTGCAGATCCGCATCGATAATAACCACGGCATCTCCAAGCGCATAATCCATCCCTGCTGTAATAGCAATCTGATGGCCGAAATTACGGGACAGGTCAATCAGCTTCACACTTTCATCCCAGTAGCTGTACTCCTCGATCATCTGCGCACAGTTGTCCGTACTGCCGTCATTGACGAAGAGCAGCTCATAGGACTCCCCTGTTGCTCCCATTACTTTCTTGATCCGCCGGTACGTCTCCTGAATCACTTCCTCTTCATTGAACATCGGTATAATTATGGAATAGCGCACTTGGGTGCTCATGGGCAGCTCCTCCTCAAATGATGTAGTTACTTAATTAAGCGTGACCTCGTATAATGTTCCGCCAGCGCCCCCTGATGTTCCCTGCCAGTCTGCGGACGGAATCTCCGTCCCGTTCTCAGTGATCCAGGATGTAATTTCCGAGCTGCCGCCTCCGCGCCCGCCGCCCATACCGCCGCTGCTGACCAGGAAGTATTTCACCTGGCCGCTCTCTACGAGCGCCTTCAAAGTATCTGTGGTATAGGGAACGTCTGATGCGTTAAATCCGTTAAGGATAACCACCGATTCACCTTTGTCGATAATATAAGCACCTGCCGTTCCATAATCCATAGCTGCGAACAGGTATTTCTCGCCGGTATTGTTTTCTTTAAGATAGGCCAGCAGATTCTTATTAACTCCTGTAGCGCTATTCCTGCCGCCCATGCCGCCAGCACTGCTGCTGTCCGGGCCCGCTGCCGGAGTCATGCTGTTATTGCCATAAGTGATCGGTGTAAAAGCCCAGTAGAGCGGACCGATCAGCAGAACGAGAAGTCCTGTTACAGCAGCGGCATGCAATAAGGATTGCTTATTTGCGCTGGCTTTCAGCAGCCGCAGGATGAGCAGCACTACGGAAGCTGCAACACCCGCTGCCAGGACAACAATGGACCAGCCGCGGCCAATGGTATCGTTATAAGGATGGATGATATATACCTCGAGAGCCGTTGTTGCGAGTACCGCTGCCGGAAGCAGCCAGGACAGCCACGATGTACGTTCCTTGTAATAGCTCCAGAGCTGTGACCACCCTGCACCTGCCAGCGCCGCAACCGGCGGAGCCATCATGATCAGATAATACTGGTGAAAGAAGCCGGCGATGCTGAAAAAGCCCATGACCGGTACCAGCCAGGCGAGCCAGAACAAGGCCTCCTTATGCTTCCGGGTGAAGTTCTTCCGGCGCAGGCTGGCAAAAATCCCGATGCAGCCGAACAACACGAACGGCAGCAGCCAGCTGGCTTGGCCGGATAACTCGGACTGGAACAGCCGCAGCGGGCCGGCGGTACCGGTATTAAACATCCCGCCAGCACCAGCGCTGCCGTTCATTCCACCCCGTCCGCCTTGGCCGCCGTCCCCGCCGCCCCAATCACCAGACTGACGTCCGCCTCCGCCCGTTCTGCCTCCTCCATCCTGCCCCTGCGTTCCGTCAGCCTGGCCAGGAGCCGTTCCCCGGCCTCCGCCGTCTGCAGTCCCGGCTGTTCCGCTACCGCTGCCGCCGCCCTGATCATCACCGGTTGTCCCCGGAGGCGAGTCTTGTCCCTGCTGATTTCCGCTGAACGATCCGCCGTCTCCATTCAACGCCGGCATTTCACCGCCAAACTCCGGCATCTCCCCGTTCATTGCGGGCATTCCCCCGCCGCCAAAACCGCCGCCGCTTCCAGTGCCGCCCGTACTGCGGTCACCCGTTAGACGGGAAACCCCGTTATAGCCAAAAGCCAGATTAAGTACAGAGTTGGTGCCGCTGCTTCCGATATAAGGACGTTTGTCGGCCGGTATGGAATCAACGATTACCGCCCATGAGAGCGAAACCGCCAGCAGCACTGCGGTGCAGACCGCCAGAGTCCCGGTTTTCCTCTTCCAGTTGACCTTGGCCGCCAGAATATAGAAGAGATAGAATGCCGGAACAACCATATAGGCCTGCAGCATCTTCTCATTGAAGGCTACACCAATCAGCCCGAATGCAGCCAGTAAGCTGCCCATCCGGCCGGTCCTGATGCCCCTGAACAGAAACCATGCCGCCAGCAGCAAAGTAAACACCAGCAGCGCATCAATATTGTTCGTGCGGCTCACTGCAGCTGCTACCGGTGTAGCCGCCATAGCCAGGGAAGCGAGCCTTGCAGCGGCTTTTCCAAAAGTAGGCTTCACCAGCAGATAGACGATCAAGACCGAACCTACACCGCCCAGTGCCTGCGGCAGAATGACACTCCAGCCATGCAGGCCAAAGATCAGCGCACTTAGAGTCTGCAGCCAGAACGTTACCGGCGGCTTATCGACAGTTACGGATCCGGCAGAGTCAAGTGAGGCGAAGAAGAAGTTATGGAAACTCTGCAGCATGCTCCCTACTGCCGTAGTGTAGTACGTATTGACATATTGATCATTCCAGATTCCATAGCCGTACAGAACTGCCGCCAGCAGCAGAATACCCAGCAAGACGGCGTCGGAACCCAGCCTTTTTAACCATTTCATAGATTCACCCGCTCCAATCCGTTCTTCTTGACATCCGGTAAGACGCCTTGTTGACCGGCCTTGTCTTTGTATAGGTGTATTATTGCATCCTTACCTTAACTCATAATGAATACTGGCTGAATGTTTGCTGAAACGGTACTGTATAAAAGGGAACGGCAAACACCCCCGCTTAGCCGTCCATGCTGCCTGAGCAGCACTCTAGAGAACGGATGCGGGGGTATACATAAAGCACACAGGGCAATATTCTTAAGCTAATCTTACCTACGGCTTGCGGGCCAGCGCCGTCACCTTACCGAGGGTATTCCAGTTGCGTGCCGTGAGATTCGTGCCCAGCAGCTTATCGAACTGCACTTTGAACAGCGGCGATTCGCTTATACTCACCTCATAGTAAGTGTACATTTCTTTGCCGATCACCCGTACCTGATCCGCTCCATCCTCATAGGGACGAACCTTCTCCAGCGCTTCAGCCGAAGGCTCGTCAGCCAGAAATGATACATACAGGTGTTTGAATTCCTCCGGCTCTGTCAGCGGGAACGGATTGCCGGCAATGACCGCTTCCAGCTCCTCCACGGAACGGATGATCACAGGGACCTCGAAGCCGAAGGTCTCCCGGATACGCTGGCTGATCACTTCGGCAAGCCCTTCGCCGGAAGCCGCTTCACTTTCAAATACCACGTTGCCGCTCTGGATATACGTCCGTACATTCGCATACTGAAGCTCCCCGAACATCGCCTTAAGCTCCTGCATTCTGATCAACTTGTTGCCGCCGACATTAATTCCGCGCAGCAGTGCGATGTATGTATTCATAAGCTCACCTGCTTTCTCTATGAAATGGTTATCGGGCGGAAGGCAATGATCTCAAGCGCTTGCGGATTTCGCGGACCAGCTGTTCCTTCTCTGATACCGGAAGCCACTCCACCAGCCGTGCAGCCGCTACCGGCAGTATCCAGGCTTCAATGTCCGCCCGGGACACCCCTGATAGTCTCATATATTCACGGGTGTATTGGCTCGTCATCCGCTTTCTGGCGAAGCCTAAGAATACTTTGGTGAACAAAGAAGCATGTTTGGGCATGGCTCCTATACTGAACATGACTATGGACCGTGCAGCATCTGCTGCAGGATCTCCTGAAACGGCAGTCATCCAGTCGATAACCCACAGCTGCCCGTCCATCAGCACATTGTCCGGATGGAAATCACCATGACATAGCTTATTCCCGCCTGGAAGCAGCTCCAGCTGAGATAGAATAGGTGCCTTCTCTTCCATATTAAGCATGGGGGCAGCAATAACATTCTGCTTCAGCCGTTTTTTCTGTTCTCCGGCTTCACCCGGGCCTGCAAGCTGATGGAGGCTGTATTGCAGAGCCGCCATCTGCTTGGCGTAGCTGGCAATTAGCCACGGTTTCGCACCCATCAGCTTCAGCAGCGGGGAGCCATGAATCTGCTGAAACACAATGCCCTTTCTGCCCTCTTCCGCGGCAAGCTCAACCGGCCGCGGGGTACGCACTCCCTGTTCATAGGCATAGGTACTGATGTGGTATTCCCAGTCCACATGATGCTCCGGCACCTCATTCAGATAGAGCTTAAGAATCGTTCCTTCGCCATACTCCATAACTTCCGCAGTCCGGCCTTTACCGATTACTTTCCCCAACATACTGCGCTTCCTTTCCTCTAATCCAGAATGATACGGGTATAATGCTCAACTACAGGGAATGGGCTGTAATAATGATGCAGCAGCGCTTTCCACTTCTGATACTGGGCGGATTCTCTGAACCCCACCGTATGGTCCTCCAGGCTGCGCCATCTGACAATCAGCAGATATTTATGGTCGTCCTCCATACAGTGCTGCAGCTCATGCCCCAAATAACCGTCAATCGAGGCAATCAGCGGGGATGCCTCCCTGAAGCTCTGCTCAAACTGCCGGGTCAATCCCGGCTTTACCTGCAGCATTGCCGCTTCTGTAATCATGCTCTCATCTCCCTCTTAAAGTGAATCGCGGAAAAACTCATGATAGAAATTAATAATGACCAGCAGCACGGCCAGTGACTCGTTGACACTGCCTACCTCCAAAGAATGGTTGGCATCATCAATCCTGTACACCCGCACCTGCTTCAGGCCGCTGAGCTCGGCAGAATGCTGCTCCGTGAACAGCGGATCACTCCCGCCGTAAATAATGCTTCCCCGGCTCTGCTTAATGTACGGGATACTTTCAGCAACAGGGGTGAGGAACAGATGGGAAACCTTCTCTCCTATTCCTGTCTCTGAAGCTACCTTGCCGGCGATCACTGTCCCCATGCTTTTGCTGATGAACAGCAGCTGCTCATACTCCGGAAGCGAAGCAAGCGCCACCTTGCATTCCTCTGCGACAATGTCAATTTCTTCACGTTTGAAGGGCGCCCGTGCACTTTGGTATCCATATTCCAGCAGCAGCAGATCACAGCCGTATTCCCGGGCCAGCTTGCCCGCATACTCCAGCAACGGACGCTCGGCGGAATAATTCTGCCCCGGAAACACCACGGCCAGCGACTTGGAGCCTTGTGCCACATACTTATGTCTGACTTCCCTGCCCCAATGTGAGGACATTACGATGCTGGACACACTCATCTATTCTCACGCCTTTCGTTATCCTCTTCTACAACATGATTCTCTGCCTATCATTATAGCCAACTTCCGCGCAGGTTGAAAATAAATAGCCCCGCAACGCGGGGCTGTGGAGGGATGGCATAGTTCATATGGATTTGCTGCTCTTTCTGCGGGAGAGAATCTCTGCTGCAATCCACAGCATAACTGGAATAACCACCTGGAACGGGAGGGCATACACTTTGTAGATGTGATAAGCAAAATACTGCATTTCCATAATATCCTTATAGATGAAATCGGATAGATACACCATGATGAGCCCCATCTGGAGTACAACCGACCGGTAGCTCTTCAGCTTGAATAATTTGCTGACTCCATTACAGGTTACATACAGGCAGAGGCTGACTTTTATGAATAGCGCCGTGACAAATACGATGGCCGCCGAACCTTCAATGCGGGTCAGGAAATCACCAATGTTAATCCTGCTGACTGCCACATAAGACGGAAAATACAGGCTTGAAAGGATATCAGGCCCCAGCACCAGCAAATTGCGCAGCGTAACAAAGATAATGATGATCCCGGCAATCAGCGAACCGCTTACCAGCACCCGTGTGGCAGAGCCTTTGGCCGGAAGCACATTGAAGGCGCCCAGGAAGATCACAATTTCGGCAAAGGGAAACGTGAAGGAGCCTGCTGTATCTGCAAATACAGGACCCCATCCACTATCCAGCAGCGGCTTCATATGATGGTATTCGAACTTGGGAACAGAGAGCAGTTGTATGAGGACAATGACAATGAACGAGAATAGCAGCAGAAATTTGGCGCTTCTGCCGAGCACCTCCATCCCCGCATACACAACCCAGATGCAGAGCAGTCCGATCATAAGCATCGGGGCAATCATTGGCGTGGAGGTTAAGGCCACCGTCTTGCTGAACTCCCCGAAATTACGCAGCACCAGCGCTCCCAGGTGAAGAGCATACCATATATACAGGCAGGAAAGCACCCGCCCGAAGACTGCTCCGAAGACAGCGATCAGCATATCGTACAGATCCTTGCCCGGAAAAAGCACATGGAGTCTCGCATAGATCAGCATGAGCGGTACAGCCAGCGATATCGCAAAAATGATAGCAATCCAGCTGCTGTTGCCGGACTGCCCTGATGTGCCCATGAACAGTGAACTGCCGCTGATAAATAACACAGCTATGCTGATGGACTGACCCGCCGGTATAATCTCTTTGCTCATGGAATTCCCACCTTCAGGAGTGTGCTCTAGTATAGCCTCTTAATTAAGTCTACAATCAGCGGGGACGGGCTGGGAATCTCCCAGTGCATCGACAGCGCGAAAGCCAGGGAGAAGGAGATCAGGTACAGCGTAGAACAGACAAAGAAATCCCGCTTCATGCCCCGCTTCAGCAGTCCGTAGGGATCAAAGATAGCTACAAACACATAGATCATCACAATGTAAATGACCATGACTAATCCCCCAGCCTTATCGCACGCGTTGTTTTGGCACTGCTCTGAATTTCGACTTTGGAGCTGACCGTCACATCCAGATCAGCGAATGCTTCGGGCCAGTGATCCTTGACCTTAGCCCAAATCTTGGGCTGATTCTCATGAACATTCTCGCCAAAGGCAAAAATATCGGCATCGTACTCCTGCTGGACTTTATGGATTAAGGCAAGAATATCTGCCTCCATACGCTCACTAGCCCTTTTCTCAATATCCTGAATAGTTTCTCCTTTCATGAAGCCCTCAACAGTCATGACTTCATCCAGTCCGGTTTGGGTCAGAGTTTCGATCTGCATCTGCAGCCTGCCTTCGGCCATCCGGGGCTTCAGTTTCGTTTGATTCGAAATAATCTCCAAGGAGTAGGACGGCGTTCCATGTTTATCCTCAATATCCAGCACACCGCCTGTTACTAAGTTTTTGACAAATAACATACTCTTCGTCTCATCTCCGTCCAGCTTACCCACCATTCTGTCCCTTACAAATACAGCAGTACCTTCCACACGTTCATTCTTCTGGTTATTTTTCACATGGATATTAACCATCGGCGCTACCGAATTATTCCCAAGGGTCTCCAGCTTGTCGATGAAATCCCAGATTTCCACAGTGGGTGCACTGCTGATATACTTCTCATCCCGCATCATCTGGGCTAATTCAAACGACATAATCGCTTGCGTCGTACTGTTCAGATTAAGAACCTCGCGGGCCGTCTTCTCTCCGGAGACGAAAATAAATACATCTGATCTTGTCTCCGTATCTCTGCTGTACCAGTCAATCGCTTTGATGAGCCCTTCTCTGGCAACCTCTTCGCTGACAATAATGGCTTTGGCATGGCTCCAGAACAGCTTTTTGCCGGTTATGGAGATGATATTGCGGACGATCTCAAACATCGTATCCCCGCTGAGACTAATCATCTTGAACCCTGCCTGCGTTTTATCCAGACCTCCGTTGGTATCAACCAGCTCCACAGTGAGGAGCAGCTTGCCGTCCGCCTTGTTCTTGTCGATCGCTACTCCTGCTACGATGGACATATCATCCACCTCGGTATAATTCCAGCACCCGGAAATGCTGAACAGCAGCAGCACAGAGACTAGCACGAACAGGACTCTGCGCAAGGTGCTCATGGCCGCTTCACCCGCTTATTAGAGGGCTTCCGCTTCATATTCCGCGCTCCGATCACTGCAGGCCGCAGATACATATCCCACCAGGGCGCACGGATTGCCGTGTCCTTAATATCCTGCGGCCTGATCGAGCCTACTCCGAGCATATAGGAGACTCCGAAGGAGCGCAGGCTCATCAGATGAATCACCAGACCCAGCAGCCCGAAGAAATATCCGTATATCCCCAGAAAAAAAGCGATAAACAGCAGGGCAAGCCTGACTATAATCAAAGGGCCTGTCAGCCTTGGATTCAGCAGTGTCGTTATTCCCGTCAGTCCTACCATGATAACCATTGGTGCACTGACAATCCGCGCATCTACTGCAGCCTGACCCAGCACCAGCGCCCCTACGATACTGACAGCCTGCCCTATTGAGGTCGGAATCCGCGCCCCCGCTTCACGCAGCACCTCGAAGATGGTCAGCATGAGCAGCGCCTCAACGATCGTAGGAAAGGGGACGGATTGCCTTGCGGTCGCAATGCTTAACAGCAGCAGCGTAGGAACCATTTCCTGCGCGTAGGTTACAAGTGCAACGTACCCGGCTGGAATACTAATTGACATGAAAGCTCCCAGCACTCTGAGCAGACGGTTGAAGGAAGCAAAATAATAATTGATATAGTAATCTTCACTGGCCTGGAAGTTCTCCACGAAAACATACGGCAGCGTCAAGGCAAACGGGGTACCTTCAATGAGCACAGCGATTCTGCCCTCCATGATTTTGCTCACCAGAGCATCCGGCCGTTCGGTATTGCCGATCGTCTCGAATGGGGAATAGGGCTCATCGCGGATAAGCTCAGCCAAATACCCCGTATCCAGGATGGAATCAATCTCCACCCGCTCCAGCCGGCTGTAGAGCTCTTTAAGAATATCGGGTGAAGCCAGGCTCTCCATGTAGCAGATGCAGGTCTGTGTCTTCGTACGCGTCCCGATGTCAGTGAACACAAATTTCAGATCGGAGTTCTGTACCCTGCGCCGGATAAGGGTGAGATTGACGAGCAGGGATTCGGTGAACCCCTCTCTGGGGCCCCGGACGGCTTTTTCCGTGGTAGGCTCTTCTATGGCCCTGGTCTCCCAGCCTTGGGCATTGATATTTAGGGCTCCTGCGTAGCCATCGAGCAGGAATACTGTTTTGCCGCTGACTACAGCACCAACCAGCTCCTCCAGTTTCGTGGACACCATAATGTCACTGATATTGATAACTTCCATGCGGATTTTTTCCATCAGCTCTGCGGGATTGCCGCTCTCTTCATCTGTGAATTCATAGGCCATGAACGGCTTGGTAATCCCATTCTGTATAAGATCACGGTCAATCATTCCATCCACGTAGATCAATCCGCAGCGGATGGGCATGCTATGCTTATTCTCAATCACACGAATTCTCAGGGTTCCATCGTTACTGAAAATCTTCCGGAACAGAGCCAGCGTATCATCCAGCGAAGGACTTAACGGCTGGGAAGATGATATTTTGCCGTCAGCTTCATTGTCTA
Organism: Paenibacillus sp. FSL R10-2771; assembly: GCF_038000205.1. Lineage (NCBI taxonomy): Bacteria > Bacillati > Bacillota > Bacilli > Caryophanales > Paenibacillaceae > Paenibacillus > Paenibacillus sp. FSL R10-2771. Next base: position 6,736,048 of record NZ_JBBOBM010000001.1, read on the forward strand.
TTGCAGCATCCTCGCTCTTCACAGCAGTCACTCCTGTCACATTTCTATTGCTCTGATTATCCCCCGTCTCTCTAACTCCTATTCGCCATAATTATGCTGTAGAGGAAGAACTCAGGCTTAGGCAGCGCACAGCAAATATCCCCTGTCTGTACAGACAGGGGCTTGGCCGGGCGGGACCGGGAGGATACTATCAGGCTATCGCGGTTGCTCCTTCCCGGCAGATGCTCTATACGGCGCTTTATGTTATGGTTGTTCTAAGTACATACAGCGGATGATTCTGTTATAGACAAAGGAGCCTGTACATGACGCCATTCACCAAAAGAGTGATCACCATTATTCAGTCCATTCCGGAAGGGTCCGTCATGACCTATGGCGGAATTGCCCGCGCGGCCGGAAGCCCCCGGGGAGCCAGGCAGGTGGTGCGTATTCTGCACTCTATGAGCAGGAAGTACAAGCTGCCATGGCACAGGGTCATCAATTCCAAAGGAATGATCTCGCTCACCGAAGACGAATCCGGCTCACTGCAGCAGCTGTACCTGCTGGGTGAAGGGATTATTTTTGATGAGCGGGGTGTGATTGATCTTGAACGTTACCAGTATCACCCAGGACCCGGGCTGGAGCTGGAATTAGAGCTGGAGCCGGAGCAGGATTTCAACCCTGACCCTGAAGATCATCTTCTGCCGCCCTTCGAATAAGCTTTGCCGCTCCCGCTGGCAAGTCCGTTCAGCAGACAATAGAGCGTGGCATAAATCACCAGCAGCACAAAGGCTACGAATAAGCTGAAGAATACGGACTGCTGGTTCAGGCTGTCCTTAACCAGCTGGTACAGCTGGTGGCGGTCTGTCAGCACATCCCAGCTGTTCAGGCGGTAGACTCTGCCCAGCAGAACGCCATAACCGCCCATTACGCAGGCAAACAGCACGAAGATCCAGGACAGCACCCCATTGGTCTTGCGGTAGATCACATGCTGGAACTGGTACAGGGAGAAGAATCCGGTCAGCCAGCCGCTCCAGGTGAACAAGAGCAGGGTGGTCAGATCGTACCAGTACCGGTTCTGGATCGTCCCGCCTACGATGTATTTGCTTTTGCGGATGGTTAAATGCACGAGGTCAGTCATAATATAAGGCGCATTCGGGAAAAAGAGCAGCCAGGCTATACCAAGCGGCAGAATCAGCACCCCCCCGATCTTCCGCTTATCCAGCTCATGCGCAGCCATGGAGAAGAAGAACGGCACCCAGGCCAGAAACAGATTCCAGAGCAGAAAGGCATAGAACGTATCGGTCTGCAGCGAAACTACGCGATATACGGCAAGTGTTGCCGCTGTCATTCCAGCCAGAAGTATAAATACCTTCGAATAATTCAGTTCCTTCATGAGGGAATACTCTCCTTACTTGTTATATAATTCAGCTATGTACACTCTGCAATTGCCTTTTCACTCTTCCTAATTGTACAAATATGGAACCGCATAGTCCAACATTGTATGCGGCAGCTATAAAAACAGCCCGGACGTGTGAATGTCCGGGCTGGAGCTGTTGCTATTGTTCCTATTAATGTAAATCTGGATTAACAGGACCGGATTCCGGTCTCTATACCCCGCCGCTCAGCTTCCTGGCGACAGCCGGAGTACGCCCTTTGAAGGCTGCGCTGCGCGGGTATGCCTCATCAAGCCCTGAGAATGCGCTGCATTCTCTGAAGGCAGCATGCTTGCAGCCCAGGCAACGGCTGTAATCAATGCTTCCCAGCGCTTCATTGATCGCTTCCCCTGTATGATCATAGAACTGCGCAGCCCCGATTCTGTCATACAGACCTGTCTTCTTCAGCAGATCCAGCGGCTGGCTCTGGATACCGGAGATCATCAGTCTTCCGCCATCCGCGTGCAGCTGCTTCACCAGGCCAGCCAGATTGGCTTCACCGGTGGTGTCCATTAGCGGCACCTTCCCCATGCGGAGCAGAATGACCTTCGGCTGATCCGGCCCCAGTCCCGGCATGGTACTGTCGAAGCGGTAGGCTGCCCCGAAGAACAGCGGTCCTTCGACATTATAGATTCCGATCTGCGGACAATCGTGGCTGTCCGTCACCATATGTGCCTCAACCTTCACGGAGGAAGGGTCAGGCAGTACTTTGGAGACCATGTGTACTTCTCCCATCCGCTTCACGAAGAGTATCACCGCGAGCACCAGCCCCACCTCTACCGCCAGCGTCAGATCCGCAAACACAGTCAGCAGGAAAGTAATGAACAGCACCAGTGAATCGCCCGTCTTCAGCTTAAGCAGGTGAAGGAATTCCTTGCGTTCACTCATGTTCCAGGCCACGACCATCAGGATCGGGGCCATCGCGGCCAGCGGAATGCTGGAGGCATAGGGTGCGAATAACAGCAGGATCAGAAACACAACAACGCCGTGAATGATACCCGAGAGCGGCGAAGCCGCACCGCTGCGGATATTGGTTGCCGTTCTGGCGATCGCCCCGGTCGCTGGTATTCCGCCGAACAACGGCGCAGCAATGTTGGCGATCCCCTGGCCGACCAGCTCGCGGTTGCTGTCATGGCGGCTGCCTGACATGCCATCGGCGACTACTGCGGACAGCAGCGACTCAATGGCGCCCAGCATCGCAATGATGAAGGCCGGGCGGATAAGCAGCCTGATCTTCTCCCAGGTAATGACCGGGAAATGAAAGCTCGGCAATGTATTCGGGATATCCCCGTAAGCTGAACCGATGGTAGTCACCTTGCCGCTGAAGAATAAGGCAGCAATGACCGTAGCGCAGAGCAGCCCGATCAGAGAACCGGGCACCTTCGGCGCGAAGCGCATCCCCAGCACTACGACAGCCAGACAAATCGCCGCAGTCAGAATACTGTACAGATTGATTGTCGAGATATGGGCGCCGATCTCTTTCATATTGTCCAGAAAGCTCTCATGCCGCTCCATATCCCTTAGTCCGAGAAAGTTGGCGATCTGCCCGCTGAAGATAATAACGGCAATTCCTGCCGTGAACCCGATTGTCACCGGCTTCGGAATGAACTTGATCAGCACCCCGAGCCGCAGAACGCCCATCACCACGAGAATGACCCCGGCCATCATTCCGGCAATCAGCAGATTCTCGTACCCGTACTGCATGGCAATCGCGAATAAAATAGGAATAAACGCACCCGTAGGCCCGCCAATCTGAAACTTTGTACCGCCGAATAAGGAAATGAGAATACCGGCTACTATGGTCGTGTAAATTCCGTACTCCGGTTTCACACCGGAGGCAATAGCAAATGCCATCCCCAAGGGGATGGCAATCACGCCGACGATCGTCCCTGAAATGATATCCTTGCGCAGAGAAGCAATATTGTAGCCTTTAAAACGGCCCCACCCTGTCATCATTTAACCTTCTTTTCTTTAAATATCTGATTATTTGAATATAAGAACCACATTACTCCTGCCTGCCGTTCTTGTCAACGGGGTAATCCGCCCCCCGGGAAGCCGGGGTCATTCGCTGCGGATGCCTTCAAGCAGGGAGATGGTGTTCACAAGGTGATTGTCGAATATTTGTTTGGCTACAGCCAGAAGGTCTTTGATCAGAGGATCACGGAGGGCATAAATTACGGTGGTTCCTTCTTTGACACTGGCCACTACGTTCTTGGCACGGAGTACGGCCAGCTGCTGGGATACGGCAGAACCCTCCGAGCCGAGGATCGCCTGCAGCTCATTCACATTCTTCTCGCCTTCGCTGAGCAGCTCCAGAATGCGGATCCGCATCGGATGAGCCAGCGCCTTGAAGAATTCCGTCTTAAATTGTTGAATATCGCTGTTCATGGGACTTCTGCTCCTCTTGCTATACTTTTTAATGTATATTATCTTAGCTCATTTAGCCGAAGGTGGCTACGCCGGAGCAGGAAATAGTTAGTCCGGCATACGCCCCGCAGGCTCAAGGAGTGACAGGGTACAGCTTGATCTCCCCGGTCCTGATCTCCACGAATCCGCCCAGCGCCATTGGTTCACCCAGACACTCGAACATGATTACATCGCGGCCAAGCCGCAGATAACCGGTTCCGTCTTCCTCTATATTCTCCAGAATACCCGTCAATATGACAACATTCCCGTCCATACGTATCTCACAACGGCCTCCATGCGCCGGCACAATATCCACCCAGCGCATGAACAGCGGGGGCAGCTCAAATTCAGCCCCGCAGATCTCCCCGGCAGCCACAGCGGCGCCGCACCAGGTTCCTCTGCCCTCACCGAATTCGCATGCGAAGAGTACCTCATTCTTCTTCAGGCTTGTCCCAAGTATATTTATATTCATCCTCATTAGCTCCATCTTCATATGTTATACCGCTCATTATACATGACATGGGGCCAGCAGACATATCAGGTGTAATTCTGCGTCGCCTTGTTCAGATACGTGCTGGGATGCAGCCAGGGATGTTTGAAGAATTCGTGCTTGTCGCTGATTTTACGGGACACCCCAAGATCATAATCAATCATCCGTTTCACCTTGTCTGCGAACGGCTCACTCTTAACCAGCATTCCCATTTCGAAATCATGGCAGGCGCTTCGTTCGTTGATATTATACGAGCCGTGGAATACAGCCCGCGCTCTGTGGTCATAAGTGATTTTCCAGTGGGAGAAGCGTTCTGTAAAGCTGTAGTCATAGAAGGACACCCCATTGCAGAAAGGAATGTACATATTGCTGCGCACCGCCGAATTGTTCGTAGGATGATCATTGACCTCAAGCGGATTGCATATCGAGATATGGCGGGAACACTCCGGTCCAACTTCACCGAGCCGGTCCCAGAAAGCCTGGTCGATCAGATAAGGATTCACAATAATAGTCTCTTCGGCGGCATACGTAAGCAAATCCAGATAATACTGCTGAATCAGATTCACCGGATTTCCGGGAAAACTTAGAAAGAGCGTGCATTCTTCCCCGCCGAATTCATAGTTTGCCGCTGGGTGGTAGAACGGGTCTTCCACCTCAAAGTGATCTCCTCCAAGCAGAAGCCATCTGGCGTGAAAAGCCTCATTCAGCGGCCGGGCAGCCTCCCCTTGAATCCGGAAGCAGCCGTCATGCCACTCCTCTTCCCTGGAGGGAATCCCAAGCGGGCGTCCGTCAATCTGTTCAGTTGCCGACTCCCGGATAGGCGTTGCAAAAGTATACTGGTCACCGATATTGAGACTTCCTATAATGGACGTTGTTCCGTCAATGACCATAAATTTACGGTGATCGATCACATTCAGCCCGGTAATTTTGACATCCTCCTGCACCTTGTCCTGCAGAAAGAGGATACTCTCAGGGACGCCCTGAGACTTCAGTTCCTCACGCTTCACTGCCCATTCCGCAGCAGCGTAGCAGGAATGAAATGTATCCTTCAGCCGGGCTCCAGCCTGCTCAAGGACTGCTGCAATCTCGGAGAATCTTCCTACTTCAAGATTGCTTCCGTATCCCAAGGCGGTGACGGTGTAATTCACCAGCATCCGGACCTCTACTCCCCGCTGAAGCGCATGAAGCAGCTCCGAGGCGATTAGCTTTCCCGAATGGTCATTGAAGAACAGCATCACGGACAGATGGATATAACGCTGTGCATTGCGGATCTCTTCCAGCAGCATCTCCAGGCATTGCGGCCCGTTCACATATGGATCCACCTTGTTATGCCTTGTAGTCTGCGGCGCCAGCGCTCTAAGCTTGCCGGAATCCAGGCCGGACACGGCTGATGCGAGCTGCTCAAGCAGCTCCGGGCTGAATCCGGGAAGCTCCTCCAGCTGCCGGACATCGGTGATCACCCCCCCATGCTGTGCCTGCCGGTAAGCACGGACAGCAGCGCTGTCCAGAATAGGCTCAATAATAGAATCGGCGGCGTCCGTGTTCTTAGCGATAGTTCTTAAATAGCCGCCGGATATCCGGTAATTCACGTAATCCGCGAGATCCTGCCGAAGCCGTTCATCCCACTGCGCTGCAGGTAATTGCGGCAGTTGCTTGTTGCTATGTATGTTTCCCATTCGATCCCCTCATCCCTTTCATTCCCCACTCTCTTCAGGTCCCGCCTGCGCGTTACAGCTCGTGTAAGGGTAAGCTTAGATACCCGGCACGCCTGTTTTATAAACGTTCCGCTTCTTAGCATTATTTTCTTCCGCCTCCCGCTGCGGGATGCCAAAGGGGAAACCCCGGCAGCCGTTAAGACTGCCGGGGTTTCCCCGTAGTGAGTGTGTATATTAGCTAGTTTAATAGGAGAGCTACATAATTATAGCCCGGAGGGCTGAAAAAGCTTCAGCGCGGCAATCCGCTCTACCGCTTCCGCAAGCCGGGCCTCCTCACTGACCAGCCCCACCCGCACATATCCTTCGCCATAGGCTCCGAAGCCGATGCCTGGCGCTACCACCACATGAGCTTCATCAAGCAGCAGGTCAGCGAAGCTCTGCGAGGTATAGCCTGCAGGAACCGGGAGCCAGGCGAAGAAGGAGCCGCGGGGGGCTTCCACTTCCCAGCCGATGCTGCGCAGACCCTGAATCAGGACATTACGCCGCGCTTCATAGCGGGCCACATTCGCCTGTACCGGGGCCTGCGGGCCAAGCAATGCCGTTCTGGCTGCCTCCTGCACCGCGCCGAACAGGCTGACATACATATGATCCTGCAGCAGGTTAAGGCTCTCGATCACGCTGGCATTCCCTACGGCGAACGCGACGCGCCAGCCGGCCATATTGTAGGTTTTGGACAACGTATAGATTTCGATGCCATTCTCCTTCGCACCCGGGGTCTGGAGATAGCTCCGCGGCTTCTGCCCTTCATAACCAATGGCGGCGTAGGCAAAATCATGCACCACGCAAATGTTGTGATCCGATGCGAACTGCACCGTTTCCCTGAAGAAATCCGCGGTCGCCACAGCTCCCGTAGGATTATTCGGATAGTTCAGGAACATCAGCTTCGCCTTCGCGGCGGCTTCCGGGCTGATGCTGCCATAATCGGGCAAAAACCCGCGTTCTGCCGTCAGCGGCATCATCTCCATAACAGCCCGTGCCAGCTCAATCCCCGACCAATAGTCCGGATAACCGGGATCAGGCACCAGCGCCGTATCCCCTGGATTGAGCAGACACTGCACCACCTCAACCAGACCGGTCTTGCCGCCGAACAGAATGGCGACTTCACGTTCCGGTTCAAGCTCTACTCCATATTCCCGCAGGTAGAACTCGGCCACGGCTTCCTTGAGGTAAACATGGCCGCGAAACGGCGGATATTTATGATTCAGAGGGTTCACTGCGGCCAGCTGGAGGGACTCCACGATATGGGCCGGTGTAGGCATGTCCGGATTGCCTTGCCCCAGATTGATTACGTCATGCCCTTCGGCAGCAACGGCTCCGGCTCTGGCGACAAGCGCGGCGAAGAATTGCCTGGGCAGAGATTTCAGCATTTGTGAAGGTTCAAAACGATTCACGGGCATGCTCCCCTCTTCAAACCAGAATTATTTGCTCAATTCTTCAGCGTTATACAGCTTAACATCCAGCGGTGCAGTCAGGAATTCTCCTGCTTTGGCGGCGAAGCCGGTGAAATGCGGGCTTGTATTATGGGCAGCTACAGCCGCCTGGTCACGCCAGATTTCGACCATGATATAGGTATTTCCGTCCGCTGTATGCTTATACAATTCATATGAGATGTTGCCATCTTCTTCGTGGGTTGCAGCAACCAGAGTCTTCGCGACTTCAAGGAACTCCTGCTCACGTGCGGGATTTACCTGAAGCAATGCGTGAATAATAATCATTTAGTATTCCTCCTAAGTTTCTTGAATATTAACTCAATGATCCAGTATTATCCAATATTTATTTCCACTGGGCAACAGTGTCAACCGGCAGACGGACGGATGCATAGCCTTCTTCAACCGCTTTGCCGATCGATATCAGCATGACCGGAATATAACGCTCTTTGTCCATATCAAACAATTCCGCAATCTGATCCTTCTCGAATCCGCCGATCGCGTTCGTGTCATAGCCATGGGCACGGGCTGCCAGCATCAATTGCATCGAGACCAGACCGGCATCAATCAATACCGTTTCTCTGTTTACGTCCGCAGGCAGCTTCGCGAAGTGGGCACCCAGAGAGGCCAGCTGTCTTTCTTTTACCTCGGCAGGCATCAGTCCGCGTTCTACAGCCGTTCCGTAGATTTCCTCAGCATAGTCGAAGTTGTTCAGATCACCAAATACGGCAATCATTGCTGCGGAGGTTTCTACCTGAAGCTGATTAAATTTGGCAATGGTGGCCAGCTTGGCCTTGGCTTCCGCGCTTTCGATGATAAGGAAACGCCAAGGCTGCATATTAACGGAGGAAGGGGCCAGAGTCGCTTCAGTAAGGATCTCAGTCATTTCCTCTTTGCTGATTTTAACAGATGTATCGTATTTGCGGATTGAGCGGCGTCCTGTAATAATGCTTGTGAAATCGTTGTTTCTGGTTGTGTTCATGAATAATAAGCTCCTTTATGGTTTGATTATAGGTGACGGCTACAGTAAATTAATATTATATTGCAGCCGGGTAAGCATCTCTGCGAGTACGGTGCGTTCCTGTTCATTGAACCCGGTAAGCAGTTCGCTGATGAAGCGGGTCTTCTCTTCCCGGTAGGAATTAATATGTTCCCGGCCGTGATCGGTCAGGGAGACGAGGGTGACCCTGTTATCGGCAGGATTATTCCGGCGGGCAATCATTCCGCTGTCTTCAAGTCCTCTCAAGTGGCGGGTGACTGCTGCGGCATCGATATCGAGTGTCTTTTGCAGCGAAATCTGGCTGATCTCGGAGACTCGAAACAATTCCTGGAGAAGGCGGAACCGGGTGGGTGTAATGCCCGCACAGCGCTCGAACTTCGGGCTGATTCCCTTATGCAGCGCCTGCAGCAGCTCAAAGATTGTATCTTCATCGGGCAGATGTTCTGTCAAAATTAACCCCCTTACGCAAATATATTGTGCAAAACCTTTTTGACAAACCTTACTTTACACCGGAATCGTTGACCCGTCAACTAATAAAATTAAAGAGGAGTTTGCCCGTATGAAAATAGCCCTGATTCAGCTCGATATAGCATTTGGCAATCCGGAGGTGAATTATGCTGCGGCAGAACGCAAAATTCGCGAAGCCGCCGCCGGTAACCCGGACTGCATAATCCTTCCCGAATTATGGACGACCGGCTACGATCTGACCCGGCTGGACGAGATCGCAGATCACGGGGGCCGCACTGCGGGGACCCTGATATCCGGTCTGGCCCGGAAATACGGGATTAATATCGTCGCCGGCTCTGTCGCCGTGAGGCAGGATACCGGGATTACCAATAGCATGTTCGTCTTCGACCGTACCGGAGCACCCGCCGGGCAGTACAGCAAGCTGCATCTGTTCAAGCTGATGGATGAGCATCTCTACCTCCAGCCCGGGTCAGCCAAAGGACTGTTCAAGCTGGACGGCACCTTATGCGCCGGATTAATCTGCTATGATATCCGCTTCCCCGAATGGGTCCGTGTTCATATGGCGGAGGGCGCTGAAGTGCTGTTCATCAGCGCAGAATGGCCGCTGCCCCGCTTATCCCACTGGCGGGCGCTGCTAATCAGCCGGGCGATTGAGAACCAGTGCTACGTGGTGGCCTGCAACCGCTCCGGTTCTGATCCGGCCAACATCTTCGGCGGCCATTCCATGATTATTGACCCTTGGGGAGAGATTGTGAGCGAGGCTTCCGGCAGCGAAGAGATTCTCAGCGGCGAGATCGACCTCGCCAGGGTGCGGGAAGTACGCGGGCAGATCCCGGTCTTCTCCGACCGGCGGCCAGAGCTGTATCTGTAGGGCAGATAAGACGCCCTCTCCAGGGATTCAGGGGCACTTCTGCCCCTCATTTCCACCAAATGTCCGCTTCCCTCCAATTCAGGGGCACTTCTGCCCCTCATTTCCGCCAAATGCCCTCCCACCAACCAACTTAAAGGGATTTTTCCCTCTATCTACCTCCAAATCCCCTCCCACTAACCAATTTAAAGGGATTTTTCCCTCTATCTACCTCCAAATGCCCTCCCACCAACCAATTTAATGGGATTTTTCCCTCTATCTACCTCCAAATGCCCTCCCACCAACCAATTTAATGGGATTTTTCCCTCTATCTCTCCAAACAGCAAAAAGCACAGGCGAATTTAGCTCGCCTGCACTCGTCTGCATTTACCTGCACCCTTCTCGTGTGCACCTGCCTGCACCCTTCTCGTATGCACCTGCCTGCACTCTTCAATGACCGCCCGCTCTCCACGCTTCCCAGGACTCCCGTTACATTGCGCGCTTGCTTCAGCGCGCATACCTCTCCCGCAGCACACGCGCCGCCTCCAGTACTCGCGGATCGCCGTACTGCAGGCTGTAGCCGGTCTCCTGCTGCAGGCGTTCCGCCGGCTTCAGCAGTGTGCCCCGGCGGGCAACCGCCTGCCGGATGCCTGCGGTGAAGACTGCGGCCGAATCCGGGCCGCCAAGCTCCCCGAGCGCGGCGATCGTCTCCGGACGCACGCGGGGATAGTCCAGCGATTCGTCCCCGTCCGCTGCCTCTGCATAGAAGCTGCGGATGAGTTCTCCGCGCGCAAGCCCGGAGCCGGACACGACAACAAACGCGTGGACGAAGTACGCGTTGCTCTGTCTCCGCTGGGCGATGCCGCAGAACTTGCGGCCGCCGATGGACAGATCGAAGTCACCGGGGCAATACGACCCGGTGACTTCTTCGGCACGGATCAGCGCCGCCGCCTGCGGATGGCTCACAGCTACGGCTTCGGCAATCAGCGAAGCCAGCAGCCGGAAATCATCGTGAAAGTCCAGCTTGCCCGGACTTTTGGGCAGCAGCAGGGACACATTGATGATCCCGGCATCCAGCGGCACTGCTGCGCCGCCTGAATGCCGGACCGCCGTGCGGATTCCCTGCTCCTCAAGCGCCTGCATCGCCGCCCCCGCACGGGGCAGCTTGCTGTCCCGCAGCCCCAGCGCCACACCGCCCTGGTGGCTCCAAAGATGCAGTACCGGCGGAACCTGTCCGGCTCCGACATCCCGGCACAGCATTTCCTCGAAGGCAAACGGAACCAGCATATCCTGCCCGGATTCCGTTTCCTCCGCTTCCCCGCTCAAATGCGTGAAGAGCAGCATATCTTCAGGCAGCCTGCCCGCCACTCCATTTTCCAGCACATTATAAGGTTCACTTCTCATTCGGATTGCCTGCGAGTCCCACTGACTACCTCTTTCCCGGATACGGCAGGCCGGGCACCGCCCTGATCCCGCAAGTCACGCTGCGTATTCCGCTGTGTTGTAATTACACTTTCTTAATTAGTCCTATTGTAACCGATCTGCACACTGGCCGCGAAGCCTGGAGCCTATAAACTCTGTATTTGAAATGGCGGCTGGAACCCGTTATCCTTAGAGGATAAGAAGATAATCCCAGCCATAAGAATCGCGTTGAAGCTCATGCTATACACAACCCTTAGGAGTGATGCCGCATGACAACCGAACAACTGACAAAGGACAGGCAACTAAGCAAGGCCAGACAATGGGAGCAGGCAATGAACAAGCTGTATATCAACTTCCGGGACTACAGCCAAGATGTGCTGAAGGGCTTCGGAGATGAAGATATTCATCAGGCCAGAGTCAACAGCCGCAAGCTGCTGACGCTCCTGTCCATTCTTGATCCGGGCCATTCGGCTACGGAAGAGTTGTACAGCACATTCAAGCAGGCACAGAAGAAGCTCGGCAAGGTAAGGGACGCAGATGTACTGATCGCATCGTTCAAGGAACGGCGCAAGGCCGCCAAAGAGGCGGGTGATGTCAAAACCGCCGAACTGCTCACAGCAGTAATCAAACACCAGAAGGCCAAGCGGAAGACATTCCGCAAGAAGCTGGAGGATGCGCTTCCCAAGCTGACCGGCAAGGCCCTAGACGCGCAGTGGACCCCTTTTATCGATACACAGCTGGAGCCGCTCGCCGCCAAGAAAGATGCCAATGTGGTCATGCGCGAGCTTGAAGTCGCTTTTGAACAGAAGAAAAAAGCCTGCAAGACCCTGTTCAAGGGGCCTGAGGCTGAATCGAAGGAAGCCTTCGAAGCGCTCCATGAGCTGCGGATTGCCGCCAAGCATCTGCGCTATACCGCTAATGCGGCCGCTTTTGCGCTGAATCAGAAATTCCATGCCCACGAGGCCATCTACAAGGATATTCAAGAGCAGCTCGGGGTGATTAATGATAAGCGCGTGTGGCTCGAAACACTGAATTCCATTGGACGTGAAGAGCTGGATGTCGGTAAAAAAACATGGGCGGCGTTCACCGAAAGTCTGCGCGCAGAGGTACTGGAAGCATTGCACCAGAATGAGGTTGTCCCTGTAGTTCCTGGAGCAGAGAGCACGAAATAGCGGCATTATATATATTCCCGAAAATACAAAGGCAGGACGCTGCATGATCCTCATGCGGCATCCTGCCTTAATTCTTGGGCTGCGAGTGCCAGGAAACGCTGCCTGGGAAGAATCGCGGGCCTGTGCTCCACGATATCCGCGGCAAAGCGGCGCTCCCGCCCCTCCCCGTTACAATACGTTAAAGAGTACCGCGCACCGCTCCGGCAACTTTGTTCAATACACCCTGATATACGGATTTCGGCCGCAGGCCGACCAGCTTCTCCACAGGTTGGCCTCCGCTGTATACGATCACTGTCGGCATGCTCATCACACCGGCTTCCGATGCAAGCTCCGGCAGTTCATCGCAGTCCACCTTAATCATGCTCACGTCATCCCCGTATTCGGAATTCAGTTCTTCCAGAATCGGCAGCAGGGTTCTGCAAGGCGGACACCAGGACGCACCGTAATCCACCAGCACGGTTCCGCCAGCCTTCAGCTGTTCACGCACAGCTCCGGCGTTATCGGCAATTATCATAGCCATCTCAAGCCCTCCTTCAACTCTCAAATGATTAACCTCAATTATATAAGCTGAACTTAAGATACTAACTTAAAGCTTAGTCGTCACTACGGTGAATATTTGGACTTCCGGACGCTATCGCTCCTACAGTTCCAGAATCCCCCTTCGATCCTTCTAGCTTCTTGTTATTTTCTTCTATTCATCTTATCGATCCGCCTTATTCCTCTTCATTCTGCTGCTCATGCAGAATTGAAGCCATCCGGTCCTGCAGGTTCAGCTTGATCTGATTCAGCTCAATCAGCTGGCGTTCAATCTCCTCCAGCTTGCTGCGGTACAGCGGCATTACTTCTGCACAGAACGCCTCTTTATTCTTAAGGACACAGTTCAGGAATCCGGCAATCTCTTCTGTCGACAAGCCAAGATTCAAATACAGCTTAATCGTCTCCACCGTATCCACGGCAAGCGGAGAGTATTCACGATACCCGTTGTCCTGGCGCAGCGGTTTGATCAGTCCCTGACGCTCATAATATCGCAATGAACGGACGCTTACGCCCGTAAGTGTGGCTAATTCACCTATTTTCATGGTATCCTCCCCGGGGTTCATGAGAAATGGTCTACACTCAGTATAAACCCTGACACTAGTGTCAGGGTCAAGGTGTTTTTTCAGAATAAACAAAAAAACCAGCCTAAGCATAACTTAAGCTGGCCTCCACATTATCTTACAGCAGTCCCGCTGCCCATAACCCGCCTCTGCGGATCATCTGCCGGAACGGCTCTACCGAGAAGGAAGGCAGATGATGGCCAGGCATCAGGTAGACTACCCGCCCTTGTCCGAATTCATGGCACCAGGCCGCCTGCCGCATAGCCCCTCCATGGGGATATTCTGCGAGAATGGTTGATTCGAAATATGGCAGCTGCTCAAAATAGTACGGCTCATCCTCAATTACAAAGTCATTGATGCCCTGCATAATCGGATGCTCCCGGCTGGAAATCGTCATATGAAGCGCGGTATAGTCCGGATGGTGGGTGAAATGGGCGCCCAGCATTACGCCGAGCTCCTGATTGCGCTGCAGGGAGATCCCGTTATGCACTACGAGCAGACCGCCGCCCCCAGCCACATAAGACAGCAGTGCACCGCTCTGCGCAGCGGATAATTTCTCATCAGAGAATTCAGTATAGGAGACCACCAGCTTGCAGTCCGACAATTGTTCCTTGTTCATCAGCCCGTAATCCTCAGTCGATACGACCTGAAGCTCCGGCTCCAGCAGCTGCTCGATCTCACGGTCTACTCCCGTGAACGGATGATATTTAACCTCGGTATAGCTGCCAAACGCAAGTGCTTTGAAGGAAGTCATTGCATTCACACCTCTCTTGTGCAAAGTTGATCATCTATTATTGCTTAATCCATTATCCCACAAAAGTCCGCTGCTGTTACCAGGGCCAGAGATTGCCGTCCAGATCGATGTACACCGGTTCCTCGCCCAGATATTTCTTATGATCCTGTACGATATTCATGATCTTATACGCTGATTCCTCCGGGGGAATCGGTGCTTCCATATTCTTCTCTCCGCTCATATAAGACTGCAGCCAGCCGGGATGAAAGACCATCACCTGTCCGCCCAGCTTACGCAGATGATTGTGCATCAGCGAGGACTGCATATTCAGCGCCGCCTTCGACATGCAGTAGCCGTACATATTAATTCTTTTGTTCCGGCTGATACTGCCTGCCTCTGAGGAGATGTTAATAATTAGCCGCTGCTTGCCCTGCAGAAGCAATCCCATCAACGCGTTGCTCACCCGGAGTGCGCCGAGCGTATTCACATTATAGAGCTGCGCCATAGCCTCATCATCCATATCCACGAGCATTGTAGCATTGTCCGCCTGGTGGATAATACCGGCATTGTTGATAATAATATCGATGTGTCCTGTACTGCCGGCAATACTCCGCGCTGCCTCTTTCACGCTCTCTGCGCTGCCGATATCAAGAGGGACCAGCATCAGCGTGTCCTGGTATTGCGCTTTCAAAGCCTCCAGTGCCTCCACTTCCGGTAAATACCGGCCGGCAAACACTGTGTATTTATTCTCAAGAAGAAAGCGTACCAGATAAAACCCGAGCCCGCGGTCGGCACCGGTTACAAAAGCGACCCTTTTCATGAATTGCACACCCCCTCATACCTGCTTATTTATGCGCAGAGCGTTGCTGCATCACTCTCACATTAGCATGGCAATAGGGCTTAATCAACATCCCGTAAGGGAGGGGGATAAGCCTGCTGAACATTCTTTTGCTTTAATTTTGAACTATGTTACAATCAAGAATAATAGTTGTTAACAACACAATTGTTGACAAGATGCTTTCTAAATTCTATTCCAGGAAGGTGATCCTCTGATGTCTATTCAACAAATCCATACACTGGATGAACTGCAACAATACGTAGGGCAACCCGGCAAAAAATTGCTCTTCAAGCACAGCACCACCTGCCCGATCAGTGCCAAAGCAAATGAGGAGTTCCAGGCCTATACACAGAATTCTGACACGCCTGCCGCCATTGTACATGTCATCGAAGACCGTCCGGTCTCCAATCAGATTGCCGAGGATTTCGGGATTAAGCATGAGTCGCCGCAGATTTTCCTGCTGGAGGATGGTGAGGTCCGCTGGAACACTTCCCACTGGAAAATCACCCGTGGCGCCATCAAGGAAGCTGTGGAGCAATGAGCCAGAACGTAATCATCTATTCCACATCCGGCTGCAGCGACTGCAATCAGGTGAAGCAGCTGCTTGAGAGCAAGGGCATTCCCTTCGAAGTCAGAGATGTGATGACCAGTACCGTCTATCAGGAAGAAGTCGAGAAGCTGGGCTTCATGGGTGTTCCAGTCACCGTATCCGGAGACCGGGCTGTCAAGGGCTTCAATCTTCCTGAGCTTCAGGAGCTTATTGAGGCAGCTGTACAGTAAGGATTCAGTCAGTTATGCAAAATGGTGCCGCCCTCTTTACAGGGCCGGCACCATTTTTGTCGTTCAGATCTGTCAGGCCGGGAATGTAACCCCCGTCATAGCTTCACTCAGCTCCCACAGCGTCAGAGCGTTGCCCGGATCAATCGCCCAGTCCTGCACCCCAGGCTGGTGCGAATCCCCGGACTCCGCTACAGGAGCGATGTCAGCATCCTCGCAATACACGCCGCCCTTGCCGTCGAGCAGCGGACTCACCGCGCACCAGACACTGGTCGCGGCTCCCTGCTGGACCGTCTTCATATGACTTGTACGCCCGGCCGGAATGCGGTTGCCCGCTTCATCCAGCGCCCCCATGCCGCGCAGCTCGTCATCCGACAGATGCCGGGCCAGATCGGTCAGGATGCTGCCGGGATGCACGGAGAATGCCCGGACACCATGTGCTTGCCCGCGTTTGTCCAGTTCAAGGGCGAACAGCACATTGGCGGTCTTCGACTGGCCGTAGGCTGTCCATTTCTCATAGGCTCTACGCTCAAAATTCACGTCTGCGAAATCAACACCGGCAATGCGATGGCCGCGTGAAGATACGGAGACTACCCGCGCGCCTCCGCCCTGCACCAGCGCCGGCCAGAGCCGGGCCGCCAGCTGGAAATGCCCCAGATGGTTGGTCGCGAACTGCGCTTCGTACCCGCGGCTGTCGCGGGCCAGCGGCGAGGCCATGATGCCTGCGCTGTGAGTCAGCATATGCAGCGGCCGGCCGGAGTCCAGGAACCGCTGCGCGAAGGCATCCACAGATGCCGGGTCCAGCAAATCCAGCGCCTCCAGCTCGACACCGGGAATCCCGGCAAGGGCAAGCCGGGCCTTCTCCGGTGTCCGAACGGGAACTATCACAGTGGCCCCCGCGGCAGCCAGGACACGTGTGGTCTCCAGGCCCAGGCCGGAGTAGCCGCCGGTCACGACCGCTATTTTACCGCTCAGATTATGGCCTTGGATTACTTGCTCCGCCGTAGTGTCCGGACCCCATCCGGAAGGAATCGGTCGCTGCATAAACTTCGTATTACTCGCCTCATTGTTTGTCTCATTGTTCGACTCTTTACTCATCCCGCTTTTCAGCTCCGTATTCATCCCAATTTTCACACTTCGTTCCTCCTCTGTTCCATTTCCGCGATGAACCTGCCGTCCTTAAGCTCCCGGAAGTTCTTCAGCTTGTATTTCATAAGCTCCAGTGCCGCCGTAAGTTCCGTGAGCTGCTCTTCAATCAACGTTTTATGCCTGTCCAGCACACTGTAGCATTCCTCGTAGTCCTCTTCCGCTGAAGCCCTGATATATTCTTGAATGGTGCGCAGTGGCATATGGGTTCTTTTGAGAATAGCGACGAAATGCACCCGGTCCAGCTCACGCCTGCTGTATGCCCGCTGGCCGTTCTCCTTGCGGCTTGCCGGGGGCAGGAGCTTGATTTTCTCATAATAGCGGATGGTATCCTGGCTGAGTCCTGTCCGCTCTGCTACCTCGGCGATCGTAAAAACAGGCTCCATTGGCTGCTGGCCTCCTTCTTAATCTAGCTTCTTAATCCAGCTTCTTAGTTTGGCTTTCAGTCTTGGTAATTTACTGACCGTCTGCCCTTACAGATTCAAATAATAATCCCTGGAGTAGGGTCCAAGTCAAGCATTCGGGAAGCGGGAATTAGGCCCTCCCGGATGTATGGTTTGTGCGGCTAGAAAGGTACACTTTTCGTAGAATCAGGTTCTAATTCAGGTACAAATTGTAAACCGCCATAATTACTCTAATAACACATTCACGAATCTATTTGCCAGACGGGTAACGCTTACTTCATCTTCAATCTCTCATTATCTCCCGATTACTCACTAATACGCCATTTCACAAAAAATCAATATCGACGGCGTTTCCGGTCTAACGCATTAATATTTCCGGAGTTCCCTCACCGCTACCTCCCAAAAATAAAAAACGGCGATTGAGCGAGATAAACGGATGATAATCGGCCACATATATGGTTTTAGTCTCCAATATTCCTCGCGAAGCAGCAATTTATTGCAAATCCGGCGCAGAAGCACTCTTTTCCATTTTTACAAAGACAATCCTGAAAGGGTATGATTCGTGTTGAAAGTTACCAGCGATAATGTGAATGCACGCTGAATTTCCGCCAAGCGGAAAACGGGGGAACCATCAGGCCGCAGGCCTACTTGGGGTGAATCCGAAGGAGACTTCAATTACGCAGTCTCAAAAGGTAGGGCGACTCTCACCGTCCGAATCCGACAGCTAACCCCGTAAGCGTAAAGAGAGAGATCTTGATCCGCCACGATTTTGCCCCAGGCTTCTTACGCCTGTAACAAAACCGCAGCAGAGGTCCTCCTCTGTCTGCGGTTTTTTGCGCACTTATTCCGGCGGATCAGCATTTCGGCAAACCTATCAACTACATATCCAAACTATAAATCGCCCACATTCAGGAAGGAACGTGTCCACATGCCAGACCCATTATCGTCCAATGCAGTTCCCGCTGCCGGATTCACCAGCTATATTGAGCAATATAGCGGAACCATCTATGCGCTAAGCTGTCTCCTGCTGGAGAAGGGCGCCCGCGCCGATCAAGCCGCAATTGCTACATTCGCGGCACTCTATGAGCCTTGGCTCAAGGGCAGCATCCAAGCAGATGCTTACTCCCTTGCCTCCTACAGGGAATGCATCCGGCAATGCTCGCTGGTTGCTCAAGACCGCGGCCGCTGCTCTTCTGCCCTGCTCACCTGGGAGGATCAGATCGCCAGCGCCTTATGGTACGGCATCCAGCTGCCGCTGCCCGAGATCAGCCTCATCCTGCAGCGAAGCGTTCCTGAGCTGAAAGCGCAGCTCAGAGGGATTCGCGAACAGATGGCTGCTGCGCGGCCAGCTGTCCCGCGTCCGTCGGCGGGATAGGGAGCTGGGTGGGGCCTGCAACAATAGACTCAAGCATGCTGCTGCGATCCATGCGGACTGTAGATCCGTTATTTCGCCCAATCAGTCGAATCAGCGATCCATGCGGACTCAGAGGACCTTAACTAACCAGTTTCGCCTCATTTTGAGCTCCTTCGAACAATATAAGCGCGCCTGAGTCCGCAACGGGCAAAAAAGCAGGCTTTTTCACAAAATAAGGTCCTCTCAGTCCGCGTAGCAAGCGCTGCATAGAGTAAATCCGCTGACGTCGTACATATTAATAAAAGCCGCAGCATCCGCCACGGCTCTCCATTTGCTAATGCTATGCTATCTGTTCCAGTGCCAGAAATCAGCGCTTGCCCTTGCCGCCCTTGGCGAACCGCCAAAAAGCCATGCAGCATCCGAGCAGCCCGACGCCCAGCAAGATGGTCTGCAGTGCTCCCAGCCAGGTTGAT
Source organism: Paenibacillus sp. FSL R10-2771 (assembly GCF_038000205.1). Lineage (NCBI taxonomy): Bacteria > Bacillati > Bacillota > Bacilli > Caryophanales > Paenibacillaceae > Paenibacillus > Paenibacillus sp. FSL R10-2771. The sequence goes on from NZ_JBBOBM010000001.1 coordinate 6,755,229, forward strand.
TTGTCCGACGGGATCAGGCTGCTGATAATGATCAGCAGGATGGAGACCACGACCAGCACGGGGGTTTGTCTACTTTTTTTCACAAAAAATCACCACTCCTAATTACTAATATTACTAAGGTACACTATCTGCGGGGGTTTAACCAGTTTAGGGTGGTTTGTGATCACTCTATAGAACAGCATTATTTATAAGCCCGTTTCATCACTACAGGTCATCCACCTTCCATATCCCATCATTTTAATCATTGAATAGACAGCGGTATCATCACTCCCGTTATCCCAGGACCTGTCCACTACCACTTCGTATTCATCAGCGTTTATTTTATTCATTTCATTAATTTCGTAATCTGTTATATTTGCCGTCTCCTTGCTGATTTCAGCATACAGAGCCTTCCTTTCATCTATCGTCTTACTTTCTGAGGTATCTCCGGAACACCACATGTGCACTTTCGCGATGAAATCATCCAGATAGCTCACTACCACACTGTTCAACTCCGGATCATCACTTAGCTAAAATACGAAGATTAACAATAACATTGCAAATTGGTTCTATCGTAGATATAATATGTCTGTAATAACTATTTAGTGTAATTAAAGGAGATCGGGCTATGACGGAGTTCTGGGAAGCAAGCTTCATAGAAAAACAAACGATGTGGGGATTTGAACCTTCTGACTCGGCCATCTTAACCAAGGATTTTTTCCTTGAAAAGAATGTTAAAGACATCCTGATTCCCGGCATTGGATATGGCAGAAATGCAAAGGTTTTTATGGACAATGGTATAGATGTTACTGGTATTGAAATTTCGCAAACAGCGATTGATCTGGCGAGGCAGCGCGGGCTGGATATGAATGTTTACCACGGCTCGGTAACCGATATGCCATTTGACAACAAACTCTATGACGGTATTTTCTGCTATGCACTGATTCACTTATTGGATCAGCGTGAGCGGGAGAAGTTCATTCAGGATTGTTATAATCAGCTGAAGCCGGGAGGATATATGGTCTTTACAACGGTATCCAAAAAAGCACCAATGTACGGTAAGGGCGTCCAACTGGATACAGACTATTTCGAAATTATGGACCGAGTGAAAATGTTTTTTTATGATGCTGACTCCATTCAACAAGACTTTGCCAACTATGGCCTGGTCGAGATATCAGAAATAGATGAGCCCGGTAAGAATATGAAAAACAAACCTTCCATAAACTTCTTAATTGTAAAATGTAAAAAGGAAGGATAGCGCTCCAAGCGCACTGTCTGCATAAGTAAAAAAAGCCCACCCGCCTCCCCCGGCGAATGGGCTTTGATCTATGTTTACTGGCTGCGCTTCTGATATCTGCCAAAGGCTATGATGGTCACCACCATACTCACAATGCCTATACCCGTTAGCATCCCTTGCGTGAAATCTATCAGGTTGCTTCCGTTAGAAACTAACATTCGGCCCGCCTTTAGTGAAAGAAAAGAAGGGAATTGTAATAATGTGTGTTCCAATCTGGTAAGTTGATGATTAAATGATCCTGATTTCAGAAACACATTGTGTTAATTACCTTTTCATCTATGCTTAAAGCATAGCTTCCTGTTGTGAAATGAAAATAAGTGTTAGACTGCCGATGTTGTTATTTAACTAACGTTTTGAGGGGGCTTAACCAATATTTATGTGTGACTTTTCTCCTTGGGATGTTTTACTTTTTTGCCTTCTGAGCCTTTGCCACTTTATCAGCAGCAGCTTGTGTTTGTGTTTGAATTGCAGCAGTAGCTTTGTCTAATGTTTTCTTCCCGTTTACTACCTGTGTCAGTTCTTCAGATAGTATTGACCAAAAATCCAATTCCAAATCTGGTGACTTGTTCATGAGCGCATAACTTGTAATAGATGAATTGAAGTTAGGTTTTAATTTATAGAATGCATCCAGCTTGTAACCAGAATACTCTTTAACCATGCGGGACAGAGGTGCACCTATACTATTATTAGAGTTGTTAGGTTTGTAGTATTCGTTAGCGTGGTCATCCCCATTGAAATATTTAATGAACTCCCAAGCGGCATCCAGATTCGATGCACCTGCTGGAATAGCCAGAATCTCAGAACCAAACACATATCCTGTTGACTTCCGGTCCTTAGAATCCGCAGGGCCGGCAGCCATACCAAGCGTAAACGGTTTATAATTCTTTACATTGCTATTTGCTGCTTGCAAGGACTGCAGCTGACTGATAGAGGCTACTATCATAGCGGATCGTCCCATAATGAACGGGCTGCTTTCCAGGTAACTTTTGCCCGACAGAGTGATTCTTTCGTCAAGTACCCCCGACTTCGTAGCCTCGACAGACAGGCGATAGGCATTTTTCCACGACGCTGTATTCGCAGTAGCCTTAAGAGTATTTGGATCAATATACGTTAATCCTTCTGTTCTGGCAATATCCATTACCAAATTGCTGGACCCAAAGGAGCTTAGACCCCAAATTCGGGTGTTCTTATCTCCTGTAGTAGGGAATTCACCAGCAAGTTTCAATATTTCTTCCCACGTCATTCCGTCACTTGGTGCTTTAACATGGTGCTTTTTAAATAAATCCGCATTATACAGAAGAGCATACGACTCCACCTTTAGGCTTAACCCATAAAGTTTGCCGCCGCCTTGTTCCTTCAATTCAGCAAGCAAGCCAGGGTACACTGTTGTCATGTCATACTGATCCCGTTCAATTAACGGTTCTAAATCTGCCAGCTTTTTATCTTTAGACATTTGCTGGTAATCATAGGGGGGCAGCATTACAAGATCCGGTGAATACTTTTGGATCGCCGAATTGTAATCTGTAACCGAACCTGAACCTGTAGGTGCAAAGACTTCGATGTCTGTATCCGGGTAGTTCTTACTGAACTGGTTCCCGTACGTCCTATTGAAATCATCAGCGTTCCAATACAATACTTTTAAAGTATCTTTCGTATCTGCCTGGCTATTCGAATTTGCGGAAACCAGTTGACCTGTGGCAAGACCTGCTGAGGTACCGATCAACATCACACTGAAACTAGTAAGCATGATCTTCTGTATCATATTTTTCTTCAAAAATAAAGCCTCCACTCATTTGTTATTTCAAACGGTTATTCACTTGGATGGACTCAAGTATAGAATAGAAAGCTTATAAGCCAGCTACTGAAATCCTTATCATTTCCTTAAATAAGGCTGAGAAGTGCGGACAAAAAGGAACCCATTCTCAGATAGAAGCTATCTAAGAATGGGGCCTGGGTTATTTCTTCGCTTTTTGCTTTTTCACAGCCTCATCAAGGCTCTTTTGAACCTGTGTTTGAATGGAAGCCAGCGCTTTGTCTAGTGTCTTTTTGTTGCTTATTACCTGTTTAACTTCACTCTGCAGGATAAGTGAATACTGTGCATTGTTAAATGGAACTCCTATTGGATTAACATATGGTGGTGTTTCCAGGTTTGGTTTTAATTTATAGAAGGCCTCCATACTAAATCCTTTGTATTCTTTACTATAATCCATCCGTGACAGGGAATAATCTGAAAGCATCTCGGACTTAAATTTAGCAAAATCCGCTCCGTTATAGAATTTGACGAAATCCCAAGCAAGATCTTTATTAGATGAACTAGCCGGAATCGCAAAGATTGAATCAAGATGAATGTTTCGTGTCATGTTCCGGTTCTTAGGATCGGCAGGACCCGCAGCAATTTTAACGGTAAACGGTTTGTACTTTGCTATAGCAGATTTATTTGCAGTTACCCCCTTTAAAGTATTCATACTAGTCGTACTTACTGTCATAGCCGCTCTTCCCATAAGGAAAGGGTCCACATCATATCCACTTTTATTTGAGCCTTCTATGGTATTGGATTTTATCGCAGTGATAGCCATACTGAATACCCTTTTCCAAGCGGCTGTATTCATAGTTACTTTAAGTGTATCAGGATTATAACGGGTTAACCCTTCAGAAGTTGCTATATCATTGATCAAATAGGTGTAATTATCAAGCGGATAGTGAAGTCCCCAGATACGGGTGTCCTTATTTCCTTTAGTTGGGAATTTCGCGGATAGTTTCAGTATTTCTTCCCAAGTCATTCCGTCCTTCGGTAAGGGGACATTATATTTTTTGAATAAGTCTACATTGTAAAAAAGGGATTCTGTGTTGAAGCGCGGACTTAGCCCGTAGAGCTTTCCATTCACTTTGAGTGCGTCCAACAATCCAGGATATAGGGTTGCAGTGTTATAGTTGTCACTCTTGATTAACTGTCCCAGTTCTGCTAACTGGTTCTCCTTGGACATCTGCTTATATTCAAGGGTGTTCAACATGACAACATCTGGCGATTGCTTGGCGATAAAAGCTTTTAAGTCTGATTTCCCATCCCATTTCACTTCCTGAATCTGAGTATCGGGAAATTGCGCTTTGAACAAGTTCTCATCGAAATAATATTTGTCTTCGTACAGCACCTTTAGAGTTTGTTTCGTGTTAACCTGGGTGTTTGAATTAGCAGAAGCTTTTGGGTCTTGGCTAAAGCCTGCTGAAATAGCCAATAGCATAAAGCTCAAACTAACGATTACTGACTTTTTTAAAATAGTTCTCTTCAAAATAATACCTCCACTCCTTTATTGTTAAAACGATTATCTGTTTGTACTGAGCTAAGTATATAAGAGAAAACTTATCAGCCAGCTACCGAAATCCTTATCATTTCCTTAAAGCCTCCATATCAACCTTAGGGTTGATATGGAGGGACTTCCATTACCTTTAATCTACCGTCAACTCTTTTAACTGTGTAGGTGAACTTATCAGTGATTGTGTCGAACTCCTGTGTCTGGAACAAGGTTCCGTCTTCATGCTTTAACGTAATCACGAATTTACATTCATCCTTGCTTACCTCGGTCTGATCAACAATCTCTTTAAGGGAGATGTCAGGAATCAGCTCCAGATACTGATTGAATAATTCTTGCTCATCGTCAGGATCTGTTTCAGGAGATAAATTCATGAGCCCCTGGTAGCTGCCGCCGTATAACTCGACCAAAGTTTCAGCATCTTTATTAGCGATGGCCCGCATGTATTGCTCCAACGTATGTTGCAGATTCTCATCGGGACTTATTTTATCTGGGTTCGCCTCATTATTGCTGCTACATCCCACAAGGAAGAAAGCACAGATGACGCATGCGAATATAATTTTCTTCATCATTCATTTCCTCCTATTCTCCCGGAGGTATTATATAATACCTCGGTAGATGCCTTTCCATATCAAGCAACATGGTCTCGGCATCCTTTAAATATTCCAGATAGCCAAAAGGCCCCATCATGTTGTAATTCGGGTCAGAGACGATGAACTGGACATGGTTTCCTAACTTCCAGTAGCCCTTGATCATAGACGAGTGTCCCTCTGGAATGTCCAGTTCCCTAAACATGACATATAAGATATTCCCTTTATCCAAATGATCTAACATCTTATCCAAATCAACTGTAGTATCAAAAGCATCAGTGAACTCCAAGCCATACTGCAGCATTACATTCTCGGCAACCACATCAGGGCGGCCAGTGCAGCTACAACCGAACCATACGGTGCCTTAGACTCTTGCAGCTTCATATCTGACCGAAGAGTAGCGTCATAAACAATCGCCGGCATAAAAGACCAATCATCCCAGTTGCCGGTTTTTCCAGGCTCAAAGTTCCCAGACTCCGACCAGAAGAAAAATCCGCTCGATTTCCATGCATTGATATCTTCCGTATCCTTTGGCTTGGAGGCTGGAACCGTTTGTATTTCTCCAAATATAGCTTCATAAGCCGATACTAACATTTCAGCTGCCATCAGCCTAGTCAGTCGCTGATCCGATGCCGCTTCACCTTCCAGCTATCAGGTGGCAAATCAGGAAGCTCAAGACCCTTTTGTCTTAAATAATCTACTTCCTTTTCAAAAGCTGTTGTCTTCAGAACACCCTTTTCCAACTCCGCCAGATTGTCCGAGTCTGGTGTCTGTTCCTTCGGCAAATTACAAGCAGTGGAACCAAGAACAAGTGCCGCTACACTAATAAATATAAGTACTTTTTTCATATACATAGCAACCTTATACTTCAAGATTCCACCCCCGCTTCGTTCTTCTAAGAACAACATTACAGTCCAAACAACATAGAGGGGCACTTGCTTTCCGCAGGAGCCCCCCTCAGATACCGTGCATTCTTTGACACCCAAAAGGCTTATAAAAATATCCTTTTCATATCTCCATGATTCTTTATCTCTATCTCTTTGTCTTTTGAGCCTTTGCCAGTTTATCAGCATCAGCTTGAGTGCTTGATTGAATAGCAGCAGTTGCTTTGTCCAATGTTTTCTTCCCGTTTACTACCTGTGCCAGTTCTTTAAATAGAACTGACCGGAAATTTAATTCAAAATTTGCTGACTTGTTCATGAGAGCATAACTTGTACTAGCTGAATCCAAATTAGGTTTTAATTTATAGTACGCATCCAGCTTGTAACCAGAGTACTCCTTAACCATGCGGGACAGAGGAGCACCTATATTATTACCAGTGGTATTGGGTTTATAGTATTCGTTAGCGTAGTCATCCCCATTGAAATATTTGATGTAATCCCAAGCGGCATCCACATTCGATGCACCTGCCGGAATCGCGAATATTTCAGTAATACGTACGTCTCCTGTTGACTTCCGGTCCTTAGAATCCGAAGGGCCGGCAGCCATACCAAGCGTAAACGGTTTATAATTCTTTACATTATTTTTTGCTTTTTGCAAGGACTGCAGCTGACTGATAGAGGCTACTATCATAGCGGATCGTCCCATAATGAACGGGCTGCTCTCCAAATAACTTTTACCCGGCAGAGTGATCCTTTCGTCAAGCACCCCCGACTTCGTGGCCTCGCTCGCTATACGATAGGCATTTTTCCACGCAGCTGTATTCGCAGTAGCCTTAAGAGTATTTGGATCGATATATATTAATCCTTCCGTTTTTGCAATATCCATTACCAAATTGCTGGATCCGGAGGCGCTTAGGCCCCAAATTCGGGTATTCTTATCCCCTTTAGTAGGGAATTTCTTAGCAAGCTTCAATATTTCTTCCCACGTCATTCCGTCACTTGGTGCTTTAACCTTGTGCTTTTTAAATAAATCAGCATTATACAAAAGAGCATACGACTCCGTTTTTGGGCTTAACCCGTAAAGTTTACCGCCGCCTTGTTCCTTTAATTCGGCAAGCAAGCCTGGGTATACTGTTGTCATGTTATACTGATCCCGTTTAATTAACGGTTCTAAATCTGTCAGCTTTTTATCTTTAGACATTTCTTTGTACTGGTATGGGGGCAGCAATACAAGATCTGGTGAATACTTTTGGATAGCTCCGTTGTAATCCGTAATCGCACTCGAACCTGTAGGTGTAACTACTTGGATGTCTGTATCCGGGTACTTCTTACTGAACAGATTCCCATACGTCCTATTGAAATCGTCTGCGTTCCAGTACAATACTTTTAAGGTATCTTTGGTATTTGACTGGCTGTCCGAATTTGCAGAGGCTGCTGAAGTACCGAATAGCATCACACTGAGACTAGCCAGCATGACCTTCTGCAATAAATTGTGTATCAAAAATAAAACCTCCACTCATTTGTTATTTCAAACGGTTATTCACTTGTATTGACCCAAGTATAGAAGAGAAAGCTTATCAGCCAGCTACCGAAATCCTTATCATTTCCTTAAATATGGCTAGCGTTATTCATTGCATTAGAAATATCGCTTATAATTATTGTTCTACTCTCTATCTAAGAAAAATAAGAGAACTAAGGGAGGATCTATGGCGGAAAGCACGATTTTGATGGTGGATGACGAAACGGAAATTATCCAATTGATGAATATTTATTTCAATAACGAAGGATACAAGCTCCTGCAGGCGTCGAATGGACTGGAGGCACTGGAGATTCTGCAGTCGGAGCAAGTCGATTTGATTGTACTGGATCTAATGATGCCCGAGATGGACGGGTTGCAGGCTTGTATGAAAATACGGGAAACGAATCCTATTCCCATCATCATGCTCTCGGCTAAAAGTCAAGATATCGATAAAATATCAGGCCTCAGTATCGGCGCCGACGACTACGTAACCAAACCGTTCAACCCGCTTGAGCTGATTGCACGCATCAAGTCACAGCTTCGGAGGATGAACCAATTTAACTCCACTGCGGCTAACGCAAACGAAATACGTATCGAAAACGTCGTTATTAATGAAGCATCCCATACGGTAACGGTCGATCAGCAGGAGATCAAGCTGACTCCCCGTGAATTCGCGCTCCTTCACATGCTGGCAGTCAATCGAGGGACGGTGCTGAGCATGGACCGCATCTACGAGGAGGTCTGGAACGAGCCTTTTATGGAGTCGAAGAATAGTGTTATGGTTCATATCCGAAAGCTTCGTGAGAAGATAGAAGCTAATCCGCGCGAACCGCGGATAATCAAAACCGTGTGGGGGATTGGATACAAAATCGAAGGCGTTCTAAAAGCAAGGGGTGAGTAGGATACAACTACAGTGGCTGTATACAATTCGTTGGAGATTAATGCTGATCATGATTGGAAGCCTGGCCCTAACAGGCGCAGTTATTTCTTTTGGTTTTTTCATGGCCGGGGAACTGCAAAAAATCGAATACGTGGCTGCTCCGATCAATTGGAGCATTGAGCATGCCGGATCCGTTCGCGTGATGATCATCACTGGTATCATTCTCTTTCCCGTCACTTTCTTCCTGGCCAGCTTCCGTTTGGTTCAGGATTTGCGCGAAATCAACGCAGGGCTGCAGGAGTTATCGGCAGGTCGGTTCGGGCGTGTAATAACGGTCAAGGGCAAGGATGAGTTAAGCGTTGCAGCGGAGAGTATGAATCAACTCAGCAGCGAATGGGATCAATATCTGGCGGAAATTACGCGCGGTTTGAAGGAGATTTCCAATGGGCAGTTCGACCATCAGATTCCGGAAATTGCCGGTAACCAACTGGGCGAAGTCGCGCATAGCATCAACCAAATGAGTACGCAGTTGAAGCATTCGATAGCGGAGGAGCGCAAAGCGGAAAAGACCAAAAATGACTTAATTACCGGTGTATCGCATGACCTGCGCACTCCACTGACCTCGATTCTCGGTTTTCTCGAAGTGATTGAGGAGGATCGGTATCAGGATGAACTAGAGATGCGCTATTACATCAACATCGCGTATGAGAAATCCTTGTCGCTTCGGCGCCTGATCGACGAGCTGTTCGAATATACGCGTATTAACAACGGCATGCCTCTGGAACTGAGCGAGCTCGATATCGCCGGGCTGATCCGTCAGCTGGAAGAGGAATTCGTACCGGTTACGGAGAACGTAGGCATGGAAATCAGGTTGAACATGCATGAAGGAGAATTCAAGATCCAAGCAGACGGAGGGCTGCTGGTACGGGCGTACGAGAATATTATCTCCAATGCCATACAATACGGGAAGGCGGGCAGATATATAGATATCGATATTGCTAAGGATGGAGATGTACTGGTCGTGCGGATCCAAAACTATGGAGACCCCATTCCGGAACGGGATTTGCCTTTTATTTTTGACCGCTTTTACCGGGTGGAGCGCTCCAGGTCGAAGCAGACCGGAGGCACAGGTCTCGGACTGGCCATCGCAAAAAGCATTATCGATGTACACGGAGGGAGTATCACTGTACACAGTAGCAAGAAGGCAACTATATTTGAGACACGGCTCCCGGATTCCGGCATCCATCAGGCGCAAGCGGCTGTTCCGGAAGAAGTTCATAATGAAATTAAACGGGTACCGACCGTGATTCCCAAGCGGGGCCTGACGCCGAAACAAAGAATATCCCCCCGGAAACGGGGCTTATTCCAATCCAGGGTACCTGCAGTATCGATGATCGTGCTGCTCATTTGTGCAGTGGTACTATTCAGCGTTAAGAATTCATTTACCTCCCCGCTCATGGTAAAGCTGGATGCAAATAGCGATCCAGCGCTGATGACAGCAAGCGAAAATGACATGATGACTTCTATAGGCGGTAAATCAGACCAAGGCTATACACTTCTCATTCATCGTTATATGTACGACAGCCAGAACCTAATTCTCCAATACTCAATCAAAAATTTTAACGAGATATCGCAGTCACAATGGGCGAAACAATCAGTCAAGCCGACTTTTAAATTGGACCCTTCAACGATACAGGCAGTGCCCGGCATCGCCACAGATCCAGGTGTAACGTTGGCCAAAAACGGCACCATCAATTATTCTTTTAACGGAACCACACCTCCAGACAAGTTCATGTTGAAAGTCAGCGTAAAAGAGTTAATTCTCTCGGATGACACTGCTCAGCAGCTTACACTCGCCGGAAACTGGAGCTTCGAAATTCCTGTTAAAAAAAATTATATACGAAAAGCCAATGGTCAAAGTTCACCGTTGTTGAATTAAACCTAGATGAAGCCTCCATATCACCCCTAAATGCAGCACAAACTCCATTTTATTCATTTAGAGTACTATGAACTAAATACATTACAAAAGGGAGAAAAGTTCATTCTATGGAATTTAATATATTTATAGTTGAAGATGATACGGCATTATTCGAAGCGCTGCAAACCGGACTGGAAGCTTGGGCGTTCCGGGTTACGAAACCGGATGATTTTGATGAGGTTATGCGTTCGTTTCTTGATCAGCAGCCTCATCTTGTAATCATGGATATCACGCTGCCTAAATTTGACGGTTTTCATTGGTGCAGGGAAATTCGCTCTGTATCCGAAATCCCCATCATTTTCTTATCTTCCCGCGATCACCCGTTAGATATGGTTATGGCGCTTAATATGGGTGCGGATGATTTTGTCCAGAAACCTTTTCATACGGATGTGCTGTATGCCAAAATTCAAGCGATTCTTCGACGGACGTACGCTTATGGTGAAACCCAGGCAGATACACTCGAATGGAACGGTGCCTTGATTGATTTAAAGCGGGGGGTTATCCGAAAATCAGCCGAGGAAGTAGACTTGACCAAAAACGAATTTTTCTTACTGATTGCGCTGGTGAAGTTCAACAACTCTGTCATTTCACGTCATGACCTGATTCGTAAGCTATGGGAAGATGAGCAGTTCGTAAATGATAATACACTTACAGCCAATATCACCCGCTTGCGGCAGAAGTTAGAACCGCTTGGGCTTTCAGACGCTATTGTGACAAAGAAAGGAATGGGTTATATGGCAGTGACTTTATAGGAGGAAAAGTTGATATGTTAGTCCGTTACGTTATTGCCAGAAAAAGCTGGATCCTGCTTTTTATCAGTTTGCTGGGTGTTACTGACCTGCTAATATTACTCGATCAGGGAGTAAGTGTTGGACCCACCTCTTTCATATACTTAAATTCGTTGTATATTATTCTGTTTGTTGTATTTTTCATTTGGCGGTACAGGAAAGAAACCAGGTATCTGGCAGCGGTTGCCAAACTGCAGGAAGTCATGCCCGCTGACTGGATTGAGAGTCTTCCCGAACCTGACAATGAATTGGATAGGATCACGGGCCATGTATTAAGAGAGGCTTCTTCCCATTTCAAACGGAAGCTTTCTGGGATGAAGGAAGCCCAACTGGTTGAGAATGATTTTATTGCCTCCTGGATTCATGAAATCAAGACTCCTCTTACCGCTATGAAACTGATTATGGCCACACGCCAAAGTGATCCGGATATCCGCAAAATGGAAACAGAATGGCTGCGGATTCACCTGCTTGTAGACCGTCAGCTATATATGACACGCCTTCCTGCCCTGGAATCGGACTATGTTCTTGAACAGGTGTCGGTACAACGTCTTGCGGCAGAAGAAGTCCGGGAACTGGCTGCCTGGTGTATGGAGAAAAACCTGGCAGTCAGTATTGAAGGCAATGATGCCACCGTCGTTACAGACCGTAAATGGTGCCGTTTTATCATTAGGCAGTTATTGACCAATGCCATCAAATACAGTCCTACAGGCACGTCACTCACGTTCAGGACAAATGTTACGGAACAAGAGAATGTCTTTCTGGATTTAATAGACGAGGGTCCGGGTATTCAGCCTCATGACCTTCCGCGTATATTTGACAAAGGATTTACCGGCGGGAATGGAAGGATTCATAATGCTTCTACAGGCCTCGGCCTCTATCTTGCCCACACCGTTGCAGCCAAAATTGGGATTACGCTTCAAGTCCATTCCATCCAGCCGCAAGGTACGACAATGCGGATTACTTTTACAGATTCTAATGCATTCGAGACCGTTAGAAGAGGACAAGCAGACAATATCCCATTATGAACAGCCAAGGTCATCTGGGCTGTTTTTGTGTTAACCTGACGAATTTGTCACCTACCGCTTCAACTCGTCACCAGAAACGTGCGACACCCGGGATATATACGCGTAAGCTTAACCTATAATCGAATTTGGGAGGTTCACTATGAATGAAATGAATGAACAAGATACAGTATTACACGCCCGGAATGTTCACAAAGCATATGGCTCAAGAGGCAGTACGCAACATGTTCTGAAAGGCATTGATTTACGCGTTCTTCATAAAGAATTCGTCGGCATCATGGGTCCCTCCGGTTCCGGTAAGACCACCCTGCTAAACGTACTTGCGACGATTGACCGGACCACTGACGGTACGATATTAATCGATAATGAAGATATATCCGCCATGAACAACGCCTCCCTTTCCGCATTCCGCCGTAACAAGCTTGGCTTCATCTTCCAGGATTACAATCTGCTTGATACGTTGACGGTAAAGGAAAATATCCTTCTGCCGGTATCGCTTAACAAGCTAAGTAAAAAACACGCTGAAAGAGAGTTTACAGCGATTGCAGATGTACTGGGCATTCGGGAATTGTCGGAGAAATACCCCTTCGAAATATCAGGAGGACAAAAACAGCGCACTGCGGCCGGACGGGCTTTGATCCATCAGCCTTCCATCATCTTTGCAGACGAGCCGACGGGTGCCTTGGATTCTAAGTCCGCATCATCGCTGTTGTCCGTAATGGATGAGGTTAACCGGACAAGAGAGGTCACGATTATCATGGTCACGCACGACCCGGTCGCATCCAGCTATTGTAACCGCGTGGTCTTTCTGAAAGACGGAAAAATTTATTCCGAATTGTACCGGGGGGAGAAATCCAGACAGTCGTTCTTCAAGGAAATCATTGATGTGCAGGCTGTATTAGGGGGAGATAATATTGACGGTATTTGATCTGGCACTCCGCAGTATGCGGCAAAATGTTAAGCATTACTATCTGTATTTTTTCGCCCTGATTTTCAGTATGAGCCTGTTCTTCGTCTTTGCATCACTCAAGTATGATCAGCAGGTACAGAACATGCTGGATTCAAGTGTTAATATCACGACAGCCTTTCAGTCCGCTGCAGTCCTGCTTGTGGTAATCATAGGAATTTTCGCAGTTTCCTCTAACAGCATTTTCTTACGCAGACGCAGCCGGGAATTTGGATTATACCAGCTCATAGGCCTTTCCAAAGGTTGGATTATCCGTTATTTAATCATTGAGAATATCTTGCTGGGTTTAGGTGCTTTACTAGCAGGGATCATCTCCGGAGCGCTGGTGTCCCGTCTGTTTGTCCTGATTTTAATGAAACTGCTTAACTTGGACGGCCTGCCTTCAATAGATTTTTCTGTACCGGCAGCCTTAGAAACGGCATTAGTGTTTATTCTTATCATCTTTATTACTTCCATTCAGATGATATTTATGATCAGCCGCAGAACCCTGCTCGGCTTATTCCAGGCAGATAAGCAGCCTGATCTTGTCAGCAAGCGGCCCTCTATTCTTACGGCTATATTAGCTATATTTGGTGTTATAATGATCGGCTATGGCTATGAATTATCGGGACGTATGATAGATGAGCAACTAGCTGTTAATGCGCTGTTGGTAATGGCATCTACAATAACAGGAACCTATATCTTATTCCGGGTGACGATCAGATGGTGTCTTTACTGGTTCCGCAAGCGTAAAAAAGGACACCTGGGCTTTTACAACAGCCTTTCGCTTGCTCCGCTGATGCACCGTATGAAAGCCAATGCCAATTCGCTCACTTTAATTACTGTGCTCTCAGCTTTAACCCTTACACTTGTTACCATCGCGTATTCTTTATATTACTCTGTAGAACAAGTCACCCGCAATGAATATCCTTATGATTTTGCAATTGAGAATAACCAGCGGGATGCAGCTGCATTTACAGCCGAGCTCGAGAGCGGCGGTGTTCATCACAAACACCAAACCATCGATACATTCCGGTCTAACGGTATTATCCTGGATCCGTTGACTGAATCCGGGTATAGAGAAGGCATGTTATTATGGCTTCCGGCTGAACAGCTGCAACAATCAGGCAGAGATATCTCTGTACCTGATTATGGCGAGGCAGTAGAATATAACGCTTCTGCGCTGAGCTTATATGATGACATTGATCTCTCCAAACGTTATCCAACCATGATTGAACTGCGCTCAGACAAACAGACCAAGAGTTATCCCTTGAATGAAATATTCTTGGAAAACATCGTGAATGCCGGAATATCAGGCAGACAAATGCTAGTGTCTGAAGAAACCTTGGAAGAAGTTGAGCGGAGAATGTCCGGTACAGACAGTTTTGAGCGGGTTCAGATAGATACATTCCAAGTCCCGGATAATAAGGAGCTTGCGCTGGCTTCCTCTCTCTACCAGAAATATAAAACGGATGACTTTTATTCGGCCGACTTTTATTCCCGTTACACAAGTCTGCTTCAACAATCTGGATTATTAATTTTTATAGCCGCCTTTCTGGGACTTGCTTTTCTTGCTTCTACCGGCAGCATTCTGTACTTCAAACAGATGAGTGAAGCCGAACAGGAGAAACAAAGTTTTAGAACATTGCGTCAGCTTGGTTTTGATGAAAAGATGATCATGAAAGGCATCTTGAGGAAGCAGATGCTGGTGTTCCTGCTTCCGCTGTTCATTGGAATATTACATTCAATCTATGCAGTCAGGGCGAGTTACTTCATAACTCTTGCCGACGATACGATCCCTGCGATGATTGCGATGGGAGCTTATGCCGCCATTTACTTCATGTTCGCTTTCTTCACACTTGGGTATTACAAAAAAGTCGTTAAAAACGCTATGTTATAACAACTACTGCTGGAGGTAATTAAGCATGAAAAAAACTGTGATTTTCATTTCGATCGCACTGGTTGTGTGCTCGGTCCTGTATTTTACATTCAAACGGGAGTTGGATCAGTTCAACCCATTGTATAAGGAACAATATGTATACGCAGAAATCAATAAACCAGCCGGAAAGGAAGGTAAAAATGAATGGATTCGCTACAGATACAATCTGACAGGTTACACAAGTGAAGGAGAGAAGAAAAAGATCACTTTCTCTTCAACCAAAGAACAGAAAGCGGAAAGCTATGTCAGGGTGCTTGCTAAGGGAGCCTATACGAAAGACTGGATTATAGTCGAGGAGAAAGTGATTCCGGAGAAAGTCTTAAACCAGTTACGTTCCCATTGAACACATGATGCCTGAACATATACACACTAAAAAAGCCCAGCCAACATCGGATGAGCTTTTTTCCACCTGTTAAAAGTCCGTACTATTGACTACGCTTATTATATCTTCCAGCGGTTACGATGGCCAGCATCATCCCCGCAATTCCAATCCCTGCTAACATCCCTTGCGTGAAATCCATTAGGTTGCTACCGTTTGACTGAATGATTTGGCTAGCGCCAATCGATGTGGAAGAAGCCAAGAACAGCATTGCTACAGTTTGTTGTTGTTTTTTATCCACTCTACCCACTCCCTAGTAAATTCAACTCTTCACCTTTAGCTCTAAAAAACATGAAAAGTAACGATATGTCCGATTTATAAATGCTCGCCTTCTTTGTATCGCCTGATGTCTTCCCTCGCAACAACGGGTTTTACATAAGACTACATTTAAAATGGAAAACCCTTGATTTATCTACGTTTTCTTTAAATCAAGGGTTCGATTTGTCTCAAACATGTGCGGCGAATCTGCCCGGTTTATTATGATAAACAGCCCGGACTATAATGGCTCACACATTAACTCCCACTCCTTAGATCTTATAAGCCTTCATCGCTTTTCTAATCTCCTTGATGCTAGGACGCTTGCCGTACATCAGGACGCCGGTGCGGTAGATCTTGGCGGCGAGCCAGCCGAAGACGAAGGTTGTTGCCAGCAGGATTGCCAGCGAGACCATGATCTCCCAGAAGGCCACATGGCCAACGCCGATCCGCAGCAGCAAGCTGAGTGAAGAGGTGAATGGAACGAAGCTCGCTACCTTAACCAGCAGGGTATCCGGGTTCGAGATGCTGAACAGCGGCAGGTAGAAGCTGACGAAGCCCACCATCATCACAGGCATAACCGCCTGTCCCAGATCCTCTGTCCGGCTGACAATCGAACCGACAGCTGCATACATCAGAGCGTACAGGAAGTAACCCAGGATATACAGGATAAATCCATACACCAGAATGCTGGCATTCAGCTGTCCCAGATCCAGGTTGAAATCAGATAGGATGCCGGAATTGTGCGGCAGCATCAGGTTGACAGCAATGCTGGCAGATATAATCGCGATCTGCAGCAGGCCGACGAGGAAGATCCCGATGACCTTGCCGAACATCTGTGTTAATGGTGATGCGCTGGTGATCAGAATCTCCATGATACGCGAGCTTTTCTCCGAGGTAATCTCAGCGGCGATCATGTTGCCGGTCATCATCACCGACATGAAGAATAGCATCAGCAGGACGTAGACAACAACATAGTTAATGACCGGCTTGGCATCCCCTTCTTCTGAACCCGAGGCTGCTGCATCAGCATTCAGCTGCTCTGTACCAATTGAAACTGGAGCGAATATCGCTGCTACCTGGCTCTCCGTCAGCTTATCGCCGACAATAAGTCCGGTATTCACCTGCTGCAAAGCAGTTTGAAGATAACTCTGCACTTTGTCGCTGATATCCCCGTCTTTACTGTGATACGTTACCGGAGGTACCCCCTCACTGCCCTCTGAAGCAAAGGTGAGATAACCCTCAATCTTCTCGTCCTCCAGCCCTTGCTTCAGCGCAGCATCATCTGCGGAGGTATAAGCTGTGAATTCGACTTGAGCATCCGTATCAGCCGGTGGTGTATACGCCAGAAGCAGTTCGGCAGGCCGGGAGCCCTGCTCGGCAACCACTCCGATTTGCGTAGCTTCCTTAGCACCGTCTTCTCCCTTAAACACCTTGATCAGATAAGGAATATTCATCCCGATACTCAGCAGGAGCACCAGAATTAATGTTGTAATCATGAAGGACTTGGTTCTTACCTTGTTCTTGAATGTGAAGTTGATAATGCTCCCCATCTTATTCATTCGATTCACCCACCGCTCTGATAAAGATTTGGTTTAGCGTCGGTTCCTTAATCTCGAAATGCTCTACCTCGCCCTGGGCCATGGCCAGCTGCAGAATGCGCTGCGCTGCGCCAATCTCGCTGATGGACAGCAGATATCCGCGTTCCTGGCGCTCCACTGCAGTAACTCCGGCAATCTCCGCAAGCCCGTTCACTTCCCCCGCTGTACGCAGGACGACTGCTTCCCGCGGATACCCCTTCTTGATCTCACGGATATCCCCCTGAACTACGGTGTTCGAGCGGTCGAGAATCGTAATATTGCGGCATAACTCCTCCACATGCTCCATCCGGTGGGTGGAGAAAAGGATACTCGTGCCCTGATCCCGCATCTCTCTGACTGTATCCTTCAGCAGCTCCACATTCACCGGATCGAGGCCGCTGAAGGCTTCATCCAGAATCAGAATCTTCGGCTTATGGACAACGGCAGCAACGAAGCCCATCTTCTGCTGATTGCCCTTGGACAATTCTTCAATCTTCTTATTGTAGTATTCCGGAACGTCGAACCGGTCCAGCCAGTAACGCAGGCTCTTATCTGCCTCACTTGCCGGCATGCCGCGAAGCCGGGCCAGATAGATAATCTGATCGCTTACTTTGACCTTCGGGTAGAGCCCCCGCTCCTCTGGAAGATAACCCATCAGATGCTGAAGCTCCGTACTATACGGCTTGCCGTTATAAAGAATCCGGCCTTCATCTGGATAGATCAGACCCAGCACCATGCGCATAGTCGTCGTTTTGCCGGCGCCGTTTGCACCCAGCAGACCGTAAATTTCGCCTTGTTCTACCTTCAGACTGATTCCATTGACTGCTGTCTTATCCCCGTACTGCTTCACTACCTGTTCCAAATGCAAAGCTTCCATTCCTTATTCCCCTCTCTTCTGGTCAATCAGAACCGGACGATGTCCCCGGCTCCATAAGCTTAGGATTTCATCAAGCTCCAGGCTGCGGCTCTTGATAACCTTTACGCCCAAATCATGAATGCGTTTCTCATATTGATAGATTTGCTGGGTCAAAAATGAAGCCACTCCCGGCGTCTCCAGCTTAAGCTCCAGCGCCTGCGGCAGCTCTGCTGCCAGTTCCTCCAGCGCCTGTCCGCCTTCTGCCTGAACCCATATTTCACTCCAGGAGCCGAACAAGCTGTCCTTCTCGGCCATTCCTAGCAGCTGCCCCTGATGCATCAGGACAATGTAATCCGCCAGCCGCCGTACCTCTTCCACAATGTGGGTCGAGATCACGATGGTAGCCTCATGCTCATCCATATACCGCTGGAGAGTCTCAATCATAATCTTCCAGGCAAAAGGGTCAAGGCCGGAAGACGGCTCATCCAGCAGCAGCAGCCGGGGCTTCGCAGCCAGGGCCGCGGCAATCTCGAATTTGCGGCGTTCACCCTTGGACATCTTGCCCAGCCTGGCATTCTCCGGCACCTCCAGCTTCAGGAGCAGCTCCTCGTAATAGCCTTGGTCCCAGGCAGGATACCAGTGTCGGCGGAATCCGGCAGCCTCGCTGGCTGTCCAGAGATTCTCTTCATTCTGCGAGATCTCCGGTACATAAGCGATAGTCTGGCGGAGCTGCAGTGGCAGCCCGTCACGGTAGGCTTCCTCAAACCAGCGGATCTCGCCTTCCTCTGGAAAAGTCAGCTGCAGCAGCATGTGCAGCAGCGTGCTTTTGCCGGAGCCGTTCTGGCCCACCAGCGCAGTAATGTATCCCTGCGGCAGATTAACATTCAGCGGCCCTACCGTCTTGCCCCTCCGCTTCTTGCACACATTCCGTAGTTCTATGGCTTGCTGTACCATGAGATCCCCGTCCTTCATTTCTGTTTCCCGTATTTGTCCTGCACAATTTCCTTGAACAGCTGTGTCAGCTCATCTTCACTGCAATGTACGGACAGCCCCACATCCACTGCACTCTCCAGCGCTTTGCGGATGGCGTCCTGCTTATAGCCTGCCATGGTTCCGTCTCCTACATGGGAGACGAAGGTGCCCGTTCCCTGTCTTGTGCGCAGCAGCCCTTCATTCTCCAGATCCTGATAGACCCGCCGGACGGTGATCACACTGCACTTCAGGTCACCCGCAAATTCACGGATGGAAGGAAGCAGGGTGCCCTCCGTGATCGTGCCAGAGATAATCAGCGATTTCAGCTGGGTTTCGATCTGATGATACAGCGGCTCTGCACTGTTCTCATTAATTTGTATGGGTATCCACATGATACGCACCTGCCTTCCACGCTCCGGCATGCCGGACTAACACTTTGCCCCGTTTCATACGAGATCACGGCTCTTCAGCCGGTGAATCGTCCACCTGGAGAACAGCTGCACCGATACAATGCCGAGCAGCAGCGAACCCCACATCAGAGGAGACAACAGCCCCCACTCCTTGGAGACAGCCACACTTGCAATCAGCAGATTCCCTCCGGCCAGATAGACCAGTCCAGCAATACCCATGGACAGAAATATGACGATGATCATAATCAGGAAATATGCTTTGCCGCTGAACGAGAACTCGATAAAAATGTATATTCCGGCAATAACCAGACCGCATCCAATCCAGGTAAGGGCAAATGCGAGATACGCGGTGACCGGCAGTTCGCTGCGTATATTGGCGCCGATCGTATAGATTAAACCAAAGTACAGTGTGCTGTTCAGGATAAAGGCAAACAGCGTATTCAGTTTTCTTTTGCAGAGAATGACCTCAGCAGGTACCGGCAGGGACCGCATATAAGCCAGCATTCGGGTATAGGTATCCTCCGCCAAATACTTCATATTTCTCCGGGAGAAGGTAATGCCCAGCATAGAAATAATAGTGACCAGCAAAACATCGCTCAGCAGCCTCCCCTCGCCCCGGTCCATCGCATCATCCAATACCATTCCGGCCAGTGCGGCCATATACCCCATGAATACGACGGCGAACAGCAGTGCCCACAGCAGCTTCAGCCTGTCACCGCGGAAATCGCTGCGCACGATGAACCATGCATTCTTTAATGTTGTCATAACCGTTAACCTCGCTTTGTGATTTCATCATCGGCAGTCGGCAGCAGATTCACACAGTTCAGTGTGCTTCTCTCTGTGCTTACTGTATATATCTATATACACAGTATATGACCTGTATTTTCCAGTGTCAAGGGTTTTCAACAAAAGTAATTGGGCGCATTATTATAGAGCCCGGAAACACGCCTTCCCGGTTCACTGTGCTATTATGGAATAATATGGGCCCGCTGCCGCACATGCACCTGCTTCCTGCGGATCAGTAAGAACTCAGCATAATTAACGGATCACCGGGAAATATCGCACAAGGCATGGTGTGGAATTCAAATCCGATAGGGGAATTGGAGCATTGTGGTTAATGTATTGGATGTTTATATATTGGAGGTGCGTATAGTTGGATCTGCATAGATTGGATGATCCTTGGTTTACTGTAGAGTCTATAGATGAAACCACCTTCGCCATCAGCGAATACGGGCATTGGGAGCAGGTACATTCCTTCCTGCTAATCGGGGAAGACCGGGCGGCGCTGATTGATACGGGGCTAGGCATCGGCAATATCCGCAGCATAACCGGCCAACTGACGAATCTCCCGGTTGATGTGCTTACCACTCATGTGCATACCGACCATATCGGCAGCCATGGGCAATTCGAACGGATCTATGTACATGAAGGTGACCGGGACTGGCTGGTCCACGGTATTCAGGGTTTGACTCTGGAGCAGATCCGGCGGGATATCGGCAGGGACATTACGCGCAAGGTTCCGGAGGGATTCGATCCGGCGGCCTATACTCCTTATCAGGGGGAACCGGCGGGGCTGCTCAGGGATGGAGATCTGTTTGATCTGGGCGGAGGACGGATAATAACCGTGTATCATACTCCCGGGCACTCACCGGGCCATTTATGCTTCGGGGACGACAGCCGGGGATTCCTGTTCACCGGTGATCTGCTCTACGACACAACGCCAGTCTATGCGTTCTATCCTTCGACAAGTCCTGCCGGCCTGGTGCGTTCACTGGCAAGGATTGCACAAATTAACGGCATCCGCAAAGTGTACGGCTCGCATAATACACTGGGGCTCGATCCGGAGATTCTCCGGGAAGCCGGGCGGGCGGCCCAATATCTGCAGGAACAGGAGCTGGATCATTTTGGAACGGGGATACATAGGTTTAAGGGGTTCAGCGTGCAGTTCTGAGCCCCCGCTCCCCACTCCTGCACCACAAACAAAAAGCCTATACACCCGCCCCGCATAAGCGGAACAGCAGATGTACAGGCTTGTCTTCAATTACAGCTAACCGCCCATAATGACTTTCCAGACCGGCAGCGTATGTCCGCCCGGATAGAAGATGTACAGCAGCACATAAACGGCAACACCCGTAATAGCGGTGACAAACCAGATCATAGCCGTCACTCTTCCCCACTTGCGGTGTTTGGCATACTTGGCCTTGAAGCCCAGCGTCAGCGTAGTGATGCCGAATACAGCAGCTACGGTAGCCAGCACAATGTGGAAGATCAGGAAGACATGGTACAGCGTCGACAGATCATCCGGTCCGCCCCAGGTCGTATTCCCCACGAATATCGTTCTTGACGAGTACACCAGGAAAAAGAGAATTGCCGCCACAGCAGCTGCAATCATTGTTTTCTTGTGCGCTTCGCGTTTGCCCTGAATGATTTGTCTCCAGCCGATAGCCACCAGCACCGCGCTAATGACGATGAACGATGTACTGATCGTTGGAAACAATGTGAAAATATCCATGATTATCCCCCTCGGCACTTACCAGCCCTTATAGTTCAGACCCTCCTCCGCAAGTTCAGAGGCAGGCGCGGACAACTCCGTGTCCTCTTGTCCGTTCTCTTTTTTATACCAATGATAGAACACATAAGCAAGCATCGAGGCAAAAATAAATTCCTGAATGAACTTCATCACGATGCCGCCGACCTGCTGATCTACCTTGGGGGACAGAGATCCGAAGAAGCCGGGACCGCCAAAAGCCTGCAGCAAAGCAGCCGGACTCTGCGGTACACAGTAGCCCATGGCCATCGCCCAGGTATTGGGGTCACTATACGTAGCATACAGGGGAGAACCGGCAAAAATAATCAGCCCGCAGGCCGGTGTCAGCAGGACCATGTTCAGAAAGATGAACCCCACCTGACCGAGGCCGCCCAGCGCCCGGTATTCCGGCAGGGGATTAATCAGATTCCACCACATGAGCCCTGAAGTCAGGAATAATACGGCGTAATACAGGCGGTGAACCGCGAAATGCAGCATGACATAATCATGAATCGCCGGGATATGGTAGAGCGAGAATAATCCGTTGAAGAGCAGTGCGGCAACGATGGGCTTAGCCAGAAAAGCAAGGCCGCGCAGCGGATTCACCCGGAGCAGCGCACGCCAGCACCAGTCAGGAATCCCCAGCATAATCAGCGGGACTGCAACAAGATAAGACAAGGCCATACTGACCATATGGAACGAAAAAAGGATATGCCCCAGCAGACTGACAGGCCCCCCCTGCGCCAGATAGAGGGCCAGCATTCCACATAAGAACAGCCCCCTCCGCCAGAAGGGGACTGCAGTACTGCCCTCAAACCGGGAGGCCAGCGGACCGATCAGCACAAAATATCCGGCAGTCAGCAGGAGCATCAGGGCCAGAAACAGCGGACTCCACAGTTCAGTAAAGCTGAAGTATTGTAATCCCGGCATCATGGCAAGCCCTCCCCCCCGTACAGTATTAATCCCACCATACCCAGTAGAGCGACATTATAATGCAAGTACCCGCGATAAAAAATCCGCCCAGCATGAAGATAATCGGCATCATATGCCCTTTGTCCTTCAGATGCATCCAGAAGCCCATCTGCAGGATCACCTGCAGCACAGCCATCACCAGCAGCAGAATAACGGCAAAGGTGGCATTCACCCCTCCGGCGGCCACTGCGGCAAAGGCGATCAGCGTCAGGACAATGGAGAAGACAAAGACTACAATATGCCGCTGCGGTCCTTCCGGGCGGTGCCGGTGCTTCACCGGAGAGTCCGGAGAATGCTGCTTCGTCGCCATGGCTTCATCCCACCTTTCCGAGGAGGTATACTACCGTGAAGATAAAGACCCACACCACATCAATGAAATGCCAGTACATCGCCGACACATAGATCTTCGGTGCGGTTACCACCGTCAGCCCCTTATGCATTAACTGGCCGATCAGTACTGATATCCACAGAATACCGAAGGCCACATGGGCACCGTGAAAGCCGACCAGGGTATAAAAAGCCGAGCTGAATGCACTGGTGGTCATTCCGAATTCCTCATGCCTGATGTATACGCTGAATTCGTAAATTTCCAGGACCAGGAAGCAAAGTCCGAGCAGTACCGTGACCAGCAGCCAGTTCCGCAGCATAGTGACGCGGCCCCGGTGCATCGCCTGGATTGCGAAGACACTGGTCAGACTGCTGACCAGCAGGAGAAAGGTCGCCGCCGCGACCAGCGGAAGATGAAACAGCTCATTCGCAGACGGGCCTTCATTGGTCTGATTGCGCAGCGCCAGGAAGGTTGCGAAGAGGGTGCCGAAAAGCACTGCTTCCCCTCCAAGGAACAGCCAGAAGGCCAGCACCTTGTTGCGACCTTCGAGTGTTGCTTTTTCCGGTTCATGCGGGAGAGTCCCATTCACTGCTTCAGCATGTGCTGTAGTCATATCCGCTCACCTTCCTTCCAGCTCTTCGGGTTCAATATGCCAGCCCGGATCATCGAACAGCGACCGCATCAGCATGGAACCGAAGGTAATGAGCAGTCCCAGTGCCGTAACGATATAGTTATTGAACAGAAAGCTCATTATACTGCTGCTGAACTCATCACGGCTGAACATGAAGCCCAGTCCCGCTATGAAAATACCGACCGACATCAGGAACGGCAGGATCGTTGCTGAAGGCATATGAATCGAGCCCACCGGTTCGGACGGGGTCATCCCCTTGTGTCCGGCCATTTTTTCCTTCCAGAAGGCATCCAGGCCCCGCACCAGCGGCGTCTGCTTGAAGTTATATTCCGGCGGCGGTGAAGGGATCGTCCATTCGAGTGTCCGTCCGTCTTCCCACGGATCGTCGGCTGCATCAGCCGGCCGTCTCGAGGTCAGGAAGATATTCGTGAGGAAGATCAGCATGCCGACCCCCATCAGCATCGCACCAATAGTGCTGACCAGGTTAAGCAGATCAAACTGCTGATTCGGCAAATAGGTGAATACACGGCGCTGCATGCCCATCAGTCCCAGGAAATGCTGCACGAAGAACGTCAGGTGGAAGCCGATAATGAACGTCCAGAAGGTCCACTTGCCTAACGTCTCACTGAGCATCCGCCCGAACATCTTCGGCCACCAGTAATGCAGTCCGGCAAACAGCCCGAGCACCAGACCGCCGACAATAACATAGTGGAAATGCGCCACTACGAAGTAAGTATCGTGGAACTGGAAGTCCGCAGGCGCAGAGGCCAGCATGACCCCCGTTACCCCGCCCATGGTGAAGGTTGGGATGAAGCCGGCTGCGAACAGATTAGGGGTGGTGAAGCGTACCTGTCCGCCCCACATGGTGAACAGCCAGTTGAAGATCTTGATCCCGGTCGGAACGGCGATCAGCATGGTGGAGACTGAGAACAACGCATTCGCTACCGGACCGAGGCCGGTGGTGAACATATGATGCGCCCAGACCATGAAGCCCAGGAAGGCGATCAGAATCGTTGCGAACACCATGGAGCTATACCCGAACAGCCGCTTGCGCGAGAAGGTCGGAATAACCTCAGAGATGACGCCGAAGGCCGGAAGAATCAGAATGTATACTTCGGGATGGCCGAAGATCCAGAAGATATGCTGCCACAGCACCGGATTGCCGCCTCCGGCAACATTGAAGAAGTTGGCTTCCAGTATCCGGTCGAAAGTAAGCAGGACAAGGCCAACAGTAATAGCAGGGAAAGCGAATAGAATAATGGCTGAAGTAATAAAAGTGGTCCAGGCGAACATCGGCATCCGCATGAAGGACATCCCCGGTGCGCGCATCGTGATGATGGTGGCCAGGAAGTTAATGCCGCCAATCAGTGTGCCAAGGCCTGCAATCTGCAGTCCGATGGTATAAAAGTCCACCCCGTGCGTGGGGCTGTAGCCCGTGCTGGAGAGCGGGGTATATGCGGTCCAGCCCGCATCAGGCGCACCGCCCATTACCCAGCTGAGGTTGAGCAGAATTCCGCCGAACAGGAAGGTCCAGAATCCGAGCGCATTGAGAAAAGGAAAGGCTACGTCACGTGCACCAATCTGCAGCGGTATGACTGCATTCATCAGTGCGAAGATGACAGGCATCACGCCAAGAAAGATCATCGTCGTGCCATGCATGGTAATCAGTTCATTGAAGGTCTGGGCATCCAGAAAGGTATTCATCGGCTTGATCAGCTGAATACGGATCAGAATCGCTTCCAGTCCGCCGATGCCGAAGAAGATGCCTCCAGCCCACAGGTAGAGAATCGCGATCTTCTTATGATCGACGGTGGTGATCCAGTCCATTAGCCCGGTATGCCGTTTAACGCTGTGGCCATGCTTCAAGGGCTGGGAGGGATGCAAGGATTGCGCTGCTTCGGCCAAGGTACGTACCCCCTTTTTCAAATATGCTGCTTCCGCTTCGGGCTATAGGCTATCCGGCTTCAGTCCAGCGTGTAACCGGCCAGAAACTCGGCAATTCCGTCAATTTCTTCATCGCTTAAGCCCAGGTCCTTGGGATCCGGCATCTTGTTGCCCGGCTTCACGCTCTGGGGATCATGCAGCCACGTCTTCAGATTCTCTTCTACCGGTGCCCCGTCCACGCGAGTGTCGTCATTAAGCAGAATGCCGGCCACCGATTCGCGGGAGCCGATTCCGGTCAGATTGGGAGCCTGGGAAAGATCCTGCATACTTCCAGTCGCATGGCAGGTCAGGCACTGGGATTTGAAGGTCTCCGCGAGCGCCGGATCATCCGGCAACACGGAATCAGGAGCCTTCATCGAAGCTAACCACTCCTCAAAGGCCGTACTACTGACTGACTTTACCTTAAACTCCATGAAGCCGTGGGAAGGCCCGCACAGCTCCGCACATTTGCCGCGGTAAACGCCTTCATTCGGCGCACTGAAGCTGAAGCGGTTGACCGTTCCGTCGGGGTTGGTGTCCATTTTGCCGGAGAGCGAAGGTACCCAGAAGGAGTGCAGGACATCCTTGGTGCTTAGCTCAAAAGCGATATCCTTGCCGGCGGGAATCACCAGATCCTGTGCTGTTGTCACCCCGTAATCCGTATATTCAAACTCCCACCAGTATTGATGGCCGGTCACTTTGACCTTAATGGCATCCTTATCATCCGAATGATCATTGCCGGCAGCGAACACCGCCTTCACTGTAGGAACCGCCAGCACAACTACGAGAATAAGCGGGATGACCGTCCACAGCACTTCGAGCCTGAAGCTGCCTTCCACCTGCTTGGGAATCTCGTTCTGATCCGGTTTCCGGCGGAAACGGATCCATACATAAGCCGCAATGGAGAAGACGACCAAAAGCACCACGATCATGATTGAGATCGACAGCTTCATAAGTGCAAACGAGCTTTCCGCTGCGGGTCCCTGCGGTCTGAGTACCGACAAGTCTTCCCGCCCGCATCCGGCAAGAATGAGTCCAAGCGCTGCGGTCATGGGAAGAAGCCGCTTTCCAGCCTGCCACGTTTTCATCATTGATCTACCCCGCTTTTCCCGAATTCGTAGATTAGAGTATTTTCCTGTCAATTATAACAATCACTATTAATATAAGTTCGCCCCACTGTTTTGTCAATCGTTCACAACAATTTCACATAATCATTTTGAAAAAGAAAAACGCTTGCCCTTACTGATTTTAAAAGCGCTTTCAAAATAAGGAGAAAACTGTTAAACTACTTTTAAAGCGTATTCATATGTATTTGTGTCTATTAATTCATTTGACTAATTATAGGGACCTGTATCCGGTAAACCGGGCAGACAAAAAAAACCGATTCCAGCGGCAGCAGGCTGCCCGGGCACGGTTTATGAGAATCCTCATGGATGTTATAGCGCAAAATGTTGTCATCAAAAAGCAGAAGCAGAAGCAGAACAATTCTATCTGTTGTTTAAGAAACGGACGAATTCATTCTTACCAGTTCATGCTCCACAACCATGGTCAGCTCTTCTTCATAGCCTCCCGTGATCCGATACTTCCGGACGTACTCCTTCACAAATTTCTTGGGATCTTTGGGCCGGAAAATGCGTGTCATTTCCCGTAGACTTTCCTTGACTTCGTTATGACCTTTACTTGCCATGATCAGTTCCCTCCCAAAACATTGAAAATGAATGCTCCGTTGTAGAGAATGCATGATGAAAAGTCCGCCGTAACCTTGAAATGCAAGTTAAGAAACCATTACACATACGTGGCTTGCATTATCCGCCTTGACCATCCTTCCGGTATTCCGGAAATCCGCCTTGCCGGTGAAGCAGGTTCGTCGTGATTTGGGCTGAGAGTAAGGATGTCTCAGAGTAAAGACACCTTGACACTTTAGTTACCCGAAGAGCCACTTGCTGAATCACTCCTTTCGGGCCTTATCGTTATATTGTATCATATTCCAGTCCAAGTTCCACCTTTCCTTGTAAAATATGCGAATGGAAATTTTTTATACTTCTTTAGCTTCCACGCTAAGTAAGCTCCTCATTTTCCGCTACAACCGCTACTCCTGACCTGACCTCAGCAACGCGTCCGGCCCCCTGTGGCTAAAATATATAGTATGTCTTCCGCCAGCTTTGGGAACCTGATATTAGTCTAACCAATGCTGCAGAAAATATTGGACATATCCCCTGTGCAGTTCATACTTTAACGTGATTCTTCATAGGCTTGTAGGGAGGAAGGTTGATTATCCGTGCCTTTCTTCTTCAAACCAAGGAGAGTGAGCCCTTTGTCCCCTTTCAGATCTTCCACCGGATTGCCCGATAATATTGCCGCCGCCTTGTGTTACTTCTTCCCGTTCATTGGTGCCATTGTGTTCCTCGCGCTGGAGAAGCGCAGCCGGTTCGTCCTGTTCCACTCGCTGCAATCCCTGATTGCCTTCGGGGCGCTGATGGTAGCCCATGTACTGAGTGGCTTCATCCCTTTTCTCGGTTCTGTCGTGGCTGCCCTTCTCTCCCTGCTGGGCTTCGCCGTATGGCTGCTGATGATCTACCACGCACTGGGCGGAAGATGGTATAAGCTGCCCTGGGCAGGAGCAATTGCCGAGAGTCAGCTGCGGCAGCTGTAACCGGTAAAAAAGATTCCCTTTTGCCTGTCCTCTCCGTACAATGGAATCAGGACTTACAGGAATCTTTACAGGCTGGGGGAACAACCATGTATTTATTGATCATAAATTCCCGCTCGGGCGGCGGAGCAGGGCTGCGGACTTGGCATACCGTTGAAGCCATGCTCAAGGCACGCGCCATTGCGCATGAAGCACTGTTCACGCAAAGCGCAGACAGTGCGGAGAATCAGGTGCTGCACGCCCTTGCCCGCCGCGAGGACTGGCGCGCCGCCATCGTTATCGGCGGCGACGGCACGATCCACAGCGTGCTGGGCGCACTGCGGCGCAGAGGGGTGCCGCTCGGCGTAATCCCCGCCGGCTCCGGCAACGACACCGCGCGGGGCTTCGGCATCCCGCTCACTCCGGAGGCAGCGCTGGATAACGCGCTGCAGGACCGCTGCCTCGAAGCTGATCTGCTCTCGGGCGCGGACGGGCTCACCCTGACCGCCGTAGCCAGCGGCTTCGATGCCCAGGTAGCCGTCAATGTGAACAACAGCCGCTACAAACGGCTGTGCAATGCCATCGGCGCCGGCCGCCTGGCTTATATCATCGGCATTCTGCATACGCTGATTACCTTCAAGTCCTGCCGGGTCAGCGTGACCTGCGACGGCAGGTTGCAGACCTTCGACCGGGCGTGGCTGGTCTCGGTCTGCAACCTGCCCAGCTACGGCGGCGGGCTGCTGATCTGCCCGCAGGCGGAGTCAGGCGACGGCCTGCTCGACGTCTGCGTCGTCCACGGGATCAGCCGCGGGCAGTTGCTGCGGCTGTTCCCGACGGTGGTGAAGGGCAAGCATGTTGCGCTGCCCTACGTCACCATGCTGCGCGGACGCAGCGTAGCCGTCCACTTCGCGCAGCCGCGCCATGCCATCGGCGACGGCGAGGGCCTCGGCACCGCGCCGCTGGCCGTGCGCTGCGAGCCGGGGCGCTGCGCGTGCTCTCGCCGCTGGCGGCGGCCGGCGCGCAGGGCGCGGCCGGGCCGTGCCACGCGAGCGGCTAGGCGGGGCGCGTGTCGCTGAGGCTGTGGGAGCCGTGGCGTGGCCGGCGGGAGGCACGGCCGGCTGGCCGAGCACGGGCAGCCGGTTGAGCCTGCTTCCACCAACGACGTTCCGGCGATCTAGCCACTATGTACCCCTTGCGGACTGAGAGGACCTTAATCTCTCCGGCAAGGGGTTTTTAGTTGACTTGCAGACTGAGATTCCGCTATGCCCCACAAATTGATTGATCTGATGCACCAAATGAACAAATAAGCGCACTGGAGTCCGCTGGCAGCAAAAACACGCCAAATTTCCCAAATAAGCGCATTTCAGTCCGCGTAGTATATTGCACATTCCTATCCCCCGCCTGAATCCAGTTACTCACAAACCAGCTCGCACATACCCTCCCGCTCCCGCACAACATCTGCATTACTCACACTAGCTTCTACAATGCACACTCCCAATCTCCCCGTAATCCCATCATCCCTTGCTCCCCTCAATTCACACTTCGGCCCGCCGTAACTCCATCACCCCTTGCTCCCCTCAACTCACTCTTCCGCCCGCTTATGCCCCATGTTACTCACAAACTAGCTCGCTCATCCCTTCAGCTTCAGTCCAGCAGATTCGTCTCAGCTCCTCTCCCGCATTACTCAGCAGGCCAAACCAGCGCCTGACCGAAGCACTGGAGGCGTATGACTGGCCACACACTGAAGGCGTTAGCCGTGAGCTTCGTCCCTGCTCTCTAAGGCTACAACCCAGCACTCCCCTCAGCCGCACTAACTATGCCCGCCTTCAAACACAAACAGGCAGGCCCACGGATAACCTCCGGGGGCCTGCCTGTTATTTACGTCTGCCGCAAAAGTCCACCCGGCAGTTCTCCTACTCTTCCACGAAGCCAACAACGCCGTCATCCAGCGAAGCGATCCGCACCAGCGACTCCACGCGGTAGCCGGCTTCCTTCAGCAGCCGGTTGCCGGGCTGGAAAGCTTTTTCGATCACAATCCCAATCCCGGCAACACTGCCGCCCGCCTGTTCAACAATCCGCGCCAGCCCGAAGGCCGCTTCACCATTCGCCAGGAAATCATCGACGATCAGCACGCGCTCACCGGGTGCGATGAACTTTCGGGAGACGGTAATTTCATTGGTTTCCTTCTTCGTGAAGGAGTAGACCTTCTCCACATAAATATCTTCCGTCAGCGTCAGCGACTTCTGCTTGCGGGCAAAAATCATCGGGACCTCAAGCTCCAGCGCCGTCATAATGCCGGGGGCAATCCCCGAGGATTCGATGGTCAGCACCTTGGTGATTCCTTCCCCGGCGAAACGGCGGGTAAACTCGCGCCCTACTTCACGCATCAGGAAAGGGTCCATCTGGTGATTCAGAAAAGAATCAACCTTGAGCACACCAGGGCCGAGAACAATACCTTCGTTAATGACCTTTTGTCTCAATAACTCCATCCGTGCTCCTCCTCTATCCTCAAATGGACCCTGCTTCGTCTGCTACAGACCCGTAGGTTTCTGGGGCAGCAGGTTACCGACAATCGACTTCAGCTCGTTATCCTGCTTACTGTTCTTTTTGCCGTTGTCAAAGCTCGTAATCCGAATCTCTGAATACTTCTCTCCAGGTGCCACAGGTTTGAACACTAACTTCTCCCGGTCCTCAAGCCGGACATTAAAATTCATGTCCTTAAACATGCCGATTAGATCCTGCTCTCCCGGGGTCTTCCCTTCGTCCAAAAACAGCAATCCGCGTAACGGCTTCACGCCTTCCGAATGCTGCACATCAAAATGAACAATACACTCCACGCTTGTCACCTCCCTAGCTTAGTACCCTCTGCATCCCAGGAGCTACTCCGCCTGTTCTTCCCCGGCTTCATCCTGGTCATGCAGTACATATTTACTGTAAATCCGGCCATAGCGTTCCCCGTACCGCTTCTGCAGCTCAGGCCCCATATCTTCTTCAAGCTCGAACAATACCATTTCCTGTGTAAAATGATTCAGCAGCAGCTCCACGAGCACCGGATGCTCGGTAACCACCGCCTGCGCGGTTCCGTCCTCATAACGCATGCCGAGCATACACCAGGAACGGTCGATGACAAAAGAAAACTTCCGCCCCCCGCTGCGCTGTGGCTTACCGTCCAGCGGCGGCCATATCGGGTATGGCGCAGAGGCCGCGTTGCCGCCGTCAAAAGCCCACAGCAGCTTCACTCCGCGCAGCTCTGCCTGCTCCAGCTCGCTGCGCAGCAGCGAGGCTTCCTCCCGCCATACATCGACCACGATCTCCTGAGCCGCGAGATTCAGCTGGCGGATCAGCGCTCCCGTTACGTTGCGGTCACCTTCCACGTTATAGAATGAAGGGCTGACCGGGCCTCCGCGCGGCATTTCACTTTCCATATACGCCAGCGATGCCTGTACCCGGCCGGATATCATCGTCGCCAGCTCTTCAGGGTCCAGCACGCTGTAGCGGGCCGGCTCCCCTTCCCCGCAGCGTACGTAGCCTTGTTGCGTCAGGCGCTGAAGCGCCGCGTATACATTCGATCTTGATACTCCTAGCTGCTTTGCCACTTCGTAGCCCGAAGCCTGGCCCTTGGTGGCCAGCTCAACCATAATTTTGGATTCCATCTCTGTGAAACCCAAATTGCGCAGATGCAGCAGCAACTGTTCCATCTATGTTGTCCCCCTAAGCTGTCTGTCTAACCCTGTCTAAATTTGCTCCGACCCGCAGCGCGGGCACCACATTGAGCCTTTCGGCAGATCGGCGCGGCAAATCTGGCATTTCACAATATCCCGTGTACCCGATTCGCTGACGGCAGTCTCTTCTGCAGGCTCACTGGCTTTCCAGTCGCGGATCCGGCGGTCCAGCTCCAGCTGGCGCTCACGTTCACGCTCCAGTTCATCGGCCTCACGGCGGCCCCGTTCTGTATCCGGAAGAACCCGTTCATACTCTTCAGGCTCCGGTTCAACTTCAATTTCCGGCAAGGCTTCGGCGTACTGGACAGGTTGTTCAGGTCTCTTAGCGAGTTCCCGCTCCGCTTCTGTCAATTCTTCCTCACCGTAGTATTGATCTTCCTCATCTTCGTGCTCATGTACGGTATGTACCGTAACGGTAGGCGCCGGGTCCTTGCGCAGCACCGGTTCCTTGCGCAGTGGCAGCTCCTCAAGCTTGCGTCCGCAGTGCGGGCAGAAGTTGGCATCCAGTGCTACGATCTGGCCGCAGGCACAGAGCCGTTCATTCTTCAGTTCGGCAATTCTTGAGCGCACACCCTCAATCTGCTCCTGAAGCTTGTTACAGCCGCGCGCCAGCTCGATCATCTGCCCCTCTGCCACCGACATATCTCTGGAACGATATCCTTCGTAGAAAAGCTTTCCCATTTTCAAAAATTCAAGTTGCATCTCATGTTCGATATCAGAAATTTGCCCGTTCAGCTTGCCTACTTCCACCGAGCTTTGCGCTTTTTCACTCACCCGGCTGGCACCGTCTTTAATGCGTTGCAGAAAATTCATTGTAGTTCCTCCTTCTCCAGAGTGAGAATAGGCTGATTCGCAGCCGCAAAATAACCCTATACATCCTTATCGCTCCGTATAGCAGTGGAAACGTGACTCTATCATACCAAAAGTCCCTGACAGATTCATTATTTGTCGTCAGGTGTTAAATACTACATGACGAACATTATCGAATAATGGAGGGATAACATTGCCTGACGATAACCATAAACGATATTTCGTATCCGTGAATCATGGCCTGATTCAGGATGTGCGTAACGACTCGAACGAATTTGAGGTTCTGCTCTCGGATGAAGAGCTTACCGTGCTCCATGATCTTCTGAAAGGTCTGGCCGGTGAGGACGACTATGCCTTCCGGCGTGCTTTTGTCCCCTATAAATCAGCCGATCATGATGATGCTGCTGAGCAGTTTGACGATGCCACCATTCATCTGTTCCAGTATTTGCATGACCACGGCACAGACGAAACGCGCCGGCTCATTGATGAAATGAATGTTCTGCAGAGGCTCGGAAATACCGGCTACCAGGATGAAGGTTACGGCGGCGGTTCTCCGACTAACAAGTAGAAACGGCTCTGCCGCCCTAATCTGGATCGTAAAGCCCCGTCCCGTCTGACAGATAGGCCTATTGTGAGCTAATACGCTGCTGCGGGAAGAATGTTTCTCTTCTGCTTCATCCGGCTTTGTTTTGCTTCCGGGGCTGTACTTCGGTTAAAATAGAATCACATAAACTGCAGCGCATTTTATGCGAACGCCGTAGTCATCCGTTCATGGTCTACAGTCACAAATAACGAATACCGGGAGAGTTTCAGTGGAAGAATACGATAGTACACAGGTTACACTACACAAGTTGCAGGTCCATGTGAAGGATATGCAGAAGTGGCAGGTACACGAAGATTTTGCCAAGCAGGTTGAGAATTTCAAAGCTTTGCCGGCGCTTTACCGACATGCTCTGAATGAGCTTGAGAATAAAATTGATGTCATCCGTACAGAATGGCAGGTACGCGACGGCTTCAGCCCCATCGAGCATGTGAAGTCACGCATTAAGGAACCGAAGAGCATTGTACAGAAGATGGAACGCAAAGGCCATGATTTCACGCTGGAAAATATGGAGCAGCACATTCACGATATTGCAGGTATGCGGATCGTCTGTGCTTTTGTGAAGGATATTTACCGGCTGGTGGATCACCTGTGCGCGCGCGAGGACATCCGTGTACTGGAAATTAAGGATTACATCGCCCATCCGAAGCCTAACGGCTATCAGAGTCTGCATCTTATCGTCGCCATCCCCCTTGTGCTGCTGGAAGGAACCCGCTGGGTCAAAGCCGAAATTCAGCTCCGCACACTCGCTATGGATTTCTGGGCCAGCATGGAGCATATTCTCTACTATAAATTTGACAAACAGCTGCCGCCGCATGTGGCTGAGGAATTGAAGGAGGCTGCGCGTGCCGCCGATGAACTGGATCAGAAGATGCTCCGCCTGCGCCGGGAGATCCTCGAACTGTCAGAAGCGGAAGGCAGCAGTAATGAACCCTTAGTATAAGTATATTTGTATACAATCAAGGCAGTACTTTAACAGCTAGGATGTTAAAGTACTGCCTTGATTTGCGTTGTCCGCTTACAATTTATTCAAGCGAGCCGCACGTTTGGCGGCGGCTTCTGATACCCGGCGCATCAGCAGGGCAAGTCCTTCCCGGGCCTTGGGCGTCTGCGGCAGCAGCGCGCTCCAGTCCTCTTCCGGTTCAATGACATCAGGCATAGCCGGAAATGGCCGGGCAGAGATCTCATGAAACAGCGGCCCCGGCTGATGAAGCGAGCCCTCCGCAGCCGCCTCGGCCAGCCATTCTCCCGAGGACACTGCCGGACCTTTACGTTCCAGCCGGGCCAGCTCGGACGCAAGCGTTACAGGCGCAGGCGTCCCTTCTTCGGTAACCCGCTCATTCTCCTGCTCCGCCCAGAGAGCAAACACCCCGGAGAGCAGCTCCTCCTTGGACAGGCCGCGCAGGGCAAAAGCCAGCAGCGGCTCCTTCGCCAGCTGCTGCTTCACCCGAAGCCGCAGCTCCCCGGCGGGCAGCAAGCCTGTGCCCTGTTCATTGGCCGCCTGTTCGAGCTCAGCATCAGCAGGCAGCACCTCAAGAGCAGCAAGTCCGCCTTCCAGGCTGCCCTGGAGCAGCTCATACAATTCACCCGGATGCGCAGAGAGCTGTAGCAGCACCTCATTCTTCCGGGCGGCCGTCCATTCCGGAATATGCAAAGTGAACACCGCGCGCTGCGCTTGTTCCTCTGCAACTGCGCCGGATTTGCCGTTCCGTCTGCCTGCACCTTCCGCAGCAGCGGTTCCCAGGCTCCCGGTGGCCTTGATCTTTCCCGGCAGCACCTCCAGCTTCAACTCCAGCAGTTCACTCATGGATGTTCCCCTCTTTCTGCAATACAGCTATCATTTACATCCAGTCCTGTCCTTGCAGCTCGATCAGCTCCTTCAGCTCATGGTTGGACATTTCGGTCAACCAATTCTCGCCGGAGCCGACTACCTGCTCGGACAGACTTTTTTTACGCTCAATCAGTTCATCGATCCGTTCCTCCAGCGTTCCCTGGCAGATCAGCTTATGCACCTGAACATTCTTGTGCTGCCCGATCCGGAATGCCCGGTCCGTAGCCTGGTTCTCCACTGCCGGGTTCCACCAGCGGTCATAATGCAGCACATGATTGGCCCTGGTCAGATTGAGGCCTACGCCCCCGGCTTTGAGGGACAGGACGAAGAATGCAGGACCTTCCCCCTCCTGAAAAGCATGCACCATCTCGTCGCGTTCACGCTTCGGAATACCGCCATGCAGGAAGAGCGGTGTCTGCCCGTACCTTCTGGCCAGCCGGCTGACGAGCAGCTCGCCCATCGCCACATACTGCGTGAAGATCAGCGCGGACTCCCCAAGCTCGGAGATGCTGTCCAGCACCTCGAACATCACATCCATTTTGCCGGAAGGCTCACTGCGCAGGCTCCGTCCGTCATCCTTGCGGAACAGCTGCGGATGATCACAGATCTGCTTCAGCTTGGTCAGCGAGGACAGCACCAGCCCCCGCCGGGCCATGCCCGACCGCTCACCGATTACGCCGAGCATCTCATCCACAACCCCCTGATACAGGGCTGCCTGCGTTTCTGTTAGCGGACAATACGACTTGAGCTCGATCTTCTCGGGAAGATCCTTCGAAATATCGGGATCACTCTTCAGGCGGCGCAGCAGGAATGGCGATACGAGTCGGTGAAGCTCACGCAGCCGTTCCCCGCCTTCGCCGGATACATACCGCTGGCGGAAGGAATGATAGGTTCCGAGGTACCCCGGATTCAAGAAATGAAAGATCGACCACAGCTCGCCGAGCCGGTTCTCTACCGGGGTACCGGTCATCGCAATCCGGTGCGGTGCGGTCAGCTTCATGACACTCTGCGCCTGTTTGGTGCGGTGGTTCTTAATATACTGCGCCTCATCCAGCACAACGGTTGACCAGTGCACCCCGGCCAGATCCTCACTGTCCCGGCCTGCCAGATGATACGTTGTCAGTACAATCTCATGGCTGGCGGCAAGCTCGGTGAAGCCTTCTCCGCGTACCCGCCGGCCGCCATGATGGATATGCACACTAAGCGAAGGTGCAAACCGCTGCAATTCCCGCTGCCAGTTCCCCAGCAGTGAGGTCGGGCAGAGGATAAGCACAGGCTCCTGCTTCTCTCCCGGCGGCGCATTCAGCGCACGGTCCAGCAGGCAGGTGATCACCTGCACGGTTTTGCCAAGCCCCATATCATCGGCCAGACAGACCCCGAAGCCAAGGCCGCTAAGCGCCGTAAGCCATTGATATCCCCGCTCCTGATAAGGCCGCAGGGTACCATTCAGATCATCCGGCACCGGACGCATGGGTAGCCCGCGCAGCACATCGCCATGCATAAGGGAGGCCAGCAAACCGGAGGTCTCCATGCCCGTGACCGACATGCCCTTCCATAGCCGTTCTTCGCCATCCTCGGCTTCCAGGCGCATCCAGTCTGCTGCCGTCATCTCTCCGCTCTCGTTGCGCTTCATATATCTCAGGACCTGACGGACCTCCTTCGGGTCCACTTCGATCCATTCGCCCCGGAAACGTACAAATGGCACTCCGGCTTCAACCAGAGCATTCAGTTCATCCTCGCTGATCTCCGAATCGCCCAGGGAGGCCTCGATGCGGAAGGAGATCAGCTCCTCCATGCCTAGCGCTGCTTGTACAGGGCCGTCCACTCCGCCTGGCGGCGGCTGCATCTTCATTCTCATCCCGATCCGCCGCCGTCCTTCGCGGCTCCAGCGTGAAGGCATCTGCACCGTAATTCCCCGTTCACGCAGCTGCTGTACACTCTCCTTCAGGAAAAAATACAGCCGCTCCGGAAGCAGCTCTACCCCGCGCGGCGCCGGTTCAGCCAGCGCACGCTGAATGTCCGGCGAGATTTTGGCTGCCCGCCCCAGCGCAGCAAGCAGCTGCTGCTGAATGTTGCGGTAGCGCTTGCCCCACAGCGTGAATTCCCGTTCCCGGCTGCTCCAGACCGCTTCAGCCGGAATCCAGAATTCACCTTCCTCCCGGCTCTCCGCCCAGAACGTCAGCCGCCACAGCTCACTGTCGTCTGCAGGCGGCTCCAGCCGCAGGCCCAGGCTGAGCTGTCCGCTGCGTGCCTCCTCAGTCTCGAAATGCGGAACCTCGTTGCCTGCCGTCTCACTCACGGCAGCCAGTAGCTCGGTCACTTCAGCCGGAGTCCCCTGAACAGGGATATCCCGGCTGCCGGTCAGCAGACTGTTCCACCACAGCTCTGTAAGCGGCGAGTAGCCGCGGCGGTAGTTCGCTTTGAATGGACTCAGCGCACTCTCGTTGGCCGCGACCACATTCTTGATCTCCGCCGTCATCACAGCCTGCAGGAACGAATAGAGCACGTACCCGCCTGCTTCCTCACGCGAGGACAGATCCCCCTCCTCGGCTACGTGAGTGCCGAGTGCAAGCACCGGCATGGAAGCCGCCATCTGCAGGAAGAAATCCTTATCCGCCTCTTCCCGGAAAGCCGGCGACCAGCATACCGCTGCCGCCTGCTCGCCTCCGCGGCGGCGTGAGCCCACCTTGCGCGGCGGCTGAGCGCCGGGGACAATCCCGCCTTTGCCCATCAGTTCCAGCGCAAACCGGGCAGCAGCCGACCAGTAGCGCAGTTCTCCACCAGGCTCTATGCCCTGGGCGCGGCTTGCCTGCTCATCCCAGGCAAGGAGCAGCTCGAAAGCGTCCTTGGGCGACAGGGCCAGCCCTTCGAGGGTGCGCCCCGGCATTCCGCGCCGTGCCGTCTTCCCTTCCACGGCGGCGGCGGCAGGATACTTCACTTCCGCCAGCCGCAGCGCAGCACCCGCAAAAGGACGCCAGCCGCTCCGAAATTCCAGCCGTTTAATCACACGTGTCCACGCGTCCACCTTCGGCTCAGAAGTTTCACCCGAGAAGCAAAATAATACGTCCCCTAACCATATTGCATACAGATGCTTAATCATTGATGATCTCCATTCTTTTAAGCAAACAGAAAGAGCCAGTCCGTCCCAGCGGGAAGACTGTTTCCTTCTCTGCGAGAAATATATTATGAAGCTGTACTAGCAGCAGTAACTGTACAGCCATCCCATTGTGGTTATCACTGCAACTTTTTTCTTCATCCCTTCATCTTATACGAAAAAGTCTATATTTAAAAACTTTTCTGCACGTTTTCTGCAGAAAATCTGCAGATTTTTTTGCAAATCTGCCCCATTCGCAGTTCCGTCAGCATTCCGGAGGGGTCCTCAGACCCAATCGGGGCTGCTTGAAGCTTGAAGCTTGAAGTCATTTGACTTGCCTCGCCATTGGACTAAGCCCTTGGTACCTCCTACGCTAATCATTAACCCAATTGTCAGATATCCCACACCATCGGCACAGCAAAACTGGCAGCCGCAAGCATCGGCCTAACGCCAATAGGATTATTGTGCAACCAGTATGTCTTTCGGGGACCTCAACAGCACTGTACGGGACTCGCAGGCAATTCAGGAAACTTAATGGCATATGGGGAACTGATTGGCACCATAGAAACTCCATGGTATCTTGGGAACTCACTAGCACCTTGAGAACTCCATGGCACCTTGAGAATCATTGTACCCCACCTTATAAGCTGCACTTAACTCTGATGACCGTATTTAAGTATTTAAGACTAATTGTAAACACGCAACCGCTCAATCGGCGGTGGTCAGATCAAATAAATCCAAAATGTTGTATGTATTACAACCTTGATCCCATAATACGAAGGCTTCCGAAGGGAATGTTGTATGAAATGCAAGAATTATCTCCGAACGTCGCTTGAATGAGAGAAAATGCTGCATTCCTTACAACAATTTCCGATTCCGCTAGATTTCGTGGTAGGAATGTTGTATTTTGTGCAGTATTATGCAAACTCATTTTCAGTCCTTACAAAGGACATCAATAGAATATTAAGTGGAATAATGTAACTTAATTCGGCTATTTTAAGTGATTTTCATCAAATAAGTGGATAAACACTACTTAATTTCGTCCATTACTGCTGGCTTGGCCCATATGCAGAAATTTAAGTGCTCTTTTTCCAACTGTTGTTTATTAGGGGGCCCCTCATCTGCCGCAGGTGGAGAAAATCCAACTAATCGGTCCTTTGCATCATCCGTACCCGGCAAAACTGTTTTTTTCAGGCAGCACAAAGAACCGTCCTCCCCTCTAAGCAAGGGGAAGCCGGCTCTTTATAAACTAAAAGAGTTACTTGTCCGCCTGAATCCGCAGCTCCCCGCCGTCTGCAGCATCCGCTACCTGTACAATAATCGCACCCTTCTTGCCGTTATAAACCCAGCCCTCTTTGCCTTCATTCAGCTGTTCCAGGGTGATCTCCTCAAGGCCGTCCACCGCAGCCACGGTGAAGAACGGATAACAGAGCGCAAACCGCAGCATCTCCCGGCGCGGCTTATAATCATGCACGCCATATACCCATTGCAGCACCAAACCGCCTTCAGTCCCCGTAGCCTGCACAGCAAGCTCTGTATATTGACCTTTTCGGTAACCGAAGCTGTGCCCGTCATCCTCATACAGCTTGAAGGCCGCCGAGAATCCTTTGGCAGCTTCCGCCCCGTACAGATGGAAGATGACCGTCTCTTCCGTGTCCTCCAGCGCATACTGCTTCAGCGGACCTTCGGCCGTGAAGCTGCCCGCCTTCACATACATCGGCATAATATGCAGCGGTGCAGCAGCAAGAATATGACGGCCGCCTTCGTGAATCTCCCCATCCCAATAGTCAATCCAGCAGCCTTCGGGCAGGTAGACCGAGCGGTGATCTGTATCCGGGCGGTAGACGGGAGCAATCAGCACATTCTCGCCAAGCAGGAACTGATCGCACAGATTGGTCACATGCGGGTCACGCGGATATTCAAGGATAAGCGGACGGATCACAGGCAGCCCGCACATTTCCGCCTCATGAAACAGATTGTACAAATGCGGCATCCAGCGGTACCTCAGTCCGATGAATTCGCGCAGAATCCCCTCCACTTCTTCCCCGAAGGACCAGGGCTCCTGACGCAGTGTTCCGATGGAGGAATGATTGCGGCAGTATGGGAAAAACACGCCCATTTGCGTCCAGCGCACCAGCAGCTGTGCAGACGTATGATGGGCGAACCCGCCGATATCCGGCCCGGAGAACGCCAGTCCCGACAGTCCCATATTGAGCACCATCGGCATGGCCATCGCCATATGCTCCCAGAAGCTGCGGTTATCCCCGGTCCATACGGCTGCATACCGCTGAATACCCGCATAACCGGCCCGGGTCAGCACAAAAGGCCGCTCGCCCCCCATATGCTCGGCAAGTCCCTCATACGTGGCTTTGGACATCATCATCCCGTACAGATTGTGGTATTCCTCATGGGTAACCGGGCGGCCGTTGTTGAAATGCATTACATCGAGGTCCATCGTCTTGGTCTCATTGAAGACCGCCGGCTCGTTCATATCATTCCAGATCCCCTGGATGCCCAGGTCCGTGTAATACTTGTGCAGGTCGCCCCACCACTCGGCGGTCCGGCTGTCGCTGAAATCGGGAAATGCGCTGATCCCCGGCCAGACCTCGCCGAAGAAGATATCGCCCTCCAGACGGCGGCAGAAATGCTTTTCCAGCACACCTTGCTTGTAGACGTTGTATTTGGGGTCTTTTTTGACTCCGGGATCCACAATGGGCACGATCCGCACACCCAGCTCCCCGAGCTCTGAGATCATTTTCTGCGGATCCGGGAAGTTGACGGGGTCAAAGGTGAATACGCGGTACTCATCCATATAATGGATATCCAGATAAATGACGTCGCACGGAATATCCTTCTCACGGAAGGTACGTGCCAGCTGCAGCACCTCCTGCTGGTTCATATAACTGTAGCGCGACTGGTGGTAGCCGATCGCCCATTTGGGAGGAAGCGCAATCCGGCCGGTGAGCGAGGTGTATCTTTTGACCACATCCTTCATCTCGGGCCCGTTAATGAAATAAATGTCGTATTCTCCCGTAGAACAGCCAATGGTAAAAGCAACGCCATGCGAGCGCATGTCGAAATCACTCCGGCCCGTATTGTCCAGAAATAATCCGTAGGAGAGATCGCCGTGCATGTGAATGAGCAGCGGAATCGATTCGTAGAGTGCCTCAATCTCCGGCAGATGCGGGGCAAAAACATCGGTATTCCAGTTCGTATAACGCTCCCCGCGTTTATCGAGGAAGCTCGACTTCTCACCCAGTCCGTAAAAATGTGAATCCGGCTGCATATCATACTCCGCATGGCTTGCGCCGCGCGGGTTCCAGCTGGTCAGATTCTGCTGCATAATCACCTTGCCCGAGGTATTCTCCACACGGAGAAGAAACGATGATTTCTCGATAATCAGCCGGATGGCGCTCGTTGTGAAGATCAGCTGCTCCTCCGTCTCATCCACAGGAAACAGATGCGGGATACAGCTCTCATTCATCACCGCCTCCGATGTGGTCAGGTCAGGAACCTCACCATGGAAGACTTTCATCCGGAACATATCATCGCTCAAAAAGATAAAGACAACCCCGGCGCATTCTCCGCGGCAGATATAGACATTCTCCGACCGTTCCCAGGAAACCACGCTTCCCGGAGTGTTCCAGGTCTCCTTCATTACGAGTGGTCCCATCTTCTCGGGGCGTATCGCCTCGCTGCTCTCCATGCCTCATGTCCCCCTTCGGCTATTACCTGCTTGATCTTAATCGTTCCCGTATTAGCTCTTCTTCTCTACATATTACCCCGAGCTTACGGAAAGCTATCCGTTAATTTCATGACCTGTTGGTCATTTTTTTGCCGGAGATAGTCTTAATTGCTGTTAAAGCGGGTATATTCAATGTAGGCCAAGGATAGGCAAGTACTAAATAACCTAACTTAGGGAGTGATAAGAACATGAGAAGAAGCAACCCTTATAAGTGGTGGAATCTGCTGCTGTACCTCGGCGTAATTGCCGTCAATACGCTGTCGGTTACGCTGCCGCTTGGCGGAAACAGTACGGGAGAAATTTCAGACAGATATCATACTTACATTACACCGGCCGGCTACGCATTCTCCATCTGGTCTCTGATCTACCTGCTGCTCGCCGGGTTCATTATTTATCAGTTCCGCAGTGATACCGGAGGCAGAGATTCCGTGCAGCGTATAGGCATCTGGTTCATGCTCAGCTGTATATTTAATATGGGTTGGCTGTTCCTCTGGCATTATTTGTACATTGAGCTGTCGCTGGTTGTCATGGTGCTTATGCTGGTTTCACTGATCGTAATCTACCGCCGTACCCGCAGCATCCCGGACCCCACCTCCGGCGAGAAATGGCTGGTTAGACTGCCCTTCAGCATATATCTCGGCTGGATCTCTGTAGCTACCATCGTTAATGTCAGCATCGTGCTGGAGAAGAACAACTGGGACGGCTTCGGGCTAAGCGATTCACTCTGGGCTGTAATTATGCTCTGTGTAGGTGCAGTGCTGGCTGTTATTGTAAGCTTCCCTCACCGGGACAGCATTTATCCGCTCGTCTTCGTCTGGGCCTTCATTGCCATTGCTATCGAACAGAAGGATACAGATAATATTTTCTTCACCGGGCTGATTGCCGCAGGACTTCTGCTGCTCTACAGCATCTGGCTGCTGCTCACCCCGCCGCGTACCCGCAGCAGATATTAACGATACCGGTGAAAAGACATAAGGCTGCCCCGCTCCTGCAAAGGGACGGGGCAGCCTTTATCATTACCTGCTTACCGGCCGATTTCATTATTCCACACTAATCCGCAGCAAAAATCCCACGCACCTGCAAAGAGGTACATGGGATTCAGCCCGGCATTTCGGGTTCTATCTTCAGTAAAGCTTATTTCTTGCGTGCTACCGCTTCGATCTCAACAAGTGCATCCTTCGGCAGACGCGCCACTTCGACTGCGCTGCGGGCCGGATAAGGCTCAGTAAAGAAAGTGGCGTATACTTCATTAACGGCTGCGAAATCATTCATATCCTTCAGATATACCGTTGTTTTGACTACATGCTCCATAGATGCGCCGGCCTCTTCAAGAATGGCCTTCACATTGTTAAGTGACTGGCGCGCCTGTTCCTGCACATTGTCCGCCAATGCGGCCGTTTCCGGGTCCATGCCAAGCTGGCCGGAGGTGTATACCCAGTTGCCGGCAATAATTGCCTGGCTGTACGGTCCAATGGCCCCCGGGGCTTTGCTTGTTGCTACCTGCTTTTTACTCATGTCTCGCTCCTCCTGCTTGCTGTACGCGGCCAGCGGGCCGTTATGTACACATCATTTTAAGTCTCATTGTAAGTCCTGAGGTCTGCTTATTGCAAACCCTCTGAAGTTCTAGTGCTTGCCGATCACATGAATTACTTCATTGGTATAAATATGCACACCGCCTGTATCGGCAAGGGCAATATTCCTCATCGCCCGCGCCACCTTGGCAGCGGGGATTGCCCGGTACTTCGCAGCTTTGCCGACCATAGCGAAATCCAGCGCCTTCATGATTACGGAAGCAGTACGTTCTCCCAGCCTGAATTCTTCGCGGTCACCGAGCAGCAGCGAAGGCCGGAACAGATGTAAGCCGTGGAATCCGGCAGCAATCAACCCGTCCTCTGCCCGTCCCTTGGTCCGGCTATAGAAGTTGCGTGATTTTGCGTTCGCCCCCATAGAGGACACTGCCAGGAACTGCTTCACACCATAGTCCTTGGCTAGAGCCGCAGCAGCAAGCGGATAGTCCAGATCCACCTTCTCGAATTGCTCCTGTGAACCCGCCTGCTTAATCGTGGTTCCCAGACAGCAGAATACCGCATACACTCCTGCGAACTGCTCCTTATATTGCCCAAGCTGATCCCAGTCGATCTGGATCTGCCGAAGCTTCGCATGCTGCAGCTTCAGCGGCCGGCGGACCAGCACGCGGACCTCGTCCCAATCCCCGTTCAGCAAATCCTCCGTCAGCGCCCTGCCCACCAGGCCCGTAGCTCCCAATACTACTGCAATTCTTGTCACCCGGCTGCCTCCTTTATTCAGAATATTCCTCTATTCAT
Source organism: Paenibacillus sp. FSL R10-2771 (assembly GCF_038000205.1). NCBI lineage: Bacteria > Bacillati > Bacillota > Bacilli > Caryophanales > Paenibacillaceae > Paenibacillus > Paenibacillus sp. FSL R10-2771. The sequence goes on from NZ_JBBOBM010000001.1 coordinate 6,799,945, forward strand.
CCCGCAAAATACGCCGGCCCAGCAGCAGCGCCAAAGTGATCATCAGCGTCCCTACCACAAGCTGCATGCCGTACACCTGCGTCCATTCGGGCCAATTCTTAATCCATTCGTAGATGCGGCCGCCCAGCAGCGGACCGAAAAAGGCTGCCAGACCCGTGAGTGCCGCATACATAGCCATATACATCGGCCGTTCCTTCTTCGGCGTATCCCCGATAATGAAGTTGAAGGCCAGCTGGTTGAAGCCCCCCACGCCCATGCCAAATACAATATGCGCGGCAAACAGAACCGGCAGCATCGGCAATACGGACAGCAGGCCCCACATCAGCGAGGAGACTGCGATAATCGGCAGCGTCCAGAGCAGCAGCCGTTTGTTGCTGTACTTGGCGTTCAGATTCCCCCACACATAGAAGCTGCCCATCATGAAGATCGTCTGCGATACATTCAGCAGCGACAGCTTCTCATAATTGATATGAAGCAGCTGCAGCATCACATAGGAATACAGCGGCACGGTCAAATTCTGCAGCAGCAGCCATGCGGCCAGGAACAGCGTAGACTTCATAAACAGCTTATCGTGAAGCGGCTTCTTAAACATCGGCAGAAACTCTGTCTCTTCTGATTTCTCGAACGGGACATCAGGGTAGAAGAAGAACACAATAACATTGGAAAGCGAGAAAATCCATACGATAATATACAGGATAAGAAACCCGTGTCCGCCCGGATAACGGTCCAGAATAATGCCGCCTCCGTACATCACCAGGCTTCCAAGCGCATTAAGCAATGTATTACGGATGCCGAAATACCGGCCTCTGACCCGCGCTGGAACCAGGTCACTAATGACGGAGCTCCACAGCACGCCGCCTGCCGTATTGGCAATGAAAGCGATTGTATACATAACTATGAAAGCGGTAACCCAATACTCTTGCGGAAAAATGAACGGCACAAGACCGGTAGATCCCCAGAGCAGTCTGTGCAGGCCAATAAAAGTAACCATAGCCCATTTACGGCTCGGCAGCTTCTGGATCAGGAAAGCTACACCAATCTGTGCCACATTCACCAGGGTGGTAAGCGCCAGAACGAATCCGATCTGGCTGGAGCTCGCCCCTAAATATAACAGAAAGCCTGTCAGGAACTGCCCTTGCAGCAGCACCTGAAATATTGTGGCTGGTATCCCCTCAAAGGTAGCGATCTGCAGATTCTTACGATGTATCGAGGCCTTGCGGACTTCCTTGGAACGGTTCCGCAGGGGCCGGTTTCTCATGATGTTCATGGGGTGATAACACTCCTTTGATGCGGCTTTTGCTTCATTCTACTCCGCATCAATCTCCTGTCAATACACCGAAATCACAAATAAAGTTGGAGCCCGGAATCTGCCCATTCTCTGGGGTTAAAGCGGCAAATACAGGGAGAATAAGCTTCCCTGTCCCTCGCGGCTGTTCAAAGTAATGAACCCGCCAAGCAGTCTGGCCAGATCATTGCTGATTGACAAGCCCAGCCCTGTTCCGCCGTACTTGCGGCCGATGTTTGTATCCGCCTGCTCAAATGCCTCGAAGATCAGATCATGCTTCTCCGGCGGAATACCAATCCCGGTATCCTGCACCTCAAAGGCGACCCATTTCCGCGAGGAGAGCCCCTCTTGCCGTTCCACTACGCGGACATTCACCGATACACCGCCTGTCATAGTGAATTTGAAGGCATTTGAGAGCAGATTGCGGAGAATTTGCTGCACCCGCTGGGGATCCGTATGGATAACCCCCGGCATGTCTGCATCCAGTGAAATATCGAAGTCCAGCTGTTTCTGTTTGGCTACCACACTGAACTGCTGAAGGAGCAGATCAGGGATCTCACTGACATTGAAGTCTTCATTAATAATATCCAGCTTCCCGGCTTCTACCTTGGACAAGTCCAGAATATCATTAATAAGCGAGAGAAGGTCTTCACCCGAGCGGTGAATGATCCCGCCGTATTCTGCCAGCTCTTCCACACTCAGTTCATCTTCGCTTTCTTCAATTAGCTGGGACAGGTTAATGATACTGTTAAGCGGTGTTCTCAGTTCATGGGACATATTGGCCAGGAACTCCGACTTGAACTGCGAGGCAAGCATCAGCTGTTTGGCCCGCTCCTCCAGCACGATTTTATTCTTATGAAGCTCCTCCGTCTGCTCTGACAAAAGCTCATTCGCTCTAACAATCTGTCCGGTGCGCATCAGATCCAGCTGGAAGTCGCGGATAATCAGCGCAAACAGCACACTGAGAGCAAAGCCTGCCGGGAACGTGACCGGCAGAATATCCGTTATGTATTCCTGCGCCGGGATAACTCCAAATACCGTAATATTCAACGCATTCACTACATTTACCACCAGGACAGCAATCAGTCCCTTTTGGATCACAGAGGCAGAAGAACGCTGCATCCAGAGGCTCAGGCCGGCGCAGACAAAGCCGAGGATAGATAAATTCAGCACGCCTACCACAGCTGCTTCGGTAACCCCGAAGGTCAACCGCGTAAGCCCGGTGCCGACACCAATAATGATAAGAACCAGAGGCTGGGGATAAGCCAGTGTAGAAATAATAAGCGGCACAAACCGCAGGTCAAAAATCACATGCTCGTCCAGCCTGTATCCGAAAATTGTACTTACCCACCCGGCGAAGATCGCGAGCAGGACCCAGCTTACTTTTTTCACAGGTTCAGAAGCATAGGTCACCGTATGTTTGTATATTAAGTTTGCCAGATAAGACAATGTAATCAGCAAAGCGGTATTCACAAAAAATATTTTTACATATTCCATAGCCTCACTCCTGCAGCCAAAAATGATATAACAGCGATTATTATTTATACTATCATAGAGGAATGAAATCATGAAGCCACAGTGCTATGGCATATGTATAAGAGGTAGTCTTTCTAAACGCAGTCTCCCTTGTGCCTGTCCGCAGAAGAAGAGCGCAAATCAGATACGATTTGCGCTCTTCTTCTGCGGCGTGAACCAGGGCATCATTGCCTTCCAGCGCCTTTTGGGTACGGAAGCTCCGTCATTGCCGCCAAGCTGTATAACAGGTGCCTCATCCAGATCAACTTCGGCCGGTGTCCACGTCTCTGCTTCCGGCAGTATATAGTACCGGGGGTGGTAGGTGCTGATGGTATCTCCTTGCTGTGTCAGCACCCGGTCAGCATGTATCTCAATAATCCGGCCTGTAACGACGAGGGAATTATTCATAGACATCCGCCTCTCCCTGCATTTGTGATGATCTGATCTGAGGCCTGGCTATATTCTTCGTTTAGCTGCGGATCGACTGCTCCCAGTTGCGGTATTCCGCCTCTGCATCATCCTTGGAATGCCCGTAACGCTCCTGAAGCTTACCTACCAGTTTATCTTTTTCGCCGTCTATTACATCGAGGTCATCATCCGTCAGTTGGCCCCATTGCTTCTTGGCTTCACCTTTGATCTGCAACCATTTACCTTTTAGCACATTGTTGTCCATTACAAGCTCATCTCCTTAGCTGTCGGTTATTGTTGGCACAAGCTAATAATTCTCAGTGAATTATTACCCGTTGGCCCTTTGTGTGAATCCAAACCCCCGGGACAGGCCCCCATAATGGAACTGCAGCGCAAACCGCAAATAAAGTCATAGTTTGTCACATAATAGTCTTTTAAAAAGCTGTTCATATATTTTAAAATTTGATATACTTCAGAAGTAAATTTATTTATCATTTAAGTGATTATTTTCACATGAGTATTTCCCAGCTTGTGCTAGAATGCCATCGAACAAGAAACGAGATAATTAAATTTTTTCTTATTACCTGCCGATATATGTCGTATGCCTGCTACAAAAAGGGACCTTAGACCGATTCCAAAGTGACAAATGTCATTTATAAAGTGATTTTTATCACTTCCAATTACTATTAAAATGTTTTACATTTTAATATATATATTTTAAACTATTTTCTTGGAGGTCATATCAAAATGAAAAAAGCTTCTGTAATCTTGTCGAGCGCCCTGGTACTTGGCACTTTACTCGCGGGTTGTGGTAACAACAACAATGCGGGCAACGCTGCTGCAACTAATGCACCTGCTGCTGCGACCACTGCTCCTGCTGCTGACGCAACAAATGCTCCTGCAGCTAACGCTGGAACAGAAACAGGCAAATACCAAGACGGCACCTACTACGGAACAGTTGATGTTGATGCAGAAACTGGCTGGCAGACTTTCGTTCTGCTTACTGTAGAAGGCGGCAAAATCACCAAAGCTGACTGGAATGCTTTCAATACCAAAACAGCCGGCGATCTGAAGAAAAAAGTATCTGAAGACGGCAACTACGGTTTGGTTAAAATTGGCGGTGCTCAATCCGAATGGCATGAACAAGCAGCTAAAGCTGAAGCTTTCCTGATTGAAAAACAAGATCCGGCAGCACTCGCTTTCGATGCTGAAGGACATACTGACGCTGTATCCGGCGTATCTGTACATGTTAGTGACTTCGTAGGCGCTGCTCAAGCTGCTCTTGCTGCTGGTCCAGTACAAGTGGGTCCTTACAAAGACGGCGGTTACAAAGCTGAAGGCGAAATGGATGCTGAATCCGGCTGGAAATCCACTGTAGCTGTATCCGTTGCCGGCGGTAACGTTGTAGCTGTTAATTTCAGCGGCGTGAATGCTGCAGGCGATGATAAGAAACAATATTCTGTAGACGGTAAGTATGGAATGAAAGCTGGCGGCGCTTCTGCTGAATGGCACGAAGAAATCGCTCTTGCTGAGAAATACTTCCTTGAAAATAAAGGCGCAGCTCCTACTCTGGATGCTGAAGGCAAAACAGATGCAATTTCCGGCGTATCTATCCACGTTGGTGAATATTTCACACTGGCACAAAAAGCACTTGAAGGCGCGAAATAATTATTCGCTATCCTTTTGCAGCTAATCAGACGAATGAGGTGAGTTTCTCTTGAAGAAAATAGTCATTTTGGGCGGCGGCTACGGCGGCGTACTCACGGCTAAGAAACTGGCAAAGAAATTTAAGAACGACAAAGATGTAGAAATCAAACTGATCGACCGAAATCCATACCACACTCTCTTGACTGAGCTGCATGAGGTTTCTGCGAATCGCGCACCTGAGGATTCGATCAAAATTGACTTGAAGAAAATCTTTGCCGGCCTGAAAGTGGATGTTGTTCTCGACGAAATCAGCAACATTGATTTCAAGAACAAGAAGCTGAAATCCGACAAAGCTACCTATGCTTATGATTACCTGGTAATCGGCACAGGAAGTAAACCAACCTTCTTCGGAATTCCCGGAGCTGAAGAGAATACCTTCTCCTTCTGGTCTTATGACGATGCAGTTGCCCTGAAGCGTCAAATCCGCGACATGTACACCAAAGCTGCGAAGGAAAAGAATGCGGCAGTACGCCGTTCCATGCTGACCTTCGTAATCATCGGTGCCGGCTTCACTGGCGTCGAGCTGGTTGGTGAAATGGCTGAGCAACGTGAAGAACTGTGTAAGGAATTCTTCATTGATCCTTCCGAAGTAAGATTGATTGTAGCTGATATGGCTCCGAAGATTCTGCCTATCCTTCCAGAGAAGCTGATTCAGAAAGCCGAAGCCCGCCTGCGTAAGATGAATGTAGAAATTGTTACCGGCGCCAAAATCACCGAGGTAGGCACAGGTTCTGTAGCCCTCGGCGAAAAGAACATCGTGGATGCTCAGACCATCGTCTGGACGGCCGGTGTTGAAGGCTCCGAAATCGTTGGCAGTCTTGATGTTCAGCAACAAGGCCGCAAACGTATTGTTACGAATGAACACCTTGAAAGTGTTGACCATAAGAACGTATACGTTGTAGGGGATAACATCTTCTTCATCCCTGAAGGCGAAGAACGTCCAGTTCCACAAATGGTTGAGAATGCTGAACAAGCTGCACCTGTTATCGCGGGCAATATTACTGCCGATATCAAGGGCACGCCTAAAAAAGCTTACAAACCAGGATTCCATGGCACCATGGTTTCGATCGGCAGCCGCTACGGTGTAGCGAACGTTGGTCTTCCGGGCAAATTCTTCATGCTGACCGGCTTCATGGCTATGCTGTCCAAACATTTCATCAATATGTTCTACCTGTCCCAGGTTGTGGGTTTCAACAAAGTATGGACTTACATGATGCACGAGTTCTTCCATGTTGAGAACCGCAAGAGCTTTGTCGGCGGATACTTCTCCAAGCGCTCGCCGAACTTCTGGCTCGTTCCGCTCCGTATGCTTTTGGGTGGTATGTGGCTATATGAAGGTATAGAGAAGATCAGAAAAATCTGGGTTGATCCCAATAAGATCTTCCTGATTCCTGCAGCTCCTTATGCAGATGCTACTTCTGCAGCCAGCGTGGCTGTGGATGCCGTTAAAGACACCGTAGATGCCCAATCTGCAGCTTCCGCAGTATCCACTGCCAAAGAAGCAGTATCGGCTTTGCCGGTTCCAGGTTTCATCTATGATATTTCTAACTGGTTCATGGATCTTATGTTCTACAACCCGGACGGTTCTTACACCTTCCTGGCTAAATGGTTCCAAATCGGCATGGTTTGTGCCGAAATCGTCTTCGGTGTTATGCTTATCGTTGGTTTGTTCACGGCTATTTCTTCCTTGGCTACTATAGGTATGGCGGTCATGATCTGGACCACCAAGATGGCAGCTACAGAAATGCTCTGGTACGTTGCGGCAGCTATTGCCTGCATCGGCGGATCCGGCAGCGTGTTCGGTCTGGATTACTATGTTCTTCCTTGGCTCAAGAAGCAGTGGAAGAGGATTCCACTCGTCCGGCGCTGGTATCTGTTTACCGACTGACCATACGGGTAACTTCTTAGTAAGTGTATAACTTAAATACAGAAGCGGCGTACGCACATGCTGCGCTGCTGCAAGCTGAATATGATGTTCTTAAGAGTAATGTGTCCCTAGGACACATTACTCTCCTTGTTTAACAAGGGGAAAGCACATATCTGCATAAAGATGTACAGAATGGTTTTGTAGGGATAATCAGGGCTGTGGTTTCTTCCGGCAAAACCGACAAGAAGGAGAGAATCTTGTGAATAAAAAACTCATTGAAGATACATTCCGGATGCTTCAGGCTGAAATGTCCCCGATCGCCGGAATTCAGTTGTATCTCTCTCCGGCAGAATGCGAGCAATTGCTCTCGGTACTGGAACGCCATGATCTGGAATATGACCGCAAAGTCCATTTGCTAGGTATTTATACCATTCTTACCGTGGCTGCACAGCGCCATATGGAATGTGTCCCACATCATCCTGACCTGACCCGCAGCATTTTGGATGGAGATTACCTATACAGCTTTTACCTGCAGTTTGCAGTGAAATGCCGAGAGTTGGATCTGGTTGCTTATTTGGCTCCCTCAATCAAAAAAATGCAAATTGGACGGTCAAATGGAGATTTCACGGAACAGGATCCGGCCCAGGGGTTTGATGAATTCCTCATTCAGGAGCGCAGACAGCGAAGCCGCACAAGCAAAGCCATTTGACAGGTGGGAACACAAAAGATGAAGCTGCACGAAGCCTTGCATATTGATCTCAATGAAATTAACCGTGAAATTAAGAATTTGGTGACCCGCGATAAGGATGTTCCCAAAAAGTCGCTGCTGGCGCAGAGTATTCTTGAACTGACCGGCTCCGGCGGCAAACGGCTACGCCCGCTGATGGTCATAGTCGGCAGCCGGTTCGGACGCAAGCCGGCCGGACGCAGAACCCTGCAATTATCCGCAGCCGCTGAATTCATCCACGCCGCCTCATTGATTCATGATGATATTATTGACGACGCCGAACTGCGGCGGGGCGAGCCTGCGCTGCATACCAAGACCGGCATCCTATCCGCTGTGCATATCGGCAATTATATGTCCGCCCGCGTCATCGAGCTGCTAAGCAAGTATTCAGGTGATAAGAACCGTTACGTTCACGATCTGTCTTCTGTGGCCACTGCCCAGTTATGTCTGGGGGAATACCAGCAAATGGAGCATGCCTTTGATTACAACCTGACACTTGAGCAATACCTGGAGAAGTCCCGTAACAAAACAGCGCTGCTGATGGCTACCTGCCTGCGGGTAGGTGCACTATCCACAGAAAGCACCGAAGAAGTCGCCGATCTTCTCTATAATTTCGGCGAATCGCTCGGCATGTCATTCCAGATTCAGGATGACATCCTCGACTTCACCCAGTCGGCGGATGTGCTCGGCAAGCCAGCAGGCAGCGACCTGCGCCATGGCCAGGTTACCTTGCCTGTACTTTTCGCCCTGCAGGACCCTGAGCTTGCCCCTGTGATCCGCCGGATTGGCCCCTCTTCTTCTTCCGAAGAGGTTGCGCATGTCTTGGAGCTGGTAAAGAACAGCGACGCTCTGGCCCGCACAGAAGCTGTCAGCCAGGACTACCTGTCCAAGGCCGCAGCGATCGTGCAGCAGCTCTCCAGCTTCCCGGCACATGCCGATCTGGAGATCCTGCTGCAGTATTTCGCCGGACGTGACCGGTGAGCCTGAGCAGCCGTGCAGCAGATTAACCACGGCACGCTATATCAATTTCTAAGTAAACGAGTCCTTTGGGGCTCGTTTTTTTTGCTTTATGCGAACCCCCGCCTATATCCCAGCGATTTTTATGAAAATCCTGCACAGAATACAACATTTCCCTCATAAACCTGACTCAAATCCAAAATTGTTGTACAAAAGGCAACATTTCTCCTCTTCCGAGCCGCTTAACGGAACAATTGTTGTATTTCATACAACAATCCGTTCGAATACCCTACTATTAATGAATCAGAGTTGTAATACGTACAACATTATGCCCTTTCAGAGTTACTCAGGTACTTTATAGAGACCTAAACTATACAAGAACCCAGTAGGGTAGGATTCATTCGTGTTTTTTTGATGGATTATACTGTACGGTGCGCAGCAGAAATAGTTAAGCTGGGCATTAATTCTACCTGTATGATGTTGCTAAACAAGTGAACGCAGCAACGCGAACGTGAGCGTGTTTAGCTTAGTGGTTTTGCTTTTAGGTTTGCTTTTTAGGTTTGCTCTTGGGGGTTGTCTCTTGGGGGTTGCTCTTGGGGGTTTGCTCTTGGGGGTTGTCTCTTGGGGGTTGTCCTTGTGTGTTTTCTCTCGGGGGTTTATCCTTGTGGGTTGTCCCTTGGGGGTTGTCTCTTGCGGTTGTCTCTTGCGGTTGTCTCTTGGGGGTTGTCTCACGGAGGCAAAAAGAAAAGCGCGAAGCCTAAGCTTATCGCGCTCTTTGCCGCCCGCCCCGCTGGGTAGGCTTGTTGTCTTTTTGAAGTTAATCTTGCCTGGGGAGAGGTTAGGACGGAACGGAGAGGAATTTTGGAACTGGAGAAGCGTCAGCGTTCGCCTGAAAGCTTTCCGTAGGAAAGCTCGCATCGGAAGCATACGCTAAGCTCGGATTCCTACCGCAAACAGCGGTTCAAATCAGGGAATCTGAGCTTAACAGCGACCGGAGGTCCAAATATTCATCGCAGTGCAGCATCCCAACCTCTACCGCGCGGCCGGCAGCCAGCCGCCAGCCGCGCCTCCGCAAACTAATTAACGTAAAAATAATCAATCAACGTACACAGCAATATCACCATACTGATCACCTGGTTCAAATTATAAGAGGCCACCTTCATCATCTTACGGTTCGAAGGTTTGATGATCTTGTGCTCTGTCATCAGCAGTAATGTAGCAATCCCGATGCCCACTAGATACATCCAGCCAAGATCACGCCAGAGGTACAGGAACAGCAGCAGCATAATCATAATGAAATGCAGCCCCTTGGAGATCCGCAGCGCGTTCTCCAGTCCAAAGAAGCTCGGAATGGACCATAAGCCATTTTTCCGGTCGAAATCGATGTCCTGGGTCCCGTAGATGATGTCAAATCCGGCAATCCAGAGCATGACCACCGTCCCGATAACGAATGGAGTGAATGCAATATTCCCCGTTACAGCAAACCAGGCACCGATCGGCGCTGAAGCAATCACGAAACCCAGATACAGATGGCTCAGGAAGGTAAAACGCTTCGTGTACGAATAGCTCGAGATCAGCACGATGGCCACCGGAGACAGCAGCAGGCAGAGCAGATTCAGCATCCCGGATGCGACAATAAACAGCGCATAGTTGATGATGATGAACAGGATGACTTCCTTCTCAGCGATCAGACGCTGCGGCAGATGCCGGTGTGCGGTACGCGGATTATTCCCGTCAAAGGTACGGTCCACCAGGCGGTTGAACGCATTGGCCCCGTTACGCGCGCCGATTAGAGCGATCAGCCCCCACAGCATCATATGGCCGGAAGGCCAGCCTCCCGCCGCCCATACCATCGAGATGATGGCAAAAGGCAGGGAAAAGAGCGTATGGGAGAACATGACCAGCTCGCTGAACATTTTCAATTTAAGTGCCGTATGCTTAAAAGCATTAATGATAACCATAATGTTGTGCCTCTTTCTTCAATGAATCGCTTGCTTGACCAGGGACAGCACTTCATCCAAGGCAGCAAGCATAGCATCAATATTCTCTGCGGTGACGACCAGCGGCGGCTGGAAGGCGAGAACATTGCGGCCTATGCCGTTTTTGCCGATCAGGTAGCCGCGGTCCTTCATCTCTTCGAGCACATGGTCTGTCCGCTCAGCCGCACCCTCAGCTTCGGAGCCGGCAAGCTCGGCACCCAGCATGAATCCGGTCCCCCGCACATCGGTGATCAGCGCAGGATAACGCTCCTGAAGCCGGAGCAGGCCTTCCTTCAAACGTCCGCCCAGCTCAGCCGCACGTTCCGGCAGCCGTTCACACTGGATATAATCCAGCACAGCCAGCGCCGTAGCCGCGGATACAGGGTTGCCCCCGAACGTCGAGGCCGAAGGCTTGTTCAGTGAAGCGGCAATCTCATCTGTAGTCGAAAATGCGGCGACAGGTACGCCGTTGCCCAGTGCCTTAGCCATGCTGATGATGTCCGGAACTACGCCGAAATGCTCAATGGCAAACATAGCTCCCGTACGGCCATAGCCGGTCTGAATCTCATCGTCGATCAGCAGGACACCGTATTGCTCAAGCAGCGCCTTCACCTCGCGGAAATAAGACAGGGCTGGCATAATCATGCCGCCATTCCCCTGAATCGGTTCAACGATCATGGCGGCGATAGTATCACCTTTCTCGGCGAGAACACGCTTCAGGCTCTGAATCGACTGCGCAGCAGCTTCTTCCAGCGTCATCTCCGGATGATACGGACGCTCAATGAACGTCACATCTTCATCCAGGTAAGCGTCTGTCCGCCACATTTGCAGGCCGGTCACGCTCATTGTAAGATTGGTCCGTCCATGCAGTCCGGCTTCCAGGGCAATGAACCCTTTGCGTCCGGTATGCATCCGGGCCAGCAGGAGTGCCCCTTCATTCGCTTCCGAGCCGCTGTTAACGAAGAAGGTCCGGCGCAACGCGCCCGGCAGCAGACCCTCCAGACGCTCGGCCAAATCTACATTCGGCTGGGTCAGATAGACGGTCGAGGTATGCTGCAGCTGCTGCAGCTGCGCTATCGTACGGGAGGTAATCGCCGGATTGCAGTGGCCGCAGGCGACAACCGATACCCCGGCGAAGAAATCCGTATATTCTTTGCCGTTCTCATCGTACACGTACTGCATGCTTCCGCGTACCAGTTGCGGGGCATCCCGGTAAAAATGTGCAGTGCACGGGTAGAAATACTGCTTTCTTTTGACGGCTACCGCATCTCTTCCAATGATGTTGCTCTGTTCCATGAAGGTTCCCTCGCTTTCAGCTGCTGATAATCCAAGATGATGGCCATAATGTGGATACGAAGTATAAATCAGCTTATTAGTTTGTGAAAATAATAACTTATCAGTACACCACTTACCGTTATTATACTCGCCCTAGCGTTATTTTAAAATTGAATTATTATTAATTAAATTGCAGTGAGCCCAGTGTGTAGCCCGCGTATACCGGCTTAAGTCCTCCCAGCAGATCATCGCCCAGCTTCGGTCCGTTAAGCGCAGCCTGGTAAGCAGCAATAATCGTGCGCAGTTCATCTGTGCTGTAAGTAGCCCCTTCAATCCGGAAGCTCGCAATCCCAAGTCCGTGCATCTCATCCAGCATCGGCAGATAACACAGCTCTTTGGCGAACAGCAGGTGGCAGCGGCCATATTGGTCGCGGTAGACCGGATTCTCACCTTTGTCGGTTTTGAGCACCAGCACATCATTGCTGACAAACTGGTTGTCTTCCTCACCAATCGGCTCCATCACTTCCGTATTCTCGAACAGATCATGCTCCATATACATCAGTGCAGGCGTTCCGTGAACCACAACTTCCAGCGGTAAATCGCTGCGCGAGATGAAGGAGGCAAAGTGCTCCAACGTCATTTCCGGTGAAACTGTAAGCTTCGTAAGGCCGAGTCCGGTATACAGTCCGGCAGACAGGTGGTTGTAAACATTCAGGTTGGCATCGCCAATCATCGGGTAACCGGTCCCGCGGTAGCGGCGGATTGCTCCAAGGTTCGTAATCATCAAGCCGTCAATCGGCAGCTTCTCCCCGTTCAGCAAGTGGTCATATTGATCAAAATGCAGCTCCGTCATCATCCGAGGCATTCCGAGGTACAGCTTAGTCCGGCCTTTGATGGCTCCAAGCTCCTTAATATCCTGCTTCGTGAACGGACGGTCCGGCTCAAACACATCACCCGGAATATATAAGCTCTCTACACCCATCTCCAGCACGACGCGCGCCTGTTCCATATTATTCACCCGCACAGCCAGCTCCGGCTTCGTCTGCTTACTGCGTTTATCTTCGGCCATCCGTTCGCGCAGCTGCATTACCCGTGCTTCGGACAGCTCGCGCTCTGCAGTCGGTGTACTGAATACTTTGCCAGTGCTATAGAACTTGCCTGTACCTTCATAGCGGCGGTTGATATTCGTTAGTCCCGGTTTGCCAAAAGCGTACGCGGTGGAAAAATCACGTTTGCGGTTCTTGTACAGCTCTTTGGAATCCACCGTACGGTCAAAGCCCAGCGGATCATCGATATAGCGGTCAATCGCATCGCCATAGCTGTTGGCCAGGTTCACCATAAACTCCTGGTCGCGCATGCGGCCTTCAATTTTGAAGGAAGTAATACCGGACTCAATCAGCTCCGGAAGATGCTCATACATGAACATATCCTTCACGGCCAGCGGGTATTCCGCAGGGAAGACATAGCCGTCACGTTTGATCCGGTAATCCCAGCGGCAAGGCTTCATGCATTTGCCCCGGTTGCTGCTCATCCCGAACACCTGGGAACTGAAATAGCAGTTCGCTCCGTGCACGGAACACATATCGCCATGGATGAAATATTCCAGCTCTACACCGCTTCTGCTTCCCAGCAGCTTCGCTGTCTGCAGATCCATCTCACGGGAGGTAACGACCCGGCTGACGCCAAGCTCCTTCAGTGCGTGAATCATCTCCAGATTATGCACATTCATCATGACCGAAGCGTGAACCGGAACGGTAAGCTCCATCTCACGGATCAGCTCCAGCACAGCCATATCCTGAACGATCAGCGCATCCGGACGGGCGCCATCCAGAAACTTCAGGTACTCTCGGGCTTCTTCCACGTCTTCTTCGCTAAACAGATTATTTACGGTGACGTATACTTTTTTATCCAGCTTGTGGGCGATCGACACGGCTTCAATTATTTCCTCATGACTTAAGTTATAGCCCTTGCGCATCATTCTCATATTCAGCACCGGACCGCCGAAATACACGGCATCACACTTCGATTCAATCACAGCCTTGAAAATCTCAAACGTTCCGGCAGGTGCCAACAATTCAATCTCTTTACCATTAAAATAACGTGCCATTCTTGTTTCCTCCTAAACTTCCTACAATAATGCTACTGCAACTCCTAAGACAACGAACATAGCAACAAACAGCGTATCAGCGACGCCCCACCTGAGGCGGTGATACCGGCTGCGCGGCGCATCCATACGGAAGCCCCGGGCTTCCATCGAATACACCAGGTCCTGGGCACGCCGGAAAGCACTGGCGATGACCGGAACCAGCAGGGAAACTAGCATCCGCGCCTTCTCTTTCAAAGGGAGCTCCTTCAGATCCGCGCCGCGCGAGGCCTGCGCCTTCAGAATAATCTGCGCTTCATCAAGAATCGTCGGGATAAAGCGCAGCGCGATGCTGATCATCAGCGTGATCCGGTCCGGTGACAGGCCGAGCTTCTTAAACGGAGCGAGCACACCTTCAAGGCCCTGGTTCAGCTTGCCGGGCGTTGTCGTAAAGGTCAGCAGTGCCGTGAAGGTCAGCAGGAAGAGCATGCGGATGACTGAGAACGCCCCCAGCCGCAGGCCTCCCTCATGCAGAGAGAAGGAGCCCAGCGACCACAGGACATCCCCTTCCTTCACGGACAGGGACTGCACAATGAAGATGAATAACATCAGATAACGCAAAGGCTTCGCAGCCTTAATGAAATACTTTAGCGGGATACGGGTGGTTGCCATAACAATGATGGAGAACAGGGCTATGAGCCCAATCGCCATCCACGAATTGGACAGCAGGATAATCACTACGTAGAGCAGCATGCCCGTAATTTTGGACCGGGCATCCAGCTTATGGACCCATGAGCCCGTATCAATGCTGCGTCCCAGCAGCAGGCGTTCATTCATGGCCATTCCCCTTTTCTTCCATGCCGGCGGCGTTCTTGCGCTCTGCGAGCAGGGCGGCGATCCGTTCCGCGAGGGCCTCCGCCGTAAGGAGCGGCTTCTCGCCGGCCAGGCCGAAGCGCTGGGCGACGGCCTGCCAGTACCGGAGCGACTGCGGAACCGTCAGTCCGCAGCGCTCCAGGATCGCCGGATCAGCGGCCAGCTCCTGGCCGCTGCCCTGGAAGGCGAGCCCGCCGTCCTTAAGCAGGGCCCAGCTGTCGGCATACGGCAGCAGCTCATCCATCCGGTGCGTCACGATGATGATCGTCCGGCCCTGCTCGCGGCACAGCCGCTCCAGCAGCGCGATCAGCTCAGCGCGGCTTACCGGGTCCAGCGTCGCTGTCGGCTCATCCAGCACGACAATGTCCGGGTCCATCGCCAGCACGGAGGCGATGGCCGCCTTGCGCATCTGTCCGCCGCTCAGACGGAACGGATTGCGCTCAAGCAGGGCCAGATCCAGGCCCATGTCCGTCATCGCTTTGCGTGCCCGCTCCTTGGCCTCCTCCGGACTCACGCCGAAGTTAAGCGGCCCGAAGCAGAGGTCCTTCTCCACCGTATCTTCGAACATCTGCTGCTCCGGGAATTGAAAGACCAGTCCGACCCGGCGGCGCAGCGGAAACAGCTTCGGCGACTTCTCTCCTGCAGTGATAGTCACATCAAGCACCTGCACCGTACCATCTGTCGGTTTCAGAATCCCGTTGAACAGCTGGAGCAGTGTGGATTTACCGGAGCCCGTTGCCCCGGCAATCCCGGTCAGTGACCCCTGGGCAATATTCAGATTAATCCCATGCAGCGCCGTCTGCTTCCACATACTGCGGTCAGCATACGTATAGCTTACTTCCTGAAGTTGTATGGCCATAGTGTGTCTATAAGCTCCTTTTCGCTGGCGGGTACATCCACCGTAATCCCCCTGCTCTGCAGTTCACGGGCAAGACGCCAAGGGTAGGGTTCCCGCAAATGGCATTTCTCCAGCAGGTCTTCATTACGGAACAGCTCCGCAGGCGGCACATCCGCCGCTATGCTTCCGCCATGCAGCGCAAGCACACGGTCCGAAGCCAGGATTTCATCCGGATCATGTGTAATCAGCAGTATCGTGTACGCCCCTTCTGCCTGCATGTCCCGCAGAATGCCCATAAGCTCATCACGGCTGCCTTCGTCCAACATAGAAGAGGCCTCGTCAAGGATGACGATGCCTGGCTTCATGGCAAGAATCGAAGCAAGCGCGACACGCTGCTTCTGTCCGCCCGACAGCTCTCCGGGATGCTTGGACAGCAGATGATCAATGCCCATCTTCACGGTATAGAGAACAAGCCGCTGCTTCATCTCTTCGTAGGGCAGACACAGGCCTTCCAGGCCGAAGAGGATATCTTCCTCTACCGTCTGTCCGATGAACTGGTTATCCGGATTCTGGAACACCATCCCGATGCATTGCCGGATGTCTCCAATTGTCTCTTCCTGCAGCGTATGTCCGCAGACAGTAATCTCCCCGGCACTCTTAGGCAGCAGTGCATTCAGAAGCTTGACGAGCGTAGATTTCCCGCAGCCGTTGGGTCCTACTATGCTTACCCATTGGCCCTGCGGGATAGACACGTTAATATCATGGAGAATCGGATGCTCCGGATCATATCCGAAGGAGACCCCCGCTAGCGTAATAACGGCCGGTTCCTCACCGGCCTCTGTATCATTGTACGATTGATTCATGTTAGTCATCCTTCCGCAGCTAGTGACCCGGTCCGTTCAGGAACTCTTCAAACAAGGATATCTTGGATAGCGAGTCTACGACATACCGCACGGCGAAGCCGACAGCAATCCCTGTCACGATTCCCATAATCAGCAGAACCGGCAAGTAGTATAAAATACTCATTGATTTGAATACAATCGCTGCCGCCAGCAGTTGTCCGGTATTATGGGCTAGTCCGCCGGCAATGCTGATTCCGATTACACTGAACTTCTTGCCGCCGAGCTTCACCAGTGCGAACATGACCACAAAGCTGAACAGCGAGCCGAACAGGCTGAAGAGCAGACTGGACAGTGTACCGAGCAGAAATGCGGTCAGCAGCGTCTTCAGAATGACCAGCACGAACACATCTCGTCCACGCAAAAAGTAAATACAGGTCAAAATCATAATATTGGCGAAACCCAGCTTGGCTCCGGGCATCAGCCCCATTCCCGCAAGCGGAATCTGAGCCTCGACAATACTCAGCACTACGGCAACGGCCGCGAAAATCGCAATAATAACCGTCCGCTTCAGCGCTGTAGCCGATTCACTACTGGACATAGGCATCTACTTCATCCTCCCCCGACCCGCTTGCAATTTCAACTAATACCCGGTGCGGAAGGCATACTATGGTCTGCTTGGGCAGCGTGATAAATCCAAAGCCGAGACATACCTGATCGGGACAATCCGCATCGTACATCTCAATCCCGTAATCATGCACCTTCAAAATGTTATAGCCCCGATCTGTGCGAATATCAATGGTTTGCTCTTCTTTGGTAAGCGTTACTGTTTTGAACAGCTTGCCGTCTACCGTTATATTGGCCGTAAGTTCCTTGCCCGGCCCACCTTTATCAGCATCATTTGACAGCCATCTCGGCACCAGAAAAGCGAGCGCAGCAATCAGAACGATAGAAATCAGCAGCACATCTGCGCGTTTCATAGAAATCTCCCTTATTTTTTAATTAAAATCCAGACTTAATAATTATAACGGTCCGCCCGCAATCCTTCAATGAATGTAGTCGTTAATTGTCGCATTTCAATGGCAGTTCACAAAATAGGCACGCAAAGCAGAAGCGGAACCCACCATAAACTGGATGGCATCCGCTTCTGCAAGAAATATAAGGATAACCGGAAGAACGCTGCATCCTTATCCTGTTTTGACGGGATAGCCTGTTTGAATAGGTTCCGGCTTCCGTCCAAAGTAAGACAGAAACAAGCCGGCGAATTCCGGGTCCCATTGAGTGCCCCTTCCCTGCTCCAGAATAGCCAGCGCCCGGTCGTGATCCATCCCTTTGCGGTACGGGCGGTTAGAGGTCATGGCATCATAGGCATCCGCCACAGCGATAATCCGGCCATGTAAAGGAATATCCGTACCGGCAAGGCCATCCGGATATCCTTTACCGTCATAACGTTCATGATGGGAACGGACGCCGCCCAGATAGGGTGCCATCTTTTCTACCGGTTCAATCTGCCGCAGAATATTCTCTCCAAGCACCGAATGGCTCTTGATCTGGTCAAACTCCTCATCGGTAAGGGCTTCTTCCTTGAACAGGATGCTGTCCCTCACCCCAATTTTGCCAATATCATGCAGCAGGGCCGTCTTGCGCAGATCGTCCAGCTGCTGCCCGGTAAGTCCGGCCAGCTGGCCGATAATGACAGAGTATTCCGCGACACGCAGGGAATGCCCTGCCGTGTAAGGATCACGGGCATCCAGTGCCACAGCCAGTGTAGTGAAGTAGCTGCCCAGCAGCTGCCGGCTCTGTTGCTCCCGGGCCTGCAGCCCCCGGACCATCATATTAAACCCCGCTACCAGCTTAGAGAATTCATCGGAGTACTCATCCTGCACCTGAATCATATTGCCGTCTTTCACATGATTCATTGCCTGATACAGCTCATTAATAGGGTGCTGCACACTATTGGTCAGCAGCCATGCCGCAATAGAGGAGAAGAGCGTGCCGATCAGCAGCACCATACTCGCCCAGGCCCAGTAACTTTGAAGCCCCACCACAACTACAGGACTCTCATGACCATTCAGACGAATGTGGGTAGCCATGATAAACAGGAACAGCGGAAAGGTGCCGATCAGCATGCAGCTCACCAGAAACTTGGGACGGATAGGTACAAATACATGTCCTTCCAGGGAAAAGTCGACGCCATACTGCTCCAGCGCCCGGTTCCTGAATTCTTTGATCAGCGGAATAATGGCCGTACAGGTCAGAAAAAATTCAATCAGCGCATGCATACACGCCACAAGAACAGCGCCGCACATAGCCAGAATCAGATAAAAATACGGGATAGTGATCCAGCCGTTGTAGATCATCCAGAATGTCATCAGGACAGCCGGGAGGGACAAGCCCAGAAGGTGAGGCCCCATAATCCGCTGAACCGCGCGCTTCGGCAATTGATGTGTATGCAGATATGCCTCTTCCAGCATAGACAAAGTAAGGTTATCTTCATACAGCGCAGTGCGTACCGGTCTGATCTGATTGATAAAAACACCGATCTCCATGACCGCCATGATCACGAATGACAGGGCGAGCACAAGCAAGAGCCTGAAGTATTCGATGCTGCTTATCTCCAGAGAGGAGAGCAGAATCAAACTCCCTACCGCCAGTACCGCTACTGCTGAGCCGAATATATAATTCCGGATCTGATTTTTCAAAAATCTTCTGTATAATCTCATCTGTCCCATCATCCGTCCCGGCCTCAGCCCAATATCCGCTTGCATTTCTATATATCGCATGTTATAATAATATAATATTTGTTTTCGTGTATGATTATCCCCATCAAGAAGATGTCAGGCCGGTGAATTACTTGTCTTTATTATCGGCAGTTTGGACACAAAATCTTACGTTTTCTTGCAGTACTTTTCCTTTTTATGAGATTAAATTCGAACATAGCATTCCGATTCGCACTGGCGCGGCCACGGAGCCGCAAGGACAAAAGAGAGGTAGGGCTTTTGTCGTATTGGAAGGATTTCTCTCGCCACACGGCTGCTGGAAATAACAAGGAACAACGACACCCGTTTCGCTCACAAACGGCGGGGGATTCATATACCGATAAGACATGGCTGGCTGCTTCCCTGACACAGGGAAAGGCCCCATGTGTGGAACATAATAAGCGCCCGATACCCGCTGTTTGCGGATATCGGGCGCGTCTACGTTCCGGGGACTTTTTTTAGACCCAATCAGCCGCTGCCGGGCTGTGTACATAACGTTCCACGAAGTCGCCTACTGTGCGGATATACTCCCTTTTATCCGTATCATAGGCAAGACCATGCCCCGCTCCATGCACCACCAGCTTCTCCTTCGGACTCTTGCAGGCATCATACAGCTCATCCATCATCGCAAAAGGCACAAACTTATCCGCATCTCCATGGATAAACAGAATCGGCACCCGGGCTTTACGCACCTGATTCAGCGCTGACGCTTCACCGAAATAATAGCCGGCCTTCATCCGCGTTACCAGGCTGGCTATCTGCACAAAGGGAAAGCCCGGCAGATGATACATCCGCCACAGCTGGTAAGTCAGCTGCGCTTTGACTGAGGTGTAGCCGCAATCAGCGACAACGGCTTTGACCTGCGGAGGAAGCTGTTCACCGGCGGTCATTAACACTGTCGATCCGCCCATAGATACGCCATGCAGCACAATTTGCGCCTCCGGCCCGGTCTCCTGCAGAATAAATCCGATCCACTGCAGATAATCACGGCGCTCCGGCCAACCGAAGCCAATATAGTCCCCTTCGCTCTTCCCGTGACCTCTGGCGTCGGGCAGCAGTACATTATATCCCAGGTTGTCATAATAGTTTTTGGCGGTTGCCCCCATGTCCTTAGCCTTGCCGGAATAACCGTGGGCGATAATTACGGTACGGCCCGCAGCACGCTCTGAAGCCAGATAGTAGCCTTGCAGCTTCAGTCCATCTTCCGAGACCAGCTCCACTTCCCGGAAGTTCTGCCGTGCCACCCATTCCGCCCCTTCCCCCCACGAAGCTCCGGCTACCGGCGGGTCCACCTTCAGATCTGGCGTCTTGCCCAGGAATTCCTTGGGCGCCCGCTTAATAGCCACTCCATAAAAGTAAAATCCGGCATAAGCCAAAATCCCCGTGATTACAACCAGCACTATTAGCAGGTATATACCCCACATAACGTTCACCCTTTCAGTAAGCAACCATTCCTTTGAGGAAATGTGTATTCTTGCTTTTGAATTCTCCCCCACTTAGCTAACGCTTGAAGTGGCGGATTCTTGCGAACAGAAGAGTACCCTCTTCTTATGGAGCAAGCGATCCCTGCGTTCCCGCAGTTTTACATTTTTGACGCAAGTGAAATGTTGAATTCTATCGTTTGGTTAGGTGGCGGTTAAACCGCTACTTGTTCAATATTGTGAGCGGCGTTTTCGTCACGGTCATGGATCGTCCCGCAGGCCGTACATGTCCATTCCCGAACGGACAGGTTCTTCACCTCGGGGTGGATCGTGCCACACACATGGCAACGCTGACTGGTCGGCTCAAACGTGTCGGCGATCCGAAGATTTCGTCCATACCATTTCGCTTTATACGTCAGCTGTCGCACCCACTCGCCCCAAGACGCATCAGCAATGATTTTGAAAGCTTGGGGTTCTGAATCATATTCGCCACACGCAGATGTTCGATACTAATCGTTTGGTTTTCACGAATCAGTCTCGTGGTCAGCTTGTGGAGGAAGTCATTTCGTTTATTGGCAATGCGTTCGTGAATACGAGCGATATGCTGCCTTGCTTTCTTCCAGTTGGAGCCGCCCGGAGTACGCCCAGCCATCCGCCGCTGCCAAAGCGCCAGCTTGTTCTCGTATTGACGGTAAAAGCGAGGATTGGCGATATGTTCCCCGTTTGAGCATACTGCATATTCTTTCAAGCCTAAGTCGATGCCAATAGGTGTATCCACTTGGGGCAGAGGGTTCTTTTGAACTTCGCAAACGAGCGAAACGAAAAATTTCCCGCTGGCGTTTTTACGAACGGTAGCGGACAATATCCGGCCTTCCAGCTTCCGGGAGTTTGCAAAACGTATCCAGCCGAGTTTTGGGAGCTTCAAGCGACTGCCCTCCATGGCGATATTCCCGTTGGTGAATTTGGTCGTGTAACTTTGAATCGGATGCTTTCGGCTCTTGAAGCGTGGCGCTTGATTTTGCTTCTTGAAAAAACGATCAAAGCTATCCGCCACATGACGAGCAGCCGACTGCAAAGCGATGCTATCGACTTCTTTCAGCCAGTCGTATTGTGCTTTTAAACCGGGGAGTTGTGTTGCACAAGCATCATAAGACAAGCCTTTTCCCGTTTCCGCATAACTTTGATTCCAAGCTCCCAAGAAGTAATTGAACACAAAACGGCAGCAGCCAAACATTCGACGAATGAGTTGCCGTTGCTCTGTATTGGGGTAGATCCGATATTTATAGGCTTGATGAACCAGGGGTTTCGAAGAAACCTCCTGCGCAGACACGAGCATGTGCAACACCTCCTTTTAGTGATCTCATCCATATTATAGCACATATGTTCGTCTTGAAATCGAAAACTGCTGATTCATCCCCACCCTATCGAGGGTGGAGTATTCTCAGCTTTTTTAGATAAATAATTTGAGCATAGTATAGCATGGTATCCGTCCAACTAAAAACACTGCCGTCAGTCTGCGCTGCCTGGTGTGTGTAAGTAGTGAGCTACGAATTGAATGCGCTCCCCGTATACAAAAAGACTGCTTCCCGGAGAATCTCTCCGGCAGCAGCCCTCATCCAAACACAGCGGCTTAATCATAATCATTTGCGCTTGTTCACTCTGGCAGTTCTTCTAAGAAGCAGGCCCAGACCGGCAAGAACAACACCCGTAATATAGTACGGCGCAGGACTTGATTCACCCGTCTGCGGCAGGGTTTGCTCTGCAGTCACACTGCCCAGAGGAATCTCGTCATCGATAATGATTTCTTCAGGTGCCGGTCCTGCTACAGGTGAAGGTCCAGGTGCAGGAACCTCCACAACTGGCTGTAGCGCTGTTGTTGTCAGCACCGTCACAACCGGTGATGCTGCCGGCCCGAGAGGAACCGGGTCATCAATAATAGTCGTGTCAGTATCAGTCACAATAGTCCCAATCACTGTCGGAGCGGTTGATGTCGGAAATACGAAGCTTGGGACAAAGACGCTCGTGCTGGTTGCTGTCGGTGCTGTTGTCGGTACAGCGGTCGGCACTGTTGTTGGTGCCGCTGCCGGTGTTGCCGTTGGCACTGTTGTCGGCGTTGCCGTTGGTGCCGCTGTCGGTGTTGCCGTTGGTGCCGCTGTCGGCGTTGCCGTTGGCGCTGTTGTTGGCGTTGCCGTTGGTGTCGGCGTTGGCGCTGTTGTCGGCGTTGCCGTTGGTGCCACTGTCGGTGTTGCCGTTGGTGCCGCTGTCGGTGTTGCTGTTGGCGTCGCTGCCGGTGTTGCCGTTGGCGTCGCTGCCGGTGTTGCTGTTGGCGTCGGCGTCGCTGCCGGTGTTGCCGTTGGCGTCGCTGCCGGTGTTGCCGTTGGCGTTGGCGTCGCTGCTGGCGTTGCCGTTGGCGTCGGCGTCGCTGCCGGTGTTGCCGTTGCCGTTGGTGCCACTGTCGGTGTTGCCGTTGGTGCCGCTGTCGGTGTTGGCGTCGCTGCCGGTGTTGCCGTTGGCGTTGGTGTTGGCGTCGCTGCCGGTGTTGCCGTTGGCGTTGGCGTTGCTGTTGGCGTCGGCGTCGCTGCTGGCGTTGCCGTCGGCGTCGGCGTCGCTGCTGGCGTTGCCGTCGGCGTCGGCGTCGCTGCCGGTGTCGGCGTCGCTGCCGGTGTTGGCGTCGGCGTCGCTGCTGGCGTCGGCGTCGCTGCCGGTGTTGCCGTCGGTGTCGCTGCTGGTGTTGCTGTTGGCGTCGGCGTCGTTGCCGGTGGCGTCGGCGTTGCCGTTGGCGGATCTTGGCCTTTATAAGGTATATGGTGGGATTCTCCCGATCCTGAGAGCGAAGCTCCGATCAGATTCCCGTTGATTTGACCATTATTAAATTGAATAGAGGCATATGGAGCCAGCACAGATCCCAGAACTCCGATACCTTCGATTTGAAGACTGGTCGCTTGACTGAAGTTATATAACACTTTACTGTTCATAGCGTTATCCTTATTTCCGTTACCATTAATTCCAGTCCCCATATTCTTCATAGTTACTGAAGTACCGGAGATATTAACTATAGCTGTTGAGCCATCGGGAATCTTAATTCTCAACTCATTTGCACTAGACAGCTTGCTGCCGTCTACAGTAAATATGTTAACATCCGAATTTGTACCTTCCAAAAAGAAATTACCGGAGTTGGCAGTGGTAACCCCATTAACAGGCAGAGAAGCAAGCTGCTGAGATTTCTCACGGAGCAAACTGAACTCGGCTGCAAAGTCCACAACATTTACTTGTTGTTGTAAGCTTCCTGTTCCCCGCGCGGGCCGCCGCTGCCGCTATAACTCCCCCCGTAGACTACATCACCCACGGTTTCTCCCTGGGAATAATACAGATTACCACCGGCGATGAGAGAGTAGGCTTCCTTCGTTTCCTCACTAGTAAGACTATGTCCCACAGAATAATTAACATTTAAATTCACGTTTCCGCCGGCAGCTAATCTACCTTCAATATCACTATGTTTAACATCAACATCTCCCAAGATGAACACATTATACTTGGATGCATTGCCCGGCAAAGAGTTGCCCTCGGCTTTAACTGAGGTGCTCCCCAGTGAAATAATTCCGCCGCTTCCTACAATCAGAACTGCTATAAGTCCGAACACCGTAAGACGTTTGAATTTTTTTAATTGGAACATACAGCTCACCTCACAGTTAATATAGATATAGGCCACATTTATATAACAAAAAAGACCGCCGGAAAGAGGATTGCTCTCTTTACGGCAGTCGGACGATCATTGCGCTCCATCGCGCTTTAGACTCCTGGACTTTGCGTCCCGTCCTTTCGAACGGTTTGCGTTTATACGTCAGTGGAAGATTAGGTTGTGAAATTATGTACTAAATCAAACTTTTATACTAATGTCTATGACATTCGTTACTTTGGAACTATTTTTAGTTTATCCGCTATCAAGGCTGATTGTCAATGAAATCCTTTGAAACATCTGGTAATAGATTATATCTGCTAATTCATTCCAAAGCACTGTTACAAAAGGTTTTTTTAAAGAATCTATAGCTTTTTCACCTAAATACCGATCCTCTCATCGCCCTCGATGGCACCTACAAGAATATTTTGGAACCATGTATAAAGAACTAATTTTAATATTGCAAATTTTAATATAAACATGAGGGCCCATGATCTTAAAGACGCACCTCTTTCTCCTTAGCACATTTTCTTTTAAGAGGAAACATAATAACAAATGTATATCCCATATGAAAAAGGCTGCTTTCAGGAGAACGTCTTCTCCCAAAGCAGCCTTTTCCCGATTTAGCGGTGATATCGCCAGCCTTTCGGAAAGGATCTTACGGATTGCATTTATTTACGTTTATCTGTTCTGGATCTTCTGCCGAGGAATATTCCCAATCCTGCAAGGGCTAGACCGACTAAGTAATAAGGAGCCGGACTGGACTCACCAGTCTTCGGGAGCGCGGCATCCGCAGGTACATTGCCTAACGGAATCTCTTCATCAATGATTGTCACAATCGGCGTTGAACTTGGTGTTGCGCTTGGGCTTGGCGTTAGGGTTGGACTTGGTGTCACCACTAACGGCCGAGGTGTTGCTGTTGCCACAGGGCCCAAAGGCAGCGGATCATCAATGATTATGGTATCCGGATTTACAATATAGCCGATTATTGGAGTCGGCGTTGGCACTACATTAATAAAGACGGGCGGTGCAGACGATGGCACTGGTGTCGGTGGTAATGTCGGTGCTGGTGTTGCCGTTGGTGTCGGTGTCGGTGTCGGTGTCGGTGTCGGTGTTGGCTCTGCCGTTGGCGTTGGTGTCGGTGTTGGCTCTACTGTTGGTGTTGGTGTTGGTGTTGGTGTTGGTGTCGGTGTTGGCTCTGCCGTTGGTGTCGGTGTCGGTGCTGGTGTTGGCGTTGGTGTTGGCTCTACTGTTGGTGTTGGTGTTGGCTCTGCCGTTGGTGTCGGTGTCGGTGCTGCCGTTGGCGTTGGTGTTGGCTCTGCCGTTGGCGTTGGTGTTGGTGCTGCCGTTGGTGTCGGTGTTGGATCTGCCGTTGGCGTCGGTGTCGGTGCTACTGTCGGTGTTGATGTTGGATCTGCTGTTGGTGTTGGTGTCGGTGCTGCCGTTGGCGTTGGTGTCGGCTCTACCGTTGGTGTCGGTGTCGGTGCTGGTGTTGGCGTTGGTGTTGGCTCTACTGTTGGTGTTGGTGTTGGCTCTGCCGTTGGTGTCGGTGTCGGTGCTGCCGTTGGCGTTGGTGTTGGTGTTGGCTCTGCCGTTGGCGTTGGTGTTGGTGCTGCCGTTGGTGTCGGTGTTGGATCTGCCGTTGGCGTCGGTGTCGGTGCTACTGTCGGTGTTGATGTTGGATCTGCTGTTGGTGTTGGTGTCGGTGCTGCCGTTGGCGTTGGTGTCGGCTCTACCGTTGGTGTTGGTACTGCTGTCGGTGTTGGTGTTGGATCTGCTGTTGGTGTTGGTGTCGGCTCTGGCGTTGGTGTCGGTGCTGCTGTTGGTGTCGGTGTTGGATCTGCCGTTGGCGTCGGTGTCGGTGCTACTGTTGGTGTTGGTGTCGGCTCTGGCGTTGGTGTCGGTGCTGCTGTTGGTGTCGGTGTTGGATCTGCCGTTGGCGTCGGTGTCGGTGCTACTGTTGGCGTTGGTGTTGGCTTTACCGTTGGTGTTGGTGCTACTGTTGGCGTCGGTGTCGGTGTTGCCGTTGGCGTTGGTGTTGGTGCTGCCGTTGGCGTTGGCGTTGGTGTTGGTGCCGCTGTTGGCGTTGGTGTCGGTGCAGCCGTTGGCGTTGGTGTCGGTGCTGCCGTTGGCGTTGGTGTTGGCTCTGCCGTTGGTGTTGGTGTCGGTGCTACCGTTGGCGTTGGCGTTGGTGCTACCGTTGGCGTTGGCGTTGGTGCTGCTGTTGGTGTCGGTGTTGGTGCCGCCGTCGGCGTTGGTGTTGGTGCTACCGTTGGTGTTGGTGTCGGTGTTGGTGCCGCCGTCGGCGTTGGTGTTGGTGCTACCGTTGGTGTTGGTGTCGGTGCTACCGTTGGCGTTGGCGTTGGTGCTGCTGTTGGTGTCGGTGTTGGATCTGCCGTTGGCGTCGGTGTTGGCGCTGCTGTCGGTGTTGGTGTTGGTGTCGGTGCTGCTGTTGGTGTTGGTGTTGGATCTGCCGTTGGTGTTGGTGTTGGCTCTGGCGTTGGTGTCGGTGTCGGTGCCGCTGTTGGCGTTGGTGTCGGTGCAGCCGTCGGCGTTGGTGTTGGTGCCGCTGTTGGCGTTGGTGTCGGTGCTGCCGTTGGCGTTGGTGTTGGTGCCGCTGTTGGCGTTGGTGTCGGTGCTGCCGTTGGCGTTGGTGTCGGTGCTGCCGTTGGCGTTGGTGTCGGCGCTGCCGTCGGCGTTGGTGTTGGTGCCGCTGTTGGCGTTGGTGCTGCTGTTGGTGTCGGTGTCGGTGCTGCCGTTGGCGTTGGTGTCGGCGTTGGTGTTGGTGCTGCCGTTGGCGTTGGTGTTGGTGCCGCCGTTGGCGTTGGTGTTGGTGCCGCCGTCGGTGTCGGTGTCGGCGCTGCCGTTGGCGTTGGTGTTGGCGTCGGTGTCGGTGTTGGCTCTACCGTCGGTGTTGGTGTTGGTGCTGCCGTCGGTGTTGGTGTCGGTGTTGGTGCAGCAGTTGGCGTTGGTGTCGGTACCGCTGTTGGCGTTGGTGTCGGTGCCGCCGTTGGCGTTGGTGTTGGTTTCACTGTCGGTGTTGGCTTCACTGTCGGTGTTGGTTTCACTGTCGGTGTCGGCTTCACTGTCGGTGTTGGTTTCACTGTCGGCGTCGGCTTCACTGTCGGCGTTGGTTTCACTGTTGGTGTCGGTTTCACTGTCGGTGTTGGCTTCACTGTCGGTGTTGGCTTCACTGTCGGTGTCGGCTTCACTGTCGGTGTTGGCGTCGGAGTGCACTTAGGTGTCGGCGTCGGCTTCACTGTCGGCGTTGGCTTTACCGTTGGTGTCGGCGTCGGCTTCACTGTCGGCGTTGGCTTTACCGTTGGTGTCGGCGTCGGCTTCACTGTCGGCGTCGGCTTTACCGTTGGTGTCGGCGTCGGCTTCACTGTCGGCGTCGGCTTTACCGTTGGTGTTGGTGTCGGCTTCACTGTCGGTGTTGGCGTCGGAGTGCACTTAGGTGTTGGCGTTGGTTTTACCGTGGGTGTCGGTTTCACCGTTGCTGTCGGTGTTGGTGTCGGTGTTGGAGTTGGTTTCACCGTCGCCGTCGCCGTCGGCGTTGGCGTTGCGGTCGGTTTCACTGTTGGTGTCGGGCTTGGTGTTGCGGTTGGTGTTGGCGATGGGCTGGGTGTTGGTGTTGCGGTCGGTGTCGGACTTGGCGGCGGTCCATCTCCCTCGTATGTTCCAAGGTGCATTTCTACTCCGCCGCTAAAAGACTTGGCAATTAGCGTTCCGTAAAGCTCTGCACCGGAATAATTGACATCCGCCTTAGGCGCCAGTATCGTTCCCAAAAAGGTCGTATACGCAATATTCACCTTGGTCGCTTCGTAGAAATTGAACAACACTTGACTTGCTCTACCGTTATTCATTGCGAAACTTGGTACATTGACCGTAGCTCCACTTATGTTAATAATTAACGTGGCATTCTGGGCAATGTTGAATTGAATATTGTTTGTATTCGCCAGCGTTGCCGCATCCAGATGAACTACGTTGAAAAGATCCGGCGCACTTATTGTAAGTGTTCCATAATTATTACCAATTTCTTTCGTAGCGGACAATGCCCCGTATGCTGCAGAACGCGAGATCAGATACTGCTTCTCAGCCGGGAAATCAATCGGGCTTCCCTGCTTCTTCGCGCCTATAATGTTCACACTAGGCTCATTGGCTTCAAAGGTGTCCCCATACACAACGTTTCCGTAGATTTCTCCGCTGCCCGAATGTTTAAACTTCTTGCCGGCAACGAGTACGTCGGTGGCTGAAGAATTCCTGTAGGCCCTGGCTACCCCGTAACCTCCAGAGAGAGTAATATTCCCCCCCGCTGCAAGACGGCCTTCAATTTGATCATTGCCTTGCGTGAAATCGTCAAAGATAAAAGCATTAAAATTCCCGGCAATCCCCAAGACCGGCGTTGGATTGTAAGGCACACCAGATGTTGCCCTTACCTCCGTCCCCCAAGTGAAGGCGCTACTTACGGTCAGTACGCCCGCCAGAATAAAGGCGGCCGCTTTTCGCATTTTTCTTCTCAATAATCTACACCTCCTATTCAACTATTCTATGAAATCGCCGCAAAACTATAACAAAAAAAAGACCGCCACGAAGGGTTAGCTTCACGGCGGCCGGACGACCATAGCCCGGACTTAAGGGGCATCAGATTCCTGACTTTGCGTCCCGCTCTTTCGAAACGGTTTGCGTTTGTACATGATTGATATGAAATTGGAAAAGCTTATGTAATACCCAACTGAAACCTGTGATATTTGTTACTTTAGAACTAACTTCAGTTTAGATGCCGACTGGCATATTGTCAATATATTTCCAATTGATTTCACAGCTATTTTTTTGATGAAAAAAGATTGAAAAAACCCTTTATTTATAAGGATTTATAGAAGTTGAGAATATAACCTCCTGACGAAAAAGGTCGATAATTCCGCTAATTCGCCGCAGTATTTTTCCCTTTTCACAGAGCTATTTCTTACAATTTTAAATATTAAAATTTAGTATTTTAGTCCTATTCCTTCTCCCTTCCCCCAACTCATCTCCGCTAAAGCAACCTCACCATGGTAAACGCGAAGAAACGGGCGCCATCCCCTTTAAGGATACCGCCCGTTTTCCGTTCATACCGGAGAGCTCTTTTATAGTAAAGGCCCTATGATATTCATATATTTTCACAAAAACTGGCGCCTAAGCAAACCCTGGCAGCAGTCTTTAATCGACATTTCTAGGGAGTTTGCGTAGAGGGCTGAAAATCTGCACACGCAGGAATCCATTTTTAGAGCAGCTGAATCCAGCCAATCATTGACACCCAGAGCGGAACGCTAAGGAATAACCCGAATAATAAACCGCGGCGGAGATTTCCTTCATGACTCATTGCCATTCTCCTTTTAAACTGATTTATTTTTAATCTTTATTATTTCAATTTTAATATAAAATAATTTTTCCTATTTTATTGTGAATTATGTCACATTAATAGCCTTCTTTTTTAAATACCATTGATTTTTTTTGAACTTCGGGTTAAATTACGAATATATGTTCTCATTAGAGGGGGTGAGATTGATGCACAGAGCAGAGAGCCAGGACAATATGCTGGTGAAATCGTATATCTTGCTGCCGCTCATTTTATCCGCCTTTGAACGCGATGCTTCCATCCTATCTGCAGAGCTGCGTACACCCGCTCCTTACCTGGAGGTTGTCCGGACAGCGGCGGGTGCAGCCATAGCCGATCTGCGGAATGTCCGCACCGAGATGAGAGCCCGTGGTCTGAAGGTCTATGCACAGCAGCAGCTGGAAGTTGGCATTGAAGCCAAATTTGTCTGCAGGGGTTATCATGAACGGATGCTGCTGCTGGATGATGTCATTACCGCCCAGTCTACTATCCGCATGCGCAGATATCTGGGTCTTGGCACTCCGGATTCAACCGCCTTGAGATGAACAGCATTCTGGCGATGTTAATTCTCAGCGTTTCTCCCCTCATAAAAAAGAGGCCCGCCATGATCGGCAAGACCTCAGGGTACCATATTACACCGGGGGATGTTTGGTAACCCCAATATACATCCCTTACCTGAAAATAAGCTGATACCCAGATAAAGATTACATTAAAATCGTCCAATACCCAAGCGTGCCGCAGATAACCACAGCCGCTACGGGATACAGGATCTTCCGGCTTACCTGATCCTTAAACACAATAAACAAACAAAGCATACAAAGCCATGCGATAAGAAGGCTGCCCATCTCTTATGCATACGCTCCTTCCCGGCAATTCTGCCCTGGCTCCTGCAGCATACCGCCGCAGAGTCCGCTTTCCATATATATAAGAAGATTACCCGCTGATTATCCCTATCATACCCGCTGACAGCTGATCTGCATTAAATTTTTATTTATTTGGCCACAAACGGATTCACCATTCCTCCTCAAGAACGGGATATTCCCAGAAACCTAAGCGCCCCTTGGCAGGTATAGGATGAGCCAGCGCAACTACCCCCTCCAGCTTCCAGGCGTACCGGCCTTCTGCATAATCGCCGAACACATATTCATTCCCGCCCGGCCAGCTCTGCTGCGCCTGCTGAGGCGTAACCCCACAGCAACCGGCCAGCCGGCTGGTCGCAAGGATTACTCCGGAGGGCAGATTATCCGCGGTGTAGCCGTGCCGGGCAAGCACTGATTGATACGGCTCCGTCTTGCATATGGCCTTATATACCTGCATACCGGCATGGATGGCTAAATCCCCCCGGTAAGACGTCGGCCAGGAACGGGTCTCGATCTGTTTTTCACCCAGCGCAATTAAGGTGGCCCAAGGCTGGCGAATCGTCAGACACTTCATACAAGGCTTGCCTCCATTCCAGAAAACACATAATGTCCAGTTTACACTCAGCTTCCCAGTTGTTCAAAAACTGTATGAGCAGCTTCATCGACCGGTAAGTAGGCCTCAATTCTTGGATATAGATGATGGCCCGCGGAAATATGAATTTGCTTGTACCGGATAGGAACCAACTTATCTGAGGCACCCATTCTGGCTAAGATCATTTTGTGCTGACCAGGCTCGGTACCTGTGTTATCAGGCCGCTTATTCCAGTACTTATTGAAATCACTGTATTGCCGGAGTCTTTCGAGGCTATGCGTATACCATGGCTCCTGTCTGGAGCCGGTGTGTATTTTTTGATAAGCATGTATACCCTCCACTGCATGAGATTCCCATAATTCAAAGGATGCGGCATTGAAGGTCGAGCGGGAGCGCACAGGATAATCCGCATTGAAGTGAAGATCTGCCATATTCAAGTCTTTATAGAAAGCTTGATGTGCAGGCAACTCAAATAACCGGCTAAACCGTTCATTCACCGCCTTGATATTTAACATGTGGTTCACAATCATTGCCGGCAGCGGCAGGCTGCTCAGGATCTGCCTCACTTCTTCCAGCGCCTGCTCCATAGCTGCTCCTTCAAGAGCCGGATAGACCGGGAGATAACCGGCAGCCAGCAGCAGAGCATTCCGTTCAACGGCTGTACACTCCAGATATTCAGCAATACAGATAATCATCCGGCGATCCGGCACGCGGTGTGAGCGTCCCATTAATAGGTTTTTATACGTAGGGCAAGCCATATCGTTAAGCTCCTGCTGAGTAAACCGTTTCAACAACGGATGGGGTTGATTAGCATAATCCAGTTGACGTGTTACGCGAAGATTCTCAATTTCAGCGATTACCCCCTTCAACGTCTCATCCTGAACGTCCCTATCCTTACGTATAGTCATCAGGCTCACCGCCTTTACCATATTGAGGTGTAGTTCTACTCTTGGTACAAGCCAATTCCTACAGTATACTCCACTATGAAAACAGGGCGCAATTTCCATTACGCTTCTAATTATATTTATGGAGGAGATCCTATGAATCGTGCAATTGTTACAGACTCACCGGCTCATGGATATTTGAC
The DNA here is from genome assembly GCF_038000205.1 of Paenibacillus sp. FSL R10-2771. NCBI lineage: Bacteria > Bacillati > Bacillota > Bacilli > Caryophanales > Paenibacillaceae > Paenibacillus > Paenibacillus sp. FSL R10-2771. The sequence goes on from NZ_JBBOBM010000001.1 coordinate 6,832,070, forward strand.
CGTCAAGGAAGTCGCCGCACCGGAGGCCCAGCCCGGGGAGGCAATCGTTAGAGTGCATGCTTTCTCCCTTAACCGGGGTGAAGTTGTTGATGCAAGGAAGGAGGCTGAGGGATTCCGGCCGGGCTGGGATTTTGCCGGAACTGTTGTCCAGCAAGCCCGGAATGGCACCGGACCCAGAGAAGGAAGCCGTGTCACCGGGCTTCTCCCGATGGGGGCATGGGCAGAGCGGGTGGCTGCACCCGCTTCGTTCCTGGCAGAGATACCGGATAACATAACCTTCGCCCAAGCCGCCACTTTGCCTGTAGCAGGCCTGTCCGCACTTTACACCCTTAGAAAGGGCGGAATGCTGCTCGGCAAGAAAATATTGATCACCGGCTCCACTGGAGGCGTGGGAATCATGGCTCATCAGTTAGCCGCACAGTCCGGGGCATTTACAGTAGGTGTAGCAAGAACAAAGGAAAAAGCCCAGGTTGCCCGGGAAGCCGGCGCTAATGAGGTTGTGGTTGGAGAAGCTGCGATATCTCAGGCAATTCCTTACGGGCCTTATCATCTAATCGTGGATTCGGTGGGCGGTGATACACTGGCTGCTTTGATGCCTCAGCTGGAACCGGGAGGGACCCTAGTCTCGATGGGACATTCAACCTCTCCTTATTCCACACTTGATATCAGAGGCTTAGGCGGCAGAACCTTGTACAGCTTCTTTCTTGGAGAAGAAGTTAGCCGTTACTCCGTAGCCGACGACCTCAAACTGCTGGCCGGCCTACTCTCTGCAGGCCAATTAACACCCCTCATTGAAGTGGAAGCGTCATGGGAGAAGATAGCGGAGGTATCCGAGGCGCTGCTGGAACGCAGATATTCCGGTAAGGCCGTGCTGTTGACCGAATAATTCTGATATAAAAAGCGCCTGTAAAGCACGCACGACAGATATGGCAGACCCGTTTCACCACAAAAGAGGTTAAATTGGTCATAATGTTCTCAATCTCTTAAATGGAGGATTAGGCAACAATCTCAATGAATCAGGCTACCCCCCATTGTATTGAAGGAGGATAATAAACATGCAGAACTAAATAAAGAAAGAAAGGATGAATATAATGGAAGATAGCATTAACCCCTTCCATCCTTATATTGGAATGTGGGTAACCGCAGATGGTTATATAAGGCATGAATTGCTGCCTAACGGCCGCTATGCTGAAGCACGCGGAAGCAGAAAAAGCGCTTATCAAGGAAGTTATTCTATTACAGGTGATCATATTGAATATGTAGATGATACCGGCTTCACCGCCGATGGTGATTTTCGCGATTCGGTGCTCTATCACGGAGGCATGGTCTTGTATCGGGAGTAAACCAAGTTTCCACATAACAGGAATAACAAAAACACCGCATTCTCAGGAGAATTGGCGGTGTTTTTGTGTGATGCAACTATATCGTTTCCCGGAACCGATGTACATCCCGAATAGGCGGCTGGCCGAACAAGCGGGCATACTCACGATTGAACTGCGTGGCGCTCTCATAGCCAACCTGATAAGCGACACTTGTCGCATCGCTCGTTGTCGCCAGGAGAATTTTCCGAGCTTCTGTCAGCCGCAGGCGTTTCTGATACTGGAGGGGGGTCATTGCCGTCACTTCTTTGAAACAGGCAAAAAAAGATGATTTGCTCATTCCGGCTGCTTGCGCGAGCTTCTCCACCCGCATGGGTTCCGCATAGTGGAGATTCATCCCTTCAATCACGTGGGCAATTTGATGGGCACGGCTGCCCAAGAGAGCGAACTGCCGTATAGAGTCCCCTTGCTCAGTCTGCAGCATACGGTAAAGAATCTCGCGCACTGCATAAGGAGCCAGCACCGGTAGATCATCCGGCGTATCCAGCAAACGGATTAGATGCATGACAGCCTCATGAAGCGGATCGCTCATCCGGCTGATAACCAAAGCGCGGGGAGGTTCTTGTCCTGTGTTTTCTGTGACATTGGATTGTTGAATCACATCCAAAATCTGATCCATATCAAACTGTAGCTGAAGGGACAAGTACGGGGTCTCTGGAGAGGCTTCAATGACTTGTCCGGTAATTGGCAGGTGCACGGAAGCGGCCAGATAGCTTCCGTGATTATAACAATAGCTTTCCAGCCCCAGCATTACCCGCTTGGCACCTTGAGCAATCACACACAGGGATGGCTTGTATACCGCAGGCACTGGCGCGGATATGTCGGAAGAACGAATTAAAGAAAGAGCAGGATAGGCGGTAACGATGGTCCCATCTTGTACGGCAATACGTTCGATTCGTTCGGTCAATTCAGTCAAGCGTATTCCTCCATTCTGCGACTATTACAATTTACTTTATTGCATTTTGGAGGATTAGGCAATCTCTTCACAGTATCCGGCTACCGCAAGCTTTGAAGTCGGCAGCATAATGAACATGTAACACCTAAGCGTATTTCATTCATAAAAGGAGCGGTGTGGCATGTCGACATTAAAAGATAAAGTAGTGCTTATTACCGGTGCCAGTAGCGGCATTGGAGAAGCGACCGCCAAATGGCTCGCTAAGCGTGGAGCACAGGTGGTGCTCGGTGCAAGACGGACGGACAGGCTAGAAAAGCTGGCGGAGGAGATCAGAAACGCGGGCGGGATTGCTGAATACCATTCCCTCGACGTAACGGATTTTGAGCAAATGAAATCAATCGTCCAATTTACAGTTCATCAATTCGGACGCCTTGATGCCCTTGTAAATAACGCAGGTGTGATGCCGTTATCGCCACTTGATGCATTAAAGATCGAAGAGTGGAACCGTATGATTGATGTCAATATTCGCGGTGTGCTGCACGGTATCGGAGCTGCTATTCCCGTAATGAAGGAACAGAATTCCGGCCATATCATCAATGTTGCCTCCGTTGGCGCCTATACTGTCTTTCCGAAATCATCGGTTTATTGTGCCACCAAGTTCGCGGTCCGGGCGATTACAGAGGGCCTGCGTCAGGAGTTGGGAGCAACAATCCGTACGACGGTTATTTCTCCAGGCGTAACCGAATCCGAACTGGCTGATACCATCACTGATGAGTCAGCCCTCGAGATGATGAAATCCTTCCGGGCCAATGCTTTGCCCTCTTCCGGTATTGCCCGCGCCATTGCCTATGCCCTTGAGCAGCCTGCGGAAGTGGATGTAAATGAATTGATCGTGCGCCCAATGGGGCATCCGGCTTAAACCGCTAAGCAGATTAGGAAATAAGACTTGACGGCTACCAAAAGTGAATTCCGTTACTTCACTCGAATATGGTAGAAGAATGGTAGAGGTTTATGGTGGTACAGAAAAAAGCGCGGCCTCCGAAATCCCCGGAGGCCGCGCTGCATATGAATTCAAAAGATGCTGGTGAAGGGAATTGAACCCCCGGCCTACGCATTACGAGTGCGTTGCTCTACCCCTGAGCTACACCAGCTTAAAGGATAGTCTGCCTGCCAAACAAAAAATATTATAACTCTTTCAGCAGAAAACGCAACCCTTTTTGATCATTCGCGCTGCCTAGTCCTGCATTAGCCCCAGCCCGCGGAAATATTCCAGTGCCTCCTTAGCACTTTCCAACGAGGACACGGCATAAGCCTCTTGCTCTACTATATAGTACAGAATCCCGCTCTCCTCTGCCTTGTCGAAGACGCTCCGGAAATCAACCTGCCCTTTCCCGAGGTCAGTCTCTTCATTATTTGCCCCGAAATCCTTAATGTGAACCAGCGGAACACGGCCGGCATAACGGGCGACATAGTCAATAGGACGTGCTCCGCCCCTGTGTACCCAGCCCAGATCGAACTCTGCAAACATATGCTCCGCAGGAATCTGTTCCAGCCATATATCGATGACTGCTTTGCCGTCTACCTCCGCAAATTCATAATCATGGTTGTGATACCCGTACTGCAGGCCTGCTGCACGGACCATCGCGGAGGCCTTCTCCAGGAAGGGAATCACCGCCGTCACATCCTCCATTGAGGGGTTCTGCGGAAGCGGTGCCGAAGGGGTGATCATATATTGTAATCCAAGTTCCTTCGCATATTCAATTTCTTTGGCTAACGCCCGTTCCATGTTATCCAGACTGCTGAAATCCAGGCCCACATGCGCCGAAGGCGCAGCAAGACCCAACCGGTCCAATGTACGGCGCAGTTCTCCTGCAGACACGCCGAAATAACCGGCGAATTCTACCGCCTGATATCCCATCTCCGCAACTTTGCCCAGTGTACCCAGGAAATCGCGCTCCGTCTGGTCACGCAGTGTGTACATTTGAATCCCGATCTGCTGTGAGGCTTTTGCCATGAAAGATCCGCTCCTTATAGGTTGAATCTGATTACAACTACAGGTACTCTTTACTCTCCTTGCAGCTTGCGTTCCACGGATTCCAGCTTGCTGCGGCTCGTAGAAGGCTTGTCACGACGGTCATCAATCTTAAGCGAGGTGGAAACCCGCTGTGCTCCTGACGTAAACGGCGACTCATGCAGCGCTTCTACCGCAGCAAGAATCCGTGCAACCGGTCCTTCAATAATAGTCCCCATCGAAGTAAGCTCATAGGTAATCCCCTCCACGGTCTGCAGCACACGCTGCATATCGGCCACATAGCTGCTGAGACTGGTACTGCCAGTGCCAATCGGAATAACGGTCACTTCGCCAATCGCCATTATGAAATCCCTCCTGCAAGTTTGATGAGTCTGCTCTGTCCTTACTCCTTAATTGTAACCCTTCAGCGCCGCTCCCACAAATACCCATAGCCCCCCCCTCTTTATTACTATCTCCCTAGTAAAACTACTAGGATTAGACGCACTCTATTTATGGAGTCTTTGTGGCATCTTTTGGGACAATTTATGACTCATTTAAGGCCATATCCACAGGAAAGTTGTGGATTACCTGTGGACTAACTGTGGATCATCTGTGAGTAAACCTGCGGAACCCGCTCCCCGCGCGGATTCGCAAAAAAATGTTTACAAACACAATATATTGAGTTACTTTTATTTAACAACAACAAAATATAGTAGAAACAGGTGTTTCGCCCTCTTGCTAGGGTTGAAGCTTAATAGGGAAACACGGTGCAAATCCGCTGCGGTCCCGCCACTGTAACCGGATGTTCCAGCTGCCAGACGCCGCTGGAGCAGCATCCTCCGACAACAAGCCACTAAGGGGCTGCGAGGCCCCTCGGGAAGGCGCCGGAGGGCATGCCGGAAGCCAGGAGACCTGCCTGTTTCTGTGGCACCTGTTAGACTCCTGCGAGGAACAGGCGAGGTGCCCGCATGCGGCCTGCACGAGCAGAGTTAGCCTTTCCGTTAATCGGGCCAGAGGCTGCCGATACCTGAGGACGATAGAGTATCGTCCTCAGGTATCGGCTTCTGCGGAAGGTACAAGAACAGGTTCCAGAACAGGACAAGCCCTGTGCCCGTTCGTATTTTCCACATAGACCACCGGCAAATGTCCGCTGTTTCGGATATTTGCAATACGCATTCGGGCATTTCCCGCCTCCCGGCTGGAGATGCCTTTTTACTGATGTCATGGAGCACATGCTTCACGCTTACGATACCGAGAGGAGAGAGCTATACAATGACGCTGCTGGAGAAACGATATAACGAAGGACAAGCTGCACAGGAAGTTCTTTTGGAAGAAGTTATTCATTTGGGACGGGATATTATCGACAGCCGGGATTTGGATCTGCTGCGCGAGAACGCCAACTTGAACGGGGAGAGCTTCTCCGGCAAGATGAGCAAATTCGGCAGTGAATATTCCAAGTGGTACGCCCGCAATTTCACAATGCCGCCACAGCTCGTGCAGGCTATTGAAGATAATGTTGTATATGTACACGACCTGGACCAATATGCCATTGGAACAACTAACTGCATCTTCATCCCGTTTGAACGTCTTCTCCGCGAAGGCTTCAATACCGGCAACGGCAGCGTCCGCCCTCCGAATTCGATTATGACGGCTATGTCGCTGGTGGCGATTATTTTCCAGTCCCAGCAGAATGCCCAGTACGGCGGCGTATCCGCCAACAAGCTGGATTACGATCTGGCGCCTTATGTCACTAAATCCTTCGCTAAGCTGTTCCGCAAAGGAATGGAATACTTCGAGGAAGGTACAGCCGGCGAAGCGCTCGGCGAGGTCACTATGACCCGCAGCGATCTGGAAGAGAAGTATCCGCGTGCCTTCCGTTTCGCCCTGAAAGAGACAGAAATTGAAACCCTTCAGGCTGCGGAGAGCATGGTACATAACCTGAATACCATGTCCAGCCGCTCCGGCGGCCAGATTCCTTTTACCAGCATCAACTACGGAACCTGCACCTCTCCGGAGGGCCAGCTCGTGATTAGCTCCCTCTTAACTGCTACTATGAACGGACTTGGCAGCGGAGAAACACCGGTGTTCCCGATTCAGATCTTCAAGTGCAAACAGGGTGTCAACCAGCAGCCTGGTGATCCTAACTATGAGCTGTTCCTGAAAGCGGCAGAGTGCTCTGCACGCCGGCTGTATCCGAACTTCGCCAATCTGGATGCTCCGCTGAATATGCAGTACTACGATCCAACCGATCCGGATACTGAATTTGCTACGATGGGCTGCCGGACACGTGTTCTGGGCGACCGCTTCGGGCGCAATCACTGCTCGGGCAAAGGCAACCTTTCATTCAATACGCTTAACCTTGTACGTCTTGGTCTGGCTTACGGCACAGTAACTGGCCGCCGCCTTGCCGCTGACGAAGAAGGCTTCTTCGAAGATCTTAATCATTATATGGACGTTGCGCTGGACGGCCTGCTGCACCGGTTCCGCATTCAGGCTTCCCAGAAAGCCAAAGCCTCCGATTTCATGATGCGTGAAGGCGTCTGGGAAGGCGGCGAACAGCTTGCACCGGAAGACAGCGTAGGTGAACTGCTGAAGCACGGCAGCCTGTCCCTTGGTTTCATCGGTATGGCCGAGTGCATGAAGGCTATGTACGGCAAACACCATGGCGAAGATATGGAGGTCCATGCCAAGGCAGTGGCCATTGTCCGCCACATGCGTGAATACTGCGACCGCAAGAGCGAAGAGCTGGATCTGAACATTACTCTATTCGCTACGCCTGCCGAAGGTCTCTCCGGCAAATTCACCAAGATAGACCGCAAGGTTCTCGGTTCCATTCCGGGTGTAACGGACCGTGAATACTATACGAATTCATTCCACATTCCGGTCTATTACGACCTGAGCGCAGCCAAGAAGATCAGCCTGGAAGCTCCATTCCATGAATATTGCAACGCCGGAGCAATCTCTTATGTAGAGCTGAACGGCAATGCCCGCAGCAACCCTGCAGCTTTCGTCAAAATCATCAAATACGCGCTGGAGCAGGACATCAGCTATTTCAGCATCAACCACCCGATTGACCGCTGCTCCGGCTGCGGCCACGAAGGTGTAATCGGCACGAATTGCCCATCCTGCGGCGCTCATGAAGATACAACGCATATCCGCCGGCTGCGCCGGGTAACCGGATATCTGACCGGCGACTATCAGACCCGCTTCAATGCCGCCAAGCAAGCCGAAGTACGGGACCGCGTTAAGCATCTATGAACATCTGCGGATATTATCCGGAGTCGATCAATGAAGGAGAGGGATTGCGGGCGGTCCTCTTCTTCAGCGGATGCCGCCACCGCTGCCCCGGATGCTTCAACCCTAAGACCTGGAACTTCAATTATGGAGAGGTCTTCACTCCGGAGCGCAGGCGCGAGATTATCACCGAGATAGCAGACAATCCGCTGCTGGACGGCTTGACGCTGGCAGGCGGGGACCCTTTTTTCTCGGCAGAGGGAGCGGCTGACTTCATCCATGAGCTCCGCGCCGAGCTGCCGGGCTTCCCGGTCTGGATCTATACCGGTTATACGTACGAGGAGCTGACGGCTTCCCCCGGTTCGCCGGAATGGAAGCTGCTGGCCTTGTGCCAGGTGGTCATCGACGGACGATTTGTAGAGGAACTCAAAGACACTACTCTCCCCTACCGGGGAAGCAGCAACCAGCGGATTATAGATATCCCGGCAAGCCTTGCCGGAGATACGGTTATACATTGGGAGCCTGCGCTAAGCTTTCAAAGGGCATAAATCACGGTAAAAGCCGGGCTTACACCCAGCAAAAAGGGCACTAAACCACCGCATTCCGGTGGTTTAGCGCCCTTTTATGTTCCTCAGGAGGGTGATATCTTACGCCTACTCTCCCGACTTACGTGCCGCCTTATGCGCTGTCTCGTCCGCCAGCTCCTCCAGCACGCTGTTCAGCCGCAGCTTCAGCTCCTCGGCCAGCTCAACGACACCCTGGTCGTTGCGCACAGCCTGCGAGTCTACCGCGTAGACTCCGCCAAGAATATGCCGGGCGCCCAGCACAGACAGCACCGGCTTCAGCGCATAGTCGATCGCGAGCAGATGGGCCAGACTACCGCCCATGAAGAGCGGCAGCACGATTTTGCCGGCCAGCCCTTTTTGCGGAACCAGATCCAGGAAGGTCTTCAGCACTCCCGTATAGGAAGCTTTGTACACCGGACTGACGACGATCACCGCATCCGCTTCAGCCACCAGACCATTCGCTTTGACGATGGCTTCGCTCTCGAACCTGGTATGAATCAGATCCTCCGCCGGAAGCTCCGCTACATTAATCCGTTCCACTTCAAACCCGCGTTCCCGCAGATCCCCCTCCGCATATTCGATCACCGCATTGATTCGGGATACCAGGGATGGCGTACCGTTAATTACCACTATTTTGGCCACTTCCGCACCTCTTCCGTCCGCTTTTATAAGATATGCCGGGCTGCCGTGCCGGACACAAATACTTTAAATTAGTAATAATCCTAGCAGAGTACAGGGAATATTGTCAAACCTCAAATGTGCTTGCAACCCGGCCCTTCTCTGTTTATAATAAACGGCAAACCTATATCCCGACCAGGCCAATGACCGGCATCCAACCGCGAGGCGTCTGCGACCGGAGCAGTTCTCCTGTTCCCTAAGTTTACCGGGTTTCGCCCGTTACCGCGAAGACCAAAGAGGGCCTTATTCCGCGCTTTACAGCTATTTATCGGAATTAGGTCAACCTGGGTGGCACCGCGAGCTGACGCTCCTCGTCCCATGGATGAGGGCGTTTTTTGCATTTTTTTAACACAAAAGGAGCGATAGCGGCATGCTGGACATGAACTGGATCAGGGAGAATGCGGACATTGTACGGAAGACGGCGGAGTGGAAAAAGGTAGCGTTCCCGCTTGCGGAGCTGCTGGAATGGGATGACCGGCGGCGGGTTGCCCGCCGGGAAACAGAGCAGCGCCGGGCGGACCGGAACGCGCTGACCAAAGAGGTTGAGCGGCTGCTGCGCCAGGGCGACGCTGCAGGCGGAGAACAAGCGAAAGAGCAGGTGCGGGAGATCAACGCCCAGCTGACCACGCTGGAGGCGGAGTTGTTGGAGGCGGAGCGCCGCTGCGGCGAGCTGCTGCTGCTCGCGCCGAACCCCATATCGGCCGATACGCCGATCGGGCCGGATGACAGCGCGAATGTAGAGCTGCGGCGGCATGGCGCGCCGCCGGTGTTCGGCTTCAGCGCGCGTGACCATGTCGAGCTCGGAGAACTGCACGGCATCCTAGACATCCCGCGCGGCGTCAAAGCCGGCGGACCCCGCAGCTATGTGCTGAAGGGGGCCGGGCTGCTCCTGCATCTGGCCGTACAGCGGCTGGCGCTGGATGTGCTGATGCAGCGCGGCTTCACCGTGATGGATGTGCCGGTAATCGTCCGGCCGGAAGCGCTGGAGCGGACCGGGTTCTTCCCGGGCGGCATGGATCAGACCTATGAGCTGACGGGTGAAAAGCGCTGGCTCGCCGGCACCTCGGAGGTGTCGCTGGTCTCGCTGTACAGCGATGAGATTCTCGATCTTGAAACGCCGCTGCGGCTTGCCGGAATGTCGGCCTGCTTCCGCCGCGAGGTAGGCTCGGCAGGCCGCGATGTACGCGGGCTGTACCGTGTGCACCAGTTCTCGAAGATCGAACAGGTGGTGATGTGCCGGAACGATCCCGGAGAGTCGGAGCGGATGCTGCAGGAGATTCTCGGCAATGCCGAGCATATTCTCCAGCTGCTGGAGCTGCCTTACCGGGTAGTAGCCGTCTGCAGCGGCGACATGGCGATGAAGACACATAAGCAATATGACATTGAGACCTGGATGCCCAGCAGGGAAGCCTTCGGCGAGACCCACTCGGCCTCGAATCTGCTCGACTTCCAGGCCCGCCGCTCAGGTATCCGCTACCGCGATGAAGACGGGCGGCTGCAGTACTGCCATACCCTGAACAACACGGCGGTAGCTACGCCGCGCATTCTGATTCCATTGCTGGAGAATCATCAGCAGGAAGATGGATCGGTCTATATCCCGCAGGCACTGCGGCCTTATATGGGCGGCAAGGAGCGGCTTGAACTTAATATACAACACATCTGAAATTGAGCTGAACAAATATAACAAGAAAACTAGCAGAGCAGCAATTCTCTTATTTTTGAGAATTACCGCTCTGCTTTTTCATTTTAATATTGTGGACAAAAAATACATTCATTTTACGCAAACATAACATTTAATTTACGAGAAATTCAATTTTATTCTAATATTGAAAGTAATCAAGATGTAATTGTTATAGATTATCACTACATATCTCTAGGTTTTTTGTGCATTTTGTATAAACTTACCTCCATTTAATTTTAATTAACTCGAAATTAATATATATTCATGTGAGACAACCTTTCATTTTACAAACAGATGTTACACTTAATAGGTTGTAAATCATAGTTTTGAGAGGAGTGGGTTTAGAATAATGGTTATATCTCACAGGATGCAGAAATGGTTATCCGCAGGACTAGCAATGTTAATGCTTATTGGCATTGTAGTACCAGCCGGACAAAGCGCACAGGCAGCAAAAGATAACAGCAATATTGTAATCTCACAGGTCTACGGCGGCGGCGGCAACAGCGGCGCATTATTTAAGAATGATTTCATTGAATTATATAATCCAACCGATTCAGCAGTGAGTCTTGAAGGTTGGGAGGTGCGGTATGCCAGCGCCACTGGTGCATTCAATAATGTTGCCACTTTAAGCGGAACAATTAAGGCTGGTGGGTACCTACTTATACAACAGAAAGCGGGAACTGGCGGTAATGGTGCCGATCTCCCTGCTCCTGATCTTACCGGCAGCTTAGATTTCAGCGGTACTAACGGCAAAGTAAATCTGATAGACGGTTCAGAAAATGTTATTGATTTCGTAGGTTATGGAACGGCAAATTCCTCGGAAACCTTACCTACACCTGCCCTGTCTAACTCCACAGCAGCCATTCGGCTTGCACTAACGGGCGCACCTGCCGGCAACCGCGGCTTGGATACAGACAATAACGCTGCAGACTTCGTTGTTCGAACCCCTGATCCCCGTAACAGCAGTTATGGCCTTACACAAGCCGTAGAAGCGGTAACCGCCAACCCAGCAGCTAACGCCTGGCCGGCTGGTACAGCCATCTCCCTTAACTCTTCTGCAGTGGGTGCATCCGTTTACGCCGCAGTCTACATAGACGGCGCTGGTGCAGAATTCAAGCCATACAGCGGTCAAATCCTGCTGAACGTACCTACCACAATCAAAACGTACGCCTCAGTTTCGGATTCGGTATACAGTTCAACGTCCACTTATAACTACACGATCCTAACGAAAACAGATATTGCCTCGGCAAGACTTGCGCCTAAAGGCCAGAATGTATGGACCGAAGGTGTAGTTACCCGCATCGACGGCCCAAAAATGTATATTCAGGATGCGACTGCAGCCATCGTGCTGTACGGATTCCCGGCATTCGCCGAGGTCGGAGATCTCGTTGAAGTTCAGGGTACTATGGATATTTACAATAATCTGCAGGAGCTCAAACCTGCGGCAGGACTTGAATATAAAGTTATTACTGAAACTATCGGCATACCTGCAGCCAAATTAATTACCGCTGCAGACTTGACAGCTGCAAATGGTGAAGCCCATGAAGCCCAGCTCGTCACACTTACAGATGTGACTATTGACAGCAAAGAAGGTACTACTGTCATTGCCAGCCAGGGCAATCAGACCTTTACAATTTACTCAGGGCTTTCTCAGCTGACTGCAGGTAAACATTTTGACCGGATCACTGGTGTAATCGAACAATTTAATACCGTTTATCAATTCATTCCGCTCAGTGCAGAAAGTCTGGTAGAAGAACTATTCTCTGTTACTGCCAGTCCCGGTGCGGGCCGTATCATCATCGGCAGCTCTGTTGCGCTGTCCAGCCCTACCGCAGAAGCGGAAGTCTATTATACGATTGACGGATCAGAGCCAACAATATCCAGCATGTTGTACACAGCACCAATTTTAATAACGGCTGACACAGTGATTAAGGCGATTGCTTCATCCCAAGGCCAGACCAGCAAAGTTTATACTTTTGAATACGTAGCTTCAGAGCTTCCGCGCATTCATGATATTCAAGGCGAATCGCACATCTCCGATTATGCCGGACAAACTGTTAAGGATGTCGAAGGGATTGTTACTGAATACGGATATACTTTTGCAAACGGCAATTATAAAGGCTTCTTCATTCAAGACCCTGAACCGGACGATAATGACAGCACATCCGAAGGAATATTCGTATACAGCACCAATACCAGCCTGAAGCCCGATATCGGGGATCATGTATCTGTCTCGGGACTTGTATCCGAATATAATGAAGGAAGCAGCAGCAACATGACTTCCACACAAATTACACTCAACACAATCAATACAATAGCTAAGGAAGCAGACCTGCCTGAACCTGTAGTACTGGGCAAAGGCGGACGAGCAATCCCTTCTTCAGTCATCGATAATGATGGTTTAACTGTATTCCAGCCTTCTGAGGATGCCATAGATTTCTATGAATCCCTTGAGGGCATGCTCGTCACCCTCCCTACCCCTACTATTATTAGTCCTTACTGGACAAGCGGCGGCGGTACATCAATCGTATATAATATTCCTGCAAGAGTGGACAATGCAGCCGAAGATGTAATTACAGCTGCCGGAGGTCTCGTACTCAAAGGAGCAGACAACCTCAACCCGCAACGCCTGCTGATCGCCTATGGTGATCCTGGTCAGGAAGTCGGTACTGGTGATAAATTTAATGGGGATGTTACAGGCGTTATCGGCTATAACAACGGCAACTATAAAGTTATCCCTGCAAATGGAAGTCTGCCGAGCATTACCCCAAGCAGCTTCACACAGGAAACCTCTACAATTACTGTAGATGAGGAGAAGCTGCTGATTGCTTCCTACAATATTGAGAACTACTATCCAGGTGTAGGTGCCACGAAGATTCAGAAGCTGGCCCAGTCTATCACAGTAAATCTGAAAAAGCCGGATATCATCAGCGTTGTAGAGATGCAGGACAGCGATGGGGAAACCAACAACGGTACCGTCGAGGCCAGTGCAGCCGAGCTGATTCAGGCCATTCAGACAGCCGGAGGTCCGGCCTACAATTACATTGATATTGCTCCTGTAAACAACGCAGACGGTGGAGCACCAGGCGGCAACATCCGTGTAGGCTTCCTGTATAATCCAGCAAGAGTCAAGCTTTCTGACAGCATTAACGGACAAAAGGGCTCAGCCATTCAATCCGTCAGCTACAATGCAGAAGCAGACGAACTGACATACAATCCTGGAAGAATCGCCCCGACAAATGATGCTTTCGCGAATTCCCGTAAGCCGCTTGCGGCACAATTTGAATTTAATGGTGAGAAAGTCATTGTAATTGCTAACCACTTTAATTCAAAATCCGGCGACAACGGGCCGTTTGGAAATGTTCAGCCTCCAGTGCTTTCGAGTGAAGTGCAGCGCCACAAAATTGCTGCTGTCGTGAACGGCTTTGTCAAAGATGTGCTGGCCGCCAACCCGTCAGCAAATATTGTTGCACTCGGCGATTTGAACGATTTCCAATTCACCAAGACCGCCGCAATTCTCAAAGGCAATGAGCTCGATAATCTGATCGAAAAATTACCGCTTAATGAACAGTACACTTACACGTATGACGGAAACTCCCAGGTACTTGACCATATCCTGACCAGCAAAAACATCGCGAATTCCGCCAAAGTCGATGTCGTCCATCTGAACGCAGACTTCCCCGAATCCCGCGGACGGGTATCCGACCATGATCCGGTCGTAGCCCAATTCGATCTAACCAATTTCGATCTGCGTGTTCTGCATACGAACGACACACATGGACATTTGGAGACAATTGCCAAACGAACCACAGCTATCAAGCAGGAACGCAATAGCCATACCCTGCTGCTTGATGCAGGTGATGTTTTCTCCGGAACACTATACTCCACTACGTTCAAGGGAATGGCTGACGTTGATTTCATGAATGACATCGGATACGACGTGATGACATTCGGGAACCATGAATTTGACCAGAACAAGGAACATCCTGAAATCCTCAAGAATTTTGTAGAAGCTGCAGCATTCCCGTTTGCAAGCTCCAACATTGACTTCACAACCAAAAACAGCGAACTTGCGGAGCTGTACCATGACGACATTGTCACGATTGCACAAGGCGATACTGCCTACAACGGTAACATTTATCCGGCTGTGATCAAAGACGTCTATGGGGAGAAGGTTGGAATCTTCGGCTTAACCACAGAGGATACCGTCGGATTGTCTTCCCCAGGAGATAAGATCAGCTTTAAGGATCATGTGCAGAGCGCGAAGAATACCGTAGCGATGCTCGAAGCGAAAGGCGTCAATAAAATTATCGCTGTAACCCATCTAGGCTATACCGTTGATAAAGATCTAGCCGCAGCCGTTCCGGGCATCGATATCATTGTCGGCGGACATTCACACACGAAGATCGACAACCCTCCGGAGCCTGTTACCAACGTCGGTACAGGTAAACCAGTATTGGTCGTTCAGACTGGAGAATATAGCCAATATCTAGGAGAATTGGATGTAACCTTCGATAAGAACGGCGAGATTGTATCTTACAATGGCAAGCAGCTGGAAGTGGCCAAATATGCCGAAGATCCGGAAGCCAAAGCTAAACTAGCTTCCAAATATGACTCCGAGCTCTCGGCTGTCCGGGCTGAGAAAGTAGGATATTCCAATGTTGATCTCTATACCAACCGCACCATCGACGGCAAGTCCGTTCGTGTTGTGCGGCAGGAAGAAACACCAATTGGCAACATGATTGCCGACAGCATCGCGGAGAAAGTAACAGAACTAATGCCAAACTTTGTACCGAAGACTGAACTGGATACCATTAAAGGTGTTATCGCTATCCAGAACGGCGGCGGTATCCGTGCAGCCATTGACAAAGGCGACATTACCATGGGCGAAGTATTAACGACTCTTCCGTTTAACAACAGTCTGGTCGCACTGAAAGTTACCGGAGAAGAAATTATTTCTTCACTGGAGAACTCGGTCAGCGGACTCAGCTCAGATCAAGGCCGGTTCGCTCAGGTATCCGGTATGAAGTACACGTATGATTCTACCAAGACACCTGAAATTGTAGATCCATTAACAGGTATGGTAACACAAGCCGGCAATCGTGTCGTTTCGGTTGATATCAAGCAGGCAGATGGTTCCTACTTGCCGATCGATCCCAAAGCCTACTATATCCTGTCCACGAACTCCTTCATGGCAGGCGGCGGTGACTTCTACCGCGCACTGGCTTCAGCCAAAGCAGACGGACGTTATTACGAGCTGGGTCTACCCGACTTTGAAGTCCTGTTAGCCTACCTGAAGAAACATAATCCGGTGACTTCCAGTGTTGAAGGACGTATCACAGACCTGAAAGGAGCTTCTACTCCTGATGAAGACTTCTCCCTGAGAGTCCTGCACACCAATGACACACACAGTCATCTGGAAACAGTGGTTAAACGGATGACAGCCATCAAGCAGGAGCGCACCGGAAACTCCTTACTGATTGACGCAGGGGATGTTTTCTCGGGTACCCTTTACTTCACTAAGTTCGAAGGACTTGCCGATCTGGAATTTATGAACTACATCGGATACGATGCAATGACCTTTGGGAATCATGAATTCGATAAAGGACTGCCTACGCTTAGATCCTTCATCAACAAGGCAGAATTCCCGTTCATCAGCTCAAACATCGATTTTACCACCAAGAATAATGAACTGAAGGATATCTTCGTAGATAAGGTTGGCGGATCGGATACCGCTACTCCTGTAGAAGACGGGCATATTTATCCATCAGTAATTAAGGAAGTCTATGGAGAGAAGATCGGTATTTTCGGTCTCACCACTGAGGACACCGTTGGCCTATCTTCACCGGGCGAAAACATCTCCTTCCAAGACTACAAGACAAGCGCTGAAAGTACTGTTAAATCCTTGCAGGCGCTCGGCATTAACAAAATCATCGCTGTATCCCACTTGGGTTACAATGTTGACCAAAAACTAGCTGTAGAGGTTGCGGGTATTGACATCATTGTCGGGGGACACTCCCACACCAAGCTGGATTCACCGGTGCTCGTCAATGCAGACACCGAGCCTACACTGATAGTACAGACCGGTGAATACGGCACATACCTCGGCGAACTTGATGTTAACTTTGACGACGAGGGCATCATCACTACGTATAACGGTAAACTAATCGACACCACGGTATATGCAGAAGATCTTAAGGCTAAAGAAATGCTGGCAGGATACGATGCAAAACTGACCGAAATCCGGCAGACCGTGGTTGGCGAATCTACTGTTCCACTTGTCTATGAGCGGATGATTAACGGCAAGCTCACCCGTGTGGTCCGTAATGAAGAAACCAATCTCGGAAACCTGATTGCTGATGGAATCAATGTCAAGGCTAAAGAACTGGTCAGCAAGCTGATTCCTGAATCCGAGCTGTCTACCATCAAGGGATTTGTAGCCATTCAGAACGGCGGCGGTATCCGTGCCGGTATTAACCAGGGCACAATTACCCTGGGTGAAGTGCTGACAGTTATGCCATTCTCTAATAGTCTGGTGGCTCTGAAGGTTACCGGACAGGAAATTATCGATTCCCTGGAAAATGGCGTCAGCGGACTGGAAAACGATCAAGGCCGCTTTGCTCAAGTCTCGGGAATGCGTTATACCTATGACTCCACCAAGACCGCAGAAATCATCAATCCGACAACAAATGTACTACAGCAGGAAGGTCAGCGCATCATCTCTGTTGATATCAAGCAGGCAGATGGCAGCTACACCGCAGTTGATCCTAACGCGTACTACATTCTGTCGACTAACTCCTTCATGGCTGGCGGCGGCGACTTCTACCGTTCCCTAGCGAAAGCTAAAGCAGACGGACGTTATTATGAGCTGTACCTGCCGGATTATGAAGTATTTACGGATTATCTGGATAAACTCAAAATAGTAAATATCGGTATAGAAGGACGCATCACAGACCTGAAAGGTGCTGCACCGACTCCTACACCAACACCGGCACCGACTGCAGGTTCAGGTGGAGGTCCGGGAACAACGGTACCAACTGCAACACCATCACCTAGTCCAACAGCTACTGCTACAGCAGCAGTGCCGCCGCAGGTAACAACGATTACCGCAGCTGATCTGACTGCGCAGCTCGCAGCCCTGCCTGCCGGCACCAGTGAGCTGATCATCCCGCTTACGGCTTCAGGAGGCGGTGCTCAAGTTGTACTGCCGGGCAGTGTGCTGGTTCAGCAGGCTGCTGCTAAACCAAATACAGTGCTGACTTTCACCTCTACCGGCGGAGCATCCTATTCGCTGCCGCTGAGCCTTATTAACGGAACGGCACTGGCTGCCCAGCTTGGTACCAGTGACTTTACGGTTACAGTCTCTCTGCTCCAGGCGGATACCTCCACACTCGACAGTCTGAATAAGGCTATCGCAGCACAGGCTGGCTCCGTCACTCTGGCCGCACCGGTCATTGAATTCTCGGTTACCGCTGAGGCCGGCAATACAAGTGTGCCGCTGAACAGCTTCGGCAGCACCTACGTGAAGCGGACTATTACTGCGACGGGAGCGTTGAGTTCTCAAGGGGCAACAGCCGTTTCCTATGACCCGGCTACCGGCAAGCTGTCCTTCGTACCTTCGATCTTCGCCGGCATCTCAGACGGAGATACTGAAGTGACGATCAAACGCAACAGCAACAGCTACTATACGGTTGTGAAGTCCACCAAGACCTTCGGTGATACTACAGGGCACTGGGCGCAATCATCCATTGAGCTGCTGGCTTCCAAGCTGATTATTACCGGCACCAGCAGTACCGCCTTCTCGCCTTCGCTGTCTATCACGCGGGCAGAATTCGCGGCACTGATTACCCGCTCTCTCGGACTCGCATCCGCAAGCGGAGGAACCACCTTCCGTGATGTCAGCACAGGCGCATGGTATGCTGATGCCGTACAGACAGCAGCCGCAGCAGGTCTGATTACCGGATATACGGATGGCAGCTTCAAGCCGGGCAATCCGATCAGCCGCCAGGAAATGGCTGCGGTCCTGTCCAAAGCCATCAAGTACACCGGCAAAACCCTGACTGCCGATCCGGCAGTGCTGGCAAAATTCAGTGATGCTGCAGGCATCCCGGACTGGTCCAGAGCAGCAGTAGCAGAAATAGCTGCCGAAGGCATCATTCAGGGGACACCTGACGGCGCGTTCGCTCCGGCGAAGCTGGCTACCCGTGCGGAAGCCGCTACGATGCTGGAGAAGACCTTGAAGTCACTTCAATTCATTAACTGACCAGGCTCAAAGTTAGACATTGAAAAGGCGGCACCCGCGGCGCATCATGCGCTGCGGGTGCCGCCTTTTTCTATACGGGTATGATTACTTCGCCAGCGATGACACCGGCACCGGCGCTGATACCGGTACCTGTACCTCCACCTCAAATTCAGGGATATACTCCTTCTCCTGGTTCCCCTCCGGGTCTATGGACAATATCCGGAAGGGCCTTACCGTAATATGCTCCGTCTTATTCTGGAGCGGTTCGAATAGTGCAGCAGCGATCAGCACATTGCCCCCTGTGGCATTCCAGCCGGTAGACCCGTTGATCTCCCGCAATACATGGCCCTGATCATCCACAAGATCATAGCCCAAGAAATCCTTATGATCGACAGGCTGACCCGCAGGCTGTTCAAGCCGGGTGGTGATCCTCGTTGTAATCGGAGTAAGCTCAACAGTATCGAGTGTGAAAATCATACCGGAGCTCTGGCGGATTAACGGCTCCGCAATGATGCTGTGATAGGTCTTCTTTTGCACCGGCAGCTTAATTACAAAGGGCTCCTGGATCCCCTGTACTTCTATGGTAAGCGTGAGCTCAAAATCATCCGGGAAAGCCCGCCCCCCCTGATTCTGCAAATCCGTGAATTGAATGATCCTTGAATCCGCATCCTTCCCGCGAAGCAAGAACGGGCCAAACGAACCGCCGCCGCTGCTGCCAAGCGGACCATAGGTATTGATATCCTCACCGTTGATCGACAGCTTAATAGCTGTCATGAGATCACTAACATCACCCTGCCGGAACTCCAACACATCCGTTTGGCGCCCGAACCCCAGTGATACGCGAATTCCATCGTACAGCACTTCAGGTACAATAAGCTTTAGTCCGTCATGGGTATCGCTCAGCTCAGGTTTCTGTACTGCCGCCAGCCCCTGCTGATCCGCATTCCGCAGCCCCAGATCCCCGGCCAGTCTGAAGATCGACTCCATCCCCGGAATCTGCTTAATGGACGCGGCCAGCGTCGGAGAGATAAACTCTGTCCCCGTGATCAGCAGAAGCAGCAGCAGCACCGCAGCCACTATGCCTGCACCTCTTCGAAGTACACTGCCTCGCCTTCTGCTTAGTCCGACTGGTTCTGTCCTCGTTCCCCGCTGCTGCCCGTCCACGTACCGGTTCATTATGCGTTCTTCCAGATCTACCTGAACCGGTGTATCACGGACCATCCGACCGATCCGCTCCAGTTCTTCTTCCTCCCTGTTAGCGTGGTTCATGAGCGATCATCCCTCCACTGTTTTGACGGCGTCCGAGTTTTTTGCGCATCCGTTCATATTTTTTGCGGACCGCCCCGGGGTTCAAGTCCATAATCGTTCCGATTTCCTCAAAGCTATGCTCCTCCAGTGCCCTCAGCAGCAGAATTTGCCGTTCTTCCATACTCAGCTTCTCCAGCAGTTCATGAACAACCTCCGTATATCGTGAACCTTCGGCGCACTCCGCCTGCTGCTGATGGCTCCTGTAGATGGAGAGCAGCCTGAAGCCTTTGTTTCTCTGTTTAATCCGGTCCAGGCAATGGTTGCGTGCAATGGTGTACAGCCAGGCCGAGAAAGAGACCTTTGCCGAGTACTGCCCCACCCGCTCCAGGGCTCTGATAAAAATCTCCTGAGCCGCATCCTCCGCCTCTTCCCGGTTACCCAGCAGGTAATAGCAGTACAGGTAAATCGGCCGCTGAAAATGTCTGATGATCCAAGTGAAGGCCTGTATATCTCCCAGCTGAACCTTCTCGACCCTTTGCTCCACGGTCAGCTCTGCCGCCTGCTCCTGTTCTGCGTCTCTATTCGTCCGGCAGATTTCCGTTTCATCCACAGCTCCCCCTCCTCTCTGCCTGTATAACTGTCAAAATCCTGATTTTGTGACACGCGCTCTTAAAAATCCTGGAGACTTGTGAAGTCAGCCCTTGCAAACACAAATATGTTCGTTTATTATAAAACTAACAGTAAGTTCTATATTTATAGAACTAATCAAAAATAGTTATCATTTGTTCATTATATCTCTGCCGTAATATCACTTCTCCAGAAAGCAGGTACCCCTATGGATTACAAGGTAACAGTCGATTTCGCGCCAATCTATGAGTGCATCTCCAGCTTAAATGCTTTTATCGGGAAGCAGAACCACAATGCTATGGACGCTGGAATCTCCTGGATCCGCGAGGTGCAGATCCGGTTCGCCCCCGTAATGCTTCAGAAAATGAAAGAAGTAATGAAGCTCACCGATAACTTCAGTCTGTCTCCTTACATATGGAGCTGCCCGGAAGAAGAACGCACCGTCAAGAGGTTCCTGGACTGGTTCGAAGCCCTCTCCCCGGGTGAACTGTATGAGATTGCCGGCCGCTTCGGGCAGACCGTCCCCTCCAACCTGGCCGAGCTGCGAAGCTCTGCCGCTGAAGTCATCAGAGCTTGGGATACGGGGTACTTCAGCAGCATTGATCCGGCCATCATGGAAGGGCTGCAGCAGGAGGCTGGTGCAAGGGCAGCGCTGCTGACCGGCACGAATGATATGGAGGTGTACGAAGCGGCTACAGCAGGTATGCGGCTATACCCTTCAGAAACCCTGAAGCAGGTCATTATTACACCGCAATATCATGCCCGGCCTCTCGTAACCTCCACGCTTTTTGATGAATTTGTATTCACCAGCTACTCCTGCGATGTTCTTCCTCCGGAAGATGGGCGGCCCGCACCGGCTCTGCTGCGGCTTACCCGGGCGCTGTCGGATGAGACGCGGCTCTACATTCTCCGCCTGCTGACCGGCAGGCAGCTGAATTTCACTGAGATTGTGAAGGAGGTCGGCCTGTCCAAAAGCACGATCCACTACCATCTGATCGCACTGCGGGCGGCGGGCCTGGTCATTGTTCATACTACCAGCAAAAACACGTCCTACAGCCTGCGCCTTGAGGCGCTGAACGGCCTGCCCGGACGAATCGGGGAATATCTGGAGGGGTGAGTTCTATGCAGAAACGCAGCTATTACGGGTTATTATCCACAATTTCCTTGAGTGCCTTCGGCGATGCCTTTGGACTGCTGGCAATGGAATGGCTTGTCTATGAGCTGACTGGCTCCAAGCTGGCTATGGGTGCACTTGCCCTCAGCTCCATGATTCCGGAACAGGCGCTCCGCCTGCTCGGCTCACCCTTGTCCGACCGGCTGCCCCGCGTCCGGTTCATGGCCTGCCTCGCGTCGCTGCGTCTGCTGGCCCTCCTGCTGCCGCTGGGCATGGGGCTGGCCGGCCACCTGCAGCTGTGGCATTTGTTCGCTGCCGCCAGTCTCAGCGGAGCCTGCTCCGCCTTGTTCATGCCAACCGCAATGGCCGTGATTCCCGGCATCGCAAGCACCAGCAAGCTGATGCGCGCCTTCGCCATCATCGACGGCTGCAAGGGTGCCGCCGCACTTCTCGGCCCGGCCCTCGCTGGCGTGTTGACTGCAGCCAGCGGGGCCTTGCCGGCGCTCGGCATCAATGCCGTTTGTTATACGGCAGCGATAGCCACTCTGCTACTGCTGCCCCGCATGGGTAAGCCGGCAGCAGCCCCTGCCGGCAGCTTCTCGACAGCCCTCTATCTGCGGGAGGTAGCCGAAGGCTTCTCGTTCTACCGGCAGTTCCCCGCCATGCTGACGATTATGATGATGGCCGCCGTCAGCAATCTGAGCTCCATTGCCGTATGGACCATGATGGTCCCTTATGTCCGCGAGGTGCTGCACCGGGATGCAGCAGCGGTAGGCTCGCTGTCTACGGCCTCTGCGCTCGGATACTTAGCCGGGCTGGGCGTGATCTCCCTGATGGGCGAGATCACGAAGCGGCGCATCGTGATGCTCGGCAGCCTGGGCTTATCGGGTATCGTCACTATGGTGTGGGGGTTCATCCCCAGCTATTTCTTTGCCCTATTTGCGGTATTCGCCGCCGGACTGCTGGGACCTTTCTTCGGTTCCTTAAGCTCCTCCCTGCATGGACGGCTGGTTCCCGGCCACCTGCAGGGGCGGGTCAACTCGGTCCGGTTCCTGATTGGCGGGAGCCTGTCACCGCTCGGCGCCCTGGCAGGAGGAGCGGTCGCTGAGCTCTATGGGGTGCCTGCTCTTTTGCTGGCCGCAGGAATTCTTCCTGCCCTGTATGCTGGAGTGGCGCTGCGCTTGCCGGGACTGAAGGCGCTGGACGGGGACTTATCCGTGCTGGAACAGAGCACGCGTCCGAAGAGTGAAGTCACCCTAACGGGTAATATACCTGTATAGACTGAACTCTGTTTTCTATAATTTTGGGCTAGGCCACGCTCGAAACTCCGTGAAATGTCTGGACTTCCGGCGGGCATTACAATTTTTGCTGGATAGAAGTAAAATGTTGTACTTTCTGCAGAATTTTCGCACAGAAGGGGCCTTCCGGGGCGCATTGTTGTACTTTTTGCAGGATTTTTGCCGGTTTGGTGCTCGTCAGAGCTAGGTTGTTGCACTTTCTGCAAGATTATTGCGGATTCGCTGCTCACCAGAAGTAAATTGTTGTAATTTGCACAGCAATTCATCAGTCTGGACGGAGCTACGGGCAGCGCAGCGCAAGCAGCTGCTGCTTCACCTGCGAAGCCGCAGGAAGCGGCCGGCGCAACACGTCAAACAGGGCGATGCCGTCATGCACATCGCCCTGTTATTCTTAAGAAGTCCGTGCTGCAGAATCAGGATTCCATCCCGCCCTCAGTGGTCTCATAATGACTGGTATCGCCGTGAAGCACAATCTCGGGCACACCGTCCGTGATATCGATTCTGCACAGACAGGTAGGATAGATGTAGGGCAGATCCCAGAGCTTGTTCATGGCTCTGCTCTCGAAATAAGCCATAAGCACCTTAATCACAACCGTATGCGTCACAATGAGCACCGAGCCGCCTGCGTGGAGGTCTGCGATCTCCCGCAGCTTGCCCAGCGCACGCTCCTGCACCGCTGCAAAGGTCTCACTGCCCTCTACACTGAACTGCTCCGGGTCGCTCCAGAAGAACTGATGCTGCTCCGGATACTGAAGCTGCAGCTCTGCGGAATCACGGCCTTCCCAGACTCCCATGCCGATCTCCTTGAATTCATCGCAGGCCGTAAGCGGCAAGTCCCGCTCTCCCATGATAATCTCCGCCGTCCGCAGCGCCCGGGGACTAGAGCTCGCGTACACCGCGTCCAGCTCCACTTGCTGCATGCTCCGGCTTAGCCATTCTGCCTGCTGGACGCCCAGCGGTGTAAGCTCTGAATCCTGATGGCCCTGCATCCGCTTCTGCACATTCCATTCGGTCTGCCCGTGCCGGGTAATGTACACCGTTGTTGTAGTCATGAAACTTTGCTCCCCTCAAGCCGATAGCTCTCTTGCTCTATCCATAATCAATTACGCCTCCGCACCTCTTATGTGCGCTTGCGTTCCAGCCACTTCACCGCGTAATCCACAATCTCCCGCTGCGGAATCAGCTGTGCCGCCGATGCGGCCACCAAACCGCTGGCAATAAGCCCGGTCTCCCGGCCAAAATCCACGCCCAGCTCCGTGAAATCATCCGAGTTCCAGTTGTAATCACTGAATTCCATCCATCGTCTGACTCCGTCCACCATCATCGGCGCTGCAGCCATGACTTCCTGTTTCCCGGCATAGTCTGCCCGGTATTCCGCCAGATGCAGTGAGGTATTATTAAGATTGTCTACGCCAAGCAGCAGCACGCTTCCTCCCAGCTCATAGATCCGGGCCAGCGGAGACTGCTCACCGAAGGCGTACTCCAGGCTATGCCCGTCGATAATGACATCCCGGTGCTTCCCCCAGGCGGCAAAAGAATCGATCGGATGACTGCTGCGCCGGACGCCCTGCTGCTTGCGGAAGCAGTCGGGAATCACGCCCATCCCTCTAAGCGGAGTCAAGTCCGGGTCATATGCAGGCATATGCTCCCGGATGCCGGGCCACCAGGCCTCCGGCACCGGCGGTTTGCTCCAGCCTGACGGATCGGTCAGATCCGAGGATTGCGTAGGCATAACGAGCGTCCCTTCTTCACCCAGTACCTTCTCCAGCGCCAGGATAACGGCAACCGGACCACCAGCCACCCATTGTCCCAGTGATTTAAAGGAAGAATGCAGCAGCAGGGTCATTCCTTCATGCACGCCCAGCTTACGGAAGTCGGCGGCAAGTGTATCTACGGTAATCAGTGTTCCTTGTACTTCTTCCATTCCATTGCCTCCAGCCTCTAGCCATCCGTTGTTCATATCTTAAAATTCCTTATCCTCCGTCTGCCCCGAATAACGCTCCATCAGCTGCTTCGCCCGGTATTCACCGGGAGAGATACCCTCGAGCTCCTTAAAGACACGCGCGAATTGCTTGCTGTTCTCAAAACCTACAGCCTCAGAGACCCCAGCCAGCTTGACGGAATGATCAGCCAGCAGCTCCTTGGCGTGGCGGATGCGGACTTTTTTGAGATACAGCACAAAGCTCTCCCCGGTGTACGCCTTGAAGGCTTCACTGAAATATGAATAATTGAGCGAGACATAATTGCTGACCATAGCCATATTCAGCGGACGCGCATAATTCGCTTCGATATACGCCAGCGCTTCTTCCATATCCGCATGCTCGGTATGCGCAGATCTTATACCTATAATATAATCGTTCACACTAAGGAGCAAATGCTCCAGTGCCCGGTAATAGTCATGGAAATTGCTGAAATTATACAAGTTGCCGACCGCTCGGTACAGCTTCAGCACTTCCACCGAAGCCTCTCCATGCACACGGAACACTTCATCCAGCACCCGTTCATTAATACTCCGCCCTACATTCTCCAGGTAATCCAAATCCAGATGCAGCAAATGATCCGTCTGAAAAATAACACCAAGCAGCGTCTTAATCTCCTTCTCCCGCTCGGTTCCCAGCATATTAAGCAGCTTGCGCAGCTCCTCCTCCGGAGAAGGGAAGCTCAGGCGGCCGGCGCGGATATCCTTATAGTCGACAAAACTGGCCTGCGGGGACAAAAAAGTATACTGCAGCGCCCGGTACGCCTCCATGTAACAGGCACGGAACTGCTCCGGACTCCGGCTCTCACTGCTGATGCCGATGAGCAGCCGCTTAAGTTCTTTGGCCTCAGCCTTACCGGACAGCTCCAGGAAGCTCTCCATATTCCCCACAAGTACAAGCTTCCCGTCCCAATCGGTCAGAATTTCCGTGAATTTATGTTCCAGCGGTCCGATCAGCCGCTCCAGCACGCCCTGGACCTCTCCGTGATTCATCCGCGCGCCGTCCCGGTGATAATAATTGACCACGCCTACTGTAAAAGGAATCTGCAGCGTCGACAGCTCCTCCATCTGTGCCGCCGATGCTTCTACCTCCCGCTGCATCAAAAGCCCCCGCAGGCGGGCAATCCGCAGCTCGCGGCGGTAGCCTTCCGCCTCCTGCTTCTGCCGCAGGCTGCTCGACTGGCGGTCCATTCCCTCCTTGTCAATCCGTTCGAGAATCTCGAACAGCTCTTCGCGGCGGATCGGCTTCAGCAGATAATCCTTCACGCGGTAGCGGATCGCGCTTTTGGCATATTCGAAATCATCATGGCCGCTTAAAATAATGACAGCAGGCGGCTCCTCCTTGCCTGCTTCCACCGACAAACGTTCCAGCAGCGTGATCCCGTCCATAATCGGCATCCGGATATCCGTAATAATGACATCCTTCCGCTCCTGCTTGTACAGCTCCAGCGCTTCCGCACCGTTGCCCGCCATCGTGATGCTGTAGACAGACGGATATTCCCGTTCGATCATCGCCTTCAGACCTTGACGGATCATTTTTTCATCATCCACGATCAGCAGATTGGTCATAGCTAGTTATCCCCCGTCAATAGAACTTTGGGCAGTGACATGAACACAGTTGTCCATTTCCCTGCTTCACTCTGCACTTCCAGCCCGTAGGCTTCACCATAGAACAGCTGCAGACGCTGATGCACATTGCGCAGTCCGACGCCTCCCGACTTATACCCGCCGCTGCTGGTTCCCGAAGGGTCAGCCCCCGGTTCCTCCTTGGCATAAATCGCCTCATGCAGCTGGGTCAGCTGCTGCGGCGTCAGCCCGAGGCCATTATCGCGCAGCGAGATGAAGATATCCCCCTCGGCCTCCGTAATATCGATCCGCACAACACGGTCCGTGAGCTCTATCCCGTCCGCATTCCACGCATGCTTTACACTGTTCTCAACAATCGGCTGCAGCGACATTTTGAGCACCTCCACTTCCAGATAAGCGCTGTCAATATTAAGCTCCAGCCTAATGGTATGCTCGAATCTTATATTCATAACCTCTATATAGTTCTGGATATGGCGGATCTCGTCTTTCAGCTTCACGTATTCACCCGTCCATTTGAAATTATAGCGCATCATGCCGCCAAGCCGGGTAAGCGCATCCGAGATCGTCCGCTGATTCTCAATCTCCGCCAGCATTTTGATATTCTCCAGTGTATTGTAGAGGAAGTGGGCATCGATCTGATTATGCAGCGTCCGCAGCTCAGCTTCCTTCGACAGCGCCTGTTTATGGACAGCCTGAGCCACCAGCGTATTAATTGTGTTCATCAGCTTGGAGAAGTGATGGGCAAGCTCGCCGACCTCGCCGCCTCCGCTGACGCGGATACTTCCATACGGCTCTCCCCGGCGGACTCTCTTCATCGTTTCGGTCAGCCGGCGGAGATTCTTCAGGATGAATGCATTCAGCACGTAAGCAATGGCAGTGACCAGGAAGATGAAGCCGATATTGACCCCAATAATCAGATTACGGGTACGCGAAATATCCATCATCACACCTTTCATCGAGACCACAGTGACCAGAGAAGCATTGATCTGCTCCAGCGGCGCCTGAATCAGCATGAAGGAATTCCCGTTCTCCTTATAATCCATCACCCATTTACCGGTCTTTCCGAACTCTGCCAGCCGGTCTTTGATTGCCGCAGTCAGCCCCTTATTATTCTCCAGAAAAGAGTTGTCTGTCCGGGTGAACAGGTTCAGCTCATCATCCGCAAGAATCATCTGGGATTCATTATCCTGCACGGAGGTATACGTCTTGGGTGTGAATTTACTCAGCAGCATATCTACCTGAACCATCCCGATGTGATTGCCCGCCGGAATGCTGATCTCCCGCAGCACCGATACCTTCGGTTGCCCCTGCTCTGTTTCCCCCGAGAAGCGCTTCATCAGGTCGATATCCGAGTTCTGAAAGGACCACAGATTCCGCAATCCTTCCAGCTCCAATGCCTTCTGAAACCAGGGCTCCATGGAGACCCGGGACTCACGGAAAATAACCGGCCACATCTCATATACATTTTTGCTGCTGGAATACAGGTACAAATGCTCAATATTCGGATTATTGAACTGGATCTGGCTGAGGTTCATGAAGCTGGTTGTGTTGTAATCAATCAGCTCTCCGAGTGTAGGATCACTTTCGCTGATCAGATACTCCCGGGTGATTTTATCACTATACGCCATCTGGAGCGCCCGCTCCATCGCCTCAATCTGATTGAGTACATGCAGCTTCTCCATCTGCAGCAGATAGTCGTTTTTCTCGATCGCATCCTGCATATACGTATTGTTAATGGCCTTGTACGAATAGAAGGACACCAGCAGACTGGGTCCCAGAATAATAAAGATATAAGCCACAACCAGCCGGCTTTGCAGTGATCTCCGTCCGAGCCAATAACGGAAGGAATTCCATAATGCTCCTGTTCGTTTGCGCATATTCACCTCTCCGTTAATAGCTGGAGCCTTGTAGATCCCGTTACTAGAAAATAACCCAAAAGCCCGCGGTTAGCGGGCAATTGGGTCTTATATTGGAGACTACATTCCGAGTTTTTTCTTGTTCTCTTCATATTTAGTCTGGCGGTATGCATCGAAGGTCGCTTGACCTTCCTTCTCTTTTTTGGTGAGATATTCAGACCAGATCTTATCGAATTCCGCATCGGATTCAGCCATCAGTAGCTTCGGCATGGTTTTGCCGCGCAGCTGTTTCAGCTTGGTCGCGATGATGCCCTCCGGCGAGTTACCGCTAGGATCAATCAGCTGGAATTCCGAAGTATTAATAGATTTCCCGCGGGTCCAGTCTTCCAGTTGTTTGAACGGCTCAACGGATTTTGGTGCCCATTGGTCAGTAATATTCGTATTTTGCATCATCCAGAAGGTGAACGAAGAGCCGTATTGCTTATCAAATGCTGCACGGTCCGAATTCATCAGCTTAAGGGCTTCAGGGAGGAATTGATCCTTGCCCTCAATTGTATCATAGCTGACCCCTTTTTCGCCCAGGAAAAGATCCTTTTGGCCTTCTTCACTGTTCAGGTAGCTGAGGAATTTAATTGCGCGTGCTTTATCCTTAACATCCTTCGAGATCAGGGTAACGGTCCAGCCGGAGATCCCAGGGCCATTCAGTGTAGGCTGATCCAGTTTGGTGTTGGCTGGTCCATCTACAGCAATGTAGACCATCTCAGGATTCTTCTGGAAAATAGTTCCTTGCTGGGAAGCAAAGTCTGTACGTTGATACAGCATTGCGAAGTAGCGTCCCTGTACGATTTTTTCTTCCATTTGTGCCCGTTTGTCAATGAAGATATCTTTTGCCAGCAATCCGTCCTGGTTAGCCTGGCGGAGTGTTTTCATCCAGCGTACATATTCAGGATCGGTTTCACGGTCATATACCTTGCCGTCTTTTTCCCAAGGAATCGCCAGGAAGTTCTGAATGTAGCCTTCCAGCGAGTCGTTGCCGTTCTCAGTGAACTCATGCAGACCCAGCGGAATCAGCGGCTGGCCGTTGACTTCAGGGAATTTCTCCTGTGCAGTCTTCAGCGCAGCGAGGAAGCCTTCAGGGGTACGCATATCCGGACTGCCGATGGCTTCATAAATATCCTTGCGGACTGCGAACGTCTGGTTCGATACATAGGTATCGCCATATTTTTCATAGTCGGCTGGAGAAGAGGAGGAGTTAGGATAGCCGTATACATTGCCGTCCGGCTGAGTGTACCAGCCAAGCTTATCTTTATCGGAAACTTTGTAGAAGTACGGGTCGTATTCATCAGCCAGCTTGTTCAGCGGAAGCACCAATTCGCCTTCTACCATTTTTTTGATGGCATCTTCCCAGTAGCCGAGGGTGATGAAGTCAGGCAGCTTGCCGGAAGCAATCAGCGTGTTCAGCTTCTCATTCTCATTCCCTGCAGGCACGATAAAGTTAACATTAACGCCGGTCTTCTTCGAAACATATTGCGAAGTTGGATCTACGCCCCATTTGTTGGCAAACCAGGCAAAGTTCAGATACCAGTCGAAGGTGATTGGTGAAGTGTCGCTCATCCAGCCTGGCTCATCGCCTGTTGCTGCCGGAGCTGTCGTTTCTGTTGCATTGGTTGCCGGTGCCTCTGTAGCTTCAGCCGGCTTCTCCGTTGCTGTATTTCCGTTTGCGGCATTATTATTGCTTGAACAACCCGCTGCAGAGAATGTCAGCATTAGTCCCAAGAGCAGCAGGACCATTTTCTTTGGCTTATGTTTCATGCCCATGCTTGTTTACCCCTTTTCTAGAAAATAGTAATTATAAGCTCAACCCCGCTGCCCGCAAGACAATGGGCTCCGGAGGAGTTACCTTGTGGTTCGCAGATGCTCAGCCTTTGATGGAGCCGATCATCATGCCTTTAACGAAATAGCGCTGCAGGAACGGATAGACGAACACGATTGGCAGCGTTGTGACAACCATGGTTGCCAGCTTGATGGACTGGGAGGTTACCGATCTTGTGGCCGCGCTGCCCTGGACAGCAACCATCATCGTATTCGAGCTGGACTGGGCCACAACCCGGAACAGATAGGTCTGAATCGGCTGCAGGTCCACATTGTTCACATAGATGATGCCGGCAAAATAATCATTCCATTGATACACGCCGTGGAACAGCGCGATGGTGGCAATAACCGGCATGGAGACCGGAAGCACGATCCGCAGTAAGATGGACCAGTCATTGGCTCCGTCAATCCGCGCTGCTTCTTCCAGACCCTCGGGGATCTCCCGGAAGAAGGTCATGAAGATAATAAGATCGAAGAAGCTGAACATGACAGGAATGATAAAGACCATGAAGTTATCGAGTAAATGCAGATCACGCATCAGCAGGAAGGTTGGGATCAGGCCGCCGTTAAAGAATAATGTAATGGTGCCGATCAGAATGTAGAGCTTGCCGCCAACCAGATCCTTGCGGGACAAGGCATAAGCTACCATCGCTGTAAAGAATACATGCAGAGCCACACCAAGGACTGTCTTGAGTACGGTAACCCCCATCGCCAGCATAATCCCCGGACTTGCAAATACTGCATCGAAGTTCTTCAGTGTGAACATCCGCGGCCACCAGTAAATCCCGCCCAGCATGGCGTCATTACCGTCATTGAAAGCGTTGACGAGCACATACCAGATCGGATACAGCGTCAGGAAGCAGACGCAGAGCATAACCAGATTATTGACGATATCGAAAATTGCTTCGCCTTTGGTTTTACGTTTAAGAGCAAACATATATAGGTCCTCCTTGTCCTAGAACAGCGACGTGTCGTTGATTTTTTTGGATACCTGATTGGCAATCAGCAGCAGAATCAGTGCAATGACCGCTTTGACCAGGGTGACCGCCGCAGAATAGGAGAAGCGGTTGGAGACAATACCTGTCTGATAGATATAGTAATCAATTACATTGGAAGTGCTGTCGTTAAGCGAATTCCGCAGCACCAGAATCTGGTCGAAGTTCGAGTTCAGTACACCGCTGACTGCCAGAACGAACAGGATGCTGATCGTGGCCCGGATAGCCGGCAGAGTAACAAACCACATTTTCTGGAAACGTCCTGCGCCGTCAATCGTTGCTGCTTCATACATTTCCGGAGACACGCCGGCAATCGCCGCGAGGTAGATAATCGCTGACCAGCCAAGCTCCTTCCAAATGTCGGAGGTGATGATTATCGTCCAGAAGTAACTCGGTTCAGCCAGGTAAGTGATCGGTTTGTCAATCAGATTGAGTGCAAGCAGAATATTATTGATAATCCCTATATCCGCGAGCCAGGTGGCCAGAATGCCGCCAAGCACAACCCAGGAGAGGAAATGCGGCAGATAGGAGATCGTCTGAATTGTCTTCTTGAATCTGATGGAACGGACCTCATTGAGGAACAGGGCGAATATGATCGGCAGCGGGAACCCGATAAGCAGCTTGATCAAGCTGATCCCGAGAGTATTGCGGATAACATTCGGCAGATCCTCATCTGCGAACAGTTCCCTGAAATGCTCCAGGCCCACCCAAGGGGCTTCGGCGATCGACTTGACGATATTATATTCCTTGAAAGAAATAATCAAGCCGTAGATCGGGATGTAGTTGAATATGATCATCCACACTACACCAAGCAGTGCCATGGTCTGCAGATGACGCTGGGCTACAAATTTCCTCCAGAGCGTATTTTTGCGAACTGAACCGGTTTCGATTGACGCCGGAATGAGCGGCCCCATTACCGGATTTGGTTTGGTGCTTTGTTTGTTCTCCATCGTATGGACCTCCAAAATCCCCAACTTTAATGTGTGAAGCGTTTTCATCTCTATGTATTTATTGTATGCGTTTTAGTATTTGGGCGTAAGGTCCCAGATTTCGTATTTGGGGGCTCATTTTTCGGCTTGGCTCAAAAACTCAACCGCCATCGGAGATCGGCTGCCGGAAGCCCTGAACTTCCGGCAGCCATTGTCTCTTCCCGATCGAAACCCCTTCCGCGCTTGCATGGGTGAGTGCTACTCTGCCCGTTTGGGACAAATTCAAAGCTGCCAATCCCTCGGGGCTGCTGGTTTTGCCTACTTTTAGAGGAATGAGGGGCACTTCTGCTCCTCATTCCTCCCTATCGCCCACTTCCGGCGGATTCAGGGGCACTTCTGCTCCTCATTTCACCCTATCGCCTACTTCTGGCGGATTCAGGGGCACTTCTGCTCCTCATTTCACCCTATCGCCTACTTCCGGGGGATTTAGAGGGATTTATCCCTTTAATTTGCTCATTCCGCCTACTTCTGGCGGGTTTAGAGGGATTTATCCCTTTAATTTGCTCATTCCGCCTGTTTCCGGCGGATTTAGAGGGATTTATCCCTTTAATTTGCTCATTCCGCCTACTTCCGGGGGATTTAGAGGGATTTATCCCTTTAATTTGCTCATTCCGCCTACTTCCGGGGGATTTAGAGGGATTTATCCCTCTAATTTGCTCATTCCGCCTGCTTCCGGCGGATTTAGAGGGATTTATCCCTTTGATTTGCTCATTCCGCCTACTTCCGGCGGAATCAGAGGGATTTATCCCTCTGATTTGCTCATTCCGCCCACTTACGGCGGATTTAGAGGGATTTATCCCTCTAATTTGCTCATTCCGCCTACTTCCGGCGGAATCAGAGGGCTTAAGAGCTTCTGCTCCTCATTCCCCGTATCGCCGACAACTGGCGGATTCAAGAGTATTCACCTTTAATCCACCTAACCCCGGGCAATTAAAAGGAGGCCCAACCGGGCCTCCTTCCTGTACCTTTATCAACTTGAATGAATATATAGATTGAACTTGTATTTTTGCTATTATGGGATTGCCGTGGCTCCAAAGAATATTTGGCCCTCCAGCCGCTGTTGTCTACAAATTTCTTGAATTTAACCCGCTGTTTCGCGGTGGAAATCCGCCTGATTATTCCATTACCGCACGGATGGCGGCAATCTCTCCGCGCCGCAATGCCTCGGCATCCCCGCCGCGCAGCAGGCCGTCGGCAATCAGGCGTTCCTCGCCGCTGCGGAATTGCAGCGTCAGATTCTGAATGACCGCCTTGCTGCCGCCGAAGGTATCGGCATGACGCGGATTATAATACGTTACTTCCGTACTTCCCAGCAACGTGAAGGATACATGCCCCTGCTCATCGAACAGCCAGCCGGGAAGGGCCGGATTCAGCTGCAGGGTTAACTCGCCGTCTTCCACAGAGAACAGCCGGCTGCCGGCCATCATCGTTCTCCACATGCTCAGGAACTCCGCCGTAGAGCCGCTCAGCCGGGCAACAAACCCCCTGCCATGCGTTGCAGGATCGGGATTGCCGCCTGTTGAGATGAACGAGGAATTCTCCAGTGTACTGCGACCGTAGACCTCAGGGTCAAGGAACGGAATCAGCGAGGTTTTCAGCTCGCTGTAGAATTCTTCGTACAGCCCCGCCTTCAGCAGCTCAAGCAAATATTTGTACGACATGTGCAAGAAGTTGGACTCCCGCTCCTGCCAGCCCGGTGTGAAGGCACGGATGCGGCCGATCTCATGCGATTCTTCTTCCAGCGACACTGAAGTCCGGTACATCGATGTAACCGGATCAAAGAGCCCGCTCTGTTTCACTTTGCTGTAGATTCCCTTGGCGGTTCCCTTGCTGTCCAGCGTTTTGAGCCAGCGGGCAGGGCCTTCCAGGAAATACGGCAGGGCAGCAGCTTCGAACTCTTCGACCAGAGCCTTCGGCAGCCCGTAGCCGCTGATGACCGGCTCTCCGGCTTCATCCGTTACAGGCTGGAAACGTGTTGCCTCGAAGCGGAAATAGGTCGGAACCAGTCCGCCGCCAATCCCTACCGCGCGCTCAATACCCTGATCCACCTTACGCAGCCATTTGCCCAGTGCCTCGCGGATGACCGCAAGGGAGATTTCGGCGGTCTCGCCTGTAATTCCGAAGCGGATCTCTGCCCGGTAAGCCTCGCGCGCCGAAGCTACGCGGTCCCAATACGGGAATTGGGCCAGTGAACCGTCAAGCACTTCAGTTACAGCACGGTTCACCTGCTCAAGCAGCGAAGCCATCTCTAACGGAAGCGCTACTGTTGAAGGAAGATCCGCGCCGCTCTCCAGCGCTTCCAGCATGAACACAAGCATCCGCTTGAGTTCAAAGGTCTCGCTCATTCCGGAGCCGACCAGTCCCGGCAGACCGTTCATAGCATCATTCCAGCCCGGCTTGTTGCCTTCCATCTCTACACCCATCCCGTAAGGATCAAGCGTGGCAAATTTGTTCATGGCAAGCGACAGCATCTTCACAAACAGGCTGGTCCGGTAGATCTCCCCGTGCCCGCCTTGTGTGCGCAGCCACTGGGTATCGCTGGCCTTGCGCTTCAGCTTGTGCAGCTTCTCCTCATCCTCCAGCAGCGCTCCGAATTGCCGCACCTGCCCGCCGCTGATTACATATTTCTCGCTGCGCGGCAGCACATAAGCCGGGCTGTCATAGAACGTATAAGTCTCGTCCCCGAACAGCAGCGCCTCCTGCCGTTCCGGATAAATATCCAGATAACCTTCCACCAGATCAAGATTGTAGGTCCAGTGATCGGACCAGAAGCCTTCTCCGAAGGCGGCTTCAATGTTCTGCTGCGACAGGGCAAGCACACCGCTGAGGAATTCCTGCTCACTGATGTTCAAAGCAAGATTGTGATCCGCAATGTAGTTAATCAGGCTGCCTGGTGTGAAGCGTCCGGCCAGTAGCCGCTCAAATCCGGCATGATGCTCCACAAGCGCCCCGGTAACCCATGCTTTAAGCTTCTCTCCCTCACCCGGCAGAATTTCAAAGCTGGTACCCTGCACGCTAAGCGGATTGTAGCCGTCAGCCTGAATCAGACTGTAGAACATCTTGATGTTGAAGCTGCCCACCTTCGGGTGGAAAAACACATCGCTGCGCCGGTTCTGGTTCATATCTCGGAAATTGCCGTTGCCCTGCGAATAATATTCAGGCGCCAGCGAGAAGAAGTTGTAATCCCGTTCCATATCACCATGCTTGCGCGAGTATAGATGTACAACAAAGCCTTCACCGCCGTTATCAAAAATAAACGGATAGCCCCCGCGCAGAAAATTGTCGAGATAAGACTGGCGGCAATAAGCATCGAACAGCGGCGAGGAGGTATGCGTAGCAATATCAGCCGTTAAATCCTCGGTCAAACTGGCCGCTTCCTGTGCCTTGGCGGTAAAATAATCTTCCCGGCAGAGCTCAGCCGCCCGATGATTGATTCTGGCAATATCATTTACATGCCCAATGATTGTATTCAGCTTCAGCGAAGTTCCCGGTGCAAGTGTTCTGGATACGCCGCTGAAGCCGCACGGCACCTTGTTGGTTGGGTATTGGGCCTGTGCAAGCAGCTCCGCCAGCGGAAGCTCCGCGAAGCGGTCGGGATACGTCAGCGAAGTATTGCCGCCGAAGATTACTTCATAATCTACGACCGGATACAGCTGTTCTCCTTCCGCTGTGGAGGAGAGATAGAAGTGCCCGCTCTCAATCAGGCTCATTTCCGCATCGTCATTCGTGCTGGAGCGCAGCTTGTAGAACGGAATTCCGTTCTCCAGGTTATACACATCCATCCAGCTGCGCAGCAGGTTGCCCATCTCTTTGTAGCCCCCGTTCGCTACGCCGAAGGGAAGAACCTCCGGAAGACCGTCGAGCAGCTCCAGCTCCAGCTCTGTCCCGCTGATATTCTCGATCTCCACCTGCCGGATCAGCGCGGCATAATCATCACCCGGCAGGTTGAAGTAGTGGACCGTCGTCTTCAGCCCATGTCCTGCATGTGACTCCTCAATGGTCAGTCCGTTCGGCAGGATCGTCATGATCCGCTTGGCCGCCGGGTCAGGGCGTGCCGACTGGAACGGCTCATAGACTTCTGCTGTACCCTTCAGCTTGATGAAGGTGCGGAATCCGGTGGAGGCTACATTCTTATACGAAATATTGGCCGGAGAGAACTCCATAATCGGCGAATTTTTGTCCCGTACTCCGAAGCTGCTGATTCCTTGACCCCGGTTCACGTAGAACGTCCACATCGGGATCCCCTTCAATCCGGCAAGTCCGGGCAGGAAGCTGGCGAACGGTTTGCCTTCGTGGAACTGCTCTATGACAAATTTACCTGAATCGAAATAATAATGGTTCATGCTTAAGTCCTCCTAAAAGTTTGTTGATATATGCTTTTGTTGCTCTGTTGCGGCAAGTTTGCTCAAGGCAGCCTCTGCTTCCTATGCAGTTCCTGAATGATTGCACTTCCTGCATTAGAAATTGCTTTATTATGCCCTGAACATCATTCTGTTGTATTTCATACATTTGATTTCCGTTTTTTTGCGGCGGATTTAGGCGACATCTGCTGTAGATAGTACAATAGACGGCCTCAAGCAAGAGTGTCTCAACTCGCGCTGAATCAGCCTTTGAATCGATCCCATCCGCTTCGTTTCTGTTCATCTTCTTCATGTCTGCTGCCAGCTGGCTTAACCTTGCGAAATCAGATGTGTGGCAATGGAATGTGCAGGCAATGTGCACTCAGCGATTTCGCCGCCGAGGCCAAGCGTCAGGGAGCGTTCTGCTTCGCCTTCGTTCATCAATACAACAGCGATGCTGCCGTCCGGATTGCGGAACGCCGCTGACAGCACGCCTTCCGCAGCCGACTGCAGCCCGATCCGCACAGCACCCGGTGCAATGAATTTGCTGAAATGCCCGATGTAATAATACGAGCTGTTATAGTGAACCTCGTCCGTAGCCGTATCCGCAATCACCGGAGCATCGCAGAGATTCCCCACATGATTCGGTCCGCCCGTCTCATCCAGCACCAGATTCCAGTCCAGATAGCCCTCTGTCCAGGCATTCAGATCGCCGATCATATTCCGGCCGTAGCGCTCACCCGTGAACCATTCCCCCAGACGCACGCCGCCTTCCTGGCAGCCTTCGGTGAAGAGCACATGCTTATCCGGGAAAAGCTCATGCACCTTCTCCACCTTGTCGAACTCCTCACCGCCGTACCAGTGGATTCCGGTTCCCCATACATACTGCGCTGCTTCCGGATCGGATAGAATCGGTGTCACGCGTTCGATCATAATATCCCGGTTGTGATCCCAGATGACGATGTTCACATCCTCCATTCCGGCCTCGCGCATCACCGGGCCGAGGTGGTTTTTGACGAAATCGCGTTCTTCTTCAGCAGTGTATACACAGGAGTCCCAAGTCTGGACTGCCGCCGGCTCATTCTGCACCGATACCGCCCAGACCGGAACGCCCTCTTTACGGTAAGCCTCGATGAATTTGGTATAATAGCGCGCCCAGACTGCAGCATATTCCGGCTTCAGCGAACCGCCGTTATTCATCTCCCCGTTCGTTTTCATCCAGGCCGGCGGGCTCCAAGGCGAAGCCAGCATCGTGAAAGGCCCGCCTTTGACCTCCATAGCATCCTTAATGAGCGGCAGGACCCACTGGTGATCATGCGAGATATCAAAGGTCGTAAGCTCCGTATCCTCATCCTGTACATAGGTATAGTTGCCGAGCGCGAAGTCACAGCTATGAATATGCACGCGGCCCATACTGTAATTCAGCCCGTCCACCGGGTGAAAATAACACCGGATGACCTCTGCCCGTTTCTCCGGACTCATCCGGGACAAGGTATACGCAGCCGCTTCAGTGAAAGCGCCGCCAAAACCAATGATTGTTTGATACTCCTGCTCCGGCTGCAGCAGTATATCTGCTGTGGTACCGGGAATTCCCGCCTTGAACTGAATACCTTCCCTGGAGCTCAGACGATCTGCTGTATCTTTGGCGGTTACTACGGTTTGAACGGTTGGCATGTGGGTTCACTCCTTCATCATTTGAATTCGAAATAAAACGAAAGAAATCGAAACCGGTTTCGATTTTGCTGAAAAAAAATGCATTCCCGGTTGAACGCACTTTTATCTCTTGACCGGCGGTGCACAGGAATCTCTGACGATGATCTCTACAGGCAGAACCAGCGCCTCCTGATTTGTACGCGGCCCGTTCATCGAAGCCAGTAAAAGCTCCGCCGCCCGGGTACCCAGCAGCTCCGTGTTCTGGCGGACGGTGGTCAGCGCAGGGGTAACATATCCCGCAAGCTCAATATCATCATAACCCATGACTGAAATATCCTCCGGTACAGACAGGCCCTGATCCTTGGCAGCCATTACGGCACCCAGTGCAAGCAAGTCACCTGAAGCAAACACGGCAGTTGGCCGTTCCGGCAGCTCCAGCAAAGACTTCATTGCGCCGTAACCGTTCTCCAGAGAGTAGAATGCTCCCTCGGCAACATATTCGTCCGGCACCTCAAGACCCTGCTGCTCCATCGCCGCTCTGTACCCCAGCTCCCGCTGTTGTCCCGGATACGTATTCCCGCCTCCCGAAATATGGGCAATTCTGCGGTGTCCGAGCGATACCAGATATTCCACTGCCTGCAGTGCACCGGTCATATTATCCGAGCAGACCGTATGCGACAACGCCGTTTCGAAATCGAGAACCACTGTAGGAATATCACTCTCCAGAAGCTCCCGGAAATAAGGATCCTCATAATCGGAAAGGAACACTACAACCCCATCGACTCCGCGAATCCGGCAGTTCTCCAGATATCCGCTCTGCTTGCCGCCGACATCCTTCGAGATAAACATGAGGGCGTAACCCTTGGCTACGGCAACCTGCTTGAAGCTCTCAATAACCGCACTGAAGAAAGGATGGCGGATACCCGCTCCCGTGTTCTCCACAAACAGCACACCGATCGTCCAGGATTTCTTGGTCGTTAGTGTACGCGCATGCGCATTAGGAAGATATCCCATTTCCTGGGCGGTACGCAGTATTTCCTGCCGCGTCTTCTCCCGCACGTCAGAGTAGTTATTGAACGCCTTGGATACCGTGGTTGGTGAATAGCCGGTTCTTTTGGCAATATCGTATATGGTAGTCACTTCCGGTTCACTCCCGCGGCCCAAATGAAAGCCCTTTTATGTTCACTGTCATTCTAACTTCTTTCAGAACGGCCGTCCAGCATAAAATATCTCTGTACCGCAGGCAGCAGCGTAACGATCTGAACCAGCATGCCCAGAGACATGTAGAAAACATGAACAATACTGACTGTATCCATCATATACGTCTGCACCATAATCCAGATAATCTGGCCAAAGCCGATATAAAGCGAGAAGCTCCATGCTGCATGCAGCGCCTTAAACGGAGTGAGCGCATAGCCCCAAGACCACTCAGGCTGCTTAAAAAGACCATAGAGCACCATTAGCGGCAGCAGCCCAAAAATGACCAGCAGCAGAATGCCGGGAATTGCATAACTGTCAAAGGGCGATCTTTCCAGTATGGACGCCGGCATTCCAATCATTTCACCACTGGGATCGGCGAGCAGGACCAGCCCTCCGGCGACAGCTCCAAGGCCTAAGAATGCCTGAAGCACAAATAGCAGTCTTACGGCCCCGGGCTTTTTTTCACTAACGGTCATTCAGCTTCCTCCTCTCTGGTTCATAATTATTGTATTCCTATACAAGCCTCATCATCGATTTACGGCCTTACTTTGCGAGTTTACGGGTTTTTCCTCAAGACTGCGAAGAAGGATGTCACAGCCCTGGAGATTTGCGGCTTTTGGCGCATGCTGTGTGAATACCTGTGCTTTACGCTATACTATTATCAAATCAATGAAATCACATGGCGGTATACCGTAAATAAGTTTCTATTTCAAAATACAGAAGGGATTGGACAGTTGCGGCTGAGGGCCGTCCTGCCAAGTATACTTATGACTGAAACTATTCTTACTCCATCCAAACAATGTGCCTATTGCCATCAGCTTAAGCCGCTCTCCGAATTCCGCAGACGTACAGGCAAGCGCTCCAAGGGTATCTCCCGGCGCGGAGCCTGCCGGGAATGCCGCAAGCTACGTGAAGCAGGGGCTGCGGCTGCGCCGCCGCGTGCAAGCGCGGCACCCGCACTGCCGGAGCGTCCGCCCGGCACAGGGACTGCCAAGCGGGATAAGACACTGGTCTCGATCTCTGCAGCGGGCTCCGGAGCTGCCAAACCGCCTGCTGCCTTGGGCCGTCAGCCTTCCTTGCCCGAACGTGCCAAGGAAGGCCGCGGCAGCGCGGGTACCTCCGGCCTCAAGGGCAAGTCCCGTCCGCGCAGTGCGGAAACGGGACGCACGATCCCCCAGCAGCGCGGACCGAAGCCCGATCCCCAGGATGCCTCTGCGCTCATCCCTTCAGGCAAGGGTATGATTCTGATGCGCGGGCACAGCGACAAAGGCCGGCGCTGGCATCAGGAGATTGATCTTGCGCTTGCGGTAACGCTTGTCCGGGAGCATGCCGCAGTTGTCGTGAACCGCCGTACAATCCGCCGCTTATACAGCAATAAGGATTTCCGCGCCTATATTCTGACCCGGGACCAGTATATCTGCTATTTCTGCGGCTTATACGGGGATACCATTGACCATCTGCTGCCCCGTGCCAAGGGCGGGCACACTACGCCGGACAACTGTGTCTGCGCCTGCAATTTATGTAATCAGACCAAGGCCGACCAGTATGTAGAGGAGTTCATGGGCCGTTAAGCAGGCTCATGATCCTGTACGCAAATCAAAAGGCGCCTCTTACCCCGGCGGCTGCCCAAGGGACACAGCCGCCCCGGCTCGCGGCGCTTCTTCATTCTTCTGTATACTGCTTAACCTGTAATGTTCTTGACCCGTCC
This sequence comes from Paenibacillus sp. FSL R10-2771, assembly GCF_038000205.1. Taxonomy (NCBI): domain Bacteria; kingdom Bacillati; phylum Bacillota; class Bacilli; order Caryophanales; family Paenibacillaceae; genus Paenibacillus; species Paenibacillus sp. FSL R10-2771. The sequence continues at coordinate 6,873,221 of NZ_JBBOBM010000001.1, forward strand.
TACCTGTCCGTCAGTCAGCCGCACTTTGATTCCGTGCGGATGGCGGGGCGAATTGGTCAGAATGTCTTTAACCGCGCCATGTGTGAGTTTGCCGGTCGCCTGATCCTGCTTCAGTACAATATCAACCTGAAGTCCGGGGCGGATATCCGCTCTAACTTGCCCGTTCATGTTCTTCTCCCCTTTCCGGAAATATCTTATATTCTTGTATTTAATCAATTCACTATGATCAATAAGGATGATGACAGCTATGGCCTTTGGCATTAACAGAGCAGAACTAGCCCGCTGGAAACAAGCGGTCTCCGCTGGTGAAATCGCGTTCCTTACGCATTACTGGCTGGACAAGCGTTTTCCTGACATCACCACAGTGACCAAGGTCGGGTGCAGTGATCTCCCCCGCCTGAGGGAGTGGTGCAGGAAGAACGGTCTTCCGCCGCAATATATTCATAACCGCCAGCCGTTTCCCCACTTCGACCTGATGGGACCGAAGCAGGAGGAAATCCTCCGGCGTGAGGGGCTGTGGGATCAGCTTGAACGGTTCCGTATGCTATAGCCCCGCAAAAATGGCTGACGTCCGAAAGCTCCCGCAGCTTATTTCTTGTTCCGTAAATCCTTCATAATCCGGCGGCCGGTTGGCGTCTGCGCCAGTCCGCCCCCCGCCGTCTCGCGGTGCTTCTCGGGCATGGCGGAGCCTACCTCCAGCATGACCTTGATCACTTCATCGGACGGTATCACACTGCGGACACCGGCCAGTGCCATATCGGCCGCAGCAAGTGCCGTGACGGCACCGAAGCCGTTACGGACAATACATGGAATCTCCACAAGTCCGCCTACCGGATCACAGATCAGCCCCAGTGTATTCTTCAGTGCCAGCCCTACGGCATGCACGGCTTGCGCCGGTGTGCCGCCGCGCATTTCAGTCAAGGCCCCTGCCGCCATCCCGATGGCTGAGCCGACCTCGGCCTGACAGCCGCCTTCCGCTCCCGATACAAAGGAATTGTTGGCAATAACATACCCGATGGCTCCAGCCGCGAACAGGCCGGTAACCATATAGTCATCATCCCAGCCGAAGCGCTCCTGACAGCTCAGGAACACCCCGGGAATGATTCCGCAGGAGCCTGCGGTCGGCGTAGCGATAATCCGCCCCATGGAAGCATTCACTTCCGAAACCGCAAGAGCATACGCCATGGCCTGGCCGGCAGGACCGCCAAGGCAAGGTTCATCCGCTGCATTGTAAGCAGCCACACGCTGGGCGTCAAGTCCTGTCAGGCCGCTGCGCGAGGTGGTGTCTTCATGCATGCCGCGGTGCACCGCTTCCTTCATTACGCCGTAATACTGGCTCATGGTAGCGAACTCCTGCTCCTTGGAACGTCCAGACTCCGCGCTCTGCTCCTCAAGCATCAGAGCGCCGATTCCCAGACCCCGCTCTTCACATAATACAGCCAGCTGGCTGAGTGTTTGAAAATTCATGATGTAATGTCCTTTCCTTTCTGCTCATGTGCCTGTTCATTCAAATCGACGACTTTCACGGACTTCACAGCCGGCAGCGCCCGCAAATTCCGCAGCAGCTCCGGTGTAGCGGCTTCATCCAGCTCCAGCACCGTCAAGGCTGCTCCGCTGCGGTTCTTGCGGTCCAGCGACATATGTCCAATATTGCACTGGCCCTGCCGCATTACATCCGTAACGCTGGCCAGTACGCCCAGATAGTCCATATGATTAATCAGCACGGTTGGATACATGCCGGTAAGCTTCACGCCAAATCCGTCAATATCAACAATTTCGATATTGCCGCCGCCGATCGAAATCCCGGTAAGCATCAGCTCTGTGCCGCTCTCGCTGCCGGTAAGCCGCAAGCGGACCGTATTGGGATGGGGGAACAAGCCCGTCCCCTGACCGAAGGAAACCTCCATTCCGGCTTCGGCAGCAAGCTCTATGGAATCCGGCAGCCGGTGGTCATCGGTCGTAAAGTCCAGCAGACCTCCGGCGATAGCCCGGTCTGTTCCATGTCCCTGATACGTGGCCGCAAAAGAACCGAAGAACGTGACTTCTGCCGTACGCGGCAATTCACCGAGCACCTGGCGTGCCGCTCTGCCGATCCGCGCCGCCCCCGCTGTATGCGAACTGGAAGGTCCGACCATCGCCGGACCGATAATTGAGAATACATCTTTAAACCGCATCGCTCAGGTCTCCCGCTATCAAAATTCGACATTGCACATAGAATAGTGCAAGTCATTTGTAAAGCTCCTATATATTATACTGCGTCCGGACAAAAGCTACACTATTACATTGTTTGTGACCTATCAGCTGTTCCGCGAGAACAGCACAAGGCCATCCCGCTCCTGCCAGCCGGTGCCTGACCAGAAGCTGCGGCCCAGAGCGTTATGCCCGATGACCATCAGATGGCATTTACTGATGCCTTCCTCCCGCAGTCTCTCCAGGCAGCGTGTGACCATCTCACGCCCAGCACCCTTACCCCGGCTGCTGCTGCTGACAGCCACATGATACATATATCCTCTGCGTCCGTCATGTCCGCACACCGCTGTACCCGCAAGTGTACCGTCCTCATCCACACACACCTGGCTGATTCCCGGATTACGCTCCAGATAACGGATAATTTCCCCGCGCGAGTCCGCTTCACTAAGACCCATCCCGTCCGTATTCTTCCATAATTGATAAGCTGCCTCGTAATCATCGGCTGTCATTGGTCTGTATAGCATTAGTTATTCTCTCCATTTCTAAGTTTTTAGTATGTAAAGTTAAGAGCGTCTTAAGGATCACCCAGAAGAGGACTGCGGCGCACGCTTTTCTGGGCGCATGCATACCAATATACGGAGAGCCAACAGGCAAGGAGGAGTATCACCCGATGAATCCCGTTTACCCCTATTACGGAGAAAAGACGGTATGCCGCGTGCAGCCTATCGCCTTCCCCCCACAGCATCAGGACCGCCAGCCGGGTCTGGAGAGTCTGATGAATCCGCGTCCGATCAGCGAGAGTCCCGAGGGCAGCAGCCGCAGGCTCAAAGGAAAGGTTGCCCTGATTACCGGCGGAGACAGCGGCATTGGAAGAGCAGCCGCCATCGCTTTTGCCAAAGAAGGGGCAGATATTGCCATCGCTTACTTGGACGAAGCTTCTGATGCCGCAGCTACGCAGCACCGGATAGAAGAGCTTGGACGCCGCTGCCTGCGGATTGAGACGGATCTGCGCTATAAAGAGTGCTGCTTCGAAGCGGTGGAGCACACCGTGCGGACCTTCGGCAAGCTCGACATTCTGGTGAATAACCACGCCGTCCAATATCCGCAGAAGAGCATTCTGGATATCACAGAGGAGCAGCTGTACCAGACCTACCGCACCAATATCTTCCCTTTCTTCTTCCTGACCCAGGCCGCACTCCCGCATCTGCACAAAGGAAGCTGCATTATTAACACCGCCTCCATTACCGCTTATCAGGGCAACAAGGAGCTCATTGACTATTCCTCCACCAAAGGCGCCGTTGTCTCGTTCACCCGCTCTCTGGCTCTTTCACTGGCGGACAGCGGCATCCGCGTCAACAGTGTAGCTCCCGGTCCGGTATGGACACCGCTGATTCCTTCCAGCTATTCCGCTGAAGAGGTCAGTGTATTCGGCACAGACACCCCGTTCAAGCGGGCGGCACAGCCCTATGAGCTGGCAGGAGCCTATGTCTATCTGGCCAGCCCTGATGCTTCCTATGTAACAGGCACCTGTATTCATGTTAACGGAAGGGACATGGTTACAAGCTGATTCATGCGCCGGATTCGTCCGGTCATTCCGGCCGTGCTCTTCACCCACCCCGAAAGGATGTTAAGCGATGACCACACATAAGGATTATGATCTGCCTTCTGTCCGCCTGACTGCGGGCATGTACGCACTGACCAAGCTGTCGGCCGCCGGACTGACCTTTATTCTCGTTTCCCTGTTTATGCTCGGCCATGGCTACGAAGGCGGAGTGCCGGATGGCTGGCCGGTATCGGTGCCGTATGCCATCTACGCTTACGGCTTACCGGCAGCGATACTTGCCGATGCCCTGCTGCGCATGTTCCGGTCCACTTCGCTCAGTCCGGCCCTGGTGTTATACGCCGTAGCCGGCTTTGGAGCCGGCCTGTGGCTGGCTTCTGAGCAAGGCGGCGATGCAATGACCAGCGGTCTTGCCGGACTTGTAGTGCTGCTGTTGTTCCGGTTCGCCCAGATTGCCGGCGAACGCTACCCGCTCCTGCTTCCCTTCTTCGCCTTGTTTATTCCGCTGCTCTGCCTGGTCTTGTTCTGATACAGTGCTTCCGCTGGCAGAGCTGTAACACTAATCCATTCAGGGCAGAGCAGTGCTACCCTTAGACTCGCACTGGCGCAGCAGAAGCGGCAGGATCACGGGTATGGTGTATAGATAATGAGCCGCAGCAGCTCCGGAGTTACGGTTCACAGCGCCTCAATAATATCCCCGGCGATCAAGGCCGCCGGGTTATCCCGTTTCCGGGCGGCCCGTTCTCCGGCCAGCCCATGGAGATAGACCCCAAAGGCTACCGCCTGTGCAGCATCCAGGCCCTGGGCCAGCAGGCCGGAGATGATTCCGGTCAGCACATCACCCGCACCGCCGGTTCCCATACCCGGATGACCCGTGATGTTCACATAAGCCTGTCCTTCGGGCGTTGCTATGACTGTATGGGCTCCCTTGAGCACCAGGATTACGCCGTGCGCTGCGGCATAAGACAGCGCCAGTCCGATCCGGTCACGCTGCACCCGGGCTGTAGAAGTCCCTGCCAGCCGGGCCATCTCCCCGGGATGCGGGGTCAGAATTACCGGATGGCGGCGGGTCCAGGACCCGTAATCGGCATCCGCCAGTATATTCAGCGCATCCGCATCGAGAATCAGGGGAGACTCCGTCTCCTCCCAAAGCCTGCGGAGCCAATCCGTATCTCCTTCGAACCGGCCAAGACCGGGGCCGACAGCTATACAATCGCGGCTTCCGCTTAGCTGCAGCACTTCAGCCGCCGTACCGGCATTCCATTCCCCGTCGCCGCCGGATACCGGGGCCAGCATCAGCTCAGGTGCGCAGCCGATCACATAGGGCAGCAGCTTATCCGGCAGCGCCCACGTCACCAGCCCGCAGCCGGCGCGCAGCGCAGCGCGGGCGCACAGCAGGCCGGCGCCGCTCATGCGCAGGCTTCCTGCTGCCAGCAGGACATGCCCGTAAGTGCCCTTGTGGCCTTCGGGCGAACGGCGGCGCGACACGTCGACCTGCAGACGTGTCCGCAGCACTTCCGGCGTCAGCAGGCTGACCGGGACGCCGCTCTCACGCGCCAGGGCAGCGGGGATGCCGATGGAGCGGACCACCACCTGCCCGGCTGCTCCGGCGCCGGGATACTGCAGCAGCCCGCGTTTGAGGAACGCGAGGCAGACGGTTACCGACGCATGAATGCAGGGCTCATGCGTCTCGCCCGTGTCCGCGTCCAGCCCGCTGGGGATGTCCGCGGATACAATAGGCCTGCCGCTGGCGTTCGCAGCGGCAATCAGCTCCGCATAGGCACCGCGCGGGGCGCCCGCGCTGCCTGTGCCGAGCAGCGCATCTACGATGCCGCTGCATGCGGCAAGGTCCACAGCATCCCTGCCGTAGACTGCGGCAGGGATGCCCATGGCTGCAGCGGCATCCCGCTGCAGCGCGGCTTCGCCGGCCAGCGACTCCGGCGCGGCCGCATACACCAGCGTGACGGCGATGCCGGCCTCACGCAGGTGCCTGGCGGCGGCGAGCCCGTCGCCGCCGTTGTTGCCTTTGCCGGCGAGGATGAGCCACTGCTCGCCGCCGGCAGCGGTAAGCGTCAGCGCCGGGTCGGCGCTGACAGAGAAGCCCGGCGGCTGGACCGCCGGCCCGCCGGCCGCATAGCTCCGCGTTCCTTCGCCTCCGCCGCCCACCGCGCCCGCTCCATAGCTCTGCGTTCCTCCTCTTCCACCGCCCGCGCTGCCCACGGATCCTGCCCCGTAGCATCGCCCCTCTGCATCCGTGCTCCCTATGCCGCCGCCCACGCCGGCCGCATAGCTCTGCGTTCCTTCGCTTTCACCACCGGCCAGGCCCGCTCCATAGCTCTGCGTTCCTCTGCCTCCGCCGCCCACCACGCCCGCTCCATAGCTCTGCCTTCCTCCGCCCACGCCGCCCACGGCTCCTGCACCGAAGCTTCGCTCCTCTGCGTCTGCACTCCCTGTGCCACCGCCCGCGCCTGCCCCCCGCCGCCGGCACAATACGATGACCTCCTCGGCAATCGCCCGCCCGGCGTTCTCCATCAGCGCAATTGCCGGAATTCCCAGCCGCTCAATCGTCTCGCGGTCGAATGCCCGCATCTCCTCCGCAGTTACCACATCCATAGCCAAGCCCCCCTTTAGTTGCTTCGATTGTACCCAGTACTATAGAATCAGGCAAATTGCAGACTTTGACACATCCTCATCCGGCTAAGGTGCCCGGAATGACAGCAAAAAGCCCTCCTGAGCGTTCAAGAGGACGGGCTTTAAGCTTACGAAGCCTGCATTCTAGGCCGCTTTATTTCCTGACAAGCTTAATCTGCATCTATTAATACCCCACTGTAAAACGGGTCTTGCTGAAATTGCCTTCCTCCAGCTCATCGATAACCGCTACCGCGAAATCCTGGATGCTGATGCTGCTCCGCCCGTTCTCGTCCACAATCAGCCGGTCCAGACCAATCCGGAACTGGCCGGTCCGGCGTCCGGCGATAATGGCAGCAGGCGGACTCAGGTACGTGTAATCCAGCTCTGACCCTCTGTAGATTTCATAGGCATTGGCGTGAGCCGACGCAAGCGGACGGAAGTTCTCCGGGAAATCAGCCGTGTCCATCAGCCACTCCCCCGTTTCCGTCTTCAGGCTGCCTGCCCCGCCGATAACGATCAGGCGCTGGAGCCCGGCGGCACGCATCCCTGTCAGCAGGGAATCCGCCGCCTGCAGCAGATCATTCTCATGCCCCGGCGCCGGTCCGAATGCGCTGATAACCTCTTCATGTCCGTGCAGAGCTGCCGTTACCGTGGCGGGGTCCAGCAGGTCGGCTGCAACAACCTTAAGCCGGTCATGCTGAATACTGAAGGCTTCCGGTTTGCGGACGGCAGCGGTAACCTCATGTTTTCTTTTTAACGCTTCTTCTACAATCGCACTTCCGATCTTACCCGATGCACCAAATACTACGATATCCATTCTCTTGTTGCCTCACTTTCGTATTTGTTTGCAGCCCTGATCCTCTTTTCATCATGAACGCCGCAGGAACATCCCCTGAGAATCCGGCAGGACCGGTGCGAATCCATATTGGGCATACAGCCTTGAGGCTTCCCCGTCAGCAATGAGACTAATATACGCCTTGTCCGGCACGGTATCCAGAAACCGGCGGATTTCCCGCATAATTATTTTCCCCAGACCCTGCCCCTGAAAGGAAGGCTTCACGGCAATATCGGTCACCTGAAAAAAACAGCCCCCGTCCCCGATTACCCGTCCCATTCCAGCCAATATATCTCCTTCATACAAGGTTACAGCAAACGCGGAGCGGGGCAGCCCGATTCCGGCTCCCTCCACACTCATGGGACTAAGCCCGGCTTCCAGCCGCAGGGCCAGGTATTGCTCCACTGTTGGCAGCTCATGCCGGATATCCGGCTGCAATGTCTTGTCCATACATTATCCCCTCTTGTCATGATTATCCGCCTGCACGCGGACACTCCTGTTAACCTGTTACCAATATATATGACTGCAAGGTTTCGAGGCAAGGCAGCGCCTATCTTATCCGGAAAAATGAAACGTCCCGCCTCCCCCCGGCGTACAATTACTCAGAAATACAAACGGTTCTGCATCTGTTGCCGGCACAGGGTTATTCTTAGCCCGTATCCTTGGGTAAACTGTGGAATAGGATCTTTATAAGACTACTTGGAAGGCTGGTGGAGTTATTATGTCTCCGATAGGGAAATTATTCAAATGGGGAACTTTCGCTTATGAGGCTTTTCTGGCACTGCCGTTCATCGGCGGGGCATTTGTCGTAGCCAATGCCTGGGTACCGCTGGGGGTTGCTTTTCTGCTCCATGCCGTAGCTGTAATTATTCTGCTGAGAGAACGCGGATCTATCATCGGTAACGCAGTTGGTATCGTCACCTCGGTGGTCGGTTTGATTCCTTTTGTCGGCTGGATTATGCATGCCATCACTGCCCTCATCCTGCTGGTGGAGGGAATCAGCGGATCACGGCGCAACACACGCTACTAAAGTAAAGCTTACACTAATGTCCCGGCATACAAAAGGGGTACCTCATTCAGTCATTTCCAGGCTTGTGAGATACCCCTTTTTTCTGTTCACGGAAATGTATGATCATTTATCAGTGCACTACAGATTGCTATCCTCGTCCCGCAGAACGGGAATCGGTCCGCCGGCTTCCGGTTTCTCCACTATAACGTGCATTTGCTGTGCTGTTCTCGAAACGTTTGCGCTCTGTGCGCTCCATCTGTACGATTTGACCTTCATGCACCACAATATGCAATGAGCCGAACTCCATATCGTCGAGAAGTTCCGTTATCCGCGCAAGCCATACCTCATCCACTTTCAGTGGTTTAGCCATTCTCCAGCCTCCCTTTCCCCGGACAGGGGAGTATCTCCGCCTAAATCCCGTTATTCCGTAATTACCACCTTGTATACTATGAATTAACTTAGCACGGACCCCAAGGACTGTCAATGAGCATTTTTACGTAAAAGCAGGCTCTTGACCATCATCGTCACTAGGGCCAGCAGGAGCAACAGGGAGGCAACGGCGAAGGATGCCGAAAATTGATATTCGTTGTACAGAATCTCGACATGAAGCGGCAGGGTATTCGTCTCTCCCCGGATATGCCCGGATACCACGGATACCGCGCCGAACTCCCCCATTGCCCGTGCATTACAGAGAATAATGCCGTACAGCAGACCCCACTTGATATTGGGCAGCGTCACGCGCCAGAAAATCTGCCAGCCGTGCGCACCTAGCGTAATGGCCGCTTCCTCCTCCTGTGTGCCCTGCTCCTCCATCAGCGGAATCAGCTCGCGCGCCACAAAAGGGAAGGTGATAAACAGCGTAGCCAGCACAATACCCGGCAAAGCAAAAACAATCTTGATATCGTGATTGCTCAGCCAAGGACCGAACCAGCCATGCGAGCCGAATACCAGAATAAAGATCAACCCGCCAATTACCGGCGATACGGCAAATGGCAGATCGATCAGCGTAATCAGAAAGCCCTTGCCGCGAAAACGGAACTTGGTCACTGCCCACGCCGCCGTTACACCAAAGATCGTATTCAGCGGAACGGTAATGGCCGCGACCAGCAGGGTCAGCTTCAGCGCCGAGGCGGCATCCGGATCGGTCAGCGCAGCCCAGTAGACATCCAGCCCCCGCTTCAGCGACTCCACCAGCACGATAATCAGCGGCAGGGCAATCAGCCAGAGCAATACAAGTCCGGCAAGGGAAATGAGCACCCATTTCACCGCTTTGGATTCAGTCGTCCGGGGGGACGACACGCTTTTTCGCGGTGCGGGGACATGTAAGGGAACCGTACCGGCCATTTTTATTCCTCCTAAAGTTTTGTTAGCTTAGGCATCCTGAATCTGCTTCGTACAAAACTAACTTCGGAAGCATTCGCTTAGGTTTTATGGAGCCTCCGCTCCTCGATAAACATCGCAATAAAACTCGCTTCGGAAGCATTCACTTAAGTTTTGTTAGCATAGGCATCTTGAATGGCCGCCGTTGTCCAGATTTCCTGAATCCTTAACGCGAGCTCTTCCGCGCCCAGTGCTGGAGGCTGTTGATGACCAGCAGCATCAGGAAGGAGATTAGCAGCAGCAGCAGCGCCACCGCTGTTGCTCCGGCATAATCGAACTGCTCCAGCTTGGACATGATGAGAAGCGGAGCAATCTCCGTACGCATTGGCATATTGCCGGAGATAAATACAACGGAGCCGTATTCGCCGATGCCCCGGGCAAAAGCCAGTGCAAAGCCCGTAAGCAGCGGCGGGAACAGCTCCGGCATAACGATCCGCACGAAGGTCCGCCAGCGTCCCGCTCCCAGTGTGGCCGATGCCTCTTCCATATCCCTGTCCAGATCCTCCAGCACGGGCTGAACCGTGCGGACCACAAAGGGAATGCCGATAAACATCAGCGCCAGCGTAATGCCAAGCGGCGTGAAGGCTACCCGGAGGCCCAGCGGCTCCAGCAGGGAGCCGATCCAGCCGTTCTGGGAATAAAGTGCTGTCAGTGACACACCCGCTACAGCTGTAGGGAGCGCGAACGGCAGATCGATCAGGGCGTCGAATAGCCTTTTGCCCGGAAATTCATAGCGTACCAGCACCCAGGCCAGCAGCAGCCCCAGAACAGCATCGATCAGGGCTGCAGCTGCCGCTGTACTCAGACTGACCCGATAGGAGGCCAGGACACGGGCATCCGTAGCCACATCCCAGAACTTAGCCCAGCTGAGTCCCGTCGAATTGAAGAGCAGCGCTGACAGCGGCAGCAGAACGACAAGACTCAGATACAATACGCTGAACCCCATCGTAATTCCGAAACCCGGCAGAAGCCTGCGCCGTGACACAGCCCCCGCAGCAGCTTTAGTGGTGACATTCATTTGCCCATTCATCCTTTCCTGCCTTCGGCTCGTTGGCCGATCAGCAACCGGGCGGGACCCCGCCTGCAAAATTCGCCTTACCTGTTCTGCTCAGCTCCATCCCGGAACTGGCTATCAGCTGCCCGGCACGTAGATTTTGTCGAAGATTCCGCCATCATTAAAGTGCTTCTCCTGGGTTTCCTTCCAGGTTCCGAATTTGTCCGCCAGTGTGAACAGCTTGATCTCAGGGAATTGGTCCTTGTACTGTTCCTTCACACTTTCCAGAGTCGGGCGGTAATAGTTCTCGGCGGCGATTTCCTGGCCTTCCTCGGTGTACAGGTATTTCAGATAAGCATCTGCGACCTCACGGGTGCCTCTCTTGTCGACAACTTTATCCACCACGGCTACCGGCGGCTCGGCCAGAATGCTCTCCGACGGATTTACAATCTCGAATTTATCCGGACCCAGCTCCTTGATCGACAGGTAGGCTTCATTCTCCCAGGCGATCAGCACGTCACCGATTCCGCGTTCCACGAAGGTAGTTGTAGAGCCGCGCGCCCCGGTGTCCAGTACGGGTACATTTTTGAACAGCTTCTGTACGAACTCCTGAGCCTTGGCTTCATCGTTATTATTCTGGTCAAGCGCATATCCCCAGGCTGCCAGGTAGTTCCAGCGCGCACCGCCGGAAGTCTTAGGGTTCGGAGTGATCACTTCTACATCGTCCTTGAGCAGATCCGGCCAGTCCTTGATGCCTTTCGGGTTGCCTTTACGCACAAGGAATACGATGGTGGAAGTATACGGGGAGCTGTTATGCTCATATTTACTCTGCCAGTCCGCGCCGATAAGACCCGTTTCCTGAAGAGCATCAATGTCATATCCGAGCGCCAGCGTAACTACATCTGCTTCCAGACCGTCGAGTACAGCCCGGCTCTGCTTGCCTGATCCGCCATGCGATTGCTTGATCGTAACCTTCTGGCCTGTCTCCTGCTCCCAGTAAGCGGCGAATGCCTTGTTATAATTCTCATATAGTTCACGTGTAGGGTCGTAGGACACATTCAGCAGCTCGACCGGATCTTTGGCTGGGGCCTTTGTTGCCTCCGGTGTAGCCGCCGTATTCGCAGCCGCCTCTGTTGCTGCCGGAGCTTCTGTTGCCGCGCCTGCACTGTTCCCTCCATTGTTGTTGCCGCAAGCAGTAAGCCCTGCCGTCAATAATAGTGTGAAACCGGCGATAAGCCCCTTCTTGATCCCTTTCTTCATCACAAACCACTCCCCCATAATGTTCTTGTAATTGCATTATCATTGTGAATTTCTTGTTGGTTGGATTTCCGTCAAAAAAAGACGCAGGAAAGCCCACTTGCGGCTGGTCAAACCGGTCCTATGGACGCGTATCTGCGAGCCTGAAGCAGGCGTTCCTCCGTCTGTACGGTAAGAACTTATTTGATTATTCCTACCCATTTAGTAGGTTATACAGACATAATACTGAATGCCCTGCGCGCTGTCAAACCTTTTTTTCAATTTGGATGAAAGATGGCTCTATTCCGCCCGGCGGCAGCAAGTGGCGGCCGTTCCTGTAAGACCCACTTGTTATTGATGTCTTAAAGTAATATTATTGCTACATCTTATAGGTCGAATTACTAGATATAAGTTGAATTACTAGAGATGAGTTCTGCCGGATTTCTGCAGCCTCTATTTGCCACAAATTGTCGGGGGAAACTATTATGGGAATGGATTTGGAGTATGTACCCGCACCGCAGGGACCACGCCTGCACAGGCGCATACTCAGGGAAATGGGAAGACGCAGCTTAGAAACGTACCGGTATGATACAGCATTATGGAGGATTGCACTCTGCGGTCCTTGGATTCTATGCATTCTGGCCTTTACTATAGCGGTTATGGGCATTCCTACAGGGCTTGGGAGCGCAGCGGATATTATACTGGCTGCCGGTGCGGGAACCCTTGTAATGGCGCTGGCCGGCAACCTGCTGGCTCTACTGCTCTCATTAACCGGACTGCGCATTCCGCGGCTGTTCACGGGCTCTTGGCTCAGTGCACTGAGCGCCGTGCTGCTTATTCTGTATTACGCCGATCTGGAGCTTGAGGCTGCAGCAGCCATCGCTGGTATCACAGCTGTGGCCGGGGGGCTGGGAGGTCTTGCAGCCGGTCTGCTGCGGACGCGGAGAACCCTCACCGGCGGGCTTCTGGCAGCGGTTCTTGTCCTGACCCCCTTGGCATTGGCCTATGGGACGGGAAGCAGCCCTGCTCCCTCCCCATCGGTTAAGACATTGGCTGCGGATGGAGAGGTTCTTCCTGCGGCGGCGGCTGATCCCGGACAGCCGGGGGACTATACGTTCCACAGCTTCACCTATGGGAGCGGCCAGGACCTGCACCGTACAGAGTATGGCGCGGATGCCGCGCTCCTCTCTGCTTCTGTGGATGCTACGGAATTCATCAAATCATGGCCTGCGCTGCGTACCTTATTCTGGGGATTCGATCCCGGAGCGCTTCCTCTGAATGCCCGGGTCTGGATGCCTGACGGTGACGGGCCTTATCCCCTCGTGCTTATGGTGCATGGCAACCATATGATGGAGGATTATTCCGAGGGCGGATACGCCTATCTCGGGGAACTGCTGGCCAGCCGGGGATTTATCGCCGTCTCGCTGGATGAGAACTTCCTGAATTATTCTGCGTGGTCCGGCATTCCGGATAATGACTTCCAGGTGCGGACCTGGATGATTCTGAAGCATCTGCAGCAGATCGCAAGCTTCGCGGAGCAATCCGGCACACCCTTCTATCAGAAGGTCGATTATGACCAGACTGCATTGCTGGGCCATAGCCGCGGCGGTCAGGCTGTAGCCATGGCTGCGGATGCCTCGCGCTGGTTCACCGGTGATCCGGCACTGGCGGCAACGAAGCAGTTCAACATCACTTCCGTTATTGCGCTGGCTCCTACGGATAAAGCCATTGACAGCAAACAGGCCAGTCTGGTGGATGTGAACTATCTGACGCTGCAGGGCGCCCGTGACGGCGATGTGCATGACTTCTACGGGGACCGGCAGTATATGCGTGCTTCCTACACCGGCAGCACTCCGGCTTTCAAAAGCTCGCTCTACATTGCCGATGCCAATCACAGCCAGTTCAACACAGACTGGGGGCTGTTTGACCAGGCACTGCCGACGGGGCTGTTCCTGAAACGTACAGATATAATGGATGGTGGTGACCAGCGGCAGATTGCCAAGATCTATGTCTCTGCATTTCTGGAGACTACGCTGCACGGGAAGAAGGAATATCAGCAATTGTTCCGTGATTACCGCAGCGGTGCGCAGTGGCTGCCGGATACCGCCTATTATAACCGGTTCCAGAGCGGGACTTACCTTACGGTAGCGAACTACGAGGAAGACCGCAAAAGAAATACGGTGAAGGGCGGCACTGCCACTGCTGAAGGCCTCACCTGGAGCGAAGAAGCAGCCAAGGACCGCGAGTCCAAGAATAAACCTTCATACGGTATTCTGCTGGAGCGCGGCAGCACCGCTCAGAACCAGGCTGGAGCTGGTGATGCGGATGCTGGTGCGGATGCGGTTGAAGCCTCCTACAAGATTAAGCTTAGTGAATCACTCACCCGTAATCTTGCCGCTTCCGCCGCAGAGGGCTTAGCCTTCTCCTTGGCTAACCTTAATTCCGACGCTGATGACGCAGAGGATGCGGCTGCACCCTCTGCGGGCGCTCTCTCCCCCGATGTGGAGGTGGAGCTGACCGACAGCAATGAGGTCACGGCACGGCTGCCCCTGGATGAGGTAATGGAGATTCTGCCATTGCCCCAGACCGAATTCACGATCAGCCCATGGCTGGAGGAGCGGATCAGCGACGGCAAGTTCGGCGACCGCTCGGAAGCCGTCTTCCAGACCTATGAGCTGCCCTTTGAGCTGTTCCTTGAAGAAGAGCCAGCGCTTGATCCGGACAAGCTGACCGAAATCACCTTCTACCTGCAAGGGGAAGATGACAAGATTATGCTGGATGACATCGGCTTCTATGAGCGGGATGACCAGCTGGGGATGCAGTAAAGAGCATGCTCAGATGATAAAATTACTGTTCCGTGTGACTTGTGCCACAAGGGTATATAATGAGCCCAAACGAAGAACGTCCCAGACTGCCAGCGGGCAGAGGGACGTTCTTTTGGCGTGAACCCGGAAAAGGCAAATCCTTATTCTTATTCTTAAGCCCACTTTCTATAGATAAGTCCATTGGCTTAAATGTTGTATGAATTACAACTTAGATCTACAGATGGCGGCGTAATCCGCTCTATCAAACAGCCACTACACAGACCGGAGACGGAATCTCCAGTTCATTACCTGTAGGAATCAGCCGGCCGCTCTCACTGTCGATCCTGAAGGATACGATATTGCCGCTGTTCTGGTTAGCAGCGAGCAGCATGCCGCTGATAATGGCGAAATTCCGCGGTGTCCGGCCGCCGGAGATGACCCAATCCTCCGCTTCCAGCAGACCTGTCGCATTATCAATATGGAACAGGGCGATGCTGTCATGTCCCCGGTTCGATACGTACAGGTATCTTCCGCATGGGGAGACGTGAATATCCGCCGCTGTATCATCACTTCCGGCCGTGTAATGCTCAGGAAGCGAGCTGACATTCTGCAGGATCTTGAGGTTGCCCTGCTGCTCGTCATCCGCAAATACGGTAACCGTATTATTCAATTCATTCACCAGATAGATCCATTGCCGTGAAGGATGTACAGCCAGATGACGCGGCCCCGAGCCCGGCGGCAGATCCACTTCGCGGTGGGTGACCAGCTTGCCCTCCTCCACGCGGTAGAACACAATCTGATCCAGTCCGAGATCGCAGACCAGCACATGATCCCCGGTTTTATCGGGAATAACGGAATGCGGATGAGGCGCATCCTGACGGTCTGCACGGATTCCTGAACCTTCATGCTTAACCTGGGAGGACATGTCCTGCAGCGAGCCGTCACTGTTCAGCGGGAATACATTCACATTTCCTCCCGTATAATTAGATACGAATATGTAATCTCCTTGCGGAGCCACGGAAACATAACACGGCGCACCGCCTCCGGTAGCTCTGCTGCCCAGCGGGCGCAGCGCTTTGCTGCCGGATTCAATGGCGTAGGCGTGCACCTGGCCTTCATCCTGTTCACTTACCGCATATAATACGGTTCCCGCTGCATTTACAGCCAGATAGGAGGGATTCTCAATTCCGCGGGTGCCGCCCATAATTCTCATTTCGCCCGTTTCCTTATCCAGCGCCCCCAACAGGATGGCTTCTTCCTTCTCACTACTATAGGTTCCGATATAGAACAACACTTCATTAGGCTGGTGCATGGCAACGGCTCCTTTATTGTATAGTGTACAAATATATAACCTGCACAGCGGTGTTTTCACTCAGCTGATCTCCGCAAAATTTACTATAACATGTTTATGTACCCAAGACATTACCAGGCTTAAACAGCATAAATATGGATACAATAGAATACTAATTCTAAGTGTGCAAGCAATATTTGACACTTGGTTTAAACGTCTTGCAGAAGGTTAATAGTAACCATCGAAGATAACAAACACAAAGGAGCTGAAGAATAATGAGTTTATTATGGATGTTGATTGTTGGTGGCGTGATTGGTTGGCTGGCTGGCCTGATTATGGGCAGAGATATTCCGGGTGGCATTATCGGCAACATTATCGCCGGTATTCTGGGTTCATGGCTCGGCGGCATGCTGCTGGGAAGCTGGGGACCTAAGATCAGCGACTACTATGTCTTCCCTTCATTGATTGGTGCCGTAGTTCTGATCTTCATCGTCAGCCTGATCCTGCGTTCGGTTGGCGGACGTAGCCGTTCTTAAGCCCTATGGCAGCATTCATAGCTGAAGCTGCTGAAATACACTTATCAAGCAAACCCGCCAGGGTTAACCCTGGCGGGTTTGCTGTGTGGGCCATCCAGGGGCCGCCTTCACCACGGCCGGTGATCCATTCTGAATTGGATCTTTTTTCTGCTATAATGAAGAAATAAGTGACCCAAATCACAGAGAGGAAAGTGAATCATGGGCAATATCAACCCCTCACTTCTGCATGTGGGCTCCACGCTGGGAGCCGTGTTCATGGCGCTGATGGTTATTTTTATCCGCCTGAAGGCTAGTGCCCGTCCGGTAACCGTCCGCAAAATATGGATTCCGCCGCTTGGCATGTCCACCGGATTCGCCATGTTTGTAGTCCCGGAAGTCAGATTTCCCTGGTGGTGGGCTGTTGCAGCTTTCCTGGTCGGCTGGTTTATCTTCGCCTATCCGCTAATGCGCAGCACCCGGTTCGAGGAACGGGAAGGACAGATTTATGCCCAGCGCTCCAAGAGCTTCGCCTTCATTCTGCTTGGACTGCTGCTGATCCGCACCCTTCTCCATGAGTTTATCAATCAATATGTATCCGTCCCGCAATCCGGCGGATTATTCTTTATTCTGGCCTTTGGCATGATTCTCCACTGGAGAGTGTTCATGTATAAGCACTACACCCGGATGCTGCCTGCAGAGGCCCAAATACCACAGACCAGAGGGTAAGCAGGATACATACATCCTGGACAGCAGGGTGGAAACGGCTTTGCCGTCTTGTTCAAAGAGCGGCCACGTTTCAGCGGGAAGTATAAGGATGATTCGTGGAATGACACTTATACATCCTTATATTCACAAACAGGGGGTGTCCCAAACAGCCATGATCATGACTGCTTGGGACATCCCCTTTCATATTTAATAGGCGCCGGGCTTTCTGCATGGTTCTTAACAGCCCGGATCACATAATAATTATAGCAGTGAAGCAGTATAAGGCTAGACCGCCATATTTCTAACCTCCGATGTCAATTGTGTCGAAAAACGGGCAGGCGACGCATGACTTTTTCAACTTCATGTCAGGTAACTTCCGATAAGATCAGTTAGAATAAAAGCATACTTCTAGAGAGTGGGGACAAGGCAATTGAAAAGTAAATCGAGAAAAGTGGCAATCGTCGGCTCTGGTATGGTAGGTTCCAGCTGCGCCTACTCCATGGTTAATCAGGCCATCTGCGATGAGATCATGATGATCGACCGCACCTACGACCGTGCCATGGCACAAGCGCTTGACCTCTCGCACTGCATGGATTTCACCGGAACACGTACTAAGGTGTACGCAGGCACCTCCAGCGATTGCGCCGGGATGGATGTCGTCATTCTGACGGCAGGCGCCAATCCCAAACCAGGGCAGACCCGGCTGGATGTGCTGGATGCCGCCGCTGTTATTACCAGGGAGATTGTTACCGAAATTATGGCTGGAGGTTTCGACGGTATCTTTGTCGTAGCCGCGAACCCCGTTGATATTGTCACCTATATGGTATGGAAAATATCCGGCCTGCCGCGGCACCGGATCATCGGCACCGGTACCTCGATTGATTCTTCCCGCCTGAAGACGCTGCTGTCCGAGGTATTCACCATCGATCCGCGCAGCGTCAACGGATACGCACTCGGCGAGCACGGGGAATCCCAGTTCGTGGCCTGGTCTCATGTAACGATCGGCGGCAAGCCGCTTCTGCAGATCATGGAACAGCACCGCGAGCGTTTCAGCAGCCTGGACCTTGAGGATATCGCCCGCAAGACGAAGGATGCCGGCTGGGAGATCTTCACCCGCAAAGGCTCCACGCATTTCGGGATCGGCAGTGCACTGGCCTACATCACGCGCTCCATTCTGAATGATGAGCACAAAATCATCGCCGTTTCGGCGATTCTGGACGGCGAGTACGGGCAAAGTGGCGTCTGCGCAGGTGCACCGGCCATTATTGGCAGCGGCGGTATCCAGGAACTGCTGGAGCTGAACCTCAGCGATGCTGAAATGGCGAAATTCGCAGCCTCATGCAGCATTATCCGCGGCGGAATTGAGAGTCTGCAGCTGGAAGAAAAGCTGTAAGCCTGACCTTGCGTCTGCGGATTGATTCATTAAACAGCAAACACCCTTCTGCTTCACACACGGTAACCCGTGCGGCAGAGGGGTGTTTTTTTATTGCAACCAGCCCTTAATGGAACTTCTCAATCTCGCTCCGCAATTCGGACATCAGCCCATTTAGAGATTCAGCCGAGGTTACAACCTTACCCATCAGATTCCGCTGTTCAGTTGAAGCCTCTGCAACCATCTCGGCACTTTCCGCAGAATCCCTTGCAATGATCAGCATATCAGAGATGGAAGCCGTAATCTCTTCCGTCCCGGCCGACATTTGCTCGTTGATGGCAGATACATCCTGAATCTGCAAGGAAACCTCGCGGATGGAAGAACGGATATGGTTGAACGATTCGCCCACATTTTTCATTTTCCCCATACCGTCACCGATTTCAACTACGCTCTTCTCCATAGAGACCGCAGCATTCTTGGTGGATTCTTGAATCTGGCGGATCAGTTCAACAATGTTCACGATGGCTCCGCCCGTGCGCTCAGCCAGCTTCTTCACTTCGTTCGCTACAACTCCGAAGCCGCGCCCGTGCTCGCCTGCTCTGGCAGCTTCAATAGAAGCATTAAGCGATAATAACCCCGTCTGATTGGAGATTTCCGAGATCACATCCACGATCTGTCCAATCTGCTCTGATTGACCGGTCAGGTTGTTGATCAGCTCTGAAGTCTTCCCCGCAGTAGTGCTGATTACTGTCATCTGCTCAAGTGTAGCCTGGATCTCCAGATAACCGTTCTCTACCTCGGTACTGACCGTTTCCGCCTGATCTGATACACTGACCGAGGATTCGGCAATTCTCTGCAGTCCGATAGCCATCTCTTCTGTGGCTCTTGCCGCCTGCTCCGAACCTCTGAATTGCTCCTCCATGCCCCTTGCTACTTCCTGGACCACGGTCTCGATCTCCGCCGAAGTATTGGAGGTCTGATTGGCATACTTCAGCACACCTTCTCCAGAGACAGCCACTTGGGCGACTGTAGCATCGATTTTGCCGACAATTCCGGCCAGGCTTGCAATCATATCATTGATGCTCTGGCTCATCTGGCCAATCTCATCCCCGGAACGCACTGCCACCCGATCACTCAGATGACCCTCTGCCACCCGTCTCATTACACCGGAGATCGCTACTATCGGCTTCACAATCAAGCGGGTAAGATATAGGGAAATACCGATAACAACGAGCATAACTATAACAACGAATATCAGGGAGATGGTCTGGGCCGAAGTTACTTTGGCTGTAATCTCACTCTTTGGAACGCTGATCAGCAGCTTCCAGTCTGTGCTGGGGATCGTACGGAAATAGGTGATGACCTGCTTCCCGTCTTCGCCCTTGTAGGTCTCCGAACCCTTGTCGTTTGCCAGTATATTCTTGTAGGCTTCCTTCATTTCCGGCGTTCCGGCATAGTCCGCAATGTTCTTCCCGATCCGGTCCGGATCCGAAGAGGTATAATAATTACCTTGTCCTGAAATCACATATCCATAACCGGTTTCGGCTACATGGATGTTCTTGCTCATCTCCGTCAGAATATCAGGTGTTACCGAGAAGGCGATGCCTCCGGCGAATTGATTGTCTTTGTCCACTGCCGGAACGAAGACCGGAATGATATTTTTATTCAGCTGCTCCAAAAAAGACATATCGGCTACAGCCGGTGCATGGCTCGTCTTGGCTTCCTGGAAATACGCCTCTCCGCTGACATCGGCGGTAAGATTAAGGGAATTCGACAATATCCCTTCCTTATTAATGACACTGTAGCCTTCGGACTGTCTGTCGCTGTCTTCCAGCACCTTGACTACCGGGAATATAGTGGCCGGCTGTGCAGTGTCGAATTCAGGATGCATGGCCATCAGTTCCTGTACCGCAGATGTTTTGGAGTTTATCCATTCATCGATCCGTGTAGTATTCATCTCCAGGATACTCTCAGCCAGCTCCTCACTGTCCGCCCGGGTCACGCCCCCAAAGTATTGCATGAAAAAGAGGGTCGCTCCCAGCAGAGGTACAATGGCCACTGCTAAAATGACCAACGACCACTTTTTCTGCAGAGAACCAGTTTTTCCATTGTTTGCATTCATTTTCATTTTTGACCACAAGCCTGCCTTCTTCACCGAATGTCCCCCCAGAAAACCGTTGTAATCTTCCATATGCTGTAAATATATAATGATATATCGGCATAAATAGACAAAAAACATTATACATCCAATAAAAAATAAGCCTCAGGACCCAAAATTTAGGATCATGATGACTTATTTTTTCATAATTATTTCGTAATTTATAAATCAGAATCCGGCAATAGTAGTGAATTTATAAATATGGCAGCTGAGCATTATCCTGATTTCGGAGGCTGCAATGCACGCATACTGTTGAGCACGGCAAGCACGGTTACCCCGACATCGGAGAATACGGCCTCCCACATGGTGGCAATTCCGAACGCTCCCAGCAGCAGGAAGACGGCCTTGACCCCCAGCGCAAAAATAATATTCTGCCACACAATGGTCCGCGTGCGCTTGGCAATGCCGATAGCGGCGGCAATCTTCGAGGGTTCATCCGTCATTATTACAATGTCTGCCGCTTCAATGGCCGCATCGGAGCCAAGTCCGCCCATGGCGATCCCGACATCGGCTCTAGCCAGCACCGGAGTATCATTAATCCCGTCTCCGACAAAAATAATCTTCTCCTTCGGTCCCTTCTCCCGCTCCAGCCGTTCAATCGCTTCGACCTTATCTCCGGGCAGCAGCTCCGCATGAATCTCCTGAATGCCCAGCTGTCTGCCGACGGACTCGGCTACAGATGCAGCATCGCCGGTCAGCATGACGGTCTTGCGGATTCCCAGCGCGCTCAGCTCCTGGATGGCCCGCTGTGCATCCTCTTTCACTTCATCCGCAATAACGATATAACCTGCATACTGCTTATCGACAGCAATATGAACCACTGTGCCGCTCTGCTGCGGGATAGGGCTTGCAATCCCCTCCCGTTCCATCAGCCTTGCATTCCCGGCGAGTACTGCCTTGCCTTCGACTGTGACAGCAATGCCGTGGCCGGAAATTTCATTATAGTCCGTGATGGCTTCTCCAGGGATTACCTCCCCGTAAGCAGAGCGGATCGATTCGGCAATCGGATGACTGGAATGGCTCTCGGCATAAGCGGCAATCCGCAGCAATTCCTGCGGGGTGAATCCTTCCGCCGGATAATTCCCGGTCACGCTGAATTGCCCTTTGGTCAAGGTTCCCGTCTTATCAAATACAACAACCTTCACATCATTTAATGCTTCCAGGAAATTGCTGCCCTTGACCAGAATCCCGTTCCGCGAAGCGGCCCCGATACCGCCGAAGAATCCGAGCGGGATCGATACCACAAGCGCACAGGGACAAGAAATAACAAGAAAGACGAGCGCACGGTATATCCAGTCCGAGAACGTGGCTCCGCTGAGTACCAGCGGTGGAACCACCGCCAGCAGCAGGGCTGTTATCACTACTACCGGCGTATAGGCACGGGCGAATTTCGTGATGAAGTTCTCTGTCTTCGCTTTATTATTGGTCGCATTCTGCACCAGCTCCAGAATCTGCGAGACTGCCGATTCGCCGAAATCCTTGGTCACCTCAATGGTAACCACACCATTGCGGTTAATGAATCCGCTCAGCACTTGGCTGCCCGGCTGGGTTGACCGGGGTACGGATTCACCGGTCAGCGCCGAGGTATCCATCATCGCGCTGCCTTCCAGAATGATGCCATCCAGCGGTACCTTCTCGCCCGGCTTAACCACGATGCTGTCTCCAACTGCTACCTCTTCCGGCGAGACCTTGCGCAGATTACCGCCTTCCTTCAAGTAGGCAAATTCCGGCCGGATATCCATCAGCGCTGTAATCGAACGGCGTGAACGGTTCACCGCCATCCCCTGGAACAGCTCACCTACCTGATAGAAGAGCATAACCGCAACGCCTTCCGGATACTCTCCGATGGCAAAAGCCCCGATGGTCGCCAGCGCCATCAGGAAATTCTCATCAAACACCTGGCCGCGGATAATATTCCGCGCGGCAGACCAGACTACCTCACCGCCCACGATAAGATACGCTGCCAGGAAGATTAACAGTTCCGCGATTCCACTGACCGGGAGGAACATCCCGGCAGCAGCCAGAACGGCTCCACCGGCCAAACGCAGCAGGATTCTGCGCGTACCGCCTTCCCCGTGCTCATGGCTGTGGCCGTGACTGTGGTCATGACCGTGCTCAGCGGCAGAGGGATGACTATGGGTATGCTCCGCAGCCGCATGGGCATGACCGTGTATGTCATCCTGGGCATGACTATGCGGCTCTCCGCCCGGATGGTCATGCTCTTGACCCTGAGTAGCTACGCGGCGTACCTGGCCTGGGCTGCCAGCAGCCAGCGGCTTCTTGACCGCCCGCGAAGCGGTGACTTCACGCAGCTTCACATGCGGTTCAAGTGCAGTGACAGTATGCTGCGCCTGTTCAGCTACTTCTTCTGCAGCAGAAGCAGCGGTCTCCAGCGTCATGGTCTTCATCGCAAAGTTCACGGAACAGGAAGATACCCCTTCGATCTTCTTGACCTTATTCTCAATCTTCATGGCGCAATTCGCGCAGTCCAGACCCTCGAGTACCCATTTACGCTTCACATTACCTTGTACCGTATTCAAATGACTCATCTCCCTTGGTAAAACCTATATATGAGTATTTGTTCATATGTTAACTTACACATATTATATTCCCCTGAAACTTACAGTGTCAATGCACCTCGCGCATAGTTTTTGGCTTTTTCATGAAAAATAACAATTCAAACAACGTTAAATAAAACTTATATAGCTTGAATTGGAGAAGATGCGGCATACCTGTAATTGAAGCGATAGGGATTTATTGCGACAACTAGCTCTGAAACGAAAATAAACTTGCTGCAAACCCTTGTAAATTACCTTCAGCCGTCATAATATTAACATATGAGCAATCATTCATATGTTAACTGAAAAGAGGTTTTACCCATGAATCATTCTAAAAATTCCGGCACGACAACGCAGAATGGGGCACCTGATGGTAAGGATGCGGGGCATTCGGGGCATTCGGGGCATTCGGGGCATTCGGGGCATTCGGGGCATTCAACCCACTCAAACTACTCAGATCAATCAGAGCAGCATCAGCACAGTGAGCATGGAAATGGCGGACAGCTGCACAATGGACATCAGCACAGTGAGCATGAGAACGGCGGAGACCTGCACAACGGGCATCAGCACAGCGAGCATGGGAACGGCAAAGACCCGCACAACGGGCACAAGGCTGCGGATCATTCCCATTCACACCCACACTCACACTCACACTCACACTCACACTCACACTCTCATTCTCATGCACCGGATAATAAGAAAGGTCTGCTGATCGCCTTAATTATCACCGGCGGCATTATGTTTCTCGAATTCTTCGGCGGCCTTGTCACCGGCAGTCTGGCCCTGTTATCTGACTCCGGGCATATGCTTAGCGATACCGCCTCGCTGGCACTGAGTCTGGTTGCGATGATTATTGCCGCGAAGCCGCCGTCATCGAAGAACTCCTACGGGTTCTTCCGGTTTGAGATTATGGCAGCCTTGTTCAACGGGGTGACGCTGTTTGTTATCGCCGGCTTTATTATGTGGGAGGCGTACCAGCGCTTCTTCTCGCCTCCGGCTGTTGCCAGCGGAACCATGATGGTGATTGCCGCTGTCGGACTGCTGGCCAATCTCATCAGCGCCTGGTCGCTGATGCGCAAGAGCGAAGCTAAAGACAACATCAATATCCGGAGCGCTTATCTGCATATTATGGGCGATGCCCTCGGCTCCGTCGGCGCCCTGATTGCCGGCCTTATCATGAATCTGTTCTCCTGGTACGTCGCAGATCCTATCATCAGCGTGCTGGTTGCCCTTCTCATCCTGCGCAGCGCCTGGGGCGTTATCAGACAGGCCTTTCATATTCTTATGGAAGGTACTCCGCTCACGGTGAATATACGTGATGTGCAGGAAACATTGCTGGGAATCGAAGGGGTCCTTGATGTGCATGACCTGCATATCTGGACGATTACCTCCGGATTGGATGCACTCAGCGGCCATCTGCTGATCGGGGATCATACTGACCACCAGCAGGTGCTGCAGCAGGCACTTAAGGTTGTGGAAGACAAATTCGGCATTCACCACACTACCCTGCAGATTGAGAATACTTCCTTGAAGCATAGGGAGCTTCCTGTGTAATTGGGAGGCTTTTGCCGGACAGGGCATAATTGTTGTACATATTGCAACTTGGGTTCATAGAGACCAGGGTGTAGGGGACTAATGTTGTATGAAATGCAAGAATATTCCCGCTAATCCGCCTGGAAGAGGAAGAATCCTGCATTATGTACAACAATTTTCAATTAGCGCCGTTTTACTGAGCGGAATGTTGTATTTCATACAGGATTTAGCTCGAAGCAGTTCATTCATTCACCCCGTAATACAAGAAGGGAATGTCACCGAGCAGCATATCACAGCTGCCGGGACATTCCCTTGTTCATGTTCAGGGTCATCTATTCATGCCGGATATGCTCATGGGTCTGCAGGAAGATCTGCTCCACATGTGCATCATTCAGCGAGTAAAATACAGTCTTGCCTTCCTTGCGGCGTTTCACAATCCGCAGATTGCGCAAGTAACGGAGCTGGTGGGAAACAGCGGACTGTCCCATATCCAGGATCGACGACAAGTCATGGACACATAACTCTTGTTGGGATAAAGCGTAAATGAGCCTTACTCTGGTCGGATCGCCGAGTGCCTTGAACATCTCCGCCATCTTGTCTGTAGTCCCGCGGTCAGGCAGGATCAATGCCATAGATTCCGGTTCCAGCTCGGAACCATTGCATGTGTTGTCGCATTCTTCAAGTGCCGCTGGCTCCATGCTCTCGCCCTCCTCCATATGCTTATCCGGCTTCACCGGCCGTTAATAGTTACTTCTACGATTAATTATAGAAAAAACTGCGGTCAATGTCCATGGAGAGAAATGTAGAACAGGAGAGACAGCACATAACTCGTATAAGCAGAAGCAAACTATAAGTTAGAAATATCAGCATACTCACACGCACAAATATTATATCCTACTCCGTAATACCCCGGCCTTTATACCGCTTTACGCCAAAAGAAGAACAACCCCGCTCCCAGAAATAACGCCAGGCTTCCGGACACTACAATCATCAAGCTCTCCAAAGGTAGGTTGAAGGCGCCGAACCGGTCCTCCCCGAAAGGCGACATGGCAAGCATCGGCTGCACCCATGGATAATACGGCCCGTATGCAGCTGAGTTCGCGATCAGGATATTGGGGATGGTGAAGCAGACATTCAGTGCAAGCGGCGCGCCAAAGCTGCTCCAGCCCTGGGATACGGCCAGCTGCAGCGCAGCCAGCGGCAGGCAGGCGAACCAGCCGCCGAACAGGCTGGTCAGCAACAGTTCCCAGGGAATCGCTCCTTCTGCACCGCGGTACAATCCCATCCCTAGCAGAGCTGCAAGAAACAACAGCTGCACAGCAGCCAGGAGCGCCATAACCATTGTATATTTGGCCAGGTATACCGAGGTCCGTCTAACCGGCAAGGCAAGCAGCAGCTTCCAGCCGCCGTCACTATGCTCATTACGGCAGATCAGAGCCGCAAAGATGCCCGAGAGCACCGGAAGGAATAACATGGCGTGAATAACCGACATGGCACTGAGCAACACCTGCCAGGTGAATACCCCGTCCGGCTGCCGGTCTGCGACAGCCCCGACGGCCAAAGCGATCAGCGGGCTGATCAGCACCAGCAGCCAGACCCAGGACCCCGACATCTTCAGCCGCTCCGCAGACATAATCCGCATGAATGGTCTCATCTTCAGGCCACATCCTTTCGGGCGAAATGCAGGGCTCCCGGCAGCAGCACTATGACTCCAAGGAGCAGGCCTGCTCCGCTGAATAACCAAGGGTGCTTAGCATTCCAGGCCAGGGAAGGCCAGGATAACGGAATCCACTCGGAGAGGAATACCGAGAACAGGCTGAGCAGCGACAATGTCATACCCAGAGATACAGGAAGCGTCTGGTTACGGCTGGACAAGGACAGCCACAGCTGCAGCACAATGACAGGCATAGCCGCTGCGTAAGAAGCAAATCCTATCCGCAGGACATCCGTATAAGGAATGGGCTGCATACTGAATCCGAGCAGCAGACCCAGGAAGACGGTCCCTGCCGACAGCAGGAGACAAGACACCACAAGCAGCATCAGGCAGATCAGCAGCTTGGACATGAACACAGCCGTACGCGAGACAGGCAACGCCAGCAGCTGCTTCCACGAACTCGTCTGATGCTCGATATTTGCAATCAGCGAGCAGACCAGTGTCCCGCCGAGATACAAGGCTACCGGTACGAAATCGGAGACATTGCGAAGCAGGCCTCCCCACAAATCCGCCTGGTATTGTTCCCGCAGATAATCATAGCGGAGCCCGAAATTCACTCCCTGCATGGCAATCAGGCCGACCGGTCCGAGGAACACCAGGAACCATAAGCCTTTGCCGCGGATCTTGAGCCAGTCCGCCGACAGCGCACGCCACATCATGATTGCCCTCCCCCCACCACCTGCAGGAAGAATTCCTCCAGCGATTGTCTGTGCTCTTCCACTCTGTAGACCGCATGGCCGTCTTCGACCAGCTCTTTGACCAGGAGCGATACTCTGGCATCACTCATCCGGGGCAGGATCAGCCTTCCCTCCTGCAGCTCACCGCCGCACCCGCGCCGCAGTGCAGTCACCAGCGCAGCTTCCGGCTCCGATACCGCCAGGCTCAGATTGCCTGCCGCCTGCTCCTGCAGATGGGCAATCGTATCCTGATAGACCATCTGCCCCTCACGGATAATGCCGACGGTTCCGGCCATTTGCTCGATTTCGCTCAGCAGATGGCTGGATACCAGGACCGTAATTCCCTGCTCTTCCGGCAACCGCTTAATCAGTGAGCGGATTTCCTGAATGCCCGACGGGTCCAGCCCGTTGGTCGGTTCATCCAGAATCAGCAGCTCCGGACTGCCGAGCAGCGCAGCGGCAATGCCCAGCCGCTGCTTCATGCCCAGCGAGAAGCCTTTGACCGGCCGTTTCTCTTCCCCGGTAAGCGAGACAATATCCAGCACCTCGGCAATGCGCGGCTTCGGCACATCCAGAATCCGGCGGATTGCCTCCAGGTTGTCCAGGGCACTCAGATGCCCGTAATAGGAAGGGGACTCCACCAGAGAGCCTACTTTGCGCAGGATTTGCAGTTTGTTCCGGCGCAGCTCCCGGCCAAAAATTTCGATACTGCCGGAGGTCGGCTTAATCAGACCCAGCAGCATACGGATCGTTGTTGTTTTGCCGGCGCCGTTCGGACCGAGGAATCCATAGATTTCCCCTTGTCTGATATTCAGATTCAGTTCCTTCACGGCCGCACGGCCACGGTATTCCTTAAGCAGAGCTCTTGTTTCTATTACTGTATCCTTCATTCTCTTCACCTCGGTATTCAGCATAACGTCCCAAGGTTAAAAGCGCGGAAGCAGCAAGTTTAAATTTTGTTTAAATTTTCCGGTCCGGCAGCCGCTTCCAGATTGTAATCTCGGTGCCCTGCCCCGTACTCTCCATACTCCATTCCAGCTCCATCCGCTTCAGCAGCAGATCAACAATGGACAGGCCAAGGCCCGCTCCTTTGGAATCGGTACTCCCGTCCAGGCCGCCGCCATGGTCCGAGATTACAAGGACACGGTTACCGCCACGGATTTCCGTAAATATCCCTACATACAGACCGCTGCGCGCATGACGCAGAATATTCTGGAACAGGTTATCCAGCACCCTGCGGAACCAGCTGACATCAACATTCCAGTAGAGCGGCGCTGCCTCCAGATCAATCTCAATCTGATACCCCTCCTTCTCCCAGAGCGGATACCAGGCCGCAGCGCTCTCACGCAGCAGTCTAAGCACATCCTTCTGCTCCAGCTGGAGCGTCATCCGTCCGCTGTTCAGCAGATTATAGGCCAGCAGATTGTCAATCAGCCCTCCGAGACTCTCGATCCGCTGATCCATCAGCTCAAGGGATTCCTGGCCGCGAGCCGATAAATCCTCCTTGCCCAGCACATGCAGGTGGCTGCGGATCACGGTGAGCGGAGTCCGCAGATCATGTGACAGGTCGGCAACCAGGCGCTTGCGCAGGCCCTCTTCTTCCGTCTCTCTGGAGCGGCTGGCGGCAAGCTCTGTCACCATCGTATTGAATGCCTCTTCAAGCCGCCCGATTTCATCAGGCTTGCCCGGAATAACCACCTTAGGAAGACCTTCACGTCCGGTAAAAACCATAGCGGTCTGCAGCCGCAGCAGTCTTCTGCGGATCATAATGAAGAAGAACCAGGAGCTGACGACGAAGACGATCAAGAATACCAGCATCGTAATCGAATACCACCTATCCAGCCCTGGGGCATATTTCCCATTCCTGATTTCTTCCGGAATCTGCATGACCATGAAGCCTTCTCCGGCTTCAGCCTGATCCCCTACAAAAGCAACAATCGCCAGTGGTTTAAGCGCCATGCTGTCCTTCATGAAGGATATTGCCTCGACGGCGCCCCAATAAGCAGGGATATCCCGTGCCGCCTGTCCATCCTGCAGCAGCTGAGGACCCGAGGGCTCTGTAACCAGCTGTGTTCTGCCCTCGTTATCTACCCAGAATATTCTGGCCAGATGGTAGGTTTCACTGAGTGTCCGGAGCCGCTGAGTGATACCCTTAGGCGGCTGGTCA
Organism: Paenibacillus sp. FSL R10-2771; assembly: GCF_038000205.1. Classification (NCBI taxonomy): domain Bacteria; kingdom Bacillati; phylum Bacillota; class Bacilli; order Caryophanales; family Paenibacillaceae; genus Paenibacillus; species Paenibacillus sp. FSL R10-2771. Next base: position 6,902,551 of record NZ_JBBOBM010000001.1, read on the forward strand.
AGGAGCCTGCGCGCTTCCTCATGCCACATGATCTCCAGCTTATCGACACTGGAATACAGCGCATACTCCTTGGGAGGCGCTTCATGGGTGAGTCCGCCAAAGATACTGTACAGCATAACAGTCAATGGAACGATAACGGGGATAAACAACAACGCGGCCAAAAGAATGAGCAGATACCGGAAGAGCAGGGAACGGCGCAGAGATTGGAAACGCCCCGCCCTCTTCATCCTCTCACCCGGTAACCGATACCCCTGACCGTCTCAATAATCTCCGGCGCAGCCGGATCAAGCTCCAGCTTCTCGCGCAGATAACGGATATGTACCATAAGTGTCTTGTCGCCTTCAATATAACTCTCTCCCCAGACCGCTTCATAGATCTGCTCCTTGGTCAGAACCTGCCCAAGATGCCGCAGCAGGTAAGAGAAGATCTGGAACTGCTTGCCTGTAAGCATAATCTCCCGCCCGCTCGCAGCTTCCATAACCACACTGCTGCCCGGCCTGACCACCAGATGCTTAAGCATCATGGGAGCAGGTGCAGCAGTGCCGCTTCTTCTTAACAGGACCTCCATTCTGGCTGCCAGCTCATCGGGATGAAACGGCTTGGTCAGATAATCATCGGCGAAATCCAGTCCTTGTAGCTTATCGTCAATGGAGGTGCGTGCAGAGAGCATCAGGATCGGCGTCTCCGGATAGGCCCGCTTCAGCCGTTGACCGACGGTGAACCCGTCAAGTCCCGGCAGCATCACATCCAGTATCACCAGCTGGCAGCCCTCAGCCGCTTCCAGTGCGCCTTCTCCGCTCTCCAGCCAGCGGACAGCATACTCCCGTTCCCGCAGATCCGCAGATACTGCGTTGCCAATCTCACGGTCATCTTCTACATATAGTACTGTAACACCCATGCAGAGCTTCTCCCCTCTCTCCTTCAAATAACATAACAAATCCCCGGAAACAGGCAGTGTTCAAGGCTGCGCTCCGGGGAGAATGGATCTTGCTGATTCAGGCACTGAATCCGAAATGTGCCGGCGGCTTCTCTTCCGGCTTCCCGAAGAGATACCCCTGCCCCAGATCCATGCCGAGGTCACGGCAGAAGAGAAACTCCTCCCGGCGCTCGATTCCCTCGGCGAGCACCTTTGCACCGAAATCCCCTGCCCGGGAGATAATATCCCGCAGAACGTTCTGCTTGTCCTTATTCTGATCGCAGAAGCTGATCAAATCACGGTCGATTTTGACATAATCGGGCTGCAGGCTGGACATCACTTCTACAGTCGAATACCCCGCTCCGACATCATCCAGCGCAACCAGCATACCCTGCTGGCGGTATTCGGCAAAAATGGCGCGGAGATGCGGCATATCGTTTATTTTTTCCGTTTCCACCACTTCAAATACATAATCCTCCGGATTCTGATCCAGCCGCTGAATCGTCTCGAACGTATGCGTGAGACAATACTTGGGATTATAAATAGAGGAGGGCAGGAAGTTAATGAACCGCTTGATGCCCTTCGGCAGCATTCTTGTACTTGTCTCAATGGCTGAAATCCTGGCTGCGCGGTCAAGAAAGGAATGGAATCCTGTACGCCGGGCAATCTCAAACAGCTCATACGGCTGAAAATGATTCCCTTGCGGCAGCGGCCGCAGCAGCATTTCAAAGCCAATGATCTCTTCGGAGAAATTCACAATCGGCTGCATGTGGCTGCAGAAATCATGGCTCATAATAATCGAAACCAGATTCCCGCTGGAAAAGCGGACCTTCAGCTGCTCAAGAGTCAGCCAGCGCTCCAGAGAAATGCGGGCTCCTCTGCCCTTAATACACAAAGACAAGGAGATCTGCTGCTGCTCCTCGAATACCTCCAGCTGTCCTAACAGCTCCAGCAAATCTTCTTTGCAGCGGTAGGGAATGATACAGGTCCTGCTTGTCCCGAATACTTCATATCCTGCATTCCTTACCGCAGCGGCAAGCGGAACAGAATAGGGGCGCAGCTTCAGCTCCCCTTCATCTTCAATCGGGTCTATGTCAGCGCAGTCAACACAATTCATGGCAATCGCCTCCGCCTCAGGATGTCAAAATACTGAGGCAAGTATAGCATGATTTCCCATGTTCCATCTATTATTTACGGACATGCACAAGTGGAAACGCCTTTGCCGTCCTTTTTAAAGGACGGTACCGTTTCAGCGGGAAATAGAAGGATAAGTTGTCGTGTGAAACCTGTAACTTCTTATATTTGCACAACGCGGCAAGGCCCTTCCCGAACCCTAAGGCTCAGGAAAGGCCTGATCATAAACATTACCTCTATTATTATTAATGGACTGGGTCCTTTCAGTACCGCTGCTTACTTACTTGGATACCGCAGCAGCCCCCTGCCATACTCCGTGTTCCTTATTTTTGCCCATATATTCAATCCGTGTCGGGGAGAGCTCCAGGATTACATAATCGGGATCATCCGGTCCCTTGAACCATTGCTCCAAGGAAGTGTTCCATACTTTCGAACGCAAACCCTCATCTTTGGTGACAGCTACTGTAGCCTCAATCTCCAGCACATCCTTGCCGCCGCCCTGCTCGTAACCCAGCAGCAGACAAGCATTCGGATTATCCTTAAGCTCCTCTACCTTATGGGTCTTGCGGTTCGTAGCCAGATAAATGTTCAATCCGTCATGAAATACCGCCATATAACGCACCTTAGGTTTGTTGCCGGCTTCTATCGTGCCGAAGGACCCGAACTTGTTGTCATCCAGCACCTGTATGATCGTTTTCTCCAGCTCTTTGTTATCCATTGACGAGAAAGCTCCTTTCGAATTCATGTGAATATAAGTTTATATATTCACATCCGCAGTTTGGATTTATTATAAAAACTGTACTTATTATAGTGTACCCGTTCGGTTCATAATGAATCCCGGACTATGTTCATAAATTCACCCAGAAGGAGTCTTCTCCCCTTGAAAAAATTAATCTGGATCGGCTGTCTCTCCTATTTCGTCATCGGCCTTGCCCATGTGGTGCTGGGCTCTATTCTGCCTGTGCTGCTCCAGCATTATGACCGCAGCTACAGTGCCGGGGGCGAGCTGATCTTCAGCCAGTTCGGCGGCTTCCTCGCCGGTGTGCTGGTCTCGCCGCTGCTGAACCGCCGCTTCGGCAAACGCGGCGGCATCCTGATCGCCACCGGGCTGCTGGTCTGCGCCGAAACGGCGTACGCCTTCCTCCCGCCCTGGGGCTGGATGTACGTGATTGCGGTTGCCGCAGGCTTCGGCTTCGGCATGATCGAAGCCGTCATCGGCACGATTATTATCGCCGCGATCACCGAAGGGACGGCAATTGCCATGAGCCGGCTGGAGGTGCTGTTCGGTGTAGGCGCGCTGCTCATGCCACTGGCCGCAAGTCCGCTGATTGCCGCCGGCAGCTGGAGGCTGGCTTTTCTGATCGTTGCCGCCTTTTCTCTGGTTTCACTGCTCTTCTGGGCGAAGAGCAGCTTCGGTCCGCTCCAGCATGTGCTGGATGAGCAGCCGTCTGGCCCTGCCGCTGCCGCGGCCCCCGCAGACGCAACAGCAACCGCAACAGTACCCGCCGCCGGCAAATCCGGACGTCTGCCTTACAAGGGTAAACAGTGGGTATTGCTTGGCCTGTTCATCGTCTTCTTCTTTCTCTATGTAGGTACCGAGATGAGTCTGGTCAATTTCATGCCGGCGATCTTCATCGCCAAGCTCGGCATGAGCGAAGCGGCGGCAGCGCTGACGGTCACCTTCTTCTGGCTGGCTATGTCGGCGGGCAGACTATTCGCCGGTGTGGTTGCCGAGCGGATTTCCTACCGCATCTATGTGCTCATCAGTTGCTTCGCCGCTCTGCTGCTGCTGGTTATTTTCCCGTTCGCAGAGCACCGGATTGCCGCATTCACCGTCATTCTGCTGCTCGGGCTGTTCATGTCCGGCATCTTCTCCATCGCCCTGGTCTTCGCAAGCAAGCTGCTGCCCGGTGCGGAGGAATCCACGCCAAGCATCATGATCGCCTCGGGCGGAATCGGCGGCGCGGTGCTGCCGCTGCTGACCGGCTGGTCCATGGATCATATGCAGGTGGCCCAGACATCGGGGCTTCTGGCCGCTTTTGCCGCCGTATTATTCCTGCTTAGCGTGGCCGCCTGGAAAATCGGGTAATATAGCAACGAGATTAATATCCTGTGAATAAGGACGGAACCCCTATATGGCTGAGCTGCACTCCGAGAGACCCGAACCCACACTGCATACTGCATTACTGCAATTCATTTTCCCCTTCTCCATCAAGGCCGGGCAGGACAAAGAGCTGATCGGGCGTCTGCAGCAGGGCGGATTTACGCGTTTTTTTCTTGATAACAAGGATCTTGAGCATGCTTATTACGGGGAGGGCTACTGCGTGTCTCATGAGAAAATGGAGCGCAGCTACCTGCCGTTTGCCGCTCATGTTCTCTTTCCGCGTGAGAAGGATGCTGATTCCTTCCGCCGCTTTTCCCGGGTGAACAATCTGCAGTGCCAGCTTGAAATGCCGTTTCAATCCGTGAATTTCCGCGTGCTGTCCACGGATGTGTTCCTGTGCCCGTTTGAGCTGGGCTTCCTGACTGTACGAGTAGCCATAGAGGAGGAGCACCTCACCTACAGCACTGCGCTGGAATTCGCTGACCGCTTCCGTACGCTGGAGGATGTGTCTTATCAGGATAAACAGACTTATATCCATTGTCATAAGAAGTCTTTCGGTCAAGTGGAGGATTTCGTGTTTAAGAATCTGGTTGCCGGGCTGGAGCCGTTTCTCGACCCTGCGGAGATCGATGGCGCGTATTTCGAGACCTTGCCTTTTTTCGTGGACGAACGGATGCTGGTCCAGGCTTTCTACGGCTTCAACCGCGGGGAAGAATCGGATGAGATCAGTATCGAGCTGCGCTACCGTGCCTCCCAGCTGGATGGGCTGAATATGGAGGGTAAACCTTATACCAGTGCCAGCGATCCCGAATATATCGAACAGTATACCTCTGAGCATTGCTACAGCCGCTGGGGGCCGGACACCTATTATATGACTAATGAGCAGACCTTCTGCTGCCTGAGCCGGGCCGAATCTGACATCGCCACCCAATTGATTAACCAGATGTACGGAGAGTATTATTACGGGCTGCTGCTGAGTATTTTTCATAAAATCGTGCTGCTGAAGCTGGCCAATCTGCATTCCCGGCTGCGCATCAACCACGATTATGACGAGATCGAGAATCTGATCTTCCTGATTAATAAGTTCTCGGCCAAATTCTACTTTCTGGAGCTGATTTCGCAGTCGCAGGGACGGGAGATCTTCTTCCAGCTGCGCAAGGTTTACGGCAATGACGCCCTGTTCGATGAAGTGAAGATGACCTTGAATGACCTGTTCCAGTATCAGGATAAATTCCAGGCCAAACGCCGGGATACGCTGCTGATGGTTCTGACTGTATTTACGGTAATAAGCGGGATTTACGGGATGAATCAGGTCATTGAGGACTTGAAGGCACCGATCGATTGGAGCAAAATGCTGGAGTACTCTGGGTTTGAGTACCTGGCGCTGTTCCTCACCTTCTCCGGGATCGCAGTCAGTCTGGGCCTGACGCTGAGGGAGGCGTGGAACGGATTACGAAGCCGCCGTAAGAAGCGGTTCTATGATAAGGATTGAGGGGCTGCCGGTGACGGCGGCTTTTTTTATTATTCACTTCACAAATCTTCTGAGTGATCTTCCCGCAGGCATGCGTAGTAATACATATACGACTTATTAGTGGGTAACTCATGAAAAGAAATGCCGGAGGTTCCTATGACGCGTAATGATCATGACAGCCTGGACTGGCCCGGCCGGTTCAGAACTAAAGATAAGCAAGCTCTCGCGGATGCCATCGACTTCTACGGACCCGATGTGCACAGACTGGTCCGGCGTATTCTGGCCGGCTGCGGGAGTGCAGAGGATGCCGAGGAATGTGTCAGCGATGTGTTTCTGGCGGCCTGGAACAATATCGGACGTTACGACCCGTCACGCGCTTCCTTCCGCACCTGGATATTCCTGCTCGCAAAATACAAGGCGCTGGATCTGAGGCGTAAATTGCAGCCGGGACTTGGCAGGACGCTGAACGAAGCAGCACTTAACATGCAGAGCGGGACCAACACCGAACAGGAATTTCTACAACGTGAGGCAACGGGGGAATTGCTCCGCTATATCGGGCAGCTCCGTGAACCGGACCGCAGCCTGTTTCTGCGCAGGTATTACCTATACGAGAGTCTGGATGAACTGGCTGCGGCCTTTGGCTTCAGTAAAAAAGCTGTCGAGAGCCGTCTGTACCGCTGCCGGACAATGCTGAAGCAGGCTATACATCTGACTGGCGAAGATGGAAAGGGGGAACTCGGGTCATGGTAAAGGATATGAACAGCGGCGAGAAAAGCATATTTGATCAGCTCGATCTTCTGGAATTCAGCGAGGCTGAACTTGCACTGGACGGATTACTGTCGGAGCCTGAGTCAAGCCCCGTACCCGGGTCTAAAGAAGAGATTGCTTCGCTTGAGCGGATCAAGAGCCGTACCCTCGACCTTATTCAGACTGAACCGGCGCCTGAACTGCCTGCTGCTGTCCGCAAGCCGCGGCGGCGGGCAGCTATTGGAGCGGCGGCGGCCGCGATCCTTATGGCCGCAGGCCTGCTGGCGTTCTCCCCTGACGTCCAGGCAGGTCTAAAGCAAGCCCTTAGCTTCCTGCCCGGCTTCGGTACGGTTCTGGAGAGCAGCCCGGGCAGTCAGCTTTATGTTCTGGAGAAGCCCTACACTGCTTCCATAGGCAAGGGAAAGCTGACAGTCAATGCCGTACTTCTGCAGGAGAACAGCGGGACCATTACGCTGCGTGGACAGCAGACTCCCGTCATTACTGAATTTCAGGCAGACATTGGAGGGGACCGTTATACCTTTACTTCCAATATGCGGTCTTCTGCATCCGGAGACTGGTATGCAAGCTACAGTGCTGCACTTCCCGGAAATTTGGAGCTTGAAACCGCTGAACCGGTTACTCTGTATATCAATGCAGCAGCAGTCGGGCCACTGGTGCTTCAAGCACCGGTGACCGCCGATGATCTGCAGCATTTAGGCGCAAGCGATGTGCACCAGGATGTGCGGATTACGGCTTTTCCGGTTCGTCTGGATGACGGACTTGTCCGCGTTGAATTAGTTCCGGCCCTTCCAGATTCGTTCTCCGCCGTCCATTCTTATTCACTGGAGCCGCTGGTATCCTGGAATGGCCTGTATGTCGAGAATGCAGAGGGAGTCAAAGCGAAGGTTGAACCTCCTTCAACCATGGTCTACCCGTCGGAGTTCTCGTTCCGGGAATTGGCATCAGCTGAAGAACAGTCTTACAGGGTCGTCATCCCTTACATCGAAATAGCGGAACGGAAGGCACTCTCCCGGGAGGTCGTTCTGCCGCTGCCCGCCAGCGGGGAGAGTGCGCCTCTCCACATTACCGCTGAGATCGCCGGTTACCCGGTAGAATTCACCCGCATTAAGCGCAGCAGCGGGACGGCTGTCAGCGTTGATGTGGATATGAATTTTGATCCCGAAGCGGCAAAGTCACTGACGCATTTCTTCATCCGCTATCCGGGTTCTGGGGACAAATATTCATACGGCTGGCAGGATACCGAGACATTCCCAAGAATCTTGAAGACTCTTCTTCTGGATGCAGAGCCCGGCGCGGATACGCTGCGTTTTAGAATGTCGGAGCCTCTATTCCTGCTCAAAGGCCCCTGGATTCTGCCGCTAAAGCTCGAAGATTAGGACGGGGAGACTGGACAACCGCAAGAGCGGCGTCTATAATACACCGTAAGAACATAGCAATACCCGTGAACTTCATAGAACCAGGGGTGCTGGAATTGGCCGGCTGAGATTGTATCCCACAAGATACTGACCCTTATACCTGATCTGGATAATGCCAGCGTAGGAATCTTCATTCAACCCCGAGCCCCTTCATGGGCCTGAAGTTGAACTCACCTTGCGCAAGTAACTGGCGTCCCGGTCTCCGGGGCGCTTTTTGGTATGGGTTACTCTGAATTTTGGAAGACTAGGGATTGCTGGAAGGAGAGAGAAGAGAAATGGGAGTCAAAAAAGTATTACCGCTGCTGCTCAGCTCTATGCTTGTGCTCGTGATGGCCGGATGCGGCAACGGGAACGTCAACCCGGGCAGCAATGCCGGAGGCAGCACACCTGCCGCCGGGAACAGCACCGCTGCACCTGAAGCAACCGCAGCCGCCAGTACCACCGACGCGCCTAAAGAATTGACCCCGGTTAAGATTGCGCTGGACTGGACGCCGAACACGAATCACACCGGCCTGTATACCGCCAAGGAGCTGGGATATTACGCGGAGGAAGGTCTTGACGTGGAGATCGTGCAGCCGGGTGCTGCCGGATCTGACACCATGGTTACTTCCGGTGAAGCCCAGTTTGGCATCAGTGCACAGGAGGCGCTCACCCTGGCCCGCCTGCAGGATGTGCCGCTCGTCTCCATCGCCGCTATCATTCAGCATAATACCTCCGGCTTTGCCGCTCCGAAGGACCGCAACATTAAGACGCCGAAAGACTTCGAAGGCAAAACCTACGGAGGCTGGGGCTCTCCAGCGGAAGAAGCAGCTATGAAAGCCATCATGGACCCCGATGGCGGAGACGTCTCCAAAGTGAAATTGGTGAATATCGGCGAAGCTGACTTCTTCACTGCGGTGAAACGCGATATCGACTTTGCCTGGATCTTCTACGCCTGGACCGGGATCGAAGCCGAGCTGCGCGGCGAGCCGCTGGATATGCTGTACCTGAAGGATTATGCGCCGCAGCTGGATTACTACACACCGGTGCTGACCACCAGTGAGAAGGAAATCGCCGAGCATCCGGAAGTGGTGAAGGCTTTCCTCAAAGCTACGTCGAAAGGTTACCAATACGCGATCGACCATCCGGAAGAAGCGGCCACGGTCCTGTCTGATGCCGTGCCTGATCTTGATCCCGAGCTGGTGCTGGCCAGCCAGAAATGGCTCAGCCCGAAATACAAGGACGATGCCGCCCGCTGGGGTGAGCAGAAGCTAGAAATCTGGCAGAATTATGCCGAGTGGATGTACGGCCTGAAGCTGCTGGACAAACCGCTCGATGCCGCAAGTACATTTACGAATGAATTTTTGCCGGAAGGCCCATAAACACCGGTTGGAATAGTACTGACACTAACTTACATGAGAGGAATGAATAATAAATGGCTAATACACTGCTTAGCATTCAGGTAATTCCCAAGACTCCAAACAATGAGGATTCGATCCCTTACGTGGACACTGCGATTGAGGTAATTCAGAAGTCGGGGGTTAAACACCAGGTGAATCCGCTTGATACCACCATGGAAGGCGAGCTCACGGAGCTGCTGGAAGTTGTACGTCAGATGCATGAGGCACTGATTGCCTCCGGCAGCCCGAGCGTGATCTCCCAGATCAAGATCGCCCATAATCCCAGCGGCATTAGCATGGACAAGCTGACGGAGAAATACCGGCCGTGAGAAGCACCTGGAGACAAATCTGGCCGCCCCTTGTGGCGGTCATCTTTTTTCTGGGCGCATGGCAAATTGCGGTATCGGTGTTCCATATCCCGGCCTGGCAGCTGCCCAGCCCGTCCGATATCGCGCGTGAATCACGCGGCAATGCCTCCGGGATCTGGGCGCATACGGCCGCAACGCTGCGGCTGACCCTGATCGGCTTCCCGGTCGGCACCGGCATCGGCCTCATTGTGGCTCTGCTGCTCCATCTGCTGCCCTGGCTTAAGCGAGCGCTCTACCCGCTGCTGATCCTCAGCCAGAATGTGCCCTCCATTGCCCTTGGACCGCTGCTGATTATCTGGTTCGGCTTCGGCCTGCTGCCCAAAATCGTCCTGATCACCCTCGTCTGCTTCTTCCCGGTTGCCGTAGCGGCCATGGGCGGGCTGGCGCAAAGCGACAGGGTAATGTTGAACTATATGAAAATGGCCGGTGCAAGCAACTGGCAGATCTTCACCAAGCTGGAGCTACCCGGCTCCCTGCCCTCCCTGTTCTCAGGGCTCAAAATCTCCGCGACCTATGCCGTCATGGGCGCAGTGGTTGCCGAGTGGATTGGCGCGGACAAAGGGATCGGCTATTATATGCTGCTGCAGAAGGCCTCTTACCGCACGGACCGGATGTTCGTGGCCATTGTCATTATTGTGCTGCTGAGTCTGGTGCTGTTTGCACTGATTGCCCTGCTGGAGAAATGGCTCGTGCGCTGGAAACCGCGCAAGGAAGCTTAACACGCACAGGGTAACAATACACGCTATACTGAGCACGTTTGAGATAAAGCCTTAAGTACAAAAATTCTATATAGAAGGAGCTGACCGAAGTGTCTCCACTCACGAATACTGTACAGCTCAAGAAGGACGTCCCCGGCAGCAGCCTTGACGAGCCCAGAAGCGCACCGCCTGCACTTGAAGTCAGCAGCGTATCCAAATCGTTCACGCACCGCCGCCGGGAGACGCCTGTGCTGGATCAGGTGTCGCTGACGGTAGAGCCGCAGGAATTCGTCTCGATTGTCGGTCCTTCCGGCTGCGGCAAAAGCACCCTGTTCCACATTATCGGCGGCCTGACGCTGCCGGACGCCGGAACCGTCAGCATGGACGGCATCCCGGTTACCGGGCAGCGCGGCAAGATCAGCTATATGCCGCAGCAGCCCGCGCTGTTCCCGTGGCGCAGCACACTGGACAATGTCCTGCTCGGCGCCGAGCTGCAGGGCGCGCCGCAAGCGGAGGCGCGCGAAGCCGCGCGCCACTGGCTGGCCAAGGTCGGCCTGGGCGGATTCGAGCGCGCTTATCCGCATATGCTGTCCGGCGGCATGCAGCAGCGGGCCGCCTTCCTGCGGGCCATGCTCGCTCCGCAGGAGCTGATGCTGCTCGACGAGCCGTTCAGCGCGCTCGATGCGCTGACGCGCGAGCAGATGCAGCGCTGGCTGCTGGAGCTGTGGGAGGAGAACCGCCGCTCCGTGCTTTTCATCACCCACAACATCGAAGAAGCGCTGCTGCTCTCCAGCCGCATCTATGTTTTCTCCGGACGTCCCGGCTCCGTCCTGCATACCGTAGATGTGCCGTTCCCGCGTCCGCGCCGCGATGAAATCACAGATGCGCCGGAGTTCCTGCAGCTCAAGCGCCAGCTCTCGCTGTGGATGCGCGAGGAGCAGGCTAAGAGCCTCTGACGTGAGTCGCCGCTATTCGGCCCATATAAGCTGAACCTAGCTATTCACATTTTCCGATGACCTGCCGTTTGCGGTGGGGAGTCACATTTTCGTGGAGTTTGGGAGAAATCCTGCACTAAATACAACATTCCCCTCCTTATCCCGGCCCCTGATCCAAGATTGTTGTACAAAAGGCAACATTTCTCCTTCTCCAAGCCTCTTAGCGGGAGAATTGCTGTATTTCGTACAACAATTCTCCCAAACACCCTATTAAAGGGGTACCAGAGTTGCACTACGTACAACATATTGCCTATTCAGCGTGAGCTTAAGATGCTCAATTGTCCCAGTGATTGCATTTGGTGCAACAGAATTCCCAATATTCTGAGATAAATCCCATTCTGCTGTATTTCGTACAACAGATTTCTGAATATTCGTCCAAAAACTCCATCTTTGCAGAGTTCTGCTGTACAAAGTACAACAGAACTGGCAGTAAATCCGGCTCCACCGTTCATCCAGGACATCTACATTTAACCCGTTACATCCAGTACCTACCTGCACCAGTGCCCCATCCTACATCTAGTACCCACCTACCTCCAGTAACCCGTCCTGCATCCGTTGCCCCCGCCTTCATCCAATGCCCCGGCCTACATCCAGCCCTTCTCCTCAGCCAGCCGCACCGCCTCAATCCGGCTCTTCACTTCCAGCTTGCCGAGAATCTCCGAGATGTAATTGCGGACGGTACCATAGGAGAGATGCAGCGCCGAGGCGATCTCCCCGGCACTCCGGCCCGCGCCGGCCAGCTTCAGAATCTCCCGCTCCCGTTCCGACAGCGGGTTCTCTTCCCGCAGGCTGCCGAAGACCAGCTCGGGGGACACCTCCCGGTGCCCGTCCATCACCCGGCGGATCGCCTCCGCCAGCTTGTCCACCGGCTCATCCTTCAGCAGATAGCCCTGAATCCCGGCCTTCACGCCCCGCTCGAAATAGCCGGGCCGGGCGAAGGTGGTCAGGATGATGATTTTGGTGGCACAGCCCCGCGATTTCAGGATCTCCGCAACCTCCAGACCGCTCATCAGCGGCATCTCAATATCCATCAGACATACATCCGGCTGAAGACGTTCAACCAGCGCCAGTGCCTCTGCCCCGTCTCCGGCTTCCCCGGCCACCTCGATATCATCCTCCAAATCGAGCAGTGAAGCCATCGCTCCGCGCAGCAGCCGCTGATCCTCGGCAATTACGATGCTGATCATGCCGTTTCCCCGTCCTTTCTATCCTTGACTACTCTTGGCGTCACCACAGTTAACAATGTTCCTGCCCCTGTCCCAGTTCCTGTTCCTGACCCTATGCCACTGCCCGTTCCCGGGCCCAGGGTCAGAGAACCGTCAATCAGGGCCAGCCGCTCCGCCATCCCTTTCATTCCGTTGCCGTCCCGGCGCTGCGCCGCCCCCTCAGCTCCCCGGTCCTGCAGCCCGGCGCCAACTCCGTTATCCTCCACCGTGATCCGCACCTCCCCAGCCGTCATCCCGATGCCAATCCGGCACAGGTTCGCACCGCTGTGCTTCACAATATTCGTGATGGCCTCCTTGATGCAGAGGCTGAGAATATTCTGCGTCAGATCAGATACGCCCGGAAGCGCTGCATCTCCGTCCACTTCAAGCCGAATCTCCGCGCTGCGCAGCATCTCCCCGGCCTCGGCCAGCTCTTCGGCAACAGAGACCGCGCGCATCTCCGAGACCAGCTCCCGCACCTGCCGCAGCGCAGCCCGTGAAGTGCGCTGGATCTCCCGCGCTTCCGCCTGCGCCCGTTCGGGATTCTTGACGGCCAGCTTCTCGACCAGCTGGCTTTTCAGCGTAATCAGCGACAGCGTATGCCCCATCGTGTCATGCAGATCACGGGCGATACGCATCCGCTCCTCGCGTTTGACCATCTCCTTGATGACCTCATTCGCCTGGTCCAGCTCCTTCTCCAGCATCCGCCGGCGGTTCATGGAGCGGATGCCAAAGGGGGAGATCAGCATCATCAGCACAAAGGGAAAGAGGAATATGCCTTCCGTACCGTACATTTTGGCCAAAGACAGCAGCGCCAGCCCGATTATCATCACTGTAAACACAATAAAAGCCTGTTTGAACCTGCGCAGCTCGGTATACCAGCCGATAAAGTTGCTGGCGAAGAAGCCCATATATAAGTTGTAAGGACTGTAGACGATGCATAACACGGCAATCAGCAGCATTTGCAATCCCAGCCAGGCCGAGTAGGTCTTGCCCTCCGACCAGTAGAGCTGGCGGTAGGTAACCACAAACAGCCCCACCAGTACATAACCCGCCAACAATTTGTATCCGCTGTATCCCTTAAGATTTAAGATCGGAAATACCAGATAGATCAGCCAAATATACGGGTAGAACCCAAATCTGCGCGGAAATAACCGGAACTGCTCACATGCCATTGTACATTACACCGCTTCCTGTTTTTTTCGGATATAGACCGATAATAGCATAAAAACTGCCAGGTATCCGAGCAATAGCAGCGCGGAATTCCACTGCGGAACCCCTCCGCCCACAATCTCCCAGGCACCGTCTCCGTAATTATAGGAAGGCAGCCAGCGGCCGATCCGCTGCATTACATCCGGCATAATATCCAGGGGCATCCACATCCCTCCGGCCACCGCCAGCGCCATATAGAGCACATTGCTCACCCCGCTCGCCGTATCCACCCGCTTCATTGAGCCGATAATCGTACCCAGCGCCAGAAAAGGCAGCGAGCCTGCGAGCAGCCACAGGCCGCTAAGCAGCCATTGCCCTGACGTCAGCGATACCCCGTTGATCAGATATCCCGCAGCAAAGATACACAGCACCGAGAACAGATGCATCACCGCCATGCCAAACATTTTACCCAGAAAATAAACAGTACCCGGCAGCGGAGTGATACGGATGAACGTATTCCAGCCCTGGGTGCGCTCCTGCACCAGCCGGATGCCGAGGGTCATGATCGCCGAGCCCATTACGCTGAAGGCGGCCATCGACATCAGGTAATGCGCCTGCCACTCCTGCGTATCGTCTGTTCCCGTATTAACCACTCTGGTGAAGATGAAATAGAACATAATCGGCATCAGCAGCGACCAGAACACGTAATAGGGATTGCGGATAATCCGCAGCAGCTCCGCTTTGCACTGGGCCATCATTTGTTTCATCATCATACCGCCGCCTCCTGGCTCATAGTCAACTGCTCGAACGCTTCATCCAGCTTCCCCTGATCAATCACAACATCCTTCACCGCAAGTCCGCCTGTAAAAATAGCCCGCAGCGCCTCATCCGTATTCTCCGTCGTTACATGCAGCCGCCCGTTCTTCTCGTAGCAGGCTTCGACCACAGGCAGCTCCAGCAGTTGACCGCGCAGCACCGCCGGATCGCCGAGCGGCAGGAAGGACACTGACTTACTCACGATTCTGGCCTTAATCTCCTCCGGGCTGCCGTCTGCCACAAGGGCGCCGCGGCTGAACAGCAGAATCCGGTCTGCGGTATCCTCCGCCTCCTGCAGATAGTGGGTGGTGAACAGAATCGTCTTGCCCTGCTCAGCCAGTCCCCGGATCTTCTCCCAGAAATGGCGGCGGGCAGTGATATCGAGCCCCACCGTCGGTTCGTCAAAAAACAGCAGATCGGGGTTACCCGCCAGCGCCAGCGCGAAGCTGAGACTGCGCTTCTGCCCGCCGGAGAGCTTCTCGGCATAGCGGTTCAGATCGGCCGGGGCAAGCCCCGTGGCCTGAAGCAGCACCTCCATCTCCATAGGCCGCGGATAATAGCTGCGGATCAGGGACAGAATCTCTCTGACCTTTAACCGGTCCATCACACTCACCTCCTGCAGCATCGCTCCCGTACGCTCCCGGACTCTGGCGTCTTTGGGCGGAAGCCCAAACACCTGTACACTTCCTTCTGTGGGCTCAAGCAGCCCCAGAAGCATGGACAAGGTAGTTGTTTTACCTGCTCCGTTAGGCCCGAGCACTGCTGTAATGGAACCTCTGTTAATGGTGAAGCTGACGCGATCCACCGCTTTTTTATCCTGGAAGCTTCTGCTGACATTTTTCATTTCGATCACATGATCCATCCTGTATCCCTCCGTATCCATATGCCCTCCGGCTATATTTCTATAGTACAGGAGGCCGAAAGTGAACATCAGTATGGACTGTCATTCGTTCAAGGTGACAACTGTCACCCGGATAAATAACTTTTTGAGGAAATTATTGATTTTTATGGAGGATTGAATTAAGATATTTCTGCCATAAAAGTAAGCGATTACAATTCTGCATAATCGAGAGGAGTATAATGTATGTTCAAAAGAATTGGACTGGCAGCGCTGATCGCCACGCTGCTTGCGGGCAGCGGAGGCATTGCATCGCAACCGGTTTCGGCTGCAGGGGAAACGGCAGAGGTATGGATATCCACCTCGGATCCGAATACGGAGCCGGCTGTCGGATTAAGCACTGGTGCCCGCTTGACCCGCATCGGAGACAAGAGCTTCAGCTCCGCCACCGGAAGCAGCGATTATACAATTACCGTTAACGAAGGCACCAGCTATCAGCAAATGGACGGATTCGGCGTTTCCCTGACCGACTCCTCCGCCTGGCTGCTCAATTACAAGCTGAATGCCGCCAAGCGGGCTGAGGTGATGGAGAAGCTGTTTGGCAACACCGGTATTGGCTTGAGTGTGCTGCGGCAGCCGATGGGCAGCTCGGACTTCACCTGGTCGGCCTACACGTATGATGACACGGCTGGGGACACCTCACTCGGCCAGTTCACGATCAGCCGTGATCTGCCTTATATCGTTCCAATGGTCAAAGCGGCGATTGCCAAGAACCCCGGCATTAAGGTATTTGCTTCACCGTGGAGCGCCCCGGCCTGGATGAAGTACTCCGGGACCCTGAACGGCGGCAAGCTCAAAGCTGAGTACTATCAGACCTACGCCGATTATTTTAAAAAATACATTCAGGCCTATCAGGCCCAGGGGATTCCCATTTATGCCGTCACCGTACAGAACGAGCCTATGTATGAAACCGGAGCGTACCCCTCGATGGGCATGAACGAGCAGGATGAGACCGGCTTCATCGGAGACTACCTGGGCCCAACCTTGCAGAATGCCGGGATTAATACCAAGATCATTGCTTTTGACCATAATTATCTGAACTGGAGCTTCCCGAATACGGTCGTTCAGAATCTGAAAAACTCCGGCAAAGCAAGCTATATCGCCGGCAGCGCCTTCCATCACTACGACAGCGGTGACGGCTCGCAGATGACCTCCATGCATAATGCCCATCCCGATAAAGACATCTGGTTCACAGAGGGCGGGTTCGGCACCTGGAATGATCCGCAGAACGGCACAAGCCAGGGCTTCGACAACATGATCACTGAATTCATTAATATTACACGTAACTGGTCCAAATCGGTTATTCTCTGGAACGCCGCACTTGATCAGAAGGACGGTCCTGCCCTGCTGTCCGCCTACAATACCAACCGGGGCATGGTCACCATTCAGAACTCTGACAATTCAAACAGTAATCCGGAGAACAATGTCACTTATACCAAGCAATATTATCTGCTGGGCCACTTCAGCAAATTTGTCGTTCCGGGTGCTTACCGCATCCAGAGCAACACCAGCAATGATCTGAAGAATGTGGCCTTCAAGAATCCCGACGGCTCCAAGGTAGTTGTCGCTTATAATCCGCAGACCTCGGCCAAGAACGTCAAGATACAATGGGGCAGCCAGTCGTTTATCGTAAATGTGCCTGCCAAGTCAGTGATGACATATAAGTGGTACGGCAATCCGTCTTAGAGCGGGCTGAATCCTGTAAACAGCAAGAAGGCTTCGCCCTTTCTTTAAGGGGGAAGCCTTCTTGCTGCTATCCATATAGCTTCAGTTACACACTTTAACGTGTTATCTCTGCATGAACCCTTTGCCCAGCAGGAATTCCTTCATATGCATTCTTGACGGCTGAGCCTGGCGCTTCGCCATGATCTCCGACCACGAGGCCTCACTCTGGCCGCCGGTCCGCTCGCGCATATAATCGCGTGAGATCCCGTCATACACCCCGGCCTGCTGCAATGCGGCTTCGGCATTATAGCCGTTATGATGCAGCACGGCCTGCAGCGGCAGACGCGGCCGCACTCCATTCACGGCGGCGGGATAACCAAGGCACATGCCGAATACCGGATAGACCAGCTCAGGCAGGCCCAGCAGCTCAGACAGCGCGGCAATATTATTGCGGACGCCGCCGATATACACGATGCCTAGACCGAGTGATTCGGCGGCAACCGCAGCATTCTGCGCGGCGAGCGCAACATCGATGGTGGCAACGATCAGATTCTCTGTACTGTCCTCATAGGATGGCGCCCCCTGCAGATGGGGAGCCGCCGCCTCACGCAGCCGGTACAGGTCGGCACACCAGACCAGGAAGACCGGGCACTGCTCGATATACGCCTGATTGCCGGATAAGGCGGAGAGCTGCGCTTTAAGTGCAGGCTCCGTTACGGCAATTACGCTATAAGCCTGCACATTGCTGGAGGTAGAGGCCATCTGGCCCGCCCCGATAATGGCAGCGAGCAGCTCGTCACTGACCGGCTTGTCCTGAAACTGGCGGACGGAGGTATGACGGTTCAACAGCTCAAGAGTTTCATTTACGGGTTTCACAGTAGGTTCGCCTCTCTTTTCACAGTTATATAGGAATATTATGAACACAATTTAGTATCCAGACAACAGGAGGGCCTTCGCGCTACCATCCGCCCCCCCGCTTCACCTCCTGGACTATGCCCCTGATCCCCTCATCAATCTGGTCCAGCCCGGCGCGGGAAATACTGATGCGTATAAACTTGTCCCGGGTCCGGTAATCGGATAAATAGAATCCATTGCCGGATACGACGCAGATCTTCCGCTCTCCCAGCCGCTTGACCAGCCGTTCCAGATTCACGGTTACCGGCAATTTGAATTGCATGTAGACGCCGGAGCTGTCCGCAGATGCTTCAATTAAACCTTCCGTATTATACCGCCGGAGCGCCTCATACACCGCCTGGATTCTTTTGGCGTACATCGCTTTTATTTTGTGCCTGTGGTGCTCATACATGCCGTTCTTGATATATACCTCAAGCGCTGCCTGGGATAACAGGGAGGTGTCCGTGTATCCTTTATAGGCGCGGAAGGTCACAAGCAACGGCTCCGGCAGCACAACCGCCCCCAGCCTGAGGCCGGGGAAGATGATTTTGGAGAAGCTTTTCAAATAAATCACATGTGAAGTCTGGTCATACGCGTATACAGGATCAAATTGCCGTCCGGCACCCAGATCAGCCATGTAATCATCCTCAACGACATACACATCGTATTTGCCGGCCAGTCTGGCAATGGCCTGCCGCTCTGCTGTGCTGTAAGATGTTCCGAGCGGATTATGATACCTGGGCATGGTATAGAACAATTTAAACCTGCCGCTTGCGAACCGCTCCTCCAGCTCCCGCAGGTTAATCCCGGCTGCGGAGCGGCCGATTCCGCTGACAGGCAGTCCCTCCGCCTCCAAATACCTCAAATAAATATCATACCCCGGCTGTTCAACGAGGATCTCCGTCCTGCCGCTGGGGAACGGCATTCTGGCCAGAATCTCCAATGCCTGCTGGATTCCCGAAGTAAGGATAATCCGCTCTGCCTTGGCAAAAACCTGATACTCCGCCAGATGAGACACCAGCGTGCGGCGCAGCGAATCCAGTCCCTGCGCATCCCCGTAAGTGAACAGGTTGTATTTGTAATGGTCAATCGCCTTGTTAAGGCAATGCTGGAAATCCAGATACGGAAATACGTTCAGATCGGGCGATGCCGAAGCGAAGTCGATTGTTCCGCTGCCCCCGGCAGGTCCGGGTTCTTCCGTCTTCTCCACCATATAATAGCCGCTCTGCGGAATCGAATATATGGCATGTGTTCTCTCCAGCTCCCCGTAGGCCCGCAGAATGGTGCTGACACTACAGCCGTAGAATGCTGCGGCGCTGCGCACGGAAGGCAGCTTTTCCCCAGGACGGTACTGTCCTTCCTTCATCCGCTTCTCTATCTCCGTTACAACCGAATGATACTTTTTCACGCTGCCCCGCCTCCCATCGCCTTCATTCCACGGCCTGCTGTTCATGATACCTCTATTATCCTTCAATTATTATACAGGAAACAACGAACTGTACCGGTACAGTAGCGGAAAGGCGGTATTGTTCTGCTGCTGAATTCCCTTTAATTTTAAAGTAACACATACGATGTTCACAGCATCCAGTCTTACTCACACAAAGGAGATGTACCTATGCAGCAGCAAGGACTCAAGTTGGCTTATAGCTTTGCCGTACTCAATGCGGTAATTATCGGATTCTCATTCCTGTTCACCAAGGTGGCTCTCTGCCATGCCGGACCGCTCGATACATTAACCTACCGTTTCGCTGCTTCGTTTGTTGTGATGTCGGTCCCGGTCGCCTTCGGCTGGGTCAAAATCTCCTACCGCGGCAAGCCGGTTGGCCGGGCACTGCTGCTGGCAGCGATGTATCCGCTG
This sequence comes from Paenibacillus sp. FSL R10-2771, assembly GCF_038000205.1. NCBI lineage: Bacteria > Bacillati > Bacillota > Bacilli > Caryophanales > Paenibacillaceae > Paenibacillus > Paenibacillus sp. FSL R10-2771. Next base: position 6,922,287 of record NZ_JBBOBM010000001.1, read on the forward strand.
GGATTCTTCACCCTTCAGGTATTCGGACTTCAGCGTGCAACCTCTGCCGAGGGCGGAATTCTCTATTCGTTCACTCCTGTCGTGACGATGATCATCGCTTCTATTTTCTTGAAGGAGAAGACCTCTCTGCTGCAAAAGCTGTGCATCTTCCTGTCGGTATTTGGCGTTGTGTTTATCTTTGTCATGAAGGGAAGCAGTATTCAGCTGTCCAACCTGACCGGGATTGTGCTGTTGTTCCTGACTTGTCTGGCGTTTGCCGGATACAGCGTGCTGGCCCGGTCACTCTCCAGGCACTTCAGCCCCGCTGAACTCAGCTACCTCATGATGGGGATCGGCTTCGCAACCTTCCTGATCATTTCGCTCACCGGACATGCAGCCAGCGGAACCTTCAGCGAATTCCTAAGCCCGCTCACGAGCGGCACCTTTATCCTGTCTGCAGTATATCTGGGAGTCATAGCCTCGCTGGTGACTACCCTGACTTCAACTTATATCTTGTCCAAAATCGAAGCTTCACTCATGAGTGTGTTCACCAATCTCTCAACCATCGTCTCCATTGCAGCCGGAGCATTTTTCCTGGGGGAAGAGATTACAGTGTACCATTGGATCGGATCTCTTTTGATCATAGCCGGGGTAATCGGCACCAACCGGCTCGGACGGAACAAGCCTTGCGTGCAGGTTGCCGGCCGGAGCGAGTCTGTGTAAGCAGGTAGTGCGCTGTTCCACATTGCTCTATTCAGACTACTTCTAGGGAGGCACATTGTATTCGTTTTTTCGCATACATTTGGTCCGGTTACCTTCGCAGAAGCACATTGTATTCGTTTTTTCGCATACATTGGGTCCGGATCCCTTCGCGGAGGCACATTGTATTCGTTTTTTCGCATACATTTGGTCCGGTTACCTTCGCGGAAGCACATTGTATTCGTTTTTTCGCATACATTGGGTCCGGATCCCTTCGTGGAGGCACATTGTATTCGTTTTTTCGTATACATTGGGTCCGGTTGCCTTCGCAGAAGCACATTGCGGTGCGACCCCCTTATCCCGGAGTCCTCCGTATAAAATCAGTACTTGTTGTAGATATGCTCTTTATTTCGCTTTTTCTCTCGGCCAGAAGAAGCGGGAGCGGTCTTCTAGGGTCAGCACCCACTCTGCAAAGGTAGCTGGCGGCAGGTTACGAAGGCTCGTATGCATTCTGCGATTGTTGTAAAAGTCCATGTACCGGTCCACCGCTTCATAGGCCTCTTCGAACGTTTCGAATGCCTCTTTGCGGAACAAATCCCGATCGATATTACTGTGGAATGATTCAATAAAAGCATTTAAATCCGGCGTTCGAGGCGGAATACGTTCATGGGTCATTTCCCAGCTTTCACACATGTCGCCAAACAGGTGGCTGACGAACTGTGGGCCGTTGTCGGTGCGGATCACAGGGCGAGCGCTGTCAGGGGCGCAGTGATGCTCCATGGCGCGCGCCAGCGTCTGGCAGGCGTGCTTGGCCTCACACGACGATCCCCGGTGGTAGCCGACGATGACACGGGTAAACACATCGATAATGCTCAGGACAAAGAAATGCCGGTCACGTCCCTCCACATACCCGTATTTAATGTCCATCTGCCAGAGCTGGCTCGCTCCTGTAATGACTCGGTTCTCCGGCAGCTTCCGGGGATGCTTAAAGCGCTTCTGACGCTGGGGCTGCAGGATATCCAGCTCCTGACACAGCCGGTAGCTTTTCTTGTGATTGAGCTTCAACCGGTGCTGGTTCCACAAGCACTTGGCCAGGAGTTTGTACCCGTACACGTGCTCTTCTCCAGCGATTAATTCCAGCAGCCATTCCTGGATCTCCTCGTCACTAATCTTTTCCCCAGACTCGTTAAAGGAGTAGCCTGGCTGGGGTCTTCCACGCCCCCCTTGATCGGCCTTTGGGGACAGTGACCTGCGTTTCTTACGGTCGTAGTACGTGGACTCTGCTAGCCCCATGAGACGCAGTACCAAAGCTGCGGTATTCCCCTGCTTAATGAACATGTCGGCTACCTCGATTTTTTCGGATAAGCAGGGGTTGGCTTTTTTAGCAGTTCACGCAGAATCTCAATCTCTAACTCCTTTTCGCCGAGTATCTTGACGGCCTTCTCGTATTTCTGCTCCACTTCCAGGAGGCGCTTCAGTTCCTCCACCTGCTCCTGGGGATACGGATGATCTTGTTCCCCATGGGCCCCTCGGTAATCTCTCACCCACTGATTCACCGTCGCTGGGGTCACCCCATATTTTCGGGCAACCACCGCTGCCTTAATGCCAGACAACACCTCTTGCGCTGCCTTCTCTCTTGTTCCCGTTAAGTGTCCCATTGTGTTCATCCTCCTCCTGTATTCAGTCTACATTTTTATGGGGGAGGACTCCAACTTCATTAGGGGGCTGTGGAGATTGTATTCGGTTTTTCGCATACATTGGGTCCGGATCCCTTCGCGGAGGCACATTGTATTCGGTTTTTCGCATACATTGGGTCCGGATCCCTTCGCGGAGGCACATTGTATTCGGTTTTTCGCATACATTGAGTCCGGTTACCTTCGCGGAGGCACATTGTATTCGGTTTTTCGCATACATTGGGTCCGGTTACCCCTTAGCACACTTTCGGTGGAATCAGGGGCACTAGTGCCCCTCATTTCCTCCCTTGGCCCGCCTTCGGCGGCAACACAAAGAACCGCCGGACATTAACGCTCCGGCGGTTCTTTGGTTATCGGCGCTCAAGTCCGGATCGCTCCGTCTGCAGCAGAAGCAGTGAACATTACAGCTTGACCCGCTGCAGCCGCAGCGCATTCAGCAAAACGGATACAGAGCTGAAGGCCATTGCTGCACCGGCCAGCCACGGAGCCAGGAAGCCCAGCGCGGCAACCGGTATGCCGATCGTATTGTAGGCAAGCGCCCAGAACAAATTCTGCTTGATATTGCGCATCGTCTTGCGGCTCATCAGAATGGCATCCGGAATGCTCAGCAGATCGCCGCGCATGAGCGTAATATCCGCCGCCTCCATCGCCACATCCGTGCCGGTGCCGATGGCCATACCGGTGTCTGCCGTTGCCAGTGCCGGCGCATCGTTGATGCCATCGCCAACCATGGCAACCTTGACTCCGCCGCTCTGCAGCCTGCGGATCTCGGCTGCCTTGCCTTCCGGCAGCACCTCTGCCAGCACCGTGCGGATGCCCGCCTGCTCAGCAATGGCCTGAGCCGTAATCTTGTTGTCCCCGGTGATCATAACGACCTCGATGCCCATCTCGTGTAGTCTGGATACCGCAGCGCGCGAGGTTTCCTTAATCGTATCCGCCACCGCTACGACACCGGCAATTTCGCCGTCAACAGCTACCAGCATCGCTGTTTTGCCTTCATGCTCAAGCCGGGTCATGATTGCTGTCCACGGCCCGATATCAAGGCCGCTCTCCTCCATCATCCGCCGTGTGCCCACGCTTACCTTCTGGCCGGCCACTACGGCAGATACGCCGCGGCCCGGCACAGCCTCGAACTGCCCGGCAGGCGGAAGCTCAATGCTTCTGCTCTGCGCGCCCGCTACAATGGCATCAGCCAGCGGATGCTCCGATAGCTTCTCCGCCGCCGCTGTAATCGACAGCAGCCGGTTCTCGGCAAGCACCTTGCCCTGTGCTACAATGCCGGTACTGGTTACAATGTCGGTCAGCACCGGCTTGCCGTTGGTCACGGTTCCGGTCTTATCCACTACAACAACCTTAATGCCCTGTGCAGCTTCCAGATGCTCCCCGCCCTTGAACAGGATGCCGAACTCGGCTGCCCGGCCGGACCCCGCCATTATGGAAGTCGGTGTCGCCAGTCCCAGTGCACACGGGCAGGCGATCACGAGCACCGCGATGGCTTTCTCCAGCGCATCGGCGAACTGCCCGGGTGCGCCCCAGATATACCAGATTACAAAGGTTACAGCTGCAATCCCGACGACAATCGGTACAAAGATCCCGGAAATCACATCGGCGATCCGCTGAATCGGCGCCTTCGAGCCCTGCGCCTCTTCTACCACTCGAATAATCTGCGCCAGCGCCGTATCCCGGCCGACCTTGCGGGCTTTGATCCGCAGCATGCCGTTTTTGTTCAGCGTGGCTCCTATAACCGAATCACCCGGCTTCTTCTCCACCGGCATACTCTCGCCAGTCAGCATGGATTCATCGACGGAGGACAGCCCCTCGACCACTTCACCGTCTACAGGCACCTTGGTTCCCGGCTTCACCAGCACGAGATCTCCGATAACGACATCCTCTACGGGAATGCTCAGCTCAACCCCGTCGCGCATCACCAGCGCGGTCTTGGCCTGCAGCCCCATCAGGCTGCGTATCGCGTCTGAGGAACGCCCTTTGGCCAATGCCTCGGACCATTTGCCTACAAGAATCAGCGTAATCAGAACCGCACTGGTCTCGAAGTACAGCTCCACCGTATGGTGCATACCGCTCATGTTCAAGGAATCCACCGTCAGGTACAGACTGTAGAAATAGGCCGCCGAGGTGCCCAGCACCACCAGCACATCCATATTGGCACTGCCGTTCTTCAGCGCTTTGTAGGCATTGACATAGAACTGCCAGCCGATCAGGAACTGCACGGGAGTCGCCAGCACCAGCTGGAACCAGGGATTCATCAGCAGCTCTGGTGTCCAGATCCAGGAAGTGAAAGAGAAATGGCCCGCCATGGCCCAGAGCAGCGGCAGTGACAATATAGCAGAGATTATCCACTTGTTCCGTTTGTGCGTGATTTCCTCTCCGCGCTGGCTGGCGATATCCTTGCGGTCCTGCTTCAGCGCCGCCTTGTAGCCGATGCTGCTCACCTTATCCATAATCTCAGCTGTACTGATATTCCCCGGCGAATATTCCACATGTGCCGTCTCCAGCGCCAGATTCACATTCACTGCGGCAATCCCGGGCATCCGTCCCAGCACCTTCTCAATTCTGGCCGAGCATGCCGCACAGGTCATGCCCGTAATATCGAAATCCGCCGATTCCTTCAGCGTATCATAGCCAAGCGAACGGATCTTCTCCTCGATCTGCGGCACGCCTGCGACCTTCGGATCAAATCCCACCGTTGCCTGCTCCAGCGCCAGATTGACATTCGCCCGGGATACCCCCTCCATGCGGGACAATCCCTTCTCGATCCGCGCCGCACAAGCGGAGCAGGTCATCCCGGTAATCTGCAGCGTAGCCTGCTGCTGGACAGGTTCTGCACTCTTTTCCATGATTCACGCACCTCCACATACCCCCAAGGGGTATAATTATCTTTAAAAGAAAAGGCATTGGCGCCCGGCCCTATTGCTCTAGGGTTCCCGGCTCCAAGCCCTTACATTACATTCCTTCACTTAAACTACGTCGTAGCCCTGATCCTCGATAGCTGCCTTGATTGCATCCAGGCTTACTGCGTTCTCGTCAAATTCAACCGCTACCGTCTTCGCCGGAAGATCTACCTTCGCCGCAGCCCCAACGCCGCTCACAGCTTTCTCTACAGCACTTACACAATGACCACAAGACATTCCTTCTACATTCAATGTTACGTTCGACATTTGATTACCCTCCTAATGGTTTGAATAGCATACGCCTCCTGACCAGCCTCGAAAGCATACGCTTAATTTGGTTAGCATCCGCTTAATTGCCAGCGAATGCTTGGTTTGACGGCTCCCCGCATTGCCTGCAGAGTTTGATCTTGAGAAAAAATAATCCCAGATGAAAGTAACGGAGGGGAATTTTGAAACTGTAGGAGCGCCAGCGACCGCCTTTGTCACCGGATTTCTACCGCAAATAGCGGTTTAAATTAAAGAATCCGTGGACAACAGCGGCCGAAAGTTCAAACATTCACCGCAGTTACGACCTCCATCAATAATTAGGACTTCTCCATTCAAACTCCCCAAGCCCAACCTCTATTTCATCAGCTTATTCACCGTAATCAGCAGCTCATCGATAACCTCATGCTCGCCGGCTTCGATCCGCTCGATAATGCAGCTCTTCATATGGCCTTCAAGCAGCAGCTTGCCGACACTGTTCAGTGCCGCCTGCACCGCCGCCAGCTGATTAAGCACATCATCACAGTAGGTATCCCGTTCAATCATGCCTTTGACGCCGCGGATCTGTCCCTCAATCCGGTTAAGCCGGGTGGTCAGTCCACTCTTGAATTCCGGGGAATGATGGCTCTTGCGGACGCCGGAAGCAGAAGAATGGCAATCCTCGCCGCAGTCATGCCCGGCATGCTCCTTCTCATTTGTTGACACAGGAATCAGCCTCCTCAAGTAACAATATAATATACCCCCCATGGGTATGTCAAGACCTCACTGCAACTTATCTCCTTTATCCTGTAACACATGCGTATTTGTCATGATTTAGCAGGAGAATTCCCGTTTGAACGCGAATCTCCTAGAATAAAACATCTACAACTACGTGAATGGAGGAGGAGCAGTGCTCAAATCAATCATCAGCCAGATGCATCGCCGCAGGAGCTATTTGTACTCCTTTATCATATGCATTGCCGGGCTGGGCTTGTTCATTTATCAAACGGAACCGCAAATTCTTCAGCTCTCCTCATCCGGCTGGGGCTGGGTTACCGCCATGTCAGGCGCGGCCGTCCTGCTCACCGTCTTCACCTTCCAGCTGCCTCCGCAGGGGAACGGGCTGTCACTGGATTCTTCCATCTATCTGGCCTGTATCTTTATCTTCGGCGCCCCATCCGCCCTTCTGGTTCTCCTGCTCTGCTCCATCGTACTGCTGTTCATCGAATGGGGAAGCACTCCGCTCTGGAAGCATCTCAATAATTTCGCCGTGTACTGTATCATGATCACTTCCGCAGCCTTTATCTTCTCGTGGTCCGGGGGCCGGCAGGGACCGCTTCTCAGCAGCTATCTGGCAGCATACCTCAGCGCTATGGCCATATATTTCATCCTGAACCTGCTGCTTGTCGGCTTCTTCTACTACATAATTTTCCGTGAGAATCTCTACAATACACTCAAAGCAATGCTGACAGACGCCGTACTGGCCTATTTGTGCACGCTGGTGCTCTCCCTGGTGCTGACCGTTCTGCTCTTCTATAACGGAATTACCGGCCTGGCCTTATTCCTGGGCCTCAGTGTACTGATCTCCTATTCCTTCAAACGGCTGTTCAGCATGTACCGTGACATTGAAGAGCGGGCTAACCGCGATCAGCGTACCGGACTGTTTAACCACAGCTATTTCGAAGCGGCGCTAGAAGAGGAAATGCGCAGATCGCAGGCAGGCGGCAGCGCACTCTCCCTGGCCATGATTGATATCGATGATTTCAAGAAATACAATGATCACTTCGGCCATCTTAAGGGGGACGGGCTTATTGTTTTTCTGGCTGAGCTACTGAAGAAGGAAACCGGGTCCACCGATATTATTGTCTCCAGATATGGCGGTGAAGAATTCACCCTGCTGATGCCGGGCTACGATGCCGTGACGGCCAGGCAATTCATCGAAAAGCTGCGCAAAACGCTCAACAATTCTATTTTTGAAGGCAGCGAGATCTTCCCGCAGGGCTGTCTGGCGTTCTCCGCAGGCGTAGCCGGATACCGGCCCGATGTCCACTTCAAGTCAGAGCTGGTCGACCATGCCGATCAGGCGCTGTACTATGCCAAAAAACAGGGCAAGAACATGGTCCACGTCTACGGCAACCAGTCTCTCTTGGAGCGCGACATCGATTTCAGTCAGGATGTGCGCGATATTGAGCAGCAGCTTAATCTTTTTATGTACAAGGATCTGGAGACCTTCAAGCATTCCAAACGCGTATTCCGCTATGCCATGGACATCAGCGAGCTGCTGGCGCTGGACAATCTCTCCAAACGGCAGTTCACGCTCGGCGCACTGATCCACGATATCGGCAAGCTGGAGATTCCCTGGGGCATACTTAACAAGAAGGATAAGCTCGCGCCGGAGGAATGGGAGATGGTCAAATGGCATGTCACCTGGGGCAAAGAGATGGCACTTACCAACGATAAATACAAGGATCTCGCCCCTTATATCGAGCTGCACCACGAACGGTATGACGGCAAAGGGTATCCGTACGGCTTCAAGGGAGAAGAGATTCCCCGGCTATGCCGGATGCTGACCATTATCGACTCGTTCGATGCCATGACCACGGAGCGTCCGTACCAGCCGACCAAATCGTTCGCAGAAGCTATTGTGGAGCTGCGGGCCTGCGCGGGAAGCCAGTTTGACCCGGAGCTGACTGAGCTGTTCATCAGGTACATAGAAGCCCGGGAGCTGCGTTCAAGCGATGCGGCCATGTAGGAAGAAGCATCTACCCCCGCTGCGGATAAAGGTCCGCCTGCGAGGGAATACCATACATAGAAGTCCTGCCGTTCTTGTTGTACAAGGGCGGCTTATTTGCGTCCACAGCATTATTTAATATTTAATTTTGAAAAAAAGGATTGCCACCCTATTCAAATTTGAATATAATAAGATTTGCCATTGAATACTGAACGTAAAGGAGTCTGTAAATGCATACTAAAGAAAGCAATCTTAAGCTCGTCGTTGCCGGCCTGCTGCTCGGTATTCTGATGTCTGCCATGGATAATACGATTGTGGCCTCAGCTATGGGCACCATCGTCTCCGACCTCGGGGGACTTGATAAAATCGTCTGGGTAACCTCTGCTTATATGGTCATGGTTATGGCCGGAACCCCCATCTTCGGCAAATTGTCCGATATGTACGGACGCAAGCGCTTCTTCATCTTCGGACTGATCGTGTTCCTGATCGGCTCCGCCCTGTGCGGAACGGCGGCCAGCATCACACAGCTCAGTATTTACCGGGCGATCCAAGGGATTGGCGGCGGTGCGCTGATGCCGATCGCCTTCACGATTGTATTTGATATTTTCCCGCCGCAAAAAAGAGGCAAGCTCACCGGATTATTCGGTGCTGTCTTCGGGATCTCCAGCGTAATCGGCCCTCTGCTGGGCGCTTATATCACTGATTACGTCGGCTGGAACTGGATTTTCTATATTAATGTACCGATTGGTATCGTCTCCTTCTTCCTGATTATGACGTCCTACAAGGAATCCGTCTCCCATGCCAAACAGCGGATTGACTGGGGCGGCGCCTTCACGCTGGTGGCAGGAATTATCTGCCTGATGTTCGCGCTTGAGCTTGGCGGCAATCAGTATGCCTGGGATTCAGCAACGATTCTCGGACTGTTCGCCGGCTTCGCCGTATTCCTGATTGCCTTCATCTTCATTGAGCAGAATGCGGCAGAGCCGGTCATCTCGTTCAACATGTTCCGGGGGCGCCTGTTTGCCACCAGCAGTCTGCTCGGCTTGTTCTACGGCTCGGCGTTTATCGTAGCTACGGTATACATTCCGATCTATGTCCAGGGGGTATACGGCGGCTCCGCCACCAACTCCGGTCTGATCCTGATGCCGATGATGATTGGTACGGTAATCGGCAGCCAGTCCGGCGGTCTGCTCACCACCAAGACGAGCTTCCGCAACATCATGCTGTTGTCCGCAGTGTGTTTCGTTGCCGGTATCTTCTCACTCAGCACACTGACACCGGATACTTCCCGTCTGCTGCTGAATGCGTTCATGGCGCTGACCGGCTTCGGGGTAGGGTTCTCCTTCTCCGTACTCAGCATGTCATCCATTCACCATTTCGATATGCGCCAGCGCGGTTCAGCTACCTCCACCAGCACCTTCCTGCGCTCGCTCGGGATGACGCTGGGGATTACCATCTTCGGTATTATCCAGCGCAACAGCTTCACTTCGGAGCTTAGCACGGCCTTCGGAGACGGCGGCCAGGCCTCTTCCTTCGGCGATCCGCGTTCTGCGCTGACCCCTGAGGCCCGTGCACAGATTCCGGCACCGGTGCTGGAGAAGATCACAAATTCACTGTCTACCTCGATCGCACATACCTTCATGTGGGCTATCGTGCCAGCGGTGCTTGCCGTTATCTTTGTCCTGCTAATGCCCAAAGACCGGCTGACGATTCAGCCTAAGGAATCCCAGCCAGCTCCGGCTTCCGGGCAGAGGTAAGCACCATGTCCATGAAGCTGCTGATTCTGGGGCTGCTGCTGGAACGGGATATGCATCCTTATGAGATTACTCTCGTCATGAAGGAACGTACGATGGACCAGTTCATTAAGCTGCAGATGGGCTCATTATATTATGCAGTCGACAAGCTGGCCGAGGGCGGTCATATCGAAGCTGTGGAGATCATCCGCAGCGCGGACCGGCCGGATAAAACCATCTACCGGATTACGGATAAAGGCAAGGAGTTAATGGAACAGCTCATTCTGCAGCAGATCAAGAAGAGCGACCCCCTGTATCATCCGCAGTACATGGCCTTGGCACTCTCGCGCTACATTGACCAGGAGAAGGTGGAGATACTACTGGAGGAACGCATCCGCGAAGCGGAGCACCAGGTGAACTTCGCCTACCAGGTATACGAGGAGCATATCTCCATTGTGCCGCGTTCGGCGCTGCATCTGATGTACGGCCGGTATGAGCATAGCCTGACAGAGCTGAAATGGCTGAAGCGGCTCCATGAGGATGTGGCCGCCCGCAGGCTGAGTGACAAAGGCAGCCCGATTATTCCGCAATAAGTATAGCATTTCAGGAGGATTGTTCCGCCGCCGTTACAGGCAGCCGGAGCAGTCCTCCATTTCATTTCCAAAGCCTGTTCACACAGGAACCTGCGGTTTATCACAGGTCCCTGTGTTTAATTAGCCCGAATTGTGTTTATTAGGGAGCAAACTGCCGGCAAGGCTCAGGAGAATTCTCTAGCACATTCCCCATCCTTGTCCTGCAAATATTCCGAAAGGGAAGTGAACTTAAGATGAGCCATAGTGACGATAAGAAGCCGATAAGAGACGAACGCGACCACCCTGAGCAATACAGGGCCGACAAGCCAAGCTTATTCGACCTTGATGAAAGCGAACAGAATGTAGATCCGATTCCGGTGGAGGATCTGACACTCGAGAAGCAGGAGGAGAAGGATAAGGAAGGCACGAAACACCGCTCCTCCAGCGACAAAAAATACCATACCGGATTCTAAAAGTGTACACTTAATCTTAGAGCATTCAAAAGTTATGGCTTATGGAGGGATACAATTGCTGAAAGCGTTACCACTTAACAAACGCGGAATTCCTGCCAGCCGCATTGCGCTGGGCTGTATGGGGCTTGGCGGAGGCTGGGACCATGAACCGGTTACAGCGGAGAACATAAAGCAGGGGCATGAGGCGCTGGATGCAGCGCTGTCGATCGGCATCAATTTTTTTGACCATGCGGATATCTATACCCGGGGCAAGGCGGAGAAGGTATTCGGACAGATCTTCAGGGAGCGTCCGGGTCTGCGTGAGGAGATCATCCTGCAGTCGAAATGCGGCATCAGGCTGATGGAGCCGGGTGATATCACCAATATGTTCGACTTCTCCAAGGAGCATATTCTGTCCAGTGTAGACGGAACGCTCTCCCGGCTGGGCACTGAGTATATTGATATTCTGCTGCTGCACCGCCCCGACCCGCTGATGGACCCCGAGGAAGTCGCCGAAGCACTGCGCATGCTTAAGGCAGCCGGCAAGGTGCGCCACTTCGGTGTCTCCAATATGAGTGCTGCCCAGATCAAACTGCTGGAGACCTATTGTGACGAGCCCTTCATCGTCAATCAGCTGCATATGAGCCTGGCCAAGATCAGCTGGGTCGATGCCGTACTCAGCGTGAACCGGGAACAGTGGAAAGACCTTACGTTTCCTGAGGGTACAATAGAGTATTGCCGTGCGGGGAACATCCAGCTTCAGGCCTGGGGCCCGCTGGCCCAGGGGCTGTTCAGCGGACGGCCGCTTGAAGGACAGCCGGAGAACGTGGTGAATACAGCGGCCAGAGTACAGGCGCTTGCCGATGAGAAGAATACAACACCTGAGGCCATCGTCCTGGCCTGGCTGATGACGCATCCAGCAGCCATCCAGCCTGTAATCGGCACCGTCAATCCGCTGCGCATCGCAGCCTGCGGAGGGGCGGATAAGATTGAGCTCTCCCGCAAGGAGTGGTACGAGCTGTACGTCAGCTCACGCGGAGAGAAGCTTCCTTAAGGAGCGGACTTCACTACAAATGGAAAGGTTATGCCATCCGTATTTGTTATGCGGATAGCATAACCTTTTTTTGTTCTCAATAAAGAACATTTGTGAAAAACAGCGATATATCAAGAAAATTAAAGATAATCAGATGCATCCGTGCTTTATTGCGAACAATTCGCTGAAATTGACATTTCTCTTTTCCCGGGTGCGCAGTGTATGATTTCATTACGAAGACGTTCTTAATAAAGAACGAATATAACGAATATCAATCAGTAAGCCATGAGAGGGGGCCTACCTTTGTACCCCAGATCCGCCAAACGGCGTAAACGGAAATACACGAAACTCGGTCTTCGGATCCTGCAATCCGGTGTGGCTGTATCTGTTCTTATAATGTATACCTCCAATCAGATTGGCAGTACTTACGGAGAGTATAACACTTCCCAGGAACAGAACACCTCTATCGGGCTCTGCTCCGTATTTCCGGGTCAGATCGAACAGCTGCTGTCAGAGTTCAGCGGACATGTCCGCACAATTACCCAGCTGAAGTCTTCTCTTGGCAGCCACATTACGAGCGGGAACTATAACACTCCCCCGGTCTCTGAAGAACTGTCAGCGGAGGAACTGGATCAGATCTCCAGTGAGATCTCGGAACAAATCCGGCTGGCAAGCGATACAGTTAGCGCACTGGATACACAGCTGAGCCTCAATGCAGGTATCTGGCAGCAAATTCTGCAGGAAATTGGCAGTGCAGCAGCCATTCTGCATCAACTCGGAGGATATATGGTTAATCTCGAACCCAATTGCCTGGAAATCCGTGACGCCCGGTTCTTCGAACAGCTGCAGGAAGGTCTCCATCAAAGCGGGGTGCTGTCGGAATCCCTGACGGATACATTAACGGGCATTGTGCATTATCTGAATACGATTCATGATTTCGGCGGCTCGCTGCCGACCGGTAATCCTGACCGGGTGCTTCTCCGGCAAGAAAGCTTCGGCTTCCCTGCCGAGGAACCGATTTTCTCACTCATGGCCAGAGCCTACAATGCAGACCCCAATGTATCTCCCGCCTTACAGTCAAGCTACGATCAGTTAAGTGCAGAATTAACAGCCTCCAGAGACAACCTATCGTCCACAATCTCCACGCTGCAGGAACAGCAGGTACACATTGCTGAAGCGAAGGCGGCGCTGGAGGAGAAAGCCAAGGCTGAAGAAGCGGAACGGCTGGCGCTTGAGAAAGCCAAGGCTGAGGAAGCGGAACGGGATGCACTGGAGAAGCAGAAACAAGAGAACGATCAAACCAAGAATAATCCGCCCGCAGCCAGCATTCCTGGAGAAGATAAGACCATCGATGAACCTGCTATAGAAGCTCCTGAGGGAGAAAAACCGGCTCCTGCACCCTCACCGGATGCAGAGGTTACCGCTCCGCCTGCCACACCGGCACCGGAAGCCAATCTTCCGGAGGCGACTCCAGCGGCAGACTCACCTGGGGAGCTCCCGGATAGCGGTACAGATACCGCGCAGCCAACAGCTACAGTTACACCTACAGCTACACCTGCTCCACAATCGGATACCAGCAAAGGCGGGGAATAATATGCGCATTAAAAAGATAGTCAGCACCACATTGTCCACACTGATATTTATGATTTTCCTGGTGCTGGTAACAGCAGTAGTCATCTCCAAAGCCTCCGGAGGCGAACCTTCCTTCTTCGGCTATCAGATCAAGACGGTGTTATCCGGTTCCATGGAGCCGGGCATCCAGACCGGATCTATAGTAGCGATTAAGCCGGGCGGGGATATGACCCGTTTTCAAAAAGGCGATGTGATTACTTTCATGAATTCCGATAACCTCCTGATTACACACCGTGTGGTCGATGCTTCAATAAACAGTGCCATAGGTGAAGCCAGCTATACCACCAAGGGGGACAATAACGATGCAGCCGATACCTCAGCGGTCAGCTCAACAAATGTGGTAGGCCAATATACCGGCGTCACCGTCCCTTATGTAGGATATGCCATGAATTTTGCGGTCTCCAAAGCCGGAAGCGTAATGCTGATGATTATCCCCGGGCTGCTCCTGCTCCTCTACGCACTGTATTCCTCCTGGAAAGCCGTAGCGGCACTGGAGAAGAAGAATGCAGGGCCAGCGGTGACCGGCGGACCGGATACCCTTCCAGACATTGTGCAATAAACCGATTGTCCTCTCCCGTTTACGAAACGCGGAGCAACAATAAATTTTCCCCGAAGACAGGTAAAGACAAAAAAAGAACGATGAGAGAGGGATGAACAAATGAACGTTAAAAAAACATTAGGTCTCGGCGTTGTATCGGCAGCACTCGGATTAACCCTGGTCGGCGGAGGAACCTTCGCTTACTTCAGCAGTACCTCCACCACTGCAGCTTCTTTTAACAACGGAACTTTATTACTTAATTCGGACCCCTCCGTTATTGTCAATCTCAGCAATCTTAAACCGGGGGATACGATCCTAAGAGATTTTAAATTGAAAAATGACGGAACGCTCAATATTCCCAAAGTTGTTCTGCGTACCTCATCTGTCATTACAGATGCCCAGGGAGATAACGGCGCCCATAATCTCAAAGACGATATTATTGTGACGTTCCTAGTTAACAAGGATAAGGTAACATCACCTGTTCTGGTCGTTTCACTGGCCGAACTTGAGCAGCAAAGTCCGGATCTTGTAGCCAAGGGAATTCTCGGCGGAATCTTTGGTGTAGAGAATGGGGGCATCAAAGCAGGCACCTCAGATAAACTGAGCGTACAGTTTGCCTTCAAGGAAACCTTCCAGCCGCAAAACTACTATCAAGGCGATACACTGGCCCTGACCCTGAACTTCGAAGCCAACCAGGAAAAAGGCGCCCTCAAATAATCTATCTGTATATGCATTCCTGATCACCGATCTTAAAAAAACATAATATACTCGAGGAGGAAATTAATTATGGGTATCAAAAAAACATTGGGTCTTGGCGTAGCATCGGCAGCACTGGGATTGTCTTTAATCGGAGGGGGCACCTTCGCTTACTTCAGCTCCACAGCAACCAGCACGGCAACCTTCGCGGCAGGCACGCTGAAGCTCGGCTCTTCCTTTAATACACCTGTTGCCCTGACCAATCTGAAACCGGGTGATTACACCGTACGCACGTTCACCTTGTCCAATGACGGCACCCTGGATATCAAACTCCTAACGCTGGCCACCAGCTACACTGTAACTGATGCGAAGGGCGATAATGCCGGCCAGGATCTTGGAGATCACTTCAAAATCAAACTTCTCGACAGCTCTTATACCAGCGGTCCGCTTGCCGGCCATGTGCTGTCCGAGATCTCCCTGAAGGACCTGAAGAACACTTCCAGCTATGATCTCGTAACGGCGGGTGTACTGCCGGGAGGCATCGCCGCTACCCAAACCAAAACCTTCAAGATTGCTTTCGAATTCGTTGACAATACCCAGGATCAGAATATCTTCCAGGGTGACGGCTTGGCGCTGAACTGGACATTCAATGCTACGCAAGGTTTGGGAGAAGCCAAATAAGGCTATTAAATTATATACACAAAACGGCATATCCTCCCTCATCCGGGCTGGATATGCCGTTTTGTCTCTCCCCGCCAGCTTCTGGCAGGAACAAGGGTTTTTGTCCGTTTTGCGAATTTTTGTTATACTGATAACAAAAAGTACGGAGGGCGTTGTAATCGTGTCAGATAATATGGGAAGCCGCATCCATAGGCTCCGGCTGGAGAAGGGTTATTCTTTATCCGAGCTTGCGGATAAGGCTGACGTGGCGAAATCATACTTAAGTAATGTCGAACGGAATATCCAATCCAACCCCTCCATTCAATTTATCGAAAAAATTGCCGATGCACTCCAAGTATCCATTCACGTATTACTGTATGGCGGAATTGCAGAAACTGCAGAGCCGGTTCTCGATGGAGAATGGTTCAGGCTGGTTCAGGATGCGATGGCCTCTGGTATAAGCAAACGTGAATTCAAGGAGTTTCTCGATTATCAGAAATGGCGGCTGGAGCAGAAGGATAACTGAAATACCCCACAAAGTGAGGCAGCAGCCTCGATGATTACCCAGGTACTTTGCGGGGACCCCGAAACAACATGTAAATTCCAACAGAAGAGGGCACAGCGTGTACACCGCTGTGCCCTCTTCTGTATGTATCCGTACAATGCTGAATGCCCTACATCGCCTGGAGTGCTTTTTCAGTAAAAAAACGCCGAATCTCGTCTGCCTGGATGCCAGCCTGCTTAGCAGACATTAGCAAATGCACCCATTCTAAATCCAGATCAACTGCCTGCAGTTCGTCATTCCCCTGGTTGGACTTATCCAAGAAATCTCCTCCTAGAATTTTCGCGTCCCCAGGCAGTCCGGCCATCATAGTATTTCTACTTTAGATCCGAGACTTTGTGCCCCTGTCTTTCGGCAGGTTTACCCTTTACTGGACCCTTTACATGAAAGGATCTGAAAAGAATCGATGAAACCGTTCTCCGCAATAACATTATACAAGATCTTACATGAAAAGTGTGTCGTTTTCTGGAATTTTTTTATGTTAAATCGTGAAGACCCTTAGCTAAAATTGCCAATAGCTTGTATAAATAATTCCAATTCATCTTCAATCGGTCCAAATTAGTTTAAATATACTAAATAGATATTAATCCCGTAACACAATATAGAAACAATTACCCATTTCTATGATTTACAACCACCTAAATCCCTTAATTTTTATTAATTTTAACGATATTTTATTTTTCCGGCTTCACCCGGAAAATTTATGATTGTTCCGTATGAATCCCCCGCTGAATCATACCGTTTTGCGAACGGATTGCACGAAAGTATGAATTGATTACCCTGCCGGAAAGTAGCACAATAAGATGAGAATGAAACCGCAAACATCGCAGCTCCGCTAAGCGGTGTTCCTAATATACCGCATGTGGAGTTTATCCGTTAGGAGGACCTACTCATGGCCGTCAAAGAGCCCTATAACGAATCTGTCTGGAGCAAGTATTACGGTCCCAATCTGGGCTACATTCAGGAGAAATACGAGCAGTTTGTCAAGGACCCCACTTCCGTAGAGCATCATTACCGCGACCTCTTCACAGTATCCGGCCCGCCTCCCCTGGCTCCGGATGCCGTCAAGACGCCTCCCCCCGCCATCTCAGGAGATACAGAGTGGCTCAGGAAAGCCGTTAAAGCTTCCAAGCTAATGGCTAACATCCGAATATACGGCCATATGGCTGCCGATATCGATCCGCTGGAGCGGAGCACCAACCCGATGGCGAAATGGCTGGAGATCGAGACCTATGAGCTGACGCGCGAAGATCTGAATGCCCTGCCGGCTTCATTGATCTGGGAGAATGCCCCTGAGGGCGTGCATACCGCTATGGATGCCGTTCACAGAATGCGCCAGGCCTACACACAGACCATTGCCTATGAATTCGGGCATGTGCATGACGAGCGTGAGCTGCGCTGGCTCAACAGCCAGGCGGAATCCACAACGTCGCCTGCTCCACTGAACCATGCGGAACGCAAAGAGCTGCTGAAACGCCTGATTCAGGTAGAGCAGTTCGAGACCTTCCTGCATAAGACCTTCGTCGGCCAGAAGCGCTTCAGCCTGGAGGGCAATGATGCCCTCGTGCCTATGCTGGATGAAATTGTCCGCGCTGCCGCACATGACGGCGCAGAGCATATCCTGATGGGTATGGCCCACCGCGGAAGACTTAATGTGCTTGCCCACATTCTGGGCAAACCTTATGATATTATTTTCTCGGAATTCCATCATTCGCCGAACAAGGAGCTCTTCCCGTCCGAAGGCTCCATGGGTGTCACCTATGGCTGGAGCGGGGATGTGAAATACCATCTAGGCGCCGACCGCGCCGTCCGCGAAGGCGAAACTGTGCGTACCCGCATCACGCTTGCGAACAACCCGAGCCATCTCGAGTTCGTGAATCCGGTCGTTGAAGGCTTCACGCGTGCAGCCCAGGAGGAACGGGGCACCCCAGGCCTGCCTAAGCTGAATACGGACAAAGCCATGGCCGTGCTTATGCATGGCGATGCCGCCTTCCCTGGTGAAGGCATTGTTGCGGAAACACTTAATATCGGCAAATTGCAAGGTTATCAGAATGGCGGCACTGTGCATATTATCGTCAATAACCGGATCGGCTTCACCACCGAAAGTGAAGATTCCCGCTCCACGCATTACGCCAGTGATCTGGCGAAGGGCTATGAGATCCCGGTAGTGCATGTCAATGCCGACGACCCCGAAGCCTGTATTGCTGCCGTCCGTATGGCCAGCGCTTACCGCCATTTGTTCAAGAAGGATTTCCTGATTGATCTGATCGGGTACCGCCGGCACGGCCATAATGAGATGGATGATCCGGAAACCACCCAGCCGGTGGTTTATGGCAAGGTCCGCAACCACCCTACCGTCTACCGCGTTTATGCGGAACGCCTGCAGCGCGAGAAGGTCGTTACAGCCGATGAGGTGAAGAACATGATTGCCGAGGCCGAGAGTGTGCTGCAGCAGGCCTTCGAGCAGATGAAGGAAGGGAAACAGAAGAACGCCGAGTCCAAGACTTCGGTCGTCCTGGATACGGGAACACCGGTGCACCGCCCTACAGCGGTTCCGCTGGCCAGCCTCCAGGAGATTAACCGTGAGCTGCTGAGCGTACCGGCCGGCTTCACAGTCTATCCGAAGCTGGAGCGGATTCTGCAGCGGCGCAAGGATGCGCTGAATGACGGTGAACGGGTAGACTGGGCGCTGGCCGAAACCCTGGCCTTCGCTACCATTCTGAAGGACGGCACGCCGATCCGCCTCAGCGGACAGGATTCACAGCGCGGCACCTTCGCTCACCGCCACCTTGTCCTGCATGACAGTGAGAGCGGGGAGCTCTTCTCCCCTCTTCACCAGCTTAAGGATTCCCGCGCCTCCTTCGGCGTCTACAACAGCCCGCTGTCAGAAGCCTCTGTACTCGGCTATGAATACGGCTATAATGTGTTCGCACCGGAGACCTTCGTGCTCTGGGAAGCGCAATACGGCGATTTCGCCAATGCCGCCCAGGTCATTATCGACCAGTTCATCTCTGCCGGACGCGCCAAGTGGACACAGCGCAGCAATCTTGCGATTCTGCTGCCGCATGGATATGAAGGCCAGGGACCGGAACACTCCAGCGGCAGGCTGGAACGTTATCTGCAGCTCTCCGCCGAGGAGAACTGGACCGTAGCGAATCTGACCTGCGCGGCCCAATATTTCCATCTGCTGCGCCGTCAGGCTGCACTCTGCGGACAGCCCGACGCCCGGCCGCTGGTAATCATGGCACCGAAGAGCCTGATCCGCAATCCGCGCAGTACCTCGGCCGGTGCTGATCTCGCCTCCGGCAGCTTCCAGCCCGTGCTTCCGGAACCGCTGCTCGGCAGCAAGCCCGAAGAGGTCAAGCGCCTGGTGGTATGCAGCGGCAAGGTCGCCATCGACCTGCAGACTGAGCTGGAAGCCGCCCGCGGACAGGACTTCTCATGGCTGCATATTCTCCGCCTGGAGCAGCTGTATCCGTTCCCGGAACGTGAGCTTGGCGCACATCTCAGTTCGTTCCGTTCCCTGCAGGAAATCATCTGGGTGCAGGAGGAACCGAAGAATATGGGCGGCTGGAGCTACGCCGAACCCCGGCTGCGTGCCATTGCCCCGCAGAATGTTACCGTCCAGTATATCGGACGTCCGGATCGCTCCAGCCCGGCCAGCGGTTATGCGGATGTGCACAGCTTCGAGCAGCGGCGCATCGTTAGAGAAGCCCTGAAACTAAACGCTCAAGTACAAGCACCTGTACCGTCTTCCTGACAGCAGCAAGGCGGTCTCTCGATAACGTAAACTACTATATTTGGGGAGGTAACGGCCTGTGTCCGAAATTAAAGTACCCGATTTGGGCGAATCCATTTCCGAAGGAACGATCTACAAATGGCTGGTTAAAGAGGGCGACACTGTCGGCCAGGGCGATGTGCTCGCGGAGCTTGAGACCGACAAGGTCAACCTGGAGATCAGTGCGGAGGAGGATGGTGTCATCTCCTCCATCCTGCGCCAGGCGGGCGAGAACGTTGCTGTTGGCGAAGCTATCGGCATTATCGGCAGCGCCGACGGTGCGGCAGTAGCCGGAGGCGGCAAGCCGGAAGCAGCAAGCGCAGCGACGGGCAGCAGCGCCTCTGACGGCGGTAAGCCGGAAGCGGCAAGTGCAGCGACGGGCGGCAGCGCCTCTGACGGCGGTAAGCCGGAAGCGGCAAGTGCTCCGGCCGCCTCCGAAGGTGCGGCGGCGGGCTCTGCGGCCCTGGCTTCGCCGGGGGCGCGCAAGCTGGCCCGGGAGCGGGGCATCGACCTCGGCGAGGTCAGTGCCCGCGACCCCATCGGCCGGATCGGCCAGGCCGATGTGAACGGCCATGGCGCAGCCGTGCCGGAGGCCGCTGCGCCTGCAGCTCCGGCGGCGGCGGCGCGGCCGGAGCCGGTGAAGCCGCCCGCGCCGGCGGGCAAGGCGCCGCATGCCGAGGACGGCAAAGCGACCGAGCGCAAGCGCATGTCGCGCAGACGGCTGACGATTGCCAGCCGCCTGGTCGAAGCGCAGCAGACGGCTGCCATGCTGACCACCTTCAACGAGGTGGACATGACCGCTATTCTCGACATCCGCAAACGCCGCAAGGATGCCTTCAAAGAGAAGCATGAGGTCGGACTCGGCTTCATGTCCTTCTTCACCAAAGCCGTGATCGGCGCACTCAAGGCTTATCCGCTGCTGAATGCCGAGATCGACGGTGAGGATCTCCTGCTGAAGAAATACTATGACATCGGCATTGCCGTAGCCGCCAAGGAAGGCTTGGTCGTGCCGGTCGTCCGCGATGCCGACCGGCTTAGCTTCCCGGAAATCGAGCGCAAGATCGGCGAGCTCGCCTCCAAAGCGCGCGCCAACACGCTCAGTCTGCCGGAGCTGCAGGGCGGTACCTTCACGATCACCAACGGTGGTGTATTCGGATCTCTGCTGTCTACGCCGATCCTCAATACGCCGCAGGTCGGCATTCTCGGCATGCATAAGATCCAGCTTCGTCCGATCGCCTTGGATGAAGAGCGGACAGCCAACCGTCCGATGATGTATGTCGCCTTATCGTACGATCACCGGATTGTGGACGGTTCAGAGGCGGTAGGCTTCCTTGTCAAAGTCAAGGAATTACTGGAAGATCCAGAGGCGCTGCTGTTGGAGGGCTAAGCCCTCCTCCCGCGGCATCCTTCATTCCTCATACGTATGAACACCAAAGGCATCCGCAGAGCGTATTCGCTCTACGGATGCCTTTTTGGATTCCTTTTTGAATACCTTTTAATACCTAAATTGAATTCAATCTATTCACTTAAGCTGCTGGCTGCTCAACGATGAATATTTGGACTTCCGGCTGCTGTTTAAGCAAGAGTTGCCCGATTCATCCTTTGCACATGGAGTGCTTATTAAAATCCTGCACAGAATACAACATTTCCCTCAATAACACGGCCTAAATCTATAATTGTTGCACAAAATGCAGCAATTCCCTCGTTCCAGGCCGATTAACGAAGCTATTGTTGTATTTCATACAACAATCCTACTGAACAGCCGGTATTTATGAACCAATGTTGCAGTACGTACAACATTTATGCCTGTATAGACTGAACTTAACAAAATCACTCACCAGAACCGCCGCCTACAGCCCGCCCCGGATCAATTCACCCGCCAAATCCAGCAGCTGCTCCTTGGTCAGCTTCCGGTCACCGTAGGTGGTGACAATATAATACGCATCCTGCTGCTCGTTGTACCAGTTCAGGTAATGGTAGCTTATATCCGGCCGTACCTCTGGCTTGTCGGCGTGATTGTATACGATCTCACGGCCCTCTACCTCCAGCTTCTCTGCGGCCACCTCCGGTCTTAGCATGACCTGCACATTGCCTCCATGCAGCAGGGTAGCCCCTATTTCGATGACCGCCCCTTCTCTGGTATACTTGCCGCCAATAGAAGCCGCTTCGGTCCACGGGATCGCCTTCATGAACAGATTGCGGCCGGTATTCTGCTTCGCCTCAGCCATCAGTTCGTCAAGAGTCTGACGGTAAAGCGGATTTTCATCGCGTTCCGCGGCTAAGGGTGAGCCGGGGTGTATCGTGCCATACTTAAATTCATAACCTCCGGCTTCCTTGGGCAATACAGGCGTCTTCAATTTATTCATCTCTCCAAGGAAAGCCGGGTAATCGGTCAGACGCAGCTCCTTGCCTGCAAACTGCAGTGCCGATTCCGCCCCTTCAGGAAGCTTCTCTCCTCTAACGAAATAGGCGATCAGTTCCCCCGGTTTGGCAAAATCCATCAGCTTCCATGCGTATTTGTTATACGCAGCCGGCGGTCCCGGATTGGGGTTCTCTGCCTGGTGCTGTACCTTCACCTCGCCTGCCTTATTCCGGATCTGAATATACTCCGAGGCAGCGTAGGCTGTTACTGTGATCAGCAGCAGCATAACCAGCATCCCTGTGAACGCTGCCGTTTTACCGGCGAATCTGATCCCGCGCAGACTCCGCTTCTGTTCAGTCCCCCGCACACGTACCATAACTCTATCAGTAACCTCAATCACGGATAGCTGCTCTTCACGGACTGCAGCGTCTCTTATATCTTGGTACTCATTGCCGATTCCTGCCCGTTCCATGATATCCCCTCCTCCGCTTGCATCGTTTCCCGCACTTTTCGTTTGATCCGCTCCATCCTTTTATGCAGCGCATTAGGCGTAATATTCAGAATTGCGCTGATCTCCAGAAAGGTCTGCTCTTCAAATACCCGCAGAACAAGCAAATTCCGTTCCTCCAGCGATAGCCGTCCAAGTGCAGCCTCCAGCGCCGGACTGTATAGCCGCTCTTCCAGCGTCTGCTCCGGACCGGCCGCTGCCGCCGTATCGGGACGGAACACCCGCAGGAAGTGCCCCTGCATCCGCCGCCGGCGCAGCAGATTCAGACAATGATTGCCGGCAATCCGGTACAGCCAGGCTGAGAAGCTGACGGTGGGCTTGTACCCCCTAATGGATTGATAGGCTTTGACCAGTACATCCTGCACCGCATCCTCGGCATCCTGCCTGTTCCCCAGCATCCGGCAGCAATACCGGTAAACCGGCTGCTGAAAAGCATCTACAATGAACGCAAAGGATTCCTGCTCCCCTTGTTGAACCCTGATAATGGCCGCCTCTACCTGCCGCATATCCGGCATATTCTCCTGTGACGTTGCCCTCACCTCCTTGCTTGTATATCTCTATAACACCTGACTTCTGCAAAAAGTGCCTACCGGCACAACTTTATTCGAGTAAAAACGGTTGTACGGGTTTCATCCTATGTAGTCTTTCAATCCAATATAATATAACTTTAGCAGATTTATTGAAGGCTGATTTATGCACTTTCCACCTCTCATCCGGCCCCCTCCGGACTCTTACCCCTCTCCACAGAAAAAAAGAGACCTCCCCCTCCGCTCACGCGGAAGTATGGACATCTCTTCTCCGAAACCAGTCTCTTGGTCTTCAGCACTCTTTTTTACAGCACTCTTTTTTACAGTACTCTTTCTCTACAACACTCATTGCCCGTCATTCTCTTTCTCTACAACACTCGTTCCCCGTCATTCTCTTACTTTACAGCACTCTTGGTCTGCCATTCTCTTTCTCTACGACACTCTTTGTCTCTGTTTCTTTCAAGCCAACATCAATCTCTATATGGTTAAGCCGTATGCCGTGAAGGCTTCAGGCTCATTCCCTTTACTTTTGCCTGCCCTGCTACCGGAGGCTTCAGGGAAACCGCCAGGATGCAGGCCAGGATACACAGCAGACCAATCACGATGAACGTAGGCTTGAACCCGCCCAGGAACGCGGCGATGAACGAGCCGGACAACGCGCCGATGCCGAAGCCCTGATAGACAATGCCATAGTTCTTGCTGTGGTTCTTCAGGCCGAAGAAGTCGCTGACAATCGCCGGGAATACGGTAATATTACCGCCGAAGCAGAAGGCAATCGCCGCCACACAGGTGAAGAATATGCCGTAGCTCAGGGTGGCGTAGCTGAGAGTAAACATCGCTACAGCCGTAACAGCCAGCGTTACACTAATCAGCTTCAAGCGGCTCATGCGGTCGGATAATGCACCCAGAATCAGGCGCCCGGCCGTATTGAAGATGGCGATCATCGCTACAGCATTCGCTGCTGCCGCAACATCCAGTCCGGCCAGCTGCACACCGATATCCTTCACGATGCCGATCAGATAGAGGCCGCTCATGCAGGCGGTGAAGAAGATTACGAACAGCAGGTATGCTTCCTTCGTGCGGAGCATTTCTTTAACAGTGTAATCTTTCGGCACAATAATGGCTCCAGCGGCAGCCTTCACCCGATTCCCGGCAGCCATAGCCGCCGATGCCGGGGCCGCCACTGGCGCTTCCCGGACCAGCATTGAGCCGATTACGATCATAATCATCACCATGAAGCCCCAGTACAGAAAAGCATTCGACACGCCCGCCGACTCAATCAGGCTGCCGTTGATATATTTGAAGATTAGACTGCCCGTGCCGTAAGCACCCACGGATACACCGGAGATCAGTCCCTTATTCTTCGGGAACCACTTAATCAGGTTGGAGAGTGAAGTAATATATGCCGTTCCGTCCGCGTACCCGACAATTACGCCGGCCAGCAGGTAGAACATCGGGAGGGAGCTGGCCTGCGAACTTAGAATCAGACCAAGCCCCAGCATAATTCCGGCAGCAGCGGTCAGTCTGCGGAGGCCGAACCGGTCCTGCAGTTTCCCCGCGAATAGTGTCGCGAAGGCCAGGGCAAAGCTGGTGATGGAAAAAGTTATCGAAACAGAGCTGAGCTCCCAGCCGAACTTGCTGACAAGATGGGCATTGAACAGGCTCCAGGTGTAGATCGTACCCAGTCCCATTTGCATAATCACTGTACCTAGCACGATGAGCCAACGCTTGCTGCCTGGCGTAGTCGTAGTCATGGGTGATTCCCTCTTTCTCTCTAATATCGCTTCCAAAGTCGCTTCAAGGCTTGCTTTGCCTCTTCATTGTAGCGAAAAGATGCTGACTTAAGAGAAATCCGGAATGAGATGACGCAAACGGGGAATGAACTGCCGCTAGAGGCGCATGATCTGCCTGAATTCCTTCACCTTGCCGCGGCTGACCGGCACCTCGAAGTCCAAATCACGCAGCCGGAGCAGATAGGTGTTGTTGAACCAGGGGATGATTTCCTTGATCTTGGACAGATTGACGAGATACGAACGGTGGCAGCGGAAGAACTGCTCCTGCGGCAGGCGGCTATGGAATTCGCTGATGCTTAAGGCCATGCTGTACTCCCCGTCTTTGGTAATGACGCTCGTTGTTTTCTCCTGCGCCGAAGCATAGTAGATCTCGTCCGTATCGACGACGATGATCTTTTCATTTTTCCACAGATTGACCTTACCGCTGCTGAGCTTGACCGGCTCTTCTTCCCCCTGGCGGCTCCTGGCCGCAATGGCCCCCTCCAGCTTCTGCAGCATCGCTTTGATCCGCGTCTCACTGTAAGGCTTCAGGATATAGTCGAACGCTTCGATCTCGAACGCCTCGGCGGCATGCTCCTTATAGGCTGTGATGAACACAATATAGGGCTTGACCGCGAAACGGCTAATATTATGGGCCAGCAGCACGCCGTCAACCGAAGGAATATTGATATCCAGAAAAATCACATCCACCGTATCCGTCTGCAGATACTTCAGCGCATCCAGCCCGTCTTCGAACTCGGCGGCAATCTTGAAACTGCTGTGTGCCTGTATCAGAAAAGCAAGCTCCTGCCTCGCCAGCACTTCATCCTCGACAATTATCGCTCTCATCGCTGCTCCTTTATCACATCAAAGTAAATTTCCGTACCCTTGGCAAGCCGGCGGATCGTCAGACCCGTGCCATAGATCAGCTTCACCCGCTGGTGCACGTTGTACAGTCCGATTTTGTTCCCTTCCATGCTGCCGCTGTAGACCTTGGCAATCGTCTCTTCACTAATTCCCGCTCCGGTGTCGGCAATTCTCACCCTTACGCTGTCCCCGTAGTCTTTGACTGAAATATCCACAGTGCCATTGCCCTTCTCCTTCAAAATCCCGTGGACAATCGCGTTCTCCACCAGCGGCTGAATAATCAGGCTTGGAATACGCACCGCCACCTCATCAATATCGTACAGAACGGTCAGGCGGCTGCCGAAGCGGGCCTTCTCAATCTCCACATAATGCTGGACCTGCTGCAGCTCCCGGTGGATATCAATGGACTCATCGGTCAGCTCCAGATTATATCTCATATACCCCGACAGGTTGACGATCAGCTCGCGCGCCTTGTCCGGATCGATCCGGATCGAGGAGATAATGGCATTCAGCGCATTGAACAGAAAATGGGGGTTGATGCTCGTCTGCAGCGCCTTCAGCTCAGCCTTGTTGGCCATCTCCTTGATCCCCTCCACCCGCGAAACCTCCATTAGTGTAGAGATGATTTGTGACAGCCCGACTGCCATTGCCTGAAGGGAATAGGTGATTTTATGCGCATTGGTATAGTAAATCTTGAGCGCCCCCGTCACTTCACCCTTCTCCTTCAGCGGAATAATGATCAGCGAGCGGATGCCACGGTTCATGTACTCGGTATCGTCATCGCGGATGGTGATCTCCCCGCTCTTCAGCGTCTGCTTGGTCTCTTCACTGATAATCTCATTGGCCTCGGCATAATACTCTTCACCGACACCGACATAGGCCAGAATGAACCGCGTATCGGTAATCGCCACCGCATCCGCTCCGATATCCTCCTTGATAATCCCGCAGATGGTACGCAGCGACTCTGGATTAATATTGCGGAAATACGGAAGCGTCTTGTTGGCAATATCCAGCGCAAGCTTGGACTGCTTGGCCGCAATCCGTTCCTTCTCCCCCTCGACACTCTGCACGAGCGTAACAATTAGCCCGACACTGATCTGACCGATAATCATCGGAAAAGCAATCTTCGACACAATATCCACACCCAGCGAATAAGGGTCCGCCATGATCAGAATCAGCGCCATCGTCAGCGCCTCACAGGCCATCCCGGCCGCGATACCGGCGATCCAGCGTCGTTCCGGTGAGGTGCGCCGGTAGATGATCCCCGATACAAGCCCTGCTGTGATGCTTGTAATCAGACACGGTAGCGAGGTGACCCCGCCGATATCAATCAGGAAACGGTGCACCCCCGAGATAATCCCGGTAATCAGCCCGACCCAGGGGCCGAAGAGAATCCCGCCAGCCATAATGGCGATAATCCGCACATTGACCAGCGACCCTTCCACATTAATCCCGCTGTAGGTTCCGAAGATGGCGAACAGGCTGAAGATCACCGTTACAATCGCCAGCTCCTGCGGCGCATATATCCCTTTGGCAAAAATCTCTTTAAAGCGCGGCAGCCGGGTCAGTACGAACAGACACATCAGCAGCAGCGCCGCCCGCTCAAACAATTGCAGCAGAATACTCAGGTTATGTTGCACATTCAGGCCCCCATCGGACAATCTATCGGTCCATTATAAAGCCTTATTTTTCAGAAAAAAAGGCCTTCTGCGAAGCATACACTTTCCGCTCCATCCGGGCTATAATGGATTATTGTCTTCATTTCAGCAGAGAAAGAAGAGATTATACAATGATAATAACCAGTGAAGCAGACATTCTCCGGCGGGTGATGGGAGATGCCTGGATGATGGATATTCTGAAGGCTGCCGGAACTTTGCAATTACCGGACTGGTGGGTCTGCGCCGGATTTGTGCGGTCGAAGATCTGGGATGTGCAGCATGGTTATACGGAGAGGACACCCCTCGCGGATATTGATGTGATCTATTATGACCCCGGGGACCTGCGGGAGGAAGTGGAGAAATCCTGGGAAGTCCAGCTGAAGCGCCGGTATCCCGGAATCCCCTGGTCAGTCAAGAATCAGGCCAGGATGCATACCGTCAATAACCTGCCGCCCTATTACTCGTCCACAGACGGCATGTCCAAATTCCCCGAGACGGCAACGGCGCTTGGACTCTCCCTGGACGGGAATGGGGAAGTAATTCTGGCCGCACCTCATGGAATTTCGGATGTCATTCAGCTGGTATTGCGGCCCTCGCCTTACTTCGCCGCCCATCCGCATCTGCTGCCTATTTATGAGAAGCGGATTGCAGGCAAGAACTGGCAGAGCATCTGGAGCGGGCTGCGCAGCCTCCCGGCTGACGCTACCTAGTCCGGACTGAGACCCGGTACAACCGCAAAGAGCAGCAGGTACTCCCTGACCGGGGCAGCCTGCTGCTCTTTTTTACAAGACAATGTTATCTGCTTCGTACAGTTATTCTTCCTCAGCTATCCCGCCGGAACACTCTAGTTTACACCGCCAGATCTATCCCCACCACACCTACAATCTCTCCGCGGCCATCCTTAATCGCTCTGGAGAGCGTAATGCAGGAACGTTTGGTAATCGCCGAAACATACGGCTGCGAGACGTACTGGCCTTCATTCATAGCCCCGTTCCACCAGTCACGGCGTTTGGCATTCAGGAGTCCTGCCGCAGGCTCGGAGTAAATGAACGTGCCATCCGTCCGGTTGGACCAGATCGCCTGCACATCCGGAGCCTTACGGATACAGGAAGCAAGGACGCTGCTATGGCTGTCCGCATCCGGTGAATACAGCTCCTGCTTAGCTGAGAGCTCCTCCAGCAATACCTGCATTTCCTGCAGCCGTCCCTCGTACCCGCTCATCTCAATCACCCCGCGCGCCGCAATTGCATTCACTGATTGCTGCAGGGATTGCGACTCCATGAGCAGGCTGGCGCTGATATTATTCAGCTGGCCGATCTGGGACCGCTGCCGGGTGACCTGCTCCAGCGTCAGGTCCACACCTGCGATGGTCTCGTTGACAATACCCACTGCACCGCTGAGTTCGGCTGTCACCTCATCAATCAGCCTGCTCTGCCGCGCAGCCGCAGCGACTGATTCAGCTACCGCCGTCCCCACCTCTTCTATTCTGTCCGAGATATCGCCGAGACGCCGCTTCACGGTTGCTACTTCATTCACACCGTGCTCAACTGCCGACTGCTCTTTCGTAACCGACTCCAGCACCTGCCGCACTCCGTTATTGATATCGAGCAGCACCTCCGTGGAGCGGTCTACCGAACTCCGGCTCTGGTCGGCTAACTGCCTGATCCGGCTGGCCACTACCGCGAAGCCCCGCCCCTGTTCACCCGCCCGCGCAGCTTCAATAGAAGCATTGAGCGCCAGCAGCGAGGTTTCGTTGACAATGCCGACAATCAGCGAGTTAATCTCCTCCACCATGGCAATATGGCCGCTAAGCGTCGTAAATTTGTTCAGCATATCTCCGCTCTGCTCCTGCAGCTCCTCCATGACCTCATCTGTATTCTTCAGTGAATCCACCATCTCGGCCATTCCCGAGCGGGTCGCCTGCATGGTCGCCCCCAGCTTCCCGGTCAGCTCCTCTATATGCTGCGTCACCGCCGCTACTCCGCCCATGGTGGCAAAAGCACCCTCAATATTGGCCTTAGCCTCATTACTGCGCGTCTGCAAATCCACTTCGTATGCATGTGAATAGTCTGCCGTCTGCTGCAGCCCTTCCGTATGGCGGCTAATTTCTTCGAGCGCCCCATGCAGCCGGTCCGAAGTGACAACAATCTCATTGCCCAGCAGCTCCACCTTGCCCCGGGATTCCGCCAGCTGCCGGTCCTTGAGGACTCCGCCGTGATAGCTGTCCAGCGCAAGTCCGCCGAGCGCCGCCATTAGCAGCAGATAGATCACCTTATGTATCCAGTACATATCAACCCATAAGCCGTACACACCTACAAGCAGCAGTAAAACAACGACTAGAACGGCCTTCCCCCGGCGAATACCCATCTTCAACGTTCACTCCACTCTATCATGTTATGTATTCTAACATTATATCAGCAGAGTAAAATTAAGGAAACCATTTCTATACCCATCCTCCATATGGCGTTCCGCTCCACTCCGCCCCGCCCCTGCCACAACAAGTGGATAAATGTATCTTAATTTGCCCGTTTCTTACGAATGAACGGAAGCAAGTGGATTAACAGCACCTATTTATGTTAGTTTTCGCTACTTTGGCTGAATTGGGGTAATTTAAGTGTTCTTTTTCCAACTATTGGTTTGGCAGCACCTTTTCGCGCATCAGCAAGTGGAGGAAATCCATCTATTTCTGCTCCGCTAGCTTCAAGCTAACTAGCACCAACTTTTCCCGCTCCCGCATATTCTTCAGACTCGACAAACCGGTAAAACAGTTGAAAACGAGGAGTATTGGGTTGGGTTGGGTTGGGTTGGGTTGGGTTGGGTTGGGTTGGGTTGGGTTGGGTTGGGTTGGGTTGGGTTGGGGGTTGGGTTGGGTTGGGTTGGGTTGGGTTGGGTTGGGTTGGGTTGGGTTGGGTTGGGTTGGGTTGGGTTGGGTTGGGTTGGGTTGGGTTGGGTTGGGTTGGGTTGGGTTGGGCGCCCGGGGAGGTTCAGACTCCAACATATAACCTCCCAAAAAAAGGACAGCCGTGTACACCGCAGCTTCTGCGTGTAAGGCTGTCCTTCCGGCATCCACCTGGGCGGTTCTATAGAACTGCCGGTTGCATGTTGCCCTCTTGTTTAATCTTAACCATCATTCCCCGGGCGATCCATACTCCGGCCGCTCCGGCCTGTGCAAGGCCGCGGGTAATGCCTGCACCGTCGCCGCCGCAGTAGAGCCCGGAGATCTCGGTCTCGAATTGCTCTGTCAGCTTAGGCCGGGCAGAATAGAACTTCGCCTCAACTCCGTAGAACAGCGTATGCTCGGAGGCAATACCCGGTGTAACCTTCTCCAGCGCCTCGACCATTTCAATCAGGCTCTTCATCGTGATGTACGGCAGGACCAGACCCAGATCGCCAGGCACCGCTTCCTTCAGCGTAGGCTCGAGGAACCCTTCCTTGATCCGTGTCTCCGTGGAACGGCGGCCGCGCAGGATATCGCCGTACTTCTGCACGATCACGCCCCCGCTGGACAGATCATTGGCCCGCTTACAGATTTCCCGGGCATATTCATTCGGTTTATCGAACGGCTCGGTGAAGGTATGGGAGACCAGGAGGGCAAAATTGGTATTCTTGGAGCCAAGCGCCGGGTCCTTGTAGGAGTGTCCGTTCGCTGCCATCACGCCGCTGTGATTCTCCACGACAACATGTCCTGAAGGGTTGCTGCAGAAGGTGCGGACCCGTGTCCCCACAGATGTATTGAAGACGAATTTCCCCTCATAGAGATGCTCGTTGATCTCACGCATCACCACATCAGAGGTTTCCACACGCACCCCAACATCCACCTGGTTGTTGTACATTTTGAGCCGGCGTTTCTTCAGCACCGCAGTCAGCCAGGCAGATCCGTCACGTCCCGGAGCAATCATTACCTGATCCGCCTCATGGCTCTCACCGTTCTTCAAGGTAATGCCCGTAATGCGATGTGCACCGTTCTCCTTGACGGTAACAATATCCTCTACTTCAGTCTTGTACAGCATATCAATGCGCGTCTTCAAATATTCGTATATGGATTTCAGGATTTCCAGGTTTTGTTCTGTTCCCAGATGGCGGACCTGCGCACGCAGCAGCTTAAGCCCTGCCGCATACCCCCGTTGCTCAATCCCGCGGATGCTCTCGGTAGTCGGATCGGTAATAACCGGCGTGGCCCCGTGCTCCAGGTTGATGCTGTCAACATATTCAATCAGCTCCATCACCCTGGAAGGAGGCAGATAATCGGTCATCCAGCCGCCGAACTCGGTCGTGATGTTGAATTTGCCGTCACTATACGCACCCGCACCGCCAAAGCCTGCAGTAATCGAACAGGCCGGCAGACACCCGGCGAATTCCTTACGGCCCGAAGCCGGAGGGCAGAGCTTGATTTTCTCCTCGAGAATCGGGCAATTCCGGCGGTAGATATCATGGCCCTTGTCCACCAGCAGGATCTTCAGCTCCGGTGCTTTAAGTGTCAATTCATAGCAGGCGAATATTCCGGCCGGACCGGCTCCAACAACAATCACATCATATTTACTCATAGGTTCTCTGTTCCTCCCAGGATGAAACGGCTGCCCTGCAGTGGATAAGGGCTGCTCTGTTTCTGCGATAAATATAAATTCACTTACGCAAACAGCACAAAAATCCCGACCTCTTCATAGGTATGCAAAATGCACCCTATTCGTAGCCAGGAATTTACGGTCCCCTGTAGAAACCCCCAAACCTTATCATTGAGGATATACGAACAGCTTAGCTCATTATTGTGAGCCAATTGGAATTCTACAGAAATTATGCGAATGTGTCAAGGATATATCGCATTAATAATTCGTGTTTGCATCATTATATCAGCATTAGTAGCTATAAATACCTAGTGTTAATCACCAAAACACGAACAATGATCACAGTATCGGATTAGGGAGGAAAATCGGGGTAATTGTCGAATATATAAGTATATTGCCACTGGAAAAGAGGAACATCTTATGCACATCCCACCGCCAACTCCTCGCCAAATGTACTGGAACCGTGTCCTCCTCAATACCTTTTGGATGGTCCTGTTTGTTTATCTGGCAAGCCAGCTATTTGTTGCCTTATCCATGTGGGGCCACCGGCCTGAGCTCTCAGGCGGGCAATATTTCATTAACCACATATTGATCCCCGACTCCATACTGCTCGTCTTGCTTCTGATTCTCGAGGTTGTACATAAATGGAAACCGCTGATGTCCGAGTTCTCAATTATTGTCGCAAGCCATCTGTACGGCATTCTGATGATCATGAATCTGAGCACGGAGTTTCATGTGAAGCCGCTGATTATGCTGCTTCCGCTGCTGGTATCCATGATCTATCTGAAGGACAATTATCTGAAGGCTTCCTCGGTTATTTGCCTGATCTATATCATTATGCTGTTCCTCAACACAGCCACCTATGACTATACCCTGCGCATCCAGAACATTATTATCACCCTTATCTTCGCAGGAACTTCACTGGCCGGGTTCGGCGTCATTGCACGGGGACGGGATCTAATGCAGTCACTGGAGAATTCGGTGAAGTCGGAGCAGGATCTGCGCATTCAGAATATTATTATGGACAGGCTGTCCAAGATTGACCCCTTGACCGACTTGTACAATCACAAGACCTTTCATGAATATCTGGGCTGGCTGATTGAGCATCAGCAGAACAATCCTTTCCCCCTGCAGCTGGCGGTTCTCGATATCGACAATTTCAAAAAAGTAAACGACCAGTATGGCCACTGGGTTGGCGATATTGTACTGAAGCAGGTAGCTGCAGTTATGCTGCAGCATATCGGATCGGATGACTTCGCCGCCCGGTACGGGGGTGAAGAGTTCGTTATCATTCTGACCGCCAAGCCGCTGGAGGATTCTGTGCGGATTATGGACAAGATCCTAACCGGAATTGCCGGCCTGCCCATTAATGAAATGGAGAATAAATCGGTTACGGTCAGCATCGGCATGCATGATTATGATGGAACCGATTCGAAGAGCTCCACTTTTCAGCAGGCAGACGATGCCCTGTATGAAGCCAAAAAAACAGGCAAGAACAAAATCGTTATCTTCTAGCTGCGAATAAACATTTTTATAGTTCAAAAAAAGCGGGTCCACAGGCATATTATCCATGCCCGGGACCCGCTTTTATTATGTAATAATCTATAAGCTCTAATTCAGATGATCTACTTCATAACGCTTCTGCGGCACGAGCAGTTCAATTACTTTGCGCTGCGGCACCGGCCGGCTGATCAGGTAACCCTGAACCTTGTCGCAATTCGATTCCTTGAGGAAGGCCAGCTGGCTGAAGTCCTCCACGCCCTCGGCTACAACATCCAGGCCCATCTTATGGCCCAATATAATGATCGTCTGAACGAAGGACTCGCTATAGGCTTTATCCGCAAGGGAATCAATGAAAATTTTGTCCATTTTGAGTGTCGAAATCGGCAGCTGCTGAAGATAGCTTAAGGAGGAGTACCCCGTCCCGAAATCATCCAGCGCAATCCGGATGCCGCGCGACTTCAGGAATTCCAGCTTGCTGACGGTGCTCTCGAACGATTCCATGAATATGGATTCCGTAATCTCCAGCTCCAGACTGCTCGGCTCAAGACCGCTCTCTTCCAGACTATCCAGCACAATCTCCACGAAATCATCCTGCAGCAGCTGAATAATGGAGATATTCACTGATATTTTATAAGAGATTCCGGTAAGCTGGTGGATGCTGTTCATGAATTTGCAGGCTTCCCGCAGCACCCATTCCCCGATATAAATTATCAGCCTGGAATCCTCGGCAATCTTGATGAAGGAGAGCGGAGAGACAAAACCGAGCACCGGACTGTTCCAGCGGATCAAAGCCTCGAATCCCGATATCAGTCCCGTATCGATCTGCACCTGCGGCTGATAATGCAGCTCAAATTCATTATTGTTCATGGCACTCCGCAGATGCTTCTCAATGTTCATCCGTTCATTAAATGCCGTATGCATTGATTTGTCATAAACCACATAAGTGCTTTTTCCTTCTTCTTTGGCCCGGTACATCGCTACATCAGCATTCTTCAGAATCTCCTCCGTCGTCTCCCCGTCCTCCGGGTAGAAGGAGATCCCGATGCTGCAGGAGACGTACAGGTTGCTCTCGCCGATGAGGAAGGATTTGCGGAAGGAGCGCATAATGTCCTCGGCCAGATTCAGCACATCCACGCGGCTCTCTATGTCTTTGAGAAACACTACAAATTCGTCGCCGCCAAGCCGGGAGAGCATGTCCCCTTCCCGGACTACCGACTGCAGGCGCTCGCTGGCCTTGCGGATCAGAATGTCGCCGGATTTATGTCCTAGCGTATCATTAATATACTTGAAGTTGTCTGTGTCTACGAACAGAAGCGCTGCTCTCCCCCCAGGCCGGCGGAAATAATTCTCCATCGTCTCCAGCAGACAGATCCGGTTGGGCAGATTGCTGAGCGAATCCACATAAGCCAGGCGGTGCATGTTCTTCTGATTCTCCAGCAGCATCTCATATTGCCCTACAAGCTCCTGCTGCGTAGCCGTAAGCTGCTCATAGGTTGCTTCAAGCTCCTGATAGCTGTTATTCAGATTGAACTCCGCCTGCTTCCGCTTGCTGATATCAATCAGCGAGCCAAGGAACAGTACGATTTGGTCTCTCGGGTCCACAATCGCCTTCCCTCTAACCTCAAACCAGACGTAGACGTCATCTTTGGTCTTCATCCGGTACTCGGTTTCGTAGATCGGAGTCAGCCCGGTAAGATGCTCCTGTCTGGCTTTGCGTGCAGATTCCTGATCATCCGGATGAATGATGCTGAGCACGCCGCCTTCGAAGGCGTTAATCTCTTCCTCGGTGTAGCCCATGACCTCATACCAGCGGTCCGAGAGCTTGTAGAAGCCGCTATCCCAGTCGAGCTCCCACATATAGGCACCTGAGCCTTCGGAGGCCAGACGGAAACGCCGTTCACTGACGCCCAGCCGGTTGAACTGGTCCTGCAGCTCAACTTCAGTTGCCGCAAGCTCCTCATAGGTAGATTCCAGTTCCTCGTAACTCATCTGCAGCTTAAGTTCGTTCTGTTTGCGTTCATCGATATCAAGCCCGACCAGGACAAATATATCCTCCGCCTGATCATCCATCCCCTTGATCAGGGTAGTGCGGATGGAGAAATAATGCGCAGCCGGAGAATGCTCCGGAAGCTTCAGCTCCACATTAGTCACATAATCGAGATAAACCGCTTTGGTAAGGAGATCCCGCAACACTGCCGCTCCGCCCTCAAGACCAGGCAGGTCATCGATACTCACGCCGAGCACATCCTTCTCTGAAAGCCCGGTCATTGTCTCGGCATATTGATTGAAGCGCACGCTCCGCTTGTCTCCATGAACCGCCCATATGATCATCCCGGTATTCTCGATCACATCCTCGAAGAATTCCTGTTCAGAGTGAATTGTCCGGCGCAGACGCCGGATATATATCCGGAGCAGCACAGCGCCGAATACCAGCAGGATAGCCCCTATGGCCACTCCTGATATGATTCTGTTACGGATCATCGACTGATGATAATCCGAGTGAGCGAAAAAATATTGCTGATACAGCTCTTCGAATGCCCCGGAGCGTTCCAGCCGCTCAAGTCTGGCATTCACATAAGACACCAGCTCCGGCTTGGTCTTGCTGATGCCATAAGCGACATCCTGAGGATAAAGATTGTTCATTTTGCGGACAATCGTTCCGGTCAGTCCCTGTTCAACAATCAGATAATCCACAACCCCCTGATTCTCGAACAGCAGATCAATCTCGCCCTTGCGCAGAGCCTCCACTGCTTCAGGTACGGTTGCATATTCTATGTATTGTGTGGATGAGATTCCCACCTTATTCTGCAGAACAGTTTCCGAATACTGTCCCTTACCTACACCGATTTTGTAATTTTTCAACGTGCTCAGCTTCACTTCTTCACTAAGCTCCTGGCGGGAATAGACGGAAATGTAGCTCCTTAGCACAGGTCTGGAGAACAAGGTATCCTGCTTTCTCTCCTCGGTTACGGCCATGAGGCCGGTCGTGTCGATCTTGCCCTCAGTCAGCAGGCTGTATGTACTCTCCCATTCCCCGGTGCTGTATAGAATAAGATAATCCTTTTTCTCAAAAATCATACTCGTCAGATCAATATCAAAGCCTGTCAGATATCCGTTCTGTATGTACTTGTAAGGGGGATATTCCAGTTCTGCCTGGTACTTAATATCCTGTCTTTCGGCGTGAGCGGCAGCGGCGGGTGTAATCATGAGCACGATGCCAATT
This sequence comes from Paenibacillus sp. FSL R10-2771, assembly GCF_038000205.1. Taxonomy (NCBI): domain Bacteria; kingdom Bacillati; phylum Bacillota; class Bacilli; order Caryophanales; family Paenibacillaceae; genus Paenibacillus; species Paenibacillus sp. FSL R10-2771. The sequence goes on from NZ_JBBOBM010000001.1 coordinate 6,959,180, forward strand.
AGAAGCAAGAGTTTACACCGCTTCATCGCAATTCTCCTTTGTCCCATAAAAATCGGCTAAACGCATTTATATGAAGCTGTATTCGACAAAAAATGGTAAGGTTCCTGCTAGTTATGCTTCAGTTCTGATAAAATGTGCAAATTCTGCAGAATCGTTTATTTATTGTCGAAGAAGCACATGGAAGCGGCTTTGCCGTCCTTTTAAGGACGGTACGGTTTCAGCGAGAATTTTAAAATAAGAAAATTTATATTTGTATTGCTTTTTGGGAGCAAAATGTGGATAATAACATAAAGGTTGATAATGATTATCATTATTGAATATCTATTATTCATTACTTGACTATATTTGAGTTAAAAGGAGACTGAACACCCATGAACGCAGCCACCACCCGGACCGCATTACAGGTTGACGATTATCTGGATCTGCTCAATCTTGCTGTAAAAGTCGGAGATATGAAATGGCAGAAAGAGATCAAGTCCAGATTGCAGTATATCCTCTGTCTGCAAACCCGATAGATTATTCCGCGCACACAACAGCTAAGCCTCCTGCCATTGGCAAGGACACAGTTGCTGTTAGTTATAGAAGAATGTATATAGCCGCATTTCCGTTACGGGAATGCGGCTTTTTTTGTAGTATACGGGGGCTAATTCCAGGGCGGCTGCATCTGAGGTCTCCGGAATGTTTAATGATATAATGATTAGCATAATATAACGAACAACAGCCCATAGATCGGAGTGTGCAGACTTGAGAAAAATCCTCGCCTTGGTCTTACTATTATCCTTGCTCCGGATCCCCGGCGTCTATGCTGCGGATATTCCTGTACAGCAGGGAGTTGTTACTGATGAAGCCGGCTTACTTACTGCCCAGGAAGCAGAAGCTATCACCCGGATGACCGCAACGGACCGCTATACTCTCCATATCCTGACAATAGACTCTCTTGACGGCGCGGACCCAGCCAGTTATGCAGATGAGGTATACGATACCTGGAACTTGAAGACCCGGGATATCCTGCTTCTGATCGCTTACGGAGACCAGCAGACGGAGATTAACTTCGATAATCCGGAGCTGCAGAACTCGCTCAATGCCTGGTCGCAGAACCTCGGCGGAGCTTCAGGCAGCGCGGCAATCACTAAGCTGCTGGAGACTTACTTCAATCCTTATGCCAGAGACGGTGATTTCGCGGGAGGAATCAGCTCTGTCATTAAGGAGCTGCAAGCCGTCGGCAGCGGACCGGGCAGCGCTGCCGGAGGAACTGCTGGAGGGGGTACAGGTGGTACTGCGGGTGGCGGATCAGGCGGCAACGGCGGGACAGCCGGAAGCAGCGGATCGGAGGCGGCCGAAACCGGCAGGGGCGGACTATCCTTCTTATCGCTCGCCGCTATTGTTGTGGGTGCCGCCTTACTGCTGCTCCTGCTGTACGTGCTGATTACAGGAATGCGCCGCCGCAGCGGGCTTGCAGGGCAGCAGGAATTGTTGTCTGACCTGCTGGTACGGGCGAATCGTGCCCTCGAATCCCTTCAGCCCTTCCAGGGAATCGTGCAGGGCAAGACCGGGGAACTGGTCGAGGGCATATCGAAGCGCCTGACCTCGCAGCTGGTCGAGATCTCAGCGCTGCAGACAACTGGGCAAGGTGCCCTGCCGCCCTTCTACCGCCTGTCCGCTCTCAAAGCAGCAACAGAACAGCTTCAGCAGACGGAAGGTACTTTCCGCACCTCGCTTGAAGAGGAGGAGAAGAATATTGCTGTCATCAGCGAGGCCGACCGGAACGTCAAGCAGCGGATCACCGAACTGAAGCAGGATGCGCCCGAGCTTGACGGACAATTGCAGCAAGCGGCCCAAGAGACCGGCTACCCGCTGCAGGAAATCGCCGAAGACCTGCAGGAGCTGGCCGCAGAAACTGCCAAAGCTGACCAGCTGGAGCTGTTTGACCCGATTGCTGCACAGGATATTACCGCAGAGGCGCAGGAGCGCCAGGAGCAGATTGAGCGGGACCTGCAGGATGTAGATGCTTTTGACGATAAGCTGAAGGCATTCCCCGGGGTTCTGGCCGCTGCCCGCAGCCGAATTGCCGGGCTGATTGAGCAGAACTCCCTGCACAATATGAAGGTTAAGCCCTATGACAGTCTGGAGCAGGCTTCCGCTGCCGCCGGGTCCCTGGAGGCGCCGCTGCGCAGCGGCGACATGGATGAGGTGCGGCGGATCGGTGCCGCGCTGGATGCGCTGCTGGCTGAAGCCGTCGCCATGACGGAACGCCAGGCCATGATCCGGCAGAGCAACCGCGCAGATCTGGAGACGGTGCGCAGCAAGTGGGGGAGCTTGACCCAGCGGCGCAATGAGCTGCAGAGCAAGCTCACCGAGGCGGGGAACCAGTTCGCCCGCCAGCATCTGGACGGTCTGGAGAAGACGCTTGAGGAGACAGGCGCCGCACTGCGGCAAAGCGCAGGCGAAGTGCCGCAGATAGAGACCTGGACCAGCGATGCACGCGGTGAATATGAGAATGCGCGCAGCGGGCTCGACCGGCTGCTAACGCTGCAGGACGAGACTGAAGGCAAATTCAGCAGTATCGACAGCAGTCTGAGCTCTCTGTACGAACGTCTGGACAGCCTGAGAAGGCTGTTCACGGAAGGACAGAGCCGGGTCGATGCGGCACAGAGTCTGCTGCATAGCAGAGGGATTGCTGCACAGAGCCGCTTCCAGCTGTCCCTGCTGCCGGAATATGCCGAGCTGGAGCAGCGCCTGTCCGCCCGTCCATACAATCTGGATGAACTGGAGAGTACAGGCCGTGCTTATGCTTCGCAGATTTCCAGCTTCGTGGAAGAAGCGAACCGGCTTGTCCGCCAGAAGGAAGCGGCGGAGCAGGCCGCCCGGCTGGCAATGATGCGGGAACAGCAGCGCAGAGAACAGGCCCGCAAGCGGATGTCGTCCGGGCCGCCCTCCTCGGGCGGGTTCGGCGGCGGCGGACGTTCCTCCGGCGGCTCCTCCTGGGGCGGCGGCGGCCGGTCGTCGGGCGGCTCTTCCTGGGGCGGCGGCAAGTCCGGCAGGAATTCTTCCGGCGGCTCCAAGTGGTAGACGGCGGATTGCCGGGAGCGGCATAGACATATTTAAGACGGCTTCAGCCAGGGTTATGGCTGAAGCCGTCTTTTTCTGAAGAACCTGTATAAGTCTCGGGGGGGGCTGATGCTGAGAATGTAAGATGTGTTATACAGGCTCCTGCAGCTGCATATGGGCAATGAACTCCATGAATACAGGGGATAGCCGCTGCTCCTTGCGGTAGATAAGCTGAATATAGAACGGCTCCAGCTGCCCGGCCAGGGGAATTCCGGTTAACACGCCGGTGCACAGCTCCTCTTCTACCGCATACCGCGGCAGAAAGGCCGTCCCCCAGCTGTGCTTCACGGCCTGCTTGATCCCCTCGAGATTCCCGAACTCCATATCTACACGCGCAGTTATACCGGATTCCCTGAGCACATGCAGCAGCTGCTTCCGGTACGTGCAGGTACTCTCTGTCAGCACCAGCGGTTCCCCCTCCAGATGCTCCGGGGTAACCGCCTTTTCGGCTGCCAAGGGATGCTCCGGATGGGTGATCACATACAGCTGCTCCTCCCGCAGCGGCAAAGTGACCAGTTCCCCCGACGCATACGGAACATCGAAGATCAGACCGAAATGGGCGGTTTTATCTTTGACTGCGGCGATGATATCTTCTTCAGAGCCGGGCTGTACCCGCAGCTGCATTCCGGTATGCTGCTCCCGGTACCGGTGCAGCCGGTGAGGCAGATAATATGCGGCCAGCGTCTCAATGGCTCCAATATTCAGCACTCCCTGATCACCGCCGGAGATTATTCCTTTAGCTTCCACACTCAGCGCCAGCATTTGCCGGGCATACGGGAGCAGATTGCTGCCGGCGAAGGTTGGAATCATCCCCCTGCCCGATCGCTCCAGCAGAATGGCTCCGTACAGCTCCTCCAGCTTGGCAATCTGCGCCGTTACACTCGATTGTGCGTAACCCAGCACTTCTGCCGCCCGGGTATAACTTCCGTGGTCCGCCACTGTACAAAAGGTCCGTAAATAGGTTAATTCCATACACAGTTCTCCTGAATTATCAATATTTTCGATATTTGCTATCACAGACTATAGATAACTCCAATTATAGATCCCTTATATAATAAAACCAACCCATTTAACCAAGGAGGACTCCGCAATGAAACTACAGGCGAAATCTCAAGTACTGGCTGCTCCGGCAGCGCCCTCCGCGGATGCGGTACGCTATTTCACAGCCAAAGCAGCATTCGAGACCGATGTGGCCGATGTGGTTTACGATCTGCGTGAAGGGATCACCGGCTTTCAGCTGGTCGATGTCCGCGATGCCCGTTCATATGAAGAGGCTCACCTGCCGGGAGCCCTCTCCCTGCCCTCCGGGCGGATAAACCACACTTCTCCGGAGCTGCCCACAGATGATGTACTCATTCTGTATTGCTGGGGACCCGCCTGCAATGGAGCCAGTAAAGCTGCAGCCAGACTGGCTGCGCAGGGCTACCTTGTCAAGGAGATGCTTGGCGGTATTGAGTATTGGCGCAAGGAGGGGGGCATACTGGAGGGCACCCTGCAGGAGGAAGCGCCGCTGTACTATAGCATGCCTGACGGATCGCAATAGCAACAAAGAAGACCCCTAGGAGACTAGTCTCCTAGGGGCCTTCTGCAGCAATCACTCCTTCATTTCTTCGTGAAGATTAGTTTATCGAGGTTGCCCACATAATTCAGACTCGAGGTAGTCGATCCCTTCAGTGAGACATACAGATGCTGCTTGCCGGTCAGTGTCTGACTGAGCAGAGCGCCTGCAGTCTTGTAGTTCCCCCAGGCTCCGCCTGTATTGGGCAGACTGACCGTACTGATCACTGTGCCGTCTTTGCCGCCCAGCCGGATCTCAGCTGTGATGTCAGCCGGGGCACGATTGGTCGGCGCATCGTACTGGATGGACACGTAGTTCTTGCCCTGTACGCCGAAATCAACATTCTCAAAGGAGAACCAGGCTCCGGTAAATGTATTAGCCACTACAGTTCCGCCGTTGTTGCCTTCAGTTTTGAGCGGATTGCTGTTGAAGGTATTTTTGGCATCGGACCAAACGGTCTTGTTCTCAAATTCCACAAGAACATCCGGCTCAGCTGCGGCCAGAGAGAAGGACGCATTGTCAAAATTACCGATATACTTGAAGGTTGAATCCGTTGTGCCCCTAAACACCAGGTAGATGTCCTGCATGCCGGTAAGATTCTTGCTCAGCGCCCCGGACACCGTCTTGTATGTCCCCCAGGCATTTGCAGTCGGCGGCGCTGACAGAGTGCCTACAAGCTCACCGTCCACTCCGCCCAGACGGACTTCAACAGATGAATCTGCAGCTGTATTCGTTGAATTGCCTGTATACTCCACCGACCACTGATTCACGCCCGTGCTGCCGAAGTTCATTCCCTTGTACGCCAGCCAGGCCCCGCTAAAGGTATTGGCAACCTGCTTGCCGCTGATGCCGTTCTCGGTCTTCAGCGGACCACCGTTGGCCGGATTATTATCTGTGGACCAGGCATCATAGCTCTCTAGCTCCAGCTTGGTATAGTCGGTCCGGATCGCCTGGTAGTCCCAGATGAACTTGTCCAGATTGGCGATATACGGACGATTGCTGTCGGTACTGCCCTTCAGCACGAAGAACAGGCTCTGCTTACCGGTCAGTGTACGATTGAGGATTCCTGCCGCCGCCTTGTATTGCGTCCACCCTGCACCGGTATTCTTAAGCTCCACATTGCCGAGAAGCTCGCCGTCTACAGCCCCGAGCCGAAGCTCAAGCACTGCATCCGCCGGTGTCCGGTCAGAGTTTGCATTATACTCGACCGTAATCCGGTTTGTCCCTTTGGTTCCGAAATCGATATCCGCAAAGGATAGCCAAGCGCCGGTAAAGGTATTGGCGACCACCGTACCGTTATTGCCGTCTTCAGTTTTCAGCTTATTGTTGTTGAACGTATTGACCGCATCCGACCAGGCCGTGCGGTTCTCAAATTCTACCGTCCCCATATCCACTACCGGTGGCTGCGGTTCCTCCGCCGGGTCAGGTACAACCGGAGTCTTCACCGGTACCGGCAGCGGTTCAGGCAACGGATCTTCCCCGCCCGGCTGCTCTCCTCCAGGTTCGCCTGGTTCACTTGGTTCACCAGGGTTCTGCGGTGCCGGCTCCGGCTGCGATTCAATAGGATCAGCCAGCCACAACGAGTCGTAGATGTTGCCGTTAAAGCTGTCCACCAGATAGATATTCACCTGATACTTGCTGGCGTTCACACTGAAGTTCTGCGTCAGCTCGAAGCCGCCGGACTGGACCGGTACGGCACTGGACAGCAGTGCCTGCTCTCCTCCGTCCATCAGCTGAATTACAGCAACCGCCGAGTCTACATAATCCCCTTTGAGCGTTCCTGATACCTCTACGGTCATATTGCCTGTGCGCTTCACGTCTGCCTTCAGATCGTACACATCCCATAGGATGTCCGAGGTGTACGGGGCATTAGAAACCAAGGCATCACCTGTCATGACATTCCGTTCCTCATTTGCTTGGATGCGTACTTGTACAGCGCCCGCCGCAAAGGCCTGCGGTCCGACCGTCTGCGGATTCGCTGCAGCTGTCTTCCAGCTCACACCGCCGTCGGTGCTGTATTCATAATCGGCCGGGCTTGTGAAGCCCGGTACTGTCGTCCAGCCGAAGGTATTGGCCGTATCGTCCACCAGCGGAGCTGTTGGCGCGTCAGGCTTCACCATTTCCTTGACTGTCTCCAGACTGAGATCAAATGCGATATCCGAGCTGCTGAAGTTTACCTGATGCACTTCTGCGGCGAGCACATTGATGCCTTCCTGCAGATAATCCGGATTGATCTCATAACGGTTCCAGTCACGTTCGTCTCCGACTGTAGCATTGGCATTTGTACCATAAGCCACAGCCCCGTCCGGCATGTTCGTCCGGATAATCTCATGTCCGTTCAGATAGACGATGGCGCCGTCATCACGGATCAGACCGGCGTCCAGCTCCAGTATGTCCTGCAGCTCAGATGCATTGAACGTTGTGCGGAAGTAGGACGTCGTATATTTCTTGCTGGCATCCGGACCGTAGCCGATCACAGTTTTGGCATACCCCTTGTTGTCGTAGCCGAGCGGTGCCTGCCCGGAGGACCAGCTGCTGTCATTGAAGCCCGCTAATGTCCAGCCATTCGCCGGGGCTTTGCCTTTATCATAATATTTCCACTCTGAACCTTCGCTGATCAATGAAGTCCGGGAGAGTGTGTTCTCAATGTCAGCATCGTAATCTGCTGTAGGAGGTGCCGATTTGGCCGAAGCCCCCCAAGCATAATTGGGCGTGTCTCCCATATCAAATTCCAGCGTGCCTCCGTTCATCAGATCATCATAGCCGATCCAGGCCTGATTATACGATTGACCGTTCAGGGCGGCGGATTGAATGAACCGGTTGGCGGAGGAGACATTGTCCGCTTTAATAGTAAAGGTCTTGCCATTATCCAGATGCAGGGTCAGCTCCGAGAAAACGGGTGAGCCGATCAGGAAATTGGCGTCCCCCGGATTACCGGGGAAGAGTCCCATTGCGCTGTATACATACCAGGAGGACATTCCCCCGGCATCGTCGTCCATAGAAGGCAGATAACCTTCAGGATCAGCACGGTAGACCCGCGATTGGATCGGGTAAGCATACGGCCCGTGGTTATGGTATTTCTGAGTAACCACCTCGGTTGTATATTCTCTGGCATAATATTGGGTCAGATAAGGATAACCCAGATAGTTGAACAGATAGGGTACGTCGATGTCCGGCTCATTGATAGCCATGTACTCATTCCGGGCAAAGAAATCCTGCAGCTGCTTCGCCATTTCTGTCTTGCCGCCCATCAGCTTGGCCAGGCCATTGATGTCCTGTGTAGCGGACCAGCGGTATGTCCAAAGATTGCCCTGATAGGCATACTTGTCCACTGCGGTTACATCCCCTTTGGCCACTGTTGTACCGTTCGGGGTAAAGAACCCGGTCTTGACGCCGTTCTCATCGACCTGGTTCGCATTCCACAGCTTCTGATAGGAGAGTGCGAGTTTCTTATACTTCTCATACGAACTCTTGTCGCCCAGCAGCGCAGCAAGCTTCATGGGGAAATAGGCACTCTTCGCCTTCTCCAGCTTGCCGGAAATTTCGCCGTCCGAAATCGAGAAGTTGTCCGCATCGACTGCCATTCCTTTTAGCGCCGTGTACACGTCATAGTCCGTGAAGCCTTTCGCATAGGCATCGAGAATGACGGCACCGTTGAATTCATTGCGCACCGTCGGGCTTGGCCAATAACCGTCTCCCCATTGCGTGTAGGTTCCTCTGGTCTTGTAAAGATCAACCAGCGATTTCACCATGTTGTTATACTTCTGCGGCTCCAGCACGGAGAACAGGGAGTATTTGCGGAAATCATCCCAGGTCGTCCAGCCGTTATAGTATTCAAAATCCTCACCAAGCCCGGACGCTTGGCGCACCGTATTCTCATCCCTGCCCGCCTTGAAGGTTCCGGCTGAGCTGGTCACGTTCTTCGGATGCAGGTACGTATGGTACATTTGCGTATAAAATACTTTCTTATTCTCTTCATCTTCATCCTTGATTTCCACTTTGCCCAGAACATCGCTCCAGGTGCTGCGGATCTTGGCATGCTGGGCGTCGAAATCCCAGTCTGCAATATCCTGCTTCGCTTCGGCTCTGGCCTGTTCCACACTTACCGCCGACAGACCGACCTTAGCCTGGATCACTTTGCCGCCATTCGTATCGAAATTAACCCAGACTCCGCTGTTCGCCCCGGTACGGACTGCTTCCGTTCCGGTTGTATCGCCCTGCCAGGAGGTGTAGGAATCGAAATCATAGTCAAACTGGATGGAATAATAGAGCTTATAATACCCGTTGCCGCATACGTTCTTGGATTGGATCATGCCCGTAATTTCATTGCTGCCTTCCACCTTCAGGTTGGCATCAAGCATTCCGGCATAGGAATTGGAGAGATCCACGAGTACAGAACCCGTCTTCGCGGATGCCGGGAATGTATAGCGCTGGAAGCCGACATTGTCCGATGCCGTCAATTCTACGCCGATTCCTGATGCCAGCGTAACACCATAGTACCCGGCAGAAGCCTGCTCACTGCTTTTATCGTACAGCTGCTTATATTCATTCACATTCTTCGTGAACGAACGCGTCTCAGGCATCATCAGGATGTTGCCGCCTGCCCCACTGCAGCCTACACCGCTGAAACGTACCTGCGAGAAGCCTTTCAGGTATTTATCCTGATAATAATAGCCGCTGAACGCCCCGCCGTCGCTGTCAGGTCCCAGGGAGACGAGTCCGAACGGCGTCGACGGTCCCGGATTCGTCTGACCGTTATCTCCAAGGGTGTTGATAAGCGGATCGACATAATCCACCGGCTCCAGATTTACTGCAGGATATGCCGGATACTTCCCGGCTTCCACTCCATATACCTGCAGCTCATACAGCCGGACAGTATCGCCGTTCGCTGCAGCCTTGCTTACATAGAACCGGAGATAGCGGGCTGTCACTGGCTGGGGCAAATACCGGTCAACGACCGTCTGCACGTTACCCTGCACAACATCCACATCGCTCCAGCTCTGGCCATCATCACTCTTCTGCAACCGGAAATTCTGTGTGTTCCAGAACGGGCTGTTCGAGCTCTCATTGATCCCTGCGTTGTACACCGTCCATTGGTTTATCGTATATTCCTTGCCAAGGTCGAGCTTCATCCATTTGATCTTGGCAGCTGTGTTATCACACCACTTGGTGTCGTTCTTGCCGTCTACGGCAAATTGCGGCCGTTCATTCACATTACATTGACCTGATGCCGTAACTTGTGCATTCAGTGCAACATTCTTCGCCGGAACTACTTCTATACCAGCCTCCGCGGCGGATACCGTAACCGTAAAGGCAGTCACTGAATCCAGCAAGCCAAGCAGCATCAGAACCGACATCAGAATGGAGAACAGTTGTTTACGCATGAGATTCCAATCCCTCGCTTTCATCTTATAGTGAAGAGCCGGTCTGAACCAGACGGCCTACCATTACAGCCACCTCAGCGCGGGTGACCTGCTTCTTCGGCTGGAATGCGGTGCCGTCTCCCTGCATTAGCCCGCTCGCTCCCGCCTCGGCCACACTGGCCGTCGCCCAAGAGGCAATTTCCCGCGCATCAGTATAAGCCTTACCTGCCTGGACGCCTGCCCCAAGCTTGAAGTACTTCGAAGCGTTAACCAGTGCTACCGCCGCTTCCTCGCGGGTGATCCGGTCATTTGGCCGGAAGGACCCGTCGTAGCCGTTCATTATACCCGTCGCTGCGGCCTCCGCCGCCTGCTTAGCGTAATAAGCATTTGAAGGCACATCAGCGAACGGTGCTGCAGCAACTTCAGCCGGCACGTTTCCCGTACGCTCTGCAGCCCGCATCAGCAGGGCGGCGAACTCAGCGCGGGTAATGCCGCGGGCCGGTTCATAATGTGCAGCGTCCACACCGTTCACCAGGTGCTTGGCGGCAAGAGATTTCACGGCTGCTTCAGCCCAGTGTCCGGTCATATCCGCGAAATTCTTGTCATAGACAAGCAGTGCATATGCAGAGAAATGGGTCGCCTTGAAGGATACCGTTCCAGCCGTCAACGTGCCAGCTACATATTCAGCACTGTTGCCGTCCACGTAATAAATGCCGGCGAGTTCCGTCTTCATCGAGGCAATCTGCGCTGGCGCCAGCTTGAGGCTAACCTCTGCCGGCTGAGTCAGCTGATGGATCTCAGTAACATTGCTGCCGTTTAGCGTCTGAATGACCAGCGACAGTAATACGCCAGTCGAAGCATAAGCGGCATCACTGCGGACAGACCCGCTAACCAGTGACTGGGCTTCCTTATTCCAGCTGGCATTCAGAACAATCCGCAACCGGGTCTGATTATCACCCGAGGTCTTCATTGCACCTGCGGGAAAAGAAATCGTCCTTACTCCATCCGTCAGTACAAGGCCTGTATTCCCTGCATTAAGCAGATTCAGCGATTGTTGCGGGAGCTCAAGTGCCACTCCAGCTTCTCCAGCCGTGGCCGGCAGCTCAATTGTGATCTGGCCAGCAGCTTGCTGCATAGCCTGCGCCAGCGTATCTGTACCAATCAGATAACGCCCGTCCCCGGACAGCTCCGGCTTGATACGTGCTGAGCTGGCTTCCCCGGCTCCGGCAGGAATCAAGCCGTCCGGAGAAGTCTGGCCGCTGCCCGTTCCAGCAGGCTGTGGCGTACCCGGATTACTTGGCGTTCCAGAATCAGGAGTTCCTGGAGTCGGACTCGGTGTCGCCATTGGTGTCGGTGATACCGTTGCTGTCGGCGACACTGTTGCTGTCGGCGACACTGTCGCTGTCGGTGAGACTGTCGCTGTCGGTGCCACTGTCGCTGTCGGTGCCACTGTCGCTGTCGGTGCCACTGTCGCTGTCGGTGCCACTGTCGCTATCGGCGTTGGCGTTGGCGTTCCAGTACCCGGATTACCCGGTGTTCCCCCGCCCGGCTCCTCTTCTCCCGGAATCATGAATGTTTGGGTCAGGGTTGTTCCGCCGGAACCGGCAACCACGTTATAGCTTCCGGATGGAGCCAATAGCTGGCTTGCCGGAATTGACACCCGCTGGGTATAGGCTCCGTCTACAGCTTTCAAGACATCAATATAGAACACTGTTCCGGCCGGGCTGACGATTTTGACAACAACCTGGTCACCCGGGCCCGGTGTCGTTCCAGACAGTGTGATGCTGCCGCCGCGCTCAGCCTCCTTTCCGCTCAAATGGAGCGTGAAGGAGTTAGCAGCGAAGACTGCAGCAGGTGAACACAGGAACAATAAGACCATAATGGCCGCTACAACTTTTTTCACCTTCGGATTCCTCTCTTTCCTGATCACTGAAGTTCTACCGGTTTCGCAAGCTGTCCAGGCACTTCAAGGTTGTTGTTGAACTGGTCAAATACAAAAACCTTGACCCGGTAGTTTTCACCTTTCACATTGTAGTACTGGGACATCGTCAGATGGCTGCTCGTAAGCGGGATAGCGTTAATCAGCAGCGGAGTATCGCCGTCCATCAGTTCGAAGACAACATAAGCGCTGCCGGTATACTCCGCGAGACGATCCAGTGAGACCTCCACCTGAAGCTGATTATCGCGCTTAAGCACACCTTTTATCTCGTACGTATCGGTATAATCATTTGGCGTGAACGTCTTGTCCGAGAGCAGTGCTGTTCCTGCTGGAGTACCGGCTGCCATATCACCTTTGATGCGCACCTGCACCATGCCTGCTGCGTAGCTGCCGTCATGGATCGGCTGCGGGTTCACCGTGACCGGCTGCCAGGTTTCGCCTCCGTCCAAGCTATATTCATAGTCAGCTGCTTCAGGGTAGCCAGGTACGAGTGTCCAGCCGAAGGTGTTGCGGGCATCGTCAATGACCGGAGCGGTCGGTGCCGCCGGATGCTCACCGCCGGAGAACACGGTAGCTTCCGAGGAATTGTCCCGCTTGTCTACGGCTTTGACTACAAACTCATAATCCACAGCCGGATTAGTTCCCGTTACCTTATATTCATACTGGCTCCGCGCTTCTTCCACGGGTACATAAACACTCCAGTTCGTCCCGAGTTTACCGTTCTTCTCATAAATCCGGAAGCCTCTGACGGCATCAGCGTCACTCTTGTCGGCTGGTCTTACCCAGGTAAGTACGGCCGCCTTGTCCTCTGTCCTGCCAGCTGCCAGCTCCTTCACCGGTTCGGGCTTGCTGTCATCGCGGACAATTGTGTACGTATCGAATGGAGCTGCATCGCCCGATTTGTACGAATTGATAGTGAAGCTGTCTTCCGTCATCGTGATGCCGGAGTAGATCGGTACTTTAGGCTGCTGATATACATTGGCATAATACGGATTTACACCCTTTTGGATATCGTAATATTTCGTACCGGCGGAATTATTGATCATGTACAGCGTACCGTCAGGGTTCAGCGGATTGCCGTCGCCGTTTTTTTGAATATCCGTTACCGCTTTGTCCTCATACATCTGGTACGAGCGCATGAAGGTATGGTCATGACCCTGCAGTACCACATCGATACCCAGCTCATCGAACACCGGAACCATCTTCTCTCTCAGCGCCAGAATATCACTGTCCAGTGCATGGTTCCCGAGCGAATAGACCGCCTTGTGGAAAGCAACCACTTTCCATTTCTTGTCCGTTACAGCTACCTCACGCTTCAGCCAATCAACCTGCTGTTCGAAGGAATTACGCTGCCGCTCGTCCCAGCCCATGTCCATCGTGTTCAGCACCATGATATGGGCATCGCCGTAGTCGTAGGAATAGACACTGCCTGGAGGAAGCGGATCATCGATTGAATCATTCGGATAGTTGAAATGATAATAATAGTTATCGTTATACGGCCCTTCATGATTGCCGACAGCCGCCATCAGCGGAAGCTTCATCAGCATGTTCTGCGGCTTGCCGAAATAGTCCAGCCACTGTGACTCCAGCGATCCGGCATCGACCTGATCCCCGGTCATTACCAGGAACTTGGCATCCGGATAATCATCCAGCCCGTTCTTCAGTGTTTTGGCCCATACCTCATAGTCGTTGGTATTTGCACCTTGGGAGTCAGTCATATAGAGGAAGTTGTATGCCTTTTCGTTCTCCCCCTCAGTCATGAAGCTGCCTGCGGCGCTCCAGTTTCCGTCACTGCCCACACGGTATTTATAAGCAGTTCCGGGAACAAGTCCGGTAGCAATCGCTTTATGGCTGATAAAAGCACCTTTTGTCGAGCTAGTGATATTCAGATTAAGCGCCCTGGTGTCAGCAGGATCTCCAACAAAGCGCTGCTTCACTGGGGAGTCAAAGTCCTGGTCTGCCGGCACGATCTCTACAATGCTGTCCATAATCCCCGCTGGTGCGCTGTCGGGTCTTTCATAGCTTGTATACCAGGCGAAGGACCGGTTGGTCTTCGCTTCATTCTGGAAGGACATTGCAATCGCAATCGGTGAGTAATCCACGGCCTCTGACATATTATCAGGACTATAAACGAAACTGCCCGCAGATGTACCGTCTGTAAACTTCAGTCCTGCCTGCCCGTCATAGGAGATGTTCACAATTTGCCCAGGCTTCACGATGGAGCCAAGTGTCAGTGTAAGCTGATCAGGAGCACTGCCTTGAACCGCATTCAGGAGCGGAATCACAGCTGTGTCCGTCTTGACTGTCAGATGGCTGGCCAACTCGGACGAAACCTGCTGCAGATCACCCGTGAGCTGCAGCGCTACACTGGTACCACCAGAATCTACGCTGCCGTAGACAGGGCCATTGTAATCAACCGGAAGGTAAAGGGCAGAGGCAGGTATAATCTGCTTCGTTATCCCCGGACCCGACCAGCGCAGATACAGGTTCGATCCGCCGAAATCCTCGAAATATTCTACTTTAAAGTTGTGCTTCACTCCGCCTTGCAGTGTAATCGGAGTGCTGGTCTGTTCCACATCCCAGTCGTTAGTCCAGTGGTCGATCACAAGCTGGTCGTCAAGCCACATCCGGAAACCATTGTCGCCGATCATATAGAAGGTATAGTCGCCGGACTCCGGCGCCATGATCTGGCCTGTCCAGCGGATATTTGCATCATCCGAGCGTCCGGTCCATGTCTGGAGAACGGGGTCCAGATTGCTGAAGTTAATCTGGGAATCAATTCGTGTGGACTTATAATCACCGAACTCAAAGGTCTCGGTACCGGTGTAATATTGACCAAGTAATCCGTGGTCTTTCGAGGCGGATACCCCTGCAGAAGCGTTGAGTTCGAGGGAGAAAAACGTATCGGAGCTGCCGCCCCTGTCCTGATGTACCTCGGCGGCAATTACATTTGTGCCCTTCAGTAACAGAGCCGGATCGATATTGAAGTTATTATCGAGCCGCTCGTCGCCGATGGCCGAAGAAGCATAAGTATTATAGAGAATCGTACCCGTCGGCAGGTTCGTGCGGTAGACTTCCTGACCGTTCAGATACACAACTGCGCCGTCATCCCGGACCAGCGTAGCCGCGAGCTTAAGGATAGCTGCCGGGTCGTCAATCTGAAATTCCTTGCGGTAATACGATGTTGTATATTTTTGGCTTGAATCCGTGCCGTAACCGATCCAGGTGTTCAGATCCAGCCCTTTGCCGCTGCCGGCATAGCCGAGCGGGGCTTGTCCCTGCTTCCAGCTGCTGTCATCGAAATAGACATCCTGCCAGACCGTAGCCTGATCAGAACCGTCATCCAGATACACCCATCCACTGTCCTTGGCGATCAATGTTCCCTCTGCAGCAGCAGCTGACATGGGAGCATCCTCACCGGCAACAAGAGATATTTCTCCGTCTGCACCGCTGGCGGCAGGCTCTGCAGCAGATGCTGATCCTGAGTTATCCGTTCCCTCAGCCGGATTAGCACCTGTGTCTGCAGGCTCTGCACTGGCCGGTAGTAACGGCACATAACCAGCGGTGAACAATGAAGCCGTCAGCAATGCAGCTGCAAGCATTCGGCTTAGCAGCTTAAACCTCTTCTTCACTTCTTTTCCCCCCAAATGAAAGTTATGATCATTTGGAAATGATACGTTTACCGGGCGAACTGTTCAATGCATGCTTGGTAAAACCGGGATGAGTTTTATGTAAAATTTGAAGAAATATATCTGGGAATTAATTCATTATAATCTATAATTATTCACGATCTTCCAAATCGCCTCCCTTACCCGCTACTGCCAAATAATCTGTGTCCCTTATAAGTAGCCGACGAAGCAGGGCTAGTTGTAATTCCGGCATTCTAAAAGGAAATGTAATCGGGAGGTTAAAACAGCTATGAAATTTACTATGAATTCCAGCAGGAACAAACAGCTTTTGTGTATATTTATCTCAACAAAAAGCAGAAAAGCGTTCCTCCATAACCGGAGAAACGCTTTTTGGTTTATTTGGCAGCCGCTTTAATGAGACTCCTCATCCAGAAACGGCTTATTCACATAGTAATACATCACGCCCATCAGCACCCCGCCGCCAATGAGATTCCCGAGCGTAACCGGGACAAGATTATGCACAACGCCTCCCCATGATATGGTGCCGGGGTGATCCAGCACGAGCGCAATTGCGAAGGTACACATGTTGGCAATACTGTGCTCATAGCCGGAGATGAAGAAACAGAAGACGAATAGAACCATGGCGAACATTTTGGCTCCGTCGCTTTTCATCGACATCGGGACGAAGAAGGCCAGACAGACGAGCCAGTTACAGAGAATAGCCCGGAAGAACAGCTGCAGCGCCGGGGCTTCCATCTTGTGAGCCACCACATTCAGCAGAAACCCGTTCACAGAGGAATCATAGAATAATCCGGTCAGAAAAATCAGCAGGGCGAACGCCGTAGCCCCAAGGATATTACCGATGTAGCTCACTACCCACATCCGCACTACCTCAGTCCATGCCATCTTGCGTCTCAAGGCCGCGTAGGTGTAATAGAAGGTATCTCCGGTAAATAAATCTCCCCCGCCGTAAGAAATGAGGATGATGGCTGCGCCGAACGTAATCGCAGCCATCGGATAGGTCATCGGCGATTGTTCCATATAGAAGAAGTTGCCGGTCTTAAACGCTACGATAACGCCGAATCCGATAAACATGCTGGCGAGCATGGCTCTGGCAATATACCGCAATATGCTTTGCCGGAAGATCTTCTGTTTCTTCAGTGCCAGCTTCTCCACCTGCAGCAGTGCCTCGTTCTCCATTTGACCTCCGTCTTAGCTTCGTATTTTCAGTGATTGTAGAGGCTGCTGTACAGCCTCCGGGTTATTATACCCAATAAACCGCTGGAAATTGCTTGAACCACAGAGCGTCAATATTTATGGAGCCCGCACACCTTCCGGACCTGCCTTACAGGCCTCTATCATCCGGGTCATTCAGCCTGGCAATAGCTTCCGCTTTCTCACTGCTGGCTACGACGATAAGCACAACTATCAAACATCCCAGAATCATCCGCTTATCCCCTCTTTCTCCACAGGTCGCCTTAGTGACAACTTATGTGGGAGAGCGGAGCATTATGAATGCTGATTATCATGACAAAAAAAGCCCGCTGATCCCCATCAGCAGGCTTATTGCAATCCTTCGTATGTGCTTACGGGCCGCAGATCAAATCATCAGTTCAAAAAGCTGCTCAGCCCATTCTCCGCCTGCTTCAGAGCCTGCGGCTGCGAGCCCTCATTAAGCCCGAGCCGGTTGTTCAGCTGGGTGTTGATGGTCGTCATTTTGGACGTATAATCCTGGCAGCTCTCGATAATCCGCCGGTTGGACTGCTCCGAGGTATCCAGAGCACTTAGCAGATCGCCTATTGCCTGATTCACAGCTTCGAGTGACATGGACGGCTTGGAGAGCAGCTCCGTGGTCTTCTCGGTAGTTGTACGCAGCAACCGTGCGTTCTCCTTGAACTGATCCTCGATCGTCTTGTTGGTGGCTTCCACAGCGTTAATGACATTCTCCTGATCAGCCAGGGACATGGCAATCATCGCCGACACGGTGATCAGGTTAGAAGTCTTATCAATCGCGTTGTTTACGGAATCGATCAGCTTATCATTGTTGTCATTGATGATATCCGTTGCCGCAATCGCCTGATTGTAGAGCAGAATCATTTCGGTCATGGACTGAATCCGTACCATTACCTTGCGCAGTCCCCGTTCCAGATACGCCTTGCGGAACTCGTTCTCCGGCTTGGCGATTTCTACCTCGAACAGCTCCTTCAGCTTGTTGCCGAAGGCAATTTTGGTCTGCAGGTTATAAATCTCCTCCATCGAGGTGCGCTTCAGCTGGCGCATGTTGACGATGCTCTCTTCCAGCGTATCGCGGCCGTCGCGCAGACCGGTAATGATGGCATCAATATTGGTGCGGACGGACTGATATTTGTAGACATAATTTTTGAGCGGACTCTTGCGCAGCATTTTGCCGAAAAAGCTGACATTCTTGCTCTGCTGCAGCGTCTCGCACTCATTACGCAGCTTCATAATCATATTCGGCACTTCCACCCGCTTGCCGCTCATCAGGTCATTGACCGGACGATCCAGCAGCTTAAGGGTTTGTCCCGCTTTTTCCTGCGTCTTCACGCCAAGCTTGCCGATATCATCCATCAGGGAATCCAGGGCTACCGTATCGGTCTTGGACACCTTCTCAATTAACTGGGAAGCTTCCTCCACTACCTTCTGTTCATCTTCTTTTCTCAGCTCGATCAACTGCGTGGACATGGTTTTCCTCCTCCTATAGTTCGGAACTGCTGTAACGCTGATGAATCAGTTCCGCCTTGGTCTGAAGTTCCATCAGGTCTTTATGTTCGATCGTAGACGCAATATCGGATATTTTGGTATCGACATCACGCAGACCGTTCAGCAGCATTCTCCGGTTTCTCGTCTTGGCTTCGCCGCCCAGCCTCAGGAACGGATTGATCACACCGTTGAGATCCTTCAGCACCAGTCTGCGGACGGTGTGGTTGATCTCGCCGTTGCCAAGTTCCTGCAGCAGAGGAATCACACGCTGCAGTCTGGCGAACAGCGCCAGTGACTTCTCGACGATCTCATTGTCCAGCGTATCCTTCTGCCCTTCAGATATAATCATATCCTCCAGAATGCTAAGATACTCCACTACCGGAGCGAATTCCGCTCCGATGGTAATCTCCCCTCTGGTCTCAGCTCCCGCTTTGACCGCAGAAGCCTGTCCCGCAGCCGGGAGTGGGCCTGCGGCCGGGGCGCCGCCAGCCGGGGACTGAAGCGCCCCGGCTGAAGCTGCAGGAGCCGCTGCCGGCTCTTGGCCGGCGGGAATAACCTCCACCGGGAGATTCACTCTTGTGCGCCTGAAGCCCGGCACCGCAAGGGCGGCCCCGGCAACCGGAAGCAGCAGCGAGATCAGCTCGGGCAGGAACCCGCTGGTCAATACAGCCACAACATAGCCGGCCCCGGCGTATACCAGTACTTTGAATTTAGCTTGCATTCCTTCTCACCTCTTATGAGCGTGAATGCTCCACACTCAATTCACGGAATCCGTAACCACGGATTCTCCGTTTATTTTCATGATCAGCGGCTGCTCAACATGGCTTGCCAAGACATTGTGCGCGAATTCTACAGGCTGAACTTCGCCGCCCAGAGCGCTTTTGACTGCCAGATAAGGGAAGTTAATTCCGGACAGACACGAGATATGCAGGCCCCCGGACATCCGCGGATTAATCTCAAGCAGCTTGGGTACATCGCCGCTATATTTCATCTGGACATTGAAATTATAAGGAATCCGGTAGGTCTCGGCCACCCTGCGGGCAACCTCTTCCAGCTCCGGAATATGCTCCATCAGCCGCAGCCGTCCGCCCGCCTTACGGCGCGGGACAGCGGCAAGCAGATTGCCATCCGCATCTGCCAGACAATCAATACTATATTCATATCCCTCCAGCAGCTCCATAACCATCAGATTAGGAAAACTCTCCGCTCCGGAAAGAATACGGTAAGCATCCTCGAAGGAAATTAACGGCGTTACATGTCCAAACAGCTCTTCCAGCGGGCTGCGGTTATTGTCTATAATCCGGAATCCGAGACCGCCCTCTGTTTCGGTCGGCTTGAAGCAGACCTTATGTCCCTTGGAGACGAGTTCTTCATAGGCTTCCTTGAACTGCTCTGCATTACTTACGACATGATAATCTGGAATCGTCATGATTCCGTTAGACTTCACACTTTCGTAGAACTTGCCTTTATCCATAATCATTTCCAGCAGATCCTGATCGCGGCAGACCAGCACCTTCGTCCCGATGGCATCGAACAAGGACACATGCCGGGCGATATCCAGCATATGCAGCCGCGGAATGAAAATATCAATCTCATTGCGGCGGCAGAAATCAACGCAGAACTGCACGTATTCGATTCCCGTAAGCTCAGGCTCGGCCCCTGCAACATCAGCGCCCTGCAGCGACATATGGCGGATATCCGGGTGGGTGGCGAATATTTGAACCGGGATGCCGTCTTCATTGTTCCGGATGAGATTCATGTAATGAAAAGCCACGGAAAACCAGCGATTGAAATAAATATTTACCTTTTTCATTGTGGCCCAACTCCCAATGCTGTCAAATTATTATAAATCGTTTGAACATACTGCATAATCTCATCCCCGGCAAATACACCCGATTGCTTCGTGAAAGGATACTCTAAGTTTACTAGACCCGCCTGCTGCTCGGCAAATATTTCTCCGTGACAGGGGGCAATGGCATAGTCCGCAGCCGCCAGCAGACTCTTGTCCAGCAGGGAATCGCCTGAAGCGACCATCGGCTCTGACCGGACGGTACGGCGGACATGAAGGATCGCGTCACTTTTGTTCACGGCCTCCGGCACAATGTAGAGCTTGCGCCCCTGCAGCGATACCTTCCAGCCCAGTCCATCCAGCCGCTCAGCCATGCGGGTAATCTCATCCAGCGGCAGAGAATCACGGTGCACTACGAAGGTGTAGAACAGCTCGTCACAATACCGCTCACTGGTAATCCATTCTGCCCGCACTACAGAGCGGACAATCCTGCCGGCTTCCTCAGCCGGCACGGACCCGCGTTCCACCAGCCGCCCGACAGCCGCCCGCCATTCCTGGTCCACTACCCCGTTCACGAGAATGTTGCCTCCATTACTGGTAACGGCATAATCCGGAATAACGGTCTCCTGGAACAGGTTGATCCGCCGGTACTGTGCGATAGTGCGCGTAGTGACCGGCATGAAGATGATCTTCGCCGCAAGCTCTTTCAGCATATCCAGAGCCTGCTGCGATATATACGAGACCGTTCTGCCGTCAATCACTTCGGCCGGCACCAGACCGGGGGCATCCCCGGGAACTCCGATGGCATTCAAAGAGTAGATCAGCGTACGGTCCAGATCACTGGCGTAGATCATTCACTCTCCCCTTTCAGCGGCTTAATGATCCCGCAGCAGGAATACGTCAGTCCGGGGAATACCTCCACAGGCACACCACGGTCTTCGGCCAGCAGCAGAATATGCCGCAGGTTGGGATTGTCCAGCCGATCAACGAGGATTCTCCAGGGCACTCTGCGCAGCAGCACACGCGTGGTCTCGCCAACCCCCGGCTTCACCAGATTGATATTATCAATGCCGAAGGTCTCCTGGATACTGCGGATATCAGCCAGCCCCTGCCAGGTAATCTCCGGAGGATCCGCCTGCATCTCTTCAGCAAGCTTCAGCCCCTCCGCAGCCACCTCACGGAAATAAGGAGTCACAGCTTCCACGAATACATTAGACAGATCACTATCCAGCCATTCCTTATAGAATTTGGCACCATGGAACTCCTCCGGTCCGATCAGATCGTCGCGGAGCACGGTACGGCTCATCAGACCGGATACCGTAGAGTTCAGGCAAGCGCTTGGGATCAGATAATCCTCCCTTGTGCCGAAGGTTCCCGAACAGTATCCGGGATCGGCGAGAACCGCCAGATCATCATTCAGGGTAATCCCATATTTGCTGTACATGCTCCCGCAGGCCTCGATCAGCACCTGGCGGATAGCCCCTTTGCCGGTCCAGCCGTCAATGAACTGCAGCTCCGCACCGCTTCCGTGCTGCTGCAGCATATATAGCACAGCGTTCTCATCGATACCTTTACCCCGGATAATCGAAATACTGTAATGCGGCAGATCCGCTTCATAGCGCTCCAGAATATACCTTTTGATCAGCACGCCTATCGGGGTACCTGCTCTTGCCAGTGAGACCAGAACCGTATTCGCCGTTCCCCGCTGAGCCACAATCATCTCAGATACGGCAGCTACAGCAAGCGCCACCTTCCTCGCGGTATGCTGCAATGTCTCATGGAACAATTCGATATACTGCTCCGTCGGCTGGTATTCTACAGGGAGCATCTCTGAGTAATGCACGCCCGACTGGATTGCTTCCTCCCGTTCGGCTGTTCCCCGCTCCAGGGATACATCGCTGAGGTCCTTGAGCAGAAACGTAACATCGGAGGCAGGGTAGCTGCCCAGCGGAACCGGAGGGGATATTCTTCTGTTCATTATCTCTTCCATTTCGATTCCCTTCATATCCGCGAGCCTCCAGTTTCAGGTTCAGAGGCCAGTATAATAAGATGCACCTTATTGCCTGCCAGCCTCTGCAAAATATCCGTCATCGGTTCAATCCGCTGCCGCGGCACATCCCGCTCAAGCAGCACAAAGATATCATCATACTGGCCGGGATCCACATTATAGATGAAATTGGTGATCTCTGTGTCGCCTGCGGACGGATACGCTGCTGCACTGTGCACACCGTAATCGGCACGGCGCTGCGGATGGATCGGACTGCGGGTAGAGGATTGATAGGACACGCCCTCACCCATCTCCGCGGCAATCCGCATCGGCAGATACATGAACTCGCCTACGCCCATCACCAAAGTGCGGGAGCCTTCCCGTAAGTCACGGAGCTTCCCGGCCACCCTGCTGACGCCTTCGTCAATCCGCCGGTTATCTGCAGATTCCAGACCAAAACGGCCGCTGTATTTCAAATAGGGGGAGAGATTCACAACACCCTGCGCATCCGCAGAGGACACCTGCAGCCGCTCTAACCCGTCCTGTATATACGTGGTCACTAGCTCTGCAACTGCTGCGGATGGTTCTGCGCTTCCGGCTTGCGGCTTCAGCAGAGGGGTTCCAGTCACCTCAATGCTGCCCTGCAGCAAAGATAAGGCGGTGATTCTAATTCCCAGCTCCTGCTCCAGATCACGGTAAGCCTGAATATTCGCGGTGCTCCGCCAATCCAGAAGTGAAGCCACTACATACTCCCGGCGCGGGAATTTGGACTGGATATCACGAATGGTATTGATCGCCGTATTGCCGGTCGTAATCTCATCATCCACCAGCACAATCGGCTCTGTTCCCGATAACAGCTTAGGATTCAGGGCGTAACAGAGATGATCTACAGCATGGGAATGCTCCTCTTCGAAGGTGACTACGGATTCCAGTTCAGGAATATTCTCACGGGTCGTATGAATATATGAGGCTCCGCCGGCAAACATGTTGTACATGCTGTGACCCAGGGCGGTAGCGGTTTCGGCAAAGCCGATAAAAAGGGCAGGCTGAGGCAGAACCAGACGTGCAGCAAGCAGATCATGATAGGCCTCTTCCGCGAATTCAGGATGAATCAGGCCATGAACCGCCTGGCTCATCAGCTTGTCCATGATTTCCCGTTCAGCGCTATCCGCACTCATCTCTAAGTACAGGAGAAGGGCAAGTGCCGCTCCGCTAAGCAGAGGGGTATAGGGACCTACAGGAATGTGTTTGCCAAGCACTTTGCTGACGAATAGAAAAGAGCGTTTCTTGTTGATACGGGCGGCCATGGAGAATAAGGCTTCCACGGGCATATGAAAGGGGTTGGAGGTTTCCGTTACCGTAACCTGCAGATTCTCGACGATATTAAACGTGTGTATATTCGTTCTCGGGTAGTAATCCGACAAAATGCTGTTGTTCATGTAACACCCCGTATATTTGAGATCGTAGTAAAATACGTCTGGCCCAGTTCAAATGCGGCTTAATTTCATTCATCTTGTTGTAATATTCGCTCTTGAACACTCCGCGGCTGCCATCATTGCTCTCCACAATACTTAAGGCGTCCACATATTCTTCATGCATTACTGTATACATCGCCTGCACGGGTCTGAGATGGGAAGGATGAATGATCGTTTTGCCCACAATACCGTTTTCCTTGTCCAAAATCACTTCACGGATCAGGCCATCCATCGAGCTGGAAATGTACTTATTCCGCATCTCGCGGCCATGCTTGCCATAGGTATCTTCAAAAGGAGTCTCGCGAAGCTGAGGACGCAGAACCCGGTGTCCTTTGCTGGCGAAGTATTCCCACACAGGTCCCGAGATGACATACCCTTCTTCCACACGGCCAAATATATTAATAATATCCGACATGCAGTCGCGGATCGGCGTCAGGTCATAGATGCTGATATCGGGACTGCGCCGCAGTCCGAACAGGCTGGAGAAATCCGTTGCTCCAATTCTGACATTGAGCACATATTCGCGGTATTGCCCCAGCAGATCACGGATGGCCAGCAGGCTGTCCAGCCGGCTCTCCCGGTAGATGATCGGAGCATTCTCCAGAATCGGCATTCCGTACAGCACAGGGGCTGAATAAGTACGCGTATTATTGTAGTCGGCAATGGCCTCAAAAAATTCCACACCGTTCAGGACAGAAAACTTGGGAAACACAAAACCGGTCAGCATCGTTATTAAAGAACCCAGCCGGAAAATCAGATCCCGCAGCTGCTCCGGATTGCGTACACGGATGAACAGCAGCGGCAGACTGCCTCTGGGCTCCGGATCATTCTCGGCGTAAGCGGACAGGAAGGCGAGATGCCGCACAACGGATTCTTCAGCATAATCCACCTCGCCATCCCCTATGGCATCCTCCAGATCTATGATTACCGTAACGAGCCCCGAGGCTCTCAGCTTAATAATATCTTCGGCAACACTGGACCTTGTAGCAGGCATATAAAGGGCAGCTCCGACGGCATAAGCCAGTAAATCCTTGCTGGTTGTATGATCAAATGAAACCGGCGGAACATGAAATAATGAAGTTTCCTGTTCTTGCGTAAGGTAATCGAAATATCTCAAGGCCTTTCCCCCTTAATGTTGTGCCAAGCACAAAACGAATAGCCTCTCCATATAGAGACAAGCAGAACCGGCTATGCCGTCCTCTCGGGGACGGCATCCGGCTTTCTCAAATACAAGCAAAGGCCATGCTATAACATATAACGATTACCCGGAAGCACGCCGGAGTCCACCCTTCCCGTGAACTCCCCGGCTTCCTGTACAGCTATGAATCTAAAGCTATCCATCAGGGGAATCAGGCTTTGCGGTTCGCCTCTTTTTTGCGTTTACTGGCGCTGTACACAATGGTACCCACAAACACTGCAATCAGAACCGTGAAGAAGATCACATGCGGCATCTCATACCCGAACGCACCAGCAAGCATTTTACCGGCAATAAGTGCAATGAGCAGGAAGGCTGACTGTTCCAGTTCAGGGTATTTAGCAATCAGCTTGAGGAATACCTGTGCCACGCCGCGCATCATCAGCACGCCGAGGATACCCCCCAGGAATAGCACCCAGACTTGATTACTAAGACCGAATGCAGCAACTACACTGTCAATACTGAAGGCAATATCCATTAATTCAACCAGGAGCACCGTCCTCCAGAAAGAGGTGCCTTTGTTCTTCGTCTCCCCTTCTTCTCCGCCACTCTTAAACAGACCTTTATAGGCAATGTAGAAGAGATACAGAGCACCTAGAGCCTTAACCTCCCAGAATCCAATCAGGAAGGTACCCAGACCAATCGCCAGGAATCTGAATAAATAAGCGCCGAGTATCCCGTAAAACAGTGCCTTACGCTGCTGCTCTTTCGGTAAATGCTTAACCATTACCGCCAGCACGAGCGCGTTATCTGCGGAGAGCAGGCCCTCCAGCAGAACCAGACTCCCTATAATCCCCCAGCTGACAGGATCGGAGAGCGTCGCTACAACATCACTCCAGGAGAAGAAATGCCCATAATTCTCACTGATACTCCTAAAAAAATCACTGAACCAGTCCATTCCACTTGCGCCTCCGGTAAAATAAAATTATTTGCTGCCTGCTACCCAGCGAAGCCCCCAGCCATAGGCCTCATCCATCTCCTTATGACCGCTGAAATATTGCACAAGCCGTTCAATACTGAAGGTCTCGTTGCCTACATTCCGGATCAGCGCGATGGCGCACATGCCCTTACGGTTGTTATGCTCGTCCAGATTAACGACAATATCCGGTCCTCCATCCTGCTTCAGGGTAACTACCCCATCCGCCTCAGACCAATTGGTAACTCCCTTGTAAATAAAAGAAAACACTAAAATTCTTTCGATTTGTGCAACCTTACTTCCGTTTATACGCAGATTCTCGCCGGATGTTACGGAGCCTGTCCGGTCATCCCCATCCAGCATGATGTACGGCGGCTGCTGCAGGTTGCCGAAAGCATTACCCAGTGCCTGCACAACTCCTTTGCTGCCGTTCTTGAGTTCATACAGGCAGGCAAGATCGAGATCCACGCCGCCCTTGTTACGGCTGAACAGTCCACCGCCCTGCTTCTGGTTCCAGTTCAGGTTGATGACGAGCTCACCGAGACCGGAGGCTGATTTCTTCAGGTTGATGGAATCGCCCTTCTTCTTCAGCTCAATCTTCTTCAGATTGAGATTCAGCGGCGGTGCGGGAGCTTCCGTCTGCTTCGGCGCAGGCGGAGGAGGAATTACTATAGCAGGTCTGGCTTGCTCCACCTTCGGTGGCGGCACCTGAAGCGGCGTGCGTTCCGGCGGTGCCGTCTTCTTCTCAGGCTGCGGTGCAGCCGCCGGAGCAGGCTCATCCTCCACTTCTATGCCATAGTTGCCGCACAGCGCTTTGAGTCCGCCGGAGAAGCCTGCAACGATCGCACTGAATTTCCATTCTTCGCCGTATCTATATAATTCTCCTACCACAACAGCTGTTTCCACAGAGAAATGATTTCCCAGGTTACACCGCAGAATTTCCGCCCCTGTCGCCTGATCCAGGATCCGGCACTGGGCCTCGCTCATCTGTCCGAACATTTGCTTGCGGTTCTCGCCATCATACAGGGTAAGGGTAAAGGCTATCTTCGCGATACCTGCAGGAATCTTGTCCAGTCCCACCTCGAACTGCTTAAGTCCCCCCGAAGTTGCACCCGGCACATCCTTATATCTGATATAAGGCGTAGACGGGTTATTATAAAAGATCAGATCATCGTCACTATTTACTTTGCCTTGCGCCCCGAGCAGGAACGCAGAGGCGTCAATATCCATGGAAGATGGAGCTTTCCACCCGATCTCTACAATGATATTGCGGATTCCCGGGTTTCCTTTGGTCAGGTCTGCTTTCTGCCCTTTAACTACTTCAGTACTCATTCTTACGCCACCTTTATAAATGGATAAGAGTGCAACTTATACACTTTTGTCTATAAAAAGGGCAGGATCGATGATGATCCCGCCTTTGAAGCATTATTGTGCATCCAGTCCATAATTCTTGCATAGAGCGCTGAGCCCGCCGGCAAACCCGCTGCCGATCGCCTGGAACTTCCAGTCCGCCCCATGGCGGTAGAATTCACAGAAGACAACAGCTGTCTCGGTGGAGAAATCCTCACCCAGGTCAAACCGCAGAATCTCGCGGTCGCTGGAAGCATCTACAACACGAACAAATGCGTTCGATACCTGTCCAAAGTTCTGCACCCGCGTCTCATAATCATAGATCGTCACTGTAATCCCAATGCGCTGAATATTCGCCGGCACCAGGCTGAAATCTACAAGAATCTGCTCATCGTCCCCGTCGCCTTCACCTGTACGGTTATCGCCTGTATGGGTTACAGAGCCTGTCCCGCCGCTTGGGTTGTTATAGAATACAAAGTCGTCTTCGCCTTTGGCTTTGCCGTCCTCATGCAGCAGAAATGCTGAAGCATCCAGGTCGAAATCCTTGCCGCCGCTATACTTGTTTGTATCC
The DNA here is from genome assembly GCF_038000205.1 of Paenibacillus sp. FSL R10-2771. Lineage (NCBI taxonomy): Bacteria > Bacillati > Bacillota > Bacilli > Caryophanales > Paenibacillaceae > Paenibacillus > Paenibacillus sp. FSL R10-2771. The sequence continues at coordinate 6,986,781 of NZ_JBBOBM010000001.1, forward strand.
CAGCCAAGTCCTACAACTACCTTCGTCAGGCCCGGATTGGTCTTGGTAAGATCAATCCGCTGTCCTTTGGAAAGACTGATCGTCACTGGCAAAAACCTTCTTTCCTCAAAGATTTAATTCCCGGAGTCATCAGGGTCTTATTGCAGACCGTAATCACGGGTCAGTCCGGAGAGGCCGTCTTTGTAGCCGCTGCCGATGGCATTGAATTTCCACTCTGCACCATTGCGGTACAATTCGCCGACAACAACGCCCGTTTCAACGGAGAAATCTTCGCCCAAGTCAAAACGGATCAATTCTTCACTGTTCGCATCATTCACGATACGCACATAAGAACGGGAGACTTGTCCAAAGTTCTGGCTTCTGGCTTCCGCTTCGTAGATTGTAATGGTGAACGCAATTTTATCAACATCCGCAGGAACATTGAGCAAATCAACTTGAACCTGCTCATCGTCTCCGTCGCCTTCACCTGTGCGATTGTCGCCGGTGTGAACAACGGAAGCGTTCTCGTTCTGCTTATTGTTGAAGAAGATGAAGTTTGTTTCTTTATCCACTTTGCCGTTAGCATTGGTCAGGAACACAGACACGTCGAGGTCGAAGTCCTTACCGCCATCGTATTTATTCGTATCCCATCCGAGGCCGACTGTAATTTTGGACAAGCCCGGATTAGTTTTGGTCAAATCGATTTTTTGTCCCTTGGATAAGTTAATAGCCATGAATAGAACCCTCTTTTCTCAAATTGGAATTAGATATAACGTTCAGCCAGTTGATTGATATGTGCTGCGTGCGCGCCTTCACCGATAGCTGCGAATTTCCACTCTTCGCCATGGCGGTACAGCTCGCCGCAGATCAGTGCCGTGAAGCCTGTGTAATTGTCCGTCAGATTAAACTTGATCAGCTCGCCGTTCCCGGCCGCGTTGATAATCCGGATATACGCCGATTTGATCATTCCGAAATCCTGCTTGCGGTTCACCGCATCGTAGATGTTAACCACAACCAGAACCTTATGGACATCGGCAGGAATCGACTTCAGATTCACCATGATCTGCTCGTCGTCGCCGTCTCCTTCACCCGTCAGGTTATCTCCCGAGTGAACTACAGAGTTGTTCGTATTCTGTTTGTTGTGAAAGCAGACGAGGTTCAGCTTATTGGTCAGCTTGCCATTCTCATTCAGCAGCAGAGCGGAAGCATCACAGTCCACATTCGCCTGTTTCTTGACACCAAAGAAGCCTCTTGCCGGTTCGGCAGGGTCCCAGCCCAGTCCTACGATAACGTTAGACAGTCCGGCATTTCCTTTAGTTAAATCGATCTTCTGACCTTTTACCAGATTGATTCCAGCCAACTTTACGTACCTCCGTTTCCAGTAGTAATCACTGCCTGTAAGTCCTTCTTGCGGGTGTTATATCAGTGATACGATGGAGAAACGCCTAAGTTTCATCCAATTGCGGATGCCCTCCGGCCTGTATTACAGACTGAATTCGCTTGGGCTCAGTCCCAGCACACTGCAGATATTCCGGACAACCGCTTTCTCATGCTCGTCGAAGTCGCCGTCAGCTGCACCGATCGCGGAGCATACGCCCACAATGACACGTCCGATCTCCGGTTTGCCGCTGAATTTCGCGATCGATTTGAGCGCTTCCTGCTTGCCGATTTCCGGCGAGAACTCGAAGTTGCTCACATAGAAGTTGAACTGGTTGATGACATCTCTCATGTCAAATACCTTCAATTCATTGCTGAGGTTCATATATCCGGCCATTTTATTCTTCTCGGATTCCTCAATCTTGCCGTCAGCCGCAGCAACCAGTGCGCAGCCTGCAACTACCGCGTTCATAAAGTCTTTATTTTTAAACTTCTTAACTTGTTCTGTCAGTCCGGTTTTTGTCGTATTTAGCCAATTTTTAAATGTGCTCATCGTATTCTCCTTCTATCATTCTGAATTATGACCAGTAGAAAGGGCTGTGCCGTACTATAAGCACCATATCCGCTTCTGCCGGAAATATAAGGATAAATTATTATGCGTAGCCCATAAATCCTTATACTTTAAAAAAAGATATCCCCGAGCCTCCTCCCCGCCATTCCGGGCAGATATTCAACCAATGGTCCCATTGCCTAATTCTTACTCTTCTAATATAACCGATTAAATAACAATATTCTACTTTGACAGATTCTCACAGTACCTTGGACAGGAATTCCCGGGTGCGCTCATGTGACGGATTTCCGAACAACTGCTCGGGTACCCCCTGCTCCACTACAATTCCCTGTTCCATAAAGAGGACACGGTCTCCCACTTCACGGGCAAAGCCCATCTCATGCGTTACTACAACCATAGTCATTCCTTCACCGGCCAAATCCTTCATGACCGCGAGCACCTCGCCCACCATCTCGGGGTCCAGTGCAGAAGTCGGTTCATCAAACAGCATGATCTTCGGCTCCATCGCCAGCGCGCGCGCAATCGCCACACGCTGGGCTTGACCGCCCGAGAGCGAGGATGGATACATCTCCGCCTTCTCGCTCAGTCCCACCTTTTGCAGCAGCTCCAGCGCTTTTTGACGGGCTTTGTCAGCCGGCCATTTGCGGACCTGCATCGGGGCCAGCATAATATTCTCGATCACTTTTTTGTGCGGGAACAGATTGAACTGCTGAAAGACCATGCCTACTTCGGTACGGATATCGTTAATCCTTGTGCTTTTGGCCATCAAGGAAGTGCCTTCAATTATAATATCGCCTTCCTGCGGCTGCTCCAGCAGATTGAGGCAGCGCAGAAAGGTCGATTTGCCCGAACCCGAAGGTCCGATGACCACCACAACCTCCCGGCTGTGAATGTCGACGCTGATATCGGTCAGTACCTTATGGGCACCGAAGGATTTATGCAGATGCTTCACTGAGATAATAGGCTCCATATAGGGTTACACCTTCCGTTCGATATAATTAAGCAGCTTGCTGAGGGAGTAGGTCAGAATGAAATAGATCAGTGCAGCGGTCAGATAAGGCTCCCAGATCCGCAGATATTGGCCTTTCATGGTATTGCTCCAGTACATAATCTCCGGTGCGGCAATCAGCGCCAGCAGCGAGGAATCCTTAACGAGGACGATGAATTCATTCCCGAACGCCGGAACCATCCGTTTGATGGCCTGAGGCAGAATAATGAAGCGCATCGCCTGGAGTTTGGTCATCCCGAGTGACAGGGCAGCTTCCCGTTGTCCGGGGTCAATTGACTGGATGCCGGCACGGAAAATTTCTGCGGAATACGCCGCGGAATTGAGCGAGAGCGCCACAAATGCGCTCATCAGCGCATAGGTTTTACCATAGAACAAGGGAATCAGCCCGAAATGGACGATCAGAATCTGGACGTACAGCGGTGTTCCGCGGAAGATGTTGATATACGCATGAAACGGCCAGCGGAAATACCATCTGGGCGCCATTTTGCCGAACCCGATAACCAGTCCCAGAATGGACCCGCACAGGATCGAAACCAGCGATACACCTATGGTGAACAGGGTCCCCTTAAGTAAAACCGGTAAATAATGAACGATGATGTCAAATCTGAAATCCATAGAACTCTTCCCTTCTCTTCTGCTTATAGCTTTCTCTATGTTTCTCTTGTGTTTCAAAAAAAGAAGCATGCGCAATAGCAATCATTACGCATGCTTAATTGTTACTCCGCTTACTCTGCGCTCAAAAGTGTGGCCGTATCCGGCTCATCGCCGAACCATTCTTTGTAGATTTCCGCATATTTGCCGTTCTCGATGATCTTCTTGATCGCCGGGTCCAGCTTGGCTTTCCATTCACTGCCCTTAGGATAGAGGATACCGTAATATTCGGAACCGAAGTTCTCCTTGTCGATGATACCGGTCAGCTTCTCATTCGGATTGTTCTTGATGTATTCGTTCACGATGGCGATATCCGCAACCACCGCATCCGCTCCGCCGCCGTTCAGCTCCATCAGGGCTACGGCATTGCTGTCATAACGCTTCAGATTGCCGTTGTCGATCCCCATAATGCCGCTCATGAGATCATCCGCAGTTGTTGCTGCCTGAACGGCAACCTTCTTATCCTTCAAATCAAGAGCAGACTTGATATCGCTGCCTTCCTTAACCATGATCATGTTCGTGGATTCGAAATAAGGAATGGAGTAGTCATAGGTTTCCTTGCGCTCATCTGTAATGGATACCGAAGATAGCCCCGCCTGATATTCAGTGCCTTGCTGAACACTGGTCAGCATCGTATCCCAGCCTGTGTTCGTCACGGTGTAATCGATACCCGCTTCCTCCATAACCGCTTTAATGAAATCAATGTCAAAACCCTTGATAGTGTCTGTATCCATATACTCCATAGGTGCATAACTGGCATCGCTGGCGAACTTGATGCTCTCTCCGGCCGCATTGCCGCTGCCTGCGTTATTATCCGAACCACAGCCGACCATTGCCAGGACCAGGAATGCCACCATACCTGACATTGCCCATTTTTTTCTGATTCCCATGCTCCAATCCCCCTACTTATTTATAAAATAACTTAAAGAGATTTTATCAGATTAAAGCGATGGTGACAATTAACTTTTCCTCTGTATGTTATATAACATGACATAATATCGATGTATTGTAACATTTACAGCTGCCTAATCTTAGAATTCAGGTCTATCTTCATATAAAAAGCAGCCAGGAGGCTGTCCGGAGAGTGATATCCCCGGCAGCGTCCTGGCTGCTTGCTATCATAACTGTTATTCACTTCATTCATTTCCAATCAGAACGTCAGGTCCCCGTCATATGAAGCAATCAGCCGGTACAGCTCCGGACGGCGGTCGCGGAAGATTCCCCATTCGATCCGGCCAACCTCAAGCGCATCAAGGTCGAATTCACTGACCAGTACACCCTGCTCATCGCGCCCGGCTTCGGCAATCTTGTTGCCCTGCGGGCCGGCAATGAACGAAGAGCCGTAGAAGTTAATGCTGGAATCCTCGTCAATCTCCTCACCGATCCGGTTGGAGGCGACGACAGGAATCAGGTTAGCGGCTGCATGACCCAGCATGCAGGTCTGCCAGTGATCCTTGGAATCGATCGAGCCGTCCTGCGGCTCCGAGCCGATAGCTGTAGGGTAGAACAGAATCTCCGCCCCCATCAGACTCATTACCCGCGCTGCTTCCGGATACCATTGATCCCAGCAGACGCCGACACCGATTTTGGCATAACGGGTATTCCACACCTTGAAGCCGGTATCGCCCGGGTTGAAGTAGAACTTCTCTTCATAGCCGGGGCCGTCAGGAATATGGCTCTTGCGGTATTTGCCCATCACCGTTCCGTCGGCATCAATCACGGCCAGCGAGTTATAACGCGCGTAGTTCTTTTTCTCATAAAAGCTGATCGGCAGCACCACTTCGAGTTCTTTGGCTATCGCCTTGAAATGGTTCACAGCCTTGTTGTGCTCTAGCTCGGTGGCATAGGCGTAATAATCGGATTTCTCCTTCTGGCAGAAATACGGTGTCTCAAACAGCTCCTGCAGCAGAATAATCTGCGCGCCCTGGGCTGCCGCTTCTCTGACCAGCGTCTCGGCCTTGCGGATATTCTCATCAATGTCGCCGGAACAGCTCATTTGTGTTGCGGCCACTTTTACTTTTCTCACAGTTGTTCCTCCCATTATGAACTTTAAATTCCCATCTGGGCGAAGTGTAACTGCGTTGAATGTTTGGACTTCCGGCCGCTTTCGCTCCTTCCGGTTCCAAAATTCCCCTCCGTTACTTTTGCCCTTTATGTTGTTAGTAAGTTCAACTTCAAGTTACAGCTTAGTTCACAGCAGGCATCTGTTGGGTGGTGCAGTGCACGTTCCCGCCTTCACCAATTACGGCCATTCCGTTCACTGTGCGAATTCTGCGTTCCGGGAACAGTCCGGCAAGCGTCTCTTCGGCAAGCCTGTCTGTCTCTGCCGCCGTACCGCCGAATACCGGCAGTATAATCCCGCCGTTTACAAAATAGAAATTCAGATAGCTCAGGGTCAACCGGCTGCCTTCATAATCTACACGGGGCGGCTGCTGAATGCGGATAATCTCCAGCTTCCGTCCCTTGGCATCGGTAGCCTGCTCCAGAATACGCAGGTTCTCCTCCGAAATGGCATAGTTCTCATCCTGCGGGTCCCCGCAGACCTGGATGATCACCTTGCCCGGCGCGGCAAAGCAGGCGATGTTATCGACATGACCGTCCGTCTCGTCCCCGCTGAGGCCGCGCTTCAGCCAGATGATCGACTCAGTTCCCGTATATTGCTTCACTAAGCCGGCAATCTCTTCCCGGTTCAGCTCAGGATTGCGGTTCGTGTTCAGCAGGCATTCTTCGGTAGTCAGCAGTGTGCCTTCGCCGTCGGTATGAATCGATCCGCCCTCCATGACAAGCGGTGCATCGAAGCTGCTGATCTCAAGCTGCTCCAGAATTTGCGGAGCTACCTTATCGTCAAGATCCCATGGCGAATATTTGCCGCCCCAGGCATTGAACTTCCAGTTCACACCGGCAAGCTTGCCTTCAGCATTCACTACAAAGGTCGGTCCGTTATCGCGCAGCCAGGCATCATTGTGCTTGATAGGCAGCAGCGTCACATTAGCCCCAAGTCCGAGCTGTTCTACTGTCTCCATATCATCAGGGTTCACAATCACCGTTACCGGCTCGAACTCGGCAATGGCTCTGATAATCTCGGCATAACCCGCACTTACCGCCGCATGGTTGTCCGGATATACCATAGAGTCCTGCACCGGCCAGGAGATGAAGGTCCGTTCATGCTCGGCCCATTCCGCCGGCATTGTATAGTTTAAATCTTTGGGATACGTCATTTAGTTACCTCTGCCGTTTATATTTGAAGCTGCCCTGTTAGCCGCAAGCTCCTCACCCATCATACAATAATATGCCTGTGTGCTCAATTGCCGGACCGCAATAATCCCCCTGGAAATATCCAGAGGGATTAGCGTTATGCTGCTATTTTACAGTGTAATATGCTTAATGACATTGCCCGCAAAATCCTTGATGCTGAATTCACCATTGTCCAGGATTCCGTAAGAATTGGGATTGTTCTCTTTGGGCAGGGAGATCGATCCGGGGTTAAGCACAACAATACCCTCCTTCACATCCGCCACCGGCAGATGCGTATGTCCCTGGATGAACACATCCTGCGGGGACAGCGCCGGCAAGTTATCGATGCTGAATCCATGCCCGTGCGTAGCGTAAATCTTCCGGCCCTCATGGAGAATCATTACGTAGTCGCCCATCATTGGGAACTGCAGGAGCATCTGGTCTACTTCAGCATCACAGTTACCTCTCACGGCAACCAGCGATTTACCATAAGCATTCAGCCTGTCAGCAACGCCCTGGGGATTATAACCCTCCGGCAGCGGATTTCTCGGCCCGTGATACAGGAAGTCTCCCAGAATAACCAGCGTGTGCGGCTGCTCCTCCTCCGCCTTGGCCAATGCCTGCTCCAGCCAGTGCAGCGACCCGTGAATATCGGAAATAAACATCAGTTTCATCTTTGTTCTTCCTCTCCGTTATATAGCTTTAGCTTAATGATGTCTGGGTAATTTTTTGAAATCCCAGCCTCTGCTGCCACAGGAATTTTGGACTACCCACTGTTAGTGGTGGAATCCTGCACGAAATACAATATTCTCCTCATAATATCGGGCGTAATCGGAAATTGTTGTACAAAAGGCAGCAATTGCTCTCCACCAGGCGGCTTTGCGGGACAATTGCTGTATTTCATACAACAATCCTCCCAAACACCCCGGTATCGCCCAATTAAAGTTGCAATACGTACAACAATTATGCCTGTGCAATATGAACTTAAGAATCTCCGGTTCTGGGTCTGCCAGCAACGAATCAAACAGGAGGAATGGGGTAATTCCATGCATCCATTGTAAACGCCCCCGCCCGGTCAACGCAAAGCAAGACGCCCCGGCGGGGCGCCCTGCTGTTAACTCCGCTTACTCGTATATCTAAAAGCTCCTCATGGCAGGTTGGACGAGCCCATCAGGAAGCGGTCCACTTCACGGGCGGCCTGACGGCCCTCGTTAATTGCCCAGACCACAAGACTCTGGCCGCGCCGCATGTCGCCGGCCGCGAAGACACCCGCCACACTCGTGGCCTGCGCGCCAAATTCAGCCTTAACATTGGAACGCTCATCGCGTTCTACACCAAGCTGTCCAAGTACCGTTTCCTCCGGTCCGGTGAAGCCCAGCGCCAGCAGCACCAGCTGCGCCTGGATAACCTCTTCACTGCCCGGAACTTCAACCGGTACCATCCGGCCGTCCTCCGTACGCTTCCATTCAATGCGCACGGTGTGCAGCTCCTGCACATGTCCGTTCTCATCGCCGGCGAAGCGCTTAGTGTTCACAAGATAGCGGCGCGGATCTTCTTCATATAGGGAAGCGGCCTCCTGCTGCCCGTAGTCCACCTTCAGCACCTTCGGCCACTCCGGCCAAGGATTGCCCGGCTGGCGGGTTAGCGGTGACTGCGGCATAATTTCGAGCTGGATAACGCTTCGACAACCATGGCGGATAGAGGTAGCTACACAGTCTGTACCTGTATCGCCTCCGCCGATAACAACAACATCCTTGCCCGCCGCCGACAGATATTCACCGTCAGCCAGCCCGGAATCCAGCAGGCTCTTCGTATTCAGGGTCAGGAACTCCATCGCCTGATGGATGCCCTGCAGCTCCCGGCCTTCCAGCGGAAGCTCCCGCGCCTTGGTAGATCCGCCACAGAGAACTACGGCATCATGCTCCTCCAGCAGCTGGGCTGCAGGGATATCCCGGCCGATCTCGGTCCGGGTTACGAAGGTAATCCCTTCCGCTGTCAGCAGATCCACCCGGCGCTGAACCTTCTTCTTATCCAGCTTCATGTTCGGAATGCCGTAGGTCAACAGACCGCCAATCCGGTCAGCCCGCTCATATACCGTCACCGTGTGTCCCGCCTTGTTAAGCTGCGCTGCACAGGCAAGCCCCGCAGGTCCGGAACCGACGACCGCAACCTTTTTACCCGTACGGGTAAGCGGCGGCTCAGGTACAATCCAGCCTTCGGCAAAACCTTTATCTACAATCGACTTCTCAATGGATTTAATCGTTACCGGATCGCCATTCTTACCAACGGTACAAGCGCCTTCACAAGGCGCAGGACAGACGCGTCCTGTAAATTCAGGGAAGTTATTCGTCTTATGCAGCCGTTTCAGCGCTACCTCCCAGTTACCGCGGTATACCATGTCATTCCATTCCGGAATGAGGTTGTGCAGCGGGCAGCCGCTGGCCATTCCGCTCAGCAGACGTCCTACATGACAGAACGGTGTTCCGCAATCCATGCAGCGGGCACCTTGCTCCCGCAGCTGGTCTTCCTCCAGCGGCACCGAAAACTCATTCCAATTCTTAATCCGTTCCAAAGGCTCGCACTCCGCAGGCGTACGCCGCTGATATTCTAAAAATCCGGTTGCTTTACCCATTCCTGTCTCCTCCGAGTCTCTCTGATTGGCCGCCGAAACTATAAAAAGCGGCATTCATGCCCACATTTGGCTCCAAAAAGAAACCTACTCTTCTGTCGCCAGCCGTCATTCTGTCACTGTAAAGCAGCGAAGCAAGAGGCTGCACAGGGGTATGGAATCACCCCGGTACAGGCTCTTGCACGGTTGTAATAAGGGGAATAAATGCCTTCATATTAACATCTATCCGCTAAGCGCGAACATGAGCAATGTCACCTTTTACAGCAAACGGTTCGGCACCGGAACTCAGGCTGCGTCTTTCCTCTTAAGAATATTGTAGGCGGAGCTGAATACCCCGAACAGAATCCCTGTTACAGGAAACACGATCCAGTTGATGTGCCACTGATCGTACACAAACCCGCTGACCAGAAAGACGCAGGTAACCAGCGGCCAGACGATGGAGGCTACTGCACCGATGACCCGGTCCTCTTCCTTCTTTTCTTTACTGAAATCCCCGGTCTTCAGCAGCATCTGATACGCTCCCCGGATATTTCCGTAATAGACAAAGAGGAATACAGCTACAGCCACAACGGCCAGCAGCACCACAACCCCATACGAGGAGGCATCATCCCCAAAGGCTGAAGCTACAAAAATAGCAATTGGCGATAATACGCACAAGCTGACTCCCATGATGAGCGACAGCATATACGTTGCGGCAAAACCGGACTGCCTCTGCTGAATATCCGCTTCCAGATGGTAAGGCAGATGAAACCCGGACTCCAAATATTTATACTTTTCCATTCGCATGCCGCTGTAAATAAACATCGCAATAGCCGGAACCAGCAGAACTAACAGAAAGCCTACCCCGATCATGCTCATCGCATCCTCCGAAAAGACAGAGCTCATAAACCCGTTCTCCCCAAGACTCGCAATCAGAATGAGCAGGCCGGCGCCCACCATAATCAGCCCTGTGCCAAGACCTATAAGCAGCCCTGATCTCCTTTTGGCAGCGATGAATTCCTCCGTCTCCATTTCAGTAAGCATTGGAAGCAGCTCTTCCTTAGGGTGCTCCCCGATCCCCAGCTCGCTGACCAGCTCATCAATGTTGCCGAATTCGGAAATGACGATGCCCACCGCCTCATTCTCCGACTTCCCGTCATCCTTCAGTTCGTGATACTTCTCCTCCATGTTGCCAAGCAGCTCCTGCTTCAGCTTATACATCTGTTCCGTTCTGGGCAGAGAAGCGAACATATTGTTCAGATAACCTACGATTGTATCCAAGTTCATCACAGCTCCTTTATGAATTTGTTGATGACTTCTTGCGTGACTTGCCATTCCTCGCATTTGGTGCGGTAATAGGCCAGGCCCTGCGGGGTGATACGGTAATAAGTACGTCTTTTCCCAAAAGTCTCATCCAGATAAAATGAATCGATATATCCGTTCTTCTCCAGCCGGGTGAATGCGGAATAGAGCGTAGTTTCCTTCATAATGTATTTCTCTTCCGAAAGCTTCCGTATATTCTTGGAAATCTCATAGCCATAAGACTCCCCGTCCAGAAGCATGTAGAGGATCATCGTATCGTTGTATCCCCGGATAACGTCACTGCTGATCAATTGCCTGCCTCCTATACTTCATCTGTCGTAGTAATTAGGTTCATTGTAGCATAATTACTACGACAGATGAAGTAGTTTTTATCCCGGGAAAAGGTTTATTTATAACAGGCAAAAAAAACAGGCTGCCCGGGCAGCCTGTTCTGTCTTTCAGGTATATTACAGCACAGCCAGTACAACCATCCCAATGCCTCTGGCCGCTAAAATTCCGTTGTCCAGCTGTCCCGCATGCTCCCCGCCGAACAGAACCGTCCATTCCCCCAGCATAGGCAGCTCAAGAACGGCACCATCCGGATTGGCATTGTACAGGACGTAGAGATGCTGTGCGGAATCTCCCCCGGCATGATCTCTTAGCGAGAAGGCAACCGAATGCGCCGGAGACTCCTCGAAGACCAGATGGTCACGGATTTCATCGGCGGTCCGCAGCCGGAAGGCGGGACGTGTCGCGCGCAGCGCAATCAGCCGCTTCATGTAATCTATAGATTCCGCATGGGCGGCGCAGCGTTCCCAGTCCAGCCAGTTGTATTCCACTGGCGATTTATAGCTGTTCTCGATCCCGTCCTTGGTCCGCATGAACTCCTGTCCGGCATGGATGAAGGGAATCCCCTGGCTGGTCAGGATCATCGCTGAGGCCAAGTGGTGCATGGCGCGGCGCTGTTCATCCGTTATCCCTCCGGTGGACAGCAGAAGCTTATCCCATAACGTGTGGTTGTCATGGCACTCCACATAGTTAACACTTTGCTGGGGCTCCTGGGCGTATTGCCCGAGGCCCGGCCCGTAGTAGATCCCTCCGGCAATCCCAGCCTTCACATTCCGTTCAAAGCCGCTACCGCCGCTAATGAAGCCTTTCTGGTCATGCAGAAAAATATTGCCTTTGACCGCATCGCGGTAACCGTCATTGAAATGTCCGATGCCCGGCAGCTCATTCGCATGGCGCTGGTTGGCGCGGAGATCCTCTGCCAGCTCCGTATCCATCACCCAGCCCTCCCCTATTGTCATCAGGGAAGGATCAAGCTCATCGAGCCGGCGGCGGATTTCTGTCATGGTGCCAATATCAAGCAAGCCCATCAGATCGAAGCGGAAGCCGTCGATATGATATTCCTCCGCCCAGTAGACTACCGACTCCACGATGAAACGTGACATCATCTTCCGCTCTGAAGCGGTGTCGTTACCGCAGCCGGAGCCGTTGGACAGCCGGCCATCCTCTTTATAGCGCAGATAATAGCCGGGAACCAGCTTGGTAAAATTCACGCGGAACCCGTCATAGACATGATTGTAGACAACATCCATAATGACACGCAGGCCGCGGTCATGCAGCGCCTGTATCATAGTCTTCAGCTCCTTGATGCGCAGGCCCGGCACATACGGGTCTGTAGCATAGGAGCCTTCAGGCACATTATAGTTCTTGGGATCATATCCCCAGTTATAATGCGGCTGATCCAGCCGGGTCTCATCCACGCTCTCCGTAGCATAATCGTAGACAGGGAGCAGCTGCACATGAGTCACCCCAAGGGCGGCAATATGGTCAAGGCCGGTCGGAATCCCTTCAGGGCCGCGCGTCCCGGCTTCTGCCAGGCCTAAATATTGTCCTTTATGCGTAATCCCGCTGGCGGGATGCATTGACAGGTCGCGCAGATGAAGCTCATAGATCACCGCATCAACCGGATCCTCCAGCGGCGGCTGCTCCTGCGTCCAATGCTCAGGATCTGTCTTACGCATATCAAGAATTGCACCTCTGTCACCATTCACACCGACAGCACGGGCGTAGGGATCTGCTGCTTCATTCCACAAATCGCCCAGCCGCACACGATAGGTGTAGAATTTCCCGTTCAGATCACCGGGAACGGTGATTCTCCAGGTTCCCCGGACATCCCGGATCATAGGAATATGCTGTCCGGCTGCCTCCTGCCATGATTCATAGAGCACAAGCTCTGCCTCCTGGGCGGTAGGCGCCCATAAACAGAACGCCGAGCCGGTCACTGAATAGCTCAAGCCAAGATCGCTTCCGTCGTAGCTGAACAGTTCATCAAATTCCCGGTCAAACACGGATATACCGCTGGTAGCCGCCGGATCACCATAATAGATCGGCTCCTTCATTTCCTTTTGCACGGACAAGGCCCCCGCCTCCTTTACCCTTTATAAAAATATACGTCTGCTTATACTGGGAGTTACACTAAATCCATTCTTCATAAATGGAATTTTATCCTAGTCTTACGTTTTGTGCAAACGTTTGTATTATGCAGTACCGGAAGGCCGGACCTCTCTGCTGTCCCGTCATGCAATCCAGCCGGCAGGTTAGCCCTTCCTTATGCGGTTAAGGCGCCTCTGAGGATTCCGCTATGTTAAGTGCCACCATTGTAAGAATTGCCTGATTCGCTGGATATGAAATGCGCCGCTCGCGGCCGGGAATATACCCGCGGCCCGGATGCCGCACCCCATTATCATGGACAACCAGCGTACATGTGCCATCAGCATTATCCTCATAACCGATTCCAAGCACCCAATGATAATCATAGACATAACTTCCCCGCCAGCGGAGGCTGAACCATTTATCAAATTTAAGGGCTACAGGCCGCGAGGCATCGATCTCGGCTTTGTATCTTGCGATATCATTAAATACGGAAACCGTAAGCAGTCTGGAGCTATCCTTCCCGCGCGGAGCAGCATGGCTGATGTAGGCCCGGAGACCTTTGGCGAAGCTGCGCACACTCATTCCCCAAGGTGTTCCGCCATGATGAGTGTATATGTAATTGATATGTGCTGCCTTGGAATCAAAATGACCGGCCCCCGGAATAAACAGCCTGCCCATACGCGTGTGCCAATATTCCATAAGCGCGGCCATAGTTGCCGGACCGCAGGCTGAGGCGGGAGAGGCTACTCCCGTTTCCCACTGCGTATACGGTTCCGCCTTCAACTGCCGGCTGGACGGCTGTCCGCTCATAGGGATACCCTATTCCGGCAATGCTGCAATACGCGTTCAATATCTGTGGTCAGGTACGGCTTGCTGACAAAGTCATCCATACCGACCGAGAAGCAGCGTTCCCTGTCCTCATCCCTGGCATAGGCTGTCACTGCCGTGATATAAGGCTGATGATCCGGAGGAGCCTGCTGACGGATTCTGGCCGTTGCCGTCAGGCCGCTCATCACCGGCATTTGCACATCCATAAATACAAGATCATACGGCTTGCGGAGCACAGCCTGCAGTGCCCCGCTGCCGTTGTCTACGAGGTCAGCAGTATATCCTCTTGTGCGGAGCATGGTCAGCAGCAGCTTCTGATTGACCGGATGATCCTCCGCGATCAGAATGCTCATAGGTCCGAAGTTGGCAGCAGGCAGGCCCCCTTGCGCAGGAAGCAGCAGTTCCTTGCCGTCAGCCTCAGGCGCAAGGCTGCTTCCGGCTGATCCCCCTTGATCTGCCGGGGTAACCGGTACAGATACATGCTGATTGGATTCAGCAGAATCGGCTGATTCCGCCCACCCTTCATCAGGATCGATGTCAATATCTATAGGCAATGTGAAATAGAAATCCGAGCCTTCTCCTTCAACGCTCTCCACGGTGATCGCTCCGCCCATCAGCTCAACCAGCCGTTTGCAGATCGCGAGGCCCAGTCCGGTCCCCCCGTATTTGCGGTTAATTGACGGATGAAGCTGGGAGAAGGACTGGAACAGCAGCGGCTGTTTCTCCGGCGGGATTCCGATTCCTGTATCCAGCACACTGAATTTCAATATCAGCTTCCTGCGGTCCCGGCAGTATTCCGTACCAAGACGGATAGAGACTTGGCCCTCCTCCGTGAATTTGACTGCATTGCTGACGAGGTTCACCAGCACCTGGCGCAGGCGGGCGGCATCGCCCATAATCAGCTCCGGCACATCAGGAGCCTTATGACAGGAGAGTTCAATGCCCTTCTCCCGGGCTTTGGGCGCGAACAGCTCCGTTACGTTTTCAAGCAGTCCTTCCAGGCTGACCGGCTCATGAGTAAGCGTCATTTTACCGGCTTCTATTTTGCTGAAATCCAGAATTTCATTAAGAATATATAACAGGGACGCGCTGCTGTCGCTAATGATCTCAGCATATCCGCGCTGCTCCTCATTAAGCTCCGTCTCCATGAGCAGATCTGTCATCCCCATAATTCCGTTCATCGGCGTACGCAGTTCATGGCTCATGATGGCGAGGAATTCCGATTTGGCCTGGTCTGCTTTCTCTGCCAGCTCCTTCGCTCTAATAATCTCCTTCTCATCGGTAATGTCACGGAAGACAACGACCGCTCCCTTGCGCTCGCCCTTGTCAAACAGAGGGGTAACCTGATATTCGGCCAGAAAGCTGGAGCCGTCCTTGCGCCACAGCACCGCATCTTTGCTCTGATGAGATTCCCCTGCCCGCACCGCCCGCATCAGCGGAGATTCCTCCGGCCGGTAATGAATGCCGTACAGCGCCGTCTGTTGAAGGTGATCCAGGTAAGGATGGCCCGTGATCTCTCCATATTCAAAGCCCAGCATCTGTGCCCCGGCGGGATTAATAAAGGTTACTTTCCCCTCGGTATCCAGACCGAATATTCCTTCGGAGACCGCATTCAGGATCAGAGTGTAGTCATTGCCCAGCTTCTCAATCTGCTCGGTGTAACGGATACGGTCCGTAATGTCGCGCGATATTCCATATACACCCACAACCTGCTTGTCCACAATAATAGGAATATTGATCGTGTTAATCTCCACCAGACGGCCATCCTTATGAATCAGCGTAAGGTCATAGCTCTGGGGAATGCCTTGGGTAGCCAGAGTGAAATGATGCATCGTCTTCCCGATATCCTTGTCCGCCACGAGCGGTCCGAAATAATTACCCAGCAATTCATCCAGCGAGTACCCGCTAAGCTCCTCCAAATAGGGATTAGCCGTGAGATATTCACCCTGCAGATTCATGGAATATACCGCGGAAGGATTATACTCGAACAACGATTTGTAGCGCTGCTCGCTCTCCTGCAGCTTCGAGTCGAACTCTTTGCGTTCTGTAATATTCCGGCCGACGGCAATAATCTCCACCGCTTGACCCTGCTCATCAAAAATATAACGGCTGTTCGTCTCAAACCAGATGTAGCTGCCGTTCTTATGACGATAGCGGTAGGAAACCGGCCGGATAAACCCGGAGATTTCGCTTTCAGCCATAATCGCTCTCATCATCTCCAGATCATCCGGATGCAAATAATGATAAGCGCTGGTACCGATCATCTCTTCAGGCTCATAACCCAGCAGTGATTGGCTGGCCGGTGAGCAGTACAGGAAGATGCTGTCCTTGATGGCGTGGCGGGAAATCAGATCGAGTGAATTCTCCGACATCAGGCGGTAATTGCGTTCGCTCTCCCGCAGCAGCCGCTCCATCTGCATCCGCTCGGTAATATCCTGCATCATGCCGATCAGCTGAACCGGCTGGCCGCCCGGTCCGAAGGTTACATCCCACTGGATGTGTACAGCCAGGATATCTCCATTCGGCAGAATCAGCCGGTAAGACGTGTCCCCGGACTCGCCCTTGATTACAGCACGCTCTACAGCAGCCTGCAGGAGAGAGAAATCCTCCGGATGAACCAGAGCCATGAAAGCTTCGTAATCCACATTGTCATTCCCGACAGCATTCTGCAGAATACGCCGCACCTCTTCCGAGAATGACAGCTTTCCCTTGGTCAAATCCCAGCCCCACGAGCCAATTCTGGCTACCCTCTGGGCGATGGCGAGCGCTTCCTCGCTCTGCTTACGCCGGGTCACATTACGCCCGATTCCCATAATTCGCGTAATTTCGCCGTTCTCGTCCCGGATTTCATGAAAAGACATCTCAAACCATAAATAATGCCCTTCCTTGTGACGCAGCCGGCGGCTGTAAGTATCATTCTTCAACAGGCCGTTGGAGCTGCTGATCCCGTCAAAATCATCCGGATGATAGAATTCTGCCCGGTTTCTTCCAACCATCTCCTCCGGCAGATATCCAATTTGCGGGAAGGAGGAGGGGGAAATAAAGCTTAAAGTCCCGTCCGGCAGCGAGAAGGAAATCATGCTCTGATCATCTTTTATAAATAAGTTGTACAGATCGCGGCTGTCTACTGTCAGCTGGTCAGCAATCTTGCGGTCCGTAACATCCTGTGCATATACAATAATATTCCGGTCCATCCGGCCTGCTTCTGCCGGAACAAACGTAAGGGAGAGCCAGAGCTTCCTCCCGCCGCTGCCAGGGAAACGCAGCTCTTTCACAAGGGGCTGCCCGTTGGTCTGCGACAGCTCCTTCATGATTTCGGGTAAAGAGAATCCCCCCTGCTCTTCCAGCCGGACCCGGCCTGTCCCGGATAAAGCGCCCGCGAGAAATTCCGGTTCACTGCAGCCAAGCATCGTGCAAAAAGCAGGGTTAACCATGACCCAGCGGTCCCCTTCAGAAGACAGCACAGCCATCCCCACTGGAGACATCAGGAATGCTTGATCCAGAATGGTTCTATTCTCTGCCAAGTTATCCATTAAACAAGGCCTCCTTCATCTCGAGCCGGCGCTTCTGCAGACTCTCTGTTGTCTTCGCTTGTCCTTCTATATCTCACAGTATACGATAAGAGCAGCAGGGAATGAAACGTACAGCCCCCATTGGATCAGGAAAATTTAAATTGTAAATATTGACTATTCCAGAAATGCGCCCTATATTAAAAGGTAATTATATAACCGTGACTCATTACGCTGGAAGCACCCGTAATAGAGGCCTATTGGCCTTTACTGCGGGTGCTTTTTTGCGTGTATTATCGGGACACGGAAACAAGAGGAGGAATATTAATGAGGAATTTGTGCAGGAACGCTGCCATAACGCTGCTCTCCCTGCTGATTGCCCTGGCCACCCTGGCCGGGTCTGCTTCTGCATCTCCGACGGTAATAACCGCATCGATTCAGGCGTCTTTTGATCTTACTGCGGCAGCGGCAGATAGTACTATCCGCGTCCGGCTGAAGAGCCAGTACAGTGAATTAACCCTCCTGTCAGCCCAATATGACAGCCGGGAGATACAGATTAGAGCGCTTCATGATCAGAATGCAGAGTCGCTGATTGTTGTCCGCGAGGCTATCAAGAATATAGACCAGGCTTCCGTAGCCCGGCTTACCGCAGCTGTCAGCAGCGCCAAGGAACGCTACCAGCCGCTGTTCGATCAATACAGTGCGCTCAACAAACGGATTTCCCTGCTCAAAGGGCTGAAGGACAAGACGCTGAATTCCGTACTGAAGGCCCAGTCCGAGGCTATGAAGCTCCTTGTACAGTTGGCCCGACAGGAGATACGCGACAAGGAAGCCCTGCTCAAGGCTGCCAAGGATACACGCACCAAGCGGGTTGCCGCTGCCCGCAAGATTCTGGCCGGAATGGATAACGCGCAAATTTCAATGAAATCCCAGAAGAGTGCAGCCTCCGCATTGAACAAACGGCTTACCGCAGACTGGAGCGATTTCAAAGCTGCGGTCCGCAAGCAGAACTCCGTCCTGGCCGGCCAATCCTTATCCTCAATGGTCTCCGGCTACCGGCAAATTGCAGCCAGCAAGCTGAAGATTATTGAGCTGGAGCAGAAGATCGCAGCCATTATTACCGCTACCCATAAGCAAATCGGCACTTGAACCTCTATCTGTCCTGTATCTTCCAACCGTAAGGGCGCATATGGTAGTTAAAGAAGACCATCATCATGCGGCGGGAGGAGGCATTCACTATGCGTATCTGCATCATTGCACCCGAACAGTTCCCGGTTCCAGGGGATGGCTCTGTAGAGATCTGCATCTGGAATATTGCCCGGCGGCTTGCCCGAAGGCACAAGGTAACTATAGTGAGCCGGAGATCGCCTGGACTCCCGGACATTGACGAAATAGAGCAGGTCAGGTTCATCCGCCTTCCTTCCGGGACCCCTGCCCGGTACCGCAGTTCGGTTCTCGGATATCTGGAGGCGGCAGAAGCCTTTGAACTGATTCAGATCGATAACCGGCCGCTGCTGCTGGCCGCTGTCAAACGGCGGCACCCCGGCACTCCGGTGCTGCTGTTCCTGCATTCCCTGACCTTCGTGCCGCTGGAATCCAGAATCGCCCGCAGCCTCGCCCTGGCGGACGCTGTCGCGGCTAACAGCCGCTCCCTGCAGCAGCGGCTCGTGCGGCGGTTCCCCGGTATCCCGGGCAAGCTCCGCGTTGTTCCGCTGGGAGCGGACCTGTCCCGCTTCGTCCCCGTGCCGGCGCAGGAGAAGGCACGACTGCGCGCGCTGTACGGCCTGGCCCCCGGCTTCACCGTCTTGTTCGTGGGCCGGGTAATCCCGCGCAAGGGAGTGCCTGTGCTGATCCGGGCCATGCACCGGCTGAACAGGAATATGCCCGCCCGGCTAGTGATCGCCGGAGACGGCAAGCCGGCTTATCTCCGGCAGCTTAAGGTACTCGCGCGCCGGCTGGGTGTGCGCGTGTCTTTCCTGGGGAATATCCCGCATGAGGATATTCACAGCCTGTATCAGGCCGCAGACTGCTTCATCTGTCCTTCCCAGCGGCATGAATCCTTCGGCCTCGTGAATGTAGAGGCCATGGCCACGGGACTTCCGGTGATCGCCTCGCGAAACGGCGGAATCCGGGAGATTATTGATTCCGGCCATAACGGATATCTAGTGGGGAGATACCGGGACCCTGCTCCTTTCGCCAAGCGAATGCTGATGATCGGCCGCAATCCTGTGCTCGCGGCAAGGATCGGAATGCAGGGGCGGAGCGATGCGCTGCAGATGTTCGAATGGCAGCATACTGTAGAGCTGCTGGAGAATCTCTACCTGAAGCTGGTACCGCAATAACCGGAGGAGACGGGTCCGTGCACCTCCTCCGGGATGCGATACAGCAGCCCCTTTGACGCTCCCCGGCAATGCGACATTGTGTCATACGAATTTTGTGATCCTTCTCGCAGGATACGGCTGCAGTTAATATTATACTCATATTGTAAGCGTTGCCATTAAGCAAATGCACTGCACAGTAAGCCAACAAGACATTGGCAACCCCCTACAACACAATATTCGCTGTAGAAAGGGTGCATCGTTATGTTAATGATCAAAGCTATAGTACGGCCGGAGAAAGCGGATGAGGTCATGGCTGAATTACTGCTTGCCGGCTTCCCCTCCATCAGCAAAATGGACCTGCTCGGACGCGGTAAGCAAAAGGGAATCCAGGTCGGAACCAACCATTACAATCAAATTTCCAAGAAGCTTCTGATGATCGTAATTCAGGATGATGAGAAGGATGACGTCATCAGCATTATTATGCGCACAGCAAGAACCGGTGAGCATGGCTCATTCGGCGACGGCAAAATTTTTGTCCTGCCCGTACAGGAGGTCTTCACCATCAGCAACGGTAAAAACCAGCTCTAAACTTCCCGGTCTTCCTTATGACCCGCTTTCCTGTAGCGCATATGAAAGAGGCAGCCAAACGTTCCGCCAGTCTCCGTCTTCACGGACGGTCCGGGAACGCCTTGCTGCCTCTGCCTGTTCTTGCTCATGCTACTGTCAGATCATCTGGATAACTGTAAGCACCAGCCCTACAACAAAACCGCACACAGCTCCATTAACGCGAATCCACTGCAGATCCTTGCCCACCTTCTCCTCCAGCATGTTCACGAGCGAGGCGTCATCCATTTGATCAAGGTTCTCCTTGACCAGCTGGCCGATCCGGTAATGATTCGATTCCACGAAGGCGATCAGCGTGCCGCGGATCCGCTCCTCGGAAGCCTGAATCCATTCCTGCTCCTTGCCGATCCGCCGGACCAGCATAGCATACAGCCAGAACAGCTTGCGGCCGCCGCGTACCCGGTCTTCCTCAAGCAGCGCAACCGCCTTAACGCGCAGTCCTTCCAGCTGCTGCTGCACGAAAGCCGTAGCAGCCTCCCCTTGCAGCTCATTCAGCGCCCAATCCTTCAGCGAGGAGATCCGCTCCTCATTGCTCAACAGCTGGAACAGAGCGACACGGATCTCCCGGATGACCTCCTCACGGTACGGGCTGTCCTCTTCCTTGAAATCACGGATAGTGGACTGCACCATGCCCTGCAGCATTTCACCCAGCATATCGGCATCAACGAATCCGACAAAAGCCTGAAAAGCCATCCCCTTCAGCCCGCCAAGCTTCACCTCAGCCAGCTTCTCGCTGGCGATCTTGCCCAGCATCGCACGGGTTTCCGGACGCCCGCTCCAGGAGGAGATCCCTTCCAGCGCATAATCAAGAGCGGCAATATCCTTGCCGTCATTCATCAGGCTGGTAGCGATTTTATCGGCGGCAACGCCAAGCTCAGCTTCACGCAGATAGCCTGCTGCTGCAGATTGAAGATACGGAACCGCCTGCTCTACCGGAAGCCGCAGTACGAATTCTTTAATCTGCTCCAGCATTTCCGTTCTTGCTTTCTTTCTGGAGAAGAACCGTGTCAGCATGCCGGCGCCCAGAGAGATGATGTTGATTTTGCGCAGCTTGTTCTCAATGCTCTCCTTGTTCAGCAGTTCATTCTCCATCGCGGAGATTAGAGACTGTATAAGCTTATCCCGGTTCTTCAGCAGCAGCGAAGTATGCGGAATTCTAAGCCCCAGAGGATGGCGGAACAACGCGGTCACTGCAAACCAGTCGGCAATCCCTCCGACAAGACCGGCCTCGAAGCCCCCTCTCAGCAGAATAACAGCCAGGTTCTCCGGCAGAAATAAGGTGAACAGGAAACCGCATGCCATGATGGCAAGAGATATGGTAGCTAAATTTCTGGATTTCATGTGTTTATTATCCCCCTTACATAACGACCCCAAGCCATCTTTTGCCCGAAAAAATTGCTTTGCAGACAACAGCAGACATTCCCGTTACAAGATTGCAGGTCTACATTCAATTGTACCACGAGAAGACTCTTTTCTGAAAATCCGGCAAGAAACGCAGCTTAAATATACGTACCCCGGACTATATATGGATGAAAATGTGATTTTTAAATTTCAGGGAAATAATGATAAGATACAGAAAGATAAGTTATCGCGTGAAATTCAGAGCCCTTGAAGGGGCACCTACAACTATAGATGGAATAGGAGAACTGCAACATGCTAATTGCACTGGATATGGACGGAACACTGCTGAACGGGGATGGTGAGATAAGCAGGGAGAACAAGGAAGCCATACTGCACGCACAGCGCCTGGGGCATACCGTGATCATAGCCACCGGACGTTCTTACATGGATGCGGAGCGTCAGCTGCGGCTGGCAGATCTGGAGTGTCCTGTAGTGAGTCTGAACGGCGCTGTTGTCACACTGCCTGACGGAACGCTGGCCGCGAGTACACCGCTGAACAAGGAGGATATCATCCCCGCGCTGCGCTGGATGAACGAGATTCCTGAATTGTACTATGAGGTATACACAGAGGATAACGTATATGTAGAGCTTGATAAGCGGGTACGGCTGGAGAAGCTGTCGGCACTGAAGGAAGATGAGGTTCCCGAAGAGGTAGGCTGGCTGCTTAAGGCGATGATCGACCAGCAGTTTCAGCAGGCGGCTGTAACCTATGTGGAGAGCATGGAGGACATCTGGAGCAAAGAGGAGAATCTGATCTACAAGACACTCGCCTTCTCGCTGAACCGTGAACTGCTGAAGGAAGCCTCTACACGGTTCGCTGCGATTCCCGGGCTGATTATTACGGCATCGCATGTCAACAATATTGAAATTAATCATAAAGATGCTAATAAAGGCAACGGCGTGAAGCTGATGGCGGAGCATTACGGCATCCCGGCAGCGCAAATCGCAGTTATGGGTGACAGCTATAATGATCTGCCGATGTTCGAGATCGCCGGCTACCGGATTGCAATGGAGAATGCCGCACCCATCCTCAAGGAAACCGCCGATTTCATTACGCTAAGCAACTCGGAGCATGGTGTTGCTGCGGGTCTGCGGCATCTTTTGGATAAGCAGTAACTCTGGCTTCATAGCACAAGTGGAAACGGCTTTGCCGTCCTTTTGTAAGGACGGTACTGTTTCAGCGAGAAATAGAAGGATAAATTATCGTGTGAAACATATAAATTCTTATATTTCAAAGAAAAAACAGCCCTCACAGGAAGGCTGCTCTTCTTCAGCGGCGGCCGGCTCCAGAGCGGTGAAGAAAGCAGACAGATATTGCACCCAGGTTTAATGCGAGAAATATGATGACAGTTAACCGCTGGGCGGTAGTCAAAGCCAACAGAACGGGAATAAACACGACATCCCTCCAAATCTCACCTTTTATTTGTGAATCTATCCAATCAGCTAATCCTTTGCGGATAGCTATACTGATTAAGCAAATGATCCAGGGCAACCGATTGTTCAACTACTTTGGGATGTGTCAAAATACCGTATCTCTGCTGCGTCTGGTACAACTTCTGTCTGGCTTTCTCTACCTGCAGCAAAAATGTACGATCATTGGTCTGCATGACACTTCCTCCTTTGTTCAATATATTAATCTCAGCTGTCAAAAATTGGACCTTAAGATAAATGGCGTGAACTATTCTTACATAACCCGCCGCAAGCTGTACTCTGCCCGGCATAAACACCTGGCAGCTTCAGCTGCAAGGTGAATTAGGAGGAATCTCAGATGAACCTGTACCCGGGGATTGCCCGGCTATATGAGAACCGGCTGCTGCGTACCGAGCTGGAATGTGAGCAATTTGATCTTGCGCTGGAAGGCCTGGCTG
The DNA here is from genome assembly GCF_038000205.1 of Paenibacillus sp. FSL R10-2771. Taxonomy (NCBI): domain Bacteria; kingdom Bacillati; phylum Bacillota; class Bacilli; order Caryophanales; family Paenibacillaceae; genus Paenibacillus; species Paenibacillus sp. FSL R10-2771. Next base: position 7,010,502 of record NZ_JBBOBM010000001.1, read on the forward strand.
GTGATACGGAGGATGCCGTGATTCATCAGATCTTCAAGGTATTCGATGATGATACGGAACAGGAGGAGGTCATGTTCAGCCTCGTCCATTTCGTGGAGAGCGTTCAAATGGAGATGTACCTGACCCAGCTGCTCGAGTCACTGCCGGACATGATGGAGCATGCACGCAACTGGGCCATTGTGCTGAATACAAGAATCCTGAATGACGATAATTACCGCAAAGATTACGCAGAGATCGCCGCTCTCATGCCGGTGAAGGTCAAGAGATGCCTGGCTTTTCTGCTGGAGGAAATTAAGGAAGACAATCCCCGGCTGTTCGAGCGCAAGGCTAATTACATTCTCGCTAAACTGAAGTAACTAATCTATCCATACTTCGCAGCCCCGCTAGCAGAATGCCCAAAGGTATTGCCGGACCCTCCTGAAGAATATCCAGAATCACATGTCTTGGTTCCAGTCCCTTAAACCCTTGATGGGCTGGTTCTGCCTATTATCCCGCTCCTCTTATTCACTAGACTTCCATGCAGGGGAACGGGCAAAATGGTATATTGTATACTGGTCAAAATGTTGTACATATTGCAACTTGGATTCATAGATACCAGGAAATTCAAAGAATTGTTGCATGAAATACAGCAATTGTCTGGATTATCCGCTTAAATGAGGTGGAACGCTGCATTTTATACAACAATTTTGGGATTAGGCGGGATTTAAAGAGGGAAATGTTGTATTTCGTGCAGGATTTAGAGCTGGTGCAGTGATAATCTACGCCTGAAAGTTCCCCAACGGTAAACCCGCAGCATAACTTGCACATAAGCTTATATAGAACAAACGAAGGTGAATCTAATGAACAAGCTTTTATTTCATAATATACCGCTGGGCGCTACCGGCGAGAAAATCCCCCAGGCGAAGGTTGCCTCCGCCCGGACGAGCAGGGAGACCGTGAAGCCCGGAGACAGCGACGCGGCTTACTTCCGCAGGCTGGAGGAAGGCGGCATTCTGCTCAATCCTCCGCAAATCTCAGCGGTGCGGCATCATCTCGGGCCGCTGCTGACGCTGGCGGGAGCGGGCTCCGGCAAAACCTCGGTGCTGATCTGCAGAACCGGGTATTTGCTGTCTGTGCGCGGCATCGCCCCGGGCCGGCTGCTGCTGCTCACGTTCTCCAGCAAGGCAGCGGCAGAGATGCGCGAGCGGATTGCGCTGCTGCCGGGTGTGGATGCGGGCGATGCCGCCCGCCTGCAGGCCCGCACGTTCCACTCGTTCTTCCTTTATTTCCTGCGCCGGCAGGGACTGCGGCAGGATATATTCCATGAAACCCGGCGCCAGCACATTCTGCTGAAGCAGATCATGCGTCAGCTCGGGCTGCCGAAGGATGCCTATCCTCCAGAGAATCTGCTCACCCTGCTCTCCTCCTGCAAGATGAATATGGGCTTGCCCGAGGATATGCCGGAAACGACGGAAGCGGAGAAGGAAATGAAGGCCATTCTCGCCTTGTACGAGCAGTGGAAGACCGATAATTTCAAAATCGATTTCGACGACGTGCTGCTGATCGCTTACCGGATGCTCCGGGAGCAGCCGGCACTTCTGCTGGAGCTGCAGCAGAAATACCAATATGTAATGGTCGACGAATTCCAGGATACAAATGCGCTGCAATATGAGCTGGTCAAAATGATCGCCCATCCGCAGGACAACCTGATGGTGGTCGGAGACGATGATCAGACCATCTATTCCTTCAACGGGGCGCGCAGCGAGTTCATCCTGGAGTTCGAGAAGCTGTATCCCAATGCCAAGGTGATCACCCTTGATATCAATTACCGCTCCGGACCGGCCATTATCGGGCTCGGGAACGGGATTATCCGCCATAATTCGCGGCGCCGGGCCAAGACGCTGCAAGCTGCCAAAAGCAGCGGCAATCCGCCCCGCTATCTGCGTCCGCAAACGGCGGATGAAGAAGCCGAGCAGATTGTAGAGCATATCGAGCGTGAGATCGGCAGCGGAGCAAGAGAATACCGCGATTACGCCCTGTTATACCGCGCTACCAGCAGTAACCGGGCAATCCTGGAGCTGCTGCTGATGCGCGATATCCCTTATGTGGACTACGGCGAAGGCCAGCTGCTCTACGAGCATTGGCTGATCTCCCCTGTGCTGGATCATCTGCGCCTGTCTGTTAACCGCCGGAACTTCGCCGCGATGGAGAACATTCTGCCTACCCTCTACATGAGCCGGGAAAAAGGGATGGAGCATATCCGCCGCATGGAGGCCGTGCAGGCGAAGCAGGGCCCGCTGATTCACCTCCTGTCCATGCCGGGCATGGAGGATTTCAAAGGTACCAAGCTGCGCGAGCGGCTGGATCTGATCCGCGGGCTGAGCGGGCTGACACCGGTGCAGGCCATCCGCCAGATCCGCACTGTTTTCTATGACTATTTCATCGAAGCCAATGAGCGGCATCAGGCTACCCTGCACCGGGAGACGCTTAAGGAAATGCTCGATGAGCTGGAGGCATCCGCAGAGCGGTTCGGCACGATTCCGCTGTTCCTCGAATTCATAGATAATGTAACCGAGCGCAACGAGCAGAGCCGCCAGCCGGGGCTTAAAGAGCAAGGCAACCGGATTGCCCTGATGACTATCCATAAATCCAAAGGACTGGAGTTCCCCGTTGTCTTCCTTATCGGGGCTTCCGAGGGCATTCTGCCGCATAGCTCCGCATTGGAGGAGGGCCGGCTGAAGGACCGCAAGCCGGCGAAGGCAAGCGTTACTGTGGTCGGCAGTGCTGCCGCCAGAGCCGCAGCCGAGGCAGGAATAGCTGCACTCGAAGAGGAACGTAGACTCGCCTATGTAGCTGTTACCCGGGCCCGCGAGGAGCTGTTCATCAGCTCGCCCGCAAGGCACCGGGGCAAGAAGGCAGAGGTCTCGCGCTTCATGCTCTCCGCTTTCCGCACTGCTGCACCGCCTCAGGCAACTGCACCGGCCGCCGCAAACAGAAGCACTATAGTGCGCAGCAGCTATTCGTCCGGGTCCCCCGTAGCCAGAACGCATACAGTTCCCGTCTGGAGCTGTACCGGCAAGTCCTGCCCGGGCTGGACCCGGATGAAGGCGGGCGGAGCCGAGGATCACCTTGTCTCGAAGCCCTGTCCGCTCTGCAAATCCGCCATGCAAAAGAGCACCCGGGAAGTCCCTGTATAACGGGACGCACGGCCTCCTGTACACAACCATCAGCCCCATTCAGCAGCTAACCGGCGCTGAATGGGGCTGATGGTGTTATTCCCGGGTTTATCTTGCCCGCACCTGGAATTGGGGCAGATAATCGGCATTCTGCTCAAGAATATCGGCCAGAACCTCCTTGGCGATCCGCTCGTCTCCTACCAGCGGGTGGATCGTCAGCGCCTGCAGCGCAGAGGCATAATCCCCTTTAACCGCTGCTTCAATCGTCAGCTCTTCATAAGCCTTCACCACCTGCAGCAGACCTCTGATCTGGGGAGGAAGCGGCTTGCTCGGGGCAAGCGCATGCGGCCCGTCCGATTTGATAACACAGTTGATCTCAATGGAGACATCGCCCGGAAGATCAGGGATTATCCCCTGATTACGCACATTGACCGTCTGAATGTCGCCGGTATCATTATAGATGGACTTCATCAATTGAACAGCCGCTTCCGAATAGTAGGCACCGCCGCGTTTCTCCAATTGAGCCGGCTTACTGTTCACTTCTGGCTGCTTATAAATCTCGAACAGCTCGGCTTCTACTTCTTTTACCTCATCGGCACGGGTCTTTCCGGTCTCTTGATAATGCCCGGAGATCTCCCGGTACATCTCTTCCTTCATATAATAATAACGGTGGTAGGGGCAAGGAAGTGCTCCCACGGACTGAATGAATTCGGAATCCCACTCCAGATCGGGTATATTGGCCATCGAAGGCCCTTTGGCTCCGGACAGCTTGTTCAGGAAATCCTCCGTCACGTCCTCTCCTTCAATCAGCACCCGGGTCGTCCAGTTGAGGTGATTGATCCCGACAATCTCAATGAACATATCCGATTGCGGAACCCCGTAGAGCTCAGCGATCTGCATCTTCGTGCTTATCGGGAGATTGCACAGCCCGACAGATTTGACAGTGGAATGCTTCGAGACAGCTTCCGTAATAATACCGGCCGGGTTGGTGAAGTTGATCATGAACGCACCCGGGGCCAGTTCCTCAATATCCCGGCAAATGTCCAGAATTACCGGAATGGTGCGAAGCGCTTTGGCGAATCCGCCCGCTCCTGTTGTCTCCTGGCCGATTAAATGATGGGCCAGCGGTATCTTCTCATCTCTTGAGCGGGCATCAAGCATGCCCACACGGATCTGCGTAGCGACAAAATCCGCACCGCGAATCGCTTCGCGCCGGTCCAGCGTCGTATGAAGCTTGATAGGTTTGCCGCTTGCATCAATCATACGCTGTGCCAGTTCGCCTATGATTCTCAGCTTGTCCGCTCCGGCCTCGATATCTGCCAGATACAGCTCAGCAACCGGGAATTCATCATAATACCGGATCAGGCCCTCTACAAGCTCCGGTGTATAGGAGGAACCTCCTCCGATTACTGCGATTTTCAAGTGGTTCTTCTTCATTTGCGATTCCCTCCGTCTCTCTTGAAATTCTCTATTATTGCCGGGGTTACGGGCAGGCCAAGCCGGTCCATTGCAAGCATCACCGCACCGAATACAGGCGGCAGCTCCGGGATTACAAGTGTGCAAAGGGGATGCTCCGCCTTCGCCTCTTGAAGCAGCGCATCCAGCAGCAACGGGTTTCTGCCGGATTGAAGGATACTCCCGGTAAGGATGACCGGTACCGCTTCCTCTTCAAAGCCGCCCAGTTTGCGGATCACAGCCGATGCAGAAATCCCCAGCTCTCTGCCCATATCTGCAAGCAGCTGGCGGGAGAGCCAGTCGCCTGAGTCTGCCGATTCGTGAACAATCAGCGACAGCTCCAGCGGCGCCGCAGTGATCTCATCATCGAGATACCGGTTCAGCATCTCCCCGAAGCTTGTAAACCCAAGCCTCAGAGGTATCCGCTCGACCAGATCACTGTAGGGTTCCCTGCCTTCCCAGCAGCGCACCGCCCTGCCGAGTGCCTGTGCAGCGAGATAAAAGCCGCCGGCCCGGTCACCGAACAAAGTGTCAAATCCGCCTACCTGCACCGTTTGCCCGAGCCGGTTGCGGCCCGCCGCGTTCGTATTGCTTCCACAGACAAGCACCACTCCCGTGTTATCCCGGCTCCCGACACGGAGTCCCTCCAGCGTATCGCAGACCATATTCCAGCTCCGCAAGTCCAATTGCCTGCTGATTTCCGGAGAAAGCCTGTCCATATCAATACTGCGATCAGCACCCGCAAGACCGAACTGTACAAAATCCAGCTGATCCATGGCAATTCCTGCCTGCGCAAGCGCGCCAAACAGCGCTCCGCGAATATTGAGCACAGCCGCCTGGACTCCAATGATTTGATGGTTGCCGCAGCCTGTCACTGCGGATCCCAGCACTTTGCCGTAATGATCAGCTATAATGGCAATGGTTTTGCTCCCGCCGCCGTCTACACCCGCGAAGTACATAGCTTTCACTCCTGATTGGTATATTGAGTTTATTTATAGTAACATTTTTATATATTGTTCCTACAAATATATTTCCTTTTTCATGCGTCCGTATAATCAGAGAATTCCCTTACAGAAAAAAACAATAGATAAATCTCTTTACCTGGCATAGGGTGAACAAAGATCGAATTCCACTTTTAGGAATTACATATTCCCGGAAACCCCGAATTCTTCTCTTTTCTATTAGGTTTCTCCTGCCCTTTTTCCGTGATATAATATAACAAATTGGCATCGGAGGAAACTTGTAATGACAAAGAGAACAAATAACACATTATATTTCAATATTAAAGAACAACTGCTCAAACAGATTCAATCCGGGTTCTATGCCGTCGGAGAGAAACTCCCCACCGAAGCCGCATTATGCGAGATGTTCTCCGCCAGCCGGACTACAATCCGCCTCGCGCTCAGCGAGCTTGAGGTTCAGGATATTCTTGAGCGGCATCAGGGCAAGGGCACCTTCGTCAAACGCAAGGAGCTCCAGCTTAACCAGAAACGCAGCTTCACAGAAGATGTGCTGATGAGCGGCAAAGAGCCGACCAGTAAAATCATCGAAGCCAAAGTGATGCCTGCGGAAATACCGCTTAATGAATTCCTTAATATCTCGGTGAAAGCTCCCGTGAACCAGCTTTTGCGGATCCGCTACGCGGATAATGAACCCCTTCTATATGAAACTACTTATATTGCCTGGGATCTTGCCCCGGGGCTCATCAATGAGTATAAAGACGGATCACTCTTCTCCTTCCTGGAGTCAGAGTACAGCCTGAAGGCTTACCGCTCTGTGGAGCAGTTGAAGCCTGTACTGGCGGACAAGCTGGCCAGCAGATTGCTTGGCGTCAAAGAAGGCTCCCCTTGTCTGCAAGTAAGAACTTTTACGTATCTGGCCGACGGCTCCCCGCTGGAATACAGCTTCGGCGTATTCCGGGGTGATTTCCCCAGCTATACTATCGAGAGGCAGTTTGGATAACAGAAGGTTAGAACAAAATTAGAGCAGAGAGCATGCGGAGCACCCCTCATGGGTGCTCCATTGCTTTTAATTCATTAAGCTCCGCTACTCTTTGATGATTTCAAAATAACGCCCCAGCCAGTATGGCAATGTAAAAACCGACCCCGCTTCAATGCTGCCTGAACGGTAGTTATACCCGGGATTGGCGCCTGTTGTCTGGCTGTCATTCTCAAACGGATTCGAATTATGCTTAATGATGCGCCGCTCATCCGGTGCAAGTGCGTAGTTCGTCTGCTTGTAATCGTCGCGGTCACCCGGTTCAATATAGAGCACATCCTGACGGTCCCATTGCACCGGGAATTCAATCTGGAATTCAGGGAAACGGTACAGGAACCGGACAGCAGATTGCAGATCGACATCGGTTTTATCCGGATGCGCAAGCTGGTAGAGGAAGGTGTAGAACGGATTCTCCTCCCGTACCTCATTGGAATACCACTGATCATAGGCTGCTACAATCTGTGCATGTCTGCCTGCATCCTGCTCAAGGGTGACAAGCACGAATACCGGGAACCAGCCCAGCTCTTCATCCGAGTAATTGATATACTGGGTCCAGTCATTATGAATCGTCGCATTGGTATTCGTGCCATCCCCTGCATTCTCCATGGTTACGGCCTGGTTATCGTTCTCGCTGTAAGCGTTGGTAGCCTGACGCACAAGTCTCCGCTCAATATAATCAAGTGCCATATCCATATAGCCCTGACCGTTGATATACGGTTCCTCCTTGCTGTAGCTGCCGGCAAAAGCCTGCTCATAGGCCAGCTCATATTTCGCCGAATCGGCCGGATAGCTCTCTGCGACAATATAGCTCGCCGACTTCAGCGCAGCCATGACCTGCAGTGCGTTGAGCGGACCGTCTTCGTAGCCGTAGGACAGCGCATCGTCTCCGTTCTCGTCAACCCCAATCTTGGACTGCCACTGTACTTGCTGTTCCATAACGCCAAGGCTGTCGTTGAAATATTTGGCGAACCATCTGGACCACTGTGTTGATTTGCCGGTAGCATCCTCAATGTAATAATGGTCATCCTTCAAGATCAGCTCTGTCATGCGGTGCGTTGTTTCTTCAATGAGGGATTTCAGCTCAAGAAGTTCAGGATCGGTGCTGTCACCGACCAGATATTTATAAGCTGTGTAGAACATGGCGTAGTGCCCATCCACTTCATCTGCGGAGGTATCTGCCTTATACACAATCTGATTCATGTCGATATGGCCGTCCACAATGGCGCTATCCGGGAACAAATCATTGAAGAAATCCGGAATCTGCTCATAGACGGGAGCCGTCAGCTGAAACAGCGGCTTATTATTTTCACCCGTTGTTTTGTCTTCCTTCGCATCATTATTGTTAGTGGCGGCCGTAATGACAGGCAGCACCTGATATACCGCACCTGTTGCGGTAGTTCCTACCCGTGTCTTAATATCAATTCCCAGCTTCTGTCCTTCTGGACGTGTCAGGTTGAGCTCATCAATCGCAGCTTGACTAAGCCCAAGTCCGTTGTAGTTGAGCACATCCGTGCCTCCGCTTGGGAACAGCGTGGAGCCTTTTTTGTTCTCTGCGTCCTTGGTTACCCTAACCATGGAATAGCCAATCGGCTCTGTCCCGTCGTTACGCTGCATGCTTGGAATAATCCCATTGGGGTTAATCATGTCCGGCCCGACGAAGTTCTGGAACCAGAACCCGTTCGTAGACTGGTAGCCATACACTGAGTTGCCCACTGTAGCCGCAGTGGCTTCGCTGGTCAGCATATAGGAACGTGCCGGGAACCCGTTTCCGCGTCCGGATACATAATCAAGCAGCAGCACAGCCTTGGTTGCTCTAAGCGCTGCCGCTCTGGCATCGGCGATTTCTGCCTGCTCTCCAGAGGCCGGACTGGTCCCGTACTGCTCCTGTAGCGCTTTATAGCGGAATACCTCACCCATTGCATACATCGCGGTCCATAAGCCATCATTATCGCTGGTGGTAGGCGTTGATGTGAACAGTCCGGTCGCAGAGTTGTAATTGACCGCGTCCAGCGTGCCGTCTGTCTCCGTAAAGTTAAATCCTGCGCCATGAACCATGCCGCGCCGGTCAAGAATTGATTCCACGAGATCCTCATAGATAAATGATTTGTCATGCAGCGTCTTCTCCGGCATCGCGATGTGAGTGACACCGCTTGCCGTCCGGACCCAGATGCCGCTCTCCCCGTCACTGGCAAGACCTGTCACATGATCGTCGCCGCCATACAGATACCTTGGTCCAGCCATATACTGAACGATATCCTTAGTGTCGCTTGCGGTGAAGTCAACCCGCTGCAGGCCGGTCTCCGTTCCAATCCAGTAGACGCCCCCGTCCAGAACAACACTGGTTACATCGCCGATCACCGACAGCGGCAGAAATTTGAGTGCAGCAGTATCGGTAACCCATTCGATGCCACCCGGGATGGACACCGATCCGGTTTTGTAATAGGTCATTTCTTTGGTCTGCACGGCTTCCAGCTGAACAGGAGAGTAGCTCGCACCAGGCAGCTTGTCTGCGAATACAGGTGCCGCCGGCAGGACAGACAACGTCAAGGCAAGCAGGGCACCCGTAATCTTCAGGCCATTCTTCTTCATCATGTACATGGTAAACTCCCCTTTCCTTATTGGTAGATATGCGATACGCCGGTTTGTGTTATAACCAGTACGCCCGTACTTCCATCCGATAGCAGCAGAAGTACTTTATCATCGTACAATTCCTTGCCTTGTGCAGAATAACTGGTCATTTCATTCGTTTTGAGATTGATTTTTGTTACTCCGCTGTTTGTTCCGATCCACAAATAAGTACGGGTTTTGTCCAGAATGGATGTGTTAACCCCCCGCAGGGAAGCGAATAGAGATGGTTTGACATTAAATTCATAGTTAACAAAGGTTATTGCATTCACAAGGTTCGGCATGGTCACATCCGGATTGGCTATCGAAGGAGTGTATGAAGGGTCCTGGAGGAAGGTCAGGTATTGCTTGGCCAAGCCTTCTGCTCCCGTCGAGCTGAACGAGCTTAAGGCTTCGGCATAGGAATACCGCTCGGGAGTTTTGGTCGTTGGTGTTGGTGTTGGCGTTGGTGTCGGCGTTGGTGTCGGCTTTGGCGTTGGTGTTGGTGTTGGCGTTGGTGTCGGTGTTGGTGTTGGCGTTGGTGTCGGCGTTGGTGTTGGTGTTGGTGTTGGTGTCGGTGTCGGTGTTGGTGTTGGTGTTGAAGTCGGGGTTGGTGTCGGACTTCCCGTATCCGGGCTAGGGCTTGGAGCAGGAGTGGATGTTGAGCTTCCCGTGCCGCCGCTTGAACCCGTTCCTCCCAAGTTGCCGGTTGTTGAAGCGATCAGATTGCCTGAAGCATCATAATCTTGTCCGCCTATGCTTACCTTTGAAGCATTAATCGTCAGCTTGTCCGGCTTGACAGAGAACGACACGCCTTCTACATTAACTACCGCTTCTATGATTGCCCCTTCGCCAGTTACGGCAGCTGCACTGCCTAAAGTCATTTTCCTGACGGTTCCGCCCTTGTTCAATTTAATAGCTGAGCCGCCTGCTTTGGATGAGACATTAAAGCTGCCAACCTGGCCGCTTTCCAGCGTGAACCCTGTCTTTGCAACCACATTCAGCTCATTTACATCCCCTGCCAGGGAAACAGCATCTGAAGCTCCCGTAAACACATTAACGATATTTACTGCCTGCCCCGATTCATTAACAATCCGGGCACCGGAGGTCACATCAATCTCCGTAGCTGTTGTCTTTCCCTTCAGCAGAACCCTTACAGGAGCGGCGGGCTTGCTGACTACAATCCGGTTCACTTTACTGTCCGTTAGGGTGATGCTGTGTATACCGCCGCCGTTTATGTAAACGACGCCTCCAATAGTCGTGTTGACCAGACTCAGATTACCTTCGCCAACACCAGGCGTAATATATAAATTCCCCGAGAAGTTCAGATCGGACAGGGTGCCTCCAGCCGTATTAACAATCAGATTTCTGCCGGATATTCCTGAATGATCCCCGCCGTCGGCAATCAGGAGGCCCATGGCGTTATTAATCATCTTCACAGCCTCGGCCCGCGTCAGTGCTTTTTTGGGCTGGAACAAGCCTTGCGGTGTGCCCTCCACATAACCGGCTTCCTTCATAGCATATACGGCTTCCTTGGACCAGCCGGCAATCACAGCATCATCTGTAAATGGGGAGATGGCATTCCCGGAAGCTGCAACATTGAATACTCTGCTGAGAATAAGGGCCGCCTGCTCACGGGTCAGAACCTCAAGCGGGCCGATCTCGCCTTCTCCGCTGCCAATAAGGGCACCAGCTGCAACTGCTTTGCTGATTTCAGTGGCATACCATGCCGTCCGGGGGACATCGGTAAAGCTCTGGGCACTTTCTTCACTGAAATTAAAGATCCGGTTAATCAGGGCTGCGAATTCTGTTTTTCTGATTCCGTCATTCGGCAGAACAAGGCCATCCTCGTTGCCTTTGAGCAATCCCATTTCCTTCCACGAGGCAATTTCCTCTGCGGCCCATACAGGAATCTTCTCTGTTGTTTCTGCAGATGCTGCGGACACGCCGGTAAACGCCACGGATGACACCACGGCGAATACTCCAAGCGTCTGCTTCCATTTGAACTTCATATGCGTTCCTCCTAAAGTTTAGATTGCGTCTGCTTCACCCGAAAACCCTCTTACACACCCCGGTTTGGATCTTACTTCTAATGGCGCTCCTGACTTTCGAACCCTCTTACCCGAAACAAATCTTCAGGGGTTACATCCTTTTCAGGTTATCTTATTGATTAATCCGTTTCTGTTATGTCACCTCCATGTCATATCATTAATGTTATTGTAGTAACATTTACCCACATTCTATTTTTAATCATAACAAATTGTCAACACATTTCTTTAACAGGCATATATTTCTCCTTTCTTTTCCACATACTCCCATAACATCGTAAAATTCCATATAAATTCAACGTTGTTTGCGCTTACATAAAATCGGTGACTGAAAATAATTATTCGTCCTTTCCGGAACAAAATGAATTTTATAAGTTTTTTTGCATGAAAAACAATTGACAGGGGCCTTGGTATAATTAATAATGAAAACTATATTGTTACTACAAATTTCCTTTAACGTATCAATTTCATTTGCCGTCCAGCATTATCTCACTCAAACACGTCATGTAAAGTTACATATCGAGACGAAAGTTCGAGGAAAAGGCAAAATCCAAGGTTAAAAAGATTCTTTTAACGTCACATTATTTACCATTCCAACTTGAAAGGGAGGAACTGCCGCTAACCACTCTGCCTGCGGGCAATCCCTACGGTCAACCAATATAACCCCATTCCATATTAAGGGAGCGATTAACTAATGAAAAAGTGGATGATTGCACTGATCTCAACGATGCTGGTTACCGCCATAACGGGCTGCTCTTCTGCAGATCCAAATAACAGCTCAGCAAATAACGGCAGCTCTGATGCCAAACCGGAAACACTCCGAATTGCCATGGGTTCACCGGGAGAAGGGCTGATTAAGGTCTGGGAAACCATCGGCAAAGAGTTCGAGGAACAGCATCAGGGCATCAAAGTTGAATTCAGCTATCAGGACGATGACACCTATCAAACGATCGGACTGCCGAATCTGCTTAACGGCAAAAACGCTCCCGATCTATACTTCGAATGGGCCGGGCAGCGCCTGCAGACCAGAGTAACAGACGGTTATGCCGCGGATATTACAGAGCAGCTTCAAAGCTCGGGGCTGAAGGACATGTTCGCCGAAGGCACCTTCAATGGCATGGTAATTGACGGCAAGACCTATATGATTCCCACTGCGGGCGATGTGACGAACGTTATCTTTTACAATAAAGCGGTGTTCAATGATCTGGGGCTGCAGCCTCCAACCACCTGGGAGGAGTTCCTTCAGGTATGCGATACGATTAAGCAGGCAGGCATCACTCCACTCGTGATCGGCAACTCCGATCTGTGGACGGCAGGCAACTGGGTGGCCCATATCATTTCCCGTGTCGTGGGGGAGGACGCCTACAGCGAGGCTATGCAGCTGAAGCAGCCGTTCAATACCCCGGATTTTGTCAAAGCCTACGGTTATGTACAGGAGCTATGGGACAAAGGATATATTAACGAGAATGTAACTGCCTCCAGTGACAGTGAAGCGGATATGCTGTTCCTGAACGGCAGCGGTGCCATGCATCCGATCGGCAGCTGGCTGGCCCCGACCGCAGTGGAAGAAACACCGGATCTTGAGCTTGGCTACTTCAATACTCCTGCCATACCGGACGGGAAGGGCAATCAGGACAGTGTGATCGGCGTGCTGAATGGAATGGTCGTCAATAAAAATTCCAGGCTGATCGATGAGGCCATTGATTTCATGAAGCTCTACAGCTCTGCCGAATCCTCCAAGAAGCTCACTGACGCCGGCGCCGTGCCGATTACCAAGGACGGAATCGATAAGGAGACTATGCTTCCGCTCTCACTTGATTTGAATGATCTGATGGAGAATGCGCCAGTGCTGGTGTCCCCGCCTGATACGGGCTATTCCATCGAGGTAGCCAATGCGCTTAACATGGCCACCTCCGAGGTCATTGGAGGCGCCAAATCACCTGAAGACGCCCTCGCCGAACTGGAGACAACCATCGCCCCTCTGAAGTAACGAAGAGATCACGCGCACAGCAGCCCTTTCACAAGTTGAAGCTATCTGCGGACCCTGTGCTTAGATTGATATCCTGAAGTGGAGGTGGACCCATTGTCCGGCAAAAGCAATAAACTCTCTCCCTACCTGTTCATCTCGCCAGCCCTTCTGCTGTTTGCCTTTGTTGTGCTTATTCCGGTCCTCATGACATTCGTATTCAGCTTCTACGACTGGAACGGGATCGGCCAGATGAAATTCACCGGCTTTGACAATTACATCCGGGCTTTTCAAGACCGCATCTATATTAATTCCTATGGACACACACTGATTTATATTGTAGCCACGGTCGTTGTTGAAGTCCTTGTCGGACTGGGACTCGCAGGCTTAATCACGATGGGCCGCAAGGGCAGCGGAATATTCCGGCTGGCATTCTTCGTGCCCGTTATGCTGCCGATGATTGTCGTATCCTACTTATGGAAATTCGTCTACAATTCTGATTTTGGTCTCATCAATATCCTGCTGGAGAAGATCGGCCTGGAGAGCTGGACCCGCGTCTGGCTAGGCAACCCTGATACCGCACTTTATGCCATCTGTATCGTATCCGGCTGGGTCTACGCAGGGTTCTATATGACCATCTTTTATTCCGGAATCCAGCGCATTTCCAAAGAAGTCTATGAATCCGCCTATCTGGACGGCGCCGGAGAAGGACAAATATTCTTCAAGATCAAAGTGCCGATGATCCGCAATCTGGTAGAGACCGGTGTCATGCTGTGTGTGCTTACCGGCTTCCAGTCCTTCGATCTGTTCTATGTAATGACCAACGGCGGGCCGTATAATTCTACTGAAATCGTTACGACCTATCTTGTAAAAGTAGTCTTTACCCACATGAGCATCGGCTACGGGTCTGCGCTTGCCGTCATCATGACAATCGTGATCGCGGTCATCGGGCTTGTTGCCGGCAGACTGAATAAGAAAGACTCCGGTGTGCTGGAGTATTAAAATAACCCCACAAAGTGGGGCTTTGGCGTAGATAGATGACTCAGGTACTTTGCGGGGACCCCGAAACATGTAAACTCTGATAGTATGAGAAAGCGAGGTGTTCTCCTTGACGACCACAGTCCTGGATATCAAGAAAGACGCTTACAGCGGAGGGGAGGCGGCAAACCGCAGACCGTTCTCACATATTCTGTATTATCTGTTCATGATCTTCATTTCCTGCTTCTATTTCTATCCGATCCTCTGGCTTATTCTCTCCTCATTCCGTGAGAACCGGGAAATATTCTCCGCCCCGTTCGCGCTGCCGGAACAGGTTAATCTGCAGAACTGGTCCAAAGCTTGGACTGTCGGCAATATGAGCACTTATGCCGGCAACAGCGTAATCGTCACCTCGGCTACCGTAGCAGGCATTCTGCTCTTCGCCAGCCTTGCAGCCTTTGCCTTCAGTAAGCTGCGCTTCCGCGGCAGCGGCTTCCTGATGCTGATGTTCGTATTCGGACTGTTCATGCCGCTGCAATCCTTTTTCATTGCCCAGAGCTATATTTTCGAGCAGCTGAATTTGAAGGATTCCTATATGGGGTTAATTCTTCCTTATATAGGAACAGGACTTCCGCTGGCTATCTTTCTGCTCAAGGCGTACTTGGACTCCGTACCAAAAGAACTGCTGGAAGCTGCCCGCATGGACGGCTGTAATGACTGGGTGATGTACAGCAGAATTATCCTTCCGCTGCTTGTTCCAAACATGGCTACCGTGGGGATCTTCTCGGCGCTGAATGCATGGAATGAGCTGCTGCTGGCCATGCTGTACATCCAGAATGATGCACTGAAGACCATCCCGGTCGGCCTGCTGGCCTTCTCCAGCCGATATATGACCGACTATAAGCTGCTTTTCTCCGCACTGGCGATTATTACGCTCCCGATGATTGTCGTATACCTCTTCTTCCACCGCTATATCGTTGCCGGCCTGACAGAGGGAGCACTGAAGTAGCTGCTTCCCGGCAATATGCCTGTTAGAACAGCAAATAGCCCCTTCCAGCAGACGTAGCCGGAATCATGACATTATCATGAGTTTCCAAGTACGCTCTGCCCGAAGGGGCTATATTCGTCAATCCTCTATTTAAGCCGGAGTAGCTGCTACTGCCGGTTCTTCAGCTTCTTCATGCACAGTCTTGATCTGAATCATTACTGTACTTGGATCAGTCAGCACTTCAATACCATCCTGGAAAATCAGATCAGATACAAGTAATTGGTCACCGATAGCAAGGCCGCTGATATCCACTTCCATGGAAGTCGGCAGATCGCCCGGCATACAGCGGACTTCTACTTCATAGATTTCTACCTGCAGAACGCCGCCTTCTTTGACCCCTGCAGCTTCGCCTGCAAAATGAATCGTAACTTTACTGTCCATGCTGATGCTCATGTTCACATGCTGAAAATCAATATGCAGCACTTTACCGGACATAGACTGCTTCTGAATGCTCTGAACTACCACCGGAACGGTTGTACCATCAGACAATTTCGCTTGCAGGATTGCACGCGGATTGGTTCTCAGCATTTCCAGCAGTTCCTTCTCACTCACTTCAAGACTAAGAGTATCTTTACCAATTCCGTACAGTACTGCCGGGATGCGGCCTTGCTTTCTTGCCACATTCAGGTTGGACTTTGTGTCAGACGTACGATTGCTTAGTTGAATAAATTTACTCATTGCTTAATTCCCGCTCTCTTCGACCATAAATTCTTGTCACCTTAAGTTTAACATGACCATAGAATCTAGTCAAACCTGCAGATATCAGACTTCATATTCAATAAAAGGATCGGGGATCTCAATTCTGTAGGCTTCCGCATCGCTGACGCCTACAGACAGTACCGCCCGGCCGTCCTTACCGCGCACCAGCCCGCCGCTGAAGATAACATCCTGCAGCTCGGGGCGTTTGCCCGGACCGATGGGGAAATCGCTTCTGGCGGCAATGATTTTGATCGGGGTAGTTTCGAAGGTGCCCGGATTAAGCGAGAAGACCATAGCGTAATAATGCTTCTGCCCCATACGGTCGAAGCAGGCGATATGCCCGAGCACACCGATATGGCCGTTGCTCAGCAGAGTGGCCTCATTGGCTCCACCCCACTCCTCCTGCACGAACTGGTTATGCAGAATCTCCGCTTCCAGGAAGGTCTGTTCATTCAGCTCATCCAGTGAATCAATAATGGTGAAGCCAATCTGTCCTCTGCCGCCCCGGTCTCCCTGCGGTCTGGTCAATACGCCGATTCTTCCGTCCTGAAGCTCGATCAGCCGGATATCCTTCATCGTGCCCGGCCCCGAGGAGAAATGGCGCATGGAATCAATCCGGTACCCCCGGTAGAACTGAGTGACCCACGAAACGATTCTCTGCGGGTTATCCCCGGCCGTGATCACTTCAACTCCGCCGACAATCAGCTCACCCTTAATGCGGGTCACGCAAGGGTCCTGCAGATTATAGGTATGGGTGTGCTCCCGGGGAATCCAGACGCCATCCTCCCGGAATGTAAAAAAGAAGACTTGAGAGAACTCACTATCCCGTTCCTCAACTCTTCCCAAGATGACTTCCTCCCCGTCATGCTGAAACGGAGCCGTTATATTGTATACATCACGTCCGCCCACACCGGAGAAGACCAGCTTCTCCACGTGTACGGTACGGAGATTGGCATAAAAGGTATCCAGCAGTTCGTTACAGGTTGCAATCTTGGCCGGGCTCCTTGTCATTGCCTTCCTCCTCATATTCATGTGCCTTATCTATTGCCCAATCGTTCTCATCTGATTCCATCCGGATCAATTCTCCGGGCTGAATATTGAAGTAAGTACACAGCTTCAGCAGCAGATCCCGGGGGTACTGCACCATCTCGTCTTTGTACATCCGCCGGACGGAATCGAAATGGTAATTAATGTCTTTCGCTAGCTTGCGGATCGATAATTTCGGGTCATGCTTCTCCATAACCTCACTCAATTTGCTGCGTATGACTGGCATCCATACACCTCCTACATCACTATATCTGGAGATTTCAGGGGAGTCAATAAATTGACAAGATTAAATGGTCATGTTATAGTCGGAGCAGGAAATAATTTGCAGATCACAAATTTTATACCACTTATCCCCGGAAAATAAAGTCCTCTTTATTTTCTTTTTTTGTCCCCAAAAGTACGATAATCAATAGGAGGCTCTTATTATGAACCACAGCAACCGCAATAAAAACATTGTTTTCCTGTCCACCAGCCTGCCTAGAGAATGCGGAATTGCTACCTTCACCCAGGATCTGCTGGATGAGTTCACCAAGCTCCAGGGCTTCAACAAACCGCGGATCATCGCTATGAACAACAACGGAAATTACCGGTACACAGACCAGGTCATGCGGGAAATTAACCAGCATCAGCTATCTGATTATATAGATGCCGCCGAAGAAATCAACCAGTCAAACACCGATCTGCTCGTCATTCAGCATGAATTCGGTATCTACGGCGGAGAAAGCGGCGAATATCTGCTGCAGTTCACTGAGCGGCTTCATGTGCCTTATGTGGCGATTTTCCATACTGTATTAACCAACCCCTCGCCGAAACAGCATGAGATTATCACCCGCATAGCTGCAGGAAGCGTAAAGGTTGTCACGATGGCCCAATCCACAGTAGATGATCTCATCTCTGTCTATCATATTAACGCCGCCAAAATTGCTTTTATTCACCACGGTGTGCCTTTTGTCAAAACTTCTACCCGCGCGGAGCTGAAGACCCAGTATAAGTTCGGAGAACGCAAAATCCTCTCCACCTTCGGCTTCCTGAGTCCCGGCAAAGGTATTGAGTATGCTATTGAAGCTATGAGCGGAGTAGTGAAGCAGCATCCGGATGCGCTTTACATCATTTGGGGCAAGACCCATCCGGTCGTCAAACAGGAGACAGGTGAAGTATACCGTCAAAAGCTGACCAGTCTTGTGCATGAATTAGGCCTGGTCAATAATGTGCTGTTCGTCGACAAGCTCCTGACCCAGGAAGAGGTCATTGAGTCCCTGGTGATGTCGGATATCTATATGACCCCTTATCTGGGCAAGGATCAGGCAGTCAGCGGCACACTCGCTTATGGAGTAGGCTATGGCAGAGTAATCATCTCTACGCCTTACCGCTACGCTCAAGAGATGCTGGCCGATGGCCGTGGCCTGCTGGCGGAATTCCGTGACTCGGCTTCGCTGGAAGCCTGCATCCTGGAGCTGCTGGATGATCCGGCCAAAGTTGAGGACATGGAGCAGCGGACACAGGCGCTTGGCAGTACGATGATGTGGAGTGAGGTTGCAAAAACCTATGCCGCCATCTTTCAGGACAAAATAGCCCTCTCCAAACCGGCTGGCCGGAGTGTGATTTGATGCAGACATCTGCGGTATTGCAGTTCAAAACCGGTTATATGCGCCAGATCACTGATGATACGGGGATTTTCCAGCATACGAAGTTCGGCGTGCCCGATCGTGCCAAAGGCTACACCACTGATGATAATGCGCGGGCTTTGATCGCAGCCGTGTTAATGTATAACAACAGCAGGGATACAGCTGCACTCGATCTGATCCATACGTACCTCTCGTTCGTCCACCATGCACAGAATGAAGAGGGGAACTTCCGGAATTTCATGGACTACAACCGTTCCTTCCTGGAGGAGCGCGGCTCCGAGGATTGCCAGGGACGCACACTCTGGGCGCTGGGCTTCGTGCTCTCCTACTCTTCCATTCTGCCGGATAATCTGCTGAATACCTGCCGGTATCTGATCAACCAGGCGCTGCCGCATATCGGAGGCCTGCGCTCTCCCCGGGCCTTGGGCTATGCCGTCATCGGCCTCAGCTATTTACTTGAGACTCCCGGAGCGCTCACCTACTCCTTCCCTTATCCGCATATACCAAGTACAGAAGAGGAGCTGGCCTTCCTGCCGGAAGCCTTCATTAAAGAGCTTATCGAATCCGTCACTATCCGGCTGCATGACCAGTATAACCTTACCAAAGGGGAAGACTGGTACTGGTATGAAGACAGCCTGACGTACGGGAACTCCATGCTGCCTTGGGCACTGCTTAAGGCTTTCACGATTACCGGCAATCCGGCGCTTCGTGTAACAGCCAAAGAAAGTCTCGATTTCCTGATCTCCCGGACCTTCGCACCGGAAGGCTATTACAGACCTGTCGGCAGCCACGGCTGGCTGCTGCGCGGCGGTACGCCTGCACTCTATGACGAACAGCCGATTGAAGCCTGTGAAATGCTGCTCGCCTGCCGGGAGGCTGCCGTAGTGCTGCAGGACCCGTCTTATCTCCAGCGGGCTGAACTGTGCTATGCCTGGTATACAGGGAACAACTCCTTGCAGCTCTCCCTGATCGATCCCCAGACCGGGGCTTGCTACGACGGGATTCACAGCTCGGGGCTGAACCTCAATCAGGGTTCGGAGAGCATCATCTCCTTCTCGATTGCCCATCTGGTGACTCATCATGGATAAATTCGCAACCATACTCGCAGGCGGAGGCGGCACCCGCTTCTGGCCGCTGTCCAGACAGGAAATCCCCAAGCAGCTGCTGAACATCAGCGGCAACGATATTATGCTGAACGATACGATTGAACGCTTCAAGGGCATCATCCCGCAGGAGAATACCGTCATTGTAACGAACCGTACCCAGGCGGTACTGCTGGAGAGTATTATGCACAGCAGTGTGCAGAAGAGCAATATTCTGATCGAGCCTGTGGCCCGGAATACCTCAGCAAGCATCCTGTTCGCCGCCTTCTCCATCCAGCAGTTGAGTGAAGGGGATTCCTTAATGGTTGTCCTGCCTTCCGATCACTATATTACCGATGAGCCGCAGTTCCGGCTTACGCTGGACGAAGCCTGCACCGTGGCGATGGAGAGTGATGCCATTGTCACGATCGGGATCAAACCTACCTTCCCTTCCACCGGCTACGGCTACATCGCTTATGACAAAGAGCCGATCGCAGTCAATCCGGTTGCCGTATACGATGTAGCTGAATTCGTGGAGAAGCCGGATTTCAAAAAGGCACAGGGATATCTGGCCTCAGGCAATTATCTCTGGAACAGCGGGATTTTCATCTGGAAGACCTCGGTCATTATCGATAACTTCAAGCGGTATCTGCCGCGGCTATATAATACGATGCTGCCGATCAGTGAAGCGCTCGGTACAGATCAGGAGCAGGAGACGATTAACCGGATCTATCCGCTGCTGCAGAATATCTCGATTGACTACGGCATCCTCGAACGTTCTGATGAGGTAGTGGTACTGTCCGGCCAGTTCGGCTGGAATGACATCGGCAGCTGGGATGCGCTTGGTGCCATCTTCCCGCCTGATGATGAAGGCAACATTATCAAGGCCAATCATGTCGGCATCGATACCCGCAACTCCATTATCTATGGCAACGGGCGGCTGATTACCACCATCGGCGTAGACGGCTTCATCATCGCTGACACCGGGGATGCGGTCATGATCTGCCCCAAGGATAAAGCCCAGTCAGTCAAAGACATTGTCGATCTGCTCAAGGAGAAAGGCATGCTGGAATATGTATAGGCTATGACGATTATGTAATAACAAAGGGAGCACTGCTATTACAGCAATGCTCCCTTTGTTAAAATATAAGAATTTCTATGTTTCACATGATAATTTATCCTTCTATTTCTCGCTGAAACGAATGCCGTCCTATCAAGGACGGCGTAGCCGTTTCTGCTTGTGTTCTTATGGTTCTCCTATGCCGAGTCAGTCCTCAGGTCCAGGCCCACAGGAACCCGTCGCGGTCCCAGGCAATCCGGCCGCCGTGCAGCTTGCGGAACGACTTCTTCACTTCTTTGGAGAGCGATGCATTTCCATTCTCATTCACAAAGACAAATTGTTCGCCGAAATTCGCCTTCACATATTCAATCGCTGCGGTCTGGTGCAGGGTTCCTGTAAATTTGATTTCCTTGACCATCCATTCCGCCACTTCCTGTGCGGTTACTTCCATGGGGTAGTGCTCCTTCCTGCTTATCCTGCTTGTAGATTTCCCCATTATAGCATGAATACAACGGCTTCCAATGAATCAGTTCCTGAAACAATCCGGAGTTTATTAGAAACATAATAGAGAGAGCTGCGTCTATATATGGAAACTTATTCTATTTAATTCCAACAAAACAGAAAGGAGATTAATGATGAATCTGTATAAAAGAATATGGCCAGCTTGTCTGCTGCTCCTTCTACTGCTGCAAAGCTTCACCTCAGCCGCCTCAGCCGCTTCCCTTGCCCCGGCAGCTGCGCCAGTCCGTCCGATTACCGTCAATATCAACGGAGCCTTTATTGCCACGGACAGCAGCCCCTTTATTGAGTCTGGCAGAATCAAAATATCTGTCCGGACGCTCGCCTCACTCGGACTGACTTATTCCTGGGATACAGCAACCCGCACCGCTACAATCACTAATCCGGCCAAGGATACATTCCGTTTGATCCAGGGACAGCTGACAGCCTACAAAAACGGCCAGCCTGTCCAGTTGGATAGTGAGGCAGGTAATTATAACGGCCGGATGATGGTTCCGGCCCGCTTCGTCAGTGAAGCCTTCGGATATAGTGTGTACTATGAGCGAACGCGCAGCATACTCTTCATTACCAGCAAGGATTATGTCCCGGATACCGCTGCCCTGCTCTCCAGTGACTTGGCGGCAGCCCGTCTCGCAGCCATCTCTCTGCCTATCCAGTACAACTTCACGCCTGTTCCCGCAGCGGAGAGCGGACAATCACGGAATTATACGTACAGATTTGCCGCAAATGACGCTACGCGCTATGTCTATGAGAACGCGCTTGTCTCAACCGTCGTTGAGATTAAGGACGGAGCCGCCCATGCCGTCTGGCAATACGGCACGAATGGTATTCCCGGCTATGATCTGTACACTACACTGGGAGGACAGCAGCCCGGATATATGGCTGAGATGTCTCATGATCATTTCCGCTATTTTGGCGGAGGCTACCGGGCTTCCTACCAGACAGCAGCGGATGGCTCCTATCAGTCCTTTCCTTATTTTACCCGGAACTACGGTGAGATCATCCAGCCTATCCCTGAATAACTGAGTAGAACCAGACCAAACCACTGCCCATGATTGATGGGCAGTGGTTTGTGTACTGTAAGTCGCCTTTGTGTTATTGCCAAGCCGGGTAAGTCCAGCCTCTACCTTCTCCGCGCAGCCACATTGACCACACCATAGCGGTAGAGCACCTTCTTCCCGAACCAGCCGAACAGCCTGTCGGTGAAGAAGCCCATGAAGCCCAGACAGAACAGCCCGACGAATATCCAGTCGGTACGGAAGAACAGCCGCGAATTCCAAATCAGATAACCGACACCTTCGTTGGAAGCAATCATTTCTGCCCCGATAATAGCCATGTAGGAGGTTCCCATTGCCAGCCGTACACCGGTGAAGATATATGGAATCGTAGCCGGCACAATCACGTGCAGCAGAATCTGCCATTCATTTGCCCCCATGCTGCGGGCCGAGCGGACCTTATCCTCCTCTACCGACATTACACCGGTCAAGGTGTTCAGCACAACAATGAAGAAGGTAGCGTACATAATCAGGGCAATCTTTGACTGCTCCCCGATGCCGAACCAGACCAGAAAAAGGGTGATGAAGGCAATCGGCGGGATAAAGCGGATGAAATTCAAGAACGGCTCGGCAAATATGCGGATTACGTTTACTTTTCCGATGATCAGCCCTGCCGGAATAGCCAGCAGACTGCCGAGTACCCAACCGACAAGCACGCGGTAAAAGCTGATGCCGATATACTGCATCAAGGTGCCGTCTTGGACCAGTTCCCGCCCTCCCTTAAGCGTGGCCCATGGCCCGGGGATGACATCCGGACCATACACCCATGCGCCCAGCTGCCAGATGCAGAGTGTGGCAATCCATAGCAGGGAGACCGAGACCCATTTTTTCTCCACCCATTTCAACATGTACTGCCCCCCGATCCTATTCTTCAAAATGGCTCTGAATTTGATTGTACAGCGAGTAGAACTCCGGCGAGGCCACATCCCGCGGAAACGGCAGCGCATTGTCGTATATATCGGTGATATTGGAGGAAGGCCCCACGGACATGATGCCGATGCGCTCACCCAGCAGCAGTGCTTCCTGAATATCGTGCGTTACGAATATAACGGTCTTATGCGTCTCACGCCATATTTGCACCAGTTCCTTCTGCATCGTCCGCCGGGTCATGGCATCCAGCGCGCCAAAGGGCTCATCCATCAGCAGAATCGCCGGATCATTCGCCAGTACCCGGGCCAGCTGTACCCGCTGCTTCATCCCTCCCGACAATTCCTTCGGGAATTTATCCTCATGCCCGTTCAGCCCGACTAGCGTGATATACCGGTCTGATATCGTCCGGCGCTCTGCCTTGGCCGTCTTCTTCATCCGCAGTCCGAACTCTACATTCTCCCGCACCGTGAGCCAGGGGAA
The DNA here is from genome assembly GCF_038000205.1 of Paenibacillus sp. FSL R10-2771. Lineage (NCBI taxonomy): Bacteria > Bacillati > Bacillota > Bacilli > Caryophanales > Paenibacillaceae > Paenibacillus > Paenibacillus sp. FSL R10-2771. The sequence continues at coordinate 7,034,191 of NZ_JBBOBM010000001.1, forward strand.
CAGGGAAGAGTCTGCCTGCTGAAATACAACCGCCCGGTCCCGGCCCGGCTTATCCACCTCGACGTTGTCCACCCGCAGATTGCCGCCCGATTTGGAGACAAACCCGGCGATCATGTTGAGCAGCGTTGATTTGCCGCAGCCGCTCGGACCGAGCAATACGAAGAACTCACCGCCTTTGATCACCAGGTTCACATCCTTGATAATGTAATGAACGTCCCCGGCCGCAGGCTCGCTGTAGCTCTTGCGCAGCTGCTCGATATGGATGGCATGCTGTTTGGCAGGTAAAGACATGAGGCACCTCCAGAAAGTTAAGTTATTTCGTGTAAGCTAAGCTACTTGGCAAAAGTCACTTTATCCGGCAAAGCCTGCTTCAGCGGGTCCAGACTGAGCTTGCTGTCCAGATCAAAATCCTGTTCAATGATTCCTGTATCGACCATATACTTTTTCTGTCCGGCAAGACTGTCATACGCAGCCTGGGTAAAGCCCACCTTCCACGGATTCGTCGGCAAGTCCTTCAGCGTTGCTTCCTTCGGCTGCTTCAGTTCCTTGAACATCAGATCGGCCACCTCCTCGGGATGCTCCTGGGTATAAGCCGCAGCCTCGTCCACCGCCGCCAGGAATTCGCCAATCCCCTCAGGATTCGCCTGCACAAAAGCATTCCCTGCGACAATCCCCATCCCCAGGCGCACTGGGGTCTTCGACATATCCGTCAGCTCATGTACACCCTCAAGCGCAGCCAGCTTATCCGTCAGCGCTGAACCGCTGAACCAGCCAGCATCCACATCGCCCTGCTTCAGTGCAATGAAGGCTTCGTCGAACGCACCCTGTCCTGTCAGCTTCACGTCGCTTAGCGCAATGCCCTGCTCCTTCAGGTATTCATCCCACAGATACGGCAGAAACGTACCGCGCATGAAGCTTAGGTTCTTGCCTTTCAGATCCGCAGCAGACTTGATCTCGTCCCTTACGTAAAGCTTCCATACTGCCGCTGCCTGATCCGTGGCCTGGCCGGCGGAAGCAATAATGGAATAGTCGCCCTTGGAGACGGCATTGAGCACCGGGAAATCAGCACCGAAGGCCACGTCTACCTGCTTGATGAATAGCGCATTCACTCCCTCAGCCGGAGTACCGAAGTTGATGATTTCTGCATCGATGCCGTGGTTGGCGAAGATGCCTTTATCGACTGCTACCCGGAAGGTAGGATTCGTATTGATGTCGGCAATTCTAATCTTCAGAGTCTTCTGCTGGCCGCCGGCCGTTCCTGTGGAAGCCGCCGCGTCTCCCTTGGAGCTGCAGCCGGACAGAACCAGTACCAGAGATAAGGATAAGAGCAGGAAGGCTGAGCCGTACCATGATTTTTTCAAAACTACGCACCTCTTCGTCTATAAATTTCTATAGCTTATCTTATTATCTAACTGGTTCTCCGGACGCTGCCTTCTTCCGCAGTAGCCACGCAAGCGGCCCCCTCTGTAAACGGAAGTGTGGTCGCTACACTCACTACCGAAGCCGATCCCTTCGGCGCAGCTCCCGGCACTCTGAAGCTGGTCACATCGATGGCCTCGATGGCAATCTCCTGCGGCTTCGCCAGCTGCGGCACCCAGGCATAGGGTACACGGTAGGAACGGTAGACCATATTCGTATTGCGGCGGTCGGTGTAAGGGGAGATATACTCCCAGACCAGCTCATGCTCCGCCGTCACCTCGAACAGGCGCCCGTTCGAACCCTCGGTAATCAGCGTGTTGCCGTTCGGGAGCCGCTGCGCCGAGCTGATATACGGACTGTAGAACTTATAGGAATCGGTCGGAACGGAGAACCCGGCCTCCGCCGAGGTATACTGCCACTCAATATCCAGTGTCACCGGATTAATCTCCAGCACACGGGAATGGTCACGCAACGCATTCTTCTGTCCAAAAGGTGAAGAGGGATTCGGCAGCCCATATCCGCCCCAGCCGCCGTTATCGAATACGAGCAGATTGCCTTCGCCCGGCAGTCCCTTCGGAATGATGTGGGCGTGATGCTGGCCGATAATCCAGTCGATATGCTTCACTTCAGGCAGAGAGTAGTCCGGTCCCAGCCGCCAGACGATAGCCCCGCTGCGCTTGTCAGTGATGGCGATGATATTCGCCTCGCGCGCATCCCAGATAATATTGTCCGGGTGGAAACGCTCATCTCCGTTATCATAGAATTTGTTCGGCCCTACGTAGGAAGCGGAGTTGATATGCAGCCAGTCGCCTACGCCGCCGCCCAGATCTCCGAAGGAGCGGGTGTTGGGATCGCGGAAGAGAACATTTCGCGCCGCCTGATCAAATCCAAGCTCCGCGAAATGATCGCTGGCCGCCCACTCCCAGATCACATTGCCTTCCCAGTCCACCTCAATGATCGTGTCATCCAGCAGCTGCTTATCGGAAATCTCAGGATTGTGCAGATTCTTATGCGCTAAGATCAGCGTTGTCCCGCTGTTAGCTGAAGGTTCAAGCCCGGGAGCGTAGTATCCGACCGGATTGCCCTCCCGCTGATAGTCGTGATGCTGGCGGGCGTACCACAGCGGCTCATACCCAGGGTCCTCGATATGCTCGTAGCTGTTGTATCTCCAGACCACATTGCCGTCCCAATCGACCTGAACCAGATCGACATTATCCTGAATGCCGAATTTGGGATCTCTTCTGCCCGTGCTGCCCAGGACGTAGCCGCCCGGGAGGATTTTGGCAGGGAAGCCGATCAGCCCTTGCCACAGATGCACTTCCTTGCCGCTCATATCGATCAGCACGACTCCCTCATCGCCCGCCTGAAATACAGTGTAGCCGCTCCATGCCTTGGACGGGTTATATACCGTCGCCCCTGTCGGATAAATTGTTGAATGTCCCATGATCATCTCTCCTTAAAGTTTTGTTAGGATAAGCTTCATTGATTCACTTCGCAAAACTCGCTTCGGAAGCACACGCTTAAGTTGTGTTAGCGGAAACTTCATTTTCAATAGCTGAGATAGTTCTTCTTCACCTCTGCACGCGGCTTCTGTTCAGGCTCTTGAGGTACGGGAATTTCAGCATTTTGCTGTGCCAGCTTCAGCAGCGTATCCGAGAACCCTTCCAGATTGCCGATGATCCGTTCATAGAAGCGGCTCTGCTGCTCAAGCTCCTCATCCGTAAAGCCCTCGAACAGAAGCGTAATACATCGGGCACCGATGTTGCCGTTGCGCTCCACCATCTCCCGGCCCTTGGCCGTAATATCAAGCAGGACGGTTCTGCGGTCATCTTCCTTGCGTCTGCGCACCGTATATCCGCCTGCCTCCAGCTTGTCACTCAGCGCCGTTATAGCGCCCGAAGTGAAATCGAGCTGCTCTGCCAGATCGCCCAGCCGCTGCTCACCATCACGGATAATCTTTTGCAGAATCAGCATGCCGGGCAAGGAAATCCCCTCCACGCTTACGCGGTCACGTTCCTTGACGAATCTGCGTACCATTTTGCGGAACAGGTGGTCTGCCTCCTCCAGCCGCTCCCACGGGTTATCTTCCACGCTATCTCTCCTCTGCTGTCTATCCAAAGGAACCCAAAAAGGCCCCCGGAAAATCCCCTGTACGGGAATATTTGCGGGAGCCTTTGGTGGTCCAATCAGCTCAAATATGATGGTCGTATTTATTATTTCACTGTTCATTTAATTAGTAGTGAACTATTGCTGCTATCATATACCCCTTAAACCCACCTGTCAAGTATGAATATATTCGATGAATGTTAAAGGGCCTCCGGGGTGCTCTTACGGGCGGATGGAGGGTTCATGGTACTGTAGGCGTATTATTGTTGCATTATTTACAACTTTGGTTCATGGATAGCTGCGTGTCCGGGAGGATTGTTGTATGAAATACAAGAATTATCTTATTCATCTGCTTGGAAGCGAAGAGATGCTGCATTTCCTGCAACAATTTTGGATTTTGGCCGATTTTAGGAGGGGAATGTTGTATTTGATGCAGGATTTTAAGTGGCTTAGCTTACCCGGCAAAAAGCGAAAATGATCGGTGTTGTCAGCCGGAAAACCTCCGGCTGACCTTCTTGTGCGAAGATTCCAAGTGCTGGCGCCAAGCTGCTGATCCGGAGCATTAAGACAAACTGACCACATAGGTGAGGAACTGATAGACGTTGTCCTTCAGCACAGTTGCTGTGGCCAGAAGCTTCTTGCCCGAGGGGCTCCAGTGCAGCTGGTCAGACACGCGGATATCATTCAGCACCGGCGTCTGTTCTCCGGTCTCCACCTCGGTAATGAACAGGTCTTCCTGGTCATCAGCAGAACCTGCTGCAGTGACTGCATAGGCCAGCTTGCTGCCGTCCGGCGACCAGCTGGTACCGAAGATCTGCTGGCCTGCAGCAAGCTGGGACTGTTCATTACCTTCACTGTCACAGAGCTTCAGCACCATCTCGCCCGGACCCTTCCGTTCAACAATTGCGAGCGTGCTCCCGTCCGGTGACGGAATCACCCACATTACATTTTTCCCCAGCACCTTGGTCTGCTTCGTGTTGGTATCATAAGCGCTAAGCTGGCTGTCTTCACCCGTGACAAATAGAATCCGGCTGCCGCTCTGCATGACCTCATGTACATAAGGGATGCCGGTCTTCAGCACTGTCTCCTGCTTGCCGGTCACATCCGCGCTCAGGATATTGCCTTCCATATCCGGATAAATCACATGATCGTTATCCGCCCATCTTCCTTCTTCGCTTCTGAACTCCGCATCACTCATTTTCACCGAAACGCCCGTGGCCAGTTCCATAATATAGCCAAGTCCAGTAGCTTCATACAGCTCTTTGTAGAATACATGCGTCTTGTCCGGAGACATTTGCGGTGAACCATAATTCAGCTCCCCCTCCTGCAGCGGAGTTTCATCACCCGTGGAGAGTGTATGCAGATAGAGATTCAGCGGATATCTTTCCTGGCCTTCGATCACCTGCGCAGAGAGATTACGGTTTTCTTTGGTCACAACCATGACGTCCTCGCTGACGAAATCCGTGCCCCGCACACCCTCCACCTTATCGATCCCTTCCAGCTTCAACTGGGTATAGACGGATTCGCTAATGTTATCGAGGACCGTAATTTTGCGGCCGGATTTCTCCACCACCTGCCTTGTTTCAGTATTCTCCGCAGCGCAGCCTGTCAAGGACAGCAGAACCGCACCACATAGCAGAATTGCCCGCACCTTGCCCCGTCTTCTATTGTTCTCAGCATTCATTAGGCTTCCCTCCAGCTTGTGTTACTCCCAGCATACCGGATGCTTATTTCCAAACCGCATATAGAATGTTTCCAAGTTGTAAACGTAGTCCCCTCAGGACACTAAGGGAAAAGACAGCTCAAACGCTGCGCCCTCGCCTGAGCTTTCCAGCAGTGCTATGGTTCCGTTCTGCTTCTCCACCAGGTTACGGACCAGCGAGAGTCCAAGCCCCGTGCCTCCCGAGGCTCTTGAACGGTCACGGTTAACCGTATAGAACGGCTCGAAGATCTTGTCCCGCGACTCTTCAGGAATGCCGATACCGGAATCGCGGATTGTAATCCATACCCGCCCGTCCCTGACCTCGCTCCGTATATGAATGCTTCCCTGCGGAACATTATATTTGATCGCATTGTCGAGCAGATTGATGAAGATATGCATGAAGCTCTCTTTATCGATCCAGATATGCGCCGGCTTGACGTCAAGCGATACCGTAAGGCCATAACGCTCGGCTTTGCCTTTCATCCGGCCGCATATATCCCGCAGCATGCCCTCGACCTCCAGCAGCTCTGCCTGGGATTCGAAATCATATTTCTCCAGCGCGGTCAGCTGCAGCACCTTCTCCACCATCTCATACAGCCGGTCTGTCTCCTTGGCAATGCTGAGCTTGGCATCATGCAGCAGCTCGGGGTCATCGTCATACATGTTCAGCAGATCAACATACGCCTTGATTGAAGTCAGCGGTGTCTTGAACTCATGGCTGATATTCCCGATGTACTGCTTCTGCTGCTGCTCCAGCGCCTGCAGCTTCTCCACAGCGAGCTGCAGCTTGCGCCGCTCCTCGTCCTTCGCGGCAATGCTGCTCTCGATCTCCCGGCTCATGAAGTAGATGCCTTCCGCCAGCTCGCCAAGCTCATCCTTGCGCTTCACAGGCGGAGCCGAGATGTAATCGGCACGGCGGATGTCCTCCGCCGATTTCTTCAAGCGGCCGATCGCTGCCGCAGCGCGGTTGAAGTACAGGTACCCGATGATGAAGCTGAGCCCCAGCACCGCGCCTCCTGTCGTCAGGAACAGATTCAGCAGCGTCTGCTGGAAGCTCCGGGCGTCCTGCAGCGAGTACTGCAGCTGCACCACACCCATCTGCTCCTCCGGCCCCTGCAGCGGAGCCAGATACAGCAGCTTGTCGCCTTCACTCTGATAGGCGACTTTATTATTCAGCGCGTAGTCCAGTGCCGTGCTGACATCCGGCCTGCCCGGCCCCGGCTCACCCTGCGCCGAGGTTCCCACCTGCTGACCCTGGCTGTCGTACAGGGTCACCTCCAGGCCGGTGTACCCGGCCAGCTCGGCGGCCAGCGCCCGGCCCCGCTGCTGCATGAAGGCCTGCGGCGTGAGGCGCACGCCGGTATAGTAAGTCTGCTTCACGCGCAGATTAACGGTTGTAACATGCTGGGCCAGATAGCTCTCCGTCTGCCCCTGCTGATTGCGCTCCACACCGCGCAGCACGAAATAGCTCAGCACGCTGAGCGCAAGAATAAGCAGCAGAGCCAGGAACAGGCTGAACTTCAGCTTGATGCTGACTCTCATGGGTAGCTCCCCGCAGGCACAGCCTTATAGCCTACGCCATAGACGGTCTGCAGGATGTTCTGGTAGGGCTCGCCCAGCTTTTTGCGCAGCCGCTGAATATGGATATCCACCGTACGCGTTCCCCCGGCGTAGTCCATATCCCACACCTGCTCCAGCAGCTCTTCGCGCATATACACCCGCTGCGGGTGGGAGAGCAGCAGCAGCAGCAGATCGAATTCCTTCGGAGTCAGCTCAAGGCTCTCCTCCCCAAGCTCGGCGCTGCGCCGGTCGGGATGCACCCGCAGAATGCCGTATTCGATCAGCTCGCTTTTAACCTCGGCCGTATTCTTCTCCAGCCTGCGCAGCAGTGCCTTGACCCGGGCCAGCAGCTCACGGATCTCGAACGGCTTGGTCATATAATCGTCTGCACCAAGCTCCAGGCCGACAATTTTATCGACAATATCATTTTTGACGGTCAGCAGAATAATTCCGATATCATCACGGTTCTCAAGCTTGCGGCACACATCATACCCGCTCAGCTTCGGCATCATTACGTCCAGCACCAGCACGTTCGGGTGGAAGGTGTTCGTCTTGCTCAGCGCTTCCTCCCCGTCACCGGCGGTATCTACCTCATAGCCTTCACGCCGCAGCGCATAGGCAATCGCACTCACAATGGCCGGTTCATCATCGACGACCAGTATTTTTTTCATAGGAGGTTCATCCTTCCGTTTGCACTTGCTTGGTTAAGGGTAAATATATTGCTGTGTGCCTACAAGAATAACGCAAATGGAGAAGCCGGATCAAGGAAATGCAGGCTTCGCCGGTATTTACTACTAGAATCACCGTCCGGGCCTGCTGGCAAACACCGGTTAGGCAAATGCTTTTAGAACGAACCAGGGCTTCCTAAACATTTAGGTTATCTTTAAGAAGACTTAAGCTTCATTTCAGTATTGACGGGTAAACTGTACTTAGCTGAAGTTCACTAGCCGCCGCAAACCACTAACCCTGAACGATATAACCAATCATGAAAAGAGGATAACAGATATGAACATAAAACGAATGAATATTAAGCGGGTAATGATTGTCGGAACGATGATTGTAGCCATGTCCTTTGGAGGAACTGCCTGGGGCAAGCCAGCATTACATACCCTTCCCGTTGCCAAATGGTCCACATCTGACGTGGCCGATACCGATGAGCTGCTGGACGCCCTGAACCTGAGCCAGTCCTCCGATGAAGAGCTGTACGACGCCCTATATGACGGCAAATCCCTGCGCACCATTGCAGAAGAGAACGGCGGGAATATCAATAATGTTATCAACCTGCAGGTCAAACAGCTGACCCAGCAGCTGGAAGCAAGACTGGCGGGCGGAAGCATCAATCAGCAGCAATACACCGCACAGAAGGCTGAACTGAGAGAGATCGTGACGCAGAGTGTGCTGACTTCGTTTGGCTGAGTAAGAATCACCTGGCTGACGGGAACTGTCCTCTAATACTTAGCATAACAGAAACGGTACCGCCCTCAGGGCGGTACCGTTTCTGCGATAAATGATGGTTAATATAGCATAGCACGGAACCTTCCGGTCCCGAGGCCTTTCATTACTAGACGGATGATTGTATTAAGGCTGACCGATAGCCGGGCCCTCTACCGCAGGTTTGCCAGGCAGCGCGAGCTGTCCAGCAAGCAGCAGCGGCAGGCATCCTAAAGAAATATACCTAACATGAACCAGCCTAACGTCGAAGCAGGGTCCGTCCATTTGTACAGCATAACCAGGATTCCCACACTGGATATCCGCCCCACACTGAGTGCGCATTCCCGCCATACTACAAGCTCTGTGCTAATTCTGCCGCCTTGATTGAATTGGCTGACATAATTGTAAGTCAGCGTATTAAAAGGTGTATCAAAAACCGGCCTGCTAACTGCATCCATAATTCCGAAGAGCAGTAATGTGCTTGGATTCATCTGAATTGTAATACCAACAATAGACAGGTTGAATAGCGCAGTGCCTGCGGCCATCAATCTGCGATGATGATTTCCCTTCTCCCCAATTCTAATAAAACAAAAAAACGTTAAACGACGATCTGAGCCTTAACCTGCTTGTGATCCTGCCGCCGGTGAAGGGAAAGCCCATCCAAGAGCCAGCGAAGTTCGCGAAAGGAAAGTGCAACCGGCGAGTCGTCAGGGCCCGGCCACTGGAAGCTTCCGCGTTCCAGGCGGCGGTACAGCAGCCAGAAGCCATTATGTTCCCAATAGAGCATTTTGAGTTTGTCGCGCTGATGGTTACAAAATACAAACAGACAGGGCGCGAACGGATCGAGCTGAAATCGCTCCTGAGCCAGGGCGGCCAGGCCGTCGATGGATTTGCGTAGATCCGTGCTGCCGCCGGCTAAATAAACCCTTTCGGGTAGCGTCAACATAAGTGCTCAAGGCCTGAACCACTTGACGAAGCAGTTCAGGAGAAAAACCTGCCTGCACGTCAAGAGAGGCCGGACCGATATGAAGAGTCAAGGCGGAAGGCGAGGATCGCGGAGAAACGGTCACCGGAATAAAGGAAGGGGAGGAAGAGCGAGGCTGGCTGGAATCGATTTTGCGAAGCCAATATTTCAATTGATGTAGGGTCAAGCCCTGTGCTTCGCACCAGGCAGACATGGTGAGGCCACTGGCTCGATAGTCCCTGATGCGTGCTGTCCACTCATACTGGCGTTGTTCGGCATTGGTCATCTGGCAGATCTCCTTGATTTAAGATATGCCTATGATCTCATGACTGGCATAGGTTTCACAGGTGGGCTAGGTTCGACGCTTACCAGAATTCCGGCAGATGTTGCGGCGCAAGCAGGGTTAGCGGATGTTTTTACCGGGGCATATAAAAAAGACGGCCTTACTCCAACGAAACGCTGGGTTAAGACCGTTCTTTTCATGGTGCCGGAATAGCAGGAAGTATTGAAGAGCCCTCACCTTGACATCATGATAGGGATCAATAACAGATTATTCTTTTATGCGTTCAAATATGAGCTCCAGCGTAGATGCTTGTCCACCAGCCAGTAAAGGCATAGGAACAATACTATGCAGTTTCCACCCATCCGCTGCATAACGGTCAATCACTACCTTGAAGTCCTCCTTTACTTTACCGCTCATTATTCCTACAGAAATTGACACATAATTATATTCGTACTTGTCCATCCTTTATTCCCCCTCCGTCTTAGTATTTTTCTTTACAAGAGCCTTGTTTACAAGAATCTGTCCATAACCATATTGATCATCCCGGCCCGGATCACCAAGGTCGACAACACTTTTCTCCAGAAGATTAAGAATTTTATCTGATTTTGGAAATTTATGATGCTTGTCATAATAGTTAGAAATTAGCAGTGCTGCTGTAGCTGATACCTGCGGAGCGGCCAAACTTGTTCCATATGAAAGAGAGTAACCTTGTGGAATATTTAATATGCTGTCCAGTGGTGTATTCGGCAATTGGCCGGGAAATGCGGTTAACATCAGATCCGTTACATTAATCTCTCCGGCCGTATCGAAGTTATCCCCAAAATAACCGCCATATGCAACATAATCAATATACGGTCCATAATTAGAATAGGGAGCCAATCTGTTGCTCTTTGTTACCGCCCCCACACTAATCACATTCTCAAGCATACTGGGAACATGTATCTCATTAGAAGCATTGTCATAATCTGCATTGGAACCGCGGTTTCCGGCCGATGCAACAACAATCACCTGATTTTTATCTGCATAATCAATCGCACGTTGATAAGCTTCTTGCAGGATATATCCTGCTTCGTCCAACTGAATGTAACTTCCGGCACTGATATTAATTACTTGATTTTTGTCATTGGTTGCCTGTACTACAGCACTGAGAAGATCAAAGCTGTTTCCTCCATTGTTATTCATAATTTTATATGGAACAATACTGATCTCCGGAGCCAGCAGATTCATTATCCCTGCAACTTGAGTACCATGCCCGTTTTGATCCTGAACGTTATTGTTGCCGTCTACATAATTCCAGCTATTTGCTGTAACAATTGTTTGTCCAAAATTCTCATTTGACAGATCCACACCGCTATCCAGAAGAGCTATCTTAACCTCGGGGTTACCCTCCTGGATTTTATATGTTTCATAATTGTTAGTCTGCGATTCCGCATACCACAGATATTCATTCAGTTCTTCTATCCCGTGTAAATCCCAGGAAATTTTGTTATGGAACAGCTTGGCTTCTGATGATTCTATAGGCTCTTTATACCAGGAAGCATCTACAGCAGCCGAGATATCCTGTAAACAGCTATTCAGTTGGCCGATATTTCCCTTTAATTGCAAGAAACCAATCTCCTGAATTTTTTTGACATTTATCTGGTTTTTAATAAGTATAGAGTCAATCTTCTTTATTTGCTTTGGTTTATCCAGTAGTACATATACAGTCTCTGTCAGGCCCTCTTGCTCATCGGCGGCGTATGCCAATTTTATAGGATTTAGCAAAGAGCATATAAGCAGTAAGCATAATATAAGGGCTGCTTGGTTCTTACATGTTCTCAAATTGCACTTCCCCTTTCTTCAAATGGAAGATATGCACTTTCTTGAAATTTATCATAAAATTCTTTGTAAAATTCACTTGTTTTAAGCAGTTCCTGATGCGTACCACGGGCCACAATTCCCCCGTCCTCCATCACTATAATAAGGTCTGAGTCCATTATAGTGGTGAGCTTGTGTGCGATGACGATCCGGGTACATTGTAGCTTCCTGAGAAAAAGATCAATACGTTTTTCATTCTGATGATCCAATGAACTAGTGGCTTCATCCAACAACATGAGAGACGGTTTATTAAGCAACGCCCTTGCCAAGGCAATCCGCTGCCGTTGTCCTCCAGAAATATTCATTCCGAGTTCTGAAATCATTGTATTAAAACCCATGGGCATCCGGACAATATCCTCATATATTTCCGACATTTTGGTAACATCTTCAATATTTTCCATGCTGACATTCTCATTGTATACGGCAATATTATCTTTAATGCTCCTATTAAACAGCGAAGCATCCTGCGGTACAACACCAATCTGCTTGCGTAGAGCGCTTAAATTCAGTTCACGGATATCTTTTCTATCAAAGAGAATAGATCCCTCCGAAGGCATATACAAGCCAAGAATCAGTTTAGCTAGTGTACTCTTACCAGCCCCGGATTGCCCGACAATTGCTATTTTCTGTCCCGAAGAAATATCCAGATTGATATCTTTTACCACCAGCTCACTGTGCTCACTGTAGCGGAATGATACATTCTGCAAGAGAATATTCCCCTGAAAATCTTCAATAATCTCTTTATCATCGTCTGTATGCTCGAGCGGCTCATCCAATACATCCTGCACACGCTCAAGATACGCTCCAGTAAGTAAAAATGCATTGATCGTTTGCACAATAGAGCTGCTCATCCCGAAGAAATTATTTGAAAGCGAGTAAAACGCGATTAATTCACCTAACGAAAGCTGCTTGTTGAAAACCTGTGTAGCTCCAATCCATAACACCAGCAGCGGCGAGATCATTTGAAGAGTCCCTGAAATAGAAGCAATCAAATTCATGAATCCTTCCTTATTCCTGTAGGCATGAATCAGTTGATCAAGGAACGAGGACCAACGGCTATACGTTTCCTTCTCGATGCCCGCTGTTTTGATTCCAAAAATGCCGTATAAAAACTCTGTCTGATAGCTCTGGAGCTGGGATGTCTTTTGAATTTCGTTCTGATTGACCTCTTTCAGCCGGCGCTTTGTAAGAATCAATACCAGTAAATTTAACAGTGATAGGCCTATCACTGTTAATGTAAGAATTAGAGACTTGTTGAGCATATAAACTGTAATAAACGTAATTGCACTGATATCAAGGAGACCAAGTACGAGCCGCGAAGAAAGCATTTCTCTGATAACTCGGAGACTACTGGAGCGAAATAATAAATCACCGAACGATCTTAACTGAAAGAACTGATACGGAAGCTGCAGGATGTGGGAAAAGAAGTGCTGCATCATCCTTTTATCGAGCATATTATTGAGGACTATAATGAATTTCCCCCGGAAAAATTGAACACTCCCCTGTACAATTGTCAATAGAATGACGCTCAGCATAAATACGGACAACAATTGAACTTTATTAGCCGTAATAATATTGTCAATCAGATACTGGACCAAGATGGGCATGCCCAGAGTTCCTAGCTGATAGATAATAGCCATCACGAGGACAAGAGCCACATTTTTGGGTATCTCCATTAAATAATTAAGAAACTTACCCCATACCGATGCTTTTTTCTGCGGAACTACCTGCTCTGTTGGTATCATTTCCAATACGACGGAGTTATAGCTCTTCTGAAATTGTTCAAAGGACATCGTACATCTGCCCACGGCCGGGTCAATAATTTTCACACTGTTCTTGCCTATTTTATCGACAACTACATAATGATTTTCTTCCCAGTGGACAATTACTGGTAATTGCAGCCCAACGAGCTGGTGCAATTCAGCCCGGAATACCTTGGCTTCAAAGCCTAACCGCGTGGCCATACTTCGCATTGTATACATTGTGACACCATCGCGGCCTATACCTGCCATGTTACGCAATTCCCTCAGAGTCTTGTGTACCTTGTATTTTCCGGCCACCATAGAAATACAGCATACGCCACACTCCGTCTGTAGCATTTGCTCCACAAACGGTGTCTTCATCATGAACATATAACTTCCTCATATTTCGGAATATCTAATGAGAGAATCGATGGGATCTTGGGATCAAGAAATCTGAGCAAGCCTAAGCCAATTCCGCTGAGCCCGGTAAATAAACCAAGCGACTCAATATCAGGGTGCATTCCCGTTTGCCAAAGCTGTCCGGGTATCCGGTTGAACTGTGCCACGTTCTCTGTATCGACAGGTTCCCGCCCTGAAACCAGACTTCGAACATCCATAATTATGTTGCGGTTACCTACTTCACCATGACACATAGAGTGTCCGATAGGTCCGCTTTGTTCTTCTAGTACATCTTCCATTAAACGATCAATAAGCAGAAGCTCAGTCGGTACATCGGGCAGCAAAGATCCAATATGAGCCCGAGCCAACAAGATGCCATAAGAACCATGACACCAGTAATTGGATGCTAATGCGTGCTTATTCTCCCGCAAATCCAACCATTTCCGGCTGGCTTCTACATAAAATTCGTTCTCTATGCGTAGTAATTCTATAACTGTCTGCTCAATTGCATGTGACGAAAGCACACTCTGGACATGCGCCAAGGAAAAGACAATCCCGCTAAGACCATGGGCAAACCCGGCAGAACGCATGCTATCCTCTTGAAGGACTGTATTTCCCAGTTCCGACAGGAACTGATCTGTCAGACTCTGAAGCACTCTCTTAACTTCATCATTTGGATAGGCTTGATAAAGGTTAGTTAACACCTTAAGCAAGCCGGCATGTCCTCTGATAATATCAATATCTTTTTCTAACGGAAGAAGCTTTTCGATGGCGGGTAATGTATTGACAGCCCGCTCAAGCAGTGTGGCATCCCCCCACAAACAGCCTAGGTATGAATACAGATATACAAAAGTGCCAATACCAAAAAAGGCAGAAGTTGAATCCATATTGGCAAGCCAGTATGGTTCGTCATTTATCAACTCGTTCAAAATAGATCTTGCTGCTTTCTCATACTCCGCCGAGCCCAAGGTAACCCCCAACTGCGCGTAAAAAATTGCCAAGCCTCCTAATCCGTCATACACACCCGGCGGAAGCGGTGACAGATAGATAGCATCTTCATCACCAACATTGGTGCTAATCCAAACCGGCCCTCTGCCTTTTTCATCATACAATGCAGTAGACAATATTCCGTCGGCTATAGCTTGGACCTCTTCTTCCAGCGAAACAGACATGAGCTTTTGGGCCGGTTGCTCCAGATTCCCCTTCCATACATTGTCGATCAGCGTTGCCATTGAAAGAGAGATGTACCTCTCTTGCTTTAGACAATCGGCTTTAGAGAAGGAACGGATACGGGCCTTGACTAAGGCTATACTGCTTTCATTGTAGAAATTTTCAAACTCTTCACCTGCTGCATTATAAAGGTTCCTGTTGCCTGCGCGGAAAGTAAAATAAGGAACATCATGATTCACTAAATCATTAATCTCAGAACTTACAAATAAATGAGCACGATCGGACCATTCAGTAAGAGACCACATGTAGTCAAATAAACCCTCTCGGTCAATCCCTCTTTGCAAATATTTGGGATGTATGCTGGCATCCAGAAATTTACCGTACACATTGGTCGGTCTGAAGACATGCCGTATTTCATCATTACTAAAGATATCCATCAAAGACTCAAATTCATTCTTGTGCATTTCAATAGAATGATAGGTATCACGGAACCCTTCAAGCAAATATTGTTTATAGCTAAAAATATCAATTTCATGGCCATTAATGGCTGGAACATTAAGCTTATTCTGTGTTAACAATTCCTTTTCAGCAAAAAACATCGCATCTGTGCCAAAGTTAGTTATACCATAGCCCTTATTCTTCTTGGATTTCTGCCCTCCCCTCCCTGCAATGCCACTTAAATCATAGTCGAGCATCTGATCATGCTTAAATTTGATAGGCAGCATCAATGAGGACAGCACAGAATTCTTCAGCTCCAGCACGGTAACATGAAGTTCATTCTGGCTTTTAAATAAATCAAGGTGATTGTCAAACAACGTTTCCAAATCAATTAGAATGGGATACTCGCCAGAAGCGATTAAATTCTCATTATGAAAGTCGACCGAACGAAAAGCATAAAGCAATGCTACATTCATCCCTTGTCTGTAAAAAAACCGCTGAACCTGTGCTTCGTCAGTACAATCGTTGTAGGGAATAAACTCCTGCCATCCATATTTCTTGCGATCCAGCACCTTGGCTGTACGTAAAGGGTATTTCACACCGCTGTTATTCAGCCAGTTCACAACCTCAGTGAAATGAGCATCAACCATGAGTGAACGCGGCTTATAGACCAATTTACCCGCAGATGTCTCAATGATCTCAACACTGCTTCCTTTCTTGTGAGAATCCCCCAGATCCCCTTCGACTCCAATCAGGCAAGGCGTATGAAAACCAAATATAGCTTCAATGATTGCATAGTCTTGTATAAAACGGTTTACAAGCAATTTATGTATATCTATTAATTGAACGATACGCTCACAAAGAATTCTGCCCAGTACCGGATAGACCTCAAAAATTTCAGCAAAGTTTCTAGGATCGCCGAAATACTGTTCTACAAAATAAATATACCTGTCCTCTCCGGTGTTACCCTCCAACCTTCCTTCAAGTCTTGCTATATTCAGCTCCGCAATCAACATCTTAGTTGACAGCTTATCAATCTCGCCATGGATGATGGCAATAACACTGCTCATGTATTGATGGGTATCGATCTTATTCTCCATTAGAGGAGTTAATTGGGATAAGGCTTCAAAAAACACTTCAAACTCATGCTGAACGTACAAAATAAATGGAGTGAAATACGTAATAAAGGATTTATGGGGAAGCTCATATTTTATATCCGAGACAGCTTTTGGATCAAAGGCTGTAACTTCTTGAATAATCCGGACCCAATCCGGTGAATGGTTCTCCAGCAGTTCCTCATAATGATAAATTCCATATTCATAGTCTTGTTTGGTCATTTGGAGAGCACATAATTTATTGTTCAAGGCCTTGTCAGAGATGGTGTAATCAATTTCTTCTCCCCCATTGTCAAGTTGTCCTTTATGAAATGGAGTTAGTTCATGCAGGTATGCACTTTGCTTAAACGCGGTTTGAAGCTCAATCATCATAATTACCCCTTACTCATGAATTAATAAGAAGGCTGCCATAAAGACTAGCTTTACAGCAGCCGCGTTGCACATTCAATTGAGTTCATTATGTCCACAAGTTGACAGATTGACGATTACTCCAACTCTCACCTGCAGTTTCTTACCATGTTGTAATCCCCTAGATTCTTACATGAAAGGGTAGCCATTTATCTTAGCTTTTTAATTTAATTTGTATTGATAATTACTATTAGCACTTGCTGGTACATTTAGTAGTTGGGCAAAGATTAGCAGAAATATCTACTGCCCCAATGACGCAAGGCCATGATGATGTTGTAAGCGGAGTCGTTTCTGGATTCACGTCACCTGCTCCCCCGGTGAGCATTCTCAGTTCTTCCTCACTAACTACACCAACTGCATTGCTGGTTCTCAAAAACTCATTGCGGATTTGGGAATTTTTCATAATATAATCTCCTCTTTCCAATTATTTAACAATATGTAAGAATTGGGGTTGACTATCCTTTCCAAAAAATAATATACTATATTTGGAATTCCAAGTCTACCATTATTTTACCATTATTCAAAAAGGAGAGATTTATTATGTTTTTTAGCAAAGAGATGGTATCCGCATGGAAAAACCCGGTGGCAAGAAGAAACCTCGGTGATGTACCTCACCCTTCCGGTGATGTAATGGCAGAACTGAAAGATGAAGACCTTCAGAACTTCGCCGGCGGGTGGGATACAAACACCTTGACCACAAGTACAAGTATCTTTATCAGCCGTGGACTCGGCAACGATGGCTGGGTATGCACATGGAGCAAAGAGTGTATGCCAAGCTGTAATTAATCAGATCGTCTGAAGCTGCGGATGGGCGCCTAATTGCCCATCCGCTTTCTTTTCTTACACTTTTAAACAACTCATTTGCTATTCTTTATAACAAATACTTAATAGGTGTGTGCCAACTCATGACTAATAAATATTTTGTCTATAATGAAAGAAAGCCTGTTGCAGAAACTATCAGTAATGCGGAGATTCAGGAAAAGTCTGCTTATTGGCGGACATTGTTTAATGACGATCAGGACTGGCTTAACAAATCCATTTCAATCTTCACCGGCGACAGTGTGGAATTACTCGCTAAGTCCTCTTTAACCCCCTTTATTGAATGGAATACCGGCAAAGCATATCACTATGATCACTGGATGAATGTAAAAGACCTTTTTTTCGCCACTTATAACCAGCCTCAATCCACGAATGTAATGCATCACAGCTCACTTATTTTTGATGCTCTGCTAACACGCTTCGCTTATGTAGCCGATTCCCAGTTTGCTTCTTATAATGTGTTGCTTCCTGCCTCCGTTAAAGAAAAGACTCTGTATCATTTAAAAGAAACCCTGTTGGAAATATCCTATCAAACCCTAATTCTTGAACTGAACGTATTACGGGTGCATGAGCAACTGGCTGGCGAAACGTCTGAAAAAAGGTATTTAAACTTCAATGACTCTTTCCTTAATGATCGCTCTTATATCCTATCCTTTTTTGAAGAATATCCGGTGCTGCTCCGAATCCTATGTACTAAAACGGCTTATTGGATAAACAACGTCGCGGAATTGTTACAGCGCCTCGGAACAGACGCCGAACAAATCAAAGACTATTTTGGCGTAAGCGGAGAACTTACCGATTTGGATCTTGGTCTTGGAGACTCCCATGACAAAGGGAAAATGGTGGCAATCCTTACTTTTGGAAACAAAAAGGTTGTATACAAACCCCGAAGCCATGAAGTTGATCTCAAGTTCCAGCAAATCCTAAGTTGGATAAATCATAGACAGCCGCTAAAGCAATTAGCCACTAACGCTATACTTAATTGTGGGACCTATGGTTGGTCTAATTTTGTTATGTACCGGGAATGTGACTCATTGGAGCAGTTGAATGACTACTATATTCGGCTGGGTCAACTGCTGGCCATTCTGTATAGTATTGATGCTGTTGACTTTCATCATGAGAATATTATTGCCTGCGGGGATCACCCGGTGCTAATTGACTTGGAATCTCTGTTTCATCAGAGCAAATACATTGAAATCTCTATGGATACTGCTATTGCCAAAGCACGATACATACTGACCCGTTCGGTTAATTCAACCGGAATTCTTCCTTTTAACGCCTATTATGAGAAGAAAGATAGCAATAAGGTGCTCGACTTAAGCGGACTTAGCGGGAAAGAAGCCCAAAAAGCACCGTTTGAGGCATATCAGCTTAAGCAGTCTTTTCGTGATGACATGCATTTGGCCAAGGATTCTTTTGAAATTCAAGAGGCGCTGAATGTGCCAAAGCTGGAGGGTAAGCCTGTTGAAATTGTTGATTATCTAGCTTCCATTATGGACGGCTTCCGGCAGGTGTACCGACTTATTTATCAAGACAGATCCTCCTACATTGCACTTTTAACAATATTTGAGGCTTGTCCTGTGAGAACCATTATCCGGCCGACAGCCGTCTATGCCCTGTTACTTAAACGAAGCTACCATCCTGACTTCCTGCGGGATGCGGTTGACCGGGAAGTATTCATGAGTAGACTAGAGAAGCCTGTGAATGAAAACACGAATGCCGATGTCGTAAAAAGTGAACTGCTTGATCTTTTGGACGGGGATATTCCCTATTTCTTATCCTCTCCTTCCAGCACACACTTGGAATTGACGAATCAAACACTGGTCATGGATTATTTTGAGAAGTCGGCGTTAGACCGAGTAAGAGATAAAATTCATTCCCTGTCAGAAACTGACCTTAGTGAGCAAATTCATGTTATACGTATGTCCATCCTGGCCTCCTTCAATGCAAAGCATCATAAAGATTCACTGGCTTTAAGCAAAGAAACCGGGCACATTGCAGTTGAAGAAGCGAACGGAATCAACATTCTAGATAGCTCAAAGAGAGTTGGTCGATATGTTGTGGAACAATCCATTACTGCCGAAGGCAGTGAGGATATTAGCTGGATTAGCACAATGATTAAAGGTATTGATGAAATTTCCTGGACGATATCTCCTGTCAACCTGGATTTATATAACGGTGTAGCCGGTATTGGCTTCTACCTTAGCTATCTCGGCAAGCTAATTCCTGAGGATAGACAGTTTGAGGATGCTACAGTGCGATGCGTAAATACTGTTATTGATTCACTGCACGAGCTGCAGAAACAAGATATAGATTGGACACCTTATGTAGAATTGGGCGGATTCACTGGAATTACAAGCTATCTATACTTCCTGCAGCACGCATCGGTTAACCAACGGCGTCCCGAATGGTTCCAGGCTGCACTGCAATTTCTACCGCTGATTGGAGAATCGATTGAGAAGGATACTCAATTTGATATTACCGGAGGAGCTGCGGGTGCCTTAATGGTGCTTCTATCCCTTTATGAGCAGCAAAAAGAACAGGAAATCCTTGTGCTTGCGAAGCGATGTGTGCGTCATTTACAGTCTAGTGCAACAGCAATGCCCGTTGGCATCGCCTGGCGCGATCCTTATCACCAGAAGTTCTATACCGGCTTTGCACATGGCTCCTCAGGAATTTTGGCCGCACTCGCCAAATACAATAAACTGATGGAAGATCCTACGGTCCGGCGTACGATTGAGGAAGGCTTGTTATTTGAGAGAAGTATGTACGTAACTGATGAAAAGAATTGGAGATCTATTGGAAGAGATCAGCTTTCCGTTGCCTGGTGCCACGGAGCCCCCGGCATCCTGCTCTCCCGTCACATTTTACGCGAAAGCGGTTATCACGATGCTATGCTGGAATCAGAAATTGAAGCCGGGATTGAGACTACGCTCAGATTAGGTCTGGATAATAATAGATCCTTCTGCCACGGAGATTTTGGGCAGCTTGAGATCCTAAGAAATTTCTCAGACCAATATCCTGCTGTAAAGACAGCAGTATCTGACCTTTCCGGAAGGCTCCTGGAGTATTACAGTAAGTATAGAATGAATGGAGGTGTGTCACGCGGAGTGGAGGCTGTCGGCCTAATGCTTGGATGGAGCGGGGTAGGCTTTGGACTGCTCAAAGAAGCTTTTCCTGGTAAACTGCCGCAGATTCTTCATCTAGCCCCACCCAATGATTTTAACTAGTTCTGATCAGTCAATCTAAGCGCGTCGAGGTACTCAGAATCACTTCTCTGATAACCTCACGCGCTTTTTTCTGCATACCGGCAACGGCTGATAAGGAATACTATTAAACGGTGATATCCCTTTTGGTAAAAGTGAGATAGGAGATTCCCATAAACGCAACAAAGTAGACTATCATGATAATCACTGAAAAAGAAAGGTTCATTCCCTCTATCACTGGCGTGCCATCTAAATATGTAGATAAGTCGTAATTGGTAAAAATCAAATATTTGGTCCAATCATATTTCGTTGCAAAAAATTGCGTCAGCGTAGTTCCAGTGAAATATAGCAGCAAGGAGACACTCACTGAAAGCAACGCATTTCTGAACAACACGGATATAGCAAAGGCTAAGGTTGCCATCATTATAATAGTCAAAAGTGTTGCCAAATACTTTAGACACAGATAGACTGTCATCGACATCTTTATGACCTCGCCATTCTGATAAGCAAGATAATAATTGTTTCCACCTGTTCCCAGCCCCACATACCCCAATAATGATGCAAATATCAGGAATGTCACAAACAACAGGATAATATTTATTACTGTAGATATATATTTCAGCAGAAGGAAACTTCCTCTGCGAATCGGTGAGGTTATTACAAATTTAATAGTTCCTTTTGAATATTCAGCGGAAATGGCATTAGCAGCAAAGACAATAGCCACCAAGGTAATCAGTGTGGTCAATGGTCTTAGTTCGTTGATCAGTGTCAATACGTCATATTTGGTCGAAGGGGCAAGATCCTGATCAAGCCTGTATTGATTCACTATGATTTGTTCGGAGAGGAAACGGTGCATAGGCATGCTTGGCTGAAGAATAGCGATCTGTTTCTGATCTTCCTTGATTTGATTCTCGATCCCGGATCTCCAGTTTGTATTCCCATTTGTAATGTCTGAGCTGCTGAAACCAATTAAAACTGCATATCCTACAGTAATGATGAATAGCATTATGGTGATCAACCATGTGTTACGGTTATTATAAAATCGATATAGTTCATTTCTAAGTAACCGCATCAGCTTACCCCCTTATCACTTTTCAATAATTCAATAAAATCTTCCTCCAGTGTCTTTCTGCCCTGTTTCATATTCAGCACGTCAATATCATGCTGCCTCAACATGTGGATTACACTCATAATTTGTTCTTCAGGTAACAAAAATGCCAGATCATTCGCTCCGTTGTTATTCTCCACTTTATGGCCGGCTTTTATTAACAGCTGTTTAGCTTGTTCTACATGTAACCGCTCGAATGAAAGAGTATAGCGGAACTCATTAATCATTCTGAGATTCTCTTTAATTTCCACTATTTCTCCGTTATTCATAACACCATAGTAGTCACACAACATCTCCACCTCGGATAATAAATGACTGGAGAGAAAGACTGTTTTCCCTTGCTTCTCAGCAAGCTCTCTGAGTATTTTACGTAGATCAATAATACCTTGAGGGTCCAATCCGTTAGTCGGTTCATCCAAAATGACCAGATCAGGATTATGCAGCAGCGAAACCGCCAGACCCAGGCGCTGTTTCATACCTAACGAGTACTTCTTGACCCGTTTGTTCGCACTCTCATTCAATCCAAATGCCTTAAGCTGGCGTACGATGTCTTCCTTGCCCAGCTTTTTACGAAAGGCTGATATATAGCGCAAGTTCTGGAATCCTGTCATTTCTTCGTAAAATGACGGGTTCTCTATCACAGCACCCGTTCTTTCAATAGCATTTTTATAATCAGATTGAATGGAACTGCCCCCGATGCGGACATCACCCGAACTCATCTTCATCATACCCACCATGATCTTGATTAAGGTTGTCTTTCCGGCTCCGTTCGGTCCAAGCAGTCCGAATATTTTCCCTTTCGGAACTGACAAACTAACATTCTTTAGTATATCCTTGCTCCCCATTTTTTTAGAGATTTGATCAATAATTAAAAAGTCCAATTTGTAATCCTCCCAAGACGGATGCTGTATCCGTCATTTAATTCTGTTTCCATAAACCAATCCAGATAAAAAAACCAGTTATGATGGACAATGAAAACAGTATCGTGACCATATTTCTATACTGATCATAACTCAGGTCTACCCAAGAACTAATGAATATGATCAGTGAAAAGCTGCTGCATAAGACAAGAAACATAACTTTAAAAAATTTGTTTAAAATGTAGATTCCCCGCTCATCTCGGATCTTGGAAACACAAATTACGATTCCTATAAATGCCATAAACCCTGCTACTGCAAGGATGGAGTTCATAAGAGAAAGAGAGCTCATTTTAATCCCCCCCTTTATAATCAAACACATCATAGATGCTTTTCTGAAAAACTTCAGCAATGCGGAAAGCCAGCTTTAGGGATGGCATATATTTGTTTTTCTCAATAGAAATTACCGTCTGCCGGCTAACCTGCAGGGCATCTGCCAATTGCTGCTGCGTCCAGCTCCTCTCATTACGCAACTCAATAATATGATTTTTTAGATGAGAATCACCAACTCCCATATTTACCATTCCTTGTTATATATTCTTTTTAATATCATAGTTCCATTTTATTCAAATGTAAAGAGCCCTTTACTTTTTTTTTATAAATACCCTTTTTCCAAAATAAAAAAGCCTATTCTTCCTTATGGATGGAATAGGCCTTTTCATTACCTATACAGACTGGGTCTGCCAATATTGCTTGGCAATCCGCTGTCCTTGATTGATTTTCGCCCATTGCTCATCTTCTGTCAGCTCATTACCACCGTCGCAGGAGGCAAATCCGCATTGATGAGAGAGAAACAGCCGGCCTTTATCAATAATCGTCGCTGCTTCATTCAGCAGTCTGACTACGCGCTCTTCATCATCCAGCGTATTGGTCTTGGAGGACAGCAGGCTAAGTATAATCTCGGTATCCGGGCGATCCTTGAAGACAGCGAGAGCCTCAAGCGAACCCGCACGCTCATCATCCCACTCCAGGAAAAAGCGGTCATACTTCAGCTGCCTCAGAAACAGGTTGGCAATCTTAACGTACGAGCCCCCGCCCATGTTACGGGAATCATAATTCCCGGGGGAGTTCGGGTTATCGTCTGCAAAAAGCCCCCATAGGCAGTCGTCGAACTGAATGATTTTGCCGCCAAGATCAGCGAATCCCCCCACAAATTCCTTATAGGCCTTAACGAGGCCGGCTTTCAGCTCCTGTCTGTTCTTGTAAATGGCATCCTTGCCGCCAATGTTGTCAGACCAGGAGAGCTCTCCAAAAATATGCGACGGTGATGGAACACACAGCTTCGTTTCACGGTCACCGGCATGCTCGTGGAACTCCTTGAATTTTTTTGATAAAATGATTTGTTCTTCCCGCTCAACTCCTTCAAAGCCCCATACAAAATCCAGATGCCACATCAATTTCGAATACTCACCGTCCGTTATTACCGACAGACCGTGCTCAATTTCCTTGTTCACTACATCCTTAATTGCCTCAGCTTCGCAAGTCTCATAACCCGCAAAATCCTCATAAAACGGATAGCTGATACCATCCCGGTGCTCGATCTGCGTTTTATATTTTAACAGTTCCGACGGCCGTAACAGACTGCCCACAGTTTGAAATTTAAAGGAGGGCAAGTATGAAACGATTGTATAAGGCTGAGCTCCGGTTCTCGCGTAGGTTTGGAGTCTGTTTCTCGCGCTCGTAATGTTATCGGGCATAGGGTTGCTACCGGCTTCTAAGGTTCAGGCAGCAGCGACTACTGTATCGTCCATGGCTTATTTCTCGGCGGCAGACGGGCTGGTCATCTCCAAATAAGGTGTAGGACAAGCCAGCTACGGGTTTGTTATGCCAATATTCAATGGCGGTGCAGCAACCTGGAATGATGTATTTTACTTTCTGATGCAATTCTTTTAGCTTTCTATTTCTATCCCCTTCTACCTCCTCTTCAGTCTCCATCCTATTGTAGTATTTTTTTAATAATTCATAAGGTAAATATGAACTTGATTTGGTAATACATTCATCAAGTGATGTCGATATTATATTTCCCTGTAATATTTTCCGAATCGTTACTTCAAGCTCAGAATATACTTCTATTGCTTTCTCTGTTTTTCCTATTGTACTTTTTTGATTCTCAATTAAATATGCCCGGAACTGTTTGTACATCCAAATGGCTACAAGGGATAGTACAATATAAAACATTGCTAACGGCGAGTTTTGAAAGAATGCCTTTATCGCAGATACTAAAAAACTTTCATTCATTTTGATCCCCCTTACATAATTTTCATTTGCGTATCATTACGTATACTGAAATTAGACTGAGTAGTAGACACAGAATATATTGAAAGGAGCGGCCTTAGAAAAGGTTACCTGCTCAGGACAACGTTCTTAACCGCGAGTTTCAAGCTACGAAGCCAGAAGAGAAATGGGTAACTGACATTACCTACATCTGGACGAGAGAAGGCTGGTTGTATCTGGCTAGCGTCATGGATCTGTACTCCCGTAAGATTGTGGGATGGCAAATGGGTGAGCGGATGACGAAAGAGCTCGTAATAAGCGCTCTACAGCAGGCCTATGGCCGAGGACGTCCAGACCCTGCATAGTGTATTCAAAAAGGAATTGATCTACCTAAATCGCTATGAAACTAGGGAACAGTCGAAGCAGAGTATTTTCGAGTACATTGAGTTTTTCTACAATACTCGGCGTATTCATTTCTCCATTGATTACCATACTCCCACGGAGTATGAACAGCTTCATCTATACCAGGCTGCTTAATGATCTGTGTCTACTATCTTGACAGAGGTCCAGACAGTGTTCTATAGTTTCAGAGCACTATTAGTTAAAAATCAACATTTTTTTGAGAATATAAAGAAAAGAAGAGGGGTTACAGCTCCCTCTTCCCTTCAACCTTATTGAAACAGCTTATGAATGAGAGCAATGATTAATTCAGCAGTTACGCTGATCACTACGCCCGTTATTAGTTGCTCCAATAAGCTATTCTTTTTGTTTTTGTTCTTCTTACCTTTTTTCATCCGCTACCTCCAGATAATGAAGGCACGTACCGAAACTAGGCAGAACACGTTTTTGTATTCCCTGCTTTAACAGGTTCTACTTTCTCTTGCGAATTATCGCCTTTTTAACTCTTCTTTTTAGATCGGTCCAATGGGGCGATCTTCTCCTCCGCACATAACGCGGCAATTTAAAATTCCTCCGAACTGCTAAGCTACGAGTACAATGCCCGTAGTAGGGAACAGTTTTCACCGCCCGCTTTATTTTATCCTATATATCCCATATGTTCAACGTAT
The DNA here is from genome assembly GCF_038000205.1 of Paenibacillus sp. FSL R10-2771. NCBI lineage: Bacteria > Bacillati > Bacillota > Bacilli > Caryophanales > Paenibacillaceae > Paenibacillus > Paenibacillus sp. FSL R10-2771. Next base: position 7,060,116 of record NZ_JBBOBM010000001.1, read on the forward strand.
TTCTATTCCTTTTTCATTCTATTATATCTGCCGCATAAAAATAAAGATAAAATACTAAATTCCATAGTTATGAGGAAATAATATCTTATCACATACTCTGTAGTACAAATAAACTCGCAAAAGAGCGTTTATGCACCGTTTCAACCGGAACGTGACCTCCCCTGCTCCTATGGCCCTCATGCTGTAAACACAGGCTCCTGCGAGTTTTTCTCCAAAAAACTTGCCCCTACTTATGGTACGGTTCACCGCGGTAGCTGTGTAAAAGTACTTAACGCTAGCTATAATTATTCTTTAATTTGAAGTATTGGACAGGTTCATTCTCTCCTTGGCGATAATGTATTTCATTACGATTTGCCAAAAAGGAACTCCTCTACAATTACGCCCGGAAATACTGCTTCACAGTCCCTTTACCTGCTCCAGCCAACACCTCCGCAAAAGCCCCGTTCACCAGCGTAAGCTGCGGCGGCAGATGGCCGCAGTCGATATCGTAAATGACCGGCAGCTCCAGCTCCCCGGCCAGCTCCTCATAGACATCTTCCACGGTGTAATTCTCCATAGGACGGTTAGCTGCGCTCCGGCCGAACATCAGGCCGCTGCAATGGTCGAACCAGCCGGCCAGCTTCATCTGCAGCAGGGATCTGCGCAGATCCGTTACCGACAGCTCACAGTTCTCCAGGTACCACAGGATGGGCTCATTCTGGATGTAATGCTGCCGGAAATGCCGCACATCCCCATACGGCGTGCCGATGAGATGCCGGATTACATCAATACAGCCGCCGAGCAGCCGGCCCTGCATAGTTACGTTCTGATTACCTACAGTCTTCCAGTTGGTGATTTCGGTAAGATTGAACACATGGGGTGAAGGCTCACCGCCTCCCCATTCCAGCTGGTACTGCTGTGAGGAATGCTGAAGTACCGGTTCCCCGCTTGCTGTAGACAGCACGGATTCCCACATAGCTGTCACCGGGTCTGTCTCTTTTCCACGTAAATCAATAAAATTGGTGCCGTGAGCAGTGGCAATGCCTGTCCGGAGAGTAACGGCCAGCAGCAGCACACTGATATCAGAGTAACCGAGAATCCATTTGACCTTCATGTGATCGAAATCTACCTGCTCCAGAATCTCGATCAGCAGCTCCCCGCCCCAAGGCGGGATGATGAGCCCGATGCTGTCATCGGCCATCATGGCATTGAATTCAGCCGCACGCACGCTTGCCGGTGCAGACTTGGCCTTATCCTGCGTCCACGCCGTTGCTCCGCATACCACGCCATAACCCTGCTCCTGCAGCCGGCTGCAGGCTAGCTCGAGCAGTTCACGCAGTTCCTCCCCTACTCCCGATGAAGGAGCTGTCACACCTATAACTGCTTCTGCTTCTAATGACGGATATCTGATCATTTTTGCGTATCCTCCTTAATCCTAATAAAAAGTGATACCCAAACCATAAGCAGTTTGAATATCACCTATTATGAATATCTCTTATATGTTTGTGTATGTCATTTATCTATTGGATCGTGTATTTATCGTTGTTCCACCTTATATCCTTATCCCTCAGGTTCCCGGCTTATCACGGCTAATCTCCAGAATATCCAGGAAAAAGACGAAGATCGGAATGCCGAGAATCAGTCCCCATACGCCGATATAATGCTCGGAGAACAGCAGCACGATGAAGGTGTAGAACATTGGAAGGTTCATTTTGGAGGACATCAGCTTAGGGTTGAGGAAGTAGCCTTCCATGACATGCAGCACGGCAATCATAGCCAGTATGTAGATCGTCATCACCAGTCCGCCGGTATTGTAGCCGATGATGCATAGCGGAATAAGCGAAATGACAAAGCCGACCACTGGAATCAGGCTGAGCATGAAGATCATAATGGCGAGCGCAAAGAGATACGGGAAGGGTTCGAAAAAGAAACCCATGATCCATAACCCGACAACCGTGAACAAAGTATTGAACAGCGCAATCAGGATCTGGGCTTCAATGACTTTACCGAAGGAGGCTATGAATTTCCTGCCGAAATACTCAAGCTCTACATAGAACCAGGAGATCTTGCTGTCTCTCAGGCGGGAGGTGAAGCTGACAATTCTGTTCTTCTCCAGGATGAAGACAAGGCTCAGAATCGTTGACAGGACGAACGTAGTTCCCCAGTCACTGATTTTGAACACGTATTCAATGCCTTGATTCAAATAGCTCTGGTAGTTCAATTCCTTAACCATGCTGAATAAATACTGCATAATCTCGTTCTGTGGGATGTCGTCAGAGGTTAGTGTTCCGAGAAACGCGGTTAATTGCTTAATCTGCGAGAAGACCTTGGGCAGATATTTGACAAGGGCCAGTACGATCATAGTGATGAGCGCTAAGTATAAAATAATAATGATTACCTTGCTGTTCACCTTGACATATTTGCCGATTCTTTTGCTCAAAAGCACCTGAAAGCTGTTCATTACATAAGCAATCAGGAACGTAAGCAGCACCAGATTCAGCATGTCTCTAATACTGTACAGCAGCAGTCCAATCAGTGCCAGAATTAAAAAGCGGCGGACTGTTAAATTTGCAAAGTAACGCTTGAATACATCCATTGTTTCCTTGTTCCTCTCCATTCGCAGGCGATTAGGACCTTTAGTTATAGTGTACCGTAACGAAAACAATTATAGCAACTTCGGCAGAGTCAAAAATACGCGAAAAAACAAACTTTATGTCATCTTGCCAGAACATCGGCTGCTTTATGCTATAATGTGTGCGAAATCATGAAGGTAGAAGCAATTTAATTCCAAATCAATGGAGGCTGTATCCCTTATGGGCAAAATCATCTGCATCACCGGAGCATCATCCGGCATCGGCCTGGCGTCCGCGCTGAAGTTTGCACAGGAAGGCTGGACGGTCTACGCCGGCACCCGCCATCTGGAGCGCGATCAGGAATTGTACCGCAATGTGGACAATCTGCAGTTCGTAGAACTGGAGGTTACGCAGCCGGACAGCATTCAGCGGGTTATCGACCAGATTGACCAGGAGCACGGTACGCTGGATGTACTGTTCTGCAATGCCGGGTTCGGCTATCTCCGGGCGCTTGGACAAGCTCCATTCACTGATATCGAGCGCATATTCGATACTAATGTGTACGGGGTTATGCATACGATCCGGGCTGCACTGCCCCTGCTGCGCAAGACCGGCTACGGCCATATTGTGGCTACGTCCAGTGTCGGCGGGCTCATTGGACAACCGATGAACGAGATCTACTGCGCCAGTAAATTCGCGGTGGAGGGACTGCTGGAGAGTCTGGCTACCTATTACAAGCCGCAATTCAATATCGACATTACCCTGCTTGAGCCTGGCGCCATCGCTACAGAATTCAATAAGACCGTCCTTGGGCATGTAGCAGACACCGGCGGCATCCTCGAAGATGAATACAAGCCGATTCTTGATGCCTACACAGGGACCTTCCTGAAAAGGAATGTAGAACCGCAGACTGCAGAGTCCGTAGCAGACGTTATGTGGGATCTGGTCCAGCTGGAGACCAAGCCGCTGCGCCTGCGCACCTCCGAACGGGCCGAAGAATTCGTCTCCCGCAAGGTCAGTACAGACCCTACCGGACTTGACGGTGTACTTCATATTCGAAAAATCCAGCTGGATATGTAACTGCAGCGTCAGTCTTCCGCTTCTCCGGCCAGCTCCTTCGCGATCAGCTCCTGATTGCTGCGGTGGAAGTTGGACATATTGCGCGGGAACGCACAGCCTTCGATCAGAGCATCAACCGTTTCCTGGATGCCTGAAGCTACAGCCGTACGCATGTTGTGGATATACTTCAGGCTCTCTTCCCTGCGCCGCTCCAGTTCTACGCTGCTGTCCGTTGCCTCCCCGTGTCCGGGGACCAGCAGCGTGAACGGGTGCCGGGCCAATATCTGCTCCAGCTTGCCGAGCGTTGCTTCGTAAGCCAGACTGCTGTCGTAGATATAGGGGAACTCCACGTCAGACAAGTAGTCTCCGGCAATGAACAGCCCGGCAGACTCCACTATAGTAAATAGCCCATCATCCGTATGGCCCGGCGCAGCATATCCCGTCAGCTTCAAATCCCCGAATACCAGCGTCTGCCCATCCTGCTCCATCACATGATCCACCAGCGGATACGTGATTTCATAGTCTCTCCTGAGATAATAACTATCTTCGAATGCCCGGATCTGTTCAAGAATATCTTCGCGTTCCCCGGCGCTTTTGTCCGCGAATGCCCTGCTTGCGATGACTTCAGCTTCCCTGAAGGCCCCATATCCGATAATATGATCGAAATCAGAATGAGTGAATAACAGGAACAGCCTTCTCGCGCCAAGGATGTTGTCTACATATCGCCGGATTTCCTCCACCTCACGGGGCAGCCAGCAGGGATCGGTTACCAGCACACAATCGTCCGTCTCCATAACAAGTGAATTCGTCATGTACAGATCACTTTGGAACAGAGTGACAGGGCCACGCTTCCATCTAAACATCAAATACCTCCCAAGGGACATTACCCCCGCATTATAGTTTACGATTCTTATCCTACGACTATTCTACATCTAGTGTTTCGGTTGAAAAAGGGCGTTGTTACTCAACAAACGAAAGAAAAGTAGATGTATCCAACTTTTTTAGTACGCTTCGCATATCAATATTATGAAATCCTTATATTTCTTTACAATATATTTATTTACATTTTCCAGAAACTGGAGTAGTATACACCTGTACTTAAAATACCATTTTTTAGGAGTCAATTAATTTAAAGTGAAATCGATTTTTTTACCATTACTGTGTGGAGTGTTTTTCCTAACTAGCGCTACGGCTTCAATGGCCGCACCTGGTAACAATTCAGAAGGAAGTGTCGCAGCGAAAAATGCTCCATATGTATCCACAACCACCACTGAGTTAAAGACGGCGTATCGGGTCAGGTGACGGACACCAAAACTTATGTACTGCAGCCAGGGATGGAATCCTATGGTAAAATATACACAGATAATACAAAAACCGATGTCATCACAACGAAAACCGATGGAACTGTATATCTAAATAATGTTAAAATTGAAGACACGCAAATTAAAACAAGTCCAAGTTCAGGCGGAATTCAAATACTTGAAGCAGGGGGCGATAAGGGGTCTTGTTATTACGATAACTATTCTTCTACCGCTGGTGGTACTTTTTATGCAGCAACTTACCAACATTATGACTATGGTCCAACTGGAAGTAACGTAAGTAAGTACTTTTCGCAATCTAATTCACAAGCATCAGACTATAAAATGTATGTTAATTCTTTTTCTGGATCTCTAAGCTCGTTGAAAGCTTTTCAGTATGCAGCTAAAGCGGCTGGAACTGCTGTAATTATTTCTTTAGCTGCAATTCCAGGACTTATTGCATCGGCTCCAGCTTTTGCTGCTACAATTTGGGGGGGTTATAATTCAAACAAGGATTGTGACTCCGCTATAAATAATGCTTATCAAACATTATCGGCTATGTAATTGACCTAGAACCAGCGAAGTGACAATGAAGGGGGTTCGCCAAATTAGGTTCCACCTTCATTGGATTCTCCAATTGCTCTAACAGTTCCTGAATGGTATGCGCCGGAACTATACAAGCTTGGTGATAAACTAGCTAGTATAATTACAAAGCAGAAGGGAATTTTCGGTGGAACAAACGGTTTACTATGTGACTATTTTATGTGTTAATTCTGTTGGTTTGATTTATGTTATTTATAATTGGATTAAATATAGATTTACCAAAAAGAAAGATATAAACTCGTTTATGCTTTTTTTATTGAATTTTTTCACTCCAATGATTCCATGGGTAGTAAAACTTGAAGACGTAAATATGAATCTTTTGCTCCTGTTTATATTTTTAAATTTTTCCTTTTTCTTAATAAATCTCAAGATAAACAAAAATTAGAATAAAAAAGCACTTTATTGTTGCTCAAGTCTTTACGGTGAAATTTCACCGTAAACGACTTGAGCTTTTCATTTTGTATAAAAAATAGATAGCCTCATTCAAAAAAACAGTCGTGAAGGAACTGCGTGAATTCACTTCGCGATTTAACCAGTACTTTCATAATCGATATTTCGATTCAGTTTTGTACGAAGAAATGAAAACTTAACTAGTGCCCCTTCCGTGATCATAGTTGGGAAAACGGGTAATTATACGTAAATCCAACTCTCTCGAGGTGAGCGGCATGACTATTTTTGTTCGTGATTTAACTCAGGAAGAAGGCAACCGCCTTCTGCGGATTGCCCGCAAAGGAGCCGATCCGGTTCAGGTCCGTCGAGCTTTGCTTATTCTGGCCTCTGCTCAAAAAATGAAAGTCCCTGAAATCAGCCGGCTTTAACTGCTTTCCTCTTCCTTCACAGTTTGCGTCAACCATCCATCACAAACGGTTTTATCAAAACTTCTGTTTATATTCTTTGAAATCAAATTTCCCGGTTTCCCGATCAACAGCGACAGACCAGTATCTTTTATGAAATGCCCCACAGTTTCTGTATTCATCATGCAAAAAGCCCTCCGGCACAAAGCCGAAGGGCTAATTCTTAACATACACATAATTATGCAGCTTGTCTCTGCTGCTCAGCTCCGCTGTTACCGCTGGATCGGCTCGATCCGGTAAGTAGCGTTGCCGCCATCTGCGGCTGATCCGCCGCCGGTAATCTGCCAGCCGAAGGATAATACATCCTCCAGCCGTTGCTTCTGTGATTCCGATAACACCGCTTCGACTGCTTCGCGGCCTTCCTCCAGCTCCAGCTTCGGCTGGGTGCGGAGTGCAACGGCAATCCAGCTGCGGATGCCGCGGATCGTGTTGTATTTGATCTGGTAGCCTTCGGTCACGGCCTGACGGAACAGCTTCGGCTGTTCACCAGCCAGCGTAGACAGCTGCCCGTAATCGAACTCGTATTCACTCTCGTCGGCAGGCAGATCCCCTTCGGCAACCCGCCGCAGCAGTTCTTCATCGGACCAGCCCAGAGAACGCAGCGATTCCACCAGCAGGGCGTCCCATTGCGATAACTTTACCTTGTTCTTCGTTTCTGTCATTATAGATCCTCCTTATCCACATAAGTGCTCATATCCTGATCATTTGATCATTGCTCAGACATTACCTGAATTCAGTCCGTAAAATCTCCAGCCACGTAATGCCCCGGGCTGACTTCCCGCAGCACAGCGGCTTCCTCATCCCCGCGCGTTACCGAGTAGGCATCCAGCCGGATTCGCTGGCTGGCCTTCAGCGGGTCCGTCTCCAGAATGGAAGACAGCAGCGCCTTGGTATACGGATGCTGCGGATTGTCATACAGCTCATCGCTCTCCGCAACCTCAACGAGGCGGCCGCCGTACATGACGCCAATCCGGTCAGAGATATGCCGGACCATCGACAGGTCATGGGCAATGAACAGATAGGTCAGTCCGAATTCGGACTGCAGATCCTCCAGCATATTGACGACCTGGGCCTGCACGGAGACATCCAGCGCCGAGATCGGCTCGTCGCAGACGACGAACTCGGGCCGGACCGACAGCGCCCGGGCGATGGAGATCCGCTGGCGTTGCCCGCCGCTGAACTCATGCGGGAAGCGGTAGAGATGCTCTCTTTTGAGTCCCACCTTCTCCAGCAGCTCCGCCACGGCTTCCTTGCGCTCTCCGCCTGGGTAGAGTCCATGAATCCGCATCGGCTCACTGATCAATTCCAGCACATTCAGGCTGGGGTTCAGTGAAGAGTACGGGTCCTGAAAAATCGACTGAATCCGTCTGCGGAACGGCTTCAGCCCTTTCTCGCCCAGCTTGCCCAGCGGCTGCCCGTCATAGAATACCTCGCCGTCCGTATAATCGTACAGGCGGAGCAGACAGCGGCCAACCGTTGACTTGCCGCTCCCGGATTCACCCACCAGTCCGAAGGTCTCGCCCTGGCGGATCTGGAAGCTGACGCCGTCCACGGCCTTAAGCACAGCCGTATCACGTCCCCGCATATCCTTGCCTTTGGAGAAATGCTTCTTGAGATTGTTCACATCTACGAGCACCTTGCTCTCACTCACCGGAATCCCTCCCCACTGTAACTGCCGCCTGCTGCTCTGCACCTTCAGCCAGCCAGCACATCGAGCGGTGGCCAGGTGCAAGCTCTACTACCGGCGGACGTTCACTGCAGCGGGCAAAAGCATGCGGGCAGCGGTCCATAAACGGGCAGCCGGGCGGCGGATTCAGCAGATCGGGCGGTGTGCCTTCAATCGGAATCAGCCGCTCCCGCGATCCGCCGCCGCGCTTCGGAATCGAACGCAGCAGCCCTTGTGTATAAGGATGCTGGGGACGATAGAAGATATCCTCCACCGTGCCCTCCTCCATCACAAGTCCGCCATACATCACAATGACCCGCGTGCAGACCTGGGCCACGACACCGAGGTCATGGGTAATCAGCGCTACCGCTGTATCCGACCGTTCTTTCAGCTCCTTGAACAGATCCAGAATCTGCGCCTGGATGGTTGCATCCAGCGCTGTGGTCGGCTCATCGGCAATCAGCAGCTCCGGCTGGCAGGAGAGCGCCATCGCGATCATGACCCGCTGGCGCATGCCTCCGCTGAATTCATGCGGATACTGCTTCAGGCGCTGCTCCGGATCACGTATGCCAACCTGGCGGAGGATTTCCGCCGCCTCGGCATACGCCTCCGCTTTATTGAGTCCGCGGTGTCTGCGGATAACTTCGGTTAATTGCTGGCCTATTCTTTTGACCGGATTCAGCGAGGTCATCGGGTCCTGAAAGACCATCGCGATCCGGTTCCCGCGCAGGGTCCGCCACTGCTTCTCCGTGAGTCCCTTCAGACTCTCGCCGCGAAACTCCAGTTTCCCGGCAGTCATGCGGCCCGGCGGCGTGATCAGGGACATGACCGCCTTGGCGGTAACGCTTTTGCCGCTGCCGGATTCTCCGACAATCCCCACCGTTTCACCGGCATCTATATGGAAGCTAACGCCGCGGACGGCCTGATTCTCGCCGTCCCGGGTAGCAAATGAAACCTGCAAATTCTCAACAGTCAGCAGCCGTTCAGTCATGATGTTCCACTCTCCTATCTCCGGATCAGCTTTGGTTCAAAGCCGACCCGCAAAATATCACCCAGCACATTGAAGCTCAGAACGGTCAGCAGGATCATCAGCCCCGGGAACAGTGCCAGATAAGGCGCCTCTGCAATATACCCCTGCGCGCTGTTCAGCATGCTGCCCCAGGTGGCGTTCGGCGGCTGTACCCCGAAACCGAGGAAGCTCAGCGACGATTCCATCATAATGGCCGACGCAATATTATTCGTCGCGCCGACGATAATCACCGGCACCAGTCCCGGAAGGATATGCCGCCAGATCATACCGAAGGAGCTTTGGCCGGAAGCCTTGGCGTACAGCACATATTCGCGTTCCTTGATCGTAAGGGTCTCCGCGCGGACGACACGGGCTACGTTCATCCACATTAATAAGGCAATAATAATAATCAGGTTGCCGATGCTCGGCTTCAGGTAGACGCTGAGCAGCAGCAGGATCAGGAAGGACGGAATGGACATGATGATATCCAGCATCCGCATCAGCAGATTATCCAGCCAGCCGCCGAAGTATCCGCTGATCACACCAACCATCACACCCACGAAGGTAGCCACGATCATGGAAGCAAACCCGACCAGCAGCGAGACACGGCCGCCATATAGCGCTCTGGACAGATAATCGCGTCCATAGTCATCCGTTCCGAACAGATGTCCGGCGCCGGGCTTGGTGAGGCGGGCCATGGCATCCATGGCATTCGGATCATATCCGGACAGGAAGGCAAAGATGGCCCCCAGCGTAAAGATAGCCAATACAGCAAGAGCAGCGACACCCAGACCGTTCGTAAACAGCTCTGATTGTAGATTTTTCCATTTACTGCGATTCATGAGGTCACCCCTTTAATTTAATTCGCGGATCGACAAAGCTGTAGAGAATATCTGCCACCATATTACCGAGGATCAGCATTAAGGAAGAAAATAAGGTGATCCCCATAATGACGGGATAATCCATTCCCTTAACCGCCGTCATCCCCAGCGACCCGATGCCCGGCCAGGAGAATACCGTTTCGGTGACGATGGCCCCGGCCACCAGATCCCCCATCGACATCCCCAGCAGGGTAATGACCGGCAGCAGCACATGCTTCAGGACATGACGGAACAGGATTGTCGATTTCTTCGAGCCAAAAGCGTACTGGATCTGCACATATTCCTCTTTCAGCTGACCAATGGTGCTGGAGCGGATATAACGCACATATCCGGCCAGGAAGCCGAAGGCCAGCACCGAGCAAGGCAAGATCCCGTGCTTCAGTACATCCAGCGGCGATTCCACGCCAATCGTGCGCATCCCCATACTCGGCAGCAGATGCAGCTTAATGGCGAACAGATACATCAGCAGGATCGCCAGCCAGAATAACGGAATGGAGATCCCTACATAGGAAATAAAGTTAATCAGCTTGTCTGCCCAGCGGTTGCGGTTCGCACCGGCCACGAGGCCTAGCGGAATCGCCAGAATAACCGCCAGCGCAATGGCGCTGCCCATCAGCCCGGCTGTTGCCGGCAGACGTTCCAGAATCTGTCCCAGCACCGGCTGGTGATTGATCAGGGAATATCCGAAGTTGCCCTGCACCATTTCCTTGATCCAGATGAAATATTGAATATAGGCAGGCTTATCAAGCCCCAGATTATGGCGGATACGCTCAATATCATCGGCATGCATATTGGGCGTAACGAAAGACAGCACCGGATCTCCCGGAGCCAGCTTAATCATTGTAAAACACACTACGGATACAAAAAACAGCATCGGCAGTGTTTGCAGCAACCTTCGGACGATGAGTTGTCTCATACGCAGCTTCTCCCAGCTCTTGACAGGCAAAAAATAAGCTGGAAGAACCCAGCTTATTTTTTTGCCTTGCTTATTTTTTGGGGCAGATTATTTCTGGTAGATCTTGGACAGGTCTTCGAAGATAACGACCGGCTTCAATACAGCTTCATCAATGCCGCCGTAGTTCTTCGATACAGCTACAACTGTTTTAGTATACGCGATCGGGTAGATCGGTGCATCTTCAGCGACAAGCTCCTGCGCTTTCTTGTAGATCTCTGCGCGTTTTGCCGGATCAGCTTCGCCTGCACCGTCATTCATCAGCTTATCAACTTCACTGTTCGAGTAATGCGAGTAGTTGGAAGAGCTGTCTGTTGTGAACAGAATACGGTAAGCATCGGGATCATATCCCATGATATAACCGGTCAATGCCAGTTCGTAGTCGGTAGATTTCAGATCAATGAACTTCTGCACCCAGGCCGAGGAGTCCATGTTCTGCAGTTCCACTTCCACGCCGACAGCCTTCAGCTTCTGCTGCACATACAACGAGATTGCTTCCTGTGCCTTGTTACCGCTCTGTACAATGTAACGAAGCTTCAGGTTGCTCTCTCCGGCAGACGCCAGAAGTTCCTTAGCCTTAGCGGCATCATTGTCAAAACTAGTTACTTCATTTGTGAAATACAGCGCGTCCGGAGTCAGGAATGACTTCGCCGGGTCAGCATATTCACTGGAAGTGTACGCTGTCTGGATCAGCTCATCGCGGCTGAGGGCCAGGGACAGGGCTTGACGGACTTCTTTTTTGGCGAGGGCGCCGGTATCACTGTTCGCATTGAACATCAGATAAGCCAGACGGCCTTCGCTATAAGGCAGAATTTCGAAATTGTTCGTTGCCTGAATGGTAGCTACATCCTTAGGATCAAGATACTGCACGTTGATCTCGCCGTTCTGCAGGGCAAGGTTCGCAGCATTGGTATCCTTGGCAATCCGGTAAGTTACAGAATCCAGATGCGGTTTGCCGCCGAAGTAGTTATCGAAGCGTTCCAGTGTCAGGTACTCACCGGCTTTGTATTCTTTGAATTTGAAGGGACCGGAACCTACTGGAGAAGCGTTCTTGGTGCTCTTCTCAATGTCGGTTTCATTCTCAAAAATATGCTTTGGAATCGGGAATACCTGTACCAGTGTCGCTTCAAAAGCCGGGCTGACCTGCGGAAGCTGGAAGTCAACAGTCAGATCATCCACTTTAACCGCTTTGATGGCTTGGTCGCCGATCAGGAAGTTGGCTCTCAGGAAGCTGTTCTGCTTCTCGTCGAGAATGCTGTCAATGGTGAACACGATATCATCCGCCGTAAGCTTCTCTCCGTCATGCCAGGTAAGTCCATCCTTAAGCTTCAGTGTGTAAGTAAGATTATCCTCCGAAGGTGTCAGGCTCTCTGCCAGGTAGAAGGTCTTCTCCCCGTTATTCACCTGGAACAGCGGAGCATACAGTGCCTGGTCAATCGTCAGACTGACACGGTCACCCGCATAGTTCGGATTAAGTACAACCGGATCAGAAGCGACCCCTATAATCAAGCTTCCGCCATCCTTCGGTTCGCTGGCAGCGGGCTGCTGCGTTTCCGCCGGTGTCTGGCTTGCACCCGCATTTGTCGATGCCGCGTTATTTCCATTAGAGCATGCACTAATCATTAGTGTTAGTAGAACTAGAATGACAACCCCTGATATCCCTTTACGCATTATCTCTCTCCTCCATGTCTATGAGCAATCTCACTCGTTGTGAAAGTTATTATATATCGGAATAGTCGGGATTACAATGTATTAATTTACCACCTGTGAAAGATTGAACAACCGCCTGCTGTTACAGCTGAGGAATACCGGCATCCCATACGCTGATCTCCTGTATGATATCCCCGCGCCGCAAGGCATCCGCATGCTCCATCCCCTCTATTACTCTGCCGAACACCGTATGCCAGCCGTCAAGATAATCGAACGCATCGTAGCAGATAAAAAACTGGCAGGAGCCCGTGCCCGGCCCGAAATGGGCCATGGATAACGCCCCGCGCACATGTTTATGCGGATTGCCTTGCGTTTCACAGGCGATTTTGTCCGTGCCGCCCCGGCCGGTACCCTCCGGACAGCCTCCCTGGGCGACAAAGCCGCGGACAACGCGCTGAAAAGTCAGACCGTTGTAGAAGCCGCTGTTCGCGAGCTTTTCAAAATTGGCTACGGTTCCGGGGGCCTCCTGGTCAAATAATTCGAGCCGGATCTCTTGTCCTTGCTCCAGTCTTATTAGAGCCAGCTTCATAAGGTCTCCTCCGCCTCTCCGGCTGCAGTGCCTGCGGGAACGCCGATATGAGCCACGGTCTTGGCCGCTTGCTCAGGCGCATAGATCTCCTGTACATCCTCGTCCAGCAGCGGCCGGAGTTCTCCATCCGCAGTATGCAGAAAAACCCCGGCGCGCGGATTCATCGCCAGGAGCAGGTTGATTAATTGCTGTACTTTTAACGGTGACTTGTCCATCCTCTCACTCCTGTCCTGCAGTCTGCAGAATGTCTATACCTGTCTATGCGGTATTGTACAACAGCTCTCAGGCAGACACCAATCCATATATTTCCTCTCAGGTCTCTATTTTTTGAAAAACCGGGATTAGTCCCGTACTTCTCTAAATATATTGAATACATATAATTCATATCATCTATTTGCGAATCCAAGGGGATGTTCTATTAATGTTGATCTTATCCTGGAGTGGCCTGCTATGAATGAGACCCGAACCCGGGTTCTGCTGGGCAGCCCGATCCATCAAAAACCGGCTATTCTCGAGCAGTTTCTGAACTCTCTGCTGCGTCTGAACCTAACCAATATTGAGCTGCATTTCTATCTGATTGATGACAACCCGGACGAAGCTTCGAGTCAGCTGCTGCAGCAGTTCACCCAGAGCGGCAGAACGGTCTTCCTGCAATCCTCAGGGTTTCATGATGCTTATATCCGCGATGATACGACCCATTTCTGGAATTCCAATCTGGTCTGGAAGGTGGCCGGGTTCAAGAACCTGATGATCCGGCGGGCTGAAGCCTTCGGCTATGATTATCTGTTCCTGATCGACTCCGATCTAATCCTTCATCCGGATACGCTGCTGCATCTGATCCATACGGGCAAGGACATTATCTCCGAGGTGTTCTGGACCCAGTGGCAGCCGGGTACTCTGCTGCAGCCGCAGGTCTGGATGCATGACGAATACAACCAGTGGGAGGTGCTCCCGGGAGAGCAGCTCCCGCCTGAAGAGATCAACCGCCGCTTCCACGCCTTCCTGATGAAGATGCAGCAGCCGGGAATCTATGAAGTCGGCGGGCTCGGCGCCTGCACCCTGATCAGCAGCCGGGCCATCGCTTCCGGTGCCAGCTACGACCGGATTCACAACATCTCCTACTGGGGAGAAGACCGCCATTTCTGCATCCGTGCAGCGGCGCTTGGCATTCCGCTGTATGTCGACACCCACTACCCGGCGCTGCATCTCTACAGGGACAGCGACCTGCTCAAGGTGCCGGAGTTCATCCGGCAGACTTCGGGCGCGGAGGCTGGAGCTGGGCTGGAGTCGCCGGAGACGGGGCGATGTGACGGGGAATCGGAGCGGGATGCGCGGTATAGGGCGGAGCTTGAGCGGGAAGGGAAGGGCGAAGCGAACACAAGGCCGGATGGGTGGCACGAGGCGAAGCGGAGCGATGCCGAGTTAAATGAGGCAGAGCTAGGGCCCGAGGCGCGGAATGCGCCGGGGGCGGGACGGGGCGATGCGGAGACTGCGCGGGAATGGCGGAGTGACGCGGAGCTTGAGCGGGATCGACAGCTCGCGGCGGGCGCTCAGGCCGGCGGCGAGGAAACCGCTGCGCGCGAGGTTGCGCCTTCGGACAGCGGCGGCGCGGCGGACGGTTCAGACATGCAGAGCGCTGCCGATGCAGCGCCCGTGGATAAAAGAGCGCTGGATGCGAGCGCGGAGTGGGATGCGCTGTGGACCGAGGCGGAGGCCCGGCGGCGCTTGTCCAAGGAGCCGCTGCCAGAGGGCGGCGGCGAGATCCCGCTGCCGGGCGCCGGACTGGCGGCGGGCGCTGATGCGGCGGCGGACGGAGGCGCTGACGCGGCAGACGGTGCAGTTGCAGCAGGGCGGGGCGCTGAGCATGAAGCGGCGACCGGCTTCTCCGGAGCGGCGGCTAATTCAGCAGCTGTCCGGCGGCCCAAGCTGACGCTTACGATGATCGTCAAGAATGAGGGCTCGCGGTTTCTGCGGCAGGTTCTGCAGGAGCACCGCAAATATATCGATGAAGCTGTCGTTATCGACGACGGCAGCACGGATAACACAGCGGATATCTGCCGGGAGGTGCTTCAGGGCATTCCGCTGCATCTGATACGCAACAACGTCTCCAGATTCAGCAATGAATCCGAGCTGCGCCAGCAGCAGTGGGAGGCGGTCCTTCAGACGAATCCGGAGTGGATTCTGAGTCTGGATGCGGATGAGATTTTCGAGGCCGGATTCCCGGAAGAGGTGGATGCCTTGCTGCGTACGGACAATTGCGACTTGTTCTGCTTCCGGCTCTACGATTTCTGGGACGATACTCATTACCGAGAGGATATGTACTGGCGGTCCCATCAGAGCTACCGGCCGTTCCTGCTCCGCTACCGGGAGGACTTCACTTATCTCTGGAACGATCTGCCGCAGCATTGCGGGCGGCTGCCGGAGAATATTTTCGAGCTGTCCCATCAGTTAAGCAATCTGCGGCTGAAGCATCTCGGCTGGTCGAAACCGGAATACCGGCTGGAGAAATATCTGCGCTATATGCTGCTGGACCCGGACGGCCAATACGGCTGGAAGGAACAATACCTGTCTATCCTCGACCAGCATCCCCATCTGATGCCCTGGAGCGAGTAGGCGGCGGGGATAGTAGAGCTTAGAGCTTCTATATAAACCACACTTAGGATTTCGGACAAACAAGTAACCAAATATCGCTGCTGAGGCAGTGCTCCCGCCAAGCGGCTAATTGGACTTTGAAGTTCATTCTGTATGTGGCAGGTATACAGGTAACAGGTATAAATGTTGTAAATATTACAACCCGGATTCATAAATAACTGTTTATGCGGGAAGATTGTTGTATGAAATACAATAATCCTTTCAGTTAGCCGCTTGCAGAAGATGAAATGCTGCATTTCCTGCAACAATTCTCGATTTCGGCTGATTTATTGAAGAAAATGTTGTATTTTCTGCAGGATTTAAGTCAAACGTCACAAGAAAAGCGTCCAGCCTTAAGGCGGAACGCTTTTTTCTTTGCGGATTGCAGTTGGTGCCTTACGGAGGCATCGGCCGGGTCAGTTTACATTTTACAGCGAGCCAACCGTCTTCGCAGATTCCGGTTTCACTATAGTAACAGTCAGCTCACCCTCGGCTTCGTCAACCGTCATCACTGAGCCTTCCTCTGCTTCTCCGGCGATCAGCGCACGCGCCACCCGGGTCTCCAGGCTGCGCTGGATGAACCGCTTGAGCGGTCTTGCGCCGTACACGGAATCAAAGCCTTCCTCGGCAATGAAGCGGACGGCCTTGTCGCTCAGCGTAAGGCCGATGCCCCGCTCTGCCAGGCGCAGGCGGAGACCGTTCACCAGCTTAACCACGATCTGCTGGGTTTCGACCAACGTCAGCGGTTTGAACATCACGATATCGTCCACCCGGTTAAGAAACTCTGGGCGGAAATGGCCGCTCAGCTCCTTCATCACCCGGTCCTTAACCGCTTCGGTCAGCTCACCGTTGTCATCGGTGCCCTGAATCAGATGCGGCGAGCCGATATTGGAGGTCATAATGATGATGGTGTTCTTGAAATCGACCACCCGGCCCTGCGAGTCGGTCAGCCGCCCGTCATCCAGCAGCTGCAGGAGAATGTTGAACACATCCGGATGGGCCTTCTCCACCTCGTCCAGCAGCACAACAGTGTATGGCTGGCGGCGCACCGCTTCGGTCAGCTGGCCGCCTTCTTCATAGCCGACATATCCCGGGGGAGCACCCACAAGGCGGGAGACACTGTGCTTCTCCATGTACTCCGACATGTCAATACGGATCATGCCGTCCTCGCGGTCAAACAGCGATACGGCCAGCGCTTTGGCCAGCTCGGTCTTACCGACACCGGTCGGCCCCAGGAACAGGAACGAACCGATGGGGCTGTTTGGGTCCTTGATGCCTGCTCTTGCCCGGAGCACAGCATCCGCCACCAGCCGGACGGCCTCATCCTGGCCGACTACCCGTTCATGCAGCGTATCCTCGAGCCGCAGCAGCTTATCCCGCTCGCCTTCCACGAGGCGGCTGACCGGGACTCTGGTCAGTACACAACTATTACAAAATATGAAAAAAGGCCTGCCGGTTAATGGGTAGGCCTTACTTATTTTTGAGAGCATCACCTAAGTCTGCAGTGTACTGCGTGAGTCTTAAACTGATCTCCGTCCTCATCACATCCCGGGTCATTCCAAATCGTTCCTGGTAACCTCTGAAAAATACCTTGTTGTACGTAATGAATTCATCCTGCGTATCTTCGATCACTTTGATGTTTCGCTTCTTTAGCTCCCGCCGCAGATCATACACATCCTGGATGATGCGCTTTTGAATGTACCTGCCGGTGGTAAGGTAAGCTCTGCTCAGTACGTTGCCAGACAGCTCAATCTCTTTCATGCTCTTGGCAACCATCGTATCTATGTAGGGTAAAAGTATCAGGTCCCGGATCATCGTTCGCTCAATGTCTGTAAGCATATTGCCGAGTGGCTTATCTGAATAGCTCATATATTCGCTCATAATCTCACCTCAATGCTATTATATGCGAACGTCAGTTCTTTTATCCACAGTAAAAAAGCCCCTGAATTAACAGGGGCTGGACCGATGCTTTCGGATTTGAGATTAGTATATCATGTACTACTTAGAATTTCCAGTGGTCCCAGGATTGTTCTTGTGCAGTTCATACAAACCGGTGGCAGAGAATCCAGCGATAGCTCCAGCCCATAGACGGTAAACCAATTCCAAGTCGGTGAATTTATACGCTGCTGCACCTATGCCTAAACCGATCACAATACCGATTACCGGAATAAGGTTCTTCGGAAGAGTAATAGTCGCTTTCACGCCATTCAGCACGACAGTAACGAATACAGTAAGGGCAGTCGCCAAAGCAAGTACCTGATTTAATGCATCATTCATTTGTCACACTCTCCTTTGGATAAATTAACACTCGTTTGGTGTTGATGGCATCGGGGTCCAAGAATACGCCGCGAACCACGCCAAGGTCCCGGAGATCGGTACCTTTAATGTAGCTGGTGCCATCGTAGATCTTTGTCTCAACCTTTGTGTCACCGACATAGACACTCCGCAGTGCGTAGGACCAGCGCGCGCCCAGGGCGTTCAGGATTAGCTTAGCTGGCACCCAGCTCTTCCCTTCGATCAGCAGGCCCTCGTATGGCGCATCGTTCAGAATCACGTCTACCGGATATGTTCCGGCCGGGGTAACTCGAACTCCGTATTTCACGCCCAGGTATTCGCAGATCCCTTGTGCCATCGCCACAGCAAGACGATTCTGGAACTCTTCATTAAAGAGCAATTCTTCTTCGGCAGGATTGGTTAAGAATCCCGGCTCGATCAGGCAGGCTGGCATTGTAGTGTTTCGGCAGACGGACAGGTTCTTAAACCGGCATTTGCGGTCGGTCAGACCAGTCACGGACATCAGGTATTTATGGATGATCGTTGCAAATGGTTTGTCCATGTCCTTCGTGTACAGCGTCTCAGAGCCTTTAGCAGATGGTTCCCCGGCATTGGCATGGATAGATAGGAACACATCTGCCGCTGCCTTGTTGGCGATCTTGGCGCGGTCTACAAGATCCACGAATACGTCTGTAGAGCGCGTGAGGATTACATTAATCTCCGGGTTCTTTTTCAGCAACTCATTGACCTTCAGCACCATGGATAGGTTGAAGTCCTTCTCAAGCTTCTTGGTTGCGCCTACTGCGCCGGAGTCTTTTTTGCCATGTCCGGCATCAAGTATGACTGTCTTCATCGGGTACCGCCTTTCCGGGGCGCTTGCCCCCTGTAATCTCATTGAAGATAAATCGTAGTTCTTCGCTGGCAATTTCTTTGAACGCCCAGCACCACGGTACTCTTTTTGGGGTAGAAATGGCTCCCCGCCTAGTTTTGTGATCTGTTTGATTGTCCACGACTTAAACTGAACCTCCTCACTCTGGAAATATGGAAAATGCCTCTCCAGGTAATTTCTGAAGAGGCGCATTCCACTGATTCGTCCAAGTTGATACACAGTAAATATAATCAATCCGTCCCATTTGAAGTTATCCGCAGTTTTGTACAGGAAGTACGGTAAGTCGTATAACAGATACTGAATTATTGCTAACATTGATCCTCACCGCCGGGGCATATAATTGATTTGCGACTTCATCCCCATTTAATGAAGCTATTAATTGTAGAGATTTATCGGTGAAGTCAATCTGCAGGTACTCAGATTCGTCATATTCGATCATTTGATTACCCCGTACTCTTTCAGCGCCGAGTTGATATTGATATAGATTTCGTTGATCTGCTGCTGTATCTCCCGTAGTTTCTCCGTACGCTGCTTGTCTGTCAGTGATTTATCAGCGGTGATTTCCTTCTTGTAATCCCGCAGTCCGGCAAGCTCCTTCGATACCGACCCCTTCGCAGTCGAATTTAGCGCCTTTCTCAGGTCATCATCAAACCAGGAAGGTAATTCTGCCCCGGCCTCGTTGTAATCAGCGTATGCCTGATTTAGCTTATCCTTCGCATCGTAGAAGTCATCGGTCAGCGTATTGCTGAATTCCGGATCTATAATGAAGTTCTTCAGCAGCGTATTCCGGACGTTTCCTTGTCCGAGGTCAGATGTCAACGGAAGAACCAAACGGGCCAAGTCACCGCCGTATGCCTTGATGATGTAATCCACCTTCTGAGGCGACATGTCCAGCGTCTGGCCCAACTTCTTAGCTACAGCACTGGTCCGTTCATCATATTGGTACGGTCTGCTGCGGTCCTGAAGGGACTGAGATACGATAGGCGCACCGGTGAAACTCTGGTTTGCTACAGAGGCAACAAACGGCGCGGCCACTGTTGAATTGACCACCCCAGCAATACTACCCTCTGCTCCACCACCCTTTGTTGCTCCTTGCAGCGCACCGGTAACAAGTGGAGGTGTCCAGGCATTCGCTAATGCGTCCATTGTCCCCTTGAAGGCAGTTGGATCATTGTCCTTGAAATACCTTAAGGCTTCGATTGTCGCCTCTCCAAAGCTGTTATAGGCTGGCTCCATCGGTATCTTGGTGAATGTTCCATCATCATTTTTGTTGACGATCAGGAACCGCATTCTTTCCCGGGCCGGGAGGTTCTGGTAGTCCGGATCATCACCGAATTTTGAATACTCATAAAGTTTCGGAAGCACTGCTAGTGTGCCGATTGCGGCCACAGTCCGGACGGGATTATTTTTGAATGCCCGTAGTACGCGGTACGTACCCTGTACAGCGGCATTGTTGTAAGGCACGAATGCTTCAATGTCCCGGGTAAGTGCTCCCTTGCGGCTGAAGTTGACAGTGATTTCTCTCCCGGCGCTCATGGCCTGCCGAATATTCTGCGGCGTGATCTGGTTGCCCAGGCTCTGACGTTCAATCTTTGATGCGGCAATGCGCGGTGCATTTTCAGCGATATTACCTATCCCTTCAAGTATCTTGAAAGGCGCCTTTACAGCTTTGACTCCAATTTTAGCAGCATTCTGTGGTGACAATTTTGGGTATCGTGTCATATCAGATATGCCGGTGTCTAAGCGCCGATCACCTTTAAGGGATGCCGTGTATCCACCACCTGCCCGGCGGTACTCCTGTGCCCAGTTACGCAGTCCTTTAATACCTAGCGAGTCACCAATACCACTGAAGATTGAATAGATCGTGTATGCAATCTGCTTCGGCGGGTTTTTGGACTGTATCGCCGATTGTGCAAGGTCCATCGTTGCCCCTTTGATCGCAAAGGCAGGGGCCAGCAGACCGGTTGCGCCGCGTTTTGTCGCGTTTGAAAATGCACTCATGGTGTCAATAAGGATATTTGAAGCCTGCGGACCCATGCCGATCAGCGTTTTAACGATCTCCGGATCTTCTACCTTTATGTGTACCGGTTCCCCGTTGACCATAGCCCGGACCACGTTGTCACCGTCCACCTTGGCAGTGCTGAACAGGTCCTTAAAGTCTGCATCCAGCGCTTCTAAGAAATCGTCCTGACCGCCATTGGTGAGCACATCCTTAAGATTAACCTTACTCTTCGGCTGCTTGATGATCTCAGCAACGCCTTTGAATGCCTCCGGATCTCGCTTGATTGCATCCACCATGGACTGCATCGTCCGGTTACGGAGGGCCGCATTGGTCCAAGCGCCTACGGATTCAATAGTTGATTTTCGCGGGTCTACTATATTCCGGACGGAGCCGGTAGGGCTGACCTGCTGAATTGGTGCTTTCTGGCCGCTGAATGAAGACTTCGTTGTCTTCTGGATGAAGTTCTTCCCAGGCTTCTCTGACCGAAGGAACTGCCGGCGCATTGGTGAGTAGTTCGGATTCTTCTTCCGCAGCGCATTGTAAAGTTCATTGGATAGCAGTCCTTCTTTTACTCCGATCTCCCGCAGCACATTATCATTGAATTTATCCCATTCCTGAGCGATCTCTTCAAACCCGGGATAGCGTGAATTCAATGTGTCGATGCGCTGCTGCACCTTGTCCGGAGTCATATCAAGATTCTCAGCATATACTCGTTCCCCACGGGCCATACGGGTTTTAGCATGTCGCAGCGTAAGATAGTCAATAAAATTCTTGTCCTGGCCCCGGGCCACTTTCTTGAAGATATCATTTAAGCTGCTGCCGATGACCTCCCCTTCAAGATTCACAAATTTGTCACGGACAACGGTATTTGCAAGGTTGTTGGCCCGGGTTGCGTCCATGGCTGATTCATAGGTGTCGCTGCTGATTCGCTTCAGTGGGTCCAAGTTATCGACAAGGTTCTGATAGGTCGCCCGGGCCTGCGCTGTCGCTGCCTGCTTGATGCCTTGCTTGTCGTTCTTGATGCCGCGGCGGACAATCTGATCTGCGGTGTCTACCGGGCCAGTGCCGACTCTTGCTGAACTTCCTCCGGATGAGATACCTAATCCCTGATCGCCAAATAGGTCCGTGAACATGTCTTGGCTCTGTGGTTGAGCATTTACGTCTGGCGCCGCATCTACAAGTGGAGTCTGTTCCCTTACCGCTGGCTCTTGCCTGCTGATGGACGACACTTCCGGAGGTAGCTTCGTCTGATCAAACTGGCCACTTTGGATATAGTCGATATCCTCTTGAGTCAGGTTGTTAATGCGGTTCATGATGTCCTGCTCCCGGCTGATCGGCTGCGAAGGAATATTTTCCTGGGTGAGCTGCCGAGGTGATGAAGACACTGGAACATCCGGAGTACCAGTTATCTCAGCGCGTGGTGTTCCTCCGGCGCGTCCGGCAACCGTCTGTGGTGCTGCTGCCGGGCTGATCACCTGTGATGGGTTACGGTCCGCGATGCTCCGGACTGGATTGCCCACGCCAGCCACTTCACGCATTTCTTGATTGGACCGGGCAGCGCCAACCATCCCTCTTTGTGGTACATTGGTACGCTTTGGATACGCCAGATCAACCAGTTCCTCTAAGCCCGGATCGTTGCGTTCAGCCATCTGAGACCATAGGTTTTCAAGTTCAATATCCTCTCGTCCCGGGCTGAATTCACGCTTCTGCGCCTCTCTGATGAGGTTCTCGAACTTCTGTCTATAAACATTCGTCTGCGTTGCCCGGCGCGCCACAGTAGGCCCCACAGCATTACCCTGCGGCAATCCCAGCGGTTCCGGAGTAAAGTCAGACGGGTTAATTATAGGATCAGTTCCGGCCGGCACACTGGCACGTTCAGCTGCCGCAGATTGACGGATGGTTCCGCGTCCCTCCGGAAGTGCAAGTACTTCAGCAATCGTTTCTTCAGGAACTCCTTTGTTCCGCATAAATGTAGCTGCCGCCGTGCCGCCTGCAATCCCCAATCCAGCACCGGCCAATGTGTACTTACCGATATCCGCCAGCCTGCCGCCAAGTGATTGCTGTTGTCCGGATGCTTTCTCTTGTAGTTCGTTTGCCGTACCCAGCGCAGCCCCCAAGCTTCCTACGCCGATCCCGCCGCCCACAGCTTTACCAAGCAGAGGATTCTTGATGCCTGACGCTGCAAGACCTCCAGCGCCAATACCTAAATCGGTGAGACCGCCAAGCGCCGCTGATAAGCCCACATTTTTAAGGCGCTGCGGCACACTCTGTTGTTGTCCACCCAGGTACTCTGCAGCCTCTTGGTTAGCCTGACGTGGTAATTCAAACGCCGCACCCGCAGCAGTACCGCGAATCAAACTCTGTGTTATCTTAGGCAAGGACTTGATCAAAGGATCTACTGCAGCGCCTGCGGCCTTGTATGCTGCCTGACCGCTGACCAGGGAGCCGAGCACATCTGCTGCGGCCCCAGCTGCTCCAAGGTTTTCAGAACGCTCTCTTTTTTCTTTTAGCTCGTCACTATATGCTTTAGGTCCGAATTTCTCAAACAAGCGATCCACAAGGTCAGTTCCGCCGAATGTCGTGGCGTTCGCTGCACGGTCCGTAAATGCATTGACGTTATCCAGGACTTTGCTGAGTGTGCTTTTTTCTTCTTTTTTGGGTGCTGGTTCCGGCGTAACAGCACGGCTATAGGTAGGAAATTCCATTGGCTTTTCACCGATCCCCACTCCACTGAGCGTACTCTTCAAGATAGGATTAACGGTTACTCTTTCAACATCCGGCGTTTCAGTAACTTTCCGATTGCGATATGCATCAAAATCAAATTCCCCTGTTCCTGAAGTAGTCACGCCGCGCTTCTTGCGTAGTGCATCGAAATCAAGTGTCATGGTTCACCTCCTACTTCGAGAATAAGTCGTAGTACTTTTTAACTCCACTCGTCCAGTAACTGTTTAGGTTAGTCGGATCATTTGCGGCGCCATTTGGGGCGTATTTTTTTTGTATTTGTTCGATTGTGGTCAATCCTTTGTCGATGTAGTTACGCTTAAGGTTAGATGCCATCTTTTCAATACCTTCTTGCACGCTGGAGAACGTCATCAGCCCATTCTTCCCCATCATTCCGCCCACATTATTCTTGTTCTTCACGGCGTTACTGGTTCCATTTCCGGTCTCATGAACAGCTATAGCAGCAAGCAGCGCAGGATCTATGCCATACTTTGCTCCCACAGATGCGAATATATCTCCAGTGTTTTTGAGAGATCCGCCCAATGTACTGTTTAGTTTAGCCCCACTAGCTGAAGCCGTAGGGCTTATCACTCCCCCGATGATTGGATTCCTTCATCGTAGAACTTTTGGATTTCTGCCTTAGTGAACCCAAGTGAGTTCAGGGCTTGAAGCGTTTCGTTGTTACCTAAACCGGAATCGACTACATTGTCGAACATTTTTTTCCTTTGAGTTGGGTCGCTGGTGATTTTTGTTTTACCTGTATCTGTCTCTATCATTTTCCCCCATGTGTCTAGTTCCTTCTTAACAATAGGCTCTTGATAGATGGACTTGATGTTATCTACAACTTGATTGATAGTTAAACCGCCTTCTTCAATGCTTTGAGCACCTTCGTACCACGGAGATCCAGCCTCTACACCGTACGCTTCTAATCCGGATGGTGCGGTTCCTGTAGCCTTCCAGATATCGAGGTATCGGTTGAACGTGTTCCCGGTTATGCTGCTGCTTGCACTGGCTTGTGATGTGTTTGCATTTTGTGCGGAAATACGGTTCTGCTGCTCTTGCAGGGCGTAATCCAGTCCATACCGGCGGTAATCTTCATCAAAAGATTTCTTCCACTGCTGATCTGTGATAGCGTCACGGGCCTTTTGGTATTCAAATTGCTCACCGTACTGCTTATCCGCTGTATCCAGTTGTCTGGTCTGCGTGGCTTGGTTAAATGTCTGATTCTGTGCAGCCAAGTCCTGATTCTGCCCGGCCAGTGTTCGAATAGTTGGTGTGATCTGTCCTGCTGTGACGGAGTTCGTATTCGCTCCAAGTTTGCTGATATCCACGCCCATGGTGGACAGCATAGCCCGGATTCCGTCAGCCTGATTGCTGAGCTTGCTGCGATCTGCTGCGGTGATGCCCTTGGCTTCGGCCTGCTGCTTCAGGTTCAACAGTTGGGAGTATAATTGCTGCGCCTGTTCGCCGCCCGGCAGGTTGCCTGTGAGCCCTGCTGTGGTGTTAGTGTTGTCAATAGCACGCTGGTCCTCGCCAAGGTAGCTATTAGCCACGGTTCCAAGGTTGCTGAATTGCTGCTGCTGCTGGTTCAGGTTATCAATGTACTTCTGATAGGCTTGCTGCATCAGCTGCGGTAGGACGGTTGTCTCCACATTGCCCATTTCCTGTGCGCCAATCTCTGCCGACCGGTCAGAAGTGATGGTGCTGTTAAGAAGTCCGCGGCGGTTCAATTCAGCCTCCGTCTGTGCGGTACCATCTGCAATATTGGCTTTGGCCCGGGTTAGTGCGGCTTGATATGCCGGATCGCTGTTCGGATCATATGAGAATGGAGTGGCTTGCCGCTGAGCAATGGCCGCCATCTGTGACATATAATCAGATCCCTGCTGTGCGTTGCTCTTGGGCGAACTGGTGGTGGCTGCGGTTGGCGTTGATGCTGCTGCCGTGTTGGCCGCCGGTGCTTTGTATCCGAGTTGCTGAGTTAAGTATTTCTGCTGTCCGCTGGTGTCCAGTCCCTGCGCCTGGCGCTGCGCTATCACCTGCAGAGCGCGTTGCTGTTCACTGGCTACATATCCGGGATCATTGTTGATCTTTAGCTGATTCTGCACGAGTTTCTTCTTGGCTTCTGCTGCAGCTGTGTTGTAGTCCACTACGCCGTTTCCTAACGTTGTCGCCATCTTCTCACTCCTTTGCAATAGAAAAAGGACCCCGTATGGAGTCCTCTGGCCGATCGTTTATTTATTTCAGTGTAGCATGTGGAGGCAATAGGTTTTGATTATTTTTGTATCATTACGGCTGTTGCTGCAGCTCCGTGAGTTGGGCTTGGAGTGATTCAAGTGCGCTTTGATATTCTGTTAAGTTCCATTCTAGTTGAGAGATAACATCTTTGTATGCGGCCTTATCCTTATCTGTTGTGGCTGTCAAAGAACTTTCTCTTTTCTCTCCAAGAATTTGAGTAACAGTCGCGATTCGTTCTTGCTTGCTCTTTATAGCTTCTTGTAAAGATGATATCCTTTCTTTCTTTTCATCTTCAGATAGTTGGTTTAATGCAGATGTAGTTGGCATATTAAGAATAACCTTCTTCCCTTCAAGAGATACATCATACCCTGCTGCCTCTCCAAGAGAGCGAACAGGAGCATAATTACTACCTTCAACCACCACGGTATTTAGAACCTTTCCATTTACCTCTACAGTATATTGGGCTTGTACCTTTTTACCGATCAGACTTGGAATTGTATCGGCAAACGCTGTAGCAGATATAGCGAAGACAGCACCGGCTAGGAATCCAACAATGTATTTTTTCATATACTCTCCCTTTTCGTACCATTTTCCACCAATATACCACAGCGTTTGCTTTACGTTAAGGGCCTTCTAGTGCAGTTACCCTGGCGTTAAGATCGTCATATAAAGAAGAAAGGGCAACAATGTTACTATCAATGCTATCAAGGTCCTGCTGAAGCGTCCTATTAGTTGTATCATTGTAAAGTTTGCTCCAATTCAGAACCTTAACAACTCCTGATGCATTTAATTCAAGGTCTCCGCCAGATGCCGATAAAATCAGACCGCCTAAACCAACCATTTCCATAATTGATGATAAATTATCCAACCTACCTTTGAGTGTTCCGCCTTGGAAGAAATTTAACGATGGCACGCCGCTATAATCCGATTCAACCGCAATGTAGTTATTAGCATCGTAGAACGCCGCGAACACATCGCCTGAACTCTTCAACTCTGCCCGGGGGTATGCCGCCTCTCTACTGGCTATATAGGCTCCGAATATTTCACCTGCAGTCATTTTTCCTAGGTTGGCGGTGATGGCTGACAGTTCACCTACCGTAATCTTGTCCGCCGTAACAGCGCCGGCATCAATCTTTTCTGTAGTAATAGCACCAGCCTGAAGGTTTTCAGTCTGAACAGAGTCTGCTGCAAGCTTTCCGGCTGTGATGCTCTCCGCAATGATTACCTCGGCGTTCAATTCGTTAATGTTACGCGTATCCAGATTATTAAGCAGCCATGTTAAATTTTTATTCACGATGCCCAAGGCGTTTTTGACTTGATCCAAAGTTGTCAGTCCGTCAACATTTGGCAAGTTAACCTGTGCCATTATGAATTCCTCCCTGTGACCTCGCGGATAATGCGGTGTATTTTGACCTTCCCAGTACCGTATAGCTTCAGGCGGTACCAGATTTGCGGTGTGTTGACGATTACCGGTATGCGGATGCTTTGAATCGCTCCAGTACCGTTGGTAGTGGAGTTTACCACGTTCCAGGTGGAACCTTCCGTGCCTGTTGCATAGGCAGCGTACAGTGATGATCCCGGCTCAATATCCGCAATCACCCACAGGCGGTTGATGGTCTTCCGGACCGTTTCATCACCTTCACTGAACGGCTTAGTTTCAATGGACCAGTTGATCGCTGTACCGTTGTCGCTAGTGCCGCCCATTTGCAGCACCTGACCGTCTACAGTCCCGATGTATAGCGTTTGACCGTCAAGGTAATAAGATGTAGCCACGAAGCTACAAGGCCACCAGCGGCCGCCCTGTAAGTCGAACTTCAGTGTGATGTTCGGAAGCGTATTGCTACCGGTTACCAGGGACAGGTAAAGAAAACGTCCATCAGTGCCGGCCACGCAGTGTTTCGCGTAAGCTTGGTTGATGGACGCAATGTAATTTTTTATGGGATCGCTTATTTTTACGGGTGCGGCCCCTCCTGAGTAGGAATATACTCCGTCAGGGCCTAGCCAAAAAGCGCCGAATTGGTTGGAACGATGGTCCGATCTGAGATACAACCCACCCCGTAAGGGTTCTGCATCTGGAAGTTGGTCGAATCCTCGCCGTACAGCTCGTGCAGCGTATACTTTTTGAAGAGTATTACATGATCCGCGTAAGCAATAAGGCCAGTTGGCTTCTCTCCGTCCGGCGTTTCAACGGTGATCTTCCCGGTTCCGGTGTATTTGTTGGTGCTCGTCCAGTCCGCAGCGTCTCGAAGACCGGAGTATGATAGCAGGTTATCGTTGCGATTGGCTAAATAGAACCGGTTGGCGTGTGTTGTGAGGAACGCGCTGGCTGCCGGGGCCGCGCTCATCGGGGTTAAAGTGGTGCCGTCCCATTGCTGCAGCTGCAAGTTGCCGTCCAAGAAGTATAGCTTGCTGCCGTCAAAGAACATGGCTGCATCCCATAGCCGATCATTGTTGGTGTCACCATGCTCATACACAGACACCCAGGAGGAACCTGTAAAGCGATACAGGCCCCTTCCATTGCCGCAGTACCAAACACCCAGGAACTTGAACAGGCGGTTAATGTAGCCCGTGTGGGTGCTGTGCAGTGCGTACCCGTCTCGCACCTGAAGCGTTGGATAAATAAAAGAGTCCACGTTGAGTGCGGCGGTACATTGACCGTCAGCAAGCTCTATGGACTCCACAGATTGGTTTATGCCATCGGCCAGCGTTACGATGACCGGTTTGGATTTATTCGGTGCAGATACCCAGGGTTGCATGAAGCACCTCCTTTCTTATTGCGCAGTATGGTCCTTTAGTGAATTAAACTGTTGCTCCTGTTGCATCTTTCCAAGCCGAACCACCCCACCAAATCGGTTTCTGTAGCGTGGTGTCGAAATACTGGAATCCAACAGTTGAAACGGTTGGACGATTGGCGGTTGTCCCTGCATTAATGTTTGGCATCGTCCATCCATACCAATTGTTATCCGCATTATTTATATTTCTTCGATACACTTTACCATCTAAGGTTTCGTATAACTGGTAATTAAAGGACACATCATCATTGAGTCTAAACGTCGAAAAATAGCCGCCAACCCCGCCAGGAAAACCATTAGCACTAGCAAATGCAGTTGTAATGGGTGTTATGGTAATGGTATTGCTCAGAAAACCAGTAATGAGCGTAGACAGCGTAAAAGCATTATTGGCCGTGTACTCTGTTCTGTTTTTCCACTGAATCCTTTTCCACGAGTTATCCCCCACGCTAAAAAATAGATAATTGGCATTGTAGGCTATGTTTCCCTCAACACCTGTAGCGCTAGATGCTAAATCTGTAGAAGAATGCACCGGATAATTCACTACAGTTGGGGACATAGAAGTTCCTTCGATGGCGTATAAGCTGTCTACGTACATAATATCGTTTGCCAGCCCGTTCGTTGTAACTCGACCTATGTTTAGCTGTAATACTGTGGCAGATGCTCCGACCAATTGTTTTGCAGAAATAAAGTGCCAGTTCCCATCGCGAGGTACAGGATCACTCAATGTGAAATTAATGCCGTCTTGTATTCCTAATCTCATTTCTCCGGTGTTGGTATTCGGACACATCACCCAAGCACCAGCAGTTACCCATTTTCCTTTGAAATTATCTACATTTCGCATGCTGTAAGTGATATACCGATTCGATGTTGTTGATCTTAAAATTTTCATGCTGTATTTTCCCGAACGCACCGAGGACGTATTTAAAGTTACATTCACATCGGAGGGGTAAGCATTGATATAATCCATTAATCCATTTAGTTCAAAATTGTAATTTTCAACCAAATTGCGTTTGCTATCGTCTGGTGAATTTTCACCGTCCGAAGAGTATCCAGAACCTTCGCCAGATATGACGAAATGGGGGGTGACATCATTTTTAACAAAATCACCAGTATCCACAAGATTTCCGATCAAATCCAAGGCGGTGTTATGATTTACAAATGGGATACCCAGAGACTGGGCGTAGGCAATGACATCAATCAAGTGCTGACGCTGTGTTGGGTCTAAGGGAAACCCTGGATGTAGCATAAGGATAAGGTAATCTTTATTAGCTTTGCACGCATCTACTTGGCTTTTGTAATACTCTAAAGTATCATGACCAGCCCCAGGCTCGTAATATGAGCCGAGTGGTACGCGATTCATTCGATACGTAGACAAAGGCATTTCATTGCGTCCGCCAAAGGAGATCGTTGCAGAACGGTAATACTTCCGTGCAATTCTTCTTACCATAGCGTTTTCCGATCCATTTGGATAAGCGATGCTCTTGACTTTAACATTGAACATGGATTCCAATGTCTCTTTAGAATTTTTCAATTCTGCCTCTACTTCTGCTTCGGTTAATGTCGCCAACTGCGGGTGAGTTTCAGTATGCGACATTAATTCCCAACCCATACCAATCAATGAATTAATGTGAGCCTCTGCAAGATAACCAGAATTACCAATAAAACTACTAATAACCGCAAAACTACAAGGTACACCCGCCGCTTCTAAGATAGGTTTTAGAATGGTGAAGTCTTGAATCGTTCCATCATCCGCATGAATACTGATCATAGGTTGTCTAACCTTTAGGGCTAAACGCAACCCGCCAGGGACATTTATTGTTTCGCCTTGGTTAGTTCCGTTGAGAGTATTCTCAGTATCCGCCAACTTCGCATCAACGTTATTGAGCCTGGCACCCAAAATAGGATACGGTGCTCCTGTGGCCGGCTGCCGGGCGTCAAGAATTTCCGTGTTACTTTCCCCGGCTCCCGCGACAATGGTATCTACTCTCTGTTTGACCAGATCAATAGCCTGCTTGGTGTTTGAGGCACCTTCTACTGATCCGTTATAAGTAATGTTCGCCGCAGAGTGGGCAATAGTGGAAATCTTATGGAGATCTACGGTGTTCTGTGCTGTATTCGCTGCTGTTTGCGCTGATGCTGCTGCGCCTACTGCTGTATTCGCTGTAGATTGAGCCGTAGCAGCTGCAGCAACACCATTGTTTGCGGTACTCTGCGCGGTGGCTGCCTGGCTCGCAATAATAGCTATCGAAGCATCCTGAATGTCGATTTGACCGTCCACATATGTTTTCGATACTGTTTCCTGGCCTACTAGATCCGCAGGCACAACCCCTCCATCTATAAACTGCTGTGCAATATCGCCTTGTGAGCTCATAACAACCCCCCCATGACATCTTCAATGACAAGGTAATCCGGTGTTTCATCATTTACTTTGTTAAATTCTTCAATCAAACCGTTATATTTCGCTGTGTAATTGTTAACCATCGCCACATCATTGAAGTTCTCAGCGATTTGTACCAAAGTCCCATACACCAGCAGCATATGAAAGTCTGTATCAAGCTCCGGTACTGCTGTTAGAGTTGAAACAGATAATTGAGTCGGGTACTTGTTGTAGAACAGCGTCAGACCGCCTGTAACGTCCTCCGTTGGTGTTGGGTATATTGCAAAGCCTGTTGTTCCCACAAAGTAATAGAACGGGGTATTTGAAGCCCTGCGTACGTCTTGGTAACGATGCTCAACTCCATTAGCGAATACGCCGACCAAACTTGATTTTGGAAATGGTAGGTTGTACGCAAATACCTCTTTCTGCAGGTTATATATCGCCAAACTGCGCACCGGGAATGTTGTCCGGAACAATTCATTTTGTACCTGGTTAATCTTGCGGATCACACTATCATTGGACAGACCATGAGGGTACTTCTCGGTTATTTCATCTATGATCTCCTGTAGATTCACGTTATCACCCCTTAATAGACAAAAAGGCCCCATTGCGGGGCCAGTGTCACATTACTTTGATTTCTTGGCTGGTGCTTCTTTCGATGCGTTGATTGACAGCCCGGGTCCGTTCGTATGAGTCCTGCCAAATCTCAGCAATCACCTGTGGGACCTCTACTGTAATTCCCCGCGGAATCGCGTATATTACGCCGTTAAATCCAACTGGAACGACTTTGTCAGATGGGTTCTGAGGGTCGTCCGGGATGATTATTTTCACTTTCGGCATTTCCTGCAGTTGTTGTGCTGCGCTTTTTTCAGCTTCTGCTGCTTGCTTTTCGAGTGATTTTTCTGTTGCCATGGTGGTTCCTCCTCAAATTAAAGGGGAGCCGTTGGGCCCCCTCATTCAGTGATTTTATACAGATGCGCCAGATTCGTAACGGATGATAGCCAGTTCCTGCAAACGAACAGCAGTGAATGCACATTTCCATGCGATGGTGTTGAATTGGTTCAATGGGTCAGCAGATCCGGCGGAACCGGCAGGGTGTACGATGATTTCAGGCTTCATGCTGCCGCCGATGTCAGGCAAGCCATAAGCTCCCCGGCCCAGGAAGATAGTGCCGTAGATGTCCGCAGACGATGCACCGGCACCAGTGAATTTCACACCGTTATCCACTTCCATGAAGTAGATGCCGTACATTTTGCCCAGGATACCTTCTTCGCGGTTCTTGGTGTCTACGTAGGTGTTCTGATCCTTCCATTCCTGTGTCTGCATAAGGTCCATTGCTACGAAAGGATGTACCAGAGCCACAAATCCAGAGCCCCCACCAGGAAGTTTTATTTCCTTGACTCTATTGTTCTTCATGGTACGGCGTACCTTCAGGATATCTGCAGCAGTGATCTTGTCCGTTGCAGCTGTAAGGATTCGGGAAGCCTTACCGTTGGCATAAATTACGTTTGTTCCTGCGGCCACGATGTCGCGCACGATGGTGTCAATGGATTCACCAGCGTTTTCACCCATAAGTCCAGATGCTTCAGTTAAGAGTGGGTCATATCCTGTCATGTTGATGAATTCAGAAATCTTGGTCCAGCTGCCATATTCCGCTACTGTGGCTGTGATTGCCACGATATCGAGGTTTACGCCGTCTGGTGTAACACCCTCGGTCAGCGCTGTTGTAGATACGGCTAGAGAGTTCAACCGGCGGAAGTTAGTTGTAGCACCTTTACGGTTCGGGATGGTCTTCTTCTCGCCGAACTGTGTCCATTTGAGTTCCGGCAGCAGTCTCTCGAGCAATTCATCCTGGAAATAAGTATGTTGTTCTGCGGTAAGTGCGTTTACTCCGGCTGTTGCGTTATACCCTTGTACTGATGTTGCCATGATAAGTCATCCCCTTAGTATGGTTGTCCGCGCTTTTGGGCTTCACGGAACGCCTTACGCTCTGCCGGAGACATCGCCATGTATCCTGTGGCTTGCTCTGGTGCGTCAGCGCCCAATGCGCCTGTTGAGCTGTCGGCGTTTTGTTGCAGTCTTCGTATGGCCTCCTGCTGGGCCTGTTGCGATGCGGTCGTTACCCGCGTGTCGTACGTAAGGATCTTGTAGGCATCATCCAAGCTGTATCCTTTAGCTGCGGCAAGGTTAATGACATCCATTTTGTGCTGTGCAAAGTTAGGATAGTTAGCGATATCGCTCTCCATGCTTGATATTTGAGCCTCCACTTTCTGGAGTGCATCCTGTTCGGACCGTTGTTGGTCACGCTGCTTCAGTTGATCAAGCTCACTCTTTAATGGCTGGACGTATTCTCGTATTACATCCTCCGACACACCGAGACGATCTGCCTCTTCAGTGATGCGGCGGTCTGTTTCGGCCTGTTCCAGTGCTTCCATGTAAGATTCGTGAGTATCAAATCCGTAAAACTTCGCTGTGCGGTCAAGCATTTGCTGATAACGCTCGGCTTGCTGGGCTTTTTCGGACACCTTGTCATAGTTCAAACCTTTCTGAACCCAGTTCGGCACCTCATCCTCTGGCACAAAGCGTTCTTCTTTGTTGTACTTGACCTTTATCCCTCTAGGCTCCTCCGCTGGTGTGACGGTCTCCCCTGTGGTTTGTGATTCAATCTGCTCCGTTACTGGCGCTTGCTCAATAACCGGAGTTGCCTGTTCAATGCCGCTATGGTTGGCGGTTTCTTCCATGTGTAACGCCTCCTTGCCCTATGGTTGGGGCAAATTTGTATATGAAAAGGGCCTCCGCAGTCTCATCGGAAGCCCATTGTTTTACATCCCTACGGCTGTAGGCTGATTCGGCACTGCTTGTGGTACTTGCGGAGCGAGAATGTTCTGCTGCAGGAACATGAATTGTTGATCCGGCGGCATAGATTGGAACATTTCTCTTTCCTCCGGTTGCATGGAAGCGACCAATTGCTCCATTTGGCCGATAACGCCTTTCTTCTCTTCCATTTCCTTCATGAGACGGTCGCGGAACGGCACGACAGCATGTGGTGCATACTTAAGATACTGCATGTAATCTATATCACCACGGTCAAGCGCCTTATCTAAGCTCGACAGCATGAGTGATTCGGAGTAAGTGGATGAAGGTCCAACATCAATTTTGAGTGACATGGGAACTTCCTGGTACTGAGATCCGTCAAACATAGCTGGATACTCTTCACCATCATCATCCTTGAGTGTGACCTGACGCGGAAGATTGTACTTTACCTTCCAGATATCCTCCCAGATACGGCCGATATCCTCGATAAACGAGTAGAAACGGCGCTTGATGGACTCAATCGGGATGGCTGAAGCCTTTTGCAGCAGCATGATGGCCGTTGCATTAAGGTCAGCAGATGGTGCGGAGCCAGTTGCAGCCTCGTCAGCACCTGTCATTTGGCGTGTGTAGGTCAATATTGCCTCTACCAAGTTACCTGCAACCGCGCTGATGTTACCCGGCGTGAGATATTTGGCGCCGTCACCCTGTCCCACAGGTAGGTGATCCTCAATCATTTCACCAGGAGCATTGGTAACCTTGCTTGGGTCAATCGCGCCTTTCTTGTAAATCAGCTTAGGCCAGCCTGTGAGCTGCACAGAGAGTATCTGCATAGCTACCAGTGTGTTAACAGCTTTCTGGTTCGGTATCAGGCCCTCAGTGTCACCTATGCCGCGTATGGACTTCTTACGGCGCTCCCACTGCATCACAGCGATAGGATACCGGGTAAGCATCGTGTTTGTAGGCTTCTTGATGGTCATGCCACCAGCTATCTTGCAGAACATGATCTCGCCGCCGGTGCCCTTCCAGTACTTGGTGATAACCGCAATCTTCTTGCTGTCGTCAATCTCGACCTTTGCAAGGTCATATCCTTCATCCTCTGTGTCCTTGTCCGGCTTGATCTGGGATACCATTTCTTTGCTCATACCATTCTTCCGGGCGTATTCACGGACGCTATTGACGCTCTCACGGCTGCTGATGATGATGTATGGCTGCCGCTGCACGTTACGCTGCTGCTCATTACCAAAGAAAATGTTGATCGGGTCAATAACCTCGCCGTCCATCTCACCGATGAAAGGGAACTTCACTCCGCCTTGGATGCTCATATCGTAGTGGTAATGTACAGCAACAGTCCCTGTGTTGGCTGCAATGTCCAGCGCTTCCTCGTTGATGTCGTCCTGTTTGACGCGTTCCCAGGTAGCTGCTGAGTACCGGCTGAACAAATCGCCTGTATCATCTTGCTCCATGGTGTCGTCTGCCTCTTCACGGCTGAACAACATATTAATTTGTTCACTCATGACGTTGGCGACCTTATGTGTCTCAATCATCTTGATAAGGTTAAACACCGGACGCGGTAGTGATTTGGTTCGCGGTGTCGCTGGAGGCCACTGGTCACCTGCTCTGAACCTCTCGTACTCCGGCCATTTGTCCAGGTAACCCATCTTACGAAGGAAGGATAGGCCCTCTTTGTATTGCTTCTCTACCTCTCCAGCCAGCTTGTCATACGTTGTCGCCTCTTCCCTTGCCATTTACTCACCTTCTTTCTGTGCGCCCAGCCACTCGGACACGATACTTTCAACTTCCTGTTTGATCTCCGGCGGTGTTGGTTTCACTTCGCCTATAAACTCGCGCATCTTCGCATTGATCAGCTCGGTGGTTTCTTGCTCCAAGAGTGGGAGTTTCAGTAACTCTCCAAGCTCTGCTGCTTGTTCTACCATGCTAAGTAATCACCTCCGGTTGGTTCGTCTGTGCGGAATGGGAATGGCGTGACAGGTGTTTCTATCGCCTTTTGTAGCAGTCTGCTTTCCTGCTGTCCACGGCTGTAATAAGCAATCGCAAGCGCCATGATCAAGTCATCATGAGCTCCTTCCTGTGCTTGTGGTCTACCTTTCTCGTTGCGTACAAATGTCAGCATCTCGTTCAGTGTGTCAATGTCCATGATCAGATTCACCGACTCACGGACGATCTTCACCAGCTCAGCGATAGCTGAGGGACGGGTAAGCTTATCTGTGCGAAATCCGTATGCTTTTGTAATGGAGCCGGTGAATGTATCCTCTCGCTCGCGGATGTACTGATTCGTATATCCCAAGCGGCTGAGCACCTTAACCGGATGGCTGCTGAAGTTAGTTTCAATACTGATTAAGGCGTAATTGAAATGTCTGCCCAGGCAATACATCTGCTCTGCATACAAATCCTCGTCAAACTGGTTCTTATACACAGCTGATTGCCTGCCTGTGACGTTGTTAATCACTTGGCCTATAAAGTTATCTGAACCATCACCAGCCGTGTCACCACCTATTACATAAGGTGTCTGCGACTGCGGTCTCTCAAATACCTTGATATACCCGTTGTCGTCCTCAATCCACTTGATAGTGCTGTCCAGAATCTTATCTGCAGCATCTTTCTGATAAACAAAATACCCTCGCTGCACCAATGGATCATGGTCGCGAAGGTATGAGATACGCTCACTGACTTTCTGAGCGTTGAATATAGTTTTTCCAAGCACTCCCCATTCACCAAGCGCATACACCTGATAGAAGTATGGGTCCGTCTCTCTGAACGCCTCCAGCACCTTAATGGCCTCCTCGTCCAAGAACTTATTGTGCTTGTATGTGCTGTGGATCGTAGTGGCGTTTGGCTTGGGTTGATCGAAGAACTCTTTCTTCAGCCAGTGATTGATATCAATCGGGTTAAAGGTAATCATCATCTGCTTATAGTTGATGTGCTTACCCCGTAGCCGAATGTCTAGCTGTCTGAAGTCTTCCGGTGAACACTCGCTGGCTTCCTCCATCCATACGCTGGTTACGCCTGAAATGGATTTAAGCTTCTCTACATCGTCTAGCCCGGCAAACAGTATTTCGTTGCCATTGATGCAGCTGATGTGGAGTTCTGAGCTCGTTCCCTTTGGGATCTTGAACAGTTTCTCCAGTCCCCACCGGTATATAGCATTCTTGAGCTCCATAAACACCGATTCCCGCAGCGTCTTGGCTACTTTACGCAGTACCAGGATACGGTGCTTCTGTTCAGTCAGCAGCCGGAAGATGATCTTCTGAGCCGTAAACACCGACTTACCCGAACCGCCGCCGCCCATCAGCACCAAGTATCTGTCCTTGTTTGTGTAAAGGGGATAGAACCGATCATTGGTTAATGTCGGAAGCTCGGTTAAGTCGATGTTAATTGTCGGCATCTGGGGTCAATCCTTTCGGTAAGGACACTTTGATGTTGAGCTCACCTTCTATGCCAAGCTCTTGCTTATCTCTCCACTGCTGCGGCTTACGGTTCTTCAGCCAGAAGATAAGCGCTGTTGTATTGGGCTGTGCATACTTCTTTGTTCTCTCTATCGTATCGTCAGTTATCTTACGTTCTTCATACTCATACCCGAGTGCCGCCTTGAGCAGTGCATTCTCGACCATCGTGTCTATAATTTCCTTGCCGTTTTTTAAGGCCTCTGTAAACTCTTCATGTTCATTGCGGTATTTATAGAAGCTCGCCTCGCTGATTCCAAGCCTTTCAGCAATCTTCAAATCTGTGAGTCCATCTCTAGCCCATGCTTCAATGAGCAGTAGTTTGGGCTCGACATGTGTTTTGTATTTTCCTACTGCCATTGTGTTCACCTCCCTCTAATCACTTATTTACGATATAACACCCGTAATTTCGGAGACTAACTATTCCTGTAACAACTTATTTGCGTGCTTTCAAGTGTCTGATCGCTGCCATCGGCATACTCAAAACGCTGATTATCACGCCCAATGCCAGATAGGTGTATCCCATTGTGTAGAATAGCGCCCTAAACCACCACGGTGAGCGGTCTATACTCTCCTGTGTGATCAACGGACCTAGCATCTATCTCACCACCTCGATCACTATAGTCATCATAATGATAAATATAAGTGTTAAGTACCTTTCTGAATGCCTCAACCCTTATCCGGCCTCCACTTCGTTAAGCCTATTCGGTCTGACTCGATGGCGGCTTTGCCGCAAAACAAAAAGAGCAACGGCTATATACCGTCACTCTCTTGTGCCAGAAATGGTGCGGATCGAACGCACGACTCGCCTGCTGGAACCAACTTTCCAATACGTTGTTCTAGGACCACCGTCCCGGAATCGAACCGGGGATATCGCCGACTACTTTCCCAACTAAGTTACATTTCTGTATATATGCAAACCATCCGCACGCCTTAGCACGTTATGGATGTGTGTTGCTAAAAGTATGCCGATGCCTGATAAAAGTTATACCGCCCACCGGCAGCAACGATATAACCGCCCCATTGGTCAAGGGATCGCATGCGTCACCTCAAGATTACTGGATAGCCTTGGATGGATTTATATAGCGTCTACACCGTCACGCTCCGGTTTAGCGGTTGGCCTGTATCACCACTAAGGTATTGCCTCACTTTAACCGTGAAAGTTAGTTTACACCGAAGGATGGAATCGAACCACCAGTCACGGTTTTGGAGACCGTTGGTTTACCATTAACCGACTTCGATAAAATGTAGCGCCAACTCTCGCCAGCGCCAAGGAGTAAATCATCCAAGTGATGGGAATCGGCAACAGGGGCAGTCCGCGCGTCACTGGTCGCCAATTCCTCATAAAACCATTATATCACGATGCTTTTGCACTTTGTGTTACCTGTTTGTTACCTGATTCACTCATGTGTCTCCTCAGGTATCCCTCGCTGTATCCGAGTTCAGCGGCAATTACCTTGTACGACTTGCCTTCGATTCGCTTGCACTGTATTACATATGTCAGCCCGGTAAACTTCGCCAATTCTGATTCCATCTCATCCTTGATCTTCTGTAACCGGTCAGTTTCTGCCTGTGCCACCTCCAACTCACTGACTACTGCTAAATATTTCTCCAGCCCTTTATCCAGAGAGATATGCACGTAGTCGCCGGAGGATGGCATCTTGCCTGCGACCATTACACCGTGTGCCAGTTCCACCCGCCGTCTGATCTCCATTTCGTGGATCTGTACAATCCGCAGCTCCGCGCATATGTCGTTGTATGACTCCTTCCAGTTCATGGTTATCCCCCCTATAGATAATTTATACCCTTTCCTTTAGCGGTTCTGTCGTAATAAACGCTACCTCTCTAAATCCCTCAATCCTCCTGTATACTTCGCTCGTCTGGCCAAGTGCCTTTTTGGTTGACCTATTGATCGACCACCCCTGACGATCCTCATCATAGTAGATAAGCACATGCTCATTCTTGCATATGACAAGCATGGATTCTTCTGGCCTCATGCTGCTGTGCTTGATGATCATGTGCTCACCTCCTACTCGTTTATCTTCTTAAGCAACCGATCTAATGGATGCGATTTGGTCGACTCTGGCTTTGAGCTCTTCAAATTCTTCGCGTGTAACTGGCGATCCAGCCACTGTTGATGCCTCAGCAGCCAATCCAGGCTCTGCGGCGTTCTCGTCTTCGCCACGAAAGGCAGGTGCGGTGTATGCTACCTCGTCTGTGCTGTCGGGAATATCGTATGGATGATCCTCTTCAACAGGCGCCGGTTGTTGCGCGTCCAAGTACTCGGTTCGAAATGTCACCGCTTGTTCAGCGGACACCTCCACATATCTGGCCTCTTTGTAAATAAACCAGTCCTCGAAAGATTCGTCTGTCTCTGCAAATTTCGCCCGGAACCGGCTTCTGCGGTGGTCCAGTTCTTCCACATCGTATATAACAGGTAGTGTCTTTTTAAGCTCTTCGGACGCTTCTTCGGATCCTTCCACGTTTGTTCTCTTCTTCGGCGGCTCCACTTCGGCAGCTGCAAGCTTGTCCTTAAGCGCATCAATGGTCTGTGAGGCTTCCAGCAGTTCCCGGCATGCGGCATCACGCTTGTTGGCGTTGTCCTCTGCCAGTTCCTTCGCTTCAAACAGTTCCTTGCGCAGCCCGGAGATAATTGCGTCACGGTCCTCAATCTGTTGTGAAAGTTCAGATAGTTCGCTGTTTGTGATAGCTGCTGTTTCTTCCGCCTGCACTTGTGCATCAGTTAAAGCGTCCATCAGGGCATACGTTTTGGCGAATACTTTTTCGCGGATCACGTTATAAGAGAGAGTGTTTTTGCAGAATGGTTCAAAGGCTGTCCCGAACAGTTCCGCTTCCTCATTAGCCTTTACAATCTCTGGGGGCAGTTCTGGTTTTTCCATCTCAGCTTTCAATCCCGCAATCTGTGCTTCCAGTCCCTCTACCTTGGCTGCATCCTTCAACCCACCGCGCTGATTTTCCATGTTCAACTCATACTGCAGCTGCTCGATTTGATCTTGCAATTCCGATATTTCCACGAATACCCCTCTTTTCGCTCATAATATTGATTATTACCTATATTATACACTATTTCCCGGCGTTATTGTACTAATATCTTTCGTTTTCTCACGTTTTCATAGATTTAATCATGCCGTTTTGCGATTGATCAACCTCCTTTCTGCGAATTTGTAACTGTCTGTTTTAAAGCCTATAGGAGGCTCGTACAGCGCCCTAAGGTTCCGCTGATGTATTTGCTTGTCCAGCGTTATCAACGCTCCTCCACGTGTCCCATATTCGCTTACCAACTCGTATGTTTCGCCAAGGTTGATCCATGCTGCTCTCATGCGATCCACTCCTCAATTTTAATCACGATGCGCGGCTCGTCTGCATAGTACTTATTTGTGATAAGTCCGACCACTTGGTTATCATCTTCATAGGCTATCTTGTTGAGTGAGTCCAGGACCCCTTTGGCTGCGTTGTCGATGTCCGGCTTTACCACCGGCCGATATTTACCTTCTGCCGCTAGTTTGCGCTTCTTCTTGCTGGTATCCTTCGGTAAAGGGTAATAAAAGTCTGCGGTCACTATAATGGGCTGCTGCATCGGTGTCTTGATATGTTTCCTCGCTTCGTACCCCAGCAGTCGCTTATAAACCAGATACCTTTGTGCTGCTTCGTCCTTCCACTTTCCCTTTTGCGTCATCCTTACCGCGCCCATCGGCTTTACTTTTATCTCGAACTGCACCACGTTTGGCACCTCCCTGCTGGCGCGTTGGCGGTGTTGCTATACTGCTGTAGCTTCCGTATGGCCGGGTTGGTGGTCCGTACTTGGCGATCACTTCAGCCAGTTGCTCCTCTGTCAGTACGTATGTGGTTACCTCGCTGTGGACGGTCTCTCGGTTCGGTGGCGTAAAGCTGGATACTATCGGCATAGGGGTGATACGGCGGTGCTGCTTTTTAGCGCTGGTCATTTGATTACCTCCCCAGTGTCTGGCTGTACTGGTGGTGTGGGCTCAAAGGTGCCGGCCTCTGTTGAATTTAGTAATGCCATCAACGCTGCGTGCCGTCCACGATCAAAGCTTGTTGTGAAATGTACCGGTATATCCGACAATTCCTTTTTGATCCATTCTTTCTGCTTATCTGCGTCTATCAGTTTCATGGTCTGTCTTCCTCCCCTGGTAGGTTGATATGGGCGTAATGTGAAACGTAACTTACAGGTGAATCACTCCAAATTTGTTCTATTTCCCAATATGCTCCGGTTTCTAAAGGATCTACATATCCAGATATATCAACGTCATGTTTATCAGTTACAAGGTACTCTTTACCAACTTCCGGCGGATTCGCCGGGTCATACTTTATCCATTCGATCATCTGATTCATCCCCTTTTTGTCCGTCTCTGTATCCCATGTAATAACTGCCAATGATTAAGATCATGAGAAATATGAGTACTGATATCATGTGGGTTTTTCCTTTCTTTATGGGGAGCCAGACCTGTGTCGGCCTCCGCTACGCTAAGTATTGCGGTCGAATCGGAGGCCTGACGGCCGTTATAGCTTCAGTGCTGCTAGTAGAGCCGCCTTACAGATTGCTTCAGGTGCTCCAGTGGATACTGCCTCAAATGCTGGACGGTGCGGATCCCAATAAAAGCTCGCTTCCCATCCGTCATTTTCATCTGACAACATAAAATACCAGTACTTTGATTTGAGATGTGTTACTACTTCCCATGCTGCGGATATGTCTGTTGACCAGTCCTTGTCTCCATAAACTGCGTGTTTCATTGGGTCGATTTCAGAAAACTGAATAATGGAGTAACGCTCCATTTGTGACTCCCAGTTCTGCAATCCCCTATAAGGCTCCCTTTCACCCGGCTTTTGGAAAGTGACAACAAGATAATCGCTGCGCTGTTCCGCCCAAGGAACCCAATTAAAAATGTGCTCCTGTATCCACCGATCTAGCTGCCTGCCGGGACGTTGGTTGATTATCTCTTCCCTTGTGAGTGTCATTGGTTATTTCCTTCCTCAACCTTCGCTAATGCTTGCTTACACTCACTGATTCCCTTAATGAGTTCCTCAATTTCCTTCTGTGTATTCTGATTCTTGGCAGTGTAGTAATTGATCTGAGCGGCGTCTCCGTTTGTTATCCAATATTTTTGCGTATCGTCCAAGTCTTTCAGTATTTCAAGTCGTTTTTCATGCACATAAATCCAATCTGTCAATATTTCAATAGCCTTATTCAACTGTCTCGCCCTCCTTGGGTGCTGGGGCTGCTGGAATCATGATTGGTGTCCAGTGCGTGTGATAGCCCGGCCAATCCATGTCCAGTGGGCTTCCGCAATACGGTGACTCCTGGATCGGGAACGTCCACCAGATGACATCCCCGTAATCTTCGTGCCAATCATCAATTGGTCGCGCGGTAATCTCTGGTGTGGATGCTGATGGTTGTGCTGGGGTATCTGGGTATAGAGTGTCTAAAATGTCATTCAGGACAGTATCAATCTCGACCATGTTCGCTTCACTGTGATACCAGGTCCATTTAAGTGCGTTCTCTATTGCCTCTTTCAGCCGTTGTTCCCGTTCTCCGCGCTCTTTGGCTTCTTGGAGCCAGTAGGGAAGCGCTGATATCAAATTAATAATGTTTTTACTGGTCAATGGAAGTGAATCCGCAGACTTGCAGAAATCCATATCATTTTGCCAGTCCCTTTGTGTCATTTGGCTTCCTCCCCGATCTTCACTCATGGCAATTCCTCGAAATATTTACGTGACATTGGCTTAGTGAAGATCATTTTCGCACCTTCAAGCGTGAGCCGGAAATAAGCCTTCCCTTCTGACCATCCTGGAGAACGTGTTGCTATTCCTTTGTCTACCAGATCAGACCATGAAGGGTCATCTCCGTTACAGTAATAGTAATTGCGAGTAGGCTTTTTCTTGTATGTCAGACCAAGTGCATGTTCCATTTCATTTCGCTGTTCCTTCGTTAATGTATGATTCATCTCTTGTTCCTCCCTTAGTGGGAGAGGAGGGCTGTATACCCTCTCTGTCCCTGTGTCTTCGTACTATTCATCAGCATCTACCCAAGCGTCATAGTCTGCTGCGGGGATGCTTTTAAGTGCGCAAACAAGCCTATAGACTTCATACTGATGTTCCAGCTCTAATTCAGCTAAGCAGACACCGCAAACGTCAGATTCAAAACCGAGGCTATAACCGCAACGTTCGCAACTACCATTCACCGTCTCCACTTCCTTTAGCTGCACAATATGCTTCAGTAGTATGCCTTGCGCCCGGTCACCCGTTCATAATAAGCCCCTATTACCCGTTCTACTCCCGGAGGTACAGATTCTATACTTTGGGCATCCATTACCCGTGCAATAGCGCCTAACTCTATCTGCCCATGCTGATAGTTCTTACGCTCAGCAGCATTGTTCGCTGTCCGAATCATCTTTTTCAGACTGGCGAGAAACTTCGCTTCACCCGGATCTCCTGCTTCCATACCTTTAACTCCTTCCTGTGCAGTTTGCGTCAACTACGAATTAATACTTTGTAGCGTGATATATGCCGCCTCTGCCCTCTCTCGGGGGCAAATTGTTGTCTGTACCTGTGTCATGGCTGGACCTCCCCTTCCTCCAACAATTCGCCCATGCTGCCGCCACTTTCGTACCAGTCAATCACCTTCTGTTGCCGGGCTATGGTCTGTTGTACCTCACGGTGTGCTCTGGCTAGTACGCTATGTTTGTTAAGCAAGGAATCGTACTCCCCACGACTTACACAGAATCCTTGAAGTCCTTCATATGCTGCATACGCCAGCTCTGCTTGTTGTTGTGCCTCTTCTAGAGCAGCCAGCAACTCTATGATGTACTCTGGACCAAATGGTGTAA
Source organism: Paenibacillus sp. FSL R10-2771 (assembly GCF_038000205.1). Lineage (NCBI taxonomy): Bacteria > Bacillati > Bacillota > Bacilli > Caryophanales > Paenibacillaceae > Paenibacillus > Paenibacillus sp. FSL R10-2771. Next base: position 7,104,291 of record NZ_JBBOBM010000001.1, read on the forward strand.
CGTCATCGTCTGCAACCATCTGTTTGATCTCTTCTATCCGTTCTGGTGTCATGGTTTACTCTCCTATCTGGTTTAGTTTTTCTTGTGCCATGCACTTCCTGCATGTTGTATCATGCCTGTGTGCGTCTGCGTCACAATCAAAATTATTTGCAATGTCCTTTAATGCGTTTACCATGATTTCGTGTTGCTGTAATAACTGTTTGATGGTGTGGTAATGGTTCTCACTTAGTGAGGTATAGGAATTCTTCAATTCATGTTCTACTTGTTTAGTAAATACGCTCATAGTCTAGTCTCCTTCGTTGTTAGAGGATGTATAAGCAGCCTGTGCAACTTCATGCGGACTTCCATCTTCTGTCCATATCCAAACCAACTCAGCACTATTCTCCGTCCATCTGCGCGTCCAATTCTTTTTGTCAGCCAGCATCGCTAGGGCTTTGTCCTTTTCTTCTAGGAGAGAAATTAGGTAGGTGATGTATTCAGGTGCGTTGGCGATTAAGATACCGTTATATTCACAATTAACAAAGTCACGTTCTGAGTTAGCGTATAACTGGCAAATGGGTTCATATTCTGTTGGTGTATCGCAATATACCGCTTCACCTTTCAGTTCCCAACGTCCTGTCGTTATTTTACTTAGCGCCTCTTTGATCTCTGTTAGTTTATTCATAGGAACCCCCGATACGGCCCCCGGCTGGCGCCTGAGCGGATTCTGTCGATTGATGCCCTTCGGCCTTGGGATTCACTTCTATGCTCCATCCACACTTACACGTCCGCTTGAACACATCCTCTGTCACCACCAGCGTTCCTTCGCCGTTTCCGATCATCCCGCTGTTACACTGCGGACAAGTTTGGTGCGCTCTCATTAACTCCACTGCCGTTATTAATCTCATTCCCTTCACCCTCTCTCAACCTGTTTAAGCCAACTCTCATGGCACATATGTGATAATCGATCCATATTTCGCTCATATTCGCTCTTTTTTCTCCATATACTAAAAATCATCGTTTCTGTTTCTATTGTGTCTACGATATACTCATAACTACCTTCCTTTTTAGTCATATCCTCTCTCCTTCCGCACGCCCCGTAGAGCGCTTTATTGACCATACCCTAACTTGTGCCTGTCTTTGCGGTTATAACGTCTGTGTGGGGCTTGTATTAGCTGTGCGGACTATTTAAAACAAAATGTATGTGCGCAAGTTATGATCCTCATTCAGTTCATCAATATCAACCACTCCATCGTCCAACGAAGCATTTGAGGTGTAGCAGATGTCCCAATCATCTTCGCAGTGTTCCAGAATCTTTTTAAGCTCGTGTACCTTCATCCCTGTTTCCTCCCTTGTTATCACACGTAGTGGCTCCGTAAACTCCGGTTACCCCCTCTTGTTATGCTGCCTCAGCCTGATCACGTTCCCATTCATCCACCACACTGGTGTCCATCCCGAAGGATTCAAGTCCCTTGCGCCACCATAAGGCGAAGTCTTTGTCGTATAGGTCGTAGTCGTCTATGGGTTTCATATTATTCGGCCACCGGCTCTGCCTGAGCTGATTCAGTCGATTGATGGCCTACGGCCTGTGTTGCTCCTTTTATGCGTTTTAGTGTGTTACGTGCCAGTTCCCCAAAGTCCTTGACTATTGGTTTAATCGCTTCGTCTTCTCTGCTAAAATAAATCGTCTTATCTCCGTACCACTCCAGCGCCTTTACCGCATCTTCCAAACTATCACTTAGCTGTTGTAGCCATGTGGGGGATTTAGCGATAAGGTTAGCGTTATTCTGATCATTCGCGTACTTGTCTTCCAGATCCCATAACCTGCACACTATATGACCGTTGCTATTTAACACATATGGCCCTTCGTCTTGTTCCCACGGAGCTGCGTCCGCCTTATCTAAAGATTCTTTTATCGTTTTGATTAGGTCATTCATGCTTTAAACCCCTTCCCCAGCATTTCATAATTGGATTGACAATAAGTATTTCTTGCACATCAAGGTCAAATGCCGCTGGGTGTAAATATGAACCTTCATCCACACACACCAACTCTCCACCTTTGCACATGATGCCAATTGGTTTTGAGCCAAGAGTTTTTTCGTCATAATGGACACGGTGTTTGTAATCATTCGGCCAACTCCAGCAGCTAGGATGATCTACCGGCATGTAGTGATAATGAGCGTCAAGGCATTCATGACTCATGGCAGATCCTCGAAATACTTTTTTGACATTGGTTTTGAATAAATAGACTTTGCTCCTTCGAATGTAAGACGAAAGTACGCTTTACCTTCTGTCCATCCTGGATTACGTGTAGCAAATCCGTTATCAACGAGATAAGACCAGTCAGGATCGTTGCCATCGCAGTAAAAATAATTTCGTGTCGGTTTTTTCTTGCGTGTCAGACCTAGTGCATGCTGCATCAAGTGAAAATGTTTATCCGTTAATGCTGTAGCCATTCTCTTCATCCTCTCTTAAGCCGGCTCACTCTTGCTTTGTGGTCTGCGGTCCGGGCCCAGCATTTCGATCTGCTCTGCCTTACCGTTGATCCGGCTTCCGATCTTCCCACCGTTCAGCGGTAAACGCTCTCTGATGCGGCCTAATGCGTAGTTGCTGGTCATGATCGTCACCTTGTTGTTCTTCATGCGCTCGTCAATGATGTTGTAGAGCATACCTTCGGCCCAATCCTTGTACTGTGCGGTGAAGATGTCGTCTATCATCAAGATCGGTACGTTGTAGTAGCGCTGTAGCACATCGATTTCAGATTCTTCGCTATCGCGGCTGTATGTGGCTTTGATCTCTCCGTACAGTTTTGACTCCGTGACGTATATCGCCGGGATCTTCCGGTATGAGAAAGCATTCGCCATACACTGCATGAGATATGTCTTTCCTGTACCGTATGCGTTCAGGATGGCGCCCTTTGCCTTTGAAGCTTCAGCAACCCGGGCATCGTCACCAAAGATGTACAGCCATGTGCCAAGTTCCATATGCTTCTTGATGTCTGTGACGAAGTCCATTGCAATGTTAAACTGCATTTCGTTCATATTGTCCATCGTTGCATTTTTGAAGGTGTGACCCCGTTCCTTTGCGTTGAAAGTCTCGGATGCGTTGTACTTCAGGAACATCCGGTCCATGTGGCAGCTGCAGTTTTCTACCACGGCCACTTGTATTTTGATCGGGTACCCTTCCGGCTGCTCCCATCGGAATGAGTTGATCGTTCCGGTGTAATCACACTTCTCGCACCCCTCATTCGAAATTGCTGGCGCGCCGCTGAACTTCCTCGGTGGTAAGTCCTGATTCTCGTCCAGGGCTTCCGATAAAGGTTTCAGCGCCTCGGCTCGCAGCCTTTCGACTCGCTTCAGAAGGTCCTGCATAACCGGCTTGATACTTTCCACCGTTTCCACCTCCCGGTATTAGCTTTAGTTTCCTTTCATCTTCCTCAACTCTAGTGACCACCCAGTTTAAAATAGCCCGGTAATCGCTGGTGTATTTCTTTCCGGTTGAACCTTTGTAATTGTCCAAGGTTTCAATGATCCGGTTAAGCTTGTCTTGTTCGTGTGCTTCAAGCAGCTTGTCGTATTCTTCCTGAGTCATTGATACGAATTCAGCGAAATTAATTTTAGGTATAATATCTTTCTTTTCTTTTACTTTATCTTTTACTTTCCTTTTACTTTTACTTTGTGTACTTTCTACCCCCATTTCTGCGTCAGAAACTAGGGAAGAAACTGGTGGTGAAACTACAGGAATCGCGTCGCTACGGCTTTTTGATCGCATCTTTTCACGCTTGTCTACAACGACTGATGCACGCTTTTTGATACCATTTGATGTTAAAACATGATCATTTTCGTATCTTTCTCGATCAAAACACCCGTGTTTTATGCTGGTTAAAATCATTTCTGTTAGTTTTTGTGTAGTTACTTCTACTTTTTTGGCGAGTATCTGAATAGTTTCTGCGTCAGAAACATCTAGTTCAAAGTTGCTCTCCTGGTATATAAGCTCAAGCATGATACAGAAGAATGTGTAACCGTCATTTCCGTGAATTATCCGAAGCGCCTCAACCTTTTTGTCGGATGATAAATTCACATCATGGGGGAAGTAATCCATTCCCTCCTTACGCGGTCTAGCCATCGTTTACACCGCCCATTTTTTCAGATACTCATTCACCGCCATATCAAGGAGTTGCTGCATTGGAATCCCATGTTCAACACAGAACAATTTGAGTTGTTTATGTTCGTTCGGATCAAGTCTATATGGGATGTTCTTAGTCTTCTTCATATCATCACTCCTTCATGTTCCTTTGACGTCATTTTAACACTTCCGTATACAAAACACAAGCTTCCGTATACAAATTACTTATAGGTATATACTTTAAGTATCCATGCGTTAATAATAAATATGAATAAGATGAAAAGGTGATTATGATGATTAAAAACAGAATGCACATATTAATGGCTGAAAGAGATATAAAAAGCGTCCGCGACCTTGCAGTAACTACTGAAATCAGCCTGCCAACCTTGTACCGTATCTATAATGGGAAGAACGAGCGCATTGACTACAATACGATCAATACGCTGTGCTTCCATTTAAACTGTAATGTCGGGGATCTGCTGGAATATATCCCGGATTAAGCACTCTTTAACTGCTGCAGATCCACATCAAGCTTTTTTGCTCTAATCCGGCAATACTCAATCATATGTTCGTTGTATTGCCGGCCGCCGTAGTCGCCGTATTTTTCACATTCAGCAAGAGCATTTGCATAAACGATTGCGGCGTTTTCCCAAACCTCGATTTCAGATCTGATACGTTCCTCGCTTGTCATGCGCTCATCCCTTTCTTTTGCTTCCGCCGCGCCCGGACTTCTGCGTCCAGATCATCTGCGATGCGCTGCAGCTTCTTTCCTGTCTTACAGGTATTGTGGCAATAGTGCTGGAACCGGTTGTGCTGGGTAGATAGGTATCCGGCTGTTTTCTTCTTAGTGCAGCTGCTGCACACCTTGAGCAGTTCATCCAGATTCAGCAGCGTCTCTTTGCGGGTCATATCAGCACCGCCAGTGCCGCAGCCAGCAGCAGGATTGCCCCGCATACACGCAGCAACATGTCGTTTAAGGTGGGCAGAGTCTCTTCACGCACGGTGCATATGGTTCCGTGCTGGTCACGGGTTACGAGTTGTTTCATGGGGTGACCTCCAGGAGTGAAGGATTTTCGTAGATGTTGCCGATGACTTCATAACCTGAATGTATTCCTGATTCTGTTTTCACAGATGTTTTCGTCTTTCCGATTATCCTGAACATCCCCGGTTTATAGACAACTTTACCAACTAGATCAGTTCCAATGTTCTCCCAGTGAATAGGTATTTCGATATGTTTACCTTTGACGATGTCACCTTCATAAATCTCCCGGCCGTTCTTGTCATGAAGGCCCGTGTACTGCATAACCTCGAAACCGTCCTCTTCGATCATGTCAAGAAATTGATAGACGCCCGTTTTATCGCGTTCGTCTACTTCTTCCCAAGACATCATTTGGCGTTCAGCTTCATCCCATATTCTGAATTTAATATCTCTGTTCATTCTCTTTCGCCTCTTTCAGTAGATTTTTAACAAGCTCAGCCTGCGGATCGTCTAGGGTAAACAGAATACGGTACTCAGCGCCTCTGAGAGAGCGTTTCAAGGTTCGTTCGATAGATTCTATAGACCGGAGGAAGCGTGCGTTTTCGTGCCGTTTATCTTCGTCTGCGGCGATGTTGTGAATTTGAGCTTTCAAGTCTAAGAATTGATCCCACAGCTTCATCAGGCTTCCTCCTTGTAACTCCAGTAGTTTTTACCGTTACCCTCGCTGTAGTAGAGCCGCAGCATTGCGCCGTATTGCTTCTTCCACTGCCGGCCGGAGAAGTCGTTGTCCGCCCAATCGTGACAGGTGCCTTTAAATCCATGGGTGCCGCACAGGTTCATGATGTTGGCCGGATCGTAACCCGGCCCCATGTGTGATGCTTCGACAATATGCCCCTTACTGAGGTTCTTCGATGTTCCACAGCGCTCACAGACCGCTACGTCCGTGCCCATAAGCTCCATAGAGCGCCGATTGACCTCACCCCTAACCTCACCAGTAACTTTCGTAATCGCGCCTCTCAGGCGGTTGTGGCGCTTGTGGTGGTCAAGTATGCCCTCACGCCATGGGGCTACCTTCTTCTTTGGCTTCTTCTTCACACGAACACCTCACATCGCGTTTAGTTTGTTGATGAACACGCTGGCTTCGGACTTCGTCAACTCCTTGATGCTCTCCCGGCCAGGAATGGCCGCGATCATGGCTCTGAAATCATCTTCAGAGATCCCTTTATCGTTTTTGATCTTGTGGCAATAGCTAATCTGAGCCGCACTGATAAGCGCTGCTGGCCCCGATGAACTGGACTGTGTATTTGTGCTGCTCGCCTGTCTTGGGGCGCTTGGCGTGGCTGCTGGAGGCTGTGCTGGAGTGCTGGAGTGCGTTGCCTTCTCGCCGTCATCGTCCTCCCCGGTGTTAAGCGACAGCATGGCGGATAAACTGTAGCGCCGGGCGTAGGTCGTGCAGCTGCCGATACCTTGCGGATCGTTCTTCACGGGCTTCATTGTCAATGGTTCAGACTCGATAAACTCCCCGGATTCGTGGACAAGCATGGTCCGAAGGGTATAATGCTCACCGTCACCGCCCGGGAACTGCATGATTACCAGTCCGTGCTTAGCCAACAACGGCCGGACCTCGTCAATAATGGTGTCCAGGGTTGCATAATCGTTTTTGAAATGCGGGTTCTTCGCGTCCTTTTCGATGATCTTTACCTCAAGGTTGAACGCAACCAGCGCTTTCGCTAGATTTACAATGGAATCACTCTTGTTGCACATTCGTTTCGACCTCCAATTCATATGTGATCCGCACCGGCTGTGCGTGGTAGTCCTCCGGGTTGGCCGGCGCATAGTGTCCGGTCAGGAACACCGCTGCTTCGTCCTCCGTGAGCCGTGTCGCAGACATGAAATCATCCTTGCGCTCACCTTTTACATTGATAAACCAGCCGTTTTTGTGCTGTATGACATACCGGATACGTTCGTCCCGGGTCTTCATCTGTATGGGTCCTCATAGTGTTCAACTTCTCCAGACAACATAGCTACTTGCTCAAGCAAATCAGCGTTCTCACTTTCGAGTTGTCGGATATAATCAGAGAGTTGTGCCAAATCTTCGAATTCACGCATGTTCCATTCCTCCTAAAGTTTTGGTATAATCAAATTATCAATTTTATAAAGCAACTGACATGGGTGGCCCTCCAACGGCTGCCCATTCTCTTTTTAGCACCCTTGCGTAGTTCTTAAAGCACGTGCGAACCCATCGTTTATCATTCGGCCTCTGCTTCGCTAGTTCCAGGTACAGGCTCCGATCCTGTGGTATCATCCTCCTTTGTCTCCTTCCCGTAATGCTCCAATATGTCACTTACCGTCTTAAGCAGATTCTTTCAGCTCTCTTTCGATGTAGGCTTTACCTTGTTCCATTTGCTTCTGAAACTCGTCATACGGCATGATAAAGGTTGGTTTGTATCCCCGGTAGTGAAGCGCGTTGATCAATCCTTCATAATCTGGAGCCGACCAGCAGAAGTGCCGGCCGCACTCCGTATCTACGATGAACTCCGTCTCAGCTTGCATCGTCAAACCCTCCCTCAATGCGCCGTACCATCACTGGGATCTGGCAATCTACCGCATCAAGCATGCAGGATTGGCAGTGTGGTTCATGGTGATCGTATACCTCGTACTCTGCCGGACGGCCACAGCCGCATTTAGGCTCATTTGGAATTTTGAAGGTGTACACTGATGTGAATTTCCGAATCTCCGATTGCTTCTTAGCCACTGTAAATTCCCCCTCGAATGAATTTCTTGCTAACTGCCTCGATCCGTGCGCAGATGTCATGCTGCCACTCTACATCACCCGTCTTAAACGCTTGCTTCGATGCAATCTTGATCTTTGCTAGCTCGTGCATTACGTCTGCGTTGATCTGCATGCAATCTTCCAACTCAACTTGCTCATCCGGATTAAGCGGGCGCTTATCAGCAATGATGTGCAGCTCAGCCAGCCGCTGGTGCACCGGTAGTACCACGAGTTCAACCAACTTTCTTCTCCCCTTTCTGCTTCGCTTGCTCAACCTCTGCCAACATTCTCAGCAGCAACTCCGGCGATAAGTTGTTCACAGGTATCTTTACGGGGTGTCCAGGCTCTACATTGATCGCTTTCATATCGCACCTCCTTGGTAGTTTTATCCTTTTAAGTCGATTGGTGTCGGTATATAATTGATACTAGATTGATAGATTAGTAACCTATGCTGCCTTTAAAAACTTGTTAATGAAGTAGATTTGACCTTTTCCGGTTACTTTGGAGGTGTATGTTAACTTAATCGTTCCGTCTGAACTGCCACGGTGTCCCGTTTTTACTTCGAACAACCCGAGTTCCATAGAACGTTGCGTAGGTCGGTTATACTCAGAACCGGATTTGATCAGATAACCTTCTTCGCGCATCCATTTGTACAACCGGTGTTCGCCGATCTCTACGCCTTTCTGTCTCAGCAGCTTTGCAAGGTCGGCCACCAGGATAGAGTCTTTAGAGATTTCCACCGATTCTGCAAAATGAACTTTTGGCTTGTCAGCTTCAATCTTCTGCTGCAGCAGCCTGTTCTTCTCTTGCTCCGTTTTCATCTGGTTCGCCATCTTGATGATGAAGTCAGGGTCAGTGAGTACCTTCTCGATTGTGCTTGGTGTCATGTATGCACCATGCTGCCGGATGCTTGGGATGACTTCGTGTGTGATCCAGCGCTTGAACTGTTTCGCTTCAGGTTTTCGGCTGCCGAGGATTAGGGAGTACAGGCCGGATTCATTAACGATGGTTACATTTTGTTTTCCACCAAGGGTGTCAGTTGAACTTACTCCCTTTTCGTCTTCATCCAGACGATCGATTGCCATGCGACTATTTGTAAGTTCAAGAACATCACATACATCTTTAGCAACAAACCATGGTTCGCCGTTAATCACCGTGCTGCGGACTTCTTGATTGCTGTAAATGAATTTTTGTATTTGATTCATACATATTCCTCCTAGGCTGTTTTTTTTGAATTAAGCGTTTCGCTTAGTTTTTGATCAAAAAAAATCTTTACATCTACGTTAAGTGCAGCAGCGATTAGCAACAGATCGTTTAGATATACTCTTCTGCGCCCTTTAACAATGTCGCCATACCAAGCACCTGTCTTATTGCATGAAGATCCGATATGCGCTTTTGTAACACCGCGACTTTTTCTAATAATTTCAATGTTTTTAATTACATAGTTCATTTTATCACCTCCGGTTGACTAAGCGTTACGCTTAACTTGTGAGTTAAATATAATATACGCGTAACGCTTAGTCAATAGTTTTTTATGCTTATCGCTTAATTTGTTATGCGTAACGCTCAGTATTGGTATATTAATAGTTGAAGGGAGGATCACGATGAGTGATTTAGGAGCAAGGTTGAAGCAAGCGAGAGAAAACAAACGACTAACACAACAAGAGGTTGCAGATAAATTCGGTGTATCAAATGGAACAATTTCAGGATATGAGAGGAATTACAGAGATCCTGACTCTGATACATTGGCACAACTAGCTGACCTATATGATGTTTCTTTGGATTGGTTAAAAGGAAGGGACAAAAAAGAGAGCGAATATACGCTCCCCGAAGATGTTATGGTTAGGATCATTAAAGAGGCAGAAGCAGAATTCAAGGTTAGTTTGCAGGATGATCCTGTTGTGGAGTCGGCTGTAAGAGAATTGGTTCAGCATCTTGCAAAGATGAAAATGTCCGTGAATAAAAGAAATCAATGAGATAGTCTTCATCAATATGCATCCCTTTTATCTCTATTATTTTACCAGCCAACCTTTTAGACAGATCATCCATTTCAACAACCCCTTAGAGTTTTTACAGCGATGCTCTGTTAATATTACCACATCACTGGGTTAAACAAAACGTATGTTCTTATTTTAAATAAAAAAATATAGGTGACATCGACATGGGTTATGTACCTGGTCGTTGCCTACTCAAACAAAGATTAAAAGAGATCCGTCAAACTCAACAATGGCTTAGCGATATTACAGGTATCGCAAAGTCTCAAATTTCGGAATATGCAAACGATAGCAGGAAAATGTCCCTTCCGACATTGATGACAATATCAAGAGCACTAAAGTGTTCTATGGATGACCTCTATGAAATCGTTGAAGAGTAGGCTTGAGCAGCAATGCTGCTCCGACCCGGTGATCAGTTCAACAAACCGCGAACTTGATTCAATCATAATACATAATTCTGCAACAATCACCTGCCCTTTAGTACTAATTACTTTATGTCGTTAATATATCATCATATTTATGAAAACGCTGTCGAACTAGGTCGAACGATTGTACCCGTCCAACAACAGTGGAGGGGTTGACAATCACATATCAAATATGCTTGCGTATCCGAACTTTCAATCCGCTAACAAATTTAATTACTGATCCATTATTATCAATTGACTTTACTTGTTCGACATTTTTTGTATTGATGATAGTCGATTGATCCATTAGTTCAAATCCTAAATGTTTAAGGGCTTTGCCTAAATCTCCCAAGTTACAAAGACAGATGTAAGATCCGTAAAAAGTATGGAATGCGGGTACTCCGTAAGAGTTTTTTGTGCGGTGCCATACATTAATGTAATCTACGTCTCCAATATCTAACTCAACAAAATCTGTGTCGTCTCCCTTTCGATCGTTCATTCGCACTGTTAGTAATTTCATGATGTGCCCTCCTACCCAAAACGTGGGTAGTTAAATCATACTTTATTGCAGTAAAGTTATCATTGCGCAAAATATGACAAGGGATTTATAGTAAGTGTTGGGAAATAACTACGAACGAACAGTAAATACCGCAGCCGATGCGGATATATTAAGGGGAAATATATTATGAAGAACAAAGTTTTTATCGTTTCCATTTTGTTAAGTTTATTATTTACCGGAATAGTAAACGCGGCTAGTATATGGGGAAGCTACAAGGGAAATGACATCATCAAAATAATGTATAATGGTAAAACTCTTTCGACAAACGATGTACCGGCAGTAAGTCTAAATGGAAGAACAATGATACCTATCAGTATGCTGAGCCAAGTAGGTATCCAATATACGTGGAATCAAACAACAAAAACTGTTACTATAACATCTACAAATGGTTCTACAGCAAGTAATAATCAAACTAGCAATGTACAAAAAACTTATCCTTCTCTTTATTCAAATGATCTTAAGGTATATTTAGGAAAATTGACAACCGACAAATATGACAAAGATTCTATATATAACGAATATGGAACTTATGGAAGTAAATATCAAACTAAAAGTATTTGGAATGAATATGGAACCTACGGAAGCAAATTCTCCTCAGAAAGCGCATTTAATGAACTAGCTTCTACACCGCCTGCTATTGTTTACAATGGAGAAATATTTGGGCATTTAACTACAAATTCGACTATTTCAGATGGAGTAAATATCGCAGGGTTATTAGTTTGGCTAAATGAAAATGGATTTTAATAAAAGCGGCCATACTCAATCCGGGTATGGTCTTTTTGTTCCCCCTCCCCTACAATACAGACATATAAAGACAAGGAGTGAACAGCATGATTGTTAAAGCAGACGGTACACCGATTGGTAAAATTAGAGCAGCCCTATACACCCGCGTTTCTACTGAACGCCAGAGCCAGGAAGGATATTCCCTTGAGGCCCAGCACGATCAGTTAATCGCATACACTAACGATAATAAAATGCAGATATTTAAGATTTACACTGATCCCGGCGTGTCGGCCAAGAATCTGAAGAGACCCGGCGTACAGGAGCTAATCCGTGACCTAAAGGCAGGTATGTTTGATTGCGTGATCGTTCATAAGCTTGACCGGCTGACGCGTAACATATCGGACCTGTACGGCCTTGTAGAGCTTGTTAACGAGAAGAACGTGAAATTAATCAGCTTATCAGAGCAAATCGACACATCTAACCCTATGGGCCGTATGTTTGTGTACCTGCTGGGGATCTTCGCTCAGATGTTCCGGGAAAACTTGGGCGAAGAAGTCACAAAGGGGATGAAGAAACGCGCAGAAAAAGGGTTACATAACATAACAGTAGATTTGTACGGGTACGAAAGACAGGATAACGGGGACTTAATAGTTAAAGAAGAAGAAGCTAAATGGGTGCGCTGGATGTTTGAACGGTACGCTGCTGGTGACGGTTCTCCAAAAATAGCCAAGTCACTCAACCGCCAGGGGATACGCCGAAACAAAGGGTCCAAGTGGGATCATAGCAAGGTCATGCTCTCTCTTGGCAATAAGCACTACTGTGGACAAGTGCATAACAAGTTCAAAAAGGACGATGAGGCCATTGTCAGACAAGGCACTCATGAGCCTATCATAGATCCAGAGTTATTTAATCGAGTTCAGGTAATCATGGAGAGAAAGAGAGAAGGCCTCATCTCTCAAAACTCCTACGATTATGTATTCGGTGGAATTGTTAAATGTGCAAAGTGCGGATATACGTACACCGGATTGACAGACAAAAGAACACCAAGCCATGCAAGACACTATGCATGCGGTGGTAAAGCAAGGGCCGGCATCTGCGATCAAGGCGGAATTTCTGAGAAGAAATTAGCGAATCTCATATTCAAGACAACCTTTGCCAAAGGCGAGGAATACACGCGAAAGCATGTACCTTCGAAACAAAATGACGAAGAAGCTGAGATCAGAAAAGCAATACGGGAAAGTGAAGCGCGGCGGGAACGCTGGCAAATGGCTTACGGTGATGGGAACATGCCGTATGAAGATTTCAGCAAGCGCATGCAGGCAGAGATGTTGATGATTACAGAAATTGAGAAGAAGTTATCCACAATCCCCAAACAGGTTGTTAGTCATTTGTCCTCTGAAGCAGCCGTCAAGATGATCAATGATATGAAAGAGAACTGGGATTTATTTGAACAGCGCACAAAGAAGGATATCATGCAGTCTATATTCCAGAGGATTGTGATTCGAAAGGATGGAGATATTTGGAGGATTGATGAAATAGTATGGGCATAGACTATAGTTATGTGTAGACCGGGACGCCGGTCCAGCGCGAGACGATGTCGGCGATCTCCTCTTCCGTCACGGCCTCACGCAGCAGCCGGGTCTCCTGATCCTGCTGCGCGGCTTCCTCTGCGGCCTTCAGCTGCCGCTCCAGATCAGGAATTATGCCGTAGCTCAGCTCGGCGGACTTGTTCAGATCATAGATCTCCTGTGCATCGACCAGATCCTTGCGTGCCTGCTCTAACCGCTTCTTCAGCTCGCGGATGCCCTGGATCGCCGACTTTTCCTTCTCCCAGCGGACGGTCATGCCCAGATGCTTCTCCTTGAGGTCGGCCAGCTCCCGCTGCAGGATTTCCAGACGGCGCGCGCTGGCATCGTCGGTTTCCTTTTTGAGCGCGGCTTCTTCAATCTCCATCTGCATCAGGCGGCGGGTCACCTCATCCATCTCACCGGGCATGGAATCAATCTCCGTGCGGATCATCGCGCAGGCTTCATCCACCAGGTCAATCGCCTTATCCGGCAGGAACCGGTCCGTAATATAGCGGTTCGACAGGACACCGGCCGCGACGAGGGCGCTGTCATGGATCTTGACTCCGTGATGCACCTCGAAGCGTTCCTTGAGACCGCGCAGAATGGAGATGGTATCCTCGACATCCGGCTCGCTGACCAGCACCTGCTGGAAGCGGCGTTCCAGCGCCGGGTCCTTCTCGATATATTTGCGGTACTCATCCAGCGTCGTCGCCCCGATACAATGCAGCTCACCCCGGGCCAGCATCGGCTTCAGCATGTTGCCCGCGTCCATGGCCCCTTCGGTCTTACCGGCACCGACAATCGTATGCAGCTCATCAATGAACAGGATGATCCGGCCGTCACTTTCGCGGATTTCCTTCAGTACGGCCTGCAGCCGCTCCTCGAATTCCCCGCGGTATTTGGCTCCGGCAATCAGTGCGCTCATATCCAGCGAGAAAATCGTCTTGTCCTTCAGCCCCTCCGGCACATCCCGGCGGACAATCCGGTGGGCCAGCCCTTCCACAATCGCTGTTTTCCCTACACCGGGTTCGCCGATCAGTACGGGGTTGTTTTTGGTTTTGCGGGAGAGGATACGGATGACCCGGCGGATCTCCGCATCCCGTCCGATCACGGGATCAACCTTGCCCGCCCGCACCTCGGCCACCAGATCACGGCCGTATTTCTCCAGCACCTCATAGGTGGCCTCCGGCTCCCGGCTCGTCACCCGCTGGTGTCCGCGGATCTCGGCCAGCACCCCAAGCAGCTTCTCCCGGGTAACGCCCCGGCCCGTGAACAGCCCGCGCAGCTCGCGGTTCCCGCTGCCGGAGTCCGAGACCATCGCCAGCACAGCATGCTCTACGGCCACGAATTCGTCCTGCATCTTGGCCGCTTCCTTCTCGGCCTGCTCCAGCATGGCGATCAGCGCAGGCGAGGCATACAGCCGCATCGTGCCCGCTCCGCTTCCGCTTACGCTGGGCTTCCGCTGAAGCAGCACCTCCGTACCCTGCAGCAGCTCGGCTGCAGGAATATTCATCTTCTGCAGCAGCCGCGGCAGCAGGCCCTCATGCTGCTGAAGCAGTGCCTTCAGCAGATGAAGGTTATCAATCTCCTGATGTCCGCTGGCCGCAGCCAGGGACTGGGCCTCTGCGACGGCTTCCTGCAGCTTCTGTGTAAGCTTGTTGAAATCCATAAGATCATCGCCTTTCCGTAAAATTATGCCGCTGCAGCCCCAGCTGCAGCATTCCATATGTCAGTCAGCCGGATAACCGGCGTTATATATTCATCATTACCCCGTTGTCGCTCTGCGCCGCTGTGCCCCGCCGGGAGGCTGCCGTTTGGCTCCGGCCTGGAAGCTGCCGGAATCGGCCAGCTGGCGGTACAGCTTCTTCTCCGCTTCCGAGGTATCCGCCGGAATAACGATCTCGATCCGGAACAGGATGTCACCATTCGTTCCATTAGGACGCTTAAGCCCCTTGCCGGAGAGGCGCAGCGTTCGGCCGCCTGCCATACCTGCGGGGATCTTCAATTTCACCTGGCTGCCGTCCGGCAGGGCCACCTTGGCTTCTCCGCCAAGCACAGCCTGCCAGGGGGCAATCTCTACCGTGCCGAGTAAATCCCCGCCGCCGTCCGGTTCATAGATGTCATGGGGCAGGAGATGCAGCGAGACCAGCAGGTCGCCTCCCTGTCCCGCCCCGCTTCCGCCGCCGGGAACCCGGATCACCGTCCCTTCGGACGAGCGTGCCGGAACCTGCACACTCAGGTCTTTGCCTGCAGCCTGAACGCTGATATTTCCGCCTTTGTAAGCCTGCTCCAGCGTAATCTCAAGCTGGGCCTGCATCGTGCTGAACTCATCCGCCCAAGGGCTTCCCCCTTGGCGGACACCGCCGCTGCCGGAGAAGAAATCGAAGCCGGCGCGGTCCGCTGCCCCCCGGCTGCCGAAGAACATCCCGAACAGATCCTCTTCGGGAATACTGCTGCCGGAAGCAGCGCCGCTGCTCCAGCCCGCGCTAAAAGGCGATTCCCAGGACGCGGAGGAGGCTGCCCCGCTGCTCCGCGGACCCCTTGCCCCAGCGTAGCCGGCCCCGTAGCGCAGCTCCTCATCATAGATTTTCCGCTTCTCTTCATCACCCAGCACTTCGTACGCTTCGGCTGCTTCCTTGAATCTGGCTTCTGCCTCCGGGGCTTTGTTGACATCGGGATGCCACTTCTTAGCCAGCTTCTGATAAGCTTTTTTGATCTCCTGCTTCGAGGCCTGCCTGCCGACGCCCAGAGTCTCGTAATAATTTGCCGCCACTGGTACCTCCTCCTTTCGTATATTGGGAAGCTTATTCTATAGGTTATAGCATTCCGCCCTGTAACAAGCCTATTCCCGGTGCCGATGATTATTCACCAAGTCCCTTTCTCCGAGAAAAGACGCATCATAGCCGGTATCCCCACTACAATGCGCCCTGTATGATCATGCTATATGAAAAGCCCGGCGAAACCACTCTGCCGCAGGGGACCGGATAGGCCGGCGGCAGAAGCCGCTTAGCCCGGGAACCCCGCTGAACCCGGCTGCTTCAGCCAGACTTGGAAGTCCTGCTTCCTTCGCCTTCCTACATCCTTCCCCGGCGCTCCGGCTCTCCGCTTCCCCCGGAGACCGTTCACCAGTAAGCTGCACCTGCCGCTTACTGAAGCTGCGCGTCTGAAGAATGTCCGCCATCCTGAATTTCAATCCGTTTGCCCTGCGACTTCTGCCGTTTCGGCACTTCCAGGCTCAGCATCCCGTCTTTGAGTGAAGCGCGGATACCTTCCTCCGCAATATCCTGAACGTAGAAGCGGCGCACATACTCACCATACCGCCGTTCCCGGCGCACAGTCTGATGTTCCTTGTTCTCCTCGCTGTTCTCTTCTTTGCGTACTGCCTTGATCGTCAAGTAAGGGCTGGTATAATCGATGTCGATTTCTTCTTTTTTGAAGCCCGGAAGCTCGGCCTCAATCAGATACGCCCCTTCACTCTCGCGGATGTCTGTCCGGAAGGACAGCGTGGAGCTTGTCAGCGGTGCAAAGAAATCATCATTAAACACTTCGTTAAGCGACTTAGCCAGCACACCAAAAGCATCATCTCTGCGTTTACCAAAAGGAACCAAATCAAACATTATCCATTCTCCTCTCATTTGACTTTGAATTTGTTGTTGGTTTGACTTTGACTTTATTTGACCTATGGCTTTATTATAGTCGCCGGCTACACGGATGACAAAACTCATATAAGCCGAAAATCCCGTAAATCCCGGCGTTTCGGCTCGTTTTTTAGTATAAATTTTAACATTATTAATTATTTGACCTTATTTGACCTTGATACTTTATTTCACATGATTACTATCCACGCCCTCACCGCCACAGTAAAAATAAAGAACTAGCGCCTAAAATATAACAAGTAAATTAAAGGAACTAGTGGGAATTGTCGATATAAACGTCATAGTAAAAATCCCGCAGCCAATGCGGATATGATGAGGTGATGAAGTGGCAAAAGCAGGACTGGGCATTATCTTCTTCGTCATAGGTTTTATTCTACATAGAACTTATGCAGCAGATCCTAACGTTATTATTTCTATTGTGATTGGAGGGCTTGGAGGAATTATCGGGTGGGCGACCGGCGGATTAATTAGGCCATTGCGCGTCAAGAAAGCTAGACCAGCTGATGATGAGGCCGCCGCTGCTTCCGAAGGGGTCCTGGAATCCTCAGACCAGCCCGCAGATGAATCAGAGCCTTCCGGCTCCGGAGGCTGGTTAGGACTTTTCGCAATAGGTATTGTTCTCTCACTCTTCGCGGGTGTGCGAATGCTTTATGGTAATTTCTCATTATTCGGCTCTGAAGGCCTTAAGCGACCCTGACAGTAGCTACTACGTCGCTTCAATGCTTCCTAGTCTTGTGATAGAAACGGTATTAGTATGTATTCAGGTCGTAATGATCCTGTTCATTCTGTACCTGGGTCTCAAACATAAAAAATTATTCAAATACATATCTATATCTTTCATTGTATATAACATCTTACTTAATACCATAGATACCTTCATGTTCAGCCATGTACAGACTACTCTTTCCGGTATCATACCGGATGATACCTCTTATACGGATATCTTCCGGTCCTTCATTTATGCTGTGATCTGGATCCCCTATTTCCTGCGGTCAAAGAGAGTCAAGAATACGTTTATTTATTAACATTTTTGTACATAGTCTCTTCAATTCTTCCGGACCTGCGTTATTGTTGAATCAGCTTTCGCAGGTCCGCTTTACCCTCCCTATTTCACATACCGCTCACGGTATTCGCTATCCAGCATGCCCATCATAATCACATCATGGTACTCATGGTTATAATAGAGCGTCTGGCGCCGTACACCCTCACGGACAAAACCGATTGATTCATACACATGCGCAGCGCGGGCATTATAGCTATAGACCTCCAGCTCAATCCGGTGCAGATTCAGAATGCCGAAGCCGTAGTCCAGCATCAGCAGCAGTGCTTCCCGTCCATACCCTTGTCCTTGATGCCGCTCCTCACCGATGGCGATCCGCAGATTTGCACTGCGGTTGTCAGGGTCTATATCCTGAATGGCGATATCGCCGATCACCTCATCAGTCTCCCTAAGGGCGATAAGCAGCAGCACCGTACTGTCGTCCCCTGATTTGCGCGCGATATAATTCTCTATCTGCTCTTTGGTGATATGCTTTTTCGTACCTGTAAGTCTGCGGACTTCCGTGCCGTAGAACATATGGTAATACAATTCGGCGTCTTCCCCGTTAAGCGGGCGCAGATATACCTTTTTGCCTGTTACAAGCGCTGAATGTCTGGTCATTCCCGTCATCTCCCGACTGTTGTTATAGCTCTTATGGTAATGCAGATCTGCATACTATAAAATATACAAAAACGTCTAATTTCAAAGGACAGATTCGAAGGTGTATGATGCTGCTTGTCCCTACTCTGAATGATCACAGCGAAATTCCTTACTATATACAGCTCTATGATTATTTTGCAAAAGAGATTATCGGCGGCGCTCTCCCCAGTGGTACACGCCTGCCTTCCATCCGCCGCCTGGCGGCATTATGCGGTATCAGCGCCACTCCTGTCGAGCTTGCCTACCAGCAGCTGCTTGCCGAGGGCTTCATCGCCAGCAAACCGCGCAGCGGTTACACTATCCTGCCAGTCCATAGGAATGGCAGCCCTGCAGAAGCCGAAGAGCGGCCACGTCCGGCTGTCCGTCCCATTACTCCGCGCGATTCGCGGCAATACGCATATGATTTCCACATGTCACGGAATGATTTCTCTTTATTTCCGCATAAAATATGGCGCAGCCTCTACCAGGAACAGCTCGCGAATCCGGACCTGCTCCAGTATGGTGATCCGCAGGGGGAGCCGGCGCTCCGCGGGAGCATTGCCGCCCATTTGCGGCAGTTCCGTGGGCTGCGCTGTACAGAGAAGCAAATTGTGGTCGGCGGCGACCAGTATACGCTGTGCTCTTTGTTATGCCTAATGCTTAAAGAACGGGTGACGCGGCTCGGAATAGAAGACCCGGGGTATCACCTGCTGCCCGCAGCATTCAAACGCGGTGGTTATGAGATTATGCCCATTCCGCTGGAGGAAGACGGGCTGATGATAGAGAAGCTGTACCGAAGCGGGGCTGACGCCGTATACATCTCCCCTTCCCATCAGTTTCCCAGAGGCATGGCGATGCCGGTAGCCAAACGCTTCGCCTTGCTGGATTGGGCCCGGTCAGCGGGCGGCTATATCATTGAAGATGATTATGACGGGGAGTTCCGCTATCATGGACGGCCCATTCCTGCGCTTCAGGGACTTGAAGCGGACAGTCCGGTAATCTATATGTGCAGCTTCGCGCAATCGGTAACTCCTGCCCTGTGCATTCACTATATGGTTCTGCCGGAGGAGCTGCTGCCGCTCTATCACAGCCTGAGAAGCGAGCTGTATCTGGAGCACTCGGCTTCGCGGCTGCATCAGATTGCGCTGCATTATTTTATGGAAAGAGGGCACTTCGAGAAACATCTGCGCAGGATGCGGCTGCTCTATCAGCGCAAGCATGACCTGCTTCTGCGCTCGGTCCAGCGCTATTTCGGCGATGCAGCAGCCGTCAGCGGACGGGATGCCGGATTTCATCTTCTCCTGACCCTGAAACCGCCCGCAGCGGGCAGTGCACGGGAGCTTGCTGCAGCAGCGGAAGCCGAAGGTATCCGTGTTACGCCTATGTCGTATACGTGGTGTGATACGCCGGACTGCGATGAACCGGAATTCATTCTGGGCTTCGGCGGGATTGCCGAGGATCTGATTGATGAGGGAATCCGCAGGCTGGCGGAAGTGTGGCTGGGATAGCATTTTAACGATGCATAATTACCTATGATGAGGTGGAATTACAATGACACTGGCACATTTCCTAGGAGCGGATTGGCCGCTGCCGACCGGATATTTCGGCTATCATTATTCGTACCAAAAGTACTCAGAAATTCACCTGACTGATGACAAGAACGCACTTCATAATATTATAGACTTATCTCATCTGAATGACACCAAGGTACAGGTGTATGAAACCGAACTGGATGCTGTAGGGCTAGAGATTGGAGAGTTCCTCTACCCGCCCTTCAGAGAGAACAAGATCATCACTAAGCCCTATGTCTACGGCTTCAATGGCGAGGCTTGCAATATCACTGAGGAAATCCGCGCGGGTTATCCTGAACTCTACCAACAAAACTTAAAGTGCCTAAACCTGCTGCTCTCCCTCATGGACGAACGTCTGTCTGAAGGAGAAAGTATAGAGATATACTCCTGCTGGGATAGTGAGACGTGGATGGAACGCAATGCATTGCTTGACCGGGCTCTTCATCTGCCATCCTTCGATCCGCTGACAGAGTCTATAGAATTTGTAGATAAACAGCTTATAACTATTACCAAATAAAGTGTAGACTCTATCTATCTTGTCCGCCCGGGGTCCATCCGGATACATAAATACTTAATCATCAGCCTGTCCCTCTACTTATATTGCGCCAGCATTCCCGCCAGCGTCCGCTTCACCTCCGCCACCAGCTC
The DNA here is from genome assembly GCF_038000205.1 of Paenibacillus sp. FSL R10-2771. NCBI lineage: Bacteria > Bacillati > Bacillota > Bacilli > Caryophanales > Paenibacillaceae > Paenibacillus > Paenibacillus sp. FSL R10-2771. The sequence continues at coordinate 7,124,948 of NZ_JBBOBM010000001.1, forward strand.
CGGCGGCTCCTGTACTGTGGCCTCATTGCAGAGGCCGATTACGAAACGCGCGAAGAAGCCCAGATCGCTCTGCGGGATATCCCCTTCCAGCCAGCCCGTGCCATCCCCGCGGATATGCAGCAGGGGTGAGGACCATACCTCGGCTTCGCAGGCTTGTACGCCTCCATTCCCCAGTTCAACGAACAGCCGGACAATGCTTTTATCACCCTGCTGAGTTTGACTGCTGTAATCATCCTTATTTCCCAAATGGACATGCTTCAGATCAAGCGCTTCCGGCCCCGATTCGCCGTATCCGGCAAACTGAATCCGGTCGCAGCGGAATACACGGATATCGCCGCGCAGGAAGCAATAGGCCGGGCAATACCACAAGCCATTATGGGCGTAGATGCCCACTGGCTGAATCCATCTCTCCTTACGCTGCCCCTTCGTTTCATAATCGATCAGCAGCACCTTTTGACCGGTGGCCGCTTCCAGCAACAGAGACAGATAGGGGAACTCCGCCTGTCTCGCCGGGGTGAGGAAATCAATCCGGTTCTTCATCTCGTCAATCCGGTCACGGACATCGCCGGACATATAGTTATAGAATTTATGCAGGGCAGCTAATGATTCCTCCTTGAAGGGGAGATACTTGTAGTGGCGCAGGGCATGGCTGGCGAAAAAAATCGCCACCGCCTCCTCCTCCGTGAACGCGATCGGCGGCAGAATTCTTTCGTTCAGCACCTGATAGCCTCCATGCGGCCCCACTTCGGAATAGAGCGGAACGCCTAACTCCCCCAGCTCCTGCAAATCCCTGAGGATGGTCCGGGAGGATACATTGAATTCGTCGGCCAGCTCTTTGACGGTGAATTTCCGCTTGCGGTTGACGGTCATCATCAGGTCCAGCAGCCTTTTGGATTTAGACATCAGCTTCACTCCATTTATTATTATATTCATGACAATACCTGTCACTATTATAGACTACACTATAATTAAAGCCGGTTAGTACAGGCAAATCAAATTCTAAGGAGCGATTTAGACATGACCCTGCAAGTAAATCCTTTTATTCTGGTGGACGGTACAGCAAGTGAGGCGATTGCCTTTTATCAGGAGGCGCTGGGTGCAACGCTGCTCTTCAAGCAAACTGTGGGCGAAGGCCCGCAGAACCCTGACTCCCCGATGACCGAACTGGAAAAAGCGCGTATAGCCCATTCCGTCCTGCTGGTGGGTGAAACCAAGTTTTTCGTCGCAGATCAGGAAATTGGCCAGCCGCTGAGCCATGGCAATGGCATCACCATCTGTATCACAGCGGATACTGCGGAGGAAGCGCAGCAGCTGTATGACTCGCTCAAGGCAGGCGGAACGGTTGATATTGAGCTGGCTCCGGCTTATTTCAGCCCCGCCTTTGGCATGGTTACCGATAAGTACGGTGTATGCTTCCAGATCTTCACGAAGCGGGCGCATTAAAGCTCAAGCGGGCTGGGGTGAACCCTTCAGGCGCAGGATACAAAAAGCACTGTCTCCCGGAATCTCCGGTGAGACAGTGCTTTTGGCCGTCACGGCTCCGCACCAGCCGCGCGCTAATATAATGCCCGCCACAGATAAAATGTGGCGTATGCCTCCCAGCCCTGCCAGGGCTGGGCCAGGACGAGCAGCTCCGCTGGCGTCGGCTTGCGGTCCATACCGGTGAGGAACTTGATCACGTTCTGCAGGCCGACATCGCCGACGGGATATGAGGAGCTATCCCGCAAGCAGCGCATGCGTACATACTGGGAGGTCCACGGCCCGATCCCGCGGATCTGCAGCAGCCGCTGCTCGGCGGCGGCCGGAGACGGAAGCGCCAGCAGCTCTTCACGGCTCAGCTCTCCGCTTGCAATCAGCGAGGCTACTGTGAGGATTGTCTGTGCTTTGCTGCGGGTCAGCTGCAGGGCGCATAGTTCTTCGATCTGCACCTCCGAGAAGACCTCCGGTCCGGGGAACCGGTAGTAGGTCCGGCCTCCCCACTCCAGAGATTCTCCATACACTTCGGTCAGGCGCTGCTTCAGCCTGTAGGCAAAAGCCAGGTTCACCTGCTGGCCCAGAATCGCCCAGCATAACGCCTCGAACAGATCCGGGATGCCGATAATCCGCAGCCCCCGGTGCTGAATTGCCAGCGGCCGGAGCAGCGGGTCCGCTTCTGCAACCCGGTAGAACGGGGTAAGATCGCGGTCCAGATCGAACCACTCTACAATATAACGGGCCAGCCATTCCTGCTCCAGGACGCCGGGGACAGCGCCGTGCAGCCGGGTTACGCTCAGCCTGTTCCCTTCAGGCACACTTAACCGGATTAGGACCGGGCCATCCTCCAGCTTGAACATCCGGGTCACTCCCGAGTCATCCGTCTGGAACAGGCATTCCAGCGGCGAACGGTTCATGTACTCCAGACAGGCGTCCAGGTTGAAATCCTCCGGCAGCGGCAGCTCAAAAAGCAAATCGTTCATGGCCCGCCGCCTTCACATTTAGAATCCCTTCCAGTTGAAGCAGCTCCTGCTTCAGCTGCAATCCGCCCCGGTAACCGGTTAAGGTGCCGTTCGCACCGATCACCCGGTGGCAGGGCACAATGACCGGCAGCGGATTCTGCCCGTTAGCCGTGCCGACAGCCCGGACTGCCAGCGGTCTGCCAATCCGTGCGGCCAACTCCTTGTAGGTTGCAACCTCACCATGCGGGATCGTAAGCAGCCCCCGCCATACCTCCTGCTGAAACGGAGTGCCCCATAAATCAAGCGCAAGACTATTGAAATCGACCGTTTCTCCATCAAAATAACGGCGCAGCAGCTCTATAACCCCAAGCTGCTCAAACCGCCCGGCACCCTCCAGGAATTCATAGTCCGGAGCATACATCTTCAGCCAGGCGGCCGGCAGCTGCCCTCCATCCTGCGGATAGGACACGCGGATAAGTCCCTTGCTGCTGGCCCATAGGGTCCACTCCCGATTCCCGAGATTCAGGGTATGGTGATATATCGTGTGCCGGTTCGGACTCTGGTTTATATTCATATTCATCCTAATTTCCTCCCTCATTATGCTTACTGCGATATTCCGTAGGGGACAGACCGGATTTCTTGACGAACCAGGCTGCGAAGTGGGACGCGCTGCGGAATCCAACTGCCTTGCCTACATCGGCAATGCCTGTATCCGTCTCCGCCAGCAGCCTGCGGGCTTCGCCCGTGCGCAGTTCATCCAGTCTGGCAGCAGGCGACTGGCCGGTTACCCGCTTGTAGGTCCGCTGCAGATGGAACGGGCTGACCTTCAGCTGCTCCGCCATCGACTGCAGTGTCAGCTTGCTCCCGAACTGCCCGTCCATAATGGCATCCGCCTGCGACGCCAGCACGGCATCCGGCCGGAGGGTGCCGCCTTCTTCGGGGCGGCATCTTTTACAGGGCCGGAATCCCTCGCGGACAGCCTCCTGCAGGGAGCCGTAGAATACCACATTGGCTGCCTTCGGCGTTCTTGCCCGGCAGGAAGGCCTGCAGACAATACGTGTCGTCAGCACTGCTGTATAGTAAACACCGTCATAGGTCGGCTCACGCCGCACCACCGAATCGTAAATACGCTCAAATAATTGCGACTCCATCCTGAATCACCTCTTACCGCCAGTATAAACGATTCGTTTTGGCTTATGCAGCATATTGGAATAGGAGAGCAAGATTACGACAGCGTGAAGGGGCAGCTGGAGATGCAGATGTGCCTGTAGATGCACGTTTGCTGGCCTGCTGAAGTTACAGTGTTAAACACTTCGATTAGATAGTGATTAGCGTATCTCTCCCTGCGGACTGAGATTCCGCTAATTCTCACAATCCGGGCTTTTTCCGCGCCACGCGGACTGTAAAGACCTTATCCCTGCTGTAAGGGGTAATTTGAGGGGGAATACGGAAAATAAAGGATCTGTAGTCCGCGACAGCTGCCAGACTGATGATTTCAGCAAAATAACGGAACTGTAGTCCGCAAGCGGAGAACTACCCGGGCTTTTGTTCGCGGCGTGTCCAATCTGCAGCCCTCAATGTACAATTTGGTTGAAATACCCCTTATTCTATGCAATAATCACTGGCGGTAAATAGAATTAAATTCCATTGAAATGTATAAGCTACGTCTCAATTTAATAGGAGGACTCAGCGGCTAATGCACCTGTCAGATATCCGCTACGAACGCTTCAGTAACAAGGACTACTCTACCGCCAGAGAATTATTAACCCAGGATGCGGAGACTGGCGCAGACCTCCTCCGGTTGCTTGATGAAGAACCGGAAACGTTTATTTGCGCTTTTATTAAGGATACACTTGTTGCACTGGCTCAAATGGAAGCGCCTGCACATCAGTCACATTTACAAGTGTTCGTCGCTCCCCGGTATCGCAGACAAAGAATCGGCACGGCGATGGTGCAGGCTGCCGAGACACAGTTGCAGGCAGGCGGAACCCGCGCGGTCAGCACCTCCTTTCGTTCCGTGGCTCCAGCATCTCCCGGGTTTGCCCGTAAGCTCGGTTACGCTCCATATTACTCACTTGTTTATATGCAGCGGACCGGCGGTTTCTTTGCTCAGGAGGAGGCTCCCGTAAGGCTGTATACAGATGAGGACTTTCTTCCAGCCCACTCGCTCTATGCCACTGCATTTCATGAAATGCGCGTCCATGTCGGCTGCTTCCCGGATTCTGTAGTTGCCCAGCCTAATGAGGGCAGACGAAACGCCTGGAGAGCGGACGCGGAAGACCGGTTTGTCTATGAGTTCAATGGGGAAATCGCCGCTTACAGCCACCTTCACGGGAATGAAATCAGCAGTGTCAGCGTACGTTCAGACCTTCAGGGACGCGGGATCGGACGAGAGTTTGTGAAGTACCTATGCAATGAGATCTATCAGCGCGGCCATGCAACCGTCGTTCTGTGCTGTGTCGTTGGGAATGAAGCCCGGCAGCTCTATGACAGCCTCGGGTTTCAGGAGACGCATATTACGGAGTATATGAGAAAACCGCTGGGAAGCGTGTAAAAGGTCTGCACCAATTAAGAGTCTACAAAAGCGTTCTGCAACGAAGTTCTAGAGACCAGCTGCGGACTAAACCCTCCGGAGGTCTGGTCGCTTGGCTAAATGAATGACCACAAGTTGTAATCCACAATCCAATAGAGAACGGAGAGGTAAACAGTATGAGTAACCTGGGATCACGGAATATCAGTGTGGTAACGTTGTTCGTTGAGGATCTGCCTGGCACCATGGCATTCTATCAGGAGGTTTTTGGTCTTGAAGAGGTGTACGCGGACGAGAATTCGGCCGTCTACGATTTCGGCAATATTAGCATCAATCTGCTGCACATCTCTGAAGCTCCCGGGCTGATTGAGCCCGCTGCCGTTGCCGGCCCCGCCTCCGGATCACGGTTTCAGTTCACAATCCGCGTGGAGGATGTAGATGCGGTATGCACAGAATTAACTGCACGCGGCGTAAGCCTGCTGAACGGACCCATGAACCGGCCTTGGGGCATCCGCACAGCCAGCTGCGCAGACCCGGCAGGAAATATTTGGGAGGTTGCTCAGGAGCTGGTATAAGCTGAGGCTACGGATGGACAAATCAAAGCATTCCCGGTCAGGAAAAGCTCTGCCGGTTTCTCTACAATGAAATTGAAAGGAGAGGTGAGGATTTGGAAACGATCCGATTGCTTCAGCAGGCGATTGATTATGTGGAGCAGAACTTGAGCTCCGCCATAGGAGTTGAGGATATCGCCGGAGCAGCGATGACTTCGAAATACCATTTTCAGCGCATGTTCCATGCCTTGACGGGCTTCACCGTTACTGAATATGTACGCAACAGGCGGCTTACCTTAGCGGCGGAAGAGCTGGCCGGAACGGACAGCAAGGTGATCGATATCGCGCTTAAGTATGGTTATGAGACACCGGAGTCCTTCGCCAAAGCGTTCCAGAGAATGCATGGGGTAACCCCGCAAATGGCGAGAAAAAAGAACGTGAAGCTCAAGTCGTTCCCCCGAATCTCCTTTCAAATTCAGATCAAAGGAGAAACCGAAATGAATTACCGGATGGTGGAAGAGAAGGGTTGCCGCGTCATTGGAAAAGAGGTGATCGTTCATAAGGATGCTTACACGGAAATACCTGCATTCACGGAGAAAATCTGGAAGGACGGGACGCATGACCGGATTAACGAATTAGCCGGAAGACCCGCAGGTTCGCTACTGTTCGGCTATTATTACGACTTCAGCGAGGACGGAACCAAACGTTATCTGATGGGAATCGAACTGCCGGAAGGACAAGAGGTCCCACAGGAGCTTGACACCCTGACTGTACCTGATCAGACTTATGCCGTATTCGATAGCCGTGATACTTTTCCGGATGACGCGGAGATAGGACTGGAGATTCTGAATGTGTGGCGGAGAATTTATTCCGAATGGTTCCCTTCGGCAGGCTTTGAGCAAGTGGAAGGACCGTGCATGGAGAGATACTACTGGACCGATGACAGCCATGAAGAATCGATCTGCGAGGTTTGGATTCCTGTGGCTAAGAAATAAAATGCTTTGGACCTGATTATATATATTTGACAGAAAACTATAAGTCTATATTTCAGCGGGAAATGCTGTTAACCTGAGGGTGCACCCGGCCGGGAGACGCTAAAGCACGAGATGAGGTTAGGTTACGTATGGTCAGTCAAGAACTGCTGGTCCAAGCTGCAGACTCCTTTGGTTTTGATGTGAAGACTTTGGTCTTCATCAGCAACTCCTGTAATGAGGTATACCGGTTTACCCTACACAATCAGCCTTACATCTTACGATTATCTGCGAAACCCCATGCATATAATGCACAAATAAAAGCTGAAGTAGACTGGGTCTGTTATCTGGCACAGAACGGTGTGCGCGCCTCCCTTCCTGTTCACACCTCGGATGGGCAGCTCACTGCTGTTTGCAGACATCAGGAACAGTGTTTTATTGCTACAGCCTTTCATATGGCACCCGGACGTTTTTTTGATAAAAGCAATCCGCAGCTGTGGGGCCCCCCGATATTCAGAAAATGGGGAGAAGCCATGGGGCAAATGCATCTGCTTACCAAGTCCTATCCTGCTGCAGACGTTGCCGAAAGAAGAGCTGACTGGGGAAAGTGGCATATTAATAATCCCAATCTGAACCAGGGTCGTTACCTGATCCTGCTGGATAAGTTGAAAGCCCTGGAGGATTCAATCTCCAATTTGCCCAAAGATGCTGCATCGTATGGATTGATCCACAATGATTTCCATCCATATAATTTCCACATCGATAATGGTGAGATTACGGTATTTGATTTCGATGACAGCATCTATGGCTGGTATGCGCTTGATATTGCCATTGCAGCAACTCATGCCGTATGGTGGGGCTCCCCGGCGGAAGACCGGCATTCCAAGCATGAGTTTGCTGAACAATTCTTAATGGAATTCCTGACGGGATACTCGAAACATAATGTTCTCACCTATAACTGGATTCAGCAGATCCCCATGTTCATGGACTACCGGAATATATGCTCCTATTTCTGGTGGCTGGGCGGCTGGGACGGGGATGAGAGCCGACTGTCGGAAGCTCAGCAAGCTGCGATTGCCCATGCCGTTCATCTTATTCAGAGTGGCCAATCGTTCGATGGCTGCGATATCAAATTATAGCTTGGCAGAAGCCTGTTCACTGAGTTGTGATTAAGTGGAAAAACGTATCTTAATTTAGTTGTTTTAGCGGGTCCGCGGCAAATAAATGGATAAACGGCATTTAATTTCGAGCTTTCCTCGGCTTTGGCTTATATGAAGAAATTTAAGTGCTGTTTTTCCAACTGTTGTTTTAATAGGCGCTCTTCGATAATCAGCAAGTGGAGAAAATCCAACTGCTATGTTTCCGGACGATTCAATGTTCGCCCGTTCCCGTCTATACTTTAAAAAGACCCTCCGGAAACAGCCATAGCGGCGGTTTTCGGAGGGTCTTGCCAATGTGATTGCTGCGGCTTACGCATGCAGAAACTCCAATATATCTAATTATCGTTGTTATCCGATGTTATTATACCACTGCTTCCTGAATCTTAGCATCTATAGGACCCTCTGCTGCCGGCGGGTTCTTTTTCTTCATATAGTCGGAATAGTAGGCGGTTATGATTGGAACCAGAATGGATGTTACGATAACCGAGGCGGCTACCAGCGCCGTGGCTGTCTGGGCTGCGGGCAGGAACTCCGGCTTCATATTCGCGACCAGCATAGGGTTGGCGACAGCAGCTCCGGCAGTACTGGAGGCAGCAAGTCCGGCGGTGCCGTTACCGCGGCCGATGAATTTGTCGGCCAGGATCAGCGGAACGCCTGTAATAATGATAACCACTACGCCAAGCAGAATACCAAGCAGCCCAGTGTCAACGATAACGCCGAGGTCAATCGAGCTCCCCAGTGCGAAACCGAAGAACGGAATAAGGGTCTGGGTGGCTTTGCCGAAATAAGCACGCAGGTCATGATCCAGGTTACCCAGGATGAAGCCGATCAGGAACGGAAGCACAGCGCCGATGAAGAGATGCGGTTCGAATACGGCAACACCCGTGCTGCCCAGAATAAGCATCGTTACAAGCGGGCCGGATTCAAGTGACATCAGCACGAACGCTCCGGATTCTTCTTTGGTCCCATACTGCTGCATGATGGAAGCGTACAGGCCGCCGTTGGTCATATCCATGGCGGAGATGATGGCGAGGACTGATAATCCGGCGAAGAAGCCGGTTTGCACACCGCCCTCAGGCAGGAACTGGATCGCGATCATAGCTACAACCCATGCTACAGCAATCTTGGTTAATACAAGCGTACCCGATTTGCGGAGTACCGTTCCGGTTGCTCTTACATCAATCGCTGCGCCCATACAGAAGAACCATACGGCCAGAATCGGCACGGTTCCTGTCATCAGGCCTTTGGTGAAGCCTCCGAAATATTCGCCTGCATCAGGAAAAGCGGTGTGAATGATCGCTCCCAGGAACAGTGGAACCAGCATCATTCCGCCGGGAATCCGATCTAATGTCTTTTTGATTTTCATATGATTACCATACCTCTCTTACTCATAATGAGTTTATATAATATTGAATATCATGCTTATTGTTCCTTATGAAGGCGCAGCAAACCAGCCCCAGCAAATCCCCGTTCACTACAATCCTGCTAGTCAGCAAGCGGGTTTCCTGAGATCACTTTGCCTGATGGCGCTTTCACGATACGTACAGCTTACTTGCGGCTTAGTCCTAGCTCCGGGATCATTTTGGCGAATACATCATCGCTTTCCTTAAGCTGTTTCGAGAAGGCTTTGCCGTCCTTCACCAGCAGTCCAAGTCCGTTCGACTTCATATATTCGCGGAAAGCCCTGTCCTCGGTCCCTTTGATAAATGCCCCGGCCAACACTTCCGCAATGGCATCCGGCGTATCCTTCGGCACAGCAAGTCCTCTCCATGTACTGGTGAAGTTCACATGTATTCCGGTCTGCTCTTCCAGAGTCGGCACATCCGGCAGCGCCTCTGAGCGTTTATCGGCGTTAACCGCCAGTGTCCGCAGCTTGCCTTCATCTACATACTTCTTCACCTCGGCGGGACTGACCGGCACCGCGTCCACGAATCCGTCCATCAAAGCGGAAACGGCTGGCCCTGCGCCTTCAAAAGGAATATGTGCAAACTTCACACCTGTCTCCCGTTCCAAGGTTACGGCGGCCAAATGCCAAATGCTCCCCGTTCCTGCGTTTCCCATTTTGAGTTCCTCTGGATGCGCTTTCGCAAAGTCGAGAAATTCATTAACGTCTTGCCATGGCGCGTCCTGTCTTACGGTAATGGCGGAAGGATCAAAATTCGTCTGTGCGATGGGTTTGAACTTCTCATAGGTAATCGGCAATAGTCCCAGATGGGGAAGAATCGTCAGCTCGGCCGGCAAAAAAGTGACGGTATAGCCATCGCCCTTGGCGCCCGCGCCTTCCATAAGTCCTACTGAGCCTCCGCCGCCCGTCCGGTTGACCACAATAATCGGCTGGCCCAGCACCTTCTCTGTCGCTTTGGCGAGTGCTCTTGCCGTGGTATCAGTTCCTCCGCCTGCCGCATAGGGCACGATCAGTGTAATCGGCCGCCCGGGAAAACCGGTGCTGGCATTCTTCTGCTCCGCATCGCCCGTCAGTTGAATGAAGGTTCTAAGGATTAGCAGAACTGCGAGTACTGATGCTGCCCAGATTCCTATTTTGGTTGTCCGCTTCAAAACCATCCCTCTTCTCTATTAACAGTAATCGGGCAGCCTGCTGAATCTTATGCTGGCCCTGCGCCCGCTGCTTCACCCCCGAATTCTCTGAGCATCAGCCGCCCTTCCGGGGAGCTGTGAAAGTTTTCTCAAATAGAACTTTATCGCATTCGGGGGTGTTCCTTCAATCGCATAATCTTATTCTGAATCCTCAGAAACGCCGGAATGGCGCGGTTTTGGCCGATCTGCATACTCTTTGGAAGATTTGCTGTTCTCCCGGAACTTGCCCGGAGTCGTTGACTTAATCTTACGGAATACACGGATGAAGCTGTTCTCATTCTGGTAACCGACCTGCAGCGCAATATCGGCGATCCGCAGGGTGCTGTCCTGCAGCAATTCACAGGCTTTATCAATTCTGAGGTTGGTCAGATAGTCATACACGGTTGTTCCGGTCTCTTCCTTGAAGATCGTACTCACCGAGGACACCCCCATATTCACATGGGAGGCGATATCCTGAAGTCCGATATTGAACTGCAGATTCTCTTCCATATACTTGATGAGATTCTGTACAAGCAGGAATTCCTTCGATTGCCGGTGTGCTCCGAACGCACCGGCCATATGAATAGCAATGCTGCATAGCATGTCCTCAATCTCATGAAGCTCCATCGTCGACACCTGATGCCAGGTGTAGTCAGCCAGCTCGGCAGGCAGCGGGTATCCCCCGGCCGCCGTTATATGCAGAATCTCCTCCAGCAGGTCATCGACGGTGCGGAATACTTTTTGCGGCTGAATTCCTTTCTTGCGGGTCTCAGCTGACCATCTGCGGATCCACTCCTGCGCAGCCTGGGCGTCGGAAGACTTCAGGGCACTCAGCATCTCCTGCTTCCAGGCATCATCAGCCGCCCCGCTGCTCTCTTCATATTTGTTCTCCGCATGTGAATACACACGGACATGGGCATAACCTTCATATAACCGGTAGGATAGAGCCAGCTGCGCCTCTGAATAGGAACGCGGCACCTGGGCAATCGCCCCGGCCTGCTCGCCGATGCCAATGGACACTGATATATTCAGCACTTCAAGAATAAGGTCGGCCAGCTTACGCGCATCTGTATATAACGGCTTCTCTTCGCCGCCTTTGGCCTGCAGCAGGATGACCAGACTGTCCTTCTGCGGTGCCGCGATGACGGACCGCCACGAAGCTTCGAAGTATTCGTGCACAATGTTGATCATTGCGTACTTGAGCAGCAGCTGATCTTCTTCTATGAACCCCGCCGCCCATTGGGTATGACGGTCAATAGACAAGGCGAGCGTCTCGAACGGACCTTCCGTCCAGCCGCCAAAATAATGTTCAAATTTCGTCTGCGTCTCCTGGGTGCCGATACTTCGCGTAATCAGGTCCTGCACGAACTTGGAACGCAGCTCCGGCAGGCTCCAGTCCGCAACCAGCGATTTGCTCTGGAAGTCACCGACCAGCTTGCCGATAACCGGCTCCAGATCATACAGACCGCCTTGCCCGGCCGCCTTCTGTTCGGGAAGCAGCAGCTTGTTAATCCGCTTGAGCGGCCGGAAGGCCGCAAAATTATAATAATAAATAGCGGATAGACCTACGGCGATCGAGATCAGGGACAGCATCAGCATCATATTGCGCGCAATCTTCACATTTTTCAGCAGCTGCTCCATCGGTACCAGCGAAATCAGCCGCCAGCCGGTCACATTCGAGAAGGTCTGGTTGGCCATATAGGCCTGTCCGCCGATCCGGACATGGGCAAACGGGCTGACATCAATATCCTCCAGTACATTCTGCATGTCCGCCAGCGGGAACGGAAGGTTCAGCTTGGGATAGATCAGCTCCCCCTCCAGGTTGTACACCAGCTGATAGTTCGAGAGATGGGTATACATTTTGGAGAAAAGCATATCGTAATCGAGATCGATCAGCACCGCGCCGGTCACTTCCCCGTTCTCTACAACCGGCCGGGCCAAAGACAGCAGCTCTGTTTCTCGGAGACGGGAGTCGGTGCCGGTGTACAGCCTTCTTTTGATCAGAAGCGGCTTCTCCTTAATCTCCCCGATCCAGGACTCCCAGGCATGCTCCGGCGCATGCTCCCAGGATGATACATAGCCGTAGCCGCTGGAGAGGACGGAATGATCCTTGAACTTGATCACGCTGATGGCATGCACATCCGGCTCTGTCGCCAGCGTCTTGAGATACTCCTGCGGCTCTGCGGCAATGCCGGCATTGTCCCCGGTAGCGGCTTCTATATATTTCAGTACAGCCGGGTGAAAGGATAAATCGACCGCTTTGTTATCGGATTCGCGGAAGGCCCGGTTCGTCACATCTACGTTAATCTGCAGCAATTCGACATTCGGTGTATTAAGCTCGGTATCCAGTGCGTTGCGGTACTCTCTATAGGAGAATAACCCGATCAAAGTGATCAGAAGTGATACTCCTGCCGTCAGCATCAGAATGAGCCGGTTTTGTTTGTTGTTCAGCAGATATTTCAATTTAAATCGCAGCATTGCCTTAGCTTCATCCTTCCGGCGTTCTCTCTTGGTCCAGACCTTAGAGTAGCATGTTCACCTATACTTCAATATGGAGCATGTCATACCCTTTAAGATTTTAAGCATTTACGGATAAAATACACAGAAATGATATAATGAAAGGAATGATTCAATCCGAAACGGCGCTGCCGTCCTGTTTGCAGGGGCAGTACTGTTTCAACACCAATCTGCTACAGGAGAACGATAGCGATGCAGCCAAATTATGCCATGGATGATGCCGGATGGGACAACCTTATCTCGGATGTGGCCCGGATTTTTGATGATCTGACCCTTAAACGGGGGTTTCAATATTATAAACAAAAACGCGTGCATGCCTTCCAGATGAGGACGGACAGGAAAATCATGTCCATCGTTGAAGGCCGGGAGGATTATATGGTTGCCGTTGAGCTGGAGCATCTGCTGGAGAGCCGCTGCGACTGTCCGGTATCCGGCCCGTGCAAGCATATGGCCGCTGTGCTGATGTACTACGCGGAGCTTCAGGGCAAACCTGTACATTCGATTGCCAATGCCAAGGCACTTGTGGACATTCCCAAGATCCCTTCTGCCCCTGCTCAAGGAGTTCCGGGACGGCGCGGGGAACAGCTGAAGAAGCTGGAGGCGCTTATTCCAGAGGCCACTGTGCAGCAGTGGCGTGAATATATGGCACTCCTCATAGAGCCCCTGGCCCATACCGTGCGAAATCCGCAGTATGCCGACCGGGCGCTGGCCGCCATCTCCGGGGTCCGCCCCAAGCTGTCTCCCGCTGCCGCCCAGCTGTTCAAGCTTCATACTCATCTCTGTGTGCTGGAAAGCTTAGTTAAGCCTGGAGGACAGCCGCTGGCGGCGAACCTCTCCTCACTAGGTTATTCTGTCGGCTACTATACTTCAATTGCGATTTCCGAGCTGCAAAAGCATATCACGGACATGATGAAGAAAGGCCTGCCGCTGGCGGAGGCCCCTAAAGAATGGCCCAGAGTATACGATACAATCGCCTATCTGCGGGGCGAGATGCTGACGGAAGCCCGCGACCGTTCGCGGGATCAGCCCTACTTCTCTTACTGCTATACCCTGCTGTGGACAAATTGGATTACGCCGAATCTAAGCGGACCGGAGCTGTATGCCGAAGAGCTGGAGCACCTGCGGACGGCCGGACAAGCTCTGGGGGCTGCAGCCTCACGCCATGCCCTGCTGCTGGCTGAGAGCCGGATGAATTATTCTCTGCATGATGATGCCGCCGCTATGGAACAGCTGCGCGCAGCAGCCGAGCGGCCCGGACTGCACCCGGAGGAGCTGATAAGCTTCCTGCCCCCGCTGGCCGAAGCCCGGCAGTGGACACGCCTCACGGCATGGCTGGCAGAGATTGGCCCGCTGCTCAGCAGCCGGCTGTACAATCTGCAGGAGTACGCCGGGTACTGGGATGAAGCGGTCCGTCATCTGCCCGAAGCCGAGCCCCGGATGTGGGATACGCTGGCCGGTATGCTGCCGCTGTCGCGCGAGATCTATGAAGAGCAGCTGCTGACCTACGGCAAATGGCAGGAATGGATGGATATGCAGTTATCGGCCGGGCGGCAGCCTGCCGACTTCCGGGTCAGCGACCTGCAGCCGGTGGAGAAGAATGCACCGGAGCTGCTCCTGCCGTTCTATCATCAGGCTGTGGAACGATTCGTGCTGGACAAAAACCGGCACAGCTACAAAGCAGCGGTGAAGCTGCTGAAACGTCTGTCCAAGCTGTACAAGAAGCTGAAACGCGAAGCACGCTGGGAGGAATTCCTCGAAGCCTTCACGGACCGGCACAGCCGGCTGCGCGCTCTTCAGGAGGAACTGCGGAAAGGAAAACTGATTCCATGAACACAATGATGCGCAATATTACGGTCCAGCTCGCCTTAAGCCAGTATGGCGACGCGCTGATCTACGGTGTTGATGACCGGGATGATTATGTACCCGGCGTCCAGTTGAAGCAGATGCTGTTCGCCTGGCATGAAGAATCCTTCTATGGAACGGAGCTTACTACTTCGAAGGCGGATGAGGTCGAGCTCGTGGTGCTTCCTGCCGAGCAGGTGATTCCGTTCTTCGCCAGCCTGCGGCTGCTCCGGCATGTCGGCTGGAGCTGGCAGGGCGATGCCCAGCTCTTGAAGCGGCTGGCCCCGCTGCTGGCAGGAATGCTGGATAACAAGCAGTATGCACCCAGCTTCTCCGCCTTCCGGGAAGGCCAGCTCCGCTGGGCCTGGGAGGAGAAGGCGCTGGCGGAAGCCGCCGAAGGCAACTGGGACGATGCGGCGGCGCTGCATAGTCTTGAGGGACGCAGCGGGTTCGCCGAAGGTCTGCGGGCCGCCTTCTCTGCGGCGGTCTTCCAGCGCTATTACGGCACCGATGCGGAAGCCGGTGACCTGCGCAGTGAGTTCCCGCTGCTGTTCAGCGCGAGCCCGGGCAGTGCGGCCGGGATGGACGAAGACAGCTGGCTGATGTCCATCGGCTGGAAGGCAGACACCGCGCCGTTCCGGCCGGTGCTGCAGCTGCTTGAACCGGACGAAGAGCTGCCGCACTGGCGGCTCCAGCTGCTCCTGCAGGACAAGCGCGACGAGTCCGCGCTTGTGCCGCTGCGGCTCACCGGGGACGGCGAGCCGCATGGCCTGTGGCCCGCATCGTGGACAGAGCATGTCCACGAGCGCGCGGCCGGGTGGCTGTCACGGCTGCGTGACAGCCTTCCCGAGCACATCGGGCGCGGCGCCGATGTGCTCGCTGAACCGCTTAGCGACGCGGTCGCTTGGCGGTTCCTCACGGCCGACAGCCGGCTCCTGCTGGAGGCCGGCTGGCAGGTGCTGCTGCCGGCGTGGTGGGAAGCCGCCAGCCGCAGGAAGCCGCGCCTGCGCGCGAAGATCAGCTCCGGCACCGCCGAGGGCCGCGGGCAGTCGCTGTTCGGCCTCG
The DNA here is from genome assembly GCF_038000205.1 of Paenibacillus sp. FSL R10-2771. Classification (NCBI taxonomy): domain Bacteria; kingdom Bacillati; phylum Bacillota; class Bacilli; order Caryophanales; family Paenibacillaceae; genus Paenibacillus; species Paenibacillus sp. FSL R10-2771. Next base: position 7,140,593 of record NZ_JBBOBM010000001.1, read on the forward strand.
ATGCGCTTGTCGATTTCGACTGGCGCATCTCCATCGGCGACGCCGATCTCTCCGAGGCGGAGTTCGCCGACCTCGTTGCGCGCGGGGAACGCCTCGTCCAGTTCCGCGGCAAGTGGATTCCGCTGGACCCTGCGCTGCTGGCGCAGATTCAGCGGGCCATGGCCGGGATGGACAAGTCGCAGGGCTTGTCCTTCCAGGATGTGCTGCAGCTGCACCTGCTGAATAGCGGTGCAGACGCGGACGCGGAGGAGGCCGAAGCACAGCGCGCCGAGGAGGAAGCAGCCCGCGTCCGGCTGGAGGTCGAGCTGAACGAGCATCTGGTCGGAATTATCGGCCAGCTTGGACAGCGCAGCCAGTGGCCGAAGCCGGAGGTTCCGGCCGGCCTCCATGCCGAGCTTCGCAGCTACCAGCATGAAGGCTATGCCTGGCTGGTATTCCTGCGCCGCTTCGGCCTTGGCGCCTGCCTGGCCGATGATATGGGGCTCGGCAAGACGGTGCAACTGATCTCCTACCTGCTCCACATGAAGGAGCAGGAGGCGGAAGCGGAAGCCTCCGGCGCACCGGTGGCCCGGCGGCAGACAGAGCCGGCCGGCTGGCCCTCGCTGATCATCTGCCCGACCTCCGTGCTCGGCAACTGGCAGAAGGAGCTGCAGCGTTTCGCCCCTTCCCTGAACGTGATGCTTCATTATGGAAGCAGACGGCTGGATGCCGGATATTTCTACGGCGCTGCTTCGCAGGCCGATGTGGTCCTCACTTCCTATGCTACCGCCGCGCTGGACCAGGAGTTGCTGAAGCAGTTCACCTGGGCGGCTGTATGCCTCGATGAAGCGCAGAATATCAAGAACGCCGGAACGAAGCAATCGGCCGCAGTGCGCAGCTTCCCGGCCCTGCACCGGATCGCCCTGACGGGGACACCGATTGAGAACAGGCTGTCCGAGCTGTGGTCGATCTACGATTTCATCACACCGGGTTATCTCGGCACTCCGAAAGGATTCCAGGACCGGTTCGCTAACGCCATTGAGAAAGAGCGGAATGCCGAAAAAACCGCAGACTTGCAGCGGCTGGTCAAGCCGTTCATGCTGCGCCGCAAGAAGAAGGACCCGGCCATTCAGCTCGATCTACCGGATAAGAATGAAATGAAAACCTACATTAATCTGACAGCAGAGCAAGCGGCGCTCTACGACCAGAACGTGAACAGCCTGCTCGAACGGATGCAGAAGCTGGAGGGCATTGAACGCAAGGGTGCCATTCTGGCCGCCTTAACCAGCCTTAAGCAGCTGTGCGACCATCCAATGCTGCTGACCAAAGAGGCGCTGCCCGAGCCGGAGGCCGGAGGCGTTCTGAACACCAGCGCCTTGATTGAACGGTCTGCGAAGCTGGAACGGCTGCTGGCGATGGTCCGCGAGCTGCGCGAAGAGAATGAGCGCTGCCTGATCTTCACCCAGTATGTCGGCATGGGCAAGATGCTGCAGGCTGTGCTTCAGCAGGAGCTGCAGGAACCGGTGCTGTATCTGAATGGCAGCACCCCGAAGAGCACCCGTGACCGCATGATTGAACGGTTCCAGGCCCCCGCACTGCCTGCCGGTGAAGCCGATGCCGCCTCCGGGTACCAGCCGTCCGATCAGCCGAATGTATTTATCCTCTCGCTCAAAGCGGGCGGTGTCGGCCTCAATCTGACCGCCGCCAATCATGTCTTCCACTTCGACCGCTGGTGGAATCCGGCGGTGGAGAACCAGGCCACTGACCGTGCCTACCGCATGGGCCAGACCCGGGACGTGCAGGTGCATAAGTTCATCTCGCTCGGCACGCTGGAGGAGAAGATTGACGAGATGCTGGAGAGCAAGCAGCAGCTCAGCGACGATGTGATCTCCGGCTCCGAGGGCTGGATCACCGAGCTGTCTACGGACGCGCTGAAGGATCTGTTCACGCTGCGGAGGGAATGGGTCGGTTAACGGAGTTCACCACTGCTCTGACATTCTAAAGGTTGCAGCCAGATTGTCCTCCCCGGCCAGTGAGCTGACCACCAGCGTGATTGGCTCCTGCTGCATGTCGTAGAGCAGCTGCTGATTTACCAGATTCACGGCAACATTCTGGTACGCACCCGATATGCCGGAGCCGATTCCTTGAGTGATGACCCTTCCGCCAGTAACTGCAGTACATGTATAGTTCACTTGCAGCGCCGTTTCAGTTACGGGAATAGCTGTAGTCGGCGTAGGATAGTTCACAAAGGCTCCGTTTACGCTTCCGCCGGCGATCACTTTATAGCGGATGGGGGTAGAGGCCAGAATCTCCAGTCCATCCGTTTTGATCTCGGCAGTCACCGCTTCAGGAATGGTCACTAAGGCACTTCTCCGGAAGCTGATGGCCGCGAAATCGCTATCAGTAACGGTGATATTGTCACGGAATTCCGAAGTGATCCGGCCTACGGCAATCGGCAGCATAGGAACGGGAATCCAGACCCCGCTGCTGTCAATCAGGAACACACGGACACGGACCTGCTCCTGTGAGTACACTACATTGAATTGGAAAAACGTCTGTGTCACATTATAGGTTTTGGTTACGACTTCCCTGTAATTCAACTCGAACAGCTCCTGGGCGAACAGCGTCGCCGGACTTACATCATTATTCAGCCCGGTTAAATAGACCACTCCTCTGGGGGTTCCATTGTTCACTACCTTCACGACAGCTTGACTGATAGGCCCTGCTCCCAAGGTAGGGTTCTTTGTTAACATGTTGGTTGTCAATACAGGCACAGCTCATCACCCTCCTATTAAAGCTATTTCATATATCATATGCCGAGCAGATTAGAAGTTTCTGGTTAATTGACAGCGGGAGACACTCCACAGCCCTCAGACGCTTCCGTAACTGGGCGCAGTTGCCATTTTATATCCGCTGTGCTAAAATCAACTTAACTTTTTTAGAACGGAGGGCTCAGTGTGATAGACTATATCCGGATTCGTAACTTACGCGGCTAATTACAGCTTCATAGCGCGAAAGCTCTGCCTTGTGCAGAGGACTCAGGATAGGTCTATCCATTTTTAGAGGCAGCCCATAGCTTGAACTTATACGCGGGACAACAGGATAATTTATAGCGTGAAGTCTATAATTTCCCTTGTATCTGAACGGAGAACCGAGGTTGCTCCGCCCGGCCCGGCGTATGCCTTTAGGAATTGCATCCCCATAGTGAATATACTGAACCGCAGCCCATGCCTGGCTGGAATAGAGAACTATTCCTCCCTGACGCTGCCGGTTCTTGGCTTCATATTATCTACGGGAGTGCCATAGCTGTAGAACTGTTATTGGTGTAACGGCTCTACAGGACCCTATTCTGTTGATCCTCACAATCCTTTTAGCACAGGCAGACTGCCTGTGCTTTTTTATGTCCAAATTTAACAATGGAGGTTGAACTATATATGGAATCCGTACAACAAAAAGCAGTCATCGTCGGTGTACAGCTGCAGAATGACAATAACTTCGATTACGCCATGGAGGAGCTGCGCAATCTGGCAGCCGCCTGCGAGATTGAGGTCGTGGCTGAGCTCAGCCAGAAGTCCAGCCGGGTGAACCCCTCGCATTATATCGGAACCGGCAAAATCCAGGAGCTGGCGCTGCTGATGGAGCAGCATGATGCGCCCATCGTTATCTTTAATGATGAGCTGTCGCCGTCCCAGATCCGTAATCTGGAATCAACGCTTGACCATCAGGTCATTGACCGGACGATTCTGATTCTGAACATCTTCGCGCAGCGTGCCAAAACCAAGGAAGCCCAGCTGCAGGTGGAAGTAGCGCAGCTGCAGTACATGCTTCCCCGCCTGACGGGCTTGCGCGAATCTCTGGGCAGACAAGGCGGCGGAGGCGGAACCGGCCTGAAGAACAGAGGGGCCGGGGAGACGAAGCTGGAGCTGGACCGCAGAAGAATCGAGGAGCGTATCTCCGTCCTCCAGACAGAGCTGCAGGCACAGGTCTCAAGGCGCCAGATTCAGCGTAAGCAGCGCCACAAGAATGAGGTGCCTGTCGTTTGTCTCGTAGGCTACACCAATACCGGCAAGTCGAGCTTAATGAATACGCTGGTGGAGACCTATCATCCCGGCTCGGGCAAAGGGGTCTTCGCCAAGGATATGCTGTTCGCCACTCTCGAAACATCAGTGCGCAGTATCGATCTGCCCGATCACAAAACCTTCCTGCTCACAGATACCGTCGGGTTCGTCAGCCAGCTGCCCCATCATCTGGTCAAGGCCTTCCGCTCGACACTGGAAGAGGTCACGGAAGCGGATCTGCTGATCCATGTGGTCGACATTTCCGATCCGCAGCATGAGCAGCATATGGCTGTAACGGATGAGACCCTGAAGGCGCTGGGCGCTGACGGCATTCCCACCCTGTATGCCTACAACAAAGCTGATCTGACGGACCAGCCTTTTCCGCAGGTCCAGGAGAATTCTGTAACGCTCTCTGCGCTGAAGAACCGCGGAATTACCGAGCTTACGGCGCTGATCCGCAGCCGGATCTTTACCGATTATATTCAGTGTGAGATTCTGGTCCCGTTCGACCGGGGCAGCATTGTTTCTTACTTCAATGAGCATGCCGATGTGCAGTCCGTCAGCTATGAAGAGCAGGGCACACGTCTTAAGCTGGAGTGCCGGGCCGCCGATTATGAGCGGTTCCGGGGTGATTTTGTTGAGCTTTCGCAATAGAATCCTCTCTATGTAACAGGAGCAGGCCCCGGTAACTCTTACCGGGGCCTGCTCCTGCTGTTGTATATGGAAGCACCGGAAGCAGTGAATACTTCCAGCAGTAAACTCCTTAAAGACCCGCGGACAGCCGATCTGTCCGCCTTATTTTGCCGGACCGGGATTTAATTGAAGCAAGAACCCTCCGTCCCTTCCGCTGCTGCGGTTCACACGTAACCCGCCGTCATCTGTCATCTCCAGAAGCGGTTCAGCGTAAACCGCCTCTTCATGCTCCGGCTGTACCTCCAGTGAGAATACCAGCGCTGCCTGCTGTAAAGAGATGAAATCAATGCTTCTGCGCGGGCCTGTATAGAGAATCATATCGATATTTATGCTGTCTTCCGCGTTATGAATTTCCCACGCCCAGCTGCGCACCGCACCTGCATGCCCGCTGAATGCCGCGAACCAGGTCGTCAGGTTAAACGCAGTTCCCCCAATGATGATGCTCGCCCCTTCTTCCGTAGGCCCGGCGATGATCCCATCCAGGCACCCGCCAATCTCCAGCCGCAGCCGCAGATCTGCGGCCTCAATGATGCCGCCGGTCCGGTCGAGATTCGGATGAGTATCGCCGCCGTCCGTAATGAAATCTACACCGAACAGCAAATGTTCTGCTTCCTGCAGTGATTTGAAGCGTGCAGAGCAGTAGTCATAGCCGTCATGCAGGCAGCGGAGCCGGATATAGGCCGGCTGGCCATGATTGTCCGCATAGACCACCAGCGGCCGTCTTTGATTCCACAGATCACTATGTGTGAAGGAACCGATACTAAACTGCGGGGTCATATAGGTGACCGCCCATTTGCCGCCGTCCATTTGCCCCTCCCCTTCGCCTTCCAAGAGCTGCCTTACTTCCTTCGTCTCAGGAGACGTGAAGCCAGCCAGATAAGCAGGCGGGCAGTGGATGCCGCTCCTATACCATTCTTCCTCGTAGGGCAGCTCCTTCCAGGGGAAGAACTTCACCGCTCCTCCCGTCGCCATTTGCAGAAAAGCCTTGCTCTGCTCATTCAGCAGCGCCCCGTAACTGCGGGAATGCGGCCCGGACCACTGGGCCGTGGCCGGGTGATAATAGCCCGCGACGGTCTTCCAGGTCAGTTCAAGCAGTTCTCCGGTCAGTGCTTTGACCGTGCTGTCCGTGGTCTCGGACTGAAGCTTCGACAGCTCCAGAATGGCAATGTAGGTATAGACCGGACTGTTGTATTCCTGAAAAGCCCCATGCTCCATGGTATGGGCATGCAGCTTCCGAAGCCGCTCCAGACCGTATGCCGCATAATCCTCGCGTCCTAATTGCTCCCCGGCAATTCTCGTAACAAAAGCTCCGATAATCGCAATATTGGTATAGTCCGGACCCACATTCCGCCTGATAATCGCCTCGCAGGCATAATCAATGGAATGAATCATATCTTCCCGCAGGCCTTCCGGAAAGCGGTGGCCGTGGCGTGCGATCGCCTGAACCAGCCGGCTGCCGCAGAAATCGGCCCAGTTCCAGTCCGGAGGCGCCATCTGGTGCAGCGGCTCCTCATAGAACCAGGACCAGATCCCGAAGGTAGCATGGCTCCGGTCGGTATCCTGCAGGGAGATCACCTGCCGGATGATATCGAATGCCCGCTGTTCATAACGGGCCAGCTCCGTATCAAGCAGTCCGAGTGCATAGGAGAGTGAATCTCTGGTGGAATGGATGAACTCCGCCTGCTTCAGGGTCGTATGATAACCCGGGCTGCTGAACGGGGAACGCAGCATGCAGATGCCCGGATCATAACGGGACTCCAGTCCGGCCATTCTTTGAATCAGCAGCTGCAGATGGTTCATCTCTTTATTTACAGGCTCTGCGGTTTCCTTCACGGTCATCTTCCTCACTTTCCTTCAGAGTTCAGCGGAACCGTCTGCTGCGGGTGCTGCGGGTGCTGGTGATCCAGCGCCTCTGTCAACAGCTGCATCACCAGTCCCTGACCGTACAGCGCCGGATACCTCTCAATGGCGTTGTAAGCTTCTATTGAAGTCATTACCGGGGTGCCTCCCGAGACTCCCTGCACCTCACCGTCTTCACGGATAAGCGGCAGGATTCCTTCAAGCGCCTTTCCGGCACTCTCCAGAAAAGAGTCATCCAGCAGGCCGCCCTTAACCGCCTTGAGGAAACCGCAGGCGATGCCGGCGCTGGCTGACGTCTCCTGGTAATAATCCGGCCGGTCGAGCACAGTATGCCAAAGTCCATTATCTCCCTGAACCTGCCGCAGGGCGGAAGCGAGCGTACGGTAGCGGCTACTGAGCTCTTCCGGGACGGTAACTACGCGCCCGGTCTCTGCCACAATCCCGGGAACGGCCAGCGTAATCCAGGCGTTGGCCCGGGCCCAGCGGGCAGCCGACATATGGCTGCCGTCCCGGCAGTTCCAGCCGTGGAACAGCAGCCCCGTCGCCTGGTCCTGCAGCAGTCGCAGATGCAGCAGGGTCTGCTGCAGGGCGGCCTCTGCAAGCCCTCGGTCGCCGGTCAGCCCGGCAAGCCGTGCCAGGAACAGCACGGCCATATACACCGTATCCGCCCACACCTGCTCCGGGAAGTCTACAGCCTCCGTCACGGTATGCTCCAGCGCCCCTTCCCGGGTTCGCGGCGCAGTCTCCAGCATCCAAGCGGCAATTTCCTGAGACCTGCTCAGAAACCAGGTGTCCCCGGTCAGCCGGTACAGTCCAGGAAACAGCGCATATGGAGCCAGGGAGTTGATGACCCGAACCCCCTCTGCCTTACGCTTATTCCGGTTCACCCAGAGCAGCAGATAATCAATTACCTTGTCTGCGCCGGTGGCAGTTCCGTATTCCATCAAGGAGATTACACCGACACCGGGCACCCAGTCCCAGTGATGAATATCCATCCCCCAATTGCCCTGATGCCCGACGGAAATCATATATTCGAAGATAAGATCCAGCTTCTCTTCTAACTCCTGTTTTGTACTCAAAACGTCCGAAGCCTCCTTGAACCGTGATAATCCCCCTCGAAATCTGCTTTGACCGGAGAGTTGCCCTGAAACGGAATTTCGCCAAACAGCGCTTTGACCGTAAGCTCTACCGTATCCTCATGCAGCGAATAAGCATTCACCAGCGTATCGAGGAATGGAATATCCTGCAGCAAATACGGCGATGCAAAAGAAATGCCGACCGGCTTGATCGTCTCCGCATGCTGCATAGCCCAGATGGCCTTGGCCGCTTCGCCTACCGGACGGGCCGTATTCATCATGCCATGCAGCGGTAGGAAATACGGTGCAAAAGCAGCATCCCAAGATATCCCTGTCTGCTCCCATTGCTGCAGTGTAGTCAGCGGTTCGAATTCATCGAGGATATCGACCTGCAGCCCTCTGCCCTTAAGCTGCTCAACGAAGAGATTCATCCGCTCGTATTTGCGTCCCTCCGTCACCTTGTTCAGCATGATCACCAGCACCCGGCGGACCGTCTGCGGACTCAGGGGCAGCTGGCCGGTCCGGTTGCGGACCAGCGTAATGCAGCGCCCGGCAAGCGCCCGGCTTAATTGTCTAACCTGCCAGTCCAGCTCGGGCGGCAGCTTATCCTCCAGCAGCGGTAATGCCAGCCCGTCTTCTCCCGCAGCGCCGGTAAACTGCATTCCAAGCCGGGCTTTCATCTCCAGAATCCGCCGGACGCTGGCCTTCAGCCGTTCCCTGCTTACCCGCCCGTCCGCCACCGCCTGCTCCATCACCGCGAAGTATCTCACACCCGGCCAGAGCAGCACATCCGTGCCGCAATTGAAACAATCGATCATGCGCTTCTCATAATCTCCCCAGGCCAGAAACCCGCCCATATCCAGCGCATCCGACAGCACCACCCCATCGAAGCCCATTCGTTCCCGCAGCAGCTCCGTAGTGATGCGCTCCGATACGGTTGCAGGCACCGGCTTCACGGCAGTATCCCCGTCTTCGATCCAGGGAAGGGCAATATGGCCGGTCATATAGGACATCACGCCCTGATCGATGATTCTCTGAGCCACATGTCCATATGTGGAGAACCATTCCTCTTCAGATAAGCTGTTAATCGTAGTAATGATATGCTGATCCCTGTAATCCACCCCGTCGCCGGGAAAATGCTTGGCGCAAGCCGCGATGCCATAATCCTGCATCCCGCGCATGACGGCCGTAGACAGGCGTGCCGCCCGCCCGGCATCATCCCCGAGACAGCGAGTGGTAATGACGGGATTCATCCAGTTCAGCAGAAGATCAACCCCCGGTGCCAGCGCCCAGGTGAATCCGGCTGCCCGGCCTTCCATCGCTGTATATTTACCGTATTCATAAGCCAGCGCTTCATCATCGGCTGCAGCAAGGGCGAGAAGGGGCGGGAAGGCTGTGAGGCTTTTGACTGCAGAGCCGGCCCCGAATTCCAGATCACCGGAGAACAGCAGCGGGAACTTGCTGATTCTCTGCAGCATCACGGTCCAGTCCCGGTAATCCTCCGCTCTGCCCGCAGCCTTCTGAATGACCTCTCCGCCGATAAAGAAGCTGCCCACCGGATATTGTGCCAGATACCCGCGAAGAGCGTCCTCGTCGTCCCCCCTGAACGGCAGTCTGCCTGCATGATCCTGCATCGTCTGCCCGATAAGCTCCCGCAAGCTCATAGCCTCCAGCGTGCCCTCTACCCAGTCCTGCTCTTCCTTGCTTAGCGGCCTCTGCATAGTCCCGATTCCTCCCGGTAATTTCTATTCCAAGTGTAACGAAAAGCCGGACCGCTCTAAATAAAGTCAACTATAATATAAGTTCAAAATTCTATAATCCTCCCACAAAGCGGGGTCTTAGCTTCGGTGATTACTCAGACATTTGGCCGGGACTCTTAAATAAATTCTTATGCAAAAATAAAATCACCCTAACGGTGAATCAAGCCGGAGGGTATGCGGGGTATGCGGGGTATGCGGGGTATGCGGGGTATGTGACCTGTACAGCTAATGTAGATATTAGGGCCACCACACAATGCTCCACTCACACTATTTCCGAAGCAGCCTCCGTTGTAATCAATAGTACTAATGCTCCTTATTCCCTCCTGCTGCCCACTTCTAGCGGATTCAGGGGTACTAATACCCCTCATTCACGCCTGCTGCCCACTTTTAGCGGATTCAGGGGCACTAGTGCCCCTCATTTACTCCTACTACCCACTTTCGGCGCATTCAGGGGCACTAGTGCCCCTCATTTACTCCTACTACCCACTTTCGGCGCATTCAGGGGCACTAGTGCTCCTCATTTACTCCTACTGCCCACTTTGGGCGGGTTCAGGGGCACTAGTGCCCCTCATTTACTCCTACTGCCCACTTTGGGCGGGTTCAGGGGCACAAGTGCCCCTCATTTACTCCTACTGCCCACTTCCGCGGATTCAGAGGGATTTATCCCTTTAATTTTCCCATGTCGCACACTTTTGGCGGAATTAGAGGGATTTATCCCTTTAATTTCCCCATGCCGCTCACTTTCGGCGGATTCAGAGGGATTTATCCCTTTAATTTCCCCGTACCGCCCACTTTTGGCGGGTTCAGAGGGATTTATCCCTTTAATTTCCCCATGCCGCCCACCTTGGGCGGGTTCAGAGGGATTTATCCCTTTAACTTCCTCATGCCGCCCACTTTGGGCGGGTTCAGAGGGATTTATCCCTTTAATTTCCCCATGCCGCCCACTTTCGGCGGATTCAGAGGGATTTATCCCTTTAATTTCCCCATGTCGCCCACTTTTGGCGGAATTAGAGGGATTTATCCCTTTAATTTCCTCATGCCGCCCACTTTGGGCGGGTTCAGAGGGATTTATCCCTTTAATTTCCCCATGCCGCCCACTTTTGGCGGAATTAGAGGGATTTATCCCTTTAATTTCCCCATGTCGCCCACTTTTGGCGGAATTAGAGGGATTTATCCCTTTAATTTCCCCATGTCGCCCACTTTTGGCGGAACCAGAGGCACTTTTGTTCCCCATTCCCCTCCTGTCGCCCACTTCAGGCGGATTCAGAGAGACCCCTGACACAGGACACATTCGTCCTTCAGACGAATCTGCTCCAATTCCAAAGAAGCCTATCCTCTGTAGACGAAATATAGTCATTCCCCGGAAATAGAAACTCCCCGCGGCTTCACACTTCAAAGCACGCGGGGAGCATAAGTCTTCATTCGTGAGCCCAAGCCTGTGTATTCCGCCCGTCAGGGCAGACTGATGAGCAGGGTCTCACTTAATTTGTTATTCTCCTTGTTCATCTCGGCATACCGCCAGATATCATTCACAAAGAAGCTGATGGTGAAGCTGCCAATGGTTGGCACTGTCCAGCGGGGTGTTCCCTGGGCGCTGCTGTTTGCTGTTAATGTGATCTCTTCACCCGGCTGGATCACGCTGGTGTTCGTGTCCGACCAGGATACAACCCCGCCATTTACCGAAAAGGCGCCGCCGGTGATCTGTCCGAGTCCGGTAGATGTGTTCAGCGGTGTAGGGCGGACGCCGATGTTCTTCACTTTGGCCCAGAAAATCAGCGAATCCCCCAGCTGCGGAGTGCTGTGCGCCGAAGGGCTGCCGTCGCTGTTCACGATATTCCAGCCGATATCCGTCACGGTCAGATCCGGCCCCGGCGCCGGCAATACCGATTCATAGCTCTGGAACTCCAGTCCGCTCACCATGACTTTTCCCTCGGTGCCTGTAATTTCAATCCGGTGCAGCCCGTACTCCAGGCCCGTCAGCTCGTAGACGATTTTATGATCCCCCTCAAGTCCGGCCTGCGGAATCACTATCGTCTCCATATATTCGCCGTCGACGTAGATGTCAGCACTGCCCATATCGCTTTTGATATCCGATCTCCAGCGGACGCCAGTGCCGTTAAAGCTAAACCCTGCCAAAGCATCCGGTCCATAGGTCACATGGGAGACCCCATTCGGCGCGGTCTCGAACCCGGTATAGTCGATGTAAGCATGGTTATGCGCAACCGGGTACCACGCGGAGACCGGAACATATAGCCCCTCTTCCAGCCTGAAATAATCGATATTCGCCCCGTTTCCTGCCGAGGTGAAGCTGATTGTGTTATAGCCCGCCTGGAGCGTGACCCCATACTGCCGCGCGGTTATATTGGCAGTCCAGCTTCCCGTAGAGGGCAGCGTAACCGTGGACTGTTTCACTCCGTTAACGAGGATATTTTTCTTCGATTCCTGATTGGAAGCGTATGCAATAGTTAAGGTGTAGCTGCCGCCGTTCGTGGAATAGAAGCCCTGAATGGCCAGACCCCCGCCATGTGTCTGCTCGACCACCTTCCCTCCCGAGGCGCTGCTGTTATTACTCACCTTCAGCGGCAGGGCAAACGAGGTGGCCTCCGCCTCGAATTTAGCCGGATCTCCCGTCACATGCGGCGTAACCGGCATGACCGGTGTGGTTGCGGATACGGCTGCAGTCAAAGGTGATACATTGCCGGAGTCATCCACAGCCTGCACCTTGTAGCTGTAGGTAGTCTGTGGCGCTACGGTATAGTCACTCCAGAAGGTAAGGCGTCCAGGAACATTAATTACCGGAGCCGTCCCGTTGTCACGGTACACGTTGTAGCTGACGACCGCATCATTATCTGTGGAGGCATTCCAGGTCAGCCTGATTTGCTCATGGCTTACGGCCAGTGCTGCCAGACTGGCCGGAGCGGATGGCAGAGTACTCTCCTGCTCATCCAGAATATACTGGACAGTCTCCCCGGCACCCAGCGAAACCGTAAGGGTAATATACGGTGTTGCTGTCAGCTGAACCCGGGAGTAGGCCGCAGCATAGGTATCTCCTGCACCGAAGCGTTCCCCCGTATACGTTCCGCTGGACGGCATCGCAACCCGCACCTGCATCGTTACCGGCGATTTCTCAAAGTTGACGAAGTTGAGCAGAATTTTATCGGACGAAGCGCCTATGGCCGTAACCCCCAGCGCCGAGGTATCCACTGCGCGGAAATATGCCTTTTGCCCGGTTAATGCAGACGCATTGAGAACTTCGTAGCTGAGCGGGCTTCCATGGGTCGCATAGGCGGCGGCCAGTCTGCGGAACGTCTTCAGCCGGGTCTCCCCGGACTCGTTGATATTGGCCGGCACTGCTGCCGTATCCTCATAGCGGTGCGTATTCCAGTTAATCGCGGAATCGAACAGCCCAAACTCCGTCCCGTCATTAAAGAAGGCGGCGTGCTGCATAATATGATCTACATAGCCGATATCCCCCCGCAGCTCCCGGTCAAAAGCAGAGGCGAACCTGTATGCATACGTGCCATATTTCGTATTGTCGGAATGATTGTCATTGCTGCCGGTCTCACTCATCGCCATTTCTTTGCCGAAGCCTTCATCCGCTTCGCTATAGACACGCAAATTCTCATACAGGCTTCCGCCCGGCAATGGCTGAACCCCGGTGCCGCCATAGCTGTGCCCGTTGGTCACATCCGACAGCGCTTCAATCGCCTCCCGCTGGCTGGCATCCCGCTCCCAGCCGTCAGGCGTTCCGTTATACGGCCAGTACGCCCAGCCGGGGGCCACAATCTTCAGGTACGGCTGGCTATTGGTCTGCCGCTCCTCATCCATCAGCTCATGAAGCGCAAGCACCGCCTTCTGTGCCCAGCCGAATAATCCCGGCTCATTGCCCGTTTCCGCATACTGGTACAGATCACCGAATTTGCTGACGAACCCGGCATAATAGCTCCGCAGCGCTGAGCTGATGGTTCCGGCGGCCAGCTCACTATTGCTCTTCCAGTTCCCGCCGATGATATTGACCATCGGCTCCAGATTCAGGTCGCGCAGCGTCTCCAGATAAGTCCGCCCCAGCGGGTCCCAGCCTGCGCTGGTATCGGACCAGAAGGAGGTGCGCATCCAGTTGCCGCTGTAAGCAATGCCCAGCCACTTGGTCATTGGCGCCAGATGACGGATTGCATTCTCGTCATACCTGAAGGTGGATGCGGCAATTGTGCTTCCAAGATGAATATACCGCCCGTGTATGGGCTCGGCGGCCTGCTCCTCCAGCGCATCCAGCCTGAAATAATCCCACTCAAACCACAGATACCTGTCCCCGTCATAACCGGGAGACTGCGGATCTGCGTATAAACCCCGGTCAACGGTGAGCTTAAGCTCATTCTGTCCTATCTTCAGCTGTTCTTTGGGAATGTAGAGCTTATAGGTCTGCTTCCATGTGCGCGTAAGCGGGGTCTCTCCATCATTCAGGCCGGTAATCTGAATAAGCCCGCTGAAGCTGCCGTTTGCGAAGACGGCCAGCTGCGGAATTGCGGTGCTTGCATCTATAACTTTGAAGCTGAACTCCACGCCGTAGAGAGGGACTCCGGTTAAATTAAAGGTGAGATTCATGGTACCGTTGTGGTCTGCTTTCATGCCCTTGGAGAGGGTATTCCAGCTCATGGGATTTGCGGGGAGGGTAATATTCTCACTGTACACATCTTGAAATACCGTAAATTCTGCCGAGCTGTTATCCTGCTCCCCTACCTGCCAGAGCAGCGTAGGCGGCTGATAGGTATCCTCTGTGACCGTCCTGCCATAAGGGGATTCAGCGGCAGGCAGCGGCGGCACCGCAGGTGACTTCATTTCTTGCACAGCAGTCAGTCCCGCTGGCGGTCCGGCGGACAGAATTCGCCCGCCAGGCGCCAGAACGGACATCAGCACCAGAACCGTAATGAGCAACTTGCCTGTTATCTTCTGTTTTCGCACATTAACACCCTCTTCTTGAGAATAAGATAAGGGCTCCCCAAATGCTGGTTCAGCGAATGAGAATACCCGGTATCCGGCAAGCGGCCGCTGGGACTGCCTGCTATGAATACCGGGCGTGCTATGGCCTTAGCTGCTTATTTGGCGGCCAGGAAAGCATCCAGTTGCGTTTGAATTTCTGTAATCACAGCATCCAGGCCTGCGGCCTTCAGCTTGCTGTTCATTTCCTTCAGGACCGGTTCAGGGTCCTTTTCCCCGGAGTACAGAGTGTTCTTATATTGCTTCGTAATATTGATCAGTGCGCCGATCTGCGACTGCACCTTGGTCGAATCAAAGACAAAGCCGATGACCGGCGAAACGGCAGAGTTCTTGTTCCAGTCAGTGTACAGCTGTACGCGGTTAGGATCTTCGTCTTTGTTCAGGTAGTTCAGCAGCACATTGCCGATCATCCAGGAAGACACGGAGTTGTAGCCGCTGTCCGGGATGAACTCCACCGTGTTGTTCTCCAGCTTCTTGTAATGCTTGCCCTCAATGCCGAAGGTCAGCAGGTTGTAGAGCACCGGATCGGTATGGATCAGGTTCATGAACATCATGGCCCGTTCAGGGTTTTTGGAGGTTCTGGAGATGGCGAGCATGGAGCCCTGCAGGCTCTTGGTGCTGACGCCAACCGGCAGCAGCGTCTTGATGATCATCGGCTTCTCGGCGAGCCGGGTCCAGTCATTGGTGGAGGTCGGATTCATATTGCCGTAGACGAACCAGGCTTTGCCGCTTTTGACCGCATCCTTCAGCTCAGTCTTGTCTGTGGCACCGTTCTTGTTAATATAGCCCGCTTCATACCAGCTGCGGATCAGCTTCAGCCGTTCCACAATTTCCGGCGTATCATATTCGTTGAATACCTTCATCGTTTTATAATCGAGCAGCGTCGGGATTTCATTACTGCCGTCGAGGTCTTCACTTTCCGGATATGCGGTGAACCAGTTCAGACTGTCCGTATGGTTCATGAAAAGCGGGGAAAGGGCGGGTTCTTTCTCCTTAATCGTCTTCAGCATCGGTTCAATATCCTCCAGCTTCTTGATGCTGTTCACATCGAAGCCGTATTTATCGACAATCGCTTTGTCAAAAGCAAACCCGACGGACTGGCCCAGCTCCTTCTCAGTGGGAATCGCATACAAATGTCCGTTAACAGTAGCCGCCTGCAGGTAAGCAGGATTGATCTGTGCCTTCGTTTCCTTGGCATAGGTCTCGATCAGCTCTTCCAGCGGCAGATACGCCCCCTTGGCGGCATTGGTCATGAAGTTCCAGGTGTAGACCATGTCGAACACTTCGCCGGACTGGATCATCAGGTTGACCTTATCGGCCGGTTTATCCCAGCTCAGCTGGTTAATCTTGATCGTGGCATTTATTTTATCCTTCAGATACGCATTGATCTCCTGCTCTACAGAAGCCACATCCTTATCCGGCCCGCCGGGCAGATAGAGCGACAGCTCCACCGGTTCCAGCGCATCCGGCGCTTCCGTCCCGGCCGCCTCCGTTGCAGCAGCTTCCTTAGTAGCTGCCGGAGCCGTGGTGCTCTCCCCTGCCTTCTCCGTAGGAGCAGCGGTATTGTTGTTATTTCCGGAGCATCCGGCTAGGGTAAACCCAACCATAAGTACAAGCGACAGCAGTAGACCCGTGACTTTTTTACCTGCCATACTTTGTTTCCTCCCCTTGATTGAACAATATATGCTAATCGGTTGATTCCGAGGTTAGCCTTTAATCGAGCCAAGCGTCAAGCCTTTGATGAAATACCGCTGAAAGAACGGGTAGGCCAGCACGATCGGGCCAATGCCAATCAGCGCCATCGCCATGCGGATCGTTTCCCCCGGTAATTTGGCCAGCTCGGTGGCCGAGCCCTGAATGAGCGCCCCGTTGCGGCTCAGGTAATCCGCCTGGGAGATCATTTTGTACATCAGATATTGCAGGGAATAGAGGTCGGTATCGGTGATGAAGATCATGCTGTTGAACCAGTCATTCCAGTAATGCAGTGTATTGAACAGCCCAATCGTGGCGAATACCGGCAGGGACAGCGGAAAAACAATCTGGAAGAACGTCCGCAGCTCCCCGGCCCCGTCGATTGTAGAGGCTTCGATCAGCGCAGGCGGTACACTCATCTGGAAATACGTTTTCATGATCAGCACATTGAACGGCGACAGCAGCATCGGCACGATGAGCGCCCAGATGGAGTTCTTGAGATCAAGCACCTGCGTATAGACCATATACCAGGGCACCAGCCCGCCGCCGAACAGCATGGTGAAGAAGATCAGGAAGGCGAAAAAGCCGCGGTATCTGAAATCGGTCCGTGAGATCGGATAAGCATACAGTGAAGAGATGAACACGCTGACCAGCGTTCCGGTGATGGTGACGAAGAACGACACGCCGTACGCTTTTAATACCACGCTGTAATCCTTGAAGATATACGCATAGGCTTCCAGGCTGAGCTTCTCCGGGATAAATTGATAGCCGTTCAGCACGATGTAATCATAGTCGGTAATGGAAATCATGAAGACGAGTACAATCGGCAGCAGGCAGGTAATGGACAGGATGATAAAAATAACATGGAGAATGATGTTGGTAAATCTGGATATTTCGTTATTAGCCACGGATTTCCACTCCTTTTTAGAATACCGCCTGGTCCTTGTCGACCTTGCGCACGATCCAGTTCGAGCCGAGGACCAGGAAGAAGCCGACCACCGATTGATACAATCCCGCTGCTGCGGACATGCCCAGGTTCCCCATATTAATCAGTGCGTTATAGACGTAGGTGTCGATGACCAGCGTTGTCGGGTACAGTGCTCCGGAATTCAGTGTGGTCTGGTAGAACAGCCCGAAGTCGGAGCGGAAGATCCCGCCGATGGCCAGAATCGTTGTGATAATAATGACCGGACGGATCAGCGGAATCGTGATATGCAGGATCTGCTTCCACTTGCTGGCACCGTCGATCAGGGCAGCTTCATAATACTCATTGTCAATGCCGATGATGGCCGCCAGATAGATGACACAGCCATAGCCCACTCCTTTCCAGAGGTTGATCAGCGGAAGAATGAACGGCCAATATTTCGGCTCGGAATACCAGTTCAGCTCATCCAGCCCGAACAGGGCGAAGATCCCTTTATTGATGAAACCGTATTCAACATTCAGAAAGGCGAACACCAGATAACTCACCACAACCATCGACAGGAAGTACGGGAAGAACATGATGCTCTGATAAAATTTGGCGGCCAGCTTATTCTTCAGCTCATTCAGGGCAATCGCGATCGATACGGCAATCACCAGGTTGAGAATAATAAACACAAAGTTGTAGAGCACCGTATTGCGGGTAATAATCCAGGCATCCGAGGTTGCGAACAGGAATCTGAAGTTATCCAGCCCCACCCACGGACTGCCGAGAATACCGTCGACATAGTTAATATTCTTGAAGGCAATAATGATCCCGAACATCGGCAGATAATTATTGACCAGCAAAAAAAGCACACCCGGCAGCAGCATCAGCAGCAGAACTTTGTGCTTCAGCAGATGTCTCAGCATGGCTCCACGCTTCGTGCTCCTGTGTACCGGCAGGCTGGCTCCTGCTTCGGCTACGCTTTTCTTCTCTTGAGTAATCATTCCTTCCGCCTCCTGATTCCTTCAGCAGTCTCTCTCTCCCATGACTTAAGTGTAGCCGGAGAACGGCTGATGCTAAATAAGGCCATCTATAATAAAAGTTCAAAATCCTACGGAGTTTAGAATTGTGGATTTGTAGTCATACAAAAAAGGCGCTCCACAATGATAGCTGTGGGGCGCCCCTTTTTAGTTAAGCTGACTCGTAGTTCAGTATCGTCTCATTGCTTACGTCAGTCTATGCACAGACCACACAACGCCCGAGGAGGAACCGCCAAGGTCCAGCGGAATTGTTAATCCATCTGCTGCGTAGAACAGTCCGATTACGTCGCCTGCCGTCAGTTCAAACTCACCCGTTAATGTCACTGTACCGTTCCCTAATATCGTCCGGAGTGACAACAGCAGTGCGATGTTAACATTCAGCAGAGGGAAGAGTCCGGTTACCAAATCTGTTACCGTAGGGGATGTTCTCCGCACTACAAAAGCCGGGTTCACTCCCGCACCCAACGCAACTGAAATCGCAGCCGTAGTACTGTAGTTAATAGTCGCCTCAAACGAATATCTGCCTGTGGCCGGGATCGTGTAGTTACCCGTTGTTTCGTTAAAAGTCGCGCTGTCGTAATAAGGCGTCGTCACCGTCCACCCTGTAAGCTGTGTGCTGGCTGCCGCCGAGAACGAAGGCAGGAATGCCGAGAAGCCTTCCGTTGAGATATTGGGGCCTGTCGCACCGGTGGTTCCGGTTAAGCCCGTGGTTCCGGTGACTCCAGTCACGCCGGTCACACCGGTTGCACCTGTTACGCCTGTTGCTCCCGTTACCCCAGTCGCTCCAGTCACACCTACTCCTGTCGCTCCGGTAACCCCGGTTGCACCTGTCACGCCTGCGTCTCCTGTTGCTCCCGTTACCCCAGTCGCTCCAGTCACGCCAACTCCTGTCGCTCCGGTAACCCCGGTTGCACCTGTCACGCCTGCGTCTCCTGTTGCTCCCGTTACCCCAGTCGCTCCAGTCACGCCAACTCCTGTCGCTCCGGTAACCCCGGTTGCACCTGTCGCGCCTGCGTCTCCTGTTGCTCCCGTTACTCCAGTCGCTCCGGTCACGCCAACTCCCGTAGCTCCTGTAACCCCGGTCGCCCCGGTCACTCCAGCTTCGCCCGTCGCACCAGTCACGCCCGCTTCGCCCGTCGCTCCGGTCACGCCCGCTTCGCCCGTTGCCCCAGTCACGCCCGCTTCGCCCGTCGCTCCAGTCACGCCCGCTTCGCCCGTCGCTCCGGTCACGCCCGCTTCGCCCGTCGCCCCAGTCACGCCCGCTTCGCCCGTCGCTCCGGTCACGCCCGCTTCGCCCGTTGCACCAGTCACGCCCGCTTCGCCCGTCGCTCCAGTCACGCCTGCTTCGCCCGTCGCTCCAGTCACGCCAGCTTCGCCCGTCGCTCCGGTCACGCCCGCTTCGCCCGTTGCACCAGTCACGCCCGCTTCGCCCGTCGCTCCAGTCACGCCTGCTTCGCCCGTCGCTCCAGTCACGCCAGCTTCGCCCGTCGCTCCAGTCACGCCCGCTTCGCCCGTCGCTCCAGTCACGCCCGCTTCGCCCGTCGCACCAGTCACGCCCGCTTCGCCCGTCGCTCCGGTCACGCCCGCTTCGCCCGTTGCACCAGTCACGCCCGCTTCGCCCGTCGCACCAGTCACGCCCGCTTCGCCCGTCGCTCCGGTCACGCCCGCTTCGCCCGTTGCCCCGGTCACTCCAGCTTCGCCCGTCGCCCCAGTCACGCCCGCTTCGCCCGTTGCACCAGTCACTCCAGCTTCGCCCGTCGCTCCGGTCACGCCCGCTTCGCCCGTCGCACCAGTCACGCCCGCTTCGCCCGTTGCACCAGTCACTCCAGCTTCGCCCGTCGCCCCGGTCACTCCCGCTTCGCCCGTCGCACCAGTCACTCCAGCTTCGCCCGTCGCTCCAGTCACGCCCGCTTCGCCCGTCGCTCCAGTCACGCCAGCTTCGCCAGTCGCTCCAGTCACGCCCGCTTCGCCCGTCGCTCCAGTCACGCCCGCTTCGCCCGTCGCTCCAGTCACGCCAGCTTCGCCAGTCGCTCCAGTCACGCCCGCTTCGCCCGTCGCTCCAGTCACACCAGTGGCTCCGGTCACTCCTGCGTTACCTGTTGCTCCCGTAACCCCAGTCGCTCCAGTCACTCCAGCTCCCGTTGCACCCGTAACCCCGGTTGCTCCAGCCACGCCAGCTTCGCCTGTCGCCCCGGTAATCCCCGTGGTTTCACCTAACAACTCAGCAGATACCAGCCGGTGGGCTGTTACCAGCTGTCCGGTGCTGCTCTTGCCCCACAGTGAAATCTGGATAGGGTCGTCCGTCATATCCTGGGTGACAAACAGAAATTCAAAAGCATCCAGATCCGCATAATAAGTGTTTGTTATCACTTCGTTTGCAGCCACATTCAGCGACTCGCTGACATACACGTTTCTTATTCCCCCGAGCATGTAATAACCCTGTACCAATACCGTAGAAGCTGAAGTACTGCTGCGGTTATCGATTCTGACCGTAACCTGCGTGGTCGGTCTAACACCTCCAACCATATTATTTTCCAGCGGTCCCGTTGATAAGAAGCTCATTTCCCAGTCTCCTTTAATTGCAGATTTAATTGTCCCATACTCTACTTCCTACTCCTGCTGAATCTATCTTTTCCCTCATAGAAGCTATATAGATTGAACTTGAAATGATTCCAATGGGGATGTTGTTGTCCTCCTTGGCTCAAGCTATATAGTACTGAAACTAGCAGTACAAAGATTGATTTATATAGTATTATTCCGGCACTCCCCTTACGGTGTGGACGTTAACGCTCCAATCCGGTACACATCCAGCACAAATGAATAAGCAGACAAAAAGGGACTTTCCCGAAGCCGCCACGGCCCGGTTAAGTCCCTGATTCATAATGGCTATTCTATTCCTGTCCCTTACTCAGCTGGCTCTCCAGACTCTCTGCATTTAGGGGATTATGCGGATCAAAGTCAGGATAGATATACTCCTCGCGCTGAAAAGAGTACCCCGTATCCGCAATGTCGAGCATCTGATTCAGCCGCTCCGTTTCGCTGCGGAGCCCCTCGTCAAGCGGCCTCTCTCCCGAGAGAATCTGCAGATACAGCTGCATCCTCGGACGGTCCCCCGAGTCACGCGGTTCCATGGATACCGAGCTTGGATCATATTGATCCATAATCTGCGGCGAGAGCGGATATATAGACTCAGCGGCATTCGGAACAAATTCCTTGAAGTGCCCCAGCCCCGGTGCAAGACCCGGAACATCGAGAATACCGTCCACCACCGGCAGGGCCAGCGCCTGCTGGAACAGAATGGTCAGGAATTCCCCGGACTGCAGGAATTTCCACACTTTAACCGCCGCCTCCCGGCTTGGAGCTGAACTATTCACAACCAGCGGAGAGTGCGGGATCATCATGAGCGCTCCGCCGCCCTGCTTGGAGGAGTCCGCCACGGGAGGCATTGCAACTCCCCAATCGTCCTTCGGCATATATTCCTGCAGCTTTACATAATCTTTGCTGGTGGCGTACATCATGCCGATATTGCCGTCCGCGAACTGCCGCAGGGCACTGTCACGCTTAAGCAGTGCCTCACCCGGATACAGACTCCCCTCACGCTTCATGTCCAGCACCATTTGCAGCCACAATCTGTATACACTCAGCTCATAACGCCCGGTCTGGTAATTATAAAGATAGTAACCGCTGGAGGTATTGGAGATTTCAAGACCGGTCTGCAGGCTATCCTGGCTGTCTCCGGCGGGAAGCGCGAAGCCGTATTTATTCACGCCCTCTCCTGCCTGGCTGATCCGGGCAGCAGCCTCTTTCACCGCTCCGAAGGTAAGCGGCGGGCGCTCCGGGTCAAGTCCGGCATCGCGGAACAGCTGCTTGTTGTAGAGGAGACGCACGGTATCAACACTGGAGGGCATGAAGTAGATCCCCCCTCTGAACAAAGAACTGTGTGCATAATTCCTGGCCCATGCCGGGAATCTGCTTAAGTCAGCAGTGTTCAATTCAGCAGACATATTAGCCAAATACCCTTTGTTGACATAGGTAGCCAGCCAGGTATTGTCGACACTGAACACATCCGGACCCTGTCCCGAGGTCATCAGCATATTTAAGGTGTCATCGTAGACATCTGCAGCGATATCCATAACGTTAATCTCGATATGATCCGGGTTGGTTTTGTTATATTGACTGATGGCATTCTTCACTTCCAGGTTCTCCGTCCAGTCATACAGGGCGATCTTTACCCGGATGGGCTGCACCGGCACCTCCGCAGGACCCGGACTGAAGTCCACCAGCAGCGGGCGGTCATAAGCAATGGCATACGCTGCAGTCCCGCATAATAGTAAGGCAAGGATATAGAACAGGAACCGTTTCATCTTGCACCTCCTGCGTTGACATCAAGACTCGTTGCGTTTTACAATGTATACCAGCTATTGATTGGTATTTTCCAACAATACCCGATAAATGGCAAGCCGCAAATATCGGGATGCCGGGGGAGGGCTCCAATGAGGAAGCTGTTTGATACGTTGTCGCGGACCCTCTTCTTGTATAATTTCAGCATCCGCAGCCGGCTGATTCTCTACTTCCTGTTCCTCGTCCTGCTTCCGACAACCATTATATCGGTGACGGTATATAACAAATCAGCCGATATTATCACCCGCAATGTTAATACATCCATTGAGAACAACTTCAATCTCGTTCAGGACAATCTGGCCCAGCGGTTCGAGGCCGCCAATAAATCCATGGTATCGCTCTATCTTAATTCAGAATTTGCTGACCTCATCTCCTCTAACCGGCCCACGGACAGCAGCGGAATCATTAATGAGCTGGCTGCCCTGAGCAAAATTCTCGAGAATTTCCCCGCGAACGGTACGTCTGGAAGCAGCTTTGTCCCTATGCTCTATATGCTGAACCGCCCGGAATATACCCAATATAACTTCTCCAGACGTGTATTCAATATCGATCTCATCTCTCTGAAGCCCTGGTATCTCGGCATTCCGGCCCAATCCGATTTCACTGTCGTCGGACTCAGCTCTCTGGATTCCAAGTACACTCTTAAATTCGCAAGGCGCCTGTTCGGCATCCGGCATGCACAGCTGCCCTTTGTCGGACTGCTCACCATCGACATTCCTGTAGCTGAATTCAGCACACTGCTGGAGCATTACAAGCCTACGCCCGGCAGCAAGGTCTATATCGCAGACGGAACCGGTACGATCGCCATCAGTCCGGAGCCGGCCCTGATCGGGCAGAACATCAACACACAGGACTACTACAGCAAGATGAACGCTCCGGCTGACGGTTCTGCGGGTCTGCATTCTTTTCACCAGATGATCGGCGGTGAGAATATGCTTGTCTCCTACCGGGCCATCGACAACACCGGCTGGACCATTCTCTCGTTCTCGCCTGTCCGTGAGCTTAACGGAGAATTAGCCGCCTTCCGCCGGGTGATGTATATCGTGATCGGCATCTGTATGCTGGTCTCGCTCATGATGGCCCTGCTGCTGTCAGAGAATATCTCAGCGCCGATCCGTAAGTTCATCCAGTCGATGTCGCATGCCGAAAGCGGAAATTTCAACATTACCATCCGCTACAGGCGCAAGGATGAATTCGCCTACTTGTTCAACCGCTATAACAAGCTGCTCCAGCAGATTAAGGCGCTGATTGACAAGCTCTATGTGACCGAGCTGCGCAAGAAAGAAGCCGAGCTCCAGACCCTGCAGGCCCAGATCAACCCGCATTTTCTCTACAACACCCTGGATTCGATCAACTGGATCGCCATTAATCACGATATTCCAGAGATCAGCAACATGGTTACCTCCCTCTCGGATTTCTTCAGGTACAGCCTGAGCAAGGGACGGAATATCATCCCGCTCCGCGATGAGCTGCGGCAGGTGGAGAGCTATCTGGAGATTCAGCAGTTCCGTTTCCGGGATAGGCTGGAATATGAACTCGAGGAGACGGACCCCAAGCTGCTGGAGGAATGCCTGGTGGTCAAGCTCAGCCTGCAGCCGCTGGTTGAGAATGCCCTGATTCATGGCATTCAGCAGCGCCGGGGTCAAGGCAGAATCCGCATCAGAGTCGACACTTCACAGGGGATTCTCAGCGTTTCGGTATTTGACGACGGCGTGGGGGCAGACCCGGAGCGGCTGAACCTGCTGCTAACCCATCCGCAGCCGGGCAACCAGTCCTATGGTATCCGTAATGTGCATATGAGAATTCAGCAGTTTTTTGGAGAGTCTTACGGAATCCGTTATTACGCTAATACCGAGGATGGCTGCGGCCTGCTTGCGGTGATCCGGTTTCCGGTGGTGACTATATGGGATGAGGTGAGTGAAGATGTTAACGATGATCGTAGCGGATGATGAGCCGTTTATCCGCAGCAGTCTGATCCACGTGTTCAAATGGCAGGAGGAATTCGGAATTGAGATTATAGGGGAGGCGTCTGACGGGCTGGAGGCCTATGAATTATGCCTGAAGCTTGCACCGGATATTCTGTTCACCGATATTATGATGCCGCTGATGGGCGGTCTGCAGGTGGCCGAGAAGCTGCGGGAAGCAGGCAGTCCTACCAAAATCATTATCATCAGCGGCGCCCAGGACTTCTCCTATGCCCGGGACGCGCTGAAGGTGAATGCCGAGGGATATATTCTGAAGCCGGTGAAATTACCCGAGGTCCGGGAGGTCTTCCATCAGGTTGTCGCTAAGCTTAAGGGAGAACGTGAGCATCAGATGGATGTAGAGCAGCTGAGGAAGCAGCTGCAGGACAGCATGCCGGTGATCCGCGACAAGTTCCTGCAGAATCTGATTGCCGGCCTATACCGGAACGAGGATGAAATTTGGCAGAAAATCGATTATTTCGCCCTTCCCTTCAAGCGGGGGACAGCTTTGACAGCCTGTGTACTGCAACTGGATGAATACCAGAGCGCAGTGGACAAATTCTCGGAGGAATACAAGCAGCTGCTCTATTTTTCCATTCAAAATATTATCAATGAGTGTCTGGTCAGCCACCCGTGCTCCATCAGCTTCGTCGCCAGCGAGAACGAGTTCATTATGCTTTTCTGCCCGGCAGACGATCCCTCGCCCTCTTCCATCTCAGAAGTATGCGGGCAGATTATCAGTAATATCCGCAAGTATCTGCGGCTGGATGCCTCGGCCGGCATTGGCAGAGCTTGTCCCCTGGCCGGCCAGCTGGAGGACTCCTATAAGGATGCGCTGGCCGCGCTGGTGTACACATTCTATACCGGGCACGGCTCTGTCCTCTACATTAAGGATATCCAGCCGGAAACGGAGACACTGGAGAGCACTTTCTTCTATAAATTCCAGGCCCGGCTCATGAATGAACTGAAGGCAGGCCATACGGGCACCGTCATGGAGCTGATGGAGCAGCTGTTCACCAGACTGGCCGGACCCAAGCTGCAGATCGGATATGTGCAGAGTATTTGTGCCGAGATGATTTTCACCTCCGCCAGGGCCCTGTATGAGATTGATGAGGATACCCGGCTGGTACTGAGTGACCGGATTACAATTATGGATAAGCTGTACCTTCAGAAGAATATTACCGGCCTGAAGGCGTATATGCTGTCGCTTTTTCATGACTTAAGTGCGTATGTAGCAGGCAAGAACACCTCCAAGAACAGCCGGATCATCAGCAAAATCCATTCTATTATCCAGGAAGGCTACGCCTCTGAGCTCTCCATTTCCAGAATTGCCGAGGAGGTATTCCTGACGCCTAACTATATCAGTCTGATCTTCAAGAAGGAGACCGGTGAGACGATTACCGACTATATCACCCGGATCCGTATAGGCAAAGCGAAGGAGCTGCTGACAAGCACAGACCTCAAAGTAATGGAGATTTCCGAACTCGTGGGCTATGAGAATCCCCATTACTTCAGTACGGTTTTCAAAAAAACCGTTGGCCTGCATCCGCTTAAATACCGCTCTGAACAAAATCAGTGATGCTGATCTCTATCTGATGATATAGGATCTGACGCCTATTCTGGAGTAGATGGCCGTGCTGGCTCCACGTTTACCGGATAACGGCAGGCCGGAACGTGTTGTTAATGTAGCTATATAGGCAAAGTCCGGGTGAAGTCCCTCATCCGCCAGGTATGCTGAGGTCCGGCTGCCCGGCACTCTTTCCCTGTTGAGTGAAGTGATCATCTCGGATGCGCTCTTAATACCCAGCCCGTGCCCGTAGAAGCGGTCATTCGACAGCATAATCGCGTTCTCCCCCTGCCACTCCGGCTTATCCGGATCATGATCGGGATTCTTGAAGTAGACTACATCCCCCGGCTGTAATTCCGACGGATTGAAGGTGGTGATCATCTTCAGATTGCTGTCATAGTTCCAGTCCCACAGGTACAGATCGGTGAAGTAGCGGTCGAAGGCATTCTCACCGATCATACTGATGGTCGCTCTATATAGAATCATTACCATCGCCATTGCGCATTCGAAGGCATACAGCTGTCCATTTACAAAAATATCATTGATTGCTGCAGAAGGGCTAACCCCTGCCTTCAATTCAAAACCGCCGCCCGCCGTACGATTCCAATATCTTGGATTGCAGCGGGAGTTCTTGAATGTCGAGAAGTCCGTCCCCCCGGCGTTCATCGCTCTGGCTGCAGCGATAATCTCCCCCCGCATTTTAATCTCGAATGCCGGATTCGCAGGAGCCGTGTATCCATACCCCATCCTGCTTCCCCCCTTCATCTTCTTGTCATGAAATATAGGTTATTGTACGTGTCGGGCCTCATATTGGTGCGTGGGACTTTGCGCCCAGCACAAAATAACCCCACAGAGTGGGGTCTTATCTTCAATAATTATATTAATTCTTGCGCTTCTTGTGTAAGGTTAGGCTAGGCTTCAAAGTAATTTCAAAAGCACGGCCCCAAATATAACCGGGATCATGGTAATGAAGTGCCGCACTGGAATATTCCGCAAATGACCAGGCAGCTCCGCTAATCTGACGGATACTGCAGGCTGGTTCAGGACTCCCGATAAGGAATGCATTTGTCCCGCCAAGGGTGGCCGTATGTGTCTGCATCCGCTCTCTCAGCAGAGCTTGTAAATGAGAATAGTCTTCCGGACTATTAAACAAAAGCATATTTTGATCTGCAATCGCAGCGACATTCACATATAACGAATGGGCTCTTGAATATTCCCGGATTTCACCAATAGCCAGCCTTTTGTAATAGTAATCTTTCAAGAAGCGTTTGAATAAAAGCGACCCGTGAGCGTTAACAGCAGAGCTAAGCGCCGCCGCATCTGTCTCGGTAACCAACAATGCATACCGGGCCTGGCCCATGCCCAGCGCTATCCCGATTTTGTTACCCGGCGTATTCCAGCCGCTATATCCTAATATACTTCCGGTATGCCGGCTGCCCAGCAGGCTTTCAGTTACCGCAGCATCCGCTGCACCGCTGCCGACAAAATCAATCACTACAGACAGAACACCATTGGCGTGGTTAGCCGCAAGGCGGTCAACCGCAGCCGGCGTCTGATCCGCAGCGGTAACCGCGATAATCTCCAAGGCAGCTGAACCGCCCACAGACTCAGACGCTGCACCCACAATGTCCACATGACGCAGAATGTTCTGATGTACATCCATATATTCATACGGACTCGTAATGGTAGAGCCATGGGGTCCGAAGTATTGAACGGCACACTCCGTCTTCGCCCCGTTACGATAGAGCTGATTCGCCATACGCGCCAATAACGCCTGTCCCAGTCCGTCTGCATCCGGCAGAATGATTGCACGCTCCGGATTTTGACCATTCATGCCGCCGAGCCAGCCATTAATGCACTCTTCTACAAAGTGAATCTCGTTAATCTGCACCCCTTGAGTATTGGCATCATCCACACCTACCGCAAGAAAATCAATATATCCCTCCTGCGCCAGCTTCTCCAGAATGTAATGGTTCGTTTTGAACTTATGCTGTCTCGTATTGTAATACTGTTCTTTATCGAAAGTAGCCGTGCTGCCATAGGAACCGGTTGGAGACAGATTATATCCGCTGAGAATATCGGCAAACTGCGTAAAGCTTCTTCGCGGCTGAAGCATGAAATTGCGTGATTCTGTATAGGCCGCCAAGTCCAGACCTTCTGCAAAAGACGTTGTAGCCAGCCTCATAATCGTATCCAGCACATACACCGGCTTGTCCGGATAAGACTGCTTCACTAAACGGATCACATCCAGCAGGTTCGTGATCTCAGGATCATAGGCCGGATAAGCTCCCCCCGCGTCCGCCCGGAGACGGCGGCTTCCGATCAGGCCCCCGTAGGCGAGCATATCCGTAGAGATTATAAAGCCGTCTGCAGACGCTGCATGATGAAGAATAAATTTCCGGATGCGGGCGGTGTCTCCATATGCCGGTGAAGATGTCGTTAGTAAGGTGGTCCCCGATGATGTCTTGTGCGAATCCAGACGGTTTCTAAGATCATTTACATGCGGGGTGATTACATGGATTCCTGCCGATTTCCCTTGAGTCATAACATCGTCCAGATTGACGGGTCTGTCATCCAATGGTACGTATAGCACCTTCTTCATTTGTATCAAGCTCCCTCTGAGTAGCAGATAGGCCCGGATGCCTTCACTTATAAGGTAAATTAGGCAGCTAAAATACAACCTGAAAATAAAAAAATATTAAATTTCCCAATATTGGCATCCATCTATTCAACTATGATACAATAAAACAGAACATATGTTCCTATTTATTCATCGATAATCATCATACACGCCCATATATACATATTATTATTTTTATTTCCAGAAAGGGGTAATCCGCTTTGGATAGAGCACAAACGGTATATGAACGCTACCGGAATGAACTCTGCCGGATAGGTTGGAGAGTACAGTATAGGGCTAAAAAGGCCGGACGGCTGGAATCTCCGCTTTTTGACAATATACAGGCTGGAACAAACTTTACTCAAGCTTCCGAGAACAAAATAATGATTGAGCAGCTCACGGAAGGCCTGCCTGCTTTTGAAAAATCCATCTTATATAACCTCTATCTGGAAGGGTACAGCGAAGCGGAGGTCGCCAAGCAATTCAATATGAGCCAACAGGCGGTGAGCAAATGGAAAAAGAAGATCATCCACCAGCTATCTCAGACAACGAAATTACAAGACTGATCCAAGCGGCCAAAAATAAAGAAGCCGCAGCGATGCTGCAGCTCCTTGAATTATTCCAGCCAGATATACAGAAGTTGAGCCAGTATGCCCGGTTACCCGATGAAGAGGCCGCCTCAGAAATTATCGTGGAGTTTCTTGAATTTATATCTGCACATGAAGAGACTACTCCTTGAACCCGGGCGCCTCCTGGAACCAGCCATTCACCTGCGCAGTCTCCTCGGTCAGAATATCGAGATAAATGGATGTACGGTAATCCGGTTCAGCCGGTACATTAATGTGTTGGTATGGATATGCAGAGCTTTGGTCAAGACTTTTACCATTAAGCTGAGGGAGCGGGCTGATCATGCGCTGTTTGGTGGATATGAGGAATGCCGCATGAGTAAAGACGTTTTCGAGTTATAGAATCTTTTTGTGCATATATGCTTGGGAACACTTAAAGCATTATCCAAAGCTTTTGGATAAATTCAGCAGACCATTGCCCTCAATGATATATTCTGCAGACCCTAGGTGAAAAGCTTGATAAGCTAGATCTGTCAGTGAACTTAATGAAACAATCAAGAAGATTAAGGATTAAGCATAGTCGTCATTCAATAAAGAGCCAGCCTGTTCCATGATGTTCGATATCGGACTTCAATGATCAGGCTGCTTTGTATTGCTTGAATCCCTACTCAGAATAGACCGTTGGAGTGATTAATGTTATTATTTTACATAATTAGGCATTTAAAGAGAGGGTTGAAGCTTGATGAACGCCAGATTATTCCGAAATATAGCGGTAATTACATTTTGTGTGGCCGTTCTCCTGTTTATCATCGATACGGTTTTTGTTTTTGATGATTCCTGGTTCAACGGAACTGGTATAATATCCACTTTTGTACTACCTCCTGTGGGGATATTGTCTGGTGTGCTAGCTTACCGGAAAACTGAATCAAGAATTGACGGTTTACTTATATTTGCCAACATATCTGCCCTGTTTATCTATTTCGCCTTCATGTTTATCGGTACTCTATTGCTCGGCCCCTGACTGTAACACAAAGAAGCAAGGATAGGATGATAAGACATCCTGGTCCTTGCTTCTCTAGTTATATGGAGCTATTATGAGCAGGCACCGGCTACTTGAGCAGCGATGAAATAAGCTCTGACTGCGAAGGCAGCCCAGCCGCTCATACCATTCGTGCATTCGAGAACCTTGACATCACAGAAGCAACTGACAGAAAACAGGCGGAATGGATTGGTTTTTTTATATTTTCATAGATAATATGTTCTATTGTTCAATCTATATTTGTGAAAATGGGAAGCAGAGGCAGTTACTCCTTGAACCCGGGCGTCTCCTGGAACCAGCCATTCACCTGCGCGGTCTCCTCGGTCAGAATATCGAGATAAATGGATGTACGGTAATCCGTTTCCTTCAGGCTCCTGCCTGTAATCTCGGCGATCCGGTTCAGCCGGTACATTAATGTATTGGTATGGATATGCAGAAAGGCGGCCGATTCCTTCAGATTCCCGTTCATCGTCAGGTAGACGGCAATGGTCTTGAGGAAATCACTCTTATGCTCGCGGTCATGCTCCTTCAGCGGGTAGAGCAGAGCGCTGCGCCGTGTGCGGCTGCGCTTCTGCTCCAGAATGGCCGGAAGGTAGGCCCAGAAGCCAATCTCTTCATAGAGCAGCAGCTCACGGGCGTGATAAGGCAGCAGCTTCTTAATCTCCAGAATCTGCAGCGCTTCGCGGTAAGCGGCGGCCGCAGAAGTATATTCGCGGTAGCCCGGACTGCAGCCGGCCTTAAGCCTGCAGCCTTCGCTTGCGCCCATATCCCGGATCAGCTTCTGCACGAACGAGGACAGCCGCTCCGTCCCTTCCACCGGGAACACAAACGAGAACAGAATAATCAGCCGGTTCTGCTCGGCAGTCTGGAACAGCAGCCGCTGTCCGGCATAGGCATCCATAATCCGGCGGAAATTCTGCAGGAAATGCTCATCCACCGGCTTATCGCTCTCCAGTACCCCGATATAATAGCTCTCCGGCAGCAGAATGGACCCGGCCTCCGCCTCCTGGCGGATGCGCAGCTCGCTCTCATAATGCGAGGTCAGCAGCTTCCAGAAGAAATCCTCGAATGTCTTCTCCTGCTTCGTCTTCCAGCCCCGCTGCTTCAGCAGATAACGCCCGGCAATGCCTGCGGCTTTTTCGACAATCCGTTCGGCATGGCCTTCGGCGAGATTCCCGCGGTCCACCACCCAGATGTAGCCGAGAATCTCCTGCTGGTGTTTGATGCACATAGCCAAGCGGGGGCCCAGACCTACCTCCATGACTGCAGGAATGCGGATGGGGTGGCTGGTATTCTCCAGATCATGCATGACCCCTTTTTTGCGGAGGCCTATAATCACCGTATTCGGAACTCTTTTGCCGATAATGGTCGAGATACGGGCCGGATCGCTCTCAAACTGATGGGAGCTGTACCCGATCACATGATGGTTGCTGTCCTCAATCGTCACCTGCGACTGAAGCGATTCGCTGATGGTATCCGCGAGGGATTCCATGCTGTCAAAAAAACGGTCAAATGTATGCTCTGATTCTGTCAATGTGCCCACCCCAACCTGAAGAATAACAGAAGCTTTAATCAATTTCTCTGTAGAATTGATTACATTATATTACACCGCTTGGCAGTTGCCTATAGGAACATCCAAGAAACACGGAGGAAACCTGACATGGACATTCAGTCTGCATAAAAATAGCCCGGCGATTGCCCGCCGGACTGTAAGGTGGTACCCCTCTACTCTTGTGTGATCTGTAAGCTCTATATGCTAGATCAGAGTGAACTCTTGTTCTACTGCTTTCTCTACCGTGAAGTACTCTTCCCCAAGAGCTTCTGCCACGGCTTGGCAGGTGATCTTTCCGTTGGCTACGTTGACACCGCTCTTCAGGCCGGCATTGTCTTCGATCGCCTGGAACACGCCTTTATTTGCAATTTGCAGCGCATATGGAACCGTTACGTTGGTTAAAGCAATGGTCGAGGTTTTGGCCACGGCACCCGGCATATTTGCTACCGAGTAGTGCAGAACGCCGTGTTTCTCGAATACAGGATGATCATGTGTGGTGACACGGTCAATCGTTTCAACGATACCGCCCTGGTCAATGGCCACGTCTACAATGACGGAGCCAGGCTTCATGGTTTTGACCATTTCTTCAGTCACCAGCTTAGGAGCCTTAGCCCCCGGAATCAGCACTGCGCCTACCAGCAGGTCTGCTTCAGCAACAGCTTTGGCAATGTTATATGGGTTAGAGATCAGGGTGCTGATCTGAGAACCGAAGATATCATCCAGCTGACGCAGTCTGTCCGCGCTAAGGTCGACAATGGTAACCTCTGCGCCAAGGCCGATCGCCATTTTAGCTGCATTAGTACCTACCACGCCGCCGCCGATTATGCTAACCTTACCGCGGCTTACGCCGGGAACACCGGAGAGCAGAATGCCTTGTCCGCCGTAGTTCTTCTGCAGGAACTGTGCGCCGAGCTGCACGGACATGCGTCCGGCTACTTCGCTCATCGGTGTGAGCAGCGGCAGTGTACGTCCATCCACTACAGTTTCATAGCCGATGGCGAATACGCCTTTGTCTTTCAGGGCAGCTGCAAGGGCAGGCTCTGGAGCAAGGTGCAGGTAAGTGAAGAGAATGAGACCCGGACGGAAGTAACCATATTCGCTTTCGAGCGGCTCTTTAACTTTCATAACCATTTCAGCGGCAGCCCAGACCGCTGCGGCTTCTGCAATCAGTTCTGCTCCGGCTGTGGCATATTCCTCATTCAGGAATCCGCTGCCCGCGCCGGCTCCGGCTTCAACCAGTACTTTATGTCCATCGGCTACCAGACTTACCACTCCAGCAGGGGTAATCGCTACACGGTTTTCATTATTCTTAATTTCTTTAGGTACACCAATAATCATTGTTATTCGCTCCCGTCTTGTGTGGATCTCTTATGTAAAGAATCATAACATAGGATATCCTGCCGCATTTTGGGTAAAAAGAAAAACTATATCTGCCATGATTGTGTTTTTACACAATGGGATGATATAACCGTGAGATAGAACGTTTCCTTGCACAAGAGCAGTATCCAGCCGGTGAAATGTAAAGTTATGTTCCATATTCTCAGGTTTTTTGTTACTTCTGAGGCTTTTTGCGATCTGCTATTCTTGATTTGCAAGCCTATACAGTTATACAGGGAGGTTGTCGCTTTTGAAAAAAACACGCTGGATCGCCGGAATTACATCACTCGTTCTTATAATGGGCCTGGCTACAGGCTGTGGTAACAGCAGCAATTCATCTGCAGCCAATAATGAAAGCCCTGCCAAAGGCAATGGGGCAACATCTGCAAGCCCGGTAACCCTCAAAATGTGGGGCGGCGTTCCGCCGGAATCCGGACCGCAGGAGGTCATTGATAGCTGGAACAAGGAGCATCCCGAAATTCAGGTGGAATATGTACGCTTTGTTAATGACGACGACGGGAACCTCAAGCTGGATACGGCCATGATCACCGGGCAGGATGTAGATTTATTCGTGAATTACACGATCTCCCATGCCTCCAAGCGGGTAGAATCGGGTCTGGCGCTGGATCTAAGTGCCTTTACCGATTACAATATCGACGAGAAAATGGGCATTGACGCCGAGAGCTGGAAAATTGACGGCAAGTATTACGGCGTTCCCACTACCAAAAGCCCGTTCTTCATCGCTTTGAACAAAGAGGCTCTTGACGCGGCGAACCTGCCGGTTCCGAAGGAATGGACCTGGAATGAGCTGCGTGAATATGCGAAGAAGCTGAAGACCGGCGACCAGTACGGATTCATTCAGAATATGGAGCCGTTCGTAGACCCTATCGACTCCGTGCTCTCCCAGGAGGGCTACACTAAGGCCGACGGCACCTCCAATCTGGATCATCCGCTCGTCAAGCAATGGCTGGAAACCCTGAACGGAATGATGAAGGACGATAAGACCACACCGCCGCTTGGCGAGCAATTGACGTCCAAAATGCCGGTCGAGCAGGTGTTCCTCAGCGGAGAGGTACCGATGCTCAATATCGGGGCGTGGCTGCTGCGCAGCTCGAATAACTTCACGGATTTCCCGCGTGATTTCACCATCGCCTTCGCGCCGGTCCCGAGGCTCACAGAAGCTGCGGGTGATTATGTGTCCCGCGGGGGATTAGGTGATTATATCTCCATTAATGCCAAGTCCAAGAAGCAGGAAGCGGCCTGGGAATTCCTGAAATGGTATTCCGATGGCGGCATGTCACCGATGGCAGCAGGCGGAAGATTGCCGGCTTCGAAGGATGCCAATCAGGATGATGCGGTGAAAAGTCTCATTGGCGACAAAAGCGATTCCTACGATCTGGATTCCCTGATGTATGTCATGTTTGACAATCAGACTCCGACCTATGTACGCAGTCTGCCTCAGGAGGTTATGGATCTGCGCTCACAGGAATACGAGAAATACTTCCTCGATTCGCAGTCACTGGATCAGACGGTGCAGGCCATGGTAACCCGGCATAACGAGTACCTGAAGCAGAATAAGTAGAAGCTGCGATACAGACAAAAATGGAAATAGAGAAATACTCTAATTTAAAAAATACGTATGGAGACTCCATTTCATATACGGATGCGGAGGGAAAGGGATTTAAGAGGTTTCAGAGACGTGATTGCTCGTTTGATGAATTAACTCAACGCTGTGCATACAGCTACGTCGTATTTCTTTTACTATATTTAGAAATATAAAGCCCCAAACATAAGAAAATATAAATGTTTGGGGCTTTATACTGTGTTATTTGAGGTTGAGCGTAAGTTTTCCTTTATAGGTATCAAAACTAACTGTCTCTCTCGTCCATTCTGGAGCAGAGTAATTAAAAATATCTTCTTGGGAAAGATATAAGTCGTGTGGTTCTTCTATAATAAATTCCTTAGTCGTTAACTCAGTTAAGAATAAACCCAGAAATTTCGTTTGGTAGACACGATACTGTGTAATGCCTTGGTCTATTATATTAGCTCGATGTTCAACTATAACTTCACTATAATTTCCAGGGGCATTTAGATGTTCGTAGCTGTATGGATAAAACACTGGAGCAAATGAATTCTTAATCAGAAGAAGAAAAGAAAGAATAATTAAAATAACAAACGGAATTAGCTTTCTTCCTTTACTTTTGTAGCCTAGCCAAAAAAATAGAATCATGTGTAGTACGATAGGAATTATAAAGTTACTTTTTTTAAATATAGTAATATCATAATTGATGATAGAAGAAAATAACCAAATTATATCTATAAATACTATCATTAAAATAAAAATATTTCGAAATTTAACGATAGAATTGTTCATATTTATACCCATTCCTTTCGCTGAAACACCTAATAAGGCCATTTCTGATTGTAACAATATACATAACGAGATATCTCTGGAGGAACTGGGCCGGCATCACACGCCCATTTGCTCTGAAGAAACGTTTGGGCATTTGGAACTGAATAAGATGGTTTCCGATCGCGGAAAAAGTAAGGGTTGTGTGCCAATTTTAATTGAACGGAAAACACGTCCGTATACCGCAATTTAAATGCCCGATAGGACGGCCTCGTAATGAAGATCACCTTGGGCTAGCCTTTCTGTACACCGTGAGAAGAAAAGAATATCTGCCTTCTCTAGATCGGCGATTATGTTCAACAAAGTATAGACTTTTATTGTTTCAATGTTCGCTTTTATTTCAGTTGGTCCGCAAAATTATGCAGAGTGACATAGGATTCGGACATCAAATAAGCTGCCGTTGCTTTATCTGTTGCCTCAGTTGGGAAATAAGGCAGTGAATAAAATGTTTGAAAATGATAACTATCAGCCTTATTTTGACCAGATGTTAAATAATACGCTAAAGCCACATAGCGGTCATAAGTAAACATTTCTGGATCCGAGAACATCTTCTCATATTCCGCCAGTACATCATCTAGACTTATCAGTGTTCCCTCAGGATAAACCTTTTCGGCAATGTTCTTTCTTTCTAAAACTGTAAGCTGGTAGGGCTCTTTCGTACTGTGTGGGGTGCTAAACCAGTTTTCCAGAGCAGATTTAAAATGTTCTTGTGATAATTCCTTTTGTTCGCCTACAGCCTTTTGAATTTTTTGGATAAATGCAACTTTAGCTTTGGCTGTCTCCGCTTCTTTTTTAGCTCGGTCAGCCTTAAATGCTTCTTCATTTAACGTTTCAATTCTCTGTAGTACCTCAAGATCTTCTGAGAGGGACGAGTATTTCTCTGCTATCCAGTTCTCCAGCATATCGGTAAGTAGTTGTGTGTTGTTGTAACTATGCGTTTCCTCAGCTTTTTTTAGAACTTCACTTAAAGTATTTAATCGTTCAGAGGTCATCTCTATGGACTGTTCTTTTGATTGAGCTGTAACAGTAAGGTTTTGCTCAGTGGTAGCTAATAATTTCATCACCTGTACAATGTAAATCTCGTCAGGTAATTCATTTTTCAACAATAAATCAGATATGTCTTTCTCGGGCGAGTCGCTTATTACAGGAATCTTAGGCATATCAGCTACTAGTACAGGCGAAACAGCTAAAGAAGTATTTCCTTGCTTGATGTTCACTTGCTCTACACCTTTTGGCTGAGCATTGGCTTGATTTATATTATTAATATAAAAAGTACCGACAAGCGTACTGGTGATTAAAATACCGGAAGCGACAGCAATTATTTTCTTAGCGGTCATCATTAGTCTCCTTATAATGGGATGTATATATTAACGTGTTTTTTTGCAAAAAGTTTTACAAATCCTTAAGAGATTAAATATATTTGGAAAAAACAAAATTATATACTGCGTAAAGATACGTTATATGCGGATACTTGTTCGTAGATGGATTTCCGGCACTACTTTCCGATTTCAATCCTGTATCTACTAATAGTTTTTATGACTATAGTACTGGTGGATACTCTACATTTGGTATTTGGAATGTTCGTCGTTCCACCAATGTATATGGTCCGAACAGGGTTATCGGTTCATGCTGTTGTAAACTCAGGCGGGCAGGCGGCCTCATTAGCACTCGCACCGTCTTTTTCCGCTGTCAAGCAGCCCGAGTAGAACAAAACTATGTATTTATAGCAGGCAATCCGTGCCCGCTGGAACAAAACCATGCAATTTAAGGTATTGGCTGTGCTGCTTTTTTATTATGCTATAATCTAAACCATAGAGACCCTTATCCTCCCGGACCGGGCAGGTGCAATCGTGTTTGGAGGTGCAGCCGTGTGTCAAAGCTCATGCGAATTCTGATTCCCCAGAAATTGAAATACCGCCTGTTTACCGCCTTTGTATGTCTGATTCTGCTGCCCTTTGGCGCATTGAATATGTATAACTACCAGCGCATTGAGACGCTGGTCCAGAAGAAAATCAGCCAGCAAAGCCACTACCAGCTGGAGCAGATGTACCGCACGCTGGAGGACCAGATCAGCATTGCCTTCAAGACGCTGCTGTTCCTGAAGCAGGATGACACCGTCAAGTCCGTGCTGCTCCATCCCGGACAGCGTAATGAGCTGGAGAATAAACGGCTGATGGAGAATATTTTCAAGAACCTGAACAACAGCTTCTTCCTGTACAATCCTTCGGTCTATTTCATGATTCTGGACTTAACTGAAAGCGCATACACCTCTTATCCGCCCAAGGATTCGCTGATCTACTCGGATCTAAAGGCCAATCCCGGGTTTGACCGGGGCCAGATGAATACCGGCTCTTATCACTGGGTGCCCAATGATACCAACTACGTGCTGCGCGATGTCTCTACCAGCGCCTACCTTCTATCCTTGTACGCATACCTGGAGGATGCCCGGAACAAGCCTTACGGAATGGCCCGGATCAGCATCGATTATACGTACTGGCTGCGCTCCATTCATAAGCAGTCTGACCTGGAGCAGCAGTATTTCCTGATCACCCGCTCGGGAGAAGATATCTCCCAGTCCGTTCCAGGCAGTCTTTTATCTGCGAAGGTGAAGGCAGGGTTCGCCGGGCAGCCCGGACAGCAGTATTTTATCGACAAGGATTCGAATTCGCTGATTAATTACATTTATGTGGAATCGCTGGACTGGTATATCGTCAACCGGATTCCGCTGTCTGTGCTGTTCGTGGAGATCGAAGGGCTGAAGCAGCAGTACTTTATTACGTTCTTTGTCCTGACGAGCATCTTCCTGATGATGACCTTCGTGATTGCTACGACCATCACACGCCCGTTGTCCCATTTGCAGAACAAGATGAAGGCGGCCGTGCAGAAGAGCCTCAAGATCCGCCTGCCGGAGCATAAATTCAGCGGGGAGATCCTGGATCTGACCCGGACCTTCAATACCATGCTTGACGATACTCACCTGCTGATCCAGAAGCTGAAGGCCGAGGAGCGCCAGAAGGAGGCTGTACATTTCCAGATGCTGCTGGCCCAGACGAATCCCCACTTCCTGCTGAACACGCTGAATACAATTAAATGGATTGCCATCCGTGAGCATAATGAGGATATTACAAACATGACCCTGTCGCTCGGCAAGCTGCTGGAGGCCAGTCTGAATACCGATAAGGACCTGATCCACCTGAAGGATGAGATAGAGCTTGTAGAGGCCTATGTCCATATCCAGCAGGTCCGCTACGCCCACAAATTCGAATTAACCTGCCGCTACGACGAGGATGTTCTGTATGCGCTGGTTCCCAAGCTCAGCCTCCAGCCGCTGGTCGAGAACGCTATTATTCACGGGATCAGCAGACTGCCCGGCAACGGCCTGATTGAGCTGATCGTGCACCGCGAAGAGAACCGGCTGATTGTAGAGATCAGGGACAACGGCGTAGGCATGGAGCAGGCAGGTTTGAACAAGGTCCCGCGCAAGCGTCCGGGTATCGGGCTGAGCAATATTCAGGAGCGCCTGCGGCTGCTCTATCGCGAAGAGGGGACTTTGGAGGTTCTCTCCACCGGTGAAGGTGTCACCGTCCGCTTCACTATACCGCTTCTATTGTCTGCACCTTACGGCAACGAACATCCGGCTTAAGCGCATTTATACGGGAGGGAATCACATATGTGGAAAGTACTGCTGGTCGAGGATGAGGTTTTTGTACGGGAGAGCGTCCGCGAGATTATTGCCTGGGAAGAGCTCGGGTTCACTGTCAGCGGAGAAGCGGGCAATGGTGCAGAAGCGCTGGAGATGATCCGGCAGGATGCTCCCGATCTGGTGATTTCGGATATTGTCATGCCGGAGATGGATGGCGTCGAGCTGCTGCGCAGAACCCGTGAAGAGGGCTACGATTCCCGCTTCGTCATGCTTACCTGTATGAGCGATTTCGAGAATGTACGTCAGGCGATGGAATACGGGGCCTCCAACTATATCCTGAAGCTGTCCATGAGTGTGAATTCACTGCGCGACACACTGCGCAAGATCAATAATGAACTGGTGAAGAGCCAGGAGAACCGCAAGGCAAACGCGGGCCCGCC
Organism: Paenibacillus sp. FSL R10-2771; assembly: GCF_038000205.1. Lineage (NCBI taxonomy): Bacteria > Bacillati > Bacillota > Bacilli > Caryophanales > Paenibacillaceae > Paenibacillus > Paenibacillus sp. FSL R10-2771. The sequence goes on from NZ_JBBOBM010000001.1 coordinate 7,180,232, forward strand.
CGGTTCTGCTGTTCCCCTGCCGCTGCCTCATGAGGAGATCACCAGCCATCCCGAGATCCAGAAGATCCTCCAGTATCTGCACGCCCACTATGATGAGGATATTACCGTCAAGTCGATGTCCCAGTATGTCATGATGGCCGAGAATTATGTCAGCACCCTGTTCAAAAAGAAAACCGGCCAGACCCTGATCCATTATCTGCATCAGATAAGAGTGGACCAGGCCATCCGGCTCCTGATCCACTCCGATCTGCCGGTATACGAGATTGGCAACCGGGTCGGCTTCGTCAACGATAACTATTTCATCAAAATTTTCAAACGCCTCACTGCGCAGACGCCGAGCCAGTACCGGCATACTCAGCGGCATAATACAGAATCTGTAAGCATATAGCCTGGCTTCAATAAACGCTTAGCTCTACTAAACAGCGGCCTTCCTTCCGGGAATGCCGCTGTTTGCTGTGAACCGGGATAGAACAAAACTACGATCGGGCCGCCCGCCGATACGGGGCAAATGTATATTTCTGTAGCATGAAGTCGTTGGTTTTGTTCCTTAACCCCTCTTAGATCGCTTGTTATGCTTGTAGTGTAATCAAAGTAATCAAAAGACCTAAAGGAGTGGGGCTATGTGAAGGCATCCTGGATGAAGCGGCAGCAGTACCTGGGCTATCTGTTTATCGGGCCAAATATGATTGGCGTGATTTTATTTTTCATCATACCTGCCGTCTATTCTTTCTATCTCATGTTTACAGACTATAAGTTTATGAGTCCCCATACCAAGTTTATTGGGCTGGCCAACATCCGGCGGATGCTTGGGGATGAGGTATTCTATATCGCTATCAAGAACACACTGCTGTTCCTGGTCTCTGTCCCGGTCTCGATCGGGCTGGCGTTCATCGTTGCCGTTGTGCTGAACCGGTCCGTGTATTTGAAAAAGCTGCTCCGCGCCCTGTACTTCATGCCTTATATTACAAGCGGAGTCGCTGTAGCCTTTGTCTGGATGCTGCTGTTCCATCCGAACAACGGGCCGATTAACGGTATTCTCCGCTCGGTCGGCATCGCGAATCCTCCCGGCTGGCTGTCCACCATGGAAACCTCCATGTATGCGATCGACATCATCTGGATCTGGTTCATGCTCGGCTATAACATGATCATCTACCTCGCCGCCCTGCAGGAAGTGTCCGGCGAGCTGCTGGAAGCCGCCAAAATCGACGGTGCCCGCACCTGGCAGACAGTCCGCAGTATCCTGTGGCCGCTGGTCAGCCCGACCACCTTCCTGCTGCTGATTACCGGACTGATCATGTCGATCAAGCAGTTCGGGATCATTCAGGCGATCACGCAGGGCGGACCGGGGAACAGCACCACCGTGTTATCTTTGTTCATCTATCAGAATGCCTTCCGCTATTACGAAATGGGCTATGCTTCAGCGGTCTCCTGGGCCCTGTTCCTGATCATTCTGATTTTCACCGTGATTCAATGGCTGGGCCAGAAACGCTGGGTTCACTACTAAGGAGCTGAGAACATGAATAAAGCCGTAGTTACCAAAAGCATTGCCACACTCATCATGCTGTTCTTCAGCATCGTCATGATTGTACCCTTCATCTGGATGATCAGCACTTCATTCAAGACACCTGCCGAGGTCTTTCAATATCCGGTCCAGTGGATTCCCAGCCATTTCAACTGGAGCCATCATGTTAAGGTCTGGACCGGTCAGGGCAGCTTCGTGCCTTACTATCTGAATTCCCTTAAGGTGGCTATTCTGAGCACTATAGGTGCCGTATCCCTGTCCGCCTTAGCCGCTTATGGGTTTGCCAGAATTGAGTTCAAAGGGCGGAACACCATGTTCATGGTTTATCTGTCCATGATGATGGTTCCCCCGCAGGTGCTGTTCGTGCCCAAATTCATCATGTTCGACTGGGCCGGCATCTACAACACCCACTGGGCGCTGATCCTGCCCGGAATGTTCACCATCTTCGGCGTATTCATGATGCGGCAGTTCTTCCTCTCCGTGCCTCATGAAATTTCAGAGGCCGCCTTCATCGACGGCGCAGGCCACTTCCGTATCTTCTCGCGCATTATCCTGCCGATGGCTAAGCCGTCGCTGGCCACGCTGGCCATCATCGACTTCTCCTGGCACTGGAATGACTATGAGAATGCGCTCGTCTTCCTGATTGACCATGATCTGTTCACCGTCCCGCTCGGGCTGCAGAATTTCATCCTGGAGAACAATGTCGACTACAACGGCATGATGGCCGCTGCAACAGCCGGAATCATTCCCATGATCCTCGTCTTCCTGCTCGGCCAGAAATACATTATTGAAGGTGTGGCCAGCTCAGCGGTCAAGGGCTGACCCCGCCTATAAATAAAGGAGCTATGCCACAGATCGTACGGTGGCATAGCTCCTTTTAAGTTTTTCTTCAGTTACGACAACCCTGCTTTGGTCAAGCCATATGCCGCATCAGATGAACCCGGTACGGTGGTAAAGCCTACGTTCACCCGGTTCCAGGCGTTGATCGCCATGATGGAGAAGGACAGATCGGAGATTTCCTGCTCGGACAGCTGTCCACGGACACGGTCATACAGCTCATCAGGCACGCCGTGCTCCGGCAGCTTGGTCAGTACCTCCGTCCAGGCGAGTGCAGCCCGTTCACGCGGAGAGAACAGTGTTGATTCCCGCCAGATAGAGATGTGATAGAGACGCAGTTCACTCTCGCCGTTAATCTTGGCCTGCTTCACATGCATGTCCAGGCAGAAGCCGCAGCCGTTCATCTGTGAAGCCCGGATGGACACCAGATCTTCAATTTTCTCCTCAATAGAGCTGTTCTTCAAGGCCATGCTGAAATCGAGAAACTTCTTGAAAAGCTCCGGGGACTGCTGCATATAATTCACACGTTGTGCCATAACTATACTCCTCCTATTGGGCTGGTTGTTGTAGTTAAGGTCCGGTCCAGACATTGTCTTCCGCCTGGCGTTTTCCGGCCTTGTTCCGCCCTTCGGACATATAACGAGACAGCTATTCGTTCTGTGACAATGCAGCAGCAGATTTTTTGTCCGGTCCAGTTTTCAGACGTACCTGCCATGAATAATAGGCACCTTCACGCATCCCCGCTCTCTCCTGTCACACATCTCCTCTTTATTTTGTCTACATTATAGCGGAGTTAGATTGACTATATATAAGGATTGGAAGTGGCGTTATGCAGGAGCTGTATGCCCAGTATAAGAACCTATTGTTTAAACTTGCCTACCAGTTAACCGGATCAGCCGCCGATGCCGAGGATGCGGTTCAGGACGTATTCCTGAAGGTGTATGATGTGCCGCCGGAGCGGCTGGCCGAACCGAAAGCCTATCTGTGTAAAATGGTCACGAACCGCTGCCGGGATCTGCACAAATCTGCGCGCAGACAGCGGGAGGAATATTTCGGCGAATGGCTGCCCGAGCCTCTTGCCGGTACAGACGGGGATTCCATGGACTCCGTAGTTCAGGATGATCTCTTATCCTATGCCATGCTTGTCCTGCTGGAGCGGCTGACCCCTGCCGAGCGGGCCGTATTTGTACTTCGTGAAGCGCTGGGCTTTGAATATCAGGAGATTGCCGGACTGGTTGACAAAAGCGAACCGAACTGCCGCAAGCTCTTCAGCCGGGCCAGTGCCAAGATGGGCCTTATCCCCGGGGAGCCTGTCCAGCCGGAGGCGGCTACAGAGGAATGGGTGCACGGGTTCCTGGCCGCCCTGAAGCAGGGCAACATGAACCAGATTCTGACGATGCTTGATCCGGCAGTCGAACTGATCTCCGACGGCGGAGGCAAAGTACGCGCTGCTGCCGAACCGGTAGTCACCCGCGAGCTTGTAGCCCGCTTCCTGCTGGGGCCCTTGCGCGGGGCAGCTACAATTAACGGCGAGGTGACTATTGAAACCGGCCTGATTAACGGACAGCCCGGCCTGATCCTCCGCTCGGACGAAGGTGTTCATACGATAGGCCTTCTGCATACCCGGGACAATCTGATCCGGAATTTATATATTGTCCGCAATCCGGACAAGCTGCAGTATGCCGGGAGTTAGGGCGGGTAACGGGTTTCCGGAAGTGTTGTTCATGTCACGGACTGTACGGTGCCTTCACAGCCACCCAGCCGTCAATCCTATGCGGTCTCTCATTACATCCCTCCGGTGTGGTAATCGGCTCTATGACCGGAACGCCATCCCGCATAGACGGGATTTGTCAGGACCGCTCATACCAGTACCCCGGAATGTCCCGCTCCAGCCGCATTAGCGCCTCCAGATAATAATAATCGCCCCAGATCGTGTAATCATCCGGCGAATCTCCGGCCCTGACTGAATACGAGCCATGCTTCAGCAGGCCTTCCGCTTCCCCGCTGCCATGGGTGGAATAGTGCTCCGCCAGTGCTCTCACTGCTGCCTCCGCCGCTTCCCGGAAGAAGCGGTATTCCGGGTCTGCTTCGCCCAGCTGAGCGGCAATCTCCAGCAGTCCGCAGGCGGCAATCGCCGATGCCGAGCTGTCCCGCTTCGTGTCCGGTCCCACAGGAGCATCGAAATCCCAATACGCCACCCCATCCTCCGGCAGCTGTGACACGAAATAACGGCCCAGCTGCTTCGCCGTTTCCAGCATTTCCGCGCTCTGCAGATAACGGCTGATTAAGGCGAAGCCGTAGATGCCCCACGCCTGCCCGCGCGTCCAGGTCGAGCCGTCACCATAGCCCTGATGCGTTCCACCGCGGATCGCGTCTCCGGTAGCCGGGTCGAAGTAGAAGGTGTGATAGCTTGAGCCATCGCCGCGCACCAGGAAGCGGCGGGCTTTGCGGGCATGCAGCTCAGCCACCCGCCGGTAAGAGGCCACGCCTGTATGCTCATGCGCCCAGAGCAGCAGCGGCAGATTGAGCAGACAGTCGATAATAATCCGGCCGCCATTAACGGAATCGCCCTCCGGCCCCCAGGCCTGAATTAAGCCGGCCGCTTCGCGCCAGCGCTTCATCAGCATATCCGCCGCCTCCAGCGTCAGCTGCGCCGCCCCGGTATCCTGCTCAATGATCCACTGGGCTTTGGAGGACAGGGAATAGAGGAAGCCTATATCATGATGATCAAAAATGATCCTATGGTCCATGCGGTGCCGGAAGCTACGGACGGTTCTTAGCGCCTGTTCGCGGTAGACCGGGTCCTCACTGTATTCAGAGCACAGCCAGAGAATGCCGGACCAGAAGCCCGCTGTCCACTCCGTATTGTCATTCAGCGTGTAATGCTCTCCATCGGTACTCACATGGGGGAACCGGTCCCCGAATCTCAGGATGTTTCGTTTGGTTACGCCAAGTGCGTCTTCAATCGCTTTTTGCCACATATCAGACATTGCTCCTCTTCATAGATTGCCCTGCTGGATCAGCCTGCTGTTCTGCTTGTACTGGCCGGGAGTGATCCCTTCGTATTTCTTGAATACACGGATGAAGGAATTGCTGTTCAGGAAGCCGACCAGCTCGGATACCTCCTGCACGGTCAATTCATCCTGCTGCAGGATTTTCTTGGCCTCTTCTATCCGGTACTGGTTGATATAGTCTATAACATTGGTGCCGGTCTGCTCCTTGAAATACTTGGAGACATACGTAGGATGGAACCGGAACCGTTCGGATATATGGGTCAGCCCCAAATTAACATCAGCGTAATTCTCATGAATGAATTCCAGGAGCTGATCCTTCAGCTCGGTATTATGGGAACGCTTGCGTTCATGCACCATTTGGCAGACCGTCTCCAGAATCTGCAGCAGTCCGGCCTCAATCTCCTCAAAGGTCTCACAGGCAAACAGCTGGCGGACCAGTTCATTGCGCCCGGCCGGCTCCTTCAGGTCATCGGTTTTGAGCTGCTCCGTTGCCTTCAGCATGGTGCCGATCAGCTCGAACATCAGGCAGCGGGCCAGCTCTACAGACAAGGGCTCCCCGGCAAAATTGGTCATCAGAATTTCGTTCATGACCTCAGTAGAGCGGGCATAATTACCTGTAGCGATATAATTGACAAGCTGACGCTCCAGATCAAGCGGATAATAGAGCTCTTCCTTGGGCTGCCGGATCCTGTACTGGTCAATAATCTGGCCGATGCCAAGAATCAGCCGGTACTCCAGCGCCTCCTCTGACTCCTGGAAGCAGGCCGAAATCTCAGCAATGGACTTGTGGACGCTGCTGACTCCGACCGAGAAATAGATGAGGAAGCGTGAATGGATGAAATGCTGCGCCTCCCCGGCGGCGTGGATCAGCTGCGGGACGGCCTCCCCTGCATCCCCCCGGATATTGACCAGGAAGGCGATCCGCCCGTCCATTTCAGCGGAATAGACGGGACCGGCCGAGCCCATCAGTTCCTCCAGCACATTGGACAGAATCAGGTGGACGAACTGGCGCTTCTTCTCCTTGTCCTCAGGTGCCCGGGTACGGAAAAGCCCTTCATAATTCTCGATGTGCACCAGCAATACAGCAAAGGAGTCGCTTTCAAAACAGATGCCAAGGCGGTCCAGCTCCGCAGTAAACCCTGCTCCCGGCTGCACCCGCCCTTTCAGCAGCCTTGCCAGGAAGCTGCTGCGCACCGTCATTTGCTGCTCCTTCAGCCTGCTGGCGAACTGATCCTGCTCTTCCCAGGCCCGGGTCAACACCGTTTGCAGAATACCGAATTCATCATCCGGCTGCTCCAGCTTCCCTTTGACTTTATCGGAAATAATACTCATAATCCGGCCAAGCGGGCGGTAATTACGCCGGGTGAACCACCAGGCAGCCACACCGCCCAGCAGCAGGACAGCTGCCACGCCGGTGAATGTGATGTTGCGGATCACCATCAGCTTCTTGGCATAAATGCGCGTGGGAACGATAGAGACATATTGCCAGTCCTGCACGTTAGAGGAGATCTGGGAGACCGTCACCGATTCCCCGTTCCAGTCTGCTGTTCCCGTCCGTCTTCCGCTATTCTTATTCTGCAGCAAATAGCTGTGTATCGTGTAAGGGGTTTCAACTGTCCCGGTAGAGAATAAGGTACGCCCGTCCCGGTCGAGTATGAACACGATGCTCTCTTGCTCCAGACGCACATTGTTGATGGCCTGCTGAAACCGATCCGGGTCCAGGGTAACCACAAAGGTGGCCGGACTGTTACCGGACAGCTGGATCGGAAAAGGCTGCAGGTAGACCAGCGTCTCCTCAATGCGGCGGTCCTCGCTGAAGACCTTCATTTTGCGGAATAGGCTCTCGTCCGAATCCTGCATCAGCCGGGTCCACTCCTGCTCGCTCACCCCGGTTCCCTCATAATAAATCTCATACAACAGGTTCTTGGAGACAAGCGATGAGGAGGACAGTGCCACATCTGCTGATTTCACGTAGATGTACAATTCACGAATCAATCCATTCCCGATCCGGATCGATTTGAGGTTCTTAATCAGCTCCAGTCCCATCAGCCGCCACCTGGCATCCTGTTCGGACGCGTGATTAATGAAGCTGCTCAGCTGGGAATCGGCCATCAGCTGGCTGCTGATGCTGCTGATATCTCCAATCTGGCTGTCGATCGTCTCCTGTACCTGGGACAGCAGGACCCTGTTGGAGCGGCTGACCTCCTCCTCCAGCAGACTGCGGGACTCCGCAAATACGGCCGCACCGATGGTGACCGGAATGAGCAGGATGACCAGATAAGAGAGGCTCCAGGACAGCAGGATGCTTTTCTTCTTCATGGCTCTCCTCCTCTTGTTCATGATGATGGTGCAATCCGGATAGGGCCCCGGGTTATTCCTTGATCGCGCCAATCATGACGCCTTTCACAAAATACTTCTGTAAAAATGGATAGATAAAGAGAATAGGCAGCGTAGCCACCATTACCGTTGCGTATTTCACACTTTCTCCGATCGCTTCCTTATCCCCCATCGCCGCTGCGGTAGTCATTGAATCCGTGCTGTTCTGGATTAGAATTTCCCGCAATATCAGCTGAAGCGGGTACAGATTACGGTCGCGGATATACAGAATGGCGCTGAACCAGGAGTTCCAGTGGGACACTCCATAGAATAGAATCATAACTGCAATTACCGGCATGGATAAGGGTACCACAATCCGCCAGAGAATTCGCACCTCTCCCGCACCATCAATTCTCGCTGATTCCAGCAGACTCTCGGAAATCTCCTGGAAGGCCGTACGCATAATGATCAGATTATAGCTGCTGACCAGTCCCGGTACAATCAGCGCCATCAGGTTGTTCCCCATGTGCAGCGTATTGTTAATCAGCAGATAGGTGGGAATAATCCCGCCGTTGAAGAACATGGTGAACACAATGGCCAGCATGATCGGATTGCGGAGCATGAAGCTTTTGCGGGACAGGGTATATGCACCCAGAATGGTGAACAGCAGATTGAGCGCCGTACCCAGCACCACGATCACAACCGTATTCCTGTAGCCGGAGAGAATGCTCGGATTGCTCAGCACCAGCTTGTAGCTGTCCAGATTGAACCCGTCCGGAAGAAGCAGCAGCCCGCTATGGGCCATCAGCCGGTTAGAGTCGCTTAACGATGCATTCAGCACATGCCACAGCGGATACAGGGTGATAATGATGAGAAGGAGCATGATCAGCGTATTGGCACTGTCAAACAGCCGTTCTCCTATGGTTCTTTTAATTTTCATGGGAATCCCTCACTTTGTCTTCCTGGTGAAGCGGCACTAGAACAGCTTGTTGTCAGATACCGCTTTGGACAGCCGGTTGGCGCCAATGAGCAGAATGAAGTTGACCACCGACTGGAACAGACCGACGGCAGTGGTATAGCTAAACTCTGCACTCTCACTGATCCCTTTGCGGTAGACAAAGGTTGATATGACATCCGCTGTATCGTAGATATTCGGATTATAGAGCAGAATGACCTTCTCGAAGCCGATCTCCATCAGTCCGCCCACACGCAGAATCAGGAGAATAACAATCATCGGAATAATACCCGGCAGGGTGATATGCCATACCTGGCGCATCCGGCTGGCCCCGTCAACCTTAGAGGCGTCATAGAGTTCAGGATTAATACCGCTTAGCGCAGCCAGATAGATAATCGTCGAGAACCCCAGCTCCTGCCAGACCGAAGATGCAGTATAGATCGTACGGAAATTACCCGGATCACTCAGCAGTGCGCTGCTCTGCCCGCCAAAGAAAACAATTATGGAATTAAACAGCCCGTCGCGGGACGAGAAATCGACCACCATTCCGCAAATGACCACAATCGAGATAAAGTGGGGAATATAAGAGACGGTCTGCACCGTGCGCTTGAACATTTCATGCCTGAGCTCATTGAGCAGCAGCGCAAGCAGGATCGGAGCCGGGAATCCGAACAGCAGCTGATAGAAGCTTAAGACCAGCGTGTTTTTGAGAATCCGCCAGAAATAATAACTCTGGAAAAAATCGCGGAAATGCTGCAGCCCCACCCAATCACTGCCCCAAATTCCTTTGCCGACGGTATATTCCTTAAAAGCGATCACCGCACCATACATCGGCAAATACTTAAATACCAGAAAATACAATACAACCGGGAGTGCCATCCAGTAGATCGCTTTGTTCTTTTTATAATTCATCCATACCAGAGATAACTTCTGCGGCATAGTCTCCCTCCTTTCCTCTTCTTCATTGCAGGTCCGCGGGGGTAAAATTCTCATTCACCGCCCCGCGGACAGCTCCTCTGTCTTATCTGGCGTTATAGCGGTCTAAGGCTGCCTGCTGAATTTCAATCGCCCGCTTCACATTGAACTTGTCAATCTGGGCGGTGAACTTGCCGAAGTTCTCTATCGGTTCCGCACCGATGACGAATTTGATGAACATCTCATCACGGTAAGTACTAATATCGCTCATGATTTTGCTGTACTCCGTGGACTCCTCTGTAGTCAGGCTGACCGGGGGAAGACCGACCTTGAGTGTGTTATCGCTGTATTTGGAAAAGAGCGCAACCGCGTCCTTCTGCTGCTGATACTGGTAATACTGCTCGTTGTACCGGTCATCATCCTCACCGACAAACGGATAATTGGCAATGAAATGCTTCGCCATCGCCTGAACCACCGACAACCCGTCCGGATTCTTCAGAATCTCATCCGTGTAGGTCGGATATCCGTCCTTCATCGTGTACGTTACACCCTCTACGCCGAAGTTCTTCAGCATATGGCCTTCTTCACTGAAGAAGTAGTCCAGCGCCTTCACGGTTTCCTCCGGGTTCTTGTTGCTCTTGGTAATCGTCGCGCCGGCACCGCTCCACTCCCAGGACCGGCCGGTGAACATCGGCTCATCCCCCTTGTTCACTACAGGGTACTGCACAGCGGTAAGGTTGGCCTCCGGCTCCTTCTCCTGCAGTGCAGGCAGATAACGTCCAATGCCGCCGCCAATGAAGGCAAAGAAGGCGCCGGCCTGACCGCCCAGAATCTTGGCATCATAGGTTTTCTGATCATTCGTGGCGAAGTCAGGATCAATCAGGCCCTCCTGATACCAGCGGTGGAACGTGGTCAGGAATTCTTTGAATTCCGGCTCTGTCGGCCCGTAGGCTACCTTACCGTCCTTCAGGAAGATCGTATTCGTGATCCCGTAGGCTTCGAGGAAGGTTGGGGCCGCCGGGCCCATCGTAGTCAGCTTAGGCGGTGCACCGAACAGGAGCGGAGCGGTGACCCCTTTCTTTTCCTTGAACGCCTTCAATACCGTCTCCCATTCAGCGAGCGTCTCCGGCTGCTGGAGATTCAATTCGTCCAGCCAGTCCTGGCGGATGAATGTGCCTCCGAACGTCTTATATTTGCCCAGCCGCAGATGGGGAATCGCGTAGATGTCTCCGTTATCCGCTTTCAATTGTTTCGCGACCTCGGGATTCTCGTCCAGAATCTTCTTCAGGTTGGGCGCGTACTGGTCAATCAGGTCGTTCAGCTTAATGATCGTGCCGTCCGTGTACAGCTTGGAATAATCCCCGTAGACGAACATCACATCCGGCAGCTCATTCGAAGCCAGCATGACATTGAACTGCTCCGTCTCCGCACCGACGGCGGGATGCTGGAATTCCGTCTTAATGTTGGTCTTCTTCTCCCACTCCTGAATCGCCGTAATCTCACTCATGTTCTTCAGCGTAATTGACACATTCGTATTCAGTGACGCCCAGATCGAAATTGGGGTAGGCTCATCCGCTGTCGCTCCTCCGGCATTCCCGTTCCCGTTCCCGCCCGAGCAGCCTGCCAGTCCGCCTATAGCCAGCAGCAAGCTGGTGCCGAGCATCATCCGTTGTCTCCAAGATCTCTTCATCCCTTCACATCTCCCCCATGTGTTCTTAATAGAAAGGCCATCGCCGGAGGCGCCTGTCTTGCGGTTTTGCTGTCCTGCCGAAGCTGCCTCCTGCTCCTCCAACTTAACGCCGTACGCCAGCCTTGACTATCTCCCATTCTTGCTGCGATATCGATATATTGATTAACGCCTGTCCATCACAGGAATTGCATACGGATGCTAAGAAATCGGGATTGATTTCGCCTGATATTCCAATCCGGGTTATTGCGAGTGATGATTACGCTTTCATATTATATCAAACTGCAGCGTTGTCGCGGCATTGCACATACTCTCTCCCTGCACCGGAGTGGCAAATGTACTCGGTTTTTCATGTACATTTGGTTCGTCTAGCCTATCGTTGGCACATTGTACTCGGTTTTTCATGTACATTTGGTTCGTCTAGCCTATCGTTGGCACATTGTACTCGGTTTTTCGCATACATTCGGCCCGTCTACCCTATCGTTGGCACAATGTACTCGGTTTTTCGTGTACATTCGGCTCATCCCCGTACCGCCCACTTTCAGCGGAATTAGAGGGTTTCAGCGGGTACCAATAATTTCCTATATAAAGAAAAAAGACACCGGTTAAGTGTCTTAAAGTCTTTGACATCAATCTATGCAATTCGCCCAGCCTGCAAGCCATCCGTCACGAACTCGCCAACACCGCCAGCACCGTTTCCAGCACCACATTCACGCCCATCTCGCACTCATCATAAGAAGTGAGCTCTTCCTCGCAGTGGCTTTTCCCCTTCACACTGGGTACAAAAATCATCGTCGACGGCAGGAATCCGGCCACGAACTGGGCATCATGCCCTGCTCCGCTGGCCATCTTCCGGCTGCTATAGCCCAGTTTCCGGGTAGCTTGCTCAACCAGGGCACAGACCTCCGTATCGAACCATACGGTATCGCGTCCCCACAGCTTCGTCTTCGACACACTACACTCCAGCAGTTCCTCAGGCAGACCGTTAATAATCGCCTCTACTTCACGGACAATATCCATATCCTTATGTCGGGCTTCCACGGTGAAGATCACCTTGTTCGGAATAACGGTATGAATATTAGGCAGCACGTTCATTCTCCCCATGGTATAGACCAGCTCGGAGTCCAGTACAGCCAGCTTCCGCCGCAGCTCCGTAATTATATCTGTAGCGGCAAAAAGCGCATCCCTACGCATATCCATCGGCGTGGTGCCCGCATGGTCCGATTCGCCTGTCACTTCAATCTCATAACAGGCCATCCCGACAACACAGTCGACCAGGCCGATCTTAAGATTTTCTTTCTCCAGCACAGGTCCCTGCTCGATATGCAGCTCCAGATAAGCCGTCGCTTCCTTGATCCGGTTCTCCGCATCGCCCGCATAGCCGCTGGCCTGCAGCGCTTCACCGAAGGTCGTACCCTCCGGGTCCTTCTTCTTCAGCATCTCCGCCTTGTCGAACTTGCCCGCCAAGACACCCGAAGCCATCATCGACGGCTCGAAGCGGGCACCTTCCTCGTTGGTGAAATTCATCACTGTTATTGGCAAGCGCGGCTTAATACCATGGTCAACCAGGGTTCTTACCACTTCCAAACCCGCGATTACACCGAGCACCCCATCGAATCTGCCGCCTTTCTTGACAGTATCCAGATGCGATCCGATCACTATGGGCGGACCTTCTTCACTGCCCGCAAGCGTAGCGTACATATTTCCCATATCATCGACTTTCACGGCCATTCCCAGCTCTTCTGCGCAGGAAGTGAAATAGCCTCGCACCCGCACATCCTGCTCCGACAGCGATAACCGGGTGACCCCGTTGTTGTCCGTCCGCCCGAAATCGGCGAATGACTCGATCGTATTCTTCAATCTCTCACCGTTCACGAATATCTGCTGCAGCTGCATGGCCCTATTCCTCCGTTTCGAACGCTCATTTATATGAAACGAACTTGAAGTCCCCGATTTGGGTGTTGTTCGCGACTGCGGTAGCCCTCCGTCACTCTCACCCATTCGCAAGTTTAGTTCGTTTTATATAGAATTATTGCTTTCTATATATGTTATACCATTCCGTATTATTTTCATTTTACAGACTGTAATAATATTTTTTGGTTTTGTTCACGTTATGTTATAACGCGATTGGGGAAGTCTGATAGAATATGAGCTGGTAGGAAGCATAATCTGAGAGGAGCTAAGCATATGAATACCCTTTTGCGCAGCGGCACAGCCGAAGCTGTGATCAGTTCACTCGGAGCCGAGCTGATCAGCTTCAGAAGAACAGATACGGAGACTGAATATATGTGGAGCGGGGATGCCGCCTATTGGACAGGCCGTTCACCAGTGCTGTTCCCGATTATCGGCGCAGCCATCCAAGGCGAGATCAAAGCGGACGGGCAAGCTTATAAGATTGCCAATCACGGCTTCGCCAGACGCAGTGAATTCACGCTGCAGGAGGCAAGCGATACCCAGGCGATCTTCCGGCTCTCGCATAGTGAGAGCACGTTGGCGGTCTACCCGTACAAATTCAACCTGTTCCTCACCTATATCCTGAGCGGAAGCACCCTTGAGATCAGCTACCGTGTGGAGAATTCAGATGAACAGGAAATTATCTTCCAGCTCGGCACCCACCCTGCATTCAATTGCCCGATTGCCGGAGAGGGCAGCTTCGCGGATTATTATCTTGAATTTGAGCAAAAGGAAACGTTAGACCGCCTGTTCCTGAATTCCACCGGCCAGTTGATTAACGGCCAGACCGATCCGCTCTTGCAAGAAGAGAACATTCTGCCGCTAAACCATGAGATGTTTGAGCATGACGCACTCGTCTTCAAGAATGTAAGCTCGCAGTCTGTAGCGCTGAAGAGCAAGCTGTCTGCCAAAAGCGTAAGCGTAGCTTACCATAACTTCCCTGATCTCGGGATCTGGCAGCCGAAGAACGCACCGTTCCTGTGCATTGAGCCCTGGCATGGTGTAGCAGACAGTGAAGACTTCACCGGGGACATCCGTGATAAAGCGGGAGCCATCTCCCTGCCGCCGGGCGGCCAGTCTACAAGCTCGCTTACGATTACGTTCAACTAACCGGTTGTTGCTCCACCGTTTCTCGAAGAACAAAATAACCCCACAAAGTGGGGCCTTATCTTCGATGATGATTCAGGTACTTTCCGGGGACCCCAAAACATATCGGCCGCAGCCGCCTAACGGTGGATGCGGCTTTTTGTGTCAAATTATAATCCATATCCTACGCTTGCGGCGGCAGGCCGTCCAATAAGTAAACTAAAGTAGTATATACAACCTTTTACTGCCAATAGTAAGCTTAAGGTAGTTAATTCACTACACATAGAATGGGAGAAATGGATAAGGGAGTGGAGTATATGCAAGGATTGTCAGTGGCTATCTGCACGAGGAACCGGGTACAGGACCTGACACGGTGCATTCATTCTATAACTAAACAAGACATAGGCAGGACATACCCCATTGAGGTCATACTTATAGATGACGGCGAAATACCAGCCCGTGTACTTACTGAATTTGAAGCTTTACTTACCGGATGCGGTTATCCTTTGACTTATTTCAGCAAGACGGACCGGGGATTATGGCTGTCCCGGATCAAGGCAGTGGAACTGTCCACCATGGACAAAATCCTCTTCCTGGATGATGACGTCGAAATCCCCGCTCACTACCTGTCTACCTTGATTCAAACCTACGATGATTATCCTAACTGCGCAGGAGTCGGCGGTATCGCCATCGGGATGCGGAACAGCTTCCTCGGAACCATCCGCTGCCTGCTGTCCTTCCAGCAATCCCTGTCGAGCGGCAAGCTCTCCTTAAGCGGTCAAGCCGGGTCCATGTACAACTGGCATAAAGCCCGGAAGATCTTCAAGACTGAATTCCAGCATGGCTGCAACATGTCCTTCAAAAAAGCGGCAATTCAGGACCTGAAGCCCGTTCCCTGGCTTACCAGCTACAGCGTCGGTGAAGATATTCTCATGTCCCGCATCGCCCGGAGCTCCGGCCCTTTGTATATCAATCCTGAGCTCAAGCTGCTGCATCATGAATCTCCGGCCTCCCGGGACAATCTCGAAGATGTCGCCTATACCCGGGTGCTGAATCATGTGCATTTGCTCAAGGATAAACGGTCGGGCCCCATCGGCTATCTCGCCCTGATGTGGACGACGCTCTACCTCATTCTCCGCGAGCAGCCCAAGAAGAATGTCGCCGCTATCAAGGGCTATAAGAAGGGGCTGAAGGAGATCTTCAACAGCCAGACCGCCGGGTAATCCGTCAAAACTCAGGAAGGGAGTGGAGTTATGAGTGTAAGCATTGTAGTTCCCATGTACAATTTAGAGCGTTATGTGGCTCCATTGCTGGATTCACTCCTGGACCAGAGCGAGAAGCGGTTCGAAGTGATTATGGTCGACGACGGCTCTACGGACCGTACGTACGAGGTGGCCGAAGCGATTCTGGCGCGGCATCCCATCCTGAGAGCCAAGCTGATCCGCACGGCCAATGCCGGAGTGAGCGCCGCCAGAAACACCGGGCTTGCAGCAGCCAGCGGCGACTATGTGCTGTTCCTGGACGGGGATGATTATATTGCCAGCGGACTGGTGCAGAGCATTGAAGCACATACCTGGAGCGCTGCTCCGGATATTCTCTGCTGGGGTTACAGTCTGGTCCGCGAAGACAAGTCCACGATTGTAAACTTCACTTCAGCGGCAAGCGACACTACGGGGAGCGAAGCGCTGAAGAATATTTTTGTGCATAAAAGCCTCAGAATCTGGACCGGCAGCATCGCCTTCAAACGGACCTTTCTGCTGGAGAACGGCATCCGCTACACCGAGCGCTGCGTGAACGGGGAAGATCAGGAATTCATCTACAAAGCGCTATCACGTGCCTCGCGGGCCATATCCATTCCGGATGTGCTGTCCTTCTATCTGCAGAGAACATCCTCCATCTCCAATACGTATAACGTGAACAAATTCGACATGGTCGATGCTTTCAAGCGGGTAGCTGATTATTTCAGAGCCCATCCCTTTGACGGGACATCTGAGATATCCGAATTACTGCTGAACCGGGAGCTGACCGAGAACTACTTTTACAACCTGAAGACCTGTCTGAACGGCACTGCGGGAATGGATGTCAGGCGCCTGCTTCAGGATATGGACACCCGTTATCCCGGACTTCCCCAGGAGATGCGGCCGATCATACGAGAGTACCAGGGGGACGACCGCCAGCTCGCGCTGCAGATCAGAGCCTTCTTAATCTCCCCGTCCTTGTACGGAGCGCTGATTGTTATCGACAGAAACTGGGTCCAATTCAAACAGAAGCTCAAAACCGTGATGGGCAGAAAGGAAATCAAAGTATGAAGAAGACGATGATGATCAACGCATATACAGAGTTCAATTTGGGCGATGATTTGTTCATTAAAGTGTTATGTGAGCGATACCCCGGTACCCGGTTTATGCTGATTGCCCCGCAGCAATATAAGCTCGTCTTCAAAGACCTCCGTAATCTCAAGGTGTATGCCTCGGACTCCGTGCTGCTGCGGGGGATCAACTATATTTTCCGCAAATTAAAGCTTCATCCGAACTTCGTGCAGAAGCTGCTGACGGATCAGGGCGACGGAACCGTGCATATCGGCGGGTCTATTTTTATGCAAGGTGAACAGTGGGAAGAATATGTGGCTGGTGCTGAAGCCCTTCGCAATAAAAGCAAGCCCTACTACCTGATGGGTGCGAACTTCGGCCCGTACAAGGATGAGGCCTACTACCAGCAATATAGGGAAATCTTCCAGAATTATGCCGATGTCTCTTTCCGGGAGCAATATTCCTATGACCTGTTTAAGGATCTGGACAATGTGCGGCTTGCGCCGGATATTATTTTTCAGCTGAAATACAGCGGCGGTAGAGCTCCGGCTGTGGAGGGTAAGACCCTTGCCATTTCCGTGATCAAGCCCTCGTCCAAAGCTTTAGACGGTTTTGACAACCTCTATTATGAAAAAATGAAAGATGTTGCAATCTATTTCATTCAGCAGGGGTATGACGTGCATTTCATGTCCTTCTGTCAGCATGAAGGGGACCAGGAAGCGATCAGTCTGATCCTGAATCTGATTCCTGCGGAGCTTCAGGCCCACACCCACGCCCATCTCTACAAAACAGATATGGATGAGATTCTCGCCGTGCTGTCCGGTGCAAGCTGCATTGTCGCCTCCAGATTCCATGCGATGATCCTCGGCTGGGTGTTCGGCAAACCGGTGTTTCCCGTGGCTTACAGCAACAAGATGATCAACGTGATGCAGGATGCTTATTTCGGGGGGGCGTATACGGACTTCGCCCATTTGGCTGAGCTGACGCCCGAGCAGGTCTATGAGAGCATGGCTGCGGGTACGCTCGATGTAACGCTGCAGGCGAACCAGGCGGAGAAGCATTTTGAGCAATTGGATGCTTATCTGACACCCGAACCGCTGCTGGAAGGGAGAAGAAGCTATGAAAGCTAAACGGAGCATGCTGAACCTGGGCTTCGGGCTTACCAGCCAGGTGATTACCATTATCCTCGGTTTCTTCATCCCCCGCCTGATCATGGTTAACTACGGCTCGGAAGCGAACGGACTGATTGCCTCGATTGTGCAGATTATCAGTTATTTCGCCCTGCTTGAGGCAGGGGTTGGCGCGGCATCGCTGCAGGCACTCTATAAGCCGGTGGCCGGCAACGACCGGAGCCACATCAACTCCATTCTGGCCGCTACCTCCAGCTACTACAAAAAAACCGGGATCTACTATTTCATCTCAGTCGTGCTGCTGGCGGTTATCTATCCGCTGGTCATTCATTCAGAGATCAGCAGTATCAGCGTAGTGGCCATTATCCTGTTCTCCGGCCTCGGCGGAGCGATCAATTATTACTTTCAGGGCAAGTTCAGGGTCCTCCTGATTGCCGAGGGTAAAAGCTATATTGAGACCTCTATCGTCACTGTAGCGAACATTCTGAACAACGTGGTTCGTATCATCCTGCTGCTGCAGGGCGTGAACATCATCGCCGTCCAGGCCTCGTTCTTCGTGCTGACTCTGCTGCAGATTGTCGCGTTCTATATCTATGCGAAGCGGCATTACAAATGGATGGATCTCAGTATGACGCCTGATTTTGCCGCCATTGGACAAAAGAATTCCGTCATGGTGCATGAGATCTCCTATCTCATCTTCCGTAACACGGATGTGCTGATCCTGACGATCTTCACCAACCTGAAGATTGTCAGTATCTACGTGATGTACAATATGATCTTCACCATCGTCGACAACATCGTCCAGACCGTCAACGGCAGCGTCAAATCGGCGCTGGGGCAGAGCTATCATGAGGGCAAAGAGGCTTTTGTCAAATTCTATGATGCGTATGAGGTCTATTTCATGGGCCTGATCTTCTCCATTCTGACCGTGGTCTATATTCTGATTCTGCCGTTCATGCGGCTGTACACCGCCGGGGTCAACGATGTGAATTATATCAACTTCTGGCTGCCGATTCTGTTCGTGGTGATCAAGCTGCTGACCAATGCCCGCACGTCGTCGAACAACCTGATTACCATTGCCGGACATTTCCGCAACACACAATTCCGTTCGATTCTGGAGTCGGCGATCAACCTCGGAGCTTCGATTGTGTTCGTAATCTTCTTCGGAATCTACGGTGTGCTAATGGGAACTATTGTTGCTCTGCTCTACCGTTCGATCGATATTGTGGTCTACGCCAGCCGGGTGCTGCTGGAGCGCAGCCCATGGATCACCTTCCGCAGATGGCTTACGAACGTCGCCGTCTTCGCGGCAATCGTGTTCATTACGACCAAGCTGAATCTGAGCATCACCTCCTACACCGGCGTAATCCTCTGGGGCGCGCTGCTGGGTGTGATTATCCTGCCGATCTATTTCCTGGTGGGTTCTCTGATGGAACGCGAGGTCTTCCTCTATACCTGGAGCTACGCCAAGAAATTCAGAACGAAGCTTAAGCTTAAGCGGAAGGTTGCGGCCGGGCAGACGCTGTAATGCTGGAAATGGGGTAGCGCAGATTCCCATTCCAGCCGCATACAACCTGCCGGCACACCTCCCCAGTTTTTAAGTGGATAAACGTAGCTTAATTTACCGTTGTTCGCACTCTGTACGTGAATAGTTGGAAAAAAGGCATTTACTTGCTGCCCTCCAGCCCGCTTCCCGCGAAATGTGCATTTTTAAGTGGAGTTTTTCCAACTAATTTTAGAATGATCTTCACAATCGGGAACATAAATGGAGAAAATCTAACTGCTATTTAAATTAAGCTGGTGATTTTCACCAAACTTAGCCCATGCTTCCGAAGCGAGTTTTATTACGAAGTAAACCAGGATGCATTGCTCCATAAAACTAAGCCTATGCTTCCGATGTTGTTTTGTTCGTAGGATATTCAGTGAAGCAACGCTCACAAAACTTAGGCCATGCTTCCGAAGCGAGTTTTATTGCGAAGTGAGCCTGGAAGTATTGCTCCATAAAACTTTTAGGAGGACTGATTATGGATCACCGCGGGGACTTACATGAAGCAGGACTGCATCTGCTGCATCAGCTGAGTGACGATATTCATCATCCGCCCGCCGGGGGTCTGACCCGTGAGGAGCTTATCCGCCAGGCCAGGAATATCAGCAGCAGCGAGAGTGATGCCGGAATCAAAGAACATCTGGAGACGCTCATCGGTGTCCTTGATGCCTTTCTGGCAGGCCGGGCTTCGGATGACGCGCTCCAGTATTATGTCAGCACTCAATTCAATATTCAAATCGATGAGATAATCGGGTTCATGCAGGGGCTTGCCGCACTCAGCAGCAGCGGGCCTGATACGCAGGAGTCTACACTCAACCTTGGCGCCGGTTCCGCAAGCCATCCGAAGGTCAGTGTAATTATTACC
This sequence comes from Paenibacillus sp. FSL R10-2771, assembly GCF_038000205.1. NCBI lineage: Bacteria > Bacillati > Bacillota > Bacilli > Caryophanales > Paenibacillaceae > Paenibacillus > Paenibacillus sp. FSL R10-2771. The sequence continues at coordinate 7,200,367 of NZ_JBBOBM010000001.1, forward strand.
ACTTATAATAGAAAAGATTTCCTGCAGCAGGCAGTGAACAGCATTCTGCGGCAGGATTATCCGCATACCGAAATTATCGTCATTGACGATTGCTCCAGTGACGGTACGCAGGAGATGATGAATGCCACCTTCGGAGCAGAGCCGCGCGTCATCTTCATGCAGAATGAGACCAACAGCGGCCCCGGCAACAACCGCCGCAGAGCGCTGGCCGCACATGGCGACGGGGAATTCATCCTGTTCCTGGACGATGATGACTATCTCATTGACCGCAGCTATTTCACCAAAGCCGTTAAGGTTCACCGGCTGCATCCGGAGCTGTCTTTTGTCGCCGCAAACGTATTCCTGGAGTATTCCCAGTCGCAGAAGCTCACCATCTCCAGTCTGGGGCTGAGTCCCGTCACAGACAAACACGACTATTTCATGAACTTCGAGCGGAAGAACTATCCCAAGCCGGCATCAACCTTAACCGCCATATTCAAGCGCGAGGCACTGATGAGCATGGATATTCTGAATATGAGTATGGTCAACGATGCTTCCATATACCTGCGTGCGCTGCTGATCGGCGATGCCGGGTTTATTGATACGCTGGCGGGCGTGTACCGGATTCACGGCAACAATATCACCTTCAATCTCAGCCAGTCGTTCCTGATCGAGAATCTGGAGGAGAAGCGCAACATCCGCAATATGGCCATCGAGCGCTTCGGCTACAGCAAGGCGGAAATGAATGAGTGGTTCAACCATAACGTCTATGATACGATCTCTTACTACCTGATGAACTCCGCCAAAAGCCACAGCGACTTCAAGTTCATGTACAGCTGGGCGAGCAACCACTCTCCTCAGGCCTACAATCAACTGAAGCGCCAGTTCCGCACCAAGCTGATGAAAAAACAGCTGCTCCGCGTTTCCTTCGTACGGGCGCTGATGAACCGGTAACGGGACAGACCGGCTAGATGGAAGGTATAACTCTCCACATAAAAAGCAGCTTCCTTATTAGGGGAAGCTGCTTTTTCTTCTTGCCCGCCTTAGATTTCCTGCAGCAGCTTATCCAGTAGCCGGAGGGCTTCTTCCAGCGCAGGCTTGGACACTCCGCTGTAAAGATCCCCGATGTTCAGCTCATACGAGCATGAAGCTTCTCCTGTTTCTTTCAACCGCGGTGTCAGCCCGATTCCCGATTCCTTGTACACCTGAATCAATACCGGAGCAAGCTGCTCCCTGGATAACGCGAAATGTACATGGAACATGTTCGAGACCGGCACCTCCGGCAGCGTAGACACCTTATGGCAGCTGTTGAATAAGGCAGCCAGCTCCTTGGCCTGCTCATAATACCCGGCCATCCGGCCGATCCGCTGCCCGTAATAATATTTAGCGGTCAGAATATACGGATAGAGACTGATCAGGTCACCGCCATGGCGCCGTTTCCAGATCTTCGACTCCTCCGTGAATTCCCGGCTTCCGGCCAGAACCGCTCCGGCAATTCCGCCGATGCCTTTGTAAAAGGAAATATATACGCTGTCGAACAACCCGCAGACCTCGGCAGCTGTCTTGCCGTAGTATGGCAGCACTTCGAACAGCCGTGCCCCGTCCAGATGAAGAATGATTCCCTGCTCCCGGCAATAGGCCGAAATAGCTTCCAGCTCGGCATACTCCGGCAGCTGCCCGCCGATTTCCCGCTGGGGAAGCTCAAGCAGCAGACAAGCAATACCCGCCCCCATATTCTTCACATCATCCAGTGTGATCAGGCGGTCTTTATCTGCCAGCAGCAGCGGCTCCAGATGATGCAGCTCCTTCAGCCCGTCCTGCTCATGAATCTCCAGGTGGCATAGCGGGTGATAGGCCACTCTTCTGCTGCCTTTGCGGTCACTCCAGATCCGCAGGGCGATCTGCTGGGCCATCGTGCCGCTGGGGAAGAATACGCTGCTTTCCTTGCCGAGCACCCCGGCCATCTCCGCCTGGAAATCCTCTATTACTGCGCCTGACCCATACAAGTCGGCAGCGAGCTGATCCTCCACTCCGGCCAGCGCTTCCTTCAGCACGGATATCCCTCTTTTCCCATGGCCTGCCAGCTGCACTTCTGTCCCGTTATAAGCTTCCAGTAAAGCATTCTGCTCATTCATTCCGCTAATCCGCTCCCTTTAAATATGCTCGATCTGTACGAATACTTGAAATTATATCATTTTTCGCTAAAATACCCGATTTATTTGAAAGTTCACATGATATTCCCCTGATCCAAGGTGAAATAAGTTGACCGCTGTGCTACAATATTGGAATTGCAAAGGCAATCGCTTAGGGAGGTTTATAAAAACACCATGCTTATTATTGGTATCGCCGGCGGGACCGGTTCCGGCAAAACGACGGTAGCGCGCTCCGTTATTGACCGTCTTGGATCTGACAAAGTGACGTTCATATCTCAGGATAACTACTATAAAGACCATTCTTACCTCAGCATGGCTGAACGCGGTGCGATCAATTACGATCACCCGCTGGCCTTTGATACGGAACTGCTGATAGAGCATTTAGATTGTCTGAAAGCCGGACAAGCCGCATTTGCCCCAGTGTATGATTTCACCGTGCATGCCCGCTCTACCGAGAAGACCGTTCGGCTTGCTCCGAACAATATCGTCATTCTTGAAGGGCTTCATGTCCTCTCCGACGAGAAGCTGCGCGAGCAGCTGAACATTAAGGTATTCGTGGATACCGACCCCGATGTACGTATCCTTCGCCGGGTACTGCGCGATATCGAGGAACGCGGCCGGACGATCCGTTCGATCCACACCCAATACCTGACCACGGTTAAGCCGATGCATGAAGCTTTTATCGAGCCGTCCAAGAAATATGCTGACCTGATTATTCCGGAAGGCGGACAGAATGAAGTAGGGATTCAGCTGCTGTCCGTATTGACCGAGAAATATCTGTCCGGCGATCATCAGTGGACTTAAGCAGAGCAGCCGCCTGCCCATACCTTAGTTGAATGAGAGCCGCCCGGCCATGCCGGGCGGCTTTTTGCTGTAGCCGGGCGGCCGGCGCACTTACTTTCCCGGAATCACCATCGATTCTTCCATGTGAAGAATACATCACATCACTTCCGGCAGACTTATGAAATATAGAGCTAACAGTCTCGGTTTTAATCTTCAAACCCTTATATGTGTAACTTTATCTAACACAATATCCATGATCGCAATGAAATTTTCTGCATTTTCAGCAACAGATCTCTTTAACTTGTTATATTTATTGACTGGTAGCGCTTTATTAAAGAAATAACTGTTGATTATTCCCGTTCCATCCACTATGATTAGTGCAAGAGGGCGACCTTAAAGTTAAAGCGGTTATACTTATTAATTTTTTATTTCTATTAAAAAGGCAATTTTCGACTTTTATTTATCCTAAAAGTTAAAGCGCTTATACTTTTAAGAAAGAAAGGCTGGTGTGTTCGTGATTAAGAGTGAGAGCCGGCGGCAGACGTTCTACATGTATCTGTTCATTTCCCCATGGCTGGTTGGCTTCCTTATCTTCGCCCTCTATCCTATCTTGTCGTCGCTGTACTACAGCTTCACCGATTATGACATTATTCATCCGCCGAAGTTCATCGGTCTCGCCAACTACACGGAGATGTTCCATAACGAGCTGTTCTGGCGGTCCGTAAAAGTCACGCTAAGATATACCTTCATCAGCGTGCCGGTGCAATTACTGCTCGGTCTCGGGTTCGCCCTGCTGCTGCATCAGACCATTCCGTGGCGCGGTTTCTTCCGGACAGCGATGTATTTCCCGAGCATGGTCTCCGGCGTTGCGATGTCGCTCCTCTGGTACTGGATTTTCAACCCGCAGATCGGTCTCTTCAACTACATGCTCTCCTGGTTCGGCATCCACGGCCCGGCCTGGCTGATGAATCCCGATACGGCGCTGTACGCCCTGATCATCATGTCCTTCTGGACAGCCGGCTCCGGCATGATCCTTTTCCTCGCCGGTTTGCAGGGGGTCCCGGCCAGCCTGATTGAAGCCGCTAACCTGGACGGGGCAGGACGCTTCCGCATTTTCATGAATATTACACTGCCGATGATCTCACCCGTCCTGCTGTTCCAGCTGATTATGGGTCTGATCGACTCCTTCCAGGTGTTCACGCAAGCCTTCGTCATGACCCAAGGGGGACCTAACTACTCCACCTGGTTCTACGTCTACAATCTGTATACCAGTGCCTTCAAGGAATACCGTGCTGGCTACTCTTCAGCCCTTGCCTGGATACTGCTGATTGTCGTCATGCTGTTCACGGCCGTCATTATGAAGCTGTCTAATCGCTACGTCCACTATGAAGGAGGCAGCCGCCGATGAGTACCGTTAAGGCCGCGAGCCCGCTTAGCCCGCCTTCCCGGCTGCGCCGGAGAGCTGATCCTGTCAAAATCACCAGCTTCATCACACTGATAATCACCACATTCCTCATGCTGCTGCCGCTGTTCTTCATGGTCTCCACCTCGCTGAAGTCGAAACGGGAAATGCTGAAGTTTCCGCCGACTTTTCTGCCGGAGAGCTGGGCCTGGAGCAATTATACCGATATTTTTGAGACTCTCCAGTTCGGCACACTGTACAAGAACAGCCTGATAATCGCCGGCCTCTCCGTCTTCGGCACCCTGCTCTCTTCGGCGCTGGTCGCTTACGGGTTCGCCAGATACCGGGGGCGCGGCAACAACTTCTGGTTCATCCTGCTGCTGAGCACGATGATGCTGCCTTATCCGGCCATTATGATTCCGCAGTTCGTGCTGTTCTCCAAAATGCAGTGGATCGATACCTTCCTGCCGCTGATCGTGCCCGCCTTCTTCGGCTCGGCGTACAACATCTTTCTGCTGCGGCAGTTCTTCTCTACACTGCCCGAGGAATTGTTCGACGCCGGACGGATTGACGGCTGCGGCGAGCTGCGGATGTGGCGGACCATCGCGCTTCCGCTGTCTGCACCGGCGCTGGCGACCGTTGCGATCTTTGCTTTTATCTACAGCTGGAATGATCTGCTGACCCCTGTGCTCTACTTAAGCTCGTCGGACAAATTCACGCTTCCGGTCGGCATGGCCTCGCTCACCTCATCACGTTTCCGCATTCCGCCGTGGCATCTGCTGATGGTCGCCTCGGTCCTGGCTATGGTTCCGATCGTCACTCTGTTCGCTATCGCCCAGAAGCAGTTTGTGGAGGGCATTGTGCTGACAGGCATTAAGTAATCCGGGTCCACAATACTTGAAATCATGGAGGGATTGGACAATGAACAAGATCATGAAGAGCAAGAGGCCGGCCGTCCTGCTTACAACAGTTCTGACAGCAATGGTAGCAATATCGGGCTGCGGCGGCGGCAAATCAGCAGGGAATGTCGCAGCAGGGGACAGCGGAGCAGGGAATTCCGGCGGGTCCGGTGAACAGGTGACAATATCCCACTATACGATTGACTCGGAGGACCGCACATTCATTGAGAAGCTGATTCCTGACTTCGAGAAAGAGCATCCGAATATCAAGATTAAGGTGGAGAAAGCACCTTACGAGCAGTTTGACAGCAAGCTGCAGACGCTGATTGCCGGCGGCAATTCCCCGGATGTTACGAGCCACTACGGATACGGCGGCTTCGCCGAGTATTATAACAAAGACATGCTGCTCGACCTGACCGACCTCATTAAGGAAGACGGGTTCAAGGCCGAGGACTATAACATCCCGGAGAATCTGATGAAGATCTACACGGTGAACGGCCATACCTACGGCATACCGGTCAATATGTATGTCACCCTGATGCTCTACAACAAGGATATGTTCGATACGGCAGGTGTCTCCTATCCGCCAAGCGACTATGAAGATAAGAGCTGGACTTTTGAGCGGATGGTTGAGGATGCCAAGAAGATGACGATCGTCTCTGACGATATCGCCAAAACGCAATACGGCGTAGACTTCACCTGGGCGGAACGGGATATGCGGCCGCTGTACTTCGGGGCAGAGCCTTACTCCGAGGATACCTGGACCAACGGCGGTGTTCCTTCCGAGACACACTTCGACTCCCCTGAGGTCATTGCCGCTTACCAGAAGCTGTTCGACCTTGTCTTCAAGGATAAGGTGTCCCCCACTTCCGAGTGGAGTAAAAGCGTAGCCGGACAGAACGGCGATCCGTTCGTTGCAGGCAAGATCGGGATGTCGATCGGCGGTTCCTGGAACCTCGCAGGGGCTAACGATTTTCCGTTCAAAATCGGCGTAGCCGCAGTGCCGTGGGGCGGCAATGAGCAGGTGCGCAGCACACTGTTCGTCGATCCGCTGCTGATTCTGAAGGATTCGAAGCATCCGAAGGAAGCTTTTGAATGGATCAAATACCTGATGACCACCGAGGTCCAGGAGAAGTCCATTGAGCTGAGCGGCGGCAATCCGCCGGTCAACACCGAAGCCGCTGAAGTCTATTACAAGCATTTCGACGGGATTGATCCGGAGGATGTGAAGAAGGTCTACGAGGGCGCAGTCAAATACGGTTATGAATCCTACAACCATCTGATTACCAACTACTCGCAGATCAACGACATGTTCATTAATGAGCTGCAGCCTGTCGAGACCGGACACAAGACGCTGGAAGAGGTGATGCCGGTGATTCAGAAGAAAGTAACGGAGATTATCAAAAGATAAGGCGGCTTCAGCCGCTGCGGCAATTATACGTTTAGCGGAACTCCGGCGCTCCCTGTATACTGGAGACAGATACTAGCACCGGAAAATCCGCCGCAAGGAGCGTTTGAGATGAAAGTAAGTATTTTTGATGTAGCCAAAAAATCAGGGCTGTCCGTGGTCACCGTATCGCGGGTATTAAATGGTGCCGGGTCAGTGCGGGAGAACAACCGCCAGAAGGTGCTCGATGCGATCAAAGAGCTGGATTACCGCCCTAATGCAGCTGCACGCAGTCTGGCCAGCGGCAAGACCGGCATCATCGGCCTGATTGTAACGACACTTCAGGATTCCTTCTTCGATGCGGTGGTCAAAGAGCTGAATGAGACGCTGGCCCTGCATGGTTATTTCCTGGCCATCTCCATCTCTACGGGCATCGGCTCGGACGAGAATCACTATCTGATTCAGGAAGACCGTGTAGACGGGCTTATCCTGCTCTCGCCGATGAAAGAAGACAATTATATCATGGAGCTGAAACGGCGGGGTATCCCCTATGTACTGATTGACAATCAGCTGCCGGAGAACGACACCTACTCGATTACCATTGATAACTTCAAAGGCGGATATGCCGCGGCCAGCCACCTGCTGGAGCTGGGGCATACCTCCATCGCCCATATCTGCGGGCAGGAAATGTTCCGCAGCACGCGGGAACGGCGCGCCGGCTTCCAGCAGGCACTGCAGGACCGGGGGATTACCCCGTTCGAAATCGTCTCCGGCGAATTCGAGATCGAGATGGGTTACAGCACGGCGAGACGCTGGCTGCAAGCGGGCAAGCTTCCGGCAGCCGTGTTCGCCGGGGATGACAATATCGCTCTCGGCGTCATCAACGCCCTGATGGAAGCGGGGGTGCGGGTGCCTGACGAAGTCGCAGTGGTCGGCTATGACGACCACTATATTGCTTCCCAGCTCCGGCCGCATCTGACCACCCTGCGCCAGCCGGCGGACAAGATCGGAGTGGCGGCAGCCGATATGCTGCTGCGCAGACTAAGCGGCGAGATGAAGCGCGGCTCGAACATCCGGATCGATCCGGAGCTGATCGTACGGGAATCTACGCTGAAATCCTGATGATGAGATGCTATCAAAACTAAGCATATGCTTCCGAAGCGAGTTTTGCGAAGTGGACATCAAAGAAGGTTAGGCTATCAAAACTTTAGGAGTGACGACCATTGGCTTACTACTTGGGGATCGATGGGGGAGGCAGCAAAACCTACGCCCTCCTAAGCGATGAACACGGCCATATCCTCGGCAAAGGCAGGAGCGGCAACGGTAATCACCAGACCGGAGCGCAGCAGGCGGCGGCAAGTATCCGCGAAGCAGCCTTGGCCGCTCTGGCTGAAGCCGGACTCCGGCTGGAGGATATCAGGCATACGTACCTGGGCCTTGCCGGGGCCGACCGCAAGACCGATTATGAGATCCTTCATCCGATGATCCGCGGCATCGGATTTACTGCATATACGATCAGCGGCGACCCAATGATCGGCCTGCGGGCGGGCACAGACCGCCCCTACGGGGTTGCCCTGATCTGCGGCACCGGCACTAACGCAGCCGGCCGCAACCCGCAGGGCCAGCACTTCCAGTGCGGCGGCTTCGATTATATGTACGGCGATTTCGGCGGCGGCGGCGCACTGAATATCGAGGTATTCCGCACGGTCATCCGCGCCTGGGACGGCCGGGAGTCTGCCACCCTGCTCACGGAGCCGCTACTGAAGCTGCTCGGCTATGAACGGGTGGAGGATATGTACAATGATTTCCTCGATCACAGCAAGCAGGTGCCGCTGGATGCCGCCCGCCTGCTCTTCCCGGCGGCTGCCGAAGGCGATGCTGCGGCGCTCGCCATCCTGCACCGTCAGGGCGTGGAACTGGGCAAGGCGGCAGCCGCCGTTATCCATAGATTAGGCATGGAGAACGATGGTTTTGATGTAGTGCTGGCCGGAAGCCTGCTGACCCGGGGCGACCGCGGCTGGATCCGCGATCCGATTGAACAGGCCGTGCGTGAAGCGGCCCCGGGTGCGTCTATAGTGACTTTAACTACGGAGCCAGTCGTCGGCGCCCTATGGTCGGCGCTGGAGAGTGACGGCATCACGATAAGCCATGAAATGTATGAGCAAATGCGTCCCTTTCAGGAATTTGAACATATCCCCACAACAACAAGACAGGAGTGATTCATCTTGGCAGTTAACCAAGGTCTTAAGATCGCCGTTATCGGCGGGGGTTCTTCCTATACCCCGGAACTGGTAGAAGGCTTCATTCTGCATTACAAGGAGCTTCCGGTGCGGGAGCTATGGCTTGTGGATATTGAAGCCGGCTTGCATAAACTGAACATCGTAGGCGCTCTGGCCAAGCGGATGGTCGAGAAATCCGGCCTTCCTATAGAGGTCTACCTCACCACCGACCGCCGCGAAGCCATTGCAGGTGCCGACTTCGTCAGCACCCAGATCCGCGTCGGGATGCTGGATGCCCGCGCCCGCGATGAGTCCATTCCGCTGAAATACGGCGTGATCGGCCAGGAAACGACCGGCCCCGGCGGAATGTTGAAAGCGCTGCGCACGATCCCCGTCATCCTCGGCATCTGCCGTGATATCGAGGAGCTGGCTCCGGACGCCTGGCTGCTCAACTTCACCAATCCGGCAGGTATGGTGACCGAAGCGGTACTGAGGTATTCGAAGGTAAAGAGCATCGGCCTCTGCAATGCCCCGATTGGTCTGATTAAGCAGGTATCCGCCAAATATAATGCGGCCCCAGACCGGATCTATGCCGAGTTCGTCGGTCTCAATCACCTGCACTGGATCACCCGCATTGATGTCGAAGGTGAAGACAAGCTGGATGACATGCTGGCCGATACCGCCGGCTACAGCGCGAAGAATGTTCCGGCGCGCGAGTGGAATCCCGAGTTCCTGCAATCGCTGCATGCCCTCCCCTCTTATTATTTGAAATATTTCTATATGACGGATGCGATGCTTGAAGAACAGCAGGCCTCGGCCTCAAAAGGCGAGAACCGTGCAGAAGTCGTCAAGCGCGTGGAGGAAGAGCTGTTTGAAATCTACGGAAACCTGGAGCTTAGCGAGAAGCCGAAGCAGCTGGAGCAGCGCGGCGGGGCTTTCTATTCGGAGGCTGCCGTCAACCTGATGCGCTCGCTGTATAACGGCACCAATGACATTCAGACGCTGAATGTTGCGAACCGCGGCATCCTGGACTTCCTGCCGGATGATGCCAGCATCGAGGTCAACTGCGTTGTCACCAAGACTGGCCCACTGCCGCTGCCGCTGACCAAGATTCCGCCGATGGCCAAAGGGCTGATCCATGCGGTCAAGACCTACGAGCAGCTCGCCATCGACGCTGCCGTTACCGGAGACCGGAGCCTGGCTATTCAAGCTTTGGCACACCATCCGCTTGTCCCTTCTGTCGAAGTGGCTATCGCTATGCTGGATGAGATGCTGGAAGCGAATAAGGAGTATCTGCCGGCATTCTTCGGGCAAGAGCCCGCGTCTGTACCTGCCTTGTACTTCCCCCGGTCTTAGGTGACGTCAAATCATCAGGTGTACAAATTGGAAAAAGTTGTTATACGGGACCGGACGATTTCATATATCTAAAGCATGAGTTTGATAAAAGGGGGGAATAGGTTTGAATGCATTCGTTGCCCGCTCTTTAGATGAAATACGTTTCTGGTCCAGAATCATGAAGGAGCATTCGTTGTTTTTAAAACTTGGTTTCAGATGTGAAGATACTCAGTTAATTAGGGAAGCAGAGCAATTTTATGCCACATTTGAAGCCATAGAAAACAAAGCGAATACTTTTGACGTTGGGACAGATCCCCAGAACATTCAGCGGTTTAATTCTGAGGTTCATACTGCTGTGTCCCATATCTGGGCATTTAAAAGAAAGGTGCTTGGATTAATACTGCAATGCAAGCTGCCGGGCGGAAATAACTTCCCCTTATTGGTTGATCATGTAAGCAGAGAAGCTAATTATTTCCGAAACCGCTTGAATGAACTCAATTCAGGGCAACTAGAGCCCTTGCCTGATGCGATTATTGACGAGAATGTCTTCTTTCTTAAGATTATGGCTGACCACGCGAAATTTATCGGCCATTTGCTGGACCCCTCTGAAAGAAAATTGGTTGACCAGGCACGAGAATTCAGTAATGAATTTGATACGCTTTTGTTTCAAGCCATGGATTTAAGTCATATGCGGCCACAATCTCAAACCGTCCCTTTATTAAGCCAATTTGTTGATGAAAACAGGGTATCTGTGAAATCACTCCGTGATTTCAAAAAAACTGCACGTGATTTAATTGAGGAATGCCGAATTAAAAGCATCATTCATCCGTTACTGGCAGACCATGTATTTCGTGAAGCTGAACGTTTCCTTTTTATACTCGATATGTTTGATAAATCCTTGTCGGGTGTTAAGGTGAACAAGCGGGAAATCCTGTTTTAAACGAAGAATCGCACCTAAATGGATAAAGGCGAATTCCCACTCCCTCCCGGGTAAGAATTCGCCTTTGGTTCATGTATTTCTTATTCGATGGCCACAGTTATAGGCCCAGGGTTATTATCATTGCAAATAAGCTCTAATCTTCCCGATCATCTCCTGAACCTCTTCATCCGTCAAATAGGTTTGGCCCGGATTCATCTGGAAGGTGGAACCATAATCCGCCTGCCCGTCGTACTTCGGAACGATGTGCATATGTAGATGATGCAGCTTGTCGCCGTAAGCGCCATAGTTTATTTTATCCGGCCCGAAGGCCTGGTCCACCGCTGCGGCTACCTGCGCAACATCATTCATGAACGCGGACAACTCGCCTGCGGTAAGCTGGAACAGCTCTTTTACATGATCGCGGTAGACCACATTGCATCTGCCCTTATACGTCTGCTCTTTGAACAGAAAGACTGTCGAAACCCCCAGCTCGCAGATTTCAATCATCAGGTTGTCCCGCCGTTCATCCTCCATACAATACATACACTCCTGATTCTTTTCCATATCTTCAGATCCTTTCCCCTCTGGATTACACTGCGATATCTTAGTACACGCTCTATACTGCTCCACAAATCTGCTGCCGACTATTAAAACGGTTACACTCTATCAAATTCCGATGCTCCTGGTTACGCCCGGTGCTGCTTGCGGTACTGCAGCGGAGAGCGCCCCGTAATTCCCTTGAACACCCGCCCGAAATGAGCGATGCTGTCGAAGCCCGTCGCTTCTGCGACCCGGGTGATCGGCCAATCTGTATCCGTCAGCAGCGCCTTCGTCTCGCGGATGCGGACATAATTCAGGTACTCGATAACCGTGAACCCTGTCGTCCGCTTGAACGTCCGGCACAAATACGTGGAGCTAACGAAGAACTGCTCGGCAATCCCGCCAAGGGTAAGCTTCTCGCCGTAGTGGGCATCCAGATATTCAATAATACCGTACACCCGGCGCTGCCCCTCGCTTTGTTCGGGAGAGACCAGGGCGGGCTTCGCCTTGCGTATCCGCTCCAGCTGGATCAGCAGCTGCAGCAGCAGCGTCCTGGTATATTCACTGCCCCACAGCTTAGCCTCCTTCTGTTCACCCAGCATGGCGTAGAGCAAATCAGCAATCACTCCCTGTTCATGCGCAGTAGGCCGCAGCAGGAAGCTCTCCCCCTCAAAAATACTCATCCAGTTCGGCCCGGGAGCGGCCGGTTCCAGATACGAATCATCGAAGCTGACCAGGACCCGTTCATGCGGCTGGTGGTTTCCGCCCGTTGTGCGGTGCAGATGATTTTTGTTAATAAACACCAGGTCTCCGGCCTCCAGCGCGTAAATACGGTTGCGGATATAGTAATGCCGTTCCCCGGACAGCAGATAGTAAATCTCATAGAAATCATGGAAATGGTCAATGTCCATATTGAAGTATCCGCTCCGCTTGAGCTGCTCGATCTGAAAGATGGGCTCCACTCTGCACCAGGCCTCCTGTGAGGATAAGATATGCATACTTTCCGGTTAAATAGACTAAATACCGTTCACTTTCTGCATTTCCTATACTATAAAATAGAATCAAATCCAAGTAAATGGAGTGATCCCCTTGTCCAAAAAGAAATATGTAATCGTCGGTACCGGTGGCCGGGCCGAATTTTTCTACGGCGCTCTTGTTACCGTTTACAACGAGACGTCCGAGCTGGTCGCCATCTGTGATGTCAATCAGACGCGGATGAATTTCGCTAACCATATGCTGACTGATAAATACGGCTACCATGAGGTGCCTACCTACAAAGCCGAAGATTTCGACCGGATGATTGCCGAAACCAAGCCTGACTATGTACTGGTAACCACCATTGACCGCACGCATCACAAGTATATTATCCGCGCAATGGAGCTTGGCTGTGACGTCATTTCCGAGAAGCCGATGACGATTGACGAAGAGAAATGCCAGGAGATCTTCGATGCCATCCGGCGCACCGGCAAGAATCTGCGTGTCACCTTCAACTACCGCTATGCGCCGCATAACACGAAGATCCGCGAGGTCATTATGGACGGCGTGCTGGGCGAGATTCTGTCCGTCAATTTCGAATGGCTGCTGAACACCCAGCATGGAGCGGACTATTTCCGCAGATGGCACCGCGATAAGCGGAACAGCGGCGGCCTCTTGGTGCACAAATCGACGCATCACTTCGACCTGATGAACTTCTGGCTCGCTTCACAGCCGGATACAGTGTTCGCCATGGGCGATCTGCGCTTCTACGGCAAGGAGAATGCCGAGAAACGCGGCATCACCGAGTTCTACCAGCGCGCCTACGGCAGCAAAGCTGCCGAGAACGACCCGTTCGCGCTTCATCTGGACCGCAACGAGCACCTGAAGAGCATGTATCTGGATGCCGAGCATGAAGACGGCTACCAGCGCGACCAGAGCGTCTTCGGAGACAATATCAGCATCGAGGATACAATGAATGTTATGGTCAAATACAAGAACAAGACAGTCATGAACTATTCGCTTAACGCGTATATGCCGTGGGAAGGCTTCATCATCGTCTTCAACGGCACGCAGGGACGGATGGAGGTCCGCATTACCGAGCAGTCCTACGTCAATTCTGGCGGCAAAAAAGAGAACGAAGGCGCCCTGGAAGGCGTGAATATCATGATCTATCCGCACTTCAAAGAGCCTTACCGCGTGGAGTTCGAGAGCAGCGCAGGCGGACACGGCGGCGGCGATCCGGTGCTGTTGCGCGATATTTTTGACAAGAAGCAGGAAGACCGCTTCAACCGTGCAGCCTCGCACAAGGACGGCGCAATGTCGATCATGACCGGCATTGCCGCCAACCGCTCTATCAAGACCGGCCAGCCGGTGAAGGTTGACGATATCTGGAAGGCTTAGTTCACCGGCCGGCATCCGTTAAATTATGCAGCAGACCAAAGAACCCATCCTCCGCCTGAACGCGGAGAATGGGTTCTTGTTTATTTTCAGCGGATGCTCGGGACAGGTTTGGCTTAAATGACCTTGTGCTGCAGCCACTTCTCGCCGAGGAAACGCCGTATGAAGATGAAGCCGCGTATCCCCCATTCACAGTTCATTGCCAGCCATACCCCGATAATGCCCATGTTCAGCACAATCCCCAGAATATATCCGAGTACTACACGGAACAGCCACATTGAGAGCATGGAAACAATCGAGGTGAACTTGGAATCACCCGCTGCTCTGAGCGCCGAAGGGGTAATGAAGCTGATCGACCATAACGGAATCTGGGCCAGCGAGTTGATCAGGAAGACGATGAAGATATCCCGGACAATCTCCTGCGGCGGATGGAACATCGATACCAGCGGATTAAATAACGGGAAGATCAGCAGTCCCATCAGTATAAAAGAGGCCGAAGACAGCCACAGGAAGGACTTCACAAATTTGCGTGCATCTTTGACATTGCGGCTTCCTATGCATTGACCGACCACCGTAATCAGCGTCAGGGACAGTGCATTCGCCGGAATCTGCATTACTCCCGCCAGCGTAGAACTGATCGCATTGGTAGCAATCGCATAGGTACCCAGGCTGACGATGAAGATCTGCGTGAGAATTTTCCCGCCGTTGAAGAACATCTGCTCCGCCGCAAACGGCAGGCCGATCGACATGATTCTCCGGAGCATCGTCCAGTTCAGCACCAGCAGGTCACGGATCTTTACATGCAGACTGCTGTCCAGCCGGAAGAGATAGATCAGCGAGCAGGCGGCCGCAAGATACCGCGATATATTAATGGCAATGGTCATTCCGAACACACCCATATGCAGCCCGTTAATGAAGACAAAGTTCAGCAGCACATAGGAGAAATTCATGATCAGTGACAGTACGAGCGATGCCCTCGTCCGCCCGATGCCGCGCAGCGCGCCGCATACCGCCTCCATCACAGCAATCCCCAGATAGGATAAGCTGCTGCCGATCAGATACGTCCGGGCATTGGCCATCACCTCAGGCGAAGCCGCACCGAACAATAAATGCAGCAACGGACCATGGAACACAATTCCGAATAAGCCGATGCAAAAAGCCATCAAAGAAACGGAAGACACCGCTCCGGCGGTCGCCTTGGAGACCATAAGCTCGTTGCCGCTCCCTTTGTACTGGGCTACAACGACAGTACCCCCTGTAGATACGGCGATGAACACACTGATCAGAAAAATATTCAGCGAATCTATCATATTCACCGCACTGATTGCTGCTACCCCGGAGGAACTGATCATCGCTGTATTGACGAGATTCAGCCCGACCACGAAGGCCTGGTCCACCAGTACAGGGAGGAATAATGCTATGATCTGGCGATAGTCAATGGATTCTCCGGAGAAATGCTTCTCAAGGAATCGCTGGCTGGGCTTCATATTGCTGCTGGGCTCCATTACAAATTCACTTCTCTTATGTTTAGACTTGTTGCGGCAAACTTCCGCAAAAATAAAAAAAGGCTCTTCAGGAAGAAGAGCTTTCGCTTGCACTACGTATAAAGCTGTATGCGGTCAAGAGGACTCGAACCTCCACGATATTGCTATCACTGGCACCTGAAGCCAGCGCGTCTGCCAATTCCGCCATGACCGCAAAGAAAAGATTCAATGCAATGCAAGAATTAATATATCATGATTTTGCCGGAAGAACAAGAGTTTTTTTATTTTTTTGTTCAAGATAATTATCATAGGAAGATTCGCTGAATAAAGCGGAAATCAGGACAGAGTACTTTAACAGCAGCATCCGGCAGGCGTCCGGAAAAATCCTGTGCATCAACCTGCAGTTGATTTTTTCATCTCCGGGCCTATACTCCAATAAATGGTCATATCAGGAGTTCAGATTATAATAGAGTTACGACGTCGAAATCCATTATAGGAGTTGTACTTTGTATGGTTAGTAGCGAAAAGGTTGGACAAAGGATTGCCACGCTCCGGAGAACAAAAGGCTTGTCACAGGAACAATTAGCGGAACTGCTGCATGTCAGCGCCCAGGCGGTGTCCAAATGGGAAACCGGCAAATCCCTGCCGGAGACGGCGACCCTCCCCCTGCTATCCGCTGCATTAAGCCACTCGATCGACAGCATTCTGCTGCCTCAAGAGCTTGTAGTGCTCTCAGCTATCTACACGGATGGCCGGCAGGAGCTGGATGTTACTCATTTCGTGAATCAATTTGTTACCTCGAACCGCCTAAGCTTAATTGCCGGGGATCAGATTTTTCCCCAATCTTTAGAGGGTGACCGTCTAAAGCTGCTGCTCGTTACCTATGAGACCCCAGCGGGAATCTATTCAACTTATGTGCTGAAGGACCAGCTTTTGGTGATAGATGTTCATTCTACCGGCTATGTCTCCGGCGGCAATGAGCTGCAGATTCTTGAAGCCAAATACGGTAATGAACAGGCGAACCGCAGCGTCTTACAGAAAATGAAGCATTATGAGCATTTCCGGTGGAATTCATTCACCGCCTCACATGAGCTGTTTCCGAGTCTGATTGACAATGAAGGCAATGACTACCTGCTGCTGGTGTACCTGAATGGTCATGGCATTCATGCTATTAGCTGTGCAGAAGGCGAACAGATTCATTACAGTCCGGACCGGGCCTCTCTCTGCCAAAGTGATCCTGCCGATCGGCAGTGCATTGTAGAGGGAGTCAGCCGGCTGGGATTCGGCCGGGGGATGGACTGCTCCTGGGCAGGAGCAATGACGCTCTCACTTGCCGCCAGAGGGATAGAGACAACCTATGAGCGGGTTATGGGCTATTCAGGAGCATGCTGGAGGGTCGCCTTTGAACCAGTGTGGGATTACAGCTCTGCGGATGCGCTAGTCGTCTATGACTACTCCGTGCCAGCCTGCACAGCTTATGGAATACACGCCATCCAGGCCAACCGGCTGGAACCGCAGCAGCGCGCAGCCGAGAAGCTGGCAATTCTCGAGGATATTCGTGCAGGCAGGCTGCCTATAGCCATTAATCTCAGGGTGGCACCTGAATGGGGAGTGATTACCGGATATTTGGAGGATGGCCTAACCCTGCTGTGCCGGAGTTATTTTGACGATGAGACCTTTGAAGCGCTTGAAGCAGACTCCGAATTCCAGATGTATATGGAGGTAAGCAAGGGTTACCTTCATGTCGATCATTGGCCCTATAAGATTATCCGTCTTGGCGAACAGACCATGCTCCCTTCTGCATTGGATAATCTGTATGCTTCCCTTCGGATTAAGCTCGATTCTATGCATATGGAGTCCGAAGGCAATAGCTGTTATACAGCCGGCTACAAGGCTCTGGAAGTATGGAGCGAGGGACTGCTGGACCATCAGTGGTATGCTGCAGCGGAGGATGAAGCGTACAGCCGCAGGCTCTCAGTCAACCACTTCTGCATGATGGCGCTGGCCGATGCCAGAAGAAGTGCCGCCGCCTATTTGCAGGAATCTCTGCCTCTGGTGCAGGATCCGCGTGAGCTGACAGCCTTGTCGGAAATGGCCGGGGTATATGCTGAAATGGCTGCTCTGCTCGAAGACTTTTATAAGAATCTTGCCGATCCTGCTGTAGTCCGGAAGACAGGAGCCTCACCCCGGCTTAGCTGGACGGCCCGGCAACGGGAAAAGCAGGCAGAGCTACTGACGCTGGTAGCGTCATTGGAGCGCCGGGGAGATACACTTGCAGAGACAGTGCTTGGCATAACAGAGGATTGACCTGAAATGGCTCAAGGAGAAGCGCTTAGCGCTTCTCCTTGTTTGGGCGGTAGCCCGCGGATTAAGCCAATTTACGGACCGGCCGCAGCACCGCATACCCGTACCCTTCGGGGAAATGGCGCTGATAGTCCTGCTTGACCTCTTCGTCCCATGCATAGCCCATGGCCGCCGGATCATAATTCCAGGCCACTTCCTCTACGATGCGCATCACCTGCCCATTGTCCTGCAAATAATCAAACGGCGGGTGAAAAAAGACCAGATACTCCGATTCCGGCACATCACGGCACTCCATGCCCTCCGGTATTTCACCATCATAGTCTGCTGCAACAGGAATGCCGTACAGGTAACCCTTGCGCCCATCCTGATAGAACCAGCCTGCCGTCTGGCCCAGCTGCCCTGGAAGCGTATGATGAGACATGCTCTCCAGCGTTCCGGAGACCTCATCGCAGTCATGCCCGTTCTCCCAGAACCCTCCGTAATTCTTCGAGTCGATATCCCGGATGCCGATGAATTTATGCGCCGGTATGAACTCAAGCTTGATCTCTGCTTCCTGCAAATGCACTTGTCTCATTCTATCCCGCTCCCTGATCAGATAATGATAAGGGGAGAACACCTCGGCCCGAATGGCGAGCGGAATCGGCCGCGGGGCTTTGCGGTAGGCATGGGGAGTAATCTTGAAGGCTCTAAGAAACGCCCGCGAGAATGCCTCCTGTGAAGAAAAGCCGAACTTCACGGCAATATCGAGTATCCGCGTATCCGTATCCCTCAGCTCCAGGGCCGCCCGGCCGATTCTGCGCTGCCAGATGTAATCCCGCAGCGTCATCCCGGTCAGAGCATGAAACTGCTTGGTGCAATAATACGGCGAATATCCCAGCTGTTCAGACATCTTCAGCAGCGTGGGCGAAGCCGCAAGGTCTTCTTCGATCCAGTCAATCATGAGCTGAACCATCTCGTTCCATTCGTACAATGATGTTCCCCTCCTTTCATCAAGAATCATAACAAAGAGCATTTCTCCATATTTGATCTGAATTGCACTGTCCTTACGCCAGCACCGCCGGCTCCATCCTCCCGCCGATAATGATATGCTTCATTACACTATCCCTGCTGAACCCGTTCTTGTCATAGAAGCGGACCGCTGCTTCATTCTCCTCGTTGACATCCAGCCCGATGCGCGTATAACCCAGACCTCTATAGGTCTCCGCCAGATAGGCAATCAACTTCCTGCCCGTTCCCCGGCTTCTCTCATCAGGGCGGATACAGATGTACTCCAGATGGAGGATACCGGTCAGAGCATTTCTTCTAACAATTATGTATCCTATGAAAGAACCCTCGTTAAGAACGGCGTAGATATCATAATCACTGTTGCCGCTATCCTCTATTTCCGCTGTGATATCCTCTTGTGTCAAAGTAGCTCCCTGGAAGCCTTGATTATGCAGTTCAATAATCTGATCCAGCCACTCCGACTCAGGCTCTGTGACGGGCACAATGGACAGGTCCGCATAACTGCTGCTACTAGGCGGTGATGCAGTATCCATCGAATAATGATAGTGGGTTCTCACCTTCTGGGTACGATAGCGGGCGGCATAGTTAATCAGCGGAACATTATCCGCACGGGTGAACAAGTGGATATACCGGATTGCCGCTGAGTCCGCGGCTTCGCTCAGATACCTGAATAACAGCTGGAGTTCATCCTCAGGGCGGGCGGAATAATAGGGTCCCCACACTTCTATATCCTCTTGTCCACCGCCTACGTCATAGGTGTCCAATATAATTGCGCCTGTGATTTCCTCTCCCTCATACAACACGAGGCTTGATTCTGCCATACCGTCACTCAGGTCATGAATAATATCATCAAGTGTGCTGCCCACGTACCCGCATTGCTGGCTTTCCGAATTACGGGCACAGATAAATGCCGCCAGATTCCGGATGTTTGTCAAACGGCTCTCCCCCTTGGATTAGAATATGAAAATAGCAGATTATACCACTATATATTGATGCTACGATATTTTCATGGAAAATACAGCACATGGTTGTTCAATTTATTTCCGGGAAAACTCCATACCCGCACAAGCCGCCTTCCAGGTTCTGAGTAAAATATAGTAAATAGAACAATGAGGTGAGTGACGAATGGCAAATTCAACAAAAATCCGCAAGCGGGCACAGCAGTTGAAAGGCCGGCCGGTCTGCATTACTTTACACGATGGACGTTCATATGTAGGTTGGATAACAGACCTTAATAAAGAAGCAGTTATCCTCTCCAGAACGAGCACGCATCATAAACCTAAACGGAAATCGTCTTCAGGTGCCCGGAAAGCAGATGTCTCCGGCTTCATGCCTTTACTCGGATCGTTCATGGGCGGGGCAGGCGGAGCTGCCGGTATCGGAGGTCTGGGGAAATTCATGGGAATGTTCGGAATGGTGCAGAAGGCGATGCCTGTCATGAAGATGGGCTACAATATGATTAAGTCGATCCGGCCCTTTTTGGGCGGTCTCAAGGGCTTAATGGGCTAACGCTGTAACGGTATAAGCAGCGGCATAAGCAGAAACGGCTGTGCACTCCTATTGAGGGCGCCAGCCGTTTCTTTTTCAGCTGCTTTTCTGCCAAAAAGGGGGACGTTGCCGGTTTATTTTTTGACCACAATGAAGTTATCTTCTATTAACAGCCAATTCTGCGGAAAAGGCAGACCAAGCTTCCAATAGCTGATGCCCCGGAGACCCAGCTCCTTGATCAAATCGAACTTGGCCTGAATCGAGCGGGCATCTTCGAACCATACCTTATGCTGCCGGCCTGCGTCATCGGTGTAATCGAAATGCGGAGCCTGGGCTTTATAGTCGTACTGAATGGCGGCATTCCTGTTCCTCGCCAGATCAATTGCCGCCTGCGGGCTAAGTGCTTTGGCATACTCTCCGCCAGCCACATAAGGCAAAGTCCAATCGTAGCCGTACAGATTCTGGCCCATCATAATTTTGCCGGGGGGAATTTCACTGGCCGCATACGTCAGCACCTGACGCACCGGTCCTATAGGCGAAACGGCCATCGGCGGGCCTCCGCTGTATCCCCATTCGTAGGTCATAATAATGACAAAATCAGCAACCTGGCCATGCACTTTATAGTCATGCGCCGTATACCAGGCCCCGGTTTGGGAGGCACTGGTTTTGGGAGCAAGTGCAGTCGACAGCAGGAAGCCCTCCTTGTGAATGATGTCCGCTGCCTTGCGCAAAAAGGCATTATACGCTTCGCGGTCCTCCGGCCGGAGGAATTCCAGGTCAAAGTGGATATCTCTGAAATTCAGCCGCTTCGCCTCTGTCACAATGTTCTCCAGCAGCCGGTCCTGCACCGCTACATCATTCAGTATAATCCGTCCCAGCTCCGAGCTGAACTGGGCATCCTCCAGATTCGTGACGACCAGCATCAGCGTGACCCGGTTCTGCGCCGCGATTGAAGCCAGATTATCCAGCGGCGGCGCCTGCAGCGAGCCGTCCCGCTTAATCCGGAAACTAAACGGAGCCAGATACGTAAGCTCAGGGGCAGCTTCTGCGGCAGCATTCTGCAGCGCCTGGGAGACCGCTTCCCCTCTCGGCTCAATATAGGCATTCACTTCTGCCTGCCGCCTTGGCACAGGAGGTATGTACAGGCGGAACCCGGCCTGCAGCGGCAGGTTCAGCGTCAGCCCGTTCACTTCTGCCAGATCGCTGGCCTTCAGGCCGAATCTCTTCGCGATACTATAGAAGCTATCCCCCTGTTGAACCCAATAATACTGGCCTACGATAGGAATCACCAGCGTTTGTCCAATGACCAGTCTCTCTGGCGCAGACAACTGATTCGCCTCAGTTATCGTATCCATGTTCACGCCATAAGCATCAGCGATCCCATACAGCGTCTGTCCCGGCTGCACAACATGTATTTGCATCTTTCCATGCTCACCCCTTCATAGTAGCAGTTATACCCCTATTTTATTCGGCAGTGCTGCAGGTATGCGGACGCAAAAAGACACCCCGGAGGGTGTCCTGAAATTAAAAGCTGTTACACCTGCTTGAATTCAATCCACTCAATTTCTAGACCCGGTTTGACGAAGTCCAGCTTCATTTCATACAGACCGGCCTCAAGTCCGATCTTGACCAGCTTCTGTCTGATCCATTTGCCTTCTGTCCCGTTCGTCTGAATGGTGGTCACTGGCTGTCCGTTCAGGGTCACGTTGCAGGCGCTTTGGGCAAGCTCAGGTTCCGGGGACATGATGCTGACGAAGATCCGGTACTCACCGGCTTCATCCGCCTGGATATAGGTTGGTCCAGACACACTAGGTGCAACCTGTGCGTTCTGGCTCAACACCTGAACCTGCTCAACCGCCAGGGAAGAGTCTGCCTTAAAGGTCTCGACAGCTTCTACAATCTCATGCTTTCTGGAGAAGACCGGTGCCTGCATGATGAATTCGCAAATGTTGATGGCCGAGCGCTGAAGCTCGCCGCGGGTAAGCGTTCCATTCTCCAATGATTCGAGCGTATTGTCATCATAGGCGTTGACTTCCGCACCATAATTGGATACTACCATGTACAGATCGTTCTGTGCCCGGACCATCCAGTTCGTGTTCTTGCGGTCCGCAGTCCCTCCATTCACGACATCATTCATGATTGCCCACCAGTCGGTCATTACAATCCCCCGGAAGCCCCATTCACCGCGCAGCAGCGTGGTATTCAGGTCATAGTTGGAAGCTGCCCAGTGTCCGTTGACCGGATTGTAGGAGGTCATGATTGAATTCGCACCGCCCTGCTTCACAGCGATTTCGAAGCCCTTCAGGTAAATCTCGCGCAGCGCGCGTTCGGATACGACAGCATCCACTTTGCTGCGGTGCTTCTCCTGATTGTTGCAGGCGAAATGCTTCAGCGTGGCATTGGAGCCGCCCTTCATAATACCGCGTGTGCACGCGGCAGCGAAGATCCCGGAGATCAGCGGGTCTTCAGAGAAATATTCGAAGTTACGCCCGTTCAGCGGACTGCGGCGGATATTAAGACCCGGTCCCAGCAAAGCATCCACCTGGTTGCGTAACAATTCCTGGCCTTCCATAACATACAGCTCTTCAACCAGTTCTGCATTCCATGTAGCAGCAAGCAGGGTGCCAATCGATACCTGGGTTGCCTTCTGTCCGCTGTCCATCCGGATACCGGACGGGCCGTCTGCTGTAGCGGCAACCGGAATACCGTAACTGAACAGGCTGTCGCTGACTCCGCCGAAAGCCGAAGCCGTCCCCGGCGTAACCAGCGGACTGCTCATTCCTTCGCCTCTGACAATGGCCGCCAGATCATGGTCGCTGAGCTGGGCAATGAACGTATTCATGCTGACTTTGCCTTCATGAACATCTCGCAAGGTATGGCCCTGATTGCCGGTCTGTACCAATGTCTCCGGAAGATTGCTTTCAATCCGCGCTGCCATATCTACCTTGCGTACCGGCACCTCAGCAGAGATCAGTTCATAAGAACCGTCTTCCTTCCGGGCCCCCGGTTTCATTCTCTTGAAGCTCTCAGTCGGTGCCATCGCCTCTTGCAGCTGCTCTACAACCTTAAGCTCATCCAGAACATAACCTGCTTGTCCATCTACGTTAACTTCCGTCACGGCTTTAACACTGGTTCCCACGTAGAAGCGGTAGGTTCCAGCTTCCAGTACATAAGCGGAAGGGTGCCCTGTCACTCCGGCGTCATCATACGAAGCCAGAGAATGGAGCGGGAAGCTTACCGTAAGGTGCTGGGACTCTCCCGGCTCAAGCAGCTTGGTCTTCCCGAATGCCGCCAGCGCTTTGGCTGGTTTGCCCAGTTGTCCCTGCGGCGCTTCATAATATACCTGCACCACTTCTTTACCGGAGTAGGTATCTCCTGTATTGGTTACAGTTACACCGATCTGAATCTGTGGTTCACCCGCCTGGTCCACCAGCTTCGCTTCCTCCGGCGCAAGCTCAAAGGCGGTGTAGGAGATGCCATAGCCGAATTCATACTGAACCTTATCCGGACAGAAGGTCTCGAAATAACGGTATCCTACATAGATATCTTCCTCATACAGGTTCTTGAACTCATTGCCGTAGTTGCTTGTGGACGGGTAATCCTCAATGGAATACGCGATCGTATCCGTCAGCTTGCCGCTTGGCGTCACCTCTCCGGCCAGTACATCGGCAATCGCATTGCCGCCTTCCATACCGCCATGCCAGGAATAGATCACAGCAGAGATGGGATGTACATATCCGGCATCGTTAACCCAGCTCATATCCATAATATTCGAGACATTGAGCACAACAACAATCTGTTCAAAATGAGCCGTAACCTGCGTAAGCATAGCCTTCTCATCTTCCGTCAACCGGTAGCTTCCCGGTGCATCGGCATTGTCCTGATCCTCACCGGCGGTACGTCCAATCACTACGACAGCCTTGGCCGACTGGCTTCTTGCTTTCTTCACCAGCTCATCCGTAAGCGGCATTTCCTTCTGGTTCCACGGCTCAGCCGCCCATACTTTTCCGCCGTCGTCAAACGGGTTAAGTCCGATCCAATCCTCGTAAGCTGCTGCCAGTTCTTCATTAACACTGATGTTCTTCTTGCTGCGCAGACCGTCGAGCAGGTTAGTCGTATATGCAACATGAACACTTCCGCCTGATCCTGTACCGCTGCGGTAGTAATTCACTTGTATTCTGCCAAAAATGGCAACGCTCTCGCCGTTTCCAAGCGGAAGCACCTGCCCCTCATTCTTAAGCAACACCGTGCCCTCTGCGGCTACTACCCGGCTAAATTCTGCAAAACCCTCTAACGGCACTCCGATATTCTGTGTACTCAATTGGTTTCCTCCTGTTTGTTCGTTTCCCAACGTGTATTGATTCTATAGATAACACCCTCCCTTACGGGATTCACGATATCTTGAACCTTTGTTGTTATTTATATAGCATATCCTTCTAAGAATAAAAGCTACAGCCCTAATATACAAGCTCTGCAGCTTAAAAAGCAAAACCGGGCAACCGCATTCTCTTCGCCCGGAACCCCTCTTAAGAACAAAATCGCCCGGAGGGCGAATCAGCACCTTACTACATTAGATTAGTTCCTTGATCACCGTTGCCGGCTAAATTCCCATTAAAATTAGTAGTGACATACAATGGTGGTCATAGGGGTATCATGCATTCCGCATAATTAATTGGAAAAACGTATCCTAATTTAGGTTTATTCGAGAGTTAGACGTAATTAAATGGATAAACGTCATTTATTCTGTTGCATTATCTCGACTCTGATCTATTTGTAGCCTATTAAGTGCTGTTTTTCCAACTGTTGCTTGGCAAAGGCTCTTACGTTCATTAGCAAGTGGACAAAATCCATCTATTTCTGGCCGCCGCCGCAGCCCTCCCCTCCAATGCTGTTTCCATCTAAGGTTTGGGGAATGGTGTAATTCCCCAAACCATGAAAAAAGACACCTGTGCGGGTGTCTTCAAATGTTCTCGCATACAATTCGTTTCACCCGGGGAACTTACGGACTTCTATTTATTTGCGGCGGCGGCTCTTCATCATACGGTTATACATTACAAGAGCGGCAACAACCATACCAAGCATGGCGACGCTGCTTGCCGATTCCTGCGACATCCCAAACATCAGACAAATACTTGAAACCAAGGTTCTCGTAAGCAACGCAACCGCAATCAGCATGATTGGCCGCCAAATGTTGTATCCTCTCATTCCCAGCAACACTCCTAACCCAATTTTCAGAAACAGTACAGTTCTAAATGCTATGAACCATTAGAAACTATTATAGCATAATAAGGAATGCGCATACATTCTGCACGGGTAACCGGCACATAGAGATGCCTTTGACAAGAACATACGTTCGTTATATACTTTCCTCTATGAGGGGGCTTGTGATCGTGGATGTTATGGAGAAACTTGAGATTCTGACCGCTTCGGCCAAATATGATGTAGCCTGCACTTCAAGCGGTTCAGACCGCAAAGGCCAGGCCGGAAGCTTGGGCAGTACTGCTGCAATGGGCATCTGCCACAGCTTTGCGGCGGACGGCCGCTGTATTTCGCTGCTGAAGGTGCTTATGACCAACGCCTGTGTATATGATTGTGCCTATTGCATTAACCGCAAATCCAATCCCGTCCGCCGGGCGGCTTTTACCCCCGAAGAGATCGCGGATCTTACCATGCAGTTCTACCGCCGCAATTACATAGAAGGGCTGTTCCTCAGCTCAGGGATTATGCG
Organism: Paenibacillus sp. FSL R10-2771; assembly: GCF_038000205.1. Classification (NCBI taxonomy): domain Bacteria; kingdom Bacillati; phylum Bacillota; class Bacilli; order Caryophanales; family Paenibacillaceae; genus Paenibacillus; species Paenibacillus sp. FSL R10-2771. Next base: position 7,226,365 of record NZ_JBBOBM010000001.1, read on the forward strand.
CAATCCGGATTATACAACCGAGCAACTGATAGCAGCACTGGAGCTGCTGCGGAATGTGTACCATTTCAACGGCTATATTCATGTAAAAGCGATTCCCGGATCTGACGACGCCCTGCTGTCCAGACTCGGACTGCTTGCTGACCGCATGAGCGTCAATATCGAGCTGCCCTCGCAGGAGAGTCTCGGGGTTCTCGCTCCCGACAAGAGCAAAGTATCCATTCTGAAGCCGATGGGGCTGATTAAAGACCGGATTACGGAGAACAGCTCCGATATCGTTAAATATAATCACGCTCCCCGCTTCGCTCCCGCCGGCCAGAGCACACAGATGATTGTGGGCGCCTCGCCCGATACGGATTATCAAATTCTGAATCTAACGGAGGGCCTGTACAAGAAGTACGCATTGAAGCGCGTGTTTTTCTCTGCCTATACCCCGGTGATCGAGGATTCGCTGCTGCCCTCTTTGGACACCGAACCTCCGCTGCTGCGGGAGCACCGGCTCTATCAGGCTGATTGGCTGCTGCGCTTCTACGGCTTTCAGGCAAGCGAATTATTGGACGAAGCCGTACCCAACTTCAATCCGCTGCTTGATCCGAAATGCAGCTGGGCCGTTAACCACCGGGAGCAGTTCCCGGTTGAGATCAACCGCGCTCCGTATGAAATGCTGCTGCGTGTACCCGGTATCGGCGTAAGGAGCGCACAGCGGATAGTGAAGGCAAGACGGGCGGGAACGCTGGATTTCCAAGCGCTGAAGAAGCTTGGCGTCGTGCTCAAGCGGGCCCAATTCTTCATCACCTGCAAGGGCAAACCGCTGGAAGGGCTGAAAGTCAGTGAACATACCCTGCTTCGTTCACTAATGTCCGGCCAACAGCTGGCCCCCTATCAGCCGCACCAAGTTGAGCAGCTGACCTTGTTCGACGACCACTACGCAGCGGCCTTGCCGGCTGCAGGAGGATGGGCGGAATTCAAGAAAGGAGCGGAAGCCTGATGTTCAAGCCGTCCGCTCTGGCTTATACCTATGATGGCAGCTTTGAAGGGTTGCTGTGCTGTGTATTTGAGAGCTATACCTGGAAGGAAATTCCGCTTGCTGTTCATTCAGAAGGTGCGGAGCAAGGCCTGCTGCTGGAATCGAAGTGGATCGAAACCGACAAGGCGAAGGCGGAGAGAGTCCTTAAGTCCATTCCGCTCCGCATCTCACCGGAAGCGGAGGAACTGGTCCGTCTGGGGTTCTGGTCAAACACACCGGGGAAGGAACTGCTGCTGCTGAATTTTCTGTATCTCGGCTTCAAGCATGGCCGCAAGGTGATGAATATGCTGGCCGATGATACGGTACACGCCTTACAGAAGGCGGTTCAGCAGCTTCGGCGGGAAGGTCATCTGTATCTGGGGTTTGTCCGTTTCTCTGTATACGGTCCGGTCATGGCTGCGGTTATTGAACCGCAGGGATATATCCTTCCGGTCATTCAGGAGCATTTCTGCGACCGGTTCCAGGGCGAGAGCTTCATGATCTACGACCAGACTCATGAAGTAGCGCTGATTCATGAACCCGGACGGGAGGCCATCATTCCGTTAAGCGGCTGGACCCCGCCTGAGCCGGATGAAGCTGAAGAGGCTTATCGCCGCCTGTGGACAGGGTTCTATCACGCGATCGGAATCAAGGAGCGCCGAAACGACCGCCTGCGCTCCTCGCTGATGCCCAAGCGGTACTGGAAGCATATGGTTGAGATGAACGGCAGTAATGGCGTCCCTGCACTCGCTGCTGCGCAGCGGAAAAAGGCGTTACAGCCGGAGCCGCCGAAGACAATCGGCCCGCTCCCGGCTTCACTCAGACAAACAAATACTCATACTTAAGCATTTGTGACCTGAGCACCTTGGACACTCTGCCCAGTTCCTTATCATTTTGCTCTATGAATTGCAGTACAGAGTAGCGATTAAACCGGAGGGTTGTATCAAGTGCACGGGCCTGTTTGGAGAAATCTTTGCTGAACGGTTTGGCTTTGACGCTTCGCAAAGCAACATCTATTGGCATACTTAAAGGATAATCTGCCGTGTCTGATAATAGACTTAATCCATGATCGAAATAGGGACAAAGCTGATATCCTGAATTCCCGTGAATAAAGGCGATATTGTTCAAGTCGGATAATCAACACTATCATTTTCTCTCAAAATGCATTGGTTATAATATTATCCAGCACAAAAAGAGTGCCCCGCAGTCATTATCATGACCACCCGGAGCACTCCCTTCTTGAGAACTTACTATTTAATTCAATTTACACGTGTGAACGTTAATTAATTCAAAGCCTTCCATACCCAGTTCTCAACCTCTGGAAGATCGATGCCTTCTTCACGGATGTATTGGTTATGTTTCTTCACCATGGCATCCATTTCATCAGCAATCGCCTGATATTTGCCGGCATCCGGCAAACTCAGCACAGCTTCCTTCGTGAGGTCGAAGCGGTCCATCTGGTTGAGTACGCGCATATCGAACGGTGTAGTGATGTCGCCATTCTCGCGGTAGCCATGTACATGCAGGTTATGGTTGTGGCGGTCGAAGAACAGGTCTTTGATCAGGCCTTCATAGCCGTGGAAGGCAAAGATGACCGGTTTATCCTTTGTGAAAAATTGATCAAACTCCTCGTCAGATAAGCCGCGCGGATCGAGCTTTTGGCTTCTCAGCTTCAGCAGATCTACCACGTTGATATAGCGGATTTTCAGCTCAGGCAGCTTCTCATGTAGAATCGAGATTGCAGCCAAGCTCTCCATAGTAGGTTCTGTACCCGACGAAGCAATAACCACATCCGGCTCTCCGCCCTTGTCGGTGCTTGCCCAGTCAATGATTTTGAGGCCTTTGTCCACCAGTTCCTGAGCTTCATCTGCCGAGAACCACTGCGGACGCGGGTGCTTGGACGATACAATCAGGTTGATCTTCTGACGGTCATTCAGGATGGTGTCGAAGACAGCCAGCAAGGAGTTGGCATCCGCCGGCAGATACTCACGGATAAATTCCGGCTTCTTGTCAGCCAGATGACCCAGCAGACCCGGATCCTGGTGAGTATAACCGTTATGATCCTGCTGGAACACAGTTGATGTGGCAATGACGTTCAAGGACGGGATATCTGCGCGCCAAGTTTGATCTGTAGCCTTGCGCAGCCATTTGAAGTGCTGGGTAATCATCGAATCAACAACTCGCAGGAACGCTTCATAGCTGGCGAAGAATCCGTGACGTCCGGTCAATACATAACCTTCGAGGAAGCCTTCCGCCTGATGCTCGGATAATTGGGAATCAATGACACGGCCGTAAGGAGCCAGGAATTCATCCTGCGGTTCCTGGATGGAATCCATCCACTGGCGTTTCGTTACCTCAAACACAGGTCCCAGACGGTTCGACATCGTTTCATCCGGTCCGAAAATTCTGAAGTTGCGGTTCTCTTCGTTGAGCGTTACAACCTCCTTCAGGTATTTGCCCAGTACAGCCATATCCTGCGCGATCACTTGACCCGGTACGGAATTATCCAGTGCATAGTTGCGGAAATTCGGCTTGTGCAGATCTTTAATCAGGTTACCGGCGTTCGTTACAGGGTTCATCCCCATACGTCTGTTACCAGTAGGCAGAATCTCAGCCAGATCAGCGTTCAAACGGCCATTCTCATCAAATAATTCTTCAGGTCTGTAGCTGTTCAGCCATTCGAGCAATGCAGGCGCATGCTTCATGTTCTTCTGATCTACCGGAATCGGCACCTGATGGGCCCGGAAGGAGCCTTCATTCGGCACACCGTCCCACGCTTTCGGACCGGTCCAGCCTTTAGGCGTACGGAAGACCAGCATCGGCCAAGCCGGGCGTGTGGTATCGTTATTTTCACGGGCATTCTTCTGAATCGCTTCGATCTTCTCAATAATGGTGTCCAGAACCTTAGCCATTTCCGGATGCATCAGATCAGGATTCTCGCCTTCCACGAAGAACGGTTCCCAGCCGCTTCCTGCAAAATAAGCCGTTAACTCTTCTCTGGACATCCGGGACAGAATGGTCGGGTTGCTGATCTTGAAGCCGTTCAAATGCAGAATCGGCAGCACCGCACCATCTGTAATCGGGTTAATAAACCGGTTGGAGAACCAGGAAGCCGCCAGAGGTCCGGTCTCTGCTTCGCCGTCACCTACAACAACTGCCGAGATCAGGTTCGGATTATCCAGAACTGCGCCCACACTGTGAGACAAGGAGTAACCCAGCTCGCCGCCTTCATGAATCGATCCTGGTGTTTCTGGGGCAGCATGGGAAGCCACTCCGCCCGGGAAGGAGAACTGTTTGAACAATTTCTTCAGTCCAGGGATATCCTGAGTGATCTGCGGGTAGATTTCGGTGTAGCTTCCGTCCAGATAGGAGTTCGATACCATAACCTGGCCGCCATGGCCCGGACCTTCAATATAGAACATATCCAAATCATATTTAGTAATTACGCGGTTCAGATGCGCATAGATAAAGTTCTGCCCAGGGATTGTGCCCCAGTGTCCGATCGGCTTCACTTTTACGTCTGCGTCCTTCAAAGGTTCTCTTAACAACGGGTTATCCTTCAAATAGAGCTGACCCACGGAGATGTAGTTCGTTGCGCGCCAGTAGGCGTCAAGCTTTGCCAAATAAGTTTTAGAAGAATAATCCACCTGTGCGATTGATAATCCCATTTCTTCCACTCCCTAATTTTTATCTTTGTATTTTGAATGTATCACTTCTACAGTTACATCATACTCCTGACTTTAATAAATTCAATCTTTTTAGCAATTGATACGGTCCAATATTGTGAAATTTTGAACATAGTATGAAATCGGGAGCAATAAATTTATATATAACCTTTATTTTATGATTTATGTAAATAAATTCTAATCAAATTTTCGATGAAAAAACTTCTAAAGCATCTCCCTTCTGGACATCACCATTCCAAATACGGTATCATTTTGTGGGAATTACTTACAAGTTTAAATCATAAGCATATCACCCAGCTGCTATCAGGAAGGAGAACAGATATTCGTGAGAACTTCATCCACCCCCTCCCGATCCCGTATTACGGTAAAAGTGACCCTTACAGGACTTATCCTTCTTGCCGCAATCGGCCTGTGCCTTTGGACAGGGTTCGGTTTATTTTTAGCCAAAAGCGGGTACCTTTATCAAAAAGGAATCGTCCGGGCCTTAAATGCAACCTATCAATCTGAATTTGTTATCGTGTCTAAAGAAGGATTAAATGAGGACGGGTATCAGGTGTTTAAGGCATCGCCGGCGAATGACCGCAGCTTGGTATTTACGGTAAGCCGCACCAACGGCCATGTGGATGGCGGTCTTCCGCTTAGGAGACAGCTCAGCAACAATTATGAGGAAACCGCTCAAAAGAAGTATTATCCTCTTCTGGTTAAGAAATATTTTGGCATTGAGCTGCAGGATATTCCTATGTCTATTTATCGGGGAACCCGTTCGTCCCGGGAGATATCTGATGAAAATTACGTAGCGGTGAACCGGGCGAATCTGGACGAGATCGCCTCCAAAGCCAAAGCATTCTTCAGTGAAGCAGAAAGCCACCGTCTAAAACAACTTTTTCTCCGCTTTGAAGATGACTTGGGCGTTTCCTCCGAAGATGCAGGCATAGCTATTCAGCGGCTTGAATTGCCGGGCTTTGATTTTAAAGTAGGAGAGCACTGGAAAAAAGGATTCCGGCTTTTGAGTGAAGAGGAGCTTAAACAGAAAATCGTAAGTCAGGCTGGACGGGGGATTGCCGATCGGGTGGCCTATACTTTTGATACAGAATATCCGGACTTCAGCGGGAATTTCGCAATAAAGTTTACAGGGAATGATCTGAACAGCTTTGAAGCCTATGTGTCCGCCCACACAATAACAGCAGAGAAAAGGGAAGATGCTCTTGCTGAAATTTATGAGGCCTACACCAGGGTGATTATTTTTATCCCTAAGCTGCCTCTTAACATGACCGCTCTTCACCTGAAGTACGAAACCAACACAGAGACAGAGTCAGTAACCCTCAAGAAAGAAGAGATAAGTAAAGTCAGCAGCCTGGCTGCCCTGAAAGAGCTGTTCAAGCATTCCCAACAAACCGTAAACCCTCGCTAAACCGAGGCTAAATTATATGCAGACCCCAAAAAGACCGGGAAATTCCCGGCCTTTTTTTCGTTAATGAACAGACACGAACGTGTTGAATTTCAGATACTGGTAATGGAAGCGCATATGCGAGAATTCAAATGGCGTCCCGTTATCCAGGAAGAAGATCCCTTCCATGATTCCAACAGGCTCATTCTCCTTCAAGTGGAGCAATTCCTGATCACTAGGCAGCGAAGGCTCGGCAAAAATAGATAAAAAGGATTTGGTAACCGCCAGATTGCGCGACTCCTCCAGATAATGAAAGATCGATCCTTCGATAATCGCCATATCGAGATCCTGTACAATTTTAATCGGAATATATCCGGTCTCAATCATAAAGGGCTCCTCATCAAACAGGCGCAGGCGGACAATCTTATATACGAAATCATGAGGCTGCAAGAATAAATCACGCTGAAGCTCTTCCGTGGGCCGGATAACCTCGAAGTTCAGTACTTTGATCTCCGGCTTCTTGCCATGCATTTGAAAGTTGTCGGAGACCCCCAGATTAGAGCCCTCGTAATTAAAAATCGAATCGTTTTTTATGTACAGCGGATTAATAAAGGTTCCCGATCCGCGTTTCTTGAAAATAATGCCGTAGCTCTCCATCTTGGTCAGCGCACGCTTAATGGTACTGCGGCTAACCTGATACGTTTCACTGAGACTACGCTCATCCGGCAATCTCATATCAGCAAACCGTCCCGCAAAAATCTTCATTTTGAGGTCATCAATAATTTGCTTATAGACAAATTGTGTCATGTAGTACTCCTTCGTCGGGTCGAGCCTAAACTTCAATATTAAATATATCATATTAGGATGAATGATAGCGCTCAAATTTCAAACCTGAAACCCCGCCTGTCAAACCGCGTACATAGAACTGGAAATAAATATATTACCAGGGGGAAATACAAAATGAAGAGAAAATTTGTTATCGGACTTATTATTGCTTTTATGGCACTAACGGGCTGTAGCTCAAATAAAAACACGGCAGAGCCATCGGCGACTACAGCAGCTGCTCCGGCAGAAACACAGGCATCCTCAATTCCTACCGAGGCGCCAACACCTGCACCTAAAAAATTGTCTGATACAGAAGCTGTGGCGCTTGACTACGTTAACATTTTCTTAAACGGATCGGATAGTGAAGCAAAAAAAACCTTCATTACAGACAACGTCTATCCGGATGCCCAGCCGCTGTTTCAAATGATTCAATCCGTAGAAACACCTGATGACCAGAAACTTAAGAATCCCCAGGTTCTCGAGTCTACACATTATTCTGATGAAGGCGGTATGAAAGTTGAGGCCGTGTTAATCCAAGGCCAAAAAGCCTCTAACCTCAAAAGCGAATTGATCGTTCTTATCAGTGACCTGAAAATTATCTGGGCAACAGATTCATCAGACCAGGAAACATTCGGCGAAGCAAGAAAGGTCTTCAAAGAGCCAGTCCCGGAAGCTTCGTTATCAACCGTACCTGCTCCTAGCGAAATGTTAAGAGAGATCCGGAATTTCGTAATCTCCGACGTGTGGAACGAGGGATTTGTTGACATCCATTCGTATATTAATAGCGGGACCGGCAGTACAGGACAGAGTCTGGATATCAATTTCACCGTTGAGCAGCTGGCCAAGACCATGGATAAGAAAAAGGAATACGACAGCTATATCACCGGTCTTGATTCCAAGTATGATTCTCTTAAACAGGTCTGGACGAAGCTTTCCTCCGAAACTGATCGTCTATACAGCCTGGTTCAACAGAATCCGCCCAAAGCCAACGATACCACCGCGAATTTTGATACCGGAATCTTCAATCAGTATTTGGAGGCCTTTGAGAAGGAAGTAGACGCCGCAATCAAATAATTGCTAATTAAAAATGCAGTCCATCTCCTTGGGGGGAAAGGACTGCATTTATCTATAGATGCTTATTGATCAATGCTCCCCATAATCATATCCATGAGATTACCCGGTTCCAATATAACAAACACCTATAAAAATATTATATTGTTTGCTTTTTACACTAAAAATTAGGGTTTCTTAGTAGGCCGAAACTGTCTTATAATGAGATTGGGCGGGAAATTCCAACCGTTTGTGAACGCGTGTTTACACTCCTGCCTGTCATCCACTTTGTAGGAGGAATGGTTATGCAATACGGTCATTTTGACGAAAAGAACAAAGAGTATCTCATCACGAAGCCTAATACACCTGCCCCTTGGGCCAACTATCTTGGCTCGCCGGAATACGGCGCGATTATCTCAGGAAATGCCGGAGGCTACAGCTTCGTGAAGTCCGGGGCCAACGGACGGCATCTCCGCTACCACTTCAACTCTAAGGACGAGCCGGGACGCTACATTTATGTAAGAGACCTGGAGAACGGGGATTATTGGTCCGGCTCCTGGCAGCCAGTGGGTAAAGATCTGGAACAATACCAATCGGTATGCCATCATGGAACCGGATACACGAACATCGTCTCGGATTACGATAACATCCATACGGAATCGTTATACTATGTGCCGCTGAACAAAACCTACGAGGTATGGCGGATGAAGGTGCGTAATGACGGCACCAAACCCCGGAAGCTGGCTCTCTTCGGTTTTGCCGAACTGACCAACAATAACAACTACGAGCAGGATACCGTCAACCTGCAGTACACCCTGTTTATCTCACGCACCTACTATAAGAATAATATGATCCTTCAGGTCATCAACGAAAATATCCCCGAAGAGCAGAGCTGGAGATTCTTCGGCGCAGCCGGCGCGGAAGTTACCGGTTACGACGGCGACCGCGATACCTTCCTGGGCGATTACCGCAGCTACGGGAACCCGGCTTCCGTTGCGAACGGCGAATGTTCCAATTCACTCAACTACAATACCAATGCCTGCGGCGCCCTGCAGATCAATGTGGAGCTGCAGCCGGGAGAAGAGAAAGAAGTCGCCTTCCTGCTGGGACAGTATGATGAGCAAGGTGCGTCTGAGATTCTGAGTCACTACAAAGATTTGTCTGTGGTAGAGAAGGAGCTCGAAGAACTGAAGGCGTTCTGGCACAGCAAGCTTAACCGCTTCCAGGTTCAGACCCCGAGCGACAATCTGAACAATATGATCAACACCTGGAATGCTTACCAGTGCTTCATTACCTTCATCTGGTCGCGTGCTGCCTCCTTCCAGTACTCCGGTCTGCGTAACGGGCTCGGCTACCGGGATACCGTGCAGGATATTCAAGGCATTATCCATCTGGATCATGAGATGGCCCTTGAGCGCCTACGACTGATGATTTCAGCCCAGGTCTCCAATGGCGGCGGACTGCCACTCGTCAAATTTGATCATAATCCAGGCCATGAAGGCACACCGGACGACCCGGAATACGTGCGGGAAACCGGACATCCCCATTATCGTGCGGATGATGCCCTATGGCTGTTCCCGACGGTTATCAAATACTTAAATGAAAGCGGTAACTGGGGCTTTACGGATGAAGTAGTTCCTTATTCGGATAAAGGCGAGGATACCGTATATGGACATCTGCGCCAGGCCCTGCAGTTCAGCCTGGACCGCATGGGTGCACACGGGATGCCGGTTGGGCTGCATGCCGACTGGAACGACTGTCTGCGGCTTGGAGCTAAAGGGGAGTCTCTGTTCGTTGCCTTCCAGCTGTATATGGGCTTCAAAATATTCATGGAAATTGCCCGGAATAAAAACAAGCCGGAAGATGTAGAGTGGGCACAGGCGCTGCTCGAAGAGCTGGACGGCAATATTCAAAAGCATGCCTGGGAGAATGACCAGTTCGTCCGCGGGTTCACCGAAGACAACTATACCATCGGCTCCTGGGAGAACGATGAGGGCAAAATCTGGCTGAATCCGCAAAGCTGGGCGGTTCTCAGCGGCGCTGCCCGTCCGGAACAGGCCAAGCTCTCCATGGATAAAGTGTACGAGAATCTGCGGACCGATTACGGCTCTATGATTTTCTATCCGCCGTTCCGTAAATACGGTCTGCCTGTAGCGCTAATGGCCCTCTTCAATGCCTCCACCAAGGAGAACGGCGGGATCTTCAGCCAGCCGCAGGGTTGGCTGATTCTGGCCGAGACGATGATCGGCAACGGCGACCGCGCGTTCGAGTATTTCCTGAACTGCAGTCCGGCCAGCATGAACGATCAAGCCGAGGTCCGCAAGCTGGAGCCATACGTACATGGCCAGTTTGTTGAATCCAAGGACAGCCCGTACCAAGGCCGGGCACATGTCCACTGGCTCACCGGCACCGCCTCGACCGTTATGGTCTCTCTGGTAGAGGGCATTATGGGGGTTCAGCCGCAGAAGGATGGCCTCCGCCTGAATCCGTGCGTCCCTTCCGAATGGACAGAATTCTCTATGGTGCGGGAATTCCGCGGCAAGAAGCTGAACATCCGGGTTGAGAACAAGAACGGCGTGCAAAAAGGAGTATCGCATATCGTCATTAACGGCGAAGAAATTCAGGGCGACCTGATTCCGGTTACCCAATTGGCGGCAGAGAATGATGTGCTGGTTGTTATGGGATAACGTTTAGGGATAGACAAGGAGAGCGGACCGGTTACGGACGCTCTCTTACTTTTTGCGGTATAGCAGACATTTCCTCTGTGGCCCCCGCAGACTCCGGTCTACTTCAATATCTTATTCAACTCCGCAGCTTGTTTCTTACTGTTCAATCTGGCATAGAAGTAGAACGCAATTGTATGCAGGACAACGGATAACAGTAGCATTGCAGGCAGCCATGGTCTGATATGGTTGAACATATCTACAGAGAACAGCCACACCATCCCCATTCCGCCTGCTATACTGAGGGTCGAAGAAATAAGAATGTTCCACAGCGGCCGTAGCGTGAAATGATTCCACAGCACATTGTACATAACTCCGAAGATCCCCGCAGCAATAACAGCGATACCCGCAAGCCGCCAGAGATACAGCATATCCAGCGATTGCTCCCGGAAGAAGACCGTAAGCAGCAGCATGATCCATAACGAAGTTAAGGTGAACACCTGAAAAAACGACTGTTTTAATTGATTAGCCATGATAACTCCTCCTGAAATTATTCATATAGTAACGGCTGACATAATAATATGAACCATCTGTCAAATTCACTTTTATCCGGGCATTATCTGTGGCTGAGAATTCTTTAATGTAGCTGGTGTTAATGATGGTCTGATTATTGATTTTCATGAACCGGGGTGAATCCAGCACTTCCAATGCGAATTTCAACCGTGTATTCAGCAGAAACATTTCACCGGTAATGACACGTACACTGCACATCCGGCCTTCCGGCTCTATAACTGCAATAGTGTTGGTCACAATCGAAACATTCCGGTCATTCTTGGCGTTGATTACCACGATCCGTCTCTCCGCCGCCTGAATGGCTGCTTCGATATTTCCCCATTGCCCCTGTTCAGCCGGGTGGGTGACTATTTTCGCAATTCCTTGCCCCATACCTGATTCCGCTTCAAAAATAATATCCAAGCTGCACTGCCTCCTCTCAGATTTCATATTAGTATCAAAAAGGAGCAATGACCACCATTCTACGTTTTCTTGCATATATTCGTCGGTTTGTTTCAGGAGAGATATTCCCCCTGCTCCCCAGACACAAATAAGACCGCCGGGATCTTCCCGGCAGTCTGTCTCACCTCCCGCTACAACCGCGGGTCCATCTCCTTCTCCTTCGTTACCTCAAACAACAGGTTGGCCGCAATCTGCTTGTAGACCTCGTTCTCAGCCGAAATCTCATCCAGCCTCACTTCCAGCAGTTGTCTGCCCAGCTGGTGCTCGGCTAAGGACGTGCGCAGCTTGGGAACGATATTCTTCTGCTTCATCAGCTTGGCATATTTATGCGGGAACTTGTAGTCATACCCGTAGATGATCGACAGGTAGCCGGGATTACGGACCTTCAGGTAAGGGACTACCCCTTGCTGCTCCTGCTCAGGCTTAATCACAATACCCTCCATACCCTTTTCCACCGTTACTTTTGCAAAATACGCCTCTGCCTTGATGTAGGCATCCGGCTCATTCAAGTCGAGCACCAGAATTTCGTCGTCATTTAGGAAACGGTATTGTTCCGAAGTCAGGCCGTCAGGTATCCGTTCATCTCCACTTTCCAGCACTTCCTTCAGGATGGCAAAAGGTTTATACTCCAGCTCCGCGTCACCCGCATACAGCTCCAGCTGCTGCTGGTATACCCGGTAAGCTTCGTCCCGCTGGTCCAGGTCCACGTAGGAATCTCGTATGTCACGGATATGCTTATACGTCTGGTACACATGAGCTCCATAGCTGCTATTAAGCGCCTCTTTGGTCAGATGATGCTGATCCTGCTCAAATCCGCTCGCCTCATAATCCTGAATCAGCTTACCCAGCGACTCTTCGAACCCGTGTTGTCTTAAGAATTCCAGCTCTGTCTCCAGCGCCTTGCCGATCGGCTTGAACTGGCGTTCAATCAGCCCGTCGCCAAGCGCCTTCCACGGCAGCAGCTCCCCGTCCAGCAGAAGCACACGAATGCCTTGCTCAGCCATATACGGTCCGAATTTCTGCAGCAGACCTTCGTAGATTGGAGCCAAGTCAACCGCCTTGACCTTATAGCCGTTACGGCTGACCGCATAACACTGCTCTATATCCCGGTAGAGGTACACACTACAGCGTGATCCCATGTACTTGGGCTGCAGGACAACTTCAGAAGCGCGCCGGTCAGCGAAATAATCCAGACCCTTACGCAGCGACTCCAGCTCACCGGCAGCCACATCCTTGTCCGCAGGTGACATCGTCCCGGAGATAAAGTTCACCCGGTTCCTCGAGGAATATTGCAGTCTGCGCACAGCTTCGTAATCCAGCTCCTGCAGCGATACGGGCTGCTCTTCATGGAACAACGTCGGCAGCTCTTCCTGCAGAACAATCTGATGGGATTTATGGCTTTTGTAGAAAGGCTTGAACGACATGCGGACAGACGTCAGCCCATTTCCCTGTACGGCTCCAGTGTCGAGGTGGAGCTTGTTCTTGATCCGGAACGTCTGCTTGGCGGCAATGTGACCAAAGAGATGGAACGGGTGATTACTCACCGCCTCCTGCTTCAGGAAGTCAAGCTGCTGCTCATACGCAGCCTCACGGTCCAGCCGGAAGTTACGCTGATGGCGCAGCGAATTCGTATCCAGCTTCCCGATGTACTTATTGCGGCAAGGCGCGTGCGTAACATAGAAGGAAGGACCCTGCATACCGATATAGCGGTAAAAGGGCTTGGAATCCTCCACCAGTACCGAGAATTTACGGAAGAGCTCAGCGTCCTCTTTTAAAGCCCGGGTCGAATCGAAATACGTTCTTAGCAGCTCCGGATCGGTCCCTTGAATCTCACCCCGCAGGTATTTATAGACGAAATTCTCATGGTTGCCCATCACCAACAGGAAATGCTCACGATTCCCGTACAGGAACTCTATCGTCTCCCGGGTCTGCTTGCCCTTATCTATCCAGTCCCCTACAAGAATAATCTTTGTGTTACCCAGCTTATCTGTAGCGCTTAACTTACCTTCTTCTAGCTTATATCCATAGCTGCGCAGCAGCCCCTGAAGCTCTTGAACACACTCATGGACATCGCCGGCCACAATATACTCTTGATCCTGCGGAAGTACCGAGGCTGCGTAAGTCTCCCAATCCTCAATATTCACCCGGTAATCCGGGTTTGGCAGCCCTTGACCTTCAGCCTCCCCTTCCAGGAGGAAATCTTTGGCGCGCACCTTATGGATCTTGTTGTAGCCTTCGCGGGACAATACGGGCAGCACTTCTTTTCTCAGCCGGTTCAGATGACCTGAGATCAGCTTCTTCGACCGCTCCGAGGCATAATAATCCTCCCGCTTGCGGTAATCGAACAGAATAACCTCGAGATTGTAATTGTTCTCCTGGGCAATGGCGCGGACTTTACTGCGGTAATCTTCAGCCAGTCCTATCGTATCCATAATCACAAACTCCGCATTAATCGGCCAGGAGGTCACCAGCTTCAGCCGCTCAAACAGCAATTGAAACGTATGCGAGCTCGCCTCCAGCATCACCTGATCATATTTGTCGTAATCGTAACCTAAGATGTCCTGCCGGATGCTATCCGAGGACAGGTACTGCACATTCGTGCGCAGCCCTTTGGAGTTATCCGCAAGCTTCAGCTGCGGGATCAGGACTTGCTTGGCAAATGTCGTTTTTCCGCATTCCGTTGCCCCCACCAGCATGAATACCGTGTGTACCCTGGTTTGAATGTCCACTGTCTATTCCTCCTTTCTGCGCACAATCGCGCTTTGCGTCGTCCGGATCTCATCTACCCGGTCACCGACCATCCCGTACTCCGCCTCAACGGCCAGGCCTTGAATTGTATCTGTAAACCAATCACGGAACGCATCAATACCCATTTCCCACTTATGATCCTCATGACGGAATCCCTCCAGCTCATAATAGCGGTTGAAGTCGGCATTCGGCGTGGTCACAATCAGCTGTTCGAAATCCACACTTCCGATAATTTGCCGGATCAGCGCAGCCGCTTCATCCTCGCTCATATGCTCTACCACTTCGGTCAGAATCACATCGACCTGCTCCCCGTTATACGACTCCAGAAAATGATCCAGCGAGCCGAAGGTAGCGATGTTATCGATTTGCTTGGCCTTTGCCTTCCGGTTCACAACCTCCAGCAGCTCTGCATTGATATCCACGGCGTAGTAGGTACTCTCGATCTTCCCGGCAAACGGAATGGCATAGAAGCCCTCCCCGCAACCGATATCCAGAACCGGCTTATTGAATGGAAGCACACCTGAGATAAACGTCCGCCGCTGCATCGCCGTACCGCCATACTCCAGCCCGATGGAAGCCTGCTCCGTTTGCTCAATAGAGGCTTTGTAGCGCTTGAACAGCTCCCGGGTAGTAAGGAAGCTCCGTGCAAACAGACTGCGGATATAAAAAGGGGCATCAATCACATTCAGGCTGCGGATATATTTATCCAGAATGCGGTCCGAAATATCGATATACTCATCCCCAAATATGGATAAGAACAGGGACAGCACCTGAGTCACATGCAGGAGGTGATACAGGCTTTTATGCGTGGTAATGGTCAGTGAGTAGCTCTTATGCGCCTGATGCTGCAGGGAGAAGGTATAATCCTTCAGATGCTTGTTGAAAAATTCAATATAGTGCAGCCGCTCCACCTGAACCATATGGATATAAAAGGTATGCTCGTAGCCTTCAATGTCCCGCTCGTCCTGCGCCTTAACAGGCGTGGAGAAGAACTCATTAACCGCATTCAGCGGAAACAGCGGGGTGTTATACCGGGAGACATTGAGATACTCAAAGCTGTCACTGTCGTTCTGCTTATAGGAGAGTTCATTATCTGCATCCTTGAAAAAAACGTTATAGGTCATATCATCCGAATACCAGCCATAGGCTATTCCTTTGCGGACCGGGCGAAGCTGCATGCCGCTCTGCGGATTCTTTTTGATCAAAAAGGTGAACTTCGGATTTGTAGATTTCAGTTGTACAATAGCCACTACGATCTTCCTCCTGTCAGTCGTTCTGTCTCAGTCACTTTCCCCATACTTCCTGCAGCGCCTCCCGGAATAGGGCATCCAGCTGCTGGTCCCGGTTATCCTCTTTGATACTCAAGGCCGCCGCTGCCACCTTCTCCAGCACTTGAAGCTGCTCTTCCAAATAATCGTTAATGGCGCTTAACCGCGGCTCAACATCCAGTTCTTCACCGGATTTCTTCCGTGCCAGCAATTGCTGCACTACCTGCCACAGCTCTCCATCCTGCGGAATCAGCCGGTCTACCAGCACATCGAACTCCATCGGCGGCATCTCTTCATAACGGTTAATCCATTCACAGGCCAGAACCGGGCGCAGCACATAAAAGTATTTCTTGATCTTGACCTGCCCGCCCTGCAAGTAATCGCGGTAATTGCCTTTAGCCATATTCAAGTAATGGTACATACAGGATTTCGGTGAAAAGGTATACGGCGATATCCCTCTAAGCTGTCCGGCTACACTGAATTTCTCTGCATACTGAATCGGCGATTGCAGCCACTCCAGCAGCGGCGGATTGGACTTACGGAATAAATTAAGCGCCTTACGTAAATCCCAGCCGTTGATATCCAGCATATTGTTAATCGGACGCTCTATGACATCCCGTTTATCGTAGATAGATAAATACCATTCCGGCTTATGCAGGTATATGAACCGCACATCATAATCACTATCCTGCGAGGGGAAACCCCACGCCCGGCTGCCTGATTCACAGGCATACAATATGGCAACCTGCTCCTCCTGTTCAATCTGTTCCAGCTGGCCGCGGATAAGTTTGTTTATAGGGGTCATTGTTATCACTCCAGTTCAACTCGGCTTCATGAACCTATCTTCCCTCATTTTCCCATTCACGAACAGGGCGGAAGTATGGCGGCAGGCAAAAAACCTTCCATTTTATTCAACTCTGGTGCTTAATATAAGTAGGTACTATCACTTCTAATGGATGCGCTACAGGCTGGAGGAATACAAATGGCCAAGGAAAGTTTCGATAAAGAAATTCAGTTTCTTCGCATGCTGTCTTTAGCCGGGGGAGCCTACAGCAGACAACAATTCGCCGACCGGCTCGGCATTTCCGTACATACCTACGACAAAACGCTGCGCAACCTGAAGGAAATGGTTACTGTCCTGCAGCAGGATCTGCCTGCTGAACAGGGAACCGAGCTCTCCGAGTGGCTCCGTTACAACTACTATGAATCTGCCGATCCGCTGCTGCTCTTCCTGTTCCGGGCGAAGTCGCTTAAGGAAACGGAGAGCATCCGGCTTACTTTACTCTTAACGGCACTCCAGACTCAGGAGCGGACTGCCAAGGATCTGCAGGATCTGTGCAGTGAGCAAATGCCCGCCGATTCGCCGCTGCCTGATGAGAAAACCATCCGGGGCGATCTGAAATATCTGGAGGAAGTCGGCGTCATTCTCCGTGTCAATGAGCGGCGTCCTTACCGGTACAAGGCTGCCAACGACCTGATTGACCAGCTAACAGATGACCAGCTTTTGGACCTCTATGACTACGTGGATGTCATCGCCAATACACAGATTCCGTCTGTACAGGGCTACCTGCTGCGCGACACCCTGAAGAAGGTTCTGCGGAAGCGGGGATTTAACCCCGAAGCTACAGAGACCCATAGATATAAATACAATTACCATTCACGTATTCTTGATGAGGCTCATCTCTACACGATATTCGGTGCTATTCAGCAGCGCCGGAGAATCCAGTTTCTCTATCTGTCCCCGAAAAAAGGAATGAACTACACCTCCCAGAACACGAACCCTCTCTTTGAGCGGGAGTCTGCGGGTATTACAGATAGTATCCTTCCGCTACGCGTCGTCTACGACCATCAGTATGGGCGGTGGTATTTAATCGGACATCATGCCCGGATGGGGATCAAGAAATTCCGGATGGAAGGCCTTACGCAGATTGAAGAGGGCGAACCCGTGGAAGAAGACGAATATACGGAGAAGCTTAAAGCTCTGGAAGCGCAGATGAAGAACAGCTGGGTTACAGATACCAACCGTGCGGTTAAGGTAGCTGTCAGATTCTATAACCCCAGCGGGTCCGGCGCTAATTTCATCCGGGAGCGGGTTGAGGCGCAGGGGCAATGGGGCGTGATTACAGAGGAGTCCGATTCAACGTTCCTGTACGAGATCGGAGTGAACGAAATTTATGAAATCAAGCCCTGGTTACGGAGCTTCGGTTCGAGCTGTGAGATCTTAGAACCCCGCTGGCTTCGTAAGCAATTTATTGCAGAATGGAAGGAGCTCCGGAGCTACTATGAATCCATTTGAGAAAATATTCAATTTCCAGATCATCTCACGCCTTGATGAAGCGGGGTCGCTTGCGCTGACCTCCCAGGAACGTTCCTGGCTGAAAACGATGTTAATACACCCTGCTTCAGAGGCGGCTTTTACACCGGAAACCTTAAATAAATTAAACTCTCTACTGGAGGCTGAAGCATCCATAGAAGTGCGGGAGATTATTATGGAGAAGGCCCGCAGTAAAGAGCGCCAGGTCTATCATCCGCTGCTCCGCACACTCCGCCGCATGATTATGCAGAATAAAGGCATCCTGATTACTTATCAGATTAAGCATGGCGGCGAACGAGCGGATCAGGCCGGTTTCCCTCACAAGCTGGAGTACAATATGTATAAGCGGGAGTGGTATCTGCAATGGTACAGCACCCGGCAGCGTTCGCTCATGTCCACCAAACTGCGCAACATGGTGTCGGTCGAAGTATTCCCCATCCCTGCCAAACGGATTGACGACCTGAAGGCACGGATAGCGCGCTTATTAGACGGTCTGAAAGAATCTGCCTGCATTCAAGTGATGCCTGTCTTTAATGCGGAGCTGTCACGTATCCTGTCTGCCTTCTCCTGTTTCGATAAGTCCGTGTCTTTTGATGAAGCCTCCGGCATCTACCGGATCCATGTCAACTACATGAGAGACGACAGCGAGTTCCTGTTATCCCGAATCCGGTTCCTTGGGTTACGTGTGAAAATTACCCAGGGCGAGCAGCTTAAGCGTCGTATGCTGAAAACGGCTGATATGGCGATTGAGCGGTATGGGGAGGATGTGAAGTGAATGTTGACTAGTCACGCATTGCTAAGCATCTACAAGGACTTCGATCATCATCGCCGTCCCGGCCTAAAACCCGGACACAAATGCAGCTGTCATCTCCAGCCCCTGTATTTGCGAATACAGTTCTAAGACTCCAGCTCCTCAAACTCGCCTGCGGACAGCTTCTGCTTCCAAGTCTCTAGAGACTCGGTAATTTGCCTGTTGAGCGGTCGGTAATTGGAATCCTTAGAGATAATATCCTCGTTAGGGAATTGACTGCCATGATATAGTGATTCGAGTATGTTTGGCATAAGAGCCTCCTTTATCGGCTACATAATTATATTCGATAAAATCAGCGTAGCATATTTGCAGAGTGTACGTGGTACGCTTTGGCGTAATATCACAAAAATAAACAAGGATCAATCTTCGTGATTCTTAGGATAAATTTAAAAAGACACCTCTAAGGGTGTCTTTTATTTATGATTTTAAAACTATCTACTCCACCTTCATATAATACAAATTCGCAGTACTATCCTTCGTAATCGTATGCGCACCCGCTGCAACAGAGACCGTAGCAATACCATTCGTGATAGTATAGCTTGTTCCATCTACTTTTACTTTGGTTCCTTCGGAGTTGAACACTAATGTTAAAGTCGAGGCTTTGGCTGCTGTGAATCCAATGCTGGTTGCGCTCTCGATTTTCAGACATTGGGTTAAGGTCAGACCGCCATATACTACAGTTCCTTTACTCGTGGAGAGATTCCCGGAAATAGAGAAGAAGCTGCTCGTTGTTCCGGATGTGGTGAAGTTATGAACAATTGCCCCAGTAGTGGGCGTTGCAGTCGGCACCGGAGTTGCCGTTGGCGCAGGTGTTACTGTTGGCAACGGAGTTGCCGTTGGTGCTGGTGTTGCTGTTGGTGCTGGTGTTGCCGTTGGTGCTGGTGTTGCTGTTGGTGCAGGTGTTGCTGTTGGAGTTGGAGTCGGTCCTACCGGACTGGAATTACCTCCTACTGATACAAGACCCGTAATATAATTTCTGATTGCGGACATCAGTGCGGCATTCAGCGCATACGATGCGTCATCCACAGCGTCATTGAAAGCCCATGTGAAGTCTCCACCGCCCTGGCGTCCGGCTTCTGCCGTAACGACCTGTTCCACAGTGCTTACGCTATCAACATCTGAGGCACTAACTCCCGTATCAACGCTCGTATCGAAGTTGTTATACGCTGTCCCACCCACTAGAGCTTTGTATGAGCTTGGGACGGTCTCATTTCTCGAAGAAGCTAAGTAGGCATCAAACGAGGTAGCATTCGCCGGAGCCGTTCCGGTACTGGAGTTGGCATAGATCAGACTTGCCGCACCAGTAATACTGTTGTTGTAGGCTTTAATTACACCCCCGTTTTCGCCGGAGAATGTTCCTTCTTCCCCTATAGCATCCGTACCTTGCAAGGAACTAAGCATTGGATCTTTAGTATTTCTGAACACATTCGATTCTACAAAAGCCGAGGCTCCGGTTGTAACGCCGACACCATATTTGGAGACTCCATCATAGAAGTTATTATAGACATGAACAGAAGCCACTCTAATCCGCGGATGACGGGAATCCGAATGATCGAACCAGTTATGGTGGAAGGTAACAAAGAACTCAGCAGATTCACTAAGTCCAACCAAAGCGGCTTTTCCGGAATCAAAATAGTGGTTGTACGAGATGGTGATATACGTTGAGCCCTTCTTGAGGTCCGTAGAACCGTCCCCCTTAGCCTGGTCCGCGTCACCTCCTGCTGATCCGTAGAAAATATCGTTATTATGCACCCATACATTCGCATTGCCTGTATCCATGGAGATACCGTCGTCAGGGAATAACATCACGCCCAGATTTCTGACTTCGACATTCCCGGTATATCTAAGCAGCATTCCCCAGCCGTAGGCATATGCATCTTTCCCGATACCCTCGATGGTAATATTCATTTCCGTATAATTGTTTTTACCTTTGACTTCAAGATAACCGCTGCTGTTGAGCTGTCCGCTTAGGTCAGCCGCTGTAACTTTTCCGATAATCCGGATGGCCAGCGGTGTTGTATCATAGCCTTTTTGTCTCAGTGTCAGAATTCCGCCAAGACCAACCCCGGTCTGTACGGTACCCGAGCTGCTGGTCTTCACACCGAGCGTTACGGTTTGCGCATTCTGGGAGGTGATATACAGCACCTGTGCCCCGCTTTTGAGCGTCCCATTATCATTATAAGCACCTGAGCCTGTACCAAATTGCGAATTGGCTGAAAAAGCAAATCCGGACCGGTCATACGGCGCTACCGCCAGCGTTCCTGAGACGGCATTTGCCGTCACTGCGCCTGACGATACGGCCTCAACCTTCATCACATAACTTCCGGCTGCAAGCCCTACCGCATCAGCTCTCCAATAGGAAGAATACTTGCGGATCAACTCGTTATTAATCTGCTGATACTGGGAGTCCGCTGCGCCCGCTGCTTTAACATATACATTATATCCCGATGCATTGCTTACTGGTGACCACTCCACATAAGCAGCTTCATTTCCGCCTCCACTGCCCGTTATCGTAAGACCCGCAGCGTGTGCTACCGTAGTTCCCCATCCGCCGGCGATCAGAGATAGTGCAAGAGAAAATAACAAAACTATACTGGTTACCTTTGCAACTGTCCTTTTCATTTCATTGCCTCCTAATTTTAATTTGTTGCAGATCCTTCTGTAACCGCTTGCAATAATCTGTGATGCTCCTCTTGCACCTCCTCTTGTACCGGCTAATCCGAACCGTTGAAGCAGGATGAGATGAACCCTCTCGGACAACCCGAGCATATCAAATGTGAAAAGGGTGCTTAAACAATCATTTGCTCATATTGGCAGTAATTCTGCGGTATTATGAGTTAATGATTATTTCGCAGTGAGATGATACCCGGCATAAGCTTTGTTGAGCTTACAAGGGGCCGTTAGAGCCAGATTCGCATAAACAAAAAAGACACCCCTTAAGGTGTCTTTTTCTGAAATTTATTGAAATTTTGTATTGACGCGAATGGGGATGCTTTGTTGCTTGACTGGAGGTTTTTCGGGTTCTTGATTTAAATTTTGCCCTATTTCCGAAGCGTTTTTTTTGAATGTCTCTGTCACGGTCTGAATCACTTCACCCACATTGTGCGCAGATTCAAAGATCGGATCTATCGTTTTGATTTTACCTTTCACATCCCTGGTAACCTGATTAGCCGTATGAATGAGTTGGGTAGCCTCTCCTGTTAAGCCATGAATCGCATTTCTTACGTCAACCAGCGTCTTATTGGTCTCTGAGAGTGTAGTCATTCCTTTGCGCAGCGTAAGAATCAAGAAACCAACCAGACAGATAAAAGCAACTGCAGCCAAAGCAATACTAAGTTGGATAACCATGCAACACCTCCTGTAGTTCCACTGTATGTCCAACTTGTTGGGTTCATTCCTTCAATTGCCCTCAAGCAGGTTTTCCCGGCCGAATTTGTTCTACTTCCTATTCCTGATCCTTCACTGCAAGCGTTCTGAGCAGAACCGTGACCGTTTCCGCCCTCGTCGCGGCATCTTTCGGGAAGAAGCAGTTATTACCCTTACCCTGCATAATCCCCAGCTTCTTCATCTCGGCTGCCGCTCCAACCGCCCAGACCGGGATGTCGCGGTCATCCGCGAATCCAGCGGAATGAGCTTTGGGTACAAGGTCTAATGCTCTCGCCAGCATTACGGCCATTTCCGATCTGGTCATAGGCGCATTGGGACGGAAGTTAATATTGTTATCTCCCTGGATAAGCCCCAAGCCTACAGCCCGTGCAACAGCTGCCTTGGCCCATGGCCCGATCCGGTCAGTGTCCTTGAAGGACAGGATTGCTTCTTCGTTCTGAAGCTTCAGCGAATTCGCCAGCATCACCGCGAATTCAGCGCGCGTTACCGTGCGACCGGGCCGGAACGAGCCGTCCGGATAACCTGTGATCATTCCCCTCTTCTCTGCTTCCAGGATATTGGCTTCGGCCCAATGACCGCCAACATCCGCGAAGGCATGACCGGGTACCGGAACGTCCGGCGTGTCCGAACCGCCGTTTGGATCATCGCTTGGATTAACGTTCGGATTATTGGGAGTTACCGGCGGACTCACGGGAGCTCCTCCTCCCGAATTACCTCCGCTTCCGCCATTTGAACGCTCGTTTACGGAAACGTTTATTTTCCCCGTAACGGACGGATTTGCGGTCAAGACGGCTGTAATTGTCACTTCTCCGGCTACGGAAGGCGCTGTAAAGACCATGCTGAACCGGCCGTTCGCATCCGTGATTGTCTTTGAGCTTTGGAAGCTGCCCGACGAAGCCGCGACTTCGGCCTTCACGCCGGAGACCGGAAGATTGTCACTGTCGTAGACGATTCCCGCAACGGATACATCGTCTCCCACCGTCACGGCAGACGGCGTCGCCTGGAGTTCGATTAGAACGGGTACTTGTGCAGCCTTAATTACGGAGACGGTAATCTTATCCGCCACGGCCGGACTCGCCGTCAAGACGGCTGTAATCGTCACTTCTCCGGCTGCGGAAGGCGCCGTAAAGACCGTGCTGAACCGGCCGTTCGCATCTGTTACTGCTTTGGCACTCTCAATGCTCCCTGACGAAGCCGCAATTTCGACCTCTACGCCCGGGACCGGAAGATCGCCGCCGTCGTAGACGAGTCCCGTAACAGACACCTTGCCTCCAACCATCACGGAAGACGGTGCCTCCTGGAGTTCGATCCGGGCGGGCACTTGTACGACCCCTTCTACGTAAACGGTAGTCGTCCCGCTCACAGACGGATTCGCGGTCAAGGCTGCTGTAATCGTCACTTCTCCGGCAGCAGACGACGCTGTAAAGACTGTGCTGAACCGGCCGTTCGCATCCGTTACCACACTGGCGTCATTGACACTGCCCGATGCAGACGCGATCTCGACCTCTACGCCGGATACCGGAAGATCGTCACTGTCGTAGACGGCTCCCGTAACGGACACGATGCCTCCGGATGTCACGGAAGACGGCGCTGCCTGAAGTTCGATTCGGGCGGGCACTTGTACGTCCTGGTTCACGGATACGGTAACCGTATCCGTCACGGTCGGACTTGCAGGCAGGACAACCGCGATCGTCACTTCTCCGGCTGCGGAAGGCGCGGTATAAACCGTGTTGAACCGGCCGTTAACGTCCGTTACTGCTTTAGCCGTTTCGATGCTGCCCGATGCAGACGCGATTTCGACCTCCACGCCGGGGACCAGAAGATCGGCGCCATCGTAGACGACACCTGTAACGGACACTTTGCCTCCAGCCGCCACGGAAGATGGCGTCGCTTCTAGTTCAACCCGGGCCGGAACCTTTTGTACGTTCTCTGGACCATACACTTTAAATTCCCAGAGCGAGTAGCCGTACGTGGTCGCTCTTTTCGTACCATACATCCGGACGTATCTTGCATTCACCGGTTCGAAGGAGATCTCATCGATTTCTCCGTCTCCGGTGGTGGTACTGTATACTGTCGTCCAGTCCGCCGTGTTGTCGGAAACCTGGATTTGATACTCCTTCCCGTACGCACTTTCCCAATGCAGCATAACCTTCGCAATGGGCTGGCTGGAGCCAAGATCGGCGTAAATCCACTGCGGATCAGCATAGTTAGATCCCCAGCGGGTCGTCAATGACCCGTCAACCGCATTACCGGGAGACACGTCGGCGGCTCTGGCCGAGCTTGCCGTTACCTTCATGCCTTCGGCGAGATTGGGTGCCACCGCCTCAAACACATTAAATTCTGCAAGCGAATAGCCGTCCCCGGTGCCCTGCTGAACGCCCAGCATCCGGACGAACCTGGCATTGACCTTACCAAAGGAAAGCTCGTCGATTCCGCCATCCCCCATAGAAGTTGTATAAACGTCCTTCCAGGTGACAGCATCCTCCGACACTTGAATTTTATAGCTTTTTCCATACGCCTTTTCCCAATTTAGCCTAACTTTATGGATCATATATTGATCTTGCAGATCGACATAAATCCACTCGTTGTCCGAAGCACTTGAACTCCAATAGGAACTTCTGTATAGATCGGTTGCATTCGAGGCAAATTGCTTGCCTTGGCTGGAGGAAGCGGTCGCCCCTTTACTGTAAGCGAGATCGAACCCTCTGTCGTCGAGAGAGGTTCCCTCGTTTAGGGTCATACTCCGGCCGGTAAACGTATCCTTGCCGAGTCTATAGGTTGTTGTGGTTTTTTCTCCGTTACGGTTCAGCGTTACGTTCACTGTAATCCCCGGGGTTTCGGGATTAGCAACCGAGATGCGGACAGGTGTCACGGATTCGTCAATGATCACCATGGACGGTTGGTCAGCTGTGACCGTCAAGCCGTCTCTTAGCGTCACCGTCCCGGGTTGATAGAACAGCAATTCCGCAATACCAAGGGAATTGTGCCGGACTGCCTGAACCGACGGTGTATTCGCAAGAATACTGACCGGGCTCGGGCTCACGCTTGCGTAGCTGCTGACCTCTTCAGGGGTTTTATTCGGCAATACGATATATTCATAGGAAGCGTTAGTCGGTTTCACGCCATGATCGAGCCATATTGAAAAAACCGGCTTGGTGATCGGCTCCGCCGAGCTTCCCGTGATGACATCGCCCCATTTTCCCGTCTTCGTCTCCCGCTTCACTTGAAAGCCGGTAGGATTCGGGAAAACATAGCCGATTTTATCGTTATATGCCCAGCGCCCGTTAGCCTGCACCGTTCCGTCCGCTATTACTTTTCCGTCTACGAGCACATCCCCTGCCGCCAGACTTTGGTTCAATGTTGTATGGACCGGTGCAGCGTTAGTTGAAGCGATACCTGTGCCCAGCGCCACCATTTCATCATCGAAAAAGAAGTAGCCTTTTTTGCCGCTTGTACTCAGCTTGTTGAAATCAAACGCCGTGGCTCCATAACGCTCGTTGGTCACGCCGCCTACAAATGTTTTGGGATTGTTGAAATTCGTATCCTTCGTGAGTACATACGGTGCCGTCGTACCTGGAACATGAGCCCAGTCCATCAGCGGATAAACCGTCCTGTATTCATCCCCGGTTCTCTGAATGGCAGTGGCTCCTTGCGGCGTCCAGTAGAGCAGGTTATATCCGCTAGGATTAATGGTTCTCCACTCGCCGCCTTTGACCGTGCTGGAAGACATCTTGACCGTAATTCCATAATCATCCCGCATATGCGAGGAGACTAGCGTCTGCCATTGCGTCATATTGCTAGCATCCAGTCCGTTGCTCGTGCTCGTACCAATACTGCGGATGTTCTCAAGAAAACCCGCAAACTCGGCTGCGCGCTTCGGATTGGCCGCCTGCATCCACTGCAGCGGATCTTCATAGAAGGTCAAAGCCGCGCTAGCATAATCCGGCCACTCCGGTCCATTCATCCCCATACCCAGATCGGCAACATCGCCTCTCACGAGGTACCTGGTGCCATCCAGCAGGTAGGACGATAACGAATCAATCGCCGCCTTGCTGTACGAGAATGAGGTGCCCGAGGTTACATATGCCCAGAATGACATATCTCTGGCAAAGCTTCTTCCATAGCCCGTCGTATAATTCGTTTTGCCATGCATGAAGAATGACATGTCTGACTGGATTCCCGTCACAGTCGCCGTCACATTGGACAGCACATTAAACGCTTCCACAGCGTTCCGGACGATCTGGGCATCCTCCAGCAATAAGCCGCGGATCATATAATTCTGATTGTACCAGGATGAGTTGGCTCCATCGACAGTGTGCGGGCTGCTGTCCAGCGTGCCGATTATATTGGAAGCTTGCGCTTCTGTTAAATAGCCTTCACATAAAAGCGCGATTTTCCCCAGCCTTAATTGCTTGCCGATTCCGGTCTCCCACCAGTTGGTGGAAGTGGGCTTCACCGTAAACCAATAGTCCAGCCCCTTTTGAATGCCTCCTAACAGGGTTTCATTATGATAGTATGGACCCTTCGGGTCAGCAAACGCCTGAGCCATCGACTGCAGCCGGTCTAATGCGAGATAAGGCGACCAGGCCCTCCCATTGGCACTGGAGGCTGTACTCGCATAATCTACATCTCCCCAGCTTCCATTGGAATTTTGATTGGTTAAGTACGTGCCGGCCTGAGATTTGTAGGTCCATTCGACCCGGCCGTTCGTTCCGTCGTTGATGATATCTTTGGAGACATAAAATGCCGCCGTCCGGTTTTTCATCAATTTTATTTCAGCGATCTCTGGAGAAACGTTGGCCGCCCCGGGCGTGCTCGCCGATACGGGCGAATATAACCCTATGGAGGATATCAACAAACAAACAATACCAAGACATGTCCACCTCTTTACAAACCTTTGCCTTTTGTCAGTCATGTACATGCGCTCCTTTGTCTATCTAAATTCAATCGTTTATGACAGCGCTTTCCTATATATGGATTGAAGAAGGCAGCTTGCACTGCCTTCAGCCTTCTACACTAGCGTATTATATATATCCTCCAGCGGTATGTCCGCTACTGCCATCACTTCGTCTGCGGCACCGTAATACATGCGGACCGTCTGATCCAGAAGCAAGGCTCCGCATGAGAACACGACCTTGCCGAAGAATCCATTCACCTCATAGACAGCTTCCGGCTCCAAAATCGGTACACGGGATCTGGCGATGACCTTGGCCGGGTTCTCCAGATCAAGCAGCACCGCGCCCATACAATAGCGGTGCTTGCTGTCCGCTCCGTGGTACAGCGCCAGCCAGCCGCGTTCGGTTCGAATCGGAACCGCCCCGCCGCCCATACGAGCCGAATCCCAGCCTTGTTCGCTTAGCCCCATCAGGAAGCGGTGATTCCCCCAATGGTCGAGATCGGGCGATTCGGCGATCCACATCTCGGGAGAGCCGAATGACTTGGGCACCGGACGGTGCAAAGCGTAATATTTGCCGTTAATTTTATCCGGGAAGATCATGACATCCTTATTCTCGGGAGCCAGCATAAGTCCGCGGCGTTTGAATGTCCGGAAATCCCGGGTCTCTGCCAGGCCGGCGCCAACGCCGCGGGCAGAAGCAGAGCTGTAAGTAATATAATAGATATCCCCGATTTGGGTCACACGCGGATCTTCAATTCCCCACGCTTCCAGGGCATTTTCCGGAAATAAGGCCGGATGCGGCTCCACATCGAAATGAATGCCATCCTTGCTTCGCGCCACCCGCAGATGAGATAAGGAGGTGAGCATGACCGTTCGTCCATCCTTCGCAACGAAGCGCGAGTCGGAGAAATCATAGCCCGGATCGGTCTTGTCGTAACGTTCTACAAGGACATCAGTACCCGCTTCATTCAGCCGGGGGACAAGCACTTCATCCGCCCGGTCCGATATCGGCGCCTCCGCAATGCGCAGTAAAAGGATCGTTTCATCCCCTAACTGCGCCACCCCTGCATTAAACGCACCCAGCACCCGAAAATCGGGGCGGGAAGGGACAACGTCCCGGACTCGTATAACAGGATTGTGCGCGCTGCGTTGTATGTTCATGTGAAGTACCTCTTTCAGTATTTTTAGGCCGTTATTTACCGGATGTGACAGCGTCGATTTGCGCCTGAATTTCCTCGATTACTTTTTGTCCGCCGAGGCTCGCCATTTTTTTCTCCATCATCTCCTTGCCTTCAGCAGCAGGCACCAGGCCCTGGCTAAACGGCAGGAAGGTCGAATCGTGAAGTGGAGTGATTTTGGCATATTCCGTCTTCACCTTTTCAGCGTTAAAGTTGAAGCCCGCCGTTGGACTAAGTGTGAAATTGGCCGGGTTGGTAGAGAAGTCGAACCACTTCTTGTCATCCTTCATCATCGTGTCCGGCGTGCGGTTCAGCGTTGGCCGCCAGGTTAGCACGAACCCCGGGAATGAATAGCTGGACAGCACCTTATAGCTCGAATCCCCGACCGGTTCCCAGTCCTTCCCTTGAATGCCGTATTCCATCAGATCGTGGTTTTCCTTAATGGACAACCAATTGGCTACATCCATTGCCAAATCAGCGTGCTTGGAAGCAGCTGGAATACACAGGAAATTCCATTGCTGGAAAGCGGTATACGGCTTGGCTTTATCCCCGTTCGGAATGAAAATCTCAAGCTTGTCGCTGCCGTCTTGCAGCATTTCCGAATATTTCAATCCCTCCACACCATCCGCCGCATAATAAGTGGCCGCATATTTCCCCTGCTTGAACAGTGTCTCTGCATTCTGCTCCTGTGCGATATTTTTGGAAATGATGCCGTCCTTGTAGTATTGGGTGACGCGTTCATAACCATCAGCAATCACCGGGCTGGTCCATTGGCCGATTACTTTCTTGTCCTTGATGGAATAGGCGAACATGTTGACACCGATTTCAAGCACTTCATCCAGCGCCTGATTAGCGGATTCGCTCAGGATAAACGGAAGTTTATCCGCTTTGATGCCGTTAATGACGAAGGGTTTGACATCCTTCTCTTGTTCCTTGACCATATACAAGAATTTCTCCAAATCACCCAAGGTTTTCAACTCGGGAAGTCCATACTTCTCGCGCAAATCTTTGCGGATCAGAAGGCCATATAGCTGGCCCTGGGTGGTACCGAGCGGAATCCCCATAATTTTTCCGCCGAATTTGTTATACTCCCACATTTCCTCGGGAATGGATGCTTTGAGCTCCGGACGTTCGGCCACCGCGGCATCCAGTTCCATTAAAGAATTGCCCTCGATCATCTGATTCATGGATATCCATGGGGCATCCAAGTACATATCGAAATCTTCTCCGGCAGACATCTTCACGGATACCGCATTCCCGTAATCGGTCCACGGCAAGAAATTGATGTTCAAGGCCGCTCCGATGTTATCCGCTTTCAATTTATCATTGACCGCCTGTAGCACATCGTCAAAGCCCACCGGTTTATCCCCCGGAAAATAAGCTTTCAATGTCACCGTTTCCTTAGATGCGGGTGCAGCACTTTCCGTATTCTTTGGAGAACTCCCTTCATTGCCCCCAGTCTTCGTATTGCCTCCGCAGCCTGCCAGGATCAGTGAAGATACCAGTACCGTTGCCGTTGTCATACCAAACACTCTTTTTAACCTCATTCTGTTACCCTCCCATATCTATGAACAAAATTCTGAAATTAACTGGGTTAGTCCGGTTAATCCCGGACATCCCCGTTTATCCTTTTACGGCTCCTACCGTTAGACCTTTGACGAAATACTTCTGAAGCATGGGATACAGCAGGACAATCGGGCCGATCGTCAGCACAGTTGTCGCCATCCGCACACCATAGGTCGGTGGAGTCACTGCAATGGCTGCTCCGGAGGGAATGAGATTTTTGGCGGCTTCCATATTGGATACCATCCGGCGAAGAATTAACTGCAGCGGGTATAACTTCTCATTATCCACGAACATCAATCCCATAAACCAGTCATTCCAGTAACTCAGAGCATAGAAGAGACCGACGGAAGCCAGAATCGGCTTGGAGATCGGGATCATAATTTGATAGAAAATTCTCATTTCATTCGCTCCGTCTATTCTTGCGGCTTCCTCCAGTTCCTCAGGAATGGTGCGGAAGAAGCTCACGAGTAAAAAGACGAGGAACGGCTGGCATAACATAGTTAAAACGAGCACCCAGATGGTATTCTGCAAATGCAGCCACTGACTGACCACAATATAAAATGGAATGATCCCTCCGGAAAACAGCATAGGCAGGTAGCAAAAGAACAGAAAAGGTGTTTGCAGAACATTCCGTTTGTTAGCCAGCGAATAGCCAAGCATTGCGGAAATGCACAACGCGCTTAATGCACCTACGACGGTGATAAAAATCGTGACCGCATAGCCGTTGAACAGCACATCCGATTGCAAAACCGCCTTATACGCGTTCAGCGATAGTTTTTGCGGAATCAAAGTATAGCCGTGCGCAATCAGTTCCTGTTCATCCGTAATAGAGCCGATAATCATCAGCAGAAAAGGAAACACACAAAATATGGTGAACAACAAAATGAACGTATGGGCAAATATCGTAAACGTTCGATCCGCAGCGCTCTGTTTCTGTCTCATAGTTATTCTCCTAGAATAAAGCAGATTCTTTAGACACCCTCCGGGTTACCCAGTTGGCAGCAATGACGAATATCAGACCCATCACCGATTGGAACAGGCCGACTGCCGAAGACATGCCGAAGTCATGCAGCTGTCTCATGGAGCGGAAGACGAAGGTATCAATGACATCGGTAGTCGGATAGAGCGATGAATTGTCTCCAATGATGGCATAGATCATAGCAAAATCGCCATTGAAAATCTTGCCTACGGCCAATAAGGTCATGATCATGATGGTAGGAACGAGCAGCGGCAGCGTAATACGCATTACAATCTGCAGCTTGGATGCCCCGTCAATCCGGGCAGCCTCGTACAAATCCTCCGATATGCCGGTAATCGCGGCCAGAAAAATAATCGAAAGATAACCCGCACCTTGCCACACGCGGATAACGGTCAGAATATACGGCCAAAGCTTCGACTCAAACATCCAGTTGACCGGCTCCATACCGATATTTTGCAGCCAGTTATTGATCATCGGCTCTTCCCCGCCGAATAAAGATTGGACAATCATTCCTATCACAATCCAAGACATAAAATAAGGAAGAAAAATGAGAGACTGCGATATTCGTTTGAAATACTTATTGCGGATTTCGTTGAACATAAGCGCAATTAAAACGGCTGCGGCTGTAGTAAAGAAAATGAACAGTATGTTCAACACCAGCGTATTGCGCAGAATGGTCCAGAAATCACCTGAAGTAAAAAAGTAATCGAAATTTTTAAAACCGACCCAATCACTTCCTGTGATTCCCTTGGCGAAGTTATAGTCTTTGAAGGCAATCATAATCCCGTATATGGGAAAATAACTGAATACTAGAAAAAACAACAACCCCGGCACGGCCATAACATAAAGAAATGGATTTCGGACAATATGCTTCAGTTTAGACTTTTTACTGGCATTAATTGTGTAATGCATCTTTTTATATCCCCCCTTTCATCAAGACCGGCAATTGCATTAGCACGCCGTTATCTATGCCGTCACCTTATCAAGCCCTCACTGCTACGGCAATTCCGAAAAGCTCTAATCCTTCCTGCAAGCGCAGATTTACAAACTTCCCAAAAACAACACTACTGCGAAAACAAACGATTCTGAAGACGAAAATAATCGGTATGCTATAATAAATCTACAATTTATGAGCTCGGCAGTTATGATTACGGAGGTTCCAGCAATGAAATTCAGACGTCCACTCCTCGCATCGCTGAAGCAGCATCCTACTTATATGAAGCTTATTTTTTATTTCGTCAGTGCAAACGTACTGGTGCTGGGTATATCATTTGCGCTGCTCTATTGGCAGTCCTCCAAGACGCTTCTGGAAGAGATCGGCGATCATTCCGAATCCTTGCTGGTAAACAGCGCCCAGAACACCACACGGCTGATGGAATGGGCCCTGGAATTTAGCTTCTCCTCCAGTGATGACAGCGCCCTCAAGGTATATGCCCTTTCAGATCAGTACAGCGATTTTGAGACTTTTGAGGTATGGAGCCGGCTTATGGACATCAAGAACGCCAATCCGTCTATCGATTCGGTATACCTCATTAACGATTACACGAATACAGTTGTTGATTCCAGACTTGGATTGAATGATGCGGAAAATTTCTACGATCAGGATATTATTAAGCGTTTACAGGATCCGGTTACGGCGAACCATAGCGTGCTCATTCCCAGAACCTTGTCCCTGCCTCTTACCGGGAATACGCCCAAAGAGGTGATGACCATCATAAGATTTTACGAAAGAGGCAGTTCTATTTCCGCTTTCGTTATGAATGTAGATACAGATAATCTCATGACCCTGCTTCAGGACAATTCGAATGATGGCGACAGGTCAGTTGCGGTTCTGAATGACCGGGAGGAGACGGTTTTTAGCAGCACTTCTCTGAATCAGGAACAAACTGCGGAGCTCAGAAGCCACGTGATTAAGGGCGAGAGCGGATGGAAGCTCTTTCATCCCCGGGATCAGGGAGAACAGCTAATGGTTTACGCAGGCATCTCCATCAAAGGAATCCAGGATTGGACCTTTATCGAAACAATACCGAAGTCTGTCATTTTGGATAAAATTACGGTTCTTCGCAACACCAGCCTGATCTTGTTCATTGCCCTGTTCGCAGCCTCCTGGACCGTTATCGTGCTGATCTCCAAACGGGTATACTCGCCCATTCAAGAACTGATTACCAGAGTAATGCGGCAGCATCAAGCGGAAAAGCCCGGTCTGGGATACAGCACATATGAACTTGACTACTTATCCAATGTGTTTATAGCCCAGCATAATCAGATTAACGAACTGACCGAGCAATGGCGGCTTAATAAATTTTTAGGCAGAGAGAGGTTTTTACGGGATTTTCTGGGGGAGACTTACCATTCAGCAGAGGAGATAGGTTCTCAATTTCTGGAGTGGGGCATTGACCTGCCGGTAGATCAGCTGTCGGTGGCCATCTTCCGGATTGACCACTTCTCGGAATTCTCGGAGACCTACCCGGAGAAGGACCGGCGTCTGCTCCGGTTCGCAATGTCCAATATTATTCAAGAGTCGCTGCAATCGTCCAAGCACAAGCTGCAAACGGTGGATATGGGTGACGATCACGTGGCCGTTGTCCTATCCGCCCCCTTGTCCGAAGAATATGCGAGGAAGCTGCAAGGCTCCCAACAGTTAATAGAGCAGTATTTGTCAGTTGGAACGACTGTCGCCTGGGGCAGGACGCTGCCCGGCCTGACCGACATGCATGAGATATATATGGAGACGTATGAACTGACGCAGGAACGGTTCAGGTTCGGACACAGATCGCTCATCGTGAAGGAATGGCTACCCGATGCGCCAGGAGAACTGTACCATCTGCCTGCGAACAAAGAGCGGCAGATCGCTCAGGCTCTTCCCAAGGGGAATGCAGATACGGTTCTGGAAGTCATACGCTCAGCCGTAGTCAAGCTGCGGGAAATGCCCTATTTTGAATGTAAAATGTCATTGATTACCCTGTTTATGGATATACGCAGGCTCATGCAGGAGCATTCCGCTCAGCCTCTGCCCAGTTCATGGGGGCTGACTTCTATTGAGAAACAGATTATTCAGCAGGAGACGATGGACAAGGTGGTGCCATGGATGGAAGCCTTGGTCACCAAGACACTCGAAGACATTGTAGCTGCCCGCGGGCTGTCCAAGAATGTGACTCTGATCGAGCAGGCGGACCGGTTCATTGAAGAACAATTAACCGATCCGAACTTGTCCGCAAAAATGCTTGCTGATCATTTGGGGTTATCCGTTAATTATTTCCGCAGTTTATATAAAGCGGAGACAAACCAGTCCATTACGGACAAAATCTCGGAGAAGCGCCTAAGCTTCATCTGTCAGGAGCTCATTGCCTCCGACTCGCCGATTGAGCCCATCGTCCAAAATTTCGGATTTTCGTCGCTCAACACATTTTATTCCAGCTTCAAAAAGGTGTACGCAATGACACCGGCCCAATACCGGAAGAAGTATAGAGGTGGCAATAGCATTGAGAAATAAGAATGCAGCTGCGACAAAAAAGCGATGGGGGTAACAACCCTCATCGCTTTTTTCATATTACTGAAGCAACACGTTACAGCAAATCCCCTGGCACAGAATAAGGGTTATGCAGTCATTCGCCCTTATAAGCCTTATGCAGTTCCGCAAGCTCAAATTTCTTCATCTTAAGAAATGCCTCCGTAACACGCGCAAGCTGCTCCGGTGTCCCCTTCTCCATCATCTCGTCCATCTCAGCCGGAACAATCTGCCAGGACACGCCATACTTATCTTTCAGCCAGCCGCATTGCTCAGCTTCAGGAACCGCAGAAAGCTGCTCCCAATAGGTATCAATCTCCTCCTGCGAGTCGCATTTCACCATGAAGGATATGGCTTCGTTGAAGCTGAATTTATGATCATGTGCACTATCCATTGCGGTGAACCACTGATTCTCCAGCATGAAGTCAGCGAACATAATCGTTCCCTCTTGATCAGGCTCCATTCCTGTCGGGTAACGGGCTATAAGTCCTTGCCGAGAATCTTTGAATATGGACAAATAGAAGGACATCGCCTCTTCTGCCTTGCCGCAGTTATTACCGATGAACATAAATGACGGTATTATAGCAGGCCGCTCTTCACCTTCCGGATTGGTAAGAATCAACTGCCATGAGACGCCATACTTGTCCTGAATCCAGCCATACCGCTCACTGAACGGATATTTATCGAGCGGCATCAAAGCCATGCCGCCATCGGATAATTTGTTCCACACCTCATCTAATTTCTCTGCTGCGTTCTTATCGCGTGAGGGATCAAAATTAACGAAAAAAGACACGGACGGATTCAGCTTAAAATACGGCCCTGCACTGATCGCCATAAACTTCTGCCCCCAAATTTCAAAAGAAACCTGATCGCAGTCGCCTGACGGAGTGTCATGAAGTGTTGTAACACTCGTAACTTTGGAGTCCGGGAACACAGAAGCGTAAAAATGGGCAGCTTCTACCGCCTCCTTGTCATACCATATATGCGGAAAGATTCTCTGATTGATGTTTGCCACAAGTTATTCCTCCCCGGGGACATTCACTTGAAAAGTAACGCCGAACTTGTCCTTCACAATTCCATACAAAGGGCTCCAATCCGTCTTCTGCAGAGGCATGATCACTTGACCGCCGTCTTCCAGTGCAGCAAAAATCTCCCGTGCGTCTGCCTCTTCTGTAGGATGAATGGCAATCTGAACCGTATCCCCGTCCGCCTGATGTGACGTGCCCGGAAAAGTATCGGAGAACATGAGATCTGCATTACCGACCTTCAGATGCGCATGCATCACAAGCGTTTTCATCTCATCGGTCAGCGGATGCTCCGGATCTTCCGGCAGGTCTCCGAACGTCGTGATTGCAACTACGCTGCCATGCAGCGCTTTTTCATAGAAATAAAGCGCTTCTCTTGTGTTTCCGTTAAATACAAAATACGGGTTCAAACGGATTGACATCATTCTTCATCCCCTTTGGAATAAGCTTAACAGTCAGCCTTATTATACACCAAATTTGAAGAAAATATACGGTTTTTGCGAACGTATGGTCTTATTTTTATTTTGCTGTAGGCGACCCAACTTCTGGCCTAATCAGGAGCAGCTTATTACAAATACAATTCCAAAGCCGCCTAGCCCATTATCATCTAAAATCTCAATGCGGACTTCAGGTTCATTCTTTTCTATTCCCGTATTCTAAACATAAATTGTAAAATATATCCAAAACAAGACTTAGCGAAAGAACCATTTATTAAATTTGGCATATACCTATCTTGTGAATAAAATTACAAAAGAACGAAAAGGAGCTACGTTAATGAATCAATATCATAACCACTATCATTTTCACTATCCCTCAAGACCGGATCAGCCTGGAGATTCGCAATACTATTTACCACAAGAAACTTTAACGGAAGAATTTGATCTAGGTAGAGTGGGTCATTTTTATAAATCCGGGACCTCTACGATGGGAGAATTCACATTTCAATTTTTAGGAATTTCGCGTAATGGCATGGTTTCAATGAATATTTTTGATACCACAGCTACCCCGGTGAAATTTTTAGGCTTCAGAAAAATACATCGTTCTGATCTTGTCGGGCTAGAATATATTGGTCCAAACCTGACCTAAACAAAAACAGTCCGAAATAACCCACCTTTAATCCTTCATATAAAAGTCAGTCACAAACCCTGCTCCCTTGAGCGGAAATCAGGCGGCCCAATCTGTAATATTGCGTATTAAGCAGTAATATAATCTGCAACAGTCCTCAAGCCCACCGCCTTCGAAAAGCTGCTATAAACGAGAACAAGGACATGGATGAGCCCTCCAAAGTCCTTGTTTTTTATATGATCGATTGAAAGAATAGGAATGCTAAAAGCACTCCCTATGTCCAAAGCCATACTCCATGGCAATCACACAATCCTAACTGGTTAAATAATGCGTCCGTATACGCTACTTAGGGTCTTCTTCTTCCAGGTATCCTAAATAATCGCTATACAACTCCATCATCCCATCTCCGAACCCCAGATTTTTCATCATCTATGTCTCCATATGAAAGAGTAAAGTCTACTCCACATTCCACTGTAAAAATCATTAGCTCTGCAATTTGCCCTTTATTTGTTGAGACATTACTAAAGTCTTTTATTGCTTGCTTCATAATCTGGTATCGCAGAATCTCTCCCTTGTGGACCAATTCCTTCTCAATAATTTTCTTGTACTTGTCTAAGACTTCCTCACTATCAGGAAATAGTATTGAAAAATAGTGCTCCTGAATGATCGGATATATCTTGGTCATATTCAAGATTTCAGCCTCAAGCTCTTCCCTCGTTAGATTCTTTAAATGCTTTTTAATGGTTCAGTTACTTAGTTTCAGCATTACTATGATCTCCTTAATCCGGTTATAATCCCCAATATTATTACTCAGCAACTTACAAGGTATAATATAAATAAAACGCGAGGACCAATCAATGGACAATATCGAGGACAAATATAATGCAGCTCTGGCTCATATTGAGGAACTTAAGCTGGAAGTCACCCGGTTGAGAGGTCTACTATAAGCTCGCCCTGTATAAAAGTTATTTTCGCGGCAGAGACGATGTTTATCCGATTCGTTGGAGCAATAAACAAGGAAAGTCCGGGTATTCTCCGGCTTGCGCCAATGAATGGACTTCCGTTTGCAAGAAACCTAGAGTGAAATGCTCCGTTTGCAAACACCAGAACTTCATGCCCCTTACAAGCGAAGTGCTGTCAGCCCATTTAGATGCAAGGCAAGACCGGACGATTGGTATCTATCCCATGCTGCAGGACGAGACCTGCTGGTTTTTGGCTATGGATTTTGACAAACACGATTGGAAGCAGGATGTTACTGCCGTGATGGAGCTATGTAAAAGCCTTGAAATCCCCGCACTCTTAGAGCGTTCGCGTTCCGGCAATGGGGCGCATATCTGGATTTTCTTCAGTCGAAATATCGAGGCGGCTACAGCCAGAAGATTTGGAATGACCCTGCTGAGTCTTACCATGAACAACAGATATCAGATCGGCATGGAATCCTATGACCGCCTGTTTCCCAATCAGGATACACTGCCCAAAGGCGGATTCGGCAACCTCATTGCCCTTCCTCTTCAAGGCGGGCCGCGTAAGCAGGGAAACAGTGTTTTTGTTGACGAGCGCTTTGAGCCCTACGCTGATCAATGGGGATATTATCCGAACTTGGCAAGATGGGCGAAGACCAGGTGAAGCAATTTATATACACGCACGGGGAGCGTGGACTTTTTAGCAATGACAGAATTACTACGGGATCAGACCACGACTCAGATGGATTAATCTTATTACAAGGGAATCCGACTCAGATTGAAGAGGTTCTAATGGAATCTTTGCCTGCTGAAATACAGATTTTGCAATCGGATCGCCTTTATATCCTCAAGTCTGGACTTCCCTCAAGTGCAATTCATGCGCTGATCAAATTAGCTTCCTTCTCCAACCCTGATTTTTATAAAGCACAAGCGATGCGGCTCTCCACCTATGGTAAACCCCGGGTCATCTCATGCGCCAAGGATCTGGAGAATTACGTAGTACTGCCAAGGGGATGCTTGCCGGATTTGTTATCTTTTTTCGAGCAAAATCAGGTTAAGGTATCGCTTAAGGATCAACGTTCGTCTGGAACTTCTATCGAGGCAGAGTTCACCGGTACGCTGAGTACTCTTCAGGACACAGCAGCCAGAGCTATTCTAAGCCGGGATATAGGCGTTCTCTCAGCGGCAACCGCATTTGGCAAAACTGTCGTAGCAGCCAGCATTATCGCTTCAAGAAAGACAAATACCCTCATTCTGGTTCACCGACGGGAGCTTATGGAGCAATGGCAGGAACGTTTGCAAACCTTTCTTGAAGTTCCTAAACAAGCAATCGGTACGATTGGCGGCGGTAAAAATAAACGAACCGGCATCATCGACATTGCTGTCATTCAGAGCCTCAACTATAAAGGAAACGTTAAACCCTTCATAAGTGAATACGGCCAGGTGATTGTGGATGAATGTCACCACGTATCAGCCTACAGCTTCGAACAGGTTCTGCGGGAAGTCAAAGCAAAGTATGTATTTGGCTTAACAGCCACCCCTAAACGGCAGGACGGACAGGAAGCCATTGTACGGTTCCAGCTTGGACCTGTGCTATTAAAGGTGGATGCCAAAAGCCTAAGCAGCTCTAGAGGATTTTCATTAAGGGTGGTCCCCCGCTATACTCACTTTCAGATCAAGTCAGGGGAACAGGTTGCCGGAATTCAGGACATCTATCAGCAGCTTGTAGACAATGAGGAGCGTAACACGCTTATTTTTGACGATTTGTTAACCTGCTTAGATGAAGGACGTTCTCCACTGCTTCTGGTTGAACGGACCGCTCATGCTGAATATTTTGCAGAGAGATTACACGCCTTTGCCAAAAACGTAATTGTGCTTAGGGGCGGAAAGGGGAAAAAGCAAAGAGAAGCTCTACGCGCCCAAATTGCTTCTATTCCAGACGATCAGGAGCGTGTAGTCATCGCTACGGGTAAGCTAATCGGTGAAGGCTTCGATGACGCCAGACTGGACACCTTGTTCCTGGTCCATCCCATCTCCTGGACAGGCACCTTACAGCAATATGCTGGCCGCCTGCACCGGAGTCATGCGAATAAAGAAGAAGTGAAAATATATGATTACATCGATCTTCAGGTTCCAATGTTAATGGCGATGTTCAAGAAACGAGTGAAGGGATATCGTAAGATGGGGTACCGGGGGGCGGAGTTGTAGGAAAGTGCTTCAAAATAGAGTGGGCATGCTTAACTAGTTGTTTATATCCCAACAAAGAACGTCAGTTTAAGCTCCTGCCAATAGGAAAATTAATAACCGAATCACAAGACATCTACAAAAGATCAAACGGGAGCATCCGCTCATAGGATGCTCCTGCGTTTTTTCTTTCTCAAAGCATTGATCCCCTGCTCCGTTAACCTAGCAGCCTTCTATTATCAGCATAAAACAATCATTATAAATGAAAAAAGACACCTTAGGGGGTGTCTTTCACTGATACTCCATATGGAGCCGAGGGGAGCCCGCCCCCCTGTCCGAAGATAACGGCACATAAGCTTCTACGAGTGTAGTTACAGTTTTGATGTCACCCGAGTATCGCCCCGTAACCGGCTATACGTTGGGTCAGCCTGAT
The DNA here is from genome assembly GCF_038000205.1 of Paenibacillus sp. FSL R10-2771. Lineage (NCBI taxonomy): Bacteria > Bacillati > Bacillota > Bacilli > Caryophanales > Paenibacillaceae > Paenibacillus > Paenibacillus sp. FSL R10-2771. The sequence continues at coordinate 7,266,318 of NZ_JBBOBM010000001.1, forward strand.
TGTCTTCTTCAGTTCACCCCAGGCGGAGATGAGACAGCGTATCCCACTACTTGTTAGCCCCTATCCCTGTCACATGGGCAATGCAGAGTAGAAGCACGCGCACAGTTTCTTAGGCTGCGAAAGCGTAGTTTGTTTGTTGTTTGCCGTTTAATAGGCTTTAGCGTTGATGAAACTTCTATCACTAAACAGGCAACATATTAAAGCTTGATAGACTTGATTTCATCTTCTCTAAGCCCTGTCGCCTTCGCTACAGCTGCATAATCCATCCCCATTGCCAGCAAGTTGCGAGCCACTTGAAGCTTACCCTCGATAATCCCAGCAGACTTTGCCCCTTCAACCATGGACGCTTCATCATGCAAATACTTCTGTCTAGCCTCATACAATCGTCTAGCATCCGAATCCTGACTCAAATATTGCAAGGTATCCATTGCCTTCTCCAACCCTGGCTCATTCATCTTCAGCACCTCCCATTGTGATGTATCGGCACCTTTCAGAAACAGTAACCAATTGATCAGTCCGCCTTCAGACGGAATACTACGTTCATCCAGCTTCGGCAATTCCAAGAAATGAACCTCGATGTCGTCAATCAAGGATATCCCTGTCCGGTCTTCCCGCAGATGAAATACGTTATGATATTGCTCATTCTTCAAGAACGCATAGTTTAGAATGTTAATCGTTACGCATTTCTTAAGCTCTGGATACTTCTCGACAGCTGCATCTCTATATCAAGCAGTTTACCTTCAGAGGTCTTGGCGTAAACATCAAAGATGGATTGTTTGTCGAGCGGATCGTCTTTATCCGTATAAGGATTCATCAGAATGATCTCCGTCAGCGGCGGCTCGCCCGCTTCTGTGAAAATGCGGTTAAGAAACGCCAGGAGCACATCCTTATTGTTCTCGCTGCCAAATATCCGTTTGAATACAAAATCCACACGCGGGTCTAGCAAATCCATCGGCATCAGCTCCATTCATTATTATTATAGCATTTATCAATGGTTTTGAACCTTTTAAGGAGGTATAAGCCCTTCAGATTAAACTAACTATTATCAGCGTAAAACAATCATTATAACGAAAAAGACACCTTTCCAGGTGTCTTTCAATTTACTCCATATGGAGCCGAGGGGAGTCGAACCCCTGTCCGAAGATAACGGCACATAAGCTTCTACGAGTGTAGTCACAGTTTTGATATCACCCGAGTATCACCCCGTAACCAAACACTCATCTATTAGCGTCTACCTCTAACTTTACCAGATTGGCGTCTTGCATGGACCTTAGGAGGGTTATATTGGCTTATTCTCAATACTTTATCACTTATCATACTACCAGACATCTTCAGAGCGGACTGTAACTCTCCCTGATTGTTAAACCAAATAAATGCAAAACCCCTACTTCGATTACCATTATGCTTATCCCTTGGCACTATTAACCTGTCAACCTTACCACATTGATGAAAATGCTTTTCAAGCTTCTCCTCATCTATATCATCAGGCAAATTTGCAACAAAAATAGCTGTCTCACTTGAAAAAGAATTATCTAATGTAGGAAGCTCAATTTTGAATCTTGGAATTGCTTGCTTCTCTTTATTATTTTGTCTAGCCATTTTACTCGCTTCTAAGTTTGATCTTATCTCTTTTAAAATACCAGTTACTCTTAGGGCTGTTACTTCTCTGTCATAAATATTTCTATCATTAGTATTTAAAGCTTGATAAATATCGCTTGGTGAAATCAATCTATCATTCATGCCTAGAACTACTATTTTTTTCTGCAAGTTAGTAAGATTAAAATTACTAAACAAATTGATCCACTCGTTTTCTCTAAGAGAGTAAACTGACTTATGGTATAAAGTAACGCTAAAATAATTATCAATTGAACTTATATTTGGCTTGGATAATTCGAATTCCTCCATTAACTCAAAAATACGGCGCATTCCTTCTCCAAGTTCTCGCATGATTTTATTTTCTCTAAGTATCTTAGCTATTAATGAATTTCTAGATTCATGAACATTTTTTAGTTCTAACAAATCGTTTAAAGATATAGTCGAAAGTAGTAATCCTGGACTTTTAATTTCCATCCTGTCATCAAAAATGAAAACGTCAATTCCATTTTGAATCACATAGTCTCGATGTGCTATAGCGTTCACAATAGCTTCCCTACATGCTAACTCTGGGTAAATAAATTTCTGTTCAAACTTAGCATCCATTCCAAACTCAGTTTTAAAAGCTAGAAAAGGTCTAAGTGACTCCCAAGATTTCACCAACAACTCAAAAATATTTCCGTAAACTATCTCATCTGAGAGTACATTATACTTTTCTCCTGAAAGAAGTTCTGTTCCATTCACCTTAATTATTCTAACTTGGGAACGTGGGTGCCAACGTTGAATATCCTTTGCAAATAAGAGCAATGCTGCTCTTCTAAGTCTGAGACCACTGCCAGCATACTCCCCTAGTCCTATTTGTTGTATGTATTTTTCAACACTCATTCCTCTCAAGTATGTATCTGCCATTGATTGTACTAAAGTTAAATCCAAATCAGTAGAAAGAGCTCCATCTACAAACTCCCGATCAAATCCTCTTGATTTAACTTCTTGCCTTTCAAATAAAATTCTATTCATCGGAGCTGGCACTGTGCTTTTATCTTGACGGCGAACACATCTTCCATCAGGAAGTTGATAAATTTCACTCGTACCCTTTGAAACAGCGAAGAAAAGAATTGTAAGACCATCAAAATTTAATTGAACATGATTAACCATTGGTAAGAAGCTATTCTCATGTACATGAGTTTTATACGCATTAAGCATTACTTCTATGTCTTCTTCTGAATGAGGAACACCCGTTATCAATCCGTTATCTTCCACTCCAACAAGCAATTCTCCACCATCAGCATTAGCAAAGGATACAAGTGCTTCACCTATATCTTCACATACTTTCTTTACTTGTCTTGGAACCTTCCTGTCTGGTCTACCCTCTAAAGCACTCTTGAATTCACGAAAATGGCTTTCTCCTAATTGAATAGTGTTTTTAACTCTTTCATATAGATTTAATATATCCATGTTTAATATATCCCCCCAACTCCTATTGATATTCCAAAATATTGGTACGAATGCATTTATATTCTCATATCCTGAATTTACTGTCAAAGCATTGTTTAGTCTATATATTTTTCTTTATATTAAGTGCCTTCTTATGTGTTTCTCCCTTAAAAATCCACTTCCCAAATCTGACTTGGAATCAGAACAAGAACGAGAGATTCCCGTCATTCAGTGTCTTTCCCTCGTTTGATGATTTTATTCAATACTGCGAAGATACCTTTCAGTTCATTGAGGATTGATTAAAGCTTGGAGGATGATCACCGTACAAACTCCAGAAGAAATTGAGCTACTTCCCTTGCTCGGGTCGGAGCCAGAACTATTGTAACTGACTTTGGAACAAGATGAACTCACCAGACCCGACCCTACAGCGGGAATTCAAGTCACACTCCAAGTTGAATTTCAAGGAACACTTAAAGCACTAAATGACTGCATCCATAATCTTTTAAGTGGTGGTATCCATTTAAAGAGCGACTAAAAAACTTCTTACACTCGCCATATGCTACCAAAAACCCAGTCATATCAAGGTTTCCGCAACCTCTATGAATAGAGAACAAAACAAAAAGACACCCCTAAAGGTGTCTTACACTGATACTCCATATGGAGCCGAGGGGAGTCGAACCCCTGTCCGAAGATAACGGCACATAAGCTTCTACGAGTGTAGTTACAGTTTTGATGTCACCCGAGTATCGCCCCGTAACCGGCTATACGTTGGGTCAGCCTGATTGTCTTCTTCAGCTCACCGCAGGCGGAGATGAGACAGCGTATCCCACTACTTGTTAGCCCCTATCCCTGTCACATGGGCGATGCAGGGTAGAAGCACGCGCACAGTTTCTTAGGCTGCGAAAGCGTAGTTGTTTTGTTGTTTGCCGTTTAATAGGCTTTAGCGTTGATGAAGCGGACGCGTCCCCACTACTCGCTACTCATGCTCGAACTATCCCCGTCGAATCCAAGAACGGCCCCTCATTAGAAAGGGCGCTTCGGATTAACGGATCAATGATAAGCATAAATGCTGATCCGGTTCACAGCTATCTTGATCAAGATGGCTGTTCAGAAGCAATAAGTTTACTTACACAGTATAGCACATTTATCAACACTTTAACACGTAGGTTAAAGGAATTGAAGGTCGAATCTGGAACAATTGGGCGCCAGGTGGTTACCAGTCTAGCGGGCGATCTTCTGCTTGTCGCGCAGCACACGCTGGATATCACGCTGAGCATCACGCTTCGCGGCGGAATCGCGCTTGTCGTATTCCTTCTTACCTTTACCAAGACCGATCAGCAGCTTGGCATAGCCATTGCGCACATAAATCTTCAGCGGCACAATCGTGAAGCCATCCCGCTTCGAGGAACCAAGCAGCTTGTGAATCTGTTCCTTATGCATGAGCAGCTTACGTGTACGCGTCGGATCGGTAGGATTGGCACGGTTCCCTTGTTCAAAAGGGCTAATATGCATATTGTGAATATGAATCTCACCATTACGGATGGTAGCAAAAGCGTCCCCGATGTTAGCACGGCCGTTACGCAGCGATTTGATCTCTGTACCCGTCAGAACCAAACCCGCTTCATACGTATCCTCAATAAAATAATCATGGGAAGCTTTTTTGTTCTGGGCAAGCACTTTCCCGTCTGCTTTTTTACCCATGAAAGTCACTCCTTGAATCGAATTCCCGGCATCTTATGAACGGACACCAGGTCTATATTGTATCAAAAGCCAAGCAGGCTGCGCAAGGAAGGATCACCCTGTCCCGCAGCAATCATTTTGACATACGGGTGTCAGGAAGTGCTACGTTTCAGTTGAATAGAAGCACTTATATTCTAAAAAAGCACTGTCCCCCTAAAGGAACAGTGCCCTCTATTAATTCAGCCTAGGCCTGAGGTTTCTTCTTCCGCTTTCTGCGGCCGCCGCCTTCCGGATTGCCGCTCTTGTCGCCAGCGCCTGCCGGTGCCGGATTGGTGGTCTCCACGTTGCCTGGAGTCACAGAAGTGCCGATGAAGACGCCGCCTTTCTTCTTCTTGCGGCGGCTCTTGCCCTCCGGCGCCGCGCCTTCGCTTCCGAAGCCGCTGCCGAGGTCTTCGCGGCTGCGGAACCGTGTGCTCGCGTCCACGCCGCGCAGCTCACCGCCCGCCTGCTCGGCTCCGCCCCCGCTTGGCGCGCCGTAGCCGCCCTTGCCGGAGCCGAAGCCGAAGGCAATGCCGCGTCCCCCGGCACTGCCTCCGCCGTCTCCGCCGCGGCCTCTGCCGCGCTCACGCTCGCGCGGAGCACCCGAACCGCCGGCTTCGCCCCGGCGGTCCGCCTTCGCAGCGCCGCCCGCTGCGGAGGCGGCGGCAAGTGCACGCCGCGCTGCCGCTTCCGGCCCGCGGCCGCGCTTACGGCCGCCTGCTGCGCCGCCGTCTTCAGCCGGCGCTACGCCTGCGCGCGGCTCTTCACCAGCGCCAGCCTCAGCGGCGCCGCCCTTAACTGCCCCGCCAAAGACACCGGCGCCAGCGCTGCCGCTCTTGCCTTTACCTTTGGCGCCGAATCCAGCCGCACCGCCGTTCTTGCCCTTCCCAGCGCCGCCTTTACCCGCACCGACAGCCGCGCTGCCTGGTTTGCCTTTACGGCCCTTGCCCGCACCACCGCCGGCCTTACCTGCGAACGGCTTGCTGGCGCCGCCGACACCAGGGCGCCCGCCCTTGCCGCCGCGTCCGCCGTAGTTCCGGTGGTCGCCAGCCGCGCGTGGCTTCATATCAACCAGTTCGAAGTCGATCGTATGATCGTCCATGTTGACCTTGGCCACACGGATCTTCACCTCGTCACCGATGCGGAACACTTTGGAGGTACGCTCACCGATAAGGGCCATGTGCGCTTCATCGAAGTGGTAATAATCATCGCTCAGCGCGCTGAGGCGGATCAGACCTTCTACGGTGTTATCCAGCTCGATGAACATTCCGAAGCTGGTCACGCTGCTGATCATTGCATCGAATTCTTCGCCTACCTTATCCTGCATGAACTCCGCTTTCTTCAGCTGCTCAGTGTCACGTTCAGCCTCTACCGCTACACGCTCGCGTTCGGAGGATTGCTGGGCGATATCCGGCATCCGCGATGCCAGATACTCATGACGTTTCTCAGTCAGAGCTCCGCCATTCTCAAGCACCTCACGCATGACGCGGTGAATGACAAGGTCGGGATAACGGCGGATCGGTGAGGTGAAGTGGGAATAGAATTCTGCCGCCAGTCCGAAGTGGCCTGTACTCTCGGCATCATATTTCGCCTGCTTCATGGAGCGCAGCATCATCGTGCTGATCACCGTCTGCTCTTTGGTGCCTTGAATCTGCTCCAGCAGATCCTGCAGCGCACGCGGATGGACGGAATTGCCGCGACCCTTGACGTGGTAGCCGAAGTTAGCGGCGAAGGCCATGAAATTCTGCAGCTTCTCCGGGTCCGGATCTTCATGAATCCGGTACAGGAATGGCACCTTCAGCCAGTGGAAGTGCTCCGCTACAGTCTCATTAGCCGCGAGCATGAATTCCTCAATAATCTGCTCCGCCACGGAGCGCTCACGCTTCACAATATCGATAGCCTTACCTGCTTCATCCACGATGATTTTGCTTTCTTCAAAGTCGAAGTCAACAGCTCCGCGACGCATCCGGGCATCGCGCAGCTTCATCGCAATTTCCTTCATCAGGCGGAAATCACCGATCAGCGGAGCGTAGCGCTCCAGCAGCTCAGGATCTTCATCTTCAACAATTTTGCGTACATCGGAGTATGTCATTCTCTCCTTGGTACGGATCACACTCGTGAACACATCATGCTTCACAACCTTCATGTGCTCATCGAATTCCATTTCACAGGACATCGTCAGCCGGTCTACCTGCGGGTTCAAGCTGCAGATCCCGTTCGACAGCCGGTGCGGCAGCATGGGAATGACCCGGTCAACCAGATACACGCTGCAGCCGCGGTCATAAGCTTCTTTATCCAGCTCGGAGCCTTCGCGCACATAATAACCTACATCGGCGATATGAACGCCCAGCTTATAATGCCCGTTCTCCAGACGTTCAACGTTCACCGCATCATCCAGGTCCTTGGCATCCGCGCCGTCAATGGTCACAATGTTCAGTCCGCGCAGATCGCGGCGGCCCTGCTGGATAATCTCCTCGTCGGTAATGGAATCCGGTGCCTGCTCCGCTTCCGTCATCACCTCAGCCGGGAAAGCCTCCGGCAGCTGATGCTTGCGGATAACCGACAGAATATCCACGCCCGGATCATCCTTATGACCGAGGATCTCGATAATTTCACCTTCAGCCGCAGCACGGCCTTCCGGATAGTTCACAATGCGGACAACGACCTTTTCCCCGTCAACCGCTCCCTTGAAGGACTGCTTCGGAATGAAGATATCCCGGTTAATCCGCTTATCATCAGGCAGCACGAAGCCATACGTCTCCAGGCTCTGGAATACGCCAACCGTCTGCGACACGCCTCTGATCAGAATCCGCTCGACTTCGCCTTCCATACGCCCGCCGGACGGGCTTTTCGAGGTAATCCGTATCAATACGATATCACCGTTCATGGCGCCCTTCAGATCATTGGCATGGATGTACACATCCGGATGATCACGGTCATCGGGTATCAGAAAAGCAAAACCCTTCGCATGGGCCTGCAGCCGTCCGCGCAGCAAATCCATCCGTTCCGGCACGCCATAACGGCTATTCCGGGTAAGAATAATCCGGCCGTCCTTCTCCAGCTCAATCAGCAGGCTCTCAAAGGCTTTGAACGCCTCGCTGTCCTCTATTGCGAAATGGCTCACCAGTTCTTCATAAGTCAGCGGTTTATAAGCGGTCTCCCGCATGAAATCAAGTAGAATTTCTTGTGTTATCATCTTCGTCACCTCGGCCCTCCGCAGCATTCACATGCCGCTGGCATATATGTATGTCTTGTCCTATCTCACATCTAATAAATCCAAGTAAAATTTACCTTTATATACTTCATACCCTAGTATACACGAAATCAATCCCGGGCATCCCTGTTATGATGTGCAAACACTCAAATCTGCATACAAAAAAGCCCCCGCCTATTCCATTCAGAACAGAGCGAAGGCTTACTGTAGGCAAACTAATCAATAACAATGGCCACAACGATTGACATGATGAAGAATCCTGCAGCCAATCCAACTGTTACACGCTGCAACACAAGCTCCATACCGCGTGCTTTTGTTTTACCGAAGAGATGCTCAGCACCGCCGGAGATGGCACCGGAAAGACCCGCGCTTTTCCCTTTTTGCAGAAGAACGACCGCAATCAGACCTACGGCAAAAATCAGAAGCACCACTTTCAAAAAGATATCCATTCACTTCCACCTCCTACGTCCAAGCATCACTATCTATGCTAAATTGGAATTTCCGTTTCATAAACAGCATTCTTATTTTATCATAGCCATAGATTGAATACAACCTTACAAACCGCATTCTATCAATATGCTACTATTAATGTTCTCAGGTTTGTTTTCTATAGGAGACAAGAACGAGCAGCAACAGACCAGAGATTAATAATATAGGCACAGAGAAGAAGGCATACCCGATCCCCTCCCAGCCTCCAATTACAGTGAAACTTAGAACCAGCAATATCATACTGCCCAGTAAACCAGTGATCCCCGGATAAAAAACAGCTCTGCTCCGCATGCGCCCGGTCCGCGACAGCACCCAGCTGAGAATGATTAGAAATATCCCCACACCTATACCCGCAACAATAGCGTTCATGCCCACTCTCCTTCCAGTTATCTACAATTATAGAATAACCCACTAGAAGCATCCGAGGCAACCTCGCTGATCGCATTGCACTTTCGGATCTAGAATCCAAAAAAAAGACCTGCCGAAGTTCGGCAGGCCCTTTAAATATAGGGTCAAAAGAAATTATCTTTTGAGGTTGTAGAAGGATTTCAGGCCGTTGTATTGAGCCAATTCGCCCAGTTCATCTTCGATGCGAAGCAACTGGTTGTATTTAGCAACGCGGTCTGTACGGGAAGGAGCACCCGTTTTGATCTGGCCAGCGTTAGTCGCAACAGCGATGTCTGCGATTGTGCTGTCTTCGGATTCACCGGAACGGTGGGAGATAACTGCTGTGTAACCAGCACGTTTAGCCATTTCGATAGCATCGAAAGTTTCTGTCAGTGTACCAATCTGGTTAACCTTAACCAGGATGGAGTTACCGATACCTTTTTCAATACCTGTAGCAAGGCGCTCAGTGTTAGTAACGAACAAGTCGTCACCAACCAATTGGACTTTATCGCCCAATTTTTCAGTAAGCAATTTCCAGCCATCCCAGTCGTCTTCGGACATACCGTCTTCGATGGTGATGATAGGATACTTCTCAACCCATGAAGCAAGAAGGTCAACATACTCAGCGGAAGTGTAAGATTTACCTTCGCCTGCAAGTGTGTATTTACCGTCTTTGTAGAACTCAGTGGAAGCAACGTCCATACCGAGGAATACGTCAACGCCTGGTTTGTAACCGGCTTTTTCGATCGCTTCAATGATGGTAGTGATTGCTTCTTCATTCGAACCAAGGTTCGGAGCGAAACCGCCTTCGTCACCTACAGCTGTGTTCAGGCCTTTGGATTGCAGTACGGATTTCAGGTTGTGGAAGATTTCTGCACCTGTACGAAGAGCTTCTTTGAAGCTTGTAGCGCCTACAGGAAGAACCATGAACTCTTGAACGTCGATGTTGTTATCGGCATGCTCACCACCGTTGATGATGTTCATCATTGGTACTGGAAGAGTTTTAGCGTTGAATCCTCCCAGGTATACGTACAAAGGAATATCCAGAGCTGCTGCAGCTGCACGAGCTACGGCCATGGATACTGCCAGGATTGCGTTAGCGCCCAGCTTGCCTTTGTTAGGAGTTCCGTCCAAAGTGATCATCAATTTGTCGATGCCCACTTGGTCAAGAGCGTCCATACCGATTACTTCTGGAGCGATAATTTCATTTACGTTCTCAACAGCTTTCAGAACGCCTTTGCCCATGTAACGGGATTTGTCGCCGTCACGAAGCTCTACAGCTTCATGAGCACCAGTGGAAGCGCCGGAAGGAACGATAGCGCGGCCTTTAGCACCGGATTCAAGATAAACGTCAACCTCTACTGTCGGGTTACCGCGGGAGTCAAGGACTTCGCGAGCATACACATCAGAAATAATAGTCATGTAAGTTTAATCTCCTTTTAACTTTGGTTTTAGTGTAACAATGTAACTTAGGGTATTACCTATTTGCGGCTGGCAATCATGGATTGTCCGGTCATTTCCGCAGGCTGCGGAAGTCCCATCAGATCTAAGATTGTCGGTGCTACGTCTGCGAGAATACCGGATTCGCGCAGTACTACATCTTCAGTCGTAACAATGAAAGGAACAGGGTTGGTAGTATGGGCTGTGAACGGACGGCCGTTCTCATCGAATACCATATCCGCATTGCCGTGATCGGCAATGATGATTGCAACGCCGCCTTTGGCAACCACTGCATCCACAACTTTACCTACGCATTCGTCCGTCACTTCAACTGCCTTAATAGTAGGCTCCAGCATGCCGGAGTGTCCAACCATATCAGGGTTAGCAAAGTTCAGGATAATGGCATCTTGTCTGTCTGCTTCGATCTCCGCTACGCAGGCCGCCGCCACTTCGTATGCGCTCATCTCAGGCTGCAGATCATAGGTTGCCACTTTCGGTGAGTTAATCAGGATGCGTGTTTCGCCGGGAAGCTCCTCATCACGTCCGCCGCTGAAGAAGAAGGTAACATGCGGATACTTCTCAGTTTCCGCGATACGCAGCTGCTTCTTGTTCTGCTGAACCAGCACTTCACCGAGCGTGTTGTCCAGGTTCTTCGGGGAGTAAGCCACGAAGCCTTGAACCGTCTCGCTGAAGGTTGTCAGACATACGAAGTGCAGACCTTCAGGGAACTTAGGGCCACGGTCGAAACCGCGGAAGTCAGAGTTCGTGAATACTTGCGACAGCTGAATGGCACGGTCAGGACGGAAGTTAAGGAAAATGACAGAATCGCCGCTTTCCACTGTCGCAACCGGGTTGCCCAGGCTATCTACAATCACACTTGGCTCTACAAATTCATCATACACAGAATTCTGGTAAGATCCAGTGATTGCCTGAAGTGCATCGGTATATTTAGGACCTTCGCCATACACCATTGCACGATAAGCCTTCTCTACACGTTCCCAGCGTTTGTCACGGTCCATGGCATAATAACGTCCGGATACCGTAGCAATCGTACCTACGCCAACCTCTTCGATCTTGGCTACCAGTTCCTGAATGAACTTCTGTCCACTGTCGGGTGGTACGTCGCGGCCATCCATGAAGGCATGAATATAAACTTCATGCAAATCTTCTTTTTTGGCCAGATCGAGCATCGCGAACAGGTGGTTAATGTGACTGTGCACGCCGCCATCGGATACAAGTGCATAGAGGTGAAGCTTTTTGCCGGTTGTTTTGGCGCTTCTCACCGCAGCAACCAGCGTTTCGTTCTCGAAGAATTCCCCATCACGGATAGACTTATCGATGCGGGTCAGATCCTGGTATACGATCCGGCCTGCGCCGATGTTAAGGTGCCCTACTTCAGAGTTACCCATTTGTCCTTCCGGCAGACCTACAGCTTCACCGCAAGCGGTAAGTGTAGTGTTCGGATATTGTTTCAGGTAACGGTCGTAGTTCGGTTTGTTGGCTTGGGCAACTGCGTTGCCTTCATCCGTATTACGCAAACCGAAACCGTCCATGATGATTAGAGCTACAGGTTTTGGTGCTGACATTCTTATTTCGCCCCCTCAACGAGTGAAACGAAGGAAGCAGGCTGCAGGCTGGCACCGCCGACTAGAGCGCCGTCGATGTCGCTTTGACTCATGTACTCCGTTACATTCTCAGGCTTCACGCTACCGCCGTATTGGATACGGACAGCTTCAGCAGTTGCTTCATCGTACAGGCCTTTTACAAGGGTACGGATGTAAGCAATAACTTCATTAGCATCCTGGGAAGTAGAGGATTTACCTGTACCAATAGCCCAGATAGGCTCATAAGCGATAACTACGCTTGCTGCCTGTTCCGCGCTAAGTCCGGCAAATGCCGCTTCAGTCTGCACTTTGCATACATCTTTAGTCTGGTCCGCTTCGCGCTCTTCGAGCTTTTCGCCTACACAGACAATTGGAGTAATACCATGGCGGAATGCCGCATGCATTTTTTTGTTGACGATTTCGTCTGTCTCGCCGAAGTATGCACGGCGTTCGGAGTGGCCGATAATAACGTATTCCACGCCGAGATCTTTCAGCATTACACCGCTGATCTCGCCTGTGTAAGCACCGTTATCTTCGAAGTGAAGGTTCTGAGCACCAATTTTGATGCTGGTGCCTTGTACCGCTGCAACAAGTGCAGGCAGGTTAGTGAATGGTGCGCAGATTACAGTCTCTACGCCTTCAACTTCCGCCTGGCCTTTGATTTCAGCGATGAAGCCTTCGGCTTCCGGAACGGTTTTGAACATTTTCCAGTTGCCTGCAATGATAGGTGTTCTACTCATAGTAATGGAATGCCTCCTTCTACCTTCTACGTCTTACTTGTCGTTCAGTGCTTCTACGCCTGGAAGTGCCTTACCTTCCATGAACTCGAGTGATGCGCCGCCGCCAGTGGAGATATGATCCATTTGGTCTGCGAGGTGGAATTTCTCAGCAGCTGCCGCGGAATCACCACCGCCGATAACTGTGTAGCCTTCGGTAGTTGCGCAAGCCTGGGCTACAGCAATTGTACCTTCAGCGAAGATATCAATTTCGAATACGCCCATAGGTCCGTTCCAAACAACCAGCTTGGAGTTTTTGATGATATCGGCATAAATTTCACGGGTTTTAGGACCGATGTCCAGACCTTCCCAGCCAGCAGGAATTTCAGTCACATCTACAATTTTGGTGTTGGCATCTGCGCCGAACTTGTCAGCGATAACTACGTCAACCGGAAGCACAAAGTTTTTGCCGAGTGCTTTGGCTTTTTCGATAAATCCAAGCGCAGCATCGATCTTGTCGTTGTCTACCAAAGAATTTCCGATTTCGTAACCTTGTGCTTTGGTGAAGGTGTAAGAAAGGCCGCCGCCAATCAATACGTTGTCAGCCAGAGTCAGCAGGTTGTCGATCACGTCAATTTTGTCTTTAACTTTGGATCCGCCGATGATCGCAGTGAAAGGACGTTCAGGATTGGACAGGGCTTTGCCCAGAACGGACAATTCCTTCTCCATCAGAAGGCCGGATACTGCAGGCAGGAAGTGAGCGATACCTTCTGTCGAAGCATGGGCACGGTGAGCCGCACCGAATGCGTCATTGACGAACAGGTCAGCCAGTTCAGCGAACTGCTTAGCCAGTTCAGGATCGTTCTTTTCTTCACCTTTATAGAAACGGACATTCTCAAGCACAAGCACGTCGCCTTCGTTCAGTTCAGCGATTTGTGCTTTTACCGCTTCGCCAATCGCTTCATCAGCTTTGGCTACCGGTTTGCCGAGCAATTCGGACAGACGTACAGCTGCGGAAGTCAACCGCATGGAATCGACGAATTCACCTTTAGGACGGCCCATATGGCTGGCCAGAATGACCTTTGCACCGTTCTCAATCAGGTATTTAATTGTTGGAAGGGTTTCGCGGATACGGGTATCATCAGTGATCTTACCGTCTTCCACTGGCACGTTGAAATCCACACGCACGAATACGCGTTTGCCTTTTACTTCTACATCACGGACACTTTTTTTGTTCATGATTAACATTTCCTCCACACCCAAAATTGGTTCATTCACGAATCCATTTCATTTAGAAAGAGCGGAAACAGACTTTCATTGTTTCCGCTCTATTGTACTGCCTATATAAAATCGGTATTATTGAGCAAGTTTAGCGAATTTTTCTAGAGTACGAACGAGCTGTGCAGTGTAGGACATTTCATTGTCATACCAAGCAACGGTCTTAACCAGTTGTTTGTCGCCAACAGTCAGAACTTTAGTTTGTGTAGCATCGAACAGGGAACCGAAAGTCATACCCTTGATGTCGGAAGATACGATTTCATCTTCAGTGTAGCCGTAAGTTTCCGGATCGGAAGCTTCTTTCATGGCTGCGTTGATTTCTTCAACAGTTACGCTCTTATCCAGAACAGTAACCAGCTCAGTCAGGGAACCAGTAGCTACAGGCACACGTTGTGCTGCACCGTCAAGTTTGCCTTTAAGTTCTGGAATTACCAGGCCGATTGCTTTTGCAGCACCGGTAGTGTTAGGGATGATGTTCTCAGCAGCAGCGCGGGCACGTCTGAAGTCGCCTTTAGCGTGTGGAGCATCAAGTGTATTCTGGTCACCTGTGTAAGCGTGGATAGTAGTCATCAAGCCTTCGATGATACCGAATTTGTCGTTCAGAACTTTGGCCATAGGAGCCAGACAGTTCGTTGTGCAAGATGCGCCGGAGATTACTGTTTCGCTACCGTCAAGGATGTCATCGTTAACGTTGTAAACAACAGTCTTCATGTCGCCTGTAGCTGGAGCGGAAATAACTACTTTCTTAGCTCCGCCTTTAAGGTGCTTTTCAGCTGCTTCTTTAGTTGTGAAGAAACCTGTGCATTCCAGAACGATATCAACGCCAAGCTCTCCCCAAGGAAGTTCTTCAGGGTTGCGGTTCGCCAGAACCTTAACATCTTTACCGTTAACTTTGAAGAAGCCGTCGTGAACTTCAACATCGCCTTGGAATTTACCTTGAGTTGTATCATATTTAAGCAAATGAGCAAGCATCTTAGCGTCAGTCAAGTCATTGATTGCTACCACTTCGATACCTTCTACATTTTGAATACGGCGGAATGCAAGGCGTCCAATACGTCCAAAACCGTTAATACCAACTTTTACACTCATTGAATAGTTCCTCCTAGATTTCGTTTTATTTATTCAAGACAAGCCGTGAGGCTCGTCAAGACAACAAGGTTAAGTATAATGCATAATACCTTTGCGCGCGTCCCATAAAATGGAATCTATAGGACCTCTTGCAATTGTTTGTCGATTTCTTTGCCGATTTCGATAGCAGCCGCCTCGTCTGTCACGAGAATATCCTCTTGGCCGAACCGCAGCATCGCATGAATGGCCTTAGCCTTGCGTTTGCCGCCGGCAATACCGATGACGACTTCTGTACGGATAATGTCTTCCAGGCGCAGCCCCATGGTCAGCATGGTATGAACCACCTCGCCATTCTCATTGAAATAATATCCGAACGATTCGGCTACCGCACCCTCGTCCTGAATCTCTGAGATGGTACCGGGGTCCAGCTTGCGGCGGTGAGTCATTTCAATGGCATCGCCAATTCCATGCACAATAATACGCGATCTGCGGATAATCTGCACAATCTCTCCAATATTGGAGTCCAGTGCGAGCGACTGATAGGCATCGCCGCTGAGCAGATCAGGCACATGCAGCAGACGGTAATTGGCACCAATCCGTTTGGCCATGGTCGAAGCAATGGTGTTGGCTTGGATCTCCATGCTCTCTCCCAGTCCTCCGCGCGCCGGAACTACCCAGGCGTTCTTATAGGAAAGGGATAGCGGCGGGGTCAACTGATCGGCCATTTCGGCCAGGGTCGATCCGCCTGTGACGGCAATCGTATCGTCACTGCGCAGTACACTGAGCAGTGCCTTCGAACCTGCACGCCCCAGTTCACGTTTGGTGAACAGCGAGGTCTCGCAGTCGCCAGGTACAACAACTACTTTACTGAGACCGTACGTAGTACGAATTTTCTCTTCCAGATCATCCAGGCCGAAGAGGCTCTTGGCGATCGGCTCCAGCAGGTCAAGCAGTCTGCGACCGGCTTCGCTAATGCGCATGCCGACGCTCTCGATCTCAATGAGCCCTTGCGATTTCAGAAGATCCGTCTCGGCGCGCAGCACCCGCTCGGTCATATCAAGCGAGGCGGCAAGCGTTCGGCGCCCAATAATATCGGACAGCATGATCTGATGTAGAATCGTATACCGTCTCTTAAGGGTTTCCATGAGATCAGGCAGAAGCTGCTTTTGGATTTCCAATAAATTACGCATGCTTTCACTCCTGCAACTTCGTCTTTCTCTTTTCCCTTGTTCGTGGTCTCAAAATGTCCCGGGTTAACTTTTTAAGTCCCACCCATATTCTACCCAAAACTGACGCCGAGTGCAAGTGTTCCGAGACTATAATTCTCAGACCCGTTTCATCTTATACATCTGCCGGTCTGTGAGAGGTAACCACGCCCTTAAGCACATGACTGAAAACCTCCATCACCTGACTGTCAAGTGGGAAGCTATCATCTGCCTGGGAGCCGGAAAATTTTTTTTTGCACAACGGGTTTTACACGTTGCTTTTATGCAATAAGTGTATTATAATAATTTCTGTTGCGCCCGTGGTCCAATGGATATGACGTAGGCCTCCGAAGCCTGAGATCCAAGTTCGATTCTTGGCGGGCGCGCCATTATTTTCACTTTTGTACATAATTTAGCAATGCTTATATTATATTTAACCAAAGAGCCGCTTGATGGCTCTTTTTTTTGAATCTAAGTTTGACTTTCTTTGACTTTTTGTTTGAATTTGTTTATCATGTGGTTAATACGGTAACAGTAAAAAATGAACACATTCGAAGCACCAATTTCAAGGAGGTTTTCCACGTGAGTTATATTCCTATGGTAGTAGAACAGAGCAACCGCGGTGAGCGCGCTTATGACATCTATTCCCGCCTGCTGAAGGACCGCATCATTTTCCTTGGAACGGAGGTTAATGACGTGGTAGCCAATTCCATCATCGCACAAATGCTCTTCCTGGCTGCCGAGGATCCGGATAAGGATATTCACCTGTATGTAAACAGCCCTGGCGGTTCCATTACAGCGGGTATGGCTATATTTGATACAATGCAGTACATTAAACCGGATGTATCCACCATCTGTGTAGGGATGGCCGCTTCCATGGGTGCCTTCCTGCTGAACGCCGGCGCCAAGGGCAAACGCTTCGCCTTGCCGAACAGCGAAATTATGATTCACCAGCCGCTCGGCGGTGCCCAGGGTCAGGCTTCGGATATCGAAATCCGCGCCCGCCGCATCATCAAGCTGCGCGAGAAGCTGAACCGTATCCTGTCCGAACGTACGGGCCAGCCGATCGAGAAGATCGAGAAGGATACCGACCGCGACTACTTCATGAGTGCTGCCGATGCAGCTGAATATGGCATTGTCGATAAAGTCATTGAGAAGACCTTGCCGACTGGCGTTTAATTTCTATACTTCACCAACACATAAAGAGGCTGCCACGGACCTACAGGTCTGCGGCAGCCTCTTTATTTGGCATATATACTGATGTTTCACCTCAAGGTTCCATATCCCAGGGCATCCAGCTTGCCGGCAATCACCCGGTAGCCCCTGCCGTTCGGATGGATATGATCCAGGAACAGCAGCCCCCGCTCATTTCCGGCAAATTCATGATAAATGGAAGCAAACCCCACAACATAACTGCTGTAGCCGGCAGCATAGCGGTTGAACTGCCGCACCCAATCTGTAGCCGCATCCACCTGAGGATACGGATTATAGAGACCTACAATCCGGATAATGTAAGGACTTCGCGTACCCGCCTTCAGCTGTGCCAGAGTATTCATAATATCACTGAAATTCCGTTTGCATTCCCGGAGCGCTTTTTGCAGATATCCATTCAGCTCACCTGGCCTCCCCGCTGCGGCTTTGGCGGCCTTAATCAGATCATTGCCGCCAATAGAGACGGTGATGATCTCCGCATCCTTAACCGCAGAACGAAAGCCGCCATCTGTCTTGAGACGCTGCTCCAGCCCTGCTGTTGTCAGACCGTTCACTCCAAGATTCGCTGAAGCCACCGGAGTCTGCAGCCGCCCTTCCGCCATCCGGCGGTAGACGGGGACAAATCCGTTCCCGGGCAGAGCCCCGAATCCGGTCGTTAATGAATCTCCAATGGCCGTATATTGATAGACCATATCCTTCCCTCCCCGCTATAAGCTGCTTGCTTTCTTTAGCTTATGACTGCCTCGGGGATGTGGTAACGGCAGGGCAGCCTTAATAGGCCCGCAAAAGAAATCCTGCCCTTATGTCTCCGGAGGAAACGCATGGGCAGGATATATGAAACTACTATATTATTTCAGTGCAGCGAACGGACTGCTTCCGTCCGGCAGCAGCTCTTTGAAGCTGAAGATTACCTCCGGGAAGCCTGTAGCGTATGCAGTATACTCATATTGCTGGAAGAAGAGCACGGCTTTGCCCTCTTTCAGATAGAAGTATTTCTCTGTATTCAGGCCTGTGAATCCTCCCAGATAACCTCCGTTTGCTTTGATTTCAGTAGATACCTTGGCATTCAGCTGTTTCTTGTAGTTAGGATTAGCCTTGAACAAATCCCCCAGCAGCAGGCGTTTACCGTCTTTAAGTGAGAAGGTAAAGGCATTGCGGATAGTCGATCCATGTGCACCGCCGGTATATCCGTATTGATTCGTGATCAGACTGAGCACGCCGTCCTGATTATAAGTGACCACATAACCGCCTTCGAATTCATACGGACGGTCGTCCTCGGATTTAAGGGAGATTTGATCTTCGGCGTAAGCCGCGTATTTCTGAATCGTCTGTTTGATTGTATCATTGATTGCCTTCTCAGCCTCGCTACTTGCAAGACCGCTGACCTGTGGATAATCCAGCTTGATTGGTGCATCTTTATGGTCCTTAACATAGCTCTCAGTCTTTATAGTTACCGCATTTTGCGTTCTCTTCATCACATTGAGCCGTCCCGTAGCGGCACTCCAGTCACCCTTGTAGCCTAAGTAATCGCTGAGCAGGTCAAACGAAACATAGAAGCGGTTATCCATATTCTTCACTTCATATTCGCCGATAAAATAATTGTTCACTTTAATCGTAGTATAGTATTCAGTAACCGTCAGTTTAGTTTGTGTAGTACCTGTACCGATGGTATACGTCTTCTCTGCTTTATCATAAGATAGCGGCATCCCCAGCGCATCGCGCATAAACGTTACCGGAATCCATACCTTTCCGTCCTGGAAAAGCCCCTTCTGCGCTGCAATCTTGCCGTTTACCTTCAGTACTACCGGGGAGGATGCAGCCTTCACCTGAGCAGCTGCTGGAGCTGCCTGAGTTATACCTGCCGGTATTGCGGCTCCACCGAGCAGCATTCCCGCTGCAATCATTCCTGCGCCCCATTTACGGGCGTATTTCTTCGAAGTATCATTCATTTTCATTGTTGTTCTTCCCCTTCCGCTGGTGCGATGTATTATGACGTGATGTGTTCCCTCAGCTTCACTCTTCCTATTATAGGGATAAGAAGGTCGGCGGATGTTACAATGCGCTTTACAGTTTCTTAAGGATTGAAGAGTCTTTCTATCAACCTTATTACATTTATTTAAACAATTTGAGAGATTTCAACGAAAATTTCTCCTAAAAAAGGCGCCGCCCTGCCATAAACAGCAGAGCAAGCGCCTCTTCGCGGTCACTTTATTTCAATTCATAGGTTACGCTCAGCTGAGTGGTTACTTTAACTTCTCCGGGTTCAACAGAGCTTCCGGCAGCTGAATCATTCGCTGCTTTGGACATGGCGGCCTGTTCAACGAAGACAACCGGGTTATTCCCGTCGTCGTTCTGAATGACCGTTACCACCTGCCCGAGTCCGCGTTTCGCCGCTTTAGCAATCGCTGCCGCTTTTACATCTGCATTCTGCATTGCTTTTTCGATAACCTGTGCTTCAAAGGCTGATGGATCTTCGATCGCAAAGCTTGCATTGCCGATATTGTTCGCGCCTGCCGTCGATGCTGCATCCAGCAATTGTCCGACCTTAGTCAGATCACGGTAGGAAATCTTCAGCGTATGCTGGGCATTATAGCCTTTAACCTGCTGGCCTTCCTTTTCGCTATAGATGTAATTAGGCTGTACATAGAACTGCGTGCTCTGAATATCCTTGTCCGCAATTCCCCAGGTTGTTTTGAATAATGCAGTCAGCTTCGCAATCTTTGCCGCGGTACCCTTCTGCGCCTCTTGTGCAGTATCAGCCGTGGTAGTTACCCCGATGGAGAGATAGACGATATCCGGTTTGATCGCAAGTTCACCTTTACCGACTACGTTCACAATATTCTTCTGCACCTCATCGGCAGCGTAAGCCTTTTCAGGACCTTTTAGCACCCCGCTCAGCCCCATTCCTCCTATAATCAAGCTTCCTGCCAGCAGCACTGCTCCGATTGATTTGCCAAATTTCATCATGCTTGCCATCCCCTTTCGTTTCTTTAAGTTGTTGGTACCCTCTAGACGGACCAGCATGGCAAAAGTTGCATATCCTATGTACGTTATTTAATAATTTATTCCGTCTCTATCCAGAAACGCCGGATGACATTTCCGTCCTCCTCAATATATTCGCTATCCTCTACTCCGCCATTCTTGCGGATCGTCCGTTCCGATGCTGTATTGACGGCGTCGCAGACCACGAGTGCCTTCTCTATACCCAGTTCAGCAGCTTTCACGAGGGCCTGCTTCAGAAGTTCACTGGCATACCCCTGTTTGCGCTCCGAAGGGACCACGCCATAGCCGATATGCCCGCCTGTACGGAGTAACGCTTCCGTCAACCGGTGTCTGATGTTCACGGCAGCCACCACCCGCTGATCCGTTGTCACCAGACAGAAGGTTGAACTGCTCACCCATCCGTCTTTGATATTCACACCGCCGGCATGCTCACGCAGAGACTGAAGCATCCCGGCAAAGTCAGCAGGATCGATCTCGACTACCCAGGGAACGAATGATTCTCCGCTGGCCTTCCACTCTTCATAAAATGCCAGATAGGGCTCTCTGAGAGCTTCTGTAGGCTCCACTAATGTTACCTCACTGCCTTGGATCTGCATCTGTGTATCTCCCCTTATACATAAATAATATGAAAAAAAGCCCCTAAGGGCTTTCGGTAAGACGTGTACCATTTATTGATTCTCGAGTTCTTCCTTACTTACAAGACTTGTCAAAGCGGTTACAGCTTGTTCCGCATCTGCGCCATCTGCGCTGATATAAATCTCCGTACCGGAACTGATCGCAAGGCTCATAATGCCCATGATACTTTTGGCGTTAACTTTTTTATCGTCTTTTTCCACGAAAATCTCCGACGAAAACTTATTAGCTTCTTGCACAAACAATGCTGCCGGCCGAGCATGGAGCCCCGTCTTCAACCGAACAACTACCGGGTGCTTTGTCATGAAACGCTTACCCCCTATTTGAGATCTGCCCAAAAATTTCACATTAATTTTATAATATTATATCATTATAACCTCTACCGCACTAGAAAAAAAATAATCAACTGCCCCGCACCTTGTCAGCCAGCTCATCAATTTTGCGCAAACGGTGGTTTACGCCTGATTTACTGACGGTGCCGCCCAGCATATCGCCAACTTCCTTCAGGTTGATATCCGGGTGTGCAAGTCTGATTTCCGCAACCTCGCGCAGCTTATCCGGCAAGCTTTCCAGTCCCACCTCACGCTGCAGCAGCTTGATATTCTCAATCTGGCGTACCGCGGCGCTGATCGTTTTGTTAAGATTGGCCGTTTCGCAGTTGACGATCCGGTTAACGGAATTACGCATATCGCGCATGATCCGTACATCCTCGAATTTGAACAGTGCCTGATGGGCTCCGATCAAACTTAAGAATTCAATAATCTTCTCGCCTTCCTTGATGTATAGGATGAAGCCTTTCTTGCGTTCTATGCAGCGGGCATTCAGGTGAAATTCACCAGCCAGCTCCACGAGCGCCTTGCAGTGCTCCTCATACATCGAAGCGATTTCCAGGTGATACGAGGAACCCTCCGGATTATTCACCGAGCCGCCAGCCATGAAGGCCCCGCGCAGGTAAGCACGCTTGCAGCAGTTCTTGCCGACGATTTCATCATCGATCCCATCGGTGAAGATGAAGCCTTCCGAGACAATCCGCAGATCCTTCAGGATCTCCTGAACCCGGTTTGGGATTCTTACGATATAGACGTTATTCTTCTTCAAACGCATTTTTTTACGCACGAGCAGCTCGATATGGACCTGGTAATATTTCTTAAGTAAAGAATATACCCGCCTTGCAATCGCGGCGTTCTCCGTCGAAATGTCGAGAACAACCTTTTTGCTCGAAAGCTGCACCGAACCATTCATCCGGATCAGCGCTGACATTTCCGCTTTCTCACAGCAGGGCTGGCTCTCGACCATCGTCAGCTCTTTTTTGGTAAGGGCCGCAAAAGACAAGGGGCTCACCTCTTTCATGTTAACTCTTTCTGTCAATCCAATCCTGAACCAGCTGGAAAATATGGTGGCTAAGCTTATCTGTATCATGCCGCAAATAGGTTTTAAATAATACCAGTTTGTCGGCAATCACCTTATATCCGTTGCCGTCAACGACATCGCGGTCAAGCTGCACCGGACGTGCGCCTTTCTCGGCATATTTGATCTGTACCTGCTCCGGGATCTCTCCGTCGTTCACAATTACATAATCGAACAGATGCAGTCCGATATGGTCGTATACCGCCTGAAGATGATCACTGACCGTATAATTATCCGTTTCACCGGGCTGGGTCATTACATTGCATACAAATATTTTGATCGCATCCGAGGCCACGACAGCTTCAGCCAGCTTCGGCACCAGCAGATTCGGCAGAATGCTTGTATACAGACTGCCCGGACCGAGCAGAATGGCATCCGCATTCCGGATCGCCTCCAGCGCCTCCGGCAGAGGCTCCACATCGGCAGGCTCCAGGAACACACGTTTGATTATACCGCCGGCCTCCGGTATTTTGGATTCGCCGGTAATCAGGGTACCATCCGACATCTCGGCGTGCAGGACCACCGCTTCGCCTGCAGCGGGCAGCACCCGGCCGCGGACGGCGAAAAGGCGGCTAAGCTCTCTGACTGCCGTAACGAAATCCCCGGAGATGTCTGTCAGCGCTGCCAGAATGAGATTGCCCAGGCTGTGTCCGGCGAGGCCCTCTCCGGTACTGAAACGGTAGCGCATGATCTGCGCCATCAGAGGCTCCACATCGGCCATAGCCGTCAGTACGTTACGGATATCCCCCGGAGGCGGCATTTGCAGCTCACTGCGCAGAATCCCGGAGCTCCCCCCGTCATCTGCCACGGTTACGATAGCCGTAATATCCAGCGGCTTCTCCTTCAATCCCCGAAGCATAACAGACAGCCCGGTACCGCCGCCCATGACGACGATCTTCGGACGCTGCCCTTGTTCTTCAGTCACTACTCATCCCTTCTCTCGTCAATGCCGATCACGTTCGGAATCCCGATGGCTGATTGCTACCGATTCCGTCTCGCTTACCCCCAGCATTTTGCCCAGATACTCTGCAATGGCTACGGAACGGTGTTTGCCGCCTGTACAGCCGATGCCGATAATAATCTGGGATTTGCCTTCCTTGCGGTATTGCGGAATAAGAAATTGAAGCATGTCAAGCAGCTTGGTCAGGAACGTCTGCGTTTCAGGCCATTTCATCACATAGTCATACACATCGTTGTCTTGGCCTGTCTTGGGCCGCAGCTGATCCACATAATGCGGATTAGGCAGGAAGCGGACATCGAACACCAGGTCAGCATCAATCGGAATACCATACTTGAACCCAAACGAAGTAATGTTAACGGAGAGGGTGCTTTTCCCGAGATGGGAGAACCGTGACACAATTTTTTCTTTTAGCTGTGCCGGCTTCATGCTGCTGGTATCCAGACACAGGGTAGCTGAATTCTTGAGCTCCTCCAGCATTTGGCGCTCCATCCGGATACCGTCAAGCGGCATGCCCTTGGGAGCAAGCGGGTGGTGACGCCGGCTCTCTTTGTAGCGTTGCACAAGCACTGAATCTGTTGCATCCAGGAAAAGAATCTCAAAGCCTATGGTCGACTCGTCCTTGATATAGGCCAGAGACTCCGACAGAGCGGTGAAGAATTCCCGTCCCCTGAGGTCGATCACGAGCGCCACTTTGGCGATTTTGCCTTTGGACTGCTCAATCAATTCGGCGAACTTCGGGATCAGCACTGGCGGAAGATTATCGACGCAGAAGAAGCCGAGATCCTCCAGGCTCTGCACTGCAATCGTCTTGCCTGCTCCCGACATGCCGGTAATGATGATCAGGGTGGCACGACCGGGCGATATTTGCTCGAATTCGGTCATTAGAGCGTCCCCTCCCTAAGGTTAGTATATGAATAATTCCTGCTCCTTAAGAACGCAGCAAAAGACCTGCCGCACCAATAATACCGGCATCATTGCCAAGCTCCGCAGGCACGATGGTAACACCAGTCTGCAGAGGTGCAGGTGTTAGCTTGGCGAATACACGGCGGACTTCATCAAACAGGATATCGCCGGCTTTGGATACGCCGCCGCCTACGATAAACACTTCCGGATTCAGTACCGCAGCCACCGCAGCCATCGATTTGCCCAGGTAGAATGCTGCACGGTTCACAATACGCAGAGCGACTTCATCGCCTGCCTTGGCAGCGTCAAAGACTTCCTTGGCCGCAATCTTCTCCACCGTGGACAGAGTGGTGCGGTCCCCGCGGGCCACTGCATCATTCGCCATGCGGATAATGCCAGTCGCAGAGGAAACGGTTTCCAAACAACCCATGTTCCCGCAGCCGCACTGGATAGCTTCCAGATCGGGAACTACTGTGATATGGCCAAGCTCTCCGGCCAGACCGGCAAAGCCCTGATACACCTTGCCATTGATAATAATTCCGCCGCCTACCCCTGTACCCAGCGTATAGCAGACGCAATTCTCAATGCCGCGTCCTGCACCGCTCCAAGCCTCGCCCAGCGCAGCCACATTGGCGTCATTGTCTATTTTGACAGGCTTGTTCAAACGACCTTCCAGAATGGAACGGATCGGCACATCTCTAAATCCTATGTTAGGCGCAAGGATGATGATTCCTTCACGAATATTCGTAAACCCGGCAAGCCCGGCTCCCACACCGGCAAGCTGTTCCCAGGAATACGGAGAGTCCTCCACAATCAGGCGCACATACTTCTCGATATTATCGATAACGGCATCGACGCCGTCTGCGGTCCCCGTTGGACCTTCGTAAGTGTGCAGCAGGCTTCCCTCGGCATTGCAGATTCCAACCTTAATCGTGGTTCCACCTAAATCCACGCCAACGTAGATATTTTCAGACATGTTACAAGCCACCTTTTTCTATGCTAAAATAGTTAATCCTACGTACCCACTATAATAGAAGCCTCCCCTGCGGTCAAGGAAAGGCGATACACCCGGGGCAATGTTCTTCAGGAAGCGGTATGGGATGTTTTGACATGCTCCGTCTGCGGACAACCCGCCTAACAAAAAGACCTTCTCACCCGGCAGGCAAGAAAGTCTGAAAGTAATCTTCTATTGCCCTGGTCCCTGTAAATCTGCCATTATTCCGACAAAATACGCTTTTGCCCCTCTAAGGCACGGATCGGAGCAATATTCTGTGTGAACTCCAGCGTCCCCATATAGCGGCCGGTCTCATCACGTACTGCGAAGTAGCGGATATAGATGAATTTATCTTTGATGGCAATCCAGAAATCCTCAGCATCCTTAATGCCTGCCTTGAAATCTGCCAGCAGCTTCTCCACCACATGCACGCTTTGCGGCGGATGACAGTTCTGCACCGTACGGCCGATAACCGCCTTGGTCCGGGCGAAGATCCGTTCCTTGCCATGTGAGAAGTAGCGGACCACATCGTTCTCATCGATAAAGGTCAAATCCACCGGCAGATGATTCATCATCGTCTCGAGCTGATGAAGCGACAACAGGCCGGTCTCAAAGCGGATGAAGCCCTGCGGTGATGCAGCTTCTCCTTCTTCCTGACTCTGGGCACCCTCCGGTTCAGCGGCACGCTCCGGAATCCATTCCTGCTCCGGCGCGGTCAGGCAGAAGCCGATTTCGTCACTTTCGCGGGCGATTTTGACCCATTCATCTTCAGTCAGCTTATCGAGCGCCATCGGCAGCAGAATATTCTCTTCTTTGAAGATCATCTCGTTGACTTCTTTAATGATCTCCTCCAGTGAAGCTGCAATCTGCTCAGACTCCCCGCTATACGCGCTGAGTGCTTTCTTGGCTTCCTTAATCATATTGCGGATCCCGTCATCCACGCCCCACATTACCTTGGTTGGACCATAAATGCCGTACTTCTCTAAGTAAGGAAACAGCAGATTCTCCTTGCGGCTGTAATGCTTGTCGAGGTCGAGCAATAGGCTCAGATCCTCCAGCAGCTTGAAGATGATCTCTTCGCTGGCGTTCTTCTTGAACTTGTCTGTGTGCAGCTCCAGCCGGAAGTTAACCAGCCGTTCAATCTCACGGTTCTCCAGCTTGAAGGTATGCACAGGATGCCCCGGCTGCTCTTCAGCCTTCGAGGAGCGGTGAATCTGCTCGATCGAGCCTTTGAAGATGGCCGTATGCACGGAGCATAGGCGCTGCACTTCCTCTACCGGAATACCCTCTTCGGTCATCAGGGAATGCTCCATGGCAGATATCTCAGCTACAGTCACATCGCCTACCGCTTCGGCAAAACGCGCCTTCACTTCCTCTACACTTTTACCCGCATGCAGCTCCTTGATGATCTCCTTCAGCATAGCCTGGCGGCGTGTCTGCTCCGGTACATCCACTTCACGGTTATTAATCAGTTCGCTCATTATATTCTCTCCTTCTATTCAATAATCTCGAAGCCGTGCTGCTCAAAGGCCAGCCGAACGGTTTCCAGCTCTATTCTCTTTAATTTCATGCCCTTGGATAATGTCATGAACCTGCCTGCCGTCTGCAGCATTCCAGGCTTCGTTATATCATGGAAACCCAGACCGGCCATAATATCTACGGCTTCCGGGTGCCTGGTTACCAGCTCCAATATAGACTCATCTAGCTTCAACACTTTGCTCAAGATCTGCACACCTCACAATTGAGAATTCTTCTCAGCAACAGCTTAGCATAGGGCAGGGGGGTAAATTGTGATTACAGTCACTAAGTATAAAATTACCCCACAACATATTAGCTTTTAAGGAAAAAGCTGCCCGTACGCCTGTTACAGCATAGGGACAGCCATGTATGTTAAGAATTCACAGAATTCAAGGCTTCGGCTATGAAAAGCGTACATATAAAATTCCTTTGCAGGGTGCCGCCATTCCGGCCGATCAGCTTATGTAACCTGGCGCTTAATTCAATCTGCTCCGCTTCCTTCAGCCCGATGAACCCGTTGCAGGTCCGCAGGAAGTTAATGAAGCTATCCGCGTCATCCCTGCTGTCCCAAGGATACCGGTAGACCTCCGGGGCTCTGAAATTTCCGCTGCCGGACAGCTCTGCTACAGTTCGCTCCACTCTCTGTTCAATTACATCCCGCTTATTAAACCAGAATACCTCATACTCCGCACAGACCTCGGCAATCTCTTGCTCCATCTCACTGTCTCCCTGCAGATAAAAATTCCAAAAGAGCGCGAGCCGCCCTCCCGGCTTCAGCAGCCGCCCACATTTCTTGTAACCTTCCGGCTGCGGCACCCAATGAAAGGCTTGAGCGGAGAAGATCAGGTCGAAATCCTTCTCCGGCCCAGACCAGTGCTCGAATCTGGAGGTTACAAATCGCACGTTTTTATCCCTATGCTTCTGTCTTCCCAATTCCGCCAGTTGTGGGCCCGGTTCAATACATAGCAGCTCATACCCGCGGTCCAGGAATAATTCGGAGGCTTTACCGCTCCCGGCACCGATCTCAAGAATTCTGGACTCCTTAGTCAGAGAGGCTTCTTGTACAATCTGCTCAATCAGGGCGAATGGATAACTGGGTCTATACCTATCATAGTATTCAGCCGCTTCATTGAAACGTTCGCTTTCCTTGAGCCAGTCTTTGTTCCTCATTCGATTCACTCCCTATACTTGGATAATGCTATTTACGCCAACGGTTGTGCATGGTTTCACATAATAGGGAGAAGAATCTTGTGCTATTCGCGCATAAGAAAAGCTGCCCTCACGCCTTTTACAGCATGGGACAGCAGGGAAATAGCTATAGAAGACTTGCCTTTTTACAGCGACCTGCTCAATCTGTAGGAATTACGGATATCATGCGAAATCCGCATGCTGCAGAATTTAGGACCGCACATAGAGCAGAAATGAGCTTGCTTCGCCCCCTCCGCAGGAAGCGTCTCATCATGATACTCCAGCGCCCTTTCCGGGTCCAGAGAGAGATGGAACTGGTCTCGCCAGCGAAACTCGAACCGTGCCTTGGACAGCGCATTATCCCTGTCCTGTGCACCCGGATGCCCCTTGGCGAGGTCTGCGGCATGTGCAGCGATCTTGTAGGTAATGACTCCCTCGCGCACGTCATTCTTGTTAGGCAGACCTAAATGCTCCTTGGGTGTAACGTAACACAGCATAGCCGTCCCGAGCCAGCCGATCATCGCCGCCCCGATGGCTGAAGTGATATGATCATAACCGGGTGCAATATCGGTAGTGAGCGGACCCAGGGTGTAAAAAGGGGCTTCCCGGCAAATCTCGAGCTGCTTGTCCATATTCTCCTTAATCTTGTGCATCGGCACATGCCCCGGGCCCTCAACCATTACCTGAACATCGTGCTTCCAGGCCAGCGCTGTCAGCTCTCCCAGTGTCTCCAGCTCAGCGAATTGAGCTTCGTCATTGGCATCTGCTATAGAACCCGGACGAAGTCCGTCCCCCAGAGAGAAGGCCACATCATACGTCTTCATAATCTCACATATAGCTTCGAAGTGTGTGTACAGAAAGTTCTCCTGCTGATGGGCAAGGCACCAAGCGGCCATAATCGAGCCGCCCCGTGATACGATTCCCGTCATTCTTCCGGCAGTCAGCGGAATATAGCGCTGTAGCACCCCGGCATGAATGGTAAAGTAATCGACCCCCTGCTCCGCCTGCTCAATCAGCGTGTCGCGATAGAGCTCCCAGGTTAAATCCTCGGCTATGCCGTTCACCTTTTCGAGCGCCTGGTATAAGGGCACCGTGCCGACAGGCACAGGAGAATTGCGTATAATCCATTCACGGGTGGTATGAATCTTGGAGCCGGTGGAGAGGTCCATGATGGTGTCGGCCCCCCAGCGGGTTGCCCACCGCATCTTCTCCACTTCCTCTTCAATAGAAGAAGACACCGCAGAATTTCCGATGTTCGCATTGATCTTAACCAGGAAGTTACGGCCAATAATCATCGGCTCGCTCTCGGGATGATTGATGTTGGCCGGAATAATGGCCCGTCCGGCGGCCACCTCATCCCTTACGAATTCCGGCCGGGTATTCTCGCGGATCGCGATATACTCCATTTCCGAAGTAATGATCCCTTGCCGCGCATAATGCAGCTGGGTAACATTGTTGCCCGCATGTGCCCGCAGGGGACTCCGCTGCAGCCCTGGATAAGCCTCTGCGGGCGGCCCGCCCCTGCGGATTCCATTATCCTGCGGCTGCACAGCTCTTCCGGTGTATTCCTCCGAATCGCCACGCTCCGCAATCCAGCATAAACGGTGCGGCGGCAGCCCCCTCCGAATGTCAGCCTCTTGCGCAGCATCGGTGTAAATTCCGCTTGTGTCATAGACACGCAGCGGTTCGTTCTCCTCTTCCCCGGCAACGCCCTCGGTTCTGCTGAGGCTGATCTCCCGCATCGGAACCTGAATATCCGGGCGCGAGCCCTCTACATACACTTTGCGGCTTGCAGGAAATCGGGAAAGGTCCACCTCTTCGTTCTTCATCATTTCTGGCATTCTAATCTCCTCCTCTTCGCTCTATGAGCCAATCAGATAAGATTTCACGCAGCAGACTGAGCCGAAGAATCATGTATAGCACAAGGCATATGAATTCTTGCAAGTCAAAAAGCCGCTCCACCTGGAGCGGCTTTATCAAAGGAACAGCCCAATAAGACTGTATTCAAAAAAAGGTCCGACTCCACTTTCCTACGCTGGTATGATCCAGATCAGGTTCAAGGGTCCGGAAATTCACTTTTCCCGTCTCAGCCTATTCAGGCTCCCCTAGTGGGTATCTTATCTAATTAAATACATTCTACTGGTATAGGATTTTTTTGTAAACCCGTAAATAACAAGAACCTTCTCCGGTTATTTATCGAGCGATTCGCTCCAGTCATGCACCATCGTGCCTTCCAGGAACTTCTCGGCATCCATGGCGGCCATACAGCCGGTTCCGGCTGCCGATATGGCTTGACGGTAACGCGTATCCTGCACGTCGCCGCAAGCGAATACGCCGGGAATATTCGTCTCTGTGGTGCCCGGGTTAACCACTATATAGCCATTGGCATCGGTGTTAATCTGCCCGCCTAAGAAAGCGGTATTCGGTGTATGTCCGATAGCGACAAATACACCATCCGCTTCCACCAGCTCGGTAAGTCCCGTCTCATTGTTAAGGACGGTGATGCCCTTAACTCCGGTATCGCCGACGGTTACCTCAAGCGGCGTGCGGTTCAGTGCCCATGACACCTTGCTGTTGTCGCGTGCGCGGTCCTGCATGATCTTCGAAGCACGCAGCTCCGGACGGCGGTGCACCAGCGTTACGCTGGAAGCAAAGCGGGTCAGGAAGCTGGCTTCCTCCATCGCGGAATCGCCGCCGCCGACCACGACAATCTTTTTGTTACGGAAAAAGAATCCGTCACAGGTCGCACAGGTGCTGACCCCGCGTCCTACATTCTCCTGCTCGCCCGGGATACCCAGGTATCTGGCGGAGGCGCCGGTCGAAATAATGACCGACTCCGCTTCCAGTACACCCATTCCGTCTACAGTCACCTTGAACGGACGCTGAGAGAAGTCAACCGACTCCACCCAGCCATTCTTGAATTCAGCGCCGAAGCGTTCGGCCTGCTTACGCATGTTGTCCATCAGATCAGGACCCAGAATTCCTTCAGGGAAGCCTGGAAAGTTCTCCACTTCTGTCGTCGTTGTCAGCTGTCCTCCCGGCTGCAAGCCTTCAATTACGAGCGGGCTCAGGTTCGCGCGCGCCAGATAAATCGCGGCAGTCAGCCCGGCCGGGCCTGTTCCGATTACAATCGTTTTGTACATTACATTGGCCTCCTTACAAGTAGGTTTGTATTTACAAGTGGAAACGGCTTTATCGTCCTTTTATTAAGACGGTACCGTTTCAGCGAGAAATATAAGGATAAGTTATCGTGAGAAACGTATAGATTCTTATATTTGAAAAAAGGGTTCAAATATTGTTGGTGGACGGCGACAAGCCGTCCGTTCCCGGCAGCATGCCCTGGGTATCGCATTCACTGTCGATCCGCCGTGCATAGCGGCTTACCATGGAGACCGAGACGCCGTAACGCTGTGCCGCCTCGCGGAAGGTGACCGGACGCCCGTGCAGCCTGGCAGTCAGATACTCCAGTGCCGCACACCAGCCGCCGTCATTGCGGAATAACGGTACATCCGGATACAGGCTGCCGATGAACTGCTTCCAGATAAACTCTGCATCCTTCTTCTGCACAGCATCATATCTCCGGTCCATCATGGCCACCGTATGATCGATAATCCGCTGCCAGTCTTCCTTCCATTCAGCCGGGCCCTTGGGGCTGGAAGCCGCTTGCAACGGCTCTTCCTCAGGAGCTGCAGCTTCTTCCAGATTCTCTCCAATCAGCCGCTGCAGGCTGAACAGCGCCGCCTCCTGCAGCCGGTCCTCCTGGAGCGGCTGATGCTCCAGAACTCCGCGCAGTACCTCGGACATCTCCTCATCCTCAATCCAGCGCAGGGCTTCGGTCACCTGCAGCTTCGTGGAGGAATCGCCGTAGCGCAGCGCCCAGAAGAACGAGGCTCGCAGCAGCGGATTGTTCCGTACTTCTTCGGTGAACTTGCCTGTATTCCCCTTCCACTGCTTAAGCTGCTCCTGGAAAGGCAATTGGTAATTATAGCTGACAGCAGGCATGGGTCTGTCTTCTCCCCGGGCTTGCTGGAGCTGGGACAGGAAGAATGCCGGCACGGCAGACTCAGGGTCCAGCTTCGCAGCCTGTCTCCAGCAGCGTAGCGCTTCAGTGTAGAGGCCGCTGTTGCTGGCCGCTGCTGCGCAGTAATGATACAGGCCGGCGTCTCCGGCGACCTCTTCATCCTTCAGCAGACGCCGGAAGTGGCTGTATGCTGCAGTATGTCTGCCCAGGATGCCCATCGTCGTGGCCATTTTGAATACATGCTCCTGATGAAAAGGCACAGTGGCTTCAAGCATGCCCAGCAGAGAATCCAGCTGCTCCTTGTCACCTGCATACTGCAGGAAGATCGCCATATTGCAGAGCGCATGCAGATTGCCGGGGTCCTGCTTCAGCACCTCGTTCAGGCATTCCTTCGCTTTGGCAAACCGGCCCATATAGAAATAAGCGAGGGCCAGGTTATTATGCGCAGCCAGAAAGTCCGGCGAGATCGCAATGATCTCTTCCAGCAGCTCTACGGCCTGGGGAAACTTGCCCTCCTCCAGCAGACTGCGGGCCCGGTCATGCTCGACCACACCCTCACGGCTGCGGATCCGCACAAGCGGAGCAGGACGGTTCAGCTCATATTGCAGCAACTCCATCAGCTCTTCGGATTCGGCCATGAACTCGCCGCTGGCATCCTCCTCCAGATACGTGACCAGCGAACGCTCCGCCTCTTCAAAGCTTTCCATATTGGCGTAATTATTAGCCATATAGAAATGACATTCGGTCATTGCGGGATCAATCTTCTCCAGTACATGGGTCAGAATCTCATTAGATGCTGTGTAATTACCCATCTCAGATAATATACCCGCCATGTTGCAATGATTCACCGGATTATCCGGCTCATATTCAACAGCTTTGCGAAAATTCTTTAATGCCTTATCATATTGAAAGCGGTCAAGCGACCGTACGGCTCTTTCAAAGAAAAAATTGGCATCCAGAGTGACCGGAATCACATTACCGCTGTCCGTATCATTCTCTGAAGTTTTCTCAATCATGGAAGCAAGGCACCTCCCTTTGTAAGCTTCCCTAGCCTAACGAAAAATAGGAGAGCGGCATCAAATATATACCCATACTCCCTGTCTTAAGTGTTCTTTTCGTTTCCATTTATGGACTTGGCTGTCTTCTTCACACAGTATACCACATGTGGTAGTGAGATTCTCAACCGGGGAGGAGAGTTAAGGGGAGGAAAAAGCTTGAAAAGTTGCTGCTGCAGCATAACTGTAAAAAGAAACGCAGGGACTATATCCCCGCGTCTCTAAATAGCTTGTCTATGGAACCGCCTTCGATGATAATACGTGTGGCTTCTGCCAGCATAGGTGCAACAGAGAGCACCGAGAATCTGCTGGAGTGCTCATCCGGCAGCGCAATAGAATCCGTGACGACAATTTCGTCGATATTGGGATGATCCATCCGCTCCAGCGCATCTCCGGAGAACAGCCCGTGCGTGGCACAGACGATGCTGTTCCGGGCCCCGCGCTCCTTCAGCCCTTCTACCACATTGACGATCGTGGTCCCCGTATCAATAAGATCCTCAATAATAATCGGCGTTCTTCCCTCAACGTCTCCGATGACATGGGTAATCACCGATTCGTTATGAGCCGGACGTTTCTTGATCATGATGGCAAACGGAGAGTCCAGCCGACTGGCCAGCTTCTCAGCCATGGAGGCGCGGCCTGCATCGGGTGATACGACTACCAGATCGGAGAGGCCTTTGATCTTCAAATAGCCGCTGATCAGATCAAGCGCAGTCAGATGATCCACGGGAATGTTGAAGAAACCCTGGATAGCCGCTGCATGCAGGTCAATAGTTATCACGCGGGTAGCTCCTGCAGTGGTCAGCACATCGGCAACCATTTTGGCTGAGATCGGCTCACGCGGCGCAGATTTGCGCTCCTGCCGGGCATACCCGTAATAAGGAACGATAATATTCACTGTTCTTGCCGATGCGCGTTTGGCAGCGTCGATCATGACCAGCAATTCTACAAACAGCTCGTTAATCGGATGAGCCAGGGATTGCACCAAAAATACGTCGCAGTTCCGGATGCTCTCTTCATAATGCACATATATCTCGCCGCTCTTGAAACGTGTCAGCTTAATCAGGCCCAGCGGTGCGCCAAGGCGCTCCGCAATATCAGCGGCCAGCTTCGGATTCGACGAACCGGAAAAAATACGTAATTGATGATGCATAGTACCCTCCTGGGATTATAATTTAAACTTCGAACGCAAGTGGAAACGGCTTTGCCGTCCTTGTATGGACGGTACCGTTTCAGCGAGAAATAGAAGGATAATATATAGCGCGAAGCCTATACATTCTTATATTTGGACGGATGTGCGGCGGCGTCCTTCGAACACAGCCAGTTCACGGAAGCCCGTGCGCCACAGCATTTCCCGCGCCTCCTGTAAGCCGTCTCCCAGCTTCAGAGGGTCATGGGCGTCTGAGCCCACGGTGAGCGGAATGCCCAGGGCATACGCCTGCTGAAGCACATGCTCAGCCGGGAACATTTCGGCGCAAGGCTTAGTGAGTCCCGAAGCATTCAGCTCCATCGCGATTCCGCTGCCGGATATAACCTTGAGCGTCTCCAGCTCCAGTGCTCTGGCCTCGGCTCTTCCTTCCGGAGTCTGCGGCCCGTAACCGAACCTTTTGATGACATCCATATGTCCTATAATATCATATAATCCCGATAACGCCGACTTCTGCACTGCATCATAATATCGGCGGTAGACGCTCATCACGTCCTGGCCTTCCCAGCCATGGGTCTGCCGGTGGTCCGTAATATCCCATTCTCCGAGAAAATGCACCGACCCGATCAGATAGTCCCACGGATAGGGTGCTAAAAGCTCGCGGATCTGCTCTTCATATCCCTCGATATAATCCGCTTCAAGCCCCACCCGCAGCTCAATCGTTCCGCGGTAGCGCTCCTTCAGCGTAAGACATTCCTCCACATAACGCGGAAGCTCCGCAAGCGGCATAGCCATCTCGGGATAATAGTACTCCGGATCTACATGGATAAGCGGCAGATGATCGGACAGTCCAAGCTGCTGCAGCCCGAGCGCTATGCCGCGCTGCACATACTCTTCAAGCTTCCCTACGGCATGGCCGCAGCGCTCATGGTGGGTATGGTAATCAATACGCATGCTGAACCTTCCTCCTAGTCCCGGCGAGGCCGTTCATGGCGGGCACTCAGCTCTTCCAGAATCTCATCCAGCGGAAGCTTCCGCTCCTGCAGCAGGACCAGTAAATGATAGATCAGATCGCTGACTTCAAGGCGAAGCTCGGCATTATCTTTATTTTTGGCGGCGATAATGGTTTCGGAGGCTTCTTCGCCGACCTTCTTGAGAATCTTGTCGACGCCCTTATCAAACAGATAAGTAGTGTACGCCCCTTCCGGACGGTTCACTTCCCGCTCGGCAATTACGCGCTCCAGCTCACCCAGTACAGCAAAGCGGTCATGGCCTGCTGCTGCCGAGTTAACTGTACCCCCAGCTGCTTCAGCTGTTGCCGGTGCATCGAGGGGAATCTCGCGGAAGAAGCAGCTGTTCTCACCCGTATGGCAGGCCGGTCCTTCCGGCACAACTTTCACCAGTAGCGTATCGCTGTCACAATCGTAATGGATGGAGGTGATGGCCTGGGTATTGCCGGAGGTTCCGCCCTTATGCCAGAGCTCACTACGCGAACGGCTCCAGAACCAGGTCTGACCGCTCTCAAGAGACAGCCGTAGTGACTCCGGATTCATATAGGCGAACATTAATACTTCCAGGGTACGGGCATCCTGCACCACTGCCGGCAGCAGGCCAGCTTCATTCCAGCGGATGCCTGACAATGCCTCCTGCTGGCTCTGCGCTATATCTTTCTTGTCCTCGCTCATCGGATCTCTACCCCTCTTTGCTTCAGATCAGCCTTCAAATCATGAATGGCAATCTCTTTATAGTGAAAAATAGTTGCCGCAAGTCCGGCATCTGCCTTGCCTGCGGTAAATACATCATAGAAATGATCAATTCTTCCCGCACCGCCGGAAGCAATTACAGGAATGCTCAGCAGATCGCAGACTGCTGCCGTCAGCTTCAGATCGAAGCCGTCCTTGGTGCCGTCGGCATCCATGCTTGTAAGCAGGATCTCGCCGGCTCCCAGCTGCTCAGCTTCCTTGGCCCAGGTAAGCGCCCGGATACCGGTAGGCGTACGGCCGCCGTGAGTGTACACTTCCCACTCGCCCCAAGCCTCATTATATTTGGCATCCATCGCCACCACAATGCACTGGGAGCCGAAGTGGCGGGCGCCTTCAAGAATCAGCTGCGGATTATTGACAGCTGCCGTATTAATGCCGATCTTGTCCGCACCGGCGCGCAGGATCCGCTTCATGTCCTCGGGTGTAGAAATCCCGCCGCCCACCGTGAATGGAATAGCAATCTCCCCGGCAGTCTGCCGCACGACCTCAACCATAGTCGCCCGCCCTTCCACTGAAGCGGAGATATCCAGAAATACCAGCTCATCTGCACCTTCGCTATCATATAAAGCCGCCAGCTCCACCGGATCTCCGGCATCGCGCAGATTTACGAAATTAACGCCTTTTACCACCCGCCCGTCCTTCACATCCAGACAGGGGATAATCCGTTTGGCTAACATCCAAGACCCCTCCTTCACAGGCTAACAAAAGTAATTACTAAGCCCGTAACCCCTACGCCTTACCCAGCGCCTGCAGGGCTTCAGCCAGATCAATATTGCCGGTGTAGAGCGCCTTGCCGACAATCGCTCCACCGATCCCGCTGCCGCTATGTACGCTCAGACGCAGCAGATCGTCCAGGCTGGTAACACCGCCGGAGGCAATTACGGTTTTGCCGCTCGCCCCGGCCATGGACAGAATCCCCTCCACGTTCGGTCCCTGCATCATCCCGTCACGGGAGATGTCTGTGTAGATGAAGGTCTCTGCACCTTTGGCTGCCAGCTCCTTGGCCAGATCCTCGGCGCGCACCTCGGAGGTATTCAGCCACCCATGCGTAGCCACATAGCCGTTACGGGCGTCAATACCGATCGCTACCTTATCGCCATACTTCGCGAGAACCGCCTCTGTAAAAGCATAATCATTGATCGCCGCCGTTCCAATAATGACCCGGCTGATGCCAAGACCCAGCAGCTTCTCCACATCCGCAAGCGTGCGGAGACCGCCGCCGACCTGAACCGGAACATTGGCATTCCTGGCAATGGCTCCGATGATGGCATCATTAACGGGATGCCCGGCCTTAGCGCCGTCCAGATCGACCAGATGGATAAACTGTCCGCCCTGCTCTTCCCAAGACTTGGCCACCTGAACCGGACTGTCGTTATAAATGGTTTCCTGGCTGTAATCCCCCTGCTGCAACCGGACACATTTGCCGTCACGGATATCAATCGCCGGATATACGATAAAAGAAGACATGTAGCGCTCCCCGCTTTCATTACAATTTGCAAATATAGTTATTCAGGATTCACGCCTGCTCTCTTCGAAGCCGCAGGAAATTCCCCAGCAGCTTGATGCCAAGCTCACCGCTCTTCTCCGGGTGAAACTGCATGCCGTACACATGGTTCCGCCCGACTATAGCCGTTACCGGATGTCCATAATCCGTGACCGCCAGCAGGTCGCTGTCGCTACCTGCAAGCACATGATAGGAATGGACGAAGTAGACATGCCCTTCTTCAAGGCCGGTCAGAAGCGGACTCTCCGGCTGGAGGAAGCCCAGCCTGTTCCACCCCATATGCGGCACCTTGTAGCCGTCACGGGGTGCGAAGCGTACCACCGAGCCCGGCAGAAGATCCAGCCCCTTATGCTCGCCATGCTCCTCGCTGCTGCTGAACAGCAGCTGCATACCAAGGCATATACCCAGCAGCGGCTGTCCCGCTTCAGCTGCAGCCTTAACTACAACATCCATTCCGCTCGCCCGCAGATGCTCCATCGCATCGCCGAATGCACCGACACCCGGCAGGATCACGCTGTCTGCCGCCAGAATCTCACCGGCATCTGCCGTCACCAGACTCGTATACCCCAGGCGTTCCACCGCCTTGCTGACACTGTGCAGGTTGCCCATGCCGTAATCGACGATTGCAACGGTCATGCTACAGCACTCCCTTCGTTGAAGGCACACCCTTCACCCGGGGGTCCACTTGTGTCGCTTCATCCAGCGCCCGTCCCAGTGCCTTGAAGACCGCTTCAATCATGTGATGGGTGTTGGAGCCGTAATGCACAATGACATGCAGCGTAATTCTCGCTTCCAGCGCAAATTTCCAGAGGAATTCGTGAACCAGCTCCGTAGAGAAGCTGCCTACCTGCTGCGAAGGATACGTTGCCCGGTATTCAAAATGCGGCCGGTTGCTGATATCAATCACTACCTGAGCCAGTGCCTCATCCATGGGGATGAAGACACTCGCATAACGCTTGATGCCTTTTTTGTCGCCAAGCGCTTCCCGCAGCGCCTGTCCCAGACAGATACCGATATCCTCAACCGTGTGGTGGTCATCGATATCGATGTCGCCCCGCGCCTGTACGCTCAGATCAAACTGTCCATGCTTGGTGAATAGATCCAGCATATGATTCAGAAAAGGCACATCGGTCTCCAGCTCGGAAACTCCGCTGCCGTCCACAGCAAAGGTCAACGCGATGTCCGTTTCGTTGGTTGTACGGCTAAGTCCGGCCTTGCGCAGCGCCACTTCATTATTATTGTTCTCCATTTCCGTCTCCACCTTTCGCTTCGTTCTCCAGCCGGATTTCTATTGCGCGGGCATGGCCTTCCAGGCCCTCACGCCGGGCGAGCTCCATAATCGCCGCCCCGTCCCGCAGCAGTGCTTCCTTGCTGTAATAGATCAGGCTGGATTTCTTAATGAAATCATCCACGTCCACAGGCGAGGAGAACCTTGCTGTGCCGTTGGTCGGTATAATATGGTTCGGTCCGGCGAAGTAATCGCCGACCGGCTCCGAGCTGTACGGACCCAGGAAGATTGCCCCGGCGTTCTCAATCGCGCCGGTCAATGCCATCGGGTCGGCCACTACAATCTCCAGATGCTCCGGCGCCAGCCGGTTCACAATGGAGATGCCCTCCTCGAGCGATTCCACGACGATAATCGCGCCGTAGTTCTCTACCGAGGCCCGCGCGATAGCTTCGCGCGGCAACGTCTGCAGCTGCCGTTCTACTTCGGCAGCAACGGCCTCCGCGAGACGCTGCGACGGCGTCACAAGGATCGCCGAGGCCATCTCGTCGTGCTCGGCCTGCGAGAGCAGGTCGGCCGCGACGTAGGCGGCCTCGGCGGTATCGTCGGCGAGCACGACGATCTCGCTCGGTCCGGCGATGCTGTCGATATCGACAGCGCCGTAGACCTCGCGTTTGGCCAGGGCCACGTAGATGTTCCCTGGCCCGCAGATCTTATCGACCGGCACGATCGATTCCGTGCCGAAGGCCAGGGCGGCGATCGCCTGCGCGCCGCCTACGCGGTATATCTCGTTTACGCCTGCCTCAGCGGCGGCAACGAGAATATAGGGATCGATGCCTTCGAAGCCGCCCGTCGAAGGCGGTGTAACCATCACGATCTCCGGCACGCCAGCGATCTGTGCCGGAATAACGTTCATCAGCACCGAGGAAGGATACGCTGCCTTGCCCCCGGGAACATAGACGCCCACCCGCTTCAGCGGGCGGATGATCTGTCCGAGGATCGTGCCGTCCGGCTGCAGATCCATCCAGGAATTGCGCTTCTGCCGCGCATGGAACGCACGGATATTGACAGCTGCCGCCCGGATTGCCGTCACGAAGGACTCCTCTACCCGGCCATAGGCGGCCTCTAGCTCCTCCTGCGTTACCCGCAGCTGCGCAGGCGTCAGCACTGCGCCGTCGAAGCGCTCCGTATACCGGAGCAATGCCGCATCACCTTCCTGTTTGATACCGGCCACGATTTCACGTACCGCCTTGTTCTGCTCCGGCGTGCCGTATTCCACTTCACGCTGCAGCTTAAACTCCTTACTGGACTGGACCTTCACCGCTGCTTCCCCCCTGAACTTTCTATTTACTAGCTAGGCTCAGCCGTAACTACGGATAATGTTTGGACTTCCGCTCCTACAGTTCCAAACTTCCCCTTCGTCACTTCTATCCTTTTTTCATCTCTTAAAGTTTAATCTGTATAGCTTATTTAATCTGCAGCTCCGGGCCTGCAATCACGGCCTGCAGGCGGTCACACAGCTGCTGGATTTCCTCATTCTTCATCCGGTAGCTTACCCGGTTGGCCACCAGGCGGCTGGTAATTTCGAAGATACTGGTCATTTCCACCAGCCCGTTATCCTTCAGGGTCTGGCCGGTCTCCACCATATCCACGATCCGGTCAGCCAGTCCAATCAGCGGCGCCAGCTCAATCGAGCCGTTCAGCTTCACAACCTCGACCTGCTGGCCCTGCTCACGGAAGTACCGTGAGGCCACGTTCGGATATTTGGTCGCTACCCGCTGCTGGATGCCCGGCTGCCAGTTCGGGAGTCCGATAATCGACATCCGGCAGCGGGCGATTCCCAGATCAAGCAGTTCGTACACATCACGGTTTTCTTCCAGCAGTACATCTTTGCCGACAATACCGATATCCGCTACACCATACTCTACATATGTAGGCACATCTACCGGCTTGGCAAGAATAAACTCCATTCCGGCTTCCGGCAGTGAAATCACCAGCTTGCGTGATTCTTCCCCGTCCGGAGGAATCGGCAGTCCCGCCTTGCGGAACAGCTCTGCGGCTTTGTTGTAAATCCGGCCTTTCGGCATGGCTACCTTAAGAATCTGTGCCATTCATACCCGCCTCCATTTCAATTTCCGCTACATACTTGCAGGGATTACTTGAGTTCACATTTTCCTTCATTTCACGTATTGTCACCAATTGCTTCATTCCACATTTATGAGCTCAGCCATGCTCGCTGATAAAAGACACAAACGTATAAATCTCTCCGTAACGTTCACCCTCTGCCTCTACGGTATCCGTATCCAGGCGCTTCACAACCTTCAGCTCTTCCGGGCCTGCCGCCAGCCGGGTTACCACAGCGTGGCCCTCATTCCGCAGCCGGGCCGCCTCAGCAAGACCTTCCTGACGCCGCAGGGCATCGTACTGGACCAGTACCGGCAGTTCTTCCTCTTCGGTCACTCCGGATACACCATCCAGAATGCGGTTGGTCTTCAGTGAGAAGCCTGTCGACGGAATCGGGCGTCCAAACTGCTGAAGCAGATTGTCGTACCTTCCGCCGCTGCACACCGGGAAGCCCAGCTCCGAAGCATAACCTTCAAACGTCATGCCCGTATAATAGGAGAAATCACCGATCATCGTCAGATCAATCAGCACATGCTGAGAGACGCCGTATGCGACAAGCACCTCCCATACCTTGCATAAATGCTCAATGGAAGCGCGTGCCAGCGGATGGCTGCTGAGCTCCAGCGCCTGTCCGCAGATTTCCTTGCCTCCCCGCAGCCGCAGCAGTCCGTCCAGTTCCTTCTTCTGGGCTTCCGGCAGTTCCAGGCGGCGCAGCGT
This sequence comes from Paenibacillus sp. FSL R10-2771, assembly GCF_038000205.1. Classification (NCBI taxonomy): domain Bacteria; kingdom Bacillati; phylum Bacillota; class Bacilli; order Caryophanales; family Paenibacillaceae; genus Paenibacillus; species Paenibacillus sp. FSL R10-2771. Next base: position 7,307,840 of record NZ_JBBOBM010000001.1, read on the forward strand.
CTCCCGGAAAGCGACATAATCACGGCCCAGCAGATGACTCTTCAGCTCTTCCTGGGCCTGCGGGAGGCCGGATACCGCTTCCTGGAACAGACCGTCGAGGAAGCCTACATGCCCTATCGCAATTTTAAAAGATTTCACTCCCGCGGCCTCCAGCGAGGCAATTGCCAGTGCAACGACCTCAGCATCCGCCTCTGGTGAATCATCTCCGACAAGCTCCACTCCGGTCTGGAAGAATTCTGCTTCCCGGCCGGCCTCCTCTTCGATAGCACGGAAGACATTGGCATGATAGGACAGGCGCAGCGGCAGCGGTTCGTCCTTCAATAAGGAGGAGACTACGCGGGCAACGGGCGCTGTCATTTCTGAACGCAGCACGAGTGCCTGACCGCGGTTATTCAGTAATTTATACAACTTCTGGTCTGACGTGGAACTGGCCACACCGACCGTATCGTAATATTCAAGGGTGGGGGTAATCATCTGGCGGTAGCCCCAGCGGCTCATGCAGTGCAGCACATCGTTCTCAATCTTGCGCAGCTTCGTTACCGCACGCGGGAGATAATCCCGTACGCCGGCAGGCTTTTCGAATCCCTTTGGTTTGGACATCTTCACTTTTCACCTCATCAGATATCATAAGAAGCATCTTAAATCGCTTTAATATGGTAAAGTGGTAGTAAACTAAAGCAGTGATAATATCGTATCACGGACTATCCTTTTGCGTCAACAATCTCCTTCTATACCCGCCGGTTTCGGAAGCTTGGACTATATATGTTAAGCAGCGCCTATCCATCCTCTCTTTGCCACCGTGATTACCTGCGAATATAATAAGCTGTAGAACATGAACTTCAGAATGTTTCATACGAAATATATAATATAATTGTACTTTATTTCCTGCATTAAGTATTCCCGGTATCTATTTCAGAGCAGAAAGAAGGACTGACGGCTTGAGTACATCCTATATGATCGGCGTTGATATTGGAACCACCAGCACCAAGGCTGTCCTCTTCGAGGAGAACGGAACAATCGTCACACAGAGCAACCAGGGCTATCCGCTGCATCAGCCTTCCCCTTCTGTAGCAGAACAGGACCCTGGTCAGATTCTGCAGGCTGTCCTGCACACTATCTCTTCAGTCATGCAGGACAGCCACGTCCCTCCTGGACAGGTTCTGCTTGTCTCCTTCAGCTCGGCCATGCACAGCGTGATTGCTGTAGATTCTTCCGGCAAACCGCTTACCGCCTGCATCACCTGGGCCGATAACCGGAGCAGTGCAGCTGCCCGGCGGCTGAAGAATGAACTGCACGGGCATGAGCTGTATATGCGGACAGGAACACCCGTCCATCCGATGTCTCCAATTACCAAGCTGATGTGGCTCGGTGAGGAGCATCCGGAGCTGTTCAGCCAGACCCATAAATTCATCTCCATTAAAGAATATATCTTCTTCAAGCTGTTCGGCAAATATGTAATTGATCACTCCATTGCCTCTTCTACAGGTATGTTCAATCTGGAGAAGCTTGACTGGGACGCTGAGGCGCTCCGTATCGCCGGAATTACTCCAGAACGTCTATCAAGACCGGTGCCCACCACGCAGATCCTGCAGGGGCTGCTTCCGGGACTTCCGGAAGAGCTTGGACTTCTGGCCGCCACACCGTTTGTCGTAGGCGCCAGTGATGGTGTCCTGTCCAATCTGGGGGTCGGTGCCATAGAGCCGGGGGTTATTGCCGCGACTATAGGAACCAGCGGTGCCATCCGCACCGTGGTCGACCGGCCGCTGACCGACCCGAAAGGGCGGACCTTCTGCTATGCACTAACGGACAAGCACTGGGTTATTGGCGGACCCGTGAATAATGGCGGCATGCTGTTCCGCTGGGTGCGTGATGAGTTCGCCGCCTCTGAGGTAGAGACCGCGAAGCGCCTCGGTATTGATCCTTATGAGGTTCTAACCCGGATCGCCGAGCAGGTACCGCCAGGCAGCAATGGCCTGCTCTTTCATCCCTATCTGACCGGTGAGCGTGCCCCGCTGTGGAACCCCGATGCGCGCGGCTCCTTCTTCGGACTGAGCATGAATCACCGCAAAGAGCATATGATCCGCTCTGTGCTGGAGGGTGTCATCTTCAATATGTATACCGTCCTGCTCGCTATGGAGGAAATTATCGGCCAGCCGGGCAGAATCCTGGCTACCGGCGGCTTCGCCCGCTCCGCTCTATGGCGGCAGATGATGGCGGACATATTTGATCAGGAGGTGGTAGTCCCTGAGAGCTTCGAGAGCTCCTGTCTTGGCGCCGTTGTCCTCGGGCTGTACGCCATCGGCCGGATCGATTCCTTCGATTCCGTATTCGGCATGATTGGCTCGACCCACCGCCATGAACCCGTCCAGGCACATGCCAAAGTCTATAAGCAGCTGCTGCCCATCTATATCTCCGTATACCGCAGCCTCGAAGGCCAATATCAGGCGATTGCCGATTTCCAGCGCGAACAGGCCGGAGAGTAGTCTGCAATCCTGCCAATATATGAATAAAAGCGCCAACTGGCCCGCATCTGCGGCCAGTCGGCGCTTTTATCATTCTGGATTTGAAGTCCCATTCATTACTGCATTTCAAGGCATCCCAGCTACACTGTTTCTTTAGGCGCCCGCTTAACCTTCTGCGGCCCAGAGCCAAAGAGTACCCATGCCGGCTTCACATAACGGAAGACGAGGGCAACGACCAGCCAGGAGCCGGCGAAGGCTATCAGCCAGCCCCCGGCAATGGCAGCCGTGTAGGCAAGTGATCCGCCGTGCAGCGGCAGCTTTCTATAGAAGAAGAGCAGCGCCGGATGCAGCAGATATATCCCGAAGGAACAGGCGCCGGCAGAGATCAGCAATCTTGCCAGCAGGCTTCGCCCCGCTCCGTACAGCAGGAAGGACAGCTGGAACAGCACAAGACAAGAGAGCAGCGCATGAAGATTGGAGAAGCCTTCATACCATAGACTGTTGATGACCGTCTTCTTCGTATAATTGTTGAACCACAGCTCCACATGAACGATTCCTGCAGTGGCCCATATGAACCACAGCACAATCCAGCTTGCCCCCTTACCGGAGCGCCACCCTTCGCGTGTAGGAATCAGCCACTTTTTCAAAGAGCTGTAATATACCGCAATCGCTGCACCGAGCAGGAAATAAGAGAAGTACGTAATTGCAAGACTGCCCTTGGACAGCTGCCAGTATCCGTGATTAGCCATATATTTGTTCAGCAGCACGAATCCCCACTGTAAGGCCAGTCCGATGAGCGGTGCCCACGCCGCCAGACGGCGGACCTTCTGCAGACACCAGAGCATGAGCGGGAACAGTACATAGAACTGAATTATGATAATAATATAGTACAGATGGGTATACGCCGTACCAGTCCACAGATATTTGCCGAATTTGGCCGCCTGCTCATTAAGAGGCATGCCCCATGTATGCCCGGCAGTCATTTTCAATATAAAGTACAGCACCGAGAAAACAAGATAAGGCACAATAATATAAATCAGCCTTCGGCTATAGAATTTCGCGAGAGTCTTCCCGCCAAGCGGACGGTCAATATAATTGTAGAACAGCACGAACCCGCTTAGGAATACAAACGAAGGTACAGCGAACTGGCTGAACTTGTTTATGAACAGAAACGGATGAAACAAAGAGGTATCCAGCGTTTCCGCCAGTGTCCGCGAAGTGGCGTGTATCGCTATGACCGCAATAATCGCTATCGCCCGGAATACATCAAGCTGCGGTATTCTTTCCTTTTGAGCCATTATCTTTCCTCCTGCCTAGACCCTCATCCCTGATGCCCTGAGTTGTGGTCTGTTGAACTCTCATGATTTACTGATATCTTTACCTTCGAGCACTCTATTGGTGCTCCCGTGCACAGGCTTGTCCTTCACCGTAGGGGCAAGTGAACGCGGTACACTCCCGAATGCCACCCAGGACAGGCGGATGCGGCGGAACGCAAACTGCACAAGCATCCAGCTTCCTGCCAGCGCCGCAGCCAATCCCCCGTAAATATAGAATACATAGGTTAATGAATCTGTAGGAATTCCCGTTCCGAATCTTCTATACACTGCAAGCAGCAGAGGATGGATCAGATACACCGCAAATGAAACCTCACCCAGCCGGGTCAAAATAGCAACGATCACCTTCGGTGCCCTGCGGTAGATAAGAAAGGTGGCATACAGCAGCACCAGCGCTGACAGCATCGTATGTACATTCCAGAGCAGCTCGTACCAGAGCGAGTCCGTCCATATCCCGAAGTGGCGGGCTCTATACCATAACTGTACATGCGTGAAGGCTGCTCCGAGCCACAATGTAACAAGCAGCAGGATAAGCATTTTATACCTTGCAGCCAGTTCATGCCAAGGCTTCAGCAGCCACAGCTTGATCGCTTCGAAATTAATGGCGATATAGGCGCCCAGCATATAGTATGCCAGATACGAGATCGACAAGCTTCCTTTTTCCACAATATGCAACTGATACTTGTTCCAGATAATGAATACCCACTGCAGCGCAAGTCCAATCGGAAAAGCCCAGCGCACCCACAGCCGTGAGCTCTGCAGCAGCTTAAGCAGCAACGGAAACAGCAGGTAGAACTGGATACTGATGAATACGAAATACAAATGCGCATACGCCGAACCCGTAAATAAGGCACCCAGGAAGCCGGAGATGCTCTCTGCCAGAGGCTGTGTCAGCTTCCCATTCACGTACAGGGTCAATCCGTAATAGCCGATGGATACCAGCATATAGGGGAGCAGAATGTACTTCAGCCTGCGGCGGTAAAAGCTTCCGATCAGGCTCCGCGTCACGGGCCGCCCGTAATAATTATAGAACAGCACAAAGCTGCTTAGAAAAATAAACGACGGTGTACCGAATTTAAAGAAGATGTTGATCCAGTTCAGCCAATAATAATAGGGTGACTGGAGTGCCAATTCTCCGGCCGCAAAAGATGATGAATGGACATGCAATACGCCCAATATCGCCAGAGCACGGTATATATCCAGCTGGGGCAGACGTTCCTGTTTTGCTGCATTCACTTTAAGATTCCTCTTCTCTGCTATGATGGCTGTTCATAGACGCCAAGCGGAAGTGATACCTATCAGGAAGTCTGCCCCTGCTGATTATTTCATTCTGATATGTGCTGCGCGTCCGTATGCGGAAAGATCCGCTCCTGCACTTACAAGTATATCGCCAATATATACCCGCCGAACACTTAAAGGTTGCTTAAGATTGATTAATTGCCTCCGGCTGCGAAGTTTACACAAGAAACCCTGCAGCTTCTGCGCAGATACACGCAATATGAAACTGCAGGGTAAGAGGTTACCTGGTGACTATTCTTCTACAGCCTTCTCCGCTGATCCCGGCGGACGCAGCTCACGCAGCGGATTGCCCCCGACGAACGAGCCCGCAGCTACATTCTTGTGCACGACAGAACCCGCGGCGACAACCGCCCAATCTCCAATCGTAACGCCGGGCAATATCGTTGTGTTGGCTCCAATCAGGACGTTCTCCCCGATAATGACTTCACCCAGCCTGTACTCTTTGATGAGGTATTCATGGGCAAGAATGGTCGTGTTATAGCCGATGACCGAGTTCTCACCGACCGAAATTTTCTCCGGAAAAAACACATCCACCATCGCCATTAGCCCAAACGCAGTATGCTTGCCCACCTTCATCCCGAGTACCCTGCGGTAAATCCAGTTCTTGAGCGGCAAGACCGGACAGTAGCGGGCAATCTGGATAAAAATAAAATTGCGTACGCCCTTCCACGGGCTCACCGTACGGTAAATATACCAGAGTGAATTATGGCCCTCCACCGGATAGCGGGTTAACTTTCTCACGGCTGCTTCGTCTCCTGCTCCACTATAGTATACAAGTCTTTCATGTCGTGGATGATGTAATCCGGGTTGTACTTCCGCAGCATTTCCTCACCTTTGAGTGACCAGGCGACCGCAGCTACACGCACACCCGCTGCCTTGGCAGACTGAATATCGACCGCACTGTCACCTACCATCAGGGTTCTGGCCGGATCAACACCCAGATTAGAAACCGCAGTTAGGACAGGCTCCGGATGCGGCTTCGCCTGACTGACATCATTGACCGTCACAATCGTCTCCATATACTTCAGCAGATCGAACATTTCCAGCGCTTTGAGTGTAGTTGGACGAATTTTCGTTGTCACAATTCCGAGCTTTATTCCCCGGCTTAACAGCCCTTCCATAGTCTCATTCACATGAGGAAAAGAACGGATTAGCTCATCATGATGCGCATAATTATATGAACGGTAAGAAAGCTCCAGCACGCTTGTGTCCTGCAGACCGGAGAACGCGCTCATCTGCTGCTGGAGCGTAGTTCCCATATGGGGAATAATCTCTTCCCGGGTTAGAGCCGGGAGGTTATTCTCCTTCAGCGCATGCATGAACGAGCTGATGATCAGCTCATTAGTATTCACAATCGTTCCGTCCAAGTCAAATAACACGCATTCTATCATTAGTTCTACTACTCCTTTGTTTCCTTATCTTCAGATGAGTCCTTCACCGGCTGGATAGGCTGAGGAGCCTTCTGCGGTGTATTCACTGCACTCTCGGGAACTACAGCATCTGCCGCTGCCGGTTTAGTGCTGACAATCGGATCAGAATAATGATCCTTCGGCTGACCGCTGACACGCCGTACAATGATCAATACAACTGCAACGAGAATGATCAGTAGTGCCAGCAGCTGTGAGATACGGACATTCCCGTATGCCGGATCGAAATACCCCTGCTCAAATCCCAGCCATTTCATCGGACTCCATAGACCGTTAATGAACGATGCCAAACCGCTGCTGCCGTTAAATCCTAGGCTGTCCGTACGTAAAGCTTCAATAAAGAAGCGGCCGATCGAATACCAGATGAAATAGGACATGAAGATTTCGCCGGCACGGACAAATTTCTGGCGGCGCAGCACCATGAGGATCAGAATGCCCAGCAGGCTCCAGAGCGATTCATACAGGAAGGTCGGATGGTGAAACGCATCCCCTATGTACATTTGATTCACAATAAAGTCCGGCAGATGCAGCTTGTCACGCAGGAAAGATTCCTCTACAACGCCGCCGTAGGCTTCCTGATTGATGAAATTACCCCAACGGCCAATCATCTGACCGGCGAGCAGTCCAGGTGCACAAATGTCCACGATACGCCAGAACGGATATCCCTTGTAACGGAAATAAATAATTCCGCAGATGATCGCCCCGATCAGCGCGCCATAAATAGCAATACCGCCATTCCAGACTTTGAATATATCCAGCAAGTTGTCCTTATAATCTTCCCATTTGAACGCTACAAAATAAATCCGCGCTCCAATGATCGCCGAAGGGACTCCGAGCAGCAGCATGTCCATGAAGAACTCCTGCGGAATGTTATAGCGTTTGCCTTCTTGAATAGCAAGGAATAATCCGGCTAATGCACCAAGACCCAGTATCAAACCATACCAGTGAACAGGCAGTGAACCGATGGAGAAGACAATCGGATTAATCGCTAATGAAAAAAACATGCTCTCACACTCCTAGTCCAGATCATCCATGTCTTCAGAGATGGTGGCTGTAAGTTTATTCGTAAATTGTAGAGCCGCGTTAAAGCCCATTTGTTTCAACCGGTAGTTCATCGCTGCAACCTCGATAATTACCGCAAGGTTACGTCCCGGACGTACGGGGATCGTTACAAGCGGCACATCGGTGTCAATGATCCGTGTAGTCTCCTCGTCCAGTCCGAGCCGGTCATATTGTTTGTCCTGCTGCCAGGCCTCAAGTCTAACGACCAGTGTGATCCGCTTATGATTACGGATGGCCCCGGCACCGAAGAGAGTCATTACATTAATAATCCCTACCCCGCGGATTTCGAGCAAATGACGAATGAGCTCCGGAGCTGTACCATGCAGCTGGTTATCCGAGGTCTGACGGATCTCTACGGCATCATCGGCGATCAGGCGGTGCCCGCGTTTAACCAGTTCGAGCGCCGTTTCACTTTTACCGATACCGCTGCTGCCTGTAATCAGCATACCTACACCATATACATCACAGAGAACACCGTGGATTGTTGCCGTAGGTGCCAGTCTGCCTTCCAGGAAGCTTGTCAGTCTGCTCGAGAAAATAGTGGTCGCCATCGAGCTGCGCAGCACAGGCAGTCCCTTTTCATTACTGATCTCAATAAGCTCCTGCGGAACGTCCAGCGCACGGGTAATTACAATACAAGGGGTATTATCGTTACAAATCCCGCGAATCCGGCTTTTGCGTTCTTCCTCAGGAAGCATTGAGAAAAAGGCCAGCTCTGTTTTGCCCAGCAGCTGAACACGTTCTTCCGGATAATATTCGAAATAACCGGCCATTTCCAGTCCCGGACGATTCAAATCATCCACTGTAATCGGTCTTTTCAGACCCTCTTGTCCGGAAACAACCTCTAATTGAAAATGCTGTACCAGTTCTGATACCTTTACCTTCTTAGCCATGTATGTCCGTCCTTTCGTCACCTGCGGTTGTGCCCGTTTCCTGCACCCGGGTTCACAACTTTTCCCATTCCAGCTACAGGTAATTCTCCTGCTATCTTAATTGATAACGCCTATGAATGCAATCTTATTACCTACGGTATTGCTAAGCCAGTCCTGACGGAATCCCCTGCTTTCCGGGTCCTTGGACCATTACGTTTTATCTCCGGCTCTACATGCCCAATACAAGAAAAAGCCGCCTGTGAGGGCGGCTTTCTTCTATTATAACCTATATCCCGCTGTGCTTTGTCTTATCCCAGCAGAATGTTCAGTTCGGACTCTTTATCGAAGAGGTGAATTTTGTTCATGTCGATTGCCAATCTAGGCTTGCTGCCTTCACGGGTAGTGGAACGTCCATCTACACGGGCAATTACAGTGTTAGCGCCAAGGCCGCTCAAGTAGAGGAGCATTTCATGACCAAGGTTTTCAGTAACATCAACCAGCGAAGTGAAGATTGTGTTAGGGGAAGCTTCCAGGAACACTGGCTCTTCATGAATATCTTCTGGACGAACGCCCATGATTACATCTTTGCCGATATAACCTTTGTTGCGCAGGATTGTAGCTTTGCCGCCTGGAACTTCAACATCAAGGTTATCTGCGCGGAAGCGGACAGCGCCGCCAACATCGGAGAGTGTACCATTGATAAAGTTCATTGTTGGGGATCCGATGAATCCTGCAACGAACAGGTTTGTAGGCTCATTGTACAATTCTTCAGGGGAAGCTGCTTGTTGAATGATACCATCGTACATAACTACGATACGGTCACCCATTGTCATAGCTTCTGTCTGGTCATGCGTTACATAGATACAAGTGGTTTCAAGACGTTTAACCAGCTTAGTGATTTCAGCACGCATTTGACCACGAAGTTTAGCATCCAAGTTGGAAAGAGGCTCATCCATCAGGAAGACTTGCGGATCACGGACAATAGCGCGGCCCAGAGCGACACGTTGGCGTTGACCACCGGACAGTGCCTTAGGTTTGCGTTCCAGCAAATGCTCGATATCGAGGATTCTTGCTGCTTCGCGCACTTTCTTGTCGATTTCTTCTTTCTTCACTTTACGCAGTTTCAGACCGAAAGCCATGTTCTGATACACGCTCATATGCGGGTACAGGGCGTAGGATTGGAATACCATCGCGATATCGCGGTCTTTAGGAGCCACGTCATTCACTACACGGTCACCAATGTACATTTTACCTTCAGAGATTTCTTCAAGACCTGCGATCATACGCAGTGTTGTGGATTTACCGCAACCGGAAGGACCAACCAGTACGAGAAATTCCTTATCTTTAATATCAAGATTGATATCGATTACTGTTGCTTTATCAGAACCCGGGTATTTTTTGAAAATATGCTCTAAACGTACGCCTGCCATTGTATTTCCCCCTCGAGTCAATTATTGGATTAGAAAATCAAACGCTTTCTTGTACACTTATCTTACCCCAGACCAGGCCTCCTGGCTATTTGTAAGGTTCACAAAAATCCTATTTTCTTTTCGTCACTTTATACAATAACATGGCTAACTTCACAATCGCCGCATCCCCGAAACTGCGGACATCGGCTCCCGTTTCCTGTTTGATCTTGTCGAGTCTGTACAGGAGTGTATTCCGGTGGATATACAGCTTCTTCGCGGTTTCGCTGACATTGCAGTCCATTTCAAAAAAAGTCTCCAGCGTCAACAGCATTTCCTTATCCGCCAGCACAGCCGTATAATCACCGATCTGACCCAGCAGCTGTCTGCGGCGGTCATCGGGGATACTGTTCACCAGACGCTCCATATGAAGCTCCCACGGCAGATGGATATAATCGCCTACCTGGAAAATCCGGCCCAGAATAATCGTCTCGCGCAGCAGAGCAACGGAGCCTGTCAGGCCTTTAACCGGAATGATGGCCGGAGAAACCGCCAGATGGAAGACGCCAACCCATTCACTGGCGATCAGTTCATGCAGTCCCATAGAGGTCTGAGACAGCAGATCCTCAGCACTTTCTTCCTCATCTTCCTTATCATCTCCGCCGGTGAGCAGTTCCTTACGGGCTAAAATTAACCATTCCTTATCCAACAGGGGAATTAGCAGAACTTCGTTCTCGAAATAACTGCGCAGCAGCTTCATTAACGAACGGTATGTCATCTGCGGATTATGGACATTCTCACTAACCAGCAAAAAAGGAATCATATCCCCGAACAGCCGGCCTTTCAGCGTAATATCATCCGGAATCTCTGTATCATCCTTCTCTTGCTCAAGCTGCGAGTTCAACCATCCGCTAAGCTGACGGGCCTCCATCTCTCCTTCTTCCTTAAGCCCGGTAGCCTTGAGGGCTACCGCGAAATTACGGCCCGCATAATTGACCAGCTGCAGTTCCAGAGGCGACAGCCCTTCTGTCTCCACCCACACCGCGGTTATACGCCCGTCATTCTCATATAGGGGAATCCACAAATACCCCTCATGAAAGACCGCCTGCTCTTGATCCTTCTCCGTGCCCATGCCAAAAAGAGAAGCTGAATGCTGCCTCCCGAGCTGCTTGATTCCGGTTCTCTTTCCGGTGAGTTGCTCCAATTTTTGACGCAAAACCTCACTATCCATCGTCACCATTCTCCACCACTTTTGCTCTTTTCGCCTATTTTATCATATTTTGCTGCAAATTGCGGAATAGCTCTCCTGAACCCTGAGTGACATTTGATCAGTTGTGAATCAAAAGTCTATTTTGCTGCATAATGCTTCTTGGCTGGAGGCAGACTTACCGGATTCATCTTTTTCAAAATCTTATGCATCCAGATCCCGGCAATGGCTCCTTCGCCCATAGCGACCGTCGCCTGCTCCGCATGCACTGCAACATCTCCTGCCACCCATACATGCTCAATATTAGTCATTAATGAACGTTTATTCGCCTCCACATGCTTGTTCTTATGAAGCGTTGCTCCCAGCTGTGCAGCTAGCTCAGAATGTACCGGATTCTGGCCAAAAGCAATAAATCCGCGCTCTGCCAGCAGAACCTCACCGTTCTCCAAGGCTACCGCCTTAATTCTTCCGTTCTCTTCCTCAATGCGGGCAACCGGTTCTTCGATATACTGTATATCCTCATCCCGCAGCCGATTACGATTTTCCGCCGAGACGGGTGTACATTCATGATTAATGTAGGTCAAGTCACCTGTGCGTTCCCTTAAAACAAAAGCCATATTAGCACCCACATCACCGGAGCCCATCAATACGGTCTGCCTGTTCTGAATTTCAAAGCCATCACAGTCCGGGCAAACATAGATCGTCATGCCAAGAGCAGGCCGTAAGCCCGGCAGCTCAGGAAACCGGTCCATTACTCCTGTAGCAAGCAGCAGAGTCCGGCCTGCATATTGCCGCCCCCCGGTTCCGTGAAGTATGAATAATTCGTCCGGCTTCTCAGCCTTAACTATTCTATCCTTCTGAAACGCTACACCTGCCCTTTCGGCCTGAAGTCTCCCCCTCGCCCGCAGTTCCTCACCCGGCACACCGTCAGGCCAGCCCAATATATTATGATAATTCCGGCATATGCTTGATCTTCCGCCTCCTGCATCAATTACAAGCACCTGATGGACCGAGTAACGTCCCAATTGAATAGCCGCCTGAAGCCCCGCAAAACCGCCGCCCACTATAATCGCATCATAGATCAATTGTCATTCCCTCATTTCTACAGCATTATAGACTTATAATTAAACGAGGGGAGCTATTTTAAACGAAATCCGGGTAATTTATATACTTTTTAATATTCAGACCTCCAGAAAACATAAAAAAAGCCATCACATGAACGTGATGACTTGATTGGGATGAGCCATGAAGGACTCGAACCTTCGACACCCTGATTAAAAGTCAGGTGCTCTACCAACTGAGCTAATGGCTCATAAAAAGGGATGGAGGCTGATGGATTCGAACCACCGAACACGTACGTGAGCAGATTTACAGTCTGATGCGTTTGGCCACTTCGCTAAGCCTCCATAATGGTGGCGCGGGAGGGAATCGAACCCCCGACACAAGGATTTTCAGTCCTTTGCTCTACCGACTGAGCTACCGAGCCATAAAAACAAGCCTTAAAACAAAAAAAATGGCGGAACCGACGGGATTCGAACCCGCGATCTCCTGCGTGACAGGCAGGCATGTTAGGCCAACTACACCACGGTTCCACAATTTAATGTAAAAAATGGTGCCGGCGAGAGGACTTGAACCCCCAACCTACTGATTACAAGTCAGTTGCTCTACCAGTTGAGCTACACCGGCACGGTGTAAGGTGAATCTAAGATTTAAAAATGGTGGAGGCTGAGGGGTTCGAACCCCCGACCCTCTGCTTGTAAGGCAGATGCTCTCCCAGCTGAGCTAAGCCTCCGGGTATGTATGGTAGCGGCAGAGGGGATCGAACCCCCGACCTCACGGGTATGAACCGTACGCTCTAGCCAGCTGAGCTACGCCGCCACACTACAAGTATTGGATTTATAATGGCGGAGAGAGAGGGATTCGAACCCTCGCACCGCTTACGCAGTCTAACCCCTTAGCAGAGGGTCCCCTTATAGCCACTTGGGTATCTCTCCAAATAAATGGTAGCCATGTAAATCCGCACAGGAAATTAATTCCTGAAAACTGAATCCGAAACGAATCTGCGTATTAAAAATTTGGATAAGCCCTCGACCGATTAGTATTGGTCAGCTCCATGCATTGCTGCACTTCCACCTCCAACCTATCTACCTCGTCGTCTTCAAGGGGTCTTACTAATTGGGAAATCTCATCTTGAGGGGGGCTTCACGCTTAGATGCTTTCAGCGCTTATCCCGTCCGTACGTAGCTACTCAGCCATGCTCCTGGCGGAACAACTGATGCACCAGCGGTACGTCCATCCCGGTCCTCTCGTACTAAGGACAGCTCCTCTCAAATTTCCTGCGCCCACGACAGATAGGGACCGAACTGTCTCACGACGTTCTGAACCCAGCTCGCGTACCGCTTTAATGGGCGAACAGCCCAACCCTTGGGACCTACTTCAGCCCCAGGATGCGATGAGCCGACATCGAGGTGCCAAACCTCCCCGTCGATGTGGACTCTTGGGGGAGATAAGCCTGTTATCCCCAGGGTAGCTTTTATCCGTTGAGCGATGGCCCTTCCATGCGGTACCACCGGATCACTAAGTCCGACTTTCGTCCCTGCTCGACTTGTAGGTCTCGCAGTCAAGCTCCCTTATGCCTTTGCACTCTGCGAATGATTTCCAACCATTCTGAGGGAACCTTTGAACGCCTCCGTTACTCTTTAGGAGGCGACCGCCCCAGTCAAACTGCCCGCCTGACACGGTCCCCGTACCCGGTAAGGGCACTAGGTTAGAACCTAGATACGATCAGGGTGGTATCCCAACGGCGCCTCCGCAGAAGCTTGCGCTCCTGCCTCAACGGCTCCCACCTATCCTGTACAGATCGTACCCAAATTCAATATCAAGCTGCAGTAAAGCTCCATGGGGTCTTTCCGTCTTGTCGCGGGTAACCTGCATCTTCACAGGTATTAAAATTTCACCGGATCTCTCGTTGAGACAGCGCCCAAGTCGTTACGCCATTCGTGCGGGTCAGAATTTACCTGACAAGGAATTTCGCTACCTTAGGACCGTTATAGTTACGGCCGCCGTTTACTGGGGCTTCGGTTCACAGCTTCGGGTTTAACCCCTAACCACTCCCCTTAACCTTCCAGCACCGGGCAGGCGTCAGCCCGTATACTTCGCCTTGCGGCTTCGCACAGACCTGTGTTTTTGCTAAACAGTCGCTTGGGCCTTTTCACTGCGGCCCCCTCGGGCTATTCACCCTACCGAGGCACCTCTTCTCCCGAAGTTACGAGGTCATTTTGCCGAGTTCCTTAACGAGAGTTCTTCCGCGCGCCTTAGAATTCTCTTCTCGCCTACCTGTGTCGGTTTGCGGTACGGGCACCTTCTCCTGGCTAGAGGCTTTTCTTGGCAGTGTGAGATCATGACCTTCGCTACTACAATTTTCGCTCCCCATCACAGCCCAGCCTTATCGATGTGCGGATTTGCCTACACATCAGCCTCACTGCTTAGACGGACATATCCATCAGTCCGCGTCACTACCCTCCTGCGTCACCCCATCGCTCATAGCGGATTACGGTGGTACAGTAATTTCAAACTGTTGTCCTTCGACTACGCCTTTCGGCCTCGCCTTAGGTCCCGACTTACCCTGAGCGGACGAGCCTTCCTCAGGAAACCTTGGGCTTTCGGCGGATCAGATTCTCACTGATCTTTTCGTTACTCATACCGGCATTCTCACTTGTATGCTGTCCAGCGCTCCTTACGGTACACCTTCAACCTGCATACAACGCTCCCCTACCCCAGATGCAAAGCATCTAGCCATAGCTTCGGTGGTGTGTTTAGCCCCGTTACATTTTCGGCGCAGAGTCACTCGACCAGTGAGCTATTACGCACTCTTTCAATGGTGGCTGCTTCTAAGCCAACATCCTGGTTGTCTGTGCAACTCCACATCCTTTCCCACTTAACACACACTTGGGGACCTTAGCTGATGGTCTGGGCTGTTTCCCTTTTGACAATGGATCTTAGCACTCACTGTCTGACTCCCGGCAAGAAGTTAATGGCATTCGGAGTTTGACTGAGCTTGGTAACCCTTGCGGGCCCCGCACCCAATCAGTGCTCTACCTCCACCACTCCATTCACCGAGGCTAGCCCTAAAGCTATTTCGGGGAGAACCAGCTATCTCCGAGTTCGATTGGAATTTCTCCGCTACCCCCACCTCATCCCCGCATTTTTCAACATGCGTGGGTTCGGGCCTCCAGTGCGTGTTACCGCACCTTCACCCTGGACAGGGGTAGATCACACGGTTTCGGGTCTACGTCCACATACTCAATCGCCCTATTCAGACTCGCTTTCGCTGCGGCTCCGGCTTCTCACCTTAACCTTGCATGTTAAACGTAACTCGCCGGTTCATTCTACAAAAGGCACGCCATCACCCATAGATCGGGCTCTGACTTTTTGTAAGCACACGGTTTCAGGTTCTATTTCACTCCCCTTCCGGGGTGCTTTTCACCTTTCCCTCACGGTACTGTTTCACTATCGGTCGCCAGGTAGTATTTAGCCTTAGCAGATGGTCCTGCTGGATTCATACGGGGTTTCACGTGCCCCGCACTACTCGGGATCCGTCTCGGAGAGAACACAGTTTAGGCTACAGGGCTTTTACCTCTATCGCGGGCCTTTCCAGACCTCTTCGCCTACCATATTCCTTTGTAACTCCATGTGAGACGTCCCACAACCCCAAGGGGCAAGCCCCTTGGTTTAGGCTGTTCCGCGTTCGCTCGCCGCTACTGACGGAATCACTATTGTTTTCTCTTCCTCAGGGTACTTAGATGTTTCAGTTCCCCTGGTCTGCCTCTGCGTATCCTATGTATTCAGATACGAGTAACTGCGAATTACCACAGCTGGGTTTCCCCATTCGGACACCCCCGGATCAAAGCTTGCTTACAGCTCCCCGAGGCAGTTTCGTTGTTCGCCACGTCCTTCGTCGGCTCCTGGCGCCTAGGCATCCTCCGTGTGCTCTTATTAGCTTAACCAATGCGTTTTCCGTTAGGAAAATCGCTGTAGCAACTAATAACTATTTCAACTTGCTTACACAAGTTTCAGCTAAAAGATGTTCTAAAACGCAAATTCGTTTCGGTATCCAGTTTTCAAGGATCAAGTTCTTGCATATAATCTTGTAAAGAAGTATTGGTGGAGCCAAGCGGGATCGAACCGCTGACCTCCTGCTTGCAAGGCAGGCGCTCTCCCAGCTGAGCTATGGCCCCATAGAGGTATTCAATTCTAAAATGTTATATGGTGGGCCTTGGTGGACTCGAACCACCGACCTCACCCTTATCAGAGGTGCGCTCTAACCAACTGAGCTAAAAGCCCATATAACAGATAACATTGTGAATCAACCAATAAATTGATTGTTCGCTTGGCGGCGTCCTACTCTCCCAGGACCCTTCGGTCCAAGTACCATCGGCGCTGGAGGGCTTAACGGTCGTGTTCGGGATGGGTACGTGTGGAACCCCTCCGCTATCGCCACCAAACGCATACGAAAGAGACTTGCTCTTTCAAAACTGAACACGAGTGAGTGTCCGAACCCGGAGGTTCTATTGCGGAAGCTTACGCTTCCGATTTGAATGTCACCGTTGCAGGTGACGATTCTCCATAGAAAGGAGGTGATCCAGCCGCACCTTCCGATACGGCTACCTTGTTACGACTTCACCCCAATCATCTACCCCACCTTCGGCGGCTGGCTCCCTTGCGGGTTACCCCACCGACTTCGGGTGTTGTAAACTCTCGTGGTGTGACGGGCGGTGTGTACAAGACCCGGGAACGTATTCACCGCGGCATGCTGATCCGCGATTACTAGCAATTCCGACTTCATGCAGGCGAGTTGCAGCCTGCAATCCGAACTGAGACCGGCTTTGCTGGGATTGGCTCCACCTCGCGGTTTCGCTTCCCGTTGTACCGGCCATTGTAGTACGTGTGTAGCCCAGGTCATAAGGGGCATGATGATTTGACGTCATCCCCACCTTCCTCCGGTTTGTCACCGGCAGTCACTCTAGAGTGCCCAGCTTCACCTGCTGGCAACTAAAGTCAAGGGTTGCGCTCGTTGCGGGACTTAACCCAACATCTCACGACACGAGCTGACGACAACCATGCACCACCTGTCTCCGATGCTCCGAAGAGGGGCACTATCTCTAATGCTTTCATCGGGATGTCAAGACCTGGTAAGGTTCTTCGCGTTGCTTCGAATTAAACCACATACTCCACTGCTTGTGCGGGTCCCCGTCAATTCCTTTGAGTTTCAGTCTTGCGACCGTACTCCCCAGGCGGAGTGCTTACTGTGTTAACTTCGGCACCAAGGGTATCGAAACCCCTAACACCTAGCACTCATCGTTTACGGCGTGGACTACCAGGGTATCTAATCCTGTTTGCTCCCCACGCTTTCGCGCCTCAGCGTCAGTTACAGCCCAGAAAGTCGCCTTCGCCACTGGTGTTCCTCCACATATCTACGCATTTCACCGCTACACGTGGAATTCCACTTTCCTCTTCTGTACTCAAGTCACCCAGTTTCCAGTGCGACCCCAGGTTGAGCCCAAGGTTTAAACACCAGACTTAAATGACCGCCTGCGCGCGCTTTACGCCCAATAATTCCGGACAACGCTTGCCCCCTACGTATTACCGCGGCTGCTGGCACGTAGTTAGCCGGGGCTTTCTTCTCAGGTACCGTCACTCCGGTAGCAGTTACTCTACCGGACGTTCTTCCCTGGCAACAGAGCTTTACGATCCGAAAACCTTCATCACTCACGCGGCATTGCTCCGTCAGGCTTTCGCCCATTGCGGAAGATTCCCTACTGCTGCCTCCCGTAGGAGTCTGGGCCGTGTCTCAGTCCCAGTGTGGCCGTTCACCCTCTCAGGTCGGCTACGCATCGTCGCCTTGGTGAGCCGTTACCCCACCAACTAGCTAATGCGCCGCAGGCCCATCCCCAAGTGGCAGATTGCTCCGCCTTTCATTCTCTCTTCAGGAGAGGAAAGAAATTATCCGGTATTAGCTACCGTTTCCGGTAGTTATCCCAGTCTTGAGGGCAGGTTGCCTACGTGTTACTCACCCGTCCGCCGCTAAGTAAGAATGGAAGCAAGCTTCCATTCAAACTCCGCTCGACTTGCATGTATTAGGCATGCCGCCAGCGTTCGTCCTGAGCCAGGATCAAACTCTCCAAATTGTATTTAGAAAGAGCGATTGCTCATTTTGAAACATCTGACGAGAATTTTCATTCTCTTTTTTGGAAGTCACTTTCGTGATTTCCCACTCACTCGTTGTTCAGTTTTCAAAGATCAATGTCTCATCTTTTGTCACCGTCATTTGTTTCAGCAGCGACCTTTATAATATATCACAGCACCTTTGTTTCAGTCAAGCTTTTTTTTAATTTCTTTTTTCGCTTTAGCTTTCAGCAAGTTATCCGAGAACATCTTGCTCAAAGGGCCGAGACTTAATGTATCATAAATCTACAACCCTCGTCAACCATTAAAACAAAGTTAATTTTAAACCCAGCAGCATTAGTACCCCGGGCAGCCCAAGAATCGTTACCGCGCCTATGGTTGTGGGATTCAGCGGGATGTGTACATCCGTTAGAATACCGGAGAAGTTAACGATATAAATTCCGATTGCAGCCAGAATAAGATGAGTTCCAAATACACTTATCCATGCCCACCCCAGTTTTTTTCTGAATACAATTAGAATTAACAGGAGCCCCGACAGAATCAGTACACCCATTGCAACAGTTCTTAGCATTGCGATCCCCCCTTCAATAATTATTCCGGTTACATCGGCAGCCGGCTCCGGTTCAGCCCCAGTCTCTTGGCATGCTTAAGATGGATCTGGTATTTACGCTCGGCCGCCTCGAGTATATAGATGGCATAATCAATCTGGTCCTGCCCCATCGCCTCATCAAACATCAGATATGCCCGTTCCCACTCCGACTGCGCTTTGCGGACCTCATGGTACACTGTACCCCACTCTTCTTCCGTATGGGCATTATTCGCTCCTTCTGCATCTCTGCCCAGCCATTTCGTGTTCCACCATCCCATTGCAATCCCCTCCTATGATTGACTACTGGCGCAGCCGGTGCCGCACACCCGTTAATCTCATACATATCGGAATAGGGACAAACTTAGAACCATGAGTCAGTGCTCGTCTGCTCTTTTGTTGAATGCTGGCTGCCCTGGAGTCTATACCTAATAAAAAAAGAGGCCCCAAGGGCCTCTTCAAGTACAATTCATTGTCAGAACACTCAGAACAGCTCACGACGGCCTTCCAGCGCCTTCGACAGGGTTACCTCATCCGCATACTCAAGATCGCCGCCTACAGGCAAGCCATGGGCGATTCTCGTGATCTTGATCTCGAACGGACGGACTAGACGGGAGATATACATGGCCGTGGCCTCGCCCTCAATGTTGGGATTGGTCGCCATAATCAGCTCCTTGACCCGCTCATCACTGAGTCTGGTCAGCAGCTCCTTCAGCCGTATATCATCAGGTCCGATGCCCTCCATCGGGGAGATGGCCCCCTGCAGCACATGATAGTAGCCGTCAAACTCTTTGGTTCTCTCTATGGCTACCAGATCCTTGGAGTCCTGAACCACACAGATTATCGAAGCATCGCGGGTTTTGTCCTGACAGATCCGGCACGGGTCAGTATCGGTAATATTACAGCAGACCGAGCAATAATGAAGATTCCGTTTGACACTGACCAGGGCTTTGGCGAAATCAATCACCTCATCCTCCTTCATGTTAAGCACATGAAAGGCCAGCCGGGCTGCTGTCTTCGGGCCAATCCCTGGTAAACGTGTAAAAGCTTCTATCAGCTTGGCTAGCGGTTCTGGATAATACAAAGTAATGGTTCTCCTTTGGTCGGGAGTGGAGTAAGCCTAGAATAAGCCAGGGATCTTCATTCCGCCGGTGAATTTACCCATATCGTTGTTAGCCAACTCTTCAGCCTGGGTAAGAGCATCATTAACAGCAGTGATCACCAGATCCTGCAGCATTTCGATATCTTCCGGATCAACAACCTCCGGTTTAATCTGAATGGAGAGCAATTTTTTGTGGCCGTTCACCTGAACGGTAACCACGCCGCCGCCGGATGAGCCTTCAATGGTCTTACCGCCTAGTTCTTCCTGGGCTTTGAGCATCTGCTCCTGCATTTTTTTAACCTGCTTCATCATTTGGTTCATATTATTCATACATCGTCTCTCCTTTGGGATGCGCGTTATCTGCGCTAGTATGCTTGAGGCTCTATTCCTTTATGACAACAAGGTCTTCTCCAAAGAGCTGGATCGCCTCGTCAATCCATGGTTCGGGTTTAGCTTCTATAGTCTCGTGCTCATGCTCCAGATGCAGTTCTTCTGTGCTGGCCTTGGAAGCTGACTTGGTCGCAGCCTCATTCCAGTCACGCAGCATCATCGTCACCAGCCGGTATGGCTTACCCAGCTTAGCAGACATCACATTCTCGATGACCTGCCGGTTGGCCGGCTTCTCAGTCGTATCCCGGTGAATTGTATTCTTGAAGGCGACCAGCACTGCATCTTCCATGACTGCAACCGGTTCTCCATCTACAAACCACGCATGCACAGTTACTTTCTCTTCCTTCACGCCCTGCAGAACCTGGCTCCACTGCTTATACACATTGCCAAAGTCAGCGCTGTCTTTACCCGCAATGAACTTATCGAGCTGCGGCGGAAGCTTGCCTGCAGATGATACTCTTGGAGCGCTTGACGGGGCGGCCGCTCTCTGCGGCGCAGCCTGCTCTCGCCCGCCGGCCACACCTCCGGATTGGATTGCCTGCTCAAGCTTCTTCTCCAGCGCGGCAATCTGCCGTTTGAGTGCATCCAGTTCCCCCGAATCCGCCGGGGAAGAACTTCTTCCCGCTTCCGGTGCTACAGCACTCAAAGACGGAGCGCCCGCTGAAGGAGCCGCATCCTGCTGGGTACTGCACAGCTTCATCAGCGCTACTTCAAATAAAGTCTGCGGGTGAGTGGCATATTTCATCTCACCCAGATAGCGGCTCAGCGTCTCCACAATCAGGAACAGCCGGTCACGGGTAAAGGCTGCTGCCATATCACGGAATTCCGCCGGATTCAGTACACGGTCGGTTAACTGGTCTGCCCCCGGTACCATCTTGATCATAAGTAAATCACGGAAATAATACAAAAGATTCTCCAGACATTTGTCGGCACTCTTGCCCTCGTGCATCAACTGCTCGACAAGCTCCAGCAGCAGCCCCATATCACTCTCCAAAATGGCTGTAGCCAGACGGGCGAACTGTTCGGATGGAATTCCTCCAGTCATGCCCAGCACCTGCTGATACGTCACATTCCCGTCTGTGAAAGACGAGATCTGATCAAGTATGCTCAGCGCATCCCGCATCCCTCCGTCGGACAGACGGGCGATGTACTGCAGTGCGTCCGCATCTGCCGTAATGCCTTCCTTCTGGCATATCTCTCTCAGCCGTCCGGTCTGCTCCTCCAGGGAAACCCGGCGGAAGTCAAACCGCTGGCAGCGTGAGATGATCGTAGCCGGCAGTTTATGCGGCTCTGTCGTAGCCAGAATAAACATGACATGCGGCGGCGGTTCTTCCAGCGTCTTAAGCAGGGCATTGAATGCTTCTGTTGTCAGCATATGCACTTCATCAATAATATACACTTTACGGCGCACTTCGGTAGGTGCATATTTCACCTTATCCCGCAGATCGCGAATCTCTTCAACACCCCGGTTGGAGGCCGCGTCAATCTCCTGGACATCCATTACGTTGCCCGCTGTGATCCGCAGACAAGACGGACATTCATTGCACGGCTCCGGACCCGGACCCCGCTCGCAATTGACCGCTTTGGCCAGTACCTTGGCCGCACTCGTCTTACCGGTCCCCCGCGGGCCGCTGAACAGATACGCATGCGAAACCCGCTGTTCACGGATCGCATTCTGCAGCGTCTGGATAATATGCTGCTGCCCTACCATATCCTGAAACGACTGCGGCCGCCAAGCACGGTACAGCGCGATATGTTCCACTATGCATTACCCTCTCTCAGGCTGCCGCTTTCCGGCATTTGTCGCTAATTTATTATACTATATTCCCCAGTCTTTGACCAAGCAGAAGCGCTTTCGCCGTCCTCTAACGAGGCCTATGCTTCCGATGCAGCGATACCTCATATCACTTTCAGGCATCCGTATCAGCGGGAGTATTAGGATAAAGTAGGATGAAGCATATACTTTCTTATCTTTCAAAAACAAAAAGCATCTTCGCTTGTGGCAAAGACGCTATCATAATAGTATTTAAACCGTGCACCCGTTATTGATGACTGCGATCCAAGCGGCAACCCTACAAAACTGCTCGGGCTAGGCCACCCTCCGGCACAAGAGTAAACTCACTTATGGCTGCTTCCTTCCGGACCTGACCAGGTTCACAAGCACTCATTGCGGAGGACCCAACCGTCAACACAGCCCATAGGAACCAAGGCCTCACATCGACAGCACCTCTAACAGGAATTCAACCTCGCTACAGCGGATTGCGAGTTACAGGGCACCGCTACCTCCCCGTCTAGCACGGCGAAGATAAGTATAGCCTACGGCCGGACAAAAATCAACTAACAATAAAATGGAAGAACAATTAAATGCCGTATTTCTTCTTGAACTTATCAACTCGGCCGCCGGCATCCAGGAACTTCTGCTTGCCGGTGAAGAACGGATGGCAGCTGGAGCAAATTTCGACGCGCAGCTCTTCCTTGGCAGAGCCAGCTTCAAAGGAGTTGCCGCAGGCGCAGGTCACCTTAGTTACATTGTACTTGGGTTGAATTGCTGTTTGCATTTGAATATTCACCTCTCACGCCCTAAGCCTCATGCGGGCTTAGAGTTATATGATTACGCAAGCTACATTTTAGCATGGAAGCTGAGGGGGCTGCAATAGGTTTGGCAAGACTCAACTCAGCGGTTACTGGTGCACTCTGCGCTGCTTGGCACGGGCTAGTTCTGCAGGCGGAACATGAGTGAAGGAACCGATCACAACATCCGGAAGCTCCTCGCGGAAGATCTCCAGCATCGTCTTCATTCCGAGAATCTCACCTTGAGCGGGAGGAATCAGCTCCAGATAGCTCTCCGGGTCAATATTAAGATTCCGCATCTGAATCAGCTTGATATCTGTACGTCTGACGAACTCAACCATCGCCTCAATCTCTTCCTCGCGGTCCGTGACACCCGGGAAGATCAAATAGTTAATGGAAGTATATACACCCTGTGAAGCTGCATATTTCAGGGACTTCTCTACATTAGCCAAAGTATAGCCGCGCGGCTTGTAGTATGCATTATAGTGATCATCCAGCGCACTGATTGTACTGACCCGCATAAGGTCAAGACCAGCATCCACAATGCCGCGGATATGATCGCTTAATCCTGCGTTCGTATTGATATTGATATAACCCATATCTGTAATAGAGCGTACTTCACGGATGGACTCAATGATTATCTTCGCCTGGGTAGAAGGTTCGCCTTCACAGCCCTGTCCAAAGCTTACAATCGACTCCGGCGTCTTCAGGTGCTCCAGCATGACTTGTGAAACTTCGCTCACTGTAGGACGGAAGTTCATCCGCGTCTGCGGCGACACAAACCCGCTGTCATCGGGCTGTTCCGAGATACAGCCGAAGCAGCCGGCATTGCACGAGTAGGAGACCGGAACAGCACCTTCCCAGCGGCCCAAGAAGGTATTGGACGAGGTCAGGCATTCGTATTCCAGTGCGCAGTTGGACAGATGATTATAGAGACGGTTCTCCGGGTACTTGGCGGTCAAATCACTGACGCCAATCTCTACATCCCCGCGGTCACAATTCAAAGGATTCCACTGCTCCGTATCATCTGTAGGATCCGCCGCTACGTAGAATCCGCCATCCTTCCATACTACAGCGGAATAACCGAAGAGCGGAAGCTTATACGTCTTGTCTGTCTTGACATAGCCGGGAAGGCACAGACGGGTAAAGCCCTGCGGCAACAGCGCTCCAACAGCCTGTGAGCCTAAAGGCAACGGCAGCATTTCACCTGTCCCGGGATCCATCCCGATTGCCCGCGTATTAGGCAGCCCCACCAGAGTAGCGCCTTCAGGCAGCGGGATCAATTCTTCCTCCAGTATCTCAACAATCATATCCCCGCTGCGGGCCAGCCCGTACAGCTCGGGATGATCATATACGTTTCCTTGCCCGTCGGCATATACCAAATACATGTTAGTCTCCTCTTGTTATCAATTCTCAGGTTGTAGGTACAGAAGGTGTCTTGGGCCGCGTGGTACGGCGGGCCGATGAGCCGCTGTTCGATGTCCCGCCTTTGCTGGCGGTACTGTTTGCTGACGAAGAATCCTTGTTGCCCGCCACATCAAAAGAGGCCAGGAACTCAGCATTCGTCTTGGTGTCACGCAGTTTCTTCAGGAATCCTTCTACAAAGTCGTAGGATTCATTCATATTTTTACGGATTGACCAGATGGTATCCAGTTCTTCCTTGCTAAGCAATACTTCCTCGCGGCGTGTACCCGAACGGCGGATATCGATGGCCGGGAAGATACGGCGTTCTGCCAGCTTGCGGTCCAGGTGAAGCTCCATGTTCCCTGTGCCTTTGAATTCTTCGTAAATAATATCGTCCATGCGTGATCCGGTATCAATCAGCGCTGTTGCAAGTATGGTCAGGCTTCCGCCTTCTTCTACGTTCCGCGCGGAACCGAAGAAACGCTTAGGACGATGGAAGGCCGCAGGATCAATCCCTCCGCTCAGTGTCCGGCCGGATGGCGGAACTACGAGATTGTAAGCACGGGCCAGCCGGGTAATACTGTCCAGCAGAATAACGACATCTTTCTTGTGCTCGACCAGACGCAGTGCCCGTTGAAGCACAAGCTCAGCCACTTTGATATGGTTCTCCGGAAGCTCGTCGAACGTTGAAGCTACTACCTCGCCCTTAACAGAACGCTGCATATCCGTTACTTCCTCGGGACGTTCATCAATCAGCAGTACAAACAATGCGATCTCAGGATTGTTAGTGGAGATACTGTTGGCAATTTCTTTTAGGAGGAGCGTCTTTCCTGCTTTGGGAGGTGCTACAATCAAACCGCGCTGTCCTAAACCTACAGGAGCAAGCAAATCCATTATACGGGTAGATAAATGGGCAGAGGAAGTTTCAAGCGGCAGCTTGTCTTGCGGATAAAGAGGTGTAAGAGCCGGGAAATGTAATCGTTCAGCTGCACTGGCCGGATTCTCACCATTGACGGCATTAACTTGAAGCAATCCGAAATAACGTTCATTCTCTTTGGGTGTACGGCATTTCCCGGATACAAGGTCGCCGCTTCTAAGATCAAACTTGCGGATCTGCGAAGCCGAGATATAAATATCCTCCGCACTCGGCAAGTAGTTAATCGGTCTAAGGAAACCGTAGCCTTCCGGCAGGATCTCAAGCACGCCTTCCATAAACATAAGACCGCTCTGCTCAGCCTGCGCCCGGAGAATCGCGAAGATCAGCTCCCGCTTCTTGAGCGTTCCGTAATAAGGGATCTGGTATTTCTTAGCCAGCTTATACAGATCGGTCAGCTTCATTTCTTCCAGATCGGAAATTTGAAGATCCATGTGTGATAACCACCTATTCAATTTTTATAATGAGTTCTTCCGGCGTTCTCTGCCGGGCAAAATATGAGTCTATGAAAATGCTTTTTAGGATAGGATTACCCGAATTGGAAGGAGATATGCAGTTTAAAGGCAAATTATGCTCCTTCCAATCGTTCCGGGTACATACTTATTCGTTCTCGCGCCAGACTTCGGCACCTAAATTGCGCAGGTTGCTTACGAGGTTATCATAACCGCGGTCTATATACTCCACGCCTGTCACTTCGGTAATCCCTTCCTCAACGGTGAGTCCGGCAATGACCAGAGCCGCACCTGCCCGTAAATCGGCAGCCTTCACCTTCGCGGCATTGAGCTTGCCGCCCTCAATAATTGCAGAACGCCCTTCGACGCGAATCTTGGCGCCCATACGGACTAATTCAGGGACATGCTTGAACCGGTTGCTGTATACGAAATCGCTCAAGACGCTAACGCCTTCCGCTTGAGTTAGCATACTTGTCATCGGAGATTGCAAATCGGTGGCGAAGCCGGGGTATATCAATGCTTTGACATCAGCATGCTGGTACTTGGCTCTGCCGATGACCCGGATACTCTCATCCAGCTCTTCTATATCTACTCCCATTTCCAGCAGCTTGGCAGTCAGCGCCTCCAGATGCTTGGGAATCACGTTATCTATCAGCACATTGCCACGCGTTGCCGCAGCGGCAATCATATATGTTCCCGCTTGAATTCGGTCAGGAATGATGGAATGGCGGCAACCATGCATTTCAGTTACGCCTTCAATCCGGATCGTTTCTGTACCGGCGCCTTTAATAACAGCGCCCATAGAGTTTAATAGGGTAGCTACATCTATAATCTCAGGCTCTTTAGCCGCATTTTCAATAATTGTAGAGCCTTTGGCACGTGAGGCCGCCAGCATAATATTTATTGTGGCTCCAACGCTGGATACATCCAGATAAATCTTGGCACCACGCAGTTCTTTGGCATACAAGTGAATAGAGCCATGATCGTTGGTTACAGTCGCACCAAGCGCTTCAAAGCCTTTGATATGCTGGTCAATCGGACGCGGCTCAAAATTACAGCCGCCGGGAAGACCAATCGTCGCCTCTTTGAATCTGCCGAGAAGCGCACCCATCATATAATAAGAAGCCCGGAGTTTCTTGACCGGTCCGTTAGGCATGGGAATGGATACGATACGGGAGGGATTAATTCTCATCTGGCTGCCGGTCCACGATACACTCGCGCCAAGCTCCTCCAGAATTTCGGAGTAAACGGCCACATCACTAAGAGCAGGCAGGTTATCCAGCACAACTTCAGATTCCGCCAAAATCGCCGCTGGAATAAGCGCAATTGCGCTATTCTTTGCTCCGCTGATGGTTACAACGCCCTCTAGCGGACGTCCGCCGCCAATCATTAATTTTTCCATAAATTTATCTGGTTCCCCCTACGTGTATTGCGGCTTGTTCTGGCAATACCAGCTGTGGCTTGTGGTGACATGGTGATTAGAAGAAGAAACGGCTGCGCCGCCCTAACTTAAGGACGGCACCCGTTTCTGAGGAAATCTGAAATGACTTTACCGGAAGGACACCGGCTATGCGGTGCACTCTTCTGATAAAGATATGCAGGCGGGACAGCAGGAAATAACCTGTCCCGTTACGCGGCAGAGTTAAAATTACGCTTTGTTGCTGGATCCGAATTCACGGATTTTGCCAATAACGGTTTGTTTGATGGCTTCGCGGCCTGGTGCGATGAATGTACGCGGATCGTAAGCATCCGGTTTAGCAGCCAGAACTTCGCGGACTACTTTGGCAAACGCGATTTGGTTCTCTGTGTTTACGTTGATCTTGGAAGTACCCAGGGAGATGGACTTCTGAATGTCATGTACAGGAATACCAGTACCGCCGTGAAGTACGAGCGGAAGGTTAACTGCATCACGAATTTCTTCCATTTCTTTGAATCCAAGGTTCGGTTCGCCCAGGTAAGGACCATGTACGGAACCCAGTGCCGGAGCCAATGTGTCGATGCCGGTTTCTTTAACGATGCGTACGCATTCGTTAAGGTCAGCGTATTGGATGCCGCCGATAACGTCATCTTCCTGTCCGCCTACAGTACCAACTTCAGCTTCTACAGAAACACCTTTAGCATGAGCATATTCAACGACCTTCTTGGTCATTTCAATGTTCTCGTCGATTGGGTGGTGGGAGCCGTCGATCATTACGGAAGTAAATCCGGCATCGATTGCATCCTTACATTTGTCAAAGCTTGAACCGTGGTCCAAGTGGATTGCTACAGGAACGGTAATTTTCATGTCATGAATAAGACCTTCAACCATCTTAACTACAGTGTAGAAGCCGCCCATGTGACGAGCTGCACCTTCGGATACGCCAAGGATTACTGGTGATTTCTCTTCTTCTGCTGCACCAAGAATCGCTTGAGTCCACTCCAGGTTATTGATGTTGAACTGGCCAACTGCATATTTTCCTTCAAGTGCTTTGGTTAACATGTCTGTCATAGATACTAATGGCATGGTTTCAATCCTCCTAAAATGTTTGAGTTGCTTATATAAGCCGACATCACATACAGGCCTATTATAGCACATCCTGTGTCAAATACTAAATAGGATACACAAAAAAATGTCCCGGTGGGACGATATTCAGCCAGCCCATATTCCTGCGGGACTTTCCCTCTTTAGCGTATCCATAACAGGACTTACCCAAACTGTTCATTTCTAAGCTAGCTGCATTGATCAACCGACTTATTGTGCAGATGCATATTAACGGCAACCCGCATCTCATCGATATCAAACGGCTTGGTGAAATGCATCAGGGCTCCCAGCTTGGTCGCTTCTTTGATCATGTCCAGTTCTCCGTAAGCCGTCATCATAATCACTTTGATCGCCGGGTTCAGCTCCTTCAAATGCTTGAGGATCTCCAGTCCGTCCATCCCCGGGATTTTCATATCGAGCAGAACCATATCCGGCGATTCGTTCTTGACGATCTCGAGTGCCAATTTTCCGTTAGCTGCCTGAAAGGTGGCATAACCTTCACTATTAAACACTTCCATGAGGAGAATCCGGATTCCATTCTGATCATCGACAATTAATACTTTCTTTTTTTCCATACGATACCCTCCCAGAATTTAAGGCAGATTGTCTATACCGCGCCCTCTCACAGCTAACGGCCCCGCTTCAACTTAGTCTATACGAAACCTATTATTCGTGCTTTGTAGCCAAAATCCTGCTAATTGGTTAAAATGCGTAAATCTATGCCATATAAAGGTGTATTTCCAGTTAAAAAGCGGTAGTACAGTCCCCCTTGTAATTCGGGAGATATCATAAATGAGATCTATAACAAGAGAAAATAGAAGAATAAAGTTTTGTAAAATGTATATTTCCTTCATCTCCAAAAAAGAAAGCCCCCGTAAGGAGGCTCCCGCAGGACCGGAAGGCCCTGAAGATAATTATTACAGCTGTTCGGAATGGGTAAGCGATGCTTTGACAAATTCACGGAACAGCGGCTGCGGACGGTTCGGACGTGAAGTGAATTCCGGATGGAATTGCACGGACAGGAACCAAGGGTGACCCGGCAGCTCAACAATCTCAACCAGACGGCCGTCAGGGGAGGTTCCGGAGAAGACCAGACCTGCCTTCTCCATCTCATCGCGGTAAGCGTTATTGAACTCATACCGGTGACGGTGGCGTTCATAGACCAGTTCATCATCATAGCAGGACATCGCCAATGAACCAGGGGAAAGCTTGCAAGGATACAGTCCGAGGCGCATGGTGCCGCCCATATCCTCAATATCCTTCTGTTCAGGCAAGAGGTCAATCAGCGGATACGCGGTAGCCGGATCGATCTCGGAGCTGTTCGCACCGGTCATTCCGAGCACGGAACGGCCGTACTCAATCACAGACACCTGCATACCCAGGCAAATCCCGAAGAACGGAATGGACTGCTCACGCGCATAGCGGATAGCCGAAATTTTGCCTTCGATCCCGCGGTCGCCGAAGCCGCCCGGAACCAGAATGCCGCCGATGCCGCCCAGCAGCTCGTCCACATTCTCATCCGTAACCAGCTCTGCATCCACCCACCGGAGTTTCACTTCGGCATTGGAGGCAAACCCGGCATGCGACAGTGACTCTACAACGCTTAAATAAGCATCATGAAGCGCTACATATTTACCGACAATAGCGATCTCAACGGTACGTTCCAGCTTCTGAATCCGTTCCAGCATGCTCTCCCATTCACGCATATCCGGCGCAGGAGTAGTCAGCTTCAGGTGGTTGACTACAATCTCGTCCAAGCCTTCGTCGCGCAGGTTAAGCGGAACTTCATACAGTGTTGAAGCGTCGCGGCATTCCACAACGGCATTCTTATCAATATCGCAGAACAAAGCAAGCTTGGCCTTCATATCATCGGTCAAAGGATACTCCGTACGGCACACGATCACATTCGGCTGAATTCCGATGCTGCGCAGCTCTTTTACACTGTGCTGTGTCGGCTTCGTCTTCACTTCGCCTGCAGCCTTAATGTAAGGAATCAGCGTAACATGAATGTACATGACATTCTCACGGCCGATGTCACTCTTGATCTGACGGATCGCTTCCATGAACGGCAAGCTCTCGATGTCCCCTACAGTACCGCCAATCTCCGTAATGACCACATCCGAACCGGTCTCACGGCCAGCGCGGAATACCCGTTCCTTGATTTCATTCGTAATATGCGGGATAACCTGAACGGTGCCGCCCAAATATTCCCCGCGGCGCTCTTTGCTGATAACGGAGGAATAAATTTTACCTGTGGTTACGTTGCTGTTCTTCGACAAATTGATATCAATAAACCGTTCATAATGCCCAAGGTCCAGGTCAGTCTCCGCACCATCATCGGTTACAAACACTTCCCCGTGCTGATAAGGACTCATAGTTCCAGGGTCTACGTTGATGTAAGGATCGAATTTCTGGATCGTTACTTTCAGACCTCTGTTCTTGAGCAGCCTGCCCAGCGAAGCGGCGGTGATGCCTTTGCCAAGGGACGACACAACGCCACCCGTTACAAAAATATACTTTGTCACTGTAAAACCCTCCTAAATAAAGTCCAGAAATTCAGGGGACGCTTGTTGTTTATCGTAACCCTTTTTTCCATCATCAAACCGGGGAACCCAAAAGTTGCTTCAGAACCGCCAAAACTTAAGACCAGAGTCCCCAGAATTACGGAAAACCGCAGTTTTTTGGCATTCAAGTAGAAACGGCTTTGCCGTCCTTTAAAGGACGGCACCGTTTCAGCGAGAAAGATAAGGAACATTGATTGCGCGAAGCATATTAATTCTTATCTTTTAAAAAAACAAAAAAGTGACACCCGTAGACCCGGGGCACTTTTTATTTTAGAAAACATATTAACTTTCATTATAAGCCCATGCAATAGTTTACTCTGACGGTCCTGCCCCTGTCAAGGGACGAATTACACCGCCGGAAAGACTATTCTAAAATTTCTCGTCCTCTTCCTCATCATCGGCTTCGTCTTCTTCGCCGTCTTCGGAATCTTCCTCATCCGCTTCGTCTTCGTCAATGTCATCTTCATCAATGACAACATCTTCGTCAACTTCCTCTTCGCTGTCGTCGTCAGAATAGAGGTCGTCGCGATCTTCATCAATCGCATCGAAATCCTCTTCCTCCGCAGCGTAATTCTCTTCTTCTTCGGCAAAGTCGTCATCTTCCAAATCGTCGTCCTCATCGTTGATGATACGTACGCGTTTGGTGTTGCCGACAGGATCATCGGAGCGTTCCAGCGGGTACCAGCGTTTCAGGCCCCAAAGGTTGGTTCCGACACAGGCAAAACGCCCGTCAATGTTAATCTCGGTATATAACTGTGCAATAGTATCTTGGCTCTCTTGATCGGTCATCCCGCGCAGCTTGGCTACCTCGACCATCAGATCACGGTAGTAGTAAGGCGTATTGGCTGCCTTAAGCACCAGGAAAGCCAGGTCGACCATCGGTATTTCTTTAACTTTCTCAGGGTCCAGCTTTAAATTGAGTGGCGTACTCACTAAAGGACACTTCCTCTCACGCATTGTTCACATTACAAATCATGCTTAATTCATGATATCCATTAACAAACCTAAGTAAAACCTATTTGCGTGCAAATTGCAAGTCTAATACACCCGCTTCTGCGGGAAAACGCAGGAGGGCTGATTATCCGTAACCTCTATATAACCCAAATGATTCCCCTAAATTCAAAAAGGCGGAGGGAAACCCTCCGCACATGACTGTATCCACGCCAAGGATCGGCTCCTTACGGGATGTTGCAAAGGGGCCTTGCGGTTCCCTTCTGTTCATTTTATGTAATCCTCCGCCTTTTGACACGATGGGCAGCCCATTTCGCTAAAAAAGGGCAAGTTCCCATTCGGACGTCTGCCTCTTTTCATACTATATGGCAGCACGGCACCGAGGAGGGGACGGCGTAACTTATGGATTATTACGGATTTTGGCAGATGCTGCTTGAAGAGATTAAGGCTGCCCCCACAAATGCCCAGCGGCGTATTGTGACCTTCAACGATCCCCGCATGTATGCCGGAGCGCTATCCCAGTGGAAATCACTTAAGACCAAAACGCCGGGGCTGCGGCAGGTTCAGGTATCTACGCTGATCCGGGCCTTCTTCGTGCCCGCCGCCGGAGCAGGAAAGCTGATGGACCGTTATGCTGATTCCCTATGTATAGAAGAAGATCACCGGATTCAGGTTCACTCCGTGGCACCGGATAAAAGCGGTTCTGCCATGATGCCCTGGGGGGTCAAGTCGATTCACGCCCCGCAGGCCTGGTCCAAATCTACGGGAGTTCATGTGAAGATCGGCGTCATCGATACGGGCGTGGACTTCCGCCATCCCGATCTGAAGCATTCCCTCGCTTCCGGGGTCAATCTGCTGAACCGCGGTATGATGCCGCTCGATGACAATGGCCACGGCACACATATTGCCGGCACCCTGGCTGCAGCCGGAGGGACGCGCGGCATGATGGGCGTAGCCCCCAGGGCGCTGATCTATCCGGTCAAGGCTTTTGACCACAGCGGCTCTGCCTATGTTTCTGATATTGTCCTGGGCATCGATTGGTGCGTGCAGAACAAGATCGATATCATTAACATGAGCTTCGGGATGAAAAACAGAAGCAAAGCCCTGCATGATGTGGTGATCAAGGCCTACCGGGCCGGGATTGCCATCATCGCCTCCAGCGGCAACGACGGCAAGCGCGGCGGGGATTACCCCGCGCGCTATCCGGAGACTATTGCCGTAGGCGCCCTGGACAGAAGGCAGCGCGTCGCCGCCTTCAGCAACCGCGGACCGTATATCGACGTATACGGTCCGGGCGAGGGCATCCCCTCCTGCTGGCTGCGGGAGGGGTATAAAGAAATGAGCGGCACCTCTATGGCGACATCGCATGTCACCGGTGCCGCGGCCCTTCTGCTCGCGCTGCGGCCGGGGCTGTCGCCCCGCGAGCTGAAGCTGCTCCTGCGCCGCACAGCCTCGCCGGTGCGGCTGCGCAAGGGCCAGCGCCGCGCCTCCCTGGGCGGCGGCGCGGCCGATGCGCTGCGCCTGCTGCGCGCAGGCGCCCGGGCGCGGCGCAGCAGCGGCAGCAGCAGCACCGCCAAAGCCGCAGCAGCGGCGAAGGCTTAGCATGCGGCGGTGCTGCCGCCTCAGCCAGCAAGCCCATGATGCAAAGCGCCGCCCCTGTTACCGGGGGCGGCGCTTTGCATCATGCTATGGTTACATCCGGTCCGGTGCGGTAACGCCAACCAGACGCAGGACGTTGGCAATCGTCGTCCGCGCCGCGCCCAGCAGGGCAAGACGGGCTACAGTCTGAGCGGCGTCCTCGGTGATTACGCGCTCTGCCTTGTAGTAGCTGTGGAACAGCGAAGCCAGATCATACACGTAACGGACCAGGCGGTGCGGTGCATAACCTTCGGCAGCAATCGTAATTTCCGCCGGCAGCTCACCGATTTTGCGGAGCAGGTCGTATTCATGAACAGCGGTCAGCTTGCTGTAGTCAATGTCGCCAGTATCCGGCAGCACAATGCCCTGCTCTTCCGCCTGGCGGAAAATGCTGCAAATGCGCGCATGTGCATACTGGACATAAAATACGGGGTTCTCATTAGATGTCGAAATCGCCAGATCCATGTCAAAGTCCAGATGAGAATCCATACTGCGCATCGTGAAGAAGTAACGGATGGCGTCAAGGCCAACTTCTTCCATCAGGTCTTCCATCGTAACGGCCTTGCCGGTACGCTTGGACATTTTGACCTTCTCGCCATTCTGGAACAGGCTGACCATTTGGGCAATCAGCACGACCAGCTTCTCGGGATCATTGCCCAGCGCCGACATGGCGGCCTTCATCCGCGGAATGTAGCCGTGGTGGTCAGCTCCCCAGATGTTAATCATTTTGTCGTAGCCGCGGCCGTATTTGTCGCTATGGTAGGCAATATCCGGTGTGAGGTACGTGTATGTACCGTCATTCTTGATCAGCACGCGGTCTTTGTCGTCGCCGTATTTGGTGGTCTGCAGCCAGGTGGCGCCTTCTTCTTCATATACTTCACCGCGTTCCCGGAGCTCGTCAAGCGAACGCAGCACTTCACCGTTCTCGTACAGGGAGGTTTCGCTGAACCAAATATCGAAGTTGACCCGGAAACGGCTGAGGTCGCGTTTGATTTTGTCCAGTTCCTTGGCAAGACCATAGGTGCGGAAGAACGCAGCGCGGTCGCCCGGGGTCATTGCAAGCAGGGAGTCACCCTTCTCAGCGACAAGCTCTTTGGCGAAGCCTTTGATATCTTCCCCGTGATAGCCGTCCTCCGGCATCTCAGCCGGCTGGCCCAGCTCCTGCAGGTAACGGGTCTCGATCGATTTGCACAGATTGGCGACCTGGTTACCGGCGTCGTTAATATAGTACTCGCGCGTTACCTTGTAACCGGCGTAATCCAGCACGTTGCAGAGCGCATCCCCGACAGCTGCTCCGCGGGCATGGCCCAAGTGCAGGCTGCCTGTAGGATTCGCGCTGACGAATTCCACTTCCACCTTCTGCCCTTTACCGATCTCTACGCGGCCATAATCGTCACCCTGCTCGGCAACGAGGGCAATAACAGGATACAGATAGCTTTTGGATAACGTGAAGTTGATAAACCCCGGACCGGCAATTTCCGCCTTCTCAATAGAAGCGCTGCCGGTATCCAGGTGCTCGATAATGGCCTCAGCGATTTGCCGCGGATTGCGTTTGGCAATTTTGGTAAGCTGCATAGCGGCATTCGTAGCCATATCTCCATGCGCCTTGTCTTTGGGTACTTCCAGCACGATAGCCGGAAGCTCTTCCCGGGACACCAGGCCGGCAGCTACGATAGCCTCGGCAATAGCCTCTTTCACCCGTTCATTGGCTAGCTGAAGCGGATTTAAACTTTGTGTCATGATTGTGGTTCCTCCTGTATATTCAAACTTATAGCGAACTGTCCTGATAACTCATCATAAACGTACAAGTCGTACTCCCATGTAACCGCAAGCTTCCTTCCGGCGCGTATGATGTTGAGCTTCCGGGTATCAGTGATGAGATTAAACTGTGTATAAGGCGAGCGGTA
Source organism: Paenibacillus sp. FSL R10-2771 (assembly GCF_038000205.1). Lineage (NCBI taxonomy): Bacteria > Bacillati > Bacillota > Bacilli > Caryophanales > Paenibacillaceae > Paenibacillus > Paenibacillus sp. FSL R10-2771. Next base: position 7,343,114 of record NZ_JBBOBM010000001.1, read on the forward strand.
GAACCCCGGCAGACGCTGGCCCGGCTCAAAGGATTGCTCCGACTGGACACCGCCATGGCGGATTAGCTTGATTCCACTGTCCGAAATCTTCAGGGTGTTGCGCACAGAAACTTCACCGCCCTGAGGTCCTGGCTGCGTTTCTTCATAGCGGATATACAGGAATTGCCCTTTCATAATGGCTTCCCCTGCGCTTTGCACCACACTCCGCTCACCGCCCTGCACGCTTTCCAGCGTTACGCTAACGGCATATTTGCCTTGCTGTCCTTCAGTCATTGCACGTTCCTCACTTATTCATACTAATATTCATTAAGGTCATATTCGCTTTCCCATTGTACACTATATCCTGATCCGGAAGAGTAGTTCAATGGCTATTTCTCCGGCAAAAATAATTACAGCGGCAGCAGCGCCAAGTGCTCTCTGCTTCTAAGCTGCTCCACCATGGAGGTCCACGACTCCGGCTTATCTTCCAGCACTGCGTAATAACGGGTCAGAAAATCAGCAACGAGCGGCGCCCCGATCTCCTCCAGCTCTTCATTTCCGGGCATAAAGCATAGATCCAGACCGGATACCGCCTCCCCGTCACCCTGCCAGGAAGGATGGACATACGGAAAATCGATCCGCTTATACCCCAGATGCGACAGCACTTCGCGGCGCACAAACGGGTCCATCGGCTTAATCCCCCCGAAGTCATGCTCTACCCTGTAAGGATCATAAATCTCGGCGAACATTCCGAACAGCTCCCTGCCATTGTCAGCCGCCAGCTTCTGCAGATCCTTCAGCCGGTGCTGTGCCAGAAAGCGGCCTACGCCCAGCCCCTCCCGGCCAATTATAGTGAAATCGGTCATCGCCACATTCCAGTCCGCATAGTAACGGTATTCCGTGGTGCCGGCAACTGTACCTTCATGCACTGCGGTGAACACACGAATGCCGGGATCCTCCAAGGGTTCCTTCCATAAGCTGTATTCCAGCACTTCCTCGGGTGGAAATACTTCGGACAGCAGCGGATGTACTTGTCTGAACAAAGGATCGGCTACATTTGTAATCCTTCTATATTCCATAGTAAGGGCTCTCCTCCAATACCGATTGTAGTTACTATTATAGAAACTTTTAGAGAAACTTATAGAAAAGGATTCCGCCATTCCATAAGCGCTGCGTAATTTCCCGATTCCTCATCTTCCAGATAATCCGCTACAACGCCGACCGGTACACGCCCGCAGCGCAGCAGAAAAGTAATGACCGGATCAGACCAGCTACCGGCCACTACTCCGGCCAGATACGCTTCCGCCGGCATCCGGGCGGCCATTAGATGATAGCCCGGCATCCGCCCGGCTCCCAGCAACCGTTCCAGCTTCTGCTCCACTACAGCATGATACAACGCCTGTACCAGCTCCTTGCCCAGTCCAAGCTTGCGGTATTTGGGGCGGACACACAGATCGGCAATATACAGCGTATTCCCATTTTGCTGATGTGTAGTGAGATACCCGTCATCCGTAACTTCCGACCAGGTATGATGAAGGGCCGGTGTCTCCGGATCATAATGGATTTTGAGTCCCGTTACCGAGCCGGCCAGTTCTCCGTCCACCTCTGCACACAGTGCCCCTTCCGGGAAAAGCGTTACATGATTCAGCAGCTGTTCCCGGTTCCACCACAGCTCTGCAGGATAGGGCGGCGGAAAGGCTTCAGACTGAATCGTGACCAGTTCCGCGAAATCGGCCTCCGTATAGCTGCGGATTACCGCAGGCACCGGGGTTTTACCTTCAAAAGCGTAGAAGCTCTTGTAATACATTCCCTTTCTTCCCCCTTAGGTCCAGTCCGTGTACAGATCTGTCCGGCGGTCGCGCCACGTAGTTACAGATCCGTGCTCACGGACGCGGTACAGCAGCTCCAGATCCAGATCGGCAGTGATGATCATATCCCCGCCTATTTCCCCCTCGGCCAGCAGGCCCTGCGGAGGGAAGGGAATATCATTAGGCGTAATGACTGCCGCTTGCCCAAAATTGGCGCGCATCAGATCCACGGTAGGCAGCGAGCCCACAGTGCCTGTCAGTACAACGTATACCTGATTCTCAATGGCACGGGCATGGCTCGTATACCTCACCCGGTGGAAGCCATGGCGGTCATCTGTACAGGAAGGGCAGAAGATCACATCCGCACCCTTGGCCCTGGCCATGCGTACAATCTCCGGAAATTCGATATCATAGCAGGTTAGCATGGCAATGGTCCCTTTGTCTGTCTGGAATACCTCCAGTCCTTCACCCGCGCCCATATTCCAGCCCTCAACTTCAGCCGGTGTGATATGAAGCTTGGCCTGCTCGGCAATTCTTCCGTCCGGGTAAAACAGGTGAGCTACATTATAGAGCTTATCGTTCCGGCGCAGTACATGGGTGCCCCCGATAATATGTACAGCATATTTCCTGGCATAGCCGGAGAACATCTCCCGGTAACGTTCTGTGAACTGCGGCAGATCCTCTATACCGAGCGCTTCTCCCTGTTCATTGCCTATGGACATCAGCTGTGTCGTCAGAAATTCGGGAAACAGGATGAATTCAGCTCCGTACTCCCCGGCAGTCCTTATATAGTGCTCGCACCGGGCGGCAAACTCCGCGAAGGAGGAAATGGTATGCAGATGATATTGTACAGCGGATACGCGAATAGCCATGGCGGCAATCCTCCTATACGTGATATGGCGTGCATTCATAAAGTAACTAAAATTTTACCATAACAGATCACAAAATCACACAGGATGGAGATGCTGCGTGCCGCCGCATGAATATCTCCTCTATTCCTTCCCCATAATGGAGAATACCAGCAGAGACGCCTCCGCCCACTTATTAAGTGGTAACCCGGCCGTTTCTGCATGAAATAGAAGGAGCCTGATGTTATGCCGCGCGATTCTACTGCACCCAAAGTCCCGAAACGCCGCCTCCGCCGGCTCTTCCGGCTGATGCTCTTCTCTGTCCTGCTGTTCCTGGTGGGCGCCGGAGTCCTGCTTGGGTTCCTATATCAGAAACCGCTACCTCCTCTAGGAGATGATATCCGCTCCAGACTGCTTGACTCCAGGGGCAATGTACTGACTACCTTCACTACTGACGGACGCAGCCGTGATCCTGTGGAACTTAAACAAATCTCTCCGCTGCTCATCAAGGCCACTCTGGCTGTAGAGGACCGTAAGTTCTATAGTCATGCCGGCTTTGACCTCAAAGGAATGGGCAGAGCGGTGCTCGCCAACCTGCAGGCAGGAGGGCGTACGCAAGGGGCCAGTACACTAACCCAGCAGCTTGCGCGTAATTTGTACCTGACCCATGAGAAAACTTGGACCCGCAAGAGCAAGGAGGCTCTCTACACCCTCCAGCTGGAGATGAAATACAGTAAAGACGAGATTCTGAACATGTATCTAAATGAAATCTATTATGGTCACGGCGCCTATGGTATTGAAGCCGCTGCCCAAATGTACTTCGGCAAACCAGCCGCTGACCTGGATCTGGCGGAGAGCGCACTGCTGGCCGGAGTTCCCAAAGGCCCCACCTATTACTCGCCCTACACGCACCTGGATAGTGCTGTTAAGCGGCAGGGTATCATTCTGGCAGCCATGGTCGATGTAGGGGATATCACGGAATCGCAGGCGGAGGCCGCCGCCAGGGAGAAGCTGACCTTCAAGCCGCAGGGGCAGAAGGATACCACTGTAGCCGCTCCTTATTTCCGCGATTACGTGCGCAGCCTCGTTATAGACAGTCTTCATATCAGCAGTGACGAACTGGATCAGGGCGGGCTGAATGTCTACACGACACTTGATCCGGATATGCAGCGGGCTGCGGAAGAGGCCGTGGATCAGGGAATGGACCATAGTAGCGAGCTGGAAACTGCCCTGGTGTCCATTGACCCCCGTACCGGCTATGTGAAGGCCATGGTTGGAGGGACCAATTACCGTTCGAGCGCGTATAATCATGCCCTGGCTACCACACGCCAGCCCGGTTCTTCTTTTAAACCGATTATGTATTTATCCGCGCTGTCTTCCAAGGAGATGACAGGGTTGTCTGTCTTCAACAGCCAGCCGACACTGTTCCACTATGACAACAACCGCAAAACCTATCAGCCCCGCAACTTCGGCGATAAGTATCTCGGTGAGATCAACATGAAGCAGGCGATTGCCGCTTCCGACAATATTTATGCCGTAAATACAATTATGAAGATTGGCGCGGACAAGGTGGCCGCTATGGCTGCTGCTATGGGAATCAACAGTCCGCTGCAAAGTGTCCCGTCTCTGGCGCTCGGCACTTCCCCTGTCAGTCCGCTGGAGATGGCTTCCGCCTTCGCAGTTATCGGCAATGGCGGAGTTAAGCAGCCTGTTACCGCAATTCTGAAAATTACAGATGCGGGCGGACACCTTCTATATGAAGCTCCGCAGCCTCAAGGGCAGTCTGTGGTAGAACCGGCCGCCGCTTATGTGCTGACCCGGCTGATGGAAGGCGTATTTGAGAGCGGAGGAACGGGTAACCGCGTAGCCTCGATGATCAAACGCCCGGTCGCCGGCAAAACAGGCACTACCGACACAGACGGCTGGATGGTGGGCTTCACTCCTGAGCTCTCTACTGCGGTCTGGGTAGGTTACGACAAGGGCCGGGATATTGCCACCGCTGATGGAAGACGTGCAGCGCCTATCTTTGCGCAGTTTACGGAAAAAGCGCTGGAGAATGTACCGCCGAAGATTTTCCCGATTCCCGATGGCGTGGTCAGCGTATATATCAATCCACAGTCCGGCAAGCTGGCTACAGCAGCCTGTCCGGAGAAGGAGCTTACGACCTTCATCAGCGGCACTGAGCCTACTGAGTACTGCGACCAGCATGCCGCCTCCGGCACCGATGCTCCCCCGGATGGGAGCAACCCTGAGATTGCCGAGCCTGTCAAGGAGGACCATTCGCTATGGAATGACATCAAACGCTGGTGGATGAACTGATCCGGCATTGCTGCCGCCGGAGACTTGCGTTACGATGGGATGAGCCCGGCAAGGCGCTCTCTTAAGCGTTAGTCCGCCGCAGGAAGGTGTCAACCATTCATGAAGCTGAATTCTTCAGGCGAACCGGACCATTGCGCCCCGCAGCGGCTGCTTCCGCCTGAACTCTATGCGCTTGCGGCAGTAGAGGCAGCTCCGCGCCTCCTGGGCCAGCATCTCGTCCGGCGCACCGAAGACGGTGATATCCGCTGCCGTATTGTTGAGACTGAAGGCTACGGCGGCGCTGAAGACAAAGGGAGTCATGCCTACGGAGGGCGGCGGACAACCCGTACAGAAGTAATGTTCAGTGCCGGAGGCGCTACGTATGTATACCTGATCTACGGGATGCACTATTGCTTCAATGTGGTTACCGCTACTGAAGACGAACCGCATGCGGTCCTGATCCGTGCAGTGGAGCCGCTTACCGCCAGGGACGCGGAGCTTATGGCTGCATACCGGGGAATTGCTGTCCGGAAGCCTTCGGATCTGTCCGGCGGCCCGGGCAAGCTGTGCCGGGCACTGAGGATAGACAAAAGCCTCAACATGGCCAGGCTTGATCTCCGCGGGGGGCCAATATGGCTGGAGCAAGGTGAAGCCCCGGAATCTCTGGATATTGTCCAGGCTCCGCGCATCAATATTCCCTATGCAGAAGAATACGCGCTGAAGCCTTGGCGTTTCTATCTCCGGGGCAATCCCTATGTCTCGGTCAGCAGCACGGATGCGCAGCCGGTTATCCTCACCTGAAGATAGTTTCATTCCGCTGTTTCGGCTGTGCTAATTTGGGTAAAAAATAGAGAACCCTAATAAACCTCTCCCTTGGGATTACCCGAAGGGAGAGGTTTTATATTTTTTCGGCCCCGTAACCTCTCCTGCGCCGAAAAACGGGCTATTTCCCGTATAAGCGACAAGAAACAACATAATTTGTATGCGCTTTCCCAGTTCTCTAAACTTACAATTACTGCTATAATCAGAGATATCCACAAAAAATATAAAGATGTAAATGAGGGACATGGGATGAAAGATACAGGCATGATCCGGAGTTTAGACAGTCTTGGTAGAATTGTGGTTCCCGTAGAAATCCGCATGACACGAAATATTGACATTGGGGATCCCATCGAGTTTTTTATTCTGAATGAGGAAATTATCGTCCTCAGAAAGTACACCTCCACAGAATGCACATTTTGCAGAAGCCTTGATCATGTAACCTACTATAAAGATCAATTCATTTGCAATACCTGCCTCAAAGAGCTGAGCGACCCCAGGCGCGGATCTGAAGAGATCACAATCTCTCCAGGCCCTGCAGAGGAGAACGCCGAACCTGTCCGCAGTGGACGGAGAACGAAGACGGAGGAAATGAGCCAGCGTCTGGAGAAAGCGATGGAGGACCACCCCTATGCCAACCAGAAGGAGCTTGCCGAGGTGCTCGGAATCAGCCAGGCCAGAGTAAGCCAGTTGAAGCGCAAGCTAAATACTGCCGGCAGAGTGACTCCGTAGTAGCGCATATCCCATCATCTTATACATAAGGCTTGGCCCTCTGCTAACAGAGAGCCAAGCCTTGTTTTTTGATATGCATGTTCGTTCAGCTTACTACTCCGACAATGCCGCTTTCAGCTCGTCAGGCGAAGCGGCCCACCACTCTTCATTATGGGCGATCAGCAATGATTTCAGCGCATTCCGCTCCGTAGACCCAAGTCCCTCCACAATAATCTTCCGTTTCAGGGCTGCATCCAGCTTATTGACATGATCGGCAAGAATCTTCCAGCCCCGGCGGGCTTCGGAATCAATCCACATCTCACAGGCGGTAATTCCGCCGTAGAACTGGCCCTCCGGTGTACGGTCCACAGCAACCCAGACCACCCAGACCTGTCTTCCTTCCGGTACATCCTCACGGTTCACGGAGAACTTAATCCCCTTCTCCACTTTGCTCTTGGCATGCATGGCACCGATATCGATAACGGCGATACCTTGATCAATAATAACAGGCGATACATTACCCAGATCAATGGAGCCTGCCCCGAAGCCTTTATGCTTACTCTTGGCATTCACAATATTCAAGGCAATCTGCTTTTTGCCCTCTGGTTGTACGTTATCCACAAGTGCACATCCTTTCCATTCACTAATTATTTAATTTTAGCTAATAATGCGCCGATTGCAAACATATACATCCCGTAGATGCTTGTCACGGGAGGAATCACAGTATGAAGCCACATTCATTAAGGTATACCCTCATCTTCGCAGCTCTGGCTGTTCTCACCTTGCTTGGAGGCGGAATATGGTTTCTTTCAGGGCACAGCCCTGCCGTATGGACTGCCTCTGCCCCAAAAGAGGCCAAGTCCCCCGCCGTCCTGCCGCAGCAGCAAATTGTGCAGTCCACTCTTCCGGAGATTACTCCGCCTCCGGTGTCGGAGGTTTTAAGCCAGCGTGTGGTGGAATACCACATGGATGTTCAGCTGCTGGCCGATACGGGAACCTTAGCAGCTTCCGAAACGGTGACCTGGATCCATCCGGGCAAAAAACCGGTCCAAGAGCTCTATTTTCACCTTTACCCCAATGCATTCGCTTCCGGCAATACAACCTTTATGAAGGAATCCGGAGGAACGCTCCGGGGCGACTCCATGCCTGCGGGCGGATACGGCAGCCTGACGCTGACGGATCTGCGGACCTCCGAGGGGATTTCGCTAATGCAGCGCACCCAGTATGTGCAGCCTGACGACGGCAATGTGAATGACAAGACCCTGCTTAAGGTCCACCTGCCCCAGCCGGTAAACGGTGGTGAGAGCGTAACACTCAAACTCCAGTTTGAGGTCAAGCTTCCGAAAATATTTGCCCGTATGGGAACCGCCGGCAACTTCGTCATGGCCGGCCAGTGGTTTCCCAAGCTCAGCGTCTACGAGCCCGCTGGCACAAGGGGAGTACAGGAGGAAGGCTGGAATCTGCATCAGTACCATGGCACATCTGAGTTCTACAGTGACTTCGGTATTTACAATGTAACCATCTCCGTCCCGTCCGATTACAAGGTTGCCGCCACCGGATTTCCGGTGAAGAACGCGCGGCTGGTACAGGACCGCAAAATCTATCAGTTCTACGCAGATGATGTTCATGACTTCGCCTGGGCGGCATCGCCGGATTTTGTGGTTGCCGAGAAGGCCTTCTCCGCGCCGCAGGTGCCCGGAGTAAAGATCAAGCTCTATCTGGACCCGCTGCATAAGGATCTTCAGGAGCGCTACTTCCAGGCCGCAGAGGCTGCCCTGACCGCCTTCAGCAAATGGTATGGCCCGTATCCTTACTCCACCTTATCCATTGTAGTCCCGCCTGAATCTGGCAATGGGGCCGGGGGGATGGAATATCCGACGCTGATCACTGCCTTCGGTGCTGCCGAGGCATCGCCCGGCACTTCGCTTGAACGGACCGTGATCCATGAGATCGGTCACCAGTATTTCTATGGCATGGTCGCCAGCAATGAATTCGAGGAGGCGTGGCTGGACGAGAGCTTCACCTCATATGCCGAAGACCGGCTGATGGAGCAGGAATATGGCGTTGCCTCAAGCCTCCCGCTGCAGTCCAGTCTGGTCTCCTCCTCGCAGCCGCTCAATCTGGAGACGTGGAAATACACCGGAGATGATGCCTACACACGCAATGTCTATATCCGGGGCAAGCTGGTGCTCCGTGACATCGAACGGTTAGCAGGAGCCAAGAACATGGATGCCATTCTCGCTGCTTATGCCCGTAAATACCGCTTCAAGCATCCCTCAACCGCTGACTTCCAGAAGATTGTGGAGAAAGTGACCAAGCAATCCTGGCAGACTTATTTTGACCAGTATGTCTACAGCGGCGGAGCCCCTGATTTTGCAGTAGACGACATCAGGCTCACGGCTAAACGGGACGGCGGCAACGGAGCGGGGATTCAATATGATGCTGTAGTTGAGGTAAGTAACAAGGGCAGCCATTATGGGGATGTCCCTGTAAAATTCATTTTCTCGGACGGGTACTCGGTTCAGCAATACTGGAACGGCGAAGGGAAGACAACATCGTTTGAATTATCGTATAAAGCACCTCTGGTCTCCGCCGAGATTGATCCGGGACATTCCATACTGCTGGAGAGCAAGCATCTCAATAATTTCAGAATGGCGGAGCTTGAGCACAATACTCTTTCCCGCTGGACGCTCAGTGCGACGACACTGCTTGAAACCCTGCTCGGAACTCTTGTCTGGTGAGGTGAAGGATTGTGAAAATTTCGATAACCCGCGGTTGGCACAGCATGAAAGAGCAATTTTATATCCTGATTCTGCTATTTATCTACCGGCTGTTCTGGGGCTACTTCATGTACAAATTCATTAAAAGCGCCGTCGTTCCGGTACTGCTGCGCTATCCAGATGCGAATGCCGGCGGCAGTAGCATAGGCAGGCTGCTGTATTATATTGAGGGGCAGGCTGCGTTGCACACGGACCCGGACGTCCGGCAATGGCTATGGCTGCTCTTGGCACTGACTGTGTTGCGGCTGCTGCTCTCCCCCTTTATCCGGGCGGGTCTGCTGCACGAGCTTCACCAGGAACGTGCCGGGGAGCGCGGACTGTTCTTTTTTCCCGGGATGAAGCGTTATGGTCTGCCTGTACTGCTGTTCAGTCTCGTTGAATGGGCGCTGGCCCTTCTGCCGCTCTATTGGCTGTTGCCGAAGATGTACCGTCTGCTTCTGAACGGCATTCTCGATTATCCGCTGCTGCTGACGCTCGTGCCTTATGTGCTGGGCTGGCTCGTCTACCTCTTCCTTATCCGCAAGCTGCTGCTGTATATGCAGTTCGGTTATACCGCCGGCACGGGCATGTTCACTTCGCTGCTGATCTGTCTGAAGGTGCTTCTTCACTCCATCGGGATATCCGTCATTATAGGCGCAGGAAGTCTGCTGACGCTGATCCTCTGCAGCGCTGCAGCGCTCTTCTGCCCCGGCCTCCCGGCCCTGCTCCTGCGCCAGGCAGCTCCACTGCCGTCCACCCTATTCAAAATGTGGGGCATAGCCGCGCAGTATCATCTCTGGTCCAGTAAATCATTCCCACAATAATCGGCCGCCAAAACGGCATACTAAAAGAGTCATCGCCCCTCTGGTGAGGTGCATGACTCTTTTTTGTTTACAGCTGCGACAAGTTGATTTGCAAAACTGTAAATCCTCTGGTACAATGATGCCTGTACTACTAGTAACAAATTTGTAATCTTTCAAATGGAATTAAGCAGCTATGTAACCGAAGCCTTTAACCTTATGTCGATATGTCACTATTCTGGTGCACAAAACGCCGAATTCCCTGCACCGGGGAGTGGGGGAACCATATTTTGGGTGAATTGATCTCGCTTTAGAGGGGTCATAGGGGAACCTTCTACCGAATCCTTAAGCTAACCTCGCAGGCCTTGGAAGGAGTACATCTTTTGAGAAGTCAGAACTTTAAGAAGAAATGCACCGCAGCAGCGCTGGGTCTTGTGATGGTATTCACACTTGGGGCAGGCAGCGCTTTCGCAGATTCCAAAATGGATACTGTGATCTCAAAAACCATTGGAACGTCATATAAAACCGGGGGCACCAGCACCAGCGGCTTTGATTGTTCTGGATTCACCAAATACGTATTCAAGAGTATCGGCCTTACCCTGCCGCGCACCTCTAAGGCACAGTACAGCGTTGGAACAGCCGTATCCAAGAGTAATTTGCGTTCCGGTGATTTGGTATTCTTCAATACCCTGGGCAACGGAGTTTCCCATGTCGGTATTTATGTCGGCAATGGCAAATTCGCACAATCCTCCACTTCGCGTGGTGTAACCATCAGTTCGCTGAGTCAGGCATACTGGGCCAACCGCTACGTTGGCGCTAAAAGAGTGATGAGCACAACAGCCTACCAAGCTGTCGCTTACGATTGAACCCTTGAACATTTCCTCGAATATTCGTACCTCTAACAACTAAATGTAACTTATACGAGCCCGGTTTTGATTATTGCCGTAATCATTTCCGGGTTTTTCCTTTTCCTTATTCTACCTTTTACACTCATCTGCAGGCCCTGAAACACCTTTTTATCCCAAATCCAAAGAAAAATTCATCAATAGCTCACCTGCTGCGTAAATATGAGTCTTTCTATGCAGCTATAACTCTAAAAAACGCAAAAAAAATGCATTAATATGTTATAAGTGATTGCCAAGCGCCCTAGTCTTTGCTACAATTATCGCAGTGAGCTTTTAGTAACATTTTTGTAATTATTGAATCGCTTTTAACAAAGGTTTTGTCATGTATTGAATAACAGCTAATCCTAATCAACAGTCGTGCCGAGTTCCCTAAAGATTTAGGGAAACGGGGGAACCAACTTTGGGTGAATTGACCTCCTATTCTAAGAGGGGTCATAGGGGACCTTCAACCGAACCCTTAAGCTAACCTCGTAGGCATTTGGAAGGGGTATTTACTTTTGAAGAAGAAGCTAGCAGCCGCAGTACTAAGCTTTTCCATCATCTTCACCATTGGAGCAGGAAGCGCTTTCGCGGATTCCAAAATGGATAAAGTTATCGACAAAGCCATCGGGACCAAATACGTATCCGGCGGTGTATCCACGAACGGTTTTGATTGCTCCGGATTTACAATGTATGTTTTTGATAAGATCGGAATTAACCTGCCCCACCAATCCGGCTCCCAATATGAGATGGGCACTGCTGTATCCCGCGATGAAATGAGACCGGGCGATCTTGTATTCTTCAATACAAGCGGCAAAGGCATTTCTCATGTCGGTATTTATGTTGGTGACGGTGAGTTCGCACATGCTTCTTCCTCGCGTGGTGTAACCATCAGTTCGCTGAGTGACAGCTACTACGTCAACCGCTACGTTGGCGCCAAACGGATTATGAGTACAGATGCTTACAAGACTGTGGCTGCGGATTCCGAAGAGAATGACGATGTGCAATAATTTGTCCTAAATATAAGCGCTTTTCCAGGATTTTTGCCGAAATCTTGGAGGAGGGCTTATTTTTTTGTCTATAAAATTACTTACCCCGCTCTATATTTGTAAAACACCAATTTCGCTCTTTCATAAAATATTTATTGGCGTTTGTCAAGTTCCGGTCTTTCTGCAAGGTTTTTGCGTCGAATCCGGCTCGTTTTGTATATAATATTTATAGAATGAAGTAATGTTCCATTGAAAGGAGGCCTCCGCTTATGATAAGTTCCCCGGTAACTTTTTATGTTGTTCCTATGGAGTCGCGGCATGCTGCTGAGATCTGTGAGTGGAACTACAGGCCCCCGTATAATATTTACGGCTGGATGCCCTGGGAGCAGATGCAGGCGCTCGGTGTTGAATTCGGTGATCCGCAGCTGCGCAGCGAGCAATACGTTTCCGTTGTGAATGGACAGGGAATCCTGTGCGGCTTCGCCCAGCTGTTCCCTATGGAGGGTGTAGTCCGGCTTGGAATCGGCATGCGGCCCGATCTGTGCGGTCATGGCATGGGACATCTGTTCATGAAGGCCATCGTTCAGGCGGCTTTGCAGCGTTATCCGGAACGGGAGATCGATTTGGAGGTACTGACCTGGAATCAGCGGGCCATCCGTGCTTACCAGAAATGCGGATTTACCATAACGGATACTTATGAACGCAGAACCCCAACTGGCGATAAGCCATTTTATTGTATGGTCTATGAGAAATAGCATTCCACTTCTGTATGTTTGCAATTTTCCCAGGAGTTTCGTTCATTTTTTTGACACAAATACTATGATAACGCTTCACCATCCGGTATAATGAAGGAAGCAGCTTACATGGAGGGACGGATGCAGATGCAGAAATGGATCATGAGCGGTTTGTTTTTTGCCGCCTGTGCCTTTGCCGTGGTCTTAATGTTTACCCTGCCCGGCAAAGCCGAGGTGGCTGAAGAGAACAAACCTACAATGCCTGAGGTTGTGCTGGACGCAACCAGCGCGGAGGCCCTGGTGAAAGCCAACTGCATCACCTGCCACGGGGATCAGCTTCAGGGCGGTGTAGGACCGAACCTGCAGCAGGAGGGCGCACAGCATGACGCGGCGCAGATTTACAGCATTGTGACCAAAGGCCGCGGGCAGATGCCTTCCTTCAAAGACAAACTAGCCCCTGAGGAAATTGCGAATGTCGCGTTATGGCTGGCCGAGAAGAAATAATAACATGCCCAAAGCAAAATGCCCGCTGCAAAGGATACCCTGGTATCCCTGCACGGGCATTTTTATGGATCAGGCGGTACTGTCATTTCCATAAGGATCCTGTCCTCTAACGGTTTTTCTCAAAAGCCTCGTTAATTTCATTAGCCTGGCGTATATCCAGCTTCTCCACATCTGCAGGCAGACGCAGGATAACGGTCTTGTAGTCAATGGTGATATGCGGGTGATGGTCGAACGCTTCCGAAATCGCAGCAACCTCATCCACAAAAGCAATTCCCTTCATATATTCATTGAACATATATTTGCGCACCATAATATCCTCTTCCAGTTTCCAGCCTTCCAGCTTGCCGATCTGCTCCCGCAGTTCTTCCTCTGTAAATGGCAATTTGTTTCCTCCCTTGCTTAATTAGCTATATCACAGCAGTCCTGTCTTTCAAATAAAACATCCCTCAGCTTCTTAAAGTCCAAGGGATGTGCCGGGCCAAAGATTTTTTTCGATTTAATGTATTCTTAAATCCCGGCGAATAGTACTTCTCATCCCAATTTTAACATGGGCTGATGCCTGGGACAAATTCCGGCTCCGCAGCTGCTTCCGGTCTACACCAGAACGACCGATGCCAAATCCTCGTCGCCGAGCAGAATATTGATGCGGTGCGTTTCTTTATCGTACATTACAACCCCGCTTCCGACCTGAATCACCGGCTCATTGCCCAGTGCGTAGAACAGATCCTCCGCAAGCGCCTCCCAGACCTCCAGCTTCGACTCCTCCGGCAGGTTCTCCCACTCCTCAGGCTCCATTTCGAAAAAAATATACCCGTCGGAAATCCGTCCGACTGCGCCTGTCAGTTCAACCAGAATTTCACTGTAATCTCTGCCATGCTTAACTCCCACGTCAATCACTCCGTTTTCTTCGCTGATGAATAATAACTTACCTTATCCATTATAGCCGAAAAAATCACTTCACAAAAAAGGGAATGCTGTCGATAAATAAGAATATACGTGATTTGGTTACGTGCAGAGTGTCCTCCCGCGGTTCAAGGATGATAAACGCGGTATAGTCGGATCACTTCTTAATTCTCATGGACGAGGTGCATAAATGGAAATTTCAACAATACTAGGACTGGTTTTTGGTCTGATCGCAGTAGTCTGGGGGATGGTACTCAAGCATGCTCCGCTTGAAAGCTTAAACAATCCCGCCGCCTATGTAATTATCTTTCTTGGTACGGCCGCCTCAATCTTCATGGCCTTTCCCATGTCGGAAGTCAAGAATTTCCCTAAGCTGCTGAAGATCCTATTTGTGAAGAAAAAGATGGTCGGCAAGCCCGAACTGATTACAATGTTCATGGAATGGGCATCCATCACCCGCCGTGAAGGACTGCTTGCATTGGAATCCAATGTCGATGAAATCGAAGATAATTTCCTTAGAAACGGTATGCGGATGATTATCGACGGCAATGACCAGGAATTTGTCCGCGATGTATTAATGGAAGATATTCACGCTACAGAAGATAGACATAAAGCCGGCGCCTTAATCTTCTCCCAGGCCGGGATGTACGCACCTACACTGGGGGTACTCGGGGCTGTTATCGGGCTGATTGCCGCCTTGGGGGATATGAGCAATATGGATGTCCTGGCCCACGCGATTGCCGGAGCCTTCATCGCTACTCTGCTGGGGATATTCACCGGTTATGTAATGTGGCACCCTATGGCCAACAAGTTAAAACGAATTTCCAAACGCGAGATTGAAGTCCGCCTGATGATGGTAGAAGGTCTGTTGTCTATCCAGTCGGGGGTCTCCACCATTGCTATCAATCAGAAGCTTTCCGTCTTCCTTACTCCGTCCGAACGGGCCAAGCTGAGTGAGAAGGAGGGCGCCTCGAATGAGCAAAAAGACTAGGCATGAGGAGCACGAAGAGCATGCCGATGAATCCTGGCTGCTGCCCTATTCCGATCTGATGACCCTGCTGGTTGCTCTATTCCTGGTTATGTATGCCATGAGTGCTACGGACGCCCAGAAGTTTGAGCAAATGGCCCAGGCGTTCAATTCAGCGCTCAGCGGCGGTGGCGGCGTACTGGAATTCCGCTCGGATTCACCTACGAGTACTCAACTTGACCAAGGCAATAAGGATAAAATGAATAGTGTTATAGATAAAAATACAGGAACCGCCGAGATCTCCAAACTTCGTGCCAAAGAACAGGAGGATCTGGAGAAGCTTAAGGAGCAATTCGATCAGTACATCAAGAATAACGGAATGACTGATCTGCTCAGTACGAAGCTGAATCAGTCCCAGTTAATGATTACGATCAGCGACAACGCCTTATTTGCTTCGGGACAGGCTATGGTCAAGGATGACTCCCGCCAGCTGGCCAAGTCAATCTCGACGATGCTGCAGCAGTTTCCCGATTATGATATATTAGTGCAGGGACATACGGATAATATTCCTATCTCCAATAGCAGCTACTCCTCCAACTGGGATCTTAGTGTGGCCCGTGCCCTTCAATTCATGAAAATCCTGCTGCTTAACCCCAATCTGGACCCGGTCAAGTTCAGTCCGATCGGATACGGGGAATATCATCCCATCGCTGAGAATACGACTGCCGCCGGACGCGCCAAGAACCGTCGTGTAGAAGTCTCCGTTCTCCGCAAATACAAAGATGCAACAACAGAAACTACTGATGTTGCCGCTCCCGGTAAATAATGCGAATATATTATAGCTTATTAAGTAATAAGAGCTGTTCCCGGGCCATTATTCGGCCTTCAGGAACAGCTCTTTGTTTGATTGCTTATTATTTAAAGCTTATTGCAGCTCATAGTTCAGCATAGCTCCAAGCTCCTGCTTCTCCTGCGGTGACAGATCACGCCATTCCCCGGTCTGCAGGGCGCCCAGCCGGATATTCATTACCCGGATGCGCTGCAGACGCCGCACTTCATAGCCAAACGCGCTGCACATGCGGCGGATCTGCCGGTTCTTGCCCTCGGTAAGAATAATCCGGAATACCCGCTCGCTGATCCGTGTTACCTCACAAGGGAGCGTTCTGCTGCCCAGAATCTTCACCCCGGTGGCCATGCCCGTAAGGAAAGATTGCGTGACTGGCCTGTCCACGGTAACTACATACTCCTTCTCATGTCTGCCTTCAGCACGCAATATTTTGTTCACAATGTCCCCGTCATTCGTCAGCAGAATTAATCCCTCAGAATCCTTGTCGAGCCGTCCGATAGGGAAAATACGTTCTTCATGTCCGATGAAATCAACTATATTCCCCTGAATATGGCCTTCTGTAGTAGATGTGATGCCTACCGGCTTATTAAGTGCGATGTAAACGATCCTGCTGCCTGTTTCCAGGCGTTTGCCGTCGATCAGCACCGTATCTCCAGCTTCTGCCTGACTGCCCAGCAGAGCGGTCTCACCGTTGATGGTGACTCTTCCCCCTTCCACCAGCTTGTCTGCTTCACGGCGCGAACAGTACCCTGTCTCACTGATGAACTTATTAATTCTCATGTCTGTCATTCACTCCGTTCTATATACATGCCTGACGGAAGGTTATTCTCCCCGGCTTCAGGCAGCTTAATGGTCACCTGCGCACCCCGTCCGTACTCACTGCGGATCTCGAGACTGCCCTTATGGGCTTGTATAATACGCTGGCTGACCATGAGTCCAAGCCCGGTCCCTGACTCTTTATTCGTGAAGAACGGCTCGCCCAGCTTAGGAAGCATATCCTCCGGAACCCCTCCGCCCTCATCAGAAACAACAATAACCACAGAATTATTCTGCTGCTGCTCCTCCAGGGTAATCGTCCCTCCGTCAGGCATAGCCTCAATCGCATTTTTGATTACATTAATGAATACCTGCTTCAGCTGGTTCTCCTCACAGTGCACCATAGCCGGCATATCCGAGAAATACGTTACAAACTCTATGCCAAAAAGATGGGCTTGGCTATCCAGCAGAGAGATCACGTCGCCGACAATATGCCGCAGATCCCTCAACTGAAAATGAACGGCCTGCGGCTTGGCCAGGATCAGAAACTCACTTACAATCAGATTGATCCGGTCCAGCTCCGAGAGCATAAGATCAATATGCAGCGGGACCAGAACCTTCTTCTCCTGCTGCAGCTGCAGGAACCCTCTCAAGGTGGTCAGGGGATTGCGTATCTCATGGGCAACTCCGGCTGCCAGCTGGCCGACCGTAGTCAGCTTCTCAGAGCGTCTGAGCAGCTCTTCAATCCGGTTGCGCTCAGTCATATCACGGGATACATGTACAAAAGACTGCGGCTGCCCTTCCTCATCCCGGATCACCGAGGTGCTCACACTGACTTCTACGATAGAGCCGTCACGTTTCAGTCGTACGGTCTCTACGGGCGGCAGAGACATTCCGTTCTTGAGCTGCCGCAAACGAACATCTTCCTGCTCCTGTACTGTAGCCGGCACCAGATAAGGCGTCTTGACCAGCGCTTCCGCTGCACTCCATCCATAGAGCTCTTCAAAGGCCCTGTTCGTACTTATAATCCTGCCATCCATATCCACAGTGTGGATCGCATCCGAGGTGCCGTTAATTACCGACTCCAGATGCTCTTTAACCGCCCGGTTCTCTTCCAGCGTCTGACCCAGCCGGTTCGTGTGCTGCAGCAGGTGGGAGGTCATCGCGTTGATCCGGTGAGCCAGCTGTCCTAGCTCATCCCGGCTCTCAACATTTAATGGAGGCTCGAATTTGCCCTTGGCCACATCATTCACCTTAGCCAGTATATCCTGAATCGGCCGTGTGACGAAGCCGGCCATAATATAGCTGGCCAGGAAAAAGATAATAAGCAGCAGCACGGACGTGGTGATATTATTGAACAGCTGCTCTTTAATTACGGATGAGATCAGCGAGTAATCCATAACCACAGTAATTACATAATCGTCGGCTCCCGGCTGTTTGATTGGAATAAAGCTTTTGAGCACTCTTTTGCCCAGAACCTCTGTATCCAGCGTTACCGGCTCACCCCCGTTGATCGCTTCCCGTATTGCAGCCTTATCCTGTGCAACGTTGCCGTACGTATACGTACCGTAATGAATAGGACGGTTGCGCAGCTTCACATTAATCGGGTCGCTGCCATCGGGCAGCATGCTGGGCGATCCGAACGTTTTGGGATTAAAGCCTGTGATCTCCAGGATGCCGGGGTTCACGGCTTTGGAGTCCTGAATAATTTCGTCAGGTCCCATAATCTTGACGTAATCGCTTACGGCAGTACTGCGGATATAAGGATCTATGATATAGTTGCTGGTACCATCATAATAGTAACCCCATTTATCAATGTACTCCGGATTTGAGGTTGAATATTCGAAAGGGCCGGACCAGAAATTATCCATTGTCTGCCCCTGGTCAACGGATACCCGCTGGCCTGCAAACAACTCCAAAAAAGCCACATACCAGTACCCCATGCCTTTGGTCGAGAGTCCGATCTCTGTGGGATCTGATGACTTGGCTACAACAATATCATTATCAGTCTTGACCAGAAGCGAGATATTAGACACGCCCAGCTTGATGGCCAAGGCCTGCAGCTCCCTATTGTCCACATTCTTGATATCCGGGTCAAGCTCAAGCGAAGCCAGAATAGAGGTCATCCTCAGGTTCTGGGCAATTTTATGCTGCACATAGTTGGAACTATAACTGCTCTGCTCAACCGAAACAGCGATCTGCATGGCAGTTATCTTCATATTACTCAGACTTTCATTACGCAGATTATTCCGGACGGCATATAGATTAAGTGTAAGATTCAGCGTCAGGATTAAGAGTACCGAGCCGAAAATAATAGCCGATAATTTCGTTTTTATAGACAAGCGTATTGTTCACCTCTTACCGCTGGTAAATCCTAGCGGAGCATTCATAATTATCATACCTTTTGCCTCTCCATTTGAAAAGACATTTCAAACAGGGATAACCTGGGGAACATATTGAATTCTTCAGACACATTCTCTACAATAAGTAGGAAACCATCCACAGGTTATGCACATATAAACATTTTGCTAAATCGCGATGTGTACAATTTTGTGCATAAGTCGGGCTTTATCCACAGAGTTGTCCACAATTTGTTAAGAACGAATATTTGTTCGTTGTACAAGGAGCTATTTTAGAAGGGAAGATGAACTTGAATACACAACTTGAAGAGTTGCCGCCAGACGAGCGGGCAATTCATGAATATTGGATGAACGAGGCAATAGGCGAAGCCCGCAAAGCAGAAGCACTGGGTGAAGTGCCGATCGGGGCAGTGGTTGTCCGTGAAGGTACAATTATCGGGCGCGGCTACAATCTGCGTGAGACCACGCTCGATTCCACTGCCCATGCGGAGATGGTTGCCATCCGTGAAGCGAGTACGGCCCTTAATTCCTGGCGTCTGCTCGACTGCCAGCTCTACGTGACCCTGGAGCCCTGTCCCATGTGTGCAGGAGCCATGGTGCAGGCCAGAGTCCCGCTTACTGTTTATGGTACTCCTGATCCCAAAGCCGGCTGTGCAGGGACTCTGATGAACCTGCTGGAGGAATCGCGTTTTAACCACCGTACAGAGGTCATCCAGGGTGTGCTGCAGGAAGAATGCGCAGAGCTGCTGACTTCGTTCTTCCGCCGGCTGCGGCAAAGACCCGCCAAGCTCTAATGAAACGGATCAGATATATCATTCTATTGTGACCAGGAGGACGATCCATGTCTTTTAAGCTGTACAATACCCCGAAGGGAATCTATATCTCTTTATTGAAGCTCACGGATGCCGAAGCGCTGCTTAACCTCCGTCACCGTAACCGCAAGGAGCATCAGCAGTTCGAACCCCTCCGTGACAATGACTACTTCACTCTGGAGAGCCAGCGGCAGCTGATTAACCAGCGCATCCTGGACGCCCGGCAGGATAGTGCTTATATGTTCGGCATCTATCTGCTCAGCGGCGAGCTGATTGGCCAGATTACCATTTCTAACGTGGTACGGGGTGTCGGACAATTTGCCGATATCGGATATTTTATTGATTATGAAATGCAGGGTAGAGGGTATACCAGCGCAGCGGTGCATCTGATCCTGGGCTATGCCTTCCGTTCCCTCGGCCTTCACAGGCTGCAGGCGGCCATCCTGCCTCATAATGACGGCTCCCGCAGAGTACTGGAGAAGAACGGCTTTCAGGCTGAAGGACTTGCCCGCCGCTTCATCAAAATCAACGGAGAATGGCAGGACCACCGCACTTACGCCATTCTGGCTGAAGATTTTCTTCCACAGGAGCAATAGCCTGATCTGCCGGAGCCGCCGGCAAGCAGCACAAAAATCCCGTATGAGCGGAGGTTCGCTTATACGGGATTTCTGTGTTACTGCAGTATTTATTAATAAGTACCTGTGGCTCCGAACTGCTGCTGCAGCTCTTCCAGGGTAATCACATCTTCGCCTTGCGGAATTCCGATCTGGAAGGTTTGTTTCTCATTGATTTTGCTGTATTGATTGCTAGCGGTCATAGACAGAGCAACATTCTCACCTTGTTCAGGATCATTCACTTTGATATCCATAAGCATATCCTGATACACCGGGAAGTTATCGTCATTGATCGCCGTGTTAAGATGGAACTGGTTAATCGTCAGATGCGTGTTCAGCTCAGCCAGATCCTTATCGAATTCAGCGCGTGCTTCACTGGACTGCAGCTCTTCCTTCGCTTTAGCCAAGTCGGCAGCATCGATCTTCAGCAATTCCTTGTATTCATCCTTGCCGAGAATATCGATGATCTTAGGCAGCGCATTGTTCACCAGGATGGTGAGCGCCTCTTTGACATTATCATTCGTTACCTGGAACTGGACAACCTGTTTGGCTTCAACCCCTTCAGGCAGGCCGGCTTCCTTAGGTTTGATTTCGTTAAAATACTTCTCTTCGTCGTACTCACCCAGTAATGTGTTCATCACTTCATTAGACAGCTTCTGCACTTTCTGCGTGTCCATAGCCGAAGGGTTGAATTCAGCCCCCTCCTGCTCGGCCAGTTCCTTCAGATCCACTTCAACAAATTTACCTACGATTGTCTCGGGAAGCGGCAGGAACGGAATGGACGGCACTTTGACATACAGCTTCTCTGCTGTCATTACCATCGGCACCGTGAAGGACATCGCCATATCCCCCTTCAGATTCAGAACCATTGTAAGCTCTGTCTGCATCGGCTCTGCCTGGTAGACTCCATCAACTGTAAGCTCAGCATTCTTGAGCATGCTGAGAATTTGACCCGTTGTAGCATCAGCTTCGCTTGTACCTGTGTCGATCGTCAGGTCATTAACGGTAAGCTTCGTCTTCATTTCATACGATGTCATCGCCGCAACTTTATTTGCAGCAGCGGACAGTGCCTCTTTCGGTGCCTCTTTTTTTGCACACCCCGGCAGAATTACTGCGGCGGTGAGCAGCAATGCAGCAGCGGATAACCCCCATTTTTTATTCATTATTGTTCTCCTCTCCCATGTGAAAAATTCTTTCCCCTCCCTAATGATAAACCATTTGGCAAATATGAGAAACATTTCTCTCCATTTTCATCTCCGGCTAGGGTCAGCCCTGAGGATTATTATGGTCAACGTGGTTAGCCTGTTTTACCTTTTTTGAACCGGATAACGGCTCAGGACCTGATGAATGATGTTCCTTGCGCGGCCCCTGATTATCCTGCTGTACACCGGGTACCGGCATGCTTTTTGGTTTGCTCATCTTGTTCGCCTCCTATGGATTGGTTAAGCCCTGAAGCGCCTGCGCGCATTCATGAATCTGCCTTGTATACTGCTGCGCCAAAAGCTGTACGGCATCCCTACGCTCATCCGCAACGCGCCCGTCCTGCTCCGCGTCGAGCAGGTTCACAGCAACCTCACGGCTATCCACATAAGTGCAGCGGAAGTCGAGGGAATACCCTTGGCGCCCGGCTGCATTGAAATGAATGAGCAGACTGTTCTGGTCCGCCGCATCCCCCTGCACGCTGAAGCTGTCCCCATCCTCCATCAGTGCAGGCAGGCGTTCCTGCCAGGCAGACACCAGACTCTGCTGATCTACTTGTAATTGTCGGTCCATCTTTATGATCATCCTCCTTCTCTAATACATTGCCGAGAAAGAGAGCTTTTTATTCTCTTTGGAACATGTTCCATCCAAAAGAATCCTCCGAGTACAACAAAAAAACCGTCCCCCATAAGGAGAACGGCTTCTATCTGCAAATCTTTGAGTGTAAAGGAATGGCGGAGAGGATGGGATTCGAACCCATGTGGGCTTGCACCCTAACGGTTTTCAAGACCGCCCCTCGCTGTAAAACGCCGCAATCCCTTATGCTGATTGACTTCATGGCACTTTATTGTTGAACCGCTACAGCGGTCTGAGTTACAACGTTGATTTCGGTACGTGACCGTTGGATACGTTGATTTTATTATCTTATACAGCGCAAGTCAACGTAACATAAAAAATTCACATTGCAATTATCCAAACCACCAAATTCTTTTAAAGACCGTAATTAAGCATTATCAATGAAGCCAATACTAGCACCATCTGTACCGCCTGAGTTAAAATGTCTAACAACGTATTGACGAATCATAAGCTCTCCCGTTGCATCTGCTGGTAAATCATTATCTACAATAATAATTTGGTGATTTTTTTGCTTCTTAAGCATACTTTCAGATATTTTCGCTATATGCTTATACAAGTTAATATATTTTGTTGGGTCATCCAAACCTTCTAATGCATCCTCAGCATTATTAGCTTCTAAATCGCTATCTCGTTTAGTTTTCCCTAAATATTTACCAATTGTATCTATCATCATAAATGATGGATAATTAGTAGGATTGCTTAGACTATATTGTAGAAGGCTAAAGTAATGACCTACAGAAACAAGCGTCCTTAAGCCACCCGATGTTAAATCACCGTAGTTTCGTTCTCTAACTACTGGCAAAAATGATTTACTGTTTATAGATATACTATGTGGATTTTTTATAGGTATATTTATTAAAAAATCATTTAAGTACTCTGCTAGGTCTGTTAGAACCGTGTCAATAGAAGGTGCTGAAGCTTTTAGTAACTCCAGTTTCTCTAACAATATAGATATTTGATTCTGTAATATTTCAGATTTCGATATTATTTCATTTAACTGATTTCTCAGTTTTATTAATTGCTCAGTTTTATTAATCCGTTCCAAAACCCTTGCTTTTTGAGCTACAAATTCATCCCTTTGAGTAATAAATGGAGCAACAAAATTTTCTGTATTGATATCCAGCATTTCTCTCGCTTTTTCAAGATTTTCTACAACCCGTTGTTCTTCATTTTCAAGTTGAATAATGTTGTTTCTTTCTTCCTCAATTAGTGTATCAATTTCTTTCAACCTGTTTTTTAAGCTGTTAACTTCTGCTTTAACAGTTTCGGCCGGATTAGATTCAAAATTTAAAGCTAAATTAGCGTATCCAATTTTACTATTACAAACTGGGCAATCAACCTCTTCATGCTTAGCAGGTAATTTTTTTATGACTGCTAGTGATGAATTTAACTTCTCTATATCTTGCTTATAATCCTTTTTCAAGCGAATGTGTTGTTCCATCTGCCCTAGCTTAAGTGACTTATTTGTTTTATAATTTGTATTTTCATTTTCTAAATGAATAATGAGTTTTCTTAAATCTTCAAAATAAGAACTATCAGAGCGCATACGTTGAGTAATTGTACTAAGCTCTTTCTCGATTAATTCTAATTCCTCTCTAACTATAGTTAGTTCTTCATTTAGTGAATCAAGTGTATCAATATGAGTATCTCTAAAAAAAGTTGCTATAACATTATATCTTTCTACTAATTTATTCTTTTCCGATGTTTTTTCACTTATTTGTCCTTGTAAATCAGTAATTTGACTATCTAATAGATTATAAATAAATTTGAACACTTCTTTATTTTTAGTAAAGACTACTGGCTGATTACTGTCGAGTATATTTCTGCTACCGACATCATCTTGGTCAAGATAACAGTATTTAAAAATATCTCTGAAACTTAAGCGAGTTAAATCTGAATCTGCTTTTGTAGGTGATTGCTTAATCTTTACCAAAGGAATATTTAAGGCGCTAAGAAGAAAGTCCGAGAAGTATCCTGCTGGCCCCTCTTTCTGATAATTGGGACCATAGAGAGCTGGGAATAAATCATCAATGTTTTCAATCCCTGTTGAAAACACCTCAATAAAATCTTCCGGTTTAAATATGTCTCTTTTTACAGTGTAAGTCTTATCGTTTAGTTCTACTTCAAGCAACGCATATTTTCCATGTTTTTCGATTTCCTCATACATATAAATCTTTTTTGCTCCAAGCAAGTAATCTATTAAATTCAAAATACTAGATTTTCCTGAATCAGAATCACCATAGATAATATTTATACCTAACGAAAAAGAAACCACGTAGTCTTTTTCATGGCCTTTCAATATTAATTTATTTATAACAAGCTTAGGAGAATCAGCGTATGTATTCATATATCTACACTCCTAGAATAGGATTAATCAATCTTTTTAAATTAGAAGATGAAATGGATGTGAATTTGCTTATCACATCGCATAATTCTCGCACCCTGTATAAGTAATCTGATTCAATTGCATCGATAAACTCTGCACCTTGTTCTGTAATTACATAAAAAAATTCATTTTTGTCTCTTTCAATCTTTACAAATTGATAAATTAATAATATTTGAAGTAACTCTTTAATAGACGAATAATCTATTAAACTCTTTTTGTTAATATATTTGGTTCTGACAGACCCTTTTTCATTCTCTTGTAGCGAAAAATACGGTAGACTTGAATCATTCTTAACTAACTCATGAAGGACAAACGGCTGTGTGACTAAAAATTCGTAGATAGCTAATTTATCCAAATTAAGAATATGCTTTCTTCTCTTTGTATAGGATAAACGGTCAAGAATCATTACAACAACTGAAATACGTAAGTTTAAGTCTCTCTCAGGTATAATAAATGGGAGTTTATTCATCTGCCTTTGCCTCCCTGAAAGCTGTAATATCTTTAATGGAATTGTTTTGCGCCCACCATAAATCTTTGTCAAGGTCATTTGTCAACTGGTGTAGCATTCCAGTTTTATGATAAGCGTTAATTAACGGTATTGTAGTTTTCAGGAACTCCCTGTCTTTCTCAAGGATACTTTGATGAATATTAGTAACAAGCTCATTACTATTCTTTAAAGCCCCGCTAAGCAATTTTCCAAACTCAAGCGAATATAAATATTCAATTTGCGAGTACAATGCACTAAGTTCCTCTAAGCCAATGGATTGATGTACTAACAATTTCCGCATATATTCAGCGTTAAAAAATGTAGACTTAGCATTATACACCAGTGTTTTATGTACATCGGCTACCATTAATTTTAAAACAAATAATTCATTATCAAGTTGTCCCTCGTCCTTAAAAGGCTTAACTAACATATTTGATTCTTTCTCCGCGTTCGAAATAAAATCCAACAATTGTCTTTTTACTGCAACAAAAATCAGACTGTCTGGCGATTCTGGTTTCGAAATTGAAAAATGGTCATCGTTACAGGCAACTTTGTTAGATTCGGTAACTTCATATGCAATTGCACTCTCTTGCTTCACAACTTCATCAAACTGTCCGTAGAAATAAATGGTCTTAGGTAGCTCAACCTTACTTCTAATCCATTGTTGATTAATACTATTTAGCGTACTACTTAAGGGTTGCAGGTCAATAAGCTGTTTATGCCCCTTAAACAATAATTGACTGAAAGTGGCCCAATCTACTCCATTATGAGGAACTGCTAATGAAAGAAACATTTTTACTTTACGTGATTCATGTGTATTACTAAGCAAAAATGATTTTGATACAAGCCCTCCCATACTATGGGCAACAATAATAATATTCTGATAAGGGGAGCAATAAAACTCTACTACAGATTTCAGATGGTCTCCCAATTGGGTTATGCTAATATTTTTAGCAGTAGCACTCTTACCCGCGCCTATAAATCTAAAAATTGATTTTGTAGAACTTCTTGCGGCATAAAAGTCTACCAACTCTGAATGATAATTAAAATACATGACATCAAAATTTTCTTTTATAGCCTTGTCGACCAACAACATCTCTGGAAAAGATGAAGAATTAGTTTTCCAGGTGTCACTATCTCCAGTAAAACCATGTACAAACACAACCACGTTCTTATTATTATTTTGGTGTACGTATTTAATCGGTAACATAGACCCCTCCGAAGGTAACTGTTGTTAGCTTATATGTAATCAAGCAATCATCAATACAATTTATACCATATTATAACACATATATCCGGTTCTAATATTTACAATCTTCAGAAAGAACATTACGAAACTACTACTGATAATATACCTTATCTGAATTGGAGTAGGGGGATATTCGCCGGAACGGAATCTGAACGAGGAAGTTAGGACTACGCAGGGTCACACACAAAAACTCCGTTTTACCAAGCGCACTTTAGTTGGATAAAGTATATCTTGTAATTATGTATCCATCGGTTCCAGCGGCAACATTCTGCTAAGCAACATTCTGGTTGGCAATATTTTGGTAGGCAATATTTTGACAAGCACATAACATCAATTCACCTGAATCTTAGCGCCGCCACCAATCAATAGGAGTGATTACGTGAGCGCTTAGATTTAGACGACCACTTGCATAAGATATATCTTATCCATTGGCAAGTAGAGTATAGTTTTGATATTAATACGTTATATTGTCTATTCCTCTGCCAATGTAAATTTGATTTTACACATGCGGCATATAATTCATTCCAGTTCAGAGCGGCAAGTACCCTAACCATTTAACTAAGATGGCTGGGTACTTCAATCATATATATGTTATATCATTATCTCAGCTATATATTCTTTGCTAATGCCTATAATTTGAATCGTCAACAGGGACATGTTGAATAAGATTGACGATTGCTTGCTTCGCTTCGCGGTAAAAGGATTGTTTTGGGTAACAAACAACCTAACACCTTTGCCTAAGGTTATAACTTTAATAATTATATATATCTTCTAAGATAAGAGAGATACTCCTTTTGGGAAATCACTGAAACCCTTATGGCTCTAGGCCTAAGACCACTTTATAGTTTGCAAAAATACCCCTCGATTGTTCAATATTCCTGCAAAAATACCCCTCGATTGAGATTGCATTTACCTTCTATAAAATTTGTGTATATCACTTTCCGCTACATGGTACAGGAACAGCGCATTAATTTCGGCTCTGTTCCGTCAAAGTAAAGTCTGATTTCACTAGTTCTGGTGCAACACCTCTATAGAATAATGATGGATTGACTTTGTAAACACTGTTCTTGCCAGCCCTAAACGAACCGAACACATGCACGCCAGATAGTTTAATTCTAAGATGTTCCTTGACATTTTTTTCGTCCATACCAGTGATTTCAACTACATCCCTTAGAGATAGTGCTTCTGCACTGTAAAAATCCTTTTCGTAAGGATGCCTTACAAGGTGATTACTATCAAAGTGCATATATGGGAGTATGCGATATAAGAAACCAATATCAGCGGGCTTTATATCCTGCTGACTGTACAGTTCATGCATAGCTTCGATGAAAACCTTGACTAGCTTGTTCTCTTTGCTTGTTCCCCTTAGGCAATAGGCTTTACTGATGTAAAGCGCTTGATATTCTTTCTTAAATAAAGAAACCCTTTGGCTTTGTATTAAGCCTAGTTCCATGAACTTTCTAAGCAAGTTGGAATATGTTCTTTTATCTCTTATCCTTAGTACTTCCGCTAGTCCCTTCTCAGTCATAGGTACTCTCGCATCTAAAGACATTTTAAGCATGTTACCATAACCTATATATGATTGAAGCACCAAGAAATACCCCAACTCCTTTGTACTCAACCTCTCCATTGTCGCTAATTGTTTTGCTCCTTCCATATTCACCATTGTAAATGGATTTTCCGTCCTGTTCCTGTAAGTCTCCAGCTTCCCCCTCCTTCTAGCCGCTTCCCGCATTTCAGGGGTTATTACTATGCAATCGTTTCGTTCTTCCCCATTACCATCTATTACTCTATTAACTCTACTTCTCTTTAATCTTTTGTCTGCTTCTTCGAATAGCTCACGCGCTATGCTCATTCTTTTCCTGCTCCTGCCGCCATAACTTTGTTAGATACAATCCATTTAGCCACTTCAGCAAGCTGATACCTGACTATGTTGTATGATAATTTGACTGAAGGTAATCCCTCAAGTTTCCATCTGCATAGCGTACGCTTAGAAATGTCGTACCTGTCACAAACTACATTTGAACTCACTAAACTTTCCATTAACAATTCTCCTTTGATTAATCTTCTATAATAGGGCCTTGATTCAGTCCTAATATGCCTTATTCGGACACATCTATATATTTAAGTGGACCGCTTTAAAAATCCCCATACAGTCAAATGAAGTTTAAACTCATAATGGTTATTGGAGAGGGAAGCTGGAACCAAACATGTAGGTAGAGTGCTGATACTGCCAAAATCGCGAAAACAAAAAAAGACGACCTCTGTTTAGAAAGTCGCCTATACAATCAAATATTAGATTTTAAGGAGAAGTACAGTCTTCTCTTTCCTACTGAAATCCGAGGAATTTGCGGCGGCGGGAAAGATAAATATTAGTCCTGCTTGTCCTGACAATTTTTAATAAACTCAATGAGCTCTTCCGTTGTCTCCCATCCTTGAATGACCCTATCTAATCTACGAACTAACTCGTAGTTAGCGTCTCCCCCAAATCTATATTGCCCAAAAACCATTTGCATTAAATGATTTAATTTTGTGCGAGTATTTTCAGTATATTGATTAAACTCACCAGCCACCTCCAAGAACATCAAAGCTGTTTCATTTTCGATAATTTGCTCTAACGGCTTTCTTGAACTCATAAATATCACTCCTAATTATTCTTATATTCGTTGTTCCACCAACTTTTCAATCTTCTCGTCGTTTCTTCTCATTTGAGGACTTCATTTGTTCTTTCGTAAGTTTTTTAATAGGTTTTGGTTTAGGATTATTTCTTAAAGATTTCATCCTTCTGTATTCCTCAATTCCAATGATTTTGCTCCCTTGCTTCAATCGTGCCCCTCCTTAAAGTTACTTCTTAAACTTTTGCTCAATCAGATACAGGATGGCACCAAATAGCATTCCAATTACAAACCAATAAGTTTTTAGAAATTCTTTAATTCCATTCCCTAGATTAGTATCAAAATGGTTAATAATACTGGTTGAAAACATAGCAAAACACCCCCTTATTTTTTAGTAAGGGGGTAGTGAAGTTATATTATAAGTAGTATATAAGTGGTATTTCCTCCCATACTATATCATAAAAAATAACGCAAATGTTAGCTTATATAGTGCTCATCATCTTATCTACAGCAACGCTTACATGCTTTCTGCAATGCCCAGAAGTTCAAGTGGCAGTTACACCATATTCCCAGACATACCTTAGTCCGTAAGCACCGCTCAGTCTCCTCTGTTCATAAACTTCTCATATTGCTCACGAACATCAGCAACATCCTGATTAACATAACGGTTGACCATTTCCATTGATGAATGTCCGAGCAATCGTCGTAATGAAAATGGGTCACCTATTGCCTTTATATAACGAGTAGCAAAAGTATGGCGGAATGTGTGAGGGCTTATACGAACCCCCGTAATCTTTGCCTTCTTCCCGATGTAGCTAATACATCTTGTTGCCCAATTCTTATCTAATGCCTGACCATATTCGTTTAGAAATAAATTTGGAGCTTGTCCGTTCATCTCATGCCAAGCGAGGTAGATAACCAATAGCTCTTGGGTTCTTATTCCAAAGTAAACTGTTCGTGCTTTTCTGGTTTTAGCTGATTCTGCACGTACGGAAGCAGAGCGATTCTGCAAATCAACTTCCTCTACAAGTATTCTCATACACTCGCCAATACGTACACCTGTATCAAGCAGAAACGACATCAATAATGCATCACGCAGTCCCAAGAAGGTAGTCAATTCACAACAATTGAAAAGCTTCCGCTCTTGTGCTTTTGAAATCACTTGAAAGTCTTCCTCAGGCACTTTCAATAATTCTACATTCTCAAAAGGGGATTCTCTAATAATCCCTTCACTTATAGCCCAATTGAACATTGCCTTAACTGTACGTAATCTGATATTTATTGTTGAGGGCTTCAACTTTTGTACCGTTAACATAGAGGAAATCCATACACGAATGACATCACGGTTAGGTAAAAAGTTATCAAGACCGTTGTACTCCGTTGCTAAGAAACGCCGAAACCAGTTCATATGCTTTCTATAGTCTTCTAAGGTGCGTTCTGCCGCCCCTGCCGCTTGTCGTGCGGCGTAGTAGCGGTTAAATAACTTGTCCAGTGTCAACGTCTCAGGGCGGGGTTTCTCGGCTTTCTGAAGCGTGGAGCGGGGCGTTTCTAAGACCGATGGAGTAAGGCGGTCTAATAACCGCTGAGGAATGTCTAAATTATTCTTTCTTTGCCCCCGTTTATGGGCTGTTTTTCCTGTGTTCACATTCATATTGAGTACCTCCCGTTAGATTCTCCTCTAACGGTCACGAACACAAAAAAACGCACCAGACCGTTGTTCAACAGTCTAGTGCGTTTCAATCATAATCACCGCAAAGCCTTGTGCGGCGTGCATTTGTAAAGGAATGGCGGAGAGGATGGGATTCGAACCCATGTGGGCTTGCACCCTAACGGTTTTCAAGACCGCCCCGTTATGACCGCTTCGGTACCTCTCCAATGCATCTAAATTTCACATGCATTAGGAATTATATCACACCCACCAAATAATATGCAACTATAATTATTGAGCAGTTTGTGCGCTTATGGATTTCACATTACGCATATACGGCTGCAGGCATTCCGGAATCAGAACACTGCCGTCTTCCTGCTGGTAATTCTCCAGAATAGCCGCTACTGTACGGCCTACGGCCAGCGCAGAACCATTCAGCGTATGCACGAATTCCGGCTTGGACTTGGGCTCTTTGCGGAAGCGGATATTGGCCCGGCGGGCCTGGAAATCCTCGGTGTTGGAGCAGGAGGAAATTTCGCGGTACATTCCGCTCTCCGGCAGCCACACCTCCAGGTCATACGTCTTCGCCGATGTGAAGCCCATATCTGCCGTACACAGCAGCAGGACGCGGTAAGGCAGTCCAAGGAGCTGTAGGACGCGTTCAGCATCGGCTGTCATCTTCTCCAGCTCCTCATAGGAGGTCTCCGGACTGGCAAGCTTCACAAGCTCCACCTTATTGAACTGATGCTGGCGGATCAGACCGCGGGTATCACGCCCCGCAGATCCGGCCTCCGAACGGAAGCAAGAGCTGTAGGCTACATGGTACTTCGGCAGATCACCAGCTGTCAGAATCTCTTCACGGTAGTAGTTCGTTACAGGCACTTCTGCTGTAGGGATCAGATAATATTCTGTATCACGCAGCTTGAACAGATCCTCTTCGAACTTCGGCAGCTGTCCTGTTCCATACAGGCTATCCTTGTTGACAATGTACGGCGGCAGCATCTCTTCATAGTTATGCTCTCCGCTGTGCAGATCCATCATGAAGTTGATTAGAGCGCGCTCCAGTCTTGCTCCCAGCCCTTTGTAGAAGGCGAACCGGGAACCCGTAACCTTGGCTGCCGCTTCAAAATCAATGATATCCAGCTGCTGCGCCAGCTCCCAGTGTGATTTCGGAGTGAATCCGAACTCTCTGGGCTCCGACCAGCGGCGTACTTCAACATTGTCCTCCTCGGACTTGCCAACCGGCACCGATTCATGCGGAATGTTCGGAATGCTCATGGTCAATTCATCAATCTTAACTTCGAGCTCGCGTACTTCATCGTCCAGCTCTTTGATCCGGTCGGAAACCGTACGCATTTCTGCGATCAAATCATCGGCCGGTTCTCCATTTTTCTTCTTCTTCGCTACATCTCCGGATACGGTGTTCCGGCGGTTCTTAAGTCCCTCTGTTTCCTGAAGCAGCTCACGGCGGCGCAGATCAAGCTGCGGGAAGCCGGCAATCAAATCGAGCGACTTTCCTCTTTTGGTAAGGGCCTCTTCTACTCTTGCATAATCACTACGCAACACTTTAACATCTAACACAAAGTTTCCCTCCTGAAAACAGCCCAAACTCTTTCAAAATGCTGATTTGTTTACAGCTTTGAAAGAGTCAGGATGTTTTATATGCAGTTCTATTGATTGGCTGCGCTACTGTCCTCTACCATGTCGGCAAAATATTGATGCAGCCTGTAATCATCAGTCAGTTCCGGGTGAAAAGAGGATACCAGCAGGTTGCCCTGACGTGCAGTTACAATCTCATCCTTATAGATGGTAAGCACATCGACATCCGGACCCACCTCGTTAATGAGCGGAGCACGGATAAACACCGCACGTACCGGCTCAGCAATCCCTTTAACCTCCAGATCACATTCAAAGCTTTCCCGCTGGCGGCCAAAGGCATTCCGGGCAACGGTAATATCCATCAGCTCCAGATGACCGGGTTCGCCTCCGGCAATGTGCTTGGCCAGGACAATCATGCCGGCGCAGGTACCAAAAATCGGCTTGCCTTGACCCGCAAACTCACGTATAGCTTCTATAAAGCCATATTTGCGCATCAGTTTGCCGATGGTCGTGCTCTCGCCGCCGGGAATAATCAGTCCCTCTACCTCTTCCAGCTGCTCTACACGCTTGATAGGCAGACCCTGCGCACCTGTCTTCTCAATACTGACAATATGCTCTGTTACAGCGCCCTGCAGCGCCAACACTCCTATTCTCATCCGGAAGCCTTCTCTCTATTAACGGCCGCGTTCCGACATACGTTCAGCCGGAGTCAAAGTGGCAATATCAATCCCCTTCATCGGGGCGCCAAGGTTCTTCGACACTTCCGCAATCAGCTTGTAGTCTGTAAAGTGGGTGGTCGCTTCTACAATGGCACGGGCGAATTTCTCAGGGTTGTCGGACTTGAAGATCCCCGAGCCAACGAACACGCCGTCAGCACCAAGATGCATCATGAGTGCGGCATCCGCAGGCGTAGCTACACCGCCGGCAGCGAAGTTAACGACAGGTAATTTGCCAAGCTGATGAACTTCCAGCAGCAGCTCATAAGAAACGCCAAGTATCTTAGCTTCATTATAGAGCTCATCAAGCGAGAGGTTAGTCACTTTGCGAATTTGACTGTTTATGTAGCGCATGTGGCGGACGGCTTCAACGATGTTGCCGGTTCCCGGCTCACCCTTGGTACGGATCATCGAAGCTCCTTCGTTAATCCGGCGCAGGGCTTCCCCAAGGTCCTTGGCTCCGCATACAAAAGGAACGGTGAATTCACGTTTATTGATATGGAACACTTCATCTGCCGGCGTGAGCACTTCGCTCTCATCCAGATAGTCAACACCGAGGGATTCAAGAACCTTGGCTTCTACATAATGGCCAATACGGGCTTTAGCCATAACAGGAATGCTCACTACCTTGATAACCTCTTCTACAATAGTAGGATCGGCCATACGTGCTACACCACCCGCTGCGCGGATATCGGAAGGTACACGTTCCAGAGCCATAACGGCTACTGCGCCCGCTGCCTCGGCAATTTTTGCCTGCTCTGCATTCATGACGTCCATAATGACGCCACCCTTTTGCATTTCTGCCATGCCTCTTTTAACTCGCGATGTTCCTGTTTCCATGTCTAAGCCTCCCGAATGATCTAACCTAATCTAACTTGTAATTCTACCGCAAGGTGGTGATATATACAACCTATTTACTGGGATTTTGTCGTAATGCTGGCATTAGACTGCCGTGCGGTTAGAACAAGTTCTTAATTCCTGTAAACAGGTCGCCAAAAAATTCTCCGATTGCTCTCATTAGCAGTTTGAACCAGCCAGCCTTCTCTGCTTCCTCGGCAGTAATCAGGTTAACCGTCTTCTCCTGAACCTGAGACATTCCTTCGATCTGGTAGGTATATGTGACCTTACCTACTTTGCTGGCTCCGGCAATCGGCGCGATCAAGGTTGCCGGGTCGTTCGTCACCACTGTAGTTTTGATCTGTGGAGAAACCGTACCCTTTGGTACCATGAACGTAACTCCCGCATCCGTCACAACAGGTACATCCTTATTCTTGCCTTTAAGTACAGGCACCGTTTCAGTACCGGCGATGACAGCCTTAGGCGCTACCACCTGCTTAATCTCGAAATTGTTGAAGCCGAAATCAAGCACCTTCTTCGTTTCCGTGAAACGGTGTGCTTCAGAGTCCGCTCCCATAACTACGCTGATTAGACGCATGCCGTCACGCACAGCAGTACCTGTGAAGCAGTTGCCGGCTTTGGAGGTGTGTCCAGTCTTCAATCCGTCGAGACCCGGATAAGCATAGGCTTTGAAGTTAGCAATATCCTTGTTGGCTTCCAGCATCCAGTTATAGTTAATCATCGGTTTGGTGTCACGCTCACGGAATTTATAGGATTGGATCGTTGTAAATTCAGTGAAGTCCGGATGATCCGTTACAATATTTTTGGCAAGAATGGCTGCATCCATTGCAGACATGACCGTTTCGCCTTCTGCCTGCGGACGGAATTTCTCCGGCATGTCCGCTCGGTCAAGTCCGGTGGAGTTAATGAAGAAAGCGGTCTTCATGCCCATCTTCTGGGCAGTCTCGTTCATAAGTGTTACGAATTGCTGCTCCGAACCCGAGACCAGCTCCGCCAAAGCTACTGTGGCATCATTAGCAGAACCTACCGCCATCGCTATGTACAGTTCTTTAACCGTATGTTCATCACCTGCAGCCAGATAAATCCGCGATCCGGTCTGCTTAGATGCATTCTCCTGTACAATAACCTTCTCGTCCCAGGATAGCTGGCCGCTATTTACGGCTTCGGTAACCAGATATTCTGTCATCATCTTGGTCATACTCGCTGGAGGCATAGGCTGATCGGCATTGAGCGACATCAGGACCTCACCTGTAGTAGGCTCAATCAATACTGCAGATTTTACATTCAGTCCCAGTGACTCCACGCTTGGAATCTTGGTTACTGCCGTTTTGGCAGGTGTTGCCGCTGTCGATGGAGCCGCAGCCTCTGTTGCAGCCGGTGTGCCTACCGCCTCTGCCATCGCAGACGCTGCCGGGAATGCTAGCATATTTAAAAGCAGACCTACTGTCGCTGTCTTCATCACAAGTTGCTTACTACTTAGTTTCCGCTTGTACTTCAATGATTAACTCTCCTTTAATCCTCAGATCAGTGCTTGTTCTATTCTAACACAGGGGTATCTGCAAAAAAAGACAGGCAGGACGAATTTAGTCCTGCCTGTCCGCAAAAATATGCGATTCTTCCCGGTTTACAGGGAATAGTTCGGCGCTTCTTTGGTAATCTGCACATCATGCGGGTGACTTTCACGAAGTCCCGCACCTGTGATCCGGATAAATGAGGTGTCGTTGCGCAGTTCCTCTAATGTCTTCGTACCGCAGTAACCCATACCTGAGCGCAATCCGCCGATCAGTTGATGAACGGTATCGGACAACGGCCCTTTAAATGCAACCCGGCCCTCAATCCCTTCAGGAACGAGCTTCTTATCATCATCCTGGAAGTAACGGTCTTTACTGCCCTGCTTCATGGCGCTCATGCTGCCCATTCCGCGGTATACCTTGTATTTACGTCCCTGATAAATTTCCGACTCCCCAGGACTCTCTTCCGTACCGGCGAACAAGCTGCCCATCATCACTGCAGCGGCTCCGGCAGCAATTGCCTTGGTGATCTCTCCGGAGTACTTAATTCCCCCGTCAGCAATAACTGGAATTCCGTATTCGCGGGCAACCGTTGCACAATCATAGATTGCTGTAACCTGCGGAACGCCGATACCTGCAATTACGCGGGTTGTACAAATCGATCCGGGTCCAATACCGACCTTGACCACGGATGCTCCGGCTTCAATCAATTCACGGGTAGCTTCACCTGTAGCTACATTACCGGCCACAATAGTAAGATCAGGATACAATTCGCGCAGCTGGCGGACCGCGTCGATAATATTAATATGGTGTCCGTGTGCCGAATCCACTGTGATAAGGTCAACACCGGCTTTTACCAATGCCTCTG
Organism: Paenibacillus sp. FSL R10-2771; assembly: GCF_038000205.1. Lineage (NCBI taxonomy): Bacteria > Bacillati > Bacillota > Bacilli > Caryophanales > Paenibacillaceae > Paenibacillus > Paenibacillus sp. FSL R10-2771. The sequence goes on from NZ_JBBOBM010000001.1 coordinate 7,379,279, forward strand.
TACGTTCAAATGTATCCTTAGAAATACCGATTGCAGCTCCAACAAGCAGACGGCCTTGAGCATCCTTGGCCCCGTTAGGGAACTGGATAGCTTTCTCTATATCTTTAATAGTAATGAGACCTTTAAGAATATTGTGCTCATCCACCAGCGGCAGCTTCTCGATCTTGTGACGTTGAAGGATGCCTTTCGCTTCCTGAAGGGTTGTACCTACAGCAGCGGTAACCAGATTCTCATGAGTCATAACTTCTTTGATCTGAATATTGAAATCGTGGATAAAACGCAAATCACGGTTAGTCAGAATACCAACAAGCTTACCGCCTTCATCTACGATAGGTACACCTGAAATGCGGTATTTACCCATCAGAACTTCAGCATCGGATACCCAGTGGTCTGGCGTAAGTGAGAATGGATTGGTAATAACGCCGCTCTCGGAGCGCTTCACACGGTCCACCTCTTCCGCCTGCTGCTCCACGGACATATTCTTATGAATGATGCCGATCCCGCCCTCGCGGGCAATAGCAATCGCCATAGCTGCTTCCGTGACTGTATCCATACCTGCACTCATCAAAGGGATGTTCAGCTTCACATTCTTGCTAAGTACAGTGGTTAAATCCACTTCCTTAGGCAGTACCTCGGATTTACGCGGAACCAGCAGCACATCATCAAAAGTGAATCCTTCTTTACCAAACTTATCTTCCCACACCTGGGTCATTCCTCCTCGAAATATTCTTTTCTCCACCTGCCTGCCAACTTATGAATAAAAAAACTCCTGCTTCAAGTCCATACCTGATAGACAGCGGTAAAGGCTTGGGAGTTATACATAATAGTGTCTTCAGTTAAGGTTTGAGATGCTTGTCCAAAAATATATTAGAGCTATCTTAGCAAAGGGCTTTTGGCCTGTCAAGAATATTACATCTTCTGATAAGGTATTAAGAAATCTTGCTCCGGGTAAGCGAATTCTTGGACTAAAGTCCGTGTGCAGTGGACAGATTATATAATAATCCATAATTTAACACTTTAACGTCTATGCATTGTCCATGTATAAAAGTATACAAAAAAGCCATTGTCGATTGCTCAACAATGGCTTCATGTGCTTGGCGGCGTCCTACTCTCCCAGGACCCTTCGGTCCAAGTACCATCGGCGCTGGAGGGCTTAACGGTCGTGTTCGGGATGGGTACGCGTGGAACCCCTCCGCTATCGCCACCAAACATGCGTCTGTGAAACAGACGCTGCCGCTTGAAATTCGGTTCATCACGGACGTGTGAATGAATTTCATGGCGTTCAGGCTTGATCACCTGAAAACTGAATCCGAAACGAATCTGCGTTCTTCGAAATTTGGATAAGCCCTCGACCGATTAGTATTGGTCAGCTCCATGCATTGCTGCACTTCCACCTCCAACCTATCTACCTCGTCGTCTTCAAGGGGTCTTACTAATTGGGAAATCTCATCTTGAGGGGGGCTTCACGCTTAGATGCTTTCAGCGCTTATCCCGTCCGTACGTAGCTACTCAGCCATGCTCCTGGCGGAACAACTGATGCACCAGCGGTACGTCCATCCCGGTCCTCTCGTACTAAGGACAGCTCCTCTCAAATTTCCTGCGCCCACGACAGATAGGGACCGAACTGTCTCACGACGTTCTGAACCCAGCTCGCGTACCGCTTTAATGGGCGAACAGCCCAACCCTTGGGACCTACTTCAGCCCCAGGATGCGATGAGCCGACATCGAGGTGCCAAACCTCCCCGTCGATGTGGACTCTTGGGGGAGATAAGCCTGTTATCCCCAGGGTAGCTTTTATCCGTTGAGCGATGGCCCTTCCATGCGGTACCACCGGATCACTAAGTCCGACTTTCGTCCCTGCTCGACTTGTAGGTCTCGCAGTCAAGCTCCCTTATGCCTTTGCACTCTGCGAATGATTTCCAACCATTCTGAGGGAACCTTTGAACGCCTCCGTTACTCTTTAGGAGGCGACCGCCCCAGTCAAACTGCCCGCCTGACACGGTCCCCGTACCCGGTAAGGGTACTAGGTTAGAACCTAGATACGATCAGGGTGGTATCCCAACGGCGCCTCCGCAGAAGCTTGCGCTCCTGCCTCAACGGCTCCCACCTATCCTGTACAGATCGTACCCAAATTCAATATCAAGCTGCAGTAAAGCTCCATGGGGTCTTTCCGTCTTGTCGCGGGTAACCTGCATCTTCACAGGTATTAAAATTTCACCGGATCTCTCGTTGAGACAGCGCCCAAGTCGTTACGCCATTCGTGCGGGTCAGAATTTACCTGACAAGGAATTTCGCTACCTTAGGACCGTTATAGTTACGGCCGCCGTTTACTGGGGCTTCGGGTTCACAGCTTCGGGTTTAACCCCTAACCACTCCCCTTAACCTTCCAGCACCGGGCAGGCGTCAGCCCGTATACTTCGCCTTGCGGCTTCGCACAGACCTGTGTTTTTGCTAAACAGTCGCTTGGGCCTTTTCACTGCGGCCCCCTCGGGCTATTCACCCTACCGAGGCACCTCTTCTCCCGAAGTTACGAGGTCATTTTGCCGAGTTCCTTAACGAGAGTTCTTCCGCGCGCCTTAGAATTCTCTTCTCGCCTACCTGTGTCGGTTTGCGGTACGGGCACCTTCTCCTGGCTAGAGGCTTTTCTTGGCAGTGTGAGATCATGACCTTCGCTACTACAATTTTCGCTCCCCATCACAGCCCAGCCTTAGTGATGTGCGGATTTGCCTACACATCAGCCTCACTGCTTAGACGGACATATCCATCAGTCCGCGTCACTACCCTCCTGCGTCACCCCATCGCTCATAGCGGATTACGGTGGTACAGTAATTTCAAACTGTTGTCCTTCGACTACGCCTTTCGGCCTCGCCTTAGGTCCCGACTTACCCTGAGCGGACGAGCCTTCCTCAGGAAACCTTGGGCTTTCGGCGGATCAGATTCTCACTGATCTTTTCGTTACTCATACCGGCATTCTCACTTGTATGCTGTCCAGCGCTCCTTACGGTACACCTTCAACCTGCATACAACGCTCCCCTACCCCAGATACAAAGTATCTAGCCATAGCTTCGGTGGTGTGTTTAGCCCCGTTACATTTTCGGCGCAGAGTCACTCGACCAGTGAGCTATTACGCACTCTTTCAATGGTGGCTGCTTCTAAGCCAACATCCTGGTTGTCTGTGCAACTCCACATCCTTTCCCACTTAACACACACTTGGGGACCTTAGCTGATGGTCTGGGCTGTTTCCCTTTTGACAATGGATCTTAGCACTCACTGTCTGACTCCCGGCAAGAAGTTAATGGCATTCGGAGTTTGACTGAGCTTGGTAACCCTTGCGGGCCCCGCACCCAATCAGTGCTCTACCTCCACCACTCCATTCACCGAGGCTAGCCCTAAAGCTATTTCGGGGAGAACCAGCTATCTCCGAGTTCGATTGGAATTTCTCCGCTACCCCCACCTCATCCCCGCATTTTTCAACATGCGTGGGTTCGGGCCTCCAGTGCGTGTTACCGCACCTTCACCCTGGACAGGGGTAGATCACACGGTTTCGGGTCTACGTCCACATACTAAATCGCCCTATTCAGACTCGCTTTCGCTGCGGCTCCGGCTTCTCACCTTAACCTTGCATGTTAAACGTAACTCGCCGGTTCATTCTACAAAAGGCACGCCATCACCCATAGATCGGGCTCTGACTTTTTGTAAGCACACGGTTTCAGGTTCTATTTCACTCCCCTTCCGGGGTGCTTTTCACCTTTCCCTCACGGTACTGTTTCACTATCGGTCGCCAGGTAGTATTTAGCCTTAGCAGATGGTCCTGCTGGATTCATACGGGGTTTCACGTGCCCCGCACTACTCGGGATCCGTCTCGGAGAGAACACAGTTTAGGCTACAGGGCTTTTACCTCTATCGCGGGCCTTTCCAGACCTCTTCGCCTACCATATTCCTTTGTAACTCCATGTGAGACGTCCCACAACCCCAAGAGGCAAGCCCCTTGGTTTAGGCTGTTCCGCGTTCGCTCGCCGCTACTGACGGAATCACTATTGTTTTCTCTTCCTCAGGGTACTTAGATGTTTCAGTTCCCCTGGTCTGCCTCTGCGTATCCTATGTATTCAGATACGAGTAACTGCGAATTACCACAGCTGGGTTTCCCCATTCGGACACCCCCGGATCAAAGCTTGCTTACAGCTCCCCGAGGCAGTTTCGTTGTTCGCCACGTCCTTCGTCGGCTCCTGGCGCCTAGGCATCCTCCGTGTGCTCTTATTAGCTTAACCAATGCGTTTTCCGTTAGGAAAATCGCTGTAGCAACTAATAACTATTTCAACTTGCTTACACAAGTTTCAGCTAAAAGATGTTCTAAAACGCAAATTCGTTTCGGTATCCAGTTTTCAAGGATCAAGGTGCTGAAATTTCGGGACAATCACGACTGTGATGTTCGAAAATTCAGACAGTTTAAAGATGAGAGCTTAAACTCTCAAAACTGACCAACGAGTGAGTGTTTGAACCCTAAGGTTCGTTTTGGAAGTAATACTTCCGATTTGAATGTCACCGTTGCAGGTGACGATTCTCCATAGAAAGGAGGTGATCCAGCCGCACCTTCCGATACGGCTACCTTGTTACGACTTCACCCCAATCATCTACCCCACCTTCGGCGGCTGGCTCCCTTGCGGGTTACCCCACCGACTTCGGGTGTTGTAAACTCTCGTGGTGTGACGGGCGGTGTGTACAAGACCCGGGAACGTATTCACCGCGGCATGCTGATCCGCGATTACTAGCAATTCCGACTTCATGCAGGCGAGTTGCAGCCTGCAATCCGAACTGAGACCGGCTTTGCTGGGATTGGCTCCACCTCGCGGTTTCGCTTCCCGTTGTACCGGCCATTGTAGTACGTGTGTAGCCCAGGTCATAAGGGGCATGATGATTTGACGTCATCCCCACCTTCCTCCGGTTTGTCACCGGCAGTCACTCTAGAGTGCCCAGCTCGACCTGCTGGCAACTAAAGTCAAGGGTTGCGCTCGTTGCGGGACTTAACCCAACATCTCACGACACGAGCTGACGACAACCATGCACCACCTGTCTCCGATGCTCCGAAGAGGGGCACTATCTCTAATGCTTTCATCGGGATGTCAAGACCTGGTAAGGTTCTTCGCGTTGCTTCGAATTAAACCACATACTCCACTGCTTGTGCGGGTCCCCGTCAATTCCTTTGAGTTTCAGTCTTGCGACCGTACTCCCCAGGCGGAGTGCTTACTGTGTTAACTTCGGCACCAAGGGTATCGAAACCCCTAACACCTAGCACTCATCGTTTACGGCGTGGACTACCAGGGTATCTAATCCTGTTTGCTCCCCACGCTTTCGCGCCTCAGCGTCAGTTACAGCCCAGAAAGTCGCCTTCGCCACTGGTGTTCCTCCACATATCTACGCATTTCACCGCTACACGTGGAATTCCACTTTCCTCTTCTGTACTCAAGTCACCCAGTTTCCAGTGCGACCCCAGGTTGAGCCCAAGGTTTAAACACCAGACTTAAATGACCGCCTGCGCGCGCTTTACGCCCAATAATTCCGGACAACGCTTGCCCCCTACGTATTACCGCGGCTGCTGGCACGTAGTTAGCCGGGGCTTTCTTCTCAGGTACCGTCACTCCGGTAGCAGTTACTCTACCGGACGTTCTTCCCTGGCAACAGAGCTTTACGATCCGAAAACCTTCATCACTCACGCGGCATTGCTCCGTCAGGCTGTCGCCCATTGCGGAAGATTCCCTACTGCTGCCTCCCGTAGGAGTCTGGGCCGTGTCTCAGTCCCAGTGTGGCCGTTCACCCTCTCAGGTCGGCTACGCATCGTCGCCTTGGTGAGCCGTTACCCCACCAACTAGCTAATGCGCCGCAGGCCCATCCCCAAGTGGCAGATTACTCCGCCTTTCATTCTCTCTTCAGGAGAGGAAAGAAATTATCCGGTATTAGCTACCGTTTCCGGTAGTTATCCCAGTCTTGAGGGCAGGTTGCCTACGTGTTACTCACCCGTCCGCCGCTAAGCATGAATGGAAGCAAGCTTCCATTCAAACTCCGCTCGACTTGCATGTATTAGGCATGCCGCCAGCGTTCGTCCTGAGCCAGGATCAAACTCTCCAAATTGTATTTAGAAAGAGCGATTGCTCATTTTGAAACATCTGACGAGAATTTTCATTCTCTATTTTGGAAGTCACTTTCGTGATTTCCCACTCACTCGTTGTTCAGTTTTCAAAGATCAAGCTCGTTGTCAGCGCCGCTTACCGCGTCACCAGCAACTCTTATAATATATCACATCCAACCGTTCAATGCAAGCTCTTTTTTTAACTTCTTTTCGAGCTCGGCGTTGATGTTTCGCGGCCAGAAATAGAATATATCATGTATAAAGTCTTATTGCAAGCATTATTTTCAACTAACCGCTAACCATTGTTCCAAGGAAACCGCTTTTGCAGCTCCCTTGGATATTATGGTTACAGATCAGATAATTATTCAGTCTTTGTTGCGCATATGAGGGAACAGCAGTACATCGCGGATAGACGCGGCATTCGTAAGCAGCATGATAAGACGGTCTACGCCGATTCCCAGTCCGCCTGTAGGCGGCATTCCGTATTCCAGTGCACGGATGAAATCATCATCCATCTCATGCGCTTCGTCATTCCCCTGCTCTTTCTCGTGAATCTGCGCCTCGAAGCGCTGACGCTGGTCAATCGGGTCGTTCAGCTCACTGAACGCATTCGCATGCTCACGGGCTACAATAAACAGCTCGAAGCGGTCGGTAAAGCGCGGATCCTGATCATTCTTTTTGGCCAGTGGTGATATTTCTACTGGATGTCCCATTACGAAAGTCGGCTGAATCAGCGTTTCCTCTACAAACTGCTCAAAGAATGCGTTAAGAATATGTCCGAAGGTCATATGCTTCTCAACCGGCACACGATGCTCCTTAGCCAGAGCCTGTGCTTCTTCATTCGTCATATGGACCCCGAAGTCTACGCCGGTTACTTCTTTGACAGCGTCCACCATGGTCACACGGCGCCAGCCTGGAGACAGGTCAACTTCTTGCCCCTGGTAGTTAATCACCTGGTTGCCAAGAACCTCCTGGGCGATATGAGCAATCATATTCTCTGTAAGCTGCATGATATCCTTGTAGTCCGCATATGCTTCGTACAGCTCAATCATCGTGAATTCCGGATTATGGCGTGTGGAGATCCCTTCGTTACGGTATACACGGCCGATTTCATATACTTTTTCCAAACCGCCTACGATCAGACGTTTCAGGTGAAGCTCGATTGCGATACGCATATACAGCTGCATGTCCAGCGTGTTGTGGTGTGTAATAAACGGACGGGCGGCGGCTCCACCGGCAATGGTATGCAGTGTTGGAGTCTCTACTTCCAGATAGCCCAGCGAGTCCAGATAACGGCGCATCGATTGGATAATCCGTGAACGCGCAATAAATGTCTGCTGTACTTCCGGATTAATAATCAGGTCAACATAACGCTGGCGGTAACGGAGCTCTACATCCTTCAGTCCGTGATATTTCTCTGGAAGCGGAAGCAGGGATTTGGACAGCACCTCAAGGTTATGCACTTTAATAGAGGTTTCGCCGGTCTTGGTCTTGAACAGGGTACCGCGGATTCCGATAATATCGCCCAGGTCCAGAATGGTGAAAGCTGCGTACTGGGATTCAGAAATGCTGTCCTGGCGGACATAAATCTGAATTTTGCCGCTGAGATCCTGGATGTGCGAGAAGCTCGCTTTACCCATTACCCGCTTAGCCATAATACGTCCTGCCACACTAACCTCAAGCGCCAGCTCGTCCAGTTCCTCATGGGTTAGTCCGTCATACTTGGCCAGAAGATCGCCAGCTGCTGCGGTACGCTCATATTTCTTGCCGAACGGGTCGATTCCCAGCGCGCGGAGCTCGTCCAGCTTACCCCGGCGGATCTGCAGCAGCTCACTTAGTTCACTCTCTGTAGTTTCCACGTTGTTGATTTCTTCCGACATGTTCTTCATCCTCTCTTACTCACGGTATACAAAAGAAGAAACGGCTCCGCCCTCATACCAAGGGGACAGTCCGTTCCAGTACAAAATATAAGCTGTATGTGTTCACCCATATTTTTCGGTTGTTATACGTTGCGCGAAGCCTATAAATTCTTTTCTTTTGAAAAAAGCTCCCCTAAGGAAGCTTTCGGATCCATCTTACTTCATTTTGATATCAAGAATTTTATATTGAATGACGCCTGCAGGGACACTTACATCCACAATGGTACCAATCTTCTTACCGATGATGGCTCTGCCTACCGGGCTCTCATTGGAGATTTTATTATTCAGCGGATCGGATTCGGCGGTTCCGACGATTGTATACTCCATAACGTCTCCGTACTCCATATCCTCAACGTTCACTGTTACTCCGATGCTTACCACATCTGTCACGATCTCATCACTATTAATGATACGCGCGTTGCGCAGCATCTTCTCCAAAGTCAGAACACGTCCTTCGATAAAGGCCTGCTCATTCTTTGCGTCTTCATATTCCGAGTTTTCACTGATATCTCCGTAGCCGATGGCCACTTTAATACGTTCCGCTACCTCGCGGCGTTTTACGGATTTGAGGGTCTCCAGTTCTTCTTCCAGACGCTTAAGTCCGTCCGGTGTAAGGATGACTTCTTTATCGCTCATCTCAACCGATTCTCCTGTCGTATACATTTATTGAAAACACCATACTATATGCGAATCCGGAGGGAACAGAACCCTCCTTCTCCATTGCTCCTGCTGTAACGGCGATTTTATACTGTGAAATTATATTGGAACCGCTACAAAATGTCAATGACGCCCCATATAATGTTTAGCGATATTCAATGATGCAGGCAGGGACGGGTCTGACAATGCGGCAAATCAGGGAATTAAACGGCCGAAAGAGCGCTATCCGCGCCTTCCTGCGCTTCTTCATCCTTAAGCTGAACGACAAAATCACTCAAAATCCGCACCATCTCGTCACGTTTCGTTTCTTCCATAATAACGTCCTTCACCCGGGCGGCTGACTTAAGCCCCTTCAAATACCAGGCCAGATGCTTGCGCATTTCGCGGACCGCCACCGCTTCACCCTTAAGGGCGATCAGACGGTCCATGTGAAGAATGGCCACCTTGATCTTCTCTTCAGCGTCCGGTTCAGGCATCAGCTCTCCAGTACTCAGATACTGAATGGTCCGGTACAGCATCCAAGGGTTGCCCAGCGCCCCCCGCCCGATCATTACGCCGTCACAGCCGGTCTGATCCAGCATCGCCCGCGCATCTTCAGGTGTATTCACATCACCATTGCCGATGACCGGAATGGATACAGCTTCTTTGGCCATCCGGATATACTTCCAGTCGGCATGCCCTGTATAGAGCTGCTCGCGGGTACGGCCATGAACACTGACTGCCTTGCCTCCGGCACGCTCAACTGCACGCGCATTCTCTTCGATAAAGATATGCTCGCTGTCCCAGCCGATCCGCATCTTCACCGTCACAGGTTTATCCACGGCATCCACAACGGCAGATACCATCTCATAAATCTTGTCCGGATTCAGCAGCCAGCGCGCTCCGGCATCACATTTCGTCACCTTCGGCACCGGACAGCCCATATTAATGTCAATGATATCGGCGTTCGTTTCTTTATCCACTATTTTGGCTGCATCAACCAGCGACTCGCGGTCTCCGCCAAAAATCTGCAGACTCAGCGGTTTCTCACGCTCATCCACAAACAGCATCTCGCGGGTACGCGCATTGCCATGCACAATAGCTTTGCCGCTCACCATTTCGGCACAGACTAGACCCGTCCCGAATTCCTTGGCAATCAGACGAAATGCAGGATTACACACGCCGGCCATAGGGGCCAACACCACCTGGTTCTTCATCTCAATATCGCCAATCTTCAACATTCGAATCACTTCCTTATATTGCGGATCAGCTTGAGGAGCTTACGTAGCCGGGTTGGCTAATTCATCGACCGTAACTCCCAGGACATCCGCAATTTTATTTAAAATTTGATCTTCTAAACGTCTATTACCCCGCTCGACCGCACCAAGCACGGCCAAGGATATTCCGACAGAATCCGCCAACTCCTGCTGAGTGTAACCCTTCAGCTTTCGGAACGCTCTAACCCGCCGTCCCATACGTTTGTTGTCCACAAGCGAATTCCTTCCTTTCCGTCTATGTCTTGAAGCGCTGTTGTAATTAAGCCGCGGAATCCGGAAGACTCTTCATTCTGCGAAACGATATCACTAAGCGGTAAGAGCACAAACGCACGCTCCAGCATCCGGGGATGCGGCAGCGTTAAGTCTGGTGTATCCAGGCTCAACCCCTCTACCCAAAGCAAATCCAAATCCACCGTTCTCGGCCCATAGCGGATATCACGTACACGGCCTAACCGGGTTTCTGTCTCCAGCATGACATGAAGCAGAGCCTCCGGAGCAAGCGTAGTACGCAGAGCCGCAGCCATATTAAGAAACTGGGGCTGATCCAGATAACCCACCGGCTCGGTCTCGTATACCGATGAGGTGCGTAGAACTTCAATCTCTTCATGCCGGTCCAGCTGGTTCAAAGCTTCTCTCAGCGTTCCTTCACGGTCGCCCAAATTAGCCCCTAAAGCAATATAAGCCTCTGATGCCTCAGAGGTAGAATGTATATTCATGACTCTGTCTCACTTTCTCGTCCGGCGCAGTTCTACGGTTACTCCCTGAAAATGAATATCGAATGGCGGATGCGGTTTCGTCACCTTGACGGTTACTGCATTGATAACAGTATAAGTGTCCAGTACTGCGGATGCAATATATTCTGCCAAAGCCTCGATCAGCTTGAAGGACTTTGTTTCGACAATTTTTTTGACCAGGAAATGTACTTCGGCATAGTTCACGGTTTGCTCCAGATCATCAGAGAGACCCGCTCCCTGCAAATCAAGCTCCAGCTCCAAATCCACATAATAGCGCTGGCCCAGCTTGCGCTCCTCTTCAAACACACCGTGATATCCGTAGTATTCCATGCGGTGCAGCTTCATTTTATCCATTAAGGGTACCTGCCTTCTCTTGAAAATAGTCTATTCACGCACCACAGGTGCTGCAGCATATAACATGGCATCGCACATATCTACTGTACGTTTGATTAAAGAGACATCATGCACCCGCACGATCTGGCAGCCCTGGGCAATTCCGAAAGCGACTGTAGCAGCGGTCCCTTCCACAACATCATCCGCCGGCAGATCGAGTGCGGTACGGATGAATTTTTTGCGCGAAGTGGCCAGCAGCAGCGGATACCCAAGCTCCCCCAGTACATCCAAGCCCATCATCGCCTGAAGATTCTCCGTATAATCCTTGGCAAAACCGATCCCGGGATCGAGAATGATATTCTGCGGCTCTACTCCGGCTGTCAGGGCAAGGTTAATGCTCGCGGTTAAATCCTCTGTCATATCGCTGATCAAATCCTGATAATTGCGGTTATGGCGGTTATGCATCAGGATAATCGGACAACCCGCCTGCGCGGCAACTGCCGCCATCTGCGGATCTGCTTTGGCCCCCCAGACATCGTTGATAATATGGGCACCGGCCTGAACCGCACGGCGCGCTACTTCCGCTTTGTAGGTGTCTATAGATAGCGGCAGATGAGGCGCAGCACGGTGGATACTCTCGATAACGGGCAGTACGCGTTCCAACTCATCCTCTATTCCTACCGGCTGATGACCCGGACGCGTTGACTCTCCGCCTATATCAATAATATCGGCACCATCGGCTGCCATTCGCAGTGCATGCTCTACCGCTCTATCCGGATCTGTCCATAATCCCCCATCGGAAAAAGAGTCCGGCGTCACATTGAGGATACCCATGATCAGGGTCCGTTCGCCTAGAATCAGCTCGCCGCTTCCGCAGCGGTAGCTCCGCTTATATATTACCGGCTTCATTCCAGCCTCCCCGCCCTTTCTCTGTAAAGCTTCAGGATTGCATCTGTCCGTTCTCCGCAGCGCCCGCTGCCTATCGTTATCCGCCGGTCCCCGTTCCAGAGCGCCGTTACCGGCACAATCTCCTGCACCGAATTCGTGAGGAAAATTTCGTCAGCCGCCTCAAGCTGCTCCCAGCGGTAAAAGCCTTGTTCTGGATAGAGGCCTGCGGATGCTGCCAGCTCCAGCACCATTTCCCGGGTAATTCCCGGGAGAATGCCTGTGGCTATATCGGGGGTATAGAGCCGGTTATCTGCGACGAAAAAGATGTTGCTCACAATTCCCTCGGATATGTCACCCGCTGCCGTCAGCATCAACCCCTCTGCTCCTCTAGACGCAGACGGGTGTCCGGCCAGCTCACGCTTAGCCAGAATGTTGTTCATATAATGCAGCGACTTCAGTCGCACAGGCCCTTCCGGGGTATTCCGCCGGTGATACAGCAGCTGCAGTTCTTTGCCTTCGCTATACAGGCTGTCCGGCAGTGCCGGCAGCGCTTTGATATACAGCAGCTGATTAGGCTGCTTGTAATCTCCTGCCGGCAGCCCAAGGATATCCTCACCGGCTGTGACTGTATAGCGGACATAAGCCTCGTTAAGCTCATTCTTGTCCATTACAAGCTGAATCCATTCCCGAAGCTGCTGCACATCCGGCGCAAAGGGAATACCCAGCTGCCTGCAGCCCTCTGCCATCCGGTCAAGATGCCTCTGCAGCAGAAAGGGCTCACCCCCGTAGGTGCGGAAGGTCTCAAACAGACCCATTCCGTACAAAAAGCCGTGATCCAGGGCGGAGACCACGGCGTCTTTGGCGTCGACTGCTTTGTTGTTAAGTCCTATATATTTCATGCCGGTTCTCCGGCTCTCCGTTTCAGGAAGTTGCGCAGCATCGTATGTCCATGATCGGTAATGATCGACTCGGGATGGAACTGCACGCCTTCGATCGGGTATTCCTTATGGCGCAAGGCCATAATCTCGCCTTCGGCCGTTTCTGCTGTAATCTCCAGGCAATCCGGCAGACTCTCACGTTCTACAATCAAGGAATGATACCGTGTTGCCGTAAACGGGGACTCCAGTCCTTCGAAGACAGAGGTGCCATTATGGTGAATCGGCGAGGTTTTGCCGTGCATCAGGCGTTCTGCCCGGATCACATTACCGCCGAAGGCTTGTCCGATGGCCTGATGACCGAGGCATACGCCAAAGATCGGGATGACTCCTTTGAAATGCTGCAGCAGCTCAAGGCTGATGCCTGCCTCATTCGGTGTACATGGTCCCGGAGAGATCAAAATATGATCCGGTGCCAGGGCCTCAATCTCCTGAATACTGATCTCATCGTTACGGGATACCTTAACGTCCTCCCCCAGCTCACCCAGATATTGCACCAGGTTATACGTAAAGGAATCATAATTATCGATGACCAAGATCATACTGCGCTTCCTCCTTCGGTGCCGGAGGTAGTCCGCAATTCCTGCCCGCGTTCACTGCAGAGAATCGCCTTCACTACCGCTTTGGCTTTGTTGTGGCATTCCCGGTACTCCCGGTACGGATCCGAATCGATCACAATACCCGCTCCTGTCTGAATGTAGCCGATTCCGTCCTTCACGGCCAGTGTACGTATAATTATATTTAATTCCATATTGCCATTATAGTCAATCCAGCCCATGGATCCAGTATATGGACCCCGGCGGACCGGCTCCAGCTCTTCAATAATTTCCATGGTGCGCACCTTGGGCGCGCCGGTGATTGTGCCGCCGGGGAATAAGGCGGCAATGACATCGTAAGCATCCTTGCCGGGTGCGGCGATGCCCTCCACCTGCGAGACGAGATGCATCACATGCGAGTATCGCTCCACGGTCAGCAGCTCCGGCACGCTGACCGTCCCGTACGCAGCGACACGGCCGATGTCGTTGCGCTCGAGATCGACAAGCATAATATGCTCGGCGATCTCCTTCTCGCTCCCGCGCAGCTCCGCCTCCATGGCGGCGTCCTCCGCGGGAGTGTGGCCCCGGCGCCGGGTACCGGCTATGGGGCGGGCGCTGACCTTGTCCCCGTGCAGCTTCACGAGCAGCTCCGGCGAAGCGCTGGAGAGGGCGAAGCCGGGCGTGCGGAGCAGCCCCATGTACGGGGACGGGTTGAGTCTGCGCAGCCACTCGTAGACATCCTCCGGCGAGGACTGCAGCTGCGCCTGCTTGCGCAGCGACAGGTTCACCTGGAAGACATCACCGGCACGGATGTATTCCTGAACATCCAGCACGGCCTGCTGGAATTGCTCCGGCGAGAAATCCGAGCTCATGCCTGGCCATTCTCCGGTGACACTAGCTTCAGTATCAATCAGGCAGGCAATGTCAGCATACTGGGCGGCAGCAGCTGCTTCAGAAGAAGCAGGTACCATGATACGCTGCCACTCCTCCAGCATTCGCTCCGCACGGCTCACAGCATCAAGATACATGGCATGCAGCTCAGCCCTGTTAGCGGATATCACAGCCGGAACAGGTACATGTACTGCACAATACACAATATCCTCGTGATGGTCATAGATCCACAGCTCTTCCAGCCTCATGAACAGATAATCCGGGAAATCGGGATCCCTCTTGGCACAGGACGGCAGCTTCTCCAGAGAGCGGACTACATCATAGCCGAGAAATCCGATACAACCTCCGGTGAAGGGCGGCTGCCCGTCGAACGGTACGCGGGGTGAGACATAATCCTTCATCCACTCCTGCAGCACTTTCAGCGGTTGCCCTTGAAGCAGCTCCGTAGCTTCAGGTTCAGCTTGTGCCTGTCCCACAGCCGCATCAGACAGACTGTAGAGCTCTGCGGTATCTCCAATACCCTTTATGACTGAAACCGGACGCAAGCCCAGATATGTATAACGTCCGCCCTTACCGCTCTCCAGGACCACGGAATATGGTGAAGCCATCTCCCAGGCTCTCTGCCAGCTGTCCGGCAATCCCCCTTTCTCCTGCCGTGAATGAAGGACCAGCGGAAGAACGCTCCAGGCTTCGTCCGCCCATTGTTCCCACTCCTGCCAAGCCGTTAAGATCTCCACATTTATCCCCCTAAAGTTTTGTGAAGCATAGCCTCGAAAGCATACGCTGGCTTCTACGATAGTTTATTGCCTGTCAGTATACTGTACATCCGGTTACTTTGAAAAGCCCGTAAACCTGATAAATGCTTATTATTCAGAAAAAGAGCCTGCGATATCCCTATGGAAGCGGATCGCAGGCTCTTCTGAATTGCTGGTTCTCAGCAATTATACTTCAAAGTTATACAGCGGTGTGCTCAGATAACGTTCGCCGTTACTTGGGATAATAACAACGATCTTTTTGCCTGCGCCCAGTTCCTTAGCTACTTTGAGGGCAGCGAATACAGCAGCGCCGGAAGAAATACCGGACAGAACACCTTCCTCTTTGGCTACACGGCGTGCCGTTTCGAAAGCTTCGTCATTCTCTACATGAATGATTTCATCATAGATATCCTGGTTCAGGATTTCAGGAACAAAGTTGGCACCGATCCCCTGGATTTTGTGGGGACCCGGTTTGCCTCCGGCCAGAATTGGAGAAGCTGCAGGTTCTACAGCATAGATCTTCACATCAGGATACTGGCTCTTCAACACTTCACCCGCACCACTAATCGTTCCGCCTGTACCGACACCTGCGATGAACGCATCCAGGGGTCCGCCAATGGATTCGATTGCTTCCACGATCTCCGGTCCAGTGGTCTCGCGGTGAATCTTCACGTTGGCTTTGTTCTTAAACTGCTCTGCAAGGAAGTAATCCGGATTCTCACTGAGGATTTGCTCAGCTTTCTTAACTGCCCCGTTCATCCCTTCAGATCCTGGAGTCAATACCAGCTCAGCACCATAAGCACGCAGCAGGTTGCGGCGCTCAAGGCTCATCGTTTCAGGCATAACAATAATCGCCTTGTAGCCTTTGGCAGCAGCAACAAGCGCCAGGCCAATCCCTGTATTACCGCTGGTCGCTTCTACAATGGTGCCTCCAGGTTTCAGGGAACCGTCTTTCTCAGCTTCTTCCACAATGCTGATAGCGATGCGGTCTTTCACACTCGAACCCGGATTTTGATATTCCAGCTTCAAGTAAATTTCTGCGGAACCCTCCGGAACAATCCGACCCAGACGAACGAGCGGTGTACCACCGATCAAATCTGTTACACTGTTGACGACTTTAGCCATGAGCAAAAACCTCCTTGGGATGATAGATGAATTGGGTGCGGAACCTGTGACAGTTATGATCAACATATGTTGTGCCGCTTATTATTTCCGACTAAATCAGTAGGTTTTACATTTAATCTCATATTATCAATCTTGCAGGCTGTTGTCAATATATATTGCTGTAGCGTATTTGGCACGCAAATCGCTTTCCACCTGCTGCAGGGGCGCCGCCTGTTCCAGCGCCAGCTCCTGGCGGATCAGCCCTCGGAGCTCATCCTGATCCGGCTTCCCGGGATCAATAAGCTTCTCCAGCCGGATCACGGCATAACCGCCTTCGACCTGAAGCGGCCCTGCGATGTCTCCAGCCTCAAGGCCCGCTGCTGTCTTCAGCAGCTCCTCCGGCCAGAACGGATCATTCTCCTCCACTGTTCCGATATTACCGCCATGCTGGCGGCTCTCCTCATCTGTGGATACCTCTCTGGCCAGGCCGGCGAAATCCTCTCCCTGCTCCAGGCGGTCCATAACCTGATTAGCCCCGTTATAGGTTGCCTGCTTAATCATAGAGAGCTGCATTTGCTTCCTGGGAGTGAATCTCTCGGCGTTTTGGGCCAAATAATCATCAATTTCAGTTTCACTGACCGTAATACCGGTGGTGGCTACCGCCTGAAGCGTCAACCGGTACGCGGTTTCCTCGTGCAGCTCCTGGCGGGAAAGACCAAGCTCAGACTGCATCTGGTCATAATACTGCTCCTCCGAACCGTAGCCGGACATGCCGCGCTTCAATTCCTGCTCAATCTCCTCATCGGTCACCGTAATACCGAGAGCTTTGGCTTCCTTGCCAACAACGATATGATTAAGCATGCCCAGCAGCACTTCATCTCCATGCTTTTTTTTGAGTTCATCTATCCATTCCCGGTCCGTGACCGGCTGGCCTCCGGCGGCAGCAATATCCGAAGCCTCCCCGTCTGCAGCCTCTCCCTTAAGCAGGGCCATTGCACGCAGGCTCCAGAATAAAAGACCTCCAAGCATTAAGGTCGCGACGGCGAGTAATATAACGGTATTGCGCAGCGCGCGCTCCTGTCTTGTCATCATCTCATAGCCCTACGATTTCGCTTGATCGAGGATTACCTGCAGTTCATCCTTGTTAAACACATAAGCTTCATTACAGTAATGACATATAACTTCAACCTGATCATCTTCTTCGATCAGCTGCTCCAGTTCGTGCTGGCCCAGACTGACCAGTGTCTCTTCTATCCGCTCACGCGAGCATTGACAGACAAAAGAGATCTCGAGTTCATCAAGGACTACAGCATCCGGCAGCAGCAGGCGAAGCATCTCTTCAGGCTCAAGGCCCTGGTCCAGGATCGCCGTCACTGAAGGCATCGCTCCGACGGCATGCTCAATCTCGGTGATCTCTTCATCTGTCAGGCCGGGCAGCAGTTGAATGATGAATCCTCCGGCAACTCTTACCGAATTATCTGTCTCCACCAATACACCCAGCCCTACAGCAGCAGGCGTTTGTTCCGAAATGGCAAAATAATAAGTGAAATCCTCGCCCAGTTCTCCTGAGACAATAGGCACACTGCCGCGATACGGCTCTTTCATCCCCAGATCCTTGCTGATATCAATGAACCCTTCCGTACCCACAGCACCTGCGACATCCAGCTTGCCAAGGCTATTGCTCGGCAGATGAACATGCGGATTACTCACATAACCGCGAACCTCACCCAGGGCATTGGATTCGGCCGTAATCTGTCCGAGCGGTCCATTCCCTTTGACCATAATCGCCAGCTTCTCCTGACCCTTGAGCATAGCGCCCATGATGGCTGCGGCGGTTACAGTACGGCCAAGCGCAGCTGTAGCTGTCGGATAGGTATCATGTCTGCGCCGCAATTCGTCGACAAGTTCTGTTGTCCGGACTGCGAACGCTCTGACCTTCCCGTTCATGGCAGTTCCCCGGATAAGCCGATCCTTCTTTTTTTCCATTGGGTGCTTACTCCTCCTATCTGTCTGTATAAGGTTTCATTTCATGATTATTTGTTACGGTTGTAAATAATACGTAATCCTTCCAGCGTCAGCATCGGGTTAACCTCATCAATGCAATCTGTCTCGCCGGCAATCAGCGGAGCAAGCCCCCCTGTAGCAATAACCTTGAGAACGGGCGCATTCATCTCCAGCTTAATGCGTCTTACAATTCCCTCTACCTGGCCAGCATAGCCAAAAATAATTCCTGCCTGCATCGCGTGGACAGTATTGCGCCCGATAACCTTCTTGGGCTTCTCCAGCTCAATCCGCGGCAGCTTGGATGCCCGCTGATATAAGGCCTCTGTAGAGATCCCCAGACCCGGCACGATTGCCCCGCCAAGATAGTTCGCTCCGGCATCAATACAGTCAAACGTAGTTGCCGTACCAAAGTCAACGACCACGAGCGGGCATTTATACTGCTCAATCGCCGCAACGGCATTTACAATCCGGTCTGCGCCCACTTCGCGCGGATTCTCATAACGCAGATTAAGCCCGGTTTTGATTCCGGGGCCTACGAGCAGCGGGTCTTTGCCGATATATTTTACGCACATTTCCACGATAACCTGAACCAGCGGCGGAACAACCGAGGAGATGATGACACCCTCTACATCTTTAAACGATATATTCGACATGTGGAACAGATTATGAATCAGGACACCATATTCATCCACAGTCGATTGACGCGCTGTGCTAAGCCGGAAATGATGAAGCAGCTCAGGCCCCCGGTAGACTCCAAGCACGATGTTCGTATTCCCGATATCAACGACAAGTATCATTAGAGATTTCCGCCTTTCTTGCCATTCAGATCCAGACTGATATCAAGACTGGCGAAGGAATAGGTAAGCCGGCCTACAGAAATAACATCTACACCCGATTCTGCAATCCCGCGTACCGTTTCCAGAGATACATTGCCTGAAGCCTCGATTTTGACATGCCGCGCTTTGGTTCTAATTCTTCTTACTGCTTCCGCCATCAGCTCAGGTGACATATTATCAAGCATGATAATGTCCGCCCCCGCAGCGAGTGCTTCCTCTACCTGCTCCAGGCTTTCCGTTTCCACTTCGATCGTCATGGTGTGGGGGATATTGGCCCGGGCGCGCCCTACCGCCTGACGAATGCCTCCGGCGCCCTTGATATGATTATCCTTAATCATTACCGCGTCATACAAGCCGAAGCGGTGATTGGCTCCTCCGCCTATGCGGACAGCATACTTCTCCAGCATCCGGTGACCTGGTGTTGTCTTGCGGGTATCCACCAGCCGGGTTGGCAGACCTTGAAGCTCTTGCACGAATGACGCCGTCCGCGAGGCCACACCGGACAGCCGTTGCATCAGATTAAGGGCGAGCCGTTCGCCTGTAAGAATGGCATGCGTGCTGCCCTCGACTTCAGCGATGACCGTGCCCTTGGACACCGGCTGGCCTTCTTGTACCAATGCCGTAAATACGAGTGTCGGGTCTACTACCTCAAAAACCAGTTCAGCCACGGGAATTCCGCAGATTACTCCGTCCTCTTTGGCATGGATAATCCCCTTGGATTCATGTCCCTGGGGTATAGTGGTACGTGTTGTGATATCCCCTGATCCGACATCCTCCTGCAGCCACCCCTTAATAGACTGGAGCAGTTCTTCATTATAGCCATTAAACATCATCACTTAATTCCTCCACTATTCCCAGTTCGCGAATCTGGAGCAGATGCTTCTGCCACTCTGCATCATTCCGCAGCGGATAATCCTCGCGATAATGAGCGCCGCGGCTCTCCTCCCGTGCCAGCGCTGATTCGGTAATCAGCAGGCAGCACGTAAGCATATTAGCGAATTCGTATTCTTCCCGTTTGGTAAGTGCCGCATTAAAAATCGGCAGCTGACGCTTTAATTCATCCAGTCCTTTAATCAGCATTTCCTGGTTCCGCCGCAGTCCGGCGTAGCGTACCATAACCTTTTGCAGCTTCAGACGCCGCTCCACAATAGCCTGGGTAGGCGACTCCACCCGGCCTTGGTCACAGCCTGCCGATACTGTATCCCGCCCAAGCGGCGGGAGCTGACGGATGCGCTCTACGATCCGGCGGCCAAAGACAATCGCTTCCGACAGAGAATTACTGGCCAGCCGGTTGGCTCCCTGTACCCCTGTAGACGAAACCTCGCCACAGGCAAACAGGCGGGAAACGGTGCTCTCCCCGTTCAGATCGGTCTTGACGCCCCCCATCATATAATGCGCAGCAGGAGCCACTGGAATCCAGTCACTTGTAATATCCAGTCCATAACTCATACAGGTCTCATAGATCGTCGGGAAGCGGTGTTTGACCATATCCGCTGATTCATGTGTAATATCAAGGTAGACAAAGGTGGATTTGGTCAGCTCCATCTCGCTCACAATCGCCCGGGCCACAATATCGCGCGGGGCCAGTTCCAGCAGCTCATGGTACCTTTCCATAAACCGGTCTCCGTTGATATTGCGCAGCACAGCGCCTTCACCGCGCACTGCTTCCGAGATCAGGAAGCGCGGGGCTCCCGGATAACTGAGCGCTGTCGGGTGGAACTGGATGAATTCCATATCCCGTACATGGGCTCCAGCCCGGTAAGCAATGGCTACACCGTCACCGGTTGCCACTTCGGGATTGGTCGTATACCGGTATAATTGCCCTGCTCCGCCTGAGCATAGAATGGTTGCATCGGCCTGCAGGAACAAACGTCCGCCTCCCGGACGCTGTACCAATGCCCCCACGCATTCCCCGTCTACGGTAATCAGATCAATGACATAATGGTCATCCCATACCTCGATATTCTTATGCTGCTCTGCCTGCTCAGCCAAGGCGCGGACAATTTCATAGCCTGTAGCATCCCCATTCGCATGCAGAATACGGCGGTGGCTATGTGCCGCCTCTTGCGTTAACGCAAGCTCGCCATTCTCCTTGTCGAACTTCGTCCCGAGCCGGATGAGTTCGCGGACGCCTTCCGGACCTTCATTCACCAGTACATCAACAGCCGCAGAGGAGTTTAGCCCTGCACCGGCCATCAGGGTATCCTGACGATGATATACCGGAGAATCGTCGTCTGAGAACACAGCGGCAATCCCCCCTTGGGCATACCGTGTATTGCTCTCCATGACTGTCTTCTTCGTAATCATAATGACCTTCCGGTCTTCACTGGCTTTGATCGCTGTGAACAAACCGGCAATGCCTGAACCAATCACAATACAATCTGTCTTAATTACAGGAAGCCCCTGAAGATCGAAATCAACCAAATATTGTGGAATCATGACCGCTTTTCACCTGTTTCAACGAAAGAGTAGCGCATGCTACCGGACTTGTAGCATGCGCTCTAGGGAAGTTCTGGCTTTGTCGGCGACAGCGGGCGGTACATAAATCTGCGGCTTCATCGTCTCCAGGCATTTTACCAGTTTCTTTAAATTGTTAACCTTCATATTGGGACAAACCAGGAATTTGGTGGCAAAATGGAATTCTTTATCCGGACTGTCCAACCGCAGCTGATATCCGGTTCCATCCTCAGTTCCCACGATAAACTGCCGGCGGTCCGATTTCCGGCAATACTCTATAATCGAGGTTGTGCTGCCCACATAATCACCCATGGCCACCACTTCAGGACGGCATTCCGGATGTACCACAAATTCCGCTTCAGGATATTTGGCTCTCATCTCCACTACATCCTTGACGGTAAGCATATCATGAGTATTACAGTAGCCTTCCCATATAATCAGCTTCTTGCCGGTCTTATCCTGAACATATTGGCCCAGGTTCTTATCGGGTACCCAGATAATTTCTTCCGCATCAAGCGATTCAATCACCTTCACCGCATTGGCAGAGGTACAGCAAATATCAGTTTCCGCTTTGATCTCAGCGGAGGAGTTGATATAGGTTACTACTTTGGCATTAGGATGCTGCGCCTTCAGCTTCCGGAGTCCGTCCACGTTGACCATATCCGCCATAGGACAGCCGGCGCGTTCGTCAGGAATTATAACAGTTTTGTTCGGCGCAAGAATCTTGGCGCTTTCCCCCATAAAGTGAACCCCGCAGAATACAATCACATCTGCCTCTGTCTCCGCAGCCTTCTGAGCCAGTAAAAAAGAGTCTCCACGGAAATCCGCTACTTCCTGAATTTCATCACGCTGATAATAATGAGCCAGAATTATTGCATTCCGTTCTTTCTTAAGCTGTTCGAGGCGCACACGAAGTTCACGATTCTGTTCCTGCTTGCGCTCAAGCGCCAGAGCTTCCACGGTCATTCTCCCCCTTATGTCTTCATGGCATATAGCCAGTGCATTCTATTAAGTTAATTTATTTAATATTTAATCACTAATGTACACAACGTTCCACCCCCTGTCAATGCGGGCAAGCCGGGTGTAGCTCTATGTCCTGATGTACCTATAGACAGAAAAATCCGGAGAACCTCAGGTTCTCCGGATAAAATTACGATGTTTTATTCAGCGATTAAACCAGACTTCCGCCGCCTTTGTTGCCATCATCCGAACCGTTTCCTTCTTCAGGATCCGGTTTATTCGGAATATCCTTAGACAGATCGCCAAGGAATGGCGGTTCTTCGTCGGATTTGCCTTGAATGCGTACACGTACGTCACCGATAGAATCAATTACTGGCTCGCCCGCTTCATGCGTTACTGCCTCTGTTTCTTCCGGTTTGCCATCCTCCGTCAGGTAGCCTTGCTCAATCAATTCTGTGATCTGATCAAGTTCCAGCGTTTCCTTCTCCAGAAGGGTGTTCGCAATCAGGTGCATTTCTTTGGAATGCTTGGTCAGCAGCTCTCTGCAGCGCTCATAGCTGCTGCGGATAAGGTTCTGCATTTCCTGGTCAATCTCGTAAGCAATGGAGTCACTGTAGTTCTGCTCATGTCCGATATCACGGCCAAGGAAGACTTGGCCTTGGGATGTGCCGAACTGCAATGGCCCAAGCTTATCGCTCATTCCATATTCCATAATCATCGCACGCACAATGCGCGTAGCCTGCTGGAAGTCACTATAAGCGCCTGTGCCAATTTCGCCAATGAATAATTCTTCAGCAACACGTCCGCCAAGCAATCCGGTAACCTTATCCAAGAGTTCCTGCTTGGTAACGATCATCCGGTCTTCCTTAGGAAGCATAATGACATATCCGCCTGCGCGGCCGCGCGGGATAATGGTAACCTTATGCACCACATCGGCATGCTCGAGGAAGTAGCCGGCAATGGTATGGCCTGCTTCGTGGTAAGCTACAATCCGTTTCTCGCGGTCACTGATTACGCGGCTGCGTTTCTCTGTGCCGACAATTACACGGTCAATCGCTTCATCCACTTCACGCATGGTAATGTCCTTACGGTTGCGGCGTGCAGCAAGCAGTGCCGCTTCGTTAAGCAGGTTCTCCAGATCCGCACCGGTAAATCCGGTTGTACGCTTGGCAATTACGTCAAGCCGAACATCCTTGGTAAGCGGTTTGTTGCGGGAGTGAACCTTCAGTACAGCTTCACGGCCCTTCACGTCTGGACGGTCAACCGTAATCTGACGGTCAAACCGGCCTGGACGGAGCAATGCCGGATCCAGTATGTCGGCGCGGTTGGTAGCCGCGACAATGATAATGCCTTCGTTGCCGCCAAAGCCGTCCATTTCAACGAGCAATTGGTTAAGGGTCTGTTCGCGTTCGTCATGTCCGCCGCCAAGTCCTGCGCCGCGCTGACGTCCCACAGCATCGATTTCGTCGATAAAGATGATACAAGGAGCATTCTTCTTCGCATTCTCGAACAAATCACGTACCCGGGATGCGCCGACACCGACGAACATTTCCACAAAGTCGGAACCGGAGATGCTGAAGAATGGAACACCGGCTTCACCTGCTACCGCACGGGCCAGCAAGGTTTTACCTGTTCCCGGAGGTCCCACAAGGAGTACCCCTTTAGGAATACGTGCACCTACAGCTGCGAATTTACGCGGATCCTTGAGGAATTCCACGACCTCCACAAGCTCTTGCTTCTCTTCATCAGCTCCTGCAACATCCTCGAAGCTGATTTTCTTCTTCTCTTCATTATATAACCGGGCTTTGCTCTTGCCGAAATTCATGACCTTGCCGCCGCCGCCCTGTGCATTGTTAAACAGGAAGAAGAACAGGATGAACATGATAACTAATGGAATGATGGAAGAAAGGAATGTCAGCCAGATGCTGTCGCCTTCCATTTTCTTCTGAGTCAGCTCCACGCCATTAACTTCGCTGGCAGCTATAAGTTCATCAAGGGCCCGATCTGTAGGAGGAACATAAGTGGAGAAATTCTTCGATTTAGTCTCAGGTGGCAATTCTTTGTATTCGCCTGTAACCAGAAATGCGTTACCCTCAAACTGAACCGTCAGGCTCTTCACATTGTTGTCCTTGATCTCCTGTCTTAACTCATCATATCTAGGGAAATCGGCGGATTCATTTCCATTGCTTACAAACTGGACAATGCCCACCACGACTAAAAATAAAATCAAATAAAAACCAGAATTCCGGATGAACCGATTCATCCCCTACCTCCTCTCACAACGCTCAAGTTATTGTACCATAGCCTGACCAGACTCCTCAAATTGTCAGGAAATCCAGAAAAGTGATCCTTGAATCTAAGGCTGTCGATTGGTTCATTTGGAATAAATTTCAGGCTTCAGTACACCTACGTATGGGAGGTTCCGATACAGTTCGGCATAGTCGAGTCCATAGCCTACCAGGAAAGCATCAGGAATCACAAAGCCGGTATATTCGGCTTCAAGATTAACTGCACGGCCTGAAGGTTTATCGAACAGGGTGACTACGTTGACGGAAGCAGCATTCCGGCCCTGCAGCATCTCAATCAGATAGCTGAGGGTAAGACCACTGTCGATAATGTCCTCGACAATCAGAACATCGCGGCCTTCAACCGATGTGTCCAGATCCTTGATGATTTTGACTACACCGGATGATTTGGTCGTACCGCCGTAGCTGGATACTGCCATGAAGTCCATCTCAACGGGTACTGTAATCACTTTAACCAGATCCGCCATAAAGATAAACGCACCTTTGAGTACACAGATGACTAAAGGTGTGCGGCCTGCATATTCCTTGCTCAGCTGGGCGCCAAGCTCCCTGATTCTTTGTTGGATTTCTTCTTCGCTGATCAAGATTTCTTGAATATCATTCTGCAACTTGCGAACCTCCTAAGTTATACTATGAAAGACTTACTTCGACCATTACGTTTCTTCGCCCTGTTCCATGTCTTCCATGGACAGGAGAAGCACCGAGGCCGTGTGCCGCCCTACTGCGGCATGCATCGAGCGCCTTACGCCCGGAATCCAGACGATATTGCCCAAACCATCACAAACGAGGGGAATCGCAGAGCGTTCGGAAGAAGGTATTTTATCATCAATGTAAATATCTTTTACCTTTTTGCTTCCGTTTAATCCCATAACCCTTATGGTATCTCCAGGCAATCGGGAACGGATGGTGAGTGGTAAGACGAGCTCATCGCCGTCAAACCAAGCCGACATCTTCCCAGAGTCCTCCTCCTGTGCAAAAAAATCTTCTCTCTCCAGCACCTTCATCGTCATAACTTTTCCTATCTCCTTCAGGTTGATCCGGGGATGAGGCAAAGACAGAGGGTATGTATAGCTCACCTGCCGAAGCAAGGGCTTGGACGAGAACAAAAGGGTGTCATATTGCCGCATACAGACGAAACCCCCGCCCAAATCCAAAGTCCATACGGTGGGGTACTCCTGCAGCGTTCCCCGGCGCACAGCTTCAATCTTGGGGAAATCCATCGCAGATGAATCCGCTGACAGATAATTTAATATTAGTTTAATCAAACGCCGTTGTAAAGCGGAGGGTAGGGCCGCAAATGAAGCTCTCTTCAAGGTGTATTTTCCATGCTCGATAAAAACAAGCTCTTCGAAGCATTTTGCCGCATTCGCCTCCATATATTCATCTTCCGCACCGGCAATTTCAGACAGCTGCAGCAGTGATTGTCTCACTCTCGGATTATGCTGTTCGAGCAGGGGCAATACTTCCAGCCTTACCGCGTTCCGCTTATACTTCATAAGCAGATTGCTGGCATCCTCCGCGTAAGCAAACCCCTCTTCCCGGCATAAGCCGACAAGAGCTGTTTTGTTAATACGCAGGAAGGGGCGGATGAGTTCCACCTTTTTTTCAGTCCGTTTCCAGCGCATGCCTGCAAGCCCCGAAGGACCACTCCCCCGCAGCAGCCGCATCAGCACGGTCTCGGCCTGATCATCGGCATGATGGGCCAGTGCGACAGAACGTGCATGGTAACGGTGCGCGGTTTCAATCAGAAATTGATAGCGTTTCTCCCTTGCCGCTCCTTCGGGACCCAGTCCTATTTCCTTGACCATGGATGGAATATCAAACTCCGCGAGCTCAAAGGGGATTCCCAGCTCAGCAGCCAACTTCCTGACAAACTCCGCCTCTTCCGCTGATTCGGCTCTGAAGCCATGATTCACATGGGCACAGACCAGAGTTAATGGCATCCGGTTTACGGCTATCTCGTGCAAAATACGCAAAAGAGCCACAGAGTCCGGCCCTCCGGAAACTGCGACTACAATGGTGTCATGGGGCTGCCACAGTTCATGCTCAGCCGCAGCTTCCAGTACGGATTCCACCAGTTCTTTCATTTGTTCCATATGCGGCATCCTTTCTTGCAGATCACTTGCCTGTCTTGCTCCGGAATTCCAGTACCCTGGTATTATGTATAATTTCAAAAACGGAATACCCAGTAGATCGTAAAGGCCAGCAGAAATAAAGACAGCGCAAACGCATTTTTGAGCCAGCGGGGAGTTGCCATCGTATCCTTTCCCGTCTTCCGTGCTCTGTATATCTGACTTCTCCAAATCTCCGCAGCTTGTGCGGATCCGGGAAAACCGCCTTTGAGCGCCAGACACAGCCATGAGGCCAGCTTCTTGTCAGGCAGATTTCTGGCCAGCTTCAGCAGTTCATCCACACTCCGGGTCTGCGGCAGCTGCTGGGCTGCCGACTTCAGACCTTCTTCATTAAGCAGGCGCAGGCACAGTACGGCAAAAGCAAACAGATCATAGTTCTCGTCTCCCGTCCGGCTGCCGGCGTTCCAGAATCCGCGGTCATGCCATTCGGTAAACTGCTTCACGCTGCGTCCCAGGGGACTCGCGCCACCGTAGTCAATCAGCTCGGCTTCCCCGTAACTGGATACCATGACATTCTCCGGCTTAAGGTCTCCGAACACAAAGCCGCACTCATGCAGGGTCTGCAGCTTCTCCAGAAGCTTCATGCCGACAAGCCCCAGCCAGGACGCCCCGTTCCTGGACAAAAAATGATGCAGCGGTCTGCCCTCCACATAACGCATCACGTAGAAAGGAGTATGGTCCCTATCCTTGAAATCATCCGATTCCAGCAGGTAAGAGGACAACGGTGACTCCTTGCGCGCCCGGTGCTCACTGCGTTTACGGCAGGATTGCAGAGAGGTCAGTACATTGATCTCTGACTGCAGCTCCAGCGTATCGTATCCGATTTTGAGCGCATACCGCTCCCGCCGGCCTTCCCGCTGCACAAGATATACGGTTCCGTTTGCCCCTTTCCCCAGCATCCGCTCCACAACATAACGGTTCCCCCGCCATTTGCCGGTAATTACAGTGCCTGCCGGAAAGGGTGGATTAGACGACATACCCACCAATCATCCCTTCTCTTGCCTCGTCATCCCCATTCACAAGATAGTCACGAGGTTCATCCAGTTTATCATAACGGTAATGTTCGAGCACCTTGAAAATAGCCGGTCCTGTCGGAGTAGCCCCCCGCATCTTCAGCCTGGAGAACAGTGAGCGGACTTCCGATACATTCCGCGTCCAGTCCATATCCAGCACGGCATCTTCACTGCTGGAGTGTCCGGGGAAATGGAACACGGCAAGCTCGCTCCGCCCTTCCCGTGCCTCCAGACTGAGAGCCAAATCACGGATGGCATCCTCCACGGCACCCAGCTTGGGCTTCATGCTCGCACTTGCATCAATTAATAGGGCAATACGCAGCGGAGAAGTCTCAGTCAGCTCATCGACAACCGTAACCACCTGCGACCGCTGCTGCGGAGGCAGTTCTTCAAGGGAACCCTCGCCGAGAATTTTTTTTACCTCTTTATTAACCGCCTGCTGGATCGTCTGAACCACGGTCTTGCGGGTCATCATCTGAATGGTCTGCGCCAGCTGCGACGTTGAGGCGATCCGGCTGAGTCCGCCTCCCGCTTTGGCAATATCAGCGATCTCCCGGCTTCCGAGTTCACCGATCGTTCCATAGTCCACGACACCTACGACATTGACCGTAATGCCTTCCTGCCGGGCATGCGCTGCCGCAAGTACCGGACTTTCCCCCACATTCGAACAACCGTCAGTAATGAGCAGAATCTGCTTCATGACCGTTCACTCCCCTTTGCCTTGTATCTAGTTCTAGCATATCCAAGGTAGAGAGATTTCAAACGCCGCTTAGCGGGAAAAACTTGAATCGAATAGCTTCATGAAATAAGGGTCACTGCGAGAAAGTTTTGGGCCTCCGATCGCTGTTGTCCTCTGATTTCCTGATTTGAGTACCGCAGTTTGCGGTTGAAATCAGAGGACTGCATATGCTTCCGAAGCGATCTTTCCTGCGGAAAGCTTTCAGGCGAATGCTGCCGCTTCTGCGGCTCCAAAATTCCTCTCCGTTCCTTAACCTCACGATAAGACCAACAATCTGAAGCTATCGCCGCTGAGTCAGCGGCGGTTGAAACGGGGCGGGGCAGAAACGGGCGAGTGGATGGAATGCACCCGCCCGTTAACACAAGATTGAGACCACAGGCCTCGGCCAGCGGAATATATGGAAGCTCCGGTGGTGCTTAACTTGGCTAACCACTTAACTGGTGGTGAAATATGGTGATTGCTGCAGCTGAATTGATAAGTTTCCTGCAGATAACTATTAAGCGCCCCACTATCGCTCCTCCAGTCTGTGTCTTAAAATCCTGCACCAAATACAACATTTCCCTCACAAAATCATCCCTAAGCGGATATTGTTGTACGAAATGCAGGATTTCTCAGCTTCCAAGCCATTTAGCGGAGCAATTGTTGTAATTCATACAACAATCCTCCCAAACAACCGGGTAACGCCGAATCAAAGCTGTACTACGTACAACAATTTCATGCCTGAACCGAGACGGACCAGGACTGCCAGTGGTTCTTGAATCCCATGGCAGCGTGACGGACAGAAAATAGAGGGAACTTAAGAATCCCACTTACTGCATGAACGAAACCCTTACTCTGCAGGGGGGCGTTTTATCGGCTGGCCACAATTTTAAGTTCTGCCTCTATAGATAATAATGAAAGAACAATGTCAGCTGAATGATAGGTTACCTAACTAACTGTACGCGGTCTCTCCATCCGGCCCACGCCCGGCATATGCAGGCTGGACCACTCCGGATGGAAATGATCGACACGGCTGACGACAATCGTCATATCATCATGGATTTCATTGCCCTGGTAACGGATTACCTTATCCAGCAGGCTGTCGGCCATATCCTGAGGATCATCGCCTTCCAGCTCCTGGATCAGGCGTTTCATCCATATCTCTTTATTAACGGCATATCCGGGCGCATCATAAATACCATCGGTCATCATAATGAGAATATCCCCGGGACGCAGCTGCATGGTGACCAGGTCCACTTCGATATCTTTAATAATTCCAATCGGCAGATTGCTGGCTGTCACCGGAATAACCTCGCTGCCCCGCCGGATAAAGCTTGGTGCTGACGCTATCTTCATGAAGATGGTCTGCGCCGAATATTGATCGATCAGCGCCATATCCACGGTCGCATAGAATTCATCCGGGGAACGCAGCAGCAGAATCGAATTGACGGACTTGACCGCCAGCTTCTCATCCATCCCGGATTGCAGCAGCTTCTCCAGCATGGATAGCGCAGCGCTGCTCTCCATCCGGGCCCGCTCGCCGTTGCCCATTCCATCGCTGATCGACACAGCAAAGGTGCCATTTCCGAGCTCCACCGTACTGAAGCTGTCGCCGGACATTATGTCGCCTCCTTTGGCAGCCCCGGCTACGCCGGTATTGATTTCATAAGCTTTGGCCGAACCAAAAGTCACCATGGATAAGCCTTCGCGCGGGTGCACAGCTGTTTCACTTACCACCGCAATATTCTCCTCCAGGATATCGGAGAGCAGCGGGGCAATCATTTTGCGGCATTCGTCAAAGCCCCGGGTATAAGCATGCACTACTTCAATCTCTACCCGGCCGGGATCAAGGCTTAGAATTTCTATAGTGTGAATTGACAGGCCCAGCTTCTCCAGTGCCTCACGAATCTGTCCCTCCTGGCGGTACATCGCCTGGCCCTCCCGCTTGATCTCCTTCGCCAGATCCTCCATAACCTGAGAGACCCCTGATAATTGCTCGGCAACAAATTGGCGGCTGTCGTATATTTGCCGCTTCCAGCGCATATCATGCTGATAGAGTTCATATTGGCCCTTCATTACTTCCAGTACTTCGCCCGTCTTGCCGCAGATCCGGTTCCATTCCGGAGGCAGCTGGGCCGCTGTAATGTCGGGGCATTCCTCCACAGTAGTCATCATATCGGTCATATATCTGTATGTCTGATAGAACTTGGCATCCCAGCAGTGGGTACGCCGGATGCAGCCGGCGCAGGCCCCTTCCGTTACCGTTTTCATAAAATCCTCCATTTCACGGTCGCTTTTACCTGCTTCCGTGGCCCGGGGAATTTGACCAAAGCTGCTGGAGAGCTGACGGAATACCTGAGAGAACTGGGTAACCCGGTCTGCTGTAATATCCCGCACTCTGCGGGCATATTCATGTTGAGAGCGGCTATGATCAGCAGTCCCCGGTACATATTTGGCAATGGCAGAAATAATGCCTTTAGGTGTCAGAAGAAACAACACTACGGCCGCGCAGGTCTCCCAGGTGGAATTCATCACATCGCCCGGTCCCATGAAATATACCGACAATATGGTTGAACCCAGCAGCATCCCGATTGAGACGGCCCCTTTGCGTCCGGATTGCATCATTCCCGCCAACATGCCGGAGAAGGCCAGCAGACTCATCTGATAAATGGCACTTACATCAGCCAGACTGAGAATCAGTCCGGTTACGACACCGACGGCTGCCCCGAGCGGGGCTCCACCGGCAAGGGCAAAGAGCAGAATGAGGAAGCGCGATAAAATATGCTCCAGAGAAAGGCCGTTTACCGTCCACCCGACCAGGCCTGTCATCACGGAGGCCAGCAGAATAATCAGGCAGAGGACCTCTTCATTGCGAAGCGCCCTGCTTTTTTGCTTATAAGTGAACACCGGAAGCGCCTGCAGGAATACGAGCGTCAGCACAAACCCAAGCAAGGCATCAATCGTTGCCATCATCAGCGGATACCAGGCCAGCGTCGGCCCGATCACCACCCGGAACAGTCCCACCATAAAAGAAGCCACGAATACCATCAGCGGCGCATAGGACAGATCCACCCGCTGGAAGTTCTCCATTCCTTTATAAATTAGATAAAAGATAATCAGCTCTGCGGCAACCACTATAGCACCGGGAAACGGGGTAAAGAGACTTCCGAGCAGAATAGCCGCAGCCACAGGCAGCGTAGAGTCCCTGCGCATAAATACAATGACGGCGAAATAAGCGGCAGCAAAGGGAGTCAGCTCGTCCAAAATCATGGCACGGCCCAGTAAAAAGCCCATCAGACTCAGCAGCATTGCCCACTTCTTGACCGCGATGAACTGGAGGACCGGCTGTTTCATACTCCACGCCTTCAGACGTGTACTCCAAGCTTCCTTCTGAATCTTGTCTTTGCTTCCTGCTCTTGTCCACTCCGGCAAATTCACCACATTGCTTTTACTCATTCCCCTGCACCACCCGTATAAGAATTTATGGTTCTCATTATATAGCGGGGGTCTTATGAAAGTTTGTCAGAAACAGAGAGCAGGCTGTAAAAATATTCCGACAAAAAAGCCTCTGCCGACATTTTATGGAAAAACCTTTCTAACCCTTACGGAGCAAAAGGTTAGCCCTTGCCGGGGCTGACCATGACGGCGGACGTTGCCGGTGCCCGCGCATACATTCGTCAGCGATTGCCCTAGAGTTATGTGAGAATGGCTTGGATGCTGTCGGCAATTTGTTTGTGGCCGACAAAAAACAGCCCGGCTGCGAATCCTACACTGAAGTTAATGCAGAGCTTACTGCGACCAGCGGGCAAATGCCAGGAATTGAACAATTACCAGGACAAACAAAAAAACCGCGAAGGGCATGAAGCCCCAGCGGTTATTTATGATGTGCAAGACTCAGATTATACGCGCTTGGCTCCACGGCCGCCGCGCTTTCCTTCTGTGTTCTTCTTGATCGAAGATATCCGTTCTTCGCTGTCTTTCAGGAAGCGTGACATTTTATCCTCGAATGAAGGTTTACCGGCTGCAGGCTTGAATGGACGCCCACCCCGTTCACGATTGAATCCACCACCGCCGCCTCCGCCACTGCCGCCACCACCGCCGAAACGGTCTCCACCGCTTGGACGTTCTGGTCTTGGAGCTCTGGGGGGACGTACTTCTGACGCCGGCTTATCAACGGCCTGCTTAATGGAAAGTCCGATCTTGCCGTCCTTGTCAACATTGATCACCTTGACGGTTACTACATCCGCAATCTTCAAATGATCGTTAACATCCTTGACGTAGTTATCGGCGATCTCCGAGATGTGAACGAGACCTGTGACACCTCCTGACAGATCCACAAATGCTCCGAAATGCGTGATGCCTGTCACCTTGCCCTCTAACTTGGTGCCCACTTCAATTGCCATAGAATAAAATGATCCTCCCTTAAAAATATACAGACGAATATTAAGTTCATCCTGTCTGCGGTGATTTGATTATACAGTAAAGAACAAAGCAAGGCAACAGAGCGAAAGCCCCTTTTAGCCTGCTTTTATTACTCAGATTGCTCTGTGCGGATAGGTGATTCACCTTCTGGATACATATTATACCATTTACGCGCTAATTGTCCGATATACTCATCCTCATTCAGCCGCGAGACTTCATATTTCAGTTGGTTAAGCGAAGCTGTGACACTTTCATTGCTCTGCTGCTTCTTCGCAAGCTGTTCAGTCTTGTCGGCAATAGCTGAACTCTGGGCAAAGAAAGTAAACCCGGCCCAGCCGAAGAATACCGCTACTACAAAAATCCATATAAACTTTCTTCTCTTCGCGCCTGCGGCCGAAGCCTTATTGTTATTATTCTTCTCTTCCGCAGAGAATCTGTTCATACAGCGTACCCCCAGTTCAAGATCAGCGTTTCCGCCATTCCGATATCCATTTAGTGATCCTCGCCATCCTGGCACTGTGATAGAACCGGGAAAGATACGGAGAGCCCCACCTTACAGGAAGTACCCAGATTGGCTTGGTTAGACGCAGCAGCAGCTTCAAAATATAGAGCAGGATCCGGCCGAGCAGCAGCAGCGTTCCCTTCACAAGGCGCCACAGCCAGAGAAGCGGCCATCCGATCACGATCTCAATACATCTCCATAGCATCCTGCACGTATACTGAACCGACTGAATTAACATTAACACAAAACGCCGTACCGTAACACTGAAGATCAAAAAATAGATCCATACACCTAGAAAGAGTCCGAGAAAGACATAAAACCTCAATTGTCCCTGATTTCCGGCATAAAGCATGCGAAAGACGAACAGGGCAGCCGCTATCCAGTACAGCAGATCCAGCAGCGCATTCAGCCATTTGGGAAAGCTCAGCTTCAGCGACAGCACCCGGTAGCTGTCATAGGCCAGTCCCATGGCTGTGCCGGCCAGTACCATGTAGAACAGGGTGATCCATTGGACCGCGGGATTCATTTGAACAGCTTACGGAGAATCCCTTTATTTTTGCCCTGCGTACCGGGATCCAGATAAATCAGGGAATGAACATTGCCTTCAAGTGACAACAATCCATTCTCCAGACTTAAATTTTTGATATGTAAATGACTTCCCCGAATGGTGAGATGGCCGAGTTCCGTACGCAGCAGAAACTCCTCGCTGTCAAAGCTCTCTACATTCTGCACGCCCGTAAGTTCGACCTGTTTACGGCTGTGCATGTGCAGATCATGTTGTTTATTGACTTTGGCTGGCTCGATCATAGCATGTACCCCTCCTTCTTGGTTCTAATTTATGACGGAAGGACAGGGTATAGAACAGGAAGGCGTGCCATGCATCGTAAAAAAGCGCAACTTCACATAGAGTAAAGTTACGCTTTCGATTACTGCCTGAATATATATCTGCCTTACCAGTCGAGTCCGGTGCTTTTGGCCACAGGCTCTTCACGGAGCAGGGTATACATTCCGGCGGCCTCGTCCTTGCGGGTGGTCTCCACCAGCTTTTCGACTTTGACCGTCACAAGCTTTTGGCCGAACTGCACGGTAATCTCGTCACCGATCTTCACAGTGCTGCTCGGTTTGGATTCCCGTCCATTGATCAGTACCCGGCCCTGTTCGGACACATCCTTGGCCACGGTGCGGCGCTTGATCAGACGGGAGACTTTCAGGAACTTGTCCAGACGCATTAATTAACGGCTTCTTTAAGCTTGTTACCTGCCTTGAAGGCCGGTACAGTCGATTCAGGGATTTCAATAGGTGTGCCCGATTGCGGGTTACGGCCCGTACGGCCGGAACGTTTGCGGGTTTCAAAAGTACCGAATCCGATCAGCTGCACTTTATCTCCGCTTGCCAGAGCTTCTGTAATTTCGCCCAGAACCCCGTTGAGTACTGCTTCTACATCTTTTTTGGCCAATCCGCTTTTTTCGGAAATGTTGTTTACCAGATCTGTCTTGTTCATAATTTGAAGTTCCTCCTAGGATACAAAAAATAAATGAAAATCAGTTTGCTGGCAGAAGTTGCCGCAAAACGTCATTTCGTCTTTATGATATTCTTGATTCTACCCTCAATTCCTGCCATGATCCGCCGTTTTTTTTAAAAATGTAACATCTGGCGGGAGAACCGGGGCTTATAGCACTATAACATTATAAACCTCTCTTTGCATTTCAAATCAGAGATTTAAGGTCCTGTTCACAGCATTACCGTTTCTCCGGCACTGTATACCCTACTGGCTCCGCTCTTCCGTCTTGGCTTCCTGCCAGAGGGCTTCCATCTCTTCGAGACTACTGTCTTGAACACTAGTACCTCTATCAAGCAGTCGCTGCTCAATGTACTGGAACCGGGAGATAAACTTGCGGTTTGTGCGGGTCAGCGCTTCTTCCGGATCGGCATCGATGAAGCGGGCTACATTGGTTGCCGCGAACAGCAGATCACCAAGCTCCAGCATTTGCTCCTCGGCAGACAGCCCCGTTTCAATCGCTTCCTGCAGTTCGTCGACCTCTTCACGGATTTTGGCCAGGACATCCCCGGTATTATCCCAATCGAATCCCACCTTGGAGGCCTTCTTCTGCAGCTTGTAAGCCTTCATCAGTGCAGGCAGGTCACGGGGAACCCCGCTGAGCGCGGATAACGCTTCAGGCTTCACGCCTTTGCGCCGCTTCTCTTCGGCCTTCATGCCATCCCAGTTCTGCAGCGCCTCCTCGGCATTGCCGGCAACCTGGTCACCGAATACATGCGGATGGCGGAAGATCAGCTTCTCATTCAGCCCCTCAATCACATCATAGACGCTAAACGTGCCGAGCTCCTCTTCCATCTGGGCATGTAGCATAATCTGGAGCAGCAGGTCGCCCAGCTCTTCCTTCATATGGTCCGGGTCATCCTCGTCAATCGTTTCCAGCACCTCATAAGTCTCTTCAATCAGGTTCTTGCGCAACGATTCATGGGTCTGCTCACGGTCCCAGGGACAGCCCTCCGGGCTCCGCAAAATATCGACAATCTCATGCAGCCGGGCAAACGTACGCTTTCGCGCATCCTCTGCAGGGTTGATTGGAACATACACCAGCGAGAGGTTACCGTATCCGTCCAGCCGGTCCAGCTCATACAGCGGCACACGCAGAATCTGCTCCTCGCCCTCTACACCGAGAGCATGTCCAACAATTACTTCATACTCCGGCGGATACAGTTCCATCAGGCAGAGCTTGGTTTCTGATGCAGTGAAGCTGTCATAGACCTGTCCGATCAGCGTGTGCAGCTCCGGGTGGAGCTGGGAGCTGCGGATGCCGGAAGCATCCAGCAGCTGGAATCCTTCAATCGGATCAAAGCCCAGACGGACGAACGCCTCATCGAGGAAGCTTTCGCCACCGAGGATATTCAGCTCAATCCCGGCCTCCGGGCAGCGCTGGCGCAGCAGGGATACAGCGGATTCAGCAACCATGGGATGTCCCGGCACGGCATAGACGATTTCTGTGCCTTGCGGAGCCGCTGCTGCCTTCTCAATCAGGGTTGCCGCAATGGCTTCATAGACCTCAGGGAAGGAGGATAACGATTCATACAGCCCGTCGAAAGACTCCGAAGTAATCTCCAGCTCAGCCAGTGCAGCCATGGCGGGATGCTCTGCGGTCCGCACGTAAACGGCGGATGCCGCCTTGAGCTTCTTGATAATGCCCAGTGTCAGCCGGTCCGGATTGCCGGAGCCGAGGCCGACTACAGTTAGTATTGCGCTCATGCCTGTCTACTCCTTTCAGGGCATCTGCCTGCTGCTTGTGCAGCCGGAGGCCCTATGTAAATTATTGGTAAGCCTTAAGGGAACAGGCGCAGCTTCTTCAGCTTGTCCGCCAGCCGGGGGCCGAAGCCCGGAAGCTGGCGCAGTTCATTCTCGCTGAGCAGCCGCAGCGCCACTGCGCCGAGTGCGAAGACGGCGCAGCCTGCGAGCACGCCGAGCAGGCTCTGCGCCAGCGCAGCGGTCCGCCCGCCGCCGAAGCCGGCCGCGTCCGCCGCTCTGCCCGCGGCGAGGCTCACGGCCGCGGCAACCAGCCCCAGGCCCGCGAGCAGCGCTGCGGGCTTCAGCAGGGCATCTGCGAAGCGCAGCCGCAGATAGCCCTGGCGGTGCAGCAGCAGCACGTTCAGCGCTGCTGCGAAGAGATGTGCGGCCACGCCGGCGATGGCCGCACCGGTAATGCCCTGCTGCGGGACCAGCAGCAGGTTCAGGGCCGCCTTAAGCGCAGCGGCGGCCAGAAGGTGCAGCGCCGGCGCACGCACGGCGCCAAGGCCCTGCAGCAGCGCGGCGGAGATGATGCTGACCGTGCCGCCGGCGGCGGTGAAGGCCAGCCAGGTCATCGCACTGCTGCCGGCAGCGTCCCCATACAGAGCCGTGTTAACCGGCTCTGCAAGGACGGCCAGGCCTACGGATGCGGCCAGCCCCAGGAGCCAGAACCAGCGCAGCGACAACGTGATGCGCGTGCGGATAAGGTCCTCGTTCCGCTGGAATTTCGCTTCTGCCAGAGCCGGAATGAATACTACCGACAATGAGGTGGCCAGCATGGTTACGATCTGGACGAGCGGCAGTCCGCGGTTATAGATGCCGAACTGGGCCATAGCGGCCGTCTCACTGCTGCCGCTTCCCGTCAGCAGACGGGGAACCGTGAACACATCCACCAGGCCGATCAGCGGCATAGCCAGAGCGCCCAGCATCACCGGCAGTCCGTAAGCCAGCAGCTTACGGGCATTCGCGCCGCGTTCCGGGCGGACTTCAGCTGCGGCTAGCTTCCCTCTGGACGGAACCTGAAGCATAGCGGCCTGCAGCCCGCGGCGGCGGTAAGTGCGCCAATAGAGGAGCATAACGGCCAAACCTGCCAATCCCCCGCCAGCAGGACCGAGCAATGCGCCGGCGGCAATACCCGCCGCATCGGCACCGGCCGCTGTCAGATAGAGCAGCAGTGCGATCATGACTGCCACACGCACCGACTGCTCTACGACCTGTGACACAGCGGTCGGCATCATATTATGCAGCCCCTGGAAGTAACCGCGCAGTGCGGCCATCAGCGGTACTACTGCCAGTCCCCAGGCACTGCTGCGCAGAGCGGAGGTAATATGGGAATTGCCGACCCACACAGCAATAACCGGTGCTCCGGTATAGACCAGAACCCCGAGAATCAGTCCGGAGACTGCTGTAATGCCCGCTGACAGGCGCAGCACCCGCCGTCCTTCCTGGTCATCCTGCGCAGCAGATGCCTCTGCCACGAACCGGGAGATGGCCGCAGGCAACCCCAGCATGGCCACCGTGACCAGGATCGTATACAGCGGATAGACCGTATTGTAGATACCGAATGCTGCGTCACCGCCCAGGTTCTGCAGCGGAATCTTCTGCAGGGTGCCGATCAGTTTCGAGAAAATAGCTGCCGCGCTAAGAATAAATGCACCTTGCAGCAGCTTAGAGCCCTGTGTGTCTGATTTCATGATATACCTGCTTCTACAGCGTGACTGCCATATTATTGAACGTGAACTTAAGCATGTTACAAGAAAGTCCCCATTCTTAAGTTCATCATATTAGAATGAATTTCTATATTATAGCTTAAGTATGCCCGTAAGTGGAAATGGCTTCACTGATACAACAAAACCCCGCCATTTCCTGTGGATTCATACCCAGAGGATAAGCGGGGTTCTATAGGCCAATCTCTTACTGCTCCATTTGCTTGCCCAGGAAGGCTGCGGCTGTTTCAGCCATCTTTACTTCCATCTGCGCCATTTTTACCGTGTCATCCTTATTCAGCAGTACTACACAGCCGATTGGATCTCCGCCGGAGATAATGGGTGCTGCCACATAGCTGGATAGCAACTCCGTGTGGTCTTTGCTGATGTCGTAGCTGCCCCCATTAGTCTCAAGCACCGTTTTACGGCTTTCCATTACCTTCTCCAGCAGCACGCCAACCTGCTTCTCCAAATAATCCTTCTTGGAGCCGCCGGCGAGTGCGATGAAGGTGTCCCGGTCCGTAATCATGGTAATATGCCCTGTTCCCTCAAACAGTGACTCCGCGTATTCTTTAGCGAAATCACCCAGCTCGCCAATCGGAGAATATTTTTTCAATATAACTTCACCATCACGGTCGACGAAGATTTCCAGAGGGTCTCCTTCCCGAATCCGCAAGGTGCGTCTAATCTCTTTAGGGATAACAACTCGTCCGAGGTCATCAATACGGCGTACAATTCCAGTAGCTTTCATTTCACATGTTGCCCCGCTTTCTTAAGAAGTATGGTCCAACTACTGTCCATTATGGGAATGGTTAATCCCAGTGATTTATCGTAATATCTGACCATAGTATTCATCTCTTCCCAGTTCCTTATACATTCAAGCCGCCTGTTTAAAATAGTTCATGCAAAATCACAAACACAACAGGCGCATCATTCCAGTTATGTTCTTAAATTCACCATTCTATACCTGCTCCAGTCTGTTCAAAAAAGCCGCCTGATGCTTGGCGCATCAGACGGCTTGTCCACCTTTAAAATTATTTGGCTGCTTCTGTAGCGGCCGGAGCTGCTGTGGCATCAGCCGGGGCTGGAGTAGCTGCTGTTCCCGGTTCATCGGCTGCGGCGGTGCTTTTCGGCAGGTTGATCTCAATCTTCAGGCTATCCAGATCCTTTTCGAGGAACGACTCCAGGCTGGCGGAAGCTGCTGAGCTCTTAACGGTCTCCAGCTGCTCTGCCGTCAGCTTGTCGAAGGTTGTCTCCTTGCGGGCTTCAACTTTAATGACGTGATATCCGTAGCTGCTCTTCACCGGATCACTAATTGTATTAAGCGGCAGCGTCTGGGCTGCGGCTTTGAACTCTTCTACGTATTTGGACAGAAGCGTATCCTTATATAAGCCCCCGGTATCCTTCGTACTGGTATCGTCCGAATATTCCTTGGCAACGGCCGCAAAGTCTGCACCGCCGTCCAGCTTCGCTTTGGCTTCATTGGCACGCTTCAGCGCATCTGCATCCGTACGCTCCTTGCCGTCACCATCCGTCAAGCCAACCAGCACATGACGCAGTGTAGCTACGGTGAAGTCAGCTTTAATCGCTTCGTACTCTGTCTTCACCTGCTCGTCCGTTACTTTGAGCAGCATGTCCTGATAAACGGTAAGCACCCGCTGCATATAAGAACGCAGGTCCGATTCGCTTAGATCCTGCTCCTTCAGAGAGCTTTTATAAGAGTCGCCCAGACTGCTCTTGATCGTCTCAATCTGTGTGTCGACTTCTTTCTCTGCTGCCTTCTTCGCCTCATCCGTTGCCTGGCCGGCCAGATACTCAAACGCGACCTCCTGCTTCAGGATAGACTCCTTGAACATATCAATCTCCAGATACTGCGCCTGCTGCGGAGACAGGAATTTCATTACGCGGGTATCCAGATCGAATTCCTTCGCAGTAATCGTTCCGCCATTATAAGTTGCCACGGCTGTATCATCGCTGCTGTCGTTGCTGCAGGCAGCAAGCATTGAGAAGGAAACTGCTGCAACCAGTGAGACCAGCAGCACTTTCCATGGTTTTTTATTTAACGACATTGTGTAATTCTCCCTTCGATTTTAAAGACTGTTTGGCTGCCGCGAGGAATTGCTCCAGCAGATCA
Organism: Paenibacillus sp. FSL R10-2771; assembly: GCF_038000205.1. Taxonomy (NCBI): domain Bacteria; kingdom Bacillati; phylum Bacillota; class Bacilli; order Caryophanales; family Paenibacillaceae; genus Paenibacillus; species Paenibacillus sp. FSL R10-2771. The sequence continues at coordinate 7,419,902 of NZ_JBBOBM010000001.1, forward strand.
AGCAGCTCTTTGTCGCCCAAGTCTTTGGACTTGATGCGGATCGTTGCTTTCGCATCCTTATCAAATTGTACACGTCTTTCGAAGCTATTTCCAACTTTGGCGAGCTTCGCCGTATCAAACGCGCCGATACTCCCTTCATGGAAATTGAGTGAGACCTCATCGCCCCGCCGGACCATGGATTCCATACCGTACAGCTTGCCGTATACCTTAAGCCGGGCCACAGAGAGCAGATTGATGACGGCCTCCGGCAATTCGCCGAACCGGTCAAGCAGCTCATCCTCAAGCTCCGAAGCATCCTCAAAAGTAGCCACCGCAGCGACTTTTTTATAGATTTCAATTTTTTGGATACTGTCGTAAATATACTCGGATGGAAGGTACGCGTCAATCGACAAATCAATCACGGTATTGCCCTGTTTCAGCGAAGTATCCTCTTCACCAAGCACGCTGACTTTACGCTTGCGGATTTCCTCCGCCAGCATCTGCGAATACAGATCGAACCCAACAGAAGCGATGAATCCGTGCTGCTCCGCACCGAGCAGATTACCTGCTCCGCGGATGGAGAGATCGCGCATGGCAATTTTGAAGCCTGAACCAAGCTCCGTGAATTCCTTGATCGACTGCAGGCGTTTCTCAGCCACTTCTGTCAGTACTTTATCCCGCTGGTATGTGAAGTACGCATAAGCTATCCGGTTAGAACGGCCCACACGGCCGCGCAGCTGATAGAGCTGGGAAAGTCCCATTTTGTCGGCATCATGCACAATCAGCGTATTGACGTTTGGAATATCCACGCCAGTCTCTATAATACTTGTGCTGACCAGCACATCGTATTCTCCATCGAGGAAGTCGAGAATGGTCTTCTCCAGCTCCGACTCCGACATCTGCCCATGGCCGATGCCTACTCTTGCCTCCGGCACCAGCATGGAGATTTGTGCAGCCATTTCCTGAATCCCCTGGACACGGTTATAGAGGTAATAGACCTGGCCGCCACGGGCAAGCTCCCGCTCTACCGCTTCACGGGTAAGGGTCTGGCTATGCTCAACAACATACGTCTGTACGGGAAAGCGGTTCTCTGGTGGCGTCTCAATAACTGACAAGTCCCGCACACCAAGCATCGACATATGCAGAGTGCGGGGAATCGGCGTTGCCGTCAGGGTCAGCACGTCGACATTGGTCTTCAGCTTCTTCAGCTTCTCTTTGTGGGTCACGCCGAAACGCTGCTCTTCATCGACAATCAGAAGACCCAGATCTTTGAACACCAGATCCTGCGACAGCAGACGGTGTGTGCCTATAACCACATCCACGGTACCCTGTCTTACTCCCTTAATGGTGTCATTCTGCTCCTTGCGGCTGCGGAAACGGCTCAGCACCTGAATGTTCAGCGGATAGTTGGCGAAGCGCTCACGGAAGGTTTCATAGTGCTGCTGCGCCAGAATCGTCGTTGGCACGAGTACTGCCACCTGCTTGCCCTCAATCGCTGATTTAAAAGCAGCCCGGATCGCCACTTCAGTCTTGCCGTAGCCCACATCTCCGCAGAGCAGGCGGTCCATCGGACGGTTCTGCTCCATATCCTTCTTGATCTCTTCGATCGCGCGAAGCTGGTCACGGGTCTCCTCATACGGGAACATCTCTTCGAATTCACGCTGTTCCTGCGTATCCTTCTCGAAGCCATAACCGAGCGCGCTCTGGCGTTCGGCGTAGAGCTTGATCAGATCATCGGCGATATCCTGGACCGAGCTCCGTACTTTGCTGGTAACCCTCGTCCACTCGTTGCCGCCAAGCTTATATACCTTCGGCTCCTTGTCTTCTGAACCGACATACTTCTGAATGAGATCGATCTGTTCAATCGGAACCGAGAGCTTGTCGCCGCCCGCATAGAGAATATGCATATAGTCGCGGTGAATCCCGCTGACCTCGAGCGTGCCGATGCCCATGTACTTGCCGATCCCGTGGTTCTGGTGAACCACATAATCGCCAATCTTCAGCTCCGTATAACTCTTGATCCGTTCGGCATTGTCAATTCCCTTGGAGACCTTCCGCGCCTTGCGCTGCTTCTGCGAGAACATCTCACCTTCAGTGATGACAGCCAAATGAATGGAAGGCAGCTCAAAACCGGAGCCCAGGTTGCCCTGAAGGATGGTCGGCGCTTCAATCCCGTAGTCGTCCAGCACCCGGCGGACACGCTCCATCCGCTCCTCGCCATTGGCCAGCATAATAACCTTCACGCCGGACTTATGCCAGCGTTCCATCTCGGATTTCAGCACATTCATCTGCCCATGGAAATCCTGCATTCCCCGGCTGATGAAGCCGAGGATATTCTGCGGCTGAATATGCGGAACCTGACGCAGGAAAATCGACATGAACAAGCTCTGGAACGGGCGGTGATACATAATCACATCGCTCTCGACAGAAAGATGCAGGTCAGGCAGCGTTTTGCCGTTCTGCAGCAGATGCAGGTTCCATTCTGACTCATCGCGCTCCAGCTGCTTGGCAGTTTCCAGCAATCGGGCCGGTTCATCCAGCACAAGCAACGTATCCTGTGCCATGTAATCATACAGATGAGAGCGTTCAGGATATAAGAGACTGATATATTTATAGATTTCCGGAAAATAAGTGCCTTCGCGCAGCATTTCCAGCTCCCGGCCCATTTCCTCACGCAGACGCAGCTTGGCCTGACGGTCGCTCATTTTCTCGAGCTGCCGCTCCAGCAGCGCTGACGCAGCTGTAGAGGCCGCATCCTGGCGCAGCTGATCGGCGATAATCTCCTTGGCCGGAGTAATCTTCACACTGCGGACCTTATCAATAGACCGCTGGTCTATGGGATCAAAAGTACGAATGGAATCTACTTCATCATCAAACAGCTCCACCCGGTAAGCCAGTGGAGAAGTCATAGGATAGAAATCAATAATACCGCCGCGCACGCTGAGTTCACCGCGGTTCTCCACCCGCTCGACACGCTCATAGCCCATTTCAATCATGGACATGAGGAATTCATCCAGCGAAAGGGTACCGTCCTGCGAAACGGTCAGCTGGGCTCCGGCCATCACATGAGGGGCGGGGAGCAGCCGCCGGACGCCGGAGTACGGAACAACTACAACTCCACGGAAGCCCTTGGCACATTTCGTAAGCACATCAATACGCTGAGCGAGTGTCTCGGGGCTCGAGACTGCAGCTTCAGCAGCTACCAGCTCATTAGCCGGATACAGCAGCACACGGTCCGGAGAAAGCGCTTCCTGCAAATCCTCGGCCATCTTCTGGGCCGAGAACATATTATGAGTGACTACCAGCAGCGGACGCTCCGTCTCTTCATGCAGCGCAGCCAGCATAATTTGTCTGGCCGAGCCGGATAAGCCGGAGATAAGCTGCTCCTTCATACCTGCAGCGATACCGCTGGTGACGGACTGAAAATCGGGATCCTTCGAAAAAGCTTCTATAAGACCTTGTAACAACAGGTGCACCTCTCTTACTAAACAGGCTGACAGCAGCATTGCCGCTGCCACCTATTATAATTAGAATCGAAAACAAGCCTCAGCGGATAAGGCCAAGGCTTGCGGATGACGATAGAGACAGGCGCTTCCACCTACTGAAGCGGACTGGCCAGCAGGCTGAGTTCCGGATTGTTATCCAGGGCCTGCTTGCAGTAACCGCAGGTAACCTTCACCGTAATCTCACCTTCTGAATCATACGCTATTATATCTCTGCGTTCCGCAGGGGTCAAGGAATGTAGGCCCAGCTGCATCTCTGTGATATCACTTCTGCCGATGCTTCCTAAGAATGTCCGGCAGTGCCTGCATACATAGTTTATTGCCATCTATATGCCTCCTGAAGGTAGTATATACCTCCAGTATGCCCCGCCCCGGATAGCTTTAGCCTTAAATTACTGCACCCTATACCTTGTAATCAGCCATTGAACTTGGCCATGGTCTGCTCAAATGTATGCTGCAGGCCAAATTCCACTGCATCACAAGTATCCATAATCATCGTTTCCAGCTTGGGTCCATCTTTCTTGGAGAACGTAGACAGCACATAATCGACAATTGCAAATCCCGGCTCAGGACGTGAGATCCCCATCCGCACCCGGTTGAAGCTCTGGGTGCCTGTGTGCTGGATGATCGACTTGATTCCGTTATGTCCGCCGGCACTGCCTTGATAGCGCAGCCGGATTTTGCCCAGCTCCGTATCCAGATCATCATAGACAACAATCATATCTTCCAGCTGGACCTTGTAATAATCCATATAAGCGCGGACCGCCTCACCGGACAGGTTCATGAAAGTCATCGGTTTAATCAGTACGGTCTTAACTCCGCCAATGACACCTTCGCCGATCACCGCTTTGCATTTATTCTGGTTAAAGGCAATTCCGTGTCTGGACGCAAGCTCATCCAGCGCCATGAAGCCAACATTATGCTTGGTCTTCGCGTATTGCGTTCCGGGATTTCCAAGTCCAACAATCCATTTCATAACTAAGGTCTATCCTTTCCGCCCGGTACTCCCAGCAGAAGAGTTCCGTTTTTGGTACAATAAGTTTATACTCCGAAGACAGGTGATGAACAATGCCACATCAGGGCGATATTTTAACATTACCGCGCCATTTCCAGTACCATATTCAATATGCTGTGCCTGTTGAAGTATTTAGGGGTAGCGCTCATGTAGACATCGGTGTGATTACAGCGGTGGATGAAGGCTTTGTGGAGCTCCAGGGGACGCTATACAACCGCAGCCTGTTCACCTTCATCTCCCGCCCGGGATACTGAAACGTACCAGCCGCTCCGTTTCCCGCATCACGCCGACAAGGGTTACATCTTCCGCTTCACGGAGGTGTAACCCTTTTTCTAATATAAGCAGCTTATTCGATCTCGAACAGTTTACTGATCGACAGCTCTTCATGCACACGAATAATAGCTTCGCCCATAAGCGGAGCTACGGACAGTACTTTGAGCTTGCTTGTCGGATTACTACTGCGAATTGGAATGGTATCCGTCACGATAATTTCTTTGATTGGAGAGTTTTCCAGACGTTCATGCGCAGGCCCGGACAATACAGGATGTGTACAGCAGGCGTAGACTTCCTTCACGCCGCCTTCCATCAGAGCATTGGCCCCCAGCACGATCGTTCCTGCCGTATCGATGATATCATCGATCAGAATCGCTGTTTTACCTTCAATGTTACCGATAATGTTCATAACCTCACTAACATTCGGCTCAGGACGGCGCTTGTCGATGATCGCCAGTGGAGCGTTGAGGAAATCAGCAAGCTTTCTTGCCCGCACAACACCGCCATGGTCCGGAGATACGACAACCGGGTTCTGAATTTGCTTGGAACGGAAGTATTGGGCCAGAATCGGAACACCCAGCAGATGATCCACAGGAATATCGAAGAAGCCTTGAATTTGCATCGCATGAAGGTCCATGGTAATGACGCGATGTGCACCCGCTTTTTCAATCAGGTTCGCTACCAGCTTGGCCGTAATCGGATCGCGTGAACGGGCCTTACGGTCTTGGCGCGCATAACCGTAGTAAGGAATGACGACATTGATGCTCTTCGCAGACGCACGCTTAAGCGCATCTACCATAACCAGAAGCTCCATCAGATTGTCGTTAACCGGTCCACAGGTGGACTGCACAATATATACATGACAGCCCCGGACGCTTTCCGACAGCTTAACCTGAATCTCTCCGTCGCTGAAGCTGGTAGTGTGGGACTCGCCCATCGGAATACCGATATAATCGGCAATCTGACTGGCCAGCTTAGGATTGGAGTTGCAGGTGAAAATCTTTAGTTTGGAATCGCAATAAGTCATAAAATATAAACCCTCCGTGACGGAATTTAACTTCCAAGTAGCACCGGCGCGGATTTGCAGAGTCCGTCCGGCGCTTTGGCCTTGGGCGCTTTACGATGGACTCGACTGGTCTTTCTTCGCTTTGGCACGGGAGCGGATCTTATCCGCATAACCCGGCTTATTCTCCTGCCTTACTCTGGCAACAGCCAGATCATTCTCCGGAACAGAACGAGTGATGGTTGACCCCGCTACAACGAATGCGCCTTTGCCCACAGTTACCGGAGCTACAAGGTTCACATTGCTGCCGATAAAGGCATCATCCCCGATTTCTGTTCTCGACTTATTGTAGCCATCATAGTTAACAGTGATGGCACCACAGCCGATATTCACATTCTTACCGACCTCGGCATCACCGACATAGCTTAAATGGGACACTTTGGAGCCGTCACCGATTGTAGCATTCTTGATCTCCACGAAATCGCCGATCTTGACCTCTTCGCCAAGCACGGCACCCGGACGCAAATACGCAAAAGGCCCAACGGAAGCCCGTGCGCCGACCTCAGCCTGACTCAGTACGGAGTGCTTCACTACAGCACCGTCCATAATCACGCAGTCTTCAATTTCGCTCGCAGGTCCGATCACACAATCTTCGCCGATTACCGTCTTGCCTTTGAGCACAGTGCCCGGATACAGCACAGTGTCTGCTCCAATGACAACATCCGCTCCAATATAGGTAGAGGCAGGATCGATTAAAGTTACGCCGTTCAGCATATGCCCGCGGTTGATACGCTCACGCATATAGCCTTCCGCTTCGGACAATGCCAGGCGGTCATTCACACCAATAGACTCTGCAGCATCATGGGCCTGATATCCAAGAACGATATCTCCCTGTGCCCGGAGTATACCGATAACATCAGTCAAATAATATTCCTGCTGGTTATTGGTATTGGTTACCTTCTCCAGAGCGGCAAATAGCTTAACGTTATCAAAACAATAAGTTCCTGTATTGATTTCGCTGACAGCGGCTTCGCTCTCTGTGCAGTCCTTCTGTTCTACAATCCTCTGCACTCCGCCGTCTTCGCCACGGATAATCCGTCCATATCCGGCAGGCTGCTCCATAACAGCGGTGAGGACGGTTGCGGCAGCTTTCTGCGCTTCATGCAGCGCCATCAGCCCTTCCAGCGTCTCGGTCATTACCAGCGGAGTATCCCCGCAGATTACGATCGTAGTTCCTTCTTCGCCGCCAAGCAGATCTTTGGCTTGTTTGACGGCATGCCCGGTTCCAAGCTGGATATCCTGCAGCACATATTCGGCACTGTCGCCTACATAAGCTTTAACTTTCTCAGCGCCGTGACCTACGACGACGACTGTACGCTCGCATCCGGTCGCCTTTACTGTATCAAGCACGTGCCCTACCATCGGTTTGCCGCAGACGGGGTGCAGCACTTTGTATAATTTAGATTTCATGCGCTTGCCTTGGCCTGCAGCAAGTACAACAGCCATTCTTTTCAAGAATGCCAACCTCCTACTTCTTGAACTCACTACTGAATATATCTCATTCCGGGCAAAAAGAAAAGAGAACCATGAAGGCATGGTTCCCTTTTCTTCGAACCCCAATAAAATCCCCCCACAAAGTGGGGCTTTGGCTTCGAGGCTGACCCAGGTACTTTGCGGGGGCCCCAAAACATAAAAAGTCTTATCTTAAAAAAACGGCATGGCTTTACGCCGCCCGGGAGGGCAGCAATCCTTGAGAGTCAGCGCTTCACAGCTTAAGCTCCCTCTTCAATGACTTCTTCTTCTTCCGTAGCGGCGCGTTCGTACTCGGCCAGAACCGCAGATTGAATCTTTTCGCGCGTTCCCGAAGAAATCGGGTGAGCGATATCGCGGAATTCACCGTCAGGTGTACGCTTGCTGGGCATTGCAACGAACATCCCGTTATTACCATCGATGACGCGTATGTCATGAACAACAAACTCGTTATCGATTGTAATGGATGCGATTGCTTTCATTCTCCCCTCAGAGTTGACGCGGCGGAGTCTGACATCCGTAATTTGCATGTGTGTGTTCACCACCTTTTTCCATCAGAGACTTGGTGTATAATTCCACACAGCAAAGCGAATTCCTTCTTTTTCATTCCATAAAATACCTGATAAAGAAGATTATTTTTGCAGAACCATTGATTTCGACACATTTCGTGCTGTTATCTTAAGATTCCTCACGGTTTCGACATTATGCACGGGTTTTTAATCTTGGAAATCCAGCTCCCTCAGGAGGGGAAATAGTTGCCGGGATACGCGGAAATGCGCCGCACCTTGGAATCTACCTCAGTAAGCTTTACGAGCGATACGTAATCATGCAGCAGGCGTTCTTCCTTCTCCACCGCTCCAGATTCTACAAGTACGCCTACACCGGCGACCTCAGCATTGAACTCACCCAGCAGATCAACCATCCCGCGTACGGTACCGCCCGCCTTCATGAAGTCATCCACGATCAGCACCCGGGATTTCTCACGCAGTGCCCGTCTGGACAGCGACATCGTATGTATGCTCTTGTGCGAACCCGAGACATAGTTAATGCTTACCGCCGAACCCTCGGTCACCTGATGGTCGCGGCGCACCAGTACTACAGGCAGCCCAAGCTGCGCAGCCGTCGCATAAGCCAGCGGAATCCCCTTGGTCTCCACCGTCATCACAACATCAATCTCTACTCCGTAAAAAGCCGTAGCAATAATCTTACCGGCCTGCTCCATCAGGGACGGCAGTCCCAGCAGATCGGACATGTACAAATACCCGCCGGGCAGAATCCGGTCACTCTGCTCCAGCTGCCCGCACAGACGGTTCACGAAAGCAAGGGCCATGTCCATCGGCATCCGCGGAATATACCTGACTCCGCCTGCAGCACCCGCCAGGGTTTGCAGTTCGCCCATGCCCTCACCTTCAAATACCTCTTTTATAATAGCCAGATCTTCACTGACCGATGACTTCGCTGCACCGTACCGCTCTGCGAAGGTCGAGAGCGGCAGCAGATCATGCGGCTTCTCAAGTAAAAATTGGGTCATATCAACCAATCGCTGGCTTCGTTTAAGTTTCTTCACGGAATGCTCCTCGCCAAAACCGAATATTATTATGAATAATATCATTTTTGTACGGATTTACACAAGCGAAAACGGTTATACCGTCCTTTTGGAGTTGACTTGTGCTTCGCTCAAGAAGAAACGGTTAAGCTGACTGGAGCAGCGCTAACCGTTTCTGTGTGCCTTCCGGCTCAGCTCAGCGAACGCACGGCATAGACTTCCTTGCAGAATCCGCGGAGCCCGTTATAGATTCTTGCTACCTTGGACTGCTTCGATACCAGGCCGAATACTGTCGGTCCGCTGCCGGACATCAGCACCCCGTCTGCCCCCAGCTTCATCATCGCTTCCTTGAGCTGCTGTACCTCCGGGTGCAGCTTCAAGGTCACATCCTCCAGCACATTGCCCAGGCCCGCGCAGACCGCCGAGAAATCGCCGGCTTCAATCGCCTGCTGCATCCGGAGTGCGGACGGATGAACCGCGATGTTATTCGCGCGTACGCGTCCGTACACCTCAGCCGTCGATACATTAATCGGCGGCTTGGCCAGGACGACCCAGCATTGCGGCGGACTCGCTATTTGCGTCAGCCGTTCTCCCCTGCCCGTAGCCAGGGCAGTGCCTCCTGTGACGCAGAACGGGACGTCCGAGCCCAGCTCGGCGCCCAGTTCCTGCAGCTCCTGCGCCGGGATCCCGAGGCGCCAGAGCCGGTTCAGGCCGCGCAGCGTAGCCGCGGCGTCACTGCTGCCGCCGGCAAGGCCGGCAGCGACCGGAATTCTTTTGTCCAAGTGAATATGTACACCGCTTCTCACGTTATAGCGGTCTTTAATCAGTCTTGCGGCCTGGAAGGCCAGATTCTTCTCGTCCAGCGGAATATACCCGGCCTGGCTAGAGATAATAATGGAATCACGCTTCAGCTCGGAGAGCTCCAGACGGTCGGCCAGATCGACCATAGTCATAATCATTTCCACTTCATGAAATCCGTCAGCGCGCTTATGCAGCACATCCAGCATCAAATTAATCTTGGCCGGCGCTTTCTCATACATTTTCAAGGCGTTCACCCACCCTCAGCTTTTCCCGTAAAAACAACTTAACATATTATATGAGAAACTGGCAGTGAAGTCCATTAACAAAAGTTGAGTAAGCTTCTCCGGACCCCCGTATTTGGAAAAAGGTACCGCCAGCAGGCGATACCCAGGTTACAACTGCAGACCCCAGCTTTACGGCGTTACGATTTCCGTGCAGCCTGTTCAGCCAGCTGAATCGCTCTCTTGACCATGTTCCCGGCGTCAACTGCCCGGATTCCGCCCCAGCCTTCCTGCTCTACCGTTTCATAAAATCCAAGCTCCTTGGCCAGCTCTGTCTTCAGTTCCTCCGACATCATGCCCCGTCTTCTGCGGCTCATTACGGATTCCTCCCTGTATGCTATTGGATGATGAGCTACTGCTTATGTAGTATGCGGCCAAGGGGCACAGGTCATGCAGCGGAAAAACAAAAAACAGCCCCCCTGCAGGGAGACTGTCCGTGACGCTAAGCTTTAATATACATAATCCGCATCTGCCCATCGTCTTCGGTAACTGTGATTTCCACAGATTCAGTAAGGATATCGGCATAGCTATAGGAGACTCGCTTGAAGGTTTGCTGCTCCTGATCCAGTTTGACAATAAATACAGAAGGGTACGTTTCTTCCAGGACACCGGTACGTTCAACGGTCTTGCGACGACCACCGTTAGCCCGCAACGTGATCTTATGACCGACGTGAGCTTCGAGACTGCGTTTGATTTCCAACAGCGCGTTATTAGCCATTGCCTGACGACCACCTCTTTCCTTGTCCATTATACAACTTTTCACAATCATTGTCAAAGCAAATAAATAATTATAGATGATGCTAAAATAGTTGTCAACGGAATTTTTTTAGAAGCAAGTAGTCCCGGCTTAAGCGCCTTGTTATCGGTAATGCTGAACGCAAATCTGCCCATGAAAAAAGGAAGGATAAGCCGGATCGCTTATCCTTCCTTCTCTATATCCGCCGCTACAGCACCGAAGGCGCCACCTTCAGGGTAGCAAGATTCTGCAGCCGGGGCATCCCGATACGGAAGCTCCCGCGGGTCTCAATTCCACCCATTCCCTGGTTGCCGCTGATGGTATGGTTCAATACATCGCTCAAATTGACCGTATCGCGGATCGATGTGAATGAAGCCTTGGCCGCAATATAGACGGGGTCCAGGGCATGAATGAGTATTCTTCCCGGTGAGCTGGCGAAATTCGCCCCTGTGCCCAGCAGCGCCTCGAAATGCGACTGGCAGGCCCCTGCAACAATCGTCAGGGCGTCGAAATTCCGCTCATACTCCCGGGCAACCTGGATAGCCGCAACAAAATTCTGTGAATTTTTGTAGCTGCTCAAGCTGTAGAGATCATAACCCTGCTGTTGCTTAAGTACTCCGTCATGACCGGTAATCACCACGATATCCGGACGCACACGGGGCAGCAGCCGGTATAAGGTCTCCGCCATTTTGGACTCATGAATATGATGCCCTTCGGCGGGTATGCGCAACTGCTCATACAGACTCAGGCTTTTCTTCAGGTAAAGCGCATCGCCATCCAAATGCAGCACCTTACCCGGCACTTCAAAGTAAGCAGCTTCCTTGGGAGATTGGGTCCAGGTCCCGGATACACTCTCTCCGCTGCGCTGGCTCTGCTCCTGACGGTCTTTGCGCAGCCAGCTCAGGGATTCTATGGCTTTGATCTGCGCCTGCTGCCCCCGCTCTGTAATCCGGGTAGGAGGCACCTGCACCAGATCATCCAGCGGAGAGTCCGCCAGCAACCGGAATTCCGTCCCCTTGATGACGGCTTTATTCTGCACTATATTCTCTACCCGGAAAGTCACATCGCCGCCATAAGATTTACGTATGACCAAGTCTCCTAAATTCATTACAACACCACCTCTACCCCATGTTATGGGCAAAGGTCCCGGTTGGTTCATCACCCGGAGTGTTTTCTGCTGATTATACGATTCCTGCAGCCAGCAGGACAGCGCTTAGCCGCGCATATTCCTCCAGGCTAAGTGTCTCTCCGCGGCGGGACGGCTCTATCCCTGCTTCAGCCAGCAGGGCCTCCAGACGCTCACGCCCCTCTTCAGCGAAGTAGCGGGCCTTCAGGTTATTGGCGATCGTCTTGCGCCGCTGGGTGAAGGATGCCTGGACAACATCGAAGAAATGCTTCTCGTCGGCAACTTCAACCGGAGGACGCTCTCTGACCTTCAGACGGATGACGGCTGATTCTACATTCGGCTGCGGAATGAACACTGTCCGGGGTACCATGCAGACCAGCTCGGGCTCGCTGTAATACTGGACGGCAATACTAAGACTTCCGTACTCTTTGCCCCCAGGAGAAGCAGCCATACGTTCGGCAACTTCCTTCTGGATCATAACGACTATGTTATCAAGCGGCAGCTTCTCTTCCAGCAGCTTCATGAGAATCGGGGTCGTCACATAATACGGGAGGTTGGCTACTACGCTAACCCGGTCCACACCGGCAAAATCTTCGGCAAACAGCTCCTGCATGTTGACCTTCAGTACATCATCATTGCGGATCTTTACATGGGGATAGGGTGACAGGACATCCCTGAGGATCGGGATCAGTCTGCGGTCAATCTCCACCGCTGTGACCGCTCCTGCTGTCATCGCCAGCCTTTCCGTCAGGGCTCCGATACCCGGGCCAATCTCCAGTGCGCCTGCTGCAGAATCCAGACCTGCGGCATCGACAATTTTGTCCAGAATATTCTGGTCGATCAAAAAGTTCTGGCCCAGGCTTTTTTTGAACGAAAACCCGTACCGCTGTATGATTGCTTTGGTTCTAGTTGGGGATGAGATATTCAGAGTGTCGCTCATGAAGTAATGCCTCCCTGATCAATTTGGGCGAGAGCGCGCGCGAACTCTTCGCGTGTAATACCGAACATCGCCAGACGCTTGTACAGCTGCTTGCCGTTGCAATAACCGATACCCAGCAGATTGCCAAGCTGCATTCTTCTCTCTGCTGCCTGTGCGTGTACCATCATACCTGCGGCCATAAGATCATCCAGCCCGATTACAGCCGGTGCCCCTTCAAAAGAAGTGTGGACATGCTCCAGCGCATGGCGGATGGCCTCAGGCGAGGCATTCTCCACACCTATATCCCCTTTGCGGGTAGCATCCTTCTCCGGAATGAATGCGTGCTTGCATCCGGGTACCTTGGAGGAGACAATTTTGCGAATTCGCTCTCCGGCATGATCGGGATCCGTGAGGATGATAACCCCTCTGCGTTCCATGGCTAATGTAATCTTCGCAATGACCTTGCGGTCCACTGCGGAACCGCCTGTTTCAATCGTATCCGCTTCTACGGCCCGCTTAACGGCCACGGTATCGCTTTTACCTTCGACGACAATTAATTCTTTAATCATAAATAATTTACTCCCTTACTCTAAAACGCAAAAAGAAGAGGATTCGCTCCCCTTCTTTTTGGCTAAAGAATGTATAAGTGATGAGCGGCAGCTCTCTAAATTCCGTAAGTGCTACCCCCACTATATCTTATAAACCGCTAATTTGCAAAAGACTTGCCGCTTAGTTAAGCTCCGGCTTCACAGGTCCAATCACATAGATGGTCCGCGACTTCCGGCCGAAATTACGGGCATGGCTCAGTGAATCGTAGTAAACATCCACCTTGTTGCCTTTAATGGCACCGCCGGTATCCTCTGCTCGGCGAAACCCTAATCCCTCAATGTACACCCACCAGCCAATTGGTATTACATTCGGATCCACTGCAATAGTGCGGCCTTCCGTTACGCGTGTGCCGGAGGCGGTGCGTGTTCCAATTCCCGGTTCTTCCGATGAATAAGCCGTCATGGATACGTTTTTGATCATTTTTTTGTATTCAAAATCTACGCCTGCCTTGCTCGTGACGTTGTTGCTCTTCGCACTGACTTTGGATGATTTGGAGGTTGTTGTTGCTTTGGATGTAGTTGCAGCAGCTACAACAGGCTTCGGAACCGCTTTGGTACCGACAGCAATAACCTTATCTTTGGTTACCGTCTGAACTTCCTTGCCGACCATATTCATGGAGACTAGCTCCCCATCCTGATATATCTTCTCGATATGCTGGATGATCGCGCCCGGCTTGCCTGCCTGTGCAACTCTTACGTCTCCCTTATACAGAGAGGGGTCTGCGGTTTTGATGACCTTAAAAGGCAAGTTTACTGTCCGCTGTACGGTCTGCTTGGTAATACGGACAATCTTGACTTCCATGTCGGGTGTGACTGCGGTATCAAGCGAAGGGAAAATCTTGTCATTGCCCTCCAGGCTGTAACCCAGCTTGGTAATGGCATCTCCGAGCGAATCCTCGGTGGTGTATATGGTCTTGGTTGCACCGTCTGCAGTAAGCACAAGCTTCTGCGCACGGGTGATTACGACACGGTCGCCGTCTTGTATTTCATCACTAAGGCCAATAGATAGCTCATCATACGGCTGCAGCGAAATTTGTTCCTTTGCCAGCACATCACTGAGCAGCGCTTCCCGCGTCTCCAGTGTCTGTACCTGTCCGTCTATAACTAAAATAATTTCTTTATTACTCTGACCGTGTACGTACAGCAGAATTAACAGTGCGATAACAATCGATATCACACCTGCAAGTGAAAGTACGCGAGGATTCACTTGCTTCAACCGTAATGCGAAAGACCTGCTGGATGATTGCGAATCATGGGATACCTCTGGTTGGAATACGCCCACTCTCTCCATCCTCCTTACATAGCCCCGTCGTCCAAGTTATATCAAGGTGACTGCATCATTTCTGACGAAACTAGGTTTGAGATTGCAACAGGATACGCCCGCATTGCTCCAGCGTTTCCTGCTCATGGATCGCCTGCTCGGCATAGCTACTCCGGATATCTGTTATATAACAGTATGCCGGGAACATCCGCATTATTCAAAACAAAAAAAAGCCCAAAAAAGAGTTCACAGAGGACTCTTTCGTGGCTTCTCCGGTGTCGAATACGCGGGAATGTTTATGCACGAGGTTTCCTCTCTTACTTGCGCTTACGGGGTTAGCTGTCGGGTTCGGGCATAAGAGAGACGCCCTATCTCAGGTCACCCGCTCACGGCGGTTGCCCTCAAATTCACCCCAAAGACCACGTGAAGAAATCAAATAAAGTCTGCGGCAATTCTGTGTTGTACTCTATGTACGGGCATGCGGCAGGGCATTTATTGGTTCCCCCGTTCTCCATACGGAGACTCAGCGAGACGATCCATGAAATAGTGACTGTCACAGTAACAACAGCTCACTGCACTGAAAAGATGATATCCTGTTTTGATACATGTTGTAAAGGACGATTCAACCACGTTTACGTAAAAAAATGATTAAAATATTGTAATATTCAGCCGTTTTTAGACTATAAAAGTTTAATATATCGGCTATACTTCATTTTTCACCGCTTTTTCTCCCGTTTTCAGACAATCCCAAATCGTTCCAGTGCGTTCGCATACGTAATTTCCGCCAATTCCTGTAAATCAATCCCTTTTATTGCCGCAGCTGCCTCCGCTACCAGTCTTACATGTGCGGTCTCATTCCGCTTGCCGCGGAAGGGGTGCGGAGTCAAATATGGGGAGTCCGTTTCGATCAGCAGCCGGTCCAGAGGAGTCTGGGCGAGCACCTCTTTGGGCACCCTGGCATTCTTAAACGTAATCGGTCCGCCGAAGGACAAATGGAAGCCGAGATCCAGACACATTTTGGCGCTTTCCCAGCTGCCGGAGAACGAATGCATCACCCCTCCAACCTCACCCGCTTTTTCCTCCCGCAGAATCCGGATTACATCCTCGTGGGCATCGCGGTTATGGATACAGATTGGCATCTTCAGTTCACGAGCCAGGCCAATTTGCTTGCGGAATACCTCATGCTGCACATCCTTAGGAGAGGTGTCCCAATAATAGTCAAGTCCGATCTCACCGATGGCCACTACCTTGGGATGACTGCAAAGCGAAGCGATCCATTCGAGGTCGCCCTCCTTCATACTGAATGCATCCTGTGGATGCCAGCCCACCGCTGCATAAATATAATCATATTTCTCTGCGAGCTCCATCGTTGTCGGAATCGTCTCCCGGTTGAAGCCGATATTGATCATTTTACTGACTCCGGACTCCAGCGCCCGGGCGATTACCTCCTCGCGGTCCTCGTCGAATTGCGGAGCATCCAGATGGGTATGTGTGTCGAATAACTGCATTATATTTCATCCTTTCCGCCTTGATTTCTATGATGAATTACAAGTATTTTAGGTTATTTTGCAAAAATATCTGCGATGGAGGGCGGCAGCTGTGAAAGGGCTTTCTGCAGCCTGTCCTGCGGGAAATAGAGATGGTATCTGCCTCGGTGAATCCCGCTGATTGAGCGTACAATATCCGATACCTCTGAGATCTCCCGCAGCTTATCATGACGGTCCAGAAGCAGAATCTGTTTGCTGTCAAAAGCATCCCCCGGACGGAATACATCATAAGGAAGATCTGTCGGAAAATCGATTTCCAGATCATAATCAGCACGCAGTCCGGCACCGGCAAAGCTGCGGCGGATTTCGTCAATTGTCTCTGTATCCAGATGCTCCATCTCCACATATTTATACAGTTTACGATGAATAAACCGGCTGCACAAGTCGCTTAAAATTTCATCTTTCTCCAGCGTCCACTGCATGAAGGCTGTCTGCATCAATGCCTCATCCAGCAGCAGGTACTGCTCCACCGTTACATCCCCGCGGAACAAATCACTTAGCGGCTCAATCATGAACCGGAAACCATAATCCTCCTGCACCAGCTCCTTGGCTCTGCGGAGAATCTGGCGCAGAATAATTTCCGAGCTGCGTGTTACCGGATGGAAATAGACCTGCCAGTACATCTGATAACGTGACATCAGGTAATCCTCAATCGCATGCATCCCGGATTCTTTAACAACTACCCGGCCGTCATAGGGGCGCAGCATCCGCAGAATCCGGTCAATGTCAATGGTTCCGTAATTTACCCCTGTATAATAGGCATCACGCAAAAGATAATCCATCCGGTCCGCATCCAGCGGCCCCGACACCAAATTGACAACAATTTCATGCTCATACGTTTTGGAGATCACAGAGGCTACTTTATTGGGGAAATCCTCAGCTACATCACGCAGAATAGTGGTGATTTCCGTATCCTCCAGAATGATCCGGCAGGTCCAGTCCTCATGATCCATTTCAAAAGCTTCTTCTATAGAATGGGAAAACGGGCCATGTCCCAAATCATGCAGCAGCGCCGCACACAGGGTAAGCAGACTCTCCTCAGGCATCCAATCCTTATATCCGCTCCGTTCAAACTGCGATATAATCCGCCGGGTAATTTCATAAACACCAAGCGAATGGGAAAACCGGCTGTGTTCTGCGCCATGGAAAGTCAGATAAGAGGTACCGAGCTGGCGGATGCGCCGCAGACGCTGGAACTCCTTGGTGTTAATCAGACGCCAGATAATGGTGTCCTGGACGTGAATGTAGTTATGAACCGGATCTTTAAATACCTTCTCTTCTGTCAGCGGTTGCTTCATGAGATCAACTCCTTTGAATAATATCCATAGAAATAGGGTGGAATTACAGTTATAATAATAAATATTGTCGTACTTTGTCGAATTATGACAATTTAGCAATTTACAAATCGACAAATATTTTCGAGGTTCTTTTTGGGATATATGCCTAACCAATGGCGGTATGAATGTTTCCTTCAAAGTTTCCTTAAAATTCGCCTCAAAAAAGGTTGACTGTTTTGGGAATGGTTGGTATTATAAATATCATAAAACAGTGAACAATGTCGAATATTGACGCTTTTGATAATTGAGAGGAGCAACGATTGTAATGATGAAATCAACAGGAATTGTACGTAAGGTAGATGAGCTTGGACGGGTCGTTATTCCAATTGAATTGCGCCGCACACTGGGTATTGGAGAAAAAGATGCGCTCGAAATTTACGTGGACGGTGAGCGGATCATGCTTAAGAAATATGAGCCTGCCTGCATTTTCTGCGGTAATGCTGAGAATGTAACCTATTTCAAAGGTAAAATTGTTTGTCATGAATGTATTTCTGCTATCCCTACCCCTGTGACAAACTAAACCAAATAGGTTATAATAGGAACTAATCAAATTGTTAATTCTAACCTTTTTATATCTCCTTGGCCTCCCGTTAGCGCGGGAGGTATTTTTTTGCACTTTTTTCGGGGACTTTCCCCGGATACCCCTTTACCCTATTTAAACATTAACTATTAAATTCATAACCCTTAGATCATAATCCTTAACTTCTTCTTACCCTCCCAAACCCTCCCTATAGGGAGGCCCCCAAGGGCCCCGGCCCTCTGGACACCCGGAAGCTTGGTTAACTGTGCAGATGGGGCGGAAGGAAGTCATGTTCGGCGGTGGACCGGCCCTTTTCGGACTCCCTGAAGGTGCATCCTCAGGGCCTTGCCATGCGCAGTGTTTCGCCGCACGCTTCGCTCTTGCGGCGGATGTGCGGTTACGCTCTTGAGTGACGTTGGAGTGTGGAACCGCTCTCCCTGCACGAATCGCTTTAAGTCGGAGCCGATTAGCAACTTTGGTGCGTGCTGGTTATTTGCCTTCATGTTACCTTCGTGCTGCGGCACGCTCTCCCTGCGGGAATTGCTATCTGTCAGAGTGGCAGTTAACACTGGTGTAGCCAGTTGATACGGGCAAATGTTTAGGTGCAATATTGGATAATCGGTCTTGGAAAAAATGGATAGCTGCATTCTGTACAGTTATTTAATGCCAAAGTGAGCGGATGATTAATTTAGTTGCATTTCATACAATTATATCCATACATATCCTCTAAATCATCCTTTTTCCATAAATATAAATGTACAAACTACACTTATATCTAATATAAGGAATAATTATATCCAAATAAGTGTACAGAATACAATTATTTCATCAAGCATTCTAATCATCTGAGCTATTTCGGAGTTTATCTAACAGATGCTTAACTCGCAATAATGTGATCAGTTACGCTATCCCCTTATTCCCGCTCCAGCAGCGCATTATAAATATCGCGCTTGGCCAAGCCACGGTCAGAGGCAGCTTTTTTCATCGCGTCTTTGCGCGTCAAGCCTGATGTTTCATAATGGGCAACATGAGCTTCGATGCTCAGCTCCCGCCACCAGGAGGACTCGGCGAGCTCCGCCTCTTCTTTGCTCTCTCCCTCAAGCACAATTACGTACTCACCAAGCGGAGGATGCTCCTCCAGCCAGGCACAACACTCTTTAATCGTACCGCGCAGAAACTCCTCATACCGTTTGGTCAGTTCACGGGCCAGTGTAACCCGGCGGTTGCCGAAGGCTTCCTGCAAATGGACCAGCGTCTTAGCGACACGATGTGGTGATTCATAGAAGAGCAGTGTGCCTTGAGCAGCACGGAGAGGTGCCAGAACGGCCCGGATATCCTTGCGCTCTCTGGGCAGAAAACCGATAAATGTGAAGCTGGCGGTAGGCAATCCTGAAGCAATCAAAGCTGACAGCGCCGCGTTAGCTCCAGGAATCGGAATGACCGGAATTTGATGACTTACAGCCAGTGCTACCAGGTCCGCTCCAGGGTCTGAAATCGCCGGCAGGCCGGCATCGCTGACAAGGGCTAAATTTTTACCTTCTATTATATAGCGTATCAATTCAGGTCCGCTTGCCGCCTTATTGTGCTCATGGTAACTGAAAAGCATCGAGGGTGTAATTTCAAAATGGCTCAGTAATTTACGCGTCTGTCTTGTATCCTCTGCGGCGATAATATCGCATTCCTTCAGCGTGCGCACCGCGCGGTACGTCATATCTTCCAGATTGCCGATCGGAGTAGCCACCAGATACAGACAGCCGCATCCTTCGGGCTTTGCTCCATCATTATTATTTTGAAAGCTGCTTTGGCAGGTTATCGTCATTGGCTGTTATCCTCTTTGTTCCCATAATAAATATCCATTATCTCAGGGCAGTATTGATTGTCCTCATTATATACGATTAAAGGCGGTTGTAAACGCACCTCCGGCTTCCCGTCGCGCGCCGCTTCAATCAGTACCATATTCGCCTCCAGATGCGCACGGGGATGTACAAAGCGGATCAGCTTCGGCTCCAGCCGGTGCTTACGCATTAGACTGATGATATCCACCAGACGCTGCGGCTTATGTACCATACTGACTTTGCCTCCAGTGCGGACCAGCCGGACACAGGCCTGAATGACCTCCTCCAGCGTACAGCCAATTTCATGACGGGCCATGGCCTGATGTGAATTCAGCTTCAGGTCGCTCCCGTTAAGCGGCATATAAGGGGGATTAACCGTTATTGCATCATATACACCATACCCTGCGGTATTATGCAGCTCCCGCAAATCACCTTCATGGATCAGCACCCGCTCCTCCAGCCTGTTCAAGGCTACACTGCGCCGGGCCATGTCGGCAAGACGGGGCTGAATTTCTATCCCTTCAATAGAAGCTTTGGTACGCGTGGTCAGCAGCATAGGGATAACTCCGTTGCCGGTGCATAGATCAAGTACTCTTCCGCGCGGCGGTATACTGGCGAACCGGGCCAGCAGCACAGCATCCATCGAGAAGCTGAATACTTCATCACTCTGGATAATCCGCAGATCATGGGTTAGCAAGTCATCGATCCGCTCTGCACTATGCAAGGGCACCGGGGTATCGTTAAACGAATGGG
The DNA here is from genome assembly GCF_038000205.1 of Paenibacillus sp. FSL R10-2771. Taxonomy (NCBI): domain Bacteria; kingdom Bacillati; phylum Bacillota; class Bacilli; order Caryophanales; family Paenibacillaceae; genus Paenibacillus; species Paenibacillus sp. FSL R10-2771. The sequence continues at coordinate 7,440,475 of NZ_JBBOBM010000001.1, forward strand.
TCATTGTACATTCCTCCAAATTCAAAAAAAACCGTAGGCGAAAATCTCCTACGGCTGGATATCCTCATTTATTAAGAAAAGAAAGGCAGAACAGACAATCGCCTTCCGTCCGCAAATGCCCGAAATAGACATTGCAGATGTGGAAACCTTCATGGTACAGTCTGGCCAGGTTATCGTAACCTTCTCCGACAACCTCTTCTTTGCCTTCGGCAGCCAGTATAGCCTCCGCCTCAGCAGAAAGCGCGGCCTTATCCAGAGGGGCTTCCCTTTTCAATATGATACGTAGCTGCTCATTCTCCAGACTAAGCTTCTGATTTGCTTCCATCAGCTCTTTAACCGTCTGTTTCCAATCTCCTAGAGTGGCGCGCATTTCATCCATCTGCGCTTCCATCTCCTGCATGTGTGCAAATATATTTTTCTTCTCCAAGTTTCCACCCCGAAAGTAACCTTATAATGGTTTACTTGACGACAACATCATCCATTGGAAGTTCTTTAACTTTGCCCACTTCAAACAACTGCACATGAACCGTGCGGCTTCCGGCATTGATACCTACTACTTTGCCATCACCCAGTGAGGTTACGACGATTTTGCCTACCGCCGGCATTTCTTCCTTCGTGCTCTCATAATTATCATGCTCAAACTTCAGACAACACATCAGCCGTCCGCATAATCCCGAGATCTTGGTCGGGTTCAGCGAGAGATTCTGGTCCTTGGCCATCTTGATGGACACCGGCTCGAAATCACCCAGCCAGGAGGAGCAGCAGAGCACCCGTCCGCAAGGTCCAAGTCCGCCAAGCATCTTGGCTTCATCACGCACACCAATTTGCCGGAGCTCGATGCGGGTTCGGAAAATACTTGCCAGGTCCTTAACCAGTTCTCGGAAATCCACGCGGCCCTCGGCAGTGAAATAAAAAATGATCTTATTACGGTCAAACGTAAATTCCACATCCACGAGCTTCATTTTGAGGCCATGATCGCGGATTTTATTTAAACAGGTGGTAAAAGCGTCCTTTGCAGCACCTTTGTTCTCTTCGACCACACGGGCGTCGGTTTCACCGGCAATACGCATGACCTTCTTGAGCGGCAGTACAACGTCTGCTTCCTGCACCTCTTTTTTGCCAACGACAACCTTACCGTATTCGACCCCTCTTGCTGTCTCAACAATGACGCATTGATCGCGCTCAATCGGGAAATCAAGTGGATCAAAATAATATATTTTACCCGCTTTTTTGAAGCGGACACCTACTACGCTGTACAAAAATTAACCCCCTTGTTTGCCGGTAAAAGGAATCCTTAAGCAAGCCTGCTTCCCAGATGATTCATGCTTGTCCTTCCTCATCCGTTAAACCCGTACTTCCAGGTGCTGAAGCGTTTATCCGGAGGATTTATCATAAATAACCCGGCCTGTTAACTTTCTAACCGGATTAAGAACTGCTCCAAACACAACTGGGTATTGGTATTGGAGCGGAGCCTGCGCTTGCTCTCCACCGCAAATTCCATGTAAGCCACCCATTGTTCCGTACTCCGCTGACGGGCAGCCTTGGAAATGAAGTCTAACTGATCTATGAAAACGATACTTTCGTGCTTTCGGTACAGGAAGTAGAGCATATCTTTGAACCATAAGTGAAACATGCTGAATAGAATATCCAAATGTTCACCAAGCCCGGTCTTGAACACCTTCTGCCCTGCAGTTGCTACTGCGGAGCTGCCTTTGCCCAAAGACTCCTTTGCTAATTGTAACACTAGATTTCTCATTTCTGCAAACCAATTCTGTGCCAAAAGTTCCCTGCAGCCGTCAAGACCTGCAGTCAGTGATACCGCGCACCGTGCCAGCGGCACCGGAACCCCTTCACTGGACAGCGCCTGAAGCATAATATCCGGATGCAGCGGGCTAAAGGGAATGCGCTGGGTTCTGGACTGGATCGTCGGCAGCAGGGAACTGCTGTTATCGGAGATCAGAATTCCTACCGCAGGAGCAGGAGGCTCCTCCAGAAATTTCAGCAGACTGTTGGCGGCTTGCACCGTCATTTTGTCCGCTCCTTCTATAATATAAACCTTCGGGTTAATTCCTTCCGAGCGGTAGGAAAAAACACGCTGAAGTTCACGGATCTGGTCAATCTTAATACTCGCCCCGTCGGGCCGCAGCAATGATAAATCGGGATGGTTGCCATGCTCCACCTTACGGCACTCCAGACATTCTCCGCAGGCATCATCCTTGCACTTCGTGCAGAATATCGCTTGGGCGAACGTCATAGCCATTCTGACCTGACCGCTTCCTGGCGGGCCGGTGAACAGATAAGCATGACTTACAGCGTCCTTGCGTAAGGCATTTTGAAGCAGCCGCTTGGCATCCTCCTGGCCTAATAGATCATGAAAAGACATATATTCCTCCAAGTTTGTCAGAACGAAAGGTTAATCAGCAGCCCGCGGATCTCTCCGACCCGTCCGAGCAGATCAATCCGGCCCTGCTCGCTGTCCAGCAGATCATCTGCCATATTCAGCAGAGCGGCATCAATTTCATCCAGCAGCTTGTAGCGTTTGCCCCGGCCGCGCCGGTCCCAGCCCTTGGTCTCCTTCAGGATCACTCCGCGGCGGGCGGTCTCCTCCAGGAACCGTTTGATCATGTTCCGGTAGATAGCCAGTTCACGGACGGTCATGGATTTGGATAGCCGGTCGCCTTGCTGCTGGATATCTTTAATCTGGCGGTTCAGTTCATCTATTGTTTTTTGCTCACTTTGCTGTTGAAATACATCGGTAAAGTTCTTTTGCTGAACAGGCCGCCGGTCAGCTTCCGTGGTCGACAATTCACTTTTTAAGGGCCTGTAGCCCGGGTTGATCTTCAAAGGTATCTACCGCCCTTATGGTTTATTGCTATATTATGCGTTAGTAATGCTCGAAACGATCAACCGGAAGGACGAATACTGTAGCTCCACCTACCTGAACTTCCACGGGAAGAGGCAAATATGAATCTGTCGTACCACTCATCGGTGTTACAGGTGTGACCAATTGTTCACGTACTTTACAGCTGTTGCGGATTACACTCAGTACTGCATCAACCTGAATATCATCTACCCCAATCAGAAAAGTGGTGTTGCCCGCCCGCAGAAATCCGCCTGTACTGGCCAGCTTGGTTGCACGGAAATTCGCTTTGACTAGTTCACTGGATAGCCGGTTGCTGTCCTTGTCCTGGATAATTGCAATGATCAAATTCATCTTCGTTTCCCCTCCTGCATGTTGTGTAATCACAGAATTTCTCGCAGCAGCAGCCAGCCCGCTGCAGGTCTGTGTGTAATCATTATACCTCTATTGTTTATTTGACAAAACCTCTTAGAAATCCTTTAATATCCGGTCTTTCAGTGTCTGTACAATGTCCTGCTCCACCATATGGATCGGGCGGTTGGCATCTAGTACAACAATCCGCTGCGGATCGGAATCCACCACGAGCTGATAACCGGCCTTAACCTTCTGGTGAAATTCAAGGCTTTCCAGATCCAGACGATTGACTTCCCGGTTCTGATTGGCTGCTATCCGAGACAATCCCACCTCAGGATCAACATCAAGATAGAAGGTAAGGTCAGGCATCCTGCCGCCGGTCGCGAACCGGTTAATTCCCCACACTTCCTCGATGCCAAGTCCTCTTGCATAGCCTTGATAGACCAGGCTGCTGTCAACAAAACGGTCGCAGAGCACAGTAATCCCCTCCTGCAGTGCAGGCTCGACTACTTCCGCCAGATGCTGGCTTCTTGCTGCCGCGTATAACAGGGCTTCTGTCCGGGCATCCATAGCCGTATGGGCCGGGTCCAGAATAATGGAGCGGATCTTCTCGGCGATTTCAATTCCGCCCGGTTCGCGGGTGATTAAGTAGGGCATGGAATGATTCTGCAGATAAGCCGCTACTCTGCCGAGTACGGTTGTTTTACCGGAGCCGTCGCCTCCCTCCAGAGTAATGAAGAAACCATCTCGCTTCACTTATACTTCTCCGCCCTTCTGAATGTTGTATACCTTAATATGCTGTAAGGCGGGATCGGCACAGGCCTGAAATTTAGCCCCGCCATCGCGGAGGCTGCCCAGCCTGCCGCATATGGACTCTGTTATGATCTCTCCGGGATAAAGCAGCGGTATTCCGGGCGGATAGGGGATAACCATTTCGGCCGCCACCCTGCCCGCACTTGCTTCAAGCGATATACTCTCTGTCTCCTCAGCGGCAACCGGCTTCGTGGAGAACCGGACCGGAGCTGAGATCAGCGATGCGCTGAAATTGTTCCACGTGGAATTTGGGCTGGAAAAGGCTGACATAGCCTCTTCCCCATTATTGTATGATGCAGACGCCAGTATGGTCATGGAGGTGGGATCCGATTGAGATTCTGCGATAGGGCTAGAGGCAGCGACAAGGCCAGCGCCTGCTGCCTCATCAAGAACAGAGCCGGAACCAGCAGCATACTTGGCCCCGGAGTCACAGGCTGCTTCTGTGCCTTCCGTCTGCGGCACCCCGCAGGCTGTCTGCGCCGCGATATCCCGCAGCGCCTCCAGCAGCACCGCTGCATCCTCTGCCTTCGAGCCGAGGCTGAAGGCCAGTATTACGTGCCGGTCGTCGCTCATCTCCGGCACGATCCCTCTTTCTTCGAGCCTGCGCTGCAGCTCGAAGCCCCCCAGGACCCCGGCGGCGTCATAAATGACGGCCTTAAAGGGGTCCTGTGTCCCGTACGCCGCCCCGCACGGCGGCGGCGTATCTGTCTCTGCGGCGTCAGCATCGCCGCAGGTGCGCTGCAGCGGCCCGGCGGGCTGCAGCAGCTGGAAGCGCGCCAGCGAAGCCAGGCCGCGCCGCAGGACGTCCACGGCGGTGAGTCCCGCCGTGAAAGCACCGGCGCGCTGGCTGTGCAGCAGCCGCCGGGCCAGATCGAGCGAAGCCATCACGGGGTATGATGGGCTGGAGCTCTGCACCATGGCGAGGCGCTGGCGAAGCAGCGCGCGGTCGAGCCATGGCCCTTGCACATGCAGCATGGCGCCCATCGTCAGCGCCGTCAGCATCTTATGCGTGGACTGCACCACGCCGTCCGCGCCACAGGCAAGGGCCCCGGCTGGAAGCGCCGGGTGCTGGCCGTAATGCGCCCCGTGCGCCTCATCCACCAGCAGCGGAATCCCGCTGTCGTGACAGGCCTGCGCGAGGGGCGCAAGATCGCTGCCCATGCCGTAGTAATTCGGCATGGTAACCAGTACGGCGGCAGCCTGCGGATATGCCGCCAGTGCAGCCTGCACCGTTTCTGCCGCCGGTGCCACCGCAAGCCCGCTGCCAGGATCCATCTGCGGCTCCAGGAACACGGCATGTGCCCCGGCCAGCATTAGTCCGTGGATTACAGATTTGTGGACATTACGCTGCAGAATAAGCAGCATTCCCGGCTCATAGCAAACGGTCAGGATAAGTGCAAGGTTCCCCGCTGTGCTGCCGCCAACCAGGAAGAAGCTCTCCTCTGCGCCGAAACAATCCGCCGCCAGCTCCTGTGCCTCCTGAATTACCCCTTCAGGATGATGAAGATCATCCGTTCCGGTAATCTCGGTCGCATCATAGCGCATCACGTCAGCCAGATACCCTGCACCGCCGGTATTCAGGTAAGCTTCGCCATTCTTGTGCCCCGGCACATGATAAGATATATTGCCCTTAAGTCTATATTGTTCCAGCATTTCGTATACAGGTGCCCTGCCAGGCTGTAAATTGTTCATTTGTTCTTCCTTCCCTGGGGGTTACCTTCTATTTTAACGCAAATATACCCAAACGCCTATTATTATGCACAAAGTCTTCCCGAAACAACAAAACGGCTTCCCACACCAGACCCTGGCGGAGAAACCGTTAGAGGAACTCTTTTATTTGCAGCCAACGCGACACACATCCACCGCCCGCTCTTTATATACTTACTTGTAAATCGTTGCTGCTGTTCTCGGGTTAAGCATTCTTCTGCAGATTGATTTTCTTCATCCGGCCAATGAAAAAACGGTACTTGGCATCTTCAGCCTCTGTGCGCACCATCTCACTCTCACAATCTTCACAGATGAAATGCGAGACAATCACAATGCCCTCTTCCTTTTCTTGCCCGCAGATGATGCAGGCCTGTGCGGTTTGCTGTTCCATATTCATCCCACCTTGACTCTTTTAAGATCAGTATGGTACACCTTCTATCATTTTAAACCTTTTCATAGTTTTTTCCTAATCCTTCATAGCCTGAAATATATATATTCGCCTAATGCCCATTCGGTGTATCGGATCCCGGGTTTAATAAAACACACGGTTAGGCCGATATTAATAACAAGAGAACTTGTGAGGAGGTCTGAATTTTCTTTATGGAACCAAACACCAAAGGCGCTGCTACATTCTATCAATACAAGCTTATCAAAAAAATTAATATTTCCGCATCCCTGCTGCGGGTCTATATTGCGCTTCCTTTTGTGTTCCTTGTGCTGGAGACAGTTTTCCTGTCCTGGCTAAGCATTCTGTTCATGATTATTGCCGGACCCGTAATGCTGTGGATTCAATATGTTATTTCACGTTCAGTTCTGCTGATCTCCGGTCACCCTATCGTAAAACGGTGGAAAATGTCCCTGCACCTGCCCTGGCCCGGTTATATGCCTGATCAATATATCAACTATGGCATCTTCCGCAAAGTACAGATGCATAACCTGTGGATCGGTCTCTGTATTACAGCGCTCTTTATCGTCTGGGCACCGCCTGCATTTACCGCATCTTTAGTAATATGCCATCTTTGGCTGCTGCTGCCCCGCCTGTATACTCTTCTGCGGCTGCGCAGCGAAGGGAAAGACGGCATGCTGAAATTTAATCCGGCGGATGCCTCCTATTACGCCCAATAATCTTAAGCGATCATACATACGGGCGCATATTCAACTTGCATCCCACATAAAAAAATCGCCATCCCTACACGGACGGCGATTTTTTTATTTGCTTTTTAATCCTTTGGTGGTGACTTTCTTTTCCTTCGGGATCATTACAATGAAGTAGCCATCATGCACGGTTAAGTGTACAATAAGTCCTTCCTTCTGAAAAACGCGTGAGCTTCCTGAATCCTCATTACTCTGCTCTTCCCATCCCCATGCCTTGATCTCCTCCAGATAAGGCTCAGGTACACCCTTCTTCTCTTTCAGCCCTGGCAAAGAGTACCTTACATAATCCATGGCCACGTTCGTAGTGGTCCTGTCGGGGGAACTGGCTTCTTTAGGAACGGGAAAGCTTTTCTCATTGAGCGCACCGTCAAAAGTCTCCCAGGCCGGCTCCTTCGTTCCGCAGCCGGCCAGCATAACTCCAACTATACAAAGAATAACTAATATCCATAAAGGTTGGGTTCGCTTCATACCTTAAATCCTCCTTACCTCTACCATGCATCTAAAGACGCAAGAAAATTCAAAGTTAGAATTTATCTGTAGTTCATTCGTATTAAGGCCTCTGCTTAATATTTGCACTTTTCTATTATACTTGGAACTATCGACACGTCGGTAACAAAAATGTCACTCGTTTGTAAGCGTTTCATTTATTGTTTCTGCTTATTTGCCCTCTATTTCTCACTATATAAACAAAAAAGCCATTGTCGATTGCTCAACAATGGCTTCATGTGCTTGGCGGCGTCCTACTCTCCCAGGACCCTTCGGTCCAAGTACCATCGGCGCTGGAGGGCTTAACGGTCGTGTTCGGGATGGGTACGCGTGGAACCCCTCCGCTATCGCCACCAAACATGCGTCTGTGAAACAGACGCTGCCGCTTGAAATTCGGTTCATCACGGATGTGTGAATGAATTTCGTTGCGTTCAGGAATTTGATTCCTGAAAACTGAATCCGAAACGAATCTGCGTATTAAAAATTTGGATAAGCCCTCGACCGATTAGTATTGGTCAGCTCCATGCATTGCTGCACTTCCACCTCCAACCTATCTACCTCGTCGTCTTCAAGGGGTCTTACTAATTGGGAAATCTCATCTTGAGGGGGCTTCACGCTTAGATGCTTTCAGCGCTTATCCCGTCCGTACGTAGCTACTCAGCCATGCTCCTGGCGGAACAACTGATGCACCAGCGGTACGTCCATCCCGGTCCTCTCGTACTAAGGACAGCTCCTCTCAAATTTCCTGCGCCCACGACAGATAGGGACCGAACTGTCTCACGACGTTCTGAACCCAGCTCGCGTACCGCTTTAATGGGCGAACAGCCCAACCCTTGGGACCTACTTCAGCCCCAGGATGCGATGAGCCGACATCGAGGTGCCAAACCTCCCCGTCGATGTGGACTCTTGGGGGAGATAAGCCTGTTATCCCCAGGGTAGCTTTTATCCGTTGAGCGATGGCCCTTCCATGCGGTACCACCGGATCACTAAGTCCGACTTTCGTCCCTGCTCGACTTGTAGGTCTCGCAGTCAAGCTCCCTTATGCCTTTGCACTCTGCGAATGATTTCCAACCATTCTGAGGGAACCTTTGAACGCCTCCGTTACTCTTTAGGAGGCGACCGCCCCAGTCAAACTGCCCGCCTGACACGGTCCCCGTACCCGATTAGGGCACTAGGTTAGAACCTAGATACGATCAGGGTGGTATCCCAACGGCGCCTCCGCAGAAGCTTGCGCTCCTGCCTCAACGGCTCCCACCTATCCTGTACAGATCGTACCCAAATTCAATATCAAGCTGCAGTAAAGCTCCATGGGGTCTTTCCGTCTTGTCGCGGGTAACCTGCATCTTCACAGGTATTAAAATTTCACCGGATCTCTCGTTGAGACAGCGCCCAAGTCGTTACGCCATTCGTGCGGGTCAGAATTTACCTGACAAGGAATTTCGCTACCTTAGGACCGTTATAGTTACGGCCGCCGTTTACTGGGGCTTCGGTTCACAGCTTCGGATTGCTCCTAACCACTCCCCTTAACCTTCCAGCACCGGGCAGGCGTCAGCCCGTATACTTCGCCTTGCGGCTTCGCACAGACCTGTGTTTTTGCTAAACAGTCGCTTGGGCCTTTTCACTGCGGCCCCCTCGGGCTATTCACCCTACCGAGGCACCTCTTCTCCCGAAGTTACGAGGTCATTTTGCCGAGTTCCTTAACGAGAGTTCTTCCGCGCGCCTTAGAATTCTCTTCTCGCCTACCTGTGTCGGTTTGCGGTACGGGCACCTTCTCCTGGCTAGAGGCTTTTCTTGGCAGTGTGAGATCATGACCTTCGCTACTACAATTTTCGCTCCCCATCACAGCCCAGCCTTAGTGATGTGCGGATTTGCCTACACATCAGCCTCACTGCTTAGACGGACACATCCATCAGTCCGCGTCACTACCCTCCTGCGTCACCCCATCGCTCATAGCGGATTACGGTGGTACAGTAATTTCAAACTGTTGTCCTTCGACTACGCCTTTCGGCCTCGCCTTAGGTCCCGACTTACCCTGAGCGGACGAGCCTTCCTCAGGAAACCTTGGGCTTTCGGCGGATCAGATTCTCCCTGATCTTTTCGTTACTCATACCGGCATTCTCACTTGTATGCTGTCCAGCGCTCCTTACGGTACACCTTCAACCTGCATACAACGCTCCCCTACCCCAGATGCAAAGCATCTAGCCATAGCTTCGGTGGTGTGTTTAGCCCCGTTACATTTTCGGCGCAGAGTCACTCGACCAGTGAGCTATTACGCACTCTTTCAATGGTGGCTGCTTCTAAGCCAACATCCTGGTTGTCTGTGCAACTCCACATCCTTTCCCACTTAACACACACTTGGGGACCTTAGCTGATGGTCTGGGCTGTTTCCCTTTTGACAATGGATCTTAGCACTCACTGTCTGACTCCCGGCAAGAAGTTAATGGCATTCGGAGTTTGACTGAGCTTGGTAACCCTTGCGGGCCCCGCACCCAATCAGTGCTCTACCTCCACCACTCCATTCACCGAGGCTAGCCCTAAAGCTATTTCGGGGAGAACCAGCTATCTCCGAGTTCGATTGGAATTTCTCCGCTACCCCCACCTCATCCCCGCATTTTTCAACATGCGTGGGTTCGGGCCTCCAGTGCGTGTTACCGCACCTTCACCCTGGACAGGGGTAGATCACACGGTTTCGGGTCTACGTCCACATACTTAGTCGCCCTATTCAGACTCGCTTTCGCTGCGGCTCCGGCTTCTCACCTTAACCTTGCATGTTAAACGTAACTCGCCGGTTCATTCTACAAAAGGCACGCCATCACCCATAGATCGGGCTCTGACTTTTTGTAAGCACACGGTTTCAGGTTCTATTTCACTCCCCTTCCGGGGTGCTTTTCACCTTTCCCTCACGGTACTGTTTCACTATCGGTCGCCAGGTAGTATTTAGCCTTAGCAGATGGTCCTGCTGGATTCATACGGGGTTTCACGTGCCCCGCACTACTCGGGATCCGTCTCGGAGAGAACACAGTTTAGGCTACAGGGCTTTTACCTCTATCGCGGGCCTTTCCAGACCTCTTCGCCTACCATATTCCTTTGTAACTCCATGTGAGACGTCCCACAACCCCAAGAGGCAAGCCCCTTGGTTTAGGCTGTTCCGCGTTCGCTCGCCGCTACTGACGGAATCACTATTGTTTTCTCTTCCTCAGGGTACTTAGATGTTTCAGTTCCCCTGGTCTGCCTCTGCGTATCCTATGTATTCAGATACGAGTAACTGCGAATTACCACAGCTGGGTTTCCCCATTCGGACACCCCCGGATCAAAGCTTGCTTACAGCTCCCCGAGGCAGTTTCGTTGTTCGCCACGTCCTTCGTCGGCTCCTGGCGCCTAGGCATCCTCCGTGTGCTCTTATTAGCTTAACCGTCACTCCGGTGTTTCGCTTGCTTGCTCATCTTGTTTTGAATGCCGCTCATGGATTGCTCCATTCACCAACACATTCAAAGCCAAAGGTCGCTGCACAATCGAAAACCTTCGTTCTGCACTAATAACTATTTCAACTTGCTTACACAAGTTTCAGCTAAAAGATGTTCTAAAACGCAAATTTTTTCGGTATCCAGTTTTCAAGGATCAAGGTGCTGAAATTTCGGGACAATCACGACTGTGATGTTCGAAAATTCAGACAGTTTAAAGATGAGAGCTTAAACTCTCAAAACTGACCAACGAGTGAGTAACAGGCCTAGACCTGAGTTTTGGAAGCTTACGCTTCCGATTTGAATGTCACCGTTGCAGGTGACGATTCTCCATAGAAAGGAGGTGATCCAGCCGCACCTTCCGATACGGCTACCTTGTTACGACTTCACCCCAATCATCTACCCCACCTTCGGCGGCTGGCTCCCTTGCGGGTTACCCCACCGACTTCGGGTGTTGTAAACTCTCGTGGTGTGACGGGCGGTGTGTACAAGACCCGGGAACGTATTCACCGCGGCATGCTGATCCGCGATTACTAGCAATTCCGACTTCATGCAGGCGAGTTGCAGCCTGCAATCCGAACTGAGACCGGCTTTGCTGGGATTGGCTCCACCTCGCGGTTTCGCTTCCCGTTGTACCGGCCATTGTAGTACGTGTGTAGCCCAGGTCATAAGGGGCATGATGATTTGACGTCATCCCCACCTTCCTCCGGTTTGTCACCGGCAGTCACTCTAGAGTGCCCAGCTTCACCTGCTGGCAACTAAAGTCAAGGGTTGCGCTCGTTGCGGGACTTAACCCAACATCTCACGACACGAGCTGACGACAACCATGCACCACCTGTCTCCGATGCTCCGAAGAGGGGCACTATCTCTAATGCTTTCATCGGGATGTCAAGACCTGGTAAGGTTCTTCGCGTTGCTTCGAATTAAACCACATACTCCACTGCTTGTGCGGGTCCCCGTCAATTCCTTTGAGTTTCAGTCTTGCGACCGTACTCCCCAGGCGGAGTGCTTACTGTGTTAACTTCGGCACCAAGGGTATCGAAACCCCTAACACCTAGCACTCATCGTTTACGGCGTGGACTACCAGGGTATCTAATCCTGTTTGCTCCCCACGCTTTCGCGCCTCAGCGTCAGTTACAGCCCAGAAAGTCGCCTTCGCCACTGGTGTTCCTCCACATATCTACGCATTTCACCGCTACACGTGGAATTCCACTTTCCTCTTCTGTACTCAAGTCACCCAGTTTCCAGTGCGACCCCAGGTTGAGCCCAAGGTTTAAACACCAGACTTAAATGACCGCCTGCGCGCGCTTTACGCCCAATAATTCCGGACAACGCTTGCCCCCTACGTATTACCGCGGCTGCTGGCACGTAGTTAGCCGGGGCTTTCTTCTCAGGTACCGTCACTCCGGTAGCAGTTACTCTACCGGACGTTCTTCCCTGGCAACAGAGCTTTACGATCCGAAAACCTTCATCACTCACGCGGCATTGCTCCGTCAGGCTTTCGCCCATTGCGGAAGATTCCCTACTGCTGCCTCCCGTAGGAGTCTGGGCCGTGTCTCAGTCCCAGTGTGGCCGTTCACCCTCTCAGGTCGGCTACGCATCGTCGCCTTGGTGAGCCGTTACCCCACCAACTAGCCAATGCGCCGCAGGCCCATCCCCAAGTGGCAGATTGCTCCGCCTTTCATTCTCTCTTCAGGAGAGGAAAGAAATTATCCGGTATTAGCTACCGTTTCCGGTAGTTATCCCAGTCTTGAGGGCAGGTTGCCTACGTGTTACTCACCCGTCCGCCGCTAAGTAAGAATGGAAGCAAGCTTCCATTCTTACTCCGCTCGACTTGCATGTATTAGGCATGCCGCCAGCGTTCGTCCTGAGCCAGGATCAAACTCTCCAAATTGTATTTAGAAAGAGCGATTGCTCATTTTGAAACATCTGACGAGAATTTTCATTCTCTTTTTTGGAAGTCACTTTCGTGATTTCCGATACTCACTCGTTGTTCAGTTTTCAAAGATCAAGCTCGTTGTCAGCGCCGCTCATCGCGTCACCAGCAACTCTTATAATATATCACATCCAGCCGATCAATGCAAGCTCTTTTTTCAACTTCTTTTTCGAGCTCGGCGTTGATGTTTCGCGGCCAGAAATAGAATATATCATGTATGGATTCTGATTGCAAGCATTATTTTGAAATCAATTATAAAAGCTATGCCCCTAATAACCGCCCATACGCGGCCAGCCACAGATGACATAGCTTCTGTTCATCGTACGCGCTTCCCCTTAAGCAATAATCTCCTGAATATGCAGCTCGCGTTCATTGACCAGATTCACAATCCTGCCCTCTACCTGAACCATTGGTCTTGTGGGATTAGTGCGATCCGTGAAGATGATTTCTCCGTGACGCCCGTCGCTGAGCCGTATCCGTGTGCCATTATACAGATCCGTTGTTTTTTGAATGAAGGTTTGTACAATAACCGGGTCGAGCTTCCCGAAGCTCTCCTTCTGAAGCTGCTCCAGTACCAGATAAGGCGACTGAGCCTTTCTGTAGGCCTTTTCAAGCGTCATGGCATGAAAGATATCGGCTACTGCAACAATCTTGGCGTAGAAGTGAATCTGGGTGCCTTCCAGCTTAAGCGGATAACCGGAACCGTCGACCTTCTCATGATGCTGCAGGGCGGCTAGTCTGACGCCTTCGTTGATTGCTGTAACATTACGCAGCAGCTGGTATCCATAAGTGGTGTGCCTGCGTACTTCTTCTATCTCCGCACCCGTCAGGGGAGTCGGTTTGTGCAGCAAAGTCTCATCTACCTTAATGTTACCTATATCATGAAGCAAGCCGGCAAAGGCAGCCTGCATCCAATCCTTTTGCGGATATCCGCACCACTGGGCAATTTTATATGAAGTTAGGGCAGATAATACAGCGTTATGATAATTATAATCCTGGTCAAACAGGACACGCGGTGTAAACTTCAGGACATGATAATCCTTCAAATGGCTGATCAACAGCTCCAGTTGGCTCCGTAATTCAAAAATCGGAAGTACCGCTGCGGTTGCTGCACGATAGCTCTGCTTGATAAGCACCAGCATTTTCTCATATTCATCATGAAGCGGAGAATTACTTTTGGCTAGTACGGACTCATTGATCAGCGCACCTGTTTTGGCGGTCTGCTGCTTCGCTGGCGGTTTGGACACCTCTGGGGCTTTGTCCTCTCCCTGAACTCCCTCAATTTCAACTTGTCCTATCAAAAAAGCTTGGAGAATCTCAATATCCCGCGGAAGTATGATCTTGCCTTTACCGAATAACACTCCTCCCAAAGGAGTAATTACATCCTTAATAATCTTTGATCCCGCCTTGATCTCTCCAACGGATATGTTTGGCATAAATTCAGCCCCTTTATTTCTGTGACACCTGTAATTCTCTAATTATAGTATGTAACCCGGCAAGCGGCTAGAGAGAGGACTTCCATTCCATAAATAAAAAAGCATGAGCTTCTATAATCAGAAACTCATGCTTTTGCTGCAAAGGATTATTCGACGCTATCGTCTTCGTTCCCGGTATCAGTTTCCGCTTCAGGCTCGCTGACTTCGCCATTGCCTTCCACTACTGTACCTTGAATTTCTTCGCCATCCTCTTGCTCGGACTGGTCATCTTCCTCTTTATCTACTCTGCTCAGCGTTGCAACTGCGTCATCCTCACGGATATTAATCAGCTTAACACCCTGCGCATAACGGCCCATGGTAGAAATTCCATCCATGCTGGTCCGGATCAGTGTTCCACTCGTTGTAATAATCATCAGGTCCTCGTCATTCTTGACAACCTTCAGCCCCACAACCGGTCCGTTCTTATCTGTAAGGTTAATGGTCTTGATGCCTTTACCGCCACGGGTCTGGGAACGATAATCGCCGGCAGGCGTCCGTTTACCATAACCCTTGGTTGTTACGATCAGCACTTCAAGCTTCTTGTCCACACAGTCCATACCAATGACATGGTCATTGTCGTCAAGCGTGATACCCTTAACCCCTGTAGCACTGCGGCCCATGGAACGGACATCGCTCTCCGAGAAAGTAATCGACATTCCGCGTGCCGTACCGATAATCAGATTCTGCTCTCCATCTGTCAGCTTCACTTCGATCAGTGAATCTTCCTCGCGAAGATTGATCGCTATCAGACCGCCCTTGCGGATGTTGTTGTAGTCTTCCAGAGGTGTCTTCTTCACGATTCCCTCACGGGTAGCGAAGAACAGGTATTTGTCGCTGTCCGCTTCCTCCACCTGGATTACCGCACTAATCTTCTCGCCCTGCTCAATTTGAATCAGGTTGATGATCGGCGTTCCCCGGGCGGTGCGGCCAAGCTCCGGAATCTCATAAGCCTTAATCCGGTACACCTTACCCTTGTCGGTGAAGAACATCAGGTAGTTGTGGGAGTTACTCACGAAGAGATGCTCCACAAAGTCCTGGTCCTTGGTGTCCATCCCGATTACCCCGCGGCCGCCGCGCTTCTGACTGCGGTAAGTGCTGACCGGAAGACGTTTGATGTAACCGGTATGTGTAATCGTGATTACAACCTCTTCACGCGGAATCAGATCCTCATCGAGAATACTCTCTTCCCCAACCGTAATTTCCGTACGGCGGTCATCAGAGTACTTATCACGAATCTCCTGCAGCTCATTGCTGATAATCTCCAGTACGAGATGCTCGTTAGCCAGAATCTCCTTGTATTCAGTGATTTTGGCGAGCAATTCGTTATATTCATTCTCGATCTTCTCACGTTCCAGACCGGTCAGGCGCTGCATCCGCATATCGAGGATCGCCTGAGCCTGCTCCAGGCTTAGACTGAAGGTCTCCATCAAGCCTTCACGGGCAATATCTGTTGTCCGTGAAGCACGAATAAGAGCAATAACCTCATCCAGATGATCGAGGGCAACACGCAGGCCTTCCAGAATATGCGCCCGGGCTTCCGCCTTCTTCAGGTCAAATACGGTCCGGCGGCGGATAACTTCGATCTGATGCTGCAAATAATGATACAGCACATCACGCAGGTTCAGAATCTTCGGTTCATTATTGACGATAGCCAGCATGTTAATCCCGAAAGTAGACTGCATTGAGGTATGTTTGTAGAGGTTGTTGAGCACGACGCTAGGATTCACATCACGTCTCATTTCAACGACTACACGCATTCCGTTACGGTCAGATTCATCACGCAGATCCGTAATGCCCTCGATACGTTTCTCACGCACCAATTCAGCAATCTTCTCAACCAGTCTGGCTTTGTTGACCTGGTAAGGAAGCTCATGCACAATAATCCGAGCTTTACCGTTATTCTCTTCAATCGTCGCTTTGGCACGCATAGTAACCGATCCGCGTCCAGTGCGGTAAGCCTGACGGATACCTTCACGGCCCAAAATATAACCGGCCGTCGGGAAATCCGGGCCCTGAATATATTCCATAAGCTCCATAGGCGTAATGTCAGGATTCTTGATCATTGCCTGTACACCATCAATGACCTCACCCAGATTGTGCGGAGGAATATTGGTAGCCATACCGACCGCAATCCCCGAAACCCCGTTCACAAGCAGGTTAGGGTAACGCGCCGGCAATACTACAGGCTCATTCTCTTCACCGTCATAGTTGGGAGCGAAGTCAACCGTTTCTTTGTTCAGATCGCGGAGCATTTCTCCGGCAATTTTGGACAGCCTCGCTTCGGTATAACGCATCGCAGCTGCCATATCTCCGTCAATAGAGCCGAAGTTTCCGTGGCCGTCTACGAGCATATAGCGCATGGAGAAATCCTGTGCCATACGTACCATTGTTTCATAAACCGCCGAGTCACCGTGAGGGTGATACTTACCGATAACCTCACCGACGATTCTCGCTGATTTCTTGTGAGGTTTATCCGAGGACATTCCAAGTTCCGACATCGCAAACAAAATGCGTCGGTGAACAGGCTTAAGTCCGTCCCGCACATCCGGCAAAGCCCGGCTTACAATGATGCTCATTGCGTAATCCATAAAGGATTCGCGCATTTCCACGCCAATGTCCCGATCCCTGATTTGCGGGTTATTTTGTTCAGCCATGAGTTGGTGGACCTCCTTCAGTTAAAAACCGCTACCCTTTATTATATTACTTTCACAAAAGCAGCACAATTAAACATGATAGCCTTTTATCTTCTATATTGATTTTCTTTTAGTACGGATAAGGATATACGCCCTTTCCGCTGGTGTCTTCAGTACATAGACTGTAAAGACAAGAAGAATGGCTTTATGACCCTGATTTCGTCCAAAAAAGCATAACCCCATATCCTTATATTATAACATTGTTTAGTTAGATTGTCCTGAAAATTCGCCACAGATGAACAAACGGATATACGTTCATCTGTGGCAAAACCGGCAACCG
The DNA here is from genome assembly GCF_038000205.1 of Paenibacillus sp. FSL R10-2771. Lineage (NCBI taxonomy): Bacteria > Bacillati > Bacillota > Bacilli > Caryophanales > Paenibacillaceae > Paenibacillus > Paenibacillus sp. FSL R10-2771. The sequence goes on from NZ_JBBOBM010000001.1 coordinate 7,457,695, forward strand.
CACAACTACCCAAGGAGGCAGAAAATGAGGATTCAGCGCGTGTCCAGCAAGTGGGCAAAAACGAAAGTCATTCTTCAGAACCGCCTGCTCTCGGTCTTCATTCCGGAAACACGTAAATACGCCCTGGAAGATTTGAAAGAGCTGCTGGGTCTGTACGGAACGGTATATATCAAACCTGACCGCGGCACCTACGGCAGCGGAGTCATGAGAGCTGAACAGCGGGTGGTACATTTAAGCCCAAGCGAGCAGCAGCCGGACTTCAGCCAACCGGAAACAGAACCTTTGACATGTGAAACAGAAGCACCGGCAGAACCCAAGCTGATGTATATTCTGAGATACGCCAAGGATGCAGAAATTTTCAATACACCGGAAGAGCTTCATGCTGCCCTATTGCCGCGGATTAAGGGGCGTTCCTATCTCGTTCAGCAAGGCATTGATTTGCTTCAGCATCAGGACCGGCCGTTTGACCTGCGGGTACTGACCCAGAAGAATCTTCAGGGGTCCTGGGAGACTACAGGCATGCTCGGGCGGGTGGCTGCGCCGCAAAAGGTGGTCACCAACTATCACAACGGAGGCAGCATTTTTTCGTTGGATGCTCTGTTCAAAGAACATATGACGCCCGAAGAAAGGACGGCAACCATCCAGCAGCTGAAATCGCTGGGAGTCAGAATCGGGTCCCAGCTGGAAACTGCCTATCCGGGTCTCAAAGAAATTGGACTGGATGTGGCGATGGATCAGCATCATGATTTATGGCTGCTTGAAGTGAACACACTGCCTTCGATCATTGTTTTCAAAATGTTTCCGAACAAAGCCATTTACCGCAGAATCCACCGCTATGCTGTTGCCTATGGACGCTTGAAGCGCACCCGCCCGTCGCCAACCTACCGCCGCAGACGAACAGTCAAGCATTAAAATCACGCCAAAAAACTCTCTGCCTGCATTAAAAAACCTCCGGTCCCCCCTATAAGGGAGGATCGGAGGTTCGTTATACAGCTTGCATTTAAATATCGAGATTTTTGACGGACTGGGCATGCTCCTGAATGAATTCACGGCGCGGCTCTACGTTATCACCCATCAGTGTATCGAAAATGCTGTCGGCCAGCATGGCATCCTCAATCGTTACCTGCAGCATCGTGCGGCTCTCAGGATCCATTGTAGTATCCCAAAGCTGCGCGGCATTCATCTCACCCAGACCTTTGTAGCGCTGAACGTTTACTTTGACGTTCTCACCAAAGCCGGCAATGATCTCATCGCGTTCCTTCTCGGTCTGCGCATAGCGGATGACTTTGTTGCGTTCGATCTTGAACAGCGGCGGCTGGGCGATATAGATATATCCGGCATCGACAATCTTCCGCATGTATCGGTAGAAGAACGTCAGCAGCAAGGTTCTGATGTGGGCACCGTCGACGTCCGCATCGGTCATAATTACAACCTTGTGGTAACGTGCCTTCGACAGATCAAAATCATCGCTGATGCTAGTCCCGAGAGCGGTAATAATCGCCCGGATTTCCGCATTGGACAAGATCCGGTCGAGCCGGGCTTTCTCTACGTTCAGGATCTTACCGCGCAGCGGCAGGATCGCCTGGAAATGACGGTCACGGCCTTGCTTGGCCGATCCGCCCGCAGAGTCACCTTCGACGATGTACAGCTCACTGATCGACGCATCCTTGGAGGAGCAGTCAGCCAGCTTACCCGGAAGGGCGCTGACTTCAAGCGCACTCTTACGGCGGGTCAGCTCACGGGCCTTGCGGGCCGCTTCACGGGCACGGGAAGCCTGCAGCGACTTCTCCAGCACCTTGCGTGAGACAGCAGGATTCTCTTCCAGGAACTCCTGCAGCTTCTCGCCGAACAGAGATTCGACGATCCCGCGGACTTCACTGTTCCCCAGCTTGGTCTTGGTTTGGCCTTCGAACTGCGGCTCAGGAATTTTGACCGAAATAATCGCCGTCAGACCTTCACGGACATCATCTCCGGTAAGATTCTGGCTGCTATCCTTGATTACGCCTGCCTTGCGGGCATAATCATTGATAATCCGCGTCAAAGCACTCTTGAAGCCGGATTCATGCGTTCCGCCCTCATGGGTGTTGATATTGTTGGCGAAGGAATAGATGTTCTCTGTATAAGAATCGTTATATTGGAGAGCCACTTCAACGGCGATCATATCCCGCGAGCCTTCCACGTAGATCGGATCATCATGCAGGGCTTCTTTTTTCTCGTTGAGATACTTCACATACTCCACAATACCGCCGTCATACTTGAACGTATTGGACACTCCGGTCCGTTCATCCAGCAGAGACAGCTCAATGCCCTTGTTCAGGAAGGCAAGCTCGCGGATGCGGGTAAGCAGAGTGGAATATTCAAACACAGTAGTCTCGGTAAAGATCTCCGGATCCGGATGGAAGGTTGTTGTCGTCCCTGTCTCCTCGGTATCGCCAATTACCTTGATATCATATTGCGGCGCACCGCGTCTGTATTCCTGCTGGTAGACATGTCCGTCACGTTTGACCGTTACAACTACTTTCTCGGACAGTGCGTTAACTACCGAGATCCCCACACCGTGAAGACCGCCGGAAACCTTGTAACCCCCGCCGCCAAATTTACCGCCTGCATGCAGGACAGTCATTACGACTTCAAGCGTGGATTTCTTCAGCTTTACGTTCTCGCCGACAGGTATTCCCCGGCCGTTATCAATAACAGTCACACTGTTATCTTCATGAATTTTCACTTGAATCCGGTCGCAAAAACCTGCCAGCGCCTCATCGATACTATTATCGACAACCTCCCAGACCAAATGATGCAGACCTTTGGCGCTAGTGGAGCCAATGTACATGCCGGGACGTTTCCGAACCGCTTCCAGCCCTTCCAGTACCTGAATCTGGCTCTCATCATATGTCGGTTGATTCATTGACATGCCTTCACCTACTTCTTTCAGATTATCTCCTGTAACTACCGAAACATTATATTTCTAACAAGATTTTGGCTCTTTTTTTGAGAGTGGAGGAGGAGATAGGGGAGTAGTAGACAGTATTCTTGGTGACGACAATAGACTTCGCTTCCTCTTCACCAATGCGCTCCAGCTTCTTATCCTGCTGGGAATGAGTCATAAATTGCTTCGACACCTTGGAGGACTTCTCAATCGATATATCAAATATAGCAATCAACTCTGAGGATCGAATAATTTTCTCTCCGCCCAAATGAATATACATTGTCTTCCTCCGCTCTTTATAGCTCCACTGTGCCGCCGTGCACATGATACAGGCTTGCGCCTTTTAATTTATCGGCATTCAGTCCCTCTACACCGGTGGCGGTGATGAAGGTCTGTACCTTGCTTTGAAATGTTTCGATAAGCTGGGTCTGACGATAGGGATCAAGTTCGGACAAAACATCATCAAGAAGCAGCACAGGATACTCTCCGATCTCCTCATGGATCAGTTCAATTTCCGCCAGCTTGAGCGATAAAGCTGCCGTACGTTGCTGTCCCTGGGAACCGTAGACCTGAGCTTCTCTTCCGTTGATAAAAAAGGACAGGTCATCCCTATGGGGACCCGTCAGCGTCATGCCGCGCCTGATTTCCTGATCTCTTGTTTGTGATAACTTTAACATAAATTTGTCCAATAAGACAGCTTCATCTTCCTCTTCGCGCTCACCGAAAGAGGGGACATAGAGCAGTTTGAGCTCTTCTCCGCCGTTTGTAATGCCGCGATGGATGCTTTCTGCCCATATCTGCAGCTTCTTTATGAATTGTTTCCTTTTTTTGACGATTTTAACACCATGCTCTATAAGTTGCGCATCCCATATCTCCAGAAGTTCCTTGCCGGCAGCTTCTTTTCCCCATAGCTGCTTCAGCAGATTCCCTCTTTGGAGCAGCACCTTCTGGTATTGCTGCAGGTGAAACAGGTAGCTGGGCTGGACCTGGCCAATCTCCATGTCAAGGAACCGGCGCCTGATGCCCGGGGTGCCTTTGACAATCTCGAGATCCTCCGGAGCAAACATCACCACATTCAGTGAACCTACGAATTCACTAAGCCGGCGCTGCTCCAGTCCGTTAATTCTGGCTTTTTTGCCTTGGGGTGACAGGGTAAGCTCCAGCTTAAGATCACCGTATTTGCGCTCCACTTCGGCCACAATCTGTGCGGAACCTGCAGGAGCATCGAAGGATATGAGTTCCTTGTCCTTGGAGGTACGGTGGCTTTTGGTCATCGCCAGGACGAACAAAGCCTCCATGAGATTTGTTTTGCCTTGGGCGTTCTGACCGAGAATGAGGTTCACATCACCCAGGCTCTCCAGACGCAGCAGCCCATAGTTGCGGTAATACTGCAGACCGATATTTTTGACAAACAAGACCCTGTGCCTCCTTGGGTGTACTACTCTTTGACTCCGCCGCCTTCAACCTCGAATACGCCGTTATCCTGTACCTCTATCTTATCACCCGGGTAGAGCTTTCTGCCACGCCGTTCTTCTTTCTCCCCATTCACTTGTACGTGCCCTTCCTGCAGCAGCGCTTTGGCCATGCCGCCTGTGGATACACAATCCGCCAGTTTCAAAAACTGGTCCAGCTTGATATATCCACTGTGGATAACTATTTTTTTCATCTTTTTTTCCTTTCCACCACTTATCCACAGGCCATGGACAGGGCATTAATTGGTTGTGCGGTAAGGCAGAATGACGTACAGGCTGCGGCTCTCGTCGAGCGGTCTGAGGATAATCGGACTCATCATGCCGGTGAAGGCAATCACGAGCTGCTCACTCTCCACAACCTTCAGCACATCGAGCATATATTTGGAGTTGAAGGAGATCCGCAAAGGCTCACCTTTGAAATCAATTACTTCAAGTTCTTCCCGGACTTTCCCCAGCTCTGATGAGCTGGAAGAAATCTCTACGTCGCCATTCTCAAGAGTCTGCATCCGGACGATGTTCGTTTTTTCTTCACGGGACAGCAAATAAGCGCGGTCAATCGATTCGCTGAGTTTTTTTGTATCAAGAGTTAGTTCTGTTTTGTAGGTGCTTGGAATAATTCTAGAAGTATCCGGATAAATTCCGTCCAGGATCCGCGAATAGAACAGCACTTTGTCGATTTTGAAGAGGACCTGGTTATCCGCAACGACAATATCCACCAGCATATTCTGATCCGGGATAATTTTGCTGAGCTCGTTCAGCGTTTTGCCGGCAATAACAATATTCGCAAACTGAACATTCTCTGTACCTTCCAGATGTGCTGCTCTTGTTGCCAGACGGTGGCGGTCGGTAGCCGTGAACTTGAACTCGTTATCGGCAAGATTCCAGAGAATACCTGTCAGAATTGGTGTTGTCTCTTGGGTAGAGATGGAGAACGCGGTTTGTTTAATCATATTCTTCAGCAAATCGCCTGGCATTGAGATGGTTTCATTCTCCTCAATGCTTGGCAGAACAGGGAATTCTTCAGGGTCCAGGCCAACAATCTGAATCTCCGTAGATCCGGAAGAGATATAGGTTTGAAAGCCCTCTTTGACTTCCATGTGAATTTCTTTGGAGGGAAGCTTCTTGATGATCTCGACAAAGAACTTGGCTGGAAGCACTACGCTGCCGGGCTGTTCCACTTTTACGATCGTATGGCTGTCATTCTCGGCAGGGATGAAGGATTGGATTGAGATATCCGTGTCGCTTGCCGTCAATGTTACTCCCTGGTGGCTAACCTCAAGCTTTATTCCGGTCAAAATAGGGATGGTTGTTCTGCTCGAGATCGCCTTGGAGACATGGCCTATAGATTCGTTGAGTTCATTTTTGAGAATGCTGATTTTCATGATTTCACTCCTAGCTGAAAAATTGGGAAATGGGTGTACGTTTGACCTCTTTGAAACCTGCTCTTAGAAGATGAATTATTATAGTTATTTAATAGTATTAGTAGTAGGGGCTCCGTTTATGTGGATAAGTCGCTAAACAGCATAAAATTAAGCCTACCCACATGTGTATAGATTGTGTATAGGCTCTTTGTTCCTCTTAGGAAGGATTTTTAATTTTCTCCGCAAGATTATTTACCACTTTGTACAACTCCTGGTCTACCTTTAATTGCTGCGTAATCTTCTCATGGGCATGGATAACTGTCGTATGATCGCGCCCTCCGAAGGCTTCACCGATCTTGGGAAGCGAATAATCCGTTAATTCGCGGGAGAGATACATAGCAATCTGCCTTGGAAAAGCAACAGCCTTCGTACGTTTCCGTGCTTTGAAATCCTCCATGCGCAAATTGTAGTATTCGCCGACTTTTTGCTGAATATCGTTGATGGTAATCATCTTCGGCCGGCTGGAGGGGATGATATCCTTCAGCGCTTCAGCTGCCAGATGCGTTGTCACATCCTGGTTAGTCAATGATGAATAGGCCACAACGCGGATCAGCGCACCTTCAAGCTCGCGGATATTCGTGTCGATCTGATTGGCAATGTACATCATCGCTTCATTCGGGATATCCAGGTTCTCCGCCTTGGCTTTCTTACGGAGAATCGCGATACGTGTCTCCAGATCCGGAGGCTGAATATCGGTGATTAGTCCCCATTCAAACCGGGAACGCAGCCGTTCTTCCAGTGTGGGAATCTCCTTGGGCGGCCGGTCGCTTGAGATGATAATTTGCTTGCGTTCTTCATGAAGAGCATTGAACGTATGGAAAAATTCCTCCTGCGTAGACTCTTTGCCGGCCAGGAATTGAATATCGTCAATCAGCAAAATGTCAACGTTGCGGTATTTGTTACGGAAGCTTTCGCCGCGGTTGTCACGGATGGAGTTGATGAATTCATTCGTAAATTTCTCGGACGAGATGTAGATAACCTTATTGTTGGGGTTATGCTCCAGCACGTAGTGCCCGATGGCATGCATCAAGTGGGTTTTCCCGAGACCCACGCCTCCGTACAAAAACAAAGGATTGTAAGCTTTGGCAGGCGCTTCGGCTACAGCCAGCGAGGCTGCATGCGCAAAACGGTTGCCCGAACCGATCACGAACGTATCAAAAGTGTATTTGGGATTGAGCAAATGCGTCTGTGCTTCTTCGCGTGAAACTGCGGGAGTGGGCGCCATTTGTTGAACTATTGGCTCAGAGGGTTTGTTCTCTTCAATTACAAATTTGACGTCAACCTGTTGTCCGGTGACCTCATAAACCGTTGCTCCTACCAATTTGGTGTAGCGACTTTCCAGCCATTCTACGGCAAAAGTTGTAGGCGCCGAGATAATAAGAGCCTGGGGGCTAAACGTTAAGGCCTTGGTAGCCTTAAACCAGGTATCAAAGCTCGGCTTGCTTAGTTTGGTTTGAATAATCGATAAAATTTGCTGCCATAATTCGGAAGTATGGCTGTCCACAGACTGTCACTCCTTTAAATCTTCCAAATGTGGCATCAGCCATGAAGTGGAAATGTCGAAGAAAATGGGTTGTTGCTGAATCTTATCCCCAATATGCAATATCAAGAGACAAAAAAATATGGATAAATTTGAATTGTTCACAACTTTATCCACAGCTTGTTGATAATATAGAGAACAAACAAATCTATTCACATTCAAAAGTAATACCATCATAGCAAAACCCCCCTTGTTTTTCAATGAGCCACGCTATTTTATCCACAAATTCAATCACTTGTGTATAATTTTTAGGAACACCACTACATATTGTTGATAAATTGTTTACCGTTCGACAGTTTCCGTCATGGCTTCGATATTTTTATACACAGGTTGTGCTCAGTTGTGAGCAGTCGACTATTTTTTTTGATCACAGGTGGATAACTATAATGTCCTGTGGATTACTTTTTGAGACAAAAGGGCTGTGGATAAGACGCGGAGGCCGAATTTTGGAGGGACGGAAGCAATCTGGGGATAGATAGACAGCAGCAGCTGAAGAGACCTGTGGAGAAATAAAAAAGAGGGAGGAAGGGGACAAGGTTGACTTTTGCCTTGATTATGTGTTTAAATATATAAAGGTGTTTTCTGTGAGGATATGTCTCCAAATTTAATTGATAATACTTGTAGATACTGTCCCTACTCTAAGGACGGCTTAGTCCGTTTCTGCTTATATGACAGTAATTAAGTTCCTGTAAGGGAGGTGCAATACATGAGACCGACGTTCAGACCGAATGTGAGCAAACGCAAAAAGGTGCATGGTTTCCGCAAAAGAATGAGCACGAAAAACGGCCGCAAAGTGCTGGCAGCCCGCCGCTTGAAAGGCAGAAAAGTTTTGAGTGCGTAAGTTAGGCCACTTAGGGACCACTGCGGTGGTCCTTTTTTACAAGATGAGAATTCAATGGGGTCCCCATAAAGTACCTGAGTAATCATCGAAGCAAAGCCCCACTTTGTGGGGTTATTTTACATGGGATCCCCGCAAAAGTTACGGATCACGCTTCACTACAGAGCCGCACTTTGCGGGGCTTTTTTTGATTGTTATATAAGGAAGGAAGAGGAGCCCCGGCATTTTTCCCTTCTATATATAGCGCAGAATTGGATGCATCTCCTCAGAGCGGGAGGACCACTGTTATTCTGCAGCTGCAACAATAAAAGTTTGGCTCTGCAGAGGATGATAGCGCTACTGCGGGGTTTTTTTGAAAGATGAAAATGTATACGCTTTGCATTATGAAGGAGCCTTATCTTTCCGCTGTAACAGATGCCGTTTATGGCATCACCTGAATGACTATACTAATTAGAAGATGAAATTCCGGAGCTTACGCGAAATCCGGTATTTGAATAGGAGAGTCCCGTGCACAAAAGTCTACGATTACGAAACCGTGCCGACTTCAGCCGCGTATACCGCCATGGGAAGTCATTTGCGAATCATCAATATGTGGTGTACTGGTTTCCCAGAAAAGAGGTGGAGCGTTTCCGCGTAGGTATATCTGTCAGCAAGAAGGTTGGAAACGCCGTGGTACGCAACCGTATGAGGCGGCTGGTAAAGGAAATTGTCCGTCACCATGAGCCGGAAATTATCGGGGGTCTGGACATCGTGTTCATCGTAAGAAAAGGAGCTCTCTCCAAGGATTACGGCGAGCTCGAGAAAAGCGTGCTGCATGTGCTTCGCAAAGCCAAGCTGCTCAAGGCTTTGCACAAGTAAGAGGGGCACAGGGGGCTTGTTTATTTGTATCCATAATTATGTTATGATTTACGGTGCAATGGAATGTTTATGAGAGGGGTTTTGAAGTGTCTCTAATGAAGACTAAGCGAGGAAAAATGTTTCTTCTCCTCGGGTTAATGGTTCTAATGATTGCTGTTCTGTCGGGGTGTTCTCCGTCTGGGGCGGCATCAGTGACGCACACTACGGAAGATTTGAAAAATGGAGGCTTCTGGCAGAGTAATGTCGTCTATTATTTCGCCATTGCACTGGATACTTTCGCGAAGTGGTTTAATGGCCAGTACGGATTAGCCGTACTTGTAATGGTTATCATTGTGCGTACGTTAATTTTGCCGCTTACCATGAAACAGGTTAAGAGTTCACGTGCGATGCAGGCCATCCAACCGGAACTTGAGAAGATTAAGAAAAAATATAAAGATGAGCCCGAAAAGGTACAGCAGGAAACGATGCGCCTGTTCCAGGAGAACAAGGTAAATCCGATGGCAGGCTGTCTGCCGCTGATCGTGCAGATGCCGATCTTCATCGCCCTGTACAACTCGATCTATTACAACCCGGATCTTAGATTGCATGACTTCCTGTGGCTGCAGCTCGGCAAGCCCGATCACCTGTTCATTCTGCCGCTTCTTGCCGCTGCTACGACATTCATTCAGACCCGTATGATGACCAAAATGAACCCGGTACAACAGCAGGGTCCAATGCAGTTCATGATGATGGTATACCCGGTTCTGATTTTCATCATGTCCTACAACTTCCCGTCTGCGCTTCCGCTGTACTGGTTCTATAGCAATCTGTACACCATTATTCAGAACTACTTCTTGTACCGCAACAACGATAAACATAAAGCGGCTATTGCCGCTGCAAGTGCCACCGCTAACGCTACTGCGGGTAACGGCAAAGCCAAAGAAGTGAATTTGACGAAGAGCAAGAACAGCAACAATAACGCCCGCAAAGATGTTACTCCTGCTGCAAAAGGTAATAGCAGCAAAGGGAAGAAGGGGGTCAAAAAGTCAAAATGAGCAAAGTCGTCGCGACAGGGAAAACCATTGAAGAAGCTGTAGAACGGGGACTTAACCAGCTTGGAGTTCAGAAGGACCGGGTAACGGTCAACGTACTTGAACAGCCGTCAAAAGGATTCCTTGGATTGATCGGTGCGAAGGGAGCCAAGGTAGAATTGACCTTGATCTCTGAAGCCGCACCGGCATCAGCGGCGAGTGCTCCGCTACTGTCTCAGCAGTCAACAAGAGAGAGCAAACCAGAGGCGATCAGCGGCGTACCGCGCCAGGATTCCGGACAACCGGTGGAGGAAGCTTACCAACAGGCCGTTCATTTCATTGTGGATGTCGCCAAGAGCATGGGGCTCGAGGTGGAAGTTGAAATCGTTCATACCAAGGAATCAACTGTTCTGCAAATATCCGGTCCGGATCTCGGGCTGCTGATCGGCAGAAGAGGACAAACTCTCGATGCTCTGCAGTATTTGGCTAATATTGTTGCCAACCGCTATTCCGACAGCTTCATCCGCCTTGTGCTGGATGCGGAGAACTTCCGTGAACGCCGCAAGAAGACGCTTGAGGAATTGGCGGACCGGCTCGCGGGACGTGTAGTCCGGACCCGTAAAGAGGTCGTCCTGGAACCCATGTCCCCGCAGGAACGCAAGATTATTCATTCCAGATTACAAGATCACCGGCAGGTTAACACGCTTAGCAAGGGTGAAGAACCGAACCGCCGCGTCGTTATAACATTGAAGTAGATCTATATGCCGCAATGACTCCTTGACCTATGCGAGGAGTCATTGTTTTTTTGAAATATAACAATTTATATGGTTCGCGAAATATATTACCCTTATATTTCCCGCTGAAACGTATGCCGTCCTTTGGAGGACGGCTTAACCGTTTCCACTTGAAGATACAAATAAGAAAAGATCAAGTCAGAGGTGAATAACAACATGCTTAGTGACACTATTGCTGCTGTATCGACGGCTCTGGGCGAGGGCGGAATTGCCATCATCCGGGTTAGCGGACCGCAGGCTATCAGCCAGGTTGCTCCATTGTTCCAAAGCCGTATCCCCCTTACGGAAGCTGAATCCCATACTGTGCATTATGGACATATTGTAAGTCCGCTGGATGGGGAGCGGATGGAAGAAGTGCTGGTTACGGTTATGAAGGGACCGCGTTCTTTTACAACGGAAGATGTAGTGGAGATCAGTGCCCATGGCGGCGTAATCTCTGTAAGAAGAGTGATGGACCTGCTGCTGCAGCAGGATATCCGGCTGGCTGAGCCGGGGGAATTCACCAAACGTGCTTTTCTGGGCGGACGGATTGATCTTTCGCAGGCGGAGGCTGTTATCGACCTGATTCGTTCCAAATCAGACCGTGCCTTCTCGGTTGCGCTTAAGCAGGTTAGCGGTTCTCTATCCGCACGGATTCATGAGCTTCGGCACACTCTTATTGAGATGCTGGCTCATATTGAAGTGAACATTGATTATCCGGAACATGATGTGGAATCCTTAACTGCCGATTTCATCAAGGACAAGAGCCAAGAGGTTATGGAAGGCATTAACAAGCTGCTTCGTACAGCTAATGAAGGAAAGATTCTGCGCGAAGGGATTACAACAGCAATTGTAGGCCGGCCTAATGTCGGCAAATCCTCCCTGCTTAACGCGCTTGCCCGCGACAACAAGGCGATTGTAACCGATATTCCGGGAACAACGCGTGATGTAATAGAAGAGTATGTTACGATTAATAATATTCCCCTGAAGCTGCTGGACACTGCCGGTATCCGTGAAACGATGGATGTGGTAGAAAGAATCGGTGTGGAACGTTCGAAGGCGGCTTTTAGCGATGCGGATCTGATTCTGCTGGTGCTGAATGCCAATGATGAGCTGCATGAGGATGAACTGGCACTTATGGAACAAATCCACGGTAGACAAGCCTTGGTCATCATGAATAAAATGGACTTACCGTCCCGTCTGGATACGGATAAGCTGCGCTCTTTTTTTGACGAATCGAGCATTGTACCGATGTCTGTGCTGGAAGAGGAAGGACTGGATAAACTGGAAGAGGCGATCTCGGCACTCTTTTTCGGAGGCAAGCTGGAGTCGGGTGACTTGACTTACGTAAGTAATGTAAGACATATTGCCCTGCTGAAGAAGGCGCATAAATCACTTCAGGATGCCTACGAAGCTGCGGAGATGCTTATTCCTATAGATATGATACAGATTGATGTGCGTCTGGCCTGGGAGCAGCTCGGTGAGATCGTTGGAGATACGGCTGCGGATTCTCTGCTGGATCAGATTTTCTCGCAGTTCTGCTTAGGCAAATAAAAGGAGGGAACAGTTATGAATTATGATGGAGGCAGCTATGATGTTGTCGTCATTGGCGCCGGACATGCCGGCTGTGAAGCGGCTCTGGCTGCTGCACGGATGGGCTGCCGCACACTGATGATCACGATTAACCTGGATATGGTGGCCTTCATGCCATGTAATCCATCCATTGGCGGACCCGCCAAGGGCCATGTAGTGCGTGAAATTGATGCGCTGGGCGGGGAAATGGGCCGCAATATAGATAAGACTTTCATTCAGCTGCGGATGCTTAATACCGGGAAAGGACCTGCTGTCCATGCACTTCGTGCACAGGCAGACAAGTTCCTCTATCAGCATGCGATGAAGGAAACGATGGAAAAGACGCCAAACCTGACACTGCGCCAGGGCATGGTGGAAGAACTGATTGTTGAGGACGGCCGCTGTGCCGGGGTTGTTACGAAGAGCGGAACCATATATCACAGCAAAACTGTTATCCTGACGACCGGAACCTATCTGCGCGGCAAAGTGATTATGGGTGAACTGACTTATGAGAGCGGACCGAACAATCAGCAGCCGTCCGTACGGTTGTCGGAGAATTTGCGTGAGCTTGGATTCGATCTTGTCCGCTTTAAGACAGGAACACCACCGCGTGTGCATAAGGACACGATTGATTTCTCCAAGACAGAAATCCAGCCGGGCGATGATAAACCGAAATTCTTCTCTTTTGAAACCAAGTCATCAGATAATGAACAGCTGCCTTGCTGGCTGACTTACACATCACCGGTCACACATCAGATTATTAATGACAACCTGCACCGGGCACCGATGTTTACCGGAATTATTGAAGGAACAGGTCCTCGCTATTGTCCATCGATCGAAGATAAGGTCGTGCGGTTCAGCGATAAATCACAGCATCAAATCTTCCTTGAGCCTGAAGGTAAAAACACATCGGAATACTATGTACAAGGTCTGTCTACAAGCCTCCCTGAGGATGTACAACTGGCAGTGCTGCGTTCCATTCCCGGTATGGAAAAGGTTGAAATGATGCGTAACGGCTATGCCATTGAATATGATGCGATGGTTCCAACACAGCTCTGGCCTTCCCTTGAAACCAAACGGTTGCCGGGACTGTTCACAGCAGGGCAAATCAACGGTACCTCCGGTTATGAGGAAGCTGCAGGGCAGGGTGTAATTGCAGGCATTAACGCAGCGCGTAAAGTACAGGAGAAGGAGCCGGTGGTGCTTGACCGGTCCCAAGGTTATATCGGTGTGCTGATTGATGATCTCGTCACCAAGGGAACCAATGAACCTTATCGTCTGCTGACTTCGCGTGCGGAATACCGCCTGCTGCTCCGTCATGATAATGCGGACCTGCGCCTGACTCCAATCGGTTATGAAATTGGACTTATTCCAGAGCAACGGTATGAGGCATTCCTTGATAAAAAAGGACGAGTGGACCGTGAAATCATCCGCCTGCAGGAAACGAAGGTTAAACCTGTTCAAGTAAATGAAGCTCTTGCCGGATATGACTCTGCACCGATTGTTGACGGAAGCAATCTGCTAACCTTAATGCGCCGTCCGGAGCTTGCCTACAGCTTCGTAGATATGATATCGCCTGCCCCAGAAGAACTGGACGAAGAGATGAAGGAGCAGGTTGAGATTCAGATAAAGTATGCCGGATATATTGAGAAACAGCTCCAGCATGTTGAGAAGCTGCAGAAGATGGAGAAGAAGAAGATCCCTGAAGATATCAACTACAATGAGATTCATGGACTTGCGATGGAAGCCCGGCAAAAGCTGACCAAGATCGCTCCAATCTCCATCGGCCAGGCTTCGCGCATCGGAGGAGTAACACCGGCGGATATCTCGATTCTGCTTGTACATCTGGAGCATTATAACCGTGTGACAGCGGCGAAAGGATAATCTATGGATACTACGGCAGCCCAGTTCACCGCTCTGCTCAAGGAGCGCGGACTACAGCTCTCAACGAAGCAGTTAGAACAATTCGAACTATACTTCCAGGAATTGATTTCCTGGAATGAGAAGATGAACCTTACAGGTATTACGGAAAGAAGTCAGGTGTATACGAAGCATTTCTACGACTCTCTATCTCTGGCTTTCTATCTGAATATGGATGAAACCAAGAGTCTTGCTGATATCGGATCGGGTGCAGGGTTTCCTGGAATTCCGCTGAAGATTTGTTTCCCGCATCTGAAGCTGACGATTGTAGACTCACTCAGCAAACGGATCTCTTTTCTACAGCATGTATGTAACACCCTGGGCCTGACTGGCGTACAACTGATCCACGGACGTGCCGAGGATGTCGCCAGACAGTTTGTACACCGTGATGCTTATGATGTGGTGACTGCACGTGCAGTTGCCCGCCTATCTCTTTTGAATGAACTTTGTCTTCCGTTCACACGTAAGGATGGAATCTTCGCCGCAATGAAGGGAAGCGACCCGGCTGAGGAATTGGCAGAAGCCAGACGCAGTTTCAAGGAACTTCGCGCTGAACTGCAGAAGGTGGAATCCTTCAGCTTGCCTATTGAAGAATCCGCCCGGCATATTATTCTCGTACGTAAGACCGGGGCAACACCAGCGAAGTATCCGCGTAAGCCAGGCGTGCCTGCGAAGTCGCCCCTTGTATAATTGTTTCACGTGAAACAATCAAAATCATATTTACGAAACCAGATCAAGCTCATGCAGAATGGGCTTGATCTTTTTTTATGAGATTTGTGGTATATGCCCCCATCAACGGCATTTTCACCTGTGCCATAACATATAACCTCAAGACTGGACCATATAGAGTTTATTTGTGAATAAGGGGACCCAGGGGGACCTTTAGGCAGGAAAAATAGGTCTATATGGAGAATAGGATTATGAGCAGAAAAGTGATAGAATACTATAGTAAGACTTTTTATAGAGAAGACTCTTCTGCTACTCTGTTACTACCCTGGTTACAGAGAAATGAAGGTCAGAAATATGGCCAGGCTGTTCTTGAATTAAAGAGCTGATCAGCGATCTGATTCATTCTTTAATTGTAGGGAAAGTGACTATGAATAGGATAGATGCTTTTCTCACGCTGTACGATAGGCTTTTCGCAAGAAAGGTTAGAAGGATCGTACTATAACGAAATTAGGTGGTTATGAACGGAATGAAAGAACAATTCACCAAGCTTTTTGGATTTACCGAGCGGAGCAGCGGAGAAGAGATCAAACAAATCCCGGTTCATGAGGTTATCAGCAGTCCATATCAACCACGGACGATATTTGATGATGACAAGATAGATGAGCTATGCCAGACTATCAAAACTCATGGAGTTATCCAGCCGATCGTTGTGCGTATGCGTGATTCCCAGTATGAAATCATTGCCGGTGAAAGACGTTGGCGGGCGGTCAAAAAGCTGGGCATGGAGACTATTCCAGCTCTTGTACGCGAATTCAATGATTCACAAGCAGCTTCAATTGCACTGATAGAGAATTTGCAACGTGAGGGTCTGACTTCTATTGAAGAGGCAATCGCCTATCAGAAGCTGATTGATCTGCATCAATTGACGCAAGAGAGTCTGGCCCAACGGCTTGGCAAAAGTCAGTCAACGATTGCCAACAAAATTCGCTTGCTGAATTTACCGGAGGCAGTCAAAGTTGCGCTAATGGAAAGAAAGATCACTGAGCGTCATGCGCGTTCGCTTTTGTCTCTGGACAGTGAAGAGATGCAGATGAAGGTGCTGGCTGAGATTATCTCCAAAGAGCTCAATGTGAAGCAAACAGAAGCACGTATTGCATTCTATAAAGCCGTTACACAGACTAAGAAATCAAAACGGGTATCCTATACAAAAGATGTTCGTCTCGCTCTTAATACCATTCGCCAATCCATAGACATGGTGTCCGGTTCGGGGATGGAAATCAAGACCTCCGAGAATGACCGTGGCGATCATTATGAGATTGTTATTCAAATCCCAAAAAGATAAATGGTTTCAAAAGCTGAAGGCGGCCCTGAGGTGATTGGCCGCCTTTTCTATGACTAGCTCCAGACGTTATCACACATACACTTTATGGATAAGTTAATGTATATTTGTCTACACTTCCCGCACATGTGATGCCGTAGTATACAAATCATTATGCCAATACAACTCATGACCTTACAAGATGATTCTTTCTAACAATTCGAGGTGAAATAAGTGTCCAAGATTATTGCCATAGCAAATCAAAAAGGCGGGGTCGGTAAAACAACAACCTCTGTAAACCTGGGTGCCGGCATGGCTACTTTAGGGAAAAGAGTGCTGCTTGTTGATATTGATCCGCAAGGCAACACTACGAGCGGCGTTGGCGTCAACAAAGCGGATGTAGCAAATTGCATTTATGATATTCTTATTAATGAAGCAAACCCGCAGGAAACGATATTGGAGACCCAAATCGAAGGCCTTCATATCATACCGGCTACTATTCAATTGGCGGGTGCGGAAATTGAATTAGTCTCTACCATATCCAGAGAACTAAAGCTGAAGAAGGCTCTAAATGCGGTCAAGGCGAATTATGATTACATCATCATCGATTGCCCTCCATCATTGGGCATTCTTACCATTAATTCTCTGACAGCAGCGGATTCAGTCATTATACCGATTCAATGTGAATACTACGCGCTTGAAGGGCTAAGCCAACTGCTTAACACGGTAAGACTGGTGCAGAAAAATCTTAACCCTCACCTTAAGATAGAAGGGGTACTGCTCACTATGCTTGATGCCCGGACCAATCTGGGGATTCAGGTGATTGAAGAAGTGAAAAAGTACTTCCAGGAGAAGGTATATAGAACCATTATTCCGCGTAATGTCCGCCTGAGTGAAGCTCCTTCACACGGACAATCCATTATTACTTATGATTCCCGTTCCAAAGGAGCGGAAGTGTATTTAGAGTTGGCAAAGGAAGTGATTTCTTATGAGTAAGCGCCTAGGCAAAGGCTTGGATGCTTTAATACCTTCTTTATCCATTAACGAGGATGACAAGGTTGTAGAAATACCCTTGTCGCAGTTAAGAGCCAATCCGTATCAGCCGCGTAAAGATTTCAACGAAGAAGCTATTCAGGAGCTGGCTGAATCTATCAGACAGCACGGGGTCATTCAACCAATCATTGTCCGCAGTGTATTGAAGGGTTATGAGATCATTGCCGGTGAACGCCGGTTCCGTGCATCCCAGTATTGCGGCAAAGCAACGATCCCTGCGGTAGTCCGCAGCTTAAGCGACCAGCAGGTTATGGAGATTGCCCTGATTGAAAACCTGCAGCGTGAGAATCTAAACGCAATGGAAATTGCGGTTGCATATCAAGGGCTAATGGATCAATTTGCTCTTACCCAAGAAGAGCTATCACTGAAGGTGGGGAAGTCCAGATCCCATATTGCCAACTTCCTGCGGCTGCTTAGTCTGCCGGAGGAAGTGAAGGATTATGTTTCACGTGGAACAATTTCTATGGGCCATGCCCGGGCAATTGTAGCGCTGAAAGATCCGGAGACGATAAAGCAATTAGCTGAACAGTGTGTGGAACAGCAGTGGAGTGTGAGAGAGTTGGAAGAGGTAGTGAAAAACCTCGACCGCAAACCTGCGAATGGGATCAAAGCTAAGGTGGTCAAACGCGATCCTTATATTGATAACGTTGAGGAAGTATTGCGGGAACGCTTCAAAACAACCGTTAAGATTAAGCAAGGTAAGGAAAAAGGAAAAATAGAATTAAATTATTACAGTGCCCAAGACCTGGAAAGACTGCTGGAGTTGCTCGGGAACTGATTTGGATATTTGTGCCGAAAACATATCCTGAGATATCCCTAAAACGGATATGGAGGGATATGTTTTTTAAACGGAAAATAGTGAGGTGAAGAGATGGAGAGACTGGTTTATCTGGATCATGCAGCAACCTCGTGGCCTAAGCCGCCTGCAGTGGCTGCTGCAATGGTGGATGCTCTGGAGCATTCAGGGGCAAATGCCGGACGCAGTAACCACTCGCTGGCGATAGGTACAGGGCGCGTGCTGGTGCGGGCACGGGCTTTGCTGGCTCAACTGTTCGCTGTCTCCAATGCTCAGAATATTGCCTTTACCCATAACACAACCATGGGGCTAAATATGGCTATTAAGGGTACACTTCAACCAGGGGATCATGTAATTTCAACGATGACAGAACATAACTCTGTACGCAGACCCTTAGAGTATTTGCGCCGGACAATAGGTATTGAAGTGGATTATTTACAGGTGGATGGTGAGGGGCAGGTTGATCTGCTAGAACTTCAAAAATCGTTCCGCCACAATACCAGAATGGTGGTTTGTAATCACAGCTCCAATCTGCTCGGGAGTATACTTCCTCTTGGAATTATTGGCGATATGGCCAAATCACACGGAGCTGTGTTTCTGGTAGATGCTGCTCAGAGTGCGGGCTCACTAGATATAAATGTGCCGGAAATGAATATCGATCTGCTGGCTTTTCCGGGGCACAAAGGGTTGTTAGGACCTCAAGGCACCGGGGGGCTGTATATATCGCCACACTTAGATCTGGAACCTCTGATGCACGGCGGAACAGGCAGCCAGTCGGAAAATAGTGATCAGCCCATGGTGCGGCCTGACCGCTATGAAGCTGGCACTCAGAACGCTGTTGGTGTAGCCGGGCTGCTGGCGGGTGTGAAGGAGATACTGGCCATGGGAACGGAACGGATTCATATGCAGGAGTGGGAGCTGACGCAGAGGCTGATGGAAGGCTTGGCCTTCATCCCGGGGATTAGGATTCTCGGCCCTGGCCTGGGCATTCAGCGTAGCGGAATTGTCGCGTTTGTAGTGGAGGGACAAGAGTCAGCGGATATTGCCCATCGCCTGGACCGTGAATATAACATTGCAGTGCGTGCAGGCATGCATTGTACGCCGCTGGCCCATAAAGCCGCAGACACTTTGGAGAGTGGTGCGGTGAGGGCGAGTGTTGGTGTAAGCTCGACAGAAGAGGATGTTAACAGATTGCTGGATGCCATGGCCGAAATGTATGGTGCTTCACGAACAAGATAACAAGTGGACATGGTGTTGGCGTCCTTTTTAAAGGACGGTACCGTTCGGCGGGAAATAGAAGGATAGCTATCATGTGAAACCTGATGAATTTTTATATTTAGACAAAGGATGGTCCATATATGTCGGAATTAAATGAAGTAATAAGTGAACAGCTGTCGGTGTTCATTATGGGTTTTGCAGTGATAATTATTCTGCTGGCAATTGTTCTAATTATTCAAGGTGCCAAGATCCGCAAGATGCGGCGCAGATATGAAGCGATGATGACCGGGAACGGCATTGAGGATCTGGAGAGCCTGCTGGTAAACCTGAAGAACCAGGGAGATATGCTGGAGGATGGTCAGCGTGAGCATAAGGCAATGATTGAAGCCGCACAAGCCAAAATGCGGGGGATGAAGTCCAAGGTAGCCATGAAACGCTATAATGCCTTTGGAGAGCGCGGCAATGATCTGAGCTTCTCGCTTGCCATTCTGGATGACAACCATAGCGGAATTGTGCTGAGCAGCCTGCACAACCGCGAGAACTCATATATATACTCCAAGCCGCTTGAAAAGGGAGAGTCGCAGTATCCTCTGTCTCCAGAGGAGAAGGAAGTTATTGCTCTCGCGCTGCAGCAGATCTAGCATGAAGGTTCCATTGCTTAAGTGCGGAGTATAGGCTGGAAGCAATGATATCGGATAATCTCATTACAAGGCTTAATCTCGTATTCTGCAGTACAAAATATTCCATGAAGCCGCCGACATTCACAATGCCTGTCAAATGGATATCGCCTACTGGCGGGAGTTGCTTGTTGACCCCTGCTCCCGGCCGGAGGGGGCCGTCTACGACCTGGATGCAGCCAACGCTTGTTGACTGGCCCAGACAGGCATCAATTCCGATGATGAACGGGTTAGGGTGCTTCTGATAAATGAGGGAGAGAGTCTCCTCCAGGTTAACAGCATGAACTGGCTCGTCCAGCGTTCCGTAGAGATGGAATAAGGGGCTATGGAAGCGGGCAAGCGCAGTGCCGACCAGCGGTCCAAGTGAATCACCGGTAGAGCGGTCTGTGCCTACACAGACAATAACAATTGGTGTATCTGTACGTGTGCGTGAAAAGTGGAAAAGAAGCCGATGAGTAATCGCAGAATAGATATCGGGATCAGCATGTGATATTTTTAAACAGGATGGTTCTTGCAGGGATGAAGCTTTAGAAGAGAAATTCATATGATCTTCCTTTCTGTTCTGATGATCCTAGTATATGGATGAAAGTGGATTTTTATACTATGGCGGCAATAGATAGGACGAATAGCCCAGAGGAGGCGCGGAGTGTGGAGGATGAACTGCTAATAGCCTTTGATTCGACCCAGCAGGCGCTGCGCGCTGAGATGCTGCTGGAATATGCGGAGATTGAAATTGATATATTTCCTACACCCAAGGAGATTACAGCCGGTTGCGCCATGTCGATCCAATTCTACCGGAATGCATTGGAAGAGGTGCGGGTCATTGTGGCGGAGCAGAATGTAGAGATACGCGGGATCTTTGCCAAATCAAGTGATGGTATAGGATATGTGGAGGTTGTGGAGAAGGAGGGGCAGGATGAATAACTGGATGCTGGAAGTGACAACGCCGGGTCAGGCAGTCGACGAAGTGGTCCGCTTTAAGGATAGAATATGGGAATGGATAACCAATGCAGATATGTGGGCTACCGTGCTGTTTTCCGGGGTGCAGATTCTGCTGCTTTTTCTTGTGACCCGGGTGATTATTAAGGTAGTCTCCAATGTTATCGACCGTTCCCTGGAGAGGGAGACGCGGGGAAGGCGCTTAGCGAATAACCGCCGATTCTCAACAGTAGGCGGACTTATGAAAAATGTGGTTGCCTTCATCTGTAATTTTGTCATGATTATGATGATTCTGTCTGTATTCCAATTCGATCTGAAACCGCTGCTGGCCGGGGCCGGAGTTGTGGGGCTGGCGATAGGGTTCGGCGCACAAAGTTTGGTCAAAGATGTAATTACCGGTTTCTTCATCATCTTCGAGGATCAATTTGCAGTAGGCGATGTCATCCAGAGTGGAACCTATAAAGGTACGGTAGAAATGATTGGCCTGAGAACGACCCGGCTGCTGAGTGCGACAGGGGAAGTGCATATCATACCGAATGGCACGATTGTAAACGTTACGAATTATTCGCTGGCTAATGCCCTGGCGGTGGTGGATGTGCCTGTCAAAATAGAGCGGGGTTTAGAAGCAACACTTGCACTGATTGGAGAAGCGCTTAAGGGGATAGAGGAACGGAACCCCAGTGTAATTGACTATCCCAATGTGCTGGGTATTCAGTCGATGAGTACTTCGGAGTATGTAATCCGGGTGGCGGCTAATTGCATGCCTAACGCCAGAGATTCCGCAGAGCGGCAGATTCAGAGTGATATTAAGCAGGCCCTGGAGCAGCAAAGCGCTTTGGAAGCAGCCAAGGCAGAACAGGAGGCTCGTGTGCAGGCAGACAGGGAGGCAAGGGAGGCTGAAGCGGCTCAAGAGGAGGAACTCTCTGAGAGCGCCCGTAGAGCCCGTGAGGAGCAGCAGGCAAGTCCGAGAAGACAGATAGCTGCTGCGCAAGAGGGAGAGGAAGGGGAAGAAGAATAATGGAACGCAAAGTATTCGGGCTGGGTGATATTGTACAGATGAAGAAGCCGCATCCCTGCGGAACGAACGAGATGGAGATTATCCGTATGGGAATGGATATCCGGATTAAATGTACCGGCTGTCAGCATAGCGTCCTAATCCCCCGTGCTAAATTCGAAAAAAACATGAAGAAGGTTCTTCATTCTGCTGAGAG
The DNA here is from genome assembly GCF_038000205.1 of Paenibacillus sp. FSL R10-2771. NCBI lineage: Bacteria > Bacillati > Bacillota > Bacilli > Caryophanales > Paenibacillaceae > Paenibacillus > Paenibacillus sp. FSL R10-2771. Next base: position 7,479,906 of record NZ_JBBOBM010000001.1, read on the forward strand.
CGGAGCCGAAAACAATTAAGCTTGCAGCAGAGGTAAAGCGCTAGTGCAAATAGCTTGCAATTGTAACTTTGGCATGATACAATAATTCTTGCTGCGGAGAGGTACCCAAGAGGCCCAAGGGGGCTGACTCGAAATCAGTTAGGCGTGTCACAGCGTGCGTGGGTTCGAATCCCACCCTCTCCGCCACTTCAGCATTATATACATTAACTACTATCCCTTCGTTCAGGTGACGAAGGTTTTTTTATTTCTGCATGAAGACATACAAAAAGAGAGACCTTTGCAGGTCTCTCTCCAGAGGCAGTACATCAATGATGTTTGGAAATCTCTGTCTGTAGCCGCTAAAGTGAAACAGGTTGTGCCAGGCTGCTTTTTTTAGGAACAGCCTTTACTCTCCCCGGGTTACAATAGTTGCTGATTCAGAATCCCTGTGATTGTGTTCGTCTACGACGTTCAACGGAACCACACCTCTCTTTTGTACTGCCTGAGTATAGTATGTGCAGCCGGACAGGTTTTATACATGCGATGCGATTGGTTAATTAATGCACGCGTGCTTTCTCGACTTTTTTCCACTTGCGGTTCTGATTGGAGGTCTCAGGAAACGTGTCGCCCTTCTCCATTTCAATCCGCTTGGGATTCTGGATCTCGGTATGGAAGCTGCGCGCCTCGCCTACTTCTGTATAAACCCCCGGATTGGGGGCTTTATCGCCCTTTTCGTACTCTGTTTTCTCGCCCATAGTATGATAAGCCTCCTTCTGTAAAGTGGTGAAGCGGTTATATTGTGGCCTTGCAGAGACATCTTCATGTAATTAATATCGGTCCATGATCTGGTGCGTATGAATAAAGCTTGCATTCATCAGTGGGATTTGGTATATTGATTTGGTGCGAGTCTATGTTTGTGCTCGTTCCTTGCTCCTGACGTGATCAGGGGCCTCAGACCATAAGGAGGTGAAAATTATGCGCAAATATGAAGTCATGTACATTATTCGTCCTGACATTGAACAAGAAGCCGTTCAAGCAGCAGTCGAAAAATTCCAAGGCATCATCTCCAACGGCGGAGAAATTACAAAGCACGATGTGCAAGGTAAACGCCGTCTTGCGTATGAGATCAAGAAATTCCGTGATGGCGTTTATGTTTTGGTTAACTTCAATGCAGAACCTGCAGTAGTTACCGAATTGGAACGTCTCATGAAGATTTCCGACGAAGTAATTCGTTATCTCATTACGAACGACGTTGCCTAAGATATTGACAAGCTTTGTAACGAATCGCGCTATAAGGAGGGGATTGAATTGTTGAACCGTATCATTCTGATCGGTCGGTTGACCCGTGACCCGGAACTTCGTTATACTCCCGCTGGTGTTGCCGTAACGCAGTTTACGCTTGCCGTAGACCGCAACTTTACGGGCCAGAACGGTGAACGCGAAGCGGACTTTATCCCGGTAGTAACCTGGAGACAGCTGGCTGAGACCTGTGCCAATTACTTGCGCAAAGGACGACTGGCAGCCGTAGAAGGACGCATCCAAGTACGGAATTACGAGAATAATGAAGGTAAACGTGTATACGTCACTGAAGTTATTGCTGATAATGTCCGATTCCTGGAATCCTCGCAGAACCGTGAAGGCGGAAATGCACCAAGTGGTGGAAGTACTCCCGAAGAGCCTGCCTTTGGTGGCGGCGGTAACGGCGGTAACAGTGCACGCGGAAATAACAACAATTTCTCGCGTAACAACAATACTCAAGATCCTTTTTCAGGCGATGGAAAACCGATCGATATATCGGACGATGATTTGCCATTTTAATAAGGAAGGACTGAACTGAACATGGCTTTTAAACCAAGAGAAGGCGCGGACAACGACAAAAGACCGGCACGTCGTGGTGGACGCAACAAGCGTAAAAAAGTGTGCTACTTCACTGTGAACAAGATTACTCACATTGACTATAAAGACACTGAGCTTCTTAAGAAGTTCATCAGCGAACGCGGAAAGATTTTGCCGCGTCGTGTAACTGGTACAAGTGCAAAATACCAACGCGCTCTGACCATTGCTGTAAAACGCTCGCGTCAAATCGCGCTGCTACCTTACACAACGGAATAGGACGTTTTATGAAGCAGCCGGCTAAGCCGGCTGCTTTTTTGCATGCATACAAAAGAAATACGCGGGCAAAAACTGTATAATAGGGGCAGAATACTAGCTATATAGATTGAACTTGAAAATATTCTCTGGAGTCACGGCAATCCCATAATAGAAAAAATACAAGTTCAATCTATATAGGCCATTTAAATAAAACTTGGAGGAATGAACAATGATCAGCGCAAGTCCTTACATCATTATTGAGCACGTGCAGGAGTCTGTGGAGTACTACAAGAGCGTTTTTGGCGGAGAGATCAAGGTTCTGAATGAACATAATGGCAAGCTGCTGCATGCTGAGCTGCATTTGGGGCAGACACTGATTCATTTCTCCGATGATTACGGCAAAGGTGCCAAGACAGAGAATGTAAGTGTTATTCTGGGGCTTGACAACGAAGATGAGATGCGGGCGATTTATGAGAAACTGAGCTCAGAGGGCGGGCAGGTCAAGGTGGAGCTGCAAAAAACCTTCTTCGGCGCACTTCATGGACAGGTTACCGACGGTAAAAACGGAATTACATGGGTAATGAATTGCTTTGCCGGCAATTGACAACCGGATTCCAGATGTAGTAAATTACAGGTATCCTATAACTAAAGGGGAAATTTTGATGTTGGTGAGCGTTCTTAACTAAGCAACTTCATATCATTCCGGCAGTAAGCCGCAGCGTGCTCCAATCATTGCCAGGAGCATGTCTTGTTAGACTATGTCCAGGTGACATGTCTGATTAGCCGCGGGCTGTAAGAATGAATGATTTAGTTAAGAACACACGCGAAGCGTCATGATGGCCTCTTTACGGCTATTATTCTCTTTGTGATTAACCGTGCTCTTTGCAGCACGGTTTTTTCTGTTTTCAGGAGCTTTTCATCCAGCGGGTGGGGCCAGTACCTGAAGCCGAAGAGGAGAATAGCAATCAAAAGAGGGCGAAGATTGCCGCAGTGGCGGGTCTTCGCCCTTTTTGCGTTAGGGAGCAGGCCTGAAATACAGGCATCTATACAAGGAGGAATCAGAGTGAATCTACAGAGTATGAACACCTTGGAATACGAGACAATCAAACAGGAATTAATGCGCCATGCCGTATCCTATGAAGGGAGAAGATATGTGAGCGAGCTTGCGCCGATGACCTATCTGCCGGCTATACACCGCGCACTGGATGAAGCGGACGAAGCCAAAGAACTGCTGGAGCGGGGGGCGAGTGTGCCCATTCCGTCACTGGAAGGCATTGAGTGGGTTCTGTCACTGCTTGGAACGGGTTATCTGTACAATGAGCAGGATTTTACCGCAGTATCCGTGTTCCTGCACAGCTGCGGACAGCTGCGCAAGTATATGGCATCCAAGGAGCAGAGTGCGCCGCGTATTGCTGCTTACGGAGCTTCTCTGCAGGAGCTGAGTTCTGTCAGGGATGAGATCGAACGTTGTATCCGGCTGGGTGTTATTGACGATCAGGCCAGTAAAGGACTGGAGCGGGTACGCAAACGGCTGGCTGTGGCCAAGGATCGACTGCACCGAAAGCTGGAGAGTATTATGGCGCGCCATAAGTCCATCCTTCAGGAGAGTCTGATCAGCATGCGAGGCGGCCGGTATGTGATTCCGGTGAAACGGGAGTATCACAAGCAAATCAAGGGTTCCGTGCTGGATCAGTCAACCAGCGGGCAGACCGTCTTCGTAGAGCCAGACGAGGTGGCCTCCCTTCAGGGGGAGATTGAGCTATTGTCAGCTGATGAAGCCCGGGAGGAAGGAATCATCCTAAGTATGCTGACAGGGCTGCTAGAGCAGGAACAGGCGGCTCTGCGGCTGAATATTGAAGTAACCGGCACCTATGATTTCATCTTCGCCAAGGGAAAGTATGCCAGGGTTCTTAATGCCCGGACGGTCTCACTGAATGAACGCGGCTTCCTGCGGATGAATGGAGGCAGGCATCCTCTGCTCAAGGATATGGTGCCGGTCAGTCTGGAGTTTGGTCAGGGCTACAAATCTCTGATCGTAACCGGCCCCAATACAGGCGGCAAAACAGTAGTACTCAAAACGCTGGGCCTGCTGTCGTTGATGGCGCAATCCGGTCTGTTGGTGCCGGTTGCGCCGGACAGTGATTTTACTGTGTTCAGCAATGTAATTAGCGTAATTGGCGATGGTCAGAGTCTGACGCAGTCGCTCAGTACCTTCTCTGCACAAATGAAGAGTATAGAAGGAATGCTTAGTGATGCCGGCAGAGGCGTACTTCTGCTGATTGATGAGCTGGCGGCAGGTACCGACCCCGGGGAAGGGTTCGCACTTTCGATTGCTATTCTGGAGGAGCTGAACCGTAAGGGTGCTAATATTGTGGTAACCACCCACTTCAACGAACTTAAGGTATTTGCTGCAGCTACACCGGGATTTCAGAATGCACGGATGGAGTTCGATAAAGAGACTCTGCAGCCGCTGTACCGGCTGACGATTGGCGAAGCGGGCGATAGCTATGCCTTGCAGATTGCCGAGCAGCTCGGCATAAACAAACCGGTTATTGAGCGTGCCAAACAGCTTGTAGCCGAGCAGCAGGAGCATAGAGGCAGCCAGAGGCCGTGGAATAGCCCTTACAGACAGGAACAGAGTTCAAGAGCTGCTGATGCAGAGAAGAGGAACGCTGCGTCTCAGAGCGGCAATCCGGATCAAAACCGGGATGATGCAGCTGATGCGGGGCACAGCGTGCCGGCGGCGAAGCCCGATTTTGAAGTGGGAGATGCTGTTTACGTCACTACCCTGGGGCGCACGGGAATTGTATATATGAAGAAGGACAGCCGGGGGATGGTCGGAGTGATGATCCAGAAACAGAAAATAACCGTAAACCATAAGCGCTTGAAGCCATATCTTTCCAAAGAGGAGCTATACCCGGAGGATTATGATTTTGATATTATTTTCGAGAGCAAGGATACCCGCAAGAAGCGCAAACTGATGCAGAAGAGGCATGTTGAGGGCCTTAGCATCATACATCCCGATGAGGAAAAATAAGTGTGAATACTCCAGAAGTCTGCCCGTCAGGGCAGGCTTTTTTCACATTTCACGGGGGCTTCTGCAGACCGAATAGAAATTAAAGGCTTCACTTTAGAGCGAATATTGGTTATCCTCTATTATGTGGCATATTCAAATGTCCATGAGCTGAACAATCAGAGTTATAGTAAAATTCAGTGTAGAAACCGCTTACATTAAAGCGTGATGGAACCCGGGAGGGAAGAAATATATGTCAAAACATATCATCGGCCGGCTAATGCTCCCGCTTATGCTTGCGGTGGCGTTGTCTGCATGCAGCGGACCAAGCCCAGGCGCCGAGTCTTATATGACGCGCTTAAGCAAAACAGCCGATGAACCTATAGCAGGCGGGACAGTAACATATGGATATTCATCTGCGTTTCAAGGCAATTTCGAACCGGCCTTTATTGAAGGGGAAGACGATGCAAATGTGCTTGAATTCACTACGGAAGCCATGTTCAAAGTCAACGATGACCTGTCTACGGCTCCTAACATTGCCACTTGGCAGGAATCCGAGGATCATACGGTATTTACGTTCACCATCAAACCCGGTGTCCGCTGGCATAACGGCGATGAGCTGACCGTGGAGGACTGGAAGTTTGCTCTGGAGACCATCGCCAGCCCGGATTATCCGGGCTCCAGGTATTATAGCGTGGAAATGATTAAGGGAGCCGAAGCTTACCACCTGGGGGAGGCCAAGGAAATCACCGGACTCAAGGTGATGGACCCGTATACGCTGCGCATTACGATGAATTCAGCGCGGGCAAACATGATCGATAATCTGTGGGCCTATCCGATGAACAAGAGGTATTTCGAGGGCGTCGCAGTAAAGGATATGTTGGACAGTGATCAGGTGCGTAAGCAGCCTATTGGTACCGGTCCTTTCATGATTAAGGCTATTGTACCGGGTGAGAGTGTCGAGATGGTACGGTTCGATGATTATTATAAAGGGGAAGCTCTGCTGGACGGTGTAACCTACAAGGTCATTGACAGCAAGGACATGACGGCCCTGCTTGAAGCCGGAAGCATCGATATCGGTACCCTTCCGCGGGATGCTTACCAGGCTGCAGGCCTGCTGAACAATGTGGAGATCAAAGTGACACCGGGGCTTTCTTATGAATATATAGGGTTCAAGTTTGGACACTGGGATGATGAGAGCGGCCAGGTGGTGATGGATAATCCCAAATTCCAGGATAAGCGGCTCCGCAAAGCGATGTATTATGCGCTTGACCGGCAAGGTATTATTGATAAATATTCCTATGGCCTGGGAACACTGATTGAGACCCCTATTCCCAGCTCAAGCTGGGCTAAGATCGATGACCAGGAAATAGATACCTATGCCTATCTTCCGGAGAAGGCAGAGACCCTGCTGGATGAGGCAGGATATCTCGATACGGACGGAGACGGGCTCCGCGAGGATCCAAGCGGTAAGAAATTCACGATTCATTACGACGCGATGTCCGGCAGCAAAACAGCAGAGGCGCGTACTGCAGCGATTCTGCAGAACTGGCATGATGTCGGGCTCAATGTTCAGTTAAACGGCGGGAGCCTGAAGGAGCTGAACAGCTTTTATGAAGCGGTAGAGTCCGATGATCCGTCCGTAGAGCTGTTTAACGGTGTATGGGGGCTGGCCAGCGACCCCGATCCTTCGGGCCTATGGCGGGCAACCGATTCGTGGAATTATCCGCGGTGGACGTCCAAGCGCAGCGAGGAACTCATCCGTGACGGGGTAAGCCTGAAAGCCTACGACCAGGATTTCCGCAAAGAGGTATATTATGAATGGCAGAAGCTGATTAATGACGAGGTTCCGATGATCTTTTTCTCCGAACGCTCTAATATTACCGCGGTTAATAAACGCCTCCAGGGTGTATCTACGAACGCGCTCAGCAATATACGTGATCCGCAGAACTGGTGGATCAAGGAAATCGATTAGATAAATAATGACGGTCCGATCTGTTGCCTAGGCAGGCAGTGCGGGCCGTCATTTTTAATTATTTTTTGGAAATGGGCATCAAAACGGACTTTCCTGCGTCATATACTTTAAGGAATACAGGCGGCTATCGCGCCGATGCTGTCGTTATTTGTTGTTTCTTTTTAGGTGTGAAGTGATTACAATAGAAATATTGTTTATGTGTCAAAGCAGTTTTCCAGGTTTATTCTACAATTAGAACGACCCGAATCCCGGAAAGGGGGAACCATATCCTTAAGCAGGGCAGCGCATAGCAGCAAGAAGAGCCCAGTCATGACTGTCTGAAAGTCCAGGCAGGCATTGTAAATAGAGCACGGCAATCATATGTACAATCCACCATAAAGAAGGAATTATAATTATGAAAAAAATAAAAAAACTGAAGAAAAGATACATTGCACTCATCGTAGCCCTGGTCATTGTAGCCGGAGGATTTTTGTTCCAGAAGCCGCTCGCGGTGCTGGCCTTTGACCTCTTTTTGTCGGATCAGGTGGAAACCAAGCTGGCGGAAGAATCCTACCAGCCTTTGGAGAATAACGGTACAACTACCACAACGGTTAAACCTGCCCCGGTAGTATACAAAAGCGACCCGTTCTCTTTAATGCTCCTGGGTACAGACCAGCGGGGCAATGAAGTGGCACGGTCCGATACGATGATCTATGCCGTCATCCGTCCGGAGGATTATAAGATTCTGCTGATCTCAATCCCCCGTGACACGTACACGGAAATTATCGGGCATGGTGACAATAAGAAGGACAAAATCACGCATGCTTATGCTTTTGGCGGCCAGCAAATGGCTAAAGATACCCTGGAAGCACTGCTGGGCCATGATATTCAATATTATGCCACAATTAATTTTCAGGGCCTGAAGGATGCGGTTGACGCTATTGGCGGTGTTCCGCTGCCGATCAAGAAGGATATTGTCAACAAAGGTGCGGATCATGAGAAATTCACCATTAAGGCCAATAAGTCGAATTATAGTGGTGAAGAGGCGCTTAACTACACCCGTTACCGCGAGGATAGCGACTTCAACCGGACCAAACGCCAGCAGGTATTTATCGATGTAGTAGCGAATAAAATGTTATCAATCAGCCAAATCGGCAACATCCCGGAGCTGCTGGATATTATGGGCGATAATTTCAAAACAGACATACAGCCTTCCACGATTATCAGTCTGGCCAAGAAATTCATGGGCGGCAAGGATATGGATATCTCCAGCTTCACGGTGATGGGCGAAGGCGAACGCATCAATGGCGTGTATTACGATATTGTTGATGAAGAGGACTTGAGTGAAGCTAAGGCCATGATCGATAACTGGATGAATGCCAGCACACCGGTGGACCAGCTAATTGAACCAGGCAAAGCAGAGAATGCCCTGGAGCCTGCGGCTACAGCTACAGCCCAGTAAGGGCGGACACGTACATTCTGTCCCCCATAAAAACAGCAGCCATTCGCAAGGTTAATGGCTGCTGTTTATTGTCTTCATGGTATAATGAAGTGGAACGAATTGCTGTCTCAGGCGTATAACTACGGTGGGCCTTGCAGCACGGAAGGTAGAGCATCATTCCTTCGGAACTCTTTGAGGAGGATCAAGAGATGAATATTGCGTTTTTTTTACTTCCGAAACAGGAGGTAGCTTGCGTTACACTGGATTCGACGCTGCGCCAGACCTTGGAACGGATGGAGTTTCACCGCTATACCGCAGTGCCGATTCTGAACCGGAACGGGGAATATGCCGGAACAGTCACAGAAGGTGATTTGCTCTGGTACATGAAGGAGTCGGGCGGCGCCGTTACTTTTGAGAATGCTTCCAAATATCTGCTTAAGGATGTACCGCTGCGGATGAATAATCTGCCGGTATCCATTGATGCGGATATGGAGGACTTGATTAACCTGGCCAAAGTACAGAACTTTGTACCTGTAGTTGACGACATGAAACGGTTCATTGGTATTGTGCGCCGGAGTCAGATCATCGAATATTGCGAAAAGGTTGTCTCGCGGCAATCCCAGGAATCGTTATAACCTCATCCATATGGCGACAAATGCTTAAGGAACCAAGGCCTGTATTTCCGGCGTAACGGAATGCGGGCCTTTTTTGAAAGGCAGGCTGTAGATACCTTCCGGTATGCCTGTAAAGTCCATGAATCAAGCCCGGATTTAAGGCTCCGCTATGCGGATGATCCGGGAGGCTGGCGTCCGTGTGGCTCGGAAATATTTATGCTATAATGGAGAATAATGCTTTTTGCCGGAGGTAGAGAGACGTGCCCAATGTGCCGAAGGACCTGGACGTGGCCAAACGCGCCAAGGTAATTGAGTGGTTAAAGACCGAAGTAATCGATCAAGTCTCACGGTTATTCAAAGCGTTGTGGGAAGGCAGTACCGCCCGTGTAGGCGACAGCCTGGCCAGCCTGATTATGAGCTCATATATATTGGGGCGCAGACTTGGTATCCCTTATCGTGAACTGGATGACTTGCTGATGGAGAAGCTGAGAAAGCACAGGCAGGAAGGCCATCAGCTGGAAGAATGGTACCAGGATATATCTGCACTAGAAGAACATATGCGTAAGAGGTGAATACTGTTGAAATTTCGCTGGACATCTGTGGCTTGGAGCATAGCTTATCTGCTGCTGCTGTTATCCCTGTCCACCCCATTACTGCTTATCACGACGCTGTTTATGATTATCCCGGCCATTGTGCTCTTTACGACGCTTAGCACGAAGCAGTTTATTCTGCATATAGTGCCGGTCCTGCTGATTGTGGGCCTGATTACACCGTTTTACGTATTGATAGCCATTTATTTCCTGATACCGGCCCTTGTAATGGGACGCCGGTATAAGAAACGCGCATCAGCGATGTCTACGCTAATTGCCGGTATGGTCGCAGTATTAGGTGAATTCCTGCTGATTCTGTTAATCAGTACTACATTCCTGCAGTTTAATTTGTACGATTATGTATACGATGTTCTGCAGACTTATACGGACTGGCTGGCCACTATGGGGGCAAGCAATCCCCTGCTCTCCGAGATCACCATTTCATCGGATCAGATTGGCATGATGAGCTGGATGACCATCCAGGCTATTCCGATGACGCTCATCCTCAGCGCATTTATCATAGCTGTCATTACGCATTCCATTGTCCGTCCGATTCTGAACAGCATGGAATACGCGGTGCCAAGACTGAAGCCTGCACGGGAGTGGAGACTGTCCAGAGCCTTCATCTGGTATTATCTGCTTGGCGTTGTGCTCAGCCTGCTCTTCGGCGGTGCGGACAGCGGCTTCATGCTGATGGTCTCGGCCAATCTGCTGCCGCTGCTGCAAATCGCATTCAAGATTCAAACCATCGGTTTCCTCTTCTTCCTCATACATGAACGGAAGTGGAGCAAGATAGTAGCGCTGCTGCTGGCGATACCTGTTATCGTCCTGCCGGGATTCTGGATTATCGGTGTTGTCGATCTGGCGTTTCCGCTGCGGGAGCTTGTGAAGAAATCGAAACGATAGGGTGAGAGCTCATGCCAAAATTTCTGCAAAGACGCTGGCACGGGTATCATACCGTGTGGGCGTTCTTGCTGCTGCTGGTCCTGATTATAGTGGTCAGTATCTATAACTGGGTCCTCGGTGTTGCCAGCCTCTTCCTGGCCGGCACATTGTGTTTCACCATGCTGCAGGCCGAGCTGTCGTTCCGCCGCAACCTTGTAGATTATATTAACGGCCTCTCCTTCCGCATTAAACGGGTGGAAGGTGAGGCTGTAAGTATGCTTCCCTTAGGGATTATCCTGTACAGTGAAGACCGTACAGTGGAGTGGAATAACCGCAATGCCGGCCATATCTTCTCCCGCAAGACTCTTGTGGGTGAAGATTTGCAGGAGCTGATGCCCGATGTCATTGCTTCTCTGAAGAATATACCGCAGAAGCGCGAACCCGCCAAAGACGGTGCAATGAAGGATCACCGCCAGGAGATCACGGTCGATGACCGTTATTATCAGGTGGTGGTGATTCCAAGTGAACGTCTGCTCTATCTCTACGATATCACTGAGCTGGTGGTCTTGCGTGAGCGGTATGAGGAAGAAAAGCTGGCGATCGGTATTGTAATGATGGACAATCTGGATGAAGCAGCCCAGGGAATGGACGATCAGCAGCGCACGTCGCTGATCGCCAAGGTAGCCAGCGAGATTACGGAGTGGAGCAAGCAGTTTGAAGTCTATCTGCGCCGCCTGTCTTCAGAGCGGTATCTGATGCTGCTGAATCACCGCAGTCTCCAGGCGCTGGAGGAGAGCCGGTTCGTTGTACTCGATGAGGTCCGCGAGATGACGGCTGATCTCAAGGTGCCGATGACGCTCAGCATAGGCCTTGCCTATGGCTCGGAATCGGCCAGTGAGCTCGGAGCTCTTGCCCAGTCGAGTCTGGATATGGCACTGGGCCGGGGCGGAGATCAGGCGGCTGTGAAAGCAGGCCAGCGGCTCTCCTTCTACGGCGGTAAGAGCAATGCCGCAGAGAAACGGACGAGGGTACGGGCACGGGTGATCGCCCATGCCCTGCGCGATCTGATGCAGGAGAGCGACCGGGTGCTGATTATGGGGCACAGGGTGCCTGATATCGATGCTGTAGGTGCGGCAATCGGCCTGCTCAAGGCCGCGCAGATGTACAATGTGGAAGCCAGTATTGTAATGGAGACGCCGAATCCGTCCATTACCCGCATGATGGAGCAGATCCGTAAGGATGAAGCGCTATACAAGACCTTCATCACGACAGAGCAGGCGCTGCAGGTCATGACGGAGCATACGCTGCTAATTGTTGTAGATACACATAAGGCTTCCATGACAATGGAGCCCCGGCTGGTGCAATACGCCAGCCGGATCGTAGTAGTAGACCATCACCGCCGGGGAGAAGAGTTCATCAATGATGCAGTGCTCGTGTATCTGGAGCCTTACGCATCTTCAACCTGTGAGCTGGTGACCGAGCTGCTGCAGTATATTCACGACAAGATCAAGCTCAGTCCGCTGGAGGCTACCATGCTGCTGGCGGGCATCACGGTGGATACGAAGCATTTCGCGCTGCATACCGGGTCGCGGACCTTCGAGGCAGCCGGATTCCTGAGGCGTGTCGGGGCAGATACGATTCTGATTCAGCGCATGCTGAAGGAGGATCTGCAGGAGTACATCTCCAAGGCGGAGATTATCAAGCATGCGCGGATGGTATATGATCATATCGCGCTGGTGGTTACTGCGCCGGGAATGAAAATCCCACAGCTGCTGATTGCCCAGACGGCGGATACGCTGCTGGGGATGACGAATGTGGTTGCCTCATTCGTGATCAGTGAGCGGCCTGACGGCCTGATCGGCATCAGTGCCCGGTCACTGGGGCGGATGAACGTACAAGTGGTTATGGAGAAGCTGGGGGGCGGCGGACATCTGTCCAATGCGGCTGTACAGCTTGAAGGAACCACTAAGGAAGCAGAAGCCAGACTGCTTGCAGTACTGGCCGAAATTGAATCGAAAGAGGGGCTATTCGAATGAAGGTCATTTTCATCAAGGATGTTAAGGGTCAAGGCAAGAAGGGGCAGGTTAAAGAGGTGTCGGAAGGTTATGCAGCCAACTTCCTGCTGCCGCGGGGACTGGTTCGTCCGGCTACCGACGGCAATGTGAAGACGCTGGAGAACCAGGCGGCAGCGGAACAGCGCCGTAAGGACCAGGAGAAAGAGGAAGCTGTTCAGCTCGGCAAGAAGATTGATGAGCTGATCTTGACGCTGAAGGCCAAAGCGGGCGAAGGCGGGCGTCTGTTCGGAGCAATCACCAGCAAACAGATCGGCGAAACGCTGGCGGCTACGCAGGGAATCGTGATCGACAAGCGCAAAATTGAACTGAGCGATCCGATCCGCCATGTAGGCACGTTCCAGGTAACAGTGAAGCTGCACACTGAAGTAAAGGCTAACCTCACGGTGCAGGTAACGGAGGAGTAGAATGGGTGGAGATCTCTTTTTCGATCGGGTTCCCCCGCAGAATCTAGAGGCAGAACAGGCCGTACTAGGTGCGGTTCTGCTGTCGGATGAAGCGCTTATTACCGCGATGGAGCGGGTGAATACCGAAGACTTCTACGACAAACCGCATCAGATGATATTTGAGGCGATGGTGCAGCTCGGAGAAGAGAGCCAGCCGATTGACCTGATTACATTGACATCCCGGCTCCAGGACAAGGGGGAGCTTGAGGATGTCGGCGGTGTCAGCTATTTGGCTAAGCTGGCGCATGCAGTACCGACTGCGGCCAACGTCGACTATTATGCACAGATTATAGAAGAGAAGGCGATGCTGCGGCGGCTGATCCGTACAGCAACGCAGATTGTCAGCGAAGGTTATACGGGCGGCGAAGATGTGGGCATCATGCTGAGTGATGCCGAGCGGCGGATCCTGGAGATCTCTAACCGCCGCAGCGGCAGCGGGTTCATTGCCATCCGTGATGTGCTGATGCAGGTATTCGACCGGGTGGAACTGCTCCATCAGAACAAGGGCGGCACTTCGGGGATTCCCTCAGGGTTTGCCGATCTTGACCATATGACGAACGGTTTCCAGCGTAACGACTTAATCATTGTGGCTGCCCGTCCATCCGTAGGGAAGACGGCATTTGCCCTGAATATCGCCCAGAATGTTGCGGTCCGAGCCAAAGAGACCGTAGCGATCTTCAGTCTGGAAATGTCGGCGCCCCAGCTGGTACAGCGTATGATCTGCGCAGAAGCCAATCTGGACGCCAATATTATGCGTACCGGTGATTTCAAAAGCGATGATGACTGGTCCAAGCTGACCATGGGGATCCAGTCCTTGTCTGAGGCTGAAATTTATATCGATGATACACCGGGGGTTACCGTTACAGATATCCGCGCGAAATGCCGCCGGCTGAAGAAGGAAAAAGGCCTCGGTATGATCGTCATCGACTACCTGCAGCTGATCCAGGGCCGCGGCAAAGCCGGAGAGAACCGCCAGCAGGAAGTATCCGAAATCTCCCGTACCCTGAAGCAGATTGCCCGTGAGCTCGATGTTCCGGTTATTGCCCTGTCCCAGCTCAGCCGTGGTGTGGAGCAGCGTCAGGACAAACGGCCGATGATGAGTGACCTTCGTGAATCGGGTTCGATCGAGCAGGATGCCGATATCGTAGCGTTCCTGTACCGTGACGATTACTACAATCAGGATACCGAGAAGAAGAATATTATTGAAATCATCATTGCCAAACAGCGTAACGGTCCGGTAGGCACGGTAGAGCTGGTATTCCTCAAGAACTTTAACAAGTTCGTCAACTACGAGCGGGCACATGCGGAACCGTTCGCAGGTTAGGCGAATTTCGCACAATACACGAACGATCGCACATCTTCAACTGTGATCGTTCGTTTTTATTTGACTTTAAAAAGTGCCGCTGTTACACTGATTATTGTGCTTTGGCGGGCTAGCCCGCCCTGGTGTCCGGAGGGCTGCGTACATAAGAAGTCCGTACCGAGCCCATATTACAAGTGGAAACAGCTTCGCTGTCCGTATAAAGGGACGGCGGGTTTCAGCGTGGAAATAGAAGGATAATTTATAGCTTAATCATGATAATTTATAGCGTAAGCATATAAATTCTTCTATTTTGAAAAATAATGGTGCTTGCTAGCACCTACGGAGGAATGAACATGTCAACGGTAGTCGTCGTGGGAACACAATGGGGAGACGAAGGCAAAGGAAAGATCACGGATTTTCTGGCAGAGAGTGCAGATGTGGTCGCTCGGTATCAAGGGGGTAACAATGCCGGTCACACGATTCTGATTGACGGGAAGAAGTTCAAGCTCAGCTTGATTCCATCAGGTGTATTTTATAAAGAAAAAACTTGTGTTATCGGCAACGGAATGGTTATCAATCCAGAGGCCCTGATTCAAGAAATTAATTATATTCATGAGAATGGCTTTGATACGAAGAACCTGGTGATCAGCGACCGCGCCCATGTCATTATGCCTTATCATATGCTGCTGGATGCGCTTGAAGAAGACCGCAAGGGTCCGAACAAAATCGGAACCACACGCAAGGGGATTGGCCCGTGCTACATGGATAAAGCCGCCCGCAACGGTATCCGGATTGCCGATCTGATGGACGCCGAGGAATTCGAACTGAGACTTCGTCCGTTGATGGAAGAGAAGAATCAGGTTATCACTCAGGTATATGGTGCAGAGCCGCTGGATGTAGAAGAAATTCTAACCAAATATCTAGAGTATGCTGAAGTGCTGCGCGGTTATGTGACGGATACTTCGGTTGTGCTGAATGATGCTATTGATGCAGATTCCAGAGTATTGTTCGAGGGTGCACAGGGTGTAATGCTTGATATTGACCAGGGTACCTATCCGTTCGTCACTTCATCCAATCCTTCCGCAGGCGGTGTCTGCATCGGTTCGGGCGTTGGCCCGTCCAAGATCAAACAGGTTATTGGTGTGGCTAAAGCCTACACTACCCGCGTTGGCGACGGTCCGTTCCCTACAGAACTGAACGATGCCACTGGTGATTATATCCGTGAAACAGGCCACGAGTACGGTACTGTAACCGGCCGCGCACGCCGTGTGGGCTGGTTCGACAGTGTAGTTGTACGTCATGCCCGCCGCGTAAGCGGAATCACGGGTCTGTCCCTGAACTCGCTGGACGTGCTGAGCGGCCTCGAAACCGTCAAGATCTGCACAGGCTACAAGTTCCGCGGAGAGATCATTACGCATTACCCGGCCAGCCTCAAGATGCTCGCGGAATGCGAAGCTGTCTATGAAGAGCTTCCAGGCTGGAGCGAGGATATTACAAGTGCGAAGACTCTAGACGATCTGCCTGCTAACACTCGCAAATATGTGGAACGTGTATCAGAGCTGACAGGTATTCCAATCTCTATCTTCTCCGTAGGCCGTAACCGGGAACAGACAAATCAGGTACTGCCAATCTATATCTAGATTGAAGCAGAATGAATATGAATTACAGGAGCAGGGGCCTCGGAGGAGGCTCCTGTTTTTGTATTTTGGCAGCTGCTAAGCGGCTTTTCTAGGGATAACAGAGGTTTCCCGGGCCGGGTTCTAGTCAATACTGGGAGAATAGGATCACCAAGGACTGATTCTCCGGAGTTGAATAGAGCAGGGCATAAGGGAGCGATGATGATGAAACTAATGAAACGGACGCTTGGCATATGTATGATTGTTGTACTGGCCAGCGGGTTGTCCATGCTGACGACTGCGTATGTGGTCAATACGTATATCCAGTCAGTGCTGGCAGGCTTTGATATTAAGGTAGACGGGCCTGAGCCGGGTATGCTTGGCTTCGTGAAGAGTCTGACGGGGATGGGAAGCAGCAGTTCCTCGTCTACGGATACTAAGGATACTAAGGATACAATTAAAGAGGCAGACTCAAGCAAGGTGGACGGAGAAAAAGGAACTGGCGGAGATTCTCCCGCGAGTGAAACCGGGGATACGGTGGACGAAACGGTGCCTGAGGATGCGCTGCCTGTAATGGGACAAGCGGCGGCCGGAGAAGAACAGAGTGACCGTGCACTGGATCAGGAGCTGGTGATGACGCCGGGTGCACTAAACGACTTGAAGGAGAATATTCCCGCCGATGAGAAATCCAATATTTTCAATATTCTGATGAATAAGCTCCCGCAGGAGGAAATGCTAAAGATTTCCTCGGCTATGGAAGACGGGTTGACAGAGAGTGAGGTAAAGGAACTGCAGGAGATCATTGCGAGGTATGTGGATGAGGAGGAATATGAGTCCTTAATGAAAATGCTTACACCTGATTCTGTACCCTCCACGCAAAATTAATAAATGTCACTTTTTGGACACGGTATATCTGTTTAAAACGCATATTTTGGGATTAAACCCGCGATTTTCGCGGGTTTTGTTGTGTGAAGAAAGTTGAAATTTTTCTTCAGGCTATGGTACAGTAAAAAAGGACTATGAGGGGTTAATATTTTGTAACCTTTTCCGGGCCCAAAAAAGCAGCAATATTCATACTCATGCAAACAGATAAATAGATGACGTACAACATATAAAAGGGGCTCTAAAAATAAGTTTATCCGCTAAGGCGGACCGTATGGGCGGACTGAAAGGGAGAGTTTCATGAAAGGTTTTAAGTTTATGCGCCGGATGGGGAAACTGCGGAACAGCGAAGAAACATCCGCAGGGTCCGGTGCAGCAGGTCAACAGGGCAATAGCACTGCCAGCGAACTCCGGGTCTTTCAGCCGGAAACCAAACCACGCAGACTCCGGCGTTCATGGATAGTGGCTACTGCCGGTCTGGTTCTTCTGACTACCTTCTTAATCGGAGCGGAGAAGAAACATGTTGCGGCGAATACAGTAACCTACTACAAGGTGCTGGTGAAAGGCGAAGAGATCGGAACTTTAAGTCAGGATTCGGATCTTAACAAGCTGTTTGAAGCGAAGAGACGGGAATATCAGCTTAAGTATCCGGATTCCGTCATGGTGCTGCAAACCAGCGGTATCACGACAGAGGCAGCCGAGGCGTACAAACCGGAGATCGACAGCGAAGCTACACTGGACAAGCTGGATGGCATGCTCAAAGCCTATGCGGTAGGCGTGGAATTGACGGTTGATGGCAAACCGCTCGGGATCGTGAAGGATCAGGAGACGGCAGCCGCGGTACTCGAGGCCGTGAAGGCGCATTATATTCCGCAGGCTGTAGCCACTGGCGCGAAGCTGATGAAGACGGCGGCCAAGACGACAGCAGCAGCATCAGCTAAGGCAGACCAAGTGGAATCGGCGGCCATCCGCGAGGAAGTCAGCATTGTTCCGGTCAAGGCAGACCCCAACAAGGTGCTTAGTGTAGAGGAAGCCGTGAAGGTGCTGACCGAAGGCAAGGAAGAGCCGCTGGTCTACTCGGTTCAGGAAGGAGACACGGTCTCTGCCATCGCTTCCAGATTCCAGATTACCCAGGCCGATATCTTCCGCAACAATCCTGCCGTCAAGGAACTTAGCCTGCAGATCGGGGATCAGTTGCAACTGACGGTTCCCCAGCCTGATCTTACGGTCGTGACTGTGGAGCAGGTAACTGAACAAGTAGTTACAGAGCCTGAAGTCATTGTACGCAAAAGCGATCAGCTGGCGGCAGGCAAGAGAAAGGTGGTCCGTGCCGGTCAGACGGGACTCAAGACGATGCAATACAGGCTGACCAAAGAAAATGGACTGGTTGTCAAAGAAGAATGGCTCGGACAGACGGTTGTGAAGGCTTCGCTGCCTGAAGTGGTCTATTCTGGTACAAAGGTTGTAGGTGAAGGAACGGGAATGTTCGCCTGGCCGGTTACCGGAGCTACGATATCCAGCAGTTACGGCGAGCGTTGGGGACGTGCACATAAGGGACTGGATATTGTATCCGGCAACCGTACAATCAAAGCCGCTGATGCCGGTACGGTAAGCTTTGCCGGTGTGCAGAGCGGATACGGTAATGTGGTTATCGTCAATCACAACAATGGATACGTTACTTACTACGGACATTTAAGCAGAATCTCCGTCTCCGTCGGCCAGAAGCTTGGACAGGGCAGCCAAATAGGCATTATGGGCAACACCGGCCGCTCAACCGGAACACATCTGCACTTCGAAATCCGCAAGAATGGAACAGCGGTCAACCCTATGAAATATCTGAAATAATATATATATTTTAAGCTCCGCTTATAGAATGACCAGCCGTCCGGATAATTTCGGGCGGTTTTTATTTAGTTAGATGTGACGCCCGTACAGGTATGTTAAAATAAAGGAATCAAGGACCTGAGTATCGTTAGAAAGGTGAAGCTGAGCATATGCAAATGGGCACGATTCTGGTAGTGGATGATGAACAACCTATTGCTGATATATTGAAATTCAATCTGGAAAAAGAGGGCTATGAGGTTATCTGTGCGTTTGACGGCAACAGTGCGGTTGAGCTGGCCCTGTCCAGACGCCCCGACCTGATGCTGCTAGACCTGATGCTGCCCGGCAAGGACGGGATGGACGTGTGCCGTGAGGTGCGCTCTGCACATCTGGATATTCCGATCATCATGCTGACCGCCAAGGACGGAGAAATTGATAAAGTGCTGGGCCTGGAGCTGGGCGCCGATGACTATGTAACTAAGCCGTTCAGTACGCGTGAGCTGCTGGCCAGAGTCAAAGCCCAGATGCGCCGCCAGCATAAGCCGGCCTTATCCGAAACGCCGAACGAAAGCGTGGAGAGCAAGCAGGGTGTATATCATTTCGGCTTATTCATCGATACGGATATGTATTTGGTCTACAAAGACGGCGAGCCGCTGGATCTGACGCACCGTGAATACGAACTGCTGTATTATATGATTCGCCATGCCGGTAAAGTAATGACCCGGGAGCATCTGCTGCAGGCCGTTTGGGGCTTCGAATATTTCGGTGATGTGCGGACTGTGGATGTAACGATCCGCCGGCTCAGAGAAAAAATTGAGGAGAATCCCAGCAAGCCGGAATATATATTCACACGGCGCGGACTCGGTTATTTGATGCATAGCCCCAAAAGCGGAGGGCTGTGATGAAAGCACTGTCCTTTTTCCGGACGATTCAGGCCAGGCTTATCGTAATTTATGTGCTGCTGATTCTGATTGCGATGCAGCTGATCGGCGTATACTTTGTCAGCTCCATGAAGAATTCCCTGACTGATAATTTCACCAAGGACCTGAAGGCGCGTGCAGAGATGCTCTCGATCCTTACCGCCGACAAGTTCGGGAGTGAGACGGGCACGGCAGATGAAGAATCTGCTGTGGAAAGCCTGCGGGGCATGGTGAACAATCTGTATATTAACGGCGCAGAAATCCAGGTGCTGGATGCGAGCGGCAAGATTATTACCACCTCTGTTCCTTCACAGAATGATTATGTGGGCCGGCGCAATACACAGACGGTTGTCAGCCGTGCCTTACAGGGAATCAGTGACAACGAGGAATATATCATTGCGGATGACAACGTGCGCAAGAAGGTTGTGGCCAAGCCGGTGATTTCCGGTGATAAGGTCGTAGGGGCGATCTATATCGCCGCAGATATGAAGGATTTATATGCCACCATGAGCCGGATTAACAGCGTATTCCTCTCGGGGCTGCTGCTGGCGCTCGCGCTGACAGCAGTGCTGGGGGTTATACTCGCGCATACGATTACCCATCCGATAAAAGAAATGACCAAGCATGCCACTGCGGTGGCAGAAGGACGCTTCAACCGGAAGGTTCCCGTATTCGGCAACGATGAGATTGGCCAGCTAAGCCAGGCATTCAACTATATGACGGACAGACTGCGCGAAGCGCTGTCGCAGAATGAAGAGGAGAAGGAGAAGCTGTCCTCCATCCTCGCGAATATGAGTGATGGCGTGGTAGCGACAGATGAGAGCGGCGCAGTCATTCTGATGAACACCCGCGCCGCCCTGATGCTTGGAGCGGAAGGGCCGCTTCCGGAGGGAGCGCCGCTCGATGAGCTGCTCGGCCTTGACCATGAGCAGTCCGGATCGCTGGCCCAGGGCAATGCGCAGTCGGCAATGCTGCATCTGTCTCCGATGGGCGGAGAGGACCCGAATATCGTGAGGGTCACCTTCACCCCGATCCACCGGCGCGATGGCGGCCGAATCGCCGGGACGATTGCGGTGCTGCAGGATGTCACCGAGCAAGAGAATCTCGAGGAGTCCCGCCGTGAGTTCGTAGCGAATGTATCTCATGAGCTGCGGACGCCGCTCACGACCATTAAGAGCTATGCGGAGGCGCTGGATGACGGTGCGCTGGATGATCCGCAGCTTGCCGTGCGGTTTGTCGGGGTTATCCGCAACGAAACGGAGCGGATGATCCGCCTGGTCACCGATCTGCTGCATCTGTCACGCCTGGATTCGAAGGAGTCCAGTCTGCGCATTCAGCAGACAGACATCTCCGAGATGCTGGAAGATGTGGCGGACCGCTTCTCCTTCCAGATCCGCCAGAAGCGGATTCATATCAGCACGAGAGTGCATAAGGAGGTAGCCGCTGCCTGGCTGGACCGCGATCAGATTGATCAGGTGCTGGGCAACCTGGTCTCCAATGCCTTGAAATATACGCCTGAAGGCGGGACGATCCGGCTTGAAGCCCGTAAGACTGAGGACGGAATGCTGGCCGTTTCTGTACGCGATTCCGGGATCGGGATTCCGAAGAAAGATATTGAACGCATCTTCGAACGCTTTTACCGGGTCGATAAAGCCCGCTCCCGGAACATGGGCGGAACGGGTCTCGGGCTGTCCATTGCCCGGGAAATTGTCAAGGCGCACGGCGGCTCCATTTCCCTGCAGTCTGAGCTGAATGAAGGCTCTTTGGTAACGTTCACGCTGCCTTTGATGAAGCATAGGGGGAGTGAGGCGTGAAGGAGAAAATCAAGTCATGGATGCTGTTCCTGCTTATACTCGGAAGCCTTGTGGAGAGCTATTACTTAATTTACAGGCTGCCGGGCAGTGATTCGGCGGTATTGTCGGAGAGCCTCTATGTAAAGACCGATATTATGGGACCTAAAGAGAAGGTGGAGAACCTGCTCTACCCGGATAAAATGATCATTCATATGGGTGAGGACAAGCACACGCTTTTCTATCCCAGCTCAACCTTCTATAATCTGATTCTGAACCGGCTGAAGGGGCGAAGCTTCGAGAGCTTCCAGCGCCGCTCTGTGCAGGATTTCGACTGGAATAAGATCCGCAGTGAGAATTCTGGCATTGAGCTGTCCTTCGGGGCAGGCATTCCGGTAACGCTGCTGCAGCGGGTGATGCAGATCTCGCCGGATTCGCTGTTTGAAGGAGAGAGCATCGACCGGATCTGGATTTACAATATCAAGAATGATTCCAAAGCGCATGCCATCTTCTTCAGCACCCGCGGTGATATTGTGTATGAGGCGGCCAAGGCCGACCTTACGGTGCAGGATGTGCAGCAGCATGTGGACTTTGGCAAGAACCTGACACTGTACACCACGTTGAACGGGGATTATTATGTGCCTGAGGCAGCCATTCCGCTGGTTGAGGTAGTAATGCCTGCGGGTATGTATACCATTGAGCAAATGCAGAGCAATCTGTTCTTTGATGCAGGCAGCACAAGATATATCCCTGAGAAGGATGGCTCCAAAATTTACACTGACAGCAAACGCAGCCTGCAGGTGGACCAGGAGCAGAACTGGATGAGCTTTAGTGATCCTGCAGCACTTCCGGACGGGGACAGCACACCGGCGAAGGATGCGCTGGAGGCGGTGGAATTCGTCAATAACCATGGCGGCTGGAACGGAACCTATAGGCTGGCTGCGACTGAAGAAGGCCGGCAGGACCGCAAGGTGTCCTTTCAGCAATATTACGGTGCCTATCCATCTGGTTCCTATCCGATTATGAGTAATCCTCAGCTCCAGTACGGTGTGATCCATCTGGAGCTGCAGCAGGGGACTGTATCCTCTTATGAGCGCTCCCTGATGTATATGGATGAAGAGAAGTCCGAGAAAACCATTGTTGAGCTGTCCGGGGGTGAAGTGCTGAAGCAGCGGCTGACCCAGATCGGCAGCTCCTTGCGGGTTACCGATCTGACGCCCGCCTATATGCCTACGCTGACTGAGGAGAAGCTGCAGCTTCGTCCGGTCTGGCGCGTGACGCTCAGCGACGGCAGTGTACTGACGTTGAATTAGATTAGAGGAAAGCAAAGCTGATTTAACAAAAGGCGTGGAGGATCGAAGGGGGATTTTGGAACTGTAGGAGCGGTAGCGACCGCCTTTGTCTGCGGATTTCCACCGCGAAAAGCGGTTGAATTAAAGAAATCTGTAGACAACAGCGGCCGGAAGTCCAAATATTCACCGTAGTGACGTCTTAGCCTTACGTTGTTATCTGAGGAGGAAAGAGTATGGACTGGGGAAGAGCCAAAAGTGTATTAATCTACGCCTTTCTGGTGCTGAATCTGCTGCTATGCTATCAGCTATGGATAGACGTGCGTGATCAGGTCAGCGCGGGGCTTGATTTCACTTCCCTGTCCGCAGAAACGCAGGCGGTGATGGAGGAGAAGGGCATCCGGCTGCTGTGTCCGATTCCGGCTGCCACTCCGCAGCTGCCGGATATCACGTACCGCTACTCCGGAGAAGAGCAGAATGAAGTGCCGGTGAAGCTTAATGAGCCGATCGACAGCAAGCTGATGTATTCCTCGTTCTCCGAGCTGAGCAGTCTGCTGGAGAGCCGGATTCCGGATATTTCCAATTATCGTTTTGATGATCAGGAGAGTGAAGTGGGCAAGTTCGTGCTTCATCCGCTTGTAGACAACAAGTGGTCGCTGTTCAGAGTGCGGCTGGAGCTGATCAACAGCGATCAGAAGATTGTGGCGTACCGCTGGCCGCAGATTGAGATCGGTGCAAGCCGGAGTGATAATCTGCAAAAGGTGCTTCCGGCCTCACAGGCGCTCAGCAGCCTGATCGAGAAGTATTTTCCGGCCGATTCTGCGGTGAAGGAGATTGAGCTTGGCTATTACGGCGAATTGTTCAATTCCGAGAGTCAGGTGGCTTCGCCGATGTGGCGGTTTATGCTGGAGAACGGCAGTGCCTATTACGTGGATGCGATAAGTGCGGATATTATCAGTCCCAAGACAACAGAGTAGAAGGAGCAGGAGAGATATGGGGATTTCATTTACAGTACTGTCCAGCGGTTCTACCGGGAATGTGACGGTGGTGCGTAACGGCGAGACCACGCTTATGATCGATGCGGGCCTTAGCGCCAAACGGATAGATGAGCTGCTGGCGATGCGTGAGCTGACCGGAGCAGAGTTAGACGGAATTCTTGTGACCCATGAGCATTCCGATCATATTAAAGGGCTTGGGGCGATGGCGCGCAAATATGATCTTCCGATCTATGCGAATACCAATACCTGGGGAGCGATAGAGAAGGGGATCGGCAAGATTGCCGAGCATAACCGGGTCATTATGGAAACCGGGCAGCACCGGGATTTCGGCAGTATGCGGGTAGAGTCGTTCGCGATTTCCCATGATGCGGCGGAACCGGTAGCCTACAATTTCTATGACGGCAAAGAGAAGCTATGCGTAGCCACAGACCTCGGGTATGTCAGCGACAAGGTAAGGACGGCAATATCGGATGCCGATGTGCTCGTGCTGGAATCGAATCATGATATTGAGATGCTGCGGATGGGACGTTACCCGTGGAATACGAAGCGGCGGATTCTTGGCGATCTGGGGCATCTGTCCAATGAGGCAGCGGGAGCAGCGCTCAGCGAGATTCTGACGGGGCGGACCAAACGCACCTATCTGGCTCATTTGAGCAGGGACCACAACATGATGGATCTGGCAAAAATGTCCGTACGCGGGGCAATGGAGGACCGGGGCTGCTTCTTCAAAGACAGCGAGTTCAGGCTCTGTGACACCTATTATGACCGGCCTACGCCATGGGATAAGGTGAGCCAGTCATAAGGCGGTCCACTTCAGTGATTTTGTGCTCCAGCTCCTGGCGGGAGAACAGCCCTTTGTCAATCAGCAGCTCGATCATCGCACTTTGGACAAGAATCAGGTGGTAGTGTTCATCCTTAAGATCACCCAGCTTGCCGATAAACTGTACCAGATCCATACTTGTTGAGAATGACTCCATAGTCCGACCCTCCTTTTGAAATGGATTGTAGCGGGAATGTAAAAAATTCGCATCTTTTTAACACAGAAAAAATGTGGGCGGTGCTGCTGCCTGTGATAC
Source organism: Paenibacillus sp. FSL R10-2771 (assembly GCF_038000205.1). NCBI lineage: Bacteria > Bacillati > Bacillota > Bacilli > Caryophanales > Paenibacillaceae > Paenibacillus > Paenibacillus sp. FSL R10-2771. The sequence goes on from NZ_JBBOBM010000001.1 coordinate 7,504,689, forward strand.
AATCATATAGAACGTTCCTTTAAGTTATGAGCTGTTGCCGCTTCTAATTCTAGTGTAGTCTTTTAGGTTGCAAAATATTCCGGATACAAGCTTATAAACTTTTTAGTAGGTTGCAAGAATAGGAGAGTCCCCTTGCGCTTAGAACCCACAGGAATGTGGTGAATGAATCAAGTGAAACCTTTTAGCACTTTGTGAAGTCTAAGAGATATAGCGGTTAAGCTCGGGCGTGGTTGCTTGGCGTTCAGGTCTTGAATGCGGTGGCAATAGAGGGGAGAGGATTTAACGTGGGATTGTTTGATGATGATTTCTATTCAACCAAGGTGTCGCGGCGCAGAGCCGGCAAACAGGGTACCTCCAATGGATACGCCGAAGGGAAATGGTCTGTCCGCAGGTCACGGCGTTCGCTGGCAACATGGCAGGTATCGCTGATCAGCTCCGTATGCAGTGCGGTTGTGGCTGTATTGCTGTTCAGTCTGGTTACGGGACAGCTCACCGAGGAGAAAGCACAGGCCCCGGCAGTCATTGACAAGGTGGCTGTGAGCAGTGCAGATCCGTTTGACCGGATTATTCAGGCTGCTGCGCTTGTCCGCCCGGCGGCAGTAAGCATCATTAATCATAAGGAAGACAACAAGGAACTTAATATTCTCGATGAGTCTGCATTAGGATCGGGAGTTATCTATAAAAAAGATGAAGATAAGGCATATATCATTACCAATAATCATGTGATTGAAGGCTCCAGCAAGCTGGAGGTTGTTACCGTGGATGGTGTGACCCGCAAGGCAGAGCTGGTCGGCGCCGACAAGGTGAGTGATATCGCAGTGCTCTCCATTGATTCCAAAGGTATCAACACGGTTGCGCAGATCGGGGATTCCTCCAAACTGCGTCTGGGTGAGACGGTCATTGCGATCGGCAACCCGCTGGGCCTCGGCGATACGCTGACCTCTGGCATTGTGAGCAATACAGAGCGGACGATCCCGGTATCTCTGAACCAGGATGGGGTATACGACTGGGAGCAGGAGGTTATCCAGACCGATGCTGCCATCAATGAAGGCAACAGCGGGGGCGCACTGGTTGACCTGGACGGCAAAGTGATCGGCATCAACACGATGAAGATTTCGGATACAGGTGTGGAGGGGCTGGGATTCGCGATTCCTGCCAACCATGTAATGGAGACAGCGGATGAGCTTGCGGCTAACGGGAAAATTGCCCGTTCCTACCTGGGCGTGTACTCTGTAGATTTGAATAATCCGTATGTACCGCTTGCTGAAGACCAGCGCAAAGAGCTTAACCTTCCAACTACGGTAACCGACGGGGTTGTAGTATTGGATGCAGTGGGTCCGGCAAAGGATGCAGGCCTGCAATTCAATGATGTAATTACCAAGTTTGATGACAAGTCGATTACATCCACCTTGTCCCTGCGCAAATATCTGTACGACCATACCAAGATCGGCGATGATCTGCAAATTACATTTTACCGCAATGGTGAAGTGAAGCAGGTGACGGTACAACTTCTTGAGAAACCCGAGGAATAAAACCGGAAGCCGCCGTATATAATAATAAGGCAGTCAGGATAACGGAAACGGTTCATGCCGTCCTTTTATGCAAAATTTAAGAGGACGGGGCCCGTTTCAAGTCCAAATTAATGGGGTAAACAATGATATCGGCTATAAATATTACTATTTAGACCAACTGGTAACCCTTACATTGGGAAGAAGACCTTATAAGGGAAAAAACGGAGAAATTCGGATGGGACAGCTTGCCTTTGTTAATAAGGTGTGGTAACATGAAATTATTCATACAATTGATACCTAATTCTCGCATTGAAAAGGGCTGTCAAATGAATCACAACCTTTCTCAATGTGTGAATTTTTTCTTTGTCTGAAGATAAAAAGAACATATTAATTTAAATTTGTGGAGGTAACACACATGCAAACAGGTACAGTTAAATGGTTCAACGCAGAAAAAGGATTCGGTTTCATCGAAGTTGAAGGCGGAAGCGACGTATTCGTTCACTTCAGCGCAATCACTGGCGACGGCTTCAAAACTTTGGACGAAGGCCAACGCGTTGAATTCAACGTTGTTCAAGGCAACCGCGGACCACAAGCCGAAAACGTTGTAAAACTGTAATTAATAGAAGGTGCCGTCCCCGCTTGTGAAAGTTGGGACGGTCTTTTTTTATCGTTACTCAGCTTGTAACATAAAGGAAGGGAGGAACGGCAATGAACTACCGGAAGAAGCCTTTGGAGGAAGTACCGGAAGAAAATACCGCAATATGGGCCTGTACCAACGATGGATGTAACGGATGGATGAGGGATAATTTCGCATTTGAGCATGCGCCTTCTTGCCGTCTCTGTCATTCCCCGATGGTTCGTAGCATGAAGATGCTGCCGCAATTGCTTAATTCGAATGGCGATCTCAAATCGCTTAAGAAAGGTATTTCCATTACCTAAACCAATGCCTTTATGAACCAAGACAACTATAAATGATGGACAAATCCAAGACGGTGAAACCGTCTTATTTTTTTTGCTTTCTTTATGTAATATTGTGATATTTGTCACAAATTTATTGAATTTCATGCTCAAACAGGGTGTATAATGTGATAATTATCACACTTTAGGCCCTGAAAATTTGACAGAATAGACATATCGAATGGGGAGAAGGAAGGGGAGAAATATGGATACAGTAATGCTGTCGCGTATACAATTTGCGTCGACGACGATTTTTCATTATTTCTTTGTGCCGGTATCAATCGGACTAGCGCTCTTAATTGCTATTATGGAGACCATGTACGTTAGAAAAGGCAATGAAGAGTACAAAAGAATGGCGCAATTCTGGGGAAAGCTGTTCCTCATTAACTTCGCAGTAGGCGTAGTGACAGGGATATTGCAGGAGTTCCAGTTCGGAATGAACTGGTCTGACTATTCGCGCTTCGTCGGTGATGTTTTTGGAGCCCCGCTAGCTATTGAAGCCTTGTTGGCATTCTTCCTTGAGTCCACGTTCATCGGAATCTGGATCTTCGGCTGGGATAAGGTATCCAAGCGTATTCATCTATTATCGATCTGGCTGGTAGCCTTCGGAACGATGCTCTCGGCATTCTGGATTCTGGCCGCCAACTCGTTCATGCAGCATCCGGTAGGTTTCCAGATCAACAACGGACGGGCTGAAATGAATGATATCTTCGCACTGATTACAAACGGTCAGCTGCTGGTGGAGTTCCCGCATACAGTGCTTGCCGCATACGCTACAGGCGCATTCCTCGTAACGGGGATCAGTGCTTATAAATTGCTTAAGAAGCAGGACGTGGCCTTTTTCCGTAAATCGTTCGAGATCGCGGCCATTGTCGGTATTATCTCTTCATTTGGCGTAGCTGTTGCCGGACATGCCCAAGCGCAGTATCTGGTTGAAACACAGCCAATGAAGATGGCTGCTTCTGAAGGGCTATGGGGTGAGAGCGGCGACCCGGCACCTTGGACAGTCTTTGCTAATATCGATACAGAGAATCAGACCAGCAGCGGAGAGGTGCAGATTCCGTATCTGCTCAGCTTCCTGTCTTACAGTAAATTCTCCGGTGAAGTTAAGGGTATGCTGGAGCTCCAGAAGGAGTACGAATTAGCGTATGGACCTGGAGATTATATCCCGCCTGTCAAAACAACCTTCTGGAGCTTCCGGATCATGGTTGCGGCAGGCTCGCTAATGATTGCACTTGGCGTGTATGCCATCTACCTCATGTGGCGCAAGAAGATGGACAAACCAAATACCTGGTTCATGCGGTTCATGTTCTGGGGGCTGCTGCTTCCGCCGATTGCCAACACGTCAGGCTGGATTATGACGGAGATCGGGCGTCAGCCATGGACAGTATTCGGACTTATGACTACGGAAGACAGTGTATCACCTAATATTACAAGCGGACAGGTGCTGTTCTCGGTGATTTCGTTTACCGCAATCTATGCCATACTGGGTGCGGTAATGATCGGCCTGTTCATCAAGGTTATCAAAAAAGGCCCTTATGCTATGGATAACGAACACGGCGAATCCCACGATCCGTATAACAAGGAGGATTAACCCATGTCACTTAATGAATTATGGTTTCTGCTGATTGCAGTGCTGTTTGTCGGGTTCTTCTTCCTTGAAGGCTTTGACTTCGGTGTAGGGATGGAGACGCAGATTCTGGCCAAGAATGATACAGAGCGCCGGGTACTGATTAATTCCATCGGTCCGTTCTGGGATGCGAATGAGGTATGGCTGATTACGGGAGCAGGCGCGATGTTTGCCGCCTTCCCGCATTGGTATGCGACGCTGTTCAGCGGATTCTATATCCCGTTCGTGTTCGCCCTGCTGGCGCTGATTGCCCGCGGTGTTGCCTTTGAATTCAGAGGTAAACGCGATTCGAAGACGTGGCAGAAAACCTGGGATGTCTGCATCTTCTTCGGCAGCTTCCTGCCGCCGTTCCTGCTGGCTGTGGTGTTCGCCAGCTTCATCAAAGGCTTGCCGATTGACGGGGATATGCAGATGTATGCCGGTTTCTTCGATATCGTAAATGCCTATACAGTTGTAGCGGGAATTACAGTAGTCCTGCTGTGTCTGGTACATGGACTGATGTTCACTACGCTCCGCACCCTGGGAGACTTGCAGGAGCGGGCCCGTAAGCTGGCCCAGAAACTGCTGATTCCTCTGGCAGTGCTGCTGGTGGCCTTCGTTATAATGACGTACAATATGACAGATATCTTCGATAAACGCGGAACCCTGCTATGGATTGTAGTTGCTCTGGGCGTAGTCGCTTATCTGCTCTCCGGATACTTTATGACCAAGAAGAAGGATGGTTATGCCTTCGGAATGACCGGGGCAGTAATGGCGCTGTCGGTAGCTTCGATCTTCATCGGACTGTTCCCGCGGGTGATGATCAGCTCGCTGGATCAGGCGTTCAACCTGACGATTACGAATGCGGCTTCCGGCCACTATTCACTGAAGGTAATGACGATCGTGGCGCTGACCTTGCTGCCATTCGTGCTTGGTTATCAGATCTGGAGTTATTTCATCTTCCACAAACGGGTTCACGAGAAGGAGCATCTTGAATACTAATGGATAAAAATTTGCTTGGGTACAAAGGAGTAAAGCCTGTCTTTCTGATTGTCGGCTTCCTTACCCTGGTGCAAAGCCTGTCCATTCTTCTGCTGGCGAAATCGCTGGCCGAAGTTGTCTCTGCGCTGTTTGCGGGAGAACCGCTGAAGGAACAAGGGGCTAAATCGCTCTTGTTCCTTCTTGCGTTTCTCGTGCGCCATGCCTGTGCCATGCTGATGAGCCGCACATCTTACCGCTTCGCGGAAGCTACCGGCAGCAGCATGCGGAGACAAATGATGGACAAGCTGTTCCAGCTGGGACCGAGGCTGGCAGGTGACCGGGGAACCGGAAATGTGGTCACACTTGTGCTTGAAGGAGTAACCAAGTTCCGCACTTACCTGGAACTGATTATTCCGCGGATGGTCGGTATGGCGGTAACACCGGCTCTGCTGCTTGTCTATGTATATACCCAGGATACGTCCAGCGGTGTCATTCTTACCTTAACGATGCCGATCATCATTGTCTTCATGATTCTGATCGGTATGACGGCCCGCAAGCAGATGGACCGTCAGCTGAAGTCCTATCGTACGCTTTCCAATCATTTCGTGGATTCGCTGCGCGGGCTGGAAACCCTGAAATTCCTTGGACGCAGCCGCAGCCATAGCGAGAGTATTGCAGCGGTCAGCGACCGCTACCGCTCGGCCACGATGCGTACGCTGCGCGTGGCGTTCCTGTCTTCATTCGCAATGGACTTCTTCACCATGCTGTCGGTGGCATCGGTAGCGGTAAGCCTCGGGCTGCGTCTGGTCAATGAGCAGATGACACTGGTTACGGGGTTAACGATCCTGATTCTGGCCCCGGAATATTTCCTGCCGGTACGGCTGGTGGGCGCGGACTTCCATGCCACACTCGACGGCAAGGAAGCCGGAGAAGCGATGAAGAGCATTATTGACCGCGAGACCGTGCAGGCGAAGCTGCTGGAGCCGGGGGAAGAGGAAGCTATACAAGATGGGAAGGCTCCGGGAGCGTTTTTCACGTGGAACAATAACAGCACTTTACGGCTTAACGAAGTTAGCGTCAAATATGAAGAAGAAGGCGCATCCTCGCTCGAAGAGGTGAAGCTTGAATTCAACAGATATGCGAAGATCGGCATTATCGGGGAGAGCGGGGCAGGCAAGTCTACACTCGTGGATATCCTGGGCGGCTTCCTTCATCCGACCTCCGGCAATATCACGATTAACGGAAATGGGGTCAGTGCGCTTACGGATGAGGAATGGCGCAAGCAGACCGCTTATATCCCGCAGCGTCCTTACATCTTCAGCGGCACACTGGCTGACAATGTGCGGTTCTATTATCCGGAGGCTACGCAGGAAGCTGTTGCGGCAGCACTGGAGTCTGCCGGATTATCAAAGCTGGTATCTTCGCTGCCGGGCGGCTTGGATGAAATGATCGGGGGCGGCGGACGTTCGCTAAGCGGCGGACAAGAGCAGCGTGTGGCACTGGCCCGTGCTCTCTTGAGCAGCCGTCCGGTTATGCTGCTGGATGAGCCGACGGCTCACTTGGACATTGAGACAGAATATGAGCTGAAGGAAACGATGCTGCCGCTGTTCGAAGGCAAGCTGGTATTCCTGGCTACGCACCGCCTGCACTGGATGACCGACATGGATCTGATTGTCGTCATGCAGCAGGGACGGGTAGCCGAAGTCGGCACACACAGCGAGCTGACAGCCCGTAAGGGTGCTTACTATGAGCTTATTCAAAGTCAATTGGAGGGAATCCATTGAAACGTGAAGGATGGTTTGCTCCCTATTACTCTGCCTACTTCTGGCGGTTCGTGCTGATCATTGCATTAGGCGCACTGACGATCTTCTCGGCGTCTTCCCTGATGTATACCTCAGGCTTCCTGATCTCGAAGGCATCGATTCCGCCGGAAAATATACTGATGATCTATGTACCAATTGTCGGCGTGCGTACTTTCGGAACCAGCCGGGCCGTCATCCACTATGTGGAGCGGCTCGTAGGACATGATACGATTCTTCGCATTCTCTCGAAGATGCGGATCCGGCTCTACAACATTCTGGAGCCGCAGGCCTTGTTCCTGTCCTCGCGCTTCAAGACCGGGGATATTCTCGGCATGCTGGCCGACGATATCGAATATCTGCAGAATGTGTATCTCCGCACGGTCTTCCCGAGCATCATCGCGCTCCTGATCTATGCGGTAGCCGTTATTTCGCTCGGCACGTTTGATCTGGCGTTTGCCCTGCTTATGGGCCTGTACATGCTGATCCTGGTGGCCGTATTGCCGCTGATCTCCCTGCTGTTCACACAGAAGCGTCAGCGTCAGGTGAAGCAGGAGCGCAACCGGCTGTATCAGAAGCTGACCGATGCCGTGCTGGGTCTGGGCGACTGGGTAATCAGCGGACGGCAGAGCCAGTTCGTCGACACCTATGAGGCCGACGAACAGACCGTCGCCCGGACGGACGGTGCGCTGCGGCGCTGGGCGCGGCTGCGCATGTTCATCGGCCAAGCCGTTGTCGGGCTTGGCGTGCTGTCCCTGCTCTACTGGGCAGGCGGACAGTATGCCGATGGAGCGATTGCCGGAACGCTGATTGCCGCGTTCGTGCTCGTCGTCTTCCCGGTAGCGGATGCTTTCCTGCCCGTATCGGAGGCCATGGAGAAAATTCCGCAATACCGGAATTCACTGGAGCGTCTGAACGGGGTAGAAGCAGCGGAGGGAGCTGTACCGCTTGCGGCCGAAGCAGTTAAGAATGCAGAAGCCAAAGCGAAGGCGGCTGCCGCTGTGCAGGTTATTCAGACCAGCGGGCAGGCCCATATTGAACTGAAGTCGGCGGGCTACCGCTACGCGGCGGGAGACGACTGGTCAGTGCAGAATATGGTGCTGAACCTGCCGCAGGGCCGGAAGGTTGCCGTGATTGGCCGCAGCGGAGCCGGTAAATCGACGCTGCTCAAGATGGTACAAGGCGTAATCACGCCAACCATCGGCTCAGCCACGATTAACGGAATTGACGCTGCGGCTTACGGTGAGCAGATTCCGCAGCTCATCGCCGTGCTGAACCAGAGCCCGCATCTGTTCGACACCACGGTGGCGAACAATATCCGGCTCGGGGACCCGGGTGCTTCGGAGGCAGCGGTTAAGCAGGCGGCAGCCCTGGCGAAGCTGGATCCATTGATCTCTTCGCTGCCGGAGGGCTATAACACTCCGGTACGCGAAGCAGGGCAGCGCTTCTCCGGCGGAGAGCGCCAGCGGATCGCACTGGCCCGTATTCTGCTGCAGAATACGCCGGTTGTTGTGCTCGATGAGCCAACGGTAGGCCTTGACCCGCGCACGGAGCGCGAGCTGCTGGCCACCATGTTCGAGGCGATGGCGGGCAAGACGCTGATCTGGGTTACCCATCATCTGGTGGGTGCGGAGCAGATGGATGAGGTTATTTTCATGGAGAATGGCCTGGTGGAGATGCGCGGCACCCATGCGGAGCTGATGGAGCGGGAACCGCGTTACCGCAAGCTGTATGAGCTGGACCGGCCGAGTCAACTCAATTCATAAATGTTGCGGACGGCAAATAAATATGGATAGATCAAGAAGCTCTTTCCGCCCGGTTGCCGGGTAGAGAGAGCTTTTTTGATCTTTTTAAAGTAAATCCTCCATTGGGAGGAAGGGTATTCAAACGGAATCTCCGGGATAGCTGTACAATATGCAATTAAAAACAGCGATAAGGTCTACTTGCAGACTATAACTGTAGTTCATACAACTAAATTAGCCCGAATTCGTTAATGCGGTCATTATAAGGCCGCTTAAGTGTACAGAATACAATTAAACGGATGCCGGGGCGGAAAACAGACTTTTTAGTTGTACGAAGTGCAGTTAAAGCGCAACAGATGTAAAGAAAGCGGGATAGCTGTATATCTGCTGTGCTTCAACAAGCGATTGTCAAAAGTAGAATTCACTGCGATTAATCTGAGGTAGTACCTGCCCGTTATATACCGTACCGCTCCGACACCCAATCCGCGAACATGGCATAGTCTTTCTCTACCTGCCCGGCATAGCCGTAAGCCCATTCTGCGATATAACGGGCAAAGGCATCAGAATCGGGACCCATGGCCTTGGCGATCTCCTGCTCACTGTGATAGTCGAGAATACCCTTGTCGACATCGGCGTCGGCGCGGGCATGCATTTTGGCGGTCAGGCTGCCCATCTGCTGGATAACTGCGGTCAGCTCGTCCATGTCAGCGATATTCTCCAGCTTCAGACTTTTTTTGTACGGGGAACGCTCTCTGACATAGAACTCCCGGCCGTCCATCGTTAAGAAGCCGAGGTAGGGATCAGCCTTGTGGTGCATCGCCTGCTGGGTCGCGGATACACGTTTGCCCTGATGGGCAAAGGATTGCCAGAACGAATCCGAGTAGGGCAGAAAATAGGCGGGAACGGGAACACGGACTTCTTTGACCTCAAGTACCGTATCGTCGGTCCCGGCCTGCTCCATGCCGCCTTCAATGAGAATATAATAGCGGTCCAGTCCGATGGAAGCCGTTCCCGAGCCGCGTTTGACCGCGATGTCCTTGATCCGGAAATGCTCCTCGTTCAGGCTGCGCGTAACCACTGTCTGTGTATAGAAGCTCCAGGCCAGCTCCAGCTGTGCCTGCTCGGCAGCTCCGGGAATCAGCAGCTCCGAGGTCTCGAGGAATACCCGGCTGGTCTGCATCTGGGCAGTGACCTTCTCCAGGAAATGACTCTGCCGGCGTTTCTCCAGCTTGCGGAGCAGCTTCTTGACGGGGCCTTTGGCCGTATCCTCATCCAGGACGAAATTTCCGGGATTGTCTTTACCATCACAAAAGCGGTGAATTTGCCGGTAATACGCCTCCGCATAACTCCGGCTCAGCTTAAGCTGTTCTGTCTGACCCAGCCCGAGCTGCCTGCCGGCAAGCGCAATACTGACCGCCATCCGCAGCAGATCGTACAGATAAGAGCCGACATACCCCTCGTCAAAATCATTCACATCATACACAATCTCCCCGTCTTCACTGCGGAAAGCGCCGAAGTTCTCGAAATGCAGGTCCCCTTGAATCCATGTAGGGCGCCCGGGTGAGCTGTGGTAAGGGAAGTACTGCCTTGTCGTGTCAAAATAAAACAGATAGGCGCTGCCCCGGTAGAAGGAAAAGGCATTTTGCGCCATTTTGCTGTATTTCTCCGTTCTCCGGTCAGGAGATAGGGCCATGATGCTGCCGTCGAACTCGTCAAAAATAGAAACCAGCAAATCCTTGCGCAGCTTTGAACGTGTACGTATGACTCCTTCGGTAATAGACTGGTTAACCATGCAGTGCTCCTTTCCGGAAATCGGTTATGGCTTGGTATATTGGTATAGTTGATTATATCTAATATTTCCATGGACTTCTAATTTGGCAGGCGTGATATACTGAAATGGATTTTGCAGCAAGGATTATGGCGGGACGGGGTGGAAGCATGTGAGGATGAATTGTTCCTGCGACTATAGATAAGGGGATATTAGAAGATGCAATTAACATGGGATCTGGACCGGATCTATCCCTCCTTCCAGTCGGAGCAATTTCAGCAGGACCGCAGGCTGGTGGAGACACTTGCCGGGGAGCTGAATACATGGTCAGCCTCGCAGATGAATAGCGCTCAGGATGCTGCTAGTGTGATGGGAGAGTTCCTTAGACAATATAATGCTTATCAACATATATATCTTCGCTTGTTCAGCTACGCGGAATTAAGATTCAGCGCAGACAGCAGTAATACGGAAGCCGTTAATCTGATGGATGAGCTGGAGGAGGTTACTTACGGTGCGGGTGAAGCTTTAGTCAGCTTCAGTAAATGGCTGGCGAAGGTAAGCGCAGAGGAACTGGAGCGGAGTATCGGGTCGAGCGCTTATCTGGAGCAGCACGGCTTCTACTTGCGCGAGCTTAAGAGTAAATCAGAGCATTTACTCAGCGAGGAAGGCGAAGCAGTGATTGCCCGGATGCAGGCGACGGGGTCCAAGGCTTGGGAGCGGCTGTACATGCAGACGCTGTCTACCTTGCGGGTCGAGGCGGAGCTGGACGGGCTGAGCCGGAGTGTGTCGCTTGCCGAGCTGCGCAATCTCGCCTATGATCCCGATCCTGCGGTACGCCGGGCAGCGGCAGAAGCGGAGCATGAGGCCTGCCGCAGTGTAGCGGAGCAGAGTGCAGCCTGCATTAATGCCGTAACCGGGGAGGCTGCAGCCGTCTATGAGCTGAGAGGATATGCTTCACCTCTGCATAAAGTGCTGGAAGCATCGCGGATGGATCAGGAGACACTTCAGGTGATGCTTCAGGCCATCGAAGAGAGCCTGCCGGACTTTCGGCGTTATTATGCCAAAAAGGCGGCGTTGCTGGGGCATGCGGGAGGGCTGCCTTTTTGTGATGTTTTTGCGCCTGTCGGGACGGCGGAAGCTGCTGCGGAGCGCATCACTTATGCTGAGGCCCAGGCGATGATTATTGCCGGCTTCAGCAGGTTCAGCCCGGAGCTTGGCGCATTCGCCCGTAAGGTGTTTGAGCAGCGCTGGATCGATGCCGAACCGCGGAGCGGTAAAGGCAGCTTCGGGATGTGCGTTGATATTTTCCCGGTTGGGGAGAGCCGGATCATTACCAGCTTCAATGGCAATTATATAGATGTGAGTGTGCTGGCCCACGAGATCGGTCATGCGTACCACAGCAGCCGCTTAGCTGGAGAAACGATGGTTAACACGGAATATCCGGTTCCGATTGCCGAGACGGCGTCGATTTTTTGTGAGAGTCTGATTCATGTGGAGCTGCTTCAGTCTCTGCCTGCGGGTGAAGCGGCTGCCATACTGGAGCGGAGTCTCTCGGATGCAGGGTATTATATCGTTGATTTCTATGCCCGGTATGGCTTCGAGAGCGGGTTATATGCCCGCAGGAAATCCGGTGCTCTGTCTGTGGAGGAGCTGAATGCGCTGATGCTGGAATCCATGCATGCGGCTTACGGTGAAAGTGTGCTGCCGGACTCGATTCATCCTTACCAGTGGATCAGCAAAGCCGGGTATTATATGGCGGGTAATGAGTTCTTGAACTTCCCGTATTCCTTCGGATTATTATTTTCCAAAGGCCTGTATGCGCAGTACAAGAAGCGGGGCGGAGCCTTCGTAGAGCGCTATGAGCAGTTCCTCTCAGCCAGCAGTACCCGGAGTATTGCGGATGCCGCAAAGCTGATGGATATCGATGTACATTCACTGGCATTCTGGCAGGATGCGCTCGGGCTGATTGCCGGAGATATTGATAAGTTTACAGGGCGGGAATAAGGCGGGGATTTTGCTCTGCGGAAGGTTCCTTTTTGCCGGGAAATGTGGTAGAACAGTAGTAGAAGTATACACCGAAGCGGCACAGAAAGGGATGCTTGATTGAATGTATGTAGTGTGTAAGGAACACGTAGAGCTGGCCATCGACAAATTTGTGGACGAATACGAGGATGCACCCGATGTAGTGGATCTGAAGGAGACGGAGTTCTCGGACTGGGACCCGCCGGCGAAATGTGCGGAATGCGAGCAGAATGCGGAATATCTGGTGGTCTGAGGACTGCTGTAATTAAAAACACCCTGTAGCCGTGAAGGCTGCGGGGTGTTTGGGCTTTCTGGCATAAACATTACTTAATGTTAGGCGTCTGCTGCTTCCGCCATTTCGGCCAGCGTGCTGCTCTGGCTGCTGCGCCCATATATAAAGGCTGATACAATCGCCACGATTGCCGCAATGGATAATCCCCAGTAGATGTTGGAGTAAGCTGTCTGGAGCGGTAGACCACGTTGCCATTCCAGAGCACTTGCGGCCATCGCCACGCTGAAGGCTCCGCTGAAGAACTGCAGCAGCTGGAACAGCCCCATTCCGGAGCCAATCTGCGAAGAAGGCAGGATGCGCGAGATTTCGTTCGATACGCTGCTGGACAGTACGGTGAACGAGAGACTCATAATCATATAGACGAGCATGACAGCAACCCACGACCGCCCGGCGAACAAGGCGAACAGTACGGTCGCGGCCAGTACCAGGAACGGTGCCAGGCGCAGAATTCCGGCATTGCCGTAGCGGTCAATGATCCGCCCCACGGTGCGGGAGACGAAGATCGCCAGCAGCGAGCCGGGGAAGATTACAAGTCCGGCATGGCTGGCGCTGAAGCCGAAGCGGTGAACCAGAATCTGCGGCAGCAGGAACAAGGTGGCGAAGCTGCACAGGTAGGAGGCGACACCCACCAGGGCCAGCACGAGATAGGACCGGTTACGGAACAGCGCCGGCATCACGAATGGATCAGGAGTGGTACGGATGCGGCCGACAAACAAGATAATTGCTACTATTCCGGCGATCAGGGCAACCCACAGTCCGCTGGTCAGGAACAGCAGCAGACCGGTGGTGCCGACACCGAGGAACACACCGCCCAGGATGTCGAAGGAGCCCCGGGTGGGAACTTCCTTAGGCAGCAGGATCAGGAATAGCGGTACCAGGAGCAGAATAGCTGCGGTGACCGCGAACAGCCAGGTCCAGCCGAGATACTCGACAATGGAACCTCCGGCTACCGGCCCGAGTCCCAGACCCAGCGAAACAGCGGACATGATCGTCGCCATTGCTTTGCCGCGGCGGGCCTGCGGGACATAACGGGTGAACAGGACGAGCGATAAGGACATGACTGCGCCTGCTCCCGAAGCTTGCAGAATGCGCACTATAAGCAGGAAGATAAAGTTGGTGCTGAAGAAACCGGCCACAGCAGCAAGCCCTAGCGTAAGCAGCCCGATAACCAGCAGCCGGCGGATCGGCAGGAAGTCAGAGAGCCGGCTGTATGTGATTGAGGCAATAGAGAACATGATGGAATACCCGGTAACAATCCAGGAGGCGGATGCTGCTGTGATGCCGAAGGTCTCGGTCACATCAGGCAATGCCAGATTGAACATCGCTGTATTCATAATGACGAGAACAACAGCAACGCTGAATAGCAGAGTCAGCAGTCCTTCGCGTGGAAGAGTTGCCTGCGGAGCAGCGGTTGAATCGTTTGTACTGTCCTCAGATGTATGTAATGAGGTCATTTAAGGGCCACTCCTTTGTTATTGGACTTATTTAAAATAAAAAACTAAACATTTTTATTTTATAGTTCGATTACTTACGAACAATTGAAATATAGCATGGGCTGATGTAAAATGCAATTAGGAAATAAACAAATCATCTGGAATTTAAAATATATAAATGAATGACAACTATTTGTATTTCAAAGGAGTCTTTCTTATGAAGCAGCTTCATCATCCGGAACGCAAGGATATTCAGCTCGCCTCTGTGCTGTATGCGCTTAGCGATCCGGTCCGTTTATATGTCGTGTCGGAAATCCGCAAACATGGCGCACAGGCCTGCAACAGCTTCAAGGTGCCGATTGCCAAGTCCACCCTGACCCATCATTCCCGGACACTGCGCGAAGCCGGCATAGTGAATACGCGGGTGCAGGGCACGCAGCGTATTCTGTCACTGCGGACAGAGGATCTGGAGGAGCGGTTCCCTGGGCTTCTGGATTCAATATTGCTGGCGTATGAAAAGACGGAGCCCGGTGAGGGATTCGGGGAGCAGGAGCAAGTGACGGAAGAGCAGGGGTAGCGCGAGCAGTAAGATAGCTGAAAGAGCTAGGAGACAGGAATAGTAAAGGCGGATTCCGGTTTATTTTTACCCGGAAATGTGGTAGAACATAGAGGATAACCTTAAGCAGAAAGGACGTAGCGGATACGTCCTTTTGCTGTTTATATAATGAGATAACGGTGATTGAGCCGTGGGACACTATTATGGAGCCCTCTTGATCGGCGAAGGCAAACTCAGGGGGCTTCTGGAACCTCAGCGAATGGTCAGGTGTATATAGAAGCATAACCCACAGGAGGAAGACATGTTCATTCAGATTATCGGCGTAGGCAAATTGAAGGAAAAGTATTTGGTCAGCGGCATCGCAGAATATGCCAAGCGGCTGACGCCATACCTCAAGTTCCAGATGATTGAGGTGGCGGATGAGAAAGCACCTGACAACCTCAGCGATGCGGAGGTTGTTCAGGTGAAGGTGCGCGAGGGCGAGCGTATCCTCGCGCATATCAAGAGCGAGGCGCATGTCATTGCGCTCGCGATCGACGGCAAGCTCTGGAGCTCGGAAGAGCTTGCCGCCGAGATCGACCGGCTCGGCACCTACGGGACGAGCCATGTCGTCTTTGTCATCGGAGGCAGCCACGGGCTCTCCGATGAGGTAATACGCCGCGCCCAGCAGCGCATGAGCTTCGGCCGAATGACGCTGCCCCATCAGCTCATGCGGCTGGTGCTGGTGGAGCAGGTTTACCGGGCGGTGAAGATCAATCGGGGGGAACCTTATCACAAGTAGGGGGAAGTTTTTGAAGAAAACCTGCAGAAGCCTCTATCTACATGATCACTACAAGGGCAGGGTATGTCACACTCTGGCAGGAACGATGTGTATTTACCGTTAAAACAAGTAGGGCGCCAATGTCTATGAAGCCTCTTTAATTCCTTTAATAACAATAAGAGCGGAACATAAGCTAACAGCTTTATGCCCCGCTCTTATTTACGTTCACTCGTTCTCTTGCACTTTCTCATACTCTATCTCAATCAGCTTGAAAAAATCAGATGGTTTGATTTTCAGTCCCTTACAGAGATCAAATATTTTCGTGACGGAGGGCTCATTTCTGCCAACCTCAATCATGGAAATGTAGGATCGGTCGACGTTGCATTCATGGGCCAGATCTTCTTGGCTTAAACCTTGTTTGATACGTATAGCTTTAACGGTTTTTCCGATTATCTGCTTAATGATGTTGGACGGATCGCTCAAGGAAAATAACCCCTTTTAAGTCCATTATCAATCTGATATAATGGTCGTGACAGATAAAGTATTCAACAAAAAGTAAAATAAATACATATATTAGGCCTCTTCTGCACTTCCCTGTAGTTTCTATATGATTCAAAGTTGCTCAGCCCAAAACATGCCGTACAGATAATGTACCTTCATCTATTTAAAAATATTCTTACAGTCTAAAGGAGGCCCTACCCGTGCGCCCATCCTTTCTAAAATCACTCAACCTTGATGTTATTGTGGAGATGATAGAGATGGCTTGCCGCTTGGAGAAGTGGGACAAAGTCATTGAGACATCAGAGATTTTGTATAAATGTGTGCAGTACTTGTATCAGGAACAGCAGTATCGGAAGGCTAAATCTTCACCACTGTTGACAATCGGGCTAGAGCATCCACTGGTCTATTATTACGGATTCAGTTATCTGACTCGGGGGATGGCTTATCAAACGAAAGAGAACTATGAGGAAGCACGGGCATATATAGATAAGTATGCCGAGTTGGGATGGTTGGAGGATCTAGGTGAGGACGGGCTGGAAGTTGTAGAGGAATTCCGATTTCTGGCACAAGCAAACGGATATGCACTTGAACTTATGTCTGGGCAGGTGGGGGTTCTGACTTCTTATACTGTCTTTCTGCGGGAGAATCCAGAAGAAGTACTGCCCGGATTGGATGTGATTCTGCAGGCTGCGCTGCGGTATGGGCTGGATGTGGACGAGTTGCTGATGATGTTCGCGGAGCATACAGCAGAATTCAGCACATATGAGGATGAGGGAAATCTAGAACACTTTTATCGCTTCAGTCATCATTTGGCGCTATACTATAAGCGGGCGGGAAGAATGGTGGAAGCACTGGAGCAGATACTGCAAGCAGTGAGGCTGGCCTATCGGTCGGGGAACGACAGTCATTCTACTAGAAGTCTGGCGCTCTTCGAATCGTTGCGCGATTGGGCAACGGTGGAGCAGGTGAGCGAGATTCAGGCGTTAATTATGGGGTGAACACCGTGATGGATAAGGAAATATTGAAGCTCGTCGGAACCCGGATTTGTGCTCTTCGGAAAGAGCGTGGCGAGAAGAACGTTTCTTTATTGAATTTACATAAGATAGCGGAATCGCTTGAAGTTAATTTAGTTCAGCTGTTTGCGTATCAGAATGAAGAGTTTATGGTTACCTCAGCTGAGAGCGATATTCAGGATATTGTAGGTATGCTTCGTGAGGCCAATGATGAGAAGGTACGCGTGGCGAAAAATGTACTTAAAGAATTATTATGAGATACGTCCCTCAGAGCAAATGAGGTCATTTAAAACAAGCGCACAAGCCATTGGCTTGTGCGTTTTGCTGCAGCTTAAGTATAGTTCTTATTTTATGATTAATGGCAATAGTCTGAAATTTGATTTTCTAATAATCTTATTAATTTAAAAGGGAGAAGCCATGACGTCATTTATCGGATTTATAGTAGTTATTATCGTATTATCCATCTTAACTGGGATGATGCAGGGGACTAAGAAGAAGAGAGGACGCAGTACGGGCAAGCGGAAACCTGCTGCAAAGAAAAGCAATAATAAAAATGTGAAAACGACCTTTAACCGTTCTTCAACAACGTGCAGACCTGACGATGTACTTTTAAGAACATCTTTGGACAAAATTAATGGTGCTGAGTTTGAGCGGTTATTGTCTCTGTACTTCAGGGATCAAGGCTATAGTGTTAAAGAAGTAGGAGTAGGGGGCAAGGATGGTGGTATAGACTTGGTCATTGTCGATAAACGCGGCGAGAAAACTGCGGTTCAAGCCAAGTGTTATGCTGACCACAATAAAGTACAGGTTATGACGGTTCGCGAACTGGTAGGCGCCAAAAGAAATCATGACTGCATCCTGTCTCTGCTGGTCACTACGTCCGATCTTACAGCGGATGCGAAGCGGGAGGCGGAGCAATTCAAGGTTGATTACTGGCATGGGGGGTCTTGTCGAGAACAAGCTCCGGTCTTGGGGGAAATGGCAGCCTGTCAAAACTAAAGCAAAACCGAAAAGGGCCGTTAATACTACAGTCAAAGATGTAAACTGCGCATGCGGGGCTCCAATGGTTCAGCGTAAAAATAAAGAAGGCGCAGTATTCTGGGGCTGCAGTAATTATCCGAGCTGCCGCAAGACCAGGGCTATATAGGCGTAACAAAAAAAATCTTTAATAAAGAAATGTCGCTTTAACTAGCGTACAATTTATGGGTCACAAGGAGGAAGAAATGACTGAATTACTAGCTCCAGCAGGCAATATGGAGGCTTTAAAAGCTGCAATATCTAATGGTTGTGATGCCATATACTTAGGAATGCAAAAGTTTGGTGCACGTGCATACTCATCTAATTTTGATCTAGAATCGTTAAAAGAGGCTGTTACGTATGCGCACCTGAGGAACGTTAAAATCTATGTTGCCATGAATACCATCGTTTTTGAAAACGAAGTGGAAGAGATGAAAGAGCAGATCCACGAATTAAATAAAATCGGTGTTGATGGCATTATCGTCCAGGACCTGACTGCTTTCGATTATATCGTTAAAAACTTTGTTGATATGGAAGCACATTGTTCAACTCAAATGGGAATCGACGATCTAGACGGAACTTTATTATTTAAAGAACTTGGTGCGAAAAGAGTTGTTCTGTCCCGTGAGGTCAAGGTTGAAAAAGTAAAAGAGATCAAAAGAATAGCTGAAATACCTTTAGAAATTTTCGTTCACGGTGCTTTATGTGTATCTTATTCGGGAAACTGTCTAATGTCAGGATTACTCGGCAATCGATGCGCAAATCGCGGAAGATGTGTGGGTTCATGCCGTAAGGAGTATGAACTAATCGATAAGACAACAGATACATCTTTAGGGAAAAGCTATATTCTATCTACTAAGGACTTAAACACCATCGATTATATCCATGATTTAAAAGAAATCGATTCTTTAAAAATAGAAGGCCGAATGAAGGCGCCTACGTATGTTGCTAATGTTGTATCCAAATATCGCAAGGCCTTAGATCATAAAATAACCGAAGAAGACAAAGAAAATCTGAAAAAAACATTCAATAGAACATTTACTAAAGGGTATTTGTTTCACGAAGACAGGAGAAATATTACAAACATCTTAAGACCTAATAACTTTGGTTATGAAATTGGAACAATCAGCGGGATTGTTAAAGACATGTATGAAATAACACTTACACGTCCTTTAAATCAGAACGATACCATCCGAATCAGTCACAACAATGAAGATGTTAATCTAACGGTTGCCAAACTGTACGATAAAGATGGCGAATTAATCAATAAAGCAGAGGATGTCTGCTATATCAAAATCAAAGAAAAGATGTCTAAGGGAGATTTAGTCTATAAAACGAAGGATTATTTCTATAACAAAGAATTAGAAGCATCACTGGAAAAAGAATTTAAGCGGTTTAACCTCGATATTAGAGTATATGCATGTCCAGATTCAAAGCTTGTCATAGATGCGGAAGGCTTAGGCTTTAATTATTCCTATGAAAGCGAGGAAATACTGGGCGAAGCCATTAATAATCCAACAACGAAAGACCAGGTAATCAAGCAATTCTCAAGATTGAATGATACTATATTCGAACTTCATCATGTCGATTATGAGGAATGCAATGCATTTATTCCAGCTAAACTGTTAAATGCAGCAAGAAGAGATATTGTACTGGGCTTGTATGACTTAAAGCTTAACAGCCAGCAGAAAAGAACCAAGGCTTTGGAAGCAAAAGAAAAAATAAGCTTTACCCCTGGAAAACCATACCTTACGGCCTCTGTAACGACTAAGGAACAGTACGATGCTTGCGTGAGCTGTGGAATTAAGGAAATCTATTACGAAAATGTGGTTAGAAGAAATCAGAATGATTATAAGGAACAAGAAGGACAGCTACTAATTGGAGGATATGGGGGGATTAATCACTATAGAGAAACAAACCCGTTTGTTACGGACTATTCTCTAAATGTTATTAATGCCACTAGTTGCTATGAATTATATAAATTAGGTGCTAAACGAGTCACTTTATCTTATGAATTGAATAAGAGCCAAATTGAAGATTTAATGAATGCCTATTATAAAGAAAATGACGGCTATCCTGCACTGGAAATGATTGTATATGGCAGGGCTCCTTTGATGTTTACGAAATATTGTCCGATGAAAAAAATGAATCAATGCAGAATTTGCAAAACGAAGAGCTATGAGTTAAAAGATGAGCACGGAACGTTCCCTATCCTTTCCCATAATGATTGTACAACGACTCTCCTTAATGGGAAGACGCTTAATCTGTTGGATGAGCTACCAAACATCAAAGGAATCGAGGCGCTCAGATTAAACTTCACAGTTGAATCCAAAGAGCAGGTTGTGAAAGTCATTAATATGGCTTCAGGCAAATTAAACGGCTCAATGAATAATGCTGTCTTTAATCAGGATACAGACACAAGAGGACATTTTAATAAAGAGATTGTGTAGGTAGCCAAGGGATGGTTCTGGCTATATGATGGCGGGACGAGTGCAGAGTGAATAGCGAAAGAGTTAAGGTATGAAGGAATAGTGAGGCCTTCAATTTCGTTCTATAGATGTTACGGTGAACCGTATCATAAGTAGGGGCAAGATTCTGTTGCACAGCATACCGTTTCGAGGAGGCAGCAATGAATAAAACAGACCGTTTATTAGCTATCGTGCTGGAGTTGCAAGGCAGGAAAGTGGTACGTGCCGAAGATTTGGCGGCCCTGTTTGAAACCAGTGTACGGACCATTTATCGGGATATTCAGGCGATCAGCGAAGCAGGTGTACCGATTATAGGCACTACAGGTACAGGGTATTCCTTAATGGAGGGATATTTTCTGCCGCCGATCAGCTTCACTATAGAGGAAGCCGTGACCTTACTCATAGGGACGGATTTTATCGAGCATCGATTTGATAATGATTATCGTGACAGAGCTAAGGCTGCTCGGAGGAAGATCGAGGCCACTTTATCAGATAGTGTCCGCAATGAGAGCTCCCGTATACGCAAGGCGCTGCGATTGCTTGCTCCGGGCAAACAGGCAGCTCTGTCAAATGAAAGGGATAATCTTGATAAGATTCGCCGGGTAATATTAGATGGGCGAAAGATCAGATTTCATTATTCGAAGAAAAGTACCGATTCTACGGGGAGCCACCATAGCGATCGCACCGTAGCTCCCTATGGCCTCGTACTCGTTGAAGGATCATGGATGCTCGTGGCTTATTGCGACTTACGCCACGATATTCGCCATTTCCGATTGGCCCGAATGTCTGAACTTGTAGAACTGGAGGAGCGATTCGAGCTTCCTGTACATTTTGACTTAAGAGAGTATACCCCTCGGGATGATCGCCACTTGCGAGTTCTTCTTCGATTTAATCATGACCTCGCAGATAAGGTGAAGGAATCCAACTATCATTACATTGAAGAAATGATAGAGCATCAAGCTGGATTAGATGTGGTTTTACGCGTACGCCAACTGGATGAATTGCTGCAATGGGTGCTCGGCTGGGGAGCGGGTGTAATCGTATTGGAGCCTGAATTATTCCGGAATAAGATTCGTGAGGAAGCCCTAAAAATTTCAGAACGCTACTGACATAACGCTGTCAGTAGCGTTGTTTTATTATCAGGTATGTAAACATAAAGGAGTATAGGAAGGAGGGTGTTTTGTGAATTTTGCTTCTGTACGCATCATTACCGACGATGTGAATCGTCTCGCCGAGTTCTATGAAAAAGTCCTGGGTGTTTCGGCGGTGCACCCCGCGCCTGTTTTTGCCGAACTCGTTATGCCGGCATGTACCCTGGCAATCGGCCACTCCCAAACGGCGCAGCTATTCGGCGCTGGTTCCGTAGTGGCAGCGAGCAATCACACTGTCATCATCGAGTTCCGCGTCGACGATGTCGAAGCCGAATACGCACGCTTGAAGCCAATTGTCTATGATTGGGTAAAAGAACCGACCACGATGCCATGGGGAAACCGTTCTATGCTGTTCCGTGATCCCGACGGCAACCTGGTAAACCTCTTCGAGCCGGTGACCGAGGAAGCGATTAAACGGTTCAGCGGCAGGCATTGATTAACTGACCTTCATGAGGGTCATGTCGAGTAACTGGCACAGGGTGTCTGATTTTCTACATCAGACACCCTGCAGTGTTCACGCAGGATTACGCCGCTATTATCTAGTATTTACTATGTCTTCTTTCGTAAGTTCCTGGTATAGGGTAAGTTTCTCTTCGGCGAGAGAAATCATGTAATCAATTTCTTGCCGCCTGGATTCCAGTCCCATCAGATGTTTCTCAAGGATTTCAATCCGCTTTTTTAAGGTAGGATTATAATTAGAGGGATTCTCCCCTTGTTGAATTTTATCCATTACACAGCCCTCACGAGTAAACTCCGTAATCTCCTCAAGCGATAAGCCCAATTTTTTTAGTTTATTTAGACATTGAATGTAGGATACCTCGCTTTCTTTGTAGACACGTGCCCCTCCACTACTACGCTTGGGTTCATGTAGTACCCCGATTTTTTCATAATAACGAATCGTATAAGGAGTTAATCCCGTTTGTACTGACACCTGACTTATCGTAAGCATCCGATTTCTGTCCCTCCTTTTTAATGCTGGTATTGAAAAATATTATACCCTGAAAACTCTCTTGACTTCTAGTTGACTCTAACTTGTAAGTTAACTTTACGAATTGAAATACAGGAACAAACACTAAGGGGTGTAACAATGAACAACGAATATTTCACGATTCAACAAGCAGCGGAAGGGATCTGGGGTGCTATTTCGGTTCCAGGCAGCGGTTCTCTGGGGAATGCAGCAATTATTGATCTTGGGGATTTAACCGTTGTAGTGGATACAACCAACCTGCCGCATTCTGGTGCTTTGTTACGTCATACTGCTGAACAACTAACAAACAAACCGGTTAAATATGTAGTGAATACACATTTTCATGGAGATCATGTCAACGGCAATCAGGAATTTATGAAAAGCGAATTTATATCTACTGTATGGACAAGAGATTTGCTATCAGATATGGGTGAAGTGAATATTGATTTCATGCAGCAAAACATTCAAAAGTTAATGACTAGCCTAAATCATGTACGTTCAAAGCAAAGAGATCCCCACATGCTAACTGAAATCGACTATGATCTTTCCGTACAGCGGGCCCTTTATGATGCCATCCCTTCCCTATGCAGGGTGATCCCCACGATAACTTTTGACGATAAACTCGTTATTCAAGGAACAAAGCGATCAATCGAAGTTTTATCTTACGGAGGCGGTCATTCTTTAAGTGATGCTGTTGTGTACGTTCCAGAAGAGCAAACCTTGATCGCTGGTGATTTAATATCGACTAAGACCATTCCGGTCATACCCTACGGTAATCCATACGCTTGGATACGCATCCTTAAACGCATTCAAAAAGACCTCAAGGTCAATACTGTCGTTCCGGGACATGGAGATGTATCTAATTCAGATCGAATCACGGATGTCATACAATTTTTGGAGAAAACGATCACTTATGTTTCTGGAGCTGTAAAAAGCGGGAAATCAGAGTCTTACTGGCTGGAACAAGGGGTATTAAAAGGCTATGAGGATTGGCATCTGCCCCAGTATTTCAGCTGGAACTTTCGCTGGCTCTTTAACAGTATGCTTGTTCAAAACAACAGATGAGACAACATGAAATAGAGATCTTGAAAAAAACGAAGTAATGGAAGTTGCTGATGTTGGTCTACCACCACTTCTTATTCAGTAGGTTAGGCATGTCTATGGCTGTTGAATCATTTGGAATAATCTTGACAATGCACTGGAGAAAATGGAATTCCGGCGATGTACAAACCATACATGCAAGTCCCGGTACCCTTCAGGAAGACGATGGGAAGATATTTGACCCGCCTCTTCCGCCTTGGTAATTGACGATTGTGGCAGCATAGACACGCCGAATCCAGCGGCTACACCACTTAGAATTACTTCTAACGTTCCAAACTCCATAATCTGATAAGAGCTCATCCCGCTTTCTCCTAGGAATTTCTCAGCTTTTGCGCGATGTGTACATCCAACGTCGAAGAACAACATCGGCTTCGTAAGCAATTCGCGCATGTCACTCTTACCCGGTTCCGAGATCAGCACCAACTCCTCGTTGAAAGCCACAACATGTTCTATATCAAGCTGGTCAATGGGTCCATAGACAAAGGCTCCATCTAGTTCGTAATCAAGCACCTTTTGTAAGAGACCATGCGTTTCGCCAGTGATGAGCGATAGTTTGACATCGGGATATCGTAAGTGATACTTGGTCAGAAGAGGAGTCAGATGAATAACTGCTGTCGTTTCAATGGAACCTAAGCGGAGAAGGCCCGCAGGATGCTCCGAGTATTGTGTGGATTTCACAGCCTCGTCCATCAGAGTCAGTATTTTATCCGTATACTCCAGCAAGTTCTCACCTGCCGGCGTTAACGTCATCCCCCGATTGGATCGACGAAAAAGAGGGAGCTTCAACTCAGCCTCAAGGTACTGAATCCGGTTCGTCACATTGGACTGCACATAGTTCAAGACTTGCGCGGCCTTCGTTATGGTGCCCTCGCGAGCAACAGCTTGAAATATTTTTAAATCTCCACTTTCCATTTCCATGTCACCTGCCTGGTATAATTCTTTATGATAGTCGCCTTCAGTTTTGATCATTTTACTGGATTATATCCTTTATGTACAATTCAATATAGATTCATTAATAACGACTTAAGGGAGTAATCAAGATGAAAGCAATTGTACATGCTGGACAAAGTGGCCTGAAGGGCTTGAAATATAAAGATATTAGGGACCAAAAGCCGGGGGTTGGCGAAGTAAAAGTAAGGATAGAGGCTGCAGGGCTGAACCATAGGGACTTGTTCATCATGGCAGATCGAACAGAACAGGATGTCCCTCTGGTTATTGGTTCTGATGGCGCGGGCAGGATAGAAGCAGTAGGTGAAGGCGTATTCAGCCATCCATTAGGTGCCGATGTCATCATTAATCCATGTATCGGATGGGAATCCGCCGATAATGTTCCGTATGTTCCAGCCATTGTAGGAGGTCCTTCAGATGGTACATTCGCCGAGTCTATCATCATTCCTGCGCAAAATGTCATCAGCAAGCCAGCTTACCTGTCTTGGGAAGAAGCGGGTGTGCTACCCCTGTCCGCCTTGACGGCCTATCGAGCTCTGTTCACGAGAGGCCGCTTACAGCAAGGTGAACACGTCCTTATTCCTGGCATTGGTGGTGGTGTTGCGACTTATGCCATGAAGATGGCTTCAGCGGTGGGTGCGCGTGTTAGTGTGACATCACGTAGTGAAACGAAAAGACAAGCTGCACTCATTAATGGGGCTGACCATGCATTTGACAGTCATAGCGATTGGAGGGAAAGTATGGATGGAGACACCGTCGATCTCATCCTCGACAGCATCGGACCTGCGACGTTCCCACATTACTTTGACATTATTAAACCGGGTGGCCGTATTGTCACGTTTGGGGCAAGCTCGGGAGATCGAATGGAGATCCCGATGCGGTCCATATTTTTTCCCCAAATTAGTATCATTGGTACCTCTATGGGAAGTAGTGAAGAATTTGCTGCTATGCTTCAATTTATGGAACGCCACTTGCTTCGTCCTATCATTGATCGAGTATATCCTTTACAAGATACAGTTCAGGCATTTCACAGAATGCAGAAGGGGGAGCAGTTCGGTAATATTGGAATAAGAATAGATTGAACAGACAACAGGGCAAATGAGGTCGTAAGAAGCGGTTCAGGCTAAATGTTATGCTGACCATAATAAAGTTCAGGTTATGACCGTCCGCGACAAAAGCGATATAAATCTGAGCAAAGAATATCTTTAGCGTTGTGGGGTGTTTTTTGTCCCTATCTTGCCCCTTCAGAGTTGTGAAAGTCATTAATATGGCATCAGGTAAATTAAATGACTCAAAGAGATTGTGTAGTCGTGGAATTCATTAAATGTTCTAAAATCAATCATAAGGATGGCCTTCAGATGAAAATATTATTAGTTGAAGATGATAAGACGATCGCGTCGGGACTGGAATATTCGCTGCAGCAAGAGGGTTATTGGACCGTTCTCTGCCATGATGCCGCTTCAGCCCGAAAGGTGCTCGCCGAAGACATCGATCAGTTCACTTTGTGCCTGTTCGATTTACAGCTTCCAGACGGAACGGGCTATGAATTATGCAAGATGGTGAAGGAACGACGGGATATCCCGGTCATTTTCTTAACAGTGATTGATGATGAGGTCAATGTCGTGATGGGACTCGATATGGGAGCCGATGATTACATTACCAAACCTTTTCGGGTTCGCGAGCTTCTCTCCAGGATCAAGTCCGTCTTGCGGAGGTACCAGAAGCTGTCCCATGCCGGAGCGGTCATTGACATTGACAATGTGCGCATCCATACGCTGGAAGGCAAAGTATATAAAAACGGTGCCGAAATTTCGCTAACCGCCTTGGAATACCGCTTATTGCTGATCTTTGGCAACCACGTTGGACAGGTCCTCACCAGGAATCAGCTCTTGGAGCAAATCTGGGACGTGGCCGGCGACTTCGTGAATGACAACACGTTAACGGTCTATATCAAAAGGCTAAGGGAAAAGCTGGAGGATAATCCAGAGCAGCCGGCTCTGATCAAAACGGTACGCGGTTTAGGCTATAAGGTTGGTGATTAGATGCTGCGCAATCGGGAAAATCAAATATTATTACTCGTCATGGGTTCGATCAGCTTATCGGCGATCGTCATTGCTGCTTTTATTTCGTCCGTCGCCGCAGCCCTCGTTATTATTGTATCCGTGCTGCTTACCGGCACAGCTTTATTATTCACAAAACGGAGATATTACGAGCTAGAGAAGCTGTCCGTCTATTTGCGGGAGATTAGCAGCGGCCAGGCCTCCCTTGACCCTCGCGATAATCAAGAAGGTGAGCTTAGCATCTTAAAGAATGATATTTACAAGGTGACACGCATGCTCTCCGAGCATCGTTCGCTATTGCAGCGGGATAAGCTTCAACTGACCGACGCCATCTCCGATATTTCACATCAGCTCAAAACGCCGATCACCTCTATGACAGTCATGGCAGATCTGTTAAGCGCTCCTGATCTGCCTCCACTCAAAAGAACGGAGTTCACCCATCATATTCGCATTCAGCTTGAACGGATCGATTGGCTTGTTTCATCCTTATTAAAGCTAGCGAAAATGGAAGCGGGAACTATCCCGTTCAAAAAAGATCGAATACACATGGAAACCCTAATCCAAAAGGCACTGGAGCCGGTTATGATTCCGATGGATATTAAGGGACAGACCGTTTCCATCACAGGGGATGACAACGTCTCTTTTGCCGGCGATTTCCATTGGACTGCTGAAGCGGTTATCAATATTTTGAAAAATGGAGTGGAGCATACACCTGAGGGCGGTGCGATTACCATCACATTTTCCGACAACGTGCTATTTACGGAAATCGTTATTGCTGACAACGGAGAGGGCATTCCGAAAGAGGATTTGCCTTATATTTTCAAACGTTTTTATAAAGGAAAAAATGCTAATGAAGGAAGCATCGGTATAGGGCTTGCGATGGCTCACAGCATCATTGCAAGCCAGAACGGCGTGATTGATGTAACGAGCGACAGCGGGAGGGGTACAGAGTTTCGGATCAAATTTTATAAGCATGTGATTTAACAGCACTCCGTAAGTGACTGAACTGTCACCTCCAACGTCACTGTAAAGTCATTTTGGACAGGTAAAATGATATTCATCAGATGAACGATGGAGGTACAACCATGCAAGTGAAGCAGCAGCGCAAGATTACTTTTATTATCACGATAGGCTACACCCTGATTATTCTTTATTTTATGCTTTTTGCTTTCGGCAGAGCGGATAAGGTAGATCAAATCAGCCAGTACACCTTTATTTTTTTGCCGGACGGTTTTTTTAGGGTGCCGGGTCTTTCCGATCTTCTACATCCGACACTGATGGACTTGGTGGGTATTGGAAACTTTGCAGCCTTCATACCTTTTGGCATACTGTTTCCGCTGTTATACCGCACCAGCTTTGTTCGCTTCATGACAGGGTTTATCCTGTCCATTCTTGTGGTGGAGACCATCCAGGCACTAACATTCCTCGGCAGCTTTGACATGAACGACGTCATACAGAACTCATTGGGCGCTGCTATTGGATTCGGGGCGTACCAGATTGGCTTCCGTACAAAAAACTACTGGAGAAATATCGCTGCTACGGGAATTGCCAGTGCTGTCTTAATGATCGGCGTGTGGGGGGTCTTCGGAGTAGTTGATCAAGTGTTCACCAAAGAGTTGGCCCCTTTTGTAGCGATAAACGAATGGGAAGATAGTACCGGAAATCGAGTAACGGGAACCAAACAGGACAGTCTTAAGATTGGCGGTCAAGACGTGACACCCCAATATAATGTGTATGGCATGGAAGGTAAAAAGAAGGAAACATATACGTATTCGCTAGGCAATAAGGGAGATCTGTATCTTAGCTTGAATTATGGAATTCCTGATCATAAGGATTTTCAGGGCAGCCTTAAGGTTACCGTTGACGCGCATGAGCTCCTGTCTGTATCTGCAGAAGATCAGCTCCATGAGCCGGACAATAGGATCCTTCATCTCACCGGGGCTAAAGAGCTTAAGATAACCATTGAGGGGAATGAAATCCTTTGGGATGTTGGATATAGAGAGATGGTATATAACTGGAATTGAGCATCTAGGGAAGGAGGGATGGCAATGGAGATTCTAACCATTGAAAATTTGTCCAAAATATACGGCACAGGCGAATCGGCGGTGAAGGCGCTTGATGATGTTTCCTTTTCGGTCCAAAAAGGTGAATTCGTCGTAATTATCGGACCTTCCGGATCGGGGAAATCGACACTCCTTCATATGCTGGGCGGTGTGGATCGACCGACTGGCGGGAAAGTGTATGTTCAGGATACGGATATGTATACCTTGGACGAAACGCAGCTGGCCATCTTCAGACGCAGGCAAATCGGGCTGATCTACCAGTTTTTCAATCTGATTCCCGTCCTGACGGTGGAAGAGAATATTACGCTGCCGCTCTTGCTGGATCAACAAAAGGTAGATCAAAAGCAACTGGCTGATCTTGTGAATACGTTGAATTTGCAGCATCGATTAAACCATCTGCCGAATCAGCTATCCGGTGGACAGCAGCAGCGTGTCTCGATTGGCAGGGCGATCATCGGCAATCCTGCGATCATGCTGGCTGACGAACCCACCGGGAATCTGGACAGCAGGAATAGCAGCGAGATCGTCGATTTATTGAAAATGCTGAATAAGACCTATCATCAGACACTGATCGTAATCACTCATGACGAACGGATCGCCCTGCAAGCCGACAGAATCATTTCAATTGAAGATGGGAGGATTGCCAAAGACGAGGTGATAAGGCGATGAATATTGTCAATACATTAACCATCCGGCATCTGAAGCAGAACAAGAGACGAACACTTGTGACTATTCTTGGCGTAATTATTTCGGTATCCATGATGACCGCTGTCATTACGCTTATTTTTTCCTTTGCGGATTTAATGATCAGACAAACTATCACAGATACAGGGGAGTGGCATATTCAGTATCAAGA
Organism: Paenibacillus sp. FSL R10-2771; assembly: GCF_038000205.1. NCBI lineage: Bacteria > Bacillati > Bacillota > Bacilli > Caryophanales > Paenibacillaceae > Paenibacillus > Paenibacillus sp. FSL R10-2771. The sequence goes on from NZ_JBBOBM010000001.1 coordinate 7,534,264, forward strand.
TATAACCAAGGAACAGCTTGCGGCGATACAGGGCGATGATGCAACCAAAACGGTTGCAATCACAAGAGACCTTGGGTATGCCCCATTAGAAGGGGGACAAAATTCCAATAAGCCGTACTTGTTCATTAAGGAATATGATGTGCAAGGGTTCACACAATTTCAGATTGAAATAAGCAAGGGGCGTCTTCCGCACACGGACAAGGAGGTTGTGATCTCCGAGTCTGTTGCAACAAATGGCAAAGTGAAGTACGAAATCGGCGACCGTCTAACGCTTCGCGTCGGCGACCGATTCGAACAAGGGGGCGATCATCCCCTGGATCAGACGGAACCGCTGCGCAGGGAAGACGGCACATTGACCGAGACATTACAGCATAGCATAATTAAGGATTATACGGTGGTAGGCTTCATTAAACCTCCGGTGTCGGAAACGGCTCGGGCCCCGGGTTATACGATCATTAGCTATGTCGATGATCATATCATCGGGGGGGACGATCGGGTCGATGCGTCGGTGGTCTTGCAGCAGGTCAATCCGTTCTTGTTCGCACATGCGGAGAAGCTGGCTGAGAAAAACCAAATGGACACTGTCCAATATAATAACGATTTGCTTCGTTATTATGGCTTGTCCAGCAGCGGAGCCTCATCCAGCATGATGTTCTCATTATCGGCAATCATTATGGGGGCCATTATAATTGGCTCGGTTGGGCTCATCTATAACGCTTTTGCGATATCCGTCTCGGAACGTTCCCGCCATTTAGGGATGCTCGCGAGCGTGGGGGCGACGAAAAGGCAGAAGCGAAATTCCGTATTTTTTGAAGGTATCGTCATTGGTTTGATCAGCATTCCCATTGGCATCTTATGCGGTCTTGCCGGAATCGGAATCACCTTTTCGTTCATGAACACAATGATTGAAGGAGCATTATGGACTAGTGAAAAGCTGAGGCTTATCGTCACGCCGTTATTGCTCTTGATTACTTGTCTTGTTTCGATGCTGACGATTTTCGTTTCGGCGTATCTCCCGGCGGTTAAAGCATCCAGGGTATCTCCCATGGACGCGATTCGCCAAACCACCGACGTAAAGCTTACGGCCAAAGCAGTGAAGACGTCGAAGATCATTCGTAAGCTCTTCGGAATCGAAGCAGAAATCGGGCTGAAAAACTTAAAAAGGAACAAACGAAGATATCATGTTATTCTTTTTTCGCTGGTCATCAGCATCGTTTTGTTTTTGACGATATCGTTTTTCACGACTGGCCTGACACAATCTCTGGCATTGTCGCTGGAAGGCATCAATTACGATATTGAAGTGTCGTCCAGTAATGGCGAAAGACTAGATGACCGGTTGATGCAATCGCTTGTATCTCTGGATGGCGTCACGGAATACAGCGTCAGTCATGAGTTAGTCAGGAACGCTTGGGTCGATGCAGCAAGCATCGCCGACGAGTTGCAAGAGAAGGTTAAGCAGGATAAGAGTATGCTGCAAGACGGGAAATACCCTTACGAAATTAAGCTCTATGCACTGAATGATTCGAGCCTGCAAGCCTATGCCAGAGCGGCTCACGCAGATTACGAACAGCTTACGGATCTGGATCATCCCGCCGCAATCGTGATGGATACGATTCATTACAAAGATATAGATACGGGTAAATATATTCAGACGAAGTCCATATATGCGAATATCGGTCAACATATCGAGCTAACGAGTTTTTTTAATGAGAGCGGGGAAGAAACGAAAGCAAATAAAGTGATATTTGCCGCATTGACGGATAAGGCACCGATGGGGATGAGCCCGGTAGGCGTAGGCGGGTTAAATATGATCGTGTCGGAACGCGTCATGAATCGGCTGGCAGACGGCGAGGAGCTGGCTAACGCTTCGATGTATCTCCATTTGAAAAGCACGGAACCGGTGAAAACGCAGCAGGAAATTGAAGCATTGAATGAGACCAATCTGAATGTCTACAATGTATATCAATCCAGAATAAGAGAAGAACAACAGATTCTGCTGATGAACGTCTTTTCTTACGGTTTTATCGTATTAATCTCTGCGATTTCCGTTGCGAACATCTTTAATACGATCTCAACAGGGCTGGCTCTTCGCAAACGGGAATTTGCAATGCTGAAATCCGTAGGCGCGACGCCAAAGGGGTTTGCAAAAATGCTGAACTATGAGAGTGTTTTTTATGGGGTCAAGTCGCTCTTGTATGGGCTTCCTGTCAGTTTCGCCGTGATGGTTCTGATCTATAAAGCATTTGCGAACAAATTCAGCTATGGGTTCACCCTGCCCTGGATGAGCATTCTGTCTGTCATTGTGTGTGTATTTGTCATTGTCAGCTCTGCGGTTGTTTATTCCGGAGCTAAAGTAAAAAAGGAGAATATTATTGATGCATTAAAGCAAGAGAATATATGATTCACTTATTTCACCCAGAGGAGGAGACGTCACCCGACGTCACACACAATCATGCGAGTCGACCGATTGCTCTCCATGCTGCTGATCATCTCCGGTAAAGGCACAGTAACGGGCAAGGAGCTTGCCGAGCATTTCGAGGTATCCTTACGGACGATCTATCGGGATATCGAAAAAATAAGCGAAGCCGGCATACCGGTTGCCTCGTCCAGCGGTAAGGGCGGAGGATACTATATTATGGACAGTTATAATATAAGCGGCCTCTTTTTAAACCGGGATGAAGCTCATACGTTTGTAGCTGTAATGAAGAATTTACACAGCTTGTTTGGCAGGAACGAAGCTTTTAATGACATCATGCTAAAGGTTGAGCATACCTATAAGCAGGAGCCCGAGAAGCACAAGCTGACTCTGGATATGTCCCATTTCAGCATGGAGCAGGAAATTAAAGAATACATTGGGATCATAAGCAAGGCCATCACGGATAACAGACTGCTGGTGTTCGACTATATCAACAGGGATATGGAATACCTGGAGCGAACGGTAGAGCCAAGCTGGATTGACTTTCGCCACGGAGATTGGTATGTGATAGGTTTTTGCCGGGTCAGAGAGGATTACCGCAGATTCAAGCTCGTGCGGATCAAGCAACTCAGACAGGGGCCGCCTTTTGCAAAAAGAGAGCTGCCGGAAGACCAAATCGCCGAGGTTATTAAGCAAAGCTATTCGCAGCGGGACATACAGGTTGTGCTCAGATTCACTCCGCGAATTGGCGCGCAGCTTCCCGAGTATTTTGAGAAAGAGAAGATTAGCCGGCGTGAAGACGGCTTCTATCTCGTGAGGGATACTTATCCTTATGAGGAGGGTCTGCTGAAATTCATTCTAAGCTTCGGCAAGGAGTGCGAGCTGCTGGAGCCTCGTGAATTACGGGCGGAGCTGCAGCAATATATGCAGAATATGCTTCTATCCTACAATGACTGACGCCCTGGTGTCAGTCATTGTGTTCTATAGTAGGGATATCGGCGGGAGAAATACATAACGCCCGCTATAACTAGGCTAGGAGTGAAACGATTAAATGAAAGCCGGCATTGTGCACAATGATTGCAATGAATGGGATACGGAGGACACACGAATAGAACTGATACGGAAGCTGCAAAGATTGGAGGAGGAACGCTATATCCTGCGTGAGGGAGAAAGGTTACAAGACTTTACCTGTCTGATGCTGCGGCATATTGGCGATCCGGAGTCAGAGCTCCGCGAGCATATCTATTCCACTTTTCACATATGGCTAAAGCGCGATAATAAGTTCTCCTGTGCGGAAATGCGGCAACTTTTGGCTGTCCTGATGGATGACCGGCATTTGTTCTATCGGATTGGAAGCGAGGGTGACCATAGCGTACTCACCAGGGCGTTTGCGGTTCTGCCTGTCGTTCTTATTGTACAGCGGCACAGGAATAATTCATTCTTGACTCCGGATGAGTTCCGGCATCTAAAGCATTCGCTGCTTCGCTACTACCAGGAGGAGAAGGACCTGCGCGGTTATCTGGCAGTTGAAGGCTGGGCTCATGCCGCGGCCCACGGGGCGGATGCCCTGGAGGAGCTGATCCGCTGTCCGGAAAGCGATAATGCAGTGCAACGCGAGGTGCTGGGGGCGATTACAGGGATGCTGCATAACGGTGTCCGGATTTTTGACGAGGAGGAAGACGAGCGCATGGCCAGCATTGTGGACACGATGATTAGCGAAGCGCTGCTTCCGCAGCAGGAGATTGCCGACTGGATTCATAGCTTGTCGCAATGTACGGAATGGCCGGATACGCGCGCACAGAGAGTCGCCAGAGTAAACGGGAAAAATTTTGTGCGCAGCCTGTATTTCAGATCAAGGGTCCGGAGTGACGGAAATAATCTTATTCTTACCGGTGCCATGCTGACGGCTGAAGCTAAATTAAACTGCTTTAAAGAGGCTAATTAAGAAGTGCGCTAGAAATGATACATATGGAGGTAATTAAGTTTGAGTACTCACTACTATTTCAGTTGGTTTAATCATTTTTTTCCAGAGAAGCTGGTCCATTGTTTGCAGGAGGATATACAAGACAGACAATCGCTTGTTATGATTAGCGCTGACCCGTCTGGTTACACAGATGAGCCAATTAACTTTGATGAACTTTCTGAATGGACATGGCTGAATCAGGCTAACATTATTTTTGATGAATATCATTTCATTGATTACCGTATGCAGAAGGAGGATGCCCAGAGGTTCATTCACAACGCTTCTGTCATTTTATTATGCGGCGGGTATCCTGTTTTGCAGAAGGATTTTTTGGCGGATTATGAATTATCGGGTGTTATTAAGAACAGCAATGCCGTTATACTGGGTGCCAGCGCCGGTGCGCTAAACATGTCTGCTCAATGGTTAAGCTTGAATGACACTGGTCATGAAGTTGAAACGAGTACGATTTATGAGGGGATTGGCTTTGATCATTTTGCCTATGAATCCCATTCTAAGCGTGGCTACGCCACGTTTGTTCAAGGCTACCTGTTCCCCTTGTCTGAAGAGATTGATGTTTATGCGGCAGAACAGGAGAGCGCTATACGTGTAAAGGACGGCAAAATAGAAACAATGGGTCCTTTATATTTAATTTCCCGCTCAAAGATTCAGATATTGGTTGAGACGCTCTAATTAGAGAGAGGGGCTACCGAAATGAAATGCTCAAATAATAATTAGTCACCTCTCAATATGGACCTGTATCCAGAGTATCCCGGTAAGCGGCGAAGAGATAAACTCTCTTCTGCCGCTATTTTTTTTAGATGAACATCATTTCCGCTCTATTTCTACTTCCATTATTTAAGCTAAAGTTAAAGTTTTCTTTAAGTTTCAGATGAGGGTTAAATTGCTATGCTAACATAAATGAATATAACAATTGGATGCACAAGAGGCTGGACATTGCATAGGGTGTCAGTCGTTTTTTTTCATGTAATTCATTTATTAGGGGGAATAGTCTTTGTACAAACGGATTATTAGTTTAATGTTTGCAGTGTTATTGTTGGTCTCCCTAGTATCGCCAGGCTTGACATCGGCGCAAACGGGCAGCTCTAGTGATCTGAATGGTTTCAGCGGGTCAAGTAGTTTTAGTGATTCCAGCAATCCTAGTGAGACTAGAACAGAATCGTTGGAATTACCTCCATCCAATGAGCTATCAAGTGGCTGGAGTAATATCGCGCAAAATATCAATCCGGTTGCCGACGCACCGAATTTGACGAATGGGAATACAGCAAGTTCTTTCAATGATGTGAAGCAAGGCAATTGGTTCTTCGAAGCAGCAAATTATGTGTATCAGAATGGCCTGTTCCAAGGTACAGGGGAGCACACTTTCTCACCACAAGGCACGATGACACGTGCAATGTTCGTTACTGTTCTTGGACGTGCAGCAGGAATTGATTCTTCCAAATACACCTCAGCCTCTTCATTCACGGATGTGTCCGCGGGTTCTTATTATGCACCTTACGTAGAATGGGCCAATGAGAACGGTATTGTAACAGGGATAGGCAATCGAAAGTTTGCACCAAACAATACGGTGACCAAAGAGCAAATGGCTACTATTATGGTTAGATATTTCGAGGAATTCAACATCGACTATCAAACAGGGAATCCTATTATTACAGAGCCAAGCGATATTCGTAATGTATCAAGCTGGGCAAGAGATGCTGTAATGGCATTATGGAGAGCTGGTCTAATCAATGGAGACCGGAGCGGTAATTTCAATCCAGCCTCCAATGCAACTCGTGCTGAAGCGGCTTCGTTTGTCATGCGCAGTAATGAGGTGATTAAGAAAAACACTTCACCGGCATCCACAGCGATCCCAACATCCACATCGACACCAACACCGACATCAACACCGACATTAACATCAACATCTGCTGCATCTACATCAACATCCACACCGGTATCTACACCAACACCAACTCCATCTCCAACATCAACTAGCGGAACCTTCACCATTACATTTAATACAAATGGCGGAACCGCTATAGCGAATAGGTACGTTGTTGCAGGTCATTCACTAGGCGAATTACCAACTACGCAAAAAGAAAATTACACGTTCCTAGGCTGGTATACGGATAGTGAGTTTACTACGGAGGTTTCTTCAGATGCAATTGTAACCAGCGACATGACACTATATGCCAAATTCGAAAGATTATCGGATCAAGCACTCGAAGTTCAAAGTATACCTGTGATTAGTAAGCTGGATCAACCAAGCACATTTTCAATTAAAGTCGTTGATAGCTCTGGAGAATTAACAGAATCTATGATTAAGAATGCGATTAGGTTTAGTGCATCTACGCATCTTGATTTTGTGAAGTATTCAGGTATTTCCATAACTAAGGTGGATAATGAATACATTATTACTGCCAATAACAAGAGTAAGCAATTTCCTGAGGGAGGTACATTCAAGCTCGTATTGACTGAAGATGCTTTAGTATTCAAAGAAGGCGATACGGAATATGATTCATCCACAAGGGAAGTTGATTTTACGACAGCTAAGGCTGAAGTTAACAATCTTAAATTCAATTCAAACCTGAAGTTTATAAGTGCAGCTGAAGTGTCTTTGATGAGTCAAGGCGGTCAGCAGGCTAAGTTTATTGCGAACCCGTTATATACGTATGAGATCAATAAGGGAACTACGGAAACAACCGTAAACGACTATCAGGATGGCTACTTCATTCATGAGGGTGGCGGGATCGAAGTAGGAGATACCGTTGCCATTTATGACGGTACTAATCCAAGTGAGCATAATGGAAGCGCGCCGTTAGAGGATGAAGGAAACATTTCTTACGTCCAAATTTTTTCGATCAAAAATGGCAATGAGTATCATTACGGCGCGCCAGATGTAGCGGATATTATTTTTGTACCAGATGTTTTACCCGTAAATGCTGCTGAGGATACGGATGGTGATCCGAACAATAATTCGATCACGGTATCTGAATCAACGATGGATTTCTCGGATGCAAAGTATGCGGGCTTTAATTTCAAAGAAGATCTTACCGTCGAGCCAGGAGATTTCATCGCATTCTATACAGGGGAATTGAGTGAGGCCTCTCAGCTTCTCAACTATGCACAGATCAGAGCAGTTAATCATGCTAATAATACGTATACGATTACTTATGAGGCTATTAGTGAAGAAGCAATGCGCAGCTCATTCGATTATTATAAAAAAGATCAAAAAGTAGAGAATGAAAAGCTGCTTAGTGATGATAGCATTGCCCAACTGCAAGCAGAGATGACTAGTGAAGCAATGGATAGCGGATTTGCACAGCGCGCTTCAGGCTATCTTGCGTCGATGGCACTGCAAACAGACAGCTTTAAGGAGCTTAATGTAGATAACCAGTTCAGCGACAGCGATATTCAGTATCTCAGTGAAAATGCAGCTGCAGGTACTAGCTTGATGAAGATAGCCGGCTCAAAGGTGGAAGTATCTGTTGAACAAGTAAAGGTAGATATTTCACCGAACCTAAACCACTTCGAAGGAAAAACAGGTATCCGCGCCGCTTTACAAATTGAAGCAGAGGTAACCATCGAGGTTAGTGCAAATCACGAAATTAAAATTAAATTAACAGGGACATTTGAGCAAGAATTTTCAGTTAACCTTAGTGCTGGTGGGAATATTTACTGGGAAGAATTCTGGTTTTTCTCAATACCCGTCGATTATTCAGTATATGCCAATCTTGATGTATATACGTATACGGCCGTAAGATTCGATGCCAATCTCGGTCTATTCGAGAAAGAGGAAGATATTGATTGGAATAGTGATGATGTTATTAACGTCGCCAGACAAATTAAGAAGGTTATGGAAGAGTCTGAAAAGTACACAGATAATGAAATTGATGAGATCTCAGACAGCTTGCCGGATCTATATGCAGATTTCCTGGACAATGAAGATATTGATTGGGTTGATATCGTTACACAAGAAATATTTAGGACCCAAGTGCGAGTCGTTAATGGTATTTTTGAGATTGTATTTAAGGCAGAGTTCGTAGTTAGTGCAAAGGTTAATATCTCGGTTGGAATTATATATACGTATGAAAATGGTCAACGCTATGGCTTCAATATGCGCATCATTGCAGCTGAGGTTAGTAACTCTCAAACTACGCTTGTACCTGAAAAGTATAACTTTACCTTCTATGCGATGGGTGAATTAGGGTTAAGAGCCGGGATTCGTCTTACGGTAGAGGTTGGTGCCTTATCCACGGAGCTTAATAGTATAGGGGTGCAAGCAGAGCTAGGAGGGTATATAAAATTATGGGGCTTCTTCTATTATCATTATGAGAGGACTGAAGGGAAACCTGCGATTTCTAGTATGAAAGGGGCTTATCATGCAGAGATCGGGCTGTATTTAGAAATAAAAATTATTGCGCAGGCGTTTAAGGGAACCTTCTCGGTCGTACCTTACTCGACGACCTATGAGAAGCCTCTATTTGAAATGGGTACACGTAGCGCGATCCTGGATTTCTCTTACGAACAGGATGATGTTGAGCCGATAGAGATGCATGGTGAGTTTGGAAAGACGTCTTATCAATTACCACTTGAATACTTTATGATGGATAAGATGGATTTACACGATGGTGAACTGACTTCTTCTCCACAAGATGTTTCTTACTTTAGAATCAGTTTCTCGAATAGGGACAACTTCAGGTATGATCCCCGCAACCGTACTATCACACCTGATCGTGATGATGAAACCGGATATGATACAGAATTATATATCACTTATGACGGGCCAAGCGCATCATTAGGTTCTGATCCTCTGACTCGTACCTATACAGTCTCATATGATAATCTTAAAGACAGCTATACGATGACATTAAAGGAACTTGATGAAAAATTACCAATTTCTGATATGAGAATTATGCGGCAAATTAGTGGTAAATATTTGTCGGCGATTCCTCAGATCCCGGATCCTACCAAGCTAGGGTATACATTCATAGGCTGGTATAATGAGAGCCTGGGAACGATAGGCTGGAAGGTTTCGCTTCCAACTGTAATGGATGCCAAAGATCTTAATTTCTATGCTGCATTTCAACCTGCTACGGATACGCCGTATCTGGTAGAAACCTATACTGAAAATTCATATGATGATGGCTACACATTAGTTGATGCAGAAAAATTAAGAGGAAAAACGAATGCTGTACCTTCAGTAGGTCCGAAAGACATCCCAGGATTCATTACGCCTCAAAAGACTCAAGTGGTTATTAAGGCAGACGGATCAACTGTAATCAAGTACTCTTATAAACGCGAAATGATCGAGCTAACCTTCCAGCTTGACTATTCGAAGGCAACAGATGATGTACCAATTGCCGCAACGCAATATATTGAATATATGAAGTATGGGGCCAGTTTGGATGTTCCGAGCTATGTGACGAATATTAAAGGTCTTACTTTCCTTGGCTGGGAATCAATGGATAATCTTGTTCCGGGTACACCGAAAACCTACACGGCCTATTTCGATTTGAAGAAGGATATGAGGGTACTTGTAGAATATTATTCAAGAGACAGCTACGAAGGAGAATTCTCGAAAGTGGGCAGTGAAATTTATCTGGCAACTGCATACAAAGTGTTCAATGCACGTACCCAAGCGGCAGGCTATTATAACAGTCCCAATGAGTACGAGTTAGCAGATGATTGGGGTCTTCCAACAGATTATACAATTGTAGTAGATCCGGAACGTCCTAAAAATGAGCTTGTAGTGAGGCAATACCTACAGCGTAAATATGAGCTAACGTTTGATTCGAATGAAGGAACTTTTGCTGATGGTATTTCTGGAAAAAGCTATTTAAGTGCAGGAATGCCTTATCAAATACCATCTGACCCAACGCGTGAAGGTTATACATTTACAGGCTGGTCACCAGCAATTCCGTCAGAGAATCGTGAAATGCCAGCGGAAAATCTGACCTACACTGCACAGTGGACGGAGGCTGCACAACGGCAAAAGTATACGGTGGAGCATTATCAAAGAGGTACGGGTATTGATGCTCCATTTGAATTAATGGATACAGAAGAGCTAGAAGGAATAGTAGGGGACACGGTAACTGCAACCCATAAAACCTACTCTGGATTCTATTCTCTAGAAGGAACGGGTACCGATTATGCAACCATAAGCAGTGGAGTGGTTGACGAAGATGGCAGTACGACGCTCCAGCTATATTATGATAGAAATGTGTATAAGGTGAAATTTATCTACATTGATCCATTTACACAAGAAGAAAAGCTAATCAATGAGGAAACCTATCGTTTCGGCGTACAATTCACGATTCCAAGTAAATCTGTCTGGGGATTAGGAGTGACTGGAATTGGATGGAAGGCGCTAGACGGGGCACCGGAAATTGATGAGTATGCTATGAACTTAGTACCGGCACAAAATGTGACTTATGAGCTTATCTTGCCTGACGAAGGAAGCGGAGAAGGTGGAGAGGGTGAAAATCCGGGATTTCCAGGTTTTCCGGGATTTCCGGGAAGTCAATTCCCAGGCCTTACGGGTTTTATAAAGTTCTAATGTAGTTGTTATCATTTAGTTGGTTCTTATGAAAAGGTTCATCGCGGCTGACTGCTGCGATGAACCTTTTTTGCTGACTGTTCTATCACATAGATCACTTAATTTGCCGTCTTATTGATGAAGTCAATCTCATTTCTGATCCCTTTATGAGCGTCATTCCACAGGCTCTTTGTCATCATCTCGGCGTTTTTCTCGTCACATACCCAGCCCAGGTTTTCACCGATACCATCGGCCGTAATAATGCTTGCAAGCAAATATGCTATAATTTATTGGTGATAATAATTCTCAGTTAATATGAGAGGGGTCCAACATGCCGGGACAAGAATCTACAGATAAGCCCCATGGGCAACCACGTATTCATCCGCATCATGTGCAGGATTCCAGGAATAAAATAAATAGAACAGTGGTTCATATGGAAGAACATTTTGAAGAGGCCATTTCACGTGAACAGCTTGCGGTCATTGCCGGGCTTAATCCAGAGCACTATTCCAGAATGTTTAGCAAATACAAAGGAGTAAGCCCCATTAGCTATTTAACAGGATTACGAATGGAGAAAGCCATGGAGCTTATAAAGCATTCGCAGTATTCAATTGCCGAGATTGCCCGAAGGGTGGGTTACTCGGATCCGTATCACTTTAGCCGCCGCTTCAAACAATTGTATGGTGCCGCACCCACTCATTTTAAGAAGCAGGCTTGGCCCAGAGTAATCGCACTGGAAGGGTTAGGTCATTGCCAAGCACTCGGTGTTGATCCGGTTGCTGTTAATCTGGAACATACAAATGGGTATCTGCGTGTGCCTGAATCCAGTCAGATCCTGAACATTAGCCCTGATATAACCCCGAAATTGGATATCAACCAGCTTCTAGCCTTATCCCCTTATGCAATCGTGACCTCGAATCCCCTATTGGAGCAGCAGTTGGTTAAGGTAGCTCCTGTGATTAAGATTGATGTTCTCGAAGACCCCATTTATAAGCAATTGTTTGCAGTAGCTGAAGGTCTTGACCGGGAGCTGGAGGCTCTCGCTTGGGTAGAGAGTTATGAAACGCAATGTACAGTGCTGCGATCACGCTTATTTGGATTCATGGGCGGTGAGCGGGTTGCGATTTTGCGTGTGAGAGAGCAGCTTCTGCAAGTATACGGTATGCTTAATATGGGTTATCCTCTATATCATTCTTTGCAATTAACACCACCGGAAAAAATATCAATGCAATGCATATGCAACGTTCATTTTCATTCTAGTGTCATCACGATCGAGGAATTGCCGTTCTTTGAGGCGGAGCATCTCTTTGTTGTTGTTCAGCCAGATGACGGAGCGAATAAACAGTGGCAGGGGATTACTCAGACAGAAGCTTGGCGTAATTTTCCCGCAGTTCGCAGGGGGAACATACATCATCTGGATGTGGGCAAATGGCTCAGCAATGATCCGGTCTCGATCACGATGCAAATGCATGAAGCTGCAGAGAAGTTAATGAGGAGGCACCGGCATCATAATTATCCATCCCGGATGCAATAAGGGTCTATGGAGGCGGCAAAAGGACTAGGGTAAAATCTGTAGTGATAATCATTATCACTATCAAAGACTTAGCAGGAGGATAACCATGGTCCAGTTAGTTAGAGGCTCTAAGACAATACTAGTTGCGGGTGTTGCATTGTTCATGCTATTGATGATTTCGGCATGCGGCAATGCCGGGAAAGAAAACATGAGTAACCATGCAGCGCCGGATACGCCGCAACAGACAGGCTCAGTAGCGACAAAGGTTGTAACGGATGATTTGGGACGGGAAGTAGAAATACCTGTTGCTCCGCAGCGAATCATTGCGGGTGAATTTGCAAGTGAACTGCTGGAGCTTGGCGTAATACCCGTTGGTGCAGGTGACAATAGTTATAAAATTGTATATACGCTCGATCAGATGAAGGGTGTAGAGCGGATTGGAGACCCGCCGAACGTAGAAAAGATATTGGAGCTTGAGCCTGACCTCATCTTGGCGCCAACCGTTTTTAATGAGATCTATAAAGAGCAAATGGAACAAATCAGTAAAATTGCGCCGGTCTATTATCTTTCTTTTGATCAGGACCCGATTTACGACATTTTCACCAAAATAGCCAGCCTCGTAAACAAGGAGCCGGAAGCCGATGCATGGATTAAGGGCTATGAAGAGGAAGCCGATGCAGCAAGAACGCAATTAAAACAATCGCTGGGGAAGGAGACTGTCTCGATTGTTCGTGTGGAAAAGGGAAGATTGCGCATATATCTGAACCGAAACTTCGGCGGCTATATGCTTCACAGCGGATTGCAGGCGAACGCCCCTGAGGCGGTGACGGCGGAAATAGCGAAAAACCCGTTTAGCTCAGCAATCGAAATATCGCTTGAGCAGCTTCATGAATATGCCGCGGATCATATGCTGCTTATCGTTCGTAATGAGGAAGACGACAAACAGGCAATGGAGGAAATTGAAAAGCTGGGCCTATGGAAGGGTCTCCCCGCAGTCAAACATGGACGCGTTCACAAGCTAGAGACGGAAAAGTATTACGGATCCGATATCGTTACTATTCGCGAGACAATGAAGGAAGCAGTAACGATGCTCGTTAGCGGGAATGCAAAATGATGACAGATGGGAATACCCCTAAATCTAGCGAATTGGTTAGAGTTATAAGGGAACGAAGGACGATACGTGATTTTAACGGTCAACCGCTGGATAAAGATGTCCTCATGGACATTCTGCGCGATGCACAATGGGCTCCCTATCATTCCCGTAAAGAACCGTGGCGATTTATTCTCTTTATGGGAGAAGGCAGGCTGAAATTCGCTGAAGCGGTGGGCCTTACCTATTCAGATGAAGTAAGGGACCGCTGGGGAGAATGGGCGCGCAACCAGTATTGCAATCTCATACCAGCCCACCTTATCGTTACCTACGATGCAGATCCCCGCCAGAAATATTGGGAGGACGCGCTGTCTGCTGCGGCTGCTCTCATTCAGAATATTCAGCTGCTCGCTTGGGAACGGGAAATAGGGGTTGTGTGGAAAACCAACGAATGCAATTGGAACCCGGCCTTTCACCGTGCTGTCGGAGTTAAGCCGGACGAACGGATTGCTGGTATTCTACATCTCGGCTATTTTGACCGGACACCTAAGCCCCGCAAGCGTAAGGCAATTGAACAATGCTTAACGCTGATTGATTCCTAAGTTGTCCCAACCAATTTCATAATATAAAAACTTGCCATTACAGACAGCACGGAGAACCGTATTATAAGTAGGGCAAGTTTTTTGGAGAAAAGCTCGCAGGAGCCTGTATTTGCAGCATTCCAACGATAGGAGCAGGGTATGTTACGCTCCGATTGGAATGCTGTGTATACGGGCGTTTGTGAGTTTAATTGTACTACAGAGTTAATATCGCGGTAGAGCCATCTTACAAAAGGGTAGGTTGCGAATGGAGGCAAACGTTACCATCCATGACCGCTACTACATGGTGACCTTTACTTTAATTAGTAATTTCCTGAGGGACTCACTTTCTGCTTCGGTAAGGCCTTGGATAATGCTCTTCTCGACTTCCATGAATATTGTATTGAATTCTTCAACGAGGTCGCTCCCTTTTTTCAATAAATATATTTTTTTCTGGCGCTCATTATCTTCCGGAATCACCCGCTTGATGTATCCCTTTTTCTCCAGCCCTTGAAGCATACTAGTGATGGTGGCACCCTTCCGGTTGAAATGTTCAGCCAAATCCTTCTGGATTACCCCTTTGTCTTGATGTTCAAAAATATAGCCCATCATTTGCCCCTGCTGGGCGTTCAGGCCCAGCTCCGACAATCGGGCGTTCGCCATGCTTCTAATCTTCATTCCAATGGATCGGATTAAATCCGAATACGGGGTAAGTGAAACATGTTCTGTCATAATACACACAGTTCCCCTTCTATACTTAGAATTCTAACTTTAAGAAAATCATAATGTCCTTTCATCTAACTGTCAATTACACAATGTTTCCACTCTAACAGATAACACGTTGACAATTAGAACTCTAACTATTATAGTTCTATCTATAAACAGTACATTCATATCATTACTGGAGGGAAACGCAATGATTACTGCAATTACCAATGCAAGGATTTTTGACGGCGAGAAAGTGATTGGAGCTGAAACGGTCCTGATCGAAGGCGAGAAGATTATATCGGTGGGCGGTGAAATTCCCGAAGATGCGACCATTATCGATGCTGAAGGAGGGACTTTGCTTCCCGGTCTGATCGATGCGCATGTTCATACTTCCGTGGAAGGTCTGAGGGACGCTCTGCAATTCGGAGTAACGACAGAACTGGAAATGATGGGCGGATTCACGAAAAATGGCCGTGAAACACAATTGAAAGGGATCGAGGATATTGCCGATGTACGATCTGCAGGGATGGGGGTCACACCTCCCGGTGGTCATCCGGATGAACTCATGCCTGGAGACGGAGAAATTCCAGATTTTGTACTGAAGGAATTGGAGAAGATGAGCGAAGAAGATCGGAATGCCCTGCTGGCTGCTCATGCACATGATCATGGAGAGGCTCCTTCGTTATCAACCCCGGACGAGGCTATAACATTCGTGGGTGATCAAGTTAGAGATGGAGCTGACTATATCAAGATTATGATCGAAGAAGGAACCGTATTAGCAGCGCCTGGACTGCCGGTCTTAAGCCAGGATATTCTGAGAGCGGCTGTAGAGGAAGCGCATCGGCAACACAAGATTGCGATTGCCCATGTATTGACTGCGGAATCCTCCCGGCAAGCGATAGAGGTTGGTGTCGAGGGACTCGCTCACTTATTCATCGACCGCCCTGAAACGACTCCGGAACTGGTGAGAATGATTGCGGAGGCAGGTGCTTTTGTTACGCCATGTCTCGTCTTGAACTCCTCAATTATCGGTAAACCCGCTTCGGAAATGGCGGAAGATCCGCGTGTGAGTTCCAAGCTTAGTCCGGAATGGATCGATACTCTGAATGCCTGCTTCAATACCTACCCGCAAGGCAGTATGGAAGACAACTATCGGAACGTAATGGACCTTCACCATGCAGGTGTTGACATTCTGGTGGGTACGGATGTCTCTGTACCGGTACCAACGCTTGGCGGACTTGCCCATGGAGTAAGCGTACACCATGAAATGCAGCTATTGGTGGAAGCGGGATTCACACCTGTAGAAGCCCTTCAGTCAGCAACTTCGAAGACGGCCCGCCGCTTCGGCTTGGATGACCGCGGTCGTATTGTGGAAGGGGCAAGAGCTGACCTGGTGTGGGTTGACGGCGATCCGACGACCCATATTTCGGATACGTTATCGATCCGCGAAGTATGGCAGCGCGGTATTCAAAAATTGGCGAAGGCCTAAAATCATGAAGGCGCAATCTGAGAATGCACAGGCAGATTTTTCATTGCGAAAGATATTACCATATTATTGACTGTCGCCGCAGGCATGTTCCTGGTTATCCTGGATAGTACGGTGATGAACGACAATGATGCAGATTAACACCCATGTTCTCAAGTCGTCGCCCAAGGAGCTTGTCAGTCGTGTAACGCCGATTACAGCCTCCGCGCAGCAAATTATGTCATCATTCGGAATCACGATAACGACTGCTTACCTCACTAGGCAGATCCGGAATTTACCTGTACAGCACACCATAGAGGATGTGGGGCGGGCATTTGGTCATTCCTTCTGGATTACGTTCTCCTTCGCGCTAGTCGCCTTGGTTTTGTCTTTTGGATAAAGGAATAGCCAGTAAGCTTTGGTAAACTTGGAGTGTTAACTCTATTGGACAAGAAGCACCCGCCTCATAGGTGGTATGTAGTTCACTCGGATCATCTCCACCTTGTGGAGAGCAGTGGTCTTGTTTTTGGGAAATGCTTATAAACATATGCTAAACTGATAATAAATAAAATCAGAGATAGGACAGGAAGAGATTCAATGGGAAGAAAACAGTCTTTCACGGAGACAGAGCTGCTGGATATGACAAAAAAATTAGTGCTTGAGCATGGGTATGACGGTTTTCACCTCAAGCTGCTCTCCCAGCATCTGTCAGGAGCCCGAAGCACGATTTATCAATATTACTCCAATAAGGAAGAGATCGTGGCTGCTTGTATGAAGCGCGTAATGGCAACGGTATTAGAAAATGCATTAGCCATTGATGAGGCTGATCCTATGGACGCCCTCGAACAGCTGCTTC
Source organism: Paenibacillus sp. FSL R10-2771 (assembly GCF_038000205.1). Lineage (NCBI taxonomy): Bacteria > Bacillati > Bacillota > Bacilli > Caryophanales > Paenibacillaceae > Paenibacillus > Paenibacillus sp. FSL R10-2771. The sequence continues at coordinate 7,551,391 of NZ_JBBOBM010000001.1, forward strand.
TCGTTTATGTAGAAGAGTCTGCACTACATCAGCTTTTAGGAAATGCCAGTAAAATTAATACTGCTAATTCATCTGCAGCCGCCAGAGATCTTGAATTTATTGAGGAAGCACATATGACCCTGAAAGTTCAATTATCACGCTTATTTGAACGCGCACAACAGAATAATGACCTGAGGAAGGATATCCCACTTCCTGTACTTATTGGCGTATTCTTTAACTTAATTGATACACCTAATATGCTGGAAATCCCAGTACCCGCTTGGGGAAAGCTGTTGTTTCAGATGTGGACCGGAGGAGCCAAGAGCTAACCTCAGTCTTGGATTTAATTTGACACAGGTGTCATTTATACTGTTTAATTAATGTTGTGGCGTGATGGCGAGTCTAAATTGACACTTGTGTCGAAAAAAAGGTCGAGGAGTTGGAAAAGGAATGTTTTTAGCTATGAAAGAATTGATGCACAGCAAAATGAGATTTTTGATGATCATCATTATTTTTGTACTGCTAGCCTGGCTGGTATTTATCTTATCCGGGTTAGGGAATGGCCTGTCTACGTTAGCTGCGTCAACCTTTAAGACGATGAAGGCGGATTATGTCATTTTTGAAGAAGGATCGCAGTCCTCCATGAGCAAGTCACTACTGTCTGATCAATTACTGGCGGAGGCGGAGCTACTACCCAATGTTAGTGCTGCCGCACCTATGGGAAGTACGATGGCAACGGCGTTGAAGGAACCAAGCACCAAGAGTGAAGATAAGCTGGATATCGCAATTATAGGAATCAATCCGGGAAGCTTCTTGGAACCGGCTGTCGTGGAAGGGGAAGGCCTATCTTCTGATAACCCTACCGGTGTTGTAGTGAATTCGACCATGAAGGATGAGGGCTATAACATTGGTGACACTTTTCAATTAGATGGCACGATGGAATCACTGACGATTATAGGCTTTGCCGAGAACCAGACCTATAACCACGTTGCATCCGTATTCACTCCGATGGCGGAATGGCGGAAGATTACCTTCGCGGCTCCGGGTTCGGATAAAGGAGTTGCAGGGCCCGTTAATGCGATTATGTTACAAGGCAAAGATATCGATCCTGATGTAATGAATAGCAAGCTGACCAATACGGACACGGTTACCCGGGCGGCCGCAGTTCAAGGAATGCCAGGGTACAAGGAAGAGAATGGTACTATCTTAATGATGCTGGCATTTCTGCTCGCAATCGCCGCATTCGTGCTTGGGGTATTCTTTTATGTAATGACGATGCAGAAAACTAACCAGTTCGGCATTATGAAGGCTATAGGTGCCAGTAACAGGTTCTTGAGCAAAGCCATTGTATCGCAAGTGTTTGTGCTGTCAGTGACTAGTATTGTAGTTGGGGTCTTACTGACTTATGGAACAGCAGCCATTATGCCGAAGGGTATGCCATTTAAGCTGGAGCCTGGTCTTGTCGTCTCGTATTCTGTTATCTTGCTGGTTATCGCTATGTTAAGTTCGCTGGTATCAGTACGAAAGATTACAAAGATTGATCCGCTCAAGGCGCTCGGGAGGGTTGAATAATGAATAAGGGATTACAAATGAGTGATGTTACCAAGTATTATGCCGAAGGAAGCAATCGGATCGCGGCACTCGACCATGTGTCCATTTCAGTGGACCCGGGGGAGTTTGTTGCTGTAGTTGGACCGTCGGGTTCAGGTAAAAGTACCTTTTTGTCTATTGCTGGAGCACTGCTCAAAGCTTCAGAAGGAGAAGCAAAGCTGAATGGACATCCTATTTCTAGGCTTACTGCACAAGAACTGGCGAATATAAGACTACAAGAAATCGGATTCATTATGCAATCATCGAATTTGGTTCCTTATCTAAATGTTCTTGATCAATTGCTGATCATAAAAAAGATGTCGGGAAAGGTTAAAAGAGAGGACAAGGAGTTCGCCACTAAACTGCTGGCAGAGCTGGGTCTGGGCTCGAAATTAAATAGCTTTCCGGAAGAGCTCTCAGGCGGGGAGAAGCAGCGGACAGCGATTGCCCGTGCCCTAATTAATAATCCCAGCATCATCTTGGCGGATGAGCCGACAGCAAGTCTGGATACCAAACGTGCACATGAAGTGGTCAGTCTAATCGCGCAAGAAGTGAATTCGGGACAGAAAGCGGCGATTATGGTTACTCATGATGAGCGTATGCTTGAATATTGCGACAAGGTCTACCGGATGGAGGATGGAAAATTGTCTTTGCAGTAATGCATATCCGGCAATCCTGCTACTACTATTTGTTGAGAAATCAGTAATTATTAAATAGAATAAATTATTAAGAGGATCGGCTAATAAATTTGTACACATAAGGAGATGAAACTATGGCAGAAAATAAATTACTAAGAATGGACAACGTCGGTATCGTTGTCGAGTCTTTGGACGACGCAATTTCTTTTTTCGAGGAGATTGGCCTGAAGCTCGAGGGGCGAGCCACCGTCGAAGGTGAATGGGCAGGCCGCGTAACCGGACTGGGTTCTCAATACGTAGAGATTGCTATGATGGTTACCCCGGATGGCCACAGCCGAATTGAACTTTCGCGATTTATCAACCCGCCTGCTATATCAGATCACCGGACTGCTCCTGTAAATGCTCTCGGTTATCTACGTGTCATGTTCACCGTTGAAGACATTGACGAAATGGTATCCAGACTCACTAAGTATGGTGCTCAGCTCGTTGGCGAGGTGGTTCAGTACGAGGACTCGTATAAGCTCTGCTACATTCGTGGAACCGAAGGAATTCTGGTCGGTTTGGCGGAACAACTAAGTAATAAATAAAGATAAGAGCGGAGCATAAGCTAACAGCTTTATGCCCCGCTCTTATTTACGTTCACTCGTTTTCATGCGCCAGATCCTCTTCGCTCAAGAAAAATAACCCCCGTTTTGCTAGTGCTTAGACTTCGGCGTTTCCAATCTGCTACGCTCACGCATGGCGTTCATCTGCCTGGCGTGTCTTTCGGCACGGCGGCGTCCTCTTGTTTTGAGTTGGCTAAGCATAATGAGTAGCCCCAAAACCCCCAACCCATAAGAAACAAGATGACTCACTTCATTCCACAGGTTTGCCGCAGTCAGAAGGGATACCGCCCCGATGATTGTTGCAATAATCCGCTGTGTATTTTTATTTTGCGTATCGATCAATTTTTGCTCGAAGGAGCTCGATAGCTTTACCCGTAAATTTCCGCTATCCATTTTATCTACCGCAGATATGAACTTCTTGGTCGTAGGAAGGATTCCTTTGAGAATGCTCTTGCCTTCATCTACAACGTTAGAGAAGACATTTCCCCGCAGATCCCTGCGCACAACCTCTTCGACATAAGGCTTAACGGTCCCAATCAAATCAAGTCCGGGGTCCAGTCCGGTACAAAGTCCATACACCGTGCCTATGGCTTTTCCCAAAAATGTTGTGTTTGCCGGTAACTGAAAAGGCTGAGAATAGAGGAAATCACGTAACTCTTCAGCATTGTCACCTGACGTCACGAAGCTAAGGTCAAACGTATCCCCGTTGATTTGTTCAAATAATAACGTAAGGTTCCTTGCGAATACCTCTAAATCTACATTCCGTCTTAAAAATCTCAAACGGGTAAGGGCGTCGATTGCGCCGTGAGCATCTTTTAAATACACCGCCATCAGAAGTGCTACCATTTGCGTCTTCATATCATCGGCAATTCGTCCGACCATTCCATAATCAATTAAGGCTATGGTGCCGTCAGGCTGGACGAGAACATTGCCAGGGTGCGGGTCTGCGTGAAAGAAGCCTTCTAATAGAATCTGCTCTACGAAAATTTCTATCAGCGATGTCGCTAATTGGGTCCGGTCCACACCCCAGGCATCCAGCTGGGCAAAATCATTGATTTTTACACCCTCCAAAAACTCCATGGTTAGAACTTTCGAAGTGGTATAGGACCAATGAATGCCTGGAACCACGATATCATCCCGATGGATAAACTGCATCTGGAATTCTTCTGCATTTCGCCCCTCTTGCTCATAATCGAGCTCGTCCATAACGGTGTCGTGAAACTCATCATACACCGCATCCAGGTCCATGAAGTCTGCAATCTTCGTCTGGCGTTTCAATAACGAAATAGCAACCTGTATGGATCTCCAATCAATGGCGATAATGTCCTCGACCCCGGGACGCATCACTTTCACTGCGACTTCTTCACCTGTTCGTAAGGTCGCCCGATGTACCTGTCCTAAGGAAGCCGCTGCGATAGGAATTGTATTAAACTCAGCAAAAATCTCACTAATAGATACTCCGAGTTCGGTCTCTACCTTGTGCTTAATCTCGGAATAATCTACGAATTCTACGGAATCCTGCAGCTTGGACAGTTCATCAATAACTTCCTTCGGCAAAATATCCACCTGTGCACTAACATGCTGCCCAAGCTTGATAATTAAGCCACCCATATCCATCGCGGTCTTCGTAAAATACGCTGCCTGTTTTCGATATAAGGCTTTTGTTTTCGCCTCTAAGCGCCGTCCCGGAATAAAATACTTTTGCTTGCCCAGCCACCAGAAATCCCAGGCGAACTTAAAAATCATCCGCATGGTTCTTCTGAACCGGACATCCTTCATCAATTTAAAGAATTCGCTCATTCTTTTTCATCTACCTCAGGTTTTTTTTCAGCGGCTGCCGGCTCCTGATCATCATCTTCATCTTCTGGAATCGTAGTGCTTTTATCAAAAATCGCTTGGGCCATGCTTTCAAACTTTTTCGAAGCGCTCATGAAGAAATCCGCAAATTTATTGAACATTTCGGCTTTGACCAGAATGACAGCCCCCTTGCGCTTATTTCCGAAAACGATGAATTTCTCACCTGGCTTGATATCAAGCTCTTCCCTTGCTTCTCTAGGAATAACTACTTGTCCCCGCTCGCCCATTGAGGTTGTTCCCAGCACTTTGCCATGCCCGAATCCGTGACTATTTTCTTTTTTTTGCTGCATTCTAATCTCTCCTTAGATGATGAATCTGCACCAGTATGATGTTTCATACTAATCATATCATCAATGAATGTTGTTTGCTAAAGTCTGCAATCCGTTATTTGTCTGAAATTTGTCTAAAAATACTGTTCTAGCTCGGCGATAAACAAGCATTCTTCCGCGTTACTGTGAATACCCTTATGAATGGTGCAAAAATCCGTAATCATTAAGGTAGGAGAAAGGGGCTCGAATGATGGAAGGCTCAGGAATTAGTGAGGGAAAGAAAAGGATTAGGGCGAAAATAAGAGGTTACTTGATGGTGGTAGCTATCATCGTTTCGTTAATGACGTTAGGGACTCCTGTAATTGCCGGAGGCGATCAAGGGGGGACTCCCACGCAACTAGTCGTAACTTATGAGACGAACGGAGGCTCCACGATTGCCCCGCAACTTGTATCGGCGTCCGGAGGTAAATTGGTGTTTCAGTATACTCCGGTGAAGGAGTGCTACAGCTTCGCAGGCTGGTACTACGACAGTGCGCTGACGCAAGCCTATAGTGGATCAGATCTAATCACCAGAAATCTAACGCTGTATGCAAAATGGGCGGCTACGGGAGCAAATATGCTGTGCGGCGCTACTACATTGACTCCGAATTTGGCATTGAACAGACCCGCGACGGTTGACAGTACGTGCAACGCCTCGCAGACTGCGGCCAAAGCCGTGGAAGGCAGCGTCATCAATGATAGCAAATGGTGCTCCAAGTCCGGCAACCGCTGGCTGCAGATCGATCTTGGCTCCGTGAAGCAAGTGAACCAATTCGTCATCAAGCATGCAGCAGAAGGCGGGGAGACCCCCTCCTATAACACAAAAGCTTACAATATTCAGGTCAGCACCGATGGTACGAACTGGAGTACAGTAGTCAAAGTGACCAATAATATGAAAAGCGTGACAGTAGATAATATCGCTTCAGTATCAGCAAGATATATCAAGTTAAACGTTACAACGCCTACGCAAACCACGAACCCTGCGGCAAGAATCTATGAGTTTGAGGTATACGGGCCTCCAAATATGGCATTAAATAAACCCGCGACGGTTGACAGTACGTGCAATGCCTCGCAAACTGCGGACAAAGCTGTGGAAGGCAGCGTCATCAATGACAGCAAATGGTGCTCCAAGTCCGGCAACCGCTGGCTGCAGATCGATCTCGGCTCCGTGAAGCAAGTCAATCAATTTGTCATCAAGCATGCATCGGAAGGCGGAGAGACCGCCTCCTATAATACGAAGGCCTACAATATTCAGGTCAGCACCGATGGTACGAACTGGAGCACGGTGGTCAACGTAACCAATAATACGCTTGGTATTACGGTAGACAATATAACAGTAGTATCGGCCCGGTATATTAAGCTGAACGTAACGGCGCCTACACAAACCACGAACCCTGCGGCCAGAATCTTTGAGTTTGAGGTATACGGACCAGGTTCTATTTCACCGTAAGGGATTTTTTCGAGAAGTCGTGCGAAGGATAGTAATATAGTTCGCTTGTTGATCTGTAGAATATTTATTAAAATAATCAAAAAACGGCTGGCTCAGGGAAACCTGACCAGCATTTTTTTTTGGAATCTCCTAGGTTAAGATGATGACTATTCCTGTAAATCCAGGGCTCTCACAGTAGCTTGTTTTAAGGCATCCATCAAAATCAAATAAGGACGCGGACCGTAGCTGATGCGGGCAACGCCTAACGATGCCAGTTTCTGGAGAGGGGGTGAATCCGGGGAGATCATAACGTTAACAGGTAGTGAAGACTCCTGGCATAATTTCTCGATCAGCATTTCATTACACAAGCCCGGCACGAAGAATCCGTGAGCGCCGGCTTCGGCATAGGCGTGTGCCCTTTGAAGGGTAGCTTCCAGGTGAGTCTCATCATGCTCGTGGGCGGCGGTCTGTAAGAAGATATCGGTACGAGCATTAATAAAAAGAGGAATCGATGCCTCCTCAGCGGCTTCCCGCACAGCTGCGATACGCAAGACTTGCTCCTCTATGGAGTGTAGTCCCGGTTCATGGATCTTCCGATCTTCAAGATTGACGCCTACGGCTCCGCACCCGATGATTTTCAACACATTGTTCTTGATAATCTCCGGAGAAGGTCCATAACCGCCTTCTATATCAATGGTAATGGGCAGATCTACACTATTGCTAATCCGCTGAAGATTGGATAGAACCAGCTCGAAAGGAAGCTTCTCCCCATCATCGTATCCATGCGCTGCAGCTACAGACCAACTGCCGGTAGCAATAACCTGGCCCCCCGCTCCTTGAATAATTTGTGCGCTTCCGGCATCCCAGGCATTGACGAGGACTAGCGGGCTGCCGCTTCTGTGCAATTCGTGAAGCTCCCGTGCCTGTTCAAGTTGACTTTTCATTGTATTGACCTCCGATTTTCTCATGATTTAGCAGCCATTCTTTGCGTGCGACTCCGCCGCCATACCCGCCGAGTTCGCCGCTGGTGTTAATTACGCGATGACAGGGAATGACGATGGCTATTGGATTGGCTCCATTCGCTTGTGCTACCGCACGATAGGCGGCGGGCTTGCCAAGCGCCAGTGCGATATCTGCGTAAGAACGGGTATCGCCCGGTGGGATTTTCTTTAGCTGTTCCCACACGCTCTTCTGAAAAGACGATCCCACCAGATGGAGAGGCGTCTTAAATTCGGTTAACGTTCCCTCAAAAAATTGACTCAGTTCTCTCTCAATCGACTGAATATGGGGTGTCTGTCCGGGTATAATCGCCGCCTTCAATCTTGTCCTTAACCGTTCAACCTCGCGTTCCAGACCCCGGCGGTCTACGAACTCCAGGAGATACAGCCCACTGTCGTCCGCTACTGCCATCATGGGGCCGAGCGGCGTGTCCAGCCACGATGCTCTAAGAATAAGGCTATCCTCTAACCGAGTAGGCGCTGCGCCCATAATGCGGGAGAAGGCATCCCGGAATCCGCTGCTGGAATCATAGCCGGAGGCTAATTGTGTATCGATAATCTTCCCTCCCGACCGGATGCTCTTCAAAGCGAGTCCCATTCGACGGGACCTGGCGTACTCAACGAAGGTCATACCAAAGCGCTTTTTAAATTGACGGCGGGCAGTGGATTCATCAATGGATAGCTCTTTGAAGTCTTGTCCCTTCCAGCGCTTCTCCGGGTTCTGCTCAACGGCCTCGACAAGCAGCCGGACGATATCAGAGACATGATTCGGATGCGACAAGGGACGGCAGCGCTGACAGGGGCGGAAGGAGGCCAGTAGTGCCTGCTGCGCGGTCTCGTAGAACTCACAGTTATCATACTTTGGTTTCCTGGCTGGACAAGTCGGACGGCAAAATACCCCGGTGGAAGTGACGCCCACATAGAAGACACCTTCGTAGTCAGATTTTTTCTCGAGCAGAGCTTGATAATATTCGGCTTTACGCTCCTCATTATGGATCATGATCACACCTACATATTTAAGGATGAGATTAGTATACCCCTTGCTAACGATAGCCGTAGCCGAAAATCAGGCACTTATTTTGTATTCGAATGGGGAAACACTGGCTTGTGCGTTTTGCTGCAGCGCTAGTGTCTCTCTTATTTTATGATTAATGGTAATGATTTGAAATTGGTATTTAAGAAATTCTTAACCATGAAAGGTTGATCACTGTTTATGAATGACAACAAGTTTACCTGCTTAACCAAAGTGAAAAAAATGCTTGTACGCTCTTTGCTGGTTGCCTTGATCGTTGCAATGGTGGCCAGCAGCCTTGCAGCCTGTAACAATTCCACCGTAGGTGAGACAGCGAGCGTGTCTGCGCAGCCGACTCAGGAAACGCCTATGGTGACGCAAGCCTCCGGCAGCATCTATCTGTACGGTGAAGCACATGGCAATGCCAAGATTATGGACAAGGAGTATGAATTGTGGTCTGAACATTATCATAACGAGGGCATGAGACACTTGTTTGTCGAGCAGTCCTATTTCACCGCTGAATACTTGAACCTATGGATGCAATCTGATAATGACGAACTTCTGGAGGAAATCTATGACGATTGGGAGGGGACAGCGGGTCACACTCCATATACTAAGACGTTCTTTCAGAAAATAAAAAGCGAGTGTCCTGAGACGATTTTCCACGGCACAGATATCGGGCATCAGTATGATTCGACCGGCAGTCGGTTCTTATCTTATCTTGAGGCAAACGATCTGACAGGATCGGAGAGCTATACTTTAACAAAAGAAGCGATCCAGCAAGGGCAGTTATTCTACAGCAAGGAGGACGGCATATACCGGGAAAACATGATGACGGCAAACTTTATCCGTGAATTTGAAAAGCTGGGCAGTGAGAGCGTCATGGGCATTTACGGATCAGCACATACCAATCTTGATGGAATGGACTATAGTACCCAATCCATCCCATGTATGGCCAATCAGCTACAGAAGCACTATGGCGGCAACCTTCATTCCGAGGACCTCAGCTGGATTGCTAAAGATATTGAACCTACCAGAGTAGAATCCCTCATCTTACAGGGCAAGAAGTATACGGCATCGTATTTTGGAAAGGAGGACTTGAGCGGGTTCAAGGATTACGCCTATCGGGAGTTTTGGCGGTTGGAGGATGCGTATGGAGATGTCAAAGACCTGCCACTGGAGGAAAATGTCCTTCCTTACGATCAATACCCAATGCTGATTGAGACAGGCCAGGTCTTTGTGATCAGCTACACCAGAACAGACGGTTCAGTGGAGACTGAATACCATCTGTCTAACGGAAAGATTTGGGAAGGCATGCATTCAACACAACAATTCATTGCAGACTGAGCGGTTTTCATAGCTTTTCCATAAACATTGTTTTCATAAAATATTAGATAAATCTTAAAATTTATATTCAATAGTGATACACTAAGATCAGAATTGATCCCAAGCAGGTGTGTGGCCAAGTTATGCGTGCCAGAGCAGGAGTGCCTGCATCCTTCCTGCAAATCGTAGGGTAGAAGGACGGTAGAATATGAGCAACCAACAGACCAAAACAGACGTGATTTTAATTGGTGCCGGAATCATGAGTGCAACACTGGGTTCACTGCTTAAGGAATTAGTGCCTGATTGGAGAATCACTGTGTTTGAGCGGCGTGCGGGTGCCGGGGAGGAAAGCTCCAATGAATGGAACAATGCGGGAACAGGGCATTCTTCATTGTGCGAGCTTAACTACACCACGGAGCAGCCGGATGGATCTATCGACATTAGCAAGGCTATCAAGGTGAATGAGGAGTTTCAGTTCTCGAAGCAATTTTGGTCTTATCTGGTGAACAGCAGACGCATACAAGATCCGCAGGAATTTATCGTACCCGTACCACATATGAGCTTTGTCGAAGGACAGACAGACGTAACCTTTTTACAAAAAAGATTTGAAGCGCTTTCAGGACATCCGCTGTTTCAAGGCATGGAATTCTCCGCTGATCCGGTGCAACTGATGAAATGGATTCCGCTGATGATGAAGAACCGGACACTCGGCCAGCCGGTGGCGGCAACCCGGATGGAGTCGGGAACGGATGTTAACTTCGGTGCGCTGACACGCATCCTGTTCGGCCACTTGCAGAGCAACAACGTCGATATCCGGTTCAACCATCAGGTTGAGGACCTTAAGCGCACGAAGGACGGCTCTTGGGAGCTTAAGGTGCGGAATGCCGGCAACGGCGCTGCTGAGCGGCATACGGCGAAATTCGTCTTCATCGGGGGCGGGGGAGGAAGCCTGCACCTGCTGCAGAAATCCGGTATTCCGGAGGGCAGAGGGATTGGCGGATTCCCGGTAAGCGGACTGTTTATGGTGTGCCGGAAGCCGGAGATTGTGGCGCAGCATCATGCCAAGGTATACGGTAAAGCAGCGGTCGGTGCGCCCCCAATGTCTGTTCCGCATCTGGATACAAGGGTGATCGACAAGCAAGAATCGTTGTTTTTCGGACCGTTTGCCGGCTTCTCGCCCAAGTTTCTGAAGTACGGCTCGATGTTCGATCTGGTCACCTCCGTTAAGCCGGGTAATCTCGTCACGATGCTGGCGGCAGGCGCCAAGAATATGCAATTGACCAAATATTTAATCGGGCAAGTCATGCTGTCGAAAGAGCAGCGGATGGAAGCCTTGCGGGAATTTGTCCCGAACGCCAAAATCGGGGATTGGGATCTGGTGGTGGCAGGCCAGCGTGTGCAGATTATTAAAGATACAGCTGCCGGTAAAGGTACGCTTCAATTCGGTACGGAGGTGATCAGCAGTGCCGATGGCTCAATAGCCGCATTGCTGGGCGCTTCTCCTGGGGCCTCTACCGCCGTTTCTGTCATGCTGGAGGTCATCAGCAAATGCTTCCCGCAGCATATTGAAGCCTGGGAGCCGAAGATCAAACGAATGATCCCTTCCTACGGCCTGTCTCTGCAGGGCAACACAGAGCTCTTGAACAAAATCAATACTTTAGCAGCAGAGTCGCTAGGGCTGACGAATGGACCAGGGGAGCCTGTGCAGCAGATTAAGGTAAAGCATTCATAGGAGCAGGTGAGAACTTTCCCGGTGCGGAAGGTTCTTTTTTTGTGCGCGGAATTATTCCCTCGAAGCGTTGCAGGGTTTTTCTATTATTTATGGAAATATGTGAGTGCCTGGAATCAAGTTATTGAGGGAAAGAGGGAATGTAGCTGATGTCCAAGATTCAGTTAGGCCGTACCCGGTTAGCAGGAGCGGATGGCATTCGTGCGATCGCCTGCCTGTCCGTCATCCTGCATCATCTGTCACAAAAGCTGGTGATGCCCGCACAAAAGCCCTGGCTTCAAGAAGTGCAGTCGGTTCTCTTGCTTGGGAACAGCGGGGTCAGCTTGTTTTTCCTGTTAAGCGGATTTTTGCTGTCGTTCCCCTTTTGGAGCGCTTACCTGGAAAATAAGCCGTATCCGTCTATCCGGACGTATGCCGTACGCCGCGCTGCAAGAATTATGCCTGGCTTCTATGTATCATTCCTGGTTTGTCTGTTGCTCGTATGGAGGCTGGACATTCCTACGGAGTACCTGTGGCGGAGAATCATAACGGGGTTCACATTTACGTCAGGCTTCCACTATACAACCTTTTTCCCGTCTGACTTGAATGGGCCGTTCTGGTCGATCAGCTTCGAGGTGTTTAGCTACTTGCTTATGCCTGTGTTTATGGCTGTATTGTTTGTGCTCGGCAAGCGGCGTTCGTTCGGAAAAGCGATCTTGTTCTGGGTAGCCGCGTTTGGGTTGGTGCTTGCCATAAACTCCCTCGTCCATCAGTGGTTTACGCCAAGCGGGCAGGGCCGGGGCTGGGATTATGGCCAGATTGGCGGTGCAAAATACTGGATGCCGAATTACAATCCGGTCGGATTCTTCGGCCACTTCGCTATCGGCATCCTGGCTGCTGGTATAACGACCGCGTTCATGCAGCTTGGTGCTAAGGTGGAGCGGCTACGCAAGCTTGGAGTATTCGACGCAGCCGGAGCCGCCGCTTTGGGTCTTGCCGGTCTGTTGATCTGGCGTATGCGCCACCAGGGCGAATTTGACTTCAGCCTCCAGCACCAGCCCTATTACTTCCCGGCTTATGCCATTTTGTTCGGAATCGTACTGCTGTCAGCACCGTTCAGCGTGATCGTAGGGCGTTTGCTGGATAACCGCTTTTTCCGGTTTACCGCGAAGATTTCGTTCGGCCTGTATATTTGGCATTACTTGTTCATCACACTAATCGAGAAGTACGGCATAGCCGATTATCACTATTCCGGGATTAGGGATGTGTGGCGCTGGCTCGGCATCAGTGTAACCGTACTCGTCATCTCGTATGCGGCGGCGGCAGTCTCTTATTATGTCATAGAGCGGCCGTTCATCCATTGGTCCAAAGGCATGCCGTTCTTCCGGCGCAAGCCCAAGGATGCACCATCGGTTAGTGCAGCATAAGTCAGCTCTCATGCTGTGCTGCTTATTGTGCCCGTTGACTTTTGTCGAAGCCTCGTGATACATTGTGTATGTACGGAATACACAATTTATTGAGGAGGTAGGGTATGCTGGCATTAGATATTCGCAATTTAAATAAAAAATATCCGCACTTTCAGATCAAGGATGTATCTTTTCAATTGGAGAAGGGCTACATTATGGGGTTCATCGGGGCCAATGGCGCCGGTAAAACGACCACGATCAAATCGATCTTGAACATGGTTCATGTCGATAGCGGCGAGATATACATTCTTGGCAAGAATATCGCTGATCACGAGATTGAATTGAAGCAGGAAATCGGATGCGCATTCGGTGATATCGATTTCTATACACGCAGCAAGATCAAGACGCTGACCGATATTACCAGGAAGTTCTATAAGAATTGGAATGATGAAACTTACTACAATTATCTCAAACGGTTCAAGCTGGATGAGAACAAAAAAATAGCGGAGCTGTCCCGGGGAATGAAGGTAAAGTACAGCTTGGCCCTTGCTTTATCGCATGGCGCAAAGCTGCTCATCCTGGATGAACCGACCAGCGGACTCGATCCGGTCTCCAGAGACGATCTGCTCGATATCTTTCAGGAGCTCATCATCGGCGGCGAGATCAGCATTCTTTTCTCTACTCATATTACCTCCGACTTAGAACGATGTGCGGATTATATAACCTTCATTGAACAAGGACAAATTATTGCCAGCTCCGAGAAAAATGAATTAAAGGAGTCCTACCGTTTGCTCAGCGGCAGTGAAGCCCAATTAAGCGAAGTGAAGGAGCAGTTGATTTCCTACAAAATCAACTCGTTCGGCTTTACCGGATTGATTCATACCAAAGACATTGATCCATCCTCCAGCCTGAGGGCAACCACGCCGAGTCTTGATGAAATCATGATCTACTTTGCGAAAAAGGAGAATGTATATGTATAATTTGGTGATGAAGGATTTGAAATTAGGCGTAAACCCGTGGTTCTTCGTATTACCCTTAATTATGGGGGGATTGATGCTTATTCCGGGTTGGGTCTACTTTATCGTCCCGTTGTATTTCTGCTTCATAACGATACCGAACATGTTTGGCGGATTCAAAAGCCAGAATGATCTGATGTTCAGCACGATGATGCCCGTGACCAAAACAGACATCGTGAGTTCCCGGATAATCGTTGTCGTCATTCTTGAACTCATGCATCTTCTCGCTGCCATGGTCTTCAGTATATTTACGTTTCGCTTGTACCCTCATCTGACTTATATTTTCTATCCGCCGCATATGGGTTTTTGGGGCTTATGTTTCATCATGCTGGCCATCTTCAACATCCCATTTATATCCATGTATTACAAGACTGCGTATAAGTATGGCGCGGCAACGACCGCATCCACCACGGCTGCCATACTATTTGCCGGATTGGCCCAATGGGCCGGAATCCAAAGTCCCTGGGTAAATGACATTTTCTATGGCTCAGGGACTGATAATACGGCGCTGCAATTATCCATTCTGATCGCGGGTATTATCATTTTCATTGCATTCACGCTGATTGCCTATAAGATAGCGGTAAAGAGATTTCTGAAAGTGGAGATATTATGAATGTAACAATTTCGAATACATCGGAGAAACCGATTTATCAGCAGCTGTACGAACAGATCAGTGCACAAATTCTGAAGGGAGAGCTGGAAAGCGGATATTGTCTGCCGCCCATCCGGCAGGCAGCCCTAGAGCTGCATGTTAGTGTGATCACCGTTAAGAAAGCCTGGGAAGAGCTTGAGCGAAGCAGTCTGATCAACACGGTAACAGGTAAAGGATGTTTTGTAGCCGAATTCTCGCAGGAGGAGATGCTGCGGATACGCAACGAAATGATCCTGAAGCAAATGGAGAGCGACACCTCCTACTACAAGTCCTTCGGCCTCACCCTGGATGAAGTGATGGGGCTGCTGAAGAAGATTTATTGACAGCTAAAGCCGGTATAAGCAAACGCACAAGCCATTCGCTTGTGCGTTTTGCTGTAGGCTGGAGCTATTGTAACGGAGGTGAATTCACAGTTATTCTACTGATTACGTGCTGGATAAGCTGAAGGGTAACTGGTATGGGATGACGCTGAAATAGCAGGCTGCTCATTGCTTCAAGCAGACATCATTCATGGATTTTGACATTGTCCAGTATCGTATTTCCCCAAACAGGGAGCAGGCCTGCCTCTCCCGTAAAGCGGCTTCCGGCTACCGAGCCGTCCTGAAAGAAAGCTCCATCAAAGCTGCATTCCTCGAACCGGCAGTACAACAATAAGGCACCGCGAAAATTAGCATTGGCAAAACGGCAGCGTGTAAAGGATACATCGTTCGCTATCACTTTACTTAAGTTGCAGCCTGTAAAATCGCAATTGTTAAACTCCTTGCTGATCCTGGCATTATTCAGCTTGGCTCCCCGGAAAGAACAGTGGCTGAAGGTATGAGTCACATATCTGCTATCCAGTTTAACCCCGTCAAAGCAACAATTTGTAAAGGTTGAGGTGTTCAAGCTTGCAGAATCATCGAAACGTGCATAAGACAGATCGGCATCCTGTACTGTAAGGTATTGTATGGTCTCAGTCAGGGTAACTCCCCGGTAATCATCAAGCCCAGCCTCATTTTGTCCATAGGGGGAGGATGGAAAAGAGCGGTCTTTTTGATGCAGATTAGGTTTGCCTGTAACAGCGGAGAGCAACCGGTTCACTTCATTAAGCTGGTCATCGTTCCATCTTGCAATGAGTGACTTCTTGTTCAACATAGATCCTCCTCTGATGCATAGCTCTTATGGCGATTATACGTAATAATGCTGACTTTGCCAAAAAAGGTAAAAAGAGCTCCATATAGTTTATATAATTAGTATGACTGTAGCCAGAGGCGCAGGATTACCTGTGGCTGGAAGGAGATTATCTATGAAGGATGCGTTAATGAAGCGATTGGAAGTTTTTCTCCACCGGGAGGATAACAGATCATTACTAGGTATTCCGGCGAGCCCAGAGGAAATCGTTAAAGCACAGCAGCAGCTGAATGTAAGCTTTCATGAGGACTACATAGACTTTATCAAAATGTTTGGGGGAGCATATGCAGGTCTTGCAATACATGCATTTTCGAATGGCTCTAGCCTCGGGAACGAAACAGTTGTTGATTTGACGCTGGGGTTCCGGGAGCAATTTAAGAACCATCCTTTTGCAGAGCTTCTAGCAACCTGTTATGTTATTTCCATGGATGGCTCCGGCGATCCGATACTCATTGACCCGGCAGGACAGGTTACTATCTGTTATCACGATAGCGGGGAGAGCAAGCTATTAGCAGACTCTTTCGAGGAATTGATCGAGGATAATTTCTATGAATGGTGATAACCAAGCTCGTCCTCCTGCTGGTTCGGTTAGAGAAGCTGGCAGTTATCCCATCGACCTGACAGGCCCCCGCAGTCACACTCTCGCCATTCAGCCTGGGGTGGGCAGTCTTTCCATCGGACCTGCGGAATTGGGGAAGAAGGCCGAGCTTCATGTTGAGCCTGACGCGCAGATCGATTGGACCGTATTCGATGCCTTCGCCACACCGGCCGGCTCGCCCTGGCCGCGATTTCTACACTATACAGGAGATAATACGGGCTTCTTTGACTGGGCGCAGGAACGTCCCGTTGAAGAGCTGACATGGACACCCATCCTGTCTGCAGACATGGCAGCAGACGCCAGCAAATCCTCTATTCACGGCTTGCATATCGTGCTGAAACCGTCCGGGGGGCACCTGACCCTGCGGCTTCCGGAGCGTGATTTCCGCCTGAGTGTGTCCGGTAATCTATCACACTTGTCGGCTACGGGCGGTGTGCCATCTTCTCTGACACTGGCGCCACGCACTAGCAGGCGCAAGAATGATGCTCCATTCTTGCTGCCCGGCCTGGGTGAATTGCACCAAGTGACAAGCCTGACGCTACAGAATGCGCCGCTGGGACAGCCCATCTCGCTGGAGTGTCTGGACCGGTTCCCGGGCCTTGACTCACTGAGTTTGTGGGGGAACTTCTGCGGCCTGGACCTGTTGGCCCGTCATGTCCGGTTAAGAAATCTGGAGCTGCGTTTCATGCCGGATTTGGGGGATTTGCCGCCCTTGAGTGCCTGGCCGCAGCTTAGCAGGTTTATCGCCTACAATGTGGAAGAGATTACGGGCAAGCGCCTCAAGCAGCAAATGAAAGCACGCGCTAACACCCGCCCGTGGACCGAGCATGCTTCGGTGAGCCAATTGCGAAAGCCGGAGTGGTGGACGGCCGAGTATGGCCGCCCGTTCTCGTCCTGGCCTAAACGTCTGGCCAAGCTGGCTAACGAAGCTTACAGCACTGCCCAGGCAGCGTTGGCGAAGGCCCGCAGCTTCCACGATGCAGAGGCTGCCATTACTGCTTTTACCGTACGCTTCAATACCCTCAAGGGCATCGAAACTACAGAACGCGAAGACCTTAGCGAAGCGGTATGGCAACTCAGCCAGTCTGAACATCTAATTGGCCAGCCTGTAACAGAGGAGATGGCCCAGCGCTGGTTCGATGCAGCGCGCGATTACTGAAGAATGAGGAAATGAAGGAGGGGTTCACCCCGTGGGGAGATCATTTGCAAATTTGCATATCAAGTCGAACAATCTTGAGAAGACTGTCGAGGCTTTAAGGGAGCTAAGCGAAGGGCATGCTTCAGTGTTAGGCAAGTCAAAGGACGAGGCTCCAGAGAGCAAAGTTGTCATATATGTAAGCAAAAGTAATGAGAACTGGATCAGCGTGCTCCATGACTATTTTGTATGGGGTACGGTCAAGGAGATCGGCAGAACGCTGTCCCGGCTTACCCGAGAGCCAGTAATGACTGCCGGATATATAAATGAGGAGATATTCGAGTTGTCGTTGTTCGAGAATGGAGACATTCAGGCTGAAAGAATCTTTTGTGAGCAGTGGACGAGGGATGAATATGAACAACTTCAGGAAGAGCGCATCGATGATGACTACTTGCAGCGGGCGCTGGATATCCGCCATGAGGATTTTGACGGCTTTATTGGGATTACCAGCCCGGAACAAGCCGTAGATAAGCTGTCAGAGCTTGTAGGCATGTCTTTGTGGTGCGATTGGGAGTGGGTCCCGTACGAAGAAACGCTCGGAGAACGCTTCAAGAAATATGAATTTTGAAGGAGTGCCGGTGAATCAGAAATGGACAAATGAAAGCATAGCGGATTATATAAATAGGAGGATCACGTGTGCGGAAAATATGGAAAAAACGGATTCTGATCAATAATCCGGCTACGCTGGACCGGATACAGATGGAGCAGGATTTGCGCAGTGGCAATCAGGTCATTGTACAGTTCTCACACCCCGAGTTCTATGGCACTATATTGGAAGAAGTGGATGAGCTTTGTGCGCGCTGGGATGAGAATTTCGGAGTTCGCTTCTATGCCCACTATTCGCTGTCTTTTGATTGTCATACGCTCTTGCGGGTCCCTAATGTCAAAATGCTGCACCTCGATAGCCTCACTCAGGCCCATCACACCGATGCCTTGGACCACTTGGAGCACCTGCGCAGTCTAAGTATAGGCATATACGAGCTGGAGAACCCGGAAATTCTGGGGCTTGATACGTTGCGCACTCTGAATAAATTAACCATTATGTCAGATAAAAAAACGCTCAACCTCCAGCATTTCAAAGAGTACTCCGATCTGGAGGAGCTTCATGTAGGGGGCAAGGTTAAAAACCTTGAGGCTATAGGTGCTCTGGAGGACTTGAATTATCTCGCGCTGCATTCGGTCAGCAAGCAGCCCTTGCATTTCGTTAACCGGCTGAGGAAGCTGGAGCATCTGCGCATTCTGCTTGGAGGCCGGGAGAATATTCAGGAAATCGAAGAGAATACCATCGGGAACCTGGAGATCACCCGGGTCCGGGGATTTCATGATCTGACTAATATTGCAGCCTTTCAGGGGCTGGAGAGACTTGTGATTGAGGATCAAATTCAGCTGCAGACAATCAGCTTTGACCGGCAAATGAATGAACTGGAGGAGCTGTCGATCAGGAATTGTAAAGGCTTAACCCGTCTGACGGGAATGGACCAGCTGCCTTCGCTGCACACCCTTCGCATTCTCGGAACAGCGATCAATTATGATTCCTTTATCCATCAGAAACTTCCGGGTTCATTATCCTCTGTAGAGTTTGCAACGTTCAAAAGTAAAGCAGACCGGGAAATACAGCAATCCCTAGCGGCACTTGGTTATCAATAAAGGGGGAAGTATTTATGTACATCGTATCCCGGCCTAAACCGCTGTCTGAGGGCCAGAACCAGGTGCTTGCGAAGGAAGCTGCTACTGTGTATCCACCAGCCTACCTTCGGTTCTTGCAGCGATTCGGTGAAGGGACTTATAGAGGGTGGATGAATGTCCAGTTTCCGGATGCGGAGGTGCTTAAGCCTTTTGCGGAGTACGGGTTATGGGAGCATGACGAAGAGAGTCCCATTACTGAAGAGCAGATCGGCGAGTGTATTGTTATAGGCACAACGGTGGATGGTGATTTTCTGGCTGTGCATCCCCGGATGGCCGGTCTGCTCTGGCTGCCCCGGCATGCGGAGCGCGTAGAGGCGATTTCCCTGCAGGCACGGGGGCCGGAAGATGAAGCGATGTACGTCTTGGTGCTGGACGAAATATATCGTCAGGTGTATGGGAGAAGCCAGGAGGAGCCCGTCTATTATGAACCGTGGACGGGTACCCGGAGCCATCACTTTCTGCGTTTACCGCAAGGGCAGGGACTGCTTACGCTGCCCGGACTGGCCGAATTATGCCAAAAAGAATTTCCGCCGGATCTGTCCATTGAGAATGCCTATGCCTGCTTCCTGTTCTACCGGCAGTTGGGCGGCTATGTACGATTAAATTATGCCTACCAGCAAGAGGTGGCCGTCTTCTATGAACAGGATGCAGAGCAGGCGTTTGCCGTTATGGAGCAGTGGCTCTTGTCGAATGGGTGCGAAGCGGTTTCAGACAATAACTGATCATCCGGGTGCTGCCCGGCTAACGGAAAGGAGAGTCATGTCATGGAGCCGATGCAAGAAATGGAGTCGCTGGCGTTAGCGATTGCCGATGCTGCCAGAACGTCTTTTCGGACTCTTTTTGAAAATGGTGAACGTTACTATTACTGTACGCTATATACTACCGGCGAGGGACATGCGCCAAGCCTCTCCGCCTGGTCATGGGAGGCTTTGGAGCGGGAAGCAGCCAGACAAGGAGAAGAAAGCGGCGCGCCGGAAGCAACAATTGCGGAGCTCATCAAATGGTCCTACGCCGATTCACCCTATTGTAGCTACGGGGATGAGAACTTTGTCGGCGTCAAACAATTGTTTATGGAGCGCCCTTCCATCTGGGAGCTTGAAGAGGACGAAGGTAACCGCGAGTTTGATATGAGGCTGAAGGCGATGGAGCTGGCTATGAAAATGCTCGATGATCAAGGTGTTTTTACCTTGAATCAACCGCGGGAGTCCATATGCGTCCTTGTCGAGGTCATGCCGCCGGATAAGATCAATACTGAAATCGCCCTGCGCTTGAACCATGCAGATTCTCCGGCTATGCAAGCCTGGCTGGCGGAAGCCGCCGAGTAGCAGCATCTGCTTCCGGCAACTCTAGCCGATCCCAAAGGAGGAAACGTAATATGAGCCAAAAGCATGGAATAGACATGCTTGAGGAGCTGCGCTCCGAACTAACCGGATATTGTTACCGGATGATGGGGTCCATCTTTGAAGCGGAGGATGCAGTGCAGGATACCTTGCTCCGCGCCTGGCAGAGCTGGGACCAGATCCGGCAGGATTCTTCGCGTAAGTCCTGGGTGTACCGGATTGCCACTAATGTTTGTTTGGACAGGCTGAGGAATGCCAAGCGGCGGGCACTTCCGATGGATCTCTCTGAACCCGCGGCTATTATTAGGGAGCCCAGTGACAGCTTGCCCCGGAATTCCTGGATATGGCCGGCCCCCGATAACGCTACCGACCCGGCCAACATCGTGGTCAGCAGGGAAACCGTCCGGTTATCTTTTATTGCGATCCTGCAAATACTTCCGCCCCGGCAACGCGCTGTACTGATCCTGCTTGATGTCTTCCGGTGGTCGGCTAACGAGGCAGCACATGCGATGGGAATGACCACGGCAGCCGTCAACAGTGCTGTGCAACGGGCCCGGTCGGGTATCGCCCGGTCCAATCTCCGGTCCGAGGAGTTACAAGGGGGAGATGCCCAGGCAGATCAACAAGTGCTTGCAAGTTATATGGAAGCCTTCGAACAGTATGATATTGATGCATTGTTGGTTTTATTCCACGAGAACGGCAGCTTGTCGATGCCGCCATTTACGATGTGGGTTCGCGGCACCTCTAATTTGTCGTCATTCTACACTATTACACGCAGCCATTGTTTGGGCTCCAGATTGCTGCCGGTCCGGGCTAACGGGGATTGCCCTGCTTTTGCCCAGTATGTACCCGCCGGTCCGGATGGACGGCTGGTTCCGTGGAGCATTCATATTCCGGAGCTGAAACAGGGGAAGATCGCTCATATCCATCATTTCATTGATCCTGAGTTATTTGTGCGATTTGGATTACCGGCAGATTTGGACGCGAGGCAGAATTTTTCAATCGGCCGATGAGTTTGCGGCGGCCGGATCGTCTATACTAATGAATCACAAATGCGGGTTCAATCCAAACTCAAGGAGGAATAATCTTATGACGGTAAAACTTACCCCTTACATTACTTTGGAGGGCCGGGTAAAGGAAGCCATTCAGTTCTATGAACAAGCCATCGGCGCACAAGTCCTCTCTATGATGACTTACGGTGACATGCCGGACATACCCGGCACGTTCACAGACGATCTGAGGAGTCTTGTAGCACACGCCAAGCTCAAGGTTGGAGGTACGGAGCTTATGTTATCCGATGCTCCAGACGGTTCGCCTGCTGGAAACGGAAAACGGGTTACCATCTGCATTACAACGAATGATGTAGAAGAATCCAAGCGGATCTATGAAGCCTTACGGCAGGAGGGCGAGGTCAATATGCCGTTTAAAGAAGAACCCTTCAGCCCGGGGTTTGGTGATGTAACGGATAAATTCGGCGTGACCTTTCAGATATATACGGAGCTTGAAGATTAAATTACGGATAATGAGCTGCACCCGATGAGGGTGCGGCTCTTTTTTGATAGTTGTGGGGTTATTCTTTGTGAAGTCTGAATTTACGTCAGGCGCATGTACACTGGGCATCCGCCCAAGCGCCTTCTCCGCGAATGCATATGATGATTATGCCTACTCACTTGAAAGGAGCGATCACATATGGGATTTTTTCCAACACCGGGAACCGGCGGCGGATTTCCGGGGATTCCGGGAGGACCAGGAGGACCTGGGTTTCCAGGTGGAGGTCCCGGCGGATTTCCGGGCACTCCGGGACCTCCGGGAGGCGGACCGGGAGGCGTTCAGGCGCCGACGTCCCCTCCGCCGCAATTCGTGCCGCAAATGCCGGTTACCACATTCGCCATCGACCCCGGAGGAATCAGACGATGCCTGTTCCGCAACACATACATTTGGCTGAACAATGGCGAGCAATTCTGGTTCTTCCCGATATTCGTCGGGCGCAGTTCAATTGCAGGGTTCCGATGGACCGGTTTCTTCTGGACGTACTTCGGCATTGATCTGAACCGGGTCAGCTCGTTCACCTGCTTCTAATAAGGCAGACAGCGGAAGAGAACAGCATAAGGGCTGTTCTCTTTGTTGCGGTACTTATATAATTGGCATATATATCTATAGCAGCACTGACCAGGAGGACGGTATGCAATTTCAACCCATGTATGAAGGCGGGGAATTATTCCTGCCGGAGATCGAATTCAATATGACACCGGGCCAGCCGGTTGGCATTATAACGGACTTGAAGCGGAAGCAGCTTGTAATGAATCAATTAGCGGAGCATGCCGGGTTTTATTTATTTCGGGTGCAGCAAGGCGAGTACATGCGTTTAACGGTAGAGGAGCTAATCACATTTTTAATTCATGTGTCGGAGAGGCAGGAGCATGCCGCTTCGCTCATGGAGTATTTTGCATTAAAAGAAGAACGGAAGGTAAAGATCAAGGATCTAAGCTCATCCAAAAGGATGTATGTGACCTTGCTGCGCGTCTTTTTTGCACATCAGCCTGCACTTGTCCTGGAGGAACCGTACTTTTATCTGGAAGAGCAGGACCGCCGTCAATTCAAACGGGTTCTGGATGACCTATCGGCAGACAAGCAGATTATAATCCTAACTTCGAATTTAGAGGATGCTCTGATTTCCTGTGATGTCATTTACCGGTTGAATGAGTCCGGATTCCATCCGCTCGATATCCGGGACTCCGAAGAGGACAAGCAGGATGTACATAAACAGGACGAGCCTAATATCACCTTGCAGAAGATCTCTACCAAACGCAATGACAAGGTGATTTTATTTAATCCGCCTGAAATTGATTTTATAGAAAGTGTAGAGGGTTCGATTCTTGTTCATGTGGGCGGGGAGAATTACGATTGTGCGCTGACGCTGACCGAGCTGGAGCAGAGGTTATTGAATTTCGGGTTCTTCAGGTGTCACCGCTCCTACATCGTTAATCTGCAAAAGGTAAGAGAGATTATTACCTGGACGAAGAATAGCTACAGCCTGCGGTTAAACACAAGCCAGGATGCCGTAGTTCCGTTATCCCGCTCGAAATTGCAGGAATTAAAGGCACTGCTGAACATTTAAATGGTACTATTCAGCCGGTTACAGCTACATTTCGGCGGGTTTTGATGGCAGGAAGCGTGCATTCTTTATATATTTATGCCATCAACGCTAAGGATGTGGAGTTCATGGAGGTTATCCAGGTAGAACGTGTCCGCAAGAGCTTTGGACCAAAGGATGCGTTAGCAGATGTATCCTTTTCTATTCCTAAGGGAGAAATTTTTGGGTTTCTCGGTCCGAGTGGCGCAGGCAAAACAACATTAATCAAGATTCTCACGGCACAGCTAAATCCGACAAGCGGACAGGCAAGTGTATTTAACCAGCCGGCGGAGAAGATGCGGCAGTCTGCCCAGAAGATGCGCTTCGGCATTCTGACGGATAACAGCGGCCTCTATGAGCGGTTATCGGTTGAGGAGAATCTGGAGCTGTACCGTAAGTTATACGATCTTCCCAAAGCTGCGGTCGATAAGGTACTGCAGTTTGTGAACTTAAGCGGGGAGCGCAAAAAGAAAGTTAATCTCCTATCGAAGGGGATGCGTCAGCGTGTTATGCTGGCCTGCGCGATTATCCATGAGCCGGAATTATTATTCTTAGATGAACCTACCTCGGCGTTGGACCCGGTGAACTCCGCGCATATTTATAAAGGCTTGCGCTACCTGAATGAGAAAGGGACAACGATTTTTCTGACTACGCATGATATGGCGGAAGCAGAATTGATGTGCAACCGTGTAGCCATTCTGTATCAGGGACAAATTCAGGTTATCGGCTCACCGAAGGAGCTTAAACGGCAGCACCGGAAGCATGCAGTTAGTGTTGACTTAACCAACGGGGAAGCTTATGAGCTTCCAATCGGTGGGGAAACAGCTGATCGGATCGCGGATTGGATGAAGCGGGGGCTCATTGACCGGATCGAGACGAAAGAGCCCAGTCTGGGTGATATTTTCATTAAAATGACAGGAAGTGAGCTGCTATGAGTATCTCATTGAAACGGGCCCGGGCGATATTTGTGAAGGATTACAAAGAGTTCTCGCGCAATTATGCGATCTCCATTATTCTGGTATTTCCCATAGTCTTCGCATTTCTTTTTCGAAGTGCAGGCTCAGCCTTACCTGGAGCGATCGGTTTTCTTCTGAATACATCGTTAGTGATCCTGACGAGTCTGGCACAAGCCTGCCTGATCGCAGAGGAGAAGGAGCGTAACACTTTAAGGTCATTAATGCTGACTCCGGCCACGACCATGGATGTTCTGATCGGAAAAAGCAGCCTGGTTTTTGTCATGTCCGCTGTTGTTCTGGCTATTTCAACGTATATATTGGGCTATGAGCCAGCTAATATAGGAACGTTTACGGCAGCAATCATTCTTTCGATTATTCTATACACAGCAGCTGGTACAATCTGCGGTTTATTCTCCAAGACGGTGCTTGAAGCCTCATTATCTGTACTCCCGGTGGCGTTCATATTCACCGGTGCACCCTGGGGGGCAGTACTGGCCAAGGATTACCCGGTCTTCAAAGTGCTGGATTACATGCCAAGCAGCCAGCTGGTGCATTTGCTGGGTCTAAGCGATACAGGATATACAACGGGCGATGTATTGAAGCCCCTTCTCATAATTTTGGCATGGACAGTTGTATTAACGGTTGTGTCGGTTGTTCTGTATGTGCGGCGGTTGAAGGACGAGTAAGGGAGCTCTGAAGGGACTTTAGCCAGCCTCCGGTGGGTCTTTGGTAGGGCCGAAACAAGCGGCCGGCTGAGACTATACGACGATTATTGTCCAGTTGCAGTTCTGATGTTGTCATAACGGGGCACGCTGGGTAATAAAGATGATTAGAACTTACGAATTTGGCTGAATTTGGAGCAAGAGCCAAGGAAACGGAGGGGAAGATCATGGCGGCACAGACAGTATCAGGCATTAGCTCCGTACAGCCCATAGCGGCCTATGGCGGTACACAGAGTGATGTCAGTTCCCTGGAGAAACAGCGCAACCAGCTGATGATGGAACTGGATAAAGTGAATGCGGCGCAGGGAAGTCAGATGCAGACTCCGTACCGGCGGGAGCAGCTGCAGCGGCAAATCCGGCTGCTGGAGTCCCAGCTCGTATTGAAGAGCGGAAGCAGGACCCCTGCCAATTTCGTACCGGCATCTCCGCTTCAGGATCACCTCCCCCTCTGGCGCAATGAAGGAACGGGAGGCTTCAAGGGTATCGGTCTCACCGATCCCCGGACGGCCACGGTGGACGCGGAGGGCCATTTCAACGCATTAATTTAAGTTAGAGAGTGAAGGTGCGGCGAGCGTCTGGTGATGAACCGGGCTTGTCGCACCTTTTTTGTGTGAATAGGCGGGCCTATAGGAATGGGAAAAAAGAGCGCAATAGACCGCGCTTCCTTGGCGGAGACGTCAGCCTGCCGGCGGCAACCGGATGAAGCTCTTCATACGTGGAGAGGGATTTACTGCCGGGCTTCTGCATCGTTTCCAGCGTTGCGGATAATTGCTTAATCATTACACGCATATCTTCAAGTTCAGCACGCTGCTGGAGCAACTGAATCGAAACCACCTCGTTTGCTTTCTGATCCAGTGCGTGTTCAATATACCCGATCCGGGACCATATTTTATTCATAGGGTCATCGTCTGTATCCGGGCTTAGCTTCTCTTGCAGCGGACCCCTTGGCAGGTTGTCCTTCGTGAGATCCAGATGGATGCCTTCCAGCGCTTCCCCCTGATTAATACGGTCTTTAATATGATTGAGCTGGCTGATCTCCCGCTTCGAGAAGGTATAGTGTCCAAGACGGTCCTTTGGAAAGAAATCGGGGAACATGGCCGCCCAGCGTTTGATCGTAGTCTGGCTAACGGACAGCAGCTCCGCAGCTTCCTTTGTTTTCAGAATTTCCATTTCAATCCCTCCAGTTTAGTAGTCCTTCTATGAGTAATTCGTTGTTCTTTGGCGGCCCCCTGCACAGGTGACAAAGGAAGTGCTGATTCGCTAAGCAAAGTGTTATTACGACTTTTCCTGCTCTCCAGAGAGCAACATCCCGCCAATCATCAGCGACGAGCGGTATCAACCGTTAGCGTGGAGCTCCACGGAGGCGGGCAAGCCGGGAACGTTTACCATTACTGATGTGGGATATGAGGCCGAGTACCTTCCCTCTGTGGCAGGCGCTGGACGCCGAATGATCACCTTTTAAATTGCTCTAAAGAGGCTGCAACCTATAGATAACTTCACAATCCTGGACAGTAAGAAGCTTATCACTTCTTATATGCCAGGGTTTTTTATGAGAGAATTATAGTATTCGTGCAACCCATTTTACGAACTGTCTACTATATAGATAAGAGCTTTTATAAGGAGAATAGCAGATGGAAGATCAGGCAATAGTCCACCTATACTTACAGCGTTCACAGCAGGCCATTGTAGAGACCAAGAATAAATACGGGGCTTACTGCAGAGTAATTGCCCGAAACATCCTTTCGAATCTCTCAGATATTGATGAATGTGAGAATGATACATATTTGGCTGCGTGGAATGCAATTCCGCCAACGATGCCCGGGAAGCTATCTGTATTTCTAGGAAGAATCACCCGTAATATAGCGCTTGATAGATATAGTTATAATACAGCCAAGAAACGCAACCGTCAGTTTGATGCCATTCTAACCGAACTGGAAGGATGCATAGCTTCCCCGGATACGGTTGAAGGTGAATATGAAGCGGGTGAAACCGCAAGCCTGATCAATGAATTTCTATATGGCATAGAGGAGCAAGCCAGAAATATATTTATTAGGCGGTACTGGTATTCAGATTCCATAGAGGAACTTGCTATGAGATTTCAGATGAGCAGCAGTAAGGTGAAGTCCATTCTTTTCAGAACAAGAAATAGGCTTAGAGTTCATTTAGCCAAGGGGGGAGTTCACCTGTGAAAAGAGAAGAGTTATACCGCGAGATCGGACTCATTGATGAAGATTTAATCGAAGCAGCCGGATCGGGCGGAGCGGAGAAAAGGAAGAAGGGCTTTTCTAAAAAATGGGTGGCTCTGGTTGCCTGTCTTGTACTCTATAGTTCAACCGCTTCTGCGTTATTAGCAACCGAATATTATAAGAAGCAGAACGCAGAGCCGTATATCCGTTATCTGAGAGCTGAAGACATGGAGTTACTGCCCGCTCCCAAGTATGATGGGATGAAATTTCTGCAGGCCCTCACAAGTGATAATGAAGAACATGTATATATTGCTATCAACCGGCTGGTGGAAGGCTTCAATGATCCAAGCTTAAGAGCAAAGGCGTTGAATAAACTTCAGCCGTTTGCACGAAATGAGAATCCCAAAATCGCCGGTGCGGCTGCTTTTGCCATAGATATTCTCTCACAAAGTTACCGGAGTCCGTATATTGTTAAACTGGCAGACGGCAGTATGTTATTTACGTTATTTAATCATTATTCGGATTATGGAAGCCAGAATGTCCTATGGAGGATCAAAGACAATAAGCTGGAGGAATATTCAAGCTTCTCTGCACCCTCTATGTATATCACAGAGATGATTCCTTCCCCCGATAAGAGGTTAGTTGCGGTCGTCACCTGCTCTAATAAAAGTGAATTTGTGCAGATTATTAATGTGGAAGCAGGAAGAACCAGTCCGGAATTAATAGAATCCGCAAGAGTCAAATATGGGGCGGAGCAAGAAATAGACACATGGATCCGCCCGGATTATGAAAATTATAGTGATGCCAGTAACATCGTCTGGAAGGACAATGATACCTTGGAGTTCAAGGGTTCCCTGGCCTATCAGGATACGGAGATTATAGAGAATGTCAGTGTAACGTACCAGTTTAGCAGCAAGGTAATGGAAGTGACCAAACTTAACTAGTCTGCGCAATGCACTGAATATAAGAGAGCCGTGAGCCGCCTGTAAGGGCGGCCTTATATTTATCTATTTAAGGCGGCGGGTTAATGCCCAGAACAGCAAAGCCAGGGCACTGACCATTGCACCTAACAAGCATACTCCGTTCCAGCCTGAGTAAGCATAGATGCTGGTAGATGCGATGGACCCGGTGGCGCTGCCAATGGAATAGAAAATCATATAACCGGCAGTAAGCCTGCTGCGTGCCTCCGGGTGCAAATTAAGAATCATGCTCTGGTTGGTGACATGCACAGCTTGTACTGCCAGATCAAGAAGGATAATACCTGCGACTAATGAGGGAAGCGAATGCTCCGTATAACTTATGGGCAGCCATGACAGAAGCAGCAGAATCAATGCAGCGCCAGTAGTCCTCTGCCCTAAACCCCGGTCGGCAAGACGGCCTGCCCGCGCTGCTGCCAATGCTCCAGCCACTCCGGCGAGTCCAAACGCGCCAATTGCAGTGTGGGATAGAGACAGCGGCGGAGCGCTGAGCGGCAGCACCAGGGAAGTCCATAATATGCTGAACGCGGTAAAAATCAGCAGAGCCAGTACAGCGCGGATGCGCAGAATTCGCTCCTGTGCGAATAACGTGAACAGCGAACGCAGCAGCTGCAGATAGGACAAGGCTTCTCTTGAGGGCTCATCCTTGGGCAGCACCCGAAACAATACGCCAGCCATGATTAGTGTTAATCCCGCAGAGACCAGGTAGACAGAGCGCCAACCGGCTACATCCGTCAATACACCGGCGAACGTCCGTGCAAGCAGAATTCCAATAACGATTCCGCTGGTTACCACGCCCACGGTACGTCCGCGCTCAGCCGGGTCTGCCAAAGTTGCCGCGAAGGCAACCAGTGTCTGTGTGACTACGGCAAGCAATCCAACCGCAGCTATAGCTATGAATAATATCCTGCTGGTAGGGGCGGTGCCAACCACAATCAGAGCCAGGACGGATATTAGCATCTGTCCGGCGATCAGCCAGCGGCGGTTCAACAAATCACCGAGGGGCACCAGCAATAGCAGTCCAAGCGCGTAACAGACTTGAGTAATGGTAATAACAAGGCCAACGGAGGAAGGAGTAATCCCGAATTCTTGTGAGATAGCGTCCAGCAGGGGCTGCGCATAATAAATATTGGCGACTGCCAGTCCGCAGGCGATGGCAAATAAGAGCGCAACACTCCGGGACATTGGAGATACTGGAGCAGATTCGGATGCTGCATGCGGTTGTTCGACTACCTTTTCCAAAGAGACACCTCCTTAAATTCTATGTGGGCAAGAGATTTCATACTGAACGGTATAAAATAATCCCTGATAAATGTAACTCTGATAAATGATAACTGTCAAGATCTATTGCATAATCTCAATTAGATTGACAATGCAATCTGTGAACAATAGAATTATAATATACTGAACGATATGAAAAGAGGGGTTATATTGGCCCGGCAACGTGAATTTGATGAAGACAAGGTGTTGGATGCAGCGATGCAGCTATTCTGGGAGAAAGGATTCGAAGCTACCTCTTTGAGCGATTTGACTTCAAGAATGGGCATTCAGCGCCCCAGCCTATACTCCGCCTTTGGAGATAAAAAAGGACTATTCGAAGCTGCGCTGCGCAAATATACGAGTGCTCACGCTGCCTCTATCCGGGGTAAACTCCAGACTAACTCTTCTGTTAAAGAGGCATTCCGCAGTTTTTTTGAGAATCTGGTGGCAAAGGAATATGGGAAAGATCCGAACTGGGGATGCTTTTGCCTCAACTCGATGGTGGAGCTTGCGCCTCATGATGAGAAATTTGCGATCCTGACCAGAGAACATCAGATGTATCTCTCGGTAATCTTCCAGGAAACGGTTGAACGGGGGTTGCGTTCAGGTGAGCTTGATCCCGGCATTAACGCAAAGAGTCTGGCGCAGACACTGGTCATATCATTAATCGGACTGACTGTGTTCATGAAATCCCGGCCCGAGCGGGCCTTTGTTGATAATTCTGTCAGAGAAATATTGACATTGTTGAGATAGAATCATGAATAGGGGAATCTGATTAGAGGGGTTGGCTTAGAATGCTGCTGACGACTGAGGACCAATTAATTGGCGAGATCGCAGGCTGGCTGAAGAAGCATTTTGAGGCTGAGCTGCTGTCTGCCGGGCGTGTGAATCGCGGACTATTGAACGAGAAGTGGATCATCGGGACGAATAAGGGACGGCTATTCGCCAAAAGCTATCACCCCGGGCGGTTCAAGATGGATGATCCGGAGTTTCGCGGCAAGATTGAGAATGCGCTGCAGCTGCAGCTCCTGTGGTATCAGTCGGGAGGCCCGTGTCCCGAGCCGTTAACGCTGGAAGGGCGCTGCATGCACATCCTGCCCTGCGGAAGATACATGACCGTCATGACATGCTGTCCGGGTGCTATGGTACCCGCCGGCAGAATCGGTGAGCAGGGAATGCATTCACTCGGACGGGCTGCTGCGGATATGCATACCGTCTGGGGTGCCGCGGCGGCATCGGGGGTCGGGGCAGCAGTGCCGGCGGGTAAACCGGCCTGGCAGTTGTCGCGCGAGGAGATGGAGCTCGCCTGGGAGGTAAGCTGGGAGGCAGCCCGCGGCTCGTCCGGGCGTGTCCGGGACGCGCTGCAATTACAGAAGGCGGTTACTGATTCACTTGGAGATCATGACTTTATGCCTCTGACAGCGGGCTGGGCCCACCTTGATCTGTGGGCGGACAACCTGCTGTTCGAAGGGGATGCGCTGACAGCCATCGTTGACTTCGACCGGGCACGCTACTCGTTTCCGGCGCTGGACCTCGGGCGGGCGGTCCTCTCCGGCACACTCGGCGGGAGCGGATTCCGCAGGGATGCGGTTGCTGCTTTCGCTGAAGGCTACCGTAGTGTACACCCGCTGCCGCCGGGCGCTCTTTTGCGGGCAGTCAAGTATGTCTGGTGCATCGAGTCGCTCTGGTGGATCAAGCCGCCGCTCGATTCGTCGAGCAGGGTCCCTGCCCGCTTTGCCGAAGAAATGATTCATACTGCGGAGCATTGGGATCAGCTTGATACACTTCTTGGGGATATTTAGCCTGCTGCATTCGTCTGATATGGGGAGGACATATTTGGCGCCAGACCTTCATCCCCATTAAAAAAGCTTTCCACAACCCCCTCCCGGGCGATTATGAAAAGCTGTCTTACATACGGTGTTTATTAAACTCCCCTAGAATTTCTCCGGGAACTGCTTGATAATGCCTGATGATAGAACATCCGCTAAATGAATCATATGGACCTCATTCTTGTCGGTTGCGGCAATATCTGCTTGCCAGTCTCCCTTGAGGCAGCTCAGCACAATGTCTGTAACTAACTGAAGGTGTGTATACAGCATCTCTTGCACCGCTTTAAACGGCCAGTTTGGATTCAATGCGCTTAAAAAAGTTGCAATCTCATCGGCATTCTTATGCCAATCGTCCTGCAGCTTCTTCACATCAGCCTGATTGCCTGCTTTGGCGGCTGCTACAATCTTGCCTGCAATCCCAATATGCTCTTTCAGCAGCTCCGCAAGCTTGTTGCCGGCAGCCTCCCCGTAATACGGTTTGAATACATCGCCAATGTCCTGCTGGTTTCTCAGCAGCCGGTTCAGTACGTCCTTCTGGTCCGGGTTATTAGAGATGGCACTGACAATATAGCTTCGCGTCCATATGGTATGGTCAATCCATACCTTCTGCATATCGCTTTTCAGCTGAACCATCTTGGGGCTGAAGCAAACCGCTTCTTTCTTGTCGCCAGCCTGTGCCTGTAGGGGTCCTGCTGCTTGCGTCAAGGTGAGCATGAGCACCAATGTTAACGCCAGCAGCCATTTGTTTTTCAAATTCATCTGCTCCTTTATGTGTGCGAATGAAATGGCTTGTATTATTATGGCTGAAGCGTGGGGTTATATGCAGAGAAGACTTGTCCACTCCTCTTTTTGCAAATAGTATAGATTCATAAGCGTCTCATTCTGAAAGGGTCAGGCAGGTGGAGCTATGGGCCGCACTAGAATCGTCTTTATAGGTATTGCAGCTGCAGTGATAATTGTGGCGTTAGGGGTGATCATTAACTATAACCATTCCAGCACGAAATATAATGTTTACAGGGATCATCGTGAGCTGTTTGAGGCTGTGAAGGATGAGACCGGGCTTCTTATGACCAGCCGCGATAACCGGAGTGATATAGGAAATACCTTTATCTACTCCAATAACGGAAATGCTGTGGGCCATCAGTTCCTGGATGGTGCGAATGCGGATCTGCAGGACAAGGTAGGACAGATTATTGCGGTATCAGAGGACAAGCTGAACTTTCTTAGGTACAGCAGACAGGATGGGAAGAGCCTCCTAAGGTTCGTGTTTGACTGGGAAGGCGAGAACGGCAACACCTATCATATCGTGTATTGTGACAGTCAGGATCTGGTCGAGAAGGCTTACAATGAGGAGCCTGCTAACTACAAGCTGGATCAACTGGCGGATGGCTGGTACGGGATAGAGATCAAGTGATCTTGCTCTGGGTAGGGTTAAATCCGGACCTGTCAAAATCAACCTCTTCAATAAATTCGATAATTTCCCCGTTAGGGCTGTGAACGAGCGCGTTCTTCACCAGCAACGGCGGTTCGCCAAGTGACAGGGTATCCGGTTCTACGAAAGTCCTTGCTCCGTGAGCAAGGGCTTTTTGATATATTTCCTCCACATTATCTACATAAAAGGCAAAATGCAATAACGCTCCGTGAGCTATCTCTTCTTCGGATGAAGCTTTCTTTCCCTGAGCAGGAATCACGGCATCGTTATCAAAAATTTCAAGGCAGGTTCTGCCGTCCGGTGAAATCAGCATCGAAGCTTCCTGGATGTGAAATGAGGGCAGACTCCAGTGATGGCCCCGCTTAAACCCCAGAACTCCGGTATAAAATGCAATAGTCGCTGTATAATCTCTAGCTTGGATCGCTACATGTGCCAGACCTTTTACGCCCATCTCATTACCGCCCCCTTATCTGATATAGGTTAATTATAGGTAAAACAAAGCTTGAAATACATGTAAATAACAAGGGATTTATAGTAATATGGGCTTATATTATGAGGTATTTCAGATAATTTGGTTTATTAACTAAGGGGGTGTTCAGGATAGATAATCTTATGGATGACATTGATACAAAAATCATGACCTTACTGCAGTACAACGCACGAATGTCAGTAGCTCAAATCAGTAAAGAGGTGGCCATGTCGCAACCTTCGGTGAAAGAAAGAATGATGAAGCTGGAGGAAAAGAATATCATTTCCGGCTATGTCACTACGTTTAGTCTGCGGGAGCTGCACCGGGGGACGACAACCTTTATCCTATTAAAGACGGAGCATTGCCACGAGCTCACTGACTTTTGCCGGGAGGCTATTGAAGTAACGGACTTATTCCGTATCAGCGGAGAATATAATTATCTCATGAAGGTGCAGACTGCATCGATTGAAGAGCTTGCAGAATTTCAGGATTCGCTGATTAAGTTCGGCCCTTCCAAGTCGCATATCAGTCTGAAGAATATACTGGAGAACAGGGTTTTGCTGTAAGAGTTATTAATATTCCCGGATAAAACGAAAAGGTGGGATTATGGCATGAGGATGAAATTAGAGGGGATTACTGTATTGGCGCTGGATGTTGCCGTATTAACCGGCTTTTATCGGGATGTGCTGGGGTTTAAGATTGTTGTGGAAGAGGAGCATTATGCTGAATTTGAGAATGAGGGAGTTCGTCTGGCGGTCTTCTCGGCACCCCTAATGGCAGACAACACGAATGGCCATCATTCTTTCTTGGAAGAGCGAAAGGGACAAGCCTTCGAGCTCAATTTCGAATGTGATTCTCCCGAGACGGTCCGCGTAAAGTATGATGAATTTGTTGCAAAAGGGGCTACAGGGATAACTGCACCGAAGGTGATGTCCTGGGGGCACACTACGGGATTCTTTGCAGATCCGGAAGGCAATATTCATTCCCTCTTTGCGGTTAACCCCGTTAGAGCAGAGAATACATGAGAGACCCGGCTTGGAGAACCATAGCACAGCAGACCGCTATCCAAACAGGAGGGCGGTCTATTTCTATTTTTTGGCGAGAGGAGAATCGGGCTTGCATCCTGCCGCAGTTTCTGTTATCTTGATATTAACAAAATGTAATTATCAAAATGTTAATAAGTTAATCCCATCAAGAATAGGTGCAGAAAGCGGAGGGATGCAGCGTGAAGAGGATTGCAGGGAACTGGAATGGGTTCGAAATCGTCTGGCTGGTTATATTTACTTTGATTGCAATCGGTTTTACAATTGTTTCCAAGGATTCGTTTCTTGGGTTCACGGTCTTTATTACCGGGGTGCTGTGCGTGGTGCTTACGGCGAAGGGAAAGCTGATGAGCTATGCCTTTGGGATGTATAACACCTTCGGCTACGCCTACCTGGCTTATATTAACGGATTATTCGGAGAGGTTATGCTGAATCTGCTATTCTTCGTGCCGATGAATGTCGTAGGCTTCTATATGTGGAAGAAGAATATGCAGAGCGGCAAGCTGTCCATGCGTCAGATGGAGGCCAAAGGCATGCTCCTCACGATGGCAGTCTGTATTTCCGGGGCGCTGCTGCTGGGGTATAGCCTGTCGTTGATCCCGGCGCAGAACTCGCCTTATATTGATGCCATCACGACCGTGTTATCCGTAGTGGCCACGATTCTGATGGTGCGGAGATTCAAGGAGCAGTGGCTGGTCTATATTGTGCTGAATCTGTTCACGGTGCTGCTCTGGGTGATCCGGACGGTGGAGGGCAGTGGTGAAGGTCTGCTGATGATCGTCATGTGGAGTGCCTATCTGGTTAACGCGGTATACGGCTACTATAACTGGAACAAAGGGGTTAAGGAGGCGCTGGCATGAAGACACTTGGATTAACCCTGGGGAAGTTCGCTCCGCTGCATAAAGGGCACCAGCTCATGATCGAAACGGCGCTGCAGGAGGTCGATGAATTGATCGTGGTGATCTATGAAACGTCCGTCTCTCCGGTCCCGCTGCATATCCGGGCGAACTGGATACGCAGGCTGTATCCCTCATCGGTGCGGGTAATTGAAGCGTGGGATGGTCCGGACGGGTACTCCGATGACCGTGAGCATGAGATCCGGGAAGAACAGTATATTCTCGGGCTGCTGAAGGGCGAGCAGGTGACTCACTTTTACTCCAGCGAGTTCTATGGCAGGCATATGAGCATTGCCCTGGGCGCCATAGACCGGCGGGTGGATGAAGCACGTCAGCAGGTGCCGGTATCGGCCACCATGATCCGCTCTGATCCTTTTAAATACCGGCAATATGTAAGCGGCATTGTATACCGGGATCTAATTACGAAGGTTGTGTTTGTAGGAGCGATGTCTACCGGCAAATCGACGATTACTGAAGCGCTGGCGGAACAGTATAGGACGGCTTTTGCCAGCGAGTACGGGCGGGATTATTGGACGGAGCATCAGGTGGACCGCCGGATCGGCATAGAGGCTTTTGACGACATTGCCGTGGGCCATATCAAGCGGGAGGAACAGGCGCTGCTTACAGCAGACCGGTATCTGTTTGTTGATACGAATGCGATTACCACTTACATGTACGCCCTGGATTACCACGGCCGGGCTCCGGAGCTGCTAACCCGGCTGGCGCTGGAGAATGCACAGCGGTACGATCTGTTTTTCCTGTGTGATGACGATATTCCTTATGACGATACTTGGGACCGCAGCGGGGACCAGAAACGGCATGTTTTTCACAAGCAGATCATAGCAGATTTGAAGGAGCGGCGGATTCCCTACATTACGCTTAGGGGGACGCTGGAAGAACGCATGCGTAAGGTAGACGATGTACTTGCGAAGTTCAAGCCTTATGGGAACTATTTCGGAGAGCTGCAGCACTAGAACAAAGAATCGGGGAGGCGGAGACGCTTGGAATTGTTAGATCGTAATGGACTTACAGAACGTGAATTTCTGGAGCAATACCGGGCGGGGGATTATGAGCGGCCTTCGGTGGCGGCGGATATGGTTGTTTTTACGGTTACGGACAAGGAGGCAGACGACTCTCTCAAGCTCCCGGACAAAGAGCTGCGCATTCTGCTCATCCGCCGGGGAGGGCATCCCTGCCTGGGATGTTGGGCGCTGCCGGGCGGCTTCATCCAGCCGGATGAGACCGGGGAGCAGGCGGCTGCGCGTGAACTGTATGAGGAGACCGGCGTTGCTGATGTATACCTGGAGCAGCTCTATACCGTTACCGATCCCGGCCGCGACCCCCGTACCTGGGTGATGAGCAGCAGCTATATGGCCTTGATTGACAGCAGCCGGTTCCAGCTGCAGGCGGGAGATGATGCCGAAGACGCGGCCTGGTTCACGGTAAGCTACCGGCTTCTAGGAGAGCACAAAGAGCTGCTGGAAGAAGGATACGTCAGAACCTTTACTTACGAGCTTAAGCTGGGTGCCGGAGAAGGAGAGCTGACAGCGGTTATA
This sequence comes from Paenibacillus sp. FSL R10-2771, assembly GCF_038000205.1. NCBI lineage: Bacteria > Bacillati > Bacillota > Bacilli > Caryophanales > Paenibacillaceae > Paenibacillus > Paenibacillus sp. FSL R10-2771. The sequence continues at coordinate 7,588,363 of NZ_JBBOBM010000001.1, forward strand.
GACCGGAGGGTGACAGCCAAGCCGGCCTCCAGATCAGTCACTTACTCTATCCAGTCCAATGAGGGGCTCGCTTTTGATCACGGGAAAATCATTGCCCGCGCCATCGAACGGCTGCGCCAAGAAACGGAGCAGACCGGCATCGCGCTGCACTTAATGCCTAAGCTGTTTACCTTAACGGAGCTGCAGCAGGTTTATGAGGTGATTCTGGACAAAGAACTGCCGGAGGCTGTCCTCCGGGACAAGCTGGCGGGTCTGGTGGCTGAGACTGACCACTATACGGACAATACGCTGCAGCATGCTTCCCGCTTGTACCACAGGAATTGGGAAGAGGACTGATAGAGAAGCACTTCTTCAACGTACTGAAGAGGTGCTTCTCTATTCGTTGTGATCACAAGCCCGGTTACAGCAGAGGATCTTCCTTGCTGGCTGCATTCGCTTTTTTATCGGGCAGCAGCTTGCTTTTCACCGGCATGAATAAGGTGATTACAAACGCGGCGGCAGCTAGAATCATCATGAAGTAATAGGCGTCACTTGCCCCCAGCATCGAGGCCAGGGATTTAAGGTGCTCAGCTGTAGTAGAAGGGTTGCTGCGCAGGACTGTTGCTGCATGACTTGTAGTCTGCGCGGTATAGATCGTAATGACGACAGCCGTACCAATGGCCCCGGCGATCTGGCGCACGGTATTATTCACGGCGGTGCCATGCGTACCCAGCTGCCTCGGCAGTGCGTTGAGTCCGGCTGTATTGAGCGGCATGGTAATGAAGCTTAGGCCAATCCGCAGTCCAATGGTACGAATCATCAGATACGTATATGTTGTAGATTCCGATAAATCGGTTCTTGCTGTATTGGTGGAGCATAAGGGCTTCGCCAACCACTTGAGCAGCCTGCTCAAGAATACGATCGAGAAACGGCGGAACGCCAGAAATATAAGCGCCGCCAGGGAAGTGGCTTCCGTTGATATTATTACAGCTTCTTTGCTGGGGATTATCATGTGGTGGATTAAGGAGGGTACAGAGTATAGCGCGGAGTACATAGCGGGGCAGATTACTCTGGTGTATAAGAGAAGGTACATTTGACGGGCGGCTGGCGGCTAAAAAGGGGATTAAACCAAGCAACCCTAATTCTCTCAAGGAGAATCAGGGCCGCTTGATTTGTGAAATGCTCAGGGTCACCTTCCCTCCGCCGGAGGGGGATACATTATCCAGACTAAGGCTGCCCCCGTGCTGCTCGGCCACAGACCGGGCGATGTAGAGCCCCATCCCGTGATGGTTGCCGGAGCTTCGGCTCCCGTCGCCCCTGTAGAACTGATGGGTTGCTTCTTTCAGATCGGCCTGCGAGAAGCCGCGGCCGGTATCAGTAATCATGAAATGAACAGTATCAGCACTGCCCTGCACGAGCAGACCGATGCTTCCCTGCGGAGGTGTATGCTCTGCCGCATTCGCGAGCACGTTAACAATCCCCCGCAGCAGCAGCTCTTTATTAATGAAGAGGAACTCGGGCAGGTTCTTCTTCTGGACAGAGGTATGCAGATTCTTCCCGGAGGAGAGGGCCTTCAGCTGCAGCTCCAATTCTTCAATAATTTCCCCTGTTGGCACAAGAGATTCCCGGCGCTCCGCCCCAGCCTGCAGGCTGGACAGATCAATAACCTCCTGTACGAAGGCTTCGATGTCCCCGGCGCTGCGGAGAATATAGCTGTTATACTCCCGCTGGGCATCATCCTGTGAGGTCTCCTGCAGCAGCTCTGCGTTTCCCCGGATGATGGTGAGCGGTGTCTTAATGTCGTGGGCCAGCGCAGAAATCTGTTCTCTGCGGGAACGTTCCAGCTCCCACTGCCGCTTAAGCGAGGTATTCAGGGCTTCCTTCATCCGGTCCAGGGAGGCCAGCACCTCATCGATCTCGCGGATTCCGGAGGGCTTAATGGTGAACTCCAGATTCTCACGCTGGATGTGCCCGGTCGCTTCCTGCAGCCCGGCCATTTTCTTCGACAGTCTGCTGCCGAACAGAGCGGCGAGCAGGGCGGCCTGGAGCAAAACACCGAAGATGAAGAGGAGGATGGCCAGCAGCTGGGGATTCGGCAGATAGCTGCGCAGCAGGGAAGAGGCGTACTGCGGCGTTAGGCTATACCGGAATATCCAGATTTCCTGCCCGTGCCGGGCGGTTGTATAGAAATGAGAGCCCTGGCTATCCCCATGCTGCACGATCTCCCAGGCATGTATTGCTTCCTGGCGTTTCAGGTTACCGGCGAGCAGCTCTCCATCTCCGGTGAATACGGTATAATCCACCCTGTCCGGAACCATCTGCGGCGTTACTGCTTCGCTTGAGGCCAGCCGTTCCTTGAACGCTGCAATCTCCTTCTCGGCATAGTTTGCAGGCAGCACGGCATCCCAGGCAAAAGCCAGTGTGAACAGGCCGAGCAGCACGCCCAGCAGCAAGATCGTTCCCAGGCTTAAGAACAGAAGGTATTGCAGGAAAAAGGTGCGAAGGCGTACAGTTTTGGTTAATTTTACAGCTTCCACTTATATCCGATCCCCCAGATGGTCTCAATGACATCCATTCCATATTTGCTCAGCTTGGCCCGGATATTCTTAATATGCTCCGTAATAGCGCTGCTGTCGCTTTCCCCGTCATACCCGAAGACCGCTTCATAGATATGTTCCTTGGAGAAGACCTGTCCGCGGCTGCGGGCCAGGAATTCGCAGATTTCATATTCGCTTTTGGTCAGAGGCACCTTGTCCGCCTGGACAAACAGCTCTTTGCCGGAGAGATTGAAATGTATGTTCTCCAGATACAGCACCTTCCGCTTCTCCCTGCCCTCCCGCCTGAGGTGGGCATCAATCCGTGCCCGCAGCGCCCCTATACCAAAGGGCTTCACAATATAGTCATCTGCCCCGAGGCCCAGGCCGTACATCAGATCGCTTTCCTGTGTTTTGGCCGTTAAAAAAAGAATGGGGCAGTCCACTGCCGCGCGGATCTCCCGGCAAAGGGTAAAGCCGTCCACCCCCGGCATCATGACATCCAGCATAATAAGATCATACGCGCCAAGGTCGGACTGGCGTACCTGGGTGGAATCAGAGATCACCGTCACCAGATGCTGATCCGTACGGAGTGCATTGCGAATCAGCGACAGGATGGCGGGCTCATCGTCTACTACGAGTATTTTGGCCATATTCATTCCCTCAATTATAAGTTGTAGGTCTAATTCTCCGTTGATCGTCCTTCCCAGCGCCTGAACCATAAGAGGCATAGCAGGGAAGCGGTGATTGTTCCCGGTATGCAGACCGCAATTCCGGTATTCAGGCCGGATACGGCAGGGGATAACGTGATACCGGAAGCGTGGATTGTCCATAAAGAGATGAAGCGGACACCCCAGGCGAAGGGGATATAGGGCCAGATCGAATCACCCAGTCCGGTGAGCATTAAGGCGGACACCAGACTTCCCGCCAGCCCCGTTCCAATAGAAGCCCCCCGGCCAAATTGCAGGCTGGCTGTCAGATGAAGCAGGTATAGAAATATATTGCTCCCGAACAGAATAACTGCCCCGGTGAGGTAAAAGGGTAATCCCAGTCTGTCCTGCTGCAGAATCTTGCTAAAGCCCAGGCCAAAGAGGCTGTAAGCGAACAGGACGGCTCCGAAGCCAAAACACAACAGGAGCAGCAGCTTACTTATATAGGTTGTGATTCTGGCCGCAGGCATAGCAAGCATTCCTTGATACTGTCCTGCATTCGCTTCCTGTTCCGCCGCCATGGAGCAGACGAGCCCGATCAGGGCAGGAAGGGCACAGCCCAGAGACTGCATGAATGCCAATGCCTTGTCTGAGGCGCTCCATGGGGAGTAAGAATAGTAGGCCAGGAACACGGCAGCTCCGGTTAAGGGGGCCAGCAGATGAATCAGCAGAAACGGTGTGTGCCGGGTTTTGAGCAGATCCGCCCGCAGCAATCCCAGTAGTGTGGCCATGTTACTTCGCCTCCTGCTTATGGAACCATAGTGCAGTAAGCAGGAACAGTAATCCGAACCAGACCAGGGAGACCAGCACATCAGCCAGAATCATGTCTGTGCTTCTCAGCGGACTGTCCGCCGGTACCGGGAGGCCATTCGGCAGAATGGACAGCACCGGGCACATGAGTCTGAAAGTAATCGTATAGGGGATGTAATCCCACAGTCCTCCGGCATCGAAGGTAACCACGCCCACGACAGTACCGAACATATTAAGCAGAACAGCGGCGAATAATCCGAGCCGTGCGGCCAGGAACAGACACAGTGGAATCTGCCACAGAAACGTAATGAAGATCAGCGCGCTGCCGGCCAGGCTGTTCAGCAATGGAATGGTCTGGCCAAACAGCATTCCCCCTGCTGTAATGCCAATCAGGAACAGGAGGAGAGCAGCGGACAGCCACTGCGCACAGGCGATGATTTTCCCGGCCCAGAGGATCTTCGGATCGACGGGAAGTGCCAGCAGTCCGCGGTATTTCATCTTGGCATCCTTATGCAGAGCCAGTGAACAAGTGAGTGTCAACGCCCCCGGCAAGAGCATGGTGTACCACCAGTTATAAGCCCCGGTCTGAAAATAGCTTCCTCCCATTAGAATGGCACACAGCAGCATCGTGAATACAGGGGCGATCCAGACCAGACTGGGGATGAAGGTGCGCCGCCATTTTAAACGTTCAGCCCTAATATGATTAAGCATGAGGCGCAACCTCCCTCCGGCCTGCTGCTGCCACCTGCATGAACAAGGCTTCCAGCTCTTGGCCGTGGGGAATGGCACCCTGATATCCCAGCACTCCGCCGGCGATAATCCCGATCTGATCCGCTACCTGTTCGACCTCGGAGAGCATATGACTTGAGAGAATGACAGTGATTCCCTGCCCGGGGAAGGAACGGATCAGCTCCCGCAGCTCCTGAATCCCGATAGGGTCAAGCCCGTTGGTCGGTTCGTCCAGAATGAGCAGCTCCGGCTGGTTCAGGAGTGCAATCGCGATGCCGAGCCGCTGCTTCATCCCCATGGAGAACTGTCCGGCACGCTTCTTCCCCGTCCGGGCCAAATCCACGGTGGTGAGCACCTCTTCGATCCGGGACTGCGGCAATCCGAGGGCAAGTGTACGTACCTTGAGATTCTCACGGGCGGTCAGGTTCTCATATAACGGCGGCGCCTCAATCAGTACACCAATTCTGCGTAAGTCCTTCCGGGTCCAATCATGCCCTTGAATGCGGATGCTGCCGGAATCGGGGCGCAGCATGCCTGCGAACATTTTGAGTGTTGTTGATTTGCCGGCGCCATTCGGACCAAGCAGTCCATAGATCGAGTTGCGCGGTACAGCAAGTGATACATTGCTCACGACGGTTTGATGCTTGAAGCTTTTGCACAGATTCTCGGTTTCCAGAATAATGTCTTGCATAGTATATCATCCTTTCTATCTCCACAGTCTAAGAGGAGATTCTAAGGATTCTATAAGGATAACGGAGGATTCCCCGGCAAGAATGAAGGGTTATGCATGACAGAGACCCTCCCCGGTACTGCAGGAGGGTCTCTGTCATGAAGCTGAAGCTAGAGCCGGCGGGATTCTAACGTTTCCGGAATGCGCCCCCGCGGGCCAGTGCAAAGAATATCAGTAAGGCGATAATTGAACCAACTATGGCTGGAATGATATGAAATCCTCCAACAACGGGGCCCCTCGGCCCCAGCAGCTCGGTACCCAGCCAGGAGCCGACAAAGCCGGCAATGATATTTCCCAGTACGCCTCCTGGAACGTCGCGTCCAATCAGATTGCCGCTTAGCCAGCCGATAATTCCGCCGATAATCAACACCCAGAGCAGATACATTGATTTGTCCCCTTTCCAGTGGTTTATTCAAGGTATGTTAGGAAAGGGAATAGGTGAACTGCTTATTGAATAATTTTTTTGATTTTCACCCTGACTATGAACTTCATGGCTTGTGCGGTTAACCCTATAATGTAGTGTTAATATTAGAAGGGAAAGCCACCAACCTGACTATTGGCGGGAAGCTACCTGTGAATGCTTCTACTGAAGGAGGAAGGATCGATTGAAAAAAATTCTCGTGATTGATGATGAGGCGGCCCTTAGAGATTTGATTGAGCTTGTACTCAGGAGAGAAAACTACCAGGTGCAGACGGCAGAGAACGGAAGCACGGGACTACAGATCCTGGATTCTTTTCAGCCGGACCTGGTGTTGCTGGATTTGATGCTGCCGGATTGCTCGGGCTATGAACTATGCAAAGAAATCACTAAGAAGCAGGCGATGCCTGTGATTATGTTATCGGCCAAGAATGAGATTATAGATAAGGTATTAGGACTTGAGCTGGGGGCAGAGGACTACATCACCAAGCCTTTTGATAACCGGGAACTCCTTGCCCGGATCAAAGTTGTGCTTAGAAGATATGACAATAGTGACCCGAAGCAAAGTGATGAGAATACCAGGATGAAGCATGAAGAACTGGCGTTTGATCTGGAGACCCGAGTGGTGCAGAAAAACGGTGTGCCAATTTCGCTGACGGCAAAAGAATTTAAAATTCTCGAAATGCTGCTGAAAAGGCCGGAGAAAATTTATACAAGGGATGAACTGCTGGAGCTCGTGTGGGGATATGATTTCTTGGGGGACAGCCGCAGCGTAGATATGACCATTATGCGGTTAAGGAAGAAGCTGGAGGATGATGCCGAGAATCCGAAATACGTTAGAACGATTTACGGATTTGGTTATCAGCTTGGAGGTGGCTCCGCCTGAAATATGCAACCCGGCTTTTGTTGAATTATTTATTGTTCTCGGTGTTGTCCTTTGCCGTTATTATTATTTCAGTCAACAAAGCGATCGAATACTTCAGCTTCGTAACCATAGAGAAGAAAATGATGGAAAAGGCGGATTTATGTGAGCTGTCCTTCAGGGAAATTCTCACGAAGCATGATAAAGCAGCGGAGGAAGGCCAGCCCACGGATGTGCCGAGAAGTGCTCTGGAAACGTTAAAGACTTCAGGTAAGGAAGTGCGGATCTATGACAGCAATCAGAAGCTGCTGGGACTAGCTGTGGATGGGATCATAATAAATAACAAGACGCCCCTGATCTTCGCGGGGAATATCCAGAACGCGCTAAAGGGGAATTATTCTTACACGATTACTGATAATCATCTGCTGTATTTCGCCATACCCATTCAGGATAAGTATTATCAGAATAGTTATGTGTTCGAGTTCGTGGAGGACATTTCATATTTCTATGATATTATGGAAAAAATTAGGTATATTCTGTTTGCCGGTGCAGGAGGATTTATTGTACTGATCACGCTCTCCAGTCTATTCATTGCCCGTAATACAACCAAGCCGATCAAATATCTGCTTGGTGCCACGGAGAGCTTCTCCAAACAGCAGTTCCAGCAGGTGCACTTGAACAGGAAGGATGAGCTGGGGATGCTGGCTGAAGGATTGAACCGGATGGGTATCCAGCTCAGCGACTATATACAGTATCAGAAGCAGTTTGTCTCCAACGTATCCCATGAACTGAAAACACCGCTCGCTGCTATCCGGGGATTCTCCCAATATTTATATGAGGGTGAGAATGAGGATGAGGATTTGCAAAAGATATATTTTCATCTTGTAAATGAATCAGACCGCCTGACCCTGCTGATCAATGAGTTATTGATGTTATCCCGGTTTGACAAGGCGGGTCCGGAGGATATGGGTACTGAGAAGACCGATTTAACGCAATTAGCCGTTCAAGTGGCAGCAGGGATGAGAGCCAAAGCCGATAATAAAGAAATAGAGCTGGACATCAGGCAGGGGAAACCGGCCTTCGTATATGTAAATCAAATCCTGATGTCACACGCCATCGCCAATATTCTGGACAACGCCATCAAGTATTCCAATCCCCGTACGAAGATAAGCATTGAAGCCTATATCAGACAGAATGAAGCAGTCGTGCAAATAAGGGATCAGGGGATCGGGATCGGCGAGGATGAGATTGTACGGGTTCAGGAAAGATTCTACCGGGCCAGTAATTCAAATGCTGCCAAAGGATCCGGACTGGGGTTATCCATATGTAAAGAAATCGCCGAGAAATTTGGCGGGTATTTGAGCATTGAGAGCGAAATTGACGCGGGAACCCAAGTGTCCATCGTTTTGCCGCTAATGTGATGTTACATGAATGATACAAGTCTGTTATTACACTAATAAATTGTTTCCCTATACTAACCTCATAAGATAAATAACTTAATTATGGAGGGTTAATAATGAACGCATTAAAAAAACCGGCAGCCCTAATGCTGTCCGCAATATTGCTTATGACACTTCTGGCAGGATGCCAGGCAAATGAGGCGGATTCACCATCGGCAGCACCTGCAACGGCGCCTGCTGCAAGTACCAAGGCTACTGAAGAAGCTGCAACTCCGGCTCCGGTTGAACCTTCACCCGCTGCTTCAGCCGGTAACAACTCCGGTTCCGGGGTAATCAAGGAGGGCACCATTCAAAAGGACGGGAATGTGATATTAAAAGAGCTGGCTTTTGTCCATAAAGACCATACCATTGCCATTTCCGACTTCGTGGACGATACCAAGCTGGAAAGCATGCTGGGGAAGGCGGCGGAGAAGAAATCCCATACCTATTCCGCAGATGACGGGTTGAATATGGATACACTGCTCGGCTTCACGGAGAAGCAGTACAAATTCCCGGGGCTTGAGATCAAAACGATTGATGAAGCGGCTGAAGGCAAGCGGTTCTATATCTTCAGTATTAAAATTACCGATCCCAAATATGCCACGGTCCGCAATATCAAGGTTGGCGACACTGTAGAGACTCTTAAAAAAGCTTATCCCGAGGGCAAGCTGGTCGGAGATGGAGCACCCAATGAAGAGGATGACTACCGGTTTGCACCGGCTAACTATGTGGATTTCATGTCATTTCACATCAAGGACGCAAAGATTGAGAGTATCCTCATCTCCACACTTCTGGACTGAACTCACTCCAGCGCCCTTACCGTCTCCCCCTCAATCAGCACAGGCTGATAATAGGTGCTGTTCCGCAAATCCTTCTTCCCCTGCAGCTTTTTAATAACCCACTCAGCGGCATCACGGCCCATCTGCTCCTGCGGATGGGTTAAGGTCGTGAGCTTGATGCCCGCATTCTTGGCGATATAAGAATTATCCTGGCCAATAATTGATAAATCCCCCGGAATCGAAATCTCCAGCTGTCTGCACACATTTACGACTTCCAGGCCAACCTCATCGTTATAGCAGACAATAGCTGTTAATACCTCTTTGTTATCGGTCAGGAACTGCTTCAGGTTCTCGGACAGGGCTTGCTTGGACTCGGTATCGAAGGACAGCACCTGCTCGGGGTGAAAGCGTAATTTGGCTTCTCCAAGCGCTTTGATATAACCCTTCATGCGGTATTTGCCTTGCAGGTCATCCATTTTGGCAATAATACCGATCTGGGTATGGCCCTTGGAGATCAGCTCTCTGGTCGCCAGGTAACTGGACTGCACATCATCAAGGCAGAAGAAAGGCACCTCCAGTTCTTCATAATAAGCATTAATCATGATAAACGGGACATCCTGTTCTTTGAACGACAGATAGTAGGCGATATTGGGGTTGTACAGATTGCTCTTCGTAGGCTCAATAATCAGACCTTCGACGCCAAAGGACAGCATCATCTCCAGCGCTTTCTTCTCCTGGGCGACATCATTATTGGTACTGGCGAGCAGCAGCGAATAATTATCCTCATTCAGTCTGCTCTCAATCCCGCGGATGATGGAAGGGAAGATGTAATCCGAGAGGTAGGTCGTGATGACACCGATGGTTTTCGTATTGGGGTTGCCCGCCGATTTGGACCGGAACTGGTTGCTTACATAGGTGCCTGATCCCTTCTCACTTCTTAGAAAGCCCTCATTGGATAACTCCAGGATAGCCTTCCGGACGGTTTGCCGGCTCACACCATAGGTGTCCTGCAAGGCTAATTCTGTAGGAATCTGCTCGCCCACACTATAGGTTCCTGACAGTATATTGCTTTTTATATCATCAAAAATAATCTGGTATTTGGTTTTCACCCGGCTCACTTCTTTCATGGTTGTTCATATACGAATCGGTATATCCGCAATAGTTGTACGTACACATTATAGTATGAATATATCGTTATTATAATCCAATGTCTACTATGTATAAGCGTTTCAAGGGAAATGTGGATTTCTCTCTGTAAAATTTGTATGTATATCTTGTGTGTTATGTTGACAAATGTACGAACAAAAAATATACTAAGTCTGTTAATAAAGGAAGCGCCTTCTTTCCATTTCTATTATAACAGTTTGGTTCAGAGAGGAGTAACGTGGGCATGGATCAGAACATCGGGCAAGCGATACTTAAGGGAGAAACTTCACTGGGTATCGAATTTGGATCCACACGTATCAAGGCAGTACTGATTGATCAGCGGTTTGAGACCATCGCATCCGGAAGCTTCGAGTGGGAGAATCTGCTTGAGGGCGGGTACTGGACGTATCATTTGACAGACATTATCAAGGGCCTGCAGGAGGCTTACCGTGAACTGAAGCAGGTAGTCCAGCAGAAATACGGTATTACGCTTACAACCGTCGGTTCTATCGGGTTCTCGGCAATGATGCACGGATATATGGCTTTTGACAGCGCAGGTGAGCTGCTGGTTCCGTTCCGGACCTGGCGTAATGCAACAACCGGTGCTGCGGCCAAAGAATTAACGGAGGTCTTCCAGTTCAACATCCCTGAACGCTGGACCATAGCGCACCTGTATCAGGCGATACTGAACGGGGAAGAGCATGTGCCTCAGGCGGAGTTCGTAACAACGCTGGGCGGGTATATTCACTGGCTGCTGACCGGCAGCAAGGCGATCGGGATTGGCGATGCTTCGGGGGTTTTCCCGATAGATGAGGCCACGCAGGATTACAATGCAGCGATGGTTGCACAGTTCGATGAACTCATTGCAGACAAGGGCTACCCTTGGAAGCTGAAAGATATTCTCCCTAAAGTGTATACTGCGGGCGAGCAGGCAGGGCTATTAACAGAAGCGGGTGCGTTAATTCTGGATGCGTCCGGGGAGTTGCAGCCGGGTATTCCGCTGTGTCCTCCGGAAGGCGACGCCGGAACAGGTATGGTTGCTACGAACAGTGTCCGCAAACGGACCGGTAACATCTCCGTAGGCACTTCCGTGTTTGCAATGATCGTGCTGGAGAAGGATCTTACAGCCGTATATCCGGAGATTGATATGGTAACAACTCCGGACGGCAGTCCGGTCGGCATGGTTCATGCCAACAACTGTTCCAGTGATCTCAACGCCTGGATCGGCCTGTTCCGTGAATTCTCGGAGGCGATGGGCTTTAAGGCAGACCCAGGGCAATTGTTCAGTGTCCTGTTCAATAAAGCACTGGAGGCGGATGCTGACGGCGGCGGTCTGCTGAGCTACGGGTATTTCTCGGGTGAGAATATTACCGGGATTGAGAAAGGCCGGCCGTTGTTTGTACGCTCACCGGAGAGCCGGTTCAATCTGGCCAACTTCATGCGGACGCATTTATTCTCCGCTTTTGGCGCGCTGAAGATCGGAATGGATATTCTGACCAAGCAGGAACAAGTATCCATCGACAGTATTCTGGCTCACGGCGGGTTATTCAAAACTCCTGTGGTCGGGCAGAAAATCGTTGCCGCTGCAATGAACGTCCCTGTCTCTGTCATGGCAACAGCCGGAGAAGGCGGCGCATGGGGGATGGCGATTCTGGCCTCTTACATGCAGAACAAAGCACAGCAGGAGCGTCTTGATGACTTCCTTGACCACAAGGTATTTAAGGATGTGGAAGGACAAGTCATCCATCCGGATGCGGCTGATGTGAAGGGCTTCGAGCTGTTCATGGAACGTTACACTGCAGGGATCGCGATCGAGCAGGCTGCTGTAGATCATCTGGTAGAAAACGGGAGGGGTTAACCTATGTTGGAGCAACTGAAAGAAGAGGTATTCGAGGCCAATCTGGACCTGCCTAAGCATGGACTTGTCAAATACACCTGGGGCAATGTGAGCGCAGTTGACCGTGAGAAAGGCGTATTCGTCATCAAACCAAGCGGCGTCAGCTATGACAAAATGAAGCCTAGCGATATGGTCGTAGTGGATTTCGACGGTAACGTGGTTGAAGGGGAGATGAGACCTTCCTCGGATACACCGACACATGCGGTACTCTACAAGCATTATGCAGAAATCGGCGGCATCGTGCATACGCATTCGACCTGGGCGACCATCTGGGCGCAGGCCGGGCTGGATGTTGCTGTAATGGGCACGACACATGCCGACACCTTCTATGGGGCGGTACCCTGCGCACGCTTCCTGACGCAGGAGGAGGTTGACCGCGGCTATGAAGCGGAGACCGGACGCGTGATCATTGAGACTTTTGAACAGCGGGGCCTTGATATTATGGCAGTTCCCGGCGTCTTGCTGAAAGGCCATGGCCCGTTCACCTGGGGGAAGAATGCCCATGATGCAGTGATGAACAGCGTGGTGCTGGAGGAAGTGTCCAAGCTGAACCATTTTGCCCGCGAGCTGAACCATTTCGCTGAAGAATTGCCGCAGCGGATTCTGGATAAACACTATCTGCGCAAACATGGTAAAGGCGCTTATTACGGTCAGAAATAATCTGATTTATATATTATCCAAGAGAAGAGGATGAAATAATATGTCAACAGTAAGCGCTAAGCAATTCTGGTTTGTTGTAGGATCACAGCATCTGTACGGAGAAGAAGCCCTCGGTGAAGTTAAAGCTCATGCACAGGAGATGACGGATGCCCTCAATAACAGCGGGGTGCTGCCTTATCCGCTGGTGCTGCAGGATCTGGCGGTCAGCGCAGACAAAATCACTTCGATCATGAAAGAAGTCAACTACCGTGACGAGGTTGCCGGTGTCATCACCTGGATGCATACCTTCTCCCCGGCCAAAATGTGGATCCGCGGCACGAAGCTGCTGCAGAAGCCGCTTCTGCACCTGGCTACCCAATACAATGAGAGCATTCCTTGGGCAACACTGGATATGGACTTCATGAACCTGAACCAGGCTGCCCATGGCGACCGTGAATACGGGTTCATCAATGCCCGCCTGAAGAAACAGAACAAAGTGGTAGTAGGGTACTGGGAACGCACCGAAGTCCAGAAGCAAATTGCCGAATGGATGGACGTTGCCGTTGCATATAACGAAAGCTTCAATATCAAAGTGGCCCGCTTCGGCGATAACATGCGTAACGTTGGTGTTACCGAAGGCGACAAGGTAGAAGCCCAGATTCAGTTCGGCTGGACTGTGGATTACTTCGGAATCGGCGACCTGGTTGCATATGTAAACGAAGTGAAGGAAGAAGAAATTGATGCGCTGTTCGCTGAATATGCAGAGCAGTATGATTTCGATTACGGTTCATACAGCAAAGAAGCATGGGAAGCCAGCGTGAAGGTACAGGCCAGCTATGAAATTGCCCTCAAACGCTTCCTGGATGCCGGCAACTACAATGCGTTCACTTCGAACTTCGAAGACCTGCACGGCATGAAGCAGCTTCCGGGTCTTGCCGTTCAGCGTCTGATGGCACAAGGCTACGGCTTCGCCGGCGAAGGGGACTGGAAGACAGCAGCCCTGGACCGTCTGATGAAGGTGATGAGCCACAACCTGAACACCGGATTCATGGAAGATTACACCTATGAAATGGCTGCCGGACAGGAAGCGATTCTGCAGTCCCACATGCTTGAGGTTGACCCGAGCCTGGCAAGCAACAAGCCGAAGGTGCTTGTGTCTCCGCTGGGTATCGGCGACCGCGAAGATCCGGCCCGTCTCGTATTCGACGGCAAGGCTGGCGAAGGCGTCGTGGTATCGATGGCTGACTTCGGCACGCATTACAAGCTGCTGATCAATGAAGTTACTGCCTTCGAGCCGACGGTTCCGGCTCCGAATCTTCCAGTGGCCCGTGTGCTCTGGCAGGTGAAGCCTAACTTCCAGGATGGAATAAAAGCCTGGATCGAGAACGGCGGCGGCCACCATACTGTGGTGTCGCTCAACTTGACTACAGATCAGATCGTTACCTACGCCAAGCTGGTTGGCCTGGATTATGTAATCATTAAATAAATAGCGGAATATTCTTGGATCAAATGAGCGGATGGGCTATTGCCTGTCTGCTTTTTTTTAATGCAGAGCCAAGGTATTACCGGCAAACTCATCCTCCGTGCCCGTGATTTTCTAAAATCCTGTACAAAATACAACATTCGCTTCATTAAATTGGACTAAATCGAAAATTGTTGTACAAAAGGCAGCATTTCTCCTCCTTCATACGGTTTAGCGTGGAAATTCTTGTATTTCATACAACAATCTATCTAAACAACCGGGTATCTGCGCATCCAAGTTGCAAAACGTACAACATTTATGCCGCTGTAGTGCAGGAGCGCACCCTAGACATCTAGCCATAGGTAGGAGACTTTTATCACTGTTCAATACTCACATGCCGAGTAATATGTTAGAATATCAGAATGCATTAACGCTTCACCAATTTAATACATCACACGGGCTATGATTGCTATGGATCACACTATAGCAGGAGCAGCTTCTGGAGAGACTGCGGGAGACCGCAGCGCCGAAGGGTTCACAATCTCAGGCAAAAGGACAGAAGAGTACGGAATTTGTATTTGTTATGCTGATTAATTACGGTCAGCGGCGCAGGTAGCTTATTTTGATATTCTTATGAACCGGGAGATTGGATGATATCCAATCTCTTTTTTATGTTATTTGGCAGCAAAGCGTTGTACACATTAAGGGGGAAAATGGCAATGGCACAGACAGAATTAAAGAGAGATTTGGCGAACCGTCATGTACAGCTGATCGCTATCGGCGGCACGATTGGTACGGGGTTATTCCTGGGATCAGGCAGAGCGATTCAGCAGGCCGGGCCGTCCATTATGATCACGTATTTACTCGTGGGAATTGCCGTGTTTTTTGTGATGAGGGCGCTGGGTGAGCTGCTGCTCTCCAAAGCGGGATATCAATCTTTTACGGACATTGCTGAAGACTATCTGGGGCCGCGGGCTGCGTTCATTACAGGCTGGACCTACTGGTTCTGCTGGATTATGACGGCGATGGCGGATGTGATTGCAGTGGGCGTCTATGTGCAGTACTGGTTCGATATCCCGCAGTGGGTACCGGCCGTCATCTGCCTGATTATTCTGTTAGGACTCAATCTGCTGACGGTCAAAAGCTTCGGCGAACTCGAATTCTGGTTTGCCCTAATCAAAGTCGTCACGATTCTTGCCTTAATTGGCCTGGGAATCATTCTGCTGGTCATCGGGTTCAAGACGGATGCGGGATCGGTGAGCGTCCGCAATCTCTGGGAGCACGGGGGCGTGTTCCCGAACGGTGTCAAGGGCTTCTTATTTTCCTTCCAGATGGTTGTGTTCGCTTATGTCGGTGTGGAGCTTGTGGGTGTATCAGCCGCAGAAACAGCAGATCCGGAGAAAAATATTCCGTCGGCGATTAACAAAATTCCTCTGCGGATTCTCTTCTTCTATGTAGGCGCGCTCTTCGTCCTGCTGTGCATTAACCCGTGGACCCAGCTCAGTGCGGCTGAAAGTCCTTTTGTGCGGACCTTCAGCCTGGTCGGGATTCCGGTTGCAGCGGGTATTATCAATTTCGTCGTCTTAACCTCAGCGGCTTCCGCCTGCAACAGCGGGATGTTCTCGACCAGCCGGATTCTGTATAATCTGAGCAGAAGGAATCAGGCCTCCCCGCAGCTCGGCAAGCTGAACCGAAATCATGTGCCTGCTAACTCTTTATTTATTTCTACAATAGTTATATCGGCCGGGGCGCTGCTTAGCAAGCTTATTCCGGGCCAGGCCTTCGGCATCGTTACAACGATCAGTGCCATTTGCTTCATCTGGGTGTGGGGGGTTGTGCTCGTATGTCATATCAAATATAAGAGGAACCGCCCGGACTTACATGCCTCGTCCAAATTCAAAGCACCGTTCACACCGGTCATTAATTATGCGGTATTAACGTTGTTTGCTGCTATTCTGATCATTATGCTGTTCGCAGATGATACCCGTCCGGCGCTGCTGTTTACGCCCCTATGGTTCATTCTGTTGTTCGTCCTGTACTCCATGCGGAGCAAGAAGGAGAAAAGTGATGCCGATGTCAGTATAATCAATACATGAGTGCAAGAATGTTCAAACGCTACTGACATGTTGTCAGTAGCGTTATAAGGAGGAATCCGAAACATGAAGCATAGATTACTCCAATATATGACCCGGCTGACCTCCCTCAGTGAAGAGCAGCAGCAGGCCATTCTGGAGGAGATTCTTGTTGAGGAATACAGCAAGGGAGCCACGCTGCTTAGGCAGGGGGAGGTTCCCGGTCATTGCTATTTCGTGTTAAAAGGATGCGTACGGCAGCATAGTGTTGACGTCACAGGCCGCGACATCACCTCGAATTTCTACACAGAGGAGCAGGCGATCGCTATCTTCAATGCGCATAAAGAGGATGCCTCGTCGGAATACAGCCTGACTTGTCTGGAGGACTGCGTACTGGTTGTCGGTGCGCTGAATACCGAGAGGGAAATGTACGCCAGACACACGCAGCTGGAGCTGATGACACGCCGGATGATCGAGGAGAATTTCGGACAGGTGCAGGCGGAATTCGCCGCCTTCATTGCGGCATCCCCCGAAGACCGCCTCAAGGCACTGCTGCATCGGAGGCCCGGCCTGATCAGCCGCGTCCCCCAGCATCAGCTGGCCAGCTATCTCGGGATGACACCGGAGTCGCTCAGCCGGATTAAGAAGCGGCTTGAGCGCGAACACGCGCAGCCGGGACTTTGAACAGCAGCCAGATGCCAAGCCCCAGCTCCCCTGCGGTCATCGGCAGCATGAACACCCATTTGATGATTTGGAGGAATTCTCCATACCCGGGCACAAGTGTGCCGCACAGATGAACCATAATATAGCCGAAGCCTGCCAGCAGCAGCAGCACACTGACGGGCTTCGGAATATTCTCCGAACGTACCGCCAGCACACCTATAATCAGCAGATGCCCCCCGAACAGAATCAAACCAGCCGACCATACCGCTTCAAAAGCATGAAGATGAAGCATGACCTCCGCCTGCAGCTCCCCTCGTGTGAAGCCGGAAAGCGCAACCTCCCTGTTACCGGTAAGAAGTGATACCACGATCAGACTGGAGACAGCAACCCCCAACACTGCCGTATAAGCCAGGCGCAGCCATGCTCCCAGCAGGGACAGGCCCGGATGCACAGGCTTCAGCACCAGATATAAGGCCCAGGCAGCTGCCACATCACAGGCCATAATCAGTACCCAGCCCAGAATCCCGGCCCTGAACAGCGACGGAGAGGCCTGAAGATTGGCGAAGGTACCAGCGGCATCTCCATCCACTACCAGATTCCCTTGGACATATCCGTACGAGAGCGCGGCGGCAACCGCCATTACAATGAGCGATATTCCCCCGGTTCGAGCCACTGCAGCAGACATTAGCATAACCCCCTGATTGATTATTGATTGTGGTTATATTGTACTAAGGCGCCTGCAGGGCTTCATTGACTTAAGTTAAGAGGACATGATTAAATTTTAAATATTAAGTTTTTGAATAAAGGATAGTCATTGAAAAATGTCGAACCTTAATCTAGATATTTCTGTACTGTACAATGAAGCGATTTAATGAAGTGATTTAATGAAGGAGAACCCACATCCATGAAGAACATTATCCGCTCCCTTGAAGATATAGTGAACCTGGCACCGGTCCTGAAAGCTGCTTTTCCCTATGATGTATCTATTGCTGTCTGTGATGTGGAGAAGTTCATCGCTTATTTCCCTGGAACGTCCATTGATCTGGGAATTCGGGCAGGACAGATAATTCTTGCGGACGAACCTCTGTATCATGCGCTGAGAAATGATGAATTCTCGAAAGCTAATGTCCCTAAGGACTACTATGGGTATGAATTCGTCGGTACGGTTCTTCCGGTACACGGGGAGGATGGAAGCGTCTGCGGGGCGGTCTGCATCCAGGTCCGCAGACAGACCGAGCTGCGCGAAATCGCTGATCAGATCTCGGTCTCCCTAAATCAGGCTAACGCCCGGATTGGGCATGTGGCAGAGGGATCGGGGCTGCTTGCCGATTTCTCGCAGAAGCTGCTGCTCCAGTCAGAAACGACCGCCGAAAGTGTCAAAAAAAGCGATGAAGTGCTGGCTGTCCTCAGAAAGGTCGCCGACCAGACGAATCTGCTCGGGATTAATGCAGCCATTGAGGCTGCCCACGCAGGAGAGAAGGGGCGGGGATTCGATGTTGTAGCGAAAGAAATCCGCAAATTCTCGAAGGAAACCGAGCAGTCTGCGCAGCGGATCCGGGATACCCTGGGGGAGATCCAAGCCGCGATGAAGCAGATCAGCCAATCCATCCATCAGATTGCGTCAGTCGGGCAGGAGCAGGCTGCTTCAACGAATGAAATCTCCAGCTTCATTGAGGAGATCCGGACGATGTCCGAGCAGCTGAACCAGTTCGCGCAGAAGCTGTGAGGGAAGAGCGGCCATTCTCATAATTACAGATTCGCCAGAATAACGGCAAGCAGAGCAATGAAGGCCGGGAGGCCCTGAACCAATAGAATGGATTTCTTGGCCGTGATGCCGCCATAGATGGCTGCAACCGCAACGCAGATCAGGAAGAACAATTGAAGCTGAACACTGAAGGTATCATTCGGATGCAGCAGGCTCCAGACTAGACCGGCCGCCAGAAAGCCGTTATATAATCCCTGGTTGGCCGCCAGCGATTTCGTTTCC
The DNA here is from genome assembly GCF_038000205.1 of Paenibacillus sp. FSL R10-2771. NCBI lineage: Bacteria > Bacillati > Bacillota > Bacilli > Caryophanales > Paenibacillaceae > Paenibacillus > Paenibacillus sp. FSL R10-2771. Next base: position 7,607,159 of record NZ_JBBOBM010000001.1, read on the forward strand.
CGGGCGAACTGCGGAGTGGTGCCGAACGATTTTTGCGCCCGCGGGGTAGTCCACAGGAACATTTCCAGCACTAGAATATACACATGCTCCATTGCAACCAAGGCCACGAGTATTAAACTCACGATCATCATAGTAAATCCCTCTTTTCATAATTATGTAAGATTGATTAACGGAGAAATTAAATTGTTCAAAATATAATTTTACACTGTATAATATAGCCAAATTCTGCAATTTTGTCAATTTGGAATCCCTAAATTCCTTGAGGAGGCAAACCTGTTGTACCTAAGAATGCTGACATCCGTGGATGCGGAGGCTTACCGCGAGCTTCGGCTACAGTCGCTGCGGCTGCATCCGGAAGCCTATCTCAGCTCCTATGAATCGGAAAAGAAGCTGTCTATAGTCACCACCCGCATCAGGCTGGAGCCCTCGGAGAATAATTTCACGCTGGGAGCTTTTGATGGTGAGGAGAGGCTGGTGGGCATCGTCACTTTTTTCCGGGAGAGCCGGCCCAAAATTGATCATAAAGCTAATATATATTCAGTATATGTGGATTCAGATGTCCGTAAACAAGGAGTGGGCCGCCGCTTGATGGTGGAGCTGATTGCCCGGGCGAGGCTGTTGCCGGGGCTCGAAATTCTAAATTTAACGGTAACCTCGAATAATGTAGCTGCCAAAAGACTATACGAATCTCTTGGATTCATCTGCTATGGCACAGAGCCGAAGGCGATGAAGCTTGGGGATGAATATCTGGATGAGGCTCTGATGATTCTGATGCTGTAGCTCTATCGTGTTGACAAGCTTCCCGGCGGCGATCATAGAACATGCCAAAAAGCACAAGCCGCTGACATGTGCTTTTTGAGCTGATAATTGCTTGCGGAAAATTGGAATGTTCCGGGTATTATTGATTCGCAGCAGCCCGCTTCAGGATCTCCTGAACCTGGCTAACCATAGCGGCCGCGTCTGTACGGGTGATTCCAGCCTGCGGATTGAACTTGCCGTCAGCATCCAGCTTCACGATCTTCAAGGCGATGGCCGTCTGAATGGCTCCCGAGTTCAGGATATTGATCTTGTCGTTATCCTTGATCTCTACCGGAATCAGATTAAGCAGCGGCAGCTGGCCGCTGGTCTGGAGGGTATGCACCAGCAGGTAGGTGAACGACTCGCGGGTCATGCTGGCTGCCGGATCAATCTTGATCTGCAGATCAGCCTTCGGTCCTGCGGCTTCCTTGATCAACTGAACGGCTTGCTCAGCCGTGAGAACTTCGCTCTCTGCTGCGGGTGCTTGATGAGCCTTCAAGTATTCCAGCGCTTTATTCACGATATCCGTACCGGCGGTACGTGTAATATCACCCTTCGGATTGAAATTGCCGGACTCATCCAGTGTAACGAAGCCAAGCGCCAGTGCGGTTTGAATAGCGCCTGAATTGGAGATATCCATCTGACTCTCATCTGCAACTTCAACTGGAATAAGCTTGAACATCGGCAGCTGGCCGCTGGTCTGGAGGGTATGCACCAGCAGGTAGGTGAATGATTCGCGGGATATGCTGGCAGCCGGGTCGATCTTGATCTGCAGGTCTGCTTCCGGACCTACAGCCTCCTTAATCAATTGAACGGCCTCTTCGGCAGTAAGCGTCTCACTCAGCGCAGCCGGTGCCGGATGTGCCTTCAGATACGCCAGCGCATTGCTGATCGCTACAGCTGCTTCAGCCCGGGTGATTTCCTGCTTAGGCTTAAGCTTGCCACTTTCATCCAGCTTCAGGACACCGTAGTTCAGGGCGCGCTGGATCGAACCGGAATACTCTGCCTTAACTTGATCCTGGTCCTTATAATCAATAACAACCGGCTTGATCATCGGCAGCTGGCCGCTGGCTTCAATCGCATCAATGAGCTGGTGCGTGAATTCTTCACGCGTCAGCTTCTGGTTGGGCTTCAGGTCGGCGGGCAGATCCAGCCCGTGGACACCGGCAATAATGAGCGCCTCTGCATACCAGGCGGAATCATTGGCATTCTTGAAATAGTCGGTAGCATGCGGCTCCTTCACAAACCGGATCAGGTCAAGGTTCAGGTCTAGTGCATTTACGATCATCTGTACTCCTTCAGCCTCCGAGATACTGATATTCGGACCGAACAGGTCTTGGCTGATCCCTTTGATCAGGCCGCTATTCTGCAGAGCGATGATCTTGTCTTTGTCCTGCACATTGTTAATATCCTTGAAGGCTGCCGCGGAAGCGAACTGTTGTCCCGCGAAGCTGAGCGCCAGAGCAGCCGCTGCCGATATAGTAATGATCTTGAATGTATTCTTCATTGTCAGTCACCTCATAGAGTAGTTTGTGGTTTATTTGTGATCTTAGACGTGCCGTCCTGCAAAAAGGTTACAGCAGGTTTGAATTATCCGGAATTCCGGTTTATTAGGGTTTGCTCAGACAAAGCTCCCGCCATTTCATAAGCCAGCCATACTGCTCATCGCAGAACGCCTTGGATACCGACTGCAAACCCTGGCAGCGGACAATTCTGGAGATGATCTGATAATGCCTGACCGCAATGAAATCGAATACGGCTGAACACTCCTTGTCACTCAAGGTCCGTACCTTACTATATCCGGAATAGAACTGCTCAAACAGACGCCGGGTATTATCATACATGGACTCGTGAAATAGATTAAAGTGAGTGTTATCAGACATATAGGCAACATCCATGGCCGGATAATCACCTGAAGCGTCATCGAAGTCCATAAGCACGTATTGCCCGCGGCTGTCCCTGAGCATGTTGCCTGTATGCAGATCGCCATGACAAAAGTGTCTAGGCAAATCTGACATACGGCTCCATAGTTCATTGCCATAGTGTTCGAGCGCAGCAACGGACTCGGAAGCACAGTCCAGTTCGCGCATAATGGAGAGATAGTCACCGATGTAGTCGGTTTTTGTCCGGTGGATCAGTTCATCCGGGTAGCCCTGCATGAGCTGATGCAATTCTCCGGTTTGTTGACCGATAACCTCTGCTTCGGCTATCCCATCGGGCGTAGCCCCCTCGGCATAGCGGAAGAGCACCGCTGCCTGCAAGCCATCCTGAGCTTCAAGAAGGATATGACTCTCCTGCCCCGCCGTCCGCAGAACAGTAACGGCAGGATAAGAATGAGCCTCTAAATAATCAAGAATACGAACGGACTGCAGGGCATCGGCTGTCTTGCAGCTGCGGTATATTTTGAGTACATAACGCTTACCTTCGCCCTCTGCGAAATACACCCCGCTGATCATCTCCCGGTGAAGCCGGATCTGCTCAATATGGAGCGGGTAGGAGCGGTTAATCTCGCGGATAAGATGATCATAATCCATCGGCTGTATCCCCTTTTGACGAATTGTTCTAACTGTTATTCATTATCCTGCTTGGCGAAACCGGATGTATAGAGAAAGCTTAGCTATAATTAAAGTTACAGTAGGGAACAGCCCCGCGGACAAAAGTTAAGCCACCCGTTTCCTGAGCCGGGTGGCTTATGTGCATTCGCTATCTTTTCACGGAAACAATCTGATTGCGGCCCTGATGCTTGGCTGCGTACAAGGCTTTGTCTGCCGATCTGAACAAATCGTTCAAGTAAGTTGTTGTGCTCATGGGCGGGGTGACCTTGAATTCCCCGATGCTGAGCAGTCCTATGCTGATGGTGATGGATATAGGCTCGTCTATATGATCAATTCTGATCTGGTTGGACTCAATGCTTGATTTAAGCTGCTCTGCCAGCACATACGCCTCATCCTCTTCCGTATCGGGCAGGTAGATAAGGAACTCCTCCCCGCCATAACGGGACAGAATATCGGAGTGGCGCAGATTACGCTGCAGGACCTCTACCGTACTGCAAATGACCTCATCTCCGGCCAGGTGGCCGTAGCGGTCATTGACCATTTTGAAATAATCGATGTCGATCAGTATAATGGTCGAAGGGACCCTGGGATCCCGGTCCTTCATTAATTCATTCTCCAGCTGCTGCATGAGATAATGGCGGTTGTAGCAGCCGGTCAGGCTGTCGGTGATGGCCATCTTCCGGAGCTTGGCGTTCGTCTGGAATAGCTCTTCCTGGACTTTAATTAAGGCGGAATTGCGCTCCTGCAGAATGGTGTTCTGCTGGTTCGTCTCATCAATGAGGCGCCGAAGCTCGGTTATATTCTGGAAGGTGACAATCCGGCCCACCCTCACACCGCTCACCATAATCGGTGCGGCATGAATGCTGATGTACATTTGGAGTGCGGGATACATTAGTTCTGTCTCGGCTACCTCAAGCGGATGGTCATGGTAGGTTTGCAGGAACTGTTCAGTCTTCACGATATTGCCGCCGGGCAGGTGGCGGGCCATATCGAACCTCTGCCCGGGATTCAGCCGGATCTGGGGAAGCAGAGCCTGGTTGATCTCGACCACCTGTTCTTGATCGTCGAGGACAAGAATTCCGTATTCCATCGTATTGATAATATCCTGGTGGGCGATAGTTACAATATCAAACACTTTGTCCTGGTGAATGGTAATCACGAAGAAGGTAGCTGACACGACAATGCCTAGCGAAGTAAAGCCCGGAATGACCGGCAGGTAATCGTCCAGCACTACGTTCAGGAACACATCGATCATCAGGAAGACACAGACGGCAAGAATCCCTTTTAGCATATACATGATCTGATTCTTGATTCGCGGCGCCTGATCGGAGACCAGAGCTACATAAATGATATACAGCGATACGATGGCGTGTAGAATAACAATAGACATGTTGATCCAGAAAATAGGTCCGTAGATCCGCTCAACATAACCGCCGTTTACCGGAAGAACAAACCAGCCGTTCGGATTCAGCACCACACCCAGCGACGACAGGAATGCCGGAACGAGCAGGGCGATTAATATTTTGCGGTTAAGAAATTGCGATTGGCCAGAGAGCAGAATGGTGAAGAAGATCCACCCCGTAGTCAGCAGGGAGGCATCGATAAAGGCAAGCTTCACATAGAATAGCTGATAGATTGGATCATCAACGGTCCGGATGGCAAACTGGCAGTAAGGCCAGATCATCATGGAGAAATGAAAACCAAGGTAGACTTTGTGCAAATTGGTTATCGTACCTACAGAAGCAAATATGTATATAAACAAAAGGAACAAGACAAAGCACATCATCAGATCAATCCAAGACTCCAAGGCCAATATACTACACCTTCTTGATATATTTAGTGTTTTATTGATTTTTCTGGGTCAAAGGTCTTATATATTGATTTTAATATATAATTAGCGTGTGCAGATTACAAGATTTTTAAGTGATTCTATCGGAAGAATATGGTTGGGAGGAGAACAATATGAAATCTATCACCGTTCAGAATCTTACGGACAAGTTTCATTTGGAAGTGCTGGCAGGGGCAGAACGCATGGACCGCGTCATTACCCGTCCACGGACGCACAGACCCGGGCTTGAGTTCGTCGGTTATTTCGATTTCTTTCCGATGGCGCGGGTGCAGGTACTCGGCCGCAAGGAGATCAACTATTTATTGACGCTGAGTGTAGAGGAACGCATGCTGCACATCGGCAATATCGTCAAATATCATCCGCCTTGTTTCATTGTAACGAGCGGCCAGCAAGAGATCCCTTACCTCACCTTATACTGTAATCAGGAGGGCATTCCGCTGCTGCGGACACCAGAGGTGACCACGGAGTTTATTGCCAAGCTGGACAGCTATCTGGTAAAAACGCTGGCGCCGGAGCTGTCGATTCACGGGGTATGTGTCAATGTGTCGGGCATCGGGATTCTGCTTCGGGGCAAGTCCGGGATCGGTAAAAGCGAAACGGCGCATACGCTCATCCGGCGGGGCCACCGGTTCGTGGCCGATGATATTGTAGTGCTCAAGAAGCTGGGGCCGGCGACGCTGCTCGGGACGCATAATGAGACGACCCGCGAATTCCTGGCGCTGCGCAGCATCGGCCTGATCAATGTCGTACGCCAGTACGGGCGCAGGGCCTTCCAGGATGAGACGCGGATTGTATTAGATATCGAGCTGGCACCGTGGCAGGAGAATTCACTCAACAATGACCTGGAGCTGGTTCCCCAGTTCACGGAATATCTCGGCGTTCAAATCCCGCATATCGAGGTTCAGCTTCAGCCGGGGCGCGATGTGGCCGGCCTGATCGAAGCTGCTGCGAATAATTGGTATCTCAAGCAGCTTGGATACAGCGCGGTAGAAGACTTCATGAAGCGGATTGAAGACGGGATGCAGTCTTAAGGCGGGATAATCCCATACACTCCAGGGCAACTTAGATAAAAGACAGCAGAGGAGTGTATCCGAAATGGCGAGAAGAAACAGGAAATATGCGGTGCCCGGGTCAGCCCAGGGCATGCAGACCTTCAAAGCAGAGGTCATGAAGCAGGAAGGATACCATGTGGATCCGAATCATCCGGACGATGTGAAATACGAGGTGGCTAAGGAGCTCGGTATCCCGCTGCAGGCGGGCAATAACGGCAATTTGACCACGGAATCTGCGGGGCAGATTGGCGGCAGAATCGGAGGCTCCATGGTCCGGGAGATGGTCCGCCTGGCACAGGAGCAGTTAGCGGATAAGGGCAAATCCTAGAAATACGCGGTCCCTCCATTGGCCCAAGGCAGCGGCATGCTTTTGGGCTATTTGCAGTTTCTACGCAGCTGATATTCAGAAAATGTAGACATACACCTTCGTCCGGAGCCGGTCCGGGCAGGTGATGATGCGGACCGGCTGCTTGTCCGGCAGAGCGAAACAGACACTGATCACGGCTGCGCCCGGCGGCAGCTCCTGCCTGAACTTGGGAGCAAGCCGTTCCATGGCACCGGGGAACAGATAACAGAGCACAATATCGGCATCGCTATAAGAGCTTCTATATATATCGCCCCGCCTAAAAATGACCTTGCCCCGCAGCCGCTCCCGTTCGCCCTTCACTGGCAGGAATCGTGTGCATACTACCGCAAACAGCTGTGAGAACCATAGGGGAAGCCTTGAGTTCTCTATGCCGGTCAGCCGTTTGCCGGGGCAGCGGCGGATCACTTCCAGGCCCAGCGTACCCCAGCCCGACCCTGCCTCCAGAACATTGGCATATCCCGGGATACGGTTCACCTCCCCGGCTACTGCCGCTCTTGCAGCCCTGGACGCGGGCATCGGCGATATTCCGTTCTTCCAGCTTACGAGCACAATCCAGACTACGGATAGCAGAATGAGAAATGCGGCAATCCAGGGAATACTCTCGGTAACGGGCATATATCGCTCCTTCTTAATCTGTGCTTACTCCAGGCTGCCGCTGTAATATTTATACTCGAAATTGATCTTGAAGCCGGCATTGAGGTAGAGGGTCAAAGCCCGCTCATTCTCGGTGACAACACCTAGACGGATCGAAGAGTAGTTCTTCTGCAGCAGGAGATCAACAGTCTGCCGGAGCACCTTCCCGCCATACCCTTGGCCCTGGCAAGCGGGCAATATGCAGAAATTATGGATAAACGCTGTTGCCTCATTCACGTAATTCACCCGGATCAGGCCGATCCGCTGGTTGCCCGTCCAGGCAATATAGGTGATACGCTCCGGTTCATTCGTCTGCAGGAAATACTCCCGGGTGGCGTCTTCGGAGTCTCCGAAGGCCCGGGCCGAGCAGGAGACCATGAATTCGAGGTCCTCCGGCAAGAAAGGCAGCAGACGCAATTCTGCCGGAGCCGCTTCTCTGCCGGATTCTGTATGGGCATATGACATCGAGTATTCAGAGCGGTCATAATCAGCACCGATAGCCTGGGCCGCGCGGAGTCCTGCCTGTGAACGGCTCGGAACCCTGTAGCTGAGCCTGTGTACGGCGAGAGGCGCAATATCTTCCTTGGCCCGCTGCACAAGACTGCGGAATACGCCCTCACGGCGGTAATCCGGATGGACCATGGCATTAATCTGCGCATAATCGCCTTCGGTAGCAAACCAGCTCAGCAAACCTATGAGCTGGTTTCCGCGATAGCAGAGCAGGGCGTGGTCGCCATCCTCTTTGACGAGATGCTCAAGATCTGAGCTTAATTGGACCGAGTCCGCGTGGCTGCACTGCTGCTCCAGTACAGTAATGTCCGCCGCTTGCTGCTTGGAATGATACATCATTGCAATGATGCTATTTAACTTGAGAAGCTTCCGGAACTCATCAACACTGTCAAACACGCCATCCGGCGGGACATCGTAAGCCTGGCTCTGGAAGGTGGACAGCCAGCGGACACCGTAGGTCTGCAGTCCGGCAGCCTTGCCCGCGAGAATATCCGCATTACTGTCCCCAACGAATACAGCATTGGAGGGAGCAATGCCAAGTGTACGCAGCGCCGAATGTATGCCTTCGGGATCAGGCTTAGGCTTAACGACATCATCTCCGGTGATTGAGATATCGAAGAAGCGATCCAGATCCAGCGCCCCGGCCGATATCTGATAGGCCCGTCTGCTTTTACCGGTAATGACGCCAAGCTTCATCCCTTGCGCCTTCAGGGCCTGAAGTAATTCTACAATATGCCCGTCGTTCTGAAATTCTCCGAAATGCCCCTGCTCATATAACGAATAATAATCCTCTATAGCTTGCGGAACGGAAGACGGGTCAGCGAAATTGCCGCCAATGATGTCCTCCTCGGTGGGGCCAAACATGGCGACAAGTTCATCGCGGGTGACTTCTCTATGATCATATTGCTGAAATACGGCCTGGAACGCATGGAAGGATAACGGCAGCGTATCTGCGAGTGTTCCGTCGAAATCAAATAGTACAGCTTGAATAGACATACGGATGGCCCGTCCTTTAGATGAATTTAGGTTGGATGGAGCATTGCCTCAAGTGGCGTCAGAATCAGGAGGTAGGTGCAGCCTGAAACAGGCTGTTCTTGTAATTCATGAGCGGTGCCAGCCAGACCATACCGGTTCCCCGGTAGACATTGACCAGGCCTTCGCCGGAAACGGCAGAGCCCATGCGGGTCTTCCCTGATTTCTCTACGGTAAAGTCAAGCGAGTTCGACCACATCAACGCGAAATTGCCATCTACCTTCAGCACGTCATTCTGCAGCTCGACCACCACGGCTTCCTCGGATGGAATAGGAGCCTCAAGAGCGATAATCCCTTTACCCCGTGCGCTCAGGTTGAACAGCCCTTCTCCGCCGAGGACGGCTGAGGATACATTCTTGCGTGCAGCGACAGCAATATCCAGCGTAGTCTCGCAGGCCAGGAACATGCCGTCATCAATCACGATATGGTCGTTGTCGACATCAATCAGCCAGAGATATTTGTAGGTGGTTTCGAGCATAATCGTCCCTGTCCCTTTATAGAGCGGTTTGATGGCACTCGTGCCGGTTGCTGCACTGGATATTATATTGCGCATCAGGCCGCCGACACCTTTGACACCCGACGTCATCTCGATATTGCCGATCATATACTGCATAGCGCCTGCGCTCAGCATAACCTCGCTATTCGTAAGCTCAATCATCAGCTGCTTGTTGCGCATATTGCTCTTGCTCATGAAGAAGTTGGCCTGGGCTTCCAGCATGGAGGTGCTGCTAAGATCCTCCTTGTATTCAATGACCGAGAATCCGCCAAGCTGTTCTTTAATCACAACATTAGGGTTATCCTTCAGATTATTAATGGTAAAAGCCATAATGCTTCCTCCCCTGAGATGCAGTTATTTAGGCATGTCCATTGATTATAGCAGAGTCCATAACATGTGGTAAAATAATGGAAAATCATAGAAGATTATAATAGTAATCTGGTTTAGCTTTACTTATAATAATAGATTAGCGTAATGTTCTAAGTATAGTGCACAGAACACAAATGCAGATACCATACCAGTATTGGAGCCGAAAGGAAGTTAACCTTGTTTGAGACGTTGCTTCTTAATTTCTTGTTTATGCTGTTTCCGGTACTTATCTTTCTGATCTTCTTTGAGAATAGGCCGCACGCCTATAACCGGAAGATTCTTGTGCTGCTCACAGCTATAACCATGATCCTGTGTATCGCCAAGCCGATCCGGCTGGAGACGGGGTTTATCTTTGACCTGCGGTATATTCCGTTTCTTATCGCAGCTTTGTATGGAGGGTACAAAAATGTTCTTCCGCTCTATCTGATACTAAACGTATACCGTTTCTATATAGGCGGAGAGGGAACGATTCACTCGTTTCTTTTTTCAACAGCAGTTCTGATCGTTGTGCCGTTATTAAGTTCAAGATTTATCCGTTCGAAGCTAAGGACACGGATCAGCTGGGCAACCGTCATTGCCGTGCTTACGATGGGCTGTTATCTGATTGTGCTGAGCATGGTTATGGAGTCGCTGGATATGCAGTTCTGGATGCTCACCTTCTATGCTTTGACCACTCATGCAGCGGTGATGGCGGTCTTAATGATTCTGCTGGAGCAGATCATTACCAATCTTAAGAATCGTGACCGGATTATGCAGTCGGAGCGGCTTAATGTGGTTAGCGAGCTGGCGGCCAGCGTCTCCCATGAGATGCGGAATCCGTTAACCGTGACGAGCGGGTTCCTTCAGCTGCTGAACAAATCGAAGACGCTTACGCCCGAAGAGAAGGGATATATTGAACTGTCGCTGCTGGAGCTGAACCGGGCGGAGAAGATCATCAGCGATTATCTCTCTTTTGCCAAGCCGCAGTCGGAGAATATGGTCTACTCCAACCTCCAGGCCGAGTGTGAGTACACCAAGAATGTCATCATGCCGTATGCCACAATCCACAAAGTAGCGGTCGAGTTCAGCTTCAACAACTCACTCTGCGCCCATTATGACCGGAATCTGATGCAGCAATGTCTGATTAATCTGTACAAAAACGGAATCGAAGCGATGAAGGGAATGGATGACGGCGTTCTGACCATTGATATCTCCGAAAGAAAACAGAATATTATTATTAGCATCCGCGACACCGGTATCGGGATGACGAAGGATGAAATCTCACGTCTGGGCAAACCCTACTATTCCACCAAAGAAGAAGGTACGGGTCTGGGAATGCTCATGGCTTACAGTGCGATCAACAAAGTTAAGGGAGTTATCGAGGTTAGAAGCGAAAAAGGAAAGGGGACCACCTTCGAGATCGCCATCCCGGCTTAGGACGGACAGGGCAACAGTGGGAAACTCTCCGTGAAAATGATAAAGTAACTCTTAGAGGAATGGATATATTAACCGGGAGGCTGTTTGTAATGAGACAAGAGTTAATTGCGCAATTGAATGCTTGGCATGAGGAAGATGAATTCGAACAAATCGTATCCCGCATCAAAGAGGTTCCTACCCCGCTGATCGATGATGAGCTTGCGGTTCATCTTGGCCGGGCGCTCAATAATCTGGGACGTTATAAGGAAGCGCTTAAATGGTTCAATAAGACTGCCGACAAAGGCAAAAAAGATCCGCTGTGGCATTTCCGCGTCGGTTACGCGCATTATTATCTGGACCAGTACGATGAGGCGATCAAGGCTTTTGAGAAGGCCCATAAGCTGGACCCTGAGGATCAGGACATTATTGAGTTCCTAGAATGGAGCCGGAATGAAGCGGGCGTGCAGGAGAGTCCTGACGATTCTGAGGATTCTGAGGATTCTGGGGATGCTGAGGATTCGGCCGAAGAAGCGGAAGGTAACTCGGATTCTAAGGATACAGAGGATACTAAGCGTTAGGCTGAGAGGGGCTGGAGAGCTTGAAGCTATCGGTATTTTACAATCATATTGTGAAGGCAAGCGAGCAGAGCGGCCTGCCGCTTACGGATGTACTGGACAAAGTGTATGCCTATGGCATTGAAGCGGTAGAGCTTGATCTGGAAGAGGCGCTGACCGGTACAGAGGCGATGAAAAAAAGGCTGGATGCAGCGTCGATCTCCGTGGCGTCGATGTATGCTTTTTTTGACTTCGGCAATCAGCCTGCACCGGAGCCGGGGTATGCATTCATTGATACAGCAGCCTATTTGGGAGCCGGCAAGGTGCTGGTCATTCCGGGTTTCATGGAAAAGACGGCCAGCCCGGAGCAGCGGAGTCAGGCTCTTCAGAGCATGGCTGCTGCGCTGAATGCCATTTGTGATTACGCGGAGCGTAAGGGCATCCGTGTAACGATGGAGGACTTCGACGATATCCGGGCGCCGTTCTCGTCGGCGGACGAGCTGCTCTGGTTCCTGGAGCAGGTGCCTAAGCTGGCGATCACGTTCGATACCGGGAACTTCATCTACCGCGGCGAGGATGAACTGGAAGCGTTCACGAAGCTGAAGGACCGGATAATCCATGTCCACTGCAAGGACCGGTCGCTGGAAGACAGCGGCGGGCAGCCCAGAATCAGCGCAAGCGGGATTCCGCTGTATCCGTCCCCTGCAGGCTCAGGCTGCATCCGGATCGCCGAGGTGCTCCGGCTGCTGAAGGCAGAGGGATACGCAGATACGCTGGCCATCGAGCATTTCGATGCTGTAGACCAGCTGGGTTATATGGAGCAATCGGCGGCTTGGCTGCGCTCCATGCTGGATTAGGAACAAGACAATCTTACAATCGGGGTGAAATGGATGCCATACCGTACCGTCGTAAGGAACTAGTTATCGGGCTGGGTTGAACGCGTACCAGCCATCAAGGGGGCAGTCTGCCTTTTTGATCACATGATAACTATAACCTTGGACGGTGCCAGGCATTCATTTTTAGAGCCGGGACACTGAGTTATCCAACGTAAGGACCATACTGCATATGCAGGGGGTTCATTAGCGTTGGGTGGCGAAGCGTGGTCCCGGCTTTTTTATACTCATTTCAAGATTGGAGATTGTAATTATGCTGCGGAAATGTCTTGTCCACCTCAAAGGGTGGATTGCTCTGTATATCCTTCTTGGTTTCATCATTCAGTTCATAAGCAGTCTGGGCATAGTGGTCTTTCAGAAGATTCTCGATCAGGCGGTGGATGGAACGGGCTTCAGTGAAATCACACATTGGATTGTCGTCTACGGGGTGCTGCTGGGCGCGAATGTACTTCTGAATTATGCGGATGAATATCCGGGCGCCCATCTGTCAAACAGCATCACGGAAAGGCTGAAGATCCTGGCCTTGTCCAAAATCTCCAGAATGGATTATACCGCCTATCAGAATATGGGCACAGGCCAGATGATCAAGGTAATTGAGAACGGCGCGGCGGCCGGGAACAGCATTCTGTTTACTTTTATTCTGGGGACACTGCATGAGCTGCTGCCTACCATCCTCTTCAGCTTGTTCTTCATCAGCTATTATGACCTCAGAATCATGCTGGTGATTGCGGGCGGGTATGTGGTGATCTTCGTGATCACGAATGTGCTGCTGAAATACCTCTACCGGATTAAAGCGGCTGTGCTTAAGGAGCAGGAGTCCATGTCCCGCTATTCAATCCGCGGATTCATGGAGCTGGTTGTGTTCCGGACCAATAAGAAGTATGCGCAGGAGATCGGCAGATTGAACGAGACCGCACGGCAGATTATCAGCAAAAGCGCTCAGCTGCAGATGATCCATGAGTCTTTTTTTGCCTTATTCGAGTTGTTCATTACGGTCATTAAAGTGATTGTCCTGCTCTATGGAGTGAAGAATGTGGTGTCCGGGCAGGCCTCGGTCGGGGTGATGGTGGCCTTGTTCATGTTCATTGAGAAAATATATACACCGATTGCCATCTTCAACGTGTTATTCGTCGGCTACAAGCTGAACAGGGTGACCTATCAGCGGTTCGGTGAATTTCTGAACGCTCCGGAGGACGCCAACCTGGAGAAGGGGAAGGCGGTGGCCGGGCTGCAGGGCGATCTTGAATTCAGGGACGTGTCCTTCGGCTACGGGGAGGTTCAGGTGCTGGACCGGTTGTCCTTCTCCATCACGCACGGAACCTCGGTTGCACTGGTTGGCTTAAGCGGAAGCGGAAAGTCGACGGTCATTAAGCTGATTACGGGCCTGCTGAAGAAAAGCGGCGGCAAGCTGCTGGTGGACGGCACGGATATCGATGAGCTGAGCCTGAACAGCTACTATGATCATATCTCTTATCTGTCGCAGGACAGTCCGGTATTCGATACTACGATCAGGGGCAATATGGTGTTTGACCAGGATGTGCCGGATGAGGAGCTGTATGCGGTTCTGGATAAGGTCCATCTGAAGGAGAAGGTGCTGGAGCTGCCGGAGAAGCTGGAGACGATGGTGGGTGAGCGGGGCCTGAAGTTGTCGGGGGGTGAGCGGCAGCGGCTGGCTTTTGCCCGGGCGCTCCTGCAGAAGCGGAATCTGATCATCCTCGATGAACCGGTCTCGGCGCTGGATAATATTACGGAGAAAAGCCTGATGGAAACGGTGTTTGCAGAGTTCAGGAACAAGACGGTTATTATTATTGCGCACCGGCTGAATTTCATCAGCGGAGTAGACCAGATTCTGGTGATGGAGCAGGGAAGGCTGGTAGGGGAGGGGAATTTCGATTCCCTGATCCGCAGCTGTGATTCCTTCAGAACGCTGTGGAATAACGGCAGGGGGCAAACGGATTAAATCATCTTTTACCTTGTGGACCTTCTTTCGCTTGTACTATGCTGGGTTACAGACAGGACTTGAAAGCGGGGCCACCTAAATGAATATAACGTTAGCTGCGATGAGGCTCGAAACAGAGCGTCTGATCATCCGTCCTTATATTGAAAGTGATCTTGGCGCCTCCTTCGCGCTGATGCAGAATCCGGAGGTGCTGGCCTTCATGCATATGGAGGTCATGCAGCGGCATGAATATGAAGGATTGTTCCGCTGGCTGATGTTCAGCTATCATACGCCGTTTGAGCTGCCGTTCAAATATTCGTTCGCGGTTTGCAGCAAGGCAACCGGACAGCTGATCGGCTGGTGCGGCCTCGGCGTACTGGATTTCAGCGCACCGGATACCGAGCTGTATTATCTGATCGGGCGTGAGCATTGGGGCCGGGGGTATGCCACCGAGGCCGCCCGGGCGCTTACGGCTTATGCCTTCAATGTAATCGGGCTGGACCGGTTATATGCCAAGGCAGATCCGCGGAACACAGCGTCGCTCGGAGTATTCCAGAAGCTGGGCTTCCGGTTTGAACGGGAGCTGGCCGGACTAACCGGCGATTATGAGGACTGCAACGGTGAGCTGCTGCATGTGCTGGAAAGGTTGCGGTTTGCTGGGCGGCTTGGCAGTTGAAGATAACCCTAGGATGAGCGGGAGATGTATGGGAGACGAGTAGAAGATGAGCGGCCCGGCGGGGCAAGATGAGTGGAAGAAGATGGGGTTCAAGAATAACGGCTTTGCCGTCCTTTTACAGGACAGCAAAGCCGTTTCCACTTCATAGATAAGAATGTATATGCTTCGAACTAGAGAGAACGAACGGACAAGCTCGGATGCTATGAGGACCGGAAATAGTTGGATATTGTCCACTTGCTGTTGAACGATAGAACCCTGCTCCAATAATAGTTGGACAAACAGCACTTAAATCCTCCCTTTTCACTCACAGTAGCTAAACCTAACAATATTAGATGTTGTTTTTCCACTTGCTTCGGTCCATCCCTCAGAAACAGGTAAATTAAGATACTTTTTTCCACCTGTTGCTCTCACAACAATATTACGTACGCGGATTTACCCGTACCTGTGCACCTTTGCCGCTGGTCTGAATTCCTGTGGTTTTGCTTCCGGCCTCTTTCAGATCTGCAAGCAGACGCTCCAGGACTGCCTTCGCGGCAGCCGCTTCCTTCGCACCGGAAGACTTCACAACCAGCTGCACCGGCTTGCCGGAGCGCAGATGCTTGTCCGCCTGACGCAGTTTCGTGTCGTAGTCATGCTCTTCAATATGGGCGGTGAAGCGCAGCTCCTTCACCTTCTCATGGCTGCCTCCGCCGCCTTGCGGACGGCTGGTATCGCCCTTGCGGGCCGCTTGCGCAGCGGCTTTGCCTTTGCCCTTGGCGACCAGGCTGCAGGGCGGCGGACTGCTCATCAGCGAGGTGCAGACCAGATCGGCTCCTGCGGATCTGGCCATAGCCAGCGCCTCGTCTCTGGATACGGTGCCGAGCTTCTGGCCCTTCAGCCCGGTAAGCTCGACCTCAGCTGCTCTAATCTGTTCATTAATAAGTACGGCCACGGAAATGAATCCTCCCTTTGCGGATATGATATAGCTATCATATATGGAAGCCGGCCTGGCTTCAATTCCGGAGGGCATGATCTTTGATTCAAAGTTGAGCCGCTTGTGCAAAGCGGTTATACTCAGTGAAACGCAGGAAGTTCAGCGCTGGAGTGCCGGGGTACTAAATTTTTGTTGAATGGGGGATGGCAATTGAATGACACAGCTGACGATAAGCAGTTAATTCTGCTTATTGCACAGAAAGACTCGAATGCCCTCGAACTGCTCTATGACCGATATGAACGGGTAATCTATAGTTTCGCTTACCAGATCGTGAAGGATTCGATGGCCGCTGAAGAAGTAATGCAGGAACTGTTCCTGCGGGTATGGAAGAATGCGGAGCAGATTGATTTCGGCAGGGGCAAGCTGCTTACCTGGATGTTCGCAGTTACCCGCAATCTGGCGATTGATGATCTCCGCAAACGCAGCTCCCGGCTGCCGCAGCAATCTGCAGACTCCGGGAATCTGGATATGATTCAGGACCATACAAAGCTGACCGAGGATCTCGTTGAGCTGCAGATGGCCGGGGAACAGATCAGGGACGCGCTGCTGGGGCTCAGCCGGGATCAGCAGCAGGTGATGGATATGATTTATTATCAGGGCTATACCCAGCAGGAAGTAGCGAACCTTGCGGCAATTCCGCTGGGGACGGTCAAAGGAAGGGTCCGATTGGCAATGAAGCAGCTGCACAAATCATTACGGCACTGGGGAAGGAGGGATCATGCGCATGAGTGAACATAAGGATGATCTCTGTGAACTGGCCGAATTATATGTTCTGGGCGCACTGACGCCAGAAGAGACAGCGCAGTTCGCTGCCCATGCAGAAGCCTGCAGTGAATGCAAGGAGCTGGTAAGTGAATACCGGCAGGTACTGGACCATCTTCCCCTTGCTTCCGAGCCCGCAGAGCCGCCTTCCGGAATGAAGGATCGGATATTATCACGGGTATTAGAGTCGGAAAAGTTGAGTACACCGGCTGCTCCGCCGAAAGCCAGCCCTAATATTCAGCCTGCGGCAGAACGCACCATTGAGCGTGAGTCCGTTAAGGTGGCACCTATAGAACAGGGCCTGCCCAAGGCGAGAATCCCGGAGCCTAGAAAGACCCGCTTCTGGGGGTACTTAAGCCTCGGACTGGCTGTGGCCGTGCTGCTGCTGATTGTCTATACCGGCCAGCTGCGCGGCGATGTAGACCAGCTGCAGCGGCAGATTGCCTCCGGCACCGGGCCCTTGCAGGGGCTTAAGGTGAATGAGACGGTGGCGCTTAGCCCGTCGGGAGAGGCTGTTTCGGCCAAGGGTGTAGCGACCATTGTCACTGATACATCCGGGACCCACCTCGTAATCCAGGCGGAGGATCTGCCGGAGCTTACAGGCACAGAGGTCTATCAGGTATGGCTGATCAAAGGGGATACGCCGCAGAATGCGGGCACCTTCATCTCACAGGACGGAAACGGGGCACTCTATTATTCGTTTGATCCGAAGGCCTACGATACCGTGGCAATTACGCTGGAGCCGGATGACGGGGGAGACGCCCCGCGGGGACAGATCATTCTGGCAGCGTCGATTAAGCAGGGGTAGCAGCTGAATTCCGCAATGCCGATATTGGCGGGAACCTAATGTATATTGAAGAACAGCCGGGAGGGTTCCCGGCTGTTTTTGCACAAATATAAGAATTTATAGGTTTCACATGATAACTTATCCTTCTATTTTCTCGTTTCCACTTGTGGACAGAAAGATTATACAGCACCTGCAAATGAGGAATAACGAGGTCGTGAAGTTATTTATCGCGATGGATGTCCATGGTTCCTGGAGGGAATCCATGCGTTCTGCTGCGCCGGACTATCCATACAGAGAGGGCCAGCAAGACAAACAACACCCATGGGAATGACATGACACCCGTTGTTTCAAGAAGAATTCCACCGATTATACCGCCTCCGCCAATGGCCAGATTCCATGCGGTTACAAGCATGGATTGCGCTACATCTGCACTCTCTCCACCTGCTGCAGCCATTGCTGTTTGCAGCAGCGTGGCTGCTCCCCCGAACGTTAAGCCCCATACAGCAGCTACTAGATAGATTACAACAGGCTTGCCGCTGCCTATGCTGAGCAGAACAGATGCCAATGCAAATGCAGTGAGGCTAATCAGAACCAGCAGCCTCAGGTGACGATCTATCCAGATACCTGTTAACCAGATGCCAAGAAGTGCTGTAATACCGAAAATAAGAAGCACCAGGTCCACGCGTCCGGTTAGCCCGGCCTGAGTAAGGTACGGTGCTATATAGGTATACAGGATATTGTGGGCCAGTACCCAGGCCAGCACGACAAACAGGATCGGCCGCACTCCGGGGCTTGTGAAGACCTTATTTAGAGGGAGCCGCTTATCTGCAGCTTCTCCCGGATAGTCCGGCAGCTTCCAGAGTATCCAACTGGTCAGCAGCAGAGCGAACAGCGACAAGACTCCAAAGATATTACGCCAGCCTGCAAGATCACCCAAAAACGTTCCGGCAGGGACACCGAGAGCCAGAGCAAGCGGCGTTCCCGCCATTGCAATAGCCATAGCCCGTCCCTTAAGCTGCTCCGGTACCATGCGCCGTGCATAGCCTGCGATCATTCCCCACAGGACACCAGCGGACACACCCGCGAAGAAACGGGCCGCAAGCGTCAGGGGATAGCTCGAAGATAAGGCAGTAACGGTATTGAATATGAGAAAACCAAGGATGCAAATGAGTAGCAAGGGTCTCCGCCTCCAGCCGCGTGTTACCGTGGTCAATGGAATGGCGGCGAGTAAAGAACCCAGGGCATAGAGGGTAACAAGCTGACCCGCCATGGCCTCTGTTACTCCAAGCCCCTTACTGATCTGAAGCAGGAGTCCGGCGGGAATCGTTTCAGTCAGAATACAGATAAACCCGGTCATTGCCAGAGCAAGTAATCCGGTCCAGGGAAGGCGTACGGAAGCAGGGGCACTGGAGCTTTGCTGCGGGGAAGCAATTGTGCTGCTCCTCCCGGCGTTCTCTTTTATGTTGTTCATGACGGGTCCAATCTGCCATAGATAGCATTGCAAAGATCAACCGTGAACGGACCCGACATGCCCTCCAGTGCGGTATTGGTGAAGGCTACCACGCTTAGACGCTGCCTGGTATCGACGAACCACGAATGGCCATAGGTGCCGCCCATGCGCCATGTACCAAGGGACTCCGCTGTGTCTGCGGCAGCAGGATCTTTAAGGACTGTGATCCCCAGGCCGAAACCCCGTCCCGGCCAGAAGGGCATGGGCAGGTCACCAATCTGGTTGGTGGTCATTTCGCGGACCAGGGATTCCGGCAGCAGGGGCGCTCCTCCTTTCCGCAACGTTTCCAGCAGCTGCAGAAAATCTCCGGCGCTGCCTACCATACCGGCTCCCCCGGAAGTGTAGGCAGTACTGTCTAACGCCCTGCCCGGGGCGAGCCGGAAGCCCGCAGTTCCTTCTACAAAGGCCAGCCTATCGGGATTCTTCATAGGCCGCAGTCCCGGAATGTCATCGGCATAAGCTGTGGTCAGGCGCTTCGGGTCCACGGCTATGAAACTGGTATCCGTCATATCGAGGGGTTGAGTAATAAGTGAGCGGATCGTTTCACTGAGTGTGTTCCCGCTAACGTTAGCAATTACTGCCCCCAGCACATCTGTGGCAATAGAATACCTCCACTGGGTGCCTGGTTTATAGAGAAGTGGAACAGACGCGAGCCGCTTCAGGTTCTCTTCAAGCGTGATACCAGACTGATCCATGCCATCAGATACACCTGCCTGCTCATAGGAACCGCCCTCTTCCTGAAAGAAGCGGTAGGTCAGACCAGCAGTGTGCGTCATTAAGTGACGGACAGTCATTGCTGCAGTCTCTCCGTTCTCCAGCCGTGGCTTAAAGTCCGGCAGCCACCGGTCTACACGGTCATCCAGCTTCAGGCGATCTTGCGCCACCAGAATCAGGGCTGCCGTAGAGGTAATCGGTTTGGAAACCGAGGCAAGCCGGAACAACGCGTCCTCCCGCATAGGGTGGTTTAGCTCACGGCTAGCATAACCAGCAGCACGGCTATAGATGAGTTGTCCATCTAACGCTACCTTTATGACAACACCTGCCAGGCGCTTGTCGGTTAGTGTCTCATCAATGACCTTGTCGATCCGCTCCGGGATACGGTTAGGGTTGATTGTGTTCGAATAGGGCATACTCAACATCCTTTCGCATAGTTAAAGCAGCAACTGCCTTCGCTTTACTATTGTAAGTAAAGTATATAAAATAAATTAACTTGAATACATGAGCCGATAAAGGTAAAACCCACTTATAACATTTAAAATAAAGGCATTTTAAACCGATAATCTTAAAATTAAAGGAGGGGTCAAAAATGGACTCTATTGATAAGCAAATTCTGTTTCATCTGCAAAGTCAGGCGAGAATTTCCATGACAGAGCTGGGGAAAAGCGTAGGTTTGTCTCAGCCCGCAGTAACGGAAAGAGTGAAGCGGATGGAGGAAAATGGGGTGATCAAGGAGTACCGGACGATCATTTCTCCGGAGAAAATCGGGAAACAGGCAGCTGCCTATATCCTTTTCCACTCCAGAGAGTGTCATGCCTTTCTGGACTTCTGCCGTACCCATCCCGATGTCGTCGAATGCTATCGCATCAGCGGAGAACACAATTATCTGTTAAAAGTCATGTCAGACTCCACTCGGGGTCTTGAGGAGTTTGGAAATCAGTGTGATAAATACGGGAATTATACGATTCTAATCGTCATGTCATCCCCTATTGAGCCTAAAAATCTCATTCCTTCGCTGGAGGAAGCAAGCGTAAACCTGCTTAAATAGAAAATAAACAATAGGGCTCTTTAGAACTTGGGGCGGAGTCCCCAGATATTCTCATCAAACTCTAATCTCTCTGCAAAGTCTTTCTCATCAAGGATGGTATACCCTAAGGGTAATCACATGAACTGGAGGAGAGAGAATATGAGAAAGATGTGGAAACGGCTAATCACAAGCGCCTCGCTGGCAGCGGTATTAATGTACATGGGCATAGCGGATGGAGGGAGCGCCGGTGCGCGGCCGCTGACTGAGGCGGACTTTGAATCCGCGCCAGCACAGGCTTCGGTGTCAGCTCCGGCGGCTGCAGTCTCTCTGCAGGCAGCGGGGAAGAAGACGGGGACGGGATACTCTTTTGACAAAGGCATTACCCGCGTCAGCTTGCCGGCCGGCACGCAAAGTGTCTCTATTGCCAACACGAACGGAACCATCGAAATTAAGCAGGGCGATGTCAAGGAAATGGAGGTCCATATGACAGTGGTCGTCCATCAGGCAACCGCGGAAGAGGCGAAGGCCGTAGCGGACAAGGCGGGGATGAAGGTAAGCAAAGGGGCTGATCTGGAGATTAGAACCTACAGCGAGTCTTATGGCAATTGGCGATATCCAAGCCTTGATCTGACGGTTACACTGCCGCAAGGCATGAAGGCCGAGCTTCAGGCAGAGACGGAGAACGGCAATCTTTCTTTGTCAAAAGTTTCTAGTACAGGTAGAATTGAGTTAGCGGCTGTGAACGGAAATATATCTGCTTCCGGCATAGGCAATGCGCTCAAATTACATACGGTGAATGGCAATGTGCAGGTTTCAGAAGCGAAGGACCGCGTAGAAGTCACAGTTACCAACGGCAACGTGAAGGCGGAGCAAATTGCCGGAGCCTTGACCCTGAAGGCCACAAACGGCAATTTGTCGGTGAAGGACGCATTGGCTGCTGTAGAAGCGGTTACCGTAGCCGGGAACATTCATATGAAGAGCCGGAAGGTCGGCGGAGACTGGAAGGTAACTACAGCGGTAGGGGACGTAGAGCTGGCCTGGCCGGGGAATGCGGGAGTCGTGGTCGATGCCGAATCCGCTTTTGAAGAGATTGAAACGGACTTCCCGCTGACAGTGAAGAATCACCGGGCCAGCGGGAAGCTGGGCGCAGGTACGTATCAGATCCGTGCCAAATCTATGGCCGGGTTGTCGCTAATGCAGAACTGATCTTGTGAAGAGGTGGACGAGAGGTTGAAGGAACGCGTATTGGTTATTGAGGATGAGCCTGCCATGATCCGCCTGCTGGAGCTGGAGCTGTCCTATGAAGGTTATGACATTACGGTTGCGTGCGATGGTCTTACGGGTGCCGGGAAAGCGCTGGGGGAGCATTTTGACATCATTCTGCTCGATTTGAATCTGCCGGGCATCAGCGGAATAGAAGTATGCAAGCGGGTACGCGCGGTGAAGCAGACTCCAATCATTATGCTGACTGCCAGGGACACGGTCAGTGACCGGGTCCGGGGACTGGATACCGGGGCGGATGATTATGTGCCGAAGCCCTTCGCTATCGAAGAGCTGCTGGCCCGCATGCGTTCCCTGCAGCGCAGGCTGCACGCCGCAGAAGCCGGAGATGAGGTCCTGCATGCCAAGGATCTGATACTGGACAGGGCTGCGCACCGGGTCAGCCGCGCCGGGCGCGAGATTGAATGCTCACAGCGCGAATTCGAGCTGCTGCACTGCCTGCTGGTCCATAAGAACCGGCTGATGAACCGTGAGGCACTGCTGAACCTGGTCTGGGGCTACTCGTATGAAGGCGAGACGAATGTGGTGGATGTCTATATCCGGTATGTGCGTATGAAGGTGGATGAAGGCTTCAGCGAGAAGCTGATTCATACGGTCCGGGGCAGCGGCTATATTCTGAGAGACTGAGGTGAGCGAATGAAGCCATGGACGTTCTCCCGTAAAGTCAGCGCTTCGATTGCGCTCACTGCACTGGCCGTTGCGGCGGTGGTCAGCGGATTTGTCTATATTACCTTCAAACATTGGACAGACAGCCAGGAGACCCGGCTGCTGGATGCGAAGCTTAGACAGTTCGAGCTGCGGGTCGGTGAGGTGGAATTTCTGCCGTCCCTGCTTCAGCCAGGATTGGGCAAGGGTAGCGGTGCAGCGGCTTTTTTGAAGCCAGATTTCTCTGTCTTTGCCCCTGAGCTGGATAAAGGGCAGGTTCTGCAAATGCTGGATGCACGCGGGCGTGTGCTCGCAGAAGCGGGCGAAGGTGAACCGGCGCCCGGTTCAGATGTTTACAGCGCAGAGAAGGAGCTGTCCTTGCCCGTGTATGGCCTTGTCCGGCTGCAGCTTACGGACAGCGGGCAATCACGCAGCGCCACCGCCGAGAAGGAGGTGGGCAGACTGCTGCTGCTGGGTCTGCTGCTGGCTGCCGGAATGGCTGTGCTTGCAGGGGGAATCGTCTCCCGTTCAGCGCTGAAGCCGATTCGCAGCATGATTGGTGAAGTGCGCAGCATCGGGACGAACAGTCTGTCCCGGCGGCTGCATGTCCCTGCTGCCCAGGATGAGCTCCAGCAGT
The DNA here is from genome assembly GCF_038000205.1 of Paenibacillus sp. FSL R10-2771. Classification (NCBI taxonomy): domain Bacteria; kingdom Bacillati; phylum Bacillota; class Bacilli; order Caryophanales; family Paenibacillaceae; genus Paenibacillus; species Paenibacillus sp. FSL R10-2771. The sequence continues at coordinate 7,630,616 of NZ_JBBOBM010000001.1, forward strand.
TGGGCGAGACCTTCAACGGGTTCCTGCATAAGCTGGAGGTTTCCTTCGACCAGCAGCGCCGCTTCATTGCCGATGCTTCCCATGAGCTTAAGACACCGCTGGCCATTATTGAAGGCCATACGCATATGATCCAGCGCTGGGGCAGGCAATCGCCGGAGGTGCTGGATGAGTCGCTGGCGTTCATGATGGATGAGACGCGGAGGATGAAGCAGCTGATCTCCCAGCTGCTTCTGCTTGCGGAAGCAGAGGCGGAGGCCCTGGCCCCGGAGGACGGAGAAGAAACCTGCGATCTGAAGTCTGTGCTGAACGAACTGCTGCCTCAGACTGTTCATGTCAATCCGGGGGTGCGGCTTGATTATGACGGCCCCGGTGAACGGGCGTTACCCATCCGGATGCCTGGCAGCGCCTGCTATCAGGTGCTCCGCAACATCGTGGAGAATGCGCTGAAATATACGCCTGAAGGCGGGGCGGTAATGATCGGGCATTCCCGTTCAGACGACGGGAAGGTGATCCTGACCGTAGCCGATACAGGCATCGGAATATCCGCTGAGCAGCTGCCGCATATCTTCGAGCGCTTCTACCGTACGGAGGCTTCACGCAACCGCTCGCAGGGCGGCTCGGGCCTGGGACTGGCCATTGCCAAAGCAATCATGGAGCGGTATGGCGGCTCCATCGCCATCGACAGCACGCCGGGACAAGGTACAACCGTAACGCTGACGTTTGCAGGAGTGTAAGCGGGTGGCGGTATGAGTAAGGTCTATTCAACGAATCAATAACCTGATGTAGCAGAGTGAATTAAAATATTAATATTCCTTGACTGGAATATTCCGATTGGGGTATATTGTAATTGTACACCACCAATAAATAATACAAGCTTTACTAAAGGAACATCTGAAATGGACACAACGACATTTAGCGCACTTGCCGAACCGACCCGCCTGCGGATGGTAGAGATTCTGAAGGACGGGCCGCTGAGCGTAGGCGATATTGCTGAGCGTCTGGAGCTGCGGCAGCCTCAGGCTTCGAAGCATTTGCGCGTACTGCTGGAAGCCGGACTGGTTGAGGTAGAGGCGGCGGCGAACCGCCGGAATTACAGGCTGCGTACAGAGCCGCTGGAGGCTATGGATGCTTGGCTGGAGGCCTATCGTAAGCTGTGGAGTGAACGCTTCGACAATCTGGATGAGTATCTCCGGAAGCTGCAATCCAAAGACAATTCATGATTATCAGGAGGGATTAGCAATGTCCAGCAAAATGATTTCGAGAGTAGAAGGTCTTGAACTGGTTCTTGAACGTGTATTCGATGCACCGCGTGAGCTTGTATTCAAAGTATTCTCCGAGGCTGAGCATCTGAAGCAGTGGTGGGGCCCGCGCGGCTGGATCGTTCCCTTCTGCAGCGTTGATTTTCGTCCGGGCGGCGTCTGGCACTACTGTATGAAATGTGTGGATGAGAAGCAGGGTGACTTCTTCGGCATGGAATCCTGGGGCAAAGGGGTCTACCATGAGATCACCGACGGCGAGAGTTTTGTCTATACCGATTACTTCTCGGATGCCGAAGGCAACGAAACCGAAGGCATGCCGTCCACGCTGGTCAGCATGTTCTTTGAAGAATACGATGGGAAGACGAAGCTGGTGAGCCGGTCGAAATACGATTCCGCGGAAGCGCTCAAGACGGTGATGGATATGGGGATGGAGCAGGGGATTACCGAAACCTGGGACCGCCTCGAGGAGCATCTGCAAGCGATTCAGTAACCGGACGGGCAGCGGAGCAGATAAGTGTAGTAAGAGCGATAATACGAAGAGGCTGTTTCCTTGCCGGATGTCGGCGGGGGATGGTCTCTTTTTTGAAAATACAGATTTATATATTGGGGGTATATCCCAAGCCTATGTTTAGACCTGTCCATTTAGGGTGAATGGGTAATAGCGATTTAACTGACTGCAAGCAGTCCGGCAGCGATCGGGTACGGGCTTATTTGCAGTGTCACAATGGGGAGGCCGAAGGCATGGATGAGGAGTTGCTGGCACAGCTGAAACGCTGGCACGAAGATAATGAGTATCAGCAGATTGTGGACCGCATTCAGGAGATTCCGCCGGATGCAAGAGATTATGAGACTATCAGCCAGTTAGCCAGAGCCTACAACAACCTGGAATATTACGGGGAGGCATTGGAGCAGCTGCTCATTATTGCGGGGGAGGGCGGGAATGATCCGCTGTGGCATTTTCGCATAGGGTATTCCTATTATTATCTGAAGCAGTATGAACAGGCTATAAGCGCATTTGAACAGGCGGACCAACTGGCTCCCGGGGATGGGGATACCCACATGCTGCTGAAGTGGAGCCGGAGCGGCGCGCAGCGGGAGAAGCGGGAGCAGGCAAGGCGTGCCGCAGCGCTGCGTGCCTCTAATGCACAGGGGGATGCGGACGGAAGAGAGCTGAACTCTTTCATCGAATACTGCGCGGATTTCTGGGAGGACAGCGACTATGCCCGGAAGGAGTATGTGTCGGCGCCGCCTAGTGACGAACTGATTGCTTCTGTGGAGCAGGAGCTGGGCTATAAGCTGCCGTCTTCTTACATCGCGATGATGAAGCAGCAGAACGGCGGGATTCCCCGCAACACCTGCTTCCCGGTGGAGGAATCCACCTCCTGGGCTGAAGATCATATCGCAATATCGGGAATTGCCGGTATCGGCCGGGACAAAAGCTATGCGCTCTGCGGCGATCTCGGCAGCCAGTTCATGATCGAGGAGTGGGGATACCCCGATATTGGAGTGGTTATTGGGGACTGTCCGTCTGCAGGCCACGATGTGGTGATGCTGGATTACCGCTACTGCGGGCCGGAGGGAGAACCCGAGGTCATTCATGTGGATCAGGAGAACAACTATGAAATTACCTTCCTTGCCAAGGATTATGAGACCTTCATCCGCGGGCTGGTGAGCGAGGAGGTCTATGACACATCGGAGGAAGATAAGCAGGACGATCTGCGGAAGGTAGCCGCCGGGCAATTCTCTCCTCTGCTTCAGGAGCTATGCGATAAAGTCACCGGAGTGGACAACATAGAGGGGATCATCCGCAGCATTTGCACCGCCATCGTTGAAGAGAAGGGGCATTTCTCTCTTCATGCAGACGAACGCTCGACCTTGATGTATGATCTGCAGTTCTGGCTGTACACCAGCGCCTATCCGCAGACGAACCGTGACCAATATCTTGAGGACTATTCGAAAATAATCGCGTTCGGCGGAGAATTCAGCACAGGCGGATACGCCCCGGGCTTCATCTCCGACTGGCTGGATGAACGGGTGCGGCAGGGAATGATCGTGGAGAGTGAGGGAGCACTGCGGTTCACGGATATAGCAGAGGAACAATTGCTTGAAAAGCTGAAGGAGGCGGAAGCCACGGAAGCTGTGGATGTTGAGCCTTTTATTATAGTAGAGCAGGAGAATGGCGGGAAATCTGTGATTCTGAACGTGGGCAGCTACAAGGCCGAAGTGTTTGCTGCGCGGGAAGAAGAGGGATTCGAAGGCAATGGATATGACTGGGGCTCTCTGGCTGCGGTATTCCTGGAAGAACAGATGCCTGAACTGGCCGGAATCATCCGGTTTGACCCGGAGGCCGGTATGTTCTGCGCGTATGCCTCCGATGGAGCTGCGGTCGTAGCCTTCGCCTCCGCACTCAAGCGGGCTTGTGAGGACGACGTATTGATCCGGGATCTATTCTCGCGTGCGGAGCTGGATTAAGCGGGGCGCTTGACCGGCATATAGAAACGGGGACTGCCGTTTTATAGGACAGTTCCCGTTTTATTTGTACCATGCGCCAAGGAAGGGTTAAGCGAGCCCCGCCAGCCAAGGCGACAGTAGGATAGAATCGCTCGTATTGATAGATTGGCCTGTTGTAAATCCCGTGAGGTTCTGTGATCTGAAATTAATCGGCGGTGCTGCCAGCCCGGAGGTGCCTGTGCTCCGGCCTCCGAGGTTGGAGCCGTTAACCTGGTTGTAGACAGCAAGCTGATACGTAATATCCCCCGATAACGTCAGAGGTGCCGTCAGCGGCAGAATGAATATTCCAGCTTGTAAAGTGGTTGCTACAGTGGTTACTCCAATAACTGTAGACTGGTTAGTACTGGTCGGCTGCAGTACAGCCATCTGAAAAATACCCGTAGAGCCTAGTTGAGTAACGTAAGCTGCAAGCCTGTTGATCGTTATTTGCGATCCGCTGAATGCGAGCGCCCCAATAGCCTCATTATTTCCGCCCCCGGCATTAAATGGGATCTGGGTGTTGAGATCCCCGATTTTCAGCGTCTCGATGAATCCTGAGCCTGCACCCGTTATACCCGTTGAACCCGTTGCGCCTGCCGGTCCGGTCGCACCAGTGGCCCCGGCCGCACCAGTAGCCCCGGTAGCCCCGGTAGCGCCAGTAGCTCCGGGCGGTCCGGCATTTCCCGGCAAGCCCATAAGGCCCATCGCCCCGGTCGCACCGGTAGCCCCGGGAGGCCCGGCAGCTCCCGGTAAACCCATAAGACCCATCGCCCCAGTAGCGCCAGTAGCTCCGGTTAAACCCATCAAGCCCATTAAGCCCATAGCCCCCATGAGTCCCATCGAGCCCATGAGTCCCATCGTCCCTGTAGCTCCGGTCGCCCCGGTCGCTCCGGTCGCCCCCATGAGTCCAATCGAGCCCATAAGCCCGATGCTGCCCATCGGGCCGGTCGCTCCGGTCGCCCCCATGAGTCCAATACTGCCCATGAGCCCGATGCTGCCCATCGCGCCCGTGGCCCCGGTCGCACCCATAGCGCCAATGTTGCCCATAAGCCCGATGCTGCCCACCGCACCCGTGGCCCCGGTCACGCCCATGGCTCCAATGTTGCCCACCGCACCCGTCGTGCCGGTCACGCCCATGGCTCCAATGTTGCCCATAAGCCCGATGCTGCCCACCGCACCCGTCGCGCCTGTCGCGCCCATAACTCCTATACTGCCCATGAGTCCTACAGCGCCAGTGGCTCCCTGCATCCCCATTGCAGCCATGTTTTGCATGAGTTCCATCATGCTCATTGGACCTGGTGAAGCTGCTCTCTCACTAGGCGGGCACTTAGCGTTTTGGGAGGCAGAATCTCCTTTAGCACTTCGTTTCCCTTTTAGCATCCTGCTTTTTTTCAGATACCTTTTGTATTTGTAGGTTGTAGTGCTGTAGAGCGGAAGCTTTATCCGTTTTCGTTTGAATTGCTGCAGCTTCAGCTTTCTGTGCTTATTTGCATCCGACTTATTCACGTTATCCCACCTTCTGCCGGTCAGGTTTATACATAACCACTCGGGCTTCTGTATAACGTATGAGGGCTAGTGTGGAATGGACTAGACGTATGCCTCGGTGATTCCGGTTTCTTTTTACAATGGTACAATCGCTTTGAATTCCTCCAGCCTGCAACCGGCAACACCATCCAGGACAGCACCTACTCCGGAATCTTCATCGAAGAACCGGCACCGAATATCTCGGTGACCTATGCTTCGAACAACATCATTAACGACGGGACTTATGGCGTGTACATCCAAGGCTCCGCTACCGGTACTTCGCTGTTCAACAGCAATACCGTGAACGGCGCGCCTTCCGGGAAGTTCCTGAATACTTCAACGGGCTTCACAGTGTCGGGGGCGGGAATAACTGGTAGGTGGGAAAAGGAAAAGGCCTCCAAAATAGAAGAGGATAATATTACAGAAAATGGTAGTTCAATAGAGCTTGAGAGTACTGCCCCCAGATAATCGGGAGATTATTTGGGGATGTTTGATGTGTTTGATTTACACGCAGCGCGGAATAATCAGGGCTGAAGGGTCAATGATTAAACTTGCTTATCAAGAGCAGAGTAACTCCAATTATGAACAGAATGGCGGCAAGGACTCTTACCATTATAAAATACGAGCCCGAAGGTTCCCGGTCCGACTTCCACCCCTGTAAGAACTTCCACGACCTCTTGGGAAATATGGTTATAAATAGAGTGCCAATAACCCATAATGCCAGAAATATAGTGGATATTGCTGAGAAAATAATCATTCCATCAGGTGAGCCCATAGTTTTCCTCTTTTCTAGAAAGCAATTATAAACAAGCATACCGGAGTGTTTCTCTGTGTTTCAGGGGACCGATGTAGCGGAATGATTCCTCTAACGATAGTTGCGGTCCCCTCGTTCAACCCCGCCGATATAACTGTAATGAAGTGATGCTGCTTCCGCCAGTTGTTCCTGGGTCCATCCTTTGGCTTTTCGAAGCTCACGTATCCGACTTCCTACACTTTCTGGTAAATTCACGGGATCACCTCAGATATGCTCAATCCTCAAAAGCTCGCCGTACCTCTCTAACAATCTTATTCAAAGTGTTTATTTGCTTAACACTCAACTCACTAACAGTAACCGCATACTCATCAATGGCTCCCCGCTGCGCAGCTTCCGGCTCGCTCAAGTCATCCTTATTCTGAAATAATTCTGCGGGTTGGATTTTTAGTGCTGTCACGATTTTCTCCAGTGTATCTATAGAAAAATTCCGTTCGCCGCGTTCTACGGCCCCTATGTATGCATCATCCAAGTTGGAGAGTTCTGCTAACTGTTGTTGTGTTAGTCCTTTTGCTTTTCTTATAGCACGAATTCGATCTCCGACAGTATTCCGTAAGTCTGTCATAGTAATCACCTTTTCCAAAGGTTAAGAGAGCAAAATACTACTAGCGGAGAAGAAACCCATTATCGATATTAAGCGGGGAGTTATAATCTTTGTAGCATTTTTAATCCAGAGGAGCTGCTGCCAGGTCTCGGTGTAATTTTACAGGCTGCGGTTCAGTATGGGCTTGATGTCGATGATCTGCTGTATAGATTCGCGGAATAGAGCGCCGGAGGCGCTGGACTGGACGATGCATTCTTTAAGGCTGGCCCACCAGTCCAGGCATGACGGCAACTTCAAACGCTGTGTGGCGTTGTTCGAATCACTGCGTGAGGAAGTGACGATAGAAGAGGAGCGGCGGTATCATGAGGTACTGGCAGCGTGTCTGGGACAGGTTGTTATGGAGCTTCCAGAACTTCCGCATGCGGGAGTCTAGAATCAGACCGTCTTCTTCTTCTGCACAAGAAAGATCAGCCCGCCAACCAAAAACCCGCTGATTACCCCGGCTAATATGGATTTAAGGATACTGATTACAATATCTGTAGCCGTGCTGTCAGGAGTTGCCGTCAGATTCACAATAAACAGCAGGTTAAACAGAACAGATGTAATCAGGAAAGATTTTGAGGTGAGAAATCGTTTCATGGTTCTTCTCCTCCGTTTCAGGTGAAATCCTTTTTCAGTCAGTTTAATATTACCATAATTATCCTACAAAACCACGACACACAGCTGTCCGGTTTCCAACGTTATACTGGGCTTATCTCAGATGACAAGGGGCGAACCAGCGGACATGGGCAAAATCATCAGACATGATGTGAACAAGGACTATGCGTATTCAGGTTTTGTTGAAGCGGGAGATTTCATCTTCCTCAGCTTTTGTGTGGGCAATGTAGGCGGAACGGTGGAAGAGCAGGTAGAAGGTGCGCTGAATGATATGAGGGACCGCTTGGGGCAGGTGGGTCTTACGCTAACAGATGTGGTGAAGATGGATATTCTGCTGCGGGATGTATGGGATATTCCGGTCATGGAAGAGGTGTTCAAGCGCAGATTCCAAGGCAATTATCCGGCACGCAAAACCATATCCACCGAGTTCGCGCATATTGGCGGCCCGGATGGACTTAAGGTTCAGATCGACGGTGTGGCTTATCGTTCACGCGCGTAGTGCTTGGTTAAGAAGAAGATGCCTCAAGCCAAACAGCAGCCCCTCCTGTCAGAGTGAGCTGCTGTTTGGGATACTACAAGCGGCAGTGGATAGATGAATGCAGCAATCCAATCCCTATGGTTTCAGAAGCACCCGATGAACACCCTGGCTTCCTCCCGGTGCGGTTCCGAGATATAAATATCCTCCCTGGCTTACGGCAGTGGTGATGCCAAACAAGGTTCCTTCAGGATCATGCCAGCTGTTCACAAGCTCTCCTTCGGGTCCATATTCTGCGACAAGTCCGTGCTTCACCGGCGCACTTGCTCCATTTAACAAGGCCTGCGGAACTTTGGACATCGTCGCTGCTACCCAGGGATGACTATGCATGTAATCGGCAAAAGCCAGACGGGTTGTGAATACCCCCACCCAGAAATGTCCCTGAGCATCGCGGGTGATATTGTCTGGAAACCCCGCCAGGTTCTCCGCAAAAATATCAGAGGTGCCTTGTTTGGGCCCCTTCAGCCAATACCTTGTCAGCTGGTAATGGTACGATTCAGCAACAAGCACGAAATCTTCTTCAGCAGACAATACGACTCCGTTGGCGAAATATAAATCCTTCAGCAGAACGGTTGTCTGTTTGGTCTGCGGATCATATTTCAACAACCGTCCATGCGGTTTGTTCTCGGCAATTTCTTTGAACATGACCTTACCATAGTTAGAGGTATCGGAGAAATAGACCGATCCGTCTTGCGCGATATCCAGCTCGTTCGCCAGATAGATCGGTCCTCCATCTACTTCAGTGGCCAATACTTCAATCTTTCCATTCGGGTCGATCGACAGCAGCCCCTTCTGAATATCCGCCACAATCAAATTTCCGTCAGCATCGAATTTCAGCCCGTTAGGTGTTCCCTGGGTATCGGCGAACACTTCGGCTGGCTGCGCCTTGCCTTCCGCATCGAAGGCCACTCTGTAGATTGTGCCGTCAGAGTCGCCTGTATACAGCCGCCCCGTAGAATCAAAAGTGATAAATTCCGGGAACTTCGCGCGGTCTGTCACAAGCTCTGCGGAGCTAAGCTTGCTGTTCTCTTTCCAGGGACCCTCCTTCTCAAAAGAAGGGGCGGCAGGTGCAGACCATTCAGCAGGCTCTACCGGGGCAGGCATCAGCAGGAATCCGGCTATTCCCAGCACAATTACCCCGAGCAGGATCAAGCCCCATCTGCGAATGTGTTGACCGGTGGAACGTTTACGTGGATTGGTTTCTGTAGACATTATAGATCCTCCTTAGGGTGTGTGGGGCGAAGCATACCACCGACCAGCCGCAGACTTTGTCTGCGGGTCATGAACCGGGTAATCTGGGCACTCAGGTAATTGCGGAGTCCCGGAACAATGTACTGTTTCCCTCTGGCCATAGCGCGCAGTGTAAGGGCCACTACCCGCTCCGGTGAGTCCTTCGCGCCGCCGACAGAAGCATCCTCCGTACCCACCACGTTGAAGAAATTGGTCTCCGTCGAGCCTGGACACAGGGCGAAGAATTGTACGCCGCGATTACGATTCTCCCACCACAGGGCGTCGGTAAAGGACAAGACAAAAGCTTTGGTCGCCCCGTAGACGGCCATATAAGGCAGCGGCTGAAAGCCTGCGGTAGACGATACATTGATCACAGCGCCTGCCCCTCTGTGGAGCATTCCGGGAAGGAATAAATGAGTCATATCGACTACAGCGGTGACGTTGAGCATCACTTCTTCATGCTGGCGTTCGCCGGAGACCTCCTCAAACAGGCCATGGGTAGCAAACCCCGCATTGTTAACCAGCAGATCGATACTCAGGCCAAGCTGTTGGCATTGCTGGTACAGATCTCCGGCAGCGCCTTCGAGCGATAGATCCAGGGGAATGACCCGGCACTGGACTCCATGGCTGCGCGTCAATTCGGCTGCGAGCGCATCGAGTTTGCTTTTGGTTCTGGCTACAAGCACCAGATGACTGCCTTCCTTGGCTAATTGTCTTGCGAACTGTTCGCCAATTCCCGAAGAGGCTCCGGTGATTAGCGACCATTTCCCTTTAATATTCATAGTTTCCACTCCTTCTGTTACAATGTTTTTTAACGGAAACAATGTTACCGGATTTCGAAAAAAAATATGACCGATCTTAACGGCCATAATGTCCGTTCTCAATGGCATAAGTCCGTTCTCAGCGGTATGAATACAATTGGTAACAGTGTTTCCTATGTGAATCATAGTAACCAACATAACACCCCTGTGTCAACTCATTTTTTTCAGCGTGAAGGTTCAATTGACAACCTATGTTCAAATGTTTAGAATTCCTGTTAGAACCCGGCAACTCTGTTGCTGGTCAATAACATGATAACCGGATGAAGGTGATTCTTATCAGTACCGAAGACAAACCCACACCCTCCACGGGGCGGGTATTAAAAACATATCAGGAAGCCCGTCTGCAAAATACGGAGAATCTCCGTAAGCTTGTGGTGGATGCCGCCGCTGCCATTCTGCAGGAAGAGGGGCCGGAGGCCGTCACTGTGCGCAGAGTATCGCAGAAGATGGGCTGCTCCACCAAGATCATTTACAGTTTGTTTGTCAATAAAGAGGGACTGGCCCAGCAATTGTATCTGGAGGGCTGCAAACTGCTGGCCCAGCGTTTTGAAGAAGTGCCGCCATCATCGGATCTGCTGCAGCATTTGCTGGATCTGGGCGAAGCCTTCTGGCAGTTCGGACAGGACTACGCCAGCTACTATAAGCTGATGTTTGGGGGGGCTTTTGCAGAGTTCAAGCCGGATGCGGAGAGTATGCAGGGAACGATGACAGCTATACACCGTCTGCTGGTACTAATCAGCACTGCCCAGGAACAAGGACAGATTTCGGATCAGGAAGAGACGGGGACCCTGGTCAGTACGATATGGGCATCGCTGCACGGTGTAATCCACCTGTATATGGGCGGGTTCCTTGGTGATGTAGCGGCAGCCCATACCATATACAGACAAACAATGGGTTTGCTGTCTAAGTCCTTGTTTGCGTCATCAAGCCAGGGTAGAGGAGCGAACAAGGGATGATTGCACTAATCTTGGCTGCGGGATATGCCACCCGCCTCTATCCGTTAACCCGGGACACACCCAAGCCGCTGCTCCCTGTTCAAGGGAACCGGACGATTCTGGATCTGCTGATCGGCCGCCTGGAGGTGCTGGAGGACATCACGGAGATTCTCATTGTGACGAATGCCCGTTTCTTTCATGCTTTTGGGCAGTGGCATCAGCAGTATCAGGGAGAGAAGCCGATCCGTATTCTGAATGACGGTACTTCCTCCCCGGAAGGACGTTTAGGTGCAATTGGCGATATCCAATATGTGCTGGAGCGGGAGCAGCTGCAGGAGGATCTGCTGGTACTGGCAGGCGACAATGTGCTCGGATTCGGCCTGGAAGGGTATTTGAACTATTTTCATAAAATAGATAGGGACTGTATTCTGGTCCGTACCGTGGACAATATAGAAGAGCTTCGCAGTGTCGGTGTAGCCGAGCTGGACGCAGAGATGCGGGTCCTGTCGCTGGAGGAGAAGCCGCAGGAGCCGCGTTCCAACATCGGCGTGTTTGCCCTCTATATCTACAAGCGGACTACCCTGCCGCTGATCTCCCGCTATCTTGCCGAGGGAGGCAACCCGGATGCGCCGAGTTATTTCCCGGAGTGGCTGCATTCCCGCCAGGAGATGCGGGCCTATTATACGGAGGGGACGATCGATGATGTCGGCACCCCGGAGGCGTATGCGGAGATGCGGGCCAGACTGGGCGCGGGCGAGGATAAGGCATCTTACTGAACTTAATAGCAGAAAAAAAGGCTGTCCGGGAAGGTAGTAATACCCTTGGACAGCCGTTTTTGTATTTAACTGTAGTCCGGTGCTGCGAGTTTAGCTGCCAGCCGCAAGACTTCTGATCCGCTCCAGATCACTGCTGCACAGCACCTCAAGATTCGCCGTAATCTTCTCCGGGCTCCAGTCCCACCATTTCAGCTCCAGCAGCAGCCGGATCAGTTCATCGCTGAAGCGCTGCCGCAGAATCCGGGCCGGATTGCCCCCGGCGATATGGTACGCGGGAACATCCTTGGTGACAGTAGCATTAGCGGCGATGATCGCCCCGTCGCCAATCGTCACGCCCGGCATGATCGTAGCATTCTGGCCGATCCAAACATCGCTTCCGATGACGGTATCGCCTTTGTAGGGCAGATCCGCCAGCTCAGGCGCCGCCTGCTCCCAGCCGCCGCCCATAATATTGAACGGGTAGGTGGTCACCGAGCCCATCCGGTGGTTGGCCCCATTCATAATGAATTCGGTACCGCGGGCGATGGCGCAGAATTTGCCGATGATCAGCTTGTCCCCGATGAACTCATAATGATGGGTAACCCGGCTCTCGAAGGATACCGATTCGTCAGGGTCATCATAGTAGGAGAAATCTCCCGCAATAATGTTGGGACGTGTGATTGTATTTTTGATGAAACGGACTTGCCTGATATGGGGATTGGGATGGACCTCGTTCGGGTTAGGGCCAATAGAATGCATAGAGTCACACCTTTCTTGGATAAATGGGCAGTCGAGCCATAATTTAATTCTAGCTATAGTATAGTCCAATCCGGACTCCAGTTCTTACATACCTTATGAGAGACTGGTAGTTTTTAATCTCTGATTACAAGGGAGGATTCGCTAGAATGGCTATTCTGTCAACAGGACCTATTGAAAATAATGAAGTGAGCGGTGTCAGGCCTACTGTGCAGGTGACGGTTAAGATCGATAACCGGAACGCGGTGAATCCGTCCGCTATTCTGATCCAAGGGTACAATCTAACCCTCACAAGGACGCTATATGTGAGCGAGCTTATTACGGTTTCCCCGGACGAGGTGATTACAAGAAATTATTTTGCCAATCTGGATGCCTATGAATTTGTCTTTACAACGGAAGGTCTTGCCGAATTGCAGACGGAAACCTCAGTGTGGGGTAAAAATTCAGCCGGGCAGCTGGTTACCGCCCACCGTCTTGTCTCAGCCGAGCTGCTGGGTGCTGAAGAGGGGGGAGTCACAGGCTCCGTCAACCGTATCTATGTTGCCAATTTCAACAGCAATGATGTTTCTGTGATCAACGGCGCAACAAATGCGGTGATCGCAGTCATCCCTGTAGGTGTGAATCCTGCAGGAGTCGCGGTGAACCCGTTAACCAACCGCATCTATGTTGCTAATTTGAACAGCGATAACGTATCCGTTATCGACGGAGTAACCAATATGGTGCTGGCCACCGTTCCTGCGGGGGACGGAGCAGGCGGAGTTGCGGTCAATACGGCTACCAATGCCATCTATGTTGCGAATTTTAATGATAATACGGTCACTGTCATTGACGGATTAACCAACACTGTGGTGACTACCATTATTCCCGCTGGCGGTTCTCCTTTTCCAACGGGAATCGGCGTGAATTCATTAACCAATACTATTTATGTAGCTGAATTCAACTCGGATATTGTTACCGTCATTGACGGGGCTACGAATACGGTTATTACACAGATTCCCGTGCAGGTGAACCCGTTCCGGGTGGGTGTTGATCCCTTGACGAACCGGATTTATGTCTCGAACCTAACCAGCAACACCGTTTCCGTGATTGATGGAGCAACCAATACGGTGATAACTAACGTACCCGTCGGTACGACTCCGGGTGAATTGGGAGTGAACATCTCTACCAATGCCATCTATGTACCGAACCGGGATGACGACAATGTATCGGTGATTGGCGGATTAACCAATACGGTGATTACTACCATTCCGGTGGGGAATAACCCTAATGGTGCAGGCGCTAATCCATTGACGAACCGTATCTATATTACTAATCAGGATGATAACACGGTATCGGTTATTGATGGGGTCACCCAGGCTGTAATAAGCGTTATTCCGGTTGGTGCGCGTCCGTTCTCCGTCGGTGTCAATCCGTAGGCGTTCATCATCTTACCGCAGGGGGTGAAGGATATGATAGAAATAAACTCGGCAGAAGACATTATGATCCAGCTGTCTGGCATGGACCAAGTGAATTCTGAAGCCCGGATCTACGTTCCCGGATTAGGTGAATTCACGATTGTATTGCAGAAGAAAGAGGAACGCATGGCTGAAGATCCGGGCCGCAGCAGCGGGGCTGAAGCAGATGAACGTATAATGCCGGCAGCGGGATTAACAAGGAACCCTTATCTTTAGAGATAATCAGTAAATGAGCCTCTTCCGGTAAGGGGGAGGCTCATTTACTGGGAATATAAGATGGGTATGCTTGTCGCAACCCTCAAGGCAGCTGCACATAGAACGTCGTTGACTCTCCTATCACACTCTTCGCGTAAATCTTCCCTTTGTGCTGATCGACGATCGACCTCGCGATAGCCAGACCCAGGCCGTAGCCGCCCTGCTTGCGGGCTCTGGAAGTGTCCGTCCGGTAAAAGCGGTCAAAGATCCGCGTCAGATGCTCGGCAGCGATGCCTTCCCCGGTATTCGAGACGGAGAGGAGGACATCGTTATTTTGCTTTTTGAGTAAGATGGTTACAGCGCCCTTAGGATTCGTATATTTCACTGCGTTGTCCAGCAGAATCATCACCACTTGCTTAATCTGTTCGCTGTTCCCCAGTACGGTAAGCTCCGGTTCGATGTTGTAGTCGAAGGAGATATTCTTCTCGAAGATAACAGCCTCCATGGTCAGAATAATATTCTCTACCGCATCGCTCATATTGAACTTGCTGTGGATCATGCCTGTCCGGGAATCATCCATCTCTGTCAGGTACAGCAGGTCGTTGGTCAGCCGGGTCATGCGCTCGGTTTCCGACTTGATATACTGCAGCCACTTCGCCTGATTGCGGATCGTATCGTCGCTGTTCGAGAGCAGCACATCCGCGTTGGTGTTGATGATCGTCAGCGGCGTCTTCAGCTCATGCGAGGCATCGGCGATGAACTGCTTTTGCTTGTCGAAGGCCTCCCGGACCGGCGCGATCGAGCGGTTCGCGAAGAACCGGCTGGTGAAATAGAGAATGATCAGCATCAGCAGGCCGACAGCTGTGAAGGTGTAAATCAGGTTGGTCAGGATCTTCTGCTGGGAAGAGATGTCCATGAAGACGATCTGCTCCTTATCCCCCGTATGCTTAACCATGAAGATCCAGCGGCTGCCGTCCAGCGTGAAGCGGCCGATGTCCTTGCCTGAGCTTAGGGCTTCCTTAAGTGCAGCGGTATAGAAGTCATCATCCATCGTGAATTTGGAGTCCTTGCTGATCAGCGTGCCGCTTGCATCGGTCTGTATGGTGAACGAGACGGAACGGTCAGGCTGGTAAGCATCAATTGGCCCTTTATCCATGGGCATGCCGCCGTCTGCTGCACCGCGGGGCCCTCCTTGTGCGCCGCCGGGTCCCTTCTGCTCATTGTCCGCAATCCGGTGCAGCGCCATATTAATATCGCTCTGCACATTGACGTACATGATGATATAGATCGTGGCGAAGGCGAGCAGCATCATGATGGAGATGGTAGCGAGATTGACAATCAGGAACCGGTTTCTGAGTTTATTGAACATTAAGTATTCACCTCTAATACATAACCCACGCCTCTAATCGTGCTGATGCGTACCTCTGAATTCAGGAAGGTAAGCTTTTTGCGCAAAAAAGAGATGTAGACCTCCACGTTATTATGCTCCGCTTCGGAATCGAAGCCCCACAGCTTCTCAATGATCTGCTCCTTCGAGGTTACGGCCTGCTTCCTTAAGATCAGCAGCTCCAGCAGCTCGGTTTCCTTAAGGTTGAGCTTGATTTCCTTGCCCTTCACGGTCAGCTTCGGATTCGCTGTGTTCAGTTCAATATCTCCGAACTTCAGGCCATCCTCAGGAATCACTTCCCCTTTGCGCCGCAGGGCGGCCCGGATTCTGGCTAGCAGCTCCTCCGAGGAGAACGGCTTGGCGATATAATCGTCCGCTCCGTGATCGAGTCCCGTCACCATATCGGTAATCTCGCCTTTGGCGGTCAGCATGATCACCGGTGTGGAGATTCCGTCCTTCCGCAGCTCCTTCAGCACGCTGATTCCATCCATCTCCGGCATCATAATGTCGAGCAGCAGCAGGTCATAGATCCCGCTCTGCGCATAATCGAGACCTGATCTGCCGTCATGGACGGCGTCCACCGAGTAATTGTGCTTCTTCAATATTTGGGTCAAGGCTTCCGCCAGATGAATCTCGTCTTCTACAATTAATATTCTCATGGGATGAATCATCCTCTTCATAAGTAATGTACTTGCTGCTGAAGTCATTATAGCAAGATTACCTTTAATCAACCTTAACTGTACTGCTGTTCAGGTGCTGCCGGAGGTATTCAGGGCGAAATCATCGGATGAAATTCCAATCGTTCCAGGGCACTTATATAGAAGATACATCCGGAAGTGTTATCCCTGTGTTAAAAAGTCAGCGCAGTGTAAAACCATTTAAGATTCATTAAAGGTTCGGGGGCTAAGATACATTCATAAGCAAGCGAGGCACACACGAAAGTGCAGATAAAGGCAGTCTCCATTACACAACCCGAAAGGATCTGAACCCATATGGCGATCGAAGTGTTCAACCGTTACGAGAACAAATATCTGCTTGGCACTGAATCCTACATGAAGCTCTATAACGAACTGCTCGAATACATGGAACCCGATGAGTACAACAAACAGCATGAGTACTACTCCATCACCAATCTATATTATGACACACCCCATGATTCCCTGATCCGCAGCAGCCTGGCCAAGCCGAAATATAAGGAGAAGCTTCGCATCAGAGCATATGGCATTCCTACCGGCGAGACCAAGGTCTATCTGGAAATTAAGAAAAAGGTGTTCGGCCTGGTGAACAAGAGAAGAACCCCGCTCAAGCTGAATGAAGCCTATGAGTTTGTCGCCAGCGGGATCGAGCCTGAATTCAAGAGCTACATGAACAAGCAGGTGATTGAAGAAATCAAGTACATGCTGACCCGCTATGACCTGCAGCCGAAGCTGTACCTGTCCTATGACCGCAAGGCGATGTTCTGCAAAAACAACCGCGACCTGCGCATCACCTTCGATACGAACATCCGCTGCCGGCGGTACGATCTGAAGATGGAGCACGGCGTATACGGCGAAGAGCTGCTGGAGCCGGGCCAATGGCTGATGGAAGTGAAGGCCGAGAAGACGATTCCGGTCTGGCTGGCCAAAATGCTCTCGGAGCACCAGATGTACCGCACCAGCTTCTCCAAATACGGCAACGAATATAAAAAAATGCTGAAGAACAGCAAAGCAGAAAGAGAGAGTGCCCTATATGCTTGATTCGATTTTTTCCGCAGCCCTGACCACTACGGAGCTAACCTTCACTAATGCAATTCTAACCATATTGATCTCGATTGTACTTGGCGGACTTATCAGCTTCACCTACATGAAGACGAACCCTGCCGGATATTCGCAGAGCTTCACGCTTACGATGGTCCTGCTGCCGGTCATTGTGGCCATCATCATTCTGCTCATCGGCAGCAACGTGGCCCGGGCCTTCAGCCTTGCCGGCGCCTTCTCTATCATCCGGTTCAGAAGCGCACCCGGCGATCCGAAGGATATCACCTTCGTCCTGTTCACTATGGCCTCCGGCCTGGCCTGCGGGGTTGGATCATTCGGATATGCGGTACTCTTCACCATTATTCTCTGTATCCTGATGGTCGTGCTGAACCGCACAGGCTTTGGCCTCAGAAAGTCGATGCAAAAGACACTGAAAGTGACCATTCCCGAGAATCTGGGGTATGAGGAAGCTTTCGCGGAAGTCTTCAACAAGTTTGGTGTGGCTTACGAGCTTAAGAAAATCAGAACCACCGAACTAGGCAGCCTGTATGAACTGGTCTATGCCGTAACGATTGATGAGCACACCAGCCAGAAGGAACTGCTAGATGCTATCCGCACACGCAACGGTAACCTTGACCTCTCACTGACCATGGCTCCTGTCATGAATGACTATTAATGCTGGACTAGAAGGGAACGATGACAGATGAAGAACTTAATCTTAGGCAGTAAAATAGGACTGGTACTGTTATGCGCCGCAGTCATGTCGGCTTGCAGCACAAACGCCGATACGCAAAATACTGCAAGTAACAACGCAGGTACTGCAGTAACGGCTGAGCAGAGCAGTACGTCTGCCGCAGTGCAGCTGGCAAGTGTGAAGCTGACGGATCTGGTAGCTTTTGATGAAGACGATGCTGAGACGGCCTGGACGGAGGCGGATTCGACCGCGGTTACACTGGCCGGAACGAGCGCTGCTGTCGACGGCGCCGGTGCCACAGCTGCAGGCGGAACAGTAACGATTACGGAAGCAGGGACTTATGTACTCAGCGGCACGCTCAGTGACGGACAGATTATTGTAGACGAGCAGGCGAAGGGAACCGTACGGCTGATAATGAACGGTGCACAGCTGACGGAGAGCGACAGTGCACCCATCTATATTAAGGAAGCGGGTAAAGTAGTGATTACCCTGCAGGAAGGCACAGAGAATAGCGTGACTGACGGAGCGGCTTATGTGTTCGCAGATGCGGCTACCGATGAACCAGGCGCGGCCATCTTCAGTAAAGCTGATCTGACCATTAACGGTACCGGCAAGCTGACGGTAACCGGTAATTACAACGATGGTATTTCAAGCAAAG
Source organism: Paenibacillus sp. FSL R10-2771 (assembly GCF_038000205.1). NCBI lineage: Bacteria > Bacillati > Bacillota > Bacilli > Caryophanales > Paenibacillaceae > Paenibacillus > Paenibacillus sp. FSL R10-2771. The sequence goes on from NZ_JBBOBM010000001.1 coordinate 7,649,057, forward strand.
ACGATCTGAAGATCATGTCCGGCACGATTGAAGTGAAGGCAGCAGATGATGGCATCGTCGGCAAAGACCTGATCGCCGTACAAGACGGTACGATTACGATCAACGCAGAGGGCGATGGCATTAAATCGACCAACGACGAAGAAGCGGACAAAGGCTTCATCGCGATTGCAGCAGGAACCTTTGATATTACCGCAGGCAATGACGGCATTCAGGCCGAGACGGCGGCTGTAATTGACGGCGGAACCTACACCCTGGTAACCGGCGGCGGCAGTGTAAATGCGGAAGTGAAGGCTGGTGAAGGCGGAATGGGCATGGGCGGCGGTGGCTTCGGCGGCCAACGTCCGGGAGCAGAGACTTCCGGGGATCAGGCAGCAGCAGGAGGAACTCCGCCTGCGATGGATGCAGCGGCAACAACAGACCAGGCTGCAGCTGCCAGCACCGGTGCCGCTACCACCACGGAGACTGAATCGACCAGCGCCAAGGGGCTGAAAGCAGGCGGGGACCTCACCGTGAACGGAGGAAGCTTCAAGATTGATTCCGCAGATGATGCGGTGCACAGCAACAGCAATGTCTCCATCACGGACGGACAATTCGAAATTGCCGCAGGCGATGACGGAATCCATGCGGATTCCCTGACCTCCCTGTCCGGCGGAACGATCAACATTACGAAGAGCTATGAAGGGATTGAAGGAGGAAATATTACCGTATCCGGCGGTGAGATTCATGTAGTCGCGACGGATGACGGCGTGAATGTGGCCGGCGGCAACGATGATAATGCGGCTGCTGGGGGAACCCAGGCACAAGATCAATTCACTGCCGGCACCGGAAGCAACCTGCTGACCATCAGCGGCGGGACCCTGACCGTGGATGCAGCAGGCGACGGCCTGGATTCCAACGGGTCAATCACGATGACCGGCGGAACCGCAATTGTGAATGGACCTGAGAACTCGGGCAACGGCGCACTGGATTATGACGGAACCTTCAACATGACGGGCGGATATCTGGTGGCAGCAGGCGCTTCCGGTATGGCACAGGCTCCTGGTGAAGAATCCAGCCAGTATTCGGTAGGCATGACCTTCTCGGAAACCCAGCAAGCGGGTACAATGGTTCACCTGGAAGACGCTGACGGAACTACCATCCTGACCTTTACTCCATCGAAGAGCTTCCAGACGGTAGTTGTGAGCTCCCCTGAGCTGAAAGAAGGCTCATACACTGTCTATACCGGAGGCAGCTCTACCGGAACAGCCGTAGACGGATTGTATACGGATGGCGAGTACAGCGGAGGCAACGAATTCGTGACCTTTGATATCACCGGCAGTGTAACCTGGGTCAATGAATCCGGTATAACCACTGCCCCAAGCGGCATGGGCGGCCCTGGCGGCGGAGGCGGATTCGGTGGTGGAGGCGGCAGAGGCAACGGTCAAGGCGGCACACCGCCAGCTGACGCCGGCACGACCAAGCCAGCAGACGCAGGGACAACGAAACCAGCGGATGCAGGCACCACCAAGCCAGCGGATGCAGGGACTACCAAGCCAGCGGATGCAGGCACCATGAAGCCAGCGGATGCAGGAACTACCAAGCCAGCTGACGCAGGGACTACCAAGTCAGCGGATGCAGGCACCACAGCTCCTGCGGATGCAGGCACCACGAAGCCAGTAGACGCAGGAACTACTAAACCAGCGGATGCAGGCACCACAGCTCCTGCAGATGCAGCGGCCAGCACTAAATAAGCAGGCTGAGCATTTGTAGCCTGACAGCACAACAGAGACTATCCATTAGCGGATAGTCTCTGTTTCTGTGTTCCCGGGCGGCAGCAGGCCTGCCGGACGGCTACATGAAGTCGAAGAAGTAACGGATCACATGGAAGAATACTGGAGCGGTATAGGTAAGACTGTCGATGCGGCTGAGGTAGCTTTTCTTCAGCGCAGCGAATTTATCATCATCGCCGATCAGCAGATCGCGCTTGAGCACAGATACGGTCAGGCTGCCGAAGAAGCCGCTGAGGCTGATCAGCATGCCGGAGAGATACCCGAAGGCCGGGTTCAGCGGTGTGAGGTGCGGATAGATCAGATAGGAGACCGCTGTAGTCACAACGAACGCGCAGGCGAATCCTTCCCAGGTCAGGTAGGGGTTGGAGGTAGGGACGATTTTGTGTTTGCCGAAATAGATCGACGCCAGATAGTGAACGGCATCATTCAGCTGGGTCAGCACGACCAGAAACAGGACAAGACCGGCCCCATACTCCGGCGACGCAAACTGGAAGTAGGCCAGATGGCTTAGCCCGAAGACCATGAGCATCAGTCCCCACTGGGTAGCGCTGACACTGCGCAGGAAGCCGAGCGTTCCTTTGTTAATCAGCCGCGGAAGCGGCAGCAGCAGGAACACATAGACCGGAATGAAGACGATGAACATCCCGTACCACTCGATATAGACCCAGTAGAATTGCAGCGGAATAGACAGGTACGCCCAGAGGAACAGCCTGCGGTCCGCTTTTCTTGTCCGGATCATGGAGAAATATTCTTTGAGCGCGAAGAAGGCCAGTACCATCAGGGACAGCAGGGAAACGACGGAATTGGACAGGGTAGCCAGGCAGAAGATGAACAGCATGCCCCACCAGGTTTTGATCCGGAAGCCGATTCCGGTATAGTCCTTGTCCTTCTGCAGTCTGCTGACAGCAAGATACAATAAGTGTATAACCGATAAAGCTGCGAAAATAAGTACGAGCGTAAATAACGAGCGGTTCATCAGCAATCACCAACTTATCTATGGGTGGAATTTCAATAAAGGAATTTTATGTTAGAATAAACAGAGTGTCCAGCTTATTTTGAAGCTTACACTTGATCTGATTCGTTTCCGGCAGTCTGTAGCCTTCTTAGTAGGCACTGCAGGCATGAATGTTGTACGTTCTACAACTCAGAATCATTAATAGCCGGGTGTACGGGAGAATTGTTGTATGAAATACAAGAATAAGTCCCGCTAAGCCGCTTGGAAGAGGCGAAATGCTGCCTTTTGTACAACAATTTTGAATTTGAGCCGATTTAATGAGGGAAATGTTGTATTATGTGCAGGATTCTGGCGAGTTACCGGATCACTGCCACATAAGGCCTATATACCAGACTATAAGGGGAAAATTGTAATGTCAGCTGATTCTTCGGTCTATATTCTGCTCACCAATACAGGTACGCTTTTTACGAAGCTGATCCAGGGCTACACCAAGGCTCCGTATAATCATGCCTCCATCTCGTTTAACCGGGAGCTGTCAGAGCTGTACAGCTTCGGGCGGAAGCATCCGGCCAATCCGCTGAACGGCGGGTTCGTGAAGGAGGATATCCGTACAGGTACATACAGCAAGTATCCGGGTACAACATGCGTCATCTACAGGCTTCAGGTTACAGACCGTGAGGTGGAGAAAATGAAGCGGGTTCTGCATGTCTTCATCCGCAGCCGCCAGAAGTATCTCTATAATATTCTCGGCGTCATCGGCATAGCGCTGAAGGAGCCGGTTGAATTCAGCAACTCCTACTTCTGCTCGCAGTTTGTTGCCGAGATTCTGGAGCGCTCAGGGATTAAGCTGTGGAATAAGCTGCCTGCACTCGTGACCCCGGATGATTTCCGGCAGAGCGACCGGCTGGAGCTGGTTTATTACGGTAAGTTAAGCGATTATCATCCTTCTGGGATGTAGAGAAAGTCCTCGTTCCCGTTAAGGGAAGAGGACTTTAATTATAGTTGAACCCTGCCTGGCTTAGGATGTCCGGTTTGTGGTATTTTCAGTAAGAAAAGGAGAGTGGAAGTATGGTTCATGCCAAGGATGTGCTTGCCAATCAATTATTGGCGAATGCCAATGACCCCAGCTGGCATCTTCCGTTCATTCAGGCGGTAGAGGCGGTTACAGAGGAAGAAGCTTTCTGGAAGCCCGGAGCGGGCTTGAACAGTATTGCTGAGCTTACCGGGCATTTGCTGTACTGGAATGAGACCTGGCAGAGCAGGTACCGGGCGGGGCGGGTGGATGCTGTCCCTCCGGTTGGTGATAACAACCGCAGCTTTGTGGTTCCGGAGGGTACTGCATTCAGCGAGCTGCGGGGAAGCCTGCTGCAGGTCTTGCTGCAATGGCAGACCCTGTTGTCCGAAGAGGGACTGGAGGAACAGGTGAAAGGATTCCCTGAACCGGCTGCCTGGTGGGAAATCATCAGCAATGCGGCTACGCATAATGCCTACCATATCGGCCAAATGGTTGTGTTACACAAGCTATACATCACGCTTCGGCAGTAACCTATCTGCGTAAATACTGCCGGAACGATAAGAAGCATCCCGAACAGACCCGTAAAGTTACTTGCGGGTCTGTTTATGCTGCAAAGATAAGAATGTATATGTTGCACACAATTTCCCCTGAAGCTTGATACCTGAAGTTGACCGCCGGGCTGCTTGTGCAGAAAGCCTTAATCTGTAATAAACTGGAGCATGTGATATTCTTGGATTATTGTCTACTGAAGGAAAAAGAGAGGGATTTCATATCATGAATGCTAATATCATCAGAGCGCTGGAAATAAGATATGCCTGCCGGTTGGAGCGGCTTACAGGAGGGTATACAAATTTCGCCTATCTGATGGCGGGGGCGGAGCCTCCGCTTGTAGCCAAAGTAACGAATCTGTCCAACGAAGACACGCTCAATGAGATCCAGGCAATGAAGCTGGTGCAGGGAAGCTGTGATACACCCGCCATACATGAGGTGTCAGAGATGGACGGGATGCGGATACTCGTGATGGACTGCATGCCGGGCGTAAGTGCACAATCCGTCCTTGATGCAGGAGACTGGGCAAGAGCGGAACAAATATACAGCAGAATGGGCCAGCTGCTGGCTTCCCAGATTCATTCGCAGCCGTATCAACTGCTGGAGCAAGGTCTGCGCCTCAGCAACAGGTCCGCACTTAGTCAGATGATTAAGAGGTTAGAATTCGTATCGAGTCCCCTGAGCAGGGATTCGCTCCAGCTCCTGTCGGCTGCCGATGCCCAGGACCAGCCTTGGGTTCTGACGCATGGGGATTACGGGGTACATAATATACTTTGTGAACCGGAAGGTACACTTCATGTGCTGGACTGGGAATGGGCAGAATGGGGCGGTCCGCTTAATGACGTGGCCTGGGTCTGCTGGTTCACGAAGCTGCATTACCCCGGGCAAGCCCAGAAGCTGAATGCAGCCTTCATCCGGGGCTACCTGTCCGGGAATCCGCTGTCGTTCACACCGCAGCAGTTGAAGGCATCCAGCCTATATAAAGTATGGAATGTGCTGCACCGGCTGCGGATTGCTCCCAAAGAGGTGCAGCGTGAGTGGGTTCGGCGTCTGGAGTGGACGCTGAATGAGGATTTCAGCGATCTGCACGGGAGTAGCCATTCGTAACCGGTTGGCCAGTCACTGCTCCGGAACAATAACCCGGATGTGACGCGGAATCGTGCTTAGCCGGATTGGGAGCGGCGGGCCTTCTTCACCATCGACATTGGTCTTCACCGGCTCTGGAGAGTGCACCGCGACTTCTCTGGCCGTGAAGTAGATAACATCTTTATGATTTCTCAGGTTGCCGAGCAGCAAAGAGATGCTGACTGTAACGGTGTTCAGCAGATTAAGATCCTTGACGATGAAGCAGTGAAGCAGCCCGTCATCTACAGCAGCACCGGGCGCAAGCTTCTCGAAGCCGCCTACTGAATTCGTAAGCGCCGCGATAAACAGCGGCGAAGAGCCTTCCCAGATCTCCCCGTCATGCGTAATGGTCAGAGCGTGTGCGCTGTTGCTGGCCAGCTCCTTAATGCCTTCTTTCAGATAAGCCAGGAAACCCAGCCGGGTTTTGTCTTCGGTGGTAACAGAAGAGAGTGAGCCGGCCAGTGAGCCCGCAGCAACCACATTTACGAACAGCCGGTCGTTCAGCCGGCCCATGTCGACTCTTTGCGTACGGGAGGAAGAGAGCGTCCGGATGGCATCCGCAGGACTTAGCGGAATCTGCAGGGCACGGGCGAAGTCATTCACCGTTCCCATGGGCACAATCCCCAGCGTAGGGCGGTGCTCCTGATCGGCAAGCCCGTTCATGGTCTCGTGAAGGGTGCCGTCTCCGCCGATGGCCACCACCAGATCATAGCCCCCGCTGCATGCCTGCACGCAGAACGCAGTGGCATCCCCCTCCCCGGCGGTTTCATGGATGGTAACCTGATATCCTGTGCTTTGCAGAATCTCTTCCGCACTGCGGATATAGTCCCGCGCGTCTGCTTTGCCGGACGCGGGGTTGATGATAATCATAGCCTGCTGCATACTGCACTCCTCTCTGTGTGTCTGGATTATTATCCATTACCCAACCAGGCCTAGCGATTGAATCAAAAGCGCCAAAGGGCAGCAAAAAGTCCCTTTGGCGCTTAATTTGTATCCGGGCATCCTCCGCCGCAGCTCCGGCCGGGATTACCTTCCTTCACTTCGTCTATGATGAGAATCGGCATAGGCTGCGCTGCGGAAGTTAAGTATCGGATCGTCCGACAGCTGTATCCCGGACGTGATTGCGGTGGGGTCCATTACCAGCCCCTCCGGTTCCGGAATGATCTCCGAGATATGCAGCCGGCCGAGATCGATTCTCCGGCGGTCCTCAGGCCAGGCACGGGTAGGGTCATCCGTCGGGTCCCCTTCTTCACCGAGAACAGCTACAAGCTGGAAGATGGCCGACTCATCCTTGAAGCGAAGCTCAAGTTCATCCTCCAGATAATGCTCCGGCTGCTGCGCCGCATCCTCAGCTGATAATGTACGCACTCCCGTCTCGGGAATCCACTCGAACCGCACGGGCTGCTGCCTTCCCTCTGCATTCACCAAATAATAAGCATGAATGCAGTAATAATGGCTCTCTGCGTAGCTGGCAGGCGGCTTCAGCCGTTTCACGGCCAGCAGACTCGTCTTGCTCTCGCTGAAGTGGACCGTGATCTCCTTGATCAGCTCCAGCGTCCCGAGTGTGCCAGCCTGTGCGCGGTGGGCCGTACGGACAATATCTATGAATGACTCAGGGGTGCGGGCAAAAAAGACAGGTATCGTCACTCCGACCAGATTGGTAATCCCTCCATCCGGCAGGCTAAACTGGACCGCCATTCCTTTGGCGGGCGAGAGAAGGTCCGCCAGCGCCGGATCGGTGGAGCTGCCCGAGAAACGGACCACTGCGTCCACCTGCTGCTCCTGTAGGTGTGCAGCGGTGGTGAATTCCATGCCCAGGCCGCTTGGCCGGAAGAAAGCACGGCAGCAGATTCCCTTGGCATGCGCGCGGCGGTATCCGGGATGAACCCCGGACAGATCCTCGATCGCGTCTACGGCCTCAGCGGCCAGGCTGGAATATTCCTCCCCGCTTGCGGGAAGATGGCTGATCCGATCAGATGTATTCATGCCCTACTCACTCCTCGTAAGATCATTTGTACCCGGACAAGCTGCATCAGTTGGATCATAGTTATTACCACACCGGCTTTTTACTTAAACTGCTTCTCGTAGACATCCACTTCATTATTGTGGTTATCCATGGCACTTCTGATCCGGACATAGCCGTTCGCAGTCCAGAATGCTTCCCCGGCCTTATTCTCCAGCTGAACCGCCAGCCTGACCGCAGGTAAGCCCTGCTGCTTAAATATCTGCTCCAGCTTATGAACCGCAGTCTTCCCGATACCCTGCCGGCTATACTGCTGGTGAATAACCAGAAGCCCGATCCATGGATGATGATCCTGTCCGTAATCGGGAAGGTAGGTAATTAGCCCGGCGTAACCGCTATGGGCCTTGATGTACAGCATCTTTTCTCCCATTTCGAGGTTCTTCCTGTTGTCTTCGCGGATCTCCAGCGGATCGAGGTACGCTTTATGCTCCACCATAAGGTTGAAGGCAGGCTGGGAATTAAGGATTGAGGCTTGAATCTGAAGGCTTTCCGGAGACAAGGGGTCGGAAACTTCTTCTAATTGGATGATGATAACCACCAGCTTTCTATTAGATGAATATCTAATTAGATGATAATATAATTGTCGCTGGCTAGCAAGCTATATGCTAAAATTAAGCAGGATTATCCCAAAAAAAGTGCTTAAGCAGAAATGGAGAAAAGAAATAATGAATGAATTACCAAACTGCCCGCAGTGCAGTTCCGTGTACACCTATGAGGACGGAGCGCTTCTGGTATGCCCGGAATGCGGACATGAGTGGTCTTTGAACACAGAGAATGCAAGCAACGTGGACCAGAAGGTGGTTAAGGATTCGAACGGCAATGTTCTGGCTGACGGGGACACCGTAACGGTGATTAAGGACCTCAAGGTAAAAGGCAGCTCATCCGTTCTGAAGATAGGCACTAAGGTGAAGAACATCCGGCTGGTGGAAGGCGACCATGATATCGACTGCAAAATCGACGGGTTTGGTGCGATGAAGCTGAAGTCGGAGTTTGTCCGCAAAGCATAAAACAGAAGAACCGGTATCTGAACCCCAGCGGGCAGCAGATTCCGGTCCTTTTATTTCTTGCTGATAATCGATTATCGCCCCGCATTTCTTCCATTACCATTGCTGTTTCCGCTCCGGGCAGCCCTGCGGCGGTTGGAATAGAGGGCATATCTGAATAAAACAGTCATGAGCAGGAAGAACAGCAGGTGATAATTCAGGCTTTTCTCCGACCGTGTCACGCATTGCATGGATTCCAGCGCCCTGCCTTGGTAGAGGAGTAAGAATGTACTTGATGTTATAAAATTCTGCGTGCGGTAACGAAACGTTTCTTCCACTGGCTGCCGAACGCCTCGATATGTACACCGAGGTCTTTGGAATAGGTATGCAGCATCTGATTATTTCCGGCATAGATAGCCACATGTCCAATATCAAGCCCGCGGGCGCTGAAGAACAGCAGATCTCCCGTGCGCAGCTCGTCCACTCCAACCTCAGTGCCTTCCAGCGCCTGATCATAAGACACCCGGGGAAGCTCAACCGACAGCGTGTCCGCAAATACCCGTTTCACAAAAGACGAGCAGTCGAACGTGTCGGTCTGATCGGGCGAAGCCCCGAATACATAAGGTGCATTCAGATATTTCTTCCCGTAGGCAATCAGTGCGTCCCCTTGCTTCTGCAGCAGAGAGGCACTTCTGTAATCCGTATATTTCGGCTTGGAGGACAGATATCCGGTCACATGATCTTCCGTCCGCACCTCCAGCCAGAGGGCATTCACTTCGCGGATGACCTTGATTTTGCTGCCTGCGGGTAGCAGGGCAAGCGTGTTGGCTTCACTGTCTGAGTCCGGGGAGCTGCGCAGATTAACCCCCCATGTAATCGAGGTGTTATAGGCTGCGGCTGAGGAGATTAAGACGGAACCTGTGGATGCTTCCCAGGTGACGGTGCTGCCCAAGGCCTCACTGACGAAGCGCAGAGGAATCATGCTGTAGCCCTGCGACAGCTGCCCCGGTACGCTCAGGGTGAACGGTTGCCCGTTCAGCCGGGCAGTGGCTGAACCAAGGGTGTAGGTCAGGGTAGTGCCGCCTTTGGTGGCCGTCACGGTCTTGCTGGTATTATTCCAGGAGAGCCCGGCGCCCTGGGCTTCAAACAGGTTACGCATGGGTACGAGCACAGTACCGCTGATATTCAGCGGCCGGGCTTCGGGCTGAAGCTGCTGCCCGTCCAGATAGATGGAGATAGGCTTAATCGTAGTGGCTGCTTCTGCATGGACAGAGGCTGGAGCTAACAGGGTCAGCCCGAGCAGGGAGAGCAGCGCAGTTCTTCTTGTTGTCATGGATTCATCACCTTATGGATAGATTTAACTCTATACATTGGACGTTGCCGGGAAGAAATGGTTCTGTGCCAATTGTTGGAAGGGGAGGCCGACCCAAGAGGAATGGGCCAGGCCTAATTGAGCTGCACTTGACTTCTGCAGGAATTCATCATAAAATCTAACCAGTTAGTTATAAATGGAGGTGGCAAGTATAGCATCAGCAGAAAGTAAACGAAGCCCCAAAATTTACGATGCTGCCCGAACCAGAGGGATTATTCTTGATGCTGCCGAGAATATCTTTGCCGAACTTGGCTATTCAGCGGCAAGGATTGATGTCATTGCGAAGGCGTCCGGGTACAATAAAAGTCTGATTTATCAGTATTTTGGCGACAAACTGGGTCTATATACAGAAGTGGTCAAACGCGCGGACCAGATTGGCGAACAGATTACAGGCACGTTCGTTAGCGGATTATTGAAGAATGAGAAGCTTGCATCGGACCCTGAGGCGTTCAGGAGCTTCCTGGAATCTATGACCCGGGAGACGGTGTCCTTCCTCCTGGAGCACCGGAGTTACCTGAGAATTCTATTCTGGGAGGCCGCTGAAGACTGGAAGACCTGGAATCAGATCACCTATCGTCCGGACGATGCTACACAAATGCATGAATTGGCCTTAGCTGCACAGAAGAACGGAATCCTCCGCCAGGATCTGGACCCGGCATTGTTTCCGATTATGATTATGAATGTGACTACAGCTACCCTGCAGTCGTCTTCACGGTTTGAACATTTGCTAGGGACACTCGATTCCCCGCAGATGAGAGAAGAGACCACCCGGCAGATCGTGCAATTTATTATCCATGGCGTTATGGAGCCGTCTTTGCTGTAAGAGGCGGCTGTTCTTTTGGACAAAATATAAACAACTAGTTAGTTTTAAAGAAAGGCAGGAGTGATGTTATGACCGCAATGATTCAGACGGAACGATTAACGAAGCATTTTGGCAGCAATCATGCTGTGAATGGACTGTCGCTGGAGGTGAACCAGGGCGAAATCTACGGCTTCCTGGGACTGAACGGTGCCGGCAAAACAACAACCATCCGCATGCTGCTGGGCATGATCCGCCCTGATTCGGGGTCCTCCTATGTATTCGGACAGCGGGTGGATGCGGGCAGCCATAAGCTGTGGGCAAATGTAGGGTACATGGTCGAGACGCCCTACTCCTACCCTGAGCTGACCGTCCGCGAGAATCTGGAGATTATCCGCAGGCTGCGGAGTATTTCTGACCGCAAGGCCATTGACAGCATCATCGATAAGCTTCAGCTTACCGCTTACCGGGACCGCAAGGCAGGGACGCTCTCCCTCGGCAACGGGCAGAGGCTGGGTCTCGCCAAGGCCATGCTGCATCATCCGCAGGTGCTGATACTGGATGAGCCGACGAACGGGCTTGATCCGGCCGGGATTGTAGAGGTGCGGGAGCTGCTCCGGGAGCTTGCACTTCAGCACGGCGTAACGATTTTTATCTCCAGCCATATTCTCGGTGAGGTCTCCAGGCTGACGACGCGGATTGGCATCGTGCATCAGGGCCGGCTGCTGCAGGAGGCGGATGTGAAGGAGCTGCAGCATCTGCTCCGCAAGCGCCTGCTTGTGCAGACCCGGGACACGGCCAGTGCCCGGAAGAGGCTGATTCAGGCCGGATATGCTGTGCAGGAAGCCGGAGAGGGAACGCTGCTGCTTGCCGATGAACGTGCTATCGCGAACCCGGACCATATCTCCAAGCTGCTTGTGTATGCGGATATGCCGCCCACGCTGATTCAGGTGGAGGAAGAGGATTTGGAGGCTTATTTTCTAAGAATGATTGAGGCTGAAGGAGGAAAGAAAGGATGAATCAATGGATATCAGCCTTGGGGGTAGAGGTGCTGAAGCTTCGCCGTTCCAGGCTGTTCTGGATCTCGCTTGCCGCCAGTATGATGGTGCCGGTCATGATCGGGCTGGTCTTCTCGGGAACGATTGGCTCCCAGAGCAGCTTCGAGGGTGAGATCAATATGGCGGGACTCCTGAAGGAGCTGGGTATTGTGATCTCTATGGGGGGCCTCATCGGATTCGGATTTGTGTTCAGCTGGATCTTCGGCCGGGAATATTCCGACCGCACGCTCAAGGATCTGCTGGCCCTGCCGCTGTCCAGATACGGGGTGGCCGCCGCCAAGCTGCTTGTTGCCGCTGTCCTCAGCATGGGGCTGGCGCTAATGGTGTTCATCGTCGGCTGCCTAACAGCAAGGACTGTCGGCTTGGATGGATGGAGCCTGGAGGTCATTCTTCATGGCTTCGGACGTTACGCGGAGGTCAGTCTCATGGTGATCTGCCTGAGCATACCTGTGGCGTGGATGGCTTGTATCGGCCGTGGTTATATGACTCCGCTAGGTGTGGTTCTGCTGACCATTGTAGTGGCCCAGTTCGGCGGGGCGCTCGGCATTGTGGAATATATTCCATGGGCCATTCCCGGATTGTTCAGCGGCGCTTCGGGGGAGGAGAGCTCCCATCTGGAGGCGATTAGCCGTATACTTCCGTATCTCACCGGCGGCATTGGCGTAATAGGTACTCTTGCCTGGTGGCGTTATGCCGACCAGACATAGATCAGGCGGACTTTTAGAAGGTTATCAATACGTATCAATGGAGGGGAATTAATATGGAGAAAATACCAAAGGGAACCGTACTAATCATGGCTATTCTAATTATCGGGACTATGCTCGGGCTGCTGAATCAATCTTCACTGAATACAGCACTGCCGAACATTATGGGCGATTTCCAGGTGTCCACGAGTACTGCCCAATGGCTGACAACGGCTTTTGCACTGGTTACAGGCATTGTGGTTCCAATTACGGCTTTTCTGATTCAGAGGTTTACAACCAAGCAGGTCTTCGTCTTTGCCATGGGTATGCTGACTGCGGGAACGCTCCTGTGTGCGGTCTCGCCGAATTTCGGACTGCTGCTCACCGGAAGAATCGTGCAGGCCGTCGGAGTGGGCATCATGCTTCCCCTGGTGCAGACGTTAACGTTCATCCTGATCCCGGTTGCCAAGCGGGGGTTCACGATGGGGATGATCGGGCTTGCAGTTAATTTCGCCCCGGCCATCGGACCTGTATTGAACGGGTGGCTGGTAGAGGATCATTCCTGGCGTTTGCTGTTCTATATTCTGGCTCCATACTCGCTGCTAATCACCGTCATTGGAGTCTTTCTCGTTAAGAATGTTACCCCGCAGGTGAAAAGCAAGGTGGATGCGTTATCCATGACGTTATCCTCGCTTGGCTTCGGCGGCGTATTATACGGATTCAGCGTCTCCGGCAGCAGAGGTTGGGGAAGCACGGAGGTGCTGATCTCCCTGGCGGCCGGGTTCATTGCGCTGGGCCTGTTCGTCTGGCGGCAATTGACCATGGAGAATCCTCTGCTGGAGCTGCGGGTATTCACCAGTCCTGCTTTTACTATGGCTACAGTGATCAGTATGATTCTGATGATTATCATGCTGAGTGCCCAGCTACTGCTGCCTATTTACATGCAGACCATGCTTGGTTATACCGCGCTCAAGTCAGGTCTCATGCTGCTTCCCGGTGCGATTCTCATCTGTATAATGTCGCCCATAGCGGGCAGGCTATTCGATAAAATTGGTGCCCGGACGATGGTTATCACCGGACTCGGCTTGACGGTCCTCTCTGCCTTGCTGTTCTCGAATCTGACAGAGCATACGACCTATACGTTCCTGATGGCCGGTTACTCTCTGCGGATGGTCGGCGTCAGCCTGACCTTGCTGCCGGTCATCACCAGCGGGATGAATTCCCTGCCGCCTGCCCTGATCCGGCATGGGATTCCTGTGAATACCACGCTGCGGACCGTCGCCGGTTCCATCGGAACAGCGCTGCTTGTCACCATAATGACCCATAGCGGTGGCGGCCAGAAACAAACGGGAGATGTCCACAGCTTAATTCACGGGATGAATGTGGCTTCTATGGTAACGACAGGAGCCGCAGTAGCTGCGCTGATCCTGGCTTTCTTCATCAAACGCAAGGAAGCCCCTGCCGAGATTCCGGCGAAGGGCGTTGCTGTGAAATAACCAATGGTGTAATAGGGATAGGATAGTCTAGGCTTAATAAAATACTTTCTGCTGCAAGAGATCGAGCGCCTGCTCGATCTCTTTGCGTTCTGCAGCCGTTATACCCGCAATACGCTGCTCGAACCGGACGGCGATCTGCTGAAAGGCTTCGTTCATCAGCGCTTCGCCTGCGGCAGAGAGCATAATACCCTGCTTGCGCCGGTCATCCGGGTCGGTGATCCGGGTACAGACGCCCTTTTGGCTGAGCTTTTTCACTTCACGGCTCGTATTGGGCATCGACATCTGCATACAGTCACTGACCTCGCTGAGTGTTACCGGCTGGCTGACGGCGATGTATTCGAGAATTTTATATTGCAGCGGCGTTAAGGCCTCTGATTTCACATCTTTGGTTATATCGTTTGTTATTTGATGGACGGCAGCACTGAAGGCTACGAATTTCTGGAACAGCTGGTTGTTGTCCATAAGATCACCTCAGAGGAAAACATACCAAATTAATTATCAAAAAACAATTATCATTTGACAACTAAATTAAAACTATGCTATGTTTTTGTTATCAAATGATAACTAAAGGGGATACACTGATGAACACACTCGTTATTTATACACATCCGAACCACCGCAGTCTCAGCTATGCCTTTCTGCAGGAAGTGCTGCGCGGCAGCAAGGAGAATACGAAGATTAACGAAGTCAAAGTGCTTGATTTGTATGAGGCCGGATTTGATCCGGTGCTGGTGTTTAATGAGAATAAGCGCAGACGCGATATGTACCGTGATCCGGAGCTTGAGGAATACAGGGAACAGCTGCTGTGGGCCGATCAGATTGTGCTGGTCTATCCGATCTGGTGGGGAAGACCGCCGGCGATGCTGATGGGGTACATTGACCGCATGTTCGCTTCAGGCTTCGCGTACCGCGATAAAGGAGGACTATTGCCGGAAGGGCTGCTCAAGGGGAAGCGCGTTATCTGCATCTCCAGCATGAAGGGGCCGGCCCATTATCCGCTGCTGTGGCTGAATAACTCCCACAAGGCGCTGATGCGCAAAGCCCTATTTAATTTTGTGGGCATCCGCAAGGTGAAGTTCTTCGAGTTCGGCAGCATGGAGAGTCCGAAGGGCAAGCAGAGCCGTAAGCTGGAGCAGATTTACCGCTATTTCAAGACGGTAGGCTGAATGGGGTCCCGTCTATAATTTCCTTGTCCGCAGCTGCACCTGACTCAGATTGCTGCTCTACGACCCAGTCGATGATTTTGCGGGCGATGCTGACCGGCGGCGGAATAACGGGTAATTGATCTGTAGGGAACCATGCGGCATGATCAAGCTCTTCGCCGTCGACCGTTATTTCCCCGCTCTCATACTCTGCAAGGAAGCCGACCATCAGGGAATTGGGAAAAGGCCACTGCTGGCTGCCGAAATAGGTTATATTCTTGACCTTCAGGCCGACCTCTTCCATAGTCTCACGCCGCACACAATCCTCCAGGGTCTCACCCGGCTCGACAAAGCCGGCAATCAGCCCGTACATCCCGTTCTGGAAATGCGGAGCATGGGCGAGCAGAAGCTGATTATCTTTCAGAATTGCTGTAATGACGGCAGGCGCAAGCTGCGGGTAACTAACCAGCCCGCACTGCGGGCAGATCCGGGACCGTTCCGTCAGAGAGTGGGCGGTCTCGGTTCCGCAACGGCCGCAGAACCGGTGATTGCCGTCCCAGACCAGCAGCTGGAGCGCTTTCCCGGCAAGATGGAACAGGTCTTCCTCCAGCACCTCATATAAGGAGCGCAGCGGACGGAAAGCGAGGCCCGGCGGCTCGGGAGCTTCCGCGCTTACCTCTGAGGCGTAGCAGGGGAGACCCGCGAAGGTGCCTAGGTAGAGTATGCGCAGCGGCGTAACCGCCAGCTCTTCAAGGGAGCGGGCCATAGGGATGCCAGGAGGGGAGGAAGGCTCCGTAACAAGCAGCTTGCCGGATTGGAAGATGAGCTGGCAGGCCTCGCCGGTGAATTCAGATTCCGGAGTCAATCCCGGAACATAACGTGTATAGATGCTTTCTCTCTGTTTCTCCATTATGCAGAACCTTTCTGAAAGGGAATTTGTCTATTAAGAATAGCATGATAAGGGAATGCTAACCATTCAGCGTTATGCGCATCCCATACCTGTCATCAGCTGATGAAACAATCCATTTGACATTCCGTCAACATGTAACTACAATGGTTACAGGAGAGCGAATCACCTATGTTTACGGGAAATAACAACTGCTATTCAAATAAAAGATACTCATAATGGAGGAATTGAAATGAAAATCGCATTAACAGGAGCAACGGGTCAATTTGGTTCCATCGCAGCAGAGACCTTACTCAAGACCGTACCGGCTGAGAATATTGTAGCCAGTGTCAGAAACCCGGAGAAGGCAGCTGAGCTGCAAGCACGCGGAGTCGATGTCCGTCATGGCGATTTTGATCTGCCGGAGACGCTGGATGCAGCCTTTGCCGGAGTAGAGCGTCTGCTGATTGTCTCGGCAGACGGTGACAATGATACACGTATCCGCCAGCATAAGGCCGCTGTGGATGCCGCTGTCCGTGCGGGTGTAGGCTTCATCGTCTATACCAGCGTAGGCGATGCCGATAACAGCTCCCTGTTCCTGGCACCGGTACACCGTGCTACCGAAGAGTTCATCCGTGAATCCGGCATTCCTTATGCCTTCCTGCGCAATAACTGGTATCTGGAGAATGAAGCCAGCTCCATTCAGGCCGTGAAAGCCGGCGCACCTTGGTTGACCTCCGCGGAAGACGGCAAGGTGGGCTGGGCCACACGCAGCGATTATGCCCAGGCGGCTGCTGCGGTTCTGGCCGGTGAAGGCCGTGAGAATGTCATTTACGAATTGTCCGGAAAGCCGCTCACCCAGGCTGAACTGGCAGCCGTGATTGGTGAGGTGCTCGGGCAAGAGGTTAACGTACAGCAAGTAGATGACGCTACTTATGCGAAGATCATGGCCGGTGCAGGCGTACCGGAAGCTGCGCTGCCGATTGTAGTTGCCATCCAAGGCGCGATCCGCGACGGTGCACTGAATATCGAGAGCGGTGACCTGGAGAAGCTGCTGAACCGTCCGCTTACACCGCTTAGTGAAGGTGTACGCCAGCTTTTGGCCTAATCTCCTATCCCGGCATAGCAGCCTATGATGCCTATTTTCAAAAAATTCCCCACTTGCTAAATTTAGCGTGTGGGGATTTTTTTTGATCTATGGGTGATCCATACCTGAACTGTCCGCGTAACACTCATAACACTAACCTAAGGAGTGAAGCGAGATGACAATGAAGAAATGGATCGTTCCCATGTTAAGCATGACCTTGCTGATGCCGGCAATGGCGGGTGCAGCGTCGCCGGCTGCTACAGCAGTGAAGGCATCGGTCAACACACCGGCAGCTGAACTGAGAGCCGGACTGGATTATTTGCTCTCCGAGCATTTCACCCTGGCGGTAACGGCCATGACCAAAGCCTATGACGGAACACCGGATGCGGCGGCCGCCTACAAGGCGCTTGATCAGAACGCACTCGATATGCAGCCGGCTATTGCTTCGCTGTATGGCGATGCAGGCGCAGCTGAATTCGAAAGAATCTTCCGCGCCCATAATCAGTACACAGAGGATCTTGTGAAGGCAACGAAGAACAAGGATACAGCCGCAATTCAAACGGCAGAAGATAAAGTAAGCGGCTTTGTAGACGAATTCGGCAATTTCCTCGGCACGGCGACAGAGGGCAAGCTTCCGGCAGCCGCAGCGAAGCAGGTCATCCGCAGTCACGAGGATCATGTCCAGGAGGTATTCGAGGATTATGCAGCGGGCGATTACCAGGGCGCCTATGAGGCCTACCGTAAAGGCTACGCTGAAATGTTCGGCATCAGTAAGGCATTGTCGAGCGCAATCGTTACCCAGATGCCTGCCAAATTCGAAAGCACCAAAGCCGATACCAAAGCAGCTGATCTGAGATCCGCACTCAATCAATTGGCTGGCGAGCATTTCGCCCTGTCAGTTCTGCAAATGCAGGAGCAATACGAGGGAAGGGCCGCTTCAGATGCGCTGATCCGCGCGGAAGCCATGAACACGGCTGACTTCAAAGCAGCCATTGCCTCCATCTATGGGGCAGAGGGTGCAGCGGCATTCGAGCAAATCTGGGTAACGAACCATGTCAACGCCCAAGCTGATTTTGTATCGGCAGTCAAAAATAAGGATGCAGCAGCCAAAGCCGCGGTAGAGACGCGTATCGCCGGATTCACTGCTGAATTCGCCGCGTTCCTTGATTCGGCAACCGCAGGCAACCTGCCTAAGGCTGCAGGCCAAGCCGCGCTGACAACCCATGAGAATCAGGTACAGCAGGTGCTTACGCAGTATGCGGCGGGCGACTACACCGCTTCTTACCAGACGAACCGCGAGGGCTACAAGACCATGTTCAGTGTCGGACAAGCGCTGGGCAATGCGATTGTAACGCAGTTTAACGACAAGTTTCAGGAAGCAGCTACACCCGCTACAACAGATCCTGCAGCAATGACCAAGGTCTGGATGAAGGTAGGCAGCGGCGTGCTGAACATTAACGGCACTGTAACGCAAATGGATACAGAGCCCTTCATCTGGAGCGGCATGACCTACATTCCGCTTCGTTACCTGAGCGAAGGCATCGGGGCTGAAGTGAAATGGGATAAAGGGGCGCAGCAGGTCACGATTAAGGCAGGCAGCGACACACTGGTATTCTGGATGAACAAGGACTTCATGGAGGTCAACGGGATGAGACAATCTGTTGGCGCCAAAGTATTTGTGAACGACGACAACAGAACAGTCGTACCTCTCCGCTTTATTACGGAGCTGCTTGGCTGGGATGTACAATGGGGTGGAGATAAATCCATCACGCTAACTAAAAGCATGTAGGGTGAGGCCATAAACCCTTCAGCCTAACCGTAGAATCCCCGCAAACGGAGCACTTGAACAGTGCCCGCTTGCGGTTTTTTTTCGTGCGAAATCCATTTTTTACATTGACAACCTGTCCAGGCAACTATATATTTATCGATAATGATTCTCATTATCGTATAAAGTTGCACAATGTTATTTGGGATGAGGGGTCACTCCGCCGTTTAGTCAGCAGCAGAACAACAAAAATACATTATAAGATAAGGAAGGGTCCACACGCATGAACACAACAAGAAGGTTCTCTTTGAAAACATTATTAATTCCATTTGCACTTACTATAGCGCTGGTTGGATGCTCGAATCAGGAGTCTAATTCAGCCGCTTCACCATCTCCGGCTGCAACTGCTGCGGCATCTGCTGAAGCGGCTGCTACAGAAGCACCAGCCTCCCAGGATGCTACGCAGTATCCGATTACCATCAAGCATGCGCTTGGTGAAGCTGTACTTGAGAGCAAGCCTGAACGCGTAGTGACCATTCAATGGGCGAACCATGACGTGGCTCTCGCGCTTGGCGTTGTACCTGTAGGCTTCTCGGCAGCGAACTTCGGCGTTCAGGATGACAGCGGACTGTTGCCCTGGACAGCAGATAAGCTGAAGGAGCTTAATGTAACCGATCCGAATGTGTTCCAGGATACCGACGGTCTTGATTTCGAGGCCATCTCGGATGCAGACCCGGATGTCATTCTGGCCGCATACTCCGGAATTACACAGGAAGACTATGATACGCTTAGCCAGATCGCTCCGGTAGTCGCTTATCCGACGGCTCCTTGGGCAACCACCTGGCGCGAGCAGGTCCTGTTAAATGCAGAAGGGATGGGCATGAAGGCAGAAGGGGAGCAGCTGATCAAGGACACCGAAGCCCTGGTTAACGAAAAGGCGGGCAAATATCCGCAGATTAACGGTAAAAAAGTGGTTTGGGTTAACTTCTCCGCTGAGGACCTGTCCAAACTGCATATTTATACGCCTGTGGATTCCCGTGTCTCGTTCCTGTATGAGCTGGGAATGGTTTATCCGGAAAGCATTACCTCCCAGATTACGGACCCTACCAGCTACTCTTTGAGCTTAAGCGCAGAGAATGTGGAAGCCCTGTACGATGCTGATCTTATCGTCGGATATGGGAATGACGAATTGCTCAAGACACTTCAGGCAGATTCGCTGCTGGGCAAAATCCCTGCCATTGAAAGAGGTTCGGTTGCCTTCATCGACAGTGATACACCGCTGGTAGCTGCCGGAACGCCTAACCCGCTGTCCATTGCATACACGATTGATGAATACCTTGCCTTAATTGGAGGAGCTATTGATAAAATAAATGAATAGTTCACCGCTTTCGGACGATAAACAGCTAAAATTGCATATCCCGAAGAACTTTACCCCGGTCCTGATGAGTTGCCTGGTATTGCTTGTCTTGTGCGTGATAGCCTCCCTTGTACTGGGAGCGCGTCACGTGGGGTGGAATGAACTGATCGATGGTTTATTTCATCCGGAGGTGGACAGCTATGGGGCAAACGTAGTCCGCAAGCGGATTTCCCGGACGGTATTCAGTTTAATGTGCGGCGGGGCACTCGGAGTATCGGGAGCGCTGATGCAGGCGGTTACCCGCAATCCGATTGCCGACCCGAGCATACTGGGAGTGAACACGGGGGCATCCTTGTTTGTGGTTTGCGGAATTGCATTCTTGAACATAAGCTCCGCGAACCAATATATATGGTTAGCTCTGGCCGGAGCTGCGATTACTGCTGTATTCGTATTCGGAATCGGCTCAATGGGACGTGGCGGAGCCACGCCCATTAAGCTCGTTCTGGCGGGTGCTGCCATAAGCGCTGCCTTATCTTCTCTGGTCACAGCCATCATGATTCCGCGTTCTTATGTTATGGACCAGTTCCGGTTCTGGCAGGTGGGGAGCGTCGGCTCGGGAACCTGGAGCAGCATTACGACATTTATCCCGTTCCTGCTCGCAGGTATGCTGATCGCGTTCATTACGGCCCCGGCCCTGAATGCGCTGGCACTGGGCGATGATGTGGCGACGGGTCTGGGTGTGCGGACAGGCACACTGCGGCTCATTGCGGCGCTTGCAGGTGTTCTGTTATGCGGTGCCGTTACGGCCCTGGCCGGGCCGATCGGCTTCATCGGCTTGTTATCAACTCACGTCATACGTCTTATCCTTGGATCAGACCTGCGTTTCGTTATCCCTATGTCAGCGGTTACCGGAGCCATTATTCTGACGATATCGGATGTAGGCGGCAGGCTTATTGGAAGCCCCGGGGAGCTTGAAGTCGGTGTAGTTACAGCGTTTGTAGGGGCACCGATCCTAATTCTATTAGCGATGAAATCGAAAGTGCGGTCATTATGACAAATCAGGCGATTGAATATATTATTGCAGGCAGACGCCGCAGGCACCGCCGGGGCATACTGGTGACCAGCCTCCTTGCAGTGCTTGCACTTATTCTGTGCTGTGCGATGCTTCTGCTCGGGAACACGATCTATCCGGTGACAGATGTCATCCGGGCGCTCTCCGGAGAGGAGCTCAAGGGAGTCTCTTTCGCGGTGAATATCATCCGGCTGCCGCGGATGCTAGCGGGACTGTTCGCCGGTTTTGCCTTTGGCATTGCCGGGTACACCTTCCAGACCATGCTGCGTAACCCGCTTGCGAACCCGAATGTGATTGGCATTACGTCCGGCTCAAGCGCAGCTGCGGTGTACTGCATCGTCATACTTCACGCAAGCGGAGCAGTGATATCCCTTGCTTCGGTAATTGCCGGTCTGGCCACGGTGCTGCTGATTTATGTACTATCCAGAGGGAAGACCTTCTCCATCGGGCGGCTGATCCTGATCGGGATCGGCTTGCAGGCTATGCTGGATGCTGTAATCTCCTATCTGCTGCTGATTAGCTCCGAGAAAGACGTTCCCTCAGCCATCAGATGGCTGACCGGCAGTCTCAACGGCTCGCAAATGCGCGAGCTTCCGCCGCTGGTGATCATCGTAATCGTCTGTACGCCAATCATCATCCTGCTGGGCAAGCATCTGAGTATACTGGAGCTTGGAGAACAATCGGCCACCTCGCTCGGCATAAGCACAGATAAGACAAGAATTGCGCTGATTGTCAGTTCTGTCTGTATGGTTGCGATTGCTACGGCTACAACAGGACCGATTGCCTTTGTCTCCTTCCTGTCGGGGCCGATCGCGAAGAGACTGGTTGGAACAGGCTCCTCGAATATCCTTCCGGCGGGTCTTGTCGGAGTTAATTTGGTTCTGGCGTCCGATCTGATCGGACAATTTGCTTTTGAGTATAGATTCCCTGTAGGCATCATTACCGGATTACTCGGAGCGCCATATCTGATCTTCCTGTTAATCCGGATGAATCGAAAGGGAGAGTTATAATGAACAAGGCACATCATTTCGGGGCCGAGCAGCTCGTAGCGGGCTATGAGAATAAGACGGTTATCCACGGTATAGACCTGGTGATTCCTGATCATAAAATAAGTGTGATTATCGGCTCGAACGGCTGCGGCAAGTCCACGCTGCTCAAAACAATGGCCAGACTTATCAAGCCTGCCTCGGGTAAGGTTACCCTCGACGGCAAGCCGATCTCTAAAATGCCCGCCAAACCATTGGCCCGCGTAATTGGGCTCCTGCCGCAGTCTCCGATTGTTCCGGAAGGAATCTCTGTCGCCGACTTGGTGGGACGGGGCAGATTTCCGCATCAGTCCCTGCTTGGCGGATGGTCCAGGAAGGATTATGAGGCCGTTGCCGAAGCGATGGAGATTATGAATATCACCGAGTTCGCCAATCATAATATTGATGAGCTCTCCGGCGGACAGCAGCAGCGCGTCTGGATCGCCATGGCGCTGGCCCAGCAGACAGACATCCTGTTTCTCGATGAACCGACGACCTTCCTGGATATTACCTATCAGGTTGAGATTCTCGATCTGCTCACCGACCTGAACCGCAAGCACGGAACGACAATTGTAATGGTGCTGCATGATATCAACCTGTCCGCGCGGTATGCCGACCATATTTTTGCGCTTCACACGGGTAAGCTTGTCGCTGCCGGTACGCCTGCAGAGGTGATTACAGGCACGCGGGTCAAAGAGATCTTCGGGCTGGATTGCACGGTAATCGCAGACCCTGTCTCGGGCTCTCCGCTGGTCGTACCCAGAGGACGGTATCATGATAGGCAGGCGAATGCTCTAAAGTAAGGAACTGGCAGGCCTCACATCCCTGGCAGGTCCCCGTTTCATACCAAGCTGTCCGACCGGTCAAACCGGAGGACAGCTTTTTGTGTATCCTTCCCCTTGTAGCCGTAAGACCGTTCCCTTATCATGAGAATGAAACAGGCAACGGGAATTGAATCTGAACTATTGCAGGTGATCCTATCAAAATTTCCATCGAGCAAATCAGCAGGGAGCAAGAAGAGGAGATCCGCATCCGGTGCCATGAAGTCGATGAAGAGATCTCTGAAATCGTAAATAAGCTCAAGACAGAGACCCTCATCATAATGGGGTATCAGGAGGACCATCTCAGCCGCATCAAGCTCAGTGATGTCTATTATTTTGAAGCCGTGGACGGCAAAGTATTTGTCTACAGCGAGAACCAGGTCCATGAAGTGAAGCAGAAGCTGTATGAACTGGAGGAGCTATGCAGAGACAAGAACTGCTTCCGCGCCTCCAAATCCACGATTCTGAACATCGCCAAGATTGCCAGTGTGCATCCGTCCCTCAGCGGCCGGTTCACTGCTTTGCTTGATAACGGGGAACGTGTAGTGATATCAAGACAGTATGTGCCGGCACTCAAACAAAGACTTGGATTATAGGGGGAGGGATCACAGCATGAAGTTATCTGAATTTGTCAAAGACATCATCCGCGATTTTCTGATCATCTTCGCATCCATCATGATTATCATTACAGTGCTGCGGCAGATTTATATCCCGGAGCTCGCATTTGACCTGATATCGATCTATACGATCATGGGCTTCTCCCTGCTTGGGGCATTAACGGGAATCATCTGGTACACTCCACATGAGATAAGCGAGCGGGCCATGCGTGTTAGAATCGTTGTTCATTTTCTCACCCTGGAGATTCTGTTAATTGCCCTTGCCAGCCTGATCGGAGTTGTGACTGGTGTATCCGGCGCACTCCTTCTTGCCCTCCAAATTGCCGTGGTATATGCCGTAGTCCGGGTGCTGTCCTATGGGAAGGATAAGAAGGAAGCAGAGCAAATTAACGAGAGACTTAAGGCTGTTAAGCAAGAAATTCACCATTAATCCCGAAGCCAGTGCCCCACTTTGTGGGGTTATTCTGCATCTTATTGCCCTGTAGCTACAGCTTACCGTAAATCTATATACACCCTTTTCGCAGTTTTTTATGATGAGGTCATAACTTAACTGGAAGAGGAGAATCCCCCCTATGCACAGCCTTGGCAAGCTCAAAAGTTGGATTAGAATTACCCTGTTTATCGTATTCGTTATATTGACGCTTTCTCCCGTTATCGATTGGAGCTTCAGCTGGGTACTGCTGGCAGCACTGCTGTTCATGTTTGCGCTGAAGGGTACGATTGATCTTATCCGAAGGAAGGCGAATGCAAGTACGCCCAAACGTTCATTCAGGGTATTGAAAATCATTATAACCGCTGTGGCACTGCTAATCGCACTTATACCGCCCATTCTATTCCCGCAGTACCGGGCACCTGAAGTGACCGGGGAATATGAGGTCAGAACGGCTGTTTACACATATACGGACCCTAACCGGATTGAAGAATTCACGGATACCGGGGACAACCGGTTTGTGAATGTGGAATTCTGGTATCCGGGCAATGCCGGGGGAACCTATCCGCTGGTGGTCTTTTCCCATGGGGCCTTCGGAATCAGGGAGAGCAACAATTCAACCTTTACGGAGCTGGCCAGTCACGGCTATGTAGTGGTTTCCATTGATCATCCTTACCATTCCTTTTATACACAGAGCGTGGACGGGAAGATCACTATGATTAATGCAGATTATCTGCGGGAGTTTAACGACTCCAACAAAGACGGGATTTACACCATGGAAGAGCTGTACGGCTTTACGCAAAAATGGATGAAACTGCGGACCGGGGATATGAATTTCGTGATCGATACGATCCTGGAGAAGGCAGTAAGTGAGCAGGACCCTGTGTACCAACGGATCGACACTGAGCACATTGGCGTATTCGGCCACTCCATGGGTGGTGCGGCAAGCGTGGCGCTCGGCCGGGAGCGCAGCGATGTGGATGCCGTCGTGAATCTCGATGCCCCATTCTTCAGCGAGCTTGTGTATGACCCTGAGATTAAGGATCTGGCGGCAAAAAATGAACCGTATCACGTACCGCTGCTGAACATTTACACGGACGATGTATGGAGACAGCTCGGGAAGAACTCGGCTTACGCGGCGAACAAGACC
This sequence comes from Paenibacillus sp. FSL R10-2771, assembly GCF_038000205.1. Lineage (NCBI taxonomy): Bacteria > Bacillati > Bacillota > Bacilli > Caryophanales > Paenibacillaceae > Paenibacillus > Paenibacillus sp. FSL R10-2771. The sequence continues at coordinate 7,674,236 of NZ_JBBOBM010000001.1, forward strand.
GATAATCCAAACTTTAAGGATGCGTATGCCGTTCATTTTCAAGGCGCCAAGCACTTAAGCCTGACCGATCTTCCGCTGTTCTCGCCGATCCTGGCGAATAAGCTGCAACGCGGGCAAGCAGATATCGATAAGTATTACTGCATTGAGACGATGAATGCGCTGATTCTGCAGTTTTTTGATTATACGTTAAAAGATACCGGCCGCTTTGAGCCGCAGGCGGTGTATTGATGGTAATGCAGCGGCGGCTATAAGGTGAACCCCGGGAACATTGTCCGTTGCTCCACCTCGGTGAATCCCAAGGATATATATAGCCCGGCTGCGCGGGTATTTAATTCCCAGACCTCAAGCCGGGCTATGTTCAAATCGTAAGCTAAAAAATATCTGAATATGTAATTCAAAATCACTTTGGCGATCCCGGTTCCGCGGACGTCGGGCGACACATATACCGTTTCAATATGACCGCAGCCATCCTTCGCGAAAAAGGTGCAGCCTCCCAGCAGTTTGCCTTCTCTCCGTAAGCTCTTGGTCAGAATTAAGGTTCACCGGTGTAACCTCTATATCTTCCGGCAAGGTATAGGTGAAGCCATCTTGAATGGAAGCCTCCATAACAACGCTGTAATTGGCCTCCAACCCGTTGCCCATATAGAAGCGCAGTTTCTCCTGATCCGGCTCAAATCCGGCGTATATTCTGGCGGTTAGATCCGGCCGCAGCCTCCGCAGCTCTTTAGCCCTTGTAAGCACTCCGTCAAATAGCCGCTGGCTAACCTCATTATTCTGTGATTCGGCTAAATGATCAGCGGGATTCACACTTATATAAATCAGATAAGGGGTATCGGGTGTCTGATGATGATTGATTGCCGGATACGTAAAGGCGCTCCCTAAGTAGTCCCCATGTTCACCGAATGCAATAAATATATTCTCTCTGCAGTTGCCGTACTGGTCTTCTTCCGGATTGATTATTTCAATATTCATCTAGCGCCCTCCTATATATCGTGTGGAGCTACCCCAAGAGGCAGCCCCTATACGTATTATGACATGATTCGGCCGGAGGCTGGAGGTAGAGTATTTCTTAAATAGTTTGCGGAAACCTGGAGGTTCATCCGGGAAAAGAATTCGTATTCTTTCAATGCAGAAGCGGCTTCGCGATGGCGATCAGTGCTTCTTTGCTTAAGAATTGTCCGCTCATCTCGTCAATCTGGTACTGGTAGGTGTCCCTACTTCCCGGAACCGCGGCTGACCACGTTAGGCTATTGCCGCCTTTATACTTGGTGTAGATCATTTCAGTGCCGTTGACAACGGCTTTTTCTGCGGTGAAATCTACTTGTTCATCTACATAAGCCGTGAATTCGCCTTCGCTTCTTGTTGTTGTCACCGTAATTTCCTGTTCTCCCTGCCTATAGACCGCAGTTAAATTAAGGATTTGGTCCGACAGCTCTACCGGCATTATCCCGTAGTTTCTGCCCGCTGCCTCGGCCTGCTTGCGCAGCTGATCAGCGATAGCCTTTTCTTCGTCCGGGGTAGGCGGGTGGAGCAGGGTGACCGGTTTGAAGTAAGCGGTGGCTGTCTGGAATTCATAACCTCCCGGAAGCTTGTCGGCTACGGTCAAAGATTGAGCCGATAACTTATTGCGGAGCGAAGACAGGTCGGTATAGACTAACGGTTTGTACTCCGTATCCAGCTTCCCGTCCGGATTATGGTCCAAGACGTAGAAGATAGCAGCGGTACCCTTCTCAAGCATAGCTTCGCCTAATTCATGGCTGAGGTTCAAGCGCTGCAGCTCCTCCTCCTCATAGGCAGGGAACGCCTTCGCGGGCTTGACCTGATATACAACCTCACCCTGCTTGTTCTTCAGCGACTGATATTGAACGGCTGCAAATCCGGTGGAAGCTGTGAGCAGCATGCCCGCAACCACCAATAAGCTAATTTTATGTTTCATCCAGAAGACCCCCTTCACTTGATGTCCTGTCTCTAACCTCTTCATCACTTCCCCGGATATATCCGGATGGGAAAAGCGCGGATTATGAAGAAGTTCCTTCAGCTCCTGATCCTTGTCCGTATCCATAATGCTTCACTCCTTTCGCCTGAGCGTAATACTTCCTGAATTTCCTGGCGGAACGTTCATACCGTTTGCGCAGCCGCGCGGTATTCTGGTGAAGCATCCGGCTGATTTCCTGATAGCTCAGCTCCTCCACGGTGCGCAGCAGCAGTAAGTTACGCTCCTCAGCCGTTAACATAGCCATCGCCTGCTGCACCGGAGCGTCCGGGTAATTAGCCTCCATATGCTGATCGACCGGCCGGTTCTCCTGGTCATCACGGTAGAACAGACTCAAGTATTTCGTCAGCTTGCGCTTGCGGATCACATCAATACACTGGTTATAGGCAATGGTGTACAGCCAGGCGCCGAAGGGGAGATTAGGATCATATTGTCCCAAAGAGCGGTATGCCTTCAGGAATACTTCCTGTCCGCAGTCCTCAGCCTCGTTATATTGGCCCAGCATATGATAGCAATAGAAGAAAATCGGCCGCTGATAAGCCTGCATAATGGCCTCGAATTTCTGGATATCCCCTGCCAGCACGGCTGCAATCCGTTCCTGCAGATCGGCGTTCTCCAAGCTTCTCACCCCCTTTATGCTCTGTACAACGAACCATCTGTTCATATTGTGACATTGCCGGCTAAATTTTTGAAAAAGATACGACAAAATAACGCCCTAGCCTTGCGGCTGGAATAAACGTCCCGGTTAGAGGATTCTATAGAAGCAATATCGAACATGATATTTCGGTGCATGGATTGCAAGGTTTCCTGTCTCATCCTCCCCTATAATCAGACTTGAAAGGAGGGACCGGTATGGATTGGCTGGACCGCATGAATAACGCAATGGAATATGTAGAAAAACATCTGGCGGATGTGATTGATTTCAATCAGGCGGCCAGGATTGCCTGCTGCTCAACGTACCATTTTCAGCGGATGTTCTCGTTCATAACTGATGTGCCGCTCTCGGAGTATATCAGGCGCAGAAGGATGACCCTTGCAGCCTTTGAGCTGCAGCAAGGCGGAACCCGGATTATCGACATCGCTATGAAGTATGGTTACGAATCGCCCGAAGCCTTCTCCAGAGCGTTCAAAAAAATGCATGGTGTAATGCCAATGTCAGCGCGCGACAAGGGCGTCTCACTTAAGGCTTATCCCCGGTTATCCTTTCAACTTTCAATTCGGGGAGATGTAGAAGTGAACTATAAAATCGAAGAAAAACAAGCTGTTGAAATGTTTGGCGTATCTACTGTAATTAATGCCGATGGCGAGAATCCGTTTATTGAAATCCCTGCCTTTTGGACCCGGTGTATTGCTGGCGGAGATGTGGGCCGGATTCGGGCTGCGGCAGGACTGGGGGAGAACGGCCAAATTCATGCGGTAATGTATAACAAGCAGGGTGAGAAATCTTCATACATGATCGGATATTTTGTACCCGAAAGCGGCTTGCCTGAAGGCTTTGAACAGCTGCAGATCCCTCCGCAAACCTACGCAATTTTCACGACCGGCGTTTATCCTGATGGAGAAAGCAATATTCATGATTTATGGAAGCGTATTTGGGGGGAATGGTTCCCGGGCTCGAATTATGAAGCCACAGAGGGTCCTGAGTTTGAAATGACGTATGACCGGGGCAATAACATGTATGAAATGGAAGTCTGGATTCCCGTTGTCAAAAAGTCCGCTTAATGATAGTTGTATTTTGTACAATTATAAACAGCGAAAAGGGTTGCTTGCCTCATATAACTGCAGTCTGTACAACTAAATCTGCCCTAAAGGGGAGAATCAAGGTTAAAATGGCAGTTTAATTGTACGAAATACAACTAAACGGATAATCGCTTATAAATCAGCCGATTTAGTTGTACAAAGTGCAATTAAGCCTACCGCATATACCGTAATAAGGTTACTCAAGCCCTCATATTTCTTAAACAATCTGCTGAAATAATGTGTATCTGAAGAACCGGCGCCAGATAGCTCGTCTTCTCGTAACGGCTGTCCTGCAGAATCTCTGATTCTTGCTTCCAAAACTCATAATGAATTCAGCGGCTTCTGTCCTGCGGCAGTTCATCTATTCATCCGCGTGAACACTTAAGGTATTGCGCAGATGCTTAACATCGTTCATGGGCGGACGCCCGAACATGCGGACATACTCCCGGCTAAACTGGGAAGGGCTCTCATAGCCCACGCGAAAGCCCGCGTCAGCGGCTTCTAATCCCTCTGACAGCAGCAAACGGCGTGCGTTCTGCAGCCGGATCGCCTTCTGATACTGCAGGGGGCTGATTGCTGTGACCTTTTTGAAATGCTTATGCAAGGAGGAAGGGCTCATATTGGCTTCCTTCGCCAATTCTTCAATCACAAGGGGCTTGGAGTAATCGCGGTTAATCAGATGTATAGCTTTGGAAATGTTATACGAATAGCTGCCGGCAATGGAGAATTGGCTGATGATTGCCCCCTGATCACCCTTCATCACACGGTACAGAATCTCGCGGATCATCATCGGTGCGAGGAACTCAATATCCTCAGGGGTATCCAGAAGACGGACCAGGCGGACCAGCCCCTCCAGCAGCGGTGTATCGGATTGGCCCAGCAGGATCCCGCGTTCCGTCTTTGCTTCCCGCTGCGGACCACTGCTGTGGATGATGTCCAGTATGACCTCCGGACGAATAGATAACTGCAGGCTCAGATAGGGAAGCTCCGGCGTGGCTTCCGTAATCATCCCGACTACAGGCAGATGCACCGGGCTGACCATGTAGCTGCCCGGACTGCATCTGTAAGTATCTCCCGCCAGCGAAGCTGTCTTGGAGCCTTGTACAATCACGTATAACGAAGGCGTATTGACCGAATGTCTCGGCTCGGACACCTGGCTTGCGCGTCTGAAGCATAGCTCCGGCACGTCTGAAGCATGTGTTCCTTCTGAAGGCGCATGACGCTGAATAAGCAGAATCAGTTCTTGTAAATGAGCAGGGAGAGTAGAGAGGGAGGAGATGTCGTTCATGCTTCACTGCTCCTTTACGCGTAGGTCTAATGGCTAATTATATATACACCGGAGAGGATTAGGCAAGGATCGGAGGCGATCTGTCTACCTGATTGGGCCGCTGTTTACTTACAATGAACAGGCAAGGCCATTAGACCGTAGAGAGAAGGATGCAGTATGAGCATTGAGAATAAAGTTGTCGTCATTACGGGTGCGAGCAGCGGGATCGGGGAAGCGGCAGCGCTGCTCCTTGCGGAGCGCGGGGCAAAGGTAGTGCTTGGAGCGCGCGGAGCAGACCGCCTGGCGGCGCTGGCGGCACGCATTGTGAACAATGGCGGCGAAGCCGTTTATGCAAGCACGGACGTGAGACAGCGGGAGGATCTAAGCAGACTCGTTGCACTTGCCTGTGAGCGGTACGGGAAGATAGATGTGTTCGTCAGCAATGCCGGAGTGATGCCTATTTCCCCGCTCGACGACCTGCGCGTCGAGGATTGGGAGGACATGATTGACGTTAATATCAAAGGTGTTCTGTATGGTATTGCCGCAGCGCTGCCGGTCTTCCGCGAGCAGGGCTTCGGACATTTCGTGAACACTGCGTCTACAGCGGGACACAAGACGGTTCCTAACCAGTCGGTCTACTCTGGAACGAAATTCGCCGTGCGTGCCATCTCGGAGGGACTGCGCCAGGAGGCGGGCGACAAGCTGCGCGTCACCATCATTTCGCCCGGTATCGTCAAGACCGGCTTCACGGACAGTGTGACAGACCCGGCAGTGAGAGATCAGCTTGCCGCCGTCCGCGATAAGCTGGCGATGACACCGGATGCAGTAGCGCGTGCCATTGCCTACGCGATTGAACAGCCGGATAATATCGATGTGAACGAGATCGTGATCCGTCCTACTGCGCAAGTGTAACCTATTAGTCAGGACTGCCTGCGGCCCTCGAGCAGAGGAAGGCTGCAGCCGAATGCTCCTCTATATTAGAAACCAGGACCGCTGCTTGCATGCAGAGGTCCTGGTTTATTGTTGCAGCGATTTATTGTTACCGCGAGTAGGTTAACGGTCCATTCCTGAATCACCTGGAGAGCCGGTATCAGCGCTGATTATAATGCGCTCCCGATCAGCCCGTTAATCCCTTCCTCCAGCCCGGCGGTATCCTTATCCTCCAGCCATTCCTGCGGAACCAGCAGATAATTGCCGGAGCTGCTCTTAAGATAGCTGTAGATGATCTGGGCCTCATCGATCTTATGACGGCTCATTTCTTCTGTAGCCGCAATCAGGCTGCTGCTGCGGAAATGCTCCAATGCGGCAGTGGTAATCATCTTGGTAAGCTGTCCGCTGTCCAGCGCTTCAGTCGCCAGCCGGGTGCGGTAGAGAATCACGCTGCCCTTGATGAGAATCAGCTTGTGGGACTGCCCGTCCACCGGCTCCAGCACGATAATATTCTTGTTCTCCCCGGTGAAGCCGATCACCTGCTCCTTGTGCAGCAGCGAGTGGACCGCCCCGAGGTAATCACGGTACTTGGCAGCTGCTTCGAAGTCAAACCGCAGCGCAGCCTCCTCCATCCGGGCTTCCAGTCCGCTTACGATTGAATTGCCGCTCCCGTTCAGCAGTGCAATGATCTGCCCGATAATCTCCTCATACCGCTTCAGAGCCTCACCGCCCCCGCACATGCCGATGCATAAGCCCAGCGAATGGTTGAGACAGCGGGTGGTCCGGGAATGGGGGCTGCTGCAGAGAATTCTCTGCGATTCCTTAATGCCCTGTACAGCCCGCTCCACAGTGCTGCGGCTGGTGTAAGGACCATAGGAGAGACTATTTGCCTGTGTGCTGGGCTCATAGCCGATTTCGATCTGCCGGTACGGCGCAGTGCCCACGATGGAAATATAGCTGTAGGCGAGCGGATTTTTCATTTTGCGGTTGTACATCGGCTTGATCTCTTTGATCAGCTGGCATTCCAGCATGAAGGCTTCGAATTCCGTATCGGTCAGCCTGTATTCGAGATCGCGGATATGCTTGACAAGCTGCTTCACCTTGGGCGAGTGTCCTTTGTTATTGTAGAAATAGGATTGGACCCGCTTCTTCAGCTGCTTCGCTTTGCCGACATAGATGATATGGCCCAGACTGTCCTTCATCAGATACACGCCAGGCGATAAGGGAAGGTCTGCTACCTTTTCAGTTAAATTCGCTGGCATGGCGGCCGCCTCCGTTCGTCACATTCTTCAGTACCTTTAAGTATAAACCATGCCGCCCTCACCGGCGACTGGAAAAGCCCCATTCCCTGCACTACAATGGGTATAAAAATGGCTAAGCGCCTATCCAGGAGGTAATAAATATGAAATTCCGGACAACCGTTATACTTGGCGGCAAGACGGCAACGGGAATACCGGTTCCTGCCGAGGCGGTGGCAGAGCTAGGGACAAGCAAGAAGCCGGCGGTGAAGGTAACGATCGGGGAATATAGCTACTCCAGCACGGTGGCGACGATGGGCGGACAGTTCATGATTCCGCTCAGCGCGGAGCACCGCAAGGGTGCCGGTGTCAGTGCCGGAGAGGAGATCGAGGTAGAACTCAAGCTCGATACCCAGCCAAGGGAAGTGGAAGTGCCGGCTGACCTGGCTGCGGAGCTGGAGCAGCATGCCGGAGCGAAGCAGTTCTGGGACGGATTATCCTACACGAATAAACGGCGGTTTGTCCTCTCGATTGAGGATGCCAAGACGGCAGAAACGCGGCAGCGGCGGCTCAATAAGACGATGGCAAGCCTGAGCGAAGGCAAGGCGCAGTAGCACCCGTGTGACATAATCCACAAAGTCTCCCGGCCAAACCCTCTATCATTGAACTGATGAAAGAATGGGATCAAGTAAGCTGGGGGGCTGCTGATGAAATATTCTATCGGTGAATTCGCGTCAATTCTAGGGGTGACGGCAGATACACTGCGCTTATATGAGAAACATGATATTGTCCGGCCGATGAAGGATCAGCATAACAATTACCGGTATTTCAATGATCTGGACGCGCGCAATTTACTGTCGAGCAGATGGTACCGGAGCATGCAGATTCCGCTTCAGGATGTGGCCGGACTGATTAAAGACGCACCTTCCGAGCAAGTGGTAGAGTCGATAGCGGCTGCCGGAATGCAGCTGGAAGAAGAGATACACCGCAGCACGCTGCTGCTGAATAAGATTCAGGAGATCCATGCCGAGCTTGGGGGGATCAGCGAATCCTTTTATACCTGCAGAATCAAGCAAGTGCCGGGTATGTACCGGATTCAGCAGACGAACAAGAACCATTTGCTGCAGAAGGATGGCCTCAAAAGAACCGTCCAGTCCTGGATGGAGCTGCTGCCGTTCACCTTCTATTCCTTCCGTATTGAGAATACAGAATGCATCTATGGAACCGAAGAGCTGGATTACAGCTGGGGGCTTGCCCTGCTGGAAGAGGATCAGCAGAAGCTTGAGGTCTGCCTGAATGACAGTGTGGAGTATCTGGAGCCGGCAACCTGCATCTCTGCAGTGATTGTCAGCACCTATGAGGAATACCTCGAACGGGAGTCCTTCGGATTCATGCTGGATTATGCGAAGGCGCAGAAGTATACGGTCAGCGGGGATATCAGCGGTAAAATCCTGTTTACAGAGCGCACGAACAGCTGCAACAAAACCTATCTGGAGATCAATATTCCGGCAAAACAAGCAGAAACGGAACCGCCCGCTTTCATACTTTGAGAAATATTTCACATATATTTCATTGACCTTGGTGCTGTACCAAGGTTTACACTCTGTGCGTAGTCAGCAGTTCTTAGAGAGAGAGAGAGAAGCGGGGCTGCACTAACCACACAGGGGGAGAAATAATGCATAAGCAAGCAGTACGGCCGTTGTTAAAAGTAAGCGTATGTCTGATCCTGGTTCTGTCGCTCATCAGCGGCTGCAGCGGCAATAATTCAGCCGGACCGGCAGCATCGGAGCAGCCTTCAGCATCACCGGAGGCTACGCAGCCGGCGGATACAAGTGCGGTACCGGATACTTTTAAAGCGGGAACCTATAAAGCGGAAGCTGACGGCAAAGACGGCAAGATTCAGGTTGAGGTTACACTCGACGCCGAATCCGTAATCACGGATATCCAGGTGGTCAGCCAGAACGAAACGGCCGGCATCGGCGTGGAGGCCATTAATAAGATTAAGGAAGAGATTATTGCCGGCCAGACTCTGGCCATAGATGCAGTCAGCGGTGCTTCGGAGTCGAGCACGGCGATCCTGACAGCCGTTGAAGATGCGGTGAAGCAGGCGGGCGGCAACGTGGAGGCTTTTAAATCGAGGGCTGTAGTGAAATCGGGAGAAGGCAAGACGGAGCAGCTGTCTGCGGATGTCGTTGTCGTGGGTGCAGGCGCATCCGGCGTATCTGCAGCAGTCTCAGCAGCCGATAAAGGCGCAAAGGTCATTCTTATTGAGAAAACAGCTACGATTGGCGGAGCAAGCAATCTGTCCTGGGCAGGTAAGTTCTACAACTCTTCAGCCGCTGTCAGCAGCGGACTTAAAGTGGAAGTAGAGAAGGAGATTGCCGACTGGATCGTTAATAATCACTGGAGAGTAGACGCAGCGGCAATCCGCCAGTACGTGACCAAGTCGGGTGAAACCTATGACTGGCTGACAGGCAAGGGCTACACCACTACCTTCCTTAACTTTGGCGGAGAACAGCTGCATATGTTACCGGCCTATGACACCCGCCAGGATCTGCTGAAGGCGATGCTTGCAGAATCCGTGGAAAAGGGCGGCGGACAGGTAATCACCGAAACAACAGCCCAGAAGCTGATTACAGGCAGCAATGGTGAGGTTACCGGAGTGGTTGCCGGGAAGGCGGATGGAACTGTGCTTGAGATCACCGGCAAAAGCATTGTCATGGCTACCGGCGGTTATGCCGGCAACAAAGAGATGGTCAAGGAAGCCTTCGGCTTCGAAGGCGTCAATGGCGGACTAGGACAGAATATCGGCGAAGGGCTGCAAATGTCCTGGGATATTGGGGCGAAGGTTCCCGATAACTTCGGGGGACAAATGCTTCACCAGACCCTGGCCAGAGCAACGGACAAGCTGAAGGCGGAGTATGAGCCGTTCGAAGCCAGTTATCCGCTGATGCTCTCCTACCTGCCAACGCTGATGAATGTCGGCCCTTCCGGGGCGAGATTCCGAGATGAAGCGGCAACACTAACCGCAGTAGCAGCGGCGAACACGAGTGCTTTTAACGGAGCCTATCATCTGGTCATTCTCTCGCAGGCGCAGATTGATGCCCTCAAGACCAAGGGGATGAATGGCTTGAAAGCACCCGGACTGCCGGGAATGCCGCCGGAATTCTATGCTTCTTTTGCCGATAAATTCACGCTGGACCAGCCTTGGAAGGATGCGGATAAAGTCTTCGAGTCCATGGTTGCCAACGGTGACGGCTTCAAGGGTAATACCATTGAGGAATTGGCAAAAAATGCGGGAATGGATGCTGCAGTATTCGCTGCCGACTTTAAGCTGTATCAGGAAGCGGCGAAGACCGGCATCGATACCGAGTTCGGCAAAGCGAAGGAATATCTGCTTCCGATGGGTGAGAGCGGCCCGTATTATGCAATTATTTCCGAGATCAATAATCTCTGCTCGGTGGGCGGCCTGCTTGTAAATACCAAGTTCCAGGTGCTGAATGACAAGCGTGTGCCCATCAAGGGACTATATGCCGTGGGCGTGGAGTCCGAAGGCGTACTCTTTAACGATACTTATGTAGGAAATGGCGTCGGACTGGGGTATTCCTTCACCTCCGGGCGGCTTGGCGGCGAGGATGCAGCGGCCGGGGCACTGGGCACAGAATAGAACGGTTTAAGCAATCTTCTTCTTTTCACCGATAAAGAGTTGTCCTGAACTTTTATCGAGAAGAGGAATGTTCGATGTATATTCCCATTTCCCGGATTCAAGCCGCTTCACTGACCCGTTCACCGCATCAGGAGGCCCATGATCCGGCAGAGTCGTCTGTGCTTAGTTTCTCGGAGACTTTGGCAGCTGTTGCTGCGGCCATTGAAGATCAGGCACGCAGAATCAGGAAGAAATACGGCCTGCCTGTCCGGATCACAGCGGTGTCCAAGGACGGGAGCAAGGGTGCGGACAGTGCCGGCAAGGGAGCCAGGGATGATGTGCGGGAGATTGTGATTGCCCCGAATATCCTGCAGCAGATGAGCAAAGATCCTGTGACCTTAAGAAAAATATACGGCTACATCGATGAGTATGTCGCCAAAGATCACCTCTCTGCTGATCATAGCCTGATCATCTACAGGGATGGTACTTGTACCCTGTCCCTTTCTGCCCCTTCACCGGAAGAAGCAGGGAAGAGCAGCGGGGGCCCTACCGGGCAACTTGGTCTATGGAGCGGAAGCTCTACCCAGGACCGGCTGCAGCAGCTGGCCTTCATCCGGGCGCGGAGGGCTAACCGGCAGCCTTAATAGGGAAACACCTATATATTGATCTCGGAATCCGTGGTTTGCGTGGATTCCGGGGTCTTTTTTTTTATAAGGATGGTGCAGCCGTGCCCGGTTGTACGAACACCAGCCTATGCCCCTGCATAGCATATAGCACCTACTTGCTATAAGTAAGTGGAAAGGGGGCGCAGGATAATGGGTATCCAGCTTACGGCGATTCATTGGGTCTATTTAGTGTTCATTGTGTTCATTCTGGCGCTGTTGATCCGGCGGCGTGATACGACAATGATCTGCGTGACCGGGATTTTGGCGCTGGGGCTGTTGGCAACGGCCACACTCAGCGGATCGGTGTCGGGAATCTTCAACTCCTTCGTATATGCTACCAAAGAGCTGCTCGGCACCATTATGATTATCTCCATTATTGTGGCGATGAGCCGGATTCTGATTATTACAGGCATCAACGAGACAATGGTATCCCCGCTCACCCGGTTTCTGCGCACACCTGCAATGGCCTATTGGGGGATCGGGCTGATCATGATGGTGACCTCTTTCTTCTTCTGGCCTTCCCCTGCGGTGGCACTGGTCGGGGCAGTTCTGCTGCCTGTGGCTGTCCGGGTGGGACTGCCCGCACTTGGTGCGGCGATGGCAATGAATCTGTTCGGGCACGGGATCGCCCTCTCCGGCGATTATATTATCCAGGGAGCGCCGAAGCTGACTGCAGATGCTGCCGGTCTTCCGGTATCCAGCGTCATGCAGGCAAGTATTCCGCTGGTTATTGTGATGGGGGTTGTAACTACTGTCACTGCCTTCTGGATGATGCGCAGAGACCAGAAGAACGGAACGTGGAGAGACGGCCTGGTCACTGCCCAAGGCACAGCAGGGCCTTTGTCTGCAGCCGGGACGGGCGATGACGGGCAGGTACACATGAGCGCCGGGCTTCGAAAAGCGCTGGCTATCGCCATCCCGCTGCTCTTCCTCCTGGATGTGATAGCCATGTTCATGCTGCACCTGCAGGGCGGTGATGCTACAGCTCTGGTCGGCGGAACCGCCGTGCTGATCCTGATTGTCGTTACCCTGCTGGCCCACCGCAGCCAAGGCCAGGGGCTGGAGAAAATCACGGCTTATCTCATTGAAGGATTCATATTCGGCTTCAAGGTCTTCGGACCGGTCATCCCGATCGCCGCCTTCTTCTATCTTGGCGACTCGGCCTTCACCGTGCTGTTCGGCCAGGTGCTGCCGGACGGCTCGCATGGCATCGTGAACGACCTGGGCGTTGCCCTGGCGGATCACGTGCCGCTTAATGGCGCCGTGGGAGCCGTGACGCTGACGGTGATCGGCGCGATCACCGGTCTCGACGGCTCCGGCTTCTCCGGCATCTCGCTGGCCGGCTCGATTGCCGGGCTGTTCGCCGCCGCGATCCATTCCGGCGCGGCGACCCTCACCGCCCTTGGGCAGGTAGCCGCCATCTGGGTCGGCGGCGGCACCTTGATCCCGTGGGCGCTCATTCCCGCCGCGGCGATCTGCGGCGTCAGCCCCTTCGAGCTGGCCCGGCGCAATCTGAAGCCGGTCCTGCTGGGTCTGGCGGCGATGACTCTCACCGCCATGTTGCTGGTGTAGGAGATGTCTGCATAAGAATACGGCCTCCAATCCATCCTAGAGAAGAACAGAAACCGTGATTGAGGGGGAAGTATACTTATGAAGCATTACGAATCCAGTCTGCGGACGAACAGCACGGTGGATCAGGCACAGGATTCTGTGACCAAGCTGCACAACGCTGTAACTCAGGCGTTAAGCCATCCAACGGAGCAGATGATTGACCAGGCGGAGAATAGCCTGGAGCATGCCGAGGAAGCCGTTCGCCATGCTCCCGAAGGATCGGTCGGCGGACACGGTGTAGACTTGTCTGAAGACAGGCTGGCCGAAGAGAAACGCAGACTCGCTTCACTGGACGAACCTGGCGCCAAGGCCCGCAGCTAAAGCCAGAGCTAAAGCCTGAGCAATAGCCCAGCGTGATCTGCACCGAGTCTGAAGCCGGCCTGAATTCGGCAGGCTATTAAGCACCTGCGTTACTGCTGCAACAGGCATTTCCGGATTTACTCCGGGAATGCCTGTTTGCTATATAAGAAGCACTAAAAAAATAACAAAAAGCGAAAGAAGCGGAGGGGAAATTTGGAACTGTAGGAGCGATAGCGCCCGCCTGAAAGCTTTCCGCAGGAAAGCTCGCTACGGAAGCATACCCAGTCACCGGATTTCCACTGCGAACAGCGGTAATAATCAAGAAATCTGGGGACAACAGCGGCCGGAAGTCCAAATGTTCACGCAGTGACGACTAAGCTTCACGTTCAAATCTTAAGTGCGTCTTATATATTTATCTAATTCGGGGCCAGCATATACAAACTTGTGCAATCATTCGGAGTGAATAAGGTTATAAGGTATCAGGCACATCTATAATTTACGTGAACCGGATCAGGGGAAGGCTACGTAGTAATACCACTAAGACGCAGACGCAACAAACATGACAAGACCATCATTCAAGGGAGGCATAAATATGCCGGAAGCTAATGATTCACGGGTACCGCTGGAGACACCGGAGATACTGCATGCCGAGCTTGCCCGGATTGCCAAGTGGGAGAAAGAGCAGAATAAGCTGATGATCTGGGACCGGATTACCCGCCTGCCGTTCAAGCTGCTTGATAAAATCACACCGAAGATTATTCATGAGAAGGTAGGCAAGCTGCTGGATGAGCTGGGCAGCTACATCCAGAATGGCGGCAACTATCTGGTTGCCGGGCGCAAGGTAGGCACGCTGATCGGGGAGGCAAGCGTGGCAGCCGGGGGGACGGGCAACGGGCCGTATCCGCTGGCTGTAATGGATGCGGCAGCGCTCCGGCTCTCAGAGAGGAGCCGGAATACGGCAACTGCCCAAGGGGCAACTACCGGCTTCGGCGGAATCTTCACCCTTGCTGCCGATATTCCGGCTGTGCTCGGCCTTTCATTGAAGGCCATCCAGGAGATTGGCCTATGCTATGGCTACGATCCGACGGATAAGGCGGAACGGATATTCACTGTGAAGGTGATGCAATTCGCATCCTCCGATATTGTCGGCAAGCGGACGATTCTGCGGGAGCTGAATTTGCAGGCCGGCGGGGACGGCAACATCATTGCCGGAACGAACGCGGCAGTCTCGAAGATTCAGGGCTGGAAAGAGGTTGTTATGGTATACCGTGACAATTGGGGCTGGAAAAAGCTGCTCCAGACTGTTCCGGTTGCAGGCATGTTCTTTGGCGCGTATCTCAACCGGAAGACGCTGGAGGATGTGACGGAGGCTGCCCGTATGCTATACCGCAAAAGACGGATTATCGCCAGGCTGGCTGAGCTGGAGCTGAAATAAGTGCTCTGATTGAAGCGGAACTGCGCATGGATGGCAGCGGGGCTGCCGGCAAGGCGGGCATCATGAGATAGAGGCAAGGATTACTGCCCTGGGGCTGCATTCCTTGCCTCTATTTCAGGAAAGGTATAAGGGTTCAGCCGCCTATGGGGCAGTTGAACCGAACGCCAGCCCTTTTCCGCCCACAGGTATTAGCTTGACCGGCTCGACTCCGGCAATCAGCGGCATGGCCCGCTGGATCGTGGCACGGGTGGCCTCCAGGGCAAGGGAAGCAGCATGGGCTTCCGCACTGCTCCATACTTCTGTGACCCAGAGGATATCCGCCTCGGATTCCGAGAGGTTCACGATATACAGCTCGCATTCTTGGACAGGCTCAGCCGCCGCTGCGGCTTCCAGCAGAATGGCAGCCAATGCCTCCCGTTCACCCGGTTTAGCGGTGAATTTCGCGTACATTCCGAATTTGCTCAACCTCATCACCCCAGCATGTAGTTATCCGCTCCAATAGCGGAGTTGATCAACATTATTTTACCAGAAACAAGGAGGGAAAGAATGAATCGAATAGATCAGCAGCCTAACATTGATGAATTAATCGGGCAGGCGGAAGCCTTCATCACTGCATGTTACCAGGAGCTGGACAAGTCAGAGAGTGAGCGGGAGCGGCGTCTTGCACATATACGCGAAGAAGTGATTCTTACGGGCACCTATATACATACGGAGGAAGAACTAACCCATGGGGCGAGGATGGCCTGGCGTCATAACAGCCGCTGTATCGGAAGGCTGTTCTGGCATTCGCTTACAGTGCTTGACGCGCGCGGGGCAGAGACTGCGGAGGAGGTGGCCGAGGCGCTATTCCGGCATGTGGAGCATGCGAATAACGGCGGCAGGATCCGGCCGGTCATAACCGTATTCCGCAGCGGAGAGCAGCCGGATAGAGCTATCCGGATCTGGAATCACCAACTGATCCGTTATGCCGGCTATCCCGGGGACGGGGAGCAGCCGCGTGCCGGTGATCCGGCTTCAGATGAGTTCACTGCGGTCTGCCGGAAGCTGGGCTGGCAGGGGACAGGCGGGGATTTCGATATTCTACCGCTTGTCATCAGCATCGGCGGGGAGGAACCCCGCTGGTTCCCCGTCCCGCCGGGACTTGTGCAGGAGATTCCGCTCACTCATCCGGAGATCGGACGGTTCCCAGAGCTGGGCCTGCGCTGGTACCCCGTTCCGGTTGTCTCGGATATGTGCCTGGAGATCGGCGGCATCCGTTACCCGGCGGCGCCCTTCAACGGCTGGTATATGGAAACGGAGATCGGCTCCCGGAATCTGGGGGATACAGAACGTTATAACCGCCTGCCGGCAGTGGCCGATCTGCTGGGCCTGGACCGTTCGGCTAATACCTCGCTGTGGAAGGACCGTGCGCTGCTGGAGCTGAACCGCGCGGTACTGCATTCCTTCAAGCAGGCCGGGGTCAGTATTGTCGATCACCATACAGCGGCAGATCAGTTCGTCCGCTTCCAGGAACAGGAGAAGCGGCAGGGGCGTGAAGTATCAGGCAAATGGGGCTGGCTGATCCCCCCGATGTCGCCTTCGTCCACGCCGATCTGGAACGATAACACCTTGAGAGATTTGCATCTAAGTCCGCGCTTCATGTACCAGCAGAAGGCGTACGCGGACAGGTTAGATGCAGCAGCCGGTCCATCCAGTGAAGCTGGCGGCTCTGCCTCGTTGCATGCGGGGACGGATGATCCGGCAGCAGAGTCTGAGCAACAGGGCGCTGCCGAAGCGATGACATGTCCTTTCCATCACCTCCACTAACTCCGGTCCGGCGTCCGGTCCGGCAAAATAAATAATTATATGGGAAATAATTGGCTTAGCGCCGCGTGCAATCTCTCTGCACGCGGTTGAAAGGGGGGCTGGTGCGGCGATGCGCGATTTGATTCAGGCGGCACGGCTGTCTAGGCGAAAGGGCTTGGCAGTATGGCGGCCGGCAATAGTTGCTTTTGTTTTCATTTTTGCAGCTGCTAATCCAAAGTGAAATTTAGCCGGAATGGTGAGTGAGGTCTAAATTAACCTTAGGGAGGTGCTGATTGGTGCTGATTCGTGCTGATTCGCCTTCCGGGAGATTTTGTTCAGTAATTATTATTTTTCAGGCTGTGGTTGATTATTTAAAGATTGAAGTATATACTGCTAAACAAGAGAGTGATTGATCAATAACCTAAAGACAGCCAGACGATCACCTAACATTCCGGCAGAAAGGGAGACCTATATGAACAAGCAATCGGGCACTATCCGTTCCAAAGGAGAGGAGACCATTCCGGTAAACCGCAGGGAGCAGATTCTGGAGTCGGCTGTGGTTGTGTTTGCAGAACATGGCTATTACCGGGCTACAACCGCGCAGGTGGCCGAGAAGGTGGGGATATCCCAGCCGTATATCTTCAAGCTGTTTAAGAATAAGGAAGAGCTGTTCATTGCTGCGCTGGAGCGGGCTTTTGAACGGATTCTCCGCACCTTCTCAGGGCTTCAGGCTCCCGCAGACCAGCTGCTTGCAGAGGCCATTCAGCTATACGAGCAACTGATGGAGACCCATCCGAATGAGATTATTCTGCAGGTACAGGCCATCGGCATCCGGGATGAAGCTATCCGCCAGTCGATGCAGGCTGGAATTCTGGAGGTAACCCGTCTGATGGAGAGCAAGTTCTCGGCAGCAGGGTTTGCGCACCCGGAGGTGGAGGTGAGCACCTTCATGGCTAACGGTATGCTCTGCAATATCGCCCTCACGCTGGGAATGCCGGAGCTGAAACCGAAGCATCTGTAAGCACCGGTGCGGGCAGGAGGATGATCGGGAGTAACGGTGCAACAAGCGCGGGAGGAGGATTAAGCAAAATTCACAGCCACAGGCAAGAGTCAGCTGCATAATTCCCGATCCAGCCGGATCATCATTTTTTCAGTTTTCGAGTAGTGACTGATCAATAACTTAGTAATGCAATGGATAACTAGCAAAGAATTAAGCAAAGAACAAGCAAAGCTTGAACGAAACGAAATAGTGGTACGTGTCCATCATTTTCATTATGAACGCAGGTAATCGGCCATGAATAGATAATGTTGTACGTATTACAACTTGAGCTCATGAATATGGTGGGATTCGTAATTATTGTTGTACGAAATACATGAATTGTTCCGCTTAGCGGCTTGAATCAGATGGAAATGCTGCCTTTTGTGCAACAATTTTCAATTTAGCCCGATTTCATGGGTAGAATGTTGTATTTCGTGCAGGATTTCAGTTAACAGCTTAAATTTAGTTCGGCTATATACCATTTATTTTTATTTTTATTATTTAGTTAGTGATCAATCACTAATAAAAATTAACAATAAATAAAAATTCATTATACCAGGAGGAATTTCAAATGATAAACAAAGCGATGGTACTGGGAGCAACCGGAGGAACGGGAACGGTGATTATTGCCGAGCTGCTTCGAAGAGGGATCGAGACTGTCGCCTTTGGGCGCTCCATGCCGAAGCTGGAACAGCTCGCGGCCAAGCTGGGGAATCCGGCAGGGCTGAGCCTGCAGACCGGTGATGTGTTCCGTGCGGATGATGTATTCAAGGCCGCGCGCGGGGCTGATGTTATTTTTCACAGTGCATCAGTGCCTTATCACGAAATGGCCGCGAAGCTGCTGCCGATGGGTGAAGCTGTAATGGAGGCTGCGAACCGGCTGGGGGCGAAGGTAGTGGCTGTGGACGGGATTTATCCGTATGGAAGACGGGTGAACGAGCAGCCGCTTGACGAGAACTATCCGAAGAATCCGCATACCCGCAAGGGGAAAATAAAGCTGGAATTCGAGCGGATGTTCTTCAGCCCGCGCTGGAGCGGCACGAAGGGAATGATTGTCCGTCTGCCGGATTATTACGGCCCCACGGCCAATGAAGCCTCTTACCTCGGATCAACGCTGGAAGCCATAGCTGCCGGTAGGCCTGCGATGTTCATCGGCAATATGAACGTTCCGCGCGAATACGTCTATCTGCCGGATGCGGCAGTGATGATGGTGGAGCTGGCCCTCCGCGAGGAGGCCTACGGGCAGAACTGGAACATTCCTGGAGCCGGCGTGATCTCCGGCAAAGAGATCGTCCGGATTGCCCGCGAAGCCGCCGGAAGCTCGAAACTGGTGATCCCCTTAGGCGCAGCAGGTCTGTCACTGCTCGGCCTGTTTGTACCGGTAATGAAAGAGATTGTCGAGATGCTGTATTTGACGAAGGAGCCGCTGCGGCTCAGCGGTGCGAAGTACGAGCGGGTAGCCGGGCCGGTTCCGGCCACGCCTTTTGAACAGGGGATAACAGCGACGATCCATTCCCTCCAGAACCGTGCAGCCAAATAAGTGTAACTCCCCCTCATAAAACACAGGTTATCTGCAGAAGATAGAAATAGTCAGGTTTCCCAATCTGTGATACTATTTATTTCTATATACAATGAGGAAGTGAAGCTTAATGATCAGCATTACCATTCCGGCACCGGAAGTTACTATTTTTAAGCAGGCTAACCCTGTGCTCAGCCATATTTACGGATTTACGGATTTTCACCTGATCACCCGCGAAGCCGGCGGCATCTTCATGTTCTACAATGACAAGGATGAGCTGCTGTTTGTAGGCAAGGCACGCAAGCTCAGACCGCGGATCAAGAAGCACTTCGAAGATAACGTATCGGTCATGAAGCCACACCGTGACGAAGTAACCAAGATTGAAGTCTGCATCGTGGAAGACCCGGTCGACAGAGAAATTTATGAGACTTACATTGTGAACAAGCTTAAGGCCAAATACAATGTGGAGAAAGTACTGTATAAATAATGGTTTGGATGAAAAGCGTGGTCCCTGCTTCCTGCGGACTGCGTTTTTTTGTTGTTCAGGAAATTATGCTGTTTGACCTTTTGCAGGCGGGGTTCCCGATGTAACTTGGATAATGATGCATGAAGGTGCCGTCCGGTCAGGATGGTGCCTGTTTGCTGTACAGTTAAGCGTTAAATCCCGGATTTGAACCGGGAGATGTATTACTCTGGCCTTAGGATGCTATGACAACACGCAGGAGTAATCCGGGATTTTCAGGCGCGTTATGGTCCTTGTTTTTCGGGAACGACCAGTACAAATGGCAGGGGTAATTCATCCTGAAATGGGCCAGGCAGCAGCTTGCTGGCGCAACTTGGGCCTTTGGATACATTTAGTAAAGTTAGATACTAAGGCTCACTAACGCATCCGCTAAATCAACTATAATAAACTCGTACATGCTCGACATATTTTGACATTTATAATGAGGTGATTATATAGATGGCTGCTCCGTTTTTTAAGAAGAAAGAAGCTGTGGACAAACCGGCCAAACCGGGTATGGTTCAAAAGGTTCAACTGGCCGAACCTCCGCCCGAAGATAGCGATAATTATGAGAAGGCTGAAAGTGCCCCCGGCCTCGTGTCCGTCGGCAAAGCGCAGCTGGATAAAAAGTCGCTGGATCTGGTCTTCGCAGTAGAGCAGATGATTCAGGCCAGAGCGCATGCTGAAACGAACAACCATGAACTGCAGGACCGGCTGAATCATTCCAGCAGTCATGTGGAGAGGCTGGGACGGGATCTGAGGAACCTGAACAAGGTAATTGAAGAGCGGGAGAAGAGCATCCTGGAGCTAGAGCATAAGCTGGTGGAGAAGAATCTGAAGGTGGACCAGGTACTGGAGGATTACCGTGAGCTGCACACGACCCTGTCAGGAGAAATGGATGAGCTCAAGAGCACCATTGATCTGGAGCAGCAGAAATATGCCAATCTTGTACAAAAACATAATGATGCCATCTCGGAGAAGCTGAAGCGGATGAATGAGCTCGAAGAGAAGATCGGGCGCCTGGAGACAGAGAACAGTCACCTGAAACAGAAATACGATACGGTCCGGCAGGAGAAAACCTACCTCTCCAGCATGATCAGCGATTTCACCAACCGCATGACCGTACCCTTTGGCGGAAGCACTCCGCCGGCAGAGCGTAACGACAGCAACGGAGATACATAGGACTTATGCCAGTACACCCGGCGAACACTGCTCGGATGGTAGAGCTGCTGTCCCTTGAGCAGAGGCAGGGCGTCTATCAGATGGAGGTAGGTTTAACCCACAGCAGCGGTTCCGCCCGCCATATACTAATCATCGATGAATATACATATGTGCAATTGAGTATGCTTGGCCCCTTCGCGGGTCAGCGTGTGCGTCTGTCTCTCTATCCCAAATGGGACCCCTTCCGCCGCAGCTTTTTCAGCTCCCTGATCAAAATGAACCAGACGTTTAGCGAAACGCTGTATTATGCCTGCTCTGAGGAGTATGCCTCGCAGCTTGTAAAGGCGCGGCAGGAGGAAGAACGTCCAGCCGGGCCCGGGCCTGCTGCTCAGGTACCGTCACTTGAATTGCCGCAGCACAGACCTGGACATCTGAAGCGCAGCCGCAGCCTGCGGCCTGTCCGGGCCATACTGCTGCGCGGTATTCTGTTCAGCTGCCTCATCGCATTGTTCCTGCTGCGCATGGACGGCAAGCTGTTCAGCAACAGCGCAGAAGCCCATGAGGACCCGTTGCAGGCGGCCGTAGCTGCGGACGTCAGCAGTAGTCCCCTTATTAATGTTATACCGGTGATCCAGACGGCGGCCTACCAGAGCAGCGAAGTCCAGGCAGTCCCGGAAGAGGCTCCGGAAGATCCCCTGGAAGATACCCCGGAAGATACGTCTGCAGCGGCTCCGGAGACTTCGGTTGAAGAGATTGAACTGGACGGGAACAGCTATGAATACAGCCTGCCTCAGGGGTATGTGGCCTTATCCTTCGATGATGGGCCCTCGCAGTACACAAGGCAGATTGTAGATATTCTGGACGAGTATGGTGTGGCGGCGAACTTCCTGTTTATTGGACAGAACGCCAGCAGCCGCCCGGCAGAGGTCAGCTATGCTAATGAGCATGGCATGCCAGTAGGCAGCCACTCCTGGGATCACAGTGATATGACACGGAACAGCCCTGAGGAGAACCGCAAGAATCTGGAGCGGGCCAGCCGGGAATTGGAGTCGAACATGAACTCGGCGGTAACTATCTTCCGTCCGCCTTATGGTGCAGTTAATGATGAGCTGGCCGCTGAGGCGAAGCGGCAGCATATGAAGCTGCTGCTCTGGAACCGGGACCCCGAGGATTGGAAAGCCGATAATGCCCCGCAGGTTCTCCGTTATTTCCATACAACGGACCCGTCCGGCGGCATCTATCTGCTGCACGAAAAAGCAGTTACGGTCCAGGCGCTTCCTGAGATCATTGAGTATCTTCAGGCACAGGGACTGAAGTTCGCCGTCTTCAAATAAAAAGCAGGAAGCGTATCCCGGATCGCGGGGTGCGCTTTTCTGCGTATGTGCACGGAAATGACCCGGAATCGGCAGCGTTTCCCCTTGTTTTAATAAACAAAATTTGAGACAATAAGTTATTGTTGTTGCTAATGTCCCCCGCAAGGTAGAATAGATTGATTGAACTTTAAAGTTTTGAAAAGAGGATATGAAATGAATAAAGAATCCATTTATGGATTGACTTTGGAACAACTGACCGCCTGGCTGCTGGAGCATGGGCACAAGAAATCCCGTGCATCCGCTGTCTGGGAATGGCTATACCGCAAGCGGGTTACCAGCTTTGCAGAAATGACGGGGATGAACCCGGACTGTGTACAGCTGCTGGAAGAGCATTATGTCTTTCAGACGATGGAAGAGCATGTGAAGCAGGAATCGGCTGACGGCACTGTCAAATTCCTGTTCCGCTTACAAGACGGCAACCTGATTGAAACGGTGCTTATGCGGCAAAAGTACGGTCTGTCCGTCTGCGTCACCACTCAGGTCGGCTGCAATATCGGCTGCAGCTTCTGCGCAAGCGGGCTGCTGGCGAAGAGCCGCGATCTCACCAGCGGCGAGATTGTCGAGCAGATTATGAAGGTTCAGCTTGATCTGGATCAGGCCGGTCTTGGGCAAAAGGTCAGCCATGTAGTCGTAATGGGCATCGGTGAGCCGTTCGATAATTTCCGGCATCTGCTGAATTTCCTGATTACGATCAAGGATCACAAGGGTCTGGCCATTGCCGGCAAAGGCATTACCGTATCCACCAGCGGTCTGGCTGACAAAATCAGAGAATTCGCCGACGCCAATATGCAGGTCAATCTGGCGATCTCCCTGCATGCGCCGAATAATGAGCTGCGGACACAGATCATGAAGATCAACCGTGCCATTCCTATAGAGAAGCTAATGCCGGCGATTGATTACTACCTGGAGAAGACCAACCGGAGAATTACTCTGGAGTATATCCTGCTGAAGGATATCAATGACCGTGAGGAGCATGCCCTGGAGCTGGCCGAGTTAATCGGAGACCGGCGTCAGCTGGCGAATGTGAATCTGATCCCTTATAATCCGGTAGATGAGCATAGCCAGTATCAGCGGAGCGAGCGGGAATCCGTACGTGCGTTCTTCGACACGCTGAAGAAGCAGGGCGTCAGCGTCAGCACCCGGCTGGAGCACGGAGTCGATATTGATGCGGCCTGCGGACAGCTTCGCAGCAAGCAGATCAAGAAGACCAAAGGCAAGGCAGAGGTGCCGGCAGCGCAGTTTCCCGGATAAATTAGGCAGCAGTTTGTCATCATAAGTACGATGCTGTCTTGTAAAAGGAAGCAAAGGCGTTTCTACTTGTGTTACAATAATCTGGCAGTGATTTGAGAAATGAGGAATGCGACGTGTTGACATTTACAAGCTACACCGTGGAGAACGTAAGAGATCCTTTTGGAATACTAAGCGGCAAGCGATATGAGTTCGTCATTAACCTGGATGTGCCGGAAGATGATGAGCTATACGTAGAGAACGGTGTTTCGGCCCGCGTAATTGTGAAAGTGGAAGAAGAGCAGACAAGCATTGTCAGCTACGATCTGCAGGAAACCTCGTCAGGCCAGCTGCTCGATTTCGATATGGAAGAGGACGAGGAAGCAGCACTGGTTCTGTTCTGTTCAGAGCATTTGCCTGAATAAGACTCGGCTGTAAGTGCTGGAAGGAAACTGCTGAACCTGGCGGTTTCCTTTTTTATTGCCGTGAACCGGGTGAACGCATGCCAAAAACGGGGCTGCCGCAGTCATCTGCAATGATGGCTGGACAGTCCCGTTCTTTTTTCTATAAACGTGCTATAGGCAGCCTTCCACATAATAATGAATCTGCTTGTTCCACCACGGCCAGTCATGACCGGCATCATGCCCCCAGTAGTCGATCCGTGCGGGAATGCCTTTGCGTCCGAGCACATCCTGAAGCAGCCGGGTCTCATGCAGCATTTCATCCTCATACGCGCCTTGTCCGACGCAGACGATGATGTTGCTGCTGCGGTACTGGTTCAGATAATAATCATCCGTCAGTCCCGGCAGATAATGCAGCGGTGAATTCAGGTAGATCTGCTCGCTCATATAGTCGCCGAAGAAATAATAGGTGGAATAGACGCCGCTCAGGGCGATTAAGGTATCGAAATATTGCGGATAACGGAAAAAGAAGCTGGCACTGTAATAAGCGCCCATAGAGCAGCCTGAGATCAGAATGCGCTGATCGGTCCCGCCGTTGTTCTGCTTGCTCTGGTGGAGGATGCCGGGAATCAGCTCATGCGCGATATATTTATCATACTGCTCATGACGGTGCACCCGGTCCTCGTTATTCCAGTGAGTGGAGAAGAAGGTCTCTTCATCAATACTGTCGCAGGCCCATATCTGCAGCTTGCCCGCTTCAATGAAGGAGGAGAGCGTGTCAATCATGCCCGAATCCTCATATTGATAAAAGCGTCCAAGCGACGTGGGGAAGACGAGCATCGGTTTGCCGGCGTGGCCGTATATTTTATATTCCATGTCTCTGCCCAAGTTGTGGCTGTACTCCTTATGGTAGCTTATCCTCATCCGTTAACACATCCTATCCCTCTTCTTGGTGAATATAACCTCTGATGTCCCTGACCTCCGAAAGCTCGGGAGAACGGAACTGATAAGCGCTGTTACCCATCGCTCTGCTGAATACCTCTTCGATCTCGGCATAATTCACAATCTGCCCGCCGAATGTGCGGTAGATGTCCTCGTGGCTGTGAGCGTAATGCTTATGACTCTTGCGGCTGGCATAGCCGGTGTAATATTTGCCTTCGTAAGGACCGCCGACCTCATTGTGTACGATCATGCTGGCCCATTCTTTATAGACATCCACATCGTATGCGAAGTTAATGGCATCGGTCATCCAGGCGCCCGGGGGACGCATATTCACTTCCAGGGCAATGATCCGGCCATCCTTGTGTGATTTGAACAGCTCGATATGGAAGAACCGTTCCCGGATGTCAAAAGCCTTCAGAATATTCTTCCCGGCCTCTTCTACCTCGGGGCTGATATCTCTCAGACAGAAATAGTAGAGGTGGTTATCCGTGTTGACGACCTCCATTACACTATTCTCGAACAGGTGGCTGACCGCGAACCGCACATTACCGTCAATATCCACCAGCCCGTCATAGGTGAGGATAACGCCATCGATGAATTCCTCAATAATAAAGGCTACATCCTCCGGCTTGGTGTCAAAAAAGTGCTGCAGCTCCTCTTCGTTATTAATCTTGTACGTATTGCTGGCACCGGAGCCGAGATCGGGCTTAACCACCAGCGGGAAGCCGGCGCTTTGGATGAAGCTCTCCACGCTTTCACGCGTAGTCCCGGTGGAGAACTGAACGGTGCTTACACCGCTTTTATGGAAGAATTCTTTCATCTTGGACTTCTGCTTCAGGTTGGAGACGAAATCGGACTTGGTGCCGTAAATGTTGAAATCCGTGCGGATAGCGGCATCCTGCTCCAGCCAGTATTCGTTCAGCGACTCGAAGCGGTCAATCTTACCGTATCTATAGGTGAAAAAAGCAACGGCCCGCAGGATCTCCTCGTAGCTCTCCAGATTGCTTACTTTATAATACTCCGTCAGTGCCGACTTCAGCTTGTCCTCCAGCTGGTCATATTCGGCATCGCCAATCCCGAGCACCGTCGCCCCCTGCTGCTGCAGCTGGGTACAGAAATCAGCGCTGTTCTTGGGGAAATGCGGGGAAAAGAAGATAAAATTCATGCAGAACCAGCCCCTTTGGCTAAAATATAATTCCGAGTTAAATTGTATGATTAATTCAATCTACCAGTTTCGTCATTATTCGTCAATCCTTAGTCTGGCTTTTGCTGCAGTTTCCGGTTGAGCCTGGCCAGCAGCCCGCTGAAGGTCTGGCAGTCCACGGGAGACCAGCCTTCAAAAATCTGCTCATAGCGCTGCAGCCGGATGTCCCGGGCCTCGGCAAACGTCTGCGCACCCAGCGCGGTAATCTGAAAATAGCTCGATCTTCCATCCTGCGGATCAGGCACCTTTACCACATAATCCTTCGCCTCAAGGACGCTCGTCTGCCTGCTGATGGTAGAGGTATCGAGGCCGAATTCTTCGGCGAGCGCTTTAACGCCTACCTTATCGTGGTTCGACAGATGGTGGAGCAGGGTGTAGGAGGAGCGGTCCAGGCCGCCATGTTTTTTATCCAGCGAGCCGAGGCGGATTAGCGTAATGAGCTCATGGTTCAGGGTTTCGAGGTTTTTATCAGTCTGTTCATCAGCCATAGTTAGTATCCGTCCTTTATGATTGAGTAATTCTTAAGGTCCAGCCTTATATGTCTCCATATTATAAGTGATAATACAGCCCTAAGCGAAAGCTGCGGTTATTTATAAAAGCATAATGAAACTCTAATGAAATAAGTCATATTGACTTCCAGGATGATAGTTGTATAATACACGTATATTGAAATGATTGTATCATACACCTATATTAGTGTGAAGCTAATGTTTATAGTGGTGGCAGTGCAGAGGAGAGAGCATACTTGGGTAATCAGACGGCAAAAAATTCATCATTCTGGCTTATTATTCTGGCCATCTTTTTCGGTAATTTCATGGCCATTCTCAGTACAACAACGATTAACGTTGCGTTCCCGGTGTTTCTGAAAGACTTCCATGCCGAGATCAGCACGGTGCAATGGATGATTACGGGTTATCTGCTGGCTACCGGCGTAATTGCTCCAGTCGTAGGATATTTCGGCGACAAGTGGAGCTATAAATATCTCTATGTGTTTGCCCTGTCGGGCTTCACCTTGTTCTCCGGGCTGTGTACCGTGGCCTGGAGTATTCATTCCCTGATTATCTTCCGGACCCTGCAGGGAATATTCGGCGGGCTGATTATCCCGACGACGATGACGATGATTTATCAGTTTATCGAGAAAGAGAAGCAGGCTTTCGCCATGAGCCTCTGGAGCCTGTCCTCCATGCTGGCTCCTGCCTTCGGGCCAACGCTCGGCGGCTGGCTTACCGGCTACTTCGGCTGGAAATCGCTGTTCATGATCAATCTGCCGATCGGCATCATCGCGATTGTGGTAGCGCTGAAATGCCTGCCGTTCCAGCGTCAAACCGCCAGCAGCAGAAGCTTCGATCTGCCGGGATTCGTAACCGTGATTCTGAGCAGCGCCTTTATTATTCTCGCTTTCAATAAGGGGAATGCCTGGGGCTGGACCTCATGGAAGACCTTATCCCTGCTGCTGATTGGCGCAGCGGCCTTAACCTACTTCATCCGCCGGGAGCTGTCTCTGCAGGAGCCGCTGCTGAACCTTAAGGTGTTCAAGCAGAACCGGTTCACCTACAGTCTGATCATTAACTGTATTATTACCGTTGCGTTATACTCGGGGACCTTCTTAATTCCGGTCTTCCTGCAGGACATCCAGCAGTCCACTCCGCTGAAGACGGCACTTGTACTGCTGCCCGGCTCGATCGTAATGGCAGTCATGTCGCCGGTCGTCGGCAAGCTATATTCCCGGATCGGCCCGTTCTGGCTCATTCTCAGCGGTATTCTGCTGCTGAGCGCTTCAACCTGGGAGCTTAGCCATCTTACGCTGGCCGTTACACATACCCGTGTGGCGATGCTGATGGCCCTGCGCAATGTTGGCATTGCCCTGGCCTTCATGCCGGTGACGAATGCCGGGATGTCAGCCGTACCCAAGCAGATCACAGGGCATGCTTCTTCTGTGACGAACTGGGTCCGCCAGGCTACAGGCGCGTTGTCCATTGCCGTGTTCAGCTCTTTGCTCGCCTCCAGATCACTCGCCCATCAGCAGGAACTCAGCGGCGGAGCTTCTGCGGCAGGTGCGCTGATCAAGGCGCAGGGAATGACCCTGGGCGTACAGGATATTTTCCTGATCGCTACGGTGGTTGGACTGCTGGCGATTCCGCTGACCTTTCTGCTGAGAAGGGGAAACGGCAAGGCAGCGGCAGCTCCTGTGCTGCAGGCCGGGGCCGGGAAGCAGAGGGCGAACAGGTAAAAGGGCTGCCGCTGGATATACAAACAACCGTCACTCCAGATTCTCGCGGATCAGAATGGCGGTTTGCTGTGTATACATAATATAGATAGAAAGTTTCTACTGTAGGACAATCTGATAATCTTGTTTCAGATAGGCTCGAATCCGCTTGAAATCCGCCTCCGTAAGGTTAGCCAGCGGCTTGTTGCGTTCCCGCCCAAGAATGATGCCGATGGTCTGTGCTGCCAGTGCGGTGGTCGGCATGATTCGTGCACTGCCGTAGGCCTTGATGCTGGCGCCGACATTTTTTCCGGTCACCAGCACATTGTCATAAGACTTCAACTCGAAGGAGCGCAGCGGCAGTCCATAACGGTCCGGCTTGCCGTAGCCAATACCGGTCGGAATTGCCCGGGTACCCTGCAAATCTATGGAGTAGCCGCCGATACTCACATTATCCCAGAACATCCGGCTATTCATCAGATCCGGGTAATCCAGGACATATTTAGTCTCATACCGGTTATAGTCACGAATATAGAGGTACTCCGGAAAGCCATTCAGCTCTGCTTTGGCGAAGCCGGGAATATTCTTGCGCAAGAAGCTTAGAATGAAAGGTGCTTCAGCTTGCCCCCTCTGAACTGCGGACGCTACGGATTTGGGGTCTGAGGGGTTTACATCGTAAATGAGCAGCCCGTTGATGATTACCTGGCCGTTTTTTTGGTAGGTGGCATTCAATCCTCGTAGCCTCAGCTGCTTGTCCTTAGTGATGTAGGTATTGGTAATATTGCTGAACCCGGTAGCGAAATGCCAGTCCACATAGGTATTGGGGCCATATTTCTTGCGCACATTCGTAAGCGGATAATCCTCCAGAATACGCTGGTGCAGCAGATTCCAATCTACATTTTTGAAATTGAGCATATAGGTAGCGGCCATATAATCCGGTTTCTTACCGTTATATATAGTTTCCATTCCCGGAATCCGGGCTTCCTTCAGCTGACTGCTTAGGGCGTTGTAATCCGTATTCTCCACCCAGTAACGGGACTGAATTGTAACTTTGTTGCCGTCCTTGCCGTGGTATGTAAGCGAGCTAAGTGTTTTGCCGCTGCCTGCTGTCTTAGTGTCTACATGATCCAGAACGACCCCGCTTTTCAGCGGAATTCCTTGAATGACCTTGTCAAAATACGTCTGGAAATCCGCAGCCTTGCGGATGGTTCCGGCTTTGTATCCGTTGAACAGGTTCTTGATTTCGCCTTGTACGAGACTTCGCTGCTTATTGTCATTCACGTCATCGAGGAAGAACATTTGTCCTTGGATCAATTCACCGCCCGGTTTGCTGCGGGGATCAAGCATCAGCACCTTAAGGCCCGCCTTAACGGCTTCCTTGGCGAGCAGTACGCCTTGAATTTCACTTCCGATAACAACGACATCATAGCTTGAAACCGCTGGTGAAGATGACGATGGCTTTGCTGCAGCTGCAATGGACAGGCTCGAACCCGAGAGCAGAATCAGTGCGGCGGCCAAGCAGATTGTAAAGCGGTATACTTTAGAGGATTGCATAAACATCAATTCTAAGTGCTCCTGACTGTGGTTGGATTTGGAATCTGTCCCTATTGTAAATGATAATGGGTTATTTTTGCTGTGCTGGAATTGTGGCGATTTGCCGCTGTAGCGCTTTCTCTTCGCATGTTGGGCGAATATGAGTTAGAATACAATAAAGCGAGCAAATAATAGGAGTTGTATACATGTCCAACAATGACGAAGTGTTTTTGACGAAAGAAGGCTTGGCCAAGCTCGAGGATGAGCTGAGAGAACTTAAGGGAGCAGGGCGCAAGGAGCTTGCAGCCCGGCTTAAGCTGGCGATCAGCTACGGCGATTTGAAGGAGAACAGCGAATACCACTCCGCGAAGGAGGATCAATCCTTCATGGAGACACGGATCATGATTCTGGAGAAGATGCTGATCAAGGCGCAGATTGTGGATTCAAGCAATATGGATCTGAGCACAGTCAGCGTAGGCTGCATCGTCATTCTGAATGATGTGGAATACTCCGAAAAGATTGAATATAGAGTGGTTGGTCCCGCAGAGGCTGATGTGCTGGACAACAAGATTTCTTACGAAAGTCCGCTCGGCAAAGAGCTGATCGGCAAAAAAGTGGGCGACATTATCAGCGTTAATGCCCCAATGGGCGTCATCAAATATGAGCTGCTTGAGATTAAAATGCTATAAATCTTAAATCCTGTAATTCTTAAATCCTGTACCCTGCTTTGATAAGGGTACAGGATTTTTTGTCTAAAGATAAGAATTTATACGCTGCGCCTGATAACCGGTGGTGGAGGTAGAGCC
Organism: Paenibacillus sp. FSL R10-2771; assembly: GCF_038000205.1. NCBI lineage: Bacteria > Bacillati > Bacillota > Bacilli > Caryophanales > Paenibacillaceae > Paenibacillus > Paenibacillus sp. FSL R10-2771. The sequence continues at coordinate 7,704,759 of NZ_JBBOBM010000001.1, forward strand.
AGTGGATCGAAATAGATGGAATTCAGAATAGAGAAAAGGCAGGAAATTAAATGACGTTAATCCACTTAATTGCGGCAAAGGATCATAAAAAGCCGAATTAAGATACGTTTTTCCAACTATTATCTCAGAGTGGGATGCCTATGCCGTCAATTCCAGGTGAATGTCATGCACCTTGGCAGAGCAGGGTAGTGAGGTCTAATCTATCCTTTGGTAAGGTGCCGATTCTGCCCTTCGGGCGGAAATTGTTGCAAAGACTGCAAGCGGCGGGCTGCCATAGGCAGTTTCTATTAAGGATATTGATTCCGGGTCTTAGACGCTCCTTGCCCCAAAGGGTATAGTAGGGAGTAACTAAAGAACAGAGGGGTCCTGGCGTGTGATTCAGACTGTACTATCGACACTTGTAGAGGTTATTGTGCCGCTGTCCATTCCGGTGGCCGCCGGGGCGCTGCTCGGACGTTATAAGAATCTTGACACGAAGCCCCTGCTGACGCTGTACCTGTATTTTCTCAGTCCGGCAATTATCCTGGATACGCTTGCTACGGCGGAAATCTCCTTCGATGATGTCTATAAGACGCTCGCATTCTCGCTGCTGAATCTGTTTCTCTTATGGGGGCTGGCTACCCTGATCGGTAAAATCCTGAAGCTGGCTCCGCCGGAAGCCGCCGGCCTGACGCTCATCTCCACCTTCACGAACAGCGTCAATTACGGTCTGCCGCTGGTGCTGCTGGCCTTCGGCCAGCTGGGCCTGGACAAGGCATCGGTCTATGTCATCGCCCAGATGGTGATTGTGAATACGATCGGCGTGTATTTTGCCGCCAGATCACAGTTCTCGGTGCGCAGCGCCGTGAAGTCAGTCTTCTCGCTGCCGGCAATCTATGCGGCCATTCTGGCCCTGCTGCTGCGGGCGCTCGGTCTGCATATGCCGCATGAACTGGCTTCGGGCGTATCGATGGCTGCAGGAGCCTACTCGCCGGTAGTGCTGGCGATTCTCGGCGCGCAGATGGTGAAGGTCCGGGCTGCGCATACGGAGCGCAACGTGCAGCTTGCATTCTGGACGGGGCTGACCGTCCGGCTGCTGCTGGCTCCGCTGCTGGCCGCACTGGTGCTGCTCGCGCTGAACATTACGGGCCCCTTATTCTCGGTGCTGCTGATTCTGGCCTCGATGCCGGTAGCGGTCAATTCCGTGGTGCTGGCCGAACGCTTCGGCAGCTCGCCATCACTGGTCTCGCGCTGTATTGTCTGGACTACGCTGGCGTCCTTCCTGGCTCTACCTGTGCTTATTGCTATGGTGGGCGGTTAGGGTTGCAGAGACGGCAACGAAGGGGAAAACGGGGCAAGGAGTGAGAGTAAGGAGTAAGAGTAAGGAGTGAGAGTGAAGAGTAGGAGTAAAGATTGAGAGTAAAGAGTGAGAGTAAGGAGTAAGAGTAAGGAGTGGGAGTAAAGAGTAGGAGTAAAGAGCAAAAGAAGCTCCCGCCTTCAAACTGTGAAGGCGGGAGCTTCTTCTATTAGCAGATATACAGCATGCTGCACATCAGGCTGGACACCAGGCGGAACGCCAACCGCTTAGAAATCGAAATTGTCCGGATCGGGACCGGTCCGCTGATCACGATTGAGGCTGTCAATGCGGTCCATGTCGGCGCTGCTTAGCTCAAAATCGAACAGGGAGGCGTTCTCGATGATCCGCTGCTCTCTGGTTGATTTCGGAATGGTGACGATCCCATGCTGCAGATCCCAGCGCAGGATGATCTGGGCAACGGACTTGCCATGGCTGGCGGCGATTTCCGTTAGCACCGGCTGATCCAGTAGCTGGCCCTGCATCAGCGGAGCCCATGCTTCGATCTGGATGCCATGTGTCTTAGCGAAGCTCCGCAGCGGCTGCTGGGACAGATAAGGATGCAGCTCAACCTGATTGACCATCGGCTTGATCTCCGCATCCTGCAGGATATCCTCCAGATGATGAATCTGGAAATTGCTGACGCCGATGGCTTTGACGCGGCCTGCTGTATAGAGGGCTTCGAGCGCTCTCCAGGACTCCTTGTATTTGCCCTTCACCGGCCAGTGAATGAGATACAGATCCAAATATTCTAGACCCAGCTTCTCAAGACTGGCCTCGTAAGCGGCAAGGGTCTCTTCATAACCAAGGTCTGCATTCCAGACCTTGGAGGTTATGAACAGCTCTTCGCGGGTCAGCTTGTTCCCGGCCATAGCTTCCTTGACCGCTTGCCCGACCCCGTGTTCGTTGGCATAGACTGCGGCTGTATCAATACTGCGGTAGCCGTGGGCAATTGCGGACTTCACCGCCTGCACCAGCCCGTCGCCGTCCTCTACCTGAAAAACTCCGAGTCCAACCCACGGCATACTCACGCCGCCCTGAAGTATTGTTCTATCTTGTAAATGCTGTGCCATATCGAATGACCTCCTGAAGGAATAGTGTAGTTACGGGCAAAATGTTGTACGTAGTGCAGCTTTGATTCCTTGATATCCGGATTTACTAAAGGATTGTTGTATTAAATACAATAATTTCTTCGATAAGCCGCTTAGAAGACAAGAAATGCTGCATTTCATACAACAATCTTAAAATTTGCCCGGAATAAAGAGGGAAATGTTGTATTATGGGCAGGAATTTAAGAAGCAAGATGCTCTCCCCGTCACAGCCAGCGAGGTATTACGAGAAAGGGATTGCGGCAGCTATAGCCTATAATCAGACCATGCATACCGCTTGACTGCGCACATTTCCATTTGCGGCGTACACAGCACTTAAGCTTAAGCAGCTTCCGCCCGCTGCATACGTTCGTCCCTGTTCTCCAGCGCCCGGCTCCAGGCCGTGAGCAGAACGGCCCCGAACACCATGACAGCGCCTACCCAGGCGGTGTGGATCAGTCCCATATGATCGGTGACCAGGCCGCCGAGGTAGGCTCCGATGGCAATGCCTGCGTTGAACGCGGCAATGTTGACAGCAGAGGCGACATCTCTGGCGCCGGGCGCGAACCGGTCAGCCAGCATTACTACATAGACCTGCAGCCCGGGGACGTTCATGAAGGCGAGCAGCCCCATGAAGAAGATGGTGATCAGGGCGGCGGTTTTGAAGGGAGCCGTGAAGGTGAGGATTAGCAGCACGGCGGCCTGCAGGGCGAACATATAGAATAAGGCGTTCATCGGCTTGCGGTTCGCTGCTCTGCCGCCGATCACATTGCCGATGGCAATGGCAATACCATAGACGAGCAGGATCACAGCGACCGTCTTCTCCTGGAAGCCGCTGATCTCATGCAGCAGCGGGGAGAGATAAGTGAAGACGACGAACGTTCCGCCGTAGCCCAGGGCTGTAATGGCAAAAGCCAGCAGCAGCCGGCCGTTCGTCACCAGCTTGACCTGCTCGCGCAGCGGCGTGCGGGTCCCCTTGCGGAGTCCGGCGGGCACTAGAATCAGATTGGCGATCAGCGCTAGAATGCCGATCACCACAATGGCGGTGAAGGCAGCCCGCCAGCCCAGCTGCTGTCCGAGGAAGGTGCCGAGCGGCACGCCAGTGACCGTGGCTACGGTAAGGCCGGTGAACATAATGGAGATGGCGCTGGCCCTGCGGTTCTCAGGCACCAGGTCGGCGGCGATGGTGGAGGCGATCGACATGAACAGGCCATGCGAGAGGGCGGATATTACCCGGGCGGCCAGCAGGGTGCCGATTCCGCCAGCAGCGGCTGCAAGACTGTTACCGGCGATGAATACGAGCATCAGCAGGAGCAGCAGTGTTTTGCGGGAGACTCTTGTGGTCAGCGAGGTTAGCACAGGCGCACCGAAGGTTACGCCGAGCGCATACAGAGTTACGGTTAATCCGGCGGTGGTCACGGATATATTCAGGTCATCAGCTATGAGCGGCAGCAGCCCGACACTGATAAACTCGGTTGTTCCTATCGCAAAGGCGCTGATCGCCAGAGCCAGCAGCGCGAGGGTACTTCTTTTTGTGTCCAGAGACATGTTCTTCACTCCTACTATGGTAATCACCGGCCGGTAAGTGCTATTATGGAGTACAGATACGAAAATGGATAGTACGTACTTTAAAGTACTATAGGTACCAAAAAGTACCCATAACTACCCGCTGGGAGACACATACAGGGATGTAAAGTGAGCATACAGGAGGCATTATAATGGCTAAAAAATATAATATTTCAGTCGAGGCTACGCTTGAGGTCATCGGGGGGAAGTGGAAATGCGTTATTCTCTGCCATCTGACGCATGGCAAGCTGCGGACGAGTGATCTGAAGCGCCATATGCCGAATATTACGCAGAAAATGCTGACCCAGCAGCTCCGCGAGCTGGAGCAGGACGGCATTGTCAACCGGATCAGCTATAATCAGGTTCCGCCCAAAGTGGAATATGAGCTGAGTGAATACGGACAGACACTCGGCTCCATTCTGGACTCCCTGTGCGCATGGGGAGAGCAGCATATTATTAAAGAGTATGGCGATAAATTCGCCGTGCTTGAGGACAATGTGCTGAATAACAAGAAGGTGGAGCTGCTGCCCGGCGGCGTGGAATAAGGCGCAGCAGACCTATGACCGTACACAAAGAACCGCAAGCCCCGAAGGCTTGCGGTTCTTTGATATGCCTGGTGTCCGGCCAGCTGCCGAGATAAACAGCTGGACAAGGCGCTAATCCGGTTGTCCTTCACTGACCTGAATCGTGAAGATAAAGACGGCCCCTTGCTCAACATCCGGCTTAGCGTAGATTGTTCCGCCCATCAGATCGACCAGCATTTTGCAGATGGACAGCCCGAGTCCGGTACCCCCGAACTTACGGTTGATCGTAGCGCCGATCTGGGTGAACGGCTGGAACAGGTATTTCATTTTGTCCGCAGGAATGCCGATGCCGGTATCTTCAATAATGAACTCAAGCTCCATTACCCTATCCATCGCTTGCCGGAGATGAACCCCTACCTTAACGCCGCCCGAGTAGGTGAATTTGATTGCATTGCCGATCAGGTTGTTCAGTACCTGGCGCAGACGGTTGGGATCGCCTATGAGCAGTGCGGGAATGGCTGGATCAATGAAGGTCTCCAGGACCAGATTGCGTTCCTTGGCGAGTGCCCGGAAGAGATCAACGGTTTCCTTGATGCAGGAGTGGAGGTTGAACAGCTCATAGTCCAGCTCCATTTTGCCGGATTCGATCTTGGTGAAGTCCAGGATATGATTAATGACAGACACCAGTGCGTGGCCGCTTGTATGAATGATTTCGGCCATTTCCAGATCATCCGCCGCCAGCTCAGAGGTCCGCAGCACATCCGACATGGCAATAATTCCGTTCAGCGGTGTGCGGATTTCATGGCTCATCATGGCGAGGAAGCCGCTTTTGATCCTTAGAGCGACTTCGGCAGTGTCCTTCAGCTCGGTCAGAACACTATTCGCCGCCTCCAGCTCCTGGGATTTAAGCTGCAGCTCTTTGCGGGTCCGATAGAGGCGGACGAAGCCGTCAATTTTGCTCTTAAGCACGATCGGATGGAAAGGCTTGGTCAGGAAATCTATAGCTCCGGCTGAATAGGCCATCATATAGTTCTCCAGCTCTGAAGTCAGCGCGGTGAGGAATATAATCGGGATGTCACGTGACTTTTGACGCGCTTTGATCCGCTTCGCCGTTTCGAATCCATCCATGTCCGGCATGAGCACATCCATAATAATCAGGGCGAACTCCTGCTCCAGCAGACATTTCAGGGCCTCCATGCCGGAGGTTGCACCAATCAGCTGATAAGGTGTGTCGGCCAGCAAAGCCTGCATAGACAGGAGCTCATCCGGCCGGTCATCGACAAGTAAAATATTAATAGGGTACTCCATAATTCCTCCTACTGAATCAACCATAATTTCAGCACACTCACCAGCTGTGTCGTATTGATCGGTTTGGATATATAATCGTTCGCTCCGGCCTGCAGGCATTTGACCCGGTCTTCCTCCAGGGCGCGGGCGGTCAGCGCGATAATTACCAGCTGGTCATACTCCGGTCTGAGCCGGATATGCTTCATGGTCTCGTAACCATCCATCTCAGGCATCATAATATCCATGAATACGAGCTCAACGCCCGGGTGTGTCTCCAGATGCTCCAGGGCTTCTTTACCGTTCTGGGCAAAGCTGATCTCCATATTATAACCTTCGAGCACACTGGATAACGCAAAAATATTACGCATATCATCATCCACAAGCAGAATGCTTTTTCCGGCAAAGGCCGACTCCGGATTGTGCAGATTCTCGATCAGCTGCTGCTTATCCAGCGGCAGGTCAGCATGCTTGCGGTGGAGGTATAAGGCTGTGTCATCGTAGAGCCGTTCCATAGACCGTACATTCTTGATAACAATGCTCTCGGCGTAGTGCTTGAGGCGCTGCTCATCGGTCTTGCTGAGATCCTTGCCTGTATAGATAATGACCGGCAGGGTTTGCAGCTTACGGTTGGTTTTGACCTGCTCCAGCAGATCGAAGCCGGAAATATCCGACAGGCCTAAGTCCAGCACCATGCAGTCAAAATGATGACTGGCCAGATGCTCCATAGCTTCCCTGCCTGTGCCGACCGCAATAATGTTCACATCGGGATGCGCGATGAATTCGACAAGGCTGCTGCGCAGAATCTTGTTGTCTTCAACAATCAGCAGGCTCTTCACCGGACGGCGGATATACGTCTCAATCTGCAGGAAGGCTGCCTCCAGTTCGGCATAATCACTTGGCTTCTTCCAGAAGGACAAGGCGCCCATCGCCAGGCTCTGCTGATTCTCCTCGGCTGTCGAGATGACATGCACCGGAATATGGCGCAGCTCCGGCCGGCTCTTCAGCCGGCTGATAATCGACCAGCCGTCCAGAACGGGAAGATGCAGATCCAGCAGGATGGCATCGGGCTTGTAGGCATGTGCCAGCGCCAGACCCTGATCGCCCTGGAAGGCAACGATCGCCTTGAAGCCCCGGCTGCGCGCCAGTTCAAGCAGCATAGTGGCGAATTCCGCATCCTCCTCTATGATCAGCAGGAGAGTGTCGCCGGGGAGCAGATTGCCGCGGTCATCCTCCATCTCGGCATATTGCAGCAGCTTCGGATTGGTGATGGAAATATCGGGAACGAACGATTCCCGGAAAGCCGGATTCTCCCGGCTGCCGGTCTCGGAACCCGGCATATCCGCAGTGGCTGCGGCTGCAAAGGTAGCGGCAGCCAGCGCCTGTGCGTCCTCTCCCGGCTCAACTGCAGGAATGATCAGCGAGAAGGTACTGCCTTTGCCTTCAACGGAATCCACTTCAATTCTTCCCCCCAGCAGGGTAGCCAGCTCGCGGCAGATCGTAAGTCCAAGACCGGTGCCGCCGTATTTGCGGCTGGTGGTGCCGTCCGCCTGCTGGAACGCTTCGAAGATGCTCCCCAGCTTGGAGGCGGCAATGCCGATGCCGGTATCGCTGACAGCGAAGACTACTTCTTCGCCGCTGGTGCGGATGGACAGGGAAACGGAGCCTTGCTCCGGGGTGAACTTAATAGCATTGGACAACAGATTATTCATAATCTGCTGCAGTCTGTGGCCGTCGGTCATCAGATGGTCAGGCAGCCTGTTGTCTGAATGGACATCGAACCGGAGATTCTTTTTCTTGGCCTGCTGTTCAAAATGGCGGAAAATATGGTTGCTGAGGTCCTGTAAAGAGACCGGTTCAAGAACAGGAGTCATTTTGCCGACCTCCAGCTTGGCCAGATCGAGAATCTCATCGATCAGCTGCAGCAGATCCTTGCCTGCTGAGAAGATGGTATGCACATATTCCAGCTGTTTCTTCTCAAGATTGCCTTCCTTGTTCTCGGCGAGGATCTGCGAGAGAATCAGCAGGCTGTTCAGCGGTGTGCGCAGTTCATGCGATACGTTGGCGAGGAATTCCGATTTATACTGGGCAGCCATGAAGATTTCCTGGGCCTGCGCCTGAATTTCTTCCTTCTGCTGCTCGGTAAGCCGGACTTGGAGCAGCAGCTGATCATTGGAGGCCGCTAGCTCTTCTTTCTGGGTCAGAAGCTCGTCGGCCTGAGCCTGGAGCTCGTCGGTCTGGGCCTGGAGTTCTTCCGTTTGAGCTTGAAGCTCCTCAGTCTGTGCCTGGAGTTCTTCCTTCTGATCCAGAAGTTCATTCGTTTGGGCCTGAAGCTCTTCAGCCTGATCGGCAATCTCGGCTTTTTGGCGTTCTGTAAGCTGGAGCTGCTTCTGCATATCGCGGTTCGCGGCAGATATCTCATCGGCTTGTGCCTTGATCTCTGTCGATTGCCGGCTGGTAATCTCCATTTGCTGCTGGAGCTCCAGATTGGAGGCGTACAGTTCTTCCGTCTGCTGCCTCAGCTCATCGGCCTGGGCTTCAATCTCGGCTTTTTGTTCCTCTGTCAGCTCCATTTGCGCCTGAAGCTCTTCATTGGAGGACAGCAGGCTCTCGGCCTGCATCTTCAGCTCTTCTCCCTGATCCTGCAGCTGATCCGTCTGCAGCCGCAGCTCCTCGGTTTGGGCCATAAGCTCTTCGGTCTGTGCCTCCAGCTCTTGGGTCTGTGCCGTCAGTTCCTCGGTCTGCGCTTCCAGCTCGTCCTTCTGCAGCCGGGTTTCGCTCAGCAGCTCTTCAATTCTGGCCACGCCGGCCAAAGTATTGATCAGCACCCCCATGTTTTGACCCGCCCGCTCGATCAGCTGATGCTCCTTATAACCGAACGGGTGCAAAGCGGCCAGCTCCATTACGGCGACCACTTCCCGCTCATGCATGATCGGAACTACGATAAGCGAAGATGGGGAAGCTTCACCCAGCGCGGAATGGACTTTGATATAATGCTCCGGAAGATCCTCCAGCACGATGGTCTGATGATCCACCGCGCATTGTCCGACCAGTCCGCTGCCCAGCTGAATGGGTTCGCGGCGGCCTGCCGATTCGTCAAAGGCATAGCCGGCTGCGAAGTTTAGCTGACCGCCCTGCTTCAAATATACGGCTCCATAGCTTCCGCCGACAGCGGCAGCCAGCCTGCCGATAAATACACGCGCTGCCGTCTGCAGATGCACCGATCCCTGAAGCTGCATTGCCATCTCTGACACTTGCGTATTAATCCAGGCCTGCTCCTCCGCTTTCATGCGCAGTTCGCGTTCTTCAGCGGACCTGTGGTGAAGATCGGCTGCCAGCTTGTAGTAAGAAGCTGCGAGCAGTCCGAATTCATCCTTGCGTACGGTTGCCGCGGCTGCAGGATTAATTGTCCCGTCGGCGATATCCCGGGAGATGTTGGTGATCCGGTCCAGCCCGTGGTCAATATTCCGGTGAATGCTGAAGATGAGGCCTATTCCAATCAGAATCCCGCCCCCGCTTAATCCATTAATGAAGATACGCGGAATGCCTTCCAAATAGAGTGAAGATATAATAATCATACTGCCCAGCAGCAGTATAGTAACCGATGTTGCTAACCAAACCTGTTGTTTAATCCTCATAGTTCGCCGCCTTTGTTCAGTTAATACTACTAAATATATATAAGTATACTTTTAATAGACGCCCGGCGATATAGAGGACACAGAGAAAACACCGGAAAACCTGGTTTTTACAAGGTTTCCGGTGTTATTTGCCAGTTTAAGCGTGATTGCATTTCCCGGCAGGCGGCGTCAGCGCCGCCGCCTGCCGCCCTGACGCCGCCGGGCAGCAGCCCGGTTCGAAGCAAGGCCGCCTGCACCGCCGCCGACCGCCTGCTGCTGCTTGGATCCGGGACTCTCGATGGCGGCATTGGTTCCGCCCGAGCTGTAGGTTCCGCTGCCGCTGCCGACCTGTGTGGCCGAGGAGCTTCTGCTGCCCCCCGGAAGCTTCACGGTCTGGTTGTTCACGACGATGACAATCTCCTTCCCCCAGCCGTGCGGATGAATCAGGGGGGCGTGATGTCGTCTGCCACGCTGTCCCTTACAGCCTTTATTGCCCTTACTGCCCCTGCTGCCTATGTTCGCCGACGTCCCCCCGGCTCCGACACTCTCCTGCTGGCGGGTATAGGGCGAAGCAATGGCAGCATTGCTGCCCGCTGCGCTGCTCCGGCCGGCGCCGCTGGCAATCTGTGTGGTATTGGCTGCGTTGGTATATTGGTTATTGATAACAAACACCAGCCGGCTGATGCCGGCCAGCGGGGTGCGGGTAACAATCCGCTGCTTCCCTTTTTGAATAATGACAGTTATCCGGTCTTTTTGCTTAGCCATCCGTATCATGCCTCCCTGCACAGGTTTTCCTTATCATTAATGCGCAGAGGAAGGAAGGGTGAGGAATACAGGCGCTGTCCCCCCATAAACAAACGGTTGCCTAGTGAGCAGGGAGAATCGATGATGAAATACGCGTGTATTTCATGAAACACTTTGAAATTCACAGCAAATATACTTAAAATTTTGCTTGTAAGGATCATACAGAGCGTGTAAGATATACGAAGGTTTTTAAAAACAGACTTATCATAATACCTCATATAATCTTGGGAATATGGCCCATAAGTTTCTACCGGATGACCACTGTAATTATCCGACTATGAGTGAAATAGCGCATCTAGGGTTCCGTTTCTTGTGCTGCGGCAGGGGAAGGACTGGTCCAAGCGATGCGGACACGCTTATGTGTTACACCACTAAGGGACAAAAACCCAGAAGGACAGATTCACTTGAGAGAAACACTCAAGGGGATCTGTCTTTTTTATTTTAAAGGAGGAAGAATCGCTGTAATGAAAGTACTGGAGGAACGCATTAGACAAGAAGGCTTAATTCTATCGGAGACTGTGCTGAAGGTAGATTCGTTTCTGAACCATCAGGTGGACACGGAGCTTGCGCTGCAAATCGGGCAGGAATTCAAAGCTATCTTCGGAGACCAGCCCATCACCAAGGTGCTGACTGTAGAGGCCAGCGGCATCCAGTTCGCCATGGCTGCAGGCATTGCGCTGGGTGTGCCGTTTATTTATGCCAAGAAAAAGAAGGCTGTTACCCTCTCCGAGGCAGTCTATTCCGCACCGGTGCATTCCTTCACCCGTCAGGAAGACTACCTGATCAGCATCTCGCAGAAGTATCTCGGACCTGGCGACAACGTGCTGATTGTCGATGACTTTCTGGCTACCGGCGCAGCGCTTGTAGGACTTTGCGATATCGTGGAGGAGTCCGGGGCGCAGCTGATGGGAGTCGGCTGTGTCATTGAGAAGAGCTTCCAGGAAGGACGCAGCCTGCTGGAGCAGCGCGGAATTCCGGTACATGCCCTGGCGCGGATTGCTTCGATGTCTCCGGGGGAAGTTCACTTTATAGATGATTCCCGCACCGGCACTGCCCGTGCGGAAGAATTAATTAAGGAGAGTGCAGGATGCTAAGCAAACAGAAGATATTCGCCCTCGGGCTTCAGCATGTGCTGGCTATGTATGCCGGAGCTGTGATTGTGCCGCTGGTGGTCGGCGGGGCACTGAATTTGAACGGAACGCAGATGGCGTATCTGATCGCAGCAGATCTGTTCACCTGCGGACTGGCAACGCTGCTGCAGATTATGGGCAGCAAGTATTTCGGAAGCGGCCTTCCCGTTGTACTCGGCTGTACCTTTACCGCAGTCAGCCCGATTATCGCTATCGCTTCAGGCTCCAATCTCCCGACAGCGTACGGGGCTATTATTATCTCCGGTCTGTTCGTTGTACTGGCAGCCCCGATATACGGGAAGCTGCTGAAATTCTTCCCTACAGTAGTAACCGGCTCCGTAGTAACTATCATCGGGCTCTCGCTGATCCCGGTAGCGATGAATAATGTGGCCGGAGGACAGGGCAGCGCTGATTTCGGCCAGCCCCGCAATCTGCTGCTGGCCCTGATTACACTGCTCGTAATTCTGGCGGTGAACCGCCTGACTACAGGTTTCCTGCGTTCCGTATCTGTACTGGTAGGTCTGGTTGTCGGAACCGTAATCGGCTATGCCATGGGCATCGTACATTTCTCTACAGTGACTACGGCCTCTTGGGTGAGTGTGGCCCAGCCATTCTACTTCGGCTGGCCGCAGTTCAGTATTACGGCGATCTTCACGATGATTATCGTTAATATTGTGTCCATGGTGGAATCGACGGGTGTGTACTTTGCCGTGGGCAAGGCAACGGATCAGCAGGTAGAACAGAAGCAGATCGTGAACGGCCTGCGTTCTGAAGGGCTTGCCATCATGCTCGGCGGATTGTTTAATGCGTTCCCTTATACGGCGTTCTCCCAGAATGTCGGCTTGCTGTCGCTGACCCGGGTGAAGACGCGCAATGTTATTTTTGCCGCCGGCGGAATTATGATCGTGCTCGGGCTGCTGCCGAAGCTGGCAGCGCTGACTACAGTCGTGCCAAACGCGGTGCTTGGCGGGGCGATGATTGTCATGTTCGGATCGGTTGCTGCATCCGGCATGTCGATTCTCTCGGATGTTGACCTGCGTAAGGACGGCAATCTGCTGATTGCCGCCTGCAGTATTGCTGTCGGTCTCGGCTCTGCTGTGCTGCCGTCTATGTTCGACCAGCTGCCGGAGTTCGCCAGAATGCTGCTGCAGAACGGGATCGTCTCCGGATCTCTGACAGCAATTATTCTTAATATCTTTCTGTCCAAAACCCAGGAGAGCACAGCTTCCGCAGTCGCCGCTCCGGAGGTAAAGTAAAATATTCCTAAAATTTTAACCTAATAAGATAAGCAGCCGATTCCGAAATAAATGGGAATCGGCTTTTTTTATTGCACTTAAATAAACAGAATTTAATGTATAATTTATACAATGACAGCTAGAAGGGAATGGCATGGGGCATGAAAAAATATTGGCTGAGTATTCTAGGCAGTCTGGTGCTGGTGTTGATCATTCCATTGCTCTCTATCCTCCAGACTCTCCATATAAACCGCGGAATGCCGCAAGCCCGGCAAGGGATGATCGATCTGCGCAGCTGGGACTTCCGCAAAGACGGTGTTGTGAAGCTGAACGGGGAATGGGAGCTGTACCGCGGTGCGCTGCTTATGCCTGAGGCGTTCTCCCCGGAGCGGAGGAACCCGGTCATGCCTGCCGTGTCCGGAATGGTTCATGTTCCCGGGAAATGGAATCCTTATATATCCGTCACCGGTGAACCCGCAGCCAAAGGGTACGGCACTTACCGTCTGCAGGCCAGGATTGCCTATGGGGAAGCCGTAATATACGGTCTGCGCACCAGCAACATCCGTACGGCAAGCCGGGTCTTCGTGAACGGGCAGGAGATTGGCAGCAGCGGCAGCCCCGCCCCCATGGCTTCTGAGGGGAGGCAGAATAATATACCCTATACGGGGTTTGCTTCGGTGACCGGAGATACCATGGAGATTATTGTACAGGTGGCGAATTACAGCTACTCCTCCGGCGGTATCGTTCTGCCGATTGTCATCGGTGATCAGGCCTCTATTCTGAAGCACCGCGAATTTGCGCTGTTTGTAGACGGCGGAGCGCTGTTCGGATTTATTATTCTTTCTTTATTCCTGCTGATGTTCTCCAAGGTAAGAGAGAGCCGGGGGGTCACCCTCTATCTGGGTCTATTCTGCATGGCGGCCTTTGTCTACATTCTGACCCACGGCGAGAAGCTGATCGCGGCTGGGCTTCCCGGGCTTCCGTATGAAGTTGTGCTCAAGCTGCAGCTGGCTTCTTCCACGCTGGTCTACTATTATCTGCTGCGCTATGTCGCCAATTCCGTGAATTACCCGATGTCTATTGCAGTCATTAAGGCCTCTAAAATGATTACGAGCGTGCTGCTGCTGATCTCTATATTCATGCCGGCCTATCTGTTCAGCTATCTGGAGGGCCTGCTGCTGACCTGGGGCTCGGTAAGTATCGGCTTTGTGCTCTACTCTATGGTTCAGGGGACAAGACGGAATCCGAAAAATATGTTCCTGATGATGGTCAGCATTGAGAGTCTCAGCGTCGTTATTATCTGCTATCTGGTCAGTTTTATGAACCTGTCATTCAGCTATTTTATAATCTCTTATGAAATTGTCCTGTTCGGATTCGTTCAGGCGATTGTTATGACCCGGCAATATGCGTCGTCTTTCCTTGAGGTGGGGCAGCTGTCACGCAGGCTGCAGACACTGGATGGCTTGAAGGACGACTTCATCTCCGATACTTCCCATGAGCTCCGCAAGCCGCTGCAGGGAATGGTCAACATGGCCCAGACACTGGCGCAGGGTGCGGCAGGTTCCGTGAGCAGTGCCCAGAGTGAGCAGTTGCTCATGATTGTCTCGACGGGCAAGCGGCTGTCTGCCTTAATCAATGATATGTCTGACTTCGCGAAGCTGAATCACGGTTCGCTGTTTCTGCGCCGGCAGGCGGTGGATCTCCGCACCGCGGCTGTCTCCATTATGGAGGTGACGCGCCAGGTATACGGAAAGGACAATCTTGAATTCCGCCTGGACCTGCCCGGCAATCTTCCCCTGCTGGAGACGGATGAACAGCGCCTTGCTCAAATTCTGCATAATTTATTGGCAAATGCCGTCAATTATACGCCTCAGGGCGTGATAACGCTGTCTGCAGAGGTTAAAGAAGAGTATGTTGCCATTCTTATCACGGATACGGGGCAGGGGATTGCTCCTGAGCGTTTGCATTCCATCTTTGATGCCTATGATCCAAGCGGACCCGCAGCCCAGAAGGCCTACCGGGAAAACGGCCTCGGTCTCAGCATTACCCAGAGGCTGGTTGAGCTGGCCGGAGGAGAGATAGAGGTGCATTCGGAGCTGGGGCAAGGCTCTGTCTTCCGCTTCACGCAACCTATCCTGCGGAGAAGCAAAGCTCTGCTGGAGCAGGAGTATCTGGAAATTACCGGATGGGAGACGGCAGCGGCAGTCCAGCTGCCGGGAGAAGAGCCGGTCCTTCCGCCGCCTGCGGAATGCTGCTTCATTCTGGTTGTGGATGATGATCCTGTCAATCTTCAGGTGCTGGTTAATGTGCTGCAGCTGGAGAATCATTCGGTGATTACGGCCAGCAGCGGGACCGAAGCTATAAGTAAAATACAGCAGTACCCTGAACTCGATCTTGTCATTGCAGACTGGGTGATGCCGGAAATACCCGGATTGTTATTATGCAAAACGATCCGTGAACGGTTTGTTCTGTCGGAGCTGCCGATTCTGGTGCTGATGGCGAGCAGCCGTCCCGAGGATATCCAGGCTGCGTTCGAGGCCGGAGCCAATGATTATCTGAGCAAACCGGTGGAGCTGCGCGAGTTCAGGGCGCGTGTGCAGACACTGCTCGATATGCGCAAGTCTGTCCGGATATCCGTTCAGGCGGAGATTGCCTTCCTGCAGGCCCAGATCAAACCGCATTTCTTGTATAATGCGCTCAATGCGATCATCTCCGTATGTCCGGTAGACCCGGATAAGGCCACAGATCTGCTGCTGGATCTCAGCCAGTACCTGCGGAGCAGCTTTGACTTCCAGAACCGGGGACAGACCGTTCCTGTTGAGAAGGAGCTGGGGCTGGTTCAGTCCTATCTTGCCCTCGAGCAGGCGCGGTTTGACGAGCGGCTGAATATCGAGTTCGATGTCCCGGACGATATTATGGGGCTGGTTCCGCCGCTCAGCATTCAGCCGATTGTAGAGAATGCCGTCAACCACGGGCTGATGCAGAAGGAGGCTGGAGGGACAGTGCGGCTGTCGATTCAGCTGCTGCCCGGCCAGCTTGTAGTTGCCGTCAAAGATGATGGTGTCGGGATGTCTCCGCAGCGGATAGCGGAGGTTCTGTCAGAAGAGCGGACAGAGGGCGGTATCGGATTGCGTAATATTCAGCGCCGGCTGCTCAAAATGTACGGAACAGGCCTGAGTATTCACAGTGTGCCCGGCCAGGGGACGGCGATATCTTATACAATTCCCAGGTAAGCGACAACTCGAGAACGATGACATGAGGTGAGTCCTTTCAATGAAAGCGATACTAATCGATGATGAAAAGCCTGCATTGCAGCATCTGGAGCGCCTGCTCCTGAAAGACGGACGTCTGGAGATTACCGGCAAGTATACGTCGGCTAGACGGGGACTGGAGCATCTGGAGCAGGAGAAGGCGGATATCGTCTTCCTGGATATAGGCATGCCGGAGATGAACGGGCTGGAAGCCGGCGAATATATTGCCGGTCTGGACCGGAGCACGCGGATTGTCTATATCACAGCATACAGTGAGTATGCTATTGAGGCTTTTGAACTGAACGCCGCCGACTATCTGCTGAAGCCGGTAACCTCCCAGCGCCTTAGCAAGACGCTCGAACGCCTGGAGGTTCGCATAGAGCAGAATGAAGCGCGTGTGGAGACGCTCCCGGAGCCTGCAGCTGCCGTCAAGCAGCTCTCGATTCTCTGCTTCAAACGTCTCGAGTTCATGGACAGCACGGAGCCCGGGCGCAAGATGCAGTGGAGAACCAGCAAAGCGCAGGAAGTGTTCGCCCTGCTGCTCCATAACCGCGGCCAATGGATTCTTAAGGATACCATTGTGGATTGGGTCTGGCCGGACTTCCAACCGGAGAAGGCAGTAACCAACCTGCATACAACGGTGTACCATATCCGTAAACTGCTTAAGGCCTGGGATATGGACGTGCAGGTTGAGTTCTCGCAGGAGCGGTACAGGCTGACCAAGGAGAATGTGCTGCTTGATCTGGAAGAGTTCGAGCAGGGATACTGCAGTACCTCTGTGGAATCGGAAGAGGAATGGGTGCGCAGAGAAGCGGTGCTGAGTCTGTACCGCGGAGATTATCTGGAAGAACATCATTATGACTGGGCAGAAACGCGGCGCAAGGAATTGCAGGTCCGCTTCATCCGCATGTCGCTGCATTCGGCCGAATATGAATTATCCTCCGTACGTCCCCGGCAGGCACTGGACAGGCTGCTGGTTCTGCAGGCACTGGACCCGTATTCCGATCAAATCTGCCGGCTGGTGCTGAGAAGTTACGCCGACCTGGGAGATTTCATCGGGTTTAGGAAACACTATGATAAATATAAGGAACTGCTGCAGCGGGATTTAGGCATCCGGCCGGATCATGTCATAGACAGCTGGGTCCAGAAGGTGCTATAAATCAGCCGGGGGCATTCATCCTAAGGACATTGCCATTATTATTTGTTAGGCATAGAATTTAGTTGAGCCTGAACAGATAATATAGATAGGGATGGAGTAATGAACGACAAAGTTGTAATGCCCCTATGGACCTTTTGCCTGTTTATCGTTGTTATGAACACCACTATGTTTAATGTATCGCTGCCCACAATTATTCAGGATCTGCAGATATCAGCGGACCTGGGCTCGTGGATCATATCGAGCTATTCCATCGGTTATGCCCTGTCAACTGTAATCTACAGCAGGCTATCTGACCTGGTGCCGATCCGCAGACTGCTGACCATCGGCCTGACTACGCTGGGTCTGGCCTCCGTCTGCGGATTATTCGCGCACAGCTTCAGCATCCTGCTGTTGACCCGTATCCTGCAGTCTGCAGGAGCAGGAGTTATGGCAGGCCTCGGACTTGTGCTGGCCAGCCGCTATGTTCCTGTCGGGAGACGCGGCGCAGCTATCGCCATGATCTCCGCAGGCAGCGCGATGGCATTCGGGCTCGGGCCGATTATCGGCGGTCTGATCAGCCAGTATTTCGGCTGGAACGGCCTGTTCGGCATCACCTGCCTCGTGCTGATCGTTCTGCCTGTGCTGCTGCATCTGCTGCCGAAGGAACAGCCCCAGCCTGCCGCTTTTGACGTGACGGGGGCGGCCCTGACGGTTCTTAACGCAGGCAGCCTGCTGCTGGCGGTCACCAGCCAGTCCTACCTGTGGCTTGCGGCCAGTGTAGTGTCGCTGCTTATTCATGCCCGCCATCTGGCCCAAGCGGAGAACTCCTTCATTAACCCTCAGCTGCTGCGCATGCCCGGGTATCTGAAGCTGACTGCGATCGGGTTCTGCATTCTGGTGCTGAACCTCGGCAATCTGTTCCTCATGCCGCTTGCCCTGGCGGGCCTATTCCATGAATCGGCGCTGAGCATCGGCTTGTTCATTGCGCCCGGAGCGATTCTGTCCGCGATTCTGACCCGCTACGTCGGCCACTGGATAGACCGCTACGGCAACCTCCGGTTCCTGGTTATCGGCCACGGGGTGCTTGCCGCTGTCCTGGCCGTCTTTGCCATGAAGCTGTCCGTTTCCCCGTTCATTCTGCTCGCGGGTTATCTGTGCTTCTCGCCGTCATTCTCGGCGACCATGGCTTCCCTGAACAATGAGGCGTCGGGCATTCTTCCCCGCAGCTGGATCGGCTCCGGCATGGGGCTGCTGCAGCTGATCCAGTTCTTCGGCGGCTCCGTTTCTGTCGCCGCCCTCGGCTTGCTGCTGCATGCTAAGCGGAACCTGGAGCCTGCCGCCGCCTACAAGCATGTTTACATTCTGCTGTTTGTGGTGAGTTTATGTTCATTAAGCCTGGTGCTGTGGTACAGATATTCCAGGCTGCGCGAGTTGAAACGAAATAATAGCGGCAGCGTATCAGAAGCATAAGATCGTTCAGAAGGGATTGGTATGGAGTGGATAATGGAATGAATGTCATCCTGTTTGAGAAGATGCCCGAAGGCGAGCTGCAGATTATTGAGGAGCGCGTCTGGAGCATGAACATGATTACGGCCCTGGAGCATGTGAATTATATAGTCGTAGGCGGCCGTGAGTTCGAGGCGGTAGAGGGCCGGCTGAATGTGGACGAAGGGAAGCTTGAGCTTCTGCTGGTTCCGATGCGTACCGAAGGTTAAAGAACATTATCAGGAAAGGAGGGCCCAAGTTGGCAAAAGACGAAAATGTTAAAGAACCTGCTGTAAGCAGGCTGTTCACCCCTGACGGCAAGCCGATCCGCGTATTGTCGACCTCGCTCGGCATTGCCCTGCTGGCCAATGCGTTATTTATTCCCGGAGGCGCTGGTGCCAGCGGGAGTACCGGCGGTACAGGGGATGAACCGAAGCTGGTGTCCTGGTCTACCGAGGAAGTTAAGAATTATTTCGACAAAAATGTTGACTGGAATATTCCCTATCCGGATGAGAATCAGGAAGAGACTGTCCAGGAAGGACAGGGAGCGGTAACATCAGGCGGGACAACAGTAATCAACAACTATGGCGGTTATAACTCGGGATTCGGCTGGGATGATGTGCTTCTGTACCACATGCTGTTCAACAGCGGCTCTTTCTACTCTTCAAGAGGGTGGTACAATGACCGGCCGACTTATTACGGAGGCACACGCACTGCCTATAAGCCGCCAACCTACAGCAGCGGCAGCTTCCAGAACAAGCCTGTAGCCGGATCAGTGGTGAAACCGAAGACCTCGACTTCATCGACCGGCTCCATCACCAGAAGGAAAACCTCTTCGAAATCAGGCGGAATCGGCGGCACCTCCAGCGGGCTGGGCTCGGGCAAATCAAGCTCATCCACGTCCAAATCCAGCTCCAGTAAAAGCTCCGGCAAAAGCTCAAGCAAGAGCGGCTTCGGCGGATGATCCCGGCAGAGAGCGTCTTCGAATATCTGGACCAGTCCGCTCTGGAGCGGGCACCCCGGGTACAGCAGCTGCATGAGCTGGGCTTCACCTGGGCTGACCTGGAGGAAGAGGAATATTGGCTGGATGCTATAGCTGTGATGCGCGGTGAGACCTACCGGGAACTGAAGGATGCCTCATCAGGACTGTGGATGATTCTGGATAAGGCGGTCCGCTACGTCCATCTTAAGCATGACCTGTATGATCTGCTGGGAATTCCCCCGGTGCTGTGGCAGATGCTCGACGACTGTCCTGTGCCGGAGCCGGGGCTGATCAGCCGGTATGCCCGATTTGACTTTGCTGTAGCCGGTGACGGAACCATTAAGCTGCTGGAGCTGAATGCGGATACACCGACCGGCTATGTGGAGGCCTCTATCGCCACGCCGTGGATCTGCGCAGAGGCGGGTATCGGGAATCCGAATGCCGCAATGAAGCAGCAGCTTGCAGCAGCCTGGGGCGCTGAACGTCCGGATACGGCAGCCTGTGTTGCCTATGGCAGCCATCAGGAGGATACCGGAACGATAGATGCCCTGGCAGCGCATAGCGGACTGGATATCCGCTGCGTCGATTGTCTGGACCTGTGGATTGATGAAGGTGTAGTGAAGGACGCAGAGGACCGGATCATTGAGCGGATGTTCGCGCTCTATCCGAAGGAGTGGATGGCAGTGGATGAAGGCGGCGACGCCCTGGCTTACGCCATCGAGACCGGGAAGCTACAGCTGTTCAACGGGCCGCATAGTATTATCCTGCAATCCAAGGGGCTGATTGCTGCGGTATGGGGGATGTATGAGCTGGGTCTGCTGTTCAGCGAAGAGGAACGCCAGGTCATCTCCCGTTACATACTGCCTACGTACAATAAGGCGGTATTCTCCGAAAGCTTTGTGTCCAAGTCTGTCTTCGGCCGGGAAGGCGGGTCCGTGCGGATTTTTGATGATAGCGGAACGCTTGAAATAGAGGATGAGGAAGGGTATGACAGCAGTCAGCTGTTCCCGGTGGTCTATCAAAAAAGAGCCGAAATGGCCCGGATTCAGACCAGCGAAGGGGAGCTTCACCTGCTGACCGGTATGTTCGTGATTAACGGGAAGCCCTGCGGGCTGCTCGGCCGGGCTGGCGGACCGATTACAGGCAATGCCAGTCATTTTATCGCGCTAGGAGTGAGGGGGCTTGAAGATGAACAAGGGTAGAGAGGGACGTGCCGCCGGACGCAGATTCCGGGCCGGGGCGCTGACTGCAATGCTGCTTCTGGCAGTCATGCTGCTAAGCGCATGCTCGGGAAACAGTAACAGTGTGTTCCACACCGATACCGAAACAACGGACAGCGTGTCGCGGGTGCCGTGGGATTACCGGGTAGTCGAAGGCAAGGTGGGTGATCTGATCGGCAGCGACATGACCGTACTGCCGGATAACGAGCTGCTGCCGAACGACGGCAATTATGCTACAGGCGACACCGTATGGACACTGCAGTTCATGGATGCGGAGCTGGTAACAGATGCTGATCAGAAGAATGAGATCCGGCTGTCCTCCTGGACCACGCTGAAATCATACGGTGACCAGAAGACGGCAACGGAGGATCTGGCGAATCTGAAGGTGTCCATCACGACGGATGTGGATCTTGTCGGGGTGTACAAAACCCAGTATCAGGACAAAACCAGAAACTTTGCCGTACTCGAGCTGCCTTCCGGCAACCGGATTAAGCAGCCGATTGATGACAAGCGCTATACCGCGCTGGAGAAACAAAAAACAGCCTCCGTGGTGCTGGAGGAAGTACATGATTTCGCCGACTATGATTCGGCCTATGCGAAATTCCGGGGGTGGGCTAATTGACGATCGTTATTAATCTGGTGGTTAGTATTCTGACCATTGTTCTGCTTCAGGTGCTGGGTATGGTTATATTCACCCTGATGACTCCTTTTAAGGATATGGAAGAGCTGAAGAAGGGGAATGTCGCTGTATCGCTGGCCTTTGGCGGCAAGTTCCTGGCCACGGCGATCATTCTCGGCGTAGCGGCATATACCAATACCTCCATCTGGTTCATGATGCTCTGGTTTGCGGTAGGCTATGTCTGTCTGGTTGCCTCTTACTGGATTTTTGAGCTGTTCACTCCGGGCTTCCGGATTTCGGAACAGCTGCAGAAGGGGAATGTTGCAGTAGGCGTAACACTCTGCATGGTATTCATCGGAACAGCGTTTGCGGTCAGCAGCCTGATTATTTAAAAGGACCGGCCAGACAGCAGGGCAGCTGCCGTGCCTCGGATGTTCTGGCAGCAGCTGCCCGGCCGGTTTAAGCTAACTACCCGAAAGCAGGGATGAGCGTTGCACTTTCTAATCCGAATTTCCGGTAAGCTGCTTCATCTAAAAAAGAAGTCTATAGGTCTGATCATCCTGGCCTTTGTCATTCTGAGTGCATCCACTGCCTTCCTGCTGGAGCCGGATACTTTTCATAGCTGGTTCAACGCCT
Source organism: Paenibacillus sp. FSL R10-2771 (assembly GCF_038000205.1). Taxonomy (NCBI): domain Bacteria; kingdom Bacillati; phylum Bacillota; class Bacilli; order Caryophanales; family Paenibacillaceae; genus Paenibacillus; species Paenibacillus sp. FSL R10-2771. Next base: position 7,726,671 of record NZ_JBBOBM010000001.1, read on the forward strand.
TTTATTGGGTGATGACCACCATGGCAACCGTAGGCTACGGTGATTATTTCGCTACTACAGTCACCGGCAAGGTGTTTACGATATTTTTATATATCTTTGGCATCGGTCTGCTCAGTTTGGTTATCGGTAAGATTATCGATGCCATGGGAGAGATGCAGCGCAGGAGAGGAGCCGGAACCTTGAGCTTTCACGGGCATAATCATGTCGTACTGATTAACTGGAACCGCAAAACACAGGCGGCTGTGGATGAAATTCTGTGTTATGACGGGAACTGCAAGATCGTAATTATCGATGAGAACGGCCGTCATCCGCTGGAACAGCTGGAGCAGGTCCACTTTATTAACGGTGATGCCTCCAGTGATGATATCCTGCTGAAGGCGAATATCGGGAGCGCCAGAGCGGCAATTGTGTTCGGCGATACCCGTATAGACGAGGCCTCGCTGAGCGACGGCAAGACGCTGCTGATCGCCTCCAGTATTGAGCGGATCGCCCCGCAAGTACATACCACCGTAGAAATCATGCAGGAGAAGAACATTCAGAACTTCAAGCATGTTCAGGTGAACGAGTTCGTACTCTCCCATGATGCCATCTCCAGACTCGCGGTAAGATCTGCCCTGCAGGAAGGCAATTCTGAAGTGATTACCCAGCTGCTCAGCCGCCAGCATGGTGATGATATCTATGAGATTCCGCGCAGCCGTGCGTGGAATACCTATGGAGATGCCTTTCAGGATCTGCTGCGGCAGGGGGCTACCCTGCTGTCCGACCGCGGTGACCTTGGCATTAACCGTAAGCTGGGGCAGCCGATCCCGGATGATGCCAGGCTTTATATCGTCGCCGATGAGGAGACTTACCGCAGGATCATAAGAGGCTGAACTATATACCATAAGCAGAGCTGCCCGGATCGGAATGATCCGGGCAGCTCTGCTTTTTTTGAAGAAATGGCATAATTTATGAATTAGACACATAATGTTCGCAGAAACAGTAAACAATGTGACATAAATTACCGTTATATTATTATGGCCAATATAAGGACTTGTCTTTTAAGGATGTGATGAATTGGGGAGTACACTCAGCAAGGCGGCTGCAGTGGGTATATCGCTGCTTCTAATCACCTCATGCAGCAGTAATCAGGCCCGGCCCGTACCTTCCGCGGCTACTTCTTCTCCGGCAGTTACTCCTGCGGGAACGAACGTGCCGGAGGAGCCGCTGCTTGACACAGCGGACGAAGAACAGCAATTACTGAAATTCATAGATACGCAGCTCACGGGACCCTATGGGGTATATACGAATTTGCAGGAAACCGGTGAAGCGGCGGAGATGGCTACAGGCCATGAGGTTCTGAGCGAATCGGCCTCGCTTCTGATGAGGGCGGCCGTGCTTAACGGCGATCAGGAGAGATTTGACCAGCAGTGGACGCTGGCCCGCGATACCTTCGATATGGAGGGCGGTTTCAGCTACCGGTTCAGTCCCAAGCAGCAGAAGCAATACACTGTGAACGCAGCGGTAGACGACCTGCGGCTGATCGGCGCGCTGTATGAAGCAGGACAGGCATTTCATCAGCCGGAGTACACGGAAGCAGCCGATAAATATAGCCGGAGATTCTATGATAATAATGTAAAAGATGGATACATGTATGATTTTTATGACAATATTTTCAAAACCACCAACGGGTTCGTAACTTTGTGTTATATTGATCTGAGTGTGTTGCGAAAATTGTCGATATCTAGCGAATTAAGCGGGATATTGTTGAATAATATGGGCGGGATTCTGGAAGACGGATATTTGTCTGACTCCTTCCCGTTCTATGAGACAAGGTTCGATTACAAGACTGGCCAGTACAGCTCCGAACACATCAACACCGTAGAGTCGCTGCTGACCATTCTTCATTTGGCCGAGAGCAACCGGCAGAAGCCGGCGAGCATCCGTTATATCAAAGAGCAGGTTACGGCGGGCACACTGTACGGGCAGTATACACGTGACGGCCAGCGGACGAATGATATCCATTCTACGGCGATTTATGCGCTCACGGCCATGATCGGTGCTGTGCTGGGCGATCAGTCTCTCTATACGGCCAGTATTGAACGGGTGAATGAATTCAGAGCCGTGAATGCTGCAAGTCCGCTGTATGGCGGATTCGGTGATGAGGCTGCCGGGCAGGCATATTCTTTTGACAATCTGATGGCGCTCCTCGCTTATTCCTATTCCAACCAACAACTATAGTAACGAAGGTGAATCGGTATGATAGACAACCCAGTGAAAACATCAACCCGGCCCGGCATAACCCTTGCCAGCCTTCGGATTACCCCGGCGTTTGCCGCGGCTTTTGGCGTCTTGCTCGTAACAGTCATCGCGCTCTTTACCGCTCCCTATGTGGGAATGGCAGATAACGGTGACTTTTTCCGGATTATATATAGCAATGGACTGTACTTCAACCTCCCGGATTATGACAGCCAGTATTTCGGGTATTTCATCAAGCAGTTTGGAATCTACCAATACTATAACGAGAACAGCTCGATGCTGGTCTCCTCCCAGTCCCTGTTTATCAAGCTGGCGCTGTTCGTCAATAAGCTGGTATTCAGCAAGGAAGTGTTCGATATCCGGTTTCAGGCCGCGATCTATACGCTCCTGTATGTGGCTGCTGTCTACCTGCTCATTGAAGCCGTTACGTTCAAGATGTCCCGGAAGCGGGGGATGATTGTTGCGGTTCTGGCAGTTTTTATCTTCGGGGACACGGGGTATACCGCCTACTTCAATTCGTTCTTCGGCGAAAGCCTGGTAATGGTCACGATGATTCTGGTGTTCGCTTCATGGCTGCTGCTGTACCGCAAACGATACAACGATTACGCCATGCTGGCGGTACTTCTGGTCAGCACGCTGATCCTAACGACCTCCAAGCAGCAAAATGCTCCTGTGGGCATGGTGATTTCCCTGCTCTCTATCTCACTTGTCTGGATCCGCCGGGATAAATTGTTCCGCTGGGTCACTCTCCTGTCCGCCGCCCTGATGATGTTCGCCGGTATTGCCACCTATCTTAATATCTCCAAAGAATTCGTGAATATTAACCAGTATCATGCCATGACCCGCGGAGTACTGATGGAATCAGAGAATCCGGAGACCGCGCTTCAATCCTTCGGGATTAATGAACAGTACGCAATCCTCAAAGAGAATACCTATTATGACCAATACGGGACCGTGGATGTGAAATCGGATCTGCTGGAAAAGGATTTCTACAGCCAATACGGTTTTGTCTCGATTCTGAAATATTATGTTACGCATCCGGACCAGCTGGGCTCGATTCTCGATACGGCTGCCGAAAGCGCCTATACGATCAAGCCGGCGGCGATGGGGAATTATGAGAAATCTGCTGGCAAGGAGTTTCGGGCGCAGAGTCATTTCTTCAACGTGTACAGTACGCTGAAGGAGAAGCTGGCTCCCCGCACCTTTGCCTTCATCCTCCTCTGGATGGCTGTGATTACAGGTGTCTATATGCCTTCCTTCGTGAGCGCGGTCCGGGCGCGGGACTACCGGGGAATGCAGCGGTTGTTCGTGATTCTGGCTACAATGCTAGTCGGATTGTCCGGCATTGTAGTCTCCATTATCGGAGCAGGCGATGCCGATATTGCGAAGCATGAATTCCTGTTTACCTTAGCCTTTGACCTGATCACTTTCCAGGTTATATCGAGCGTCATTGGCCGCGGAATCTCCTCCCGGAAATCCATGCCGGCTGCACCGCCTTCCGTGCCGGCCCCAGAATACGCTGCCCTGAATAATGGGGTGAGTATTTGAAACGCGGAGGAATTATCGTTCTGCTGCTGCTCCTGGCAGGGAACCTCCTGCTGCCCGCCCCGGCGGCTTCCGCCGCCGCGTCACCTGCCGCTGCGCAGCATATTCTGCTGCTCTATGACAGCCTGGCGAAAGGCACGGGGAAGGAAGGGAATGTGGCAGAGCTGCAGCGGCTGCTTGCCGCCTACAGTGCACAGGTTACGCTTAAGAATATATCCGATTATGAGCAAGGCAGCCTGACTGCCTACTCCGGAATGATCACCGTCATTAACAGTGCGGAGCTGAAGATTACGAATAGCGCTTATCTGCAGGACGCAGGGGGCTATAAAGGATCTGTGATGTATGTCGGATACCGGCCGCTGGACCGCGTGCAGCAAGCCTTGCAGCTGAAGACAGACATCTGGCATGGAGCCAGCGCAAGCCTCTCCATCGGCGGGTTCACCGGCATTCCGCTGGAAGTGGAAGAAATGCCTTATATTACTGCTTCACAGGGCGGCCGTACGTACGGCGGGTGGTCTTTTGAGGATGGCGGGGTGCAAATGCCCTACGCGGTAAGCCTCGGCGAATTTACTTATATGCCTTATCTGAAGCAGGGGGATTTAAGCAGCATGGCCGCGGCTTATGTATTGAAGGATTGGCTGAAATCCTCCGCCCGGCCCCGTACGTATCTGGTGCTCAAGGAGATTTATCCCTTCTCCGATCTCGAGCTGCTTGAGCAAACGGCAGACAGGCTGTACCAGAGCGGAATTCCATTCATCGCCAGTGTCCGGCCGGTGTTCGGAAATACCGATTTTCCGGCGATGAAGCGGTATCTGGAAGCCCTGAGAACGGTGCAGGCCCGCAATGGGAGCATTGTTGTCAATGCTCCGGCGGTCAGACCGCCGATCAGTCTTAGTGACCGGTCGCTGCATGTCAAGATGAACAGCTTCATCAATGTGCTGGCAGAGGCCGGTGTAGCCCCGCTGGGGATGGCTGCAGAAGGCTACTGGACGTATGACAAGGAGTATTCTACGGCGGGTATGGGCTTCTTCGACTCGGCGGTACTCTACGCGGATGAAGAAACCAGATATATGGAACAGACGGACACCTCGGTGACCTTCCCGTCCACCCTGTACAGTCTGCCGCTGGAATTCCTGCAAGGGATCAGCAGGACCGGCAAGGCGATGCCGGAGCTTCCGCTGAATGCGGCAGTTACTGTCGACTTGCCTGAGGATGAGGCTGCACTGGACAGTCTGATGCAGAATCTGGAGGAAGAGTGGTATACGTTCGCCGACTATAAACGGGAGGCCCATAACGTTGTTACAGATATCAACACTATCGAATCAGCGGATGGGGTAATTTACATTAACGGCAACAATCTGAATGTCGATTATACCCCGCAGACAGTCGCAGCCGATTACCAGTACCAGGAGAAGCAGGCTACAAGCTTCAACAGGCTGTTCAGCGTGCAGAACCGGTTTTTTATTATTGTGATCCTGATTGCCCTGCTTCTGTTCGGGGGTCTGCTTACCATCGGTTACCGGCTGTACCGGAGGAAATATTTGAAATAAGGAATCCGGAAAAATCAAACAACATTAGGAGAAAAATATGACGGTCTCAGACGTGCTGATGGTCATTGCGGTGATCTGCATCTGGTCACTGCTGCTGGTGAATGTAGCGCTGATTATAGCGGGCTACCTGTACTATATTGAAACTGAAAATAAGGCAGTGCCGGAGATCAGGGGTGAGTATCCGATGGTGACGATTATGGTTCCTGCGCATAACGAGGGCGTGGTCATCAGCAAAACGGTGGAATCCCTGCTGGCGCTGGATTACCCGCATGACCGGTATGAGATCATCGTCATCAACGATAATTCCTCGGATAACAGCGCGGAGCTGCTGGGCGATATCCAGCGGAGGAACCCGCAGCGCAATCTGATCATCATTAATACGGATGCAGTTACCGGCGGCAAAGGCAAATCCAATGCGCTGAATATCGGCTTCACCCGCAGCAGGGGGGAACTCATTGCTATCTACGATGCCGACAATACACCGGAACGCACCGCTTTGCGCTATCTTGTGGCTGAGATCATGAATGACTCCACCCTGGGAGCAGTGATCGGCAAGTTCAGAACCCGCAACCGCGATGCAAGCCTGCTGACCCGGTTTATTAATATTGAGACCTTATCGTTTCAATGGATGGCGCAGGCCGGCCGCTGGAAGCTGTTTAAGCTCTGTACGATTCCGGGAACGAATTTCATTATGCGCAGGTCGATTGTAGAGAGTATCGGCGGCTGGGATGTCAAGGCAATTGCCGAGGATACGGAGATTAGCTTCCGCATTTATATGATGGGGTACCGGATCAAGTTCCAGCCGAAATCGGTCACCTGGGAGCAGGAGCCGCAGACGGTGAAGGTCTGGTTCAAGCAGCGGACACGCTGGGCGAAGGGGAATATCTATGTCATTGTGAAGAATCTTCCGCTCCTCTTCGACCGGAAGGCGGCGAAGATCCGCTTCGATATCCTGTATTATGTCTCGATCTATTTCCTGCTCCTGATCTCGCTGGTCACCTCTGATGTTCTGCTTGTCCTCCATGCGATGGGGTATGTCCATACGACCATTGCCGGACTCAGCAGCTTCCTGTGGCTGCTCGCCATTGTTCTGTTCGTGGTCGGAATCTTCGTTACGCTGACTACGGAGAAAGGCGAGATGAGCCTGTCGAACCTGTGGATCATTCTGCTGATGTATGTTTCGTACTGCCAGCTGTGGATGGTGGTCGCCGCTTACGGACTGTATAACTATCTCAAAGACGTCATTTTCAAACGGGAAGCCAAATGGTACAAAACCGAGCGCTACTGATGCGCCGGAGGAGAAGAAATAAGCGATACAGGAGATACGGAACATGATGAAAAAACAGATAATGATAGGGCTGATTTGCCTCTCCCTTTTCCTGGTTCAAATTCCTGCGGCACTGGCAGCAGCAGTGCTTCCCGGTGACGCCACGATGACTTACGAGACTTCATTTACGGGCAGCGAGATCTCTCTAACGGGGACAAGCTCCCAGCAGCAGTATTTCACAGTCATGGATTACTGGAACGTCGATGCGGTGAACATCAGGCTGCATTTTCAGGTGTCACAGATTAATGCGGAACAGCAGTCAAGTGTGACACTGTCGCTTAACGGCATTCCGTTCTACTCCTTCAGACCGTCCGCTGAGAATAACGGGGAGCAGAGCCTGAGCGTTCCGGCGCCTAAGGGCTTCCTTAAGGAAGGCAGCAACACGCTGAGTATCCAGGGGAATCTGAAGACCGATACGGAGGGTTATCAGCTCTGCAGTGTAGACAATACGCAGGACAGCTGGCTGCATCTGTTCAATACCTCCAATATATCCGTGAAGTACGCGCCTAAGGCGATTACGGGCGGGATTGCGGATTTCAGTGCCAGATTCTCGGGAATGGATACGGTGAAAAGAGGACAAAGCCTGCTGGCCGTGCCGGAGAATGCCACCGGCTCTGAACTGGAGAGCGCGACCTACGCCCTGTCGGGCTTCGCCAAAGGCAATACGCTGAACGATAAGACGATTCCGCTGCTGCCCTACCGTGAGGATACCCTGAAGGACAAGCGTGCAGTGGTGCTTGTAGCGATGTATGACCATCTTCCGGCCACCTTGAAGAATCTGGTAAGCACTACAGCTGATCTCAGCACCCATGCCGTGATCCAGCTGGTGAACAAGGATTCCTCACCGGTGCTGGTGGTTACCTCCAGGGATGAGAGCCTGCTGATCAAGGCCGGACGCTTCATGGCCAGCGGGGAGCTGCTGAGCCAGATCCGCGAAGACCTGAAGCTTGTGGATGATGCTACCGATGTAGCAGACCCGGCGCCGCCCATCAGCTCCAATGTTACGTTCACGGAGACCGGGGATAAGCTGACCGGACCGAATCATCAGGAGCAGACTTATTTCGTTTCGCTGCCGTCCAACCGCTCGATTGCGGATGACGGCAAAATCAGCCTCGATTTCCGCTATGCGGGGAATCTGGATTTTGAGCGTTCACTGGTGACGGTGAGCATCAATAATACGCCGGTCGGCAGCAAGAAGCTGACGAAGGAGCTGGCTAACGGTGATGTGCTGACTCTGGATGTGCCGCAGAGCCTGAACATCTCCGGCAATTTCTCGATCACGGTGGCGTTTGATCTGGAGATGGCGAATGCCATCTGTACCCCTAATACGGAGCAGATGCCCTGGGCCTATGTCAGCAAGGAATCGATGATGCGCCTGAACACGAAGGACCGCACAGAGCTGCTGCTGAGCAACTATCCGTACCCGTTCCTGCGCGACGGCATTTTCAACCGTGTGGCGGTCGTTCTCCCGCAGGAGATGGATGACTATGCCTATCAGAGTCTGGGCAATATCTTCAACATGCTTGGCCAATATGCCGGAGGCAACACCGGGGATGTCCATTATTACAGCGATGATGTAGCTGCGGATAATCTGAAGGACAACAATATCATTGCCATCGGTACTTATAAGAACAACAAGGTGATCCGCGACAACAACGACAAGCTTTTCTTCAAATACAACAAAGACGGCTCGACCCTGCTGTCCAATGAGAAAATAGCGATTGAGGAGCAGTACGGTGCCGGCATCGGTACGCTGCAGCTGCTGGACTCACCCTACGAGAGCGGACGGGGCCTGCTTGCGGTTACAGCAGTCAGCTCCGAGAGCTACTATCTGGTCTCGAAGCTGATTGCCAGCGAGAAAGACCGCTGGAAGGTCTACGGGGACGGTGTGGTTGCAGACAAAGACGGCCAGGTTAACGCGTACCGCTTCAAAACCCTCTCAGGCGCGGCGAAAGAATCAACAGTGGCGCAGATTATTGAGCGTTCAGATGTGCTGGGCTTTGTGGTTGCGGCTGTTCTTATGATCACGCTGGTCATTGTATCGCTGCTGCTCCTGCTCCGCAAACATATGAAGAAACGTGGTGATAAGCGTGAGACGTAACCGCAGCAGCCTAATCTCTGATCTCGGGTTTCTGGCCTTCCTGGTCCTGATGTTTGCCTGCACCGTATTCATTGCCGGCTCTCCGGATCACTATATCCAGAACATCATTATTCTGAATGTGGCCTTCCTGCTGGCGCTGGTCACGTATTTCACCACGGTAACTGCGGGACTGACGCTGAATCTGGCGTTTATCTTCGGCTACGGCTTCTTCGTGGTCTATCAAACGGTGTCCGAAGGGGCATCGATTGGCGTTAATACGTACTTCTGGCTGATTATGACTCCGCTGATTACAGTCGTCCTCTGGGTGTTTACGTCCAGCAGCCGTGAGCTGCAGGCCGAGAATGAGCGCTTGCAGAAGCGGACGGCCAATCTCGCCACGGTGGATGAGAATACGGATCTGCGCAACAGTATCTCTTTTCAGAAGGATGCCAGCCTGTTCACCGGGATATCGACACGGTATCACATTCCGCTTACACTGCTTGTCGTCAAGGTGAAATACTGGAATGAGATCCGCCGTCTGATTCCGGAAGAGCAGCTGTCCGAAGCGATCTATGATGTCTCCCAGCTCAGCCAGTCCAGTATCCGCACCAATGATGCGCTGTATCTGCTGGACAAGGAGGACGCTACCTGGGGGCTCCTGCTCTTCACAGACCGTGAAGGGGCCAAAATTGTCATTGAGCGGATCAAGCTCCGCCTGCAGGAATTGAATGATACCGAATTCTCCGGCAAGTATAAAGTGAACCTGGGGCTGAAGATTGGGGCAGTGGAGTATGAGGCGGACAAAATTGAGAATCCGCTCGATTTCATTGTTCAAGCCAAAAATCAGCTTGAATACGATGTATAATGCAGATTAGGGTTCTTGCTTCAATCCAATCTGACAGGAGGATATCATTATGGATTTGGGTCTTGGAGGAAAGTCAGTGCTCGTAGCCGCCGCCAGCAAAGGGCTGGGGCTGGCAACCGCACTGGAATATGCGCGTGAAGGCGCGCGCGTGACGATCGCGAGCCGGAGCCTGCCGCAGCTGGAGGCGGCGCGGCAGGCGATTCTGGAGGCCACGGGGCAAGAGGTTGCCGTGGCGGAGATGGATGTGACCCGCCCGGAGGATATTGAACGGGCGGTCCGGACGGCCGCCGAATATGGAGGCGGCCTCGATGTGCTTGTCACGAACGCCGGCGGGCCTCCGGGCGGCAGCTTCGGGGATATGGCCGACGCGGACTGGAGCGGCGGCTTCGAGCTTACGCTGATGAGCACGGTCCGCCTGATCCGCGAAGCGCTGCCGCATATGCGCAGCGCTGGCGGAGGGCGGATTGTCAGCATCAGCTCGGTCTCGATCAAGCAGCCGATCCAGGGGCTGATTCTCTCGAATGTGTTCCGCGCAGGGGTGAACGCGCTGAACAAGAGCCTGGCCACGGAGCTTGCGCCCGAAGGCATTCTGATCAACAGTCTGGCGCCCGGACGCATCGGTACAGACCGGATTCTACAGCTCGACGGCAAACGGGCGGAAGCGGTGGGGACTTCGCTTGAGCAGGTCCAGGCGGAGGCGCTGAAGGGGATTCCGCTCGGCAGAACGGGAACCCCGGAGGAGTTCGGTAAAGCGGCAGTATTTCTCGGTTCTTTTGCCAATACTTATATTACCGGCCAATCCCTGCTTATCGACGGCGGAATGGTGAAATCGCTCTAACGTTCATCCCTAAGCCGATTGCAGGACAACCTGGTCCGCGGTGCCTGAATGCAGGGTGACAAACCCCCTTTTTTCCGGCTCAAAAGGTTGACTCCAGGCCCGCTTTCACGTATGATAGTATGGCGTGTAAAAATCGGAAGATTTACGCATCTCCCTTCGTCTAACCGGAATTATTAAATAGACCAAGAGATGGCTTCATAATACCATAGAAGTTGTATTAGTACGGAAAGGAGGTTATTACAATGAAAGAAGGCATACACCCTAAGTTCAACCAGGTTATCTTCTTCGATGCAAGCGTAGGCTACAAATTCCTGAGCTCGTCCACCAAGTCTTCCGGTGAAACGATGGAATGGGAAGACGGCAACACTTATCCAGTGATCCGTGTAGACTCCAGCTCCGCATCCCACCCGTTCTACACAGGTAAACAAAGAGATACCGAAACTGGCGGCCGTGTTGACAAGTTCAAACAACGGTTGGCACAGAAGAAATAATGGTATTCCTACTATAGAGGATATTCCCGCATCCATGCAGATGGTGAAGGAGTATCCTCTTTGTTTTGTTTATGTACGCCTGTTTAAGCGGCCTGCGCAGGGGGTATTAATGCTTAGGTGGGAAGTGGAAGGTATCAATTAGACGTTTGGAAGGGCATGCCTGCGTGTTTTCCGAAAGGTAGTTGATTAACCCATGTACTACTTGAAAAGACGGAGAAAATCGAGATTACGCCGATTCTACTCCGGTTTAGCACCCTAGCAACTGGAATCCTGCATAACTATAAATTCGCTTCTCACCTTTTGAAGACTCTACGGGCTGCCCGTAGGGTCTTCGTGTATGTTCAGGCATCTCCATGGAACGGCGGGCGGACGCCTATACCTTGGGTACAGATAGTATTTTTGGAAGAAAGATTCATTTGTACGAAAGAGTAGGATATAATAAGGCAAAGTTATCTCAAAAATAGGAGAAATATGACATGCCGTGGATGCAGGGTTATCCTTATTATTTAGTAATGGGCAGCGTTCTAAGTCTCTACATGGGCATCGGTTCTTTCAAGCACCGCCACACACCGGGAAGATGCTATTTATGGATATTGATGCTGCTGGTCAGCCTGATATTCGCGGCTACGGCCGGAGAGATTCTGTCGGATTCCTTTCAAGCCAAGCTATGGTGGAAGAACTTGCAGCAGGGCCCGCTTTTTTTGAGTGCTATCTTTACCTATGCCGTTATTAAAGAGTATGTTTCCCGTTCCTCTGAGGGTTTGGCCAAGAGGCTTATTTTCTTTTGTATTCCGGTCGTGCTCGATGTTGTGCTGATCTTCACCGATTCCTATCATCATCTGATGCGCAGTGAGGTTGGGCTCGCAACAGTGGCAGGTGTTACCGGAATTGCAGTGAAGCCTACAGTGTTAAGCATGATCCTTATTGCATATGACCAGCTGTTCGGGTTGTATGCAGTCTATTTACTGGCGATCTCCCTCCTGAATGCTCCTGCATATTATTTCCGCCGTAATCTGATGCTGCTGCTCGGGCTGGTAATTCCGGTACTGACGGTCCTTCTGCTTCCGCTGCTCAAAATTACGATTACCGGGTTCACAGCGTTTACCTATCTTCCGCCCATCATCGTGGCGTACCTCTCCTTGTTCCGTGATCCACGGCTCTCCTTGTATCCGCTTGCCAAGAATAAAATCTTCGAGAATATGAAAGACGGCATTGTACTGACGGACCGCTATGACCATATCATTGATGTCAATGAAGCTGCGGATGCGATGCTCTCCGGGCTGCTGGAAGAGAAGGCGGACACCTGGAGGGGCCGAAGCATACATCTGCTGCTGAAGCAGTACGGGCAGATTTCGGACCATTATGCCAAGCGGTTGGAAGGCCAGTTCGAGATCGAGCCTTCCGGCAAGGACGGTGCCTGTTTCGGCGTCGCACTTATTGCCACGGAGCGGACCCGCACAGAGAACACAGGCATGCTGATGGTCTTCAGTGATCTTAGTGAGAAGAAGAGGTATGAACGCGAGCTGCTGCATCAGGCTACCGTTGATGATCTGACCGGCCTGTACAACCGCAGGCATTTCATGCGGCTGGTGCAGAATTATTCTGCGCAGCACGGGGCGGGAATGGCGCTGCTGCTGTTCGATATCGATGATTTCAAGTTAATTAATGATACATACGGACATCTGGCCGGTGATCAGGCGCTGGTAGATTTGTCCCGGAAGATTATGAAGGTGTACGAACATAACGGGATTTCCGGCCGGGTGGGGGGCGAGGAGTTCGCGGTCTGCTTCTTTGCCGGCAGCGAGGCCGAGGCCTTGAGAGAAGCGGAGAGTTTCCGCGCTTCCCTGGGCGAGCACATCGTCCTGCTGGACGGGGGGCACAGCATCCAGCTGACCGTCAGCATTGGCATCGCCTTCACTGAGCGCAGCGATGTGACCTTCGAGGATCTATACCGCGAGGCGGACGAAGCCCTGTATCAGTCCAAGGCTAAGGGCAAGAACAGAGTAACCCTCGGCCGGCAGCCTGTCGTGCGGCAGGCGGCCAAGGGTTAGCCGGGCACCCGGACATTATACAGCAAAGCCCCCGGTTTCTGCCGATGCAGAAGCCGGGGGCTTTCTATTGGAACTGTAATTATTCATATTCTTTAGGGTTGAACGGTCTCCACGACGACTTTGAGCGCGGTTCCGATTGGCGGCAGACTCCGGGTCATTACAGGGGAGTAGAAGCCCATAACCGTAGCGCCCTGCACCAGAGCAGACTGTTCTACAGCTTCTCCGCTCGCGTTCACCAGCAGAGTATCCTCCGTCAGGCGAAGCACGATCTCGCTTTGCGACAGATCGCTGAGGGCGCTGCCCTTGATACGGAGGCTGAGTGAGCCGTCTTCGGCCTTGATGATCTCTTCAAGAGTGCCTTCCGTACCCAGCATATCAGCCTGAGCCTTGGTATCCTGGACCGTTATCCGGTAAGCGGGCGTCTGCGGCGGCAGGCTGCGGGTGGAGAACACTGCGTGCTCGGCCTCTACCGTCATACCGATCTGAAGATCGGCTAAGGCCAGCTTGGTACCGTCGGTCTTCTCATATACCGTATCTCCGCTGACATTCAGTACGAGCCCTGCGGTTCCGGTGCCCTTGATCTGAATGGAGGAAGTGCCGCCGGAATTCCGGATGGCGGTGATGACGCCGGTCTCAAGGACATGCTCTGCGGCTGAAGTGATCACGATATTCTTCCCCTCCACACTAACGGTCTGATGCAGTACCTCACTTACGAAGGATGCGGGGACATACATTTTGTCTGCCTTAGTCAGCGGAGCCGTTCCGAGTGAGGTGTACATTTTATTGATCACATAGCGGTCTTCGCCGCTCTTCACAGCTGTGTATATATTTCCTTTATTCAAGTCGACAGCTTTGGTTGCCGTGTTCCAGGTTATCTTGAAGCCCAGTGACTCAGCGACGGTACGCAGCGGAATCAGCGGCTCCTTGGTGCCGGAAGGCAGAAAGCCGGTCTCTGTGATGGCTGTACCGTTAATGGCAATGGCGTACGTGCTTAGTGAGGCGCCGGCTTTTTTCTGGGCAGCCTTGGTCTGGTTTGAACTGGTTGCTGCAGGGGCAGCGGAGACCACTCCGGTAGTGAGGGCCAGCGACAGCGTCAGGAGCGCTGCGCTTGTTCTGAGAGAAGTTTTCATGGGACAGCTCCTTTGGTTATGTTAGTAGGTAAGTATGTGTTATTTCTCTAACGCCGGTTGGACCCATTATGTTGCACTGGAATACCTGGGCAGATATAGTAAAATGAAAATATTAACAATTGCTGATAGCAGGCACTGGGGGGCGCTATGGAGGATTTCAGAGATCGGCTGAGGGCTGTACAGCAGCAGCAGGACGGGCTTTTGAAAGAATACCAGGCTTTGATTGAGGAATATGAGAGCAGCGATCTGGTTCATGAGAATGAAGCGCTGAAGAAGGAGAATGAAGAGAACAAGCTGATCCTCAGGGAACTGAAAATTCAGGCTTCAATATTGCGGCAGGATAACTCCGAGCTGCGGACGGCACTGACGGAGCAGATTCTGGATGAGAAGCTGGGTATTCTGCGGGTATCGCGGCAGAAGCTGCAGACCTACTTTGGCTCGCAGAATAATGCCTACCTCGACAGGCTGACTTCCTTCGAGCTGGAGACCAGGCAGCGTATTGATGTCACGTTCAGACGTGCCAAAGCTGAGCTGGGGCAAGACCAGGCGCAGATAGCCGCCATGCTGGGAGAAGTGCAAGGGAGGCTGAATGAGAGTATTCTCCTGCGCAGAAAGCGGCAGCGTGAGGTGGAGCAGTCACTGACAGGGGCGCTTGACAGCCGTATGGATGTCTTTGCCGCTGAGGGGGTCAGCGAGGAAACGCTGCTGCGCCGCCGCAAGCAGAACCGGATTGAAATGAAGATCGGTCTGAACTGGATCAACCGCCTGGGGATTCTGCTGCTGATTCTGGCAGTGGGGGCCGGGTTCAGATACAGTTATTCCACCTGGTTCAATGACTATATGAAGGGCAGCGCCTTCTTTCTGCTTGGCGCTATCATGCTGGGCGGCGGCGAGTGGCTGTTCCGCAAAGGCAGGGGAGCCTTTGCCCTGGGTCTGATCGGAGGCGGGGTATCCGTACTCTACGGCTCGGTCTTTTACAGCTATTTTTTATTGGAGATTATCGGTTTATGGGCCGGGATCGGTCTATCCGTACTGGTCACTCTATCCGCTGTGCTGTTATCGCTGCGCTATGAGTCGCGGACGATCTGTTCCATGGGGCTTGTCGGCGGTTATCTGCCGCTGTTCTCTTATATAGGGGCGTTCGGGCTGGAAGGCAGCGCAGTGTACGCGGCTATGGGGTATCTGTTCGTGCTGAACCTGCTCATTCTGCTGGTCTCCTTGCGCAAGCGCTGGGTGATTGTCAATTACATCAGCTTCCTGTTTAATATACCCTCCATGCTGCTGCTGATTAATCTGTCGGACAGCAGTGCAGCGGGCATGCTCTGCGCTATATTAACCTTTGTCATGTATCTGGGCATCACACTCTGGTACCCGTTCAAATACAAGTCGAAGCTCGCCTGGCTGGATTTCTGCCTGCTGGGCTGCAATACGGCCATCAGCTGCGCAACCTTGTATATTCTTTTCCTGGATGCAGGTCTGGGCGAGTTCAAAGGCGCGCTTGCCTTGTTCTTCTGTCTGATGTACCTGGGGCTTGGCGTTCTGCTCGAGAAGCGGATGCCGCAGGAACGGGAGAGCAGAGTGCTCTTCTACGCCACCTCTCTGACCTTTGCCGTACTGATGATCCCGTTCCAGTTAGGAGCGGCCTGGTGGTCCATCGGCTGGCTGATTGAGGGAGTGCTTCTGACGGTCTACGGCCAGCTGTACCGCTTCAAGGCAGTGGAACGCTCGGGCTGGGGGATTCTCCTGCTCTGCCTGGGGACGTTCTTCGGCATCGACGGGCTGCTGCGCGTGTCCGAGCTTAATCCTGTGGTCAACTACAGCAATCCGTATTTTGAGCTGAAATATACCTTTATTACTGCGGGGATGGCTACTGTAGCCTTGTTCTATGCAGTCCGCCATTCCCGGGAGGAGATTCTGCTCCGCAGCTCACCTGCTGAGGTGCAGGGTGTAGTCTGGTTCAAATATGCGGCGATCCTGAATTTCTATGTATATCTGGTGTATGAAGCCTTACGTCTGTACGACCGTGCAGTCCCGGAAGATATGGCACACAGTACATTCTACAAGCTGCTGCTGGCAGCCTTGCTCACGGCCGGCCTTGCCTATGTGCTGCCGAAGGTTAAGGTGCTCTATGATGCGGTGGTCGGCTACATGGTTATGCTGATGTACGGGATCACTTATGCTATATGCATCGGCATCACGCTGGGTCTGCCCAGCCTGCAAGGCGGATTGTCCGGAAGCTCCGGGGCAGATCTTCTGGTGCTGGGTCTGCTTATCCTCTTCAATCTGTTCGTGTGGTTCAGCGGCGGAAGACTGCTGCGGACAACGCTCCTGCGCGACTACAAGAATATGGAGCTGGTCCCGGTCGCTATGGGCATCTATCTGCTGGTGATGATTACTGCATTCCTGGGTGTGCAGATCCGGCTGCATGATGGCGGGCTGGCTTTCAGTCTGGTCTACCTGCTGCTCTCGGTGCTGTTCATTATATACGGCTTCCGCAAGCGGTACCTGTACATCCGCCGTTTCGGACTGGGTCTGTCACTGCTGGCAACCGGCAAGCTGCTGCTCTATGATCTGACCCTGCTGAACACGGGCAGCAAGATCATCGCTTATTTCAGCTTCGGACTCTGCCTGCTGGGGATTTCGTATCTCTATCAGCGGATATCGGCCAGAATGGAGGAAGCCTATGCGCTCGCAGAGAAAGACCAGCCGGAGAGCTAGGGCGGCAGTGCTGCTCGCGGGGCTGGGAGGATTGCTGCTGTTCACCTCCGCTTATCCGGCGGAGGGCACGGCAGCGGCAGCAGGTGGCTTGGCGGAGAAGGCTGACAGCGGGCAGTGGAAGTTCTCGCGGGCCATCGGAATTCCGGAGCCGGCCCCTTATTATGAGGTATATCTGGATGAAGGCGTGTATGGCTCGGCAGCAGAGGATTTGCGCGATCTGCGTATTACCGGCAGCGCCGGCAAGCCGGTTCCTTATTATCTGGAGAGCGGAGAGGGAACGGTAGAGGAGCGCAGCACCGCCTATTCATCGATCCTGATCCGCCACGCGGATCAAGGGCCGGACACCCTGCTGGATTACCGGATTACACCGCTTGCCGAGCATGTGGATATTCAGGGGAACAAGCTGGTGTTTGAGCTTCCGGATGAGTCTTTCCTGAAGCATGTGGAGGTGTGGGGAGGTTATGACGGGAATGCCTGGGAGCCGCTGGCCACAGGGGATTTGTACGCTACGAACGGGTTAAGTGCGGACAGCATTGAGCTGGAAGGCAGCTACAAGTTCAGCTTTTACCGGCTCGTGGTAAAGAGTAATCCGGAGAGGCTGGATTTTCCCGGCCTGACCCTGGTGGACAGTAGCCGGGAGGTGAAGATGGCCGGATTCATGAGGCAGAAGACGCCGGAGTATGAGATCCGCCAGGTGGAGAACCGCACCGAGATCGTCATCAGCAACAAGGACCGGCTGAAGATTGCCAGGCTGACACTCGGCAGCACCGGGAACTTCTCGCGGCGGTATGAGCTGTATGACAGTGACGGTATAAGGCTGCCGGTGGCGGGCAGCGGGGAGCTGTACCGGCTCGATTTCAAGGATACCCGGATTTCGCGGACGGACATCCAGCCGCTTCAGGCCTCCTCTTCGGCTGCCCTGCGGATTATAATCTATAATCTGGATGATACCCCGATATCAATTACCGGCCTGAAAATAGAATATCTGGTGGACCGCCTTGTCTTTGCAGGAGGAGAGCAGGAGCAGGGAACGTATTCGCTGATCTATGGCAATGCCCTGGCACTTGCTCCGCAGTATGATATTATTAATTTCAAAGACCAGATTGCCGGGGACAAGCGGGTTACAGCTACGCTTGGTGCAGAGAATATGATACCCGAAGCACCGTCAGAGTCTCCGGCACAAGGCGGATGGTTTCAGAGTGAATGGGGATTCAACCTTATTATTATCGCGGTCTCCCTGCTGCTTATTCTCATCGTGGCCCGTAAGCTGGGCCGGACTAAATAGGAAGGGATGCCGGATCTATGTACCAGACTTATATTTTTGACCTATACGGAACCTTAATTGATATTGAGACAGATGAAGAGCATCCGGAGGTATGGGAGCGGCTGGCGCTTCATTTCAGCTATCACGGGCTGCGCACGGCAGGGGCGGAGCTGCAGTCCCGTTTCCTTGCCGAGCGTGATCGTCAGCTTCAAGCTGCTGCACAGAAATGCCAGTTTCCCGATTTCGTCATGGAAGAGGTCTTCCGTGCCGTGGCCCGTGACTTAGGCGGGAATCCCGGGCAGGCCTGGCTGCATGAGACTGTCCGCTGGCTGCGGACCTTATCCATGAACCATATCGCGCTCTATGACGGAGTCCCGGAGATTCTCCGGACCTTGCGGTCGCACGGCAAGAAGGTCTATCTGCTCTCGAATGGCCAGAAGACCTTCATTGAGGCAGAATTAACCATGCTGAACATTCTGCATTTATTCCATGGGATAGCCATTTCCTCCGAAGCCGGCGTAAGCAAGCCGGACCCGCTATTTTACCGGTATTTAGCAGATAACTATGGTGCCGAGCTAAGTTCGGCAATTATGATCGGTAACGATCCGCGTACGGATATGGCCGGAGCGGACACGATCGGCATGGATTCGTGTTATATTCATACAGCTTCCTCTCCGGATAACGTTCCGGTGAAGAGCACGGTGCAGATCTGGGATGGGGATCTGCGCAAAATTCCGGGCTGGAGCCTGTAGAAATGAACTGGCAGAAAGAAGGTTTACCGCATGACTCTGATTATTTTAGATATTGCAGCTTCACTGGTGATACTTGTTGCAGCGGCGTATCTGCTTATGACCCTCTATCCGGCGTTTGGACGGAGGGCGGGGAAGCAGGAAAAGGCGCTGAACAGCCGCTCGCTTAATTATAGCAAGGGCAAATTCGCTTATCCGCAGACGGCTGAACTCATCGGCGAGAGAGCTGGCGGTAGCGGCCTGTCCATTCTGAAGGATTTCATTAAAGGCAATCCCCGGTCCAGACCGGCCGAGCCCCTGCAGCCGCTGCCGCTGCCGCCTGCATCCATCGGCCAAGGCCCGGGCACCCGCGTTACCTGGTTCGGCCACTCTGCGGTATTGCTGGAGATGGACGGGGTTACACTGTTCCTGGACCCTATGCTGGGTAACGCCCCGTCTCCGTTTCCGTTCATCGGCGGCCGCCGTTACAGCAAGCAGCTGCCGCTGGAGATTTCCCAGCTTCCGCAGATTGATGCGGTTGTGCTCTCCCATGATCATTATGATCATCTGGACTACGGCACCATCCGCAAGCTTAAGGATAAGGTAGGCCTGTTCATTGTGCCGCTCGGTGTCGGCGCCCATCTGCGCCGCTGGGGGGTAAGCGGAGAGAAGATCCGCGAGCATGACTGGGGAGACGAGCTTGCGTATGCAGGCCTGACCTTTACCAGCGCGCCGGCCCGGCATTTCTCCGGCCGGAGTCTGCTGGACCGCAACACCACACTGTGGTGTTCATGGATAATCCAAGGAGCGGATACGAAGCTCTTCTTCAGCGGGGACAGCGGCTACGGGCCGCATTTTGCCGAGATTGGACGCAAGTATGGCCCATTCGATCTCACGCTGATGGAATGCGGCCAATACGATCCGCGCTGGGCCGATATCCATATGCTGCCGGAACAGACGGTTGAAGCACATATAGATGTGCGGGGAGGTCTGCTTATTCCGGTTCATTGGGGGGCGTTCACCCTGTCGATGCATGACTGGACCGATCCGGTGGAGCGCATTGCAGCTGCGGCTGCAGCTAAAGGGGTACGGCTGGCTACACCAAGAATAGGGGAGACTGTAGTGGCCGGAGCTGCGGAGTATCCTGCTCTTCCCTGGTGGAGATGAGGCTGCGCGGCCGGAAGGGACTTGTGGTACAATCATTGTGCATAAATGCCAAGGAGCTGACTAACGAATATGAGTAACGAAGTGAACGAGCAGGAACTGGTGGAAGTATTGTCTGCACAGACGAAGGTGGATGCAGCCGTGATCCGGCTGGTGCTGAAGCATGAGCAGGCCTTCATCAACAAAGCCAAGGCCAATGCCAAGGGCGAGATTGATATTGATAATGATGATCTGGTCGATTATGTTACTGCGCAGCGCGATGTTAAGCTGGATGAGCTGACTGTAGAGACTATTCTCGATGCGGAAATGGACTATCTGATGGACAAGGGACTGGCCGGATATATCGACTAAACCCTGCAGCTGCCGGGTGCGCGGTGCGGTTGTTCATGGAGCACCGTGCGCCGGGTACGATATAATTCCACTTGTTTTTAAGTAATTTTAAGTAATCCTTTGCTTTTAGAGAAATAGTGTGCTACAATGAAGTCAATCATAAATTTAACCCTTAATTCACATATTGTAAAAGGTTATCATTTGTGCGTATGAATCCTTTTCCAATGTGTGAATTTTTATTTGTTCGTACAATACGTAGGAATAAAAGGACATGTGTTAAATAAAACTTGGAGGTAATATCATGCAAACAGGTACAGTAAAATGGTTCAACGCAGACAAAGGTTTCGGTTTTATCGAGGTTGAAGGCGGAAGCGACGTATTCGTACACTTCTCCGCAATCACTGGCGACGGCTTCAAATCTTTGGACGAAGGCCAACGCGTTGAGTTCAACGTAACTCAAGGCGCTCGTGGACCACAAGCCGAAAACGTTGTAAAACTGTAGTATTAAAAATAGACTGCCCTTAACACAAGTTGAGGGCAGCTTTTTTTTTGAACAGGCCAGAACAAGCTACCATCCTGCCATAACAGTCCGGTTGGGCTGGAAATATGTCTTTATTCGAAGGGTATGCTTCCGAAGCGGGCTTTGTACGAACCGATTCAGGAAGTATATGCTAACAAAGCTATTAGGAGGGGTACTTATGTATTTTCGTAAAAAAGCGCTGGAGGATCTTCCCCAAGAAGACACAGCCATTTGGTCCTGCACTAAGGAAGATTGCTCCGGGTGGATGCGCGACAACTTCGCCTTCCAATATGTCCCTACCTGCTGGCAATGCAACTCGCCGATGACCAGAAGCATGAAGATACTGCCTATGCTTGTGAATACGAATTTTGACATGAAGGCGATCAAGAAGGGCATTACCATCCGGTAATCTGCCAATTCCTGAACGCTCTGTACAGAATCAGATTATAGCAGTAACACCATAGCAGTCAGTTCCCTGTGGGGAACGGGCTATTTTTTTTGTCTTGGCAGCGGATGGGTGTCCGGGGTTGACAATAGCGGGGAATCAAGGGATATTAGAGATGAGGATGAAGAATACATAATTGGAAAATGGTCTCAATGGCAAGGAGGTTGTGGTATGGCTATGAACAAATATCTTAGGCTTCTTCTTCTGATTATGGTTATCTTGAATACAGTAAATATTAAATATCGCAATCCAGTTTTGTTTGTTGCCGTACCTGCTATAGCAATTATAATCTTTATTCTGGATATTTACCTGGAGCCCACCCGCCGGAAGGTACTGATGTACAGCATCGGCGCCGTCCTGCTGGCCTTACTGTGGATAGCCCTGGACCGGGAGTGGATCACTCCGCTAATGTTCATCTAGTCCCTTCTGCTGCAGCCCTTAAACAGCTCCTGGAACAAGGAGCACTGCTTAAGGGCTCTTTGCTGCCCTGTGCCGGGCAACTAATTTCTCTTGACAAACCCCGGGACTTTTGGAGAATAGAGTTGGAAACGCTGCCAAGGAAAGAAGGAATTCCGATGTTCCAGAGATTCAAAGAACTCAACACGCTGCGCAATCAAATATTCATCGGCTTTGTGCTGGTTATGCTAATCATTCTTCTGGTTTCAGGGGCGTTTGTATATGACCGGGTATCTATTCTGCTCAAAAATAATGCCGAGCGGCATATCCAGCAGACGGCGGTTCAGGCGAACGGACGGCTGAATGCGCTGATTGGCCAGATTGACAGCCTGATGGAGCAGGTGGCTAATCATCCTACGGTGCAGCAGCTGCTGCTGGAGGAGCTGAACGGCAATGAAGTGTCATTCAATCAGCGGCAGTCGCTGCTGCAGATTATCTCCAGCTATCAGGCGTATATGCCGAGCGTAGGATCTCTTGAGCTGTATACCGCCGATTACCGGCTGCTCTTCCCGATTAAGGACGGCAGTCTGGGGACGAGAATCAACGAGCCATATATCAGCGAGGCTAATATCCAGAAAGGGCGGCTGGTCTGGATCGGCGTCGATCCGCATGACAGCCAGAGCCTGCTGGCCATCCGCCAGGTTAGCCTCATGGACCGCTGGTTCTCGCGGGGAGGGTATCTGATGGCGCGCATCCAGCGCAGCTACTTCCAGCTGGATGATCCGATCTCCGGCAGTGAAGGAGGCGAGTCTGTGCTGCTGGTGAATGATGAAGGCCGGCTCCTGGGCAGCAGCGGAACACCGGAGGCGGACCTGCTGCCGCTGCTGGAAAGTGTGGACCAGACGGTCAGCTTTCACGGCAAGGAGTATGTACAGGTTAAGCTGCGCTCGGACAAGACCGGATGGACACTGCTTGTGCTGACCCCTGTCAGCTATGTCACCAAGGGGTTATCTGTGCTGCGGACGGTTCTGCTGCTGTCAGGGGGGCTGGGAGCCCTGCTTTTCCTGATCATGTCGTTTCTATTGTCAACGATGATCACGAGGCCGATTATTCATCTGATCCGGGCTATGCGCAAATCGCGCTTAGGCGTGCTGACGCCCAACTCGCAGAAGGTATCTACGATGGAGCTGCGGGAGCTGAATTATACCTATAACGGCATGGTGGCCAATATGAATGATTTGATCCGGGTCGTCTACGAGAAGGAAGTATTACAGAGCCGGACCGAGCTCAAGGCGTTGCAGGCGCAGATCAACCCTCATTTTCTGTTCAACACCCTGGAAGCCTTTAACTGGTCGCTTGAGGAGAAGGGGGAGGAGGAATTGGCCGGATTGGTCGTAGTAATGTCCAGGCTGTTCCGCTATATTATTGGCCGTCCCAATAATAAAGACGAGTGGGTTGCGCTTAGTGAAGAGGTTGAACAGATCAGGCGTTATCTGAAGATCATGGAGATGCGGATGGGCGAGCGCCTGTCCTGGGATATTGTGCTGGACCCGCGCGAGGCGGCTGTTCCGGTACCCAAGCTGCTGATTCAGCCGATTGTGGAGAATGCCATTCTTCATGGAGTGGAGAGCCGTGTCGGCAGCGGCAGTGTGGAGGTTACGATCACCCCATCGCCACGCGACGGCTGGACCTCGGTGAAGGTATCCGACAATGGTCCCGGCATGGATGAGGATACTCTGCGGGCGCTGCGCAATACACTGGAGGGCGGCCCGCCGATCTCCGCCAAAGGCAACGGGGTCGGCCTGGTGAATGTGCAGCGGCGGCTCCAGCTGTATTACGGGCAAGAGGGCATCAAGTCGGAGGGTCTGATCATTGAGAGCAGATTATCCGAAGGGACCGTTATTACTTTTGAAATTCCAAGCAATGGAGGATATACCTATGAGCCTGAGCAATAGGACGATTCTAATCGTGGATGATGAACCGAGAACACGGCAGGGCATCAAGCAGACGCTGGAAGTATGGGCAGCCGGCCGGTATGCCGTGGAGACCTGTGACAACGGGGTTGAGGCGCGCGAGCGGCTGCGGCAGGAGCGGGTCCATCTGCTGATTACAGATGTGCGCATGCCCGAAGTAAGCGGACTGGATCTGATCCGTTCCCTGCAGGAGTCAGCCTGGAAGCCCGTTATTATTGTCATATCCGGCTATGCCGAATTTGATTATGTGCAGCAGGCTATGCGGCTGGGGGCGGTCAACTACCTGCTTAAGCCGCTGGACAAGTCCGAGCTGCTGTCCGTGGTTGAGGATGCGCTGAAGCGGGAGGAAGAGCAGCAACGCCACGTGAAGCTGGAGAAGCTGGTGGATCATAAGCTGATGGAGATTGACCCGGATCAGGCGCGAATGGGGCAGCCGGTCAAAGAAGCGATCGCCTATGTGGAGCAGCACCTGCATGAACAGCTGACAATGGCAGAGGTAGCGGGCCTCATCCATCTGAATGCCAGCTACTTCAGCGTATTGTTCAAGGAGCAGGCCGGAGTATCCTTCAGCGAATATTTGGCACGTCTGCGAATTCAGCGGGCTAAGGAATTACTGCTGCAGACCACACTGTCTATAGGGGAGATCGGGGAGCGTGTAGGCTATAGGACGGATAAGTACTTCATTAAGGTGTTTAAGTCGCTGGAACAGTTAAGCCCAAGCCGCTATAGGCATAAGATGAAGGGCGGATCGCAGGAAATCCATTAAATGTGGAATTTTAGCCAATAAGTGTAGTCTTATATCCCTCCGGGTACGATGCTAGAATTTGATTGGTAGCGATTACATCAGGCCGCGTAATGTGAAATGGGAGGCTATAGCAATGTTGAGGAATAACATAATCAAGGGACTGTTCCTGACACTTACATTGGCCCTTGTTCTGACAGGCTGCAGCTTCACACAGGATAATAATAGTGCGGCGGCAGCCAC
The DNA here is from genome assembly GCF_038000205.1 of Paenibacillus sp. FSL R10-2771. Lineage (NCBI taxonomy): Bacteria > Bacillati > Bacillota > Bacilli > Caryophanales > Paenibacillaceae > Paenibacillus > Paenibacillus sp. FSL R10-2771. The sequence goes on from NZ_JBBOBM010000001.1 coordinate 7,751,309, forward strand.
CAATGCTTCGGCCCCAAAAATAACGATTCATATGATGCACTTATGGCCGGCCGGCCTCTCCGCCCAGCAGAATAAGCTGGTTAGCCAGATCATCGGGGAATACGAGAAAGAGAATCCTAATATTATAATCCAGCAGGGCGTGCTGGAGAATGAACAGTACAAGAATAAGCTGAAGGTGCTCTCTGCCTCGAATGACCTGCCGGATGTAGGAATCACCTGGGCAGCGGGCTTCATGGAGCCTTATGTAAAGGGCGGATTATTCGCTCCGCTGGATGACATCCTGAATGGTACGCGGTTAAAGGGTAAATTCGTAACAGGCACTACCGAAGCCTATGTGGTCGATAATAAGACCTACGCACTGCCGATTGAGCTGAACATTTCACCGATATACTATAATAAGGATATTTTTGCGAAATATAATCTCCAGGTGCCTGCTACATACGAGGAGTTCAAGCAAGTGGTAAGAACGTTATCCCATCATGGCGTGGCTCCGGTTGCCCTTGGCAACAAGGACCGCTGGACCGGCTCGTTATGGTATATGTACCTTGCTGACCGTATCGCCGGCAGTGATACACTGAAGCGCGCAACGAAGGGGACAAGCTACTTCGATAATCCCGGCCTGGTCCGGGCTGCGGCTGAAGTGCAGACGCTGGTGGATATGAACACCTTCAACAGCGGTTTCAACGGGCTATCCAATGATGAGGGCAAATCGGAATTCTTGAATGAGAAGGCGGCAATGTATCTGACGGGTACCTGGGAGCTTCCCAACTTCACAACGAATCCGGAGATTCCACAAGACTTCAAGGATAAGGTAGGGTTCTTCAAGTTCCCGACTGTGGAAGGCGGAAAGGGCAATATCAACAGCTGGGTTGGCGGTCCCGGTGTCGGACTGTTCGTAGCCGAAGCTTCCGAGGTTAAGGAAGAAGCAAAAGCATTTGTCGAATATTTCGTATACAAATGGGGAGAGGCCTCTGTAACCAGTGCAGGTGTAATTCCGGCGACCAAAGTGGATACCACGAATGAAGAGCTGCCGCAGCTGTATGTCGAACTGCTGAATGAATTAAACCATGCGAGCAGCATCACCCTGTTTGCTGATATCCAGATGAAGCCGAACGCCGCCCAGGTCCATCTGGATATGATTCAGGCGCTGTTCGGCAAAGCGATTACACCAGAGCAGTTCGCCGCCAAGCATAAAGAAGCAGTAGCCAAAGGAACCTGATAAGCGTACAGCCTTATCACAAAGGGATGCCAATTAGCCGGATTACACGGCCGGGGCATCCCTTATTTGCGGAGGCGGATGATTAAGGAAGTCAGACGTTCCTGCGGCAGGAGAAGCAGAAGAATACCTCATCGCTGTATTCAGCCTGTCCGAAATTATATTTAGCCGCAAGCGCGGCCAGCGCTGCATCCGCAGGGATCGGCTCACGCTCATTTGTATGGCCGATCCGCGCATGATGCTCCCGCAGACCCTGGCGGGTTCTGGAGTGGGCAATCATGAAGATTCCTCCGGCTTGCAGATTCTTCCCTGCATTGGCGAACAGCATATCCAGATTGGAGAAATGGGGGATGCTGTTGTAGATCAGCACATAATCGAAGGGTGTTCCGCCGGAGAATGGCTCCTCGAAATCCGCGCATGCGGTCCCGGCATCCGGGAAGCTCTTGTGCAGTTCTTGCAGCATGGCCGCTGAGATATCGAGCGCAAGGTAGCGGCTGGGGTCTATCTCAAGCTTATGGAGTGCTGCGGGGATAACGCCTGTGCCGGAGGCCACATCCAGCAGGCTCTGGCCACTGCGGATGCCAAGCATCTGCAGGACCTTCCCGGCCATGGCCACATCCTCTTCGCTGTTGCTCCATATTGGGGCCATTGCGCTGAAATGTGCCAGGTCTTCCTGTTTGTGCGGATTCGTTGTCATAGTCTTCCTCATCCTTCCTGCCAAATGAATAGGATTATGTATTCAAAAGGCGGCCCGCCTGAGTTGCAGAGATCAGGGTGAACCGCCTGTTTGTTGCTGCAGATTAATGCGCCGGCGCAGCGCTCAGCGGTTCTGCAGGTTCATGCTGGATCAAGCCGTGCTTCTCCCAGGCTCTGCTCTTCCAGCGGAAGTACATAATGACCGCCCGCACCCATTCATCGAATGCAGTGGCCAGCCAGACTCCGGCCAGACCGAGATCAAGCGTGAACACAAGGAAATAGCCCAGCGGCAGACTCATGCAGACCATGGAGATCAGGCCCATGTAGACCGGGAACTTGGCATCGCCGGAAGCGCGCAGCGAGTTGATAATGACCAGGTTGCAGGTGCGTCCGGTCTCAAGGAAGAAGCTGAGCAGGATCACTTGTGCGCCCATAGTTATAATCGTTTGATTATCCGTGAACAGGCCCATTAGCGGTGCGCGGAACAGAATAACAACCGCGTCCATAATTACGGTGACCAGCAGCGCCCATTTCACACTGGAGAATACCCGCGTGTAAGCTTCCTTCGGCCGCCTTGCGCCCACGAGATGGCCGACAATGATCGAGGTGCCCATGGATACGGCTACGCTGAAGAGGAAGATGTAGCTGGAGATATTCAGCGCGTATTGGCGGGTAGCCATGGCTTCAGCACCCAGATAAGTGATGTATAAAGTGAAGACCAGCTGGCAGCACTGATAGATCACCGATTCAAAAGCGGACGGGATACCGATTTTGAGAATCTGCAGCACATATTTTTTGGAGAGATGAGTGTAATAGGTCCATTTAACCCGCACATCCATGATCCGGTAGAGTAGCAGGAAGAACAGGACCAGACAGATCAGGCGGCTGGCAACCGTTGAAATGGCTGCGCCTTCGACACCGAGTGCCGGCAGTCCGAAATGTCCGAAGATCAGCAGATAATTGCCCCCGACGTGGATCACGTTCATCAGCAGAGAGACTACCATCGTCTGTTTCGTGAACCCGTGCGTCCGGATGGTGGTGGCCAGGGCGTTCAGCAGTGCCTGGAGGAAGATTCCGCCCCCGACAATATGCATATACGATTTGGCGTAGACGAGAATTTCGCCCGTCACGTTCAGCGCGCTCAGCAGACTGCCTCCGAACAGCAGCAGAATTGTACTCAGAATAATTCCGACCGCAAGATTGAGCGTTATGGCATTGCCCGTTACCTTAGCTGCTTCTTTGGGCTGCCTGGAACCGAGATACTGCGACACGACAATGGCCGCGCCGTTCCCGATAACACTGAGCACGAGAATGGCTATGGCAATAATCTGATTGGCCGCCCCGACACCGGAGACTGCATCATCCGATACGGAGCTGATCATGAATGTATCTACACTCCCCATGAGCATAAACAGGAACAGCTCGAGGAAAATCGGCCAGGTCAGCTTAATTAAATTGAACTCTTTGGGTTTGCTTGCTTCCATAATAAACTGTACACCTTCTTGTTGTTGAAATAGGATTGCCGCCGGAGAATTTGTAAATCTAATGTATGGTAGCACAGCTTTTGTGAAAATGCAGTAAATTTAAGAAAATCCTGAATAAATTCAACCTTCCTTTTCAAAAAGACGCACCAGACAGCCCGGCCCCCGCCCAATAGTATCCTTCAGGTAACTACATCACAATAAAGTGCCTACTTCCCTTATCGGCAGTATATCCCTAAACTTAGTACATCACTTACTAAAATATATTAATGACGAGGAGATTCTAAACCTATGAAATTACAGCTAGCACTCGATCTGGTGGATATTGCGGGAGCCAAGGCCATTGTTGCGGAAGTGGCCGAATTTATAGATATTGTGGAGATTGGAACACCGGTTGTTATTAATGAAGGTTTGCATGCGGTAAAAGCGATCAAGGACGCTTTTCCGGCACTTACGGTCCTGGCCGATCTCAAAATCATGGATGCCGGCGGCTATGAAGTAATGAAAGCTGTAGAAGCAGGAGCGGGAATCGTTACCGTGCTTGGCGTGTCCGATGATTCAACGATCCGCGGCGCGGTGGAAGAGGCCAAGAAGACCGGTGCAGAAATCCTGGTCGATCTGATCAACGTGAAGGATCTGAAGGCCAGAGCCGCTGAAGTGGACGCACTTGGCGTTGATTATGTCTGTGTACATTCGGGATATGATCATCAGGCAGAAGGCAAGAATTCCTTCGAGGATCTGAGAGCGATTAAGAGTGTGGTTACAAAAGCAAAAACAGCGATTGCTGGCGGAATTAAACTGGGCACGCTGCCTGAAGTGATTGCTGCGAATCCTGATCTGGTAATCGTGGGCGGCGGCATTACCGGCGAAGCGGATCAGAGAGCGGCTGCGGCGGAAATGAAGCGCCTTGTAAGCCAGGCCTAAGCAGCTATGGATACGCTGGATTACGCACGTGAAATTGTGAAGGAGCTGCAGGGCTCGGTCTCCGGACTGAACGCCGGAGAAGGCGAAGCCATGGCGGAGCTGCTGCTGCGCTCCGGGCAGATCTTTGTAGCCGGTGCCGGCCGCTCCGGCCTGATGGGCCGGGCATTCGCGATGCGGCTGATGCAAGCCGGGCAGGCTGCGTTTGTCGTCGGAGAGACGGTCACCCCGGGGATCGGCCCCGGCGATGTGCTTGTGCTGGGCTCCGGCTCCGGCGAGACCAAGGGGCTGGTATCCATGGCGGAGAAAGCCAAGGCGATCGGGGCAGCTGTGGTGCTCGTGACCATCAGCCCTGATTCGTCACTGGGGCGTCTCGCTGATTATATCGTCAAGCTGCCGGGTTCGCCCAAGGATCAGACAGACGGGAGCTATGCTACGATCCAGCCGATGGCCTCCTTGTTTGAGCAGACACTGCTGGTATTCTACGATGCCGTTATCCTGCGGATGATGGAGCAGACGGGGCAGACCACCGGCAGGATGTTCGGCAAACATGCGAATCTGGAATAATGTAACGTAAAGACAGCCTGTCCGGAACTTCCGGGCAGGCTGTCTGCATTCTAAGGGTGCCAGGCGATGGCGCTGCTGATGCTAATGCTGCAGCCGGAATTGGCAGCAGCACTGTCTATTATGGCAGGTGCAGGCGGGATGTGCCTGTCCTTGCCCCTGCACTCAGCTTAACGCTTAAGCAGATCCTCACGGATCGGTGTGAACACATCCAGCAGCGCCGAATTGGCTTCAAGTGCGGTTACCCCATGCTTGGCGTTAGACGGAATAGCTATGCTCTGGCCTGCGGACAAGGCGTATTCCTTGCCGTCGATGCGGAAGACGAAGCTGCCGCGCAGACAGTAGCTCATCTGCTCATGCACATGGCTGTGCTCGTAGCCCTCGGCGCCTTCCTCAAAATGAACCTCCATCATCATCAGACTGGCTGCCGCATTCAGAATGCAGCGTTTGACGCCCGGCTCAGCCGGTTCCCATACTCCTAGATTACTCATACTTTATTTCCTCCTTGTAAGTGTTATAGGCATAAATGTTGTACGTTTTGCAATAATGCTTCCTTGATAGCCGGGTGTTCGGGACAATTGTTGTAGAAACTGCAAGAATAATTCTGCCAAGCCGCGTGAACGGGACGAAATACTGCCTTTCATACAACAATTTTGGATTTGGGCAGATATTATCAGGAAAATGTTGTATTCCGTGCAGGATTTTATAAAAGGTACTGGAGCTCTGCCGTGAATAGCAGATGAATCGGGAAATTCCTTATTGCGGAACGGCAATCTGAATCATTCCCGGCTTAAGAATCAGGGTATCGTCCGCCGCGTGGCCGCCGCCCTCTGCTTCCGCACCCTCCGTGCCGAGTACCCGGAGCGGGACGCCGCCGGGAATACGGACGCGGCGGCTTTGCCCTGAGCCGTTGATGGCGGCAACGAACCATGCACCGTCTGCGCGGGAAATCTTGTATACCCGCACGCCTCCGCCGGCGTCTTCGCACAGCAGCGGCTCCAGCCGCAGCGGGGGAGCTGCTGCTGTGCGCGGATGCAGCAGCACCACATAGTCTTCGCCCGCCTTGCCGTGCGCACGGAAATGCTGCTGCGCCGCCAGCGGGTAGGCTCCGCCTACGGCACCTTCTCCGGCAGTGATGACCGGACTGGACGGCTCTGCAATATGCGCACTCAGCCTCATGCCGCCTAAGGCTGCTACCTCAATATTCTGCCCCGTGATCTCAGCCTCTGTACTCAGTGTATGCAGATTCCATACGCTGTCTGCTCCGCCCTCAATCCGGTCCCATACCAGATAAGCGTCAAAGCCTGCCTTGATATACAGGAAATTCCGCTCATACTCACCGGCACGTGTATCCGGGATCAGGCTTCTGGCATAATCCAGCTCGTCTGTGAAGATGACCTCCCGGCAGACGCTTTGCAGCGGACCGTCAGCATAGCCGCCTGAACCATCAGCGAATTGAACGATATTATGCGCCGCGCCTGATACATACCAGTGCCGGTCCCCGTTGTAATAACCGCCGGTTCCGGCATCAAGCGTCAGCGGAACCCCGTCTGCCCAGATGGAGAAATGGCCTTCGTCATGATGGGCGTGATAGGTCAGCGGCGAAGCCTCGTAGATGGCATAGTTCCGCAGGTTCTGCTCCCCGCTACGGAAGATGACGTAGCCGATGCCGGGATAATGGACGGAGCGGAGGGCGGGCTGCTGCTCCGGCAGATCCGGCCGCGGATACAGCAGGGCGACCAGCGGCAGCGGGAAAGCCCCGGTATCCTGGACCGGTGTGCCGCCGTGCTTCCAGGTCCAGACCATTTCCGCCGACAACTGCGGATCTTCCTCTGCATAGAACGGGGCCGCGTAGCCGAGCAGGCGGAACCACTTCTCCTGTACATTGGCATCGCCGACGGCAGGAGTCAGCAGAACAGGTCCGGCGTCATGACCGCCCTGGATGATGTCCTCTGCGGTGACGATGCCGATCAGGAAGCGGTACATCGCTTTTACCTTAGGGTGCCTGAAGTAATCCATTCCCTGCAGCCGCTTCAGCAGCACGAAGAACAGGAAATACCGGTGCAGCACGGCGCCGTGATAACGCACATTCTCCGGCCAGGCCCCCTCCTGATCCACTACTTCCGCCAGCTGCCAGTCTACTACGGAGCAGGCATGCTTCAGATAGCCAGCACTCTCAGGCTCCTGCGGGAAGAGCAGCGCATAGACACCAAGCCCGGTCGCCCGGTCCGCATTCCAGTTGCTGCGTTTGCCGCCCTTCTCATCAGGGAAGGTCTCCAGATCGAACCGGTAGTAGGCGGTGTCCATCATCATCGCTGCAATATAGCGGAGATCGGAGAGCAATGCCTCTATTTCCCCGGCAGTTAACACTCCGCTCCCGGCAATCTGGTCATAGATGACCGAGACGGCAGCCAGTCCGCGCCCGATATGCACAGCGCCGTAGGTGTCATCATCATGCCAGCCGTCCCGGCGGAAGATATCCATGCCCTGCCGCATATCGGACAGCATGTACTGCAGCTTGCGCCCCGCCCGGGCGGCATAATGATCTTCACCGCTTACCTTATACAGATTGGCGTCCGCACCGGCAGCCTCCAGCAGATAAGCCCAGTTGGTCAGCGTGGGCCGGTTGAAAAGCGCTCCGGACTGCTCCGGTCCGAGCGGCTGTCCGTCTTCGTCCAGGAACGTAACTCCAGTGCATACGCCGCCGCTGCCAAGCGGAGCTTCCAGGCTGAGCTCCGTCTGGATGCCGTAATAATCGCCTGCGGTTACCGGCAGGCGTTCTTCGTAACGCAGCACGGTAATGCCTTCCTCCGCTTCATTGCTGATGCGTACACAGAGCACATCCTCCTCCTGCGCACCTCCAGCCGGAGTGACGCCGGAAGGCTGCAGTCCGCTTCCGCCCCCGGCCAGCCGTTCAAGCGCCACTCTGCTGCCGCTTCCCGGCTCCTGCGTCCAGCCTTTCAGCGACTGGCGGAAGCTTCCATTAATCAGCGTCACCGGCAAGCCGAGCTGGGAATGCGTCAGCTGTACACCGCCGATCCGGGCAACGCCCTGCCCCCGGACCTGTACGGACAGCTGCAGACAAGCGGCCTGGGCGGGCACCTTGAAGACGAACGGCTCCACCCGGAATACACCGAGACGGCTAAGCGGAACCGCTTCTTCGCGTGCGGCGAATTGTGCGGACAGCTGCTGCTGTCTTACATATTCCTGCGAGATCGCCGGATACTGCTCTATTCTGGCGCGGAGCCCCTTCTGCTGCTCCTGGTCCTTGCCGCCGAAGGGGCCGTTACCGGCGGTGCCATGATTAGATGAATGCATAGGCAAATTTGCGGCCTCCCTGTGAATGCGAGTTCATTAATTAAACTAACTTAATTTCTTTCTACCATAAGTATAGCTGCCCGGGGACGGGACCCGGGATGGGTAAACGGAGGGAGGAGAGGGGACAAAGCAACTGAAATCACCCTTCAAGGCAGGGCCCCCGGCTTTGAAGCCGGATTTCATGAAAAAGTGAATTTCTCCCCCTTAGAGCAGTTGCTTTCTCCCTAACTGTGTCTGCACAGCGGGATTTATGATTAAGGAAAGAAACGCGAGCCGAATAGACAGGAGGAACAATCAATGAATGGAACGAAACGGCAAATAAACGCCTGGACCTTTGTAGCACCCAGTTTGATTCTGACGCTGATTTTTGGAGTGTATCCCGTCTTTTGGGCATTGAAGTACATGTTCTATGATTATCAGGGTTTTGGTACACCGCTCTTCATCGGCCTGGATAACTTCGAACGGTTGTTCCGGGATAAGGATTTCTGGCAGTCAGTGGTGAACACCTTCGTTTACGCAGGCGGCAAGCTGATCATTACGATCCCGCTGTCCTTTGTACTGGCTGTAGTGCTCAACCGCGCCCTGAAGGGACGCCAGCTGCTGCGGGCCATTTATTTCCTGCCTACCGTAATCAGTGCTTCGGTAATGGCGATTGTGTTCTACGTTATTTTCAACTCCTACAACGGAATGGTGAATCAGCTGCTGATGGGCGCCGGAATTGTATCCGCTCCCATAGACTGGCTGGGCGCCAAGCATGCCCTGGTCACGGCAATTATTATCGCGATCTGGGGCGCAGTCGGCAACTATATGCTGCTCTTTATCGCGGGGCTGCAGAATATTCCGGAGGATCTGTATGAAGCCGCTTCCCTGGACGGTGCCGGGCCGCTGCGCAAAATGTGGAGTATTACCGTCCCGATGCTGGGACCTGTGCTGCAGATGATCATCATGCTGGCGATTACTGTATCGCTTAAGGGCTACGAGAGCATTATGGTGCTTACCGAGGGCGGTCCTTACGGCAAGACGGAAGTCATGTATCTCTATCTCTATAAATTGTTCTTCCCGGTATCCAGCGGAGGATCAAGCATCCAGCAGTTCGGTTACGGCAGCGCGGTCGGATTTGCTACGGCGGTTATCGTCGGCATCATTACCCTGATTTACTTCTATGTCTCCAAGAAACTGAATGATATCTACTAAAAGAGAGGAGAATGAACAGTGAGCACAATGCATGCGGAAACGAAAATGGCTTCGGCGCAGACCAGCCGTTCCTTAAAGAACAAGGCGCTGCTGTCCCGGGTACTGTTGTGGATTTTCCTGCTGATCGTAGCAGCGTTTGCGTTATTCCCCATCATATTGGCGTTCTTCGGATCGCTTAAATCAAATCTGGAGCTGACTACAGGAACTACTCTGCTGCCGAAGGAATGGATCTTCGATAACTATGCCCAGGCCTGGACATCCGCCAATTTCGCAAGGTTTACCTGGAACAGCGTATTTATAAGCACCTTTACGACGTTAGGGACTTTATTGATAGGAACGATGGCTGCCTATGCGGTAGCGAGGGTGGATTTCTACGGGAAACGCCTGTATGTGGTCATTCAGTCCTGCACCCTGTTCATCTCCATCGGTGCCGTTGTGCTGCGCCCACAGTTTGATCTCATGGTCTCACTGAATCTGCAAAAATCGCTCTGGGGCGTCATCATCATCCTGATCAGCGGTCATGCCACAGCATTCTTCATGCTGATCGGGTTTGTGCGGGCAATCCCGAAGGAACTGGACGAGGCAGCGTTTATTGACGGCTGCAACTTCTATAGCGTATACTTTCGTGTTATCTTGCCGCTCCTGACACCGGCCCTTGGGGTCACAGCGCTCTGGACCTTCCGCGGCGCCTGGAATGAATACATTCTGCCGCTGGTATTTACGATGACGCAGCCTGGATTACAGACGCTCACCGTAGGCCTGGCCGGATTGAAATATGGTGTTGGTGATGCGGCACAGCCCCAATTAATGCTTGCCGGCGCATGCCTGTCGATGCTGCCGATGATCATTGTCTATATTTTTGCCAACAAATCATTCATGCAGATGACAGCGGGCTCCGTGAAGGGCTAAGCGGGCTAAGGCTAACGCGGCGGTCCACCGGCAGCCAGTCTTAACGAAGGGTGTGTAATCATGCTGAAGGCCTGGCTGTACCGGACCTCGCTGAAGAAAAGAATATGGCTGACATTCACCGGGCTGACCGTCTTTTGTATCTCGGTCACCGGCCTGTGGGCCTACTCGATTGCTTCGCGGGCCATGGAACGCAACTCCATCGACCTGAACCGCAATGTGCTGAACCAGTCCGTTAACGTGCTGGACCAGAAGCTGAAGCAGATCATTGTGGCGTCCTCCACCATGATGCTGAGTGAAGCGTATAAGCAGACGATGCGGGATATACAAGCGGATAATACCGACCGGTTCTTTGCGAACTTCTCCTTATTGCAGGGCCCCTTCACACAGGCGGAGCTGACAGAGAACTCCATTGAATCGATCCTGGTCAGTACACCGGACGGGGATTTCTACTCCGCCGGCAATCTGCGCAGAACAGCGACTCCATTTATGGAGTCTTTGCTGTATCAGCGGATCAAGGATAATCCGGAATCGAACTGGGTGGAGAGCCATGAGGACGAGCTGTTCGCGGGCAAGCATCATGTAATCTCTCTGCTGCTGCAGCCGCTGACGGAGAGCTATGTGCCCGATGTCTTCCTGACCGTTAATGTGAAAGAGGACATTCTGGAGGATACCGTCAGCGGAGGCGCGAGTCTCGGCAGTGCGAAGTTTCTGCTGATCAACAAGGGCGGAGCCAGTGTCTTCGGAGATAAGGAACGGCCAGACTGGTCCCGCTCAGTGGTATTTATGAACAAGCTGCTTCAGGCGGACAGCGGCAATTTCGAATATTCTGCGGGCGGCGGGACGATGCTGGTCAGCTACGCAGATTCGCGGTATGCGGGGGACTGGCTGCTGGTCAGCTACCAGTCGAAGGAGGAGCTTCTTCAGCCTGTACGCAGCATTCAGTGGCTGGTGCTGATGATTATGGCCGTGTGCATTGTCATCGCGCTGCTGCTGGCGAGATACCTCTCGGCATTGCTGCTCGGGCCGCTGCTGAAGCTGCAGAAGACGATGTCGCGGGTGGAGCATGAGGATCTGGATGCCCGCTTCGAGAGTCCGTTCCAGGATGAGATCGGGGAGGCGGGCCGCAAATTCAACCAGATGCTCGACCGGATCGGCGGGCTGATTCTTGAGGTCAGGGATACGGAGAAGGAAAAGCGCAAAGCGGAGATCAAAGCGCTGCAGGCGCAGATTGAACCCCATTTTTTATATAACACGCTCAATACAATCTTATGGAAATGCGAAATGGACGAATATGAAGATGTGAAGCAGATGGTGATTTCCCTGTCCGCGCTGTTCCAGCTGGGCTTGAACAACGGGCAGGAGATTACGACACTGGGTAAGGAGCTGGAGCATGTCCGCCAGTACCTGAATCTCCAGCAGCAATGTTATGAGGGCCTATTCGAATATACGATAACTGCTGGAGCGGAGCTGCTGGAGCTGCCTGTTCTGAAAATTATCATTCAGCCCCTTGTGGAGAATTCCATTCTGCACGGGCTGAAGGAGCTCCGGGGCGAAGGCATGATTACGATCTCTGTGGCAATAGAGGCGCAACATCTCGTGATCCGGGCGGCTGATAACGGGTCGGGCATGGATGCGGAGCAGCTGAATGCCCGGCTGAAAGAGCCGGCCGGCAGCGGGGGATATGCCCTGACCAATATCTGCAGCCGCCTGCAGTTATATTACGGCAAGGAAGCCTCTTTAACCTTCCGCAGCCGTCCGCACATAGAGACTGAAGCGGTTCTCTCAATTCCAATGGAAGGTGGAGTTTATCCTGAGCCACGCTGAACCTGTAAAAATATGCATTGTAGATGATATTCCGGCTGTGGTCCGGGGCTTGTCCCAGCGGATTCCCTGGGAGGAGCACGGGATCGCCGTCGCTGCAACGGCGGCCAACGGAGAAGAAGGGCTGCTGCAGATCCGTAAACACCGTCCGGATATTGTTCTGACCGATATCCGGATGCCATTCACCGACGGGCTGGAGATGATGAGGATGATTCTGGCGGAGCAGCCGGGGATCAAGCTGATCTTCCTGACGGGTTATTCGGATTTCTCTTATGCCCAGGAGGCGGTGAAGCTCGGGGCCTTTGACCTGATCGTCAAGCCCTTTACCAAGCCGCAGGTGCTTGAATCCGTCCTGAAGGCCAAAGAGGTGCTGGAGCGTGAACGCTCGCAGGCTGAACAGATGCGGGGGATGGAGCAGAAGCTGCGGGAGAGTATGCCTTATCTGCGTCAGGAGTATATGCGTCTCCTGATCCGTTACGGCAGCAGGCAGCAGCACCGCAGCCAGCAGTGGGATTTCTATGCGATTACAATGAACAGCCGCGACTTTTGTGTGATGGTGGCGGAGATCGACTTTTTTGCCGAGCGTACGGCCGCGCTGGCGGTCTCTGAGGTTGAGCTGATCCGATTCGCGGTGCAGAACATTCTGGAGGAGACGATTGGCGGGTACACGCAGGGTCTCGTGTTCCGCGAGCGTGTTAATCAGTTCATTATCGTGATGAATCCCCCGGCGGAGCTTGATGCGGAGCAGCTGGCCGAGCAATGCCGGGAGAATGTCTGCCGGCATACGTACCAGACCGTGTCAATCGGACTCGGCGGGGAAGTGGAGGAGGCAGGCCAGCTGTCGGTATCCTACGCCCAGGCGCTGTCTGCGCTGACCAATACGTTCCTGACCGGCGGGAACAGTGTATACCGCTATGTGGAATCGCCGGAGAGGGATGCTGCGCTGCCCAGATACTCTTTTGACAAGGAGAAAGAACTGCTCTATTGCTTGCGTTCGGCTAATCTGGCTAAGGCGGAAGAGCAACTGGACAATATTTGGAATGAGTGGCTAAGTGCCCCCGTGCTGCCCGATCCGGCGATCGTCAAGACGATGTGTCTGGAGCTGGCCCATTCGGTCCACCGTGTCTTCTCCGACAAAGCTTCAGACGCAGAGGTCAAGCTGCTGGAGAAGAAGCTGGCCGATATGAATACCTCCGCCTCATTCGAGGAGCTGCGGGGTCAGATCCGGGAATTCTGCCGCCAGGGCTGCTCCTACGTGCAGATACGCCAGTTCAGTGAAGCGCGTGTGCTGGTGGAGCGTGCCATCGCCTACATCAATGAGAATCTGCACCGCAACCTTGCGGTTGCCGATTGTGCGAGGGAGGTTCATCTGAGCCCCAGTTATTTCTCCAATCTGTTCAAGAAAGAAATGGGGATGACACTCGCCCAGTACATTATCAGCCGCAGAATGGAGAAGGCCAAGGAACGGGTGCTTGAGGGCATGCAGGTTCAGGATATCGCCATCTCGCTGGGCTACGAGGACCGTCCTTATTTCACTGAACTGTTCAAGAAATATACCGGCATGACGCCGACCGACTTCCGCTCCAAATACACTTCGGAGGTGCAGCGCGGAAACAGTGATTTCGTCTCCCCTGAATAGTTGTTTTCTCCTTCACTTACAAACGCGCAGTCATTCTATAATTTTTATATGAAATGAATGCGATTACACAAAGAAAAGGGAGGGTTTCAAGATGAAAAGAAATCAATGGATGCTGGCAGGAGCTTCGCTGCTGCTGGCAGGATCGCTGGCTGCATGCTCCTCGTCAACTGCTTCAAATAATACAAAGGCGGAGGGCGGGGATACCTCCGCTGAGCAAACCAAGCTGGTCTACTGGTCCATCGACCGTCATGATTCAGATTTTATTGAGCAGAAGATCAGTGAGTACGAGGGGCTTAACCCTAATGTGGATATTGAATTCAAAGTGATGGCTGACAACTACGCCCAGTCAGTGGATATCGCCTTCTCCAGTAAACAGGCGCCGGATATTCTGCGCGTGGATACAGGCAATGTACCGGCCTGGGTCAAGAAAGGGTATCTGGAATCGTTCGACAGCTACATCACACCGGAAATGAAGAGCCGGTTCGAGAGCGTGCTCATTAATGAGAAGAATATGGTTGACGGCAAAATCTACACCCTGCCGAATATTGGCCAATTCTGGCGCCTGATCTATAACGTGGATCTGTTCGAGAAGGCCGGGATTACAGAGCCGCCAGCTACACTTGCCGAAATGGTGGAGGATGCCAAGAAGATTACTGAGGCGGGTAAAGACAGCGGTGCTTACGGCTTCGCCGGTAATTTCAAGAGCGGAAGCGGGTTTGAACGCATTGCCCATCCGATCACAACCCTCAGTAAGACAGAAGGAACGGAAGGCTTCAACTTCCAGACCGCTAAGTTCGACTTCGGCATGTACAAGGAGACGCTTGAAGCCCTGCGGCAGATCGTAGTGGACGGCAGTATGATGCCGGGTTCGGAATCGCTTGATATTGACCCGCTGCGGGCACAGTTCGCTCAAGGTAAAATCGGGATGTATTTCAACCATTCTGTTGAGCCTAGTGTGTACAAAACTCAATTCCCGACCGAAATCCGCTGGGCGGCAGCACTGCCGCCAACCGTGGACGGCCAGCAGAACGGCGCCAGCCAGGTCATCTCCGGCAGCTATCTGGCGATGAGCAAAGACTCCGGGCAGAAAGAGGCCGCCTGGAAGTTTATCGAGTGGATGTACAGCGATGAGGTGCAGATCGCTTACCAGGAAGGCGGATACGGGGTTTCTGTTATTCCTTCTGTTGCTGCCGCAGCGAAAGCTCCGGATATCCCGGGAATTGAGGACTTCCTGCCGACCAAGTATGACGGAATCTATCCGGCAACTCCGTTCACTGCTACAGAAGGACGTCTGGAAGGAACGAAGAAGATGGATGTGTTCAACAGATATATCTTTACCGGCGGAGATTTGGACAAGGATCTTCAGGATCTGAACACGCGTTATAACGCCGCCCTGGACAAAGCCAAAGCTGCAGGCGACACTACGATTGAAGCCCAGCCGGACTTCAGTGCAGCCAGCCTGCAGGGAAGCCTGGTCAAGGAATAACAAGGGAAGAATAATACCACATGCAGCATACAGACCGCAGGCCATAGGCCTGCGGTCTGTTACGTTATATGGGTCTGCCCCAGGGCGTCTGCTGGCGATGTGCAGCCCCCGGGTGTATTGTAGTATGATATTAAAGAACGAAAGGAGGGACTTATATTGGCGACTGAGATTAAAGACCGTATCAATCTGAAGGAAATCAACTGCGAGAAGGAGCTTACGCTTGCTGTCATCGGCGGCAAATGGAAGCTTATCATATTGTGGCACCTGGGTCTGGAAGGGACCAAACGCTTCAGCGAGCTGAAGAAGCTGATTCCGCATATTACGCAGAAAATGCTGACCAATCAGCTGCGTGAGCTGGAGGAAGATCAGCTGGTATTCAGGCGGGTGTATGCTGAAGTCCCGCCGAGAGTAGAATACTCTATGACGGAGTATGGGCATACGCTGATGCCTGTGCTGCGCATGATGTATGACTGGGGCAAGAATTACGGGGAGAACGTCATTTGGAAAGATGACCCTGACCGCGACAGATCGATGAAATGAAATTCATATAGATTTAGACAAATGGAGGAGATTGATAATTATGCTGCTGAAGACAGAATATAGCCCGCTGCTGGAGACGTTTAAGTTCGCGAACGGCATTGAACTGAAGAACCGTGTGGTGATGGCGCCGATGACTAATTTCTCCTCGAATGAGGATGGAACCGTCTCAGAGCCGGAGCTTGATTACTACATCCGCCGATCCAAAGGGGCAGGAATGGTTATTACCGCCTGTGTATATGTATCACGCGGCGGGAAAGGCTTCCCGGGTGAATTCGGTGCTGACCATGACGGGCTGATTCCGAGCCTGCGCGGGCTGGCCGAGGCCATTAAGGGTGAAGGGGCGAAGGCGGTTCTGCAGATCTTCCATGGCGGGCGCCAATGCCCCCCGGCACAGCTGCCTGACGGACAGACGGTCAGCGCAAGTGATGTGCCGTCGGAGCTTCCGGGCGGCGGGCAAGGACCGGTTCCGCGCGCACTGACTGATGAAGAAATTACCGGAATTATCGCTGATTTCGGAGAAGCTACACGCCGGGCGATCGAAGCCGGATTCGATGGTGTGGAAATTCACGGTGCCAACGGCTATCTGCTGCAGCAGTTCTTCTCCCCGCATTCGAACCGGCGCGAAGACCGCTGGGGCGGCGATCTGCAGAAGCGCCTGGCCTTCCCGCTGGCTGTTCTGCGCAGTGTCAAGGATGCGGTGAAGCAGCATGCACAGGGGGAATTCCTTGTAGGGTACCGCTTCTCGCCTGAAGAGCCGGAAACACCGGGAATTACGATGGCTGATACCTTTGCGCTAATCGATGCACTGACAGGGGAAGGGCTTGATTATCTGCATGCTTCCCTGATGGAGCTGTGGTCGCAGCCGCGCCGGGGTACCGAGGACAGCCGTCCGCGGATCGAGCAGATTGTAGACCGCGTGGGAGGCAAGGCTCCGGTAATTGGAGTAGGCTCGCTCTATACCGCCGCTGATGCCCTGAAGGGTCTGGACAGCGGGATCAGCCTGGTCGCTCTGGGCCGTCCGCTCCTGATTGAACCGGACTGGGTTCAGAAGGTTGCCGAAGGGCGTGCAGCTGAGATTAAGACTGAGCTGGACCCTTCCGCCCAAGCTGAGCTTGTAATCCCGGACCCGCTCTGGAATGCACTGATTCATACGCCGGGCTGGCTGCCGGTGAAGCAGTAAATAGCAGGAGGGCGTCTGTCCTGCGCCTGTAACCTATTCATGACCTCTGGGTGCCTATATTTAAGGCTTCCAGAGGTTTTTTGCCATATTGGCATAAACGTGGAAATGTATATATGATACAATCGTATTAATTAACGGAACATCCTACAATGAGGAGTTTGCAGATATGAATGTACAGGGGAGAAACGATAGTTGCGGCGATGCGGAAGAGATGAGGCGTGATGAAGAAATGGATTCTTTTCAGCGGACGCTCGAGGTCATCGGCGGTAAATGGAAAGGAGTCCTGCTCTACCATCTAATCAGCGGTACAAAGCGGTTCAATGAACTGCGCAGATTATGTCCGGGAATTACCCAGCGGATGCTGGCCATGCAGCTGCGGGAGCTGGAGCGTGACGGTCTGGTTCATCGTGAGGTGTACCCGCAGGTGCCCCAGAAGGTAGAGTATTCTCTGACCGAGTGGGCCCGGGGCCTGGAATCCGGCCTGCTTAGTATTAAACACTGGGGAGAAGGATACAGGGAGGTGCTGGCCCAGAGTGAACCTGAGCTGCAGGCTGCCGGCGGCCGGGCCGGAGAAGACTCCGTGGAAGCAGCTCCGCGCAGCACAAATACCCCCGGATAAGCGGGATGCGCTTTATCCGGGGGTATTTGTGCTATGCAGGAGGCGTTAAGCTTTTTGCTCAGCCAGACGGGCAATCTCTACGATAACCTTAACAGCCATCAGCATTACGTCTACAGAGGCGTATTCGAATTTGCCGTGGAAATTCTCGCCGCCGGTGAAGATATTCGGTGTCGGCAGGCCCATATAGGACAGCTGTGAGCCGTCAGTCCCTCCGCGGATCGGGCGGATCACCGGAGCTATTCCCAGACCCTCCATCGCTTCCCGGGCGATGTCAACGATGTGGCGCACCGGCTCGATTTTTTCACGCATATTATAGTACTGGTCATTCATCTCCAGCACTACATTGTCTGCTCCGTAAGTAGACTTGAATTCATCCACAATGGCAGCGATATGGGCTTTGCGGTTCTCGAAATTCTCGCGGTCAAAGTCACGGATAATATACTGCAGCTTGCTGTGCTCGGCATTGCCCTGCATGGAGATCAGGTGGTAAAAGCCCTCGTACCCATCCGTGAATTCAGGCGCTTCACCGGCAGGAAGCCGGAGATGGAAGGCCATGGCGATTTTGGAAGAGTGGATCATCTTGCCCTTGGCTGTACCGGGATGTACGTTGACCCCATGGAAGCTGATTTTGGCGGCAGCGGCATTGAAGCTCTCATACTCCAGCTCTCCGAGCGGGCCGCCATCAACGGTATAGGCATAGGAAGCGCCGAATGCTGCAACGTCGAACTTATGCGGGCCGCGTCCGATTTCTTCATCCGGGGTAAAAGCAACTCTGATCTTGCCGTGTTTGATCTCCGGATGCGCGAGCAAATACACCATCGCCGTAACGATCTCCGCAATACCAGCCTTGTTATCTGCCCCCAGCAGGGTAGTGCCGTCGGTGGTAATCAGGGTATGCCCCTTGTAGCCGCTCAGCTCCGGGAAGCTCTTCGTAGTCAGAACAATGTTAAGCGCCTTATTCAGCACAATATCATTCCCGTCATAGTTCTCGACAATCTGCGGCTTCACATCCGTGCCGGTGAAATCAGTCGCCGTATCCAAATGGGCCAGGAAGCCTATTACCGGAACATCCTTGTCCGTGTTCGCCGGCAGTGAAGCCATAACATACCCGTGCTCGTCCACTGTGACTTCCGTCATCCCGATCTCCTGCAGCTCCTCTACCAGCTTATGGGCAAGCACCATTTGGCCGGGGGTGGAAGGGCAGGTCTCGCTGTCCTCATTCGATTGGGTATCCATTTCAGCATAAGAAATAAAACGCTTGATCAGCTCTTGTTTCAATTCAGGTCATCTCCTCTTCATCTTCGTATGTCTATATTATCACGATCCGCCAGAGGTCTCATCCCCGTGCGGACTTCCGAAGAGAGAAATGTCTGCTTACGGCTGCCGTACCAGCGGCTTGCTTGCAATCAGCCTGGCCGAGAGCAGATAGCGGTCAGGAGCTGAACCAACGTAGGAGAAGGGATAACAGGTGATCAGGGTAAGGACAGCTTCTTCGCTTGGCTTAATCGCTCCCCGTGCTTCTGCGTCTACAATCCTGCTCCCTGTGATCTCATAGGTGAACTTCCCCTCCGCCGTTTCGAGTTCAATGATATCGGACACCTCCAGATCCCCAAGGCTCCGGAACACTGTGTCGCGATGTCCTGCCAGTACGCTGTTGCCGGGGGAGCCTATGGCTGCACTCCCTTCGTCATGCCCTGCCCCTTTTTTTAGGGCTGTCCGTCCCGTCCCCTCCAGAATAGCCGCCCGTTTGTCCAGCTTTGGAAAATAGATCTCTCCAATAACCTCCCCCTCCGTATATTCGGGGTTGACGCTGCCTTGTTCTGCTGGGGGGCTGATCATGCCGTCAGGCAGCGGAGTCTCTTCCTCTGTTGCGGGGGATGGCTGGGCTTCCTCCCTCTTTTTCTCCCAGGTTTGCAGGGCTTTCCGGGCTTCTGCTGGCGCTTTGAAGATCTGGACGGCCGAATACAGCATGACGCATAAAGAGAGTATGAAGATCAGCTTCACGGCTAAAGATATACCGGAACGCTTCTTCATACTCTCTCCTCCAGCCTTGTGTGAAATATTATTTCTTCGATCCGAGCTTGCGGATGGCGATCAGACTGAGAATGGCTACGGCCATGCTGCCCAGAATCAGATTGTACCAAGGTTCGGCCGTATCCGGCAGCTTGCCGTCCTCATCCGGTCCGGCGAGCGGAAGCTCGTCATCGGTAAGGGTTACCCCGTTATCCGGTGAAGGCGCTGGTGTACTGCCGGCGGTGACAGCTCCGGCATCTGGTGTAGCAGACGGGCCGCTGCCTCCATTGTTATCCCCGCCGCCCAGCGGTACCGGTGCTTCACTTACAGCTACCTCATCTACTGCCGGTGTTGCCGCAGCGGTTGGTGAAGGAGATGGCGTTAGGGCAGGTGCCGTGCTGCTGGATGGCAGATCCGTCGGAGCCGGTGTTGCTGTTGGTGTGCTGCCTGGTCCCTCTGGTGTTGCCGTTGCAGTCGGTGCTGCCGTAGGCTCAGCTGTAGGGTCTGGTGTAGCAGTCGGTATCGGCGTTGCTGTTGGCTCAGCTGTAGGGTCTGGTGTAGCGGTTGGTATCGGCGTTGCTGTTGGCTCAGCTGTCGGCGCAGGATCTGCCGTGGCGGTGAATTCAAAGGCTACGCTCACCGTCTTCCCCTGAAATTCATTGCCGGCTTCAGGCGGGAATAACACATCCATCTGGATGTCCTCTTGCGCAGCGCCCTCAAGCGAGCCGATAGTCACCCGGCCTTCTGCCTCGCTCATTACCCCTGTATAGATGATTACTCCCTCTTTTTGCAGGGTCATTTGCAGGATTTTGTACAATTCTGCGTCCCCGGAGAGGAATTTGAAGTCTACAGAATAATCAAACGGGTCATTTCCGTCGTTGATCACCGTATAGTCTGAAGCCATAGTATCTCCCGGCTGCATGTTGTTCATGGTCGCAGTGCTGGTCGTATGCGAATTCACGGTCAGCTTAATCGTGTCCTCGGCGCTGGCCCCACCGGCATGCCATACGACACCAGCCAGAACAACTAGAATATAAGCGCCTAGCAAGGACGCGCGATAGCTCTTTTTCACATTCCCGCCCCTCTCTTCTGGGAAGTCATCTTTACTCTGTTTCTAGTTCACTCGCCCGCCTACAACCCGTATTTCCTAGCCTATAACCGCCTAATTCTGCAGTTTCCAGCCACGATTCGCCGCAATTCATGCTTATTACGCATGTCATGTCGAATAAAGTGGTTTTTAATAGAACCACTACGAAACAGGGCGATAGTACCCGAAAGAACGAACCTGAAGAATGCAATTGCGCATTTGTTCGTTATAACGAATAACTACAGTATAATCAAATTTAAAGATAAATAAAAACATTCAAATCGGTCTAAATGAGGTATAAATGGAGGTTTGATTCACATTATAATTTGTTTTCTACAGTTTACTGCTGTTCACTCATTATTTCTCCGTATATTAATAAATACGTAGTATTTTATAGAGAACGGTTCATTGTTAATATGTAAATGAAGAGACTAGCGGTATTTCTTGCATACAAATAGCCCATTTAAGCTACAGGCACGGATCTCTCCGTGTGTAGTTAAATGGGCCGGGTATTTGATGGGCGGTATCGGTTTATTGCTCCTGCAGCAGCTCGGATACCAGCTTATAAGAGTGCAGGCGTGCGGAGTGATCATAAATCTGTGATGCAATAATCCACTCGTCGGCAGCCGTCTCCTCGAGAATCTCCAGCAGCCGTTCTTTGATTAGCGAAGGATCGCCGGCAATGGAATATTGTTGTTTGCTTAGCAGCATGGCTTTCTCCTGCGGTGTCCAGATTCCATCCAGGCTGTCCACCGGAGGCTGGAGCTTGCCGGTACGGCCGCGGATGATATTCAGGAATTGCTGCTGCTGTGAGGTAGCCAGTCTGCGCGCTTCCTCCACCGTATCTGCGGCGGTTATTCCCAGTCCGATCATGACATGGGGCTTATCGAGCACTGCGGAAGGCTTGAAGCTGCTGCGGTACAAATGCAGTGCCGGCAGCAGGTAATCCGGTGCAAAGTGGCTGGCAAAAGCAAACGGAAGACCGAGCTGGCCCGCAAGCTGGGCACTGAAGCCGCTGGAGCCCAGCAGCCAGATCGGAATATTCAGTCCTTCGCCGGGAACGGCGCGTACACCGAGCGGGCGGCTGCCCGCCCCGTTAGCGTCGAAATAAGCCCGGAGCTCGCTGAGCTGCTCGGGGAATTCGCTGCCGTCGCTGCCAAGACCTCGTCGCAGCGCTCTGGCGGCCGCCTGGTCGGAGCCGGGGGCCCGGCCGAGGCCAAGATCGATGCGTCCGGGATATAAGGACTCCAGCGTGCCGAACTGCTCGGCGATAACAAGCGGTGCGTGGTTGGAGAGCATGATGCCTCCCGAGCCGACGCGGATACGCTTGGTTCCTCCGGCTACATGTCCAATCACAAGGGACGTGGCAGAGCTGGCAATGCCGGGCATATTATGATGCTCCGCCAGCCAGTAACGGTGGTATCCCCATTCTTCGGCATGACGTGCTAAATCAAGTGTGTTATGAAATGAATCCGCCGCTGTTCCGCCCTCGCGAATAGGGGCTAAATCCAGCACGGAGAACGGAATGTCGTGCAATTGCTTCACCATAATCCCTCCCATAATGGATGCTTCAGCATCAGTAAGCAGTATTTGCAGCTATAGATTGATCTACCCGCCAATTATAACATGAAATAATATTATTTACACACTTTAAGTAAGCGGTGTGGATGAAGAGAGGATATTACGGATGGAGGGATATTGCGGATAGAGGGATTTGCGGATGGAGGGATATTGCAGATGGAGGGATATTGCAGATGAAGGGATATTACGGATGGAGGGATATTGCAGATGAAGAATCTATATCGTTTGATCCGGTATTCTTCTGGATCAGTAACGGATTAGTACCAGATCAGCACCGGGCTCATTGCTTGATCTGCAGGCTGGCTGCGACGGCCCCTTATCCTAAGCATTGTATAGACTGAACTCAAGATTTCACCATAAAACTCCAACATAAAACTCCAACATAAAACTCCAACATAAAACCAATCCTAACTAAGCCTTTATTCTGTGATTATTTGAACTTCTAGGCGGCTACCGTTGACGCAGGAATTTTCCGATTTAATCCGCCTCCGTGGCAGAGATCCAGTAACTTATTGAAAAATCCTGCACCAAATACAACATTTCTCCTCTCCTATCGGTCCTAATCCAAAATTGTTGTACAAAAGGCAACATTTCACCTTGTTCAAGCGGCTCAGCAGGATTATTGTTGTATTTCATACAACAATACGCCCGATCACCTGGCTATCCATCAATCAAAGTTGTAAAACGTACAACATTTTTGTCTGCAGTGTCTAAAGTGTCTGCAGTTCTGCAGTGTCTAAAGTGTCTGTAGTTCTGCAGTGTCTGTAGCGTCTACAGTGTCTGCAGTGTCTAAAGTAGCTTAAGTGCTTCCTAAGAAGTCTTCACTCTACCGCAGAAGTCTCCACTCTGCTGCTAAAGAATCAAGTATAAGGCATTGATGTGCTCAGCCAGTCCCGCAGTGACTGACCGGTAATTTGAATGGTTGTTGTCTTACGTGCGGTTTATCTAACTGTATTTTGTGCAACTAAAGCGAACACTCATTGCGGTGCGGCATTCCACACTCGCTACTCTCAACAGATATGCAGGGGTTGTTCAGCAAGTTAGATCCATATACGTAAGTTCACTCCATATAGGTACAGCGATTAATGTGTTATAGCTACATAATGATCAGCTGATCAGCAGAGTAAGGGACAGCAGTGAATTGAGAAGCTTTTCAGATGGACGGAGGTGATTAAGAAAATGGCGTTGTCCATTAGCCCAACAGGTAAAATCCGCAACCGGTGAACAGCATAACGGGAATTAATCATCAGAAAAGCCTCCCACGTGAAGTTTAATGTAAGCGCATAACAAAGATCTTGCCAATTTACGGGAGCCTTGCTATAATCGCTTTGAAAAGCTTTTCTAAATAGAAACGGCTACGCTGTGCTTCAGGAAAGCCGATGCCTCCGGAGCAGCGATAGTACATATCGGCTCAGGTATCCGTTTCAGCGAGAAAGATAAGGAACATTTATTGCATAAGCATATAAACTCTTATCTTTATAAAAAGGAAGTCAGAGCTATGAAGCCAACAATCAGAGATGTAGCCAGAATGGCCGGTGTATCCATCAGCACGGTTTCCCGTGTAATGAATGCGCCGGACACAGTAGTTGAGAGTAAACGCAGCCGGGTGATAGAAGCCATAGAAGCGCTGAAGTATCAGCCTAATGCGTTTGCGCGCGGTTTGATTTACAAGAAGTCTTTTACACTGGGCCTGCTTATTCCCGATATTGAGAACCTGTATTTCGCAGGGGTGATCCGGGGGATGCAGGATGCCTGCATTAAGCTCGGCTACAGTCTGATGATCTGCAATACAGACCGTGACAAGGAGCGGACGCTGTCTTATATCGATACGTTCCATGAGAAGCAGGTGGACGGAGTCGTGTTCGCCAGTGATGTGCTGTACCCGGAGTATTATGAGAAGCTGGTAGGCTGCAGAATTCCCTTCGTGCTGGTCTCCTCCCATTCCGATGAGTATGAGGTGGCTTCGGTGGAGGTCGATGATGAGAAGGCAGCGTATGATGCGGTGAAATTCCTGATTGAGCTGGGTCACCAGGAGATCGGAATGATCGGCTTCAATCATGATAACTCGGTGTCCGGGCCGCCGCGTGTTGCCGGATTCGTCAGAGCGCTCAAGGAATTCGGTCTGGAGCGCAATGTGGAGAAGGTCAAATACGCCAATCACCGCTTTGAACAGGCGTATCAGGCATCGCATGAGCTGTTCAGTGAGTATCCGGAGCTGACTGCTGTATTCTGCGTAGCCGATGAGTTCGCCATGGGAACGATCTCTTATCTGAAGGACCGCAATATTCTGGTGCCGGGTCAGGTGTCGGTAATCGGTTTCGACAATCTGCGGATGTCCGGCATGTTCATTCCGAAGCTGACGACGATCGCCCAGCCGATTTATCAGCTGGGTTACCGGGCTGCAGAGAAGCTGCATGAGTTATTAACGACCGGCTCTGTGGCTGTCATGAAAGAAAAGATGGAGCATAAGCTGGTTGTAAGAGAATCCTCACGTGAGAAATGAAATCTGCTTGCGGGCAGGGTTGAAGCGCTGCTGCCTGGATTGTGGAGGGGCAGAGCGGTCTCTTTTTCTAAATTTGAAAAGCTTTTCACAGGGGTTCGGCAGATTGATGTAAGTTATTATGGTTAGTTTACACGGAAATCCGCTATAAATACGGTTGCCAGAGGTAGAAAGGTGCAGGAATATCACAAATTAAAAATAAAACATAGGAAAAGATGAATTTGCAGTATTGGAAACGCATTCAGCATGTGATATTATGGAAATGTAAGCGCTATATCGATGTTCCTGACTCAGGAATCCCTGACATTAAACTGTACAAATTATCATATTCTGAAAAGCTTTGCAAGGAGGTGGTCCAGTGCTCAGCCGGTAGTCATTCCGGGAATTAAGCTGACCTAATGCAGTCTCTAAAAACAATTAAAGGGGATGTATGAAACAATGAAGAAAGCTCCAGGACGTAAACTGTCACTCGCTATGGTGCTGTGTTTATCCTTCACCATGATGCTCAGCGGATGCGGCGGGAATAACAATAATGCGGCACCGACGGATGCACCGGCGGCAACAGAAGCTCCGGCAGCAACAGCAGCTGATAACAACCAGAAATCGACAAATAATGCAGAGGCTACAGCTGACGGCAGCCCGCTGGACTTAGCTATGAAAGGTGAATATAAAGGGACTAAGGTAACGATGTTCGGCCCGTTTGTGGACGCCGACCAGGTGAAATTTGAGAGCAGCATCAAAGAGTTTGAAGAAAAAACCGGCATTGATATTCAATATGAAGGCTCCAAGGAATTCGAAGCTACGATTAATATCCGTGTTGACGGCGGCAATGCTCCGGATATCGCTGACTTCCCGCAGCCGGGTCTCCTGGCTTCCATTGCGAAGACCGGCAAGGTAGTCGATCTGACCGGTGTGCTGGATCAGGAGAAGCTGACAGCCAATTACAATAAGAGCTGGCTGGATATGTCCACCATGGATGGTAAAGACGGCAAGATTATGGCCGGGATCTGGAACCGCAGCAATGTGAAGAGTCTGGTCTGGTATCCGAAGAAGCAATTCGATGATGCCGGATACACGGTTCCGCAGACTTGGGATGAGATGATGGCGCTGACAGAGCAAATTGCCAAAGACGGTGATCCTGCCTGGGCTATCGGTATTGAGAGCGGCGCGGCTACCGGCTGGGCAGCCACCGACTGGGTAGAGAACATTATGCTGCGTACCACAACTCCTGAGAACTATGACAAGTGGGTAGCCGGAGAACTGCCGTTCACTTCTCCTGAAGTGAAGAATGCAGTAGATGTGATGTCCAAAATCTGGCTGAACAAGGATTATGTATACGGCGGCGCTAAATCCATCGTAACCACGGCTTTCGGGGATGCTCCGAAACCAATGTTCGAGAATCCTCCCAAAGCCTGGTTCAACCTGATGGGGAACTTCATTACGAGCTTCTTCCCGGAAACCGCCAAGGTTGATGTAGATTATGACTGGTTCTACCTCCCGCCGATTGATGAGCAATACGGCAAGCCGGTTCTTGTAGCAGGCGATATCTACGCGATGTTCAATGACCGTCCTGAAGTACGTGCAGTCATGGAATTTTTCACCACCGGTGAATCGATCAAGAGCTGGGTACAATCCGGCGGTGTAGTGGCGCCAATGAATGATGCCCCGCTGGACTGGTACCAGTCCGAATCCGACCGCCGGATGGCGCAGCTGGTGCAGGATGCTTCAACCCTGCGGTTTGACGGCTCTGACCTGATGCCGGGCAAGGTGGGTGCAGGCACGTTCTGGAAAGGCATGACCGACTATGTGAGCGGAACGGCTACTCTGGATCAGGCACTGGAGCAGATCCAGTCCGGCTGGAACAACTAAGGAGCGTGTAAGCGGGACTTAGGGGGACGCAAATGATGAAGAGGGGCAGGGCAGCAGTGATGAATCCTGCCCCTCTTTTTCTTGAAATATAAGAATTTATATGTTTCACACCATAATTTATCCTTCTATTTCTCGCTGAAACGATACCGTCCTTATAAGGACGGCAAAGCCGTTTCCACTTGTTAAAGAATGCTTATGTAGAGAGTTTTGCTGCGCAAAACTTATTAGGAGGAACTGATATGGATGCACAAATAAAGCCGGAGGCCGGTGCCCCAGGTACGCAGGTCAAGCAGAGAATCAGCGGCCGGGCGGTGCTTTTATCGCTGGGGGTGCTGCTCGCTAACATTGTGATCAACGGGCTGATCTTCTTGTTTTTCCGCGATTCTACGCTTAATCCGCTGCTAACTGCGGTGCTTGCCGTGCTATGGGGTGTACTGGGTGTATATCTGATCTATTACACTCTGACCTGGGCGGTTGAGCAATATCCCGATCGTATCCGCAGGAAAGTGCTGCCCTACGTATTTGTCGGACCCGCGGTTATTATTCTCGGCTGGCTGTTAATCCTGCCTGCGCTGCGGACCTTGTACTTAAGCTTCTTCAATGCTTCTTCGGAGAAGTTCGTCGGACTCAGCAACTATGCTGCAATCTTCAGCGACCATCTGATGGCAACCGCACTGCGCAACAATCTGCTCTGGGTGTTTGTGGGGACGCTGGCCTGTGTATGCTTCGGGCTGCTCATTGCCATCCTTGCCGACCGCAGCAGTTATGAACGTATCGCCAAATCGATTATTTTCATGCCGATGGCCATATCCTTTGTTGCCGCAGGCGTGATCTGGAAGTTTGTCTATTATTATCAGCCGGGCGATGAGCAGATCGGACTGCTGAATGCGATCGTAACCTATTTCGGCGGCGAACCGCAGGCCTGGACGAGTATGCTGCAGCCCTGGAATAATTTCTTCCTCATTATTATCCTGATCTGGATGCAGACGGGGTTTGCCATGGTCATCTTCTCTGCAGCGATCAAAGGTGTTCCTGACGATATTCTGGAAGCCGCACGGGTGGATGGCGCCGGTGAGGTGAAGATTTTTTTCGGTATCATGATTCCGTTTATCTCCTCGACCATTCTGACGGTAACCACAACCATTATTGTCTTTACATTGAAAATATTTGACGTCGTCATGGTGATGACGGGAGGTCAATACGATACAGAAGTAGTAGCGACACAGTTCTACCGGCAATTCTTCATGTACCGCAACTTCGGTTACGGCTCAACACTGGCTATCGTACTCCTGATCGCGGTATTGCCTGTTATTCTTATTAATCTGCGTCAGTTCCGCAAGCAGGGGGGATTCTAATGGTCGGCAAAAAGAAGAGAAAAAGCAGCAAAACCGTTGTTAACCTGATACTGGGCGTCATCTGCTTCATCTGGATTCTGCCGACGTTCGGGCTCTTTGCCTCCTCCTTCCGTCCGGCTGCGGATATTCTGCACACCGGCTGGTGGAAGGTCTTCCCCCATCAGGAGTGGAAGGCCGGCGAAACGCTGCAGCTGTCCAAGGATGTGGATCTGCGGCAGCCGATTGAGGTGAACGGTAAAACCTACAGTGATGATCAGCTCAAAGCAGGTGTAAAGGCGGATGACAGCCGCCTGATGTGGGAGAACCGCAGAGCGCGCACGGTCAATATGCAGGAACAGGGCTGGAAGACTACGCCTGACCTGACGCTTGATAATTATAAGAATGTACTGTCCGGCAAGGAATACAAGCTTAAGGAAGCCGATGGCAGTGAGACGGTGCAGAAGGGCAGCGGATTATCGCAGGCGTTCTGGAATACGCTGACGATTGCTGTACCGGCTACGGTGATCCCGGTGCTGATCGCTTCTTTTGCCGCATACGCCTTCGCCTGGTTGCGGTTCCCTGGACGCAAGACGCTGTTCGTTATTATTATCGCGATGCTGGTCATTCCGATACAGGTTGCGCTGATTCCGGTGCTGAAGGATTACACGTCGCTGGGGCTCAACGGCAGTTATCTCGGAATCTGGCTGGCGCACACGGCCTTCGGCCTGCCGCTGGTTACGTACTTTATGTATAACTTCATCAGCCAGCTGCCGAAGGATCTGTTTGAATCAGCCTTCATTGACGGGGCCAGCCACTTTACCATTTTCAGCAGGCTGATTCTGCCGCTCTCTGTACCTGCGCTCGCCTCCATCGGAATCTTCCAGTTCCTCTGGGTGTGGAATGATTATCTGGTGTCGCTGATCTTCATCGGCAACCAGCCGTCGGTGCAGGTAATGTCCATGAAGATCGCCGATCTGGTCGGATCACGCGGCAATGACTGGCATTTGCTGACTTCGGCTGCGTTTATCTCAATGCTGATGCCGCTGGCAATCTTCTTCCTGCTGCAAAAGTATTTCGTCAGAGGTCTGATGGGCGGCTCGGTGAAAGGCTGAGCCTGTGGCTCAGAGCAGGTACCGGGTGTGCATGAGTACCGCCATTTCCGGCGGCAATGTAAAGAGCGGAGGTCTGTCCCCCGGAGATCCGATGCGGCGGTCAGGAGAAATTCGCAATCAGGAGGAGAATATAGAGATGAAGATGAAGCCCTATGAACATCCGCCGGCATTATATCCTTACCGCGAGTGGAGTCTCGGTGAGGAACATTACGAGGATGAGTATAATCAGCGGAGCGAGAGCGTATTCGCGCTCGGCAACGGATATATCGGTATGCGCGGTAATTTCGAAGAAGGCTACCACGGCAAGGCGGGCACTTCCGTAGCCGGGAACTATCTGAACGGATTCTATGATTCTGAGCCGATTGTCTATCCCGAAGGGGCCTTCGGGTTCCCTTCCCGGAATCAGGCGATGCTGAATGTGACTGATGCACGTATGATCGAACTCAGTATTGAAGGACATGATTTCCGGATGGACCAAGGGAAGGTTCACCGGTATGAACGCCGGCTGGATATGCAGAGCGGGATTCTGCACCGGGAGGTGGAGTGGGAATCCCCTGCCGGCCACCGGGTGCTGCTGGAGATCCGCCGGATGGTGTCGCTTGCGCACAAGCATCTGGCCGCAATCGACTATGCAGTGACCGCGCTGAACTTCTCCGGCACGCTGAAGTTTGAGTCTGCCGTGGACGGCGAGATCCGGCGGCCGGAGGCTACGGATGATCCGCGGCTGGGCGCAGGCAGTGCCGAGCCCAGCCTGCTGCTGGAAGATACCGGCTACGATGCTGCCACCCGAAAGCTGTGGATGAAGCAGCGGACACGGCATACGCGGTTTGCGCTGCTGACCGCAGTCAGCCATGCGCTGCAGGCAAAGTCCGGCCGCGAGATGAGCAACCAGCTGATCGGACAGCGGATATCGGTGTGTTATGCTGCTGCAGTGCGCAGCGGTGAGACCGTAAGACTCACCAAATATATAACCTATCACACCTCCAAGGATTACGTGGAGGAGGAGCTGCAGGGCCGGAGTGACAGGGTGCTGGAGATGGCCGGAGAACTTGGATTCACCGGTCTGGCCGGGGAGCAGCAGGAATATCTGGATACCTTCTGGGCGCATACGGATGTCGAAATCAAGGGCGACCCGGCGCTGCAGCAGGGTATACGCTTCAATGCTTTTCAGCTGCTGCAATCGGCAGGCCGGGACGGCGCGACCAATATCGGAGCCAAAGGCTTAACCGGAGAAGGCTATGAAGGCCATTATTTCTGGGATACGGAAATGTACATGCTGCCGTTCTTCACCTTCACCCAGCCTGAAGTCAGCCGGGCGCTGCTGGAATTCCGCTATGCTACGCTCGGCAAGGCGCGGGAGCGTGCGGCGGTCATGTCCCAGAAGGGGGCGCTGTATCCATGGCGGACGATAGACGGCGAGGAGAACTCCGCCTACTTCCCTGCCGGGACCGCCCAGGCCCATATCAATGCCGATATTGCCTACGGGCTGAAGCAATACGTGCTGGCAACGGGCGACACGGAATTTCTGGTTGCCCAAGGGGCGGAGGTTCTGTTTGAGACCTCGCGCTTCTGGGCCGATCTCGGTCACTACAACCCGGCGCGCAGAGGCGCCTTCTGCATTGATGCTGTGACTGGACCGGACGAATATACGGCGATTGTGAATAACAATGCCTATACCAATCTCATGGTTCAGGACCAATTCATGTATGCCTATGAGACCGCCCTGCTTCTGCAGGAGGAATATCCTGCTGACTATGAACGCCTGCAGCTGGCTATAGGACTGTCCATGGAAGAGGCAGAGGGCTGGAGGGAAGCCGCCGAGAGGATGTTTATTCCTTTTGACAATGATCTCGGCATCTATGCCCAGGATGATACGTTCCTGGCGAAGCAGAAATGGGATTTCGAGCACACACCGCCGGATAAATATCCGCTGCTGCTGAATTATCATCCGCTGGTGATCTACCGCCACCAGGTGCTGAAACAGGCGGATCTCGTGATGGCTATGTTCCTGCTCGGGAACAAGTTCAGCCTGGCGGATAAAATCCGCAACTATCATTATTATGAGCCGCTAACCACCCACGACTCCTCCTTGTCGCCTTGTATTCATAGCATCATGTCTGCTGAGATCGGCGATTTAACCGGGGCATATGCCTATTTCGACCGCACCGTGCGGATGGATCTTGATGACATTAACCGCAACGCCAAGGACGGGCTGCATATGGCGGCGATGGCCGGCTCGTGGATGTCGATCGTGAACGGTTTTGGAGGGTTGCGGCTGTATGAAGGGAAGCTGAGCTTTGATCCGGCCCTGCCGGAGCAGTGGGAGAGCTACCGCTTCAAGATCACCGTGCGCGGGCAGCTTCTGGATATATTCATTGATCGTGAGGATGCCGTATATACGCTACTGGCCGGCACAGGTCTCGAGATCTTGCATAAGGACCAGCCGCTGAGGCTGCTTCCGCAGGAGCCGGTGAAGATTTCGCTTGCGGGCCGGCTTCAGGCGGTAATCTTCGATCTGGACGGCGTCATTACCGATTCGGCTGAATATCATTATCTGGCCTGGCAGGCACTCGCCGATGAGCTGGGCATTCCCTTCAGCCGCGAGAAGAATGAACGGCTGAAAGGGGTCAGCCGGATGGAATCGCTGGAGATAGTGCTGGAGGGCAGCAGACTTGCGCTGCTGCCTGAAGCCGAGAAGTTCCGGCTGGCGGAGAAGAAGAACGATCATTACAAGGAAATGATCGGGCGCATCACCCCGGCTGACCTGCTGCCGGGGATTCCTGAGCTGCTGGATTCCCTGCGCGAGCGGGGAATCTCTGCGGGGCTGGCCTCGGCCAGCCTGAATGCGCCGCTGATTCTGGAGCGCCTCGGCGCAGCCCATTGGTTCCAGGCGGTCGCCGACCCGGCTGAGCTCCGGAAGGGCAAGCCCGACCCGGAGATCTTCCTCAAGGCGGCGGAGCTGCTTGGGGCCGCGCCGGGCAACTGCATCGGCGTGGAGGATGCGGCCGCAGGGGTCGCCGCGATCAAAGCGGCGGGCATGAAGGCCGTAGGCATTGGCAACGCGGCGCAGCTGGGTGCGGCTGACCTGCTGCTGCCGTCTACCTCGGCGCTGGATGCCGGGAAGCTGCTGGAGCTGTGTGCGAGATAAGTGGCAGATAGGCTTGGCTGCGGTGGTGGAAAGGATGGAAGTACGGAAGTACGGCAAGAAAAGGGAGGCGTAGTATGCTGTAGTGCTCCGCTTTTCATTTAAGTGAGATATTAGACGCCCGTGTTCTCCTCAGTAGGTGGGGGAACACGGGCGTCTTTGTTGAAATTCAGGAATGTATAAGGTACACACGGTTGCTTCTCCCTCTATTTCCCGCTGGAATGGACCGTCTTTATTAAAGGACGGCAAAGCTATTTCTTACTGGTCAGGGTTATTTTTCGCTGGGCTATCCCAGTCCTGGTCCGGGAGCATTTGCCGCAAGTGATGCTTCATGTGATCCACGTAGTCCTCAACCAGCCATTGCAGGGTGACCGTAGTGCCATCATTCCGCAGGAAGAGGAGTGCCAGCTGCTCAGCAGACATGCGTGAAACTGCGCGTAGGACCGACTGATTCAGGCTGATCCACAGGGTCAGTATTTCATCATGCGGAGCCGAGGCATACTGCTGGGCAGACATCCATTCATTCTGGTCGTAATAAGCCAGCTGAAGAGGCTGCGGTTCGTACTGGACCTTGATAAACCGGGTGAGATTGTTGATCGCCGAATCGCATAAATGTCCAAGTAGTTGCAAACAGGACCATTTGCCTCCCGGACGCGGTGCGGCTGCTTCCTCTGGAGTGAAACGGTTATACGCAGCGGGTACTGCTGCCAGCAGCTGCTGCAGCTCAGCAATCGTAGGCGTTAGCATCGAACCATCCCTGCCTTTCAACTATAAAGTGTGAATAGGATTGGATAAGGAGTTTATCCCTGAATTCAAATATAGAAACTATATAAAAACTATATAGAAACTATTGAGAAACTATTGCTGTATTTCTGATTCCGCCGGAAGTGGGCGGAATGGGGAAAAGAAAGGGAAAAATCCCACTAATTCCGCCGGAAGTGGGCGGAATGGAGAAATGAAAGGGATAAATCCCTCTGATTCCGCCGGAAGTGGGCGGAAGGAGTAAATGAAAGGGAAAAATCCCACTAATCCCGCCGGAAGTGGGCGGAATGGGGAAAAGAAAGGGATAAATCCCTCTAATCCCCGCCGAAAGTGGGGGGAATGGGGAAATGAAAGGGATTAATCCCACTAATCTCGCCGGATGTCGGCGGAAGGAGTAAAAGAAAGGGATAAATCCCTCTAATCCCGCCGGAAGTGGCCGAAATGGGGAAAAGAAAGGGATTAATCCCACTAATCTCGCCGGAAGTGGGCGGAAAGGGGGAATGAAAGGGATAAATCCCACTAATCCCGCCGGAAGCGGGTGGAATGGGAAAATGAAAGGGATAAATCCCTCTAATCCCCGCTAGAAGTGGGCCCAAGGAGGAAATGAGGGGCAAAAGTGCCCTTGATTCCACCAGATGTGGCCCAAAGGAGGAAATGAGGGGCAAAAGTGCCCTTGGTTTCACCAGTTACGCACCCAAGGAGGAAATGCCTATATCTATGCCTCTGCCTATATCTATATCTATATCTATCCCTAAGTCGTAGCGCCCTCCTCCAGCTCCACGGGCAGGATGTATGCTGATTCGACATGCTCACCCTGCACCTGCCGCAGGATTAGATCGACGGCCAGCTTGCCCATCGCCTCCATCGGCTGGCGGATAGAGCTGATGGCCGGATACAGCAGGCTGCGGAGGGAGATGCCGTCATAGCCGATAATCCGCACATCTTCGGGAACGCGCCGCCCTCTGATCTGGCAGGCCTTCAGGGCATAGGCGGCAATGATGTCACTGCCGGCGAAGATGCCGTCCACCTCAGGATGCTCGCGGAACAGCTGGGCCAGCAGCAGCTCATAGGCTTCGAAGTCGAAGCTGTTGTTGTCCGTATGCAGCGAAACGTACTGGGCGCCGTGCTGCTTCGCAGTTTCTTCGAAGGCGACGCAGCGCAGATGCGATAAGATATTCAGCTTGGGATGCCCGCCGATATGGGCCAGGCGGCGGCAGCCTTTTTGAATCAGCAGGGTCGTGGCCAGCCGTCCTCCCGCGTAATTATCCGAGCATACATACGGAATATCCGGCGAAATCTGCCGGTCAAAGGTAACCAGAGGCAGGTTCATCTGCCGGTAATCCTCTACTTCAAGCGTGTGGCTGCCCATAATAATGCCATCCACCCGGCTTGCGCGCAGCATGTTGATATACTCCTGCTCCTTCTGCTTGTCCTGCCACGAGTTGCACAGCAGCAGCTTGTAGCCTTCCCGGTAGGCATGTTCTTCAATATGACTGGTCAATTCCCCAAAAAAGGGCAGGGAAACATGCGGAATAATCAGTCCGATAATGTTTGATTTTGAGCGGCTGAGCGAGCGGGCCAGTTCATTCGGGCGGTAATTGAGCTCGTCCATCGCCTGGTGCACCTTCTGCTTCAATTCTTCACTTAAGTAACCCCTGTTGTTCAATACCCGGGATACGGTAGTTGCCGATACGCCAGCCTTCAGCGCAACGTCCTTGATGGTCGGCATGGCCTGGCCTCCTGTCTAAGCAGTCAACTGCAAATTCATTCTAACGTGAGCGCTGTTCTCTGTCCATAAAGGCCGCAGCTCCGCTCTATTTGTTGTTTATTAAAATATCGTTTCCCCCTATAATTATAAGAAAGCGGCAAATTTAAAAGATAAGAATTCATTTGCTTTATGCAATAAATTATCCTTATCTTTTAC
Source organism: Paenibacillus sp. FSL R10-2771 (assembly GCF_038000205.1). Taxonomy (NCBI): domain Bacteria; kingdom Bacillati; phylum Bacillota; class Bacilli; order Caryophanales; family Paenibacillaceae; genus Paenibacillus; species Paenibacillus sp. FSL R10-2771. The sequence goes on from NZ_JBBOBM010000001.1 coordinate 7,786,220, forward strand.
GCTGATACCGGCCGGTGCAGAATGGGGTGCTTTTTTCACTCAAAAGAGGGATGGGAAATGGGTATAACGAATTAGTATTTAGTATAATGTCGAAATTCCTCGTTTTATAATCGAAATCTGACTTTGAGATAGATGAACGGGAGTGTGCGAATGGGTGTAGATAAAATTCATCTCAGGTTGTTAAAAAGCTTGCTCTTGCCGCTGTTTATCTTACTGTGTACGACAGAAGGCACACACGCCTACGCCGAAGAACTTCCCGCTCAGAATGTGCTGGTGCTGCATTCCTATCAGAAAGGCTTTGCCTGGAGCGATGAACAGAGTGCCGGAATTGAAGAACGCCTCAAAAGCGCAGCCGCTCTGCCCGTAATCTATACCGAGTATATGGATTGGAAACGGTATCCCAATCAGGAGAACCTCGAACACTTCTACGAAACGATCAAATTCAAGTATCAGAATATCCGTATTGATGCGGTTCTCACCACAGATGATGCAGCCCTGAGCTTTGCCATGAAATACCGAGGGGAGATTCTGGATAATGCTCCGATCATCTTCAGCGGTGTCAATGAGCTGGGTGTGGCCGGCATCCCGGACACTCACAACATCACAGGTGTTATCGAGAAGATTGATCCTACGCGTACGATCCAAATGGCGCTGGAGATCAACCCTTCCGTGAAGAAGGTTTATGTTGTTTTTGATAATTCGGAGAGCGGATTGTCGACCGGCAAAATGGTCATGGATCAGATTGACGCGCTGAACCTGGGGCTGGAGATCCTCCCTATGAACCGCTTTTCTATAGAACAAATTAAAGCAACGGCATCCGCCCTGTCTCCGGAAAGTATCGTACTGATGACTACATACTATAGTGACTCGACCGGAAGGATTGTTGAGTTTGACAGGTTCTCAAGTGAACTGGGCAAGAGCAGCAGTGTTCCGGTGTACCATATTTATGATTTTGGACTAAACCACGGTGCCTTCGGCGGCAGTCTGATCAGCGGCAGAATTCAGGGCCAGACCTCAGCGGAGCTGGCGCTGCGCATCCTGCAGGGGGAGAGTGCGGATAATATCCCTGTTGTGACTGACAGCAATGTCCGCAATGTATTTGACTACAACGAGCTTCAGCATTTCAGCGTACCCCTGGACAAGCTGCCGGAGGGCAGCGAAATCATTAACAAGCCGTTCTCCTTCTATCAGACCTACAAAGTGCTGGTACTGAGCATTATTGCCGCTTTTGCCGTGCTGCTTACCTTTATCTTTGTATTATTATTCTATGTACAGCTGGTGAAACGGATCAGAAGCAATCTGGAAAAAAGCAATGAACGCTTCAGCCTGGCCACCTATGGCGCGGACGCGGTCATCTGGGACGTGGACATGTCCACGATGATCTATTACTTCTCGGACAGCTGGTACGAGCTGCTGGGGTATGAACGGGATGAGGTCAATGAGACCCGCGGCGGCTGGAGAGACCTCCTGCATCCTGAGGATGCCGAGCAGGAGGACCGGCTGCGGACCCAGCATCTGGAGGGTCGTTCTTCGTATTACTACGCTGAATACCGGATGCGCAGCAAGTCGGGGGAATACAAGTGGTTCCAGGCCCGGGGCAAGGTGCTGCGTAATGCAGGCGGCGGATATATCCGGTTTGCCGGGTCGATGGTCGATGTCACCGACCGCAAAGGGTATGAGAGCAAGCTGCAGATGAGCTATCAGGAGCTGGAGTCTACTTATGAGGAGCTGACAGCACTGCAGGATGAGCTGCTGGAGCAGTATAACAAGGTGGTGGAGAACCAGGCGCTGCTGCAGACCAGTGAAGAGAAGTACCGCCTGCTTGCCTATAATGATGTACTGAGCGGCCTGCCGAACCGGCTGTCGCTGTCCGAAGAGCTGAAGAAATTTATTCAGGAGCACTCCGGCGGCCATGCGGCACTGTTCTTCCTGGACATTGATAATTTCAAGTATATCAATGATTCGATGGGCCATACCTTCGGCGATGAGCTGCTGGTGAAGGTCGGCGAACGGCTGCTGGAGCTGTCCGACGGGCGCAGTAAGCATTTCCGCTTCGGCGGCGATGAGTTTGTGATTCTTTTCAAGGATGTAGACGGGTATAGTGAAGTGATCCGCTATGCGGACTCGTTGGTTCAGGGCTTCAAGGAGCCGTTTCAGCTGAGTGCCAGTGTCGTGCATATCTCGGCCAGTATCGGGATTGCCCAATATCCGGGGAATGGCGTGAACGCGGAGGAACTGCTGAAGAATGCCGACATTGCCATGTATAAAGCGAAGGAAGCGGGCAAAGGCATTTATGTGATCTACGGGCGTGAGATGCAGCAGCATTTTGATGAGCGGATGATTATTGAGATGCATCTAAGAAACGCCATCTCCAATAATGAGCTCTCGCTGCATTATCAGCCGCTGGTGGATATCGGTTCGAACGAGATTTGGGGCTTCGAGGCCTTGATCCGCTGGAACAATCCCGTACTGGGCTTCGTATCGCCGTTGTCCTTCATTAAGATTGCTGAGGATTGCCGGCTGATTGTGCCTATCGGTGAATGGGTGCTGCGCACCGCCTGTCAGTTCATCAAGGATCTGCAGAGCCAGGGGTATGCGGGCTACCATATCTCGGTTAACATCTCGGTCATTCAGCTGATGCTGGATGATTTCACGAACATGGTGCTTACGGTGCTGCGGGATACCGGACTTGCCCCGGAATATCTGGAGCTGGAGATTACAGAGTCGATCTTCATGGAATCCTTCGAGGCCATCAGCTCCAAGCTGGAAGCGCTCAAGGAAAAGGGGATCGGCATCGCGCTGGACGACTTCGGTACGGGTTATTCTTCACTGAGCTATCTGAAGCAGCTGCCGATTACCACACTGAAGATTGATAAGTCCTTCATTGACAGTATCGATACCCCGAACAACATGTCGCTGGCCAGCTCCATTGTGACCATCGGCCACGATATGGGCCTGAATGTTACCGCAGAAGGGGTGGAGACCCCGGAGCAGCTGGCTTTTCTGGAGCGGACGAGCTGTGACAAGATTCAGGGCTATTATATCAGCAGGCCTATCCCGGAGAAAGAGGTTGCGGGCTGGGTTGCCGGACGGCGTGCGGGCTGAAGCAATAAGTATACGGAATGTACTCCGTTGATAGTCTGGGTATGTAATATAACAACAAAAAGGGAAGCTCCTTTTAGCAGGGGAGGCTTCCTTTTTGTTTTTTCTTTTGCGCAAAAGTGGGGTAGAGGGCTATCCGGTCTCCTTAATCCTCTACTTCAGCAGCTTCCGGGCCAGCTTGACCTTATTGCCGTATGGCGGATAGACAATCCCGAAATCCAGTCTCGTGCTTCGCTTAACAATGCTCTTGCGGTGGGAGAAAAGCTCAAAGCTATGCTTACCGTGATAGCCGCCTATCCCGGAATTCCCCACACCGCCGAACGGCAGATGAGTGCTGGCTACATGGGAGATTGTATCATTCACACAACCTCCCCCGAAGGAAACGCTGCCCATCACCTGTTCCTCGACCTGCTTATCCTCAGTGAACAGATAGAGGGCGAGCGGCTTGGGGTGATCGTTGATACTCCGGATAGCTTCGCTAATCTGGCTGTATTCCATAATCGGCAGCACAGGTCCGAAGATTTCATCCTCCATCAAGGCATCGCTCCAGGAAGCCGGGTAGATCAGGGACGGCTCGATGTAGAGATCCTCCGGCACAACGCTGCCGCCCAGGATCAGCTTATCGCGGTCCTGCTCAAGCATCTTTTCAATCCGCCGCAGCTGGCGTTCATTCACAATCCGTCCGTAGTCTGTGTTATGCCGGATATCCGTTCCGTAGAATGCGGTGATGTTGTGTTTGATCCGCCCGATCAGCTCAGCTGCAACATCGCTATGGACCAGCAGGTAATCCGGGGCGATACAGGTCTGCCCGACATTAATCAGCTTGCCCCATACGATCCGTTTGGCCGCGGCCTCCAGATTGGCGGTCTTGTCGACAATGACCGGACTTTTACCGCCCAGCTCAAGGGTTACAGGCACCAGATTCTTCGCTGCCGCCTCCATGACAATTCTGCCTACAGGCACGCTGCCGGTGAAGAATATATAATCGAATTTCGCGTGAATAAGCAGATTTGTCGTTTCTTTCTCACCCTGCACCACCCGGATATATGCGGGGTCAAAGGTCTCCCGGATCATGTCTTCAATGACTGCCGAAGTAGCAGGGGTACTCTCGGAAGGCTTCAATACCGCGCAATTGCCGGCGGCAATGGCCCCGATCAGCGGCTCAATCAGCAGCTGGAACGGATAATTGAAAGGTCCGATGATGAGTGCAGTCCCATAAGGCTCTGCTAGAATGCTGCTCTTCGCCGGGAACATGTGCAGCGGTGATCTTACCTTAACCGGCTTCATCCAGCGCCGGAGATGCTTCATCATATAGCCGATGCTGTCCAGCGTAAATCCGATTTCGGTGGCGTACGCCTCGAATTCACTCTTACGCAGATCTTTATTCAAGGCGGCGATAATCCGGGGCTCGCTGCGCTTGATAGCGTCCTTCAGCTTCTGCAGCTGCTCCAGCCGGAAGCCGGGGGTTCTCGTGATTCCGCTGCTGAACCATTGTCTATGCTCTGCCAGCAGCTGGTCGATATGGGGGGCGGTTAACTGCAACATGCTTGCATCCTCCTCGGGTGAATCTATAGGGTTCGTCTAGTCTAGCCCGGTCTGCTCTGCACCGGGGACGTTCTTCACAGGTTGCCTGCTGAAGAGGGCAGGCTCAGGAGGTAATCATTCATCCGGCTGCGGTCCAGCAGTGTGATTTCACTGCCCTTGAAGTCAATCCAGCCCTGATCGCGCAGGAATCCAAGCTCCCGGGACAATGAAGGACGGGCGGTATTCAAATGCCCGGCCCATTCTTTGCGGCTGAAGGGAAGCTTCAGCGTATCGGAGGCCTGCTGCGTGCCCTGCTCCAGCAGGAAGTCTATGATCCGGCGCCGCAGCGGCCCGGCGGACAGGTTCTCGATTTTCCGGTTAACAAGCACCAGCCGTTCGGACAGATTCTCAATGAAGCGGGTGAGGATATCTGTGTCCGCAGCGAATATTCGCAGCAGCTCCTGCTTGCCGATGAACATCACCTTGCAGGGTCCCGTTGCTGTTACCGTGGCGGGGGCTACATTATCCCTGCGGAATAACACAGCCTCCCCGATGGTCTGTCCTTCCTTGAGGTGGGCGATGGTAACGCTGCTGCCGGTGGAATGCGTCTTCTGCACCTCGACCCGGCCGGAGAGCAGAATTCCCAGCCGGTCAGCCGGATCGCCTTCGGCGAGGATGATGGCATTCCTGCGGTAAGTGCTGACGGTATAGGCCAGCGTATGCAGCAGCAGTTCGATCTCTTCTGCGGATTTCCCGCGGAATAACAGGCAGGCTTGCAGCGCGGCAGGCTCCGGTTTCATACATTTCCTCCGAATTCATAATAATCGGTAACATCCGTTACCGATTGATAGACGAAAGTCTACTACAATTACTGGTAACTGTAAAGGCGGGACGCAGCGCTGTCCTGTCCAGCTATCCAATTCATAATAAGGAGTGAATGTGTAATGAGCGACATGTTTTGTTTTCAGTGCCAGGAGGCGGCCAAGGGGACGGGTTGTACGATTCAGGGGGTATGCGGCAAGACCAGTGATGTAGCCAATCTGCAGGATCTTCTGGTGTACACGCTCAAAGGCATTGCGGTGTTCGCACGCAGCGGCCGTGAGCTGGGCATTACCGATCCGGTGACAGAGAAATTTATTATAGAGAGCCTGTTCGCTACGATTACCAATGCTAACTTTGTTCCGGAATACTTCACTGCGAAGATCCGGGAGGGGCTTGCCCTGCGGGATAACTGGCGCAGCAGAATTGCGGATGCCGGAGTGATCGCATATTTGTCAGAACATGACGCAGCGCTATGGAGCGCCAGTACGGACGGGGAACTGACGGACAAGGCGGCAACCGTGGGTGTGCTTGCTACAGAGCATGAGGATATCCGCTCTCTGCGTGAGCTGCTCACCTATGGTCTGAAGGGAATGGCTGCTTACATGGAGCATGCGGCGGTGCTGGGATTCTATGAAGCAGGCGCACATGCTTTTATGGAAAAAGGCCTGACGGCCGTGCTGGATGATACCCTGAGCGGGGGCGATCTGACTGCCCTGGTCCTGGAATGCGGCAAGTTCGGTGTGGATGTAATGGCACTGCTTGACCGTGCGAATACGGCAGCTTACGGTAGTCCGGAGATTACCAAAGTGAATATAGGTGTGGGCACGAACCCCGGCATTCTGATCAGCGGACATGACCTCAAGGATATGGAGGAACTGCTGAAGCAGACGGAGGGGACAGGAGTCGATGTGTACACGCATAGTGAGATGCTGCCCGCCCACTATTACCCGGCCTTCAAGAAATACAGCCACTTCGTGGGCAACTACGGTAACGCCTGGTGGAAGCAGACTGAAGAATTTGACAGCTTTGGCGGCCCGGTTCTGATGACTACGAACTGTATCGTACCGCCAAAAGAAAGCTATAAGAACCGGCTGTACACCACAGGCAACACAGGTTATCCGGGAGTTCAGCATATTGCAGCAGGAGCAGACGGGGTGAAGGATTTCTCCGCTCTGATTGAGCAGGCCAAAGGCTGCAGCGCTCCGGTAGAAATCGAGACGGGTGAGATTATCGGCGGCTTTGCCCATGCGGCGGTCATGAATCTGGCAGATCAGGTAGTCGGGGCCGTCCAGAGCGGCGCAATCAAACAATTCTTCGTGATGGCGGGCTGCGACGGACGGATGAAGAGCCGAAGCTATTATACAGACTTCGCGGCGGAGCTGCCTGAGGATACAGTGATTCTCACCGCAGGCTGTGCCAAATACAAATATAATAAGCTGGCGCTTGGCGATATCGGCGGAATTCCCCGCGTGCTGGATGCCGGCCAGTGCAATGATTCCTACTCCCTTGTGGTCATAGCGCTGAAGCTGAAGGAAGTCTTCGGCCTGGACGACATCAACGATCTTCCGATCTCCTACAATATTGCCTGGTATGAACAAAAGGCGGTAATTGTGCTGCTGGCGCTGCTGCATCTGGGCGTGAAGAACATTCACCTCGGCCCTACACTTCCGGCATTCCTGTCACCTAATGTAGCTAAGGTGCTGGTAGACAGCTTTGGCATCGGCGGCATTACCACCGTACAGGAAGACATGGAGCGGTTTATAGCAGCGGTGTAACACAGAATGTTGACCGTCTAACCTGCGGCGCTATGTCTCACAAGACTATCGGATGGCCGCTTTTGCAGGGAATTTCCTGATTCATCCATTATCCGTGACAGAGATCCGGTAATATTCTAAAATCCTGCACGGAATACAACATTTTGCCCGTTAAACCGGCCTAAATCCAAAATTGTTGTATAAAAGGCATGAATTCTCCTGCTTCAGGCGGCTTAGCGGATCAATTCTTGTATTTCCTACAACAATCCTCCGCCACAACCGGCTATCTATGAATCAAAGTTGTAGAACGTACAACACTTATGTCTGCAATGCTTACTTCATAGTCTTCATTCTGCCGGCAACAAGACAAGTGTGAGGATCTGATGTATGCCGTATTCTGCAAGTCCCACCGCGGGCCGGTAACTTGTCTGGTGGTGACTTAAGCGGGGTTTGTCTATGTAACGCACAAAAAAGCGGGCCCACGGTATACCGGGGACCCGCTTTTTTGGTATGAGCCGGCTGCGGTTACGGCAGCCGGTAGACGGCGAACGGCTCCCCGCTGCGGAAGGCGGCGCTGGCCTGATCCAGCTGCTCAAGCGTTGCCGCATCCGGCCGGACGGAGAGACTCTGCAGGTTATGCTCCACCTGCTCCACCCGGGTGGCGCCGACAATCACCGTGGAGACGGCCGGCCTGCTCATCAGCCAGGCCAGAGACAGCGCCGCCGGTGAAGTGTCCAGCTCTTCCGCTATACTGCTAACCTGCTCCCCGAGCGAGATGCGTTCCGGGGTAAGGAAGCGGCGGAAATTCGGGTCGGTTTCCGCTCTGGAACCGGCAGGGGCACTGCCGGTATATTTGCCGGTGAGAATGCCGCCGGCCAGCGGGAAGTACGGGATGATGCCCAGTCCCTGATCCAGACACAGCGGAAGCAGCTCTGCTTCAGGTGTGCGGTCGGCAAGCGAATAGCTGCACTGGATCGAGACGTATTTGGCCCAGCTGCGCGCTTCGCTGATGCCCAGCGCCTTCATCAGCTCCCAGGCAGCATAATTGGAGGCCCCGACATAACGTACTTTGCCCGCAGAGATCATATCATCGAGGGTGCGCAACGTCTCCTCCAGCGGGGTGTAGGGGTCGAAGGTGTGAATCTGATACAGATCTACATGATCCGTCTTCAGCCGCCGCAGGCTGCCTTCCAGCTCCTGCATCAGATGGCGGCGGGAAGAGCCGCTTCCGTCAGGCCCGTCATGCTTCGGAAGGCCGGCTTTGGTAGCCAGGACGGCCTCATGGCGTCTGCCCTCAAGCGCGAGGCCGATAATCCTCTCCGACTCGGAGCCGGCATAGATGTTGGCGGTATCGATGAAGTTGATTCCCTGATCCATTGCGGCATGAATGATACGGATCGAGGTCTCCTGATCCGCCCTTTTGCCAAATGAGTTAGTTCCAAGGCCCAGCGCAGATACCTGCAGGCCGCTATTTCCGAGACGATTATATTCCATGTTAATCACTCCTTATCGGTATCGTTAATCAGGCCGGCTGCGGCCGGAGACGGCGGAGCGGCTTCATTGCCGGAGAACAGCTGCAGTGCAGTATCAATAAATAATTGAACGGCAATAGAGGTCTCCTCCAGGGAATGGACGGCGATATGAATGTCGCGGTAAGCATCAGGCGCCAGCTCCCGGACCACGACATTCGGCGGCAGCGACAAGAGGGAGAGCTGTGACATCACACCGACGGCGAGCCCCTCCTTAATCATATTCAGTGCGGTAATGTAGCTGTTGACCTCGTATTTCACATTCAGCCTGCTTCCGGCCCGGTTGAATAAGTCCACTACCGGAGGCTCGTAGCCCGACCGGCAGAGCAGCATAGGCTGAGCTTCCAGATCCTTCACGCAGATGATCTGCTTGTGCCGAAGCTCGTGATCCCCGGGCAATACGGCGTAGAGCTTCTCCCGGAACAGCGGCAGGGAGGCGAAATCTTCGACCGGCGGAATCATCAGGCCTGCGTCAATGAACCGTGATGCCAGCCAGTCCTTCACCTCGGCGACCGAACCTTCATATAATCTGATCTCAATTCCGGGGTATTTGGCAGTGATGGCACTGATAATCTTCGGGACAAAATAGGCAGCGGCAACCGGAAAGGCGCCGATGCGGATGAGGCCCTTCTCCAGGCCTTTCTCGGCGGCAATCTCCTGATCTATCTTATCGAGGCCGCTGAGAATTCCGCGGCAGATAACCAGAATCCGCTTGCCGATATCCGTCAGCATCAATCCGCTGCGCCGGTCGCGCAGCAGCAGCTTCACGTCCAGCTCGGCTTCGAGTGCGGAGATGGCGCGGCTGACTGCGGGCTGGGTCATATTCAGCTCAAGACCTGCCTTGGTGAAGCTGCGGCTCTCAGCGATTAAGACAAATAGGCGAATTTGAGTGTTATTCATATCTAATCTGGTATGCCCCTCATGATTATAATTCATTTCAATTATGACTGAATCTATTGTATCATTTGGGAAGAAATCAGAACAAGAGGTGAACTCATGCAGAAGCGGAAGCAAACCATTGGCTTATTAGTGTTCCTGGTTATTGTCTGGGGCATCAACTGGCCGCTCTCCAAAATTGCCTTAACGTATGCCCCGCCCTTGCTGTTCGCCGGAATCCGAACGGTCATTGCCGGTATTATACTAATCATCGCGGCGCTCCCGAAGCGGAAGCAGCTGCATTTGCGCCAGCTCTGGCCCGTCTATCTGGTGTCAGCATTCCTCAGTATCGTCTTCTACTATGGCTTCCAGACGATTGGCCTGCAGTATGTGCCGTCCGGATTATTCTCGGCCATTGTATTCCTGCAGCCGGTGCTGCTCGGAATCTTTGCCTGGATCTGGCTGGGCGAGCGGATGTACGGGCTTAAGATCGCCGGCCTCGTAATCGGCTTCCTCGGGGTAGCCTCGTTAAGCCTTGGGGGATTAACCGGAAGTATCTCGCCTATAGGCGTACTGCTGGCCTTGGCCAGTGCACTCAGCTGGGCGCTGGCTACGGTCTATACCAAACGCAATGCAGCCAGAGTAGATATGCTGTGGATGACCGCGATGCAGATCATGATCGGCGGGGTAATCCTGCTGGCGGCAGGCTCAGCTTCGGAGAGCTGGGCGGATATTAGCTGGAGTAGTACTTTTATAATAAATACATTGTTCATCGCGGTCTTCGTGATTGCGCTGGGCTGGTTGGTATACTTCAAGCTGATCAATGAAGGAGAGGCCGGCAAGGTAGGCTCGTTCACCTTTCTGATTCCGCTGATTTCCATCGGCTCCAGTGTAGTCTTATTGCATGAACAGATTACGTTGAATCTGGTCATCGGTATGCTGCTGATTGTGAGCAGCATTATTCTGGTGAATGTCAGGCTGGGCCGGAATGCTGGGAGTGTCCTGCAGACCCCGGTACCCGGTCTGGGTAAGGAATAAACAAACGGCTGCTCCCTCAGAAGAGGGGCAGCCGTTTATGTTTGTCAGGGGTTATATTACAGCAGGCTTAGACCGTTTCTGCGTCCGCGTCCCGCAGGATCAGTTCTCCGCCGGACTCCAGGATACTGTTATGGGAACGGGCGATATTAATGAAGACATGCTCCTCCTGGAGCAGTTCAATGTCTTCACACAGATTACGCAGCAGCCGGGAGAAGCTGTTCAGAACACTGTCAGTGATAAACTCGGTGAACTGCCCCGGATGGGTAAAAACCTCCAGCATCTGCTTGAGCTGATCCGTACCGGGCTGGGGGGCCCCTTCCATGCACAGCAGTGCGGATTTAAGATCGCTGATCAGGCACTCTATATGGCTGTACTTATCCTCCAGCAGCAGCATAACCACCAGACCGTATTTCACGGATTGCTGGCGGGATTCTACATTCTTGGCCAGCAGCCGGGCGGCTTCCCGCAGTCCGCCAACTTCAGTCAGCAGAAGACTGGAGAAGCGGTGCAGGCGGTGCTGGTGTACCCCGGCAAGTCCGGTGTGCAGGCTGCAGCCGGTTACTTGACCGCTTATATAGATACTGCCTGTAGCCGTAATTGTAGATTGGCAGACGTTGCCGTAGATATACACATTCCCTAACGCCTCAATACACATAGGGCCTTCAATATCTGAGGGTACGACGATGTCACCTGCAAACATAATCTCACGGGCTGTTGCCGCCATTTCCTTGGTGATGAGGCATAGGTCCGGGAAATCGCAGGTTGTGACGCTGCCGGAGTCTCCGCAGATGCGGGGTCTGCCCGTACGCAGAGCCGCGATCTCCCCGTTTGGAAGCAGCCGTGCATTGTCTCCGGCTGCGAAATAAATATCCTGCGGTGGAGGTGGAGGCAAGATGCCTCCTTCTACGTCGAATCCGGGAATTCCCTCTTCGGGCGGCAGCTTGCGGGCGAATACCTCTCCCTCTCTGGCGAAGGGGGCTCCCGGAAACCGCAGATAATCTAAGGAATCTGCAGCTTCCGCAGTTCGTCCCTCCCGGAGCATTCCATTGCCTGTGAGCGTATGCTCCGGGAGGGATAGCTGCAGCCTTGATTTCTTGCCGGGCAGCGGGGCTCTCCCTTCTGCGATACAGACAGGGAGATATGTAGGGTTGTTCAGTTCGGCGTATAGGGCCGGGATATTCAGATTCCGCAGAATGGAGCGGTTATCCAGCGAAGAAAGAATCTGTTCTATGGTGAGCGTGGACAGCAGCATCGCCCGGTTAGGCTCAGCCCGGACTGCGGCTTCGAAGGAAGCCGGGCAATTGACCAGATTCCAGGCGTACTTCTCTGCACGGTACAAGGTGAAATGCACTTTGAGCTTGTCAGGTGAAACCGTAATCTGATACTGTGGCTTCTCGCAAATTTCCCAGGTAATATGATCCGCTGAGGTTACCTCAGTAGGCTCTGTAACGGTCTTCCAGTTGATCTTCAGCACTACAGGATGAACAGCGGAGATCCGGGCGGGCTTGCCGCCAGAGAGCGGGGGAGTAATGAAGATCTGATTATTCTGCACAAGGATAATTCCATCCTTATCTCCATTCATCCCGCCGGAAGTCCGGCCCTCCACAGAGAAAGAATCCAGGAATCCGGTCCGTTCAAGCATCAAGGATTCCACGAAATCATATCGGGTTGGTTCGATGAATTGCTGCGGCATTATCTTAACCTCGCTTTTTCGTATAATCAATGGCATTCGTACAGAAAAGAGCATCATAAAGCCTGGGGGATCTCCCGGTGACTGATGGCTTACGTGGTCTCTATTGGCAGCCTGGCGACCATAAACGCGGATTCTCAGCATTCTTAGGCCCATTGCTTTGCGTCCTACCCTTTCAGGAAGTTTGCCTTTAGAAATAGATCAATGATATACACTCAGCATGAGGCGATTTCAATCGACTGTAATCGACAAAAAAGGTCATAACTGGTTCCTGCGCTGCAGGAACTTCTGCAAACAAGCTTAATTCTAGTACTTAAGGAGCTATTTTTCAACTGTATTCTGCCAATTTATTAATAATCTTGAAATGTGCAGCTCTATATTGCTTGAAAAACTGGTTTCCCAGCGCTTACAGCTTATGGGAGGAGTCTGCTCTGCAAGAACAGCCGGATCTTTGAGCTGGAGAACGGACTGCTGCTGAGGCTGCCTGCGTTGGGCGGCTTTTTTTAATATATGAATAGGGTTAATCCGGGGTTTATATGTAATGTTTATGTTATATATGTAGAATAACACAAACAATTAGCGCATTATTTCGTAATAAAAACGAAGACATTGCAAATTTGTTGTAATATAATCTAACAAACAGCAGGAAATATAAAATTAATGTTAATAAACATAACATTAAATACATGCATTGAATTCTGGAAGGGGAGCATGAACCATGCAGATTACAGCAGCACCTTACACCTGGCCCTATGACGGAGTCCTTGATCCGGCGAAGACGGCACTGATGATTATCGATATGCAGACGGATTTTTGCGGCAAAGGCGGTTACGTGGAGCGAATGGGCTACGACCTCTCATTAACATCCAGAGCGATTCAGCCGATTGGGCGGCTGCTGGCACGCATCCGGGAAATTAACGGATTCACCGTTATCCATACCCGGGAAGGCCATAAGCCGGATCTGTCCGATCTGCCGGCGAATAAACGGTGGCGGAGCAGACAGATCGGTGCTGAGATCGGCTCGGAAGGACCGGCGGGACGGATTCTCGTACGGGGCGAGCGCGGCTGGCAGATCATTGATGAACTGGCACCTATACCGGGAGAGCACATTATTGACAAGCCGGGTAAAGGCAGCTTTTATGCTACGGACCTGGATTTAATATTGAAGAATAAAGGGATTACCCATCTGATTCTGACCGGAATCACGACGGATGTCTGTGTACACACGACGATGCGCGAAGCCAATGACCGCGGTTATGAATGTCTGATCCTGGAGGATTGCACGGGTGCTACGGATTATGCCAATCACCTGGCAGCGCTCAATATGGTCAAAATGCAGGGCGGTGTCTTCGGCAGTGTGAGTGATTCGCAAGCGGTGCTGAAGGCGCTGGAGCAATTCTAAATACGAATTACGAATGACCAGTATTCCAAATAACATCATAACGGGGGAATCACCATGTGGAACAAGTCCAGAACCAAAGCGCTTATCCTGCTCACTTCACTAATGCTGCTCATTACAGCCTGCGGCAACAATTCGGATACCGGCAAGGCTGAGGGACAGGGGGCGGAAGGCTCCGGTGAGCTTAAGAAGGTTGTTCTGAGGTTGAAGTGGATTCATCAGGCGCAGTTTGCCGGGTTCTATACCGCAGTTGAAAAGGGCTTCTATAAGGAAGCGGGGCTTGATGTGGAGATTCGGCCGGGAGGCTCGGATTTTCCGGCGGTACAGATGGTCGCTTCGGGCAGTGAGGAGTTCGGGGTAACCGGTGCTGACCAGATCATTATTGCCAGAGAAAAAGGCGTACCGGTTAAGGCGTTATCTGCGATATACCGCAAAACCCCGTTCGTAATGTTCACGCTTAAAGAATCCGGTATCACCACAATGGAAGATCTTGTCGGCCAAAAGGTGGGCATCAAGCTCGGCGGCAATGAAGAGCTGACCTTCCGTGCTATGGAGAAAAGCGCGGGCATCGAAACCTCGCAAATCGAAGAGATGCCGATCAAATATGATCTCAGCCCCTTATTGACCGGCCAGGTCAAGGCATGGCCCGGATATGTAATTAATGAGGTGCTGGCTGTGCAGGAGCAGGGCAAGGAAGTCAATATTATCGACCCGAACGACTATGGCATCAATTTCTATGCCGACACCCTGTTTACCACGGAGTCCGTGATTGAGAAGGATCCGGAAATGGTCCGGAGTTTCGTACAGGCCTCCATGAAGGGCTGGGATTATGCGATGGAGCATCCTGAGGAAGCGGCAGAATTCGGCCTGAAATACGGAGAAAAGCTTGATCTTGCGCATGAAATCAGCATGATGAAGGCCAGCATTCCGCTGCTGGAGCCGGAGAAGCTTCCGCTCGGCTCGATGGATGAGGCGGCGTGGGGGACGCTGCAGCAGAATCTTATCGATCTGGACTTTGTGAAAAAGCAGCAGGACATTGGCTCATTGTTCACCAATGAGTACTTGAATTAAGGAGGGAACCGGTATGACAACAGCGATGAAAGAACAGATGGATTCCGCCCCTGTGAAGAATCCCGGTACCCGGGACACGATGCTCTCCTTGCGCAATTGCTCTCTTTCCTTCGGCAATGTGCCTGTGCTTGATAATGTCAGTCTTGACGTATACCGCAATGAATTCATCTCCATTCTCGGACCGAGCGGCTGCGGGAAATCAACGACACTGCGGCTGATGCTGCGGCTGCTAAGCCCGGAAGGAGGCGGGGAGGTTGCCTATTCCTCCCCGGACCTGTCGCTGGGCATGGTCTTTCAAAAGCCTGTACTGATGCCATGGCTCAGTGCCCTGCAGAATGTCATGCTGCCCCTTGAGCTGGGCCCGAAGAAGAAATTCAGCAAAAAGGAAGCGCGTGAAAAGGCGGAAAGTGCCCTGCGGCTGGTCGGCCTGCAGGATTTCCAGAACCACTTCCCGCATCAGCTGAGCGGCGGAATGCAGCAGAGGGCGGCGATTGCCAGAGCCTTGGCCGCCGATCCGACCGTGCTGCTGATGGATGAGCCGTTCGGTGCGCTGGATGAACTGACCCGCGAGAAGCTGAACTTTGAGCTGCTGCGTCTGTGGGAGAGTCCGGAGACAAGTCTAAGCAGCATTGTAATGGTTACCCATTCTATTCAAGAATCCGTGCTTTTGTCGGACCGGGTGGTGATGATGTCACCCCGGCCGGCCGGGGTGACAGATATTATTCCGGTACCGCTGCCTTCACCGCGTCAAGCGGGAATGGAAGAGCTGCCGGAATTCCACCGGACCGTCAAGGAATTGAGAAAGCGGGTGAAGCATCTATGACAGCCAAACTCAAGGACAGCCTGTACCCGGTCACCTTTGCGCTCGGCTTCCTGATCTTGTGGGAGCTGGCCGTACGGCTCCTGTCGGTTCCGATGTATTTGCTGCCTTCTCCAACCCAGGTGGTCTCGGCCATCGACGGTTCGCTGTGGTCCCATACGCTGGTTACCCTGGGCGAATCCCTGACCGGGTTCATGCTCGCTAACATACTGGGCCTGGTTACTGCGGTTGTTTTTGTTCATTCCAAGCCGATTGAGAAGGGGATGTTCCCGCTCGCCATTGCCCTTAAGACTACACCGCTGGTTGCGCTGGCGCCGCTGCTTGTCGTGTGGCTGGGGACCGGATATACCTCGAAGGTCATCGCTTCGATGCTGATCTGCTTTTTCCCGATTCTGGTGAACAGTGTCAAAGGTCTTAAGGCGATTGAATACGAGGCCTGGGAGCTGTTCTCCACCTATAAAGGAACCAAAAGCGAAATCTTCTGGAAGCTGCGGCTGCCGACCAGTCTGCCTTATATCTTCTCCGCACTGAAAATCTCGACCTCGCTTGCCATTGTTGGAGCGATTGTCGGCGAATTTGTCGGGGCCAATAAGGGGCTGGGTTATGTGGTGCTCGTCTCCTCCTATCATATGGATACTCCGGTGATGTTCTCGGCCATTATTGCTTCGGCGCTGTGCGGCCTGCTGCTGTTCTGGTGTATCGGGCTGCTGGAAAAGAAGGTTATTTTCTGGACAAGGAGCGATGATCTGTGATGAAATGCTCGGTGATCAAAATCCCTGCAGGTGCGCCGAATGACATGTCCGGCCTGCAGGCGGCGATAGAAGAGGGGCTGTTCCGGCCCGAAGAGGTTGCAGCTGTACTGGGAAAGACCGAGGGGAACGGCTGTGTCAATGATTTCACGCGGGGCTATGCCGTTATGGCGCTGAAGGCGTTCTTCGCCGGGGTATCCCAGGAACAGCGGCCTGCAGAAATATCCTATGTGATGTCCGGAGGGACGGAAGGTGTGCTCAGCCCGCATTTCACGGTCATTAGCCGCAGCGGCCAGGCAGAGACGGGCGTAAATGCTGATGGTCTAAAGTCACTTGCAGTCGGTACTGCCAGAACACGGACCTTCCGGCCGGAGGAGCTGGGCCGGCTCAGCCAGGTGGACGCTGTGGCGGATGCCGTGGCCCGGGCGGTCCTGGATGCCGGAATCACCTCGGAAGCGGATGTGCATTATGTGCAGATTAAATGCCCGCTGCTCACTGCAGAGCAGATGTATGACGCGCACAGCCGTCAGGTATCGCTCGTTACAGAGGATACCTATAAATCCATGGGATATTCCAGAGGTGCATCCGCACTGGGGACTGCCGTTGCCCTGGGTGAAGTGGAGCGCTCGACCTTAAGTGAAGAAGATATATGCGTGAACTGGGATAAATTCAGCGCTGTGGCGTCTACTTCGGCCGGAAGTGAGCTTGCCTACTGCGAAGTGATTGTGTTCGGCAATTCGCTGTCTGCGGAAGGCCCGTATCACATCGACCATGCAGTCATGAAGGATGCTATTGACGGCGCAGCGCTGCAGGGCCTGCTGGACCGGTATCCCGGTGAGGAGCTGGTGCAGGTGCTGGCCAAAGCTGAAGCTGATCCGGACGGAGTCATCCGCGGACGGCGCCATATCATGCTGGATGATTCGGATATCAATCATACCCGGCATGCGCGGGCTGTGGTCGGCGGTGTACTGGCCTATGTCGGCGGCGATCCGATGATCTACGTATCCGGCGGAGGCGAGCACCAGGGCCCGAAGGGCGGAGGGCCGGTAGCGGCTGTATTCCGCCGCAGATAGCGGGCTTTTTTCAACCTATACCTATAACTTATACATCATGGAGGAATGGATTATGCATACACAGGAAACGGAAGTGCTGACAGCGGCGGACATGACATGGGAGTTAATGCCGAATCATATTGAGCTGTACCACCGGGAGATCGTCTCGGCAGCGCAGGCGGACCGTCTGGGCATCATGATGAGCTCGATTCTGTGGGAGAAGCTGGGTGTTGGCGGTCAGGTATTACCACACTATCATGATGTGGTGGAGATTATTCATATCACTGTGGGGGAGGTCAAGCTGCTGTGCGAGGGTGAATGGTACAGCTACCGGGCCGGGGATACCTTCCATGTACCTGCGGGTGTAGTCCACTCCGTTGCGAATGCGGGGGATTCGCCGTCTGAGCAGATCAGTATTTTTGTACCGGCCGAGGCGAATGTACCTGCGAACCATTTTTTTGGCACCACTCTGATCGAGGATGTGTATTCTTCCAAGCTAAAGTAAAGGCGGCGGAGCTATGGGCAGCAATGTAATCACCGGATTGAACTGCAGCGATATCCTGCTGATTCCGGATCTGAAGGAAGCGGTGGTCCTGGCGGGAGCCGGAGGTCTTGGGCGTTACATTAACCGTGTCAATGTGATGGAGGTTCCCGATGTGATTGACTGGGTCCGTCCGGGAGAATTTCTGATTACCAGCGGTTTCCCCTTCCACGGTCAGCCGGAGCTCATCACCGAGATTATTCCCCAGCTGAACCAGAAGGGCGTATCCGCGCTTGGGATCAAGACAAAACGTTATATTGACGAAATTCCGGCACGGGCGCTGGAGCTGGCGGATCAGCTTAATTTCCCGATCTTCGAGCTGCCGGCGGCTATCTCCTTCTCCGACGTTGTACGTGACATTATGGAACGGGTGCTCGTGCAGGAGGCCAGGGAGCTCTCCCAGCTGCAGAGCCGCTTCCAGAAGCTGTCCAAGCAGCTTCTGCATGGCGACGGCATCGAGGATTTCCTGCTGACGCTGGATGGTATGCTGCATAATCCGGTCGTGCTGCTGGATGATACCGATCAGGTCCTCTGTTCCCCGCAGGCAGAGGCGCTGGAGCTGGCAGAGCAGCTTCCGTTATGGATGCAGCTGCGCCAGGAGGGCAGTCTCGGGATAACCTTCCTGACGGTCGGAGAGCGGCGGATCCGCGCCTATGTATCGTCCGTCCATGACAAGGGAGTGGATCAATGCCTGCTGGTGCTGCTGGAGTGGAACCGCGAGCTGGCGGTTGTAGATCAGTTAACCATTGACCGGGTGGGGGTACTGGTCGGGCTGGAGATGATCAACGCCGGTGCCCGCCGGGAGGTTGAACTGAAGTATGTCGACCAGTTCCTGCAGGACTGGATCAGCGGCCGGATTGCCGCAGCCGAGGATTTGAAGCTGCGGGCCGAGGCCTGCGGCTGCCCGCTTCCTGAGCGTCCGCTGCGCGCCGTAACCGTCGGCTGGCTGGAGGAGAAGCCGGAGCTTAAGCAGCTGCAGCAAGCGGTGAAGCGGGTGCGGGCCCGGGGAGATCTTCAGCATGTGAAGCTTACGATCCTTGAAGGAGAATTGGTTCTGACGGTTCCGGAGCAGCCGGATATTCCATTGGAGGAAACGCTGGGACGACTGCTGGCTGAGATGAACCGGGTGTTTGCCAAGGAGAGCTGCGCCTTCTGCATCGGAGATCTTGCGGAAGGTCCCGACCAGGTGCGCTTCAGCTATGAGTCCGCCCGCAAAATCGCCCGTATCTGCGAGGTCAGCGGTTACAGCGGGGCTTATGTGGATTACCGGAAGCTGGGTGTCTTCAGGCTGCTGTACCATTTGCCGGAGCTTGCGGAGATCAGCGCGTACAGGGACCAGTACATCGTTCCGCTGCTGGAGTATGACAGCAAGCATGGCGTGTCTCTCGTGCAGACACTCCAGCTGTATTTCAAATGCAACCGCAACATCAAACGGACCTCAGCCGAGCTGTTCACCCATTATAATACGGTGACTTACCGGATAGAACGGGCCTGCGAGCTGCTGGGACTCAGCCAGAATGACGGTGACGATATGCTGGAGCTGCAGCTTGCGCTTAAGCTGCACGAGATGAGCAGCGGCCGCAGGGTACGTACGGATCCGCAGAGAAGGAGATGAAGCATCATGACGGCAATAACTGAATTTCCCGCCAAGCTGACCGCAGGCTGGCTGCGCGGGCAATATTTAAGCGGTGTGCTGGACCCGGAGGAGGTGGTCCGGGAGATCATCCGCCGCGCTGCACGCGACAAGGAAATGAACATCTGGATTGAGCCGCCTGCCGAGGCGCATATCCGTCCCTTTCTTGAGAGACTCAGGGAGCTGGACCCGCAGAGCCATCCGCTGTGGGGCATTCCGTTCGCCGTTAAGGATAACATCGATGTTAAGGGACTGCCCACAACGGCAGCTTGTCCTGAATATGCTTATCAGCCGGATCATGACTCTTCGGTTGTCGCAAGATTGGTTGCTGCGGGAGCCATTCCTCTCGGCAAAAGCAATCTGGACCAGTTCGCCACCGGTCTCGTCGGTGTACGCAGCCCTTACGGCGAGACGCATAACGCCCTGCGCCCGGAATATATCAGCGGAGGCTCCAGCGCCGGATCCGCCGTGGCTGTTGCCCGTGGCCAGGCCGTGTTCAGCCTGGGCACCGATACCGCCGGCTCGGGCCGCGTGCCTGCCTCGCTGAACGGGCTGGTCGGCTATAAGCCCAGCCTCGGCGCCTGGCCGGTGCGCGGGGTAGTGCCCGCTTGTGCCAGCCTGGACTGCGTCACCGTGTTTGCGCACAATCTGGAGGATGCCCTCGCGGTGGACCGCGCAGCGCGCGGCTTCGATGAAGCCGACCCCTGGTCGCGTTCCGTGAAGCTGGGGCCCGCCGCTCTTCCGGCGAAGCTGCTGCTTCCGGAGGCTCCGCCGGAGTTCTATGGCCCCCATGCCGAAGAATACCGGGAGGCCTGGGGACGGGCCGAAGCAGCCGTGCAGGCATTGGGGCTGCCGGTTGAACGGGTGGACTGTACGCTGTTCTCCGAAGCGGCAGCTATCTTGTACGAAGGTCCATGGGTAGCCGAGCGCTGGGCCGGTCTGGGTGAGTTCGTGGAGAATCACCGTGAAGCTGTGCTGCCGGTGACGGAGTCCATCTTGTCTTCCGGGTCGGCCGGGCGCCATACGGCCGCAAGCCTGTTCCAGGCCATGCGCCGGCTGCAGCGCTATAAGCGGGAAGCGGAGCTGCTGCTGAAGGATGCCGTGCTGGTGCTCCCGACCTGCGGCGGAACCTGGACCCGGGAGCAGGTTGCCGGTAATCCGGTAGGGGCCAACTCCGATATGGGGCGCTATACCAACCACTGCAACCTGCTTGATCTGTCAGCCGTGGCGGTTCCTGCCGGGGATGCGGCGGAGGGCCTGCCGTTCGGCATCACGATGTTCGCTCTGGCGGACAGCGAGCATCTGCTGGCCGGAGCGGGCGCACAGCTTCTTGGAGAGAGTGGTCCGCCGGAAGGTGCTGATGATGAGACGGCATCTCCGGGTATGATGACACTGGCTGTCTGCGGTCTTCATATGCGCGGCTTCCCGCTGGAGAAGCAGATGCTGGAGCATGGTGCCCGGTTCTGGCGGGAGGCGCGGACGGCCCCGTGCTATGAGCTGGTCAAGCTCCAGACGGTGCCGCCGAAGCCAGGCTTGCTCAGACAAGCGGCAGGCGGAGGCTCTGTCGGGCTGGAGCTGTGGCGGATGCCGGCGGCATCGCTGGGCGCATTCGCGTCGCTCATACCCGCTCCGCTGGGCCTGGGGCGGGTGGTGCTCGAAGACGGCCGGGAAGTGACAGGCTTCATATGCGAAGGCTATGCTGCCGCCGGAGCCGAGAACATTACGGCCTACGGGGGCTGGAGATATCTGCCTGTGAATTGAATAACGTCCTGTTGGAGCGCGCGAACGCCCCGCAAGCAGAAGTATGGCTTGCGGGGCGATTTGATATTCCTGACAAGCGGTGTAGATTCCAGGCTGCTCATGGGTTTTTTTGATATTCCGGAAAAAGGCAAGATAATAATTACGCAGTGCCCCGATTACGGTACATGCGGTATACTTAATTGCACTTTGTACAACTAAATCCTCTGATTTACAACCGATCATCCGTTTAGTTGTATTTCATACAATTAAACTGCTCTATATAGATTGGGTTTCACTCATTCGGGCAAATTTAGTTGTACAGAATACAGTTATCAGAGGAAAGCCATCCTTTTTGCTGTTTTTAATTGTACAGAATACAACTATCACGGAATGCTCACTTCGGTCTAAACTTCACATAATTGATGAATTGTTAAATTGTTGAATGGATCACTTGTACTAGCCCCCACCCCCAAAAAAAAGGACGCTCCCCAGCTTATAGCTTATGGGAGAGTCCTTTTTGTATGAAACGTATAGCGCGCGCCGGTACAGCCTTGGCTGGTTGTGCTGCGGCTGAAATTGCCGCATAATCGGCACGTTCAATCTCTTCAAGAATCCGGTTCAGATGCGAGAACACCGCGCCAAGATCACGGAATGCGGCGAGCGGGCATTGGCCCTGCAGCTCAGAGAACCAGGCCAGCTGTACATCACGGGCGCGGCGCAGGCTCTCGGGGAGCGAACGCCCGCATTCCGCATCCGACAGTGTCCGGGTGCCATATAAGGCAATGCAGTCTGCCGTTGCCGTTACCACCTCTGTCATCCAGTCGGCTGCGGCATAGTGGGCAGGGAGCAGCGAGAGCTCTTCGGAAATTCCTTTGACGTAGGAATGCACCCTGCTGAGATGGGAGGTTGCCTGTGACAGCGTACCGAGCTCTTTGCGGCACTGGTAATGGGAGAGCGTGAAGTGCAGCTCCTTCTGCAGCTGCTTGCTCTTGCCCAGCAGTTCACCGGAAAGCTTAAGTGCGGTCAGCGCCTGTGCGGCATCCCGTCCCCCGGAAGTTAGACCGGTTAAGGCATCGGACAGTGTCAGGCTGCCCCTCAGTGCCAAGTCTTTGACCTTGACGAACCCCTTGGGCGGAACGATAATCATATTTATGATTAAGGCAATCAGTACACCGATTAAGGTCTCAGCGACTCTCCAGACGATATATTGGTCATGATAGAAGGTGAGCGCCAGGACGGAAGTGACGCCAACCTGTGAAACGGCCTGGATATTAATCCGGCAGGCGGTGGCTACGCCTATGCCGAGCAGCAGCATCAGCAGAATCGAGAGCGCACCAACATCGAAGAAGCGGCCCACAACCAGGCTGGCGATTCCGCCTAGCACAATACCGAGCAGCCGGTACACCCCTTTTTCGAGGGAGGCTTTGACACTGCTCTGGGTGATAAGAATCGCCGCCAGCGGCGCAAAGTACAGATAACGGTCGCCATACAGGCTGTGTACCGCGAGCCAGGATAGTGATGCAGCAAGGGTAACGCGTATCATATAAAGGGATAATCCGAACTTCTCAAGGCGGTCTTGTAACCCCTCGTTCATGGTAGTCATCTTCTTTCGCAAATGTAAGAAAAATTTTATGTTTTTCAGCCGTTTTCATTATAGCACCTCAAAACAGGCCCCGCCGGGTCCATTTTTTACGAACTTGTTAAGTTTCTGCAATGCATTTAATAATGTAAGCTATCGCATATATAGGATTATTCCTATATGCTATATATATTGAAGTCTGTCGAACATAGGGAGGAATTGTCGCTTATCCGCGCTGAGCATGCTGTTTCTGGATTGTCTCCCGCAAGAAGCGGGTAAAATAGGTTGTACTACATAAGGTAAGGGAGGTTGTTAGCTATAGCTACCCCGGAAGGCACTATTATTTCATTTGATCAGGTTATTAAGCAATATGACGACGAAGAGGCTGTACTCAAAGGCGTGAGCTTCGAAATTGAACGCGGTAAATTCTATACTCTGCTGGGCCCCTCGGGCTGCGGGAAAACGACCATTCTGCGACTCATCGCCGGCTTCGCCGAGCCGACTGAAGGTTCTATTTATCTGAACGGTAAAATCATCAACCACATTCCCGCCAACGAGCGGCAGGTGAATACGGTATTCCAGGACTATGCGCTGTTTCCGCACCTGAACGTATTCGAGAATGTGGCTTTCGGACTGCGGATTAAGAAGCTTAAGAAGGATGTTATTAATCAAAAGGTGCAGGAAGCGCTGCGCTTCGTCAACCTGGTCGGGTATGACCAGCGGGCCATTAATGAAATGTCCGGAGGACAAAGACAGCGGGTCGCAATTGCACGCGCGATTGTCAACGAGCCGCAGGTTCTGCTGCTGGACGAGCCGTTATCGGCACTGGACCTTAAGCTGCGCACGGAGATGCAGTATATTCTGCGGGAAATGCAGCAGCGGCTGGGCATCACCTTCATTTTCGTTACCCATGACCAGGAAGAGGCGCTGGCGATGTCCGACTGGATCTTCGTCATGAACGGCGGAAAGATTGAGCAGAGTGGTACGCCTAATGATATCTATGATGAACCGATCAACCGCTTCGTGGCGGATTTCATCGGTGAGTCGAATATCGTGCCGGGCGTAATGATTGAGGACTATGTGGTTGAATTTAACGGCCACCGGTTCGAGTGTGTCGATGCCGGCCTGAAGCCGAATGAAGCCGTGGAAATTGTGATCCGCCCTGAGGATCTGGAGATTGCCACCGTAGAAGCGGGCAAACTGAAGGTGCGCGTGGATTCCCAGCTGTTCCGCGGTGTGCATTATGAGATCAGCTGCTATGACGGCTCCGGCCACGAATGGCTGGTCCATTCCACCCGCAAGGCGGAGGTAGGCAGCGAAATCGGGCTGTATTTTGATCCGGAAGCGATCCATGTTATGCGTTTCGGCGAAACGGAGGAAGAGTTCGACAAACGTCTGGAGGCTTACGGCGAGGTGGAGAGCGATGAAGAGTAAGGGCAAGTCGTACTACCTCATTCCGTATTACCTGTGGATTGCGTTGTTTGTTATTGCACCGGTGCTGCTGGTTGTCTATTATTCCCTGTTCGATCTGGACGGGAAGCTGACGCTGGACAACTACGTCAATTTCTTCACGCCGGTATATATGAGAATGATGCTGAATTCCTTCTGGTATGCTTTTCTGATCACACTGTTCTCGCTCTTGGTGGCGTACCCGGCTGCTTATCTGCTGACGCGCACGAAGCACAAGCAGCTGTGGCTGCTGCTGATTATTCTGCCGACATGGATCAATCTGCTGCTGAAGACATATGCCTTCATCGGTATCTTCGGCACCTTCGGCCCGGTCAACAATTTCTTTGATCTGGTGGGGCTCGGGGAGCAGCAGATCCTGTTCACCGGCTTCAGCTTTGTGTTTGTATCGGTCTATATTTTCATTCCATTCATGATTCTGCCGATCTTCAGTGCACTGGATGAGATGAATCTGTCGCTGGTGGATGCTGCGCGTGATTTGGGCGCCTCCGGCTGGACGACATTCCGGCGGGTCGTATTCCCGCTCACGATCTCCGGGGTCCGCTCCGGCTGCATGGCGGTATTCATTCCCGCGCTGTCGCTGTTTATGATTACGCGTCTGATTGCCGGCAACCGGGTGATTACACTCGGCACCGCTATTGAGCAGCATTTCCTGGTCACACAGGATTGGGGCATGGGCTCCACGGTAGCGGTATTCCTGATCGCCATTATGGCGCTGTTCATGATACTTACGGGCAGCTCGCGGAAAGGAGGGCGCGCGTGAAGAGCAAGAATAGAAACAAAATCAAAAATAAAAACGGGATTGCGAATATCTATCTGGTGCTGGTCTTCCTGGTTCTGTACGCGCCGATTTTCTATCTGATGTACTACTCGTTCAACAGCGGCGGAACCATGCATGAATTCGAGGGCTTCACGCTGGATTATTACCGCGAAGTCGTGGCCGATACCCGGCTGATGATTATTATGATTAACACACTGGTCATTGCGCTGCTGTCCTCGGCAATTGCAACGCTGATTGCGATCATCGGAGCACTGGCGATTCAGCATGTCCGCAGCCGCCGGGCCAAGAACACGCTGCTCTCGCTGAATAATGTGCTGATTGTCAGCCCGGATGTAATTATCGGAGCCTCCTTCCTGATCCTGTTCACGATTGTCGGGATCAAGCTGGGCTTCACCTCCGTTCTGCTCTCGCATGTGGCGTTCAGTATTCCGATTGCCGTTATCATGATCCTGCCGCATCTCCAGGAGATGAGTCCGACACTGACCGACGCCGCCCGGGATCTTGGAGCCACGCGCCGTGATGTGCTGACGAAGGTGATTCTGCCGATCATCAAACCGGGGATCTTCAGCGGATTCTTCATGGCCCTGACCTATTCCCTGGATGATTTCGCGGTAACCTTCTTCGTAACAGGCAACGGATATTCCACCTTGTCGGTTGAGATCTATTCGAGGGCGCGCCAAGGGGTCTCATTGTCGATTAACGCACTGTCGACACTGATCTTCCTCTTCACCATCCTGCTGGTAATAGGCTACTACTACCTTAACCAGCGGAAGAGCCGCCCGGTTATGCATATTGCAGAACCGGTTGCTGAAGCGGGGGTGCCTAGATGAAACAGCTGGTAAATACGTTTCTGGCGATTCTGATCGTAGCATTCGGGCTGATGTTCCTGGCCTCCAGGCTGAAC
This sequence comes from Paenibacillus sp. FSL R10-2771, assembly GCF_038000205.1. Classification (NCBI taxonomy): domain Bacteria; kingdom Bacillati; phylum Bacillota; class Bacilli; order Caryophanales; family Paenibacillaceae; genus Paenibacillus; species Paenibacillus sp. FSL R10-2771. Next base: position 7,812,291 of record NZ_JBBOBM010000001.1, read on the forward strand.
TCGGCCGAAGGCTATTCCGGCGGCAATACGCTGACGATCTACAACTGGGGCGACTACATCGATCCCGAGCTGCTGGAGCAGTTCCAGGAGGAAACGGGCATTACAGTGATCTACCAGACCTTTGACTCCAATGAGGCGATGCTGACCAAGGTTGAGCAGGGCGGTACGGTCTTCGATGTCGTGGTCCCTTCCGACTATGCCATTGCCAAGATGCGGGAAGAGAACCTGCTGCTGCCGCTGGATCACAGCAAGCTTCCGAATCTGGCCAATATCGGGTCCAAATTCATGGATCTGTCCTTTGATCCCGGCAACCTGTATTCGGTGCCTTATTTCTGGGGGACGGTAGGTATCATCTACAACCCCGAGATGACGGAGGGCATTGATTTCAGCAGTTGGGATTCGTTGTGGGACAAGCGCCTGGACAATAATATCTTTCTGGTGGATGGAGCACGCGAGGTGATGGGCATGGCGCTGAACAGTCTGCACTATTCCGTCAATGACAGGAATGAAGAGCATCTGCAGGAGGCGCTGACCAAGCTGAACCGGCTGTCGCCGAATGTGAAGGCGATCGTCGGCGACGAGATCAAGATGCTGCTGGCGAACGAAGAGGCGGCTGTTGGAATCGTCTGGTCCGGCGATGCTTCGGAGATTATGGATGAGAACGACAAGCTGGATTACGTTGTGCCGGAGGAAGGCTCGAACATATGGTTTGACAACATGGTCATTCCGCGCGGAGCAGCCAATATCGAAGGGGCACATAAGTTCATCAACTTCATGCTCCGCCCGGATGTGGCGGCGCAGAATACGGAATACGTCGGCTACTCTACGCCGAACGTTCCTGCCCTGAAGCTGCTGCCGGAGGACATCTCCGGCGACGAGCGCTTCTACCCGCCCGCCGAGATCACGGACCGGCTGGAGGTCTACGACAACCTTGGCAAGCGGATGCTTGCCCATTATAACGAGCTGTTCCTGAAGTTTAAGATGAATAAGAAGTAGGTTGCCGGTCATTGAGTGCCCGCATGCGGAGGTTTCGCATGCGGGTGTTTTTTTGCTGGAGGGAGGGGCTAGAAGGATGGGGCTGGAGGGGGAGGTGAGAAGGAGGGAGAGAAGGAGAGGCTGGAGGGATAAGGTTAGAGGGATTGGGCTAGAAGGGGGAGGCTGGAAGGCTAAGGCTAGAGGGGTGAAGCTGGGGGCTAGGGCTTGAGGGAGAGAAGGGGGAAGCTGGAGGGATAAGGCTAGAGGGATTGGGCTAGAAGGGTGAAGTTGGAGGGGGAGAAAGGGGGGAGGCTAAGGCTAGAGGGATTGAAGAGAAAGAGTTAGCTGGAGGGCTGAGGCTAGAGGAAGGGGAGAAGGATGAAGCTGAAAGGCGAGGGTCAGAGGGGTTGCCTAGAAGGGCGAAGCTGAAGGTTAGGGTCAGAGCACAGGTGAGGGACATGACTTGTTGGAGAATTGCATGGCTCCCTCACCGGCTACTGAGTGAATAGGCAGTATTAGTTGGATTTTCTACACTTACTGGTGAACGAATGAACCCTGCGAATGCAGCAGTTGGATAAACAGCACTTAAATTATTACATTTCACCCCAAGTAGCTGAAATCACCCAAATTAGTTGCTGTTTTTCCACTTGCTTGCCCACGATCCTACGAAATCGATAAATTAAGATACCTTTTTCCACTTACTGTTACAGCAGTTGATTCGCGGTACTATAGCCTACAGCCAGCAGCGGGTTCAACGATCCACTTGAACGTTGCTGGCGGTTCTGGTTAAAGCTCAGCGTACTTTTCGGATACATGTTACTGGGCAAACGTCGAGCGGACAAAGTATAGTGGTGATCCACTTGATGTTGCAATGTTCATCTACGTCAGTCTACGGCCTCGCAACGGATCGCATTAATGCTGGTCCGTTACATTAAATTTGGTCTGCTGCGGAACCGCAAGTAGATTGCTCCTTATGAGACTAATTAAAATATTCAAGCACACTGCGTTTCAGCTCATACCGTGCGGTCCGTTCCTGATTACTGGTGGGGACGGGAAGGAGCCAGCCTTTGTCAACCAGATTGTGTAACGTCCGGACTGCGGTTCTGTAATCGACAGAGAAATGTTCCTTCACATCCTGCGGGCGGATGGGCCGGGCCAGCTGGATAATCAGCCGGATTACCTCCTGCTCCATTAGCTGTACACGTGACACAGGTGCCTCGGCAGGCTGATATCTGCCCAGTACGAGCCGCAGCAGGGTCATACAAAGCTCAGGGCGCTGCTCAACATCATCGTACGCGAATGAAATCACATGATAGCCCATGGCGTACAGGAACGTTTCCCGGTTAAGTTCGCCGCAGTATTTAGTCCGGTCCATATCGCGTACATGTGAGGCATAGCCTTTGATCTCGATGAGCAGCTTCACGTATCCCGGTAACCAGGCGAAATTTGCAAAATAAGATCTTCCCCGCCAGTCCATGACTTCATACTCCGGATGAAGTCCGCCAAAGTGGCCCCGCAGAGGCCACCAGATGTTCCTCAGGAACAGAACCTCTGCATGCCGGTGCCCCCGATCCAATCGTGCCCGCCGTTCTCCCTCAGGCCTGCTGCCCAGATGTCCGTTGATAAACTGCAGATGTGCTTCTTCGAATATCATTACGCTCCAACCTCCCCGTGAAAATAGAAAACGCCCCGGCTCCCTCGCTGAGGGCAACCGGGACGTTCTTCGTCTCGCTGTTATTAAGTATAGTCTACAAGCTTGATTATAACTAGAATATAGCAGGAAAAGTTTCTATTTCACGCCGATCCGCATCCGGTAGCTAATCAGCACCTGCAATGTCCGGCCTCGGAAGTAGTTCTTAACCTCTGCCGAGAACTCGGCAATATCTTGCTCAAGTGAGGCCGGGCTAAGCTTCAGAACCGATTGCATTCCACCTTGGCTGAGGGCCAGGCCGATATAGCGCTCTGCATCGCAGGCTTCTGTGTTGTGAAAAACAATTTCTCGCGCGTAAGTGAAACATCCGCTGGCTTTGATCCGGCCGAGATGCCCTTCCTTGTCCCATTTACGGGCCTGTTCGGCATCGGCTGAAGCCCGGCGAGCAGGTCATCCGAAGTGGCGATCAGCCTATTGTAACGGGCTTCGACAGCAGGGTTCAGTACCAGAGGCCAATCGCAGTCATAGGCAGCGAACACTCCGCCGGGACTCAGGCAGCGGGAGATTTCCTGAAGTGTGCTGGCCGGGTCCATCCAGTGGAATGACTGCGAGCAGGTGATGATATCGACGGTGCCGGAGGAGAACGGGAGCTCATTGGAGTAGCCTTGGACAAAAGATACGGATTCAGTCCCGCTGTGCAGGCGGTCCAGCTTCTCCTGCGCTTTGCCCAGCATATCCGGGTTAGGCTCCACTCCGGTTACGGAGTCGGCGGCGTCTTTCCACAGGAAGGTGGACAGACCGGTGCCGCAGCCTATATCAGCGACCACGGCCGGACGGCGGCCCAGGTAATTACTCAGCAGCTCAATAACCAGCGGCGGCGCTTCGGGCCGGTAACGGTCGTATTCGTCCTGATATCCCAAGAAGCGGTCAATATTAGGCTTGCTGTTGCCTGCAGGAATCATAGGAATCAGCCTCCATATGAGTTTTGTTTGTTCCTTAATCTAATTAGTCCAAGCTAGCGCAACAGCTCCGGATCAATGACAGGCACGAGACCCTCGGCAGCGGCACGGGTCAGCAGGGCAGAGATTGCTGCGTAGCCGTCTTCGCCCAGGTTCATCGTGAACTCGTTGACATAAAGATCGATATGCGATTTGGCTACTTCCGGGGAGAGCTCCTGGGCGTGGCTCAGGACATATTCCTGGCAGGCCAGGGGATGATCCCAGGCATACTGCAAAGAGCTGCGGATCCAGCCGGTAATGGACTCGTGGTCCAGATCCCTGCGGGCGATGATCGCGCCGAGCGGAATAGGCAGGCCGGTGTCGCTTTCCCACCAGCTGCCGAGGTCAGTCAGCAGGTTAAGATTATAGGACGGGTAGGTGAAGCGGGCTTCATGAATGACCAGCCCGGCATCAATCGTGCCATTCTGTACAGCAGGCATGATTTCATCGAAGGGCATGACGACGATCTCGGCCGGGCCGTCCGGCACCTGCTGCGCAGCCCATAGCCGGAAGAGCAGATAGGCGGTGGAGCGCTCGCTTGGCACGGCTATTCTGCGGCCGGATAGCTGACGCGGATGTTTGATGGCGCCTGCGCCTTTGCGCGTCAGTACGAGCGGGCCGCAGCCCCGTCCAAGCGCACCGCCGCAAGGCAGAAGCTTGTACTTATCCAGCACCCAGGGAAGCGCGGCGTAGGAGATCTTAAGCACTTCCGGACCGGCGCCGTCTGCCGCGAGTCCGTTGGTGATATCAATATCGGCAAAGGTCACCTCCAGCTTGGGTGCATCCGGTACCAGCCCGTGCGCCCAGGCATGAAATACGAAGGTATCATTCGGACATGGAGAAAAAGCAATATGAAGTTCGGTTGTCATTACAGCACCTCCAGTAGAATAGCCGCTGCCGCTGTGAGGGCGTCCAGGGCTTCTTTGATCTTCCACGCGGCCCGGTCGCGCGGGCCGACCGGGTTCGAGATCGCGCGCAGCTCCAGCGCTGCGATCCCCAGGGCCTTGGCGGCCACGGCGACTCCGTGGCCTTCCATCGCTTCCGCCGCCGCCTGCGGATGGCGCGCGGCAAGCTCCGCGGCCGTCCCGGCGGTGCCGGTCGCGGTCGACACGGTAAGCACGGTGCCCGTGCTTACCGCAAGCCCGGCCGCTGCCAGCGCGGCCGCAAGGGCCTGGACCGTGCCGCCCGGCGCAGGCACGGACACGCTGCCGAAGCCAAGCTCGGCAGCGCTGCGGAAGCCCTCCGGCGTCTCTGCGCCGAGGGCCGCGTCAAGCATCTCGCTGGCGACGACCAGCGAGCCTACGGGTGCACGGCCGGGGAAGCCGCCGCCGATCCCGGCGCTGATGACGCAGCCGTAGGAGCCGGCTGCCAGAGCGGCGGCGGTGCCCGCCGCAGCCGCAGCGGTGCCGGCGCCCGCTGCGATGACATGGAACCTGCGGCTGCCCTGCAGGCCGCGCAGGACGGCATCCCGCTCGGCTGCGACAGCGGTCACGATCAGCACGTTAGCGCCCGGCGGAATAAGCCGGGCAGCATTGCCGGACGCGTCCCGCATTGCTCCGTCCTGCACGCCTGAATCCCGCTCAACAAAATCCCGCACCGCTCCATCCCGCACTGCTGTACCCCGTTCCGCAGAATCCCGCACTGCTAAATCCTGCTCAGCTGTACCCAGTTCAGCAGAATTCCCTTCCGCTATATCGCGGCCCCGGGCATCCCATTCCGGTAGTTCCGTTGAATCCATCCAGGTGTTGCCTCCTTTATATGTAATGAACTGCTTCCTTACATTCGCACCCAAAAGGATACGCCGTTTTGGGAGTGAGGTCAAACCGAGTCCTTGCTGTAATCTTTCATTATCAAGTGAACTCAAGCTGTATCTAGATTGATCTGAAGGAATTTCCGAAACAGATATTTAATCCAACTGTAATTGAATCATCCTAAGCTCAATCCTGGTTGGACTCTATTCCCTATTGCACTATGTACAGCAGATGGCTCTAAAATCCGCCGGAAATTAGAATCTGTAGCACTCTGTACAGCAGAATACTGTGGAACCGGCGGCTTTGAGCAGGAATCTGGAAATCAATTGTATGAAATACAACAGACTTTACCGATGGAACTTTTAAATGTACTTGGCATGTGGGACAGACCATTGCGCCAGAGGGTTATCTGGGGAAGGCAATGCGGAGCGCATAGCGGATAATTGTATTTTGTGCAGTTAAAAGACAGCGAAAAGCCATATCAGCAAGGATAACTGTATTCCGTACAATAATAATTAGGAAAACTGCTCTTATACGGCATAGTAGCGTTTTATAAGTGTACAAAGTGCAATTAAAACTGCTCCTGCGCAGAAATAGGTCTTTTTAGTTGTACAAACTACAGTTAAAATTTGAGCGATAGCCTCACTCTATACAACCAGCAATTCGGAGTTCAACCAAGACGTCTGGTGGGAGACCGAAAGCTATTAATCGAAAATTAATCCCCTAAGCCTTCCTTAGTACCTCGCTCTATACTTACATCAGCACTCCATCAGCACTCCAATCAATACTCCCCCAGCGCTCACCAAGTTACTCCATCAATCCCTTCCCTCAGTAATCCCCCGTTAATCCCTGAGTATTTTCACACAACTTCCTATATAGTCACCATATACTCTGGTATATAAAAAATCTTCCCCTAATCAGTTGACAATGAAATCGTCATGCTGTATATTTATCTTAACTTAAAGATAATTAATTTAAAGATAAACGCGAACACGACAGGAGGTGCACATAATGAGCGGCAATAATGACACAGCAGGTACAGCAGCTGACAGTACAATCGATCAGGAGCAGGCGGCATCACTGAAATTATTCGTTGTTCTGTCCAAGGCTTACAAGAGCCTGATGGATCAGGCGGTGAAGGATATGAAGAGCCACGGGCTGGCATCGGCGGAGTTCATGGTGCTGGAAGTCCTGTATCATAGAACGCGGATTCCACTGCAGCAGATTGGCGAGAAGATTCTGGTCACCAGCGGCAGCATCACCTACAATATCGATAAGCTGGAGAAGCGCGGACTACTGAAGCGCGTTCCATGCGAGGACGACCGCCGTGTGACTTATGCCGAGATTACGGAAGCGGGGCGCGAGCTGTTCGATGATATTTTCCCCCGTCATGTCAGTTCCATACACAGCTTGATGGGCGGGCTGGACAGTGAAGAGAAGGCTCAGGCCACTCAACTGCTGAAGAAGCTGGGCAAGGGCGTATAGAAGACGGACAGCGCAACAAGTTAAAGAACTGGCTGGAGCCCGATAGATGACAGTCAGCTTTAGCAGCGGGATGAGGCATTGATGATCAAGCTAAGTCCCCGGATGTAACCGGTAATTATATATAGATCAGCAGGACCAAAAATTTTTACCTAATATCTTAACGTTAAGATAATTAAAATCGAGAGAATGGAGAGTGTTTAAAATGGTTAGTGTAGGTTTATTGTTGATGAGATTGGTAATTGGTGTAGCGTTTATCGGGCATGGTGCACAGAAGCTGTTCGGCTGGTTCGGCGGCTACGGCCCCAAAGGCACAGGCGGCTGGATGGAGTCGATCGGCATTAAGCCCGGCGTACGTATGGCGGTGCTGGCAGGACTGATGGAGCTGGTCGGAGGACTGCTGTTCACACTCGGTCTGTTGACTCCGGTAGCTGCTGTGCTGATTGCCGCAACCATGCTTGGCGCAATAGTCAAAGTCCATGCTCCTAACGGGTTCTGGTCTACGGCTAACGGGATCGAGTTTCCATTAACGGTACTGGTGGTTGCGGTCGGGGTGGCTCTGGCGGGTCCGGGTTCGATTTCACTTGATGCACTTTTCTTTAAATAATAGCCGGTACTCCAGGCGGCCTGCTCCACAGACAGCGGGCGGCTGCCCAGGGCGGACGTCAAGATAGCATCCTCATTTTACAAAAGAACAGATTGTACAACACACCCAATTTCAGGAGGTAATAATCATGACTATGCAAACTGCAGGAATTCATCATATCACCGCTTTTGTAGGAGACGCTCAGCGTAACGCTGATTTCTATGCCGGAATTCTCGGACTGCGCCTTGTCAAAAAAACCATCAACTTCGACGCACCCGACGTCTATCATCTCTACTTCGGCAATGAGCAGGGTGCACCGGGCACCATTATTACCTTCTTCCCCTGGTCTACCGGACGCAAGGGCAGAATCGGCGGCGGTCAGGTTGGCGTAACCACTTATGCTGTGCCGGCAGGCTCCATCGGGTTCTGGGAGCAGCGGCTGGCCGCTTATCAGATTCCGGTTACCAAGGTAAGCCGGATCGGCGAGTTTTATCTCTCCTTCGCGGACTTCGACGGTTTGCGGATTGAGCTGGTGGAACGTGAAGAGGGTTCCTTGAGCACCTGGTCCTTCGCCGGAGTACCTGTAGAACATGCGATCAAAGGCTTCGGAGGTGCTGTTCTCTACAGCGCTGCCCCGGACAGAACAGCAGACACTCTCTCCCGTACGCTGGGAATGGAGCGGATTGCTGAAGGTGACGGCTACATCCGGTACAGATCTGCCGGTGATATCGGGAATATTATCGATCTGAAGTCTACTCCGGTTCCGCAGGGGGCTGGCGGCACAGGTACCGTCCACCACATCGCCTGGCGCGCCAAAGATGATGCCGAGCAGCTGGAATGGGGCCGCCGCGTACAGAGCCACGGCTACCAGCCGACTCCGGTGCAGGACCGCCAGTACTTCAATGCCATCTACTTCCGTGAAGAAGGCGGAATCCTGTTCGAGATTGCGACCGATCCTCCCGGCTTTGCCCGTGATGAAGCGCCGGACGCGCTGGGAGAGAAGCTGATGCTTCCGGCATGGTTTGAACCGCAGCGTGCGGCAATAGAAGATAACTTAAGCCCATTTGAAATCCGCGAAATCGGGGTGAAGCAGAAATGAATATGACGCATGTATTCCATCAAGGTACGGATGTAACTCAGCCGACGCTGGTATTATTCCACGGCACAGGCGGCAACGAGCATGACCTGCTGCCGCTGGCCGGGCTGCTGGCTCCCGGCGCTTCGGTACTGGGCATCCGCGGGAATGTACTCGAGAATGGCATGCCGCGCTTTTTCCGGCGGTTGGCTGAAGGAATATTCGACGAGGAGGATCTGATCTTCCGCACCCATGAGGTGAAGCAGTTCCTGGACGAGGCTGCAGCGAAGTACGGATTTGATGCCGGCAATCTGGTTGCAGTAGGCTACTCCAACGGTGCGAACATCGCCGGCAGCCTGCTCTTCCATTACGGAGGCATCTTCCGCGCGGCAGTGCTGCTGCATCCGATGGTGCCGCTGCGCGGCCTTGCGATTCCGTCGCTGCAGGGGGTTCCGGTCTTTATCGGGGCAGGAACCAATGATCCGATCATTCGCTCCGAAGAGACACGTGAGCTGGAATCCCTGCTGAGCGGCGCGGGAGCCGAAGTCACCTCGCACTGGGGCAATCAGGGACACCGCCTGAGCACAGCCGAAGCTGAAGCTGCCAGGGATTGGCTGGCCGGACTCACAGCTTCCGGAGAATGATATAACTATACAGACAACCGCCTGCGGTAGCTGCTGATCAGTGATATGATCGGCCGGCCGGCTCCTGCAGGCGGTTCTTTGCGATATATAGGTTATAGGTCCAAGATATATTGCTCCCCCGTTCTATTCCCCGTTAATGCACAAAAGCATTGAACATTCAGGTTGTGATCGGGTAGTATGAAGAATAAAAAAACGGACCTGAGCAAAAACGGATTTGCCGTCTTTTAAAGAGGTACCATAAGAAAGGTTGCGTCACTATTTATGATTAAGCAAAACCATATTTCAAGCCTTGCGGAGGGCGGGCCTTCGAAGAAACAGCGGCTGCAGCTGGCGGTCATTCTGGGAGCCATCGCCACGATTGGCCCTCTGTCGATTGATATGTATCTGCCGGCTCTGCCTGCGCTTAGCACCCATTTCGCCACCAGTCCGGCCATGGTGCAGCTCAGCCTGACCTTCTTCCTGCTGGGGCTGGCCTCGGGCCAGCTGGTGGCCGGACCGCTCAGCGATGTGCATGGACGCCGTGTTCCGCTCTTTATCGGTATGGTGATTTATGCGGTTTCTTCACTGCTCTGTGCGTTCAGTCCTTCTATCGGCCTGCTGGTGTTTCTGCGTTTCATCCAGGGCCTGGCCGGATCAGTAGGCGTGGTCATCTCCCGGGCGGCGGTCCGTGATATGTACAGCGGCTCGGAATTAACCAAGTTCTTCTCGCTGCTGATGATTGTCAACGGGCTGGGGCCAATCTTCGCTCCTGTCATCGGGGGACAGCTGCTGAGAGTAACGACCTGGCAGGGTGTGTTTGTAGTTTTGTTTGTGTTCGGACTGCTCTTTGCGGCCATCATTCTGCTGCGTCTGCCGGAGACATTGCCCAAAGAACGCCGGATCAAAAGCGGGCTCAAAGGAACGCTGCTCACCTTCCGTATCCTGCTCGGCAATGCCAAGTTTATGGGCTATGCCCTCTCCCAGGGTTTCGTTACAGCAGCCATGTTCGCTTATATTTCCGGTTCTTCCTTCGTATTGCAGATTATTTACGGGGTATCCCCGCAAATGTACAGCCTGATCTTCGCTGTTAACGGGCTCGGCATTATTATCTCCGGGCAGATTGCCGGCCGGTTGTCCGCAAGAGTAGGGGAGCGCAAGCTGCTGATTAGCGGACTTCTGCTCTGTACTTTCGGCGGTGTCCTGCTGCTGGTTACCCTCCTTGCCGGAGGCGGACTGCTGCCGATTCTGGTCTGCCTGTTCGCCGTAGTCTCCAGTGTGGGTCTGGTGAGTACAACCAGCTTCTCGCTTGCCATGCAGGATCAGGGAGAAACCGCAGGCAGCGCCTCTGCACTCCTGGGTCTGCTTCCCTTGCTGCTGGGCAGCTGTGCGGCTCCGTTAGTCGGACTTGGCGGCAGTGACTCTGCTGTGCCGATGGCGCTGGTCATCGCGGGAGCAGGCATCCTGTCCATTTTATCTTACCTGCTGCTCTGCAAAAGGGCGGACAAGCCATGAGCCGCAAGGATCTCACCACCCTGCTGCTGCTTGCCTTTGCCTGGGGAGCCTCCTTCCTGTTCATGCGGATCGCCTCTCCTGAATTGGGGCCGGTCTTCACGACCGAGCTGCGTGTTACGCTTGCCGGAGCAGCCCTGCTACTCTATGCGTTTGTGACCCGGCGCAAGCTGGGTATCCTGAAGCACTGGAAGCAGTTCCTGCTGCTCGGTGCCATTAATGCCGCGCTTCCGTTCACCCTGATCTGCATGGCTGAGCTGCATCTGAGTGCTTCGCTGGCGGCAATCCTTAATGCCACGACCCCGATGTTTGCGGCCCTGGCCGCCTGGGGAACCCGGCAGGAGAAGCCGGGCCTGGCCAAGTCGGCCGGCCTGGTCATTGGTCTAATTGGCGTAGCTGTTCTGGTCGGCTGGAGTCCGGTACCGCTCACAAGTACAGTTCTCTTGTCAGTAGGGTACTCGCTCTGCGCTGCATTGTGCTATGCATTTGGAGGATTATATGCTTCCCGTGTAGGCTCCGGCCTCACTCCGCTGGCGCTTGCTGCCGGACAACAGCTGGGTGCAAGCGTGGTGCTGCTGCCGCTGGCGGTTATTTTTGCCCCGGATCATCTGCCCTCGGCCGCTGCGGTATACTCCGTACTTGGTTTGTCGCTGATCTGTACCTCGGTGGCTTACCTGCTGTACTTCCGCCTGATCGCCAGCGTTGGCCCGGTCAAGACCGTCAGCGTCACATTTCTCGTGCCTGTATTCGGCCTGATGTGGGGAGCCATCTTCCTGCATGAGCCGGTCTATGCCAATACCCTTGCCGGACTGGTTATCATCCTGCTGAGCGTAACACTGGTTAACCGGAAGCCGCGCAAGTCTTAGGACAACAGACATTCAGCAAACTTTCAGCGCATTTTAACGTTCTTCTGGGGTGAAGGGGCTATATTGAAGAGGTGAAAGGAGGGATAGGCATGAATATTTCATCCGTATCCGCATCAACGTCCACCTCGTATACGTCCTCCAGTGCAACGGACACAGCCGCGCTTGAGAAGCAGAAGGCGAAGCTGGAAGCTGATCTTGAGAAGGTAAGTTCAAGTAAAGACGACGAGAAGACCAAAGAAACCAAGACCAAACAGCTTGAGCAGCAGATCAAGCAGATCGAAGCGCAAATTGCCCAAAAGTCACAGAGCGCCAGCAGCTCCTCTTCGGCTGGAAGCGCAGCTGCACCACCGGAGAAGCCTGCTGACAGCAGCAAGCTGACGGCGGCATCTGCACAGGAAATCGCGACGGCAACTACAGATAGCGAAGGCAGATTTGACATTCGGGTATAACCCCGGCTAAACAGCATGCCTGAGAAGAGGACCGCCATTGCCGTGGTGACTGGTTCTCTATTGCGGTATGGTAACCCTTGTGCAGCAAGAAATAGGCGTCCGGACCGATCGCAGTCCGGGTGCCTATTTTTTGTATCCCAGTATTTTGTATCACAGGATCAATCAACCTTCGGTTTTCTGCTGAAACTCAAGCAATTCTCCGGTTACTGCGGACTCTGCAGTGATTTACACTTTGCCTGCTGTCTAACTCTGGTGAACATACAACCGTTATACGGGTCATCTGCTGCTGATATTGCTATAATAGGTTCTATGGAAAATGCTGAATATTGTTTAGCCAAGGGTGAGTTCAGCAGTAAGGGCAGGTGAAGTCATGCATTCAAAGTCATGCATTCAATGAAACAAAGATTGGAACGCTTCAGATTCGTGAGGCTGCTTCTGTCCATCTACCGGATTAAGGCGGTAAGGGCGCTTGTTCCGCTGCTGATCATCGGTCTTGTCTATTGGGAAGGGCAGAATGAGCTGAAGCAGATTCATTTGGGGATGATCATTCATGAATTAAAAGCAGTCCCCGCGCCGGCCATTCTGCAGATGCTGGGCATTTCCCTGCTCTCCGTTGCGGTCATGAGCACTTATGATTATTTAATCCGCGGGCATTTCCGCTTGCAGACCAGCTACTTAAGCACCTTCCGCTATGCCTGGATCGCTAATACGTTCAATAACCTGATCGGCTTTGCCGGTCTGGCTGGCGCGGGCCTCCGGACGCTGCTCTACAAAAAAAGCGGTGTGCCCTCGTCCGTGCTGGCACCGGCAATCGTATTTCTGTCACCGCTGATGATTACAGGGCTGTCGCTGCTCTCCTGGTGCACCCTTACCGGAATCCTTCCGGCGGATGCCCTTCTGCATGAACATCGCTGGCTGGTATTCGCGGTGTGGGGAATGGCGCTTTATTTGCCGTTTTTTGTGATTCTCCAGCGTTCCTCACTATTCGCCAAGTGGATTAACCGGGGGCAGGGCAGGACATCCTGGCTGACGGTAGCGGCTTCTGTCGGAGCTTCCCTTCTGGAGTGGACCTTTGCCGGACTGACCTTCTGGATGATTGCCGGTCAGCTGCTCGGCGGTGCTCCGTTTGTAACGGTCTTCAGCATCTATGTCGTTGCCGCCATTGCCGGCATTCTAAGCATGGCTCCCGGAGGCATCGGTGCCTTCGACCTGATTGCCCTGCTTGGACTTACCCAGCTGGGAATCCGGAGCGATCAGGCCATGGCCGTACTCGTCATCTACAGATTATTCTATTACATTGTGCCCTGGCTGATCGGACTGGTGCTGGCGGCGCTGGAGATCGGGCTGCCGGGTAAGAAGGGGACTGAACGCAGCGGAGACAGAGTTGAAACTCCCGTTACCGTATGGCAGAGGATATGGGGCTGGCCCGGCCAGTACACCTTCCTCAGCGACCTGGGGGTCTGGGCACTCGGCAAGCTGGTGCTGGCCAGCGGTCTGATTCTGCTGCTGTCCGCAGCTACACCTGAGCTGCTCTACCGGCTGCGGATCACGGAGGATCTCCTGTCCCTGCCGGTGATGCAGATTTCCCATCATCTGTCCGTGCTGATCGGCTTCATGCTAATTCTGCTGTCGCGGGGAATTTCCCTGCGTGTCCGTAGAGCGTATATCTGGACGAGTCTGCTGCTCCTCGGAGGGGCGGTATTTGCTTTTACGAAGGGGTTTGATTATGAAGAGGCGCTGTTCCTGCTGCTGGTAGGCTTAATCCTCTGGATCTCGCGGACCCGGTTCTACCGGATCAGTGTACCGCTCAGTACCAGGAGCACCGTATGGTGGCTGGCTCTGACTTCAGTTGTAGCACTCGGTTATTATGGGCTGGGGAGTTATTCGCATCACGGTTTCCTGAAGCATCTCCCATCCGGAATCCGGCCGGAATGGCTGCGGCAGCACAGCAATGTGGCGGTTACAGCTATTGGCGGACTGATCTTCTCCTGGCTGCTGCTGACTATGCTTGTTGCTCTCCGGCCGCAGCGCAAGGCCGATGAGCTTTTCGCGGATAAGGATATGGCGCGGCTGGAGCAGTTTCTGGCGGAAGGCTGGGGCAATGCCTTAAGCCATATGCTGTTTCTGGGCGACAAAAGCTTCTACTGGGCCCGGGAGGGCAGAGTGTTATTCGCTTTTGCCAGAGTAAGGGACAAGCTGGTGGTACTGGGTGATCCTCTGGGTCCGGTGGGCCTGGTCAATGACGCAATCAGCGAGTTCCGCCAGGCGGCGGATTTGTATGGACTCGCCGTAGTGTTCTACCAGGCTACACCAGCCTACCTCCCGGTGTATCAGAGCCAAGGCTACCGGTTCTTCAAGCTGGGCGAGGAAGCGTTGGTGCCGCTTGAGAACTTCAAGGCCAGCGGCCCCCGCAATGCCGATCTGCCCAGTGTGGCAAGCCGGTTTGAACGTGAGGGCTATGTCTTTAAGATTGCCGAGCCCGCGCATTCTGCAGACCTGCTGCAGGAGCTCCGGGCGCTGTCGGAGGAATGGCTGGACGGGCGCCTGGAAAAAGGGTTTTCGCTGGGCTGGTTCAGCAAGCCGTATCTGCAGCTCGCTCCGCTGGCGCTGCTGCGCGGAGCTGACGGGCAACTCATGGCTTTTGCCTCCGTTGCCCCGGGCTATGACGGACACAAGACCGTGTCCATTGATCTCATGCGCCACCGCAAGGATACCCCAAACGGGACTATGGATTACTTGTTCCTGTGTCTGCTGGAGTGGGCGAAGTCGCGGGGGTTCCGCAGCTTTAATCTGGGTCATGCCCCGCAGCCTGGTGCCGGCCGGAATACCGGAGCGCTGCGCGAGGAGAAGGTGGCCCGCCTGGTCTTTGAACGCGGCGGCCACTGGTACGGATTCTCCGGCCTGCGGCGGTATAAGGAGAAATTCGGGCCGCAGTGGGAGCCGCGGTATCTGGCCTATCCTGCATCGCTTACCCTCTACCTTTTAACCCTCGATCTGGTGAGACTGGTTTCCCGCCATCCGGGTCCGGAAGATAAGGAATAAGAGCTGGACGATTCTCCTGAAATAGGGGATACTAATTTTACCAGCAACCGGACCGCAGAACAGGCAACTATTGAGTATAGATCATTTTGGGAGGGCTCCTGTTCTTAGCGGAGCCCTCTTTTTTGGGCTTGAAGCTGTAACAGGAAGGCTGAGCCAGCCAGTAAGGACTGGGCAGTTCAGGTCAGGTCAAGGCAAGGCAGGGCAGGGTTGCGGGATAATTTGAGGAGGCGGATGTTATGGGGAATGCAGTAATGGAAATTATGGAGAAACGCAAGTCTGTGCGGACTTATGAGACCACACCAATTGATACAGCAGCCCATGCCTCCATTATGGAGTATCTGGATAAGGAAGAGAATTTGCGCGGTCCTTTTGGCGGGATATCAGGGATTGAATGGATCTGGGCCAAAGGCGGGGCGGGGGAAGGCAAGGGCATGAAGCTGGGCGCTTACGGGATCATTGTGAATCCGCAGGCTTATCTGGTAGGCTCCGTGCGTAACGGGAAGCTGGCACTGCTGGAGTTCGGATATACCTTCCAGAAGCTGATTCTTTTTGCGACCGGGCTGGGTCTTGGAACCTGCTGGATTGGCGGAACCTTTAACCGCAAATCCTTTACCCGTGAGCTGGAGCTTGCCGAAGGGGAGATTATTCCCTGCATTACGCCGCTCGGCTACGCGCGGGAGAAGCAGCGGCTGCTGGATACCACGATGCGGTATGTGGTCAGAGCCGACAATAAGAAGCCTTGGCAGGAGCTCTTCTGTGACGGTGATTTCAGCAAACGGCTGACACCGGAAGCCGCCGGGAAGCTGGCCGTCCCCATCGAGATGGTCCGGATCGGCCCGTCAGCCTCCAACAAGCAGCCATGGAGACTTGTCTTGTCTCCAGACCGGCAGCAGTTGCATTTCTACTTGGAGCATACGCCTAATTATAGCGGCAATAAGCTCGGGTTCCAGATGCAGCGGATTGATATCGGCATTGCCGCCTGCAATTTCGAGCTGGCCTGCCGCGAGCTGGATATTGCAGGCACCTGGACCATTAACGATCCGGGAATAGAAGCCGGCAGTCCGAATACGGAATACATGCTCAGCTATACACTTAGCTGATCCGGGAAAGCCACCATAGCAGGCCTGTTGCCGTCAGGATACCTAGCGCAACCCATGTATCGCGCTTGTTCCAGGCCAGCTGATAGACAGGAGTCCGCTGCTTGGCGGGATCATACCCGCGCGATTCAACGGCTGTAGCCAGCTCGTCGCCCATGCCCAGGACAAGGATCAGCAGGGGTACGATGATCAGGGTAATCTGCCGCGGGGACCAGCGCGCCAGTCCGCGGGCCCGCCTGCCGCGCGAGCTTAGCGCCAGCTGCAGCTGTGTCAGCTTGCCGAGAATCCAGGGCACGAACTGCAGCGTCACGGACACAGCCAGCGACCAGTTGCGGGTCCGGATTCCAAGATGTCTCAGCGGAGCAATTCCCCATTCCAGCCCTTCACGCAGCGGAGCGCCGGTAGTGGTCTCTGTGAACAGAAACCCGAGGACGATCAGCAGCAGAAACCGCAGCACGCTGATCCCTCCGCGCTGAAGTCCCGCAGAACTGAAGCTGAGCGGGCCGATGCTGAAGCCGGGCGAGTTCCAGCTGAGCCCGGACAGCAGCCAGAGAAACAGGAACATGAGGAGGAACGGGCGGAAGAAGCGGAAGACCCTACGCCAGGAAATTCCGGCCGAAACCGTGAGTCCGGCCAGCAGGCTTGCAGCCAGCAGCAGCGGGAGGAAGGTATCCATCCCCAGCACGGTTAGTGATCCGATAATCATCCCCAGCCATTTGACCCGGGGATCCAGTCCCTGCCAGCGTAACCGGCCAGGGGCTTGTTTGATTGATAAGTGGTCAGATGTTGCGGGCTCCCCGTAAAGTCCCTGAGGAATCGTTGAAGCCAGGGCCTCGCTTACCGGGCCTGGCGTGGCGGCAGATAGATCCGGTGCGTCTCCGCTTGCCGGGCCTGGTGTGGCGGCAGATAGACCTGGTGCGTCTCCGCTTGCCGGGCCTATTGTAGCGGCAGATAGACCTGGTGCGTCTCCGCTTGCCGGGCCTATTGTGGCGGCAGATAGACCTGGTGCGTCTCCGCTTGCCGGTGGAGATTCCGTCACGCTTCTTCTCCATTCGCTGGGCTCCTTGTGGGCGGCCGCAGGAATGCTGACAGACTGTGGAACGGGCAGAGGCTGCTTATCCAGTCCGGCGAGCAGCTCCTCCAGATTGTCCGGCAATGCTTCAAGCCAGCCGCGTTCTACAAGCCTGCGGCCTATCGAGGCATAAGCCGGAGGCGTAAGTCCGGCGGCTCGCAGCAGTCCGGGATCCGCTGTCAGTGCCGCAGCAGGGCCATCATAATGGACCGCGCCCTGCTTCATCACGATCACCCCGTCGGCAACCGGCAGAAAGCTGTCCAGATCATGCGTGCCGATGATCAGAGTCAGGCCGCTCTGCCGCAGCTCCTGCACCATTTCCAGCAGCGACTGTGCCGCCTGCGGGTCCAGTCCTGCGGTCGGCTCATCGAGAATGAGAAGCCCGGGCCGGGAGGCTATGGCTCCGGCAATACAGACCCGGCGCTTCTCGCCTCCGCTAAGCAGGAAAGGGGAACGTCCGGCGAACTCATCATAAGGCAGCCCGGTCCGCGCGAGGGCGCTGCGGATGATGCCGTCCCGCTGCACCTTAGGCACACCGCGCTGCGTCAGGCCGTATTCGATATCCTTATGGACGCTGTCTGCGAACAGCTGGGTCTCCGGCTGCTGAAATACCATAGCGACAGCCTCCCAGGCCTTGTGGTCCGCAGGCTTCGTATCCTCATGAATGATATTGCCGGATGCCGGATGCTCCAGCCGGGCGAGCAGGCGCAGCAGAGTGGACTTGCCGCTTCCGTTAACTCCGCAGAGCACGGTCAGTGTGCCTGAGGGGATATTCAGGGAGATATCCTGCACGGCGTACTTGCCGTTGTAATGGAAGGAGAGATGCTCTGCCTGAATCCTCATAGCATCGCCTCCAGCTGCGGCTCGGTCAGCGGGAGCAGATGAAGCGGCCAGTTCTGTCTCTGCAGCAGTCTCCCGATGCGGACCACGGGCGATGGAACCCATCCGAGCGCATCCGGCAGGCCGGAGGCGTAGAACAGGGTGCGCGGATCACCGTCATAGAGCAGCCGGCCATCGCCCATAACGGCAATGCGCGGGCTCTCGGCCAGCTCCTCCATCCGCTGCGTGACCCAGAGCACGGTTGTGCCGCTCCTCCATAACTGGCGGGCCAGCTCTAGAATATCCTGCCTTCCCGCCGGGTCCAGCATGGAAGTGGCCTCATCGAAGATGATCATGCCGGCATCCAGGGCAAGGCAGCAGCCGACAGCCAGGCGCTGGCGTTCTCCGCCGGACAGACTGGCGACATCTGCTTCTGCTTTGTGGGCCAGTCCTACCTGCTGCAGAATATCATGGATTCGCGTAACCATCAGAATCCGGTCCAGCCCGCGGTTCTCCAGCCCGAAAGCGATGTCCTCGAAGGGCGTAGAGCCCACCGTCTGTGCCTCGGGATTCTGAAATACAAGCTGGACCTGCTGCTTCACGTCCGCGCGGTTCTGAGGCGAGCGCAGATCCAGCCCGGCGACGGACAGACTGCCTCCTGACGGGGGAATCAGCCCGTTGAAGATGCGGACCAGCGATGTTTTGCCGCAGCCGTTGGCTCCTGTGAGTGCAACCCATTCTCCCCGTCCAATATGGATACTAATCCCTTGCAGAACCGGGCGCCTGTGCTGGCCATCCCGTAAAGACAAGGTCAAATTATGCGCCCTGATCATCCTCATGCCCGCTTTCCTTACAGTTCTAGTCAACAATCGCTCCCCATTATAACAAAGATTTGAGGATTGATGTATCCGGAGGGGGATGATATAGTGATCCTAAAAAAAGGGGGTACTCCCGGCAATGAAGAAATGGACGACCCGCGGCCTGATATTCAGTGCACTATTCGCCGCAGTTATGATCGCTCTGAGTTATTTAAAGATCTCTCTGCCTTTTTCTACTGTACCTATTACAATGCAGACCCTGGCTGTCATGCTGGCCGGTTCTATTCTGGGGGCACGCTACGGCACGCTCGCCGTACTGATCGTGATCGGACTTGCTGCAGCGGGCTTCCCGGTGATGGGCGGAAGCGGCGGACTCGCGGTGCTGGTTGGCCCGACCGCAGGCTATATATTCTCCTGGCCGTTCGTAGCCTGGCTGATCGGCTTCTTCGCCCAGCGTATTAAGCAGGATAAATATACTTTCGTGAAGCTGCTTGCGGCTAACTTTATATTTGGTGCGCTGCTTGTCTATCCTGGCGGCGTATGGTGGCTGGCCCACTCAACCGGCATGGACTCGCTGGCCAAGGCGTTAACTGCAGGTATGTGGCCGTTCATTCCGGGCGACCTGACCAAGGCAGTGCTGTGCTCTGCCGTAGTGACGGCTGTGTGGAAGGTGTATCCGATCGACCGTATTTTAAACAGTGATTCCGGCGTCTGGGCAGACGGGGAGAAGTCAACCGTCATTCGTTAGCCGGTGGAGGCTGGATGAGGCTGCTAATTGGCTGGCTGAGGTGGCGAATGGCTGGCTAAGGTGGCGAACGGCTGGGCTGAGGTTGGCGAACAGTTGGCTCAGGCTGGCTAGTGGCTGGCTGAGGTGGCGAAACGACTGGCTAAGGTGGCGAATGGCTGGGCTGAGGTTGGCGAACGGTTGGCTGAGGCTGTCTAATGGCTGGCTGCACGGAGCAAAGAGGCGATTTCGCTGCCGTATGGCAGGGAGTCGCCTCTTTTAATTGTTATTTAGAAAATTATGATGTTCGTCTGTAGTGTATAGAACGTGCATGATGTACTGGTTACGTTTCTTTGGAGCTTGGAGCCAATCCGTTTGAAGGACAAATTTGTTCTTGTATCAGGAACTCCACTGAATCCCCCGGAAGTCGGCAGCACGGTGAAATCAAAGGGATAAATCCCTCTGATTCCGCTGAAGGTGGGCTGTATGATGAAATCAAAGGGATAAATCCCTCTAATTCTGCTGAAAGTGGGCTGCATGGTGAAATTAAAGGGAAAAATCCCTCTAATTCCGCTGAAAGTAGGCTGTATGCTGAAATTAAAGGGATAAATCCCTCTAATTCCGCTGAAAGTAGGCTGTATGCTGAAATTAAAGGGATAAATCCCTCAAATCATACCCGGACGTTGACCAAAGGAGGAAGTGAAGAACAAAAGTGCCCCTGATTTCACCCGGATGCGGGCAAAAGTGGGAAATGAGGAGCAAAAGTGCCCCTGATTTCACCGGACGCGGGCAAAAGGAGGAAATGAGGAGCAAAAGTGCTCCTGATTTCACCGCCTGTCCTCGTCAGCCCCCGCAAGCTCCCCGCCTGTCCTCGTCAGCCCCCCCCCCCCCCCCCCGCCCGCCCCGCCAGTCCTCGTCGTCATTCGCCCGTCCACCGCCCGCCCGGAGTCCAATGCTCACTCTTTCACGCAATCGTCCTCCGGCTCCGGATCGGGCAGAGCCCAGACCGAGACGCTTCCGCCATTCACCGGGAATACTGCCCAGCCGTCCTCTCCGATGGTGACAGTCTCCTGGCGGTTGCCGGTCAGATCCTCCCATACTTCCCCGCCGCGCGCTTCGCCGGCGAACATCCGCTTCTCTCCGTTGTCCCCGTTCGAGATCACTACGGCGCAGCCGGAGCCTTCGATCTCCGGAACACCGCGCCGCACCCAGCCGATGGTGTTGGGATGGTCGAAGTAATCATCCTGGTCGCCGTAGGCCTTGTTGTAACGGGCACAGAGCAGAGGATCGATGGCGTCCTTCTTGCCCTCCACCGGCGCCGGGCCGCCGATACCGTAATAATCGCCGTAGAAGACAACGGGGTATCCGTCCCTCCTCAGTAGAATCAGGGCATAGGCACTCTGCTTGAACCAGTCGCCGACCCATGATTCCAGCGCCTCATGCGGCTGGGAGTCATGGTTGTCGACGAAGGTGACGGCATTGGCCGGATGCGTCTGGACCAGCGTATCGTCAAAGATATGCGTCAGATCGAAGTCCCTGCCCGCCAGCGCAGCCGAGTAGAGCTTGTAATGCAGCGATACATCGAACAGATCGATCTGATAGTCAACGGTGTTCAGGAATTCGCGGCAGGCCTCCAGATTGGAGTTCCAGAATTCGCCGACAATGTAGAAGTCTTCGCCGCGTTTCTTTTTCATCTCCGCCGCAAATTCTTTAACGAACTCATGGTTGATATGCTTAATGGCATCCAGGCGGTAGCCGCTGCACTGCAGGGTGTCGACCAGCCATTTGCCCCAGTTCAGCATTTCGTTCTTCACGTCTTCATTACTGTAATCAATATTGGCGAACATCAGATAGTCGTAATTGCCGAATTCATCATCCACATTCTGATTCCAGCCTTTATTCGTACCATCGATCCGGAATACGCCGTTCCGGCTTGCCTTGGCATCGAAATCGGTGCCGTTGAAGTGGGTGTGGTTCCATTTGAAGCTGGAGTACTCATCCCCGCGCCCCGGAAAATCAAACTTGGTCCAGCCTTCAATCTCAAACGGCTGGGAGATATCCTTATTGCGGTCGTTAGGATCGACCTCAATGACCTCAAACACCTCTGTCTCATCTGCCCCGGCCTTATGGTTCATGACCAGATCCACGTAGACCGCGATGCCGTTCTTCAGACATTCGGCAATCGCGTCGACCAGTTCCTGCTTGGTTCCGTATTTCGTACGTACGGCACCCTTTTGATCAAATTCGCCCAGATCGTATAGATCATAGACTCCATAACCGGTATCTTCCGGAGAGACCGCCTTGGTTACGGGAGGGACCCATACGGAATCAATTCCCGCCGCCTTCAGGTCAGGGGCCATTTGGGCAAGGCGTTTCCAGTGTTCTCCGTCTGCGGCAACATGCCATTCAAAAAATTGCATCATAGTATGGTTTCTCTTCATTCCTGGTAGCCTCCTTAAGGGTTGTGAAACGAATGGAACAATTCTTGGGTCTGTTGCTTCAGCAAGGAGTAGAAGAGATTTATGTAGACCTCCGAACCTCAGGTGAATAAGTCCAGCTGGCGCGGGGCCAAACCGCCGTCAATCCCAAGCAGGGACTGCAGCTCCTGCGCATTGGGGGTGGCATCACCGGCGGAATTATTATTAAAGACTACATAGATATCACGGCAGCTCTGCGTAAGTGTAAGCAGACGGTTCTTCCATTCCACCAGTTCTTCGGTGCTGTAACGGTACAGATAGCGCAGCTTGCGCCAATCGGGATGACTGCTCTGATTCCAGCCTCCGGTATTGCGGCCGTGCAGCCGTACATAGGTGATGTCCGGCGTGGTAGCGACCGGTACAATCGGGATCGAGCCTGAACCCGCCTGCGGCTCATCGGCTATGGTATGAATCCAGCCCTCCTGCTCCAGGAACTGCAGGGTTCTGCTGCGCAGCTCAGGACTGTACCAGGAATCGTTGCGGAACTCGATGGCGGAGGGCACATCCAGCATTCTTTCCTTAGCCTCACGCAGGAATTCCACATTGTCCTTGGTGCAGTCGAACCAGGGCGGGAACTGGAACAGCGTCATGGCCAGCTTGCCTGCCGAACGCACAGGGGCAATGGAGGTATGGAAGGCGCGGTACATCTCCTCCGGAGTATCGTAATAATTTTTTTTATCACGGAGATGTCCGGTCATCCCCTGGTAAGCCTTCACAATGAACTTGAACTGCTCCGGCGTCTGGTTAACCCACTTCACATAATTCTTGACCGGCTGCACGGCATAGAAAGAACTGTCGATCTCCACAATGGAAAAATAAGCGCTATACGCAGGAAGCCGGTCGGCAGGTTTGATTTTGCCATACAACTCCTCGTGGTCTCCGAAGCCGGTAAGCCCGATCTTAATCATAGAACGCCCTCCTTGTATCAGTCTGCTCTATGCCAGTTTCAACACTGGCTATCTCTTATTAAACTGAAAACCCGTCAAGGCAAACAAGGGCATTTGATTAAAAGCTGAAACTCAGGCAACATGAAGATAGGATTTGGAACAGAATACCGTGAATGAAAAACTGCCAATGGTGCTGTTATCACCAAAAGAGGAAGAGGATATACTCCGGCAGAATGCCTTTTATTCTGCTTACCCTACCCTTTAAGGTATAGCAATAGAAAGGAAGTTGTGTATGGAACATAAGTTTCAGGAGCTAAGTCCGCATATTCTTATCATGCATGCGGAGCATGACACGGACCGCCCGATCCTGGCGGCCGTCTCCGGCTCACGCCGGACACTGCTGATGGATGCGGGGAATTCCCCCGCCCATGCGGAGCTGTTCCGGGAAGAGTTGGCAAGAAGGGGCTGGCGTCAGCCGGATCTGCTGGCCTTGACGCACTGGCATTGGGACCATACCTTCGGGATGACAGCATGGAACGTCCCTGTGATTGCCCATGAAGAAACAGCGCTAGTACTTAACCGGCTCGCAGGGCTGAACGGAAGTGATGAAGAGCTGGAAGGCCTTGTGCAGGAGGGGACAATCAGTGAGGAGAGTGTAGCGCATATCCGCCTGGAATATGGCTCCCCGCGGGTAATCACCGTGGATACGCCTGATATTATATTTAACGGGAGTATTACTGTAGATCTGGGCGGGGTCACTTGTGAGCTAAGCCATGTGGGCGGTGATCATTCAGCCGATTCCTGCGTCCTGCATGTTATAGAAGATAAAGTTCTTTTACTGGGAGATGCCCTGGGACCGTCCGTATATGGCGGGCCGCGCCGCTACAGCAGTACCGGTTTCCTTAAGCTGCTGGAGCGTATCTACGGCTATAAGGCGGCCCTGCTTGTAGAATCACATGGAGTACCAATGACGGAACAGGAATTCCGTGCAGACCTGGTACCTTGGGAACGTCTTGCCCGGATTGTAGATGTCTTCGGGGATAACCGCGAGCGGGTGCTGCTGGAGCTGAAGACGTATCTTCAGCTGGAAGAGCTGCCGCCGGGCTTATTGCGGAGCGTGGAATATTTCCTGGAGGGCGCAAGGTGATACTCCGCAGCCGAAGCCGAGACTAATCCAAAAAAGCAACCACCCGGTTCAGCTTCTCCAAGTCATGCGGATTAAGCTTGAGTGTGGATGACGGCACACCTGTACCGCCGTAAAAAAACGGATAGCATGCCGAAGAATTCTGCCCCTTCTTGCGCTGTACGAATCTGTCGTTCATGATGGAGGATTTCAAACCCACATGCTGGGCCTCTAATATTTCTGTTAACTTATCCACGACATTACATCCCCTTTGGTACCCGATAAGAATTTTCCCAAAAACAACACTACCCCCGTGCTCAGGATTCTGTCCGGGCATGGGGGTAGTTGTATTGTTATGAAATTATACCGGCTTGAAATGCGTGATCGCAGAGCCGCTGGACAGATGAACGGCATTGCGGCCGTTCCGCTTGGAGGTGTAGAGTGCATGATCGGCTTCGGAGAGCAGCTCCTCCAGCGATATATTACTGCGGAAGGCTTCCACCACGCCGAAGCTTGCCGTTACATTAATGGACCCTGACAGCGTGTAGAAAGCGCTGCGCTCGATATCCCCGCGGATTTGCTCCGAGATGACCGCCGCCTGCTTCAAGGGAGTATCCGGCAGACATAAGACGAATTCCTCGCCTCCATAACGTCCGAAGATATCCTCTTCCCGCACATGCCGGCTGCATACACCCACTACATGCTGCAATGCCATATCGCCATATTGGTGTCCGTACCGGTCATTGATGCTTTTGAAGAAATCGATATCCAGCAGGATGATCGAAAAGGGGGCGGAGCGTTCGGCCGCTTCCTCCAGCAAGCCCCGGCTCAGTTCCATGAAATGCGTCCGGTTATATATACCGGTAAGGCTGTCGATGGTGGCCAGCTGCAGGAGCTTCTCCTGGAGCAGTGTCCGTTCAGTGACATCGATCAGCATAATCATCCGTCCGGCCAGATGCCCGTCATGCTTCTGCACAGGGGAGGAGCGGATCTGGTAAAAACGGACATCCTCCCCCATATTCCAGACGAGCTCCTGCTCCTCGCTGTCCCCGGGATTGGAATTCATCACATAATCGACAGCTTCCTTGCCGGCGGGAAGGAACAGCTGGGCCAGCGGCCTGCCGATTGCGGAGGCATCGAGATCCTGCAGCATCTCGGCTGCGGCCCGGTTGTAATCAACAAGCTTGTCCGAGAGGTCCATGACCAGCACGCCGTCCCGCATGCTCTCGAACAGATTCTCGCGGGCAATAGGTGCGGCGGTAAGCATGCCCCGGGAGAGAATAGCCCATATATACAGGGTGGACGTTACACTCATAATTACGGGCACGGGGTCCATTCCATACGGAGTTGCATCCATCAGGTAGAGGAATGCGCCCAGTGCGGGCAGGAACTGCCCGATGAAAATAATCACCATCTGCCGGAGATACACCCGCTTCATCCGGTTCCAGCGCCAGAGAATAAGGCACATGCCCGCCAGCATGCAGCCGAAGGTCAGACTGCCTTGCACAATATACCAGGGGCCCATGACGATATCGATCAGCGGTGTAGGGGCACCTTCCCGGAAATGCATGGATTGATAGAACAGGTGGTGGTACTCGTTGGTCCATACGAGCACGGTAGAGATTACGGGCACCGAATACAGGACGGTCAGCAGTTTTTTGGAAATCAGACGCTCCAGACCTACGAAGTGCATAATCATTAGCATGCTGGAGGGGGCGATATAGGGCATACCGAGGTACTCCACCTTAACCCACAACGCGATTTCCTGCATGGTGCTGCCGGAGAGCTCCAGCGCGAACCCGAAGGTATATATCGCCGAAGCGGCTGAGCTTACAATGAAAGCTTTTAGACCGGAAAAATCAGTCTTCCTATAATAGGCAAACAGCGCCAGCAATGCGCTCAGCACACCTGAGATAGAGACGATGACTATATAGTTGGAAATCATGGATTCCATGGGTAGCGCCTCCATGTGTAGGAATAGGCTTTGAACATTGGCTAAAGGTCTCCTATAGAAGAGTAGATATAGTTAAATGATATCACACATCTGCATAGATAACAGTTGGCAGGAATCCGGCAACAGAGGGTGAGAATACATACTAACTTTATCGGCACAATTCCAGATTATTAACAATGCAAACGGGCTCCTGGACAAAATGACGGAATTTCTCAGCGTCCATTTTACGATTTGTCTAATGTGGGTCTGCAGAGCAAAGTGTAAGATGTTAGTTAATCGAACATGTAACGAGAAAAAGGCGTTTTTTCACAACATATGTGTTATGTTATTTGACATATAATAGATTCAGGGATGAAGGGGGAGCTGGAAATGTCATTAGTAGCGACGAAAATTCCTGAAATACAGCTGGAGAGCGTCGAGATGCGTTATAAGACGGAAACGGCTGACGTGCTTGCGCTGCATCAGGTAAGCCTTGATATTGCCAAAGGAGAGTTCGTGTCCCTGCTGGGGCCTTCCGGATGCGGTAAAACCACACTGCTGAGACTGATGGCAGATCTTATAACACCAACTGCCGGTAATATTATGGTGGCCGGAAAGACGGCTAAGGAAGCGCGGCTGGCGCAAAAGTATGGAATTGTCTTTCAGAGTCCGGTGCTGTACGACTGGCGGAAGGTCAAACATAATATTACGCTGCCGCTGGAGCTGATGGGCGTTAAAAAATCAGTCCGCGAGGATAAAGCGCTGGAACTGCTGGATCTCGTGGGATTGCAGGGGTTTGCTGATAAATATCCCTGGCAGCTGAGCGGAGGGATGCAGCAGCGCGTAGCCATCGCCAGAGCGCTCTCGATGGAGCCGGAAATTCTGCTCATGGATGAACCCTTCTCTGCGCTGGACGAATTTACCCGCGAACGCCTGAATGAAGAGCTTCTCTCCGTCTGGAGCAAGGTCCAGAGCACGATTGTATTCGTCACTCACAGCATCCCTGAATCCATCTTCCTGTCAGACAGAGTATTCGTGCTATCCCCACATCCGGGGAGACTGTCTGCGATTGTTGATATTCCGCTGCCGCGCCCGCGGACGGCGGAGATGAGAAACAGTCCTGAGTTTTTTGAACTGATCGCCCGCATCCGCGACAGCTTTGAAGGGGTGTAGGCATGAAGCAGAACAGTGCGTTTATGCGGGAGCGCGTGCTGCCGCTGTTCGTCTGGATCTTTGGTTTGCTGGTGGTCTGGGAGGCTGTCTCATGGTGGCTGCTGAATGTAGCGAAGACACCGCTCGCCCAGTCTAAGCTGCCTTATGTCCATGAAGTGGCCGCAACCCTCTGGAAGTATAGCGGGACGCTCCTGCAAGAGGGCGGGGCCACCTTCGGCAATGCCGGTGTCGGATTTCTGATCGGAGCGCTGGCCGGGGTCGTTCTGGCAGTACTGATGAGCCTGTCGAAGACAATAGAACAGCTTGCCTTCCCCTATGCCATTGCCTCCCAGATGATTCCAATCCTTGGCCTGGCGCCGATTATCTATGGTATTGTACGCGACGAGCAGGTGTCGCGGATTATTATATCCGGGTATATCACCTTTTTCCCGGTGGCGCTTAACATGCTGCGCGGACTGCGCAGTGTGGATCTATCCGCGCTGGAGCTGATGCATTCCTATGCTGCTAAGCCTTGGGCAGTCTATTGGAAGCTGCGTTTCCCCGCAGCGCTGCCGGGTCTGTTCAGCGGCCTGAAGATTGCTGCACCGCTGGCTGTAACGGGCGCTATTCTCGTTGAGCTGATGGGTGCGCAGCACGGCATCGGTGTAATTATGCTCCGCAATCTCTACTATGGCCCTTCCCATACGTATATGTTCTGGTCCACCGTACTGGTCGGCGCCCTGCTCGGCATGGCAAGCTACTGGCTGATAAGCCTGGCCGAACGTCTGGTGGCGCCTTGGCAGCCGGAATTCCGTCCCAAAGGAGGGAGCCGCTGATGGCAAGCAATTCTGTACGCGATATCCCATTCATTACTTCTGCCGGCACGGAGGCGGGTTCTGCTCCAATCCCGGCATCTAACAACGGAATTTCATCAGAACCAGGGAAGCAAAAGAATCCCCGCCGTCCCTTGCGGCGGCTGAATCCCGGAATCATCCTTCCCCTCCTGGCCGGGGTGATATTCCTGGTGTTGTGGGAATATCAAGTGTTTCACCGAATCTTCGATTTGAAGAAATATCAGCTGCCGTTGCCCTCGGCCATAGCGGAAGCTATGCGGGACAACTTCAGCCTGCTGCTCTCTTACACCGGATATACCCTCACTGAAGCCGTCCTTGGCATGCTGATCGGTTCAGCCTGCGGCTTCCTCATTGCGCTGGCCGCAACGGCCTGGCCCCGCTGGGGCGGGGGCAGCCTGACCATGGTTGCTGCGCTGAATGCCGTGCCGATCGTGGCGCTTGCCCCGATCATGAACCTGTGGTTTGGTGACGGCATCGGCTCACGGGCCGCTATTGTTACCGCAACCACGATGGCAGCCATGGCCATCAATGCCTACAAGGGTATGGCGGCTGTTGATCCGCTGGCCCTTGACCTGATGCATTCCTATGCAGCGGGCAAACCGGCAGTATTCCGCTATCTGCGGATTCAGAACAGCCTGCCCTATGTATTCACCGCGCTGAAGATCAACGCTACGGCGAGTATGATCGGAGCCATTGTCGGGGAGTTCTTCTTCTCTTCGCGGGGACTCGGCTATCTGCTCTCCAACTCCATTAAGGTGGCCAAAATGCCGCTGGGCTGGTCCTGCATTGTGCTGGCAGCCATTGCCGGAGTCATCTTTTACCTGGTCGTTGAACGGCTGGAGAAGGCATTCATTAAGTGGCATCCCTCCCAGCGCGCGTAACACTTGCAACAACCGTAACACCCTGTACCTGTTACATCCGGCTTCTGCGCTGACGGGATATAGAGAAGCTGTCAACGCATGACCGTATGCATAGAGCATCACGATGGCAACCATGCTGTGTTTGGCCGGATTACAAAACTCAATTTGGTAGGGGGAGTTGCTGAGATGAACGGTAAAAAAAGCAAATTTCGTGGCGGGTTAATGATGGCGGCGGTTATTATGATGATTTCACTACTGGCAGGCTGCGGCGGCAACAACAATAATGCTCCTGCGGCAGAGGCGACAGCGGGCAATACGGCTGCGGCTTCGCCGGAAGCGGCGGCAACCACAGAACCGGCGGCTGATCCGGTTACCGTGAAGCTGCAGCTCAAGTGGGTTCCGCAGGCGCAGTTCGCCGGCTACTTCTTAGCCCAGGACAAAGGTTACTATGCCAAAGAAGGGCTGAAGGTTGAGATTCTGCCCGGCGGTCCGGATATCGTGCCGGAGCAGCAGGTGGCGGGCGGTTCGGCGGATATCGGCGTAGACTGGGTGGCGAGTCTGCTGACCAGCCAGGAGCAGGAAATGCCGCTGGTGCAGATCGCCCAGATCTTCCAGAAGAGCGGCCTGGTGCTGGTATCCAAGAAGGATGCGGGTATCGCTACACCGGCTGACCTGAAGGGCAAGAAGGTCGGCAACTGGATGGGCGGTAACGAGTTCGAAATTCTGGCCCTCTTTGATAAATACAAACTGGATTCTAATAAGGATCTGAACTTCACCAAGCAGGGCTTCACCATGGACCAGTTCCTCGGCGGTGAGATCGATGCGGCATCGGCCATGACCTACAACGAATATCAGGTGGTGCTGGAATCAGGCATCAAGGCAGAGGATTTGAGCGTAATCGACATGAATGACGAGGGTGTGGCGATGCTCGAAGACAACCTGTTCGCCAACAAGGAATGGCTGGATGCCAATAAAGAAACGGCAGCCAAATTCGTCCGTGCTTCCCTCAAGGGCTGGGCAGATGCGATTGCCGATCCTGAAGCGGCTGTTGACAGTGTAATGAAGCTTGCGGAAGAAGGCAGCACGTCCCGCGAGCATCAGCTGACGATGATGACTGAAGTTGCCAAGCTGATTCAGCCGGAGGGCTTCGATGCTTCCAAGATGGGTTATACGGATGCAGCGGCATTCCAGCAGACAGCCGATATTGCGCTCAAATTCGGTGTAATCAAGACGGCATCTGATGTGAATGCAGCCTATACGAACGAAATTGTCGAGATGGCGGCAAAATAACCAATTTCCTTCTATATATAGTGAGTTTAAGAATCAGCAGGGCATCATTCTTAAGTTCAGCTTATATAGCTATAATAGATGGCCGCCCGGGCACGGCGGTCATCTATTATAATAAACAGCCCAGAATATGGAAAGAGGTGCAGACTATGTCTCTGCTCGTGGGGCAGGCCGGTAAAGTGAAGAACTATGTGAATGGTGCTTGGGTGGAATCCTCATCCGGGCAGGAAGAGGAGGTGTTCAATCCGGCAACGGGCGAAGTGATTGCTTATGTGCCGATCTCCAGCCGTGCTGAGCTGAACGTTGCCGTACAGGCAGCTTCAGAGGCCTATGCATCGTGGAAAAGAGTAGCTGTTCCTCGCCGGGCGCGCTATTTCTTCCAGTACCAGCAGCTGCTGGTGCAGCACTGGAATGAGCTGGCGGAGCTGATCACGCTGGAGAACGGCAAAAGCCTGGAGGAAGCGCTGGGCGAGGTACAGCGCGGTATTGAATGTGTGGAATTTGCCGCCGGCATTCCCACACTGATGATGGGCAGCCAGCTGCCGGATATCGCCACGGGCGTGGAGTCGGGGATGTACCGCTACCCGCTGGGGGTAATCGGCGGCATCGCCCCGTTCAACTTCCCGATGATGGTGCCCTGCTGGATGTTTCCGCTGGCGATTGCCTGCGGCAATACCTTTGTGCTGAAGCCTTCCGAGCGTACACCGCTGCTGGTGAACCGGCTGGCGGAGCTGTTCGCAGAGGCGGGCTTCCCTCCGGGTGTGCTGAATGTCGTGCATGGAGCACATGAGGTCGTGAATGGTCTGCTGGAACATGAAGAGGTGAAGGCGATTTCCTTCGTCGGCTCACAGCCGGTGGCGGAATATGTATATAAGCAGGGTACGGCGCACGGCAAGCGGGTCCAGGCGCTGGCCGGAGCCAAGAACCATTCGATCGTGCTGCCTGATGCGGATCTCGACAACGCAGTGAAGAATATCATTTCCGCCGCCTTCGGCTCAGCGGGTGAGCGCTGTATGGCCTGCTCGGTGGTCGCGGTGCATGAGACAATCGCGGACGAACTGGTGAACCGTCTGAAGGAGGCGGCCGACGGACTGAAGATCGGGGACGGCAAGGAAGACGGCGTGTTCCTGGGGCCGGTCATCCGGCAGTCGAACAAGGACCGGACGATTGCCTACATCG
Organism: Paenibacillus sp. FSL R10-2771; assembly: GCF_038000205.1. Classification (NCBI taxonomy): domain Bacteria; kingdom Bacillati; phylum Bacillota; class Bacilli; order Caryophanales; family Paenibacillaceae; genus Paenibacillus; species Paenibacillus sp. FSL R10-2771. Next base: position 7,843,580 of record NZ_JBBOBM010000001.1, read on the forward strand.
AGACAGGGCTTGCCGAGCAGGCGGAATTGGTGCGGGACGGCAGGAAGGATGCGGCTGCTGCTGCTGGCAGCGGCTATTTCATCGGCCCGACGATCTTTGACCATGTGCAGACGGGCATGGCGATCTGGCGTGATGAAATCTTCGCGCCCCTGCTGTCTGTAGTGCGGGTTAAGGACCTGGCGGAGGCGATAGCCGTCACGAATGAGTCGCCTTTTGCCAATGGGGCCTGTATCTATACGGACAGCGCCAAGGCGATCCGCGAGTTCCGCGAAGAGATCGATGCCGGGATGCTGGGGGTTAATCTGGGTGTACCGGCCCCGATGGCATTCTTCCCGTTCTCAGGCTACAAGAAGTCGTTCTATGGCGATCTGCATGCCAATGGCCGCGACGGCGTTGAATTCTACACCCGCAAGAAAATGGTCACCGCGCGTTATTAGTTGATTAGTTGAAATATCAAATGGGATTTCCGAGAGGAGAGAGTGCCGTGCAGAGCCTGGGCAAAGAAAGCGAGCAGTTGCTCAAGAAGGATCAGCAGTATTTATGGCATAATATTACACCATACAGCGAGCAGAACCCGCCGATGATAGCCGCATCCGCAAGCGGTTCATGGGTTACCGATATTGATGGCAACAAATTTCTGGACGGGATGTCCGGGCTATGGTGTGTGAATGTCGGGTACGGTCGTAAGGAGCTGGCGGAAGCGGCGTACAATCAGCTGCTGACCCTGCCGTATTTCCCGCTGACACAGAGTCATATGCCGGCGATCGCCCTGGCGGAGAAGCTGAACGAATGGCTGGAGGACGATTATGTCATCTTCTTCTCCAACAGCGGCTCGGAAGCCAATGAAGCCGCCTTCAAAATCGCCCGCCAGTACCAGCAGCAGACCGGCCAGCCTTACCGTCATAAATTCATTGCCCGCTACCGCGGATATCACGGAAGCTCGATGGGCTCCCTGTCGGCGACCGGCCAGGCGCAGCGCAAATACAAATATGAACCGCTGGGCGGCGGATTCCTGCATGTGGCTCCGCCTGACAGCTACCGCCGTCCTGAAGGCATGACGGAAGAAGCGTTTAACCTCCAGTGTGCGCAGGCTATTGAGGACATGATCATCTGGGAGGGCGTGGAGTCGGTCGCGGCGGTGATTATGGAGCCGGTCATTACCGGCGGCGGCGTCATTGTGCCGCATCAGGTCTACCTGGACCGGGTGCAGGAGATTTGCAACACCCACGGCGTGCTGCTGATCATCGATGAGGTGATCTGCGGCTTCGGGCGGTCCGGCCGCAAGTTCGGCCACCACAACTTCGGTATCAAGCCGGATATTGTCACGATGGCTAAGGGGCTGACGAGTGCCTATCTGCCATTGTCGGCCACAGCGGTGCGCAAGGAGATCTATGAAGCCTTCAAGGATAACAGCGATGACTACGGCCACTTCCGTCATGTTAATACCTTCGGCGGCAATCCGGCTGCCTGTGCACTTGCGCTGCGTAATCTGGAGATTCTGGAGCAGGAGAATCTGGTGGAGCGCGCCGCCATTCTGGGCAAGCGGCTGGCCGAGGAATTCGCTAGTCTTCTGGATCACAAGCTGGTAGGCGATATCCGCAGCTTCGGGCTGGTGATTGGCATCGAGCTGGTAGCGGATAAAGCCACCAAACAGCCTGCTGACCTCAGCATAGTCAAGGGTATTATCGCGGAATGCAAATCCAAGGGGCTGATCATCGGCAAGAACGGGGACACGGTGGCGGGCTTCAATAATGTCCTCACGTTCGCTCCCCCTTTATCCTCCACCGATGAGGACATTCAGTTCATTATCGACACCTTCAAAGCTGTGCTGAACGGGAGCTGGGCAGACTGAACTTCTCCGGGTACAGGAACTGGTAAGCCCGCAGGGCCACCTGAATGGAGATCCGGTTCTCCGGAAGCATGAAGTCCTCGCCGAGCAGCTCGGTGATTTTGTCCAGCCGGTAGTAGAGGGATTGCCGTACAATGAACAGATTCCGCGCGGCAATCTGCTTCGAGCCGTCATGGTCGAGGTAGACGCGCAGTGTCAGCATCAGCTCGCTGCCCTTGGCCTCATCGTGGTCGATCAGCGGGCCGAGATAGCTGCGGATGAAATTCTCCAGCGTCTTGCCGTCGTTCAGGCTCAGCAGCAGCTGAAAGACGCCAAGCTCTTCATAGAACAGAATGGACTTCTGGTAACAAGAATAGAGAGACAGCGCTTGTACGGCTTCCTGGTATCCGGCATGGGCATGTTTCAGACCTCTATGGGACTTGCTGACTCCGGTAACGAGCTGCAGGTCCTTCAGCTTCTCATCCGAGCGGATATGCTGCAGGGAATCGAGCGCCTGCTGCAGACGCAGCTTGCCGGGCAGCTTGGACTGGATATCCAGCGCAATGACAGTCAGCCGGTTATTCTTCAGCGTAATCAGCGGGCGCAGGGAGTACTTCTCGAAGATCGAGCGCAGAATGAGCGAGAGATGGAAGGTGATCGATTCCCAGTCATTCTCCGAGCTGTTCCATTTGACGTCGCGGGGGTTCTCAATCTCGATCAGGCATACGCGGTACGGCAGCTCGTTAACCACGTTGAAGTCGGGTCCGACCAGCCCTTTGAGGCGGTTATCATCCTGGCCGCGGCCGCTAACGAGCTCATCCACCCACAGATTCTCGGAGAAAAGCTTGCGTTCCTCCATATACCGCGTGCGCAGCAGCTCCTGGGCGATCGACAGGGAGGCGGAATCCAGCAGCAGGCAGTCGAATTCCTGCGGCTTGTGATTGCAGACCATTAGGATATAGGCCCAGGTCTGGTCCAAGGCTCCGACTGGCTTTAGGGCAATGGTCTTATGGCCATACTCACGGATATGCGGTGCGGCATCCGGTTGAACGCCCTCCATTTCTTCACTGAAGGCCTCGAAGAAACTCAGCAGCGGCTGCTGCTCCTCGGGCGGCAGGGCCGGGAAGAACAGGGGTTTACCCTGAAGCTGCATATAGACAATCTGTGTGCGGGTGCTTTTGCATAGTAACTGCAATACCTTAAGGGTCCCCTGGGAGGTCAGCGTCAGACGGTGGAATTCGCGGGAGATGCTCTCCAGCTCCTGCAGCATGCGGTGATGGCGGTTGATGATGAGGGAATGCAGATCGAGTGTGATATCAACAAAACGCACAGTGCGGGTAAACTGTATCAGCGGGAAGTCGTGGTGGTTAGCCAGATCAATCATTTCCTGCGGAATCGAGCTGAAATACGCTCCAAGCTCAATGCATAAACATGCGGCGTTCTTATCGATCAAATTCTGCATAAAAGATAATGAAGCGGCTAAATCAGAGCTTGCGCTCATCCCGGTGGTCAGAATCATCTCTTCTCCGTGAATCAGGCTGTCGAAGCTTGAGCTCTCCAGCACATGCACCCAGCGGACCGCCCGGTTCAGGCCGTTTCTTCCTCCAATCAGCTCGGCTTCCGCAAACAGCGGTCTCTTCAGCGCATCGCGGATCGTAAATACAAGTTCCCAATCCATAAGCTTCCCCCTCGTTGAACGTATGCCTTGCAGCCCGCCTGCGCGGCTTCTCCATTCTCAGCACATTCCCACAGGTAAAAAATAGACTTTTGAAATTAGACAATGTGTCTAATGTAACGAAAAATCGAATTGGCTATAGTTTGAATATAGAATGTCAGGAAATATGACTCAATATTGAATATGAATCAGTGTTGATGTTGGCTTAGAGTTCATTTTACTACAATAATCCTGATAAGTAAGTAAAATATTAAGGCAATCATCGTAATAATGTTATATTATATAACACAAACCTGATTCGAAAGCGGAAGCTATCATACAGAAGGAGGGATAACCGATGGAGCAGGCTTTACCGTTAACATTCACACCTGATATGTTCATGCGCAATTTTGCCGAGGCTGAGCCGGGACTTACCCGCAAAGGTGCAATCGAGGAATCCAACCGCTGTCTGTATTGTTATGATGCCCCTTGTATCAAGGCCTGTCCGACCAGCATTAATATCCCTTCCTTCATCAAAAGAATCGCCACCGATAACCTCAAGGGTTCGGCGCAGACGATTATGGATTCCAATCCGGTAGGCGCCAGCTGCGCCCGCGTATGCCCTACCGAAGAGCTGTGCGAAGGCGCCTGTGTCCTGAATGACGCTTCGGCGCCGATTCAGATTGGCCTGCTGCAGCGTTACGCTACTGACTGGGCGATCAGCAGCGGAGTTCAGTTATTCAAGGCTGGCAGTCCCAACGGCAAAAAAGTTGCCGTGATCGGCGGCGGACCGGCAGGGCTGTCTGCAGCCAGAGAGCTGGCGCGGGAAGGCTTCCAGGTGGTGATCTATGAAGCGAAGCAGCTGGCAGGAGGCCTAGATACGCACGGGATCGTATCTTTCCGGCTGCCGCAGTCTATCTCCCTGTGGGAAGTAGAGCAGGTAGAGAAGCTGGGTGTAGAGATCCGCACCGGAATGAAGGTCGGAGTGGATATCTCTGTAGAAGAGCTGAAGGCCGGATATGACGCTATTGTGCTGGCTGCAGGCATGGGCTATGTCCCACCGCTGGGCATCGAGGGCGAGAAGCTGTCCGGTGTCTATGATGCGATAGAGCTGGTGGAAACCACGAAGACCGGGATTCCTACCCTGGAGCTGATGGGCCGGCGCGTTGCTGTCATTGGCGCAGGCAACACGGCGATCGATGCGGCTACCTGTTCCGTGCGGCTTGGCGCAGCGAACGTGAAGATGGTCTACCGCCGGACCCGTACGGAGATGACGGCCTATGACTTCGAATATGAATTCGCCAAGCAGGAAGGCGTGGAGTTCAGCTGGCTGACCCTGCCGAAGCGGATTGTCGGGGACGAGCTTGGCAATGTTACCGGGCTGGAATGTATGCTGATGAAGCTGACGGGCGAGACCGGTCCGGACGGCCGCCTTGCTCCAATGCCGGTGGAGGGCTCCGAATTCATCCTGCCTGTGGACGCGGTCGTAGTGGCGATCGGGCAGAAGCGGCGGATGGATCTGATTGAAGCGCTGGGTCTTGAGCATGACAGGGGGATTGTGAAGATTGACGTGAAGACCGGGCGTACCTCTGATCCGCAGATCTATGCCGCGGGTGATATCGTCTTCGGTTCCGGTGCAGGTGAAGCGATGGTCGTCTCCGCCGCCCAGCAGGGCAAGGATGCCGCCTATGCGATTGTGAAGCAAATGTCGGGCCATCAGGACAGTGTGGTTGGCTCTGCGGTATAGATTTCATAAGACAGGGAGGGAATATCAATGGCAGATCTCAGTATTGATTTTGCAGGAATCAAGTCACCGAATCCGTTCTGGCTGGCCTCTGCGCCGCCTACCAATACAGGTTATCAGGTGCAGCGTGCATTCGAAGCAGGCTGGGGCGGCGCGGTGTGGAAAACGCTGGGCGAGCCGGTCATTAACACCTCCTCGCGGTTTGCCGCCGTTCATTTTAACGGGCAGCGTGTAGCGGGCTTCAACAATATCGAGCTCATTACCGACCGTCCGCTGGAGGTTAACCTCAAGGAAATCTATGAGACGAAGAAGAGATTCCCGAACAATACGATTATCGCTTCGCTGATGGTTGAGCCCAAGCAGGAGAAATGGCATGAAATCGTCAAGCGCGTCGAAGCGGTCGGCGTAGACGGCCTTGAGCTCAACTTCGGCTGTCCGCACGGGATGGCCGAGCGCGGAATGGGCGCAGCCTCCGGCCAGCAGCCCGATCTGGTGCAGGCGCAGACCACCTGGGTCAAGGAAGTGGCGACAACACCGGTCATTGTGAAACTGACGCCAAATATCACCGACATTACGGTCGTAGCCCGGCATGCCGTCAAGGGCGGCGCGGATGCGATCAGCCTGATCAATACGATCAACAGCCTGGCCGGGGTGGATATTCACAGCTGGAACACGATCCCGAATGTCGGCGGCCAGGGTGCGCATGGCGGCTACTGCGGTCCGGCAGTGAAGCCGATTGCCCTCAGCATGGTGGCGGAATGTGCCCGTGACCGTGCGGTTGGTGTTCCAATTTCCGGAATCGGCGGTATCTCCACCTGGCAGGATGTCGTAGAGTTCATGCTGATGGGCTCCACCGGCATTCAGGTCTGTACGGCGGTTATGCATCATGGCTTCCGGATTGTGGAGGAGATGATCGATGGCCTTAATAATTACCTGGATGAGAAAGGGCTGGCTTCCGTCATGGAACTGATTGGCAAGTCGGTGCCCAAGTATTCCAACTGGGGCGATCTCGACCTCAACTATAAAGTGGTTGCGCGGATTAACGAGGATAACTGCATCAACTGCAATAAATGCCATATCGCCTGCGAGGACGCTTCGCATCAATGTATCGACATGCTTACGAATGCTGAAGGCAAGGCGATTCTGCAGGTGCGTGAGGAAGACTGTGTAGGCTGTAATCTGTGTTCGATTGTCTGCCCGGCGGAAGGTGCGATTGATATGGTTGCACTGGATAGCGGAGCGGCCCCGATGACCTGGAATCAGCGTAATCAGGTCATTAGCGGATTAAACGGTTCTTATTCGGAAGTGGAGGTGGGTTAAGATGAAGAAGATCATCAAGAACGGCATTATCGTCACAGCAGCGGATACTTATACAGGGGATGTCCTGATTGAAGATGGGATCATCGCCGGAATTGGCCTGAACCTTGAAGCGCCGGGAGCCGAGATTGTCGACGCTTCCGGCTGTTACGTATTTCCGGGGGGGATTGACCCGCATACGCACCTGGATATGCCTTTTGGCGGTACCGTCACTGCTGATGATTTCGAGACCGGCACGATTGCCGCCGCCTATGGCGGAACCACAACGGTTATCGACTTCTGCCTGACCACCAAGGGCCAGCCGCTGCAGCAGGCGGTAGACACCTGGCATAACAAGTCGCAGGATAAGGCAGTCATTGACTACAGCTTCCACCTCATGGTGTCGGAGCTGAATGACAAGGTGCTTGGCGAGCTGCCGCAGATTATTGAGAAGGAAGGCATCACTTCGCTGAAGGTGTTCATGGCCTACAAGAACACCTTCCAGGCTGATGACGGTGTGCTGTACAAGACGCTGCAGGCGGCCAAGCGCGAAGGCGCACTCGTTATGGTGCATGCCGAGAACGGCGATGTGATCGAGTATCTGGTCGACCAGGCGCTGGCTGCCGGCAACACCGATCCTATCTATCACGCACTGACCCGACCTCCTGAGCTGGAGGGCGAGGCCACCGGCCGGGCTGCATATTTAACCGGGCTGACGGATTCGCAGCTCTATGTAGTGCATGTGACCTGTGCCGAAGCCGCCTGGAAGATCGCAGAAGCCCGCAAGAAAGGGCTGCGCGTCTACGGTGAGACTTGCCCGCAGTATCTGGTGCTGGACCAGTCAGCACTTGAGAAGCCGGACTTCGAGGGTGCGAAGTATGTCTGGTCTCCTCCGCTGCGCGAGCAGTGGAATCAGGACGTATTATGGGATGCGCTGTGGAGCGGCACGCTGCAGACGATAGGGTCTGATCAGTGCTCTTTTAACTTCAAGGGACAGAAGGATCTGGGGCTGGGTGATTTCTCGAAGATTCCGAACGGCGGACCAACCATCGAAGACCGGTTCAGCGTACTCTACTCTGAAGGTGTGCAGAAGGGCCGCATTTCACTTAACAAGTTCGTGGATATTATCTCCACCTCCAGTGCCAAGCTGTTTGGCCTGTTCCCGCAAAAAGGCACAATCGCTGTAGGCAGTGACGCAGATATCGTCATCTTCGATCCGGCTGTAGAAAGAACGCTGTCCGCAGAAACCCATCATATGAATGTGGATTATAATGCTTTTGAAGGTATGCAGATTAAGGGGGAGCCGGTGTCTGTGCTTAGCCGCGGAGAATTCGTTATCCGCGACAAGGCGTTCGTCGGTACAGCCGGTGCGGGCAAATATTTGCACCGCAAGCGTTTCGAGGCGGAAGCGCCCCGTCCGGCCCAGGCGGAAATCAGCGGAGGAGTGATCTGAGATGTCGGCATTCGACGAGTTCGACCAAGAGCGGCAGGCGATTGACAGCCTCCTGCTGCAGGGATATACGGTTACCGGCATCTTCGAGGATCTGGACGGCGCGAAGGTCCGATTTATCCGCAGGGAGCCGGCCGGAGAACCGGTAGAGCTGCTGCTGCTTACAGCAGATGCGCGCAAGCATGTGACGACGCTGATCTTTGGCGGCAGCAAGCCGGCGGCTCCGATTGAAACCCATACGTAAATCAAGTATTACGGATGGAGGGCTGCGATCTTAGGATCGCGGCTTTTTGCCAATATTATCGTGGCGGTAGTTCCGGCATTCTAAATATAAAGACAGCCGGATCACTCCTGAACATGGGCTGACCGGCTGTCTTTGCTGTAATTATTCGTGTCTGTATTCATGCCGCAGGATAGACATGACCTGCAGCGATTCGAAGCCTTCCTCAGTCCGTATACACTCGCGTAGGGTGCCTTCCAGTTTAAAGCCGGCCCCCTCATAGACATGCTGTGCTCTGGAGTTATAATCTTTGACGTTCAGCCACAGCCGGTGAGTATCTGTACGGGTGAAGACCCAGTCGCTCAGCAGCTTCAGCGTCATTGTTCCATAGCCGCAGCCCTTGGTCTGAATGACAATCCGCTTGATACAGACCGTGAGGTTACGGTCTTGAATTCCCGTAAGGATCACGTACCCTGCCCGTTCCCCGGCGCGGTCCTGAACAATCAGGTGCATAATATCTTCGTCATCCAAAGCTGCTGTGTGCTGATCCCTGCTCCACTGGCCGATGAACCGGCGGTTTAGCTCAGCGCTTTCGGCGGCCAGGACAAAGTCGAGATCTTCCAGGGTTGTTGCCCGTAAATTTATAAGGTCTGAATGCAGCATAACAATCCACCTGCTTCCTGAGTATGTATACAGCTATAGTACAGGAAGGAGAGACGGCTGCCAATCTGCAGTGTATATGAAGCTGGATCTGGATTTGAGGGGGACTCCGCTACGCCAGACGGTTAGTTGACTCCGGGGATGAGAAGACAGATACGGACGGGGAGCGGGTAATTTCAACAGGGGCGGGAGTGATCTCGGTAACATCGGGCGAGTATAGATAAAAGCTGTTGCCTGCTTCGGAGGTTCGGATTCTGGTGAATTCATTAGCAAGGCTGATGGTCGAGGAGGATGCAAGCGTCTGTTCTCTGACCCGCAGCTTGAAGGTTACCAGCGTCTGGTCTACAGCCGGAATGCAGCTTAGTTTATTGGCCGCTTCGACCTGAATATCGATTCCGCGCATGGTGGTGTTCATTCCGAGATAGATGCTCCCGTCAACCGGGTTCTGGAAATTGAACTGAAAGATATTATTCACTTCATCGCCGGGAGAATAGTTTGCATCCGTATAGACAGACTGCTGCGTGTATTCGGCGTTGTCGAATACCTGACTGTCATATTGCACAATGAAGTTGAAATAGCTGTAGCCATGGTCATTGGGAGCGAAATCCCGCAAAAGGACCTGTACCGTTACTTCATCACCGGGTAAATAGGAGCTTTTATCCGTGGTAACTTCTACGGACATCGCAGGAGCCGTACTATCTACAGTAACCTCACGAATCATCGACATCATAAGCGGCAGCAATCGGGTAGTTTTGACAACTTTTTTGAATCCGGTCCATGTATTCATTCTTCAACCTCCGTAGCTCTAATCATGCATCCTGTGCCTGAATCAACCTGTGTAAGAACAATGGTAACAATTGTCACTGATAAAACGCTGATAAACGTCGAACTATGACATAAAATATCGAATCGATGAGCACAAAATATACATATTTGCGCTAAAAAGCAGCCCGGGCAGGAGGAAGGAAGCCGGAGCTGCTTTTTTAGTGTGCTTTAATCTTTGAACATGCTTCAGCACTTATTTACCCAGGCGCTGATAGACCTCCATGAACCATTCCGGCAGGTCATCGCCCGTCTCGGCTTTGTAGGAGTCCCTGAATTGGGTGAATTTTCGCTGCGCTCTCAGAGGTTTGCCGATTTCATAATAAATGGAGATCAATTGCAGGGCATAACTCTCATCCAGCGGCTCCAGCTCGGCCAGGCGTACGGCGTAATCTTCAGCTTCATAATGACGTCCGGACTGTATCAGCTCCAGGGCAAGCTGCTCCAGCAGCTTAAGATAGATCCGGCGATATTTGTCGCGGGAGGAATACACCCAGAGGCTGTCCAGCGATTGCAGCAGATCCCCTGTGTACTGGGCGGCAGCATCACGCATCTCCTCCGGCTGATTGTTCTGCAGTGCGAGCGTGGCTGCCTCCATGAACCTTTCGGTATCGCCTTCGATTCCCCTGGATTCCAGCCGGTAGTTTTCCCTGTCGAAGGTCAGCTCAATACTGTCCCCCAGCGCAGCCTTCTTTAGGGTTTTGCGGATCTGATAGACAGTGGTGTGCAGATATTGCTTGCCCTTCTCATAGTTCCATTGCGGAAACACATCATTCAGAATTACGCTTACGCTGCCCTGTCTGTGAATCCATAGATAGGCGAATAATTCCTCCGCCTTATGAGTGCTCCATTTCACGGCGCCCTGCGGACCGGTCAGCTCATAGCCGCCAAGAAGCCGGAAGGCCGTTTCCGCACTTCTTGTCCCGGTGGCGCCGGTCAGCATACGCTTCGAGAGTATCTTGTTCCACGTCTTGAGCAGGCGCGGGGGGTCTACGGGCTTCAGCAGATAATCCACCGCCGACAGCTCAAAGGCTTCAACGGCATAATTCCGGTACGCTGTCACGAATACGATATCCGTGTCCGGTGAGAAGGGCAGCAGCTTCTCGGCAAAAGCCAAGCCGGACAGCTCAGGCATCTGGATGTCCAGAAATAGAATGTCGGGCTTATGTTCTACGGCAGCTGTAAAAGCTTCGCGCGGATTATCATACACAAGAACAGAGGAAATGCCGTCACACTGAAGCAGCAGCTCGCGCATCTGCTCCAGCGCCGGCCATTCGTCATCAATAACCATTACAGATATACTCAGGAGACCTCATCCTTCCATGGAATTGTTATAAGTACCTCGATGCCCCCGTTGCTCCCGCGTGTAATGACAAGCGGATAGCCGAACTGTGTCAGCAGCCGGCGGTTGATATTCCGCAGGCCGATTCCGGTGCCTTCTCCATGTGGAGAACGGTAGCCCTCGTTCATCCAGGAGGAGAGCTGCTCATCGCTCATTCCCTTACCGTTATCGGTGACGGTGATTAGGATGGCATTACCCTCCTGTCTGGTGGAGAGGATTACGGTCCCTCCATCAATCTTCTCCATCAGTCCGTGGCGGACGGCATTCTCCACGATCGGCTGCACAATCAGCGGCGGTAATGAAAATTCACTGACTTCAATATTATATTGGGCATTAAGCCGCTTCCCGAAACGGGCCTGCTCCAGTGACAGATAAGCCTCAATCAGTTCAAGCTCCTTCTCAAACGGAATCGCCGTTTCCTGATTGCTGAAATCGAAGCTGCCGCGCAGAAAATGGCTCAAATCATACAGCAAATGCCGGGTTTTCTCATTGTCGCGTGTGCTCATCCAGATGATCGTATTAATGGCATTGTAGAGAAAATGCGGTTTGATCTGCGCGCGCAGCATAGCGATCTCCGAACTTAGCCGGTCGGATACCGATCGTCTCAGCTGAACCAGGGTATTGACGCGTCCCTTGAGATCGCTCCAGGCATAAGGCTTATGGATGAAGTCGTTAGCTCCGGCACGGAAGGCCGCCTCATTGAAGTGAAGCTGCTGCCCGGCTGTGGCCATCAGGATCGGCAGATCCAGCGGCGTGTAAGTCTGGCGGATCCTCCTGCACAGCTCAAGGCCCGACATTCCCGGCATCATGACATCGATGATGCAGAGGTCGAAATCACGGTCCTCTGCAAGCAGGGCCAGTGCGTCCTTGCCGCTGCCCATACTGGAGATCGTATAATTCTCCAGCGACAGCAGGTTGGTCAGCGCCTTCAGATTGGCATAATCGTCATCCACAATCAGAATGCGTGGAGCATAGGGGCCTGCCTGTCCGGTGGAGTGCGTTACCGGAGTGGTTCTGTACTTCCATTCCTCATCCACGGCTTCCGGAGGTGCCTGCACCGGCGTAAGCAGCAGCTGGCGGTCTTCCGGCTCCTCCGTAACGGCTGCGTCAGCCTGCCTGGCGGGGAGTGTGAAGGTGAAGCTGCTTCCGCGGCCAAGCGTGGAGGACACGGTGATCCTTCCCCCATGCAATTCCACAAGCTTGCGGGTAATGGCCAGCCCCAGCCCCAGTCCGCCAGTCTCCAGCGAATCGGCTTCGTTAACCTGCTCATAATCACGGAAGATGCTCTCCAGCTGTTCCCGGGGAATGCCCCGGCCGGTATCGGTGACCGTTACCGATATGGAATCATCCAGCTGAACGGCCTCAATAATCACGCTGCCGCGATCGGTGAATTTCAGCGCATTGTCCATCAGGTTGTAGAGGATCTGCATCAGCCGCTGCTCATCGGCCTGGACCAGGAACGCACCCGGCGGAATGCGGTTCTTGATGCGGATCTCGCCGTTCTTATTCAGAAACTGGAAGACTTCAATTACAATTTCTGCAACGCCCTGAATATCCACAGCACCCCAGTGCAGGGTGATGCGCTGCCGCTTGATTTGTTCATAATCAAGGATATCCCTGACCAGGAAGGCAAGCCGTCTTCCGGTTCCGAGGATCAGCCGCATATCCTCACGCTGTGAAGGGGTAAGCGGCCCGCCGGCGCCCTCATACATAGACAGTGAGATATTGATGATAGCATTCAGCGGTGTACGCAGTTCGATCGAAGTCTTGAGCAGGAACTCATCCTTGTCCCGGTCCTTGCGTTCGAGCTGAAGGGAGAGCTGCTTGATCGTCTGATAAGCATACGCATGGCGTGCAGACAGGAAGAGGCCCTCGGCAAGGATGAAGATCGGGCCGGATACTGGCGGAATGGCATAGAGTCCCGTGCCCAGGAACAAATTGCCCGCCAGGGAGAAGGTGAACATTATCGCCGCAATCACACCGATCAGCAAATAATAGGAGCCGATCTCACGCCGCCAGGTTGCCTTGGCCATAACATAGAAGGTATAGCAGACCGAAATGAAGCTGAAGACCAGAAATATACTTGCGATCCGTGAGTAAATAAGGATCGTACTCATCAGTACAATAATGCAGAAGCCGAGCGAATATACGAAGGTGATCCGCCGGAAGAGCCGGGAATAGAGTGCGGGAAACAGGGAATAAGTATAGCTGGATACGAAGTAGAACCCGATTACGCCGGACATGACCTGTAATTTGCTGAAGGCTTCATAGGAAATGGAAGGAAGGTATTGGAACAACAGCTTCTCGCTGTGCGTCAGCATATAAAGAGCGATGGTGAAGCAATACATAGCCAGCTGCAGGGAAGAGTTGTCCTCTTTACGCTGGAATCCCTGTCCCAGAAAGTAGAAGCTGATAAAAGCAAACCCGGCCACCAGCAAAATATCATAGGTACTGTTCCGCTGGTCTATGGCCCCTATGGATGAAGGTGTGCCGATCCGGATGGATTCGGCAATGCCGCCGTTCGCATAGGTGAAGTTGGAGGTATGAATAAGGATTTCAGCCTGATTGTCCTTGGCACTGAAAGTAAAGGAATACGGGTTGTTGCGCGGTTCCGTGCTCTGAAGGGATACCCCCGGCAGTCCGCTTTCTCCCAGCAGCTCGCCATTCACGAATACCTGGCTGGCATTACGGATATTGTTCACCTTAAGGGCAAAGGCAGGAACCTCCGGCGGAAGCTGGAGCAGCAGGCGGTAGGTGGCATATCCGTAACGGGAGAACCCGGTAGTCTCAGTGCCCGGACCCCAGGCTCCGGGTACAGCCATATAAGCCGGAGCCTTCGCAGTACCGGAGAGTGTGTCTTGCGGGTCCAGCAGCTGTTGCCAATAGAACTCCCATTCACCGTCCAGCGGGAAGACAGAGGAATCATCAAAGGTACATGCGGACAAATCTATATAACCGTTCTGCCGGCTGGAGCATTTGGAAGAAGAGGCGCCCAGGAGCGGCACCAGTGCGGATGCGGCAAGCAGGCAGATGCACAGCAGGGCGAGCGCTCTTTTGGCCAGCAGACTATAATCAAATGGTTTCATGAAGACCTCACTTCGGGCTGGCTGTTGGTTCGACAAGATAAGAGTATATCCCGGTTCACGCCGACTCTGTTACTAGTTGATTTCATCATATCTCCGGCAGCTTATGCTTGTCTAGTCAGTTGACGTTTTGGCGTCAGGCGGACAGAAGTATTGTATAATTGAAACTCAATGCTATGTATAACGGCAACTATTCCAGAATGTAATGAGGAGAGCTGAGGAAATGTTCTTTTTAGATATAATGTCATGGCTGACCGAGGAGCGGCTGCGGACTCTGCTGGAGCAGTACCGCTCGCTCGGGCCGCTGCCCGGAGTTGGACTTACCTTCATGAAATCATTCGTGCCGCCGCTGCCGACCATTGCAATTGTGGGGCTTAACGGGGCGGTATACGGGTTATGGCTCGGATTCCTGTATTCCTGGATCGGTCTTGTAGCCGGCTGTGTAACTACTTTCCTGATTATCCGTAAAATCGGCAGCCACCGCTACCTGCGCAAATGGGCGGAGCGGCCCAAGGTCGCCAAAAGCATGACCTGGGTCCGCCAGAGCGGGTTCAGCTATGTTTTTCTGCTCAGTCTGTTTCCGGTAGGGCCATTCGTAGTCATTAATATGGCTGCCGGGCTTGCCGCCATGCGTCTTCGTTCCTATCTGATTGCCCTATGCGCCGGCAAAGCCATTATGGTCTTCGCGGTCTCCTACATCGGCAATGATGTGGACCGGTTCATTCGTCATCCGGGAGAGATTGTCTACGTGCTGCTGTTTATCGGAGTGTCGCTCTGGGGGGTTAAGGCGATTGAGTCCAGATTCGCCCGGCTGGCCCGGGAACGGGAATCAAGCAGCAAACCGCTACAGAGAGAATAATTCGCGGATCTCGCCCCCGGGCTCTCCTGTATCCCCGGTGTGAAGCCAGCTGTTGGTGGCAGAATTATAGCGGTAATCGCTGCTCCATTCGCCGATGCGGCTGACGATGGAACGGACGGCGAAGGCCATATGCTCCACCTCCCGGTCCGTCATGACCGGGTGCAGGGACAGGCGGACCCAGCCCGGCTTCAGTGACTGGTCGCCGGCGTGGATCGCCTGGATGAACGCCTGCGAATCCGCAGGGTCCAGCCCGAGCAGCTGATGACCGTACGGGCCGGCACAGGAGCAGCCTCCGCGTGCTTGAATGCCGAAGCGGTCATTCAGCAGGCGGACGGCGAGGTTGTAGTGGATCTCCTTCAGTGTGAAGGAGATAATCCCGTGGCGCTCAGTCTGCGCGCCTGCCAGTACGGAGCAGCCTGGAATCTGCGCAAGCTCCGCGAGCAGCTTCCGGCATAGCTCCTGCTCCCGGACCACCATATATTGTCCGGGTCCGTTCATCTGATCCTTCAGTCTGATGCACAGCGCTGTGCGGATAGCCTGCAGGGAACCGGGGGTGCCTCCGTCCTCGCGTACCTCCACGTCAGCAATATAGCGGCGCCCGCCCCAGCGATTGACCCATACCACGGTGCCTCCGCCGGGTTCATCCGGCACGCTGCCGGTGCTAAGTGCGGCGTCAAAGAGCAGCACTCCGCCGGTTCCGGGGCCGCCCAGGAATTTGTGCGGAGAGAAGAAGATGGCATCCAGCTTCTCCTGCGGAGATACGGGATGCATGTCGATCCGTTCGTAAGGTGCGCTCGCGGCAAAATCGACAAAGCAAACCCCGTCATGCCGGTGCATGACGGCGGCCAGCTGATGGTAGGGTGTCTGGATGCCGGTGACATTGGAGCAGGCGGTGAAGGAGCCGATTTTGAAGCGGCGGTTCCGGTAGCGCAGCAGGAGCTCCTCTAACTGCTTAAGGTCAACCTGCCCGCCCGGCCCGGATGGAACGGTGACCACATCGCCGATGCCCTCCTGCCAGGGCAGCAGATTGGAATGATGCTCCATATGACTCACGAAGATAACCGGGCGTTCCTCCGGCGGACAGACGTAGTTCTGCTGCAGCCATTCCGGCAGCTTAAGGCCCATGATCCGCTGCAGCTTGTTCACCGCTCCGGTAGTGCCGTTGCCGCAGAAGAGCAACGCATCTCCGGGACCGGCATTCACATGCTGCCGGATGATCTGCCGGGCTTCATTATAAGCCAGGGTCATCGTTAGCCCTGTGGTATTGGAATCGGTATGCGGATTACTGACATAGGGGCCGAAGCTCTCCTGCATTCTGCGCTCGATCGGCTCATACAGCCGCCCGCTGGCTGTCCAGTCAGCATACAGCAGCGGCTGGCGGCCGTACGGGGTAGTAATCATATGACGGTTTCCTATTGTATGCTCGCGAAAAGCCGCGAAATGCTCCTGCAGTGATGACGGCGCCTCTACTGCACCGGCGTGGCGGATACTCAGCACGGATAATCCCTCCAGACAATGAATCTGTTGTCGCGGATACGGAAGGGGACCGTCCTTGGAGGGATGGCGGTACCGTCCTGATAGAAGGACGGCAAATCCGTTTCCGCTTGCCCTCAGTATATGCCCGCGCCCGGAATTAGGTTAAAGCCCATGCCGGACCACAATACTGCTTAGATAAAAAGCTGAATATCGCTCTCCAGTGCGTCCTTCAAGTATGCCGCAGCGTCGATAATCTCCACCTCCGGCAGCAGCTCCTCCGGCTTGAAGCCCATAATTTCCACCGAGAGCTTGCAGGCATAGAACTTGATGTTCTTTTTGCGCGCCCCCTTCAGGAAATGAATCAGCTTCGGCGCCCCCTGATCCTCAATCATCTCCTCCAGCATCAGCTTGCCTAGGCCGCTGAAGTTCATCCGCGAGAGCGGCAGCTGCTCCGGCCCTTTGGGCGTGATAACATCCATCAGCTTCTCGTAGATACTCTTGTCCTCCAGCGTCATTGTCTCCGGGTCCCGGATGAGGAACAGCCCCCAGAATGAGAAGAACATCGTAACCTCCACCTCAATATCCCTTGCGGCATTCGCCAGAATCAGCCCCGCCATGGCTTTGTCATATTCTCCGCTGAACATCAGCAGATTTAATTTTTTACCCATTCGTTAACCCTCCATCAGTATCCATAGAATGTCATTAGTATGGTTGTACGGAGGTAAAGTATGCCTGCCCGGCGAATACAGCATACAGGTGAGGATTTTCAATATTTTGGATAAAGGCAGGGATAAGGTTGCAGGATGAACACATTTTGCTGGTAGACGACGAAAAAGGGATTCTGACGATGCTTGAGCTGCTGCTCCATAAAGAGGGATTCAGGCATATTTCAACAGCAGCTTCTGGGCAGGAAGCTATGGCGCTGGTCGAAGGCGCTTCCTTCGACCTCATTGTGCTGGATGTGATGCTCCCGGATACAGACGGATTCGGGCTGTGTCAGCAGATCCGCAGGTATACAACGGTTCCGGTGTTATTCCTGACTGCACGCTCGGGCGATTATGATAAATTAATGGGCCTAGGCATCGGAGGAGATGACTACATTACAAAGCCGTTCAACCCGATGGAGGTTGTGGCGAGAATCCGGGCGCAGTTGCGCCGGAAGAATCAGTACGGTGCTCCGGCGGCGCCGGCAGCGCAGGTTATGGACTTCGGTGTGTTTGCTGTGGATAAAAGCGCTGCTGTACTGACCGTACATGGAGTGGATACCCCTTGTCCGGCGAAAGAATACGAACTGCTGGTTTTTCTGTGCGAGCATCCCAATCAGGTGTTCACCGCGCTTCAGTTATATGAACAGGTCTGGGGACAGGCGCTGACAGGAGATGAGAAGACCGTGGTGATTCATATTTCCAGACTTAGAAAAAGACTTGGAGAAGATCCGGCAGATCCCAAATACATAGTGAATTTACGCGGCATCGGCTACAAATTCGTTCCCGCCAGGAAGGCGGCGGCTATTCATGAAGATTAATCTGCGCCAGAGTCTTCGTCTTGTCTTATATCTCATGCTGAGTCTGCCTCTGCTTGCTCTGGTTATAAGTGGCGTTCTAGTCCTTCTAACGGAGCAGATTCTGCCGCACGAGGGGCCAGAACAGGATCTCGCGGTATTGATCAGTTTGCCTGCCATCCTGTTCTGCTTCATGATCGTTGCCGGCTGGACATTAGGGAAGCCGCTGTATTACATTATCCGCAGAATTGACCTTCTGGCAGGTGGAGTATACATCGATCGGGCGGGTGACCGGAAGATCTATACCCGGAGATCGGAGAAGCTGAAGCGGCCGTACCGCTTGTTCAAAGAGCTGATTGTCCAGCTGCAGACATTATCTGGCATACTGGAGAACAGCAAGCAAGAGAGGAGACATCTGGACGAGATGAGGATGGAGTGGGTCGCCGGGATCTCCCATGATCTCAAGACCCCGCTTACTTATATTAAAGGTTATTCTTCGATGATGCTGTCTCCCCAATATGATTGGACGAAGGAAGAAACCATTAAATTTCTGACGGAAATTGAACAAAAGGCCAATCACATGCAGGAGCTTATCGGTGATTTGAATTTATCCTTCAGGCTGGATGAGCAACAGACTCCCCTGCAGCGGGAACGGACGGATTTGGTTGAATTCGTGCGGCGGATTGTGGCAGATGTGACTAATGATCCCCGTGCTGCCCGATATAACCTGACCCTCGAAACCGCAGAGTCCCATATTGAAGCGGAGCTGGACCCGCGGCTTCTTGGGCGGGCGCTGCATAACTTAATCCTCAATGCCATTCTTCATAATCCTCCGGATACCCGTATTAAGATTCTCATTAGGCAGGATGTCCGGCTGGAGATTGTTATTGCAGATGATGGAGCAGGGATGAGCGAGGAGAACGTCAGCCGTTTGTTCGATAAATATTACCGCGGTACCTCCACTGATATCCTGTCGGAAGGAACCGGATTAGGTATGGCGATTGCGCGTCAGCTGGTGCTGGCACACGCAGGAGACATCAGCGTGACAAGCCGTCTTAACGAAGGAACCTCGGTCTGCGTAACGCTGCCGCTGCATAGTTAGGCTGATATTTGTCTGCCGTTTACTCCGATTTTACTTTGGAACCCTACAATAAGAGCAACAGGGGGAATGAGTATGCTGGAGATAGAACAGGTTAGCAAGCAGTACAAGAAGGGGGTCTGGGCACTACGGGAGATTAGCCTTCAGCTCAGGCCGGGAATTATAGGTTTGCTGGGGCCTAATGGGGCGGGTAAATCAACACTGATGAGGATTCTGGCGACCGTCTCCCAACCAACAGCCGGGAAGATCACCTGGAACGGGGCAGATATTCAGAAGAAGCCAGATGAACTTCGCCGGGTCTTGGGATATTTGCCCCAAGACTTTGGCGTATATCCCCATCTGAATCCGCTGGAGTTCCTGGAATACGCAGCCGCATTGAAAGGTCTGGGCGGCCGTCTGATGAGAAGGCGGATTATGGATATTCTGGAGCTGCTGAATCTCCAGCATACCTTGAAGCGCCCAATAGGCAGCTTCTCCGGAGGGATGCGCCAGCGGATCGGCATTGCCCAGGCGCTGCTGAATGATCCAAGCCTGCTGATTATTGACGAACCGACCACAGGTCTGGACCCGGAAGAGCGGATGCGGTTTCGCAGCCTGCTCACAGACTTGTCCGGGGGGCGGATTATAATTCTTTCAACCCATGTAATTTCCGATGTCGAAGCTGTTGCCAGTCAGATTGCCATCCTATCCCGTGGGCAGCTTATGGCCTATTCTGATCCGGCTGTACTTTTAGGCAAGGTGCAAGGGAAGGTATGGTCCGTCCTCATCCCGGATGAAGAATATCAGGTAGGACGTAACGGCTGGCTGATCAGCGGTACGATCCGGCAGGAGAACGGGATGCTGGTGCGCATGGTCTCGGAGGCGCGGCCGCTTCCACAGGCGGTGGAAGCAGCTCCAAGTCTTGAAGAAGCCTACCTGTATGCCAGAGCCATACAGGAGGAGGGTGTAAAGTGAGGATCATCCGTACTATTTCCTATATTGCGCGGGCGGATTTTCTCGAAAGGATCAGACAATTCGCATTTCTGGTCATCCTCGGCCTAACCCTGCTGGCGGCTTACTTCTTTGTCCCTCCGGCAGAGGCTGCTTATGTCACTCTGGATCTGGACGGGTACCGGGGGATTTATAATTCAGCCTGGATCGGCGGCTCCGTAGCCATCTCCACCACACTGCTGCTGTCTCTGCTGGGTTTCTATTTGGTTAAGAACAGCATTGAACGGGATGAGACCACCGGAGTCGGACAGATTATAGCTTCCTCCTCCGTGAAGAAGCTATATTATTTGTTCGGCAAATGGATCAGTAACTTCGCTGTTCTGTCCGCTATCACCGTAGCTGTCATGGCAGCCTCGGTAATTATGCAATGGGTCCGGGGAGAGGAACGGGTGATCGAATGGTGGCCGCTTGTATCTCCATTTCTGTTCCTGACGCTGCCATTCATGTCTGTTGTGGCTGCTCTGGCTGTAGGGTTCGAGACAACCCGTATCCTTAAGGGGACGCTGGGTAATGTTCTCTACTTCGTTTTATATCTGCTCTTTACTGCTGGATCGGGTGTTATGCCATTCGGGCCGGATCTCATTATTTCAGCGATGCAGAAGGACCTGATGGCGATCAGTCCGCAATCCTCGGGCTCCTATGGGATGGGAATTCTCTTTCCGGAGAAGCCGCTCCGTCTGTTCGAATGGCAAGGTGTGGACTGGACGTGGCCGCTGCTGTCGCAGCAACTGTCGATTGGGCTAGCAGCCTTTGTGCTGATTGCTGCAGCGTCTATGCTGTTTCATGGATTCAGGGAGACAGGTTACGCTATAAGAAAGCCTAAGAGGGCTGGAACGGGGCTCGCGGATGCGGATAACACAGTGTTTGATTTGCAAAAGGAAATTGGGCACCCCGTTTCCGGGGTGTATGTATCCATGCTGCCGCCTGTAGTCATCAGGGATTCCTTCCTGACCTTAATCCATGCAGAATGGCGCTTAATGATGAAGGACGCCGCTACACTACGCTGGCTTGTCATTGCCTCCGTGCTGTTCATCCTGGGACTCGCGGTTCCGATTTCCGTCTCAGCCGAGTGGAAGATCTGGCCTGCCGTCTGGATCTGGCCGCTGAGGCTCTGGTCCGGACTGGGGAGCCGGGACGCACGCTGCGGGACGCAATACCTTGTAGCTTCGAGCCCGCGTTACGCTACCCGTCAGTTATCCGCGATGTGGATTTCAGGAGTTATGCTTACCTGCATCACGGGAGGAGGTCTGCTCCTGCGAATGCTCCTCGAGGGAGATTGTAAACATATCCTCTATTGGACTGCAGCGGTATTTCTGATTCCCAGTCTGGCCCTCGCATGCGGGGTGTTGACCGGGACAGGCCGTACCTTTGAGCTGGTATACCTGATCATCTGGTACCTCGGTCCGTTCAGCAGAATGCCTTATCTTAACTTTTTGGGCACAAGGAATTCAGAGACTTCTGCGGGTAATCTGCTCATTACGAATATGGTCTATCTATTAATCAGCATGGGCTTGTTAACGGCTGCTTACCTGTCAAGAAGACGGCTGGACCAAGATTAATCACTATTAATCATGAAAAATGGAGGAAATCCACATGAAATCAACATCATTTTCCAGACACATGACCAGAATGGCGTTAATCGGACTAGGTATCGGTCTGGTAATGTTCATACTTACCCAATCCGGAGTGTTTGAGATTCCGATTGTAGTCGGCACAACCTCATACGAGGGAATGGCCTCTTCTCTTCTGCTGCTCACCGGCTTTCCAGTCCTGCTGCTCCTGTTCGGTCTGATCCTTTACGGGGTGCGGAAAAGGTAACACTTTCAAGTGTCAGCTGAAGAACAGCCGGCTGTAATTCAGGCTGCCGTTCCCTGAACGGAAGGCACCCGGTGTCTGTCCGGTAAGCTTATGGAATACCTTAATGAAGTAACTGCCAGAGGAATAGCCGACCTGACCGGCAATGGCTTCGATGCTGCAGTCTGTTGTTCTCAGCAGCTCCACGGCATGCTCAATGCGGACCCGGTTCAAATAGTCATTGGGGGTAACACCCACTGCCTTGCTGAAGGTCCGCAGCAAATGGAATTTCGAGAGGCCCAGCTTCCCGGCGAGCTGCTCCTGGCCGATCATGGAGCTGTAATTCGCTTCGATGAACCGGACGCATTCGCGGATGGCCGGCGGCCAGCCGGCCGCGTCATGCGGACCGCCGGAGGTATGCCTGCCGAGCTCCATCATGAATTGGTGAAGCAGCGAGGAAGCCGAGTAGGGATCGGTAATCCGTCCGGCGTGGGCTTCACGGACGATATCGCGCAGCATGCGGACCGGCGGGCTTCCGGAATCCAGGGCCGGGGTTGCCCCGATTCTGGACTTGATATCATTCCAGAGCGGCAGCAGCGGCTCCGGCCGGAAGAGCAGGAAATAGAACTCCCACGGCTCCGTGCCGCCGGGATGATAATACCGGTGGCTGCCGGGAATCTCAGCCATGAAGGCCTGTCCGGGGCCGATGCTGAAGCTCTCCCCGTCAAGCTCATAAATCCCGCTTCCCGAAACGGTGTACTGGAAGAGCAGCAGCGGACCATCACTGCGCTCCAGGCCGTTCCAGTGATAATCCGGGCTCAGCTCAACCGAATGCCCGGCTGCAAAGAGATTCAGCAGCGGCAGCCGGTCCGGCTCACTGAAGCGGAAGCCGTAGATGCCCAATGCTTTTGTACTGCCCACAGCAACTCCTCCTAAAAAAAGCCCCCTTGCGGGAGCTTCAAATTCAAATATAAGAATTTATATGTTACACGCTATAAATTATCCTTCTAGTTTTCGCTGAAACGGATACCGTCCTTCAAAAGGACGGTGTCCGTTTCCACTTGAAAGATTAGTGTATTATTCTCTGGTGCTGTCCTGCGGCTCTGCTGCGGACTCAGCCAGACGGGCGTTATCATAACGGCGGGCGGACAGCCAGATGCTTCCGGTAAAGAGCACGATCAGTCCAAGAATAATTCCGAAACGCCAGTCTCCTGCTTTGAAGTTCAACTGGAGAACCGTAAGTACCAATGCCACCTGGGTCCAGACGAGTGTGCGTTTGCGGAAAGCTGTAATATCTCCGGCCATCTTCGGCATGCCGCGGATAATGCGGTAGGCAAGTAGGGCCAGGATCAGCGCAAATATAACGGTTCCGGCAATTTCGCCGGTAGTTAATCCATTCATGTTCTCATAATCCTTTCGGGTTAACTTCAGTCTCACCTTTATTATAACGAACGATCCCCCGTTTATGAAGCCAGCTTGCGGATTTCGTCGGCAGGCAGCGGAGGGAAGAACAGGAATCCCTGGATATGCGGGCAATCATGCTTCACCAGGAAGGCGAGCTGCTCCGGCGTCTCTACCCCTTCGGCAATCAGGTCATAGCCGAGCTGCGAGGCGACGAAGACGATGGATTTGATGATGGTCTCGTCAATGGAGCTGACTCCGATGCCGGTGATGAAGGTCCGGTCAATTTTGATTTTGTTCACGGGAAAATGCTTCAGGTAATTCAGTGAGGAATATTTCGTGCCGAAATCGTCAATAGAAACGATGATTCCGTGATCGCGCATCTGCTGCAGCAGCGGATAGTGTTCTTCCAGCAGTGCGGTGCTCTCTGTAATCTCGAATTCCAGCATATCGGTATCCAGTCCGTACTGGTCAAGCACGGAGAGCAGATTCTCGATCAGATTGCGGTTGTAGAACCAGCTGTTGGAGATATTAATCGATGTCCGCAGCAGCGGCATTCCCAGGTTCCGCCACTCGCAGAGCTGGCGGCATACCTCGCGCAGCACCCAGTCGGTGAGTTGGATCATCAGTCCGGCTTCTTCCACGGCGGCGATGAAGGTGCCGGGCCCGATCAGACCCTTCTCGGGATGGTTCCAGCGGATCAGCGCCTCCATACCGATCATTTTACCTGTGACGGCATTGATCTGCGGCTGATAATACAGCACGAATTCTTCCCGCTCCAGTGCAGAATGCAAATACTTAGCGATCATCGTCTTCTGCTCCAGCTTCTCGCGCAGCTCCCAGTCGAAGATGAAGAAGTTGGCGTCTTCCTGTGTCTTGGCCTGGTACATGGACATATCCGCGAATTTGAGCAGATCATCCTTATTCTTCGAATGCTCAGGGTACAGGGAGATGCCGATGCTGGTGGACAAGCTGAGATGTGCTCCGGAGATCAGCAGCGTCTGCGAGATTAATAAGCTAATCTGTTCGGCAATCACGGGGATTTGCTCACGCGGCAGGTCAGGGAAGATCATGACGAATTCATCTCCGCCGGTACGCGCGAACAGCTTGAAGGGCAGCTCACCGGATTTCAGCCGGCCGGCCAGTGTCTTAATCACCTGATCCCCTGTAGAATGCCCAAGCGTATCATTGATTTCCTTAAACCGGTTCAAGTCGAAAAAGAACAAGGTATAAGTCTGAGTCGGGTCAGAGCATTGCAGCAGCCGCTCGAATTCATCCATGAAATAACGCCGGTTCGGAATGTCCGTCAGACTGTCGTAATGCGCGAGCTTTTCATATAAACGCTTGGAGATGCTCAGATCACGGGTCCGGAGACTGACTACACGCTCCAGCTCACGGTTGAACCGGCTCTGATGCCATGAGACATAGAGAATGAAAGCAATTACAAGCAGGAAGGCAATATCAATCCACAGCACGCTGCGGAACACTTGCCATTTCTTATAGGAGGGCAGGGATATCCCCATCAGCCAATGCTGATTATAGGCCTGAACAGGAACGGTAAGCTGCAGGTCATCAGCATGCGATTCATTGCCAAAGAGGAACGTGTGGTCCTCGGCTGTAACATATATATTGCTGTCCTCGAGTGCAAGCTGGTTCACAATGTTATCAATCTTCACTGTAACCGAGACGATGCCCTCGAAAGAGTTGTCTTTGTAAATAGCTTGCCGGATTACCATTCCATAGCCGCCTTGGGCTAATGTACGGGGCCCGTCTACCGTAATGCCGCGGGAGCGTATCGTTTCTTGGATCATGCCGGGGGAGGCCAGGGAGGCATCCAGCAGCAGGCTTTTGCCCAGAATCGCTGTATTGCCTTCAAGAGGGTAGAGGTAGCGGATAAGACCGTCAGGAGCGATCATAATGTTCGTGACATGGCTTGAGTTGTTGTTGTGTGCCGTTACCAGATAGTTATTAATGAGTGCGGGATCAGCATCGAAGCCGACCGTTTGAATAAAGGAACTTACGCCTTTGACAATTGCCACTCTCTCCTCAATATTTGAGGTCAGCATGACTGCCTGTGAAGACAGATCGGCCTTCTCAGCCCTGTATTCCCGGTTCACGGACAAGGAATAATAGTAGAACAGCGAGAGCTGCAGGACGACTAAGAAGCCGACAATAATCGTTAAAGGCTTTTTATTAATGAAAGCCATGGATTGCCTCCGATACCCGAAAGATTAAAGCAGTAGATTTGCTATTCATAAAAAGCGGTTCCTGCACCGCAGAAAAATGTCGAGATATGTCGTAGGTGTTTCTATAGCATGTCATTTTTATCGTCTTTGCGCAAGGAAAAACCTAACAAACAGCCGTGTAAATTCAAAACGGATAAACACCTTCTGCCCCGAAGGCAGCAAGTATTTATCC
Source organism: Paenibacillus sp. FSL R10-2771 (assembly GCF_038000205.1). Classification (NCBI taxonomy): domain Bacteria; kingdom Bacillati; phylum Bacillota; class Bacilli; order Caryophanales; family Paenibacillaceae; genus Paenibacillus; species Paenibacillus sp. FSL R10-2771. Next base: position 7,869,217 of record NZ_JBBOBM010000001.1, read on the forward strand.
GTTGCTCTTAAGATTGGAGCCCAAGTAGCTTGAGCCTGAACCTGTAATTATTTCTTGAAGATGCCCAGCGGTGCGCCGATCGGCAGGAAAGTACGTCCGAAATGAGCATTGAGCACAGATGCGCCGCAGCCGTAGAGCGATACAATTCCGATAGCCATTTCCGCAACGGCAGCCAGCTTGTGGAAGAATTCCGCAGCGACTCCGAAGGCATCCATAGAGAGGCCGAGGAACAGGAAGTCGATGAGAATGAAGATGACCAGCAGGACGCGGTTTGCTTCAACGGCGCCGAGCGTCATGAACAGGGTGAACACGAGATATCCTACAAAAACAAATCCGAGCTGCTTGGGATCAACGCCTTCTGCCAGCACCGTACCGAATACCCCGAGCTTGATCAGCCAGCTTGCGCCCATGCCGAACCAGAAGAATGCATAGGCACCAAAAGCGGTCATGCCAAAGGTGTTGTTGTGCTTGGCATCCTGAATGGATGCGAACAGCTGGGCGAAGGCTCCGAGGAAGATAGCCCATGGAATAGCGTAGCTTAGACCTGTTGTAATTTCGAGCTTTTGTGAAGAAGCGACCAAGGTGACGATAGCCAATCCGAACAAGCCGATGGCGCTGGGGTCGGCGGTGACAATTTTGACGGATTGAGTTGTTTGCGGTTGCGCTGACATAACAATTAAAGCCTCCAATTTTCATAATTGTTCGCATAGGATAACAGCACCCGGAGCGGGTGCTGTTATCAGCTTGCCTATCATATCATATACCCGGTAGCTTGCCTATAAAATTACTGCTTATTTTGACTCCGGAAAGTAATTTTTCTGCGCTAAAAAAGAATAAAGTGCCGTGACCTGAAGAGGCCTGCTGATATAGTATCCCTGCAGCTCGTCACTGCCCAGCGCGCGCAGCATGTCGAACTGCTCCTGATGCTCTATGCCCTCGGAGACGACCCGCAGCCCAAGGTTATGGCTTAGCTCAATAATCGCCTTGACGAGCACATCACCCGGCGGGGCCGGAGACATCTCGGAAACGAAGGAACGGTCAATCTTAATGACATCGACAGGGAAACGGCGCAGATAGCTTAAGGAAGAGAAGCCTGTGCCGAAATCATCAAGCGAGATCCGGAAGCCGTGGGCTCTAAGCTGCTGCAGTGACCGGAAGATGCTGTCCCCGGAGACCAGAACACTCTCTGTGATCTCCAGCTCCAGACTCGAAGCAGGCAGTTCATATTCATGAAGCAGATCGAGCAGCAGTTCGAGGAGGCCGGGCTGCATCAGCTGCAGGGCAGAGATATTAACCGCAGCGGTAACCTCCAGCCCCCGGCTGCGGAATTCACGCATATCGGAGCAGACCTGCCGCAGTACCCAGCCGCCAATGCCGACAATCGAGCCGCTGCTCTCGGCGAGCGGGATGAACTCGGCCGGTGAGATACTTCCGTAGCTCGGACTGGTCCAGCGCAGCAGCGCCTCCACCTTCGATACCTGTAAAGTGCCTGCACCAAGGATAGGCTGATAATGCACCTCGAACTCGTTCGCCACTGCGGCAGAGAGCAGCTGCTGGGCCAGGACCTTCTTGCGCCGGATGCCTGCCTCAAGATCCTCTGAATACAGAAAGATGTTATTGCGGCCTGTCTCCTTGACATGGAACATGGCCAGATCAGCCTGTTTGACCAGATAATCAGCATCTTCACCGTTCTGCGGATAAATACTGATGCCGATACTGGCCGTATTATATAGAAGATGCCCTTTAATATGGTGCGGCATGGAGAGGGCCTCCTGAATCCGCGACAGCTGCGTATGAATGCTCCCGGCATCGGGGACATCGGAGAGCAGAATGGTGAATTCATCCCCGCCAAGCCGGGAGACCACATCGTGTTTGCCGACAACCTGTGAGATCCGGAAGGCCGTCTCCTTCAAGATGGCATCCCCGAAATCATGGCCCAGAGTGTCGTTCACCGTCTTGAAATGATCCAGATCAATAAATACCAGGGCAATCTGCCGGTTGAGTCCTTTGGCCGCGGCGATGGCTTCATTCAGCTTGGCAAAAAAGAGTGAGCGGTTAGGCAGCTGGGTCAACGGGTCCAGCAGGGATTGCTGCCGCAGCTCGTCCTGCACCTGTTCCAGTGAATCGATCATCCGGTTGAATTCAACCTCCACTTCGCCGAATTCATCCCGCCCGGTGCTGGGAATCCGGATAGACAGATCCTTGCTGCTGCCAATAGCTCGGATATTTCTTACCAGTGATGACATCCGGTCCAGAATAAACCGGTTGACGAAGAGCATGCTTGCGGCAAGCAGCAGCAGCATGGAGATGAAATAGAGCATGCGGAAGGTGCTTATGGACTTCAGTCCGCTATTGTAGAGCTGCCGGGGCTCCTTCAGGGAGATGATCAGGCCCGGATCACCGAACAAATCATTCACCGCCGTATGAATCGACATCATACCGTCCGAGACCGGATGGGTCCAGGTCGGCTGGCCTCCGCTCTCCGCAAGCAGCGCAGAGGTGGCGCGGGACACGTGAATAGTGGAGAGGGTGTCCTTCCAGATATGCGAAATCTCTTCCGGGTGTAGCATTCTTCCGGCAACGGCCGTGCCAATCACCGGCTTGTCACTGCTGCTGCCGGCAATGGGCGTGAGTGTGATCAGCATAGGCCCCTTATCCAGAATAACAACGCCGCTCCTGCTCTCTTCGGTTCCGGTGAAAGCAGGCAGACGGCTGTGGATCAGCTTGAAAAGAGTGAGCTGTTCCTGTGTCAGGGGGGTAACATTTCCTAATGCCAGATCGTAGGAGCCGCCATATATTGGACTGCCGTTCAAATCCAGCAGGGCGATCATATCGAAACGGTTGATTTCATAGGTGGTCTGGTCAAAGCTGCTGGGGGTGGGGGCAGTACCGCCGGATAAGGCCGGGCCGGTATTTCTTACGGATTCCATGAACCTGTAGGTTTCATCCCACACGGAGTAATTAAGAAGTCCGGTCTTCATGTCCTGCAGTTCTTCATTATAGGAAGCCACAGCTTTGGTCAAGTTGCGCTGCAGCTGCGCCTCGTCCAGCTTCTCGAAACGGTTAAGCAGAATCATGTGAAGAAGCAGGTAGGTAGCGCCTATTCCGAGCACAGCTACAAAGCCAATGAAGATAAATATTTTTTTGCGGAGTTTCATGGTGTTCCCCTTTAATATTTTAGACTTAATAGGAAATAAGTACCATCTATAATAGTGTACCACGATTAGGGAATATTTTGCAGCGTAAATCTCCCCAAAGTGTCGAAATTTGATGTATAATAATTTAATGATAATTATTATCAAATAATAATTGAAGGAGATAATCCTTGGCATGATGGAAAAATGGACGATTTTTAAGAAAGCCTCACGGTTTGGAGTTATTCCCGTTATGCTCATACCGGTTGTCCTGGGAACGGTCGGGGCATATGTATGGCAGGGAGTATTCCATCCGTTTTTGTTTGTTATAACCTTTGTCGGAGCAGCTGCGGCGCACCTATTCTCCAATATGGTGAATGATTTATGGGACTTCCGCAACGGAACCGACACGGAGGCGCATAATACACCTGAGGCCATCTCTACGAATTCCGGTTTCCTGTCCGGAGGAATGATGCGCGAGTCGCTGTTTGCGCTTCTGACCTGGGGCCTGCTGGCCGTTGCGGTCGCCTGCGGCTTACTGCTTAGCCTGTACAGCGGCTGGGAGATACTATGGTTTGTCGCCGGCGGTGCGCTGATCGCTTATTTCTATGTCGCCCCGCCGCTGCGCTTCGGCTACCGCGGCAAGGGCTACAGTGAGCTTGCGATCTTCCTTGCGTTCGGATTAATGCCTGTTCTGGGCGCCTATTTCGTTCAGACCGGGGAATTCAGCCTGAAGCCTGTCCTGCTGTCTCTGCCGATCGGGCTTCTGACAACGCTGCTGCTGTTCAACCATCACTTCCTGCACTGGAGAGCTGACCAGCAGGCCGGCAAGCGTACGCTTGTTGTAGTATGGGGCGAACGCAGAGCATTGATTTTCTCTCATGTACTGCTCTATATCTCATATGCATCCCTTATTGTTTGTGTACTGCTTGATGTACTGCCGGTGTATGCGCTGCTCGCCTTGCTGACGGCCATTGCACCGGTGCATGTCTACCGCAACCTGCAGCCGCAGAATGCATCCGCCGCTTATCTGCCGCTCATGGGCGCCTCACAGCGGGCCTCTGTGCGCTGCGGGATGATCATGGCGGTGGCACTGCTCATTCAGGGACTGGTCTGAAACCGGAATTTATTACATTACAGAAAGCGGGAGAACCCATGGACAAGAACAAACCAATTAGTGAAGAAGTGCAACCGGCTGAGGTCAAACAAACCGTAATCGGAGATTTCCATACCATTCTGACTGAGGGTAAGGTCTGGAGAACCGGAGGCTTCACGCTGCCTGACGGCTCGTTCTGGGCTTACCGTGAACCGGAAGCTGTAGTGATTGTACGTAATGGATATCTGTATGTGCGGGCTCAGCTGAGCCGCCAGAACGACCATGTGCAGATTCTTGATAATGCCAAGCATATGTATTATTCGGCCCAGCCGGTAGAAGTGCCTGAAGAGGGGGAGATCAGCTTCGAGCTGCAGATCCGTGCCCGTACGCAGGGGACAGCGCCGGGTGATCTGTATGACGGGTATGTTTCGCTGAATTTGCTTGATTTCACAACAGGTGCCGCGCTCGATTTCTTCGCGGGTAACGATAAATATGCCAGTGTGTATGGAATTCTGCCGTTTCCGGGTGTAACAGTACCCGAGACCGGGGGAACCAAATACTTCTGCATTTTCACAGAGGATACCGGCTTCAAGGCGCGTGAATTCAATACTTACAAAATCACTTACCACCGGGGCAAAAACGAGGCTGTATTCTATGTGAACGGTCAAGAGGTGCGCCGCGAGCAGAATGTGCCTGTTAAATTCAACAGCTTCACTATCGCTTTGGGCATTATGACCGAGAAGGATCTGACGCCGGAGGGCAGCGTATCCGCACACGGGCAGACGGTAATCGCAGAATGGTCACCGGTGACGGTTACAACCTCTGCAAAGTAACAGTGCGCATCTAACAGATAAGGATGAATGGCCGTGAATATAAAAACCTTCTTCAAGTTTGTCGAGCTGCCAACGAAGGTAGCCAGTATGCTGCCGCTGCTGCTGGGGACACTCTATGCGTTATACCGGTTCGAGGACTTCTATATCCTGCGCTTCGCGCTGATGTTTGTATCGCTCCTCAGCTTCGATATGGCAACAACGGCGATCAATAACTATTATGATTACAAAAAAGCGGCAAAAACCCACGGCTACGGGTATGAAACCCATAATCCCGTCGTCCATTACAAGCTGAAGGAAAGCACGGTGGTGGCGACGATCGTCATTCTTCTTGTACTTGCGGCGGGCGGCGGGATCGCTCTGGTCTCCCAGACGGGACTGATTGTATTTCTGCTCGGCGGATTGTCCTTCCTGATCGGCATCCTGTATTCCTTCGGGCCGATTCCGATCTCGCGGATGCCGCTGGGGGAGCTGTTCTCCGGCCTGTTCATGGGTTTCGTCATTATCTTCATCTCGGCCTACATTCACTCAGATCAGGCGGTGGTGACCCTCCTGCTTCAGGGTAACTGGATCAGTCTGCACATTAATTTCATTGAGGTGCTGTATTTGTTCTGGTTCTCAGTACCGGCCATCCTCGGGATTGCCGGCATCATGCTGGCTAACAACATCTGCGATATTGAGGATGATATGGATAACCGCAGGTATACGCTGCCTGTGTATATCGGACGCAAAAATGCGCTGCTGCTGTTCAAGCTGCTCTACTATGTTTCTTTTGTGGATCTGATCGTGCTGGTCCTGCTTGGCATTCATCCGGTATTGGTGCTTCTCCTCCTGCTGACACTGATTCCACTGCGCCGCAATATCGCGAGGTTCCAGCAGGAGCAGCATAAAGGTACGACCTTCATTCTGTCCGTCAAGAATTTCATGCTCATGAGCGCGGCAAGAATCATAGTGCTGGGTATAGCTGTTATATGGGTCTCCATATGGCCTGCTTAGAGATATACCCGATTCTATGATATTGTGTTTATAGGGTATACGCGGAAGAACTTATATAAGGAAGGTGTATAACTATGACACAGAAGCTTCGTTGGGGAATTATGGGCTGCGCGCAGATCGCCACAGGATCGGTAATGCCGGCCATCCAGGAGTCAGAGACCGGAGTGATTACGGCGATTGCCAGCCGGGGGCTTGAGAAGAGCAGCGCTGCTGCGGCAGAGTTCGGTATTGAGAAGGCTTATGGCAGCTATGAAGAACTGCTGGCCGATCCGGATGTCGATGCGGTCTATATTCCGCTTCCGAATCATCTGCACTATGAATGGGTGATCCGCGCGGCAGAGGCAGGCAAACATGTCCTGTGCGAGAAGCCGATTGCCCTGGACAGCCGCGAGGCAGCCGGGATGGTGGAGGCTTGCCGGAAGGCGGGAGTTCACTTGGCGGAGGCTTATATGTACCGCCATCATCCGCGGATCACTGAGCTTCAGGAGATCATAGCGGGCGGCGAGATCGGGGAGCTGCGCTCCATCCGCGGCACGTTTACCTATAACGATGCGAAGGATACTTCCAATATCCGCTTCAAGTCTGCCTGGGGAGGCGGATCGCTCTATGATGTCGGCTGCTACCCGCTCACAGCGGCGCGGCTGCTGTTCGGTGCAGAGCCGGAAGCCGTAACTGTGCAGGCGCTCTTCTCACCGGAGCATGATAACGTAGACATGATGGCCTCCGGTCTGGTGGAGTTCCCCGGCGGGCGGAGCCTGATCTTCGATTGCGGCATGTGGGCGTATAACCGCCAGCTGCTGGAGGTGCTTGGCACAGAAGGCCGGATCGAAATCCCGATGCCGTTCAACGCCAGGTTCGACGATGCACAGTTCTTCGTGTATAGCAGCAGCGGAGAGCCCCGGCAGGTGGAAGCCTTCGGAGCCAATCCTTACGTGCAGCAGGCGGATCATTTCGCCACTGCGGTCTTCAGCGGCAAGCCCTGGATCGCCGAAGAGGACCCGGTGCATAATATGAAGCTGATTGAGAGCTGCCTGGAATCTGCCCGGAAACGGGAAAGAATCAGCCTGGTGTAGCCGTCACAGGAGATAATAAGCTCCCTTCATGAATAAAATATTCTTTCAAAGAGAAACGGATACCGTCCCATGGGCGGTATCCGTTTCTGTATGTCTTTATGCTCTAGTGCAATATCAGCACTAAGGAAGTGAATTCATTCAACAAGGCAGCCATGTATGTATTCAGTTCCAAGTGGAGACTCAGTGATAGTTGTATAATGTGCAATTAAAAACAGCGAAAAGGCAGGCGTGCATCTAATAACTGTAGTCTGTACAACTAAATCTGCCCGAATGGTGAGAATAAAGGTTCACACGGCAGTTTAATTGTACGAAGTACAACTAAACCGATAATCGGTTGTAAATCAGACGATTTAGTTGTACAAAGTACAATTAAGCATACCGCATATTACCGCATATATCGTAATCGGGTCACTGCACACCAAGTATTTTTTCACTAGTTTAAATCTGACGCTATCCTATATCTGCTTGAGTACTTATATTGTGTTAAGAAGAATTTCATCCTCGTTATCGCCCCGGTTGAAGGCTTCGCGGTCGAATTCACCTTCAGAGTTGGCGACCAGCAGGGCAGTAACGGCAGTTCCGGTAGCATTGACAGCGGTACGTCCCATATCGATAAGCGCTTCTACTCCTGCAACAATGGCTATCCCCTCCAGCGGCAGGCCGAGTGCCGTTAATACGACGGTTGTTGAGATTACAGCCGGTCCGGGTACTCCTGCTACCCCGATGGAGGAGATGATACTGACCAGCACCAGTGTGACATAGTCGGTTCCGGTAAGCTGAATTCCATAGACCTGAGCCGTAAACACAGCCACAATAGCAGGCCATACGCCCCCGCATCCATTGAAGTTGACAGAGGCGCCGAGCGGAGCAACGAAGCTGGCAATCCGCGGTGAGACATGCAGACGTTTCGTAATAACCTCAAGATTCACCGGAAGTGTAGCATAGCTGCTTCTGGTGGTGAATGCAACGGTTAGCGTCGGGTAGACCTTGCGGAAGAAGCGGATAGGATTTACTTTGACCACGAGCAGCACGAGTCCGCCAAAGACCAGCACAAAGTGCAGAATCAATGCGACATAAGAGGTTACAATGACACTGCCCAGCTCCTGAAGGGTCTCCCAGCCATATCGTGCCGTAATTCCGGCAATCAGCGCGAACACGCCGTAAGGCGTTAACCGGATTACAAATTTGACTACCTGGTGCAGCACCAGGGTCAGGGATTCGATAAGATCGCGTACAGGCTTAACGGCCTCCGGTTTTTTGGAGCCGATTTTGATAATGGCCACCGCCAGGAAGATGGCGAAAATAAGCAGTGGCACAACCTTGCCGGTAGCTGCTTCATTAACGGGATTGGATGGGACGAGATCAAGAATAACCTGTGAGAATGTGGGGATTTCACGGGCGGTGAAGCCCTCCGGCACAGCCTGCTGGATGCCCTTTCCGGGATTGAACAGCAGGGCTACGGATAATCCGATGACCGAAGCAATCCCGGTTGTTCCGAGGAACCAGGCGAAGGTCTTGATTCCGATCTTGCGCAGGTATTCAAGATTTGTTAGTGAGGATATGCTATTGAGCACCAGAATGAATACGAGCGGCACAACGAGCATGCGGATCAGACTGACATAAATACTGCCGAAGGTAGTAATGGCATTGGTTTCGAATTCGAAATATTGAAAAAAGATTCCGGCCAGCAGCCCGATTCCGAGCCCGACCAGGACCCGGGTGCCGAAGCCGACCCGTTTGCGTGCCAGGAAATACAGGATGCCAAACACAAAAATAGAAACCACGAAGCCATACCAGTTTGTCTCAATGGCTGATAATAGATTGTTGTCGATGTTGTTCATTCCCGTTATAGACCCCCTAAGCCTAGTTTTTTGATGTGAATAATGAGATCAAATGTATAGACAAATTTTATGATTGTCAATGTATAAATATGTTAATTTTATTTAATCCGATAAAACAAATAGGATAAATAAATTTTAATTGACAAGGGATGTCAGTATGAATAATATGGAACTTATCCGCAAGTCATTCAGGAATCGACTGGACTGCCAGAGATTCAACAGAAGCGCATAACCATGCGTTTTGTTGAGTCTCTTTTTTGATTCTATAGGGGGGGATGGGATACCGCTGCTGTAAGGAGAGCAATTCGTAAGAAGAATCGACTGGACCGCCAGAGATTCAATGAGCACGCAAACAGTGTGTCTTGTTGAGTCTTTTTGTGATGAGTAATTGAGTTCCCCAAAAACTGCCTAGGGCGAAGTGAAAGGAAGGGTTACCTCTATGAAAAAGCTTACTATATCCGTAATTACTGCAGCCGTAGTGTTCTCAGTACTGACATATGCGGCAGTATCCGCCAAGCAGGATAACAAGGCTGAAGCAGCCGCAAAACCCCTAGTTGTGGAAGCGGCAGCTGCTGCAGGCACAATCACAAATGTTGTGGAAACCCCGGCGCCAGCTGATACTGCTGCAGCCCCTGCAGCAGAGACTGTTAAGCCTGAAGCGGCAGCTGCTGCAACAACAGCCACGGCTGAGACGGCAGCCGCGCCGGTTGTTGCAGCCACGGCAGCAGCCTCTGCCGCACCGGCTTCAGTGAATTCCGCACCCGAGGCCGGCAAGACGGCTTCGGCAGCATCCGCCGGGACGGCAGAGGTTGCCGAAGCCGAAGTCAAGGCCAAGGCGACTGCTGTTCCTGCGGCTAAAGAGACACAGCCGCAGGCTACAGCCAAGACGGCAGCCGCTGCTGTAGCTGCCCAAGCCCAAACGGCTGCGGCTCCCAAAGCCACAGCCGCTCCGCAGGCAACTGCCGCTCCGCAGACGGCATCCGCGCCGAAGACTGAGACTGTGCAACCATCTGCCGCACCAGTTAAAACGGCCGCCCCGGCTCCGGCCGCTCCAGCGCCGGCACAGGCCACCGAACAGCCCGCTCCGAAGAAGGTGACGTTCTCTACAACCGAGGTGGTCAAAGCGAGTGCAAGCGCCCCGGCCTCAGCCCCGGCTGCCAGCACATCCTCATCGCAAGCCTCCGGCAATTCCGCATCTCAAGCTGCTGATACCTCAGCCCCGGCGCCTGCTGTGAGCAATCCTGCTCCTGCCCCTGCCCCGGCTGCTGTAGAGGAAGTTTGCCCTTAAGATTTTCGCGTCTTACTAACTGACGGGCAGGCTGGTATTGCAAAGTACAGAAAAAAGATAAAGTTGAGGTGCAACTAATGAAAACACAGCAAAAACTTAATAAAATCCTCGCACCGCTGCTGGCGTCTGCTCTCCTTGTCTTGCCGGGTATCCCCGGCAAGGCGGCTGCAGAGCCAATCCTGCCAGCGGGCGGCGCTGGAGCAGTCAGCACATATAATTATTTTTATGAGAATTATCCAAAGCTGAATGACCGTAACCATGTATATAAGACGGCTACATATGAAGATATCGCCAATCTGTTTGAGAGTGAGGGTACCTATGCCGTACTGGTTGGCGGTACTTGGAGCGGGAACACACAGGCGGACATCGGATTTATCAATGAGGTTGCCAAGGAAACAGGCATTAATGTGCCGGTGATCTATAATTTTGATACCATGCTGGACGGGGCCACTCTTGATATTGCAGACAGCAATAATCCGTATGCCTATAAATATGTGGATCTGGTCAATAAGTATTTGAAGAATCTTTCGCTGTATGACAAGGCAGACCCGCAGCACAATGTCAGTTATGTGAATGCGGCCGGCGAGACGGTTACTGCCAACAAGATTGATTCCCCATTCCTGTTCTTGTACAACAAGGATCATAAGGATGCGCAGGGCAACAGCGCGCCTGTTGTTTCTTACCTGAAGGACGGAAAGTCCTGGGAGCAATTCCTGACAGACGGCCAGCTTGACTCAGCCAAGGTTAATGATTATAAGGCCTCTGTGCGTCAGGTGTTTGAAGCAGCCTCCGCCTATAGTGTGATTAATGAGTCCGAGTATATTAAAACAGCGTTCAACCGCAACTATGCCGGAGAGAACAACGGGAATATTATTTTTACTCCGGAGGATAAGGACCTTGTGCTGGAGCATGTAACCTATCATCAGCTGCAGCAGATTTTGGCCAGTGACGGGAACTATGCACTGCTGTTCGGGGGCTCATGGTGCCCGAATACCCAGGCCATCATCAAATATATTAATGAACAGGCGATAGCCCATAACATAAGCAAGATCTATTTCTTTGATACGAAGCTTGATGCGGGTCTGACGGTAGCGGAGTCCGGCAATAACACCGGAACAAGCGGGCGGGCCAACCCTCATAATAACAATGAGCTGCAGATCAGAACGAGCAATCATCCGTATGCCAATCTGTATGTTGATCTGGTTAATACCTACCTTACCAATATCAAGACAGAGAACAATCAGGCAGCTAAGCCCTCTGTGATCAGCTATGTGAATGATCTGAACGAAACGGTCACCGGCGACAGACTTCAGGTGCCGTATCTCTTTACTTACAACAAAGATAACAAGGATGCTGCCGGAGAAAGCGCCCCTATTCTTGGGCATGTGGAGCTGATGTACTCCTGGACGAATATCCAGCCGGAGTATGTAAGCAGCGGATATTCCGATGGTGCCAGATATACTAATGCAATCCAGGCTTTAAACACGCTGTATTCCAGATTAGAGGCTGTGCCTGCAGGGCTGTATGGAAGTGCAGACGGCACCATCAGAGGAGCCAATGACCAGCTGGAATACAAGTACAAGACTGTACAGGATTCGGTCTATGAATATCAGCCGGCCGCAGGTGATACCATTTCTGGCCTGGTTCCGGGGACTTACCTGGTACGGTATAAAGCGACTACGGGTTCGCAGGGACCTATCATTAAACCTGCAGGAACCACTGTTATACCTTATGCTGCGGGAGAAGCAGTAGAGGTTGTTGTACCGCTGCCCGGAGAGCAGGCAGCCCCGGCAGGGTTGAAGGGACTCCCGCCGACCTCCGCAGCGAATACGGATGGGCAGATCAGCGGTGCAAGAGGGGCGCTGAGTACTGAGGAACTGCAATTGCTGGAGTACAAGCTGACAACGGTAACGGAATATACGTATGCCAAGGATGTACCTCCTGTCCATCTTACACCTGGTAGCTATCAGGTAAGATATATTGCCCAGGAAGAGATTCCGGCAAGCCCTGAGGCGAATATTACAATTCCTGCCTTCACGGAGAGACAGGCGGCACCTGCCGGACTTACGGGAGTGAAGCCGACAACCTGGGAGAACAAGGACGGGAAGATCACAGGCACTACCGGTCAATTACAGATCAAGCTGTCCACGGTTACTGCCTATGTCTATGCGGGAGAGGGAGAAACCACGGACTTAATCCCGGGAGTGTACGATCTGAGATATCCGGCAAAAGAAGGCTACACAGCCAGTCCGGTAGCAAAAGTGGTGGTTCCGGGCAATATTCAGGAACAGGCAGCCCCAACCGGCCTTAAAGGTGTTGCCCCAACCTCATCCGAGAATAAGAACGGAGCCATTACGGGCACCACCACAGCGCTTGAATATAAGTTGTCCACGGCCTCTGCGTACACACCGGCCCCGGACAAGGAAATTACGGGCTTGTCCGCCGGAACCTATAATGTCAGAGCAGCGGCTAAGCTCGGCTACAAGGCAAGCCCGGATACCAGTGTTGTCGTACCGGCATATGCACCGGCAACCGGTTCGAATAGTGGAGGAGGGGGCAATGGCGGCGCAGCTCCGGTTGTGCCGGTAGCTAGCGCCAGTCCGGCCCCATCCCCATCTGCTACGACATCCGGGGATACCGTAACTGTAGTGGCGGCCGCCACTGCTACAACGGATACAGCTACAGGCGTAACAACAGCTTCTATTTCTGCCGAAGCCGCTGCAGGCCTTGTGAACAGTGCCAAGGCTGCAGAAGCCGCAGGCAAGAAGGCTGTCCTGGAAATCAGCGTTGCCGCAGATGCCAATACCAAGACAGCGGAGCTCAGCATTCCACGAAGTGCATTTAATGAAGCAGCCTCTGCCACGAATGCCAGTCTTAAGATTAATATTCTGAACGTCGGGCAGATTACGTTCGATTCTACTGCTGTAGCCGGCATCAGTGCTGCTGCGGATAGCGGGGCAATACTCATTAGAATTGCCAAGGTGTCTTTAACTGAGGAAGGCAAATCAGTACTTGGAGACAGACCGGTATATGATCTGACTGTACGGGCAGGAGATAGCGAGGTGTCTGTCTTCGGCGGCGGGAAGGTGCACATCAGTCTTCCTTATACACCGCTGGCGGGTGAACAGGCACATTCTATTATCGTATATAACATCAACAAGGAAGGCGGCCTGGATGTTGTTCAGGGCAAGTACAAGGCAGCTACCGCAGCAGTCGAATTTGTGACCACTCATTTCTCGCAATATATCATTGCCTACAATAAGGTTGCATTTGCTGACATTGCTGATACTGCCTGGTACAACAATGCTGTAAGCTTCCTGGCAGCCAGAGGCATCACTTCCGGCACGGACAATAGCAGCTACAGTCCGAACGCCTTAGTAACCAGAGGACAATTCATTGTCCTGCTGCTCAAGGCCTACGGAATAGCACCGGACAGCAACGGAGCAAACTTTACAGATGCAGGAACAGCCTATTATTCCGGCTATCTGGCTGCTGCCAAGAGTCTGGGAATTGCTACGGGCTCCGGGGATAACCAGTTCAAGCCGGATAACCAGATTACACGGCAGGAGCTGTTCACCCTGCTGTACCGTGCGCTGAATGTTCTGGGTCAGCTGCCGGACTCCACGACAGATCTGGCGCTCTCCACCTACAGCGATGCGCCGCAGGTTGCCGGCTACGCACAAGAAGCTCTGCAGGCTCTGGTGCAGCGCGGTGTAGTAGAAGGTGACAACGGCAGAATTCATCCTTTGGAATTCTCCACACGGGCCGAGGCGGCACAGGTGATCTACAACCTGCTTGCCCGGTAAATGATAGGATAACATTTTCTCTAAGGGCGGCCAGAGGGCTGCTCTTAGAGAAAATATAAGAATTGATATGTTTTCTCTGCAAAGTATCTGTATCATCATCGAAGCTTAAGCCCCACTTTGTGGGGTTATTTGACGTTTACCCCTACACTGCACTTGTTGCGATAACTCATAGGTAACTGGTGTTAAAATTTGCTAAAATAGGGATAACAGCTAAAACGTAATATGAAGATGATGGATGTGCATGCAGAAGGGAGAGAGGGTAGTGGGTAATACAGAAGAACCGGTCATTTCAATTGAAGGACTATGGATGAATTACAGTGACAGAATGGTGCTGCGGGGAATTGACCTGGAGGTATACCGGGGACAGATTATCGGATACATCGGACCCAATGGCGCCGGCAAAAGTACCACGGTCAAGATCATGCTGGGGCTCGTGGAGGGCTATAGCGGGTCGGTGCGTATTTTTGGCAGAGATATCTCAGACGGGGACACGGCCTACAAAAGAAGAATCGGCTATGTGCCGGAGGTGGCAGAGCTGTATGACAGCCTGTCAGCCCGGGAATATCTTACGTTTATCGGAGAGCTGTATGGCATGAAGAAGGCGGATGCTGAGCTCAAGGCGGAGAAGCTGATGGGACTGCTGAACCTGAATAAGGCCTACGATATGCGGATTGCCTCCTACTCCAAAGGGATGAAGCAGAAGGTGCTGCTGATTGCCAGCATGCTGCATGACCCGGATATTCTGTTCCTGGACGAGCCGCTCAGCGGTCTGGATGCCAACAGTGTAATGGTGGTGAAGGAGATTTTTGCAACACTTGCGGCCAGGGGCAAAACAATCTTTTATTCCTCGCATATTATGGACGTGGTGGAGAAGATCAGCAGCCGGATTATTCTGCTGGACGGGGGCGATATCGTTGCGGACGGAACCTTCGCACAGCTGCGGGAGCAGAGCCGGGAGGGCTCGCTTGAGGAGATTTTCAATCAGCTGACCGGATTTGACAAGTACAGGGATATCGCCAGTGAGTTCGTTGCTGTGATTGGAGAGGGTGCGCCGCATGCGTGATTTCTTTGTATTGAAGCTGCTGGACCGGATGCAATGGATATTTAAGGCGCTCGGAGCCGATTATGCCGTACTGCGCCGCATTCTTCAGGTTAAGCTCACGATGGACGGCCGGCGGACACCAACGATATTCTCGGGAACGCAGGAACCCAAGCTGAATATGGAAGGCTCTCCGTTCCGGGTACAGTGGCTGTATCTGCTGCTCGGGCTGATGCTGATCGCGCTGGTTGCACCTGCAGACAATTATATTCTGACCATGAGCCTGATGTTCAGCATAGTGATGTTCATGATCACAACGACGCTGATATCGGATTTCTCGACAGTCATGCTGGATTTGCGGGACAAAAACATTCTCTTCTCCAAGCCGGTGGACCGCCGGACGCTAAACATGGCCAAAAGCATACATATTCTGATCTATCTGCTCACGTTGACCCTGACCTTCACCGGCCCCTCGCTTCTGTTCTCGTTATTCCGGCACGGAGCGCTGTTCTTCTTCCTGTATGCTGCGGAGATCATCCTGATGGACGGCTTCATTCTGGTGTTTACTGCGCTGGTCTATCTGCTGATTTTAAGGTTTTTTGACGGTGAAAAGCTTAAGGACATCATCAATTATGTGCAGATTATTCTGTCAGTTGGCGTAACTGTCGGTGCTCAGCTCGTATCGCGCCTGTTCAATATCACAGAGTTCGGCCTGAATTTCACTCCTGCCTGGTGGCACTTCGCGCTGCCTCCCGTCTGGTTCGGGGCTCCGTTTGAGCTGCTGGTTGGGGGAGCGGAAGGCAGGCATCTAACTATCCTGGCCGTACTCGCTCTCGCAGCTCCTGTCGTGTTGTTTGCAGCCTATATCCGGCTGATGCCGCTGTTTGAACGCAGTCTCCAGAAGCTGGCTGAACAAGGCGCTTCAGGACAGGGCACCGGGCGGATATCCCGCAGGCTGTCAGAGATAACATGCCGCAACAAGGTAGAGGCGATGTTCTTCCGTTTCACCTGGTCGATGATGAAGCATGAGCGCGAATTCAAGCTTAGGGTATATCCAACTGTAGGCTTGTCCCTCGTGCTGCCCTTTATCTTTATCTTCAATCAGGTGTGGAGCGGGGACCTGGCAGCCATCAGAGGCTCCAGATCGTTTCTGTTTATCTATTACAGTGCTCTCCTGATGATGACGGCGGTACAGATGCTCCGCTACTCCACCAGCTACAAAGGCGCATGGATCTATAAAGTAATCCCCTTGCCGGGAACGGCTATGGTATACCGCGGGATGCTGAAGGCAGTGGTGCTTAAGCTGCTGGTGCCTTTGTTTACTCTGGAGGCCGCCGTATTCATCGGCTTGTTCGGGTCCAGGATTATTGCTGATATGGCCGCCGTATTGCTTGCGTTGCTGCTGTATTCGGTGCTGTGCTTTCTTCTGTTCCCCAGGGCGCTGCCGTTCTCGGAGAAGTATGAGGCAGCGCGGCGGAAGGAATTCACCGGCAGTGCTTTTGTGCAGCTGTTTGTTCTGGCGGGACTGGCCGGGATACATTATGTGTTCACCTTAATTCCCGCGGGAATATACATCTATCTGGTAATTCTGGCAGCTGCAAATACCTGGATATGGCACCGGGCCTTCCTGCCGGAGGATTCGGGCAGCAGCCGGCTTCCAACCCTCCGCGCGGGGGGCTGACGCCAAATATGGACATTTTTTGCCGACACTAAAAAAAGGGTCTAAGTTCCAGTATTTACTTAGACAGTCTGCCAAATACAAGGTAAAATACAGCTAAAGTTATATTTCAGGGATCGCCTATAATCTCTATGCACTCTTCCATTCATCTACTATTCGTATATTGATTTTTAACTTGAGATTAACACTGCAAATGACGATGATAATAAAACCGGTGAAGAGGTCAACTATGGATCAAATGGGAATCCACTATAATATTTGGATTGTTTTACTATCTTTTGCGCTTGCTGCAACAGCGGCATACTCTGCGCTTAATCTGATTTCGCAGGTTTCCCATTCCACTGGCCGGGTCAGGCGTCTCTGGCTGCTCTCTGGTGCCTGCGTGCTGGGAAGCGGAATTTGGGCCATGCATTTTGTAGGCATTATGGCCAGCCATCTCCCTTTCAAGGTCAGCTACCATCCGGGTACAGCCGTTCTGTCCCTGCTCGTCAGTATGTTGTCCTGTTATGCGGCACTCCAGATAGCGACGG
Organism: Paenibacillus sp. FSL R10-2771; assembly: GCF_038000205.1. Classification (NCBI taxonomy): domain Bacteria; kingdom Bacillati; phylum Bacillota; class Bacilli; order Caryophanales; family Paenibacillaceae; genus Paenibacillus; species Paenibacillus sp. FSL R10-2771. The sequence continues at coordinate 7,886,528 of NZ_JBBOBM010000001.1, forward strand.
CTTCCCGCCAGAGAATGTGGCGGTTTCTTATTGGGGGTGTCATACTGGGCGGCGGCATCTCACTCATGCATTATATCGGAATGTCCTCCATGGAGATGGAGGCAAAGGTTCATTACGAAATTAAGGACCAGGCCTTGTCCGTTCTGATTGCTCTGCTGGCCTCCTACATCGGAGTATTTATGTTTCGCAAATTCAAGGATTATCGAGGCTTTAGCCGCTGGAAGCTGTATTCAGCGCTGTTCATCGCCCTTGCGGTTACCGGAATGCATTATACCAGTCTGACAACAAGCCATCTGCAGTATGACAACTGGCTGGGCACGAAGCCTGTACTCATGGAGGCGGATGTCATTCTGCTGACCGGCATTTCGCTGGTTACCCTGTTTATGCTGGCACTCTCCGGGGGAGCTGTTTTTCTGGACAGGCATGTGCTGGAGCGTATGGCTTACCACGATCCGCTTACTGAACTGCCGAACCGGCATGGACTGGAGCGTTATTTCAAGGATGATTTCTTCGGAGGTATCTCGGGAGCCGTGTTCTTCGTCGACCTGGACCGCTTCAAATCCATTAATGATACGCTCGGACATGATATCGGCGACCTGCTGCTGCGGGAAGTATCCGAACGGCTGACCCGTTGTGTAGGCGGGAAGGGCAAGGTCTTCCGGCTGGGCGGCGATGAATTCCTGATTGCCCTGCCCGATTGTACGATTGGAGCAGCGGAGGAAGAAGCGCAGCATATTCTGCAGGAGCTTAAGAAGTCTTATAGCATCGAAGGCAATGAACTGTATGTAACGGCCAGCGTAGGGATCAGCATGACTCCCGCCCATGGAACGGACCGTTCGGCGCTAATGAAGGCTGCAGATACAGCCCTATATACCTCCAAGGACTCGGGCAAGAACAAGTTCAGTGTGTTTGATCTGGAAATGAACCGTCATCAGGTACGGCGGATGTCGCTGGAGAAGGATCTGCGCAAGGCGCTGGCCCGCTCGGAGTTCATGGTTGTCTATCAGCCCAAGTGGGATTCACTCATGAATGTTACCGTAGGTCTTGAAGCGCTGCTGCGCTGGAGACATCCGGAGCACGGAATCATCTCTCCGGCTGAATTCATTCCGATTGCCGAGGAGACAGGTCTGATTGTGCCGATTACCTACTGGATGCTGCATGATGTATGCGGACAGAATATGCTCTGGCATAAGGCGAAGGTGGCGAATGTAGCAGTTTCGATCAACATGTCGGCCCGGATGTTTGAGAACGGCAGTCTGTACGATGTGGTGGAAGAAGCGCTGTCGCGTGCTGGCCTGGAGCCGCATTTCCTGGAGCTTGAGATTACAGAGTCCATTGCGATGAACAACATGGAAGAAACGGTTGCCCAGCTCTCCAAGCTGCGGAATCTCGGAGTAAGAGTCTCGCTGGATGATTTCGGGACAGGCTTCTCTTCGCTGGGTAATCTGGATGAGATTCCGGTCAATACACTGAAGATTGATCAGGTATTCATCCGTAAGAGCAAGATGCACTCCAAGAAAGCTATTATCAGTAATATCATTGCCATAGCCAGCAATCTCAATATGGAGGTTGTTGCCGAAGGCGTAGAGACTACAGAGCAGATTGAACTGCTGCAATCCCTGGGCTGCAGAGTGATGCAGGGCTTCTACTACGGCCGGCCGATGCCGGTCAATGAACTGGGCCAATGGTTCATAGAGAATACGGCATAATGCATGCAGATTCATTCGAAATAAAAGGCTGTCCCGGCCGTGGATCATTCCACGTTCGGGACAGCCTTTTTTTGAAAGAGGAGAATTTATATGCCGTGGGTCACCGGATAGTACCTGCGTAATCCTCGAAGCCAGGCCCCGCTTTATGAGGCTATTTTAAAGTTCTCGACCAATACCTGCAGCTTCTCGGCGAGGGAGGAGAGGAAGGCTGCGGAAGATTCTACTTCCTCCATGGCGGCAAGCTGTTCCTGGGAAGAGGCCGATAAGGTCTCTGCACCTTCAGCTGTCTGGTTAGAGACGGCTACAATCTTCTGAATTGCAGTTACAAGGCCATCGGAGATCAGCGCCAGCTCACGGACGGTTGCCGAGATTTGCTGGCTCTGCGAAGACATATCGGAGACGGAGGTCTCGATCTCTGAGAAGGAATGTCCGGCAGCGATGATCATCTCTTTGCCTTGATGCATCTCTTCCGTGGAACGTTTCATGGTATCTCCGGCTTTGTCCATCTGATTCACAATCAGACTGACCAGTTCACCGATCTGGCCGGCAGACCTCGCCGAACGTTCAGCCAGCTTGCGGACAGAGCCTGCCACAACAGCGAATCCCCGGCCCTCTTCCCCGGCACGCGCCGCTTCAATAGCTGCATTCAGGGATAACAGATTCGTTTCTTCGGCAATACTGGCAATCGTACCGACAATATTCTCGATCTCCTTGGAATGGCTGCCAAGCGTTTGAATAATGCCGGAAAGATCGGAGATGCTTCCGCTCACAATCCCCATCTGGGATGTAGTCAAATCCATAGACTCCCGGCCTGTCCGGGCTTTCTGGGCGTTAATGGCGGCATTGTTCATCGCGCTATCCGCATTGTCGGCGATTTCGGTAATGAAATGCGACATTTCCTGTACGGCTTTGTAGCTGCCTTCGAGGTTCTGCAATTGCGTATGTGCACCGTCTGCCAATTCGAGGGTAACATTGACGCTGTGTTCCCCGGCGCGGTTGGTCTCCTGCGCACTGGCGGAGAGCTCCTGGGAGGAGGAGGCGACCAGCATCGAGGTATCATTAACCTGTGTAATCAGATTGCGCAGATTCAGGGTCATGTCATTGAAATCGCTCGACAGCTTCCCGATCTCATCTCTGCTCTTGAAGAGTAGGGGTTCCCGGCTAAGATCACCTTTGGCTACGGTATTTACGGAAGCGGACAGTTTGGTGAGCGGGTTCACCATACGGCGAATCATCAGATATGCGGCAATTATGGCCACAATCAGAATCGAGCTCCCGATAATGAAGGGCTGAGTAATAATTTCCATTGTCCGTGTCTGAATCAGCGGGCCGTCAAAGTTAATAGCCATCAAAGCAATGATTGGTTTGGTAGGGTCATGGTCCTGATAAATGGGGCCGTAGCCGGTTTTAAGCGAGGTTCCTTGATATGTATATACTTTGGAGTATGCGGAATGCTTCATGGTGGTAATCATTTCTTTATCTTCATCGGAGAAATAGAAGGGGTCTCCTGCTTTATAACCTCGTTCTTTGAACCGGGCGTCAGCGGCTAGCACTTTGCCGTCTAGCGAGAGGATGAACGCTTCTTTAAAAATAGGTTTATGTTCATTAATCCAGCCTATGCGTTCTTCAATGGCGCTTAACTTGCTCGTATCGCCTGCAGCCAGAGCAGCTATATCGGCGGGATCAATAAGGCCGGTAGTTATATTGGCACAGCCTACCAGTTCAATTCCTGCGGCTTCATCGATTTGCTTGTAAGCAGCATTATAACCGAAGAAGCCAATGGATGATCCGACCAGAAGCAGTACAATCAGCATCATCCAAGTTAATTTTGTTGCCAATTTCATAAAAACGATCACCAGCCCTGACTCTAAGTATATTAAGTGAGTTCTTATCACTGCTACGATTATAGCGCATCGCTGCTGCCAAGGCATCAGCCAGAATAAAGTATTTTTGTGTCGGAGAATGATGATTTATGTAAACGAAAAACATTGAATCTATAGCCAAGATAATGGTACGCTTGGAATAAGACAAACGGACTGGGAGCTGAAGGGATGACGCAAGATATCAATCCGTTGATCGAACGTGTGGGCATATCCATGTGGAAGGTGCAGCGCAAAATAATGTCGCAGATGTCTCTGCATAAGGAAATAGGATTAACGGTTCCGCAGTTCGGACTGTTGCATATGATTGCTCAGGAGAAACAGGCACGGGTTATTCATCTGGCTGATAAAATGGAGGTGAAATCCAGTGCGGTCACGGTAATGCTGGACCGTCTGGAACTGCTGGAGCTGATTGCGCGCGTTCCCGATGAGAACGACCGCCGGGCGGTAATCGTGACGATAACGGGTAAGGGGCAAGGAGTTCTGGAAGAAGCGCAACACCGGTCGATGCTGCTGCTGGAAGAGCACTTATCCATACTTGAGCCAGAAGAGCTCGAGAATTTCGCACACTATTATTTGCTGCTTGAGAAGCAGGATCGATAATCCTTGAACAGTTATAGCAGCCATGAAGTATATAAAATAAGCCAGCCCCCAAAGTTTCGGGAGGCTGGCTTATTTCTGTATATTCTACGACAGGCTCAGAACTATTCTTCAGCCGTTTCTTTGTCCGGCAGCTGAGTAACATAGCTGTCCGACAACTGGCGCAGCCGTAAGGCACGGGTATATTCATCCTCGGTGCCGGCCGGAGTATGACCGCCGCTCGCAAGCGGATATTGTGTATTATCCTCAAAGCTGTTGCCGGGAATGAGCAGGCCGGAGCTGGCGATAAACGAACCGGTAGGCAGGTAATACCGCTGAGGCAGCAGATTGTAAGACTGGCTGAGCAAATCCTGGCCGAAATGAATATTGTTATCCATCGATACGCCCAGCAGGCTGGCAGCAGTAGGCATAATATCCACTTCTCCGCCCACCTGCTCAAGTGTCTGCGGCGCCAATCCCTTGCCGTGAACGAGCAGCGGAATATTCAGCATATTTGCATAGGCATAATCATAACCGTAGATTTCCTTCATTAATTCCTTGTCGTCGTGATCAAGCGAGTAGATAGGCAGTCCCATATGGTCTCCGTAGACCATAATCAGGCTGTTATCCCATATTCCGTCCGCCTTCAGTTCATCCACGAATTGTCCGAAGGCATAGTCGGCATAGTTCTGCGACCGGATATAATCTCCGACGAAAGTACCTTCATAACGTTCAGGCAGCTTCATTTTATACTTTTCTGCAGGGATGGTGAACGGATGGTGGGCAGACATTGAAATTACCTGTGCGTAGAACGGCTGTCCTTCATCGCTCATTTCCTTCAGCTTCTCTGAAGTTTTGCGGTAGAGCACTTCATCGGAAGCGCCGAAGAAGAAGGTATCTTCGTCCCCGAAGAATTTGTGATCGTAATAATGATCCCAGCCCAGTGAGCTGTACAGCTCGCCGCGGTTCCAGAATTCCACATCATTGGTATGGAAGGTGGCTGACTGGTACCCGCTGGCCTGCAGCAGACGCGGCAGACTTGGCACTTCCTTATCCACATAAGACATTGTAGCTGCGCCTTGCGGTGGAATGTAGAAGGACGAATTAACTACGAATTCTGCGTCTGAAGTGTTGCCCTGGCCGACCATCTGATAGAAGTTGTTGAAATACAGGCTGTCCTCCATCAGGCAGTTCAGGTTAGGTGTGATTTCCTGGCCGTCCACCTTCAGACCGAGCAGGAAGTTCTGGAAGGATTCCAGCTGAATAATAATCAGATTCTTGCCCTTGGCAGCCCCGGCATACGGGGATACCGCAGAAGGATCGATTCCCTTAAGCTGATTAATGGTATCCTGCGTAATCTCGCTGGCATTTACAAGCTCTGGTTTATCTTGAGCAAAGATAGTATATGCTTCATAATTAAGGATACCCATTTCCTGGGCCTTCTTAATTTCATTCATGCTTGCTTTGTTGGGAAGAATATTGAACAGGCAGAGTCCGAGTGAAACTGCGAACAGGACGACATGCAGCATTCTTCCGTTGTGGCGGTTAATTTTATCCTTCTTGTAGTTGCGTCCGTTCTTGTTAATGAAGAAGTAGAAGCCAAGGACGATAATGTCGGTGAAGATCAGCAGATAATAAGGGTCCATGAGTGAGAATACGCTGTTGCGCACCGCAGTGACCTGGTTCACCTGCTCTGCCGCATGGTAAGTGACAATAACCCCGTAATATTTGAAGTACATAATAGCGGCAAAAAAGATGGCGGTAACCAGCAGATTAACCGTCATGTAATATCCGAGTTTCCGTTTGGAGGCAAAACGCTCAATCAGGAAGAAAAGTGCCCAGACAAAAGGGATCTCCGTCAGTACCGATTTCCAGAACTGCAGGTCTTCAAAAATGACACCCCAGGCTAAAAGGCTTTTAAGGACGAAAATAATTGAGAAGAACACAAATGGCTTGAGCAACCATCGTTTTATCGTTACGGATGACACAGCTTCGCCTTCTTTCTTAAGAATAAACATGTTTCCCGGCTGGAAGGAAACAGCGGCATGAGGACAAAAGAATACCATTATCAATAAAGCCTATTATGCAGCGCCAGGCAAGGAATGTCAAAAATCAGAAACCGCCGCATACCCTTTGGGGAAAGCGTAAAATCAATCCTGAATGAATCCAAGGGCCGGTAACGCCCTCAGGCAGGTTTATATCCGTGATAAAGGACGAAAATGACGTCTGAGCCAAAAGAACAATCCGGGAATTAATGGAGGTGATGCATGATGAGCTATGCAGAAATCGCTTTATCCGTGAGGGCACTGGTCGAGTATGCCTTCAGCAGCGGCAGTCTGGAGCCGGGATTCCGCAGCGGTGCGGCTATGGTGGAGGGTACGCGCAGCCATCAGCTGATTCAGAAGCAATATAAGGAAGCGGACCGCAAAGAGGTGTATTTAAAAACGGAGATTCCGCATGGGGATCTGCTGTTCATCATCGACGGGCGCTGCGACGGCCTGCTTGCAGCCGGGGACGGCAGCCTGACTGTGGAGGAGATCAAATCCATTGCCGGAACGCCGGATTCTGCCTTGGAAGGACGTGAGGTACACTGGGCGCAGGCTTTCATGTATGCCTATATCCTCACGCAGGATCTGGATCTCCCGGCAATACAGGTTAAGTTAACCTATGTGCAGCGGGGAAGTGAGGAGCAGTATAGCCTTTACCGGGAAATGACCCGCGAAGAGCTGACAGCCTTTGCTGAAGAGACGGTAGCCAAGTATGCGCCGTATGCTGAAATGATGGTCCGCTACAGGGCGAAGAGGGGAGAGAGCATCCAAAGCTTGTCGTTTCCGTTCTCGGGTTACCGGCCCGGCCAGCGCCACTTCGCTGCTGCAGTCTACACTTCGATTGCAGAGGGGGCCAATCTCTTCGCGCAGGCACCCACAGGCATCGGCAAAACGATGTCCACCCTGTTCCCGGCGGTCAAAGCCCTAGGAGAGGACAAGGTGTCCGGCATCTTCTATCTGACCGCCAAGACGGTTACACGGATTGCGGCACAGGAGGCGGTGATGATGCTGAACAGCCGGGGGCTGCATCTGCATGTGATTACGCTTACGGCCAAGGAGAAGGCATGTTTCCGTGAGGAAGGAAGCTGCGGTGCGGATTCCTGTCCTTTTGCAGAAGGCTACTATGACCGGATCAATGCCGCCATGCTCGATATGCTGGAGCACGAAACGCTGATGACACGCGAGACCATTGCCGCTTATGCCCGAAAGCATGAGGTCTGCCCGTTCGAATTCTCCCTGGATGCCGCCTACGCCTGCGACATTGTCATCTGCGATTATAATTATATCTATGACCCCCGGATCAGCCTGAAGCGGATGTCCGAGGAGCGGAAGAAAAAAACGGTGCTGCTCGTGGATGAAGCGCATAATCTGGTGGACCGGGGGCGGGAGATGTACTCCGCCTCGCTTACCAAGGCGCCGTTCCTGGGACTTCAGCGGCAATACAAAACGGTGAATCCGCGGCTAAGCAGCACCGCGAAAGCCGTAAATGCCTTCTTCATTGCGCTGCGGAAGAGCTGCGGGGACAAGGGGGCGGGAGAATGGACGGAGTATCCCGCAGAGCTGCCGGAGCTGCTCGAACTTTTCGCTTCCGAAGCCGAACTGGAGCTGCTGCATTCTTCCCCGCTGATTACTCCGCCGGCGGAGGAGGGGGAAGCCGGCAGCCTGCTGGATACGTACTATGCGGTGCAGGGAATGCTGCGTACGTTCAAGACCTATGATGAGCGTTACATTACCTATGCGGAAGTGCGCAGCGGTGATGTGTACCTGAAGCTGTTCAATCTCGATCCGTCGCATTTGCTGCAGCAGATGGCTAAGAGCTTCCGCAGTCAGATCCTGTTCTCAGCCACACTCTCGCCCCTCTCCTATTACAGGGATATGATCGGCGCAGATGAGGAGGACTACAGCCTGAGCCTGTCCTCGCCTTTTCATAAAGAGCAGTGGCAGGTATCTGTGCTTCCGGTATCCACCCGCTACCATGACCGGGACGCCTCCTTACAGCCGCTTAGCGATGCACTGAAAGGGATGGTCTCAAGGAAAGGCAATTACCTGGTCTTCTTCCCCTCTTATCTCTATTTGAAGAATGTATATGAAGTGTTCACTGAGAAATACCCGGAAGTCGCTACCCTGCTGCAGGGCAGCGGGATGAGCGAGACCGAGCGGGAGAACTTCCTTGCGGCGTTCCGCCCGGACAATCCGGATACTCTGCTCGGCTTTGCCGTGCTGGGCGGCATTTTCTCCGAAGGGGTGGATTTGCCGGGCGACCGGCTGAATGGTGTGATGGTGGTCGGGGTCGGCCTGCCGCAGGTGGGGCTGGAGCGCAATCTGCTGCGGAGCTACTTTCAGGCACAGGGGAAGAACGGGTTCGATTACGCTTATGTCTACCCGGGCATGTGCAAGGTGCAGCAGGCAGGGGGCCGGCTGATCCGCAGCGAGAACGACAGCGGCATTATTGTGCTGGCGGATGACCGCTTTCTCCAGAATTCTTACCGGCAGCTGCTCCCCGAGGAGTGGCGGGACTTCTTTGTCATGGCATAAGCGGGTATAATCGAATGAAAAGGCATTCATCAGACAACAGGAGGTAAGGACATGACGCTAAATATCGGAATAGTCGGAACAGGGTGGTTCTCCAAGGTGCATGCGGATTTGCTGGCAGGGATGGAGGATGTATCACTGAAGGCAGTCTGCGGCAGCAGCAAGTCAAAGGGTGAGGACATGGCCCGTCCTTACGGAGCCGAGGGCTACGGGGATATCATCGAGATGCTGGATGCGCACAAGCTGGATGCCGTCTATATCTGCGTGCCTCCACAGTCACACGGGGCGATTGAACGGTCGCTGATCCGAAGAGATATCCCTTTCTTTGTCGAGAAGCCGCTGGGCTCAAGCACGGCCATTCCGGCCAGCCTGCTGCAGGATATTAAGGAGCATCAGCTGCTGACTTCCGTCGGCTATCATTTCCGGTATCAGGAGAACATCCAGCGGCTGAAGCAATCGCTAAGTTCGGACAAGGTAGGGATGATCGTCGGAGAATGGATGGGCGGGATGCCGGGCGTGGCCTGGTGGCGCAACCAGGAGCAGTCCGGCGGACAATTCACGGAGCAGACTACGCATATCGTCGACCTGCTGCGTTACCTGGCTGGTGAGGTAACCGAAGTCTATGGGATGTTCGGCAACCGGATTATGCATGAGAAGCATGAAGGGGTGACCGTGTCTGATGTGGGTACAGTATCCTTGAAGCTGGAGAGCGGCATCATTGCCAGCATCTCCAACACCTGCGTGCTGCCTGGAGAAGTGGGTAAAGCGGGCATCAGCTTCTATAATGATAACGGAATGCTTGACTGGAACCCGGAACGTCTGCTGGAAGTCCGCAGCGGGGACAGCAAGGAATTCAAGAACACTGGTAACCCCTATGCGGTGGAGAGCGAAGCATTCCTGCATGCTGTGCGGACCGGAGACCGTTCCCGCATTCTCAGCGATTATGAGGACGGATATAAGACCTTGAAGGTGACCTGCGCAGCTTATGATTCCGCACAGAGCGGAGTGCCAGTGAAGCTGTAGGCTTGTACGGTTACTATGTAGAAAAAAGACCGGCAGCATGGCTTTCGCCGTGTGCTGCCGGTCTATGGCCCAAGCCGGGACGGCCTAGTGGAGGAAAACCGCGATTAGTGCCGGCGCAAGCCCGATAGAGAACAGCGCCGTCAGAATCATCGCGATACTGGAGATGGTGCCGGTCAGCGAGCTCAGCTCGAAGGCTTTGGACGTGCCTGTACCATGCGCTGCGGTTCCCAGCGATACCCCGCGCGCAATTTCATTGTCAATGCGGAAAAGGCGGAGCACAGACGGTCCCATCATCGTTCCCAGTACACCGGTCAGAATGACGAAGACCGCTGTAATGCTGGGAACGCCGCCGATGCTTTGCGAGATGCTCATGGCGATCGGTGTGGTCACCGAGCGAGGCACCAGACTGGTTGCCAGATCACCGCTAAGATGCAGCCATTTGGCCAGCAGCATGGATGAGATCACGGCAATAACCGTTCCTGACAGCACGCCTGCCGCAATTTCGGCGGCGTGCTTTTTGAGTACCCTGAAGTTTTTATGGAGTGGGATCGCAAAGGCGATAGTCGCCGGCTGAAGCAGGTCCGATAGCCATTTGCCTCCCGCATTGTAAGATTCATAGGAGCTGCCCGTCATCAGCAGGAAGGCGATGATCAGCAGCGGTGTAATAATCAGCGGAGAAGTGTACATTTTGCCGCTGGAGGCATAGATACGTTTGGCCAGAAGGTAGACAGCGATGGTGAGTCCAAGAAATAATAATCCGGTTATCATGAGCTTCTACGCTCCTTTATTCTATAAATAGCACCCGTGAGTACCCCGGAGCCGGCCATTACAGCAAACGTACCCACGAGTACAACCGCCAGCACCTGCAGACCGTCTGCCTCGAGCAGCTTCGAGTATTTCATAACACCTATAGCGGAAGGGATGAAGAAGAGCAGCAGCTCGGCAAGCAGCCACGAGGCGCCAACCTCTACCCAATTCAGCCGGATCACACCGGACTCCAGCAGCAGAAATAAGAGAATCATCCCGATAATGCTTCCGGGAAGCGGAATATGCAGAAATGAGGTTAACGTATTCACCAGCAGGGAGAAGACGGTAAGTCCGGCAACCTGCAGTAAGCCTAAGGCGATCTTTTTCATAGCGATTACTTCCTTTCGTCTTACTGAAAGTTTACAACCTTTTCTTTCATAGGTACAATGAATAGATTGAATATCTCACATTCCTTTCATCTATACATGGAGGTTATCGTTATGGACATCAGACAGCTGGAGTATTTCGTGCAGGCGGCCAGGCTGAACAGCTTCTCCAGGGCGGCGGAATCGCTGTACATTACCCAGCCCACGATCAGCAAGATGATCCGCAATCTGGAGATTGAACTGGGGGCGGATCTATTTTACCGGGAGGGCAAAAGCATCCGTCTGACCGATGCCGGCGAGCTTCTGCTGGTTAAGGCGCAGAATATTGTGGAATCCTTCACGAGCCTCTCCTCAGAGCTGGACAGTCTGCGCAATTTGAAGCAGGGGCATATCCGCATTGGGCTGCCTCCTATGGTAGGAGCCAGTTTCTTCCCTGCTGTCATCGGGGAATTTCACCGACGTTACCCGGAAGTGACGATAAGGCTGCATGAAGACGGCGCCAAAAAGGTAGAGGATGATGTGGAGTCCGGCCTGCTTGATATCGGGGCGATTGTCCTGCCTGTCAACAGAGCCAAGTTTCACTGCTTCACCTTTGTGGAGGAGAAGCTGCAATTGCTGGTTCCCGCAGGACACCGTCTGGACGGGGCGCAGAATGTGCCGCTGAAAGAGCTGGCAGAAGAGGAATTCGTGCTGTTCCGGGAGGACTTCGCCCTGCATGACCGGATTATATCGGAATGTGTCAAAGTAGGCTTCCAGCCCAAGGTGGTCTATGAGAGCTCTCAGTGGGATCTGATCAGCCGGATGGTAGCTGCCGGAATGGGCATTGCGCTACTGCCGGAGACCATATGCCGGGATATGGACCGTTCACGGATCGCTGTCATCCCCCTGACCGAGCCTGTGATTCCCTGGCAGCTGGGGATGATCTGGCGCAGAGACCGTTATCTGTCCTTCGCGGCGCGGGAGTGGATCGCCTTCGCGATGAAAGTGCTCGGGGAACTGTAAACGACATTTTTTTCTTTTTTTTCAAAATATGTTTTTTGGCATCATGAATTATGATAAGGGAGAAGTTGATAGAGAGAAGGTGAGTAACCGTGAACCTTTACCAGAATTCTCCCCATAACCAGAGCAGGGATTATAGAGAAGATGAGCTTTTTCTTACTATAGAAAACTTAAGAAGTGAATTGCTGGAAGTGGCTCAGGAGCGGAGTCTGAGTGATCATGCGGTTCTGGAACTCAGCCAGCGGCTGGACGGATATATTGTCCTGGCCCAGAATCTGATGATGGAGAGTCTGCGCAGCCGCAAGAACGGGGCAGCAGGGTACATCAAGAACACCAAAAACCAGCGGATCAGAAATAAAGCAGCCTTGCAGCAGTAGTCTAAATTATACAATAACTCCAGTTAGCGTCTGGATGTTGAGGTCTCACGATGTGGGGCCATTTTGTTGTGCTTTCAATAGTCATCACCTATAATGGCAATAAATAGAAGGGTTACAAGTGAATCCTTGAGGAGGTGCCGGGTGGAGGCGAAACTGACAACGCTACGAACGGAAATTGAGAAAAATTTGTCCCGCTCGGGCCATAATCTTGCCTCATTTGCCAAAATATCCGGACTCAACCGCGGTAGTCTCAGTGCGATCCTTCATGGCAATCCGCCCAAGCCGATTTCTCTGGGACAAATGGATGCGATGACCCGGGCATTCGGATTCCCGGAGGGCTGGCTGTATCCGCTATATGTGGAAGAGTGCTTTAGTGAGGACAGAATTTCCCGGCGCCGTGTGGAGCCTTTTTTGGTCCGGTGTGCAGAAATTGGCAAGCAGCAGTGTATTGATGAAGTGTTGAGCAGAATTATGGAATACCCCAGGCCGCTGGATATCGTCTATACGGTTGCGGAGAGGCTGTTCTGCAGCGGCAAGACACAGGAGTCGGTCGTGTTCTACAGGCTTATTGTAGAGAATGAGCCGGATAGCTACTCAGAACGGCTGGCCATCAGCCAGTACCGTATTTTCAAATCCCTGCAGTCTACTCCTGATGTGGATATGGAACAGAAGCTGCGCGCGGTAATCCGCTTCGAGCCGTTTCGCGGTCTGCTTCCCGAGGACATGCAGCTCGACGGGCTGCTTAAGCTGGCGAAGGTATGCTTTGCCCTGCACCGCTGGAAGGATGTAGAGAAATATGCCGATGAGCTGAGGGCATTAGCCCATGGGATCTACCGTGAGGAGCTGCGCAGAAGCAAGGGGAAACGGGTGGAGGCTTTCCAGGCGGAACGCCCGCTGGTAGTCTATTATGGCCATGGTTATCTATTGAAGGCTTCGGCGCTTACTAAGCGGGGAGAATATGAGCAGGCCAAGAAATACACCGCCGGTTATGCGGATCTGGGATGGTTTGAGCTGCTGGATGATGAAGGGCGCAGTGCCGTGGATAGCTTCCGGCTGTTTGCTGTAGCCAATGGCTTTACTCTTGAGATATTAATGGGCAATACTTCGGTGCTGCCGGTATATATAGCTTTTTTGGCAGAGCATCCCGGTGAGATCCTATCCGGTATGGTCATTATCCTGGAGTCGGCCAACCGTTTCGGATTCTCTGCAGACGCTGTGCTGTCACGCTTTTCCAGGGAAATGCTGCGGTTTGAACAATTTCAGGACCCGATTAATGTGGACCGTGTGTACCGTCTTTATTACCAAATCGCCATGTATTATATCTCCCGTAAACAGTACTCCAAGGGAATTGACTATATTATTCAATGTCTGCGGTTAACCGTCAGGCTGAATAGCGGAAAGGACTTCATTAATTGTGTGACGCTGTTCGAATTGAACAGAGATGCTTCCTCCGACACCCAGCAGACCGCTTACAGGGAGCTGCTGCGGGAGGTAAGACAGCGTGAAGAAGTTACTGATCATGAGAGCCAGCGTTTTGGCGTTATTTAGCTTTATCATTACTTTATCTAAGGATTACTCCCCGGCCATCCGTGCTGAGGGAGCTTTTGTACGTGGTTATGTGAAAAAAAGTACAAACATCTATCTACCTGCGTTCTTCAATCTGTAATAATTGATAGCGTATTCAGGAATTGACAAAGGTTTGCCCGGAAAATATAATTAGGTAGCCTAATTAATATAGTATTTAATTATTTGTATACCTAACTAAAAAAGAGGTGGGAACATTGGGATAAATAGAGAAGATGAAAATTCAGTCGGACACAAGCTTTTCTCCGCACTCCGGAAGCTGCGCAAAGGCCACCTGCATCATTCCGTGGAGGGTCATAAGCCAAGTGAGATGACTTTATTGATATGTATTGCACGGGCGTCCCATTCATCTGATGTAGGACTCAAGGTTTCTGAAATCAGCCGCTTTCTGGGGCTGACTCCGCCCACGGTCACCCAGCTGATCAACAGTCTGGAGGCTAAGCAGATGGTGGAACGGCAAGCCGACGCCTCCGACCGGAGAGTGGTACGCATCAAGTTGACGGAACAGGGGAAAATTATTACCCGCAATGCCAAGAAGCACATGGACACCACGCTTAACAAAATGGTGGAGTATCTGGGTGAGGAAGAGTCTGACCAGCTGGCAGAGCTGCTGCTTAAAGTACATGCCTTCATGAAAGACAATCCTCCGCCTAATCTAGACCGGTTACAAATGAACGGAGATGAGAAACTTGATTAAATTACTAAAGCATTTGAGACCCTTCCGATTGGCAATAGCCGCAGTACTGATTCTCGTATTCCTGCAGTCCATGGGGGATTTGTATCTCCCGACCCTGATGAGTGACATTATTGATAAGGGGATTGTAGATGGCGATCAGCCTTATATCTGGAGAATCGGCGGCTTCATGCTGCTGGTAGCGGCCGGCGGTGCAGTCTGCTCCATTATTGCCAGCTATCTGTCGGCTAAGGTTGCAGCCGGCTTCGGTAAGAACACCCGGTCACGGATGTTCAACCATGTCGAGAACTTCACGCTGCATGAATTCGACAAGCTGGGTACGGCATCATTAATTACACGTACCACCAACGATATTACACAAGTCCAGACCGTATTAACTATGATGCTTCGCATGATGATTGGTGCTCCGATGATGATGATCGGCGGGATCATTATGGCGGTGTCCGAGGATGCCAAGCTCTCGCTGATCTTTGTAGTGGTCATTCCGCTGCTGGTTGGAGCGATCTTCTTCATTGGAATGAAGGGGCTTCCGCTGTTTAAAGCCATCCAGATCAAGCTGGATAAATTAAACCTTGTGCTGCGTGAGCATCTGACCGGTATCCGCGTAATCCGCTCGTTCAATCGGATTGAGCATGAGAATAAGCGGTTTAGTCTGGCCAATGCAGATCTGACGGATACTGCAATCAAAGTGAATAAGGTTATGGCCGGACTGATGCCGCTGATGATGATCGTGATGAACTTCTCCATGATCGCTATCCTCTATTATGGTGGAATCCGGATTGGCGACGGCGATCTCCAGGTAGGTTCACTAATGGCCTTCATTCAATATGCAATGCAGATTATGTTCTCCCTCATCATGGTTTCGATGATGTTTGTCCTGATTCCAAGAGCCTCTGCCTCTGCACTGCGTATCAATGAAGTCCTCGATATGCAGCCTGAAATTACGGATCCGACAACCGCAGACCTGAAGACTACGGCTACAGCTACCCATGCGGACGGCCGTGACGGAATGCGCGGTTTTGTGGAGTTCGACAATGTATCCTTCTCTTACCCGGGGGCTGAACAGCCTGCGCTGTCCGGAATTACCTTCAGTGCACGCCCCGGCGAGATTACAGCTATTATCGGCGGAACCGGGTCAGGGAAATCAACGCTGCTAAGCATGATTCCAAGATTCTATGATGCTATTGAAGGTGCGATCCGCGTCGATGGAGTGGATGTACGCCAGATGACGCAGGAGGATCTGCGGAGCAAGATTGGCTATATCCCGCAAAAAGCCGTGCTGTTCACCGGTACCATTAACGAGAATATCCGTTACGGGAAGGAAGACGCTACGGAGGATGAAATCCTTCATGCCGCCAAGGTGGCCCAGGCCTATGATTTCGTAACCGCTATGAAGGACGGCTTCAATTCGGAAATCTCCCAGGGCGGAGGTAATGTCTCCGGCGGCCAAAAGCAGCGTTTGTCCATTGCCCGTGCACTGGTACGGAAACCGGAAGTGTATCTGTTTGATGACAGCTTCTCGGCGCTTGACTTCAAGACCGATGCCAAGCTGCGTGCTGCCCTGAAGGGGGAGACTACAGAATCTACAGTCCTAATTGTCGCACAGCGTGTCAGTACGGTTATGGATGCAGACCGGATTATCGTACTGGATGACGGTGAAATTGTCGGAATGGGCACACACCGTGAGCTGCTGGATAACAATGAGGTGTACCGCGAGATCGTATCCTCGCAGTTGTCAGAGGAGGAAATAGCATGAGTGAGCAGAATAGAGACATGAAACCGCCCCGGCGTTCAGGTGGCGGCTTCGGACCGGGCGGAGGACCCGGCGGTCCGGGCATGAGGATGCCGGCTGAGAAAGCCAAGGACTTCAAGGGAACGCTGCGGCGCCTGACCCGGTATTTGCGCCCGCGCCAGGTTCAGCTGATTATTGTGTTTGTGATGGCGATTGCCAGTACCATATTCAGCATTTTCAGCCCTAAAGTAATGGGTAGAGCTACCACCAAATTGTTTGAAGGCGCCTATGGCAAGCTGATGGGTGTACCTGGAGCGGAGATTGATTTTGGCTATATTAATGATATTCTGATTCTCCTGGCCGGACTGTATCTGTTAAGCTCACTGTTCAGTTATATACAGCAGTATGTAATGGCCGGTGTGGCGCAAAAGGTCGTATATGATATGCGTGAGCAGATCAACAGCAAGCTTGAACGGCTGCCGCTGAAGTATTTCGATTCCCGGACGCACGGGGAAATATTAAGCCGGGCGACCAATGATGTAGACAATATCAGTACTACCCTGCAGCAGAGCTTGACCCAGCTTATTACGTCCATTGTGACGATTATTGGTGTCATCGTAATGATGCTTACCATCAGCCCGTGGCTGACGTTGATTACCATAGTAACGCTGCCGCTGAGCTTCGTGGTCATTATGCTGATCACCAAACGCTCACAGACCTATTTCATCGGCCAGCAGAAGTCGCTGGGCCAGCTGAACGGCCATGTTGAGGAAATGTATACCGGACACCGTATTATCAAAGCGTTCGGACGCGAGAAGAACTCTTTGAAGGACTTCAACAAAATTAATGATGACCTGTACAATTCCGGCTGGAGATCCCAGTTCATCTCCGGGATTATTATGCCGCTGATGATGTTTATCGGGAACCTTGGTTATGTGCTCGTCTGTGTGGTCGGCGGGATCTTCGTAACCAAAAAAGCGATTGATGTCGGGGATATCCAGGCCTTTATCCAGTATTCGCGCCAATTCACTATGCCGATTACGCAGACAGCCAATATCGCCAACATCATCCAGTCCACCATCGCTTCGGCGGAACGTGTATTTGAACTGCTGGATGAAGAAGAGGAAGTTCCTGAGGTGGGGACTTCACTTGCGAAGCGTCCAGCGGATGCAGAAGAGGGCTCCGTGGAATTCCGCCACGTGAAGTTCGGCTATAAAGAGGATGCTATCCTCATTGAAGACATGAATATCGAGGTCAGCCCGGGACAGACTATTGCCATTGTAGGTCCGACCGGGGCCGGCAAAACGACCCTGATCAACCTGCTGATGCGCTTCTATGAGATCAGCGGCGGGGAGATTGTGATCGATGGTGTCAACATCACCAATATGAAGCGCAGCGAGCTGCGCAGCAAATTCGGTATGGTGCTCCAGGATACCTGGCTGTTCAACGGCACCATCCGTGACAATATCGCTTACGGCCGGGAAGGTGCTACGGAGGCTGATGTGGTCCGGGCAGCCAAGGCTGCTCATGCCGACCACTTCATCCGTACGCTGCCGCTGGGCTATAACACGATCCTGAACGAGGAAGCCTCGAACATCTCCCAAGGGCAAAAGCAGCTGCTTACTATTGCCCGGGCAATCCTGGCCGATCCTTCAATCCTGATTCTGGATGAAGCCACCAGCAGCGTCGATACCCGCACGGAGGTGCAGATCCAGAAGGCTATGAATACGCTGATGAACGGCAGAACCAGCTTCGTTATCGCTCACCGCCTGTCCACCATCCGTGATGCGGATCTGATTCTGGTTATGAATCAGGGCAGCGTGATTGAGAAGGGCACCCATCTGGAGCTGCTTGAAGCAGGCGGCTTCTACGCCGACCTCTACAACAGCCAGTTCTCCGGGGATGATCTGCCGGACGTGGGCTAAACGGTATATGACCGCGGGCAAACTGTAGAGATTTACTCCAAACATCTGCTCTAAAATGTACTGTGAAGATGTATTTTAACAATCGGCTGTATCCCTCAGCTTAGCTCATAGCCCCGGCGTTCACTGCAGGCAGTCTGCGTGAACGCCGGGGCTTTTACTATATACGGTCAGTTGAGCTGGAATTAGGTGGCGGTAAAGGACTATTCGCTTAAAAATCCTGCATAAAATACAACAATCCCCCCGGTAAATCAGCCTAAAATCAAAATTGTTGTACAAAAGGCAACATTTCCCGTCTTTGAAGTAACATAACGTGGTAATTGTTGTATATCATACAATAATTCACCTGTGTACGCATTTATCTAAGGAGCAAAGTTGTACTCTGTGCAATATTTCGGGCAGAATCATGCCGCGCGGCTTAAGTAGAGCCATCTATTTTCCTTTGGGTATCATATACTAGTTTCCAGATAATAATAGAAATAGAGACAACGGAGTTCACCCGTCATAGACACTATGAATCAGGGGGTTCTTGAGGCAATGTCGGCCACTGTAACTCTAACTATCTATTATTTTAGAAAAAAGGTTTGCTTAAAATTTTTAGGGTATATATGATAAGGATAGTAAAAATGACCCGCGGCTCATTTTAGGCCTGCGGATGGGAGAGAGGATGAAAGGAATGTCAGGCTACGGTAAATGGGTAGCAGGAGGCAAAACAAAATGGATTACCCTTCTGGTGTGGATTGCAGTTGTAGGGGCTTTGACTATGATCTGGCCTTCAGTGAACTCGCAGGTTGTCAATAACGCGCCCAACCTGCCGGAGGATTCGCAATCTGTCCGCGCAGCAGCCCTTGCAGAGGCAGAATTCCCTGCCGGAAGCGGCGTACCGGCTTTGCTGGTATGGCATCGTGAAGGCGGCTTATCAGAGGATGATCTCTTACATATAACTGCTGTATACTCCAAGCTTGAACAGCAGCCGCTCGCGCATCAGAACTTCGTTCCGCCGCTTGGTCAGCTGCCGCCGCAGGCGCTGCAGGCTTCACTGTCGGAGGATAGAAGCACACTCGTCACACCGGTGCTGTTTGACAAGAAGGCAGACAGTGACCAGCTCGGGGAATCGCTGACTGAGATGAAGAAGCTGGTGAGTACTGAAACAGGCACAGACCCTTCTGTAGTGAAGCAAGACAGCGGCGACTTAAGCCTGCGGGTTACCGGCCCTGTCGGGATATCGGTAGATGCCACAGGCCTGTTCAAGAATGCCGACGTTTCACTGCTGATTGCAACGGTAATTCTGGTGCTGGTCTTCCTGCTCCTGATCTACCGATCGCCGATTCTGGCATTGATACCGCTCATTGGCGTCGGCTTTGCTTATGGCGTGACTAGTCCGCTGCTTGGCAAGATGGCAGAGGAAGGCTGGATTACGGTGGATTCGCAGGCCGTATCTATTATGACGGTGCTGCTCTTCGGGGCGGGGACAGACTACTGCCTGTTTATGATTTCCCGGTTCCGCCAGATGCTGAAGGTTGAGGAGAACAAGGGACGTGCACTGCTGAGTGCAATCACCCATTCCTCCGGAGCGATCGCCATGAGCGGATTCACAGTTGTCCTTGCGCTCTTCGCGCTGCTGCTGGCCAAATACGGGGCGTACCAACGCTTTGCGGTTCCGTTCAGTGCCTCCATTCTGATTATGGGGATTGCCAGTCTGACGCTGGTTCCGGCACTATTGGCTATCTTCGGGCGAACCTCGTTCTTCCCGTTTGTTCCGCGCACTCCGCAAATGGAGATTGAGCGGGCCAAGGCCAAGGGGAAGCCGGTACCGCAGCCGAAGCGTTCGTCCCAAAAAGGAATCGGGTATCTTGTCATTTCCCGGCCATGGGCGATCGTGGGAGTAACCGTGGTGGTATTGGGCATTCTGGCCTCGTTCTCCAGCGGAATTAAATTCACCTATGATATCCTGTCCTCCTTCCCGAAAGATATGGAATCGCGTGAAGGGTTCGACCTGATCGGCAAGCAGTTCTCTCCCGGAGAGCTGGCGCCGGCTAAGCTGATGGTGGATACAGAGGGCCTGAGCGGCGGAGAGGATCTGAAGGTCATCCTGGGAGGCCTGTCCTATGTGGACGTAGTGTCTGATCCGCAGCAGGGGGCCGTCAATAAGAACATCACTGCATATGATATTGAATTCAAGGCTAATCCGTATTCCATCGAGGCGATGAATCACATTCCGGCACTTCAGGCTACTGTAGAGCAGGCTCTGGCGGAGTCGGGAATAGAGAACGCGCAGGATAAGGTATGGATTAGCGGACAGACCGCTACCCAGCATGATACCAAGGAGCTCGGTGAACGGGATACCGATCTGATTATACCGGTGGTTATCGGGATGATTACAGTGCTGCTGCTGATCTATCTCCGATCTGTAGTGGCGACCATTTATCTGGTGGCTACAGTAATTCTCTCCTTCTTCTCGGCACTCGGCCTGGGCTGGATTATTATTCATTATCTGCTCGGTGCAGATGCGATTCAAGGCGCAATTCCGCTCTACTCCTTCGTCTTCCTGGTAGCGCTGGGCGAGGATTATAACATCTTCATGATCTCGAATATCTGGAAAAAGCGTAAAACTATGCCGCTGAAGCAGGCCATCGCCGAAGGTGTGAACGAAACCGGATCGGTAATCACCTCCGCCGGACTCATTCTGGCTGGTACCTTCGCCGTATTGGCGAGTCTGCCGATTCAGGTGCTGGTGCAATTCGGCATCATCACCGCGATTGGTGTGCTGCTCGATACCTTCGTGGTCCGGCCGTTCCTGGTTCCGGCCATCACCGTGCTTCTGGGCCGCCGGGCCTTCTGGCCGGGCAAGCATCAGGACATGAGCGAGTCTCCGGCAGCAGGCCGCGAATAACCGGGTTGTGAACTACAGAAGCAACAACAGGGATGCCCCGTCAAGCCTTAAAGGCTGCGGGGCATCCCTGTTGTGTATATGCGTATAACGGCTAGATTCAGTTACCGGAAGTTCGGCTGAGTACCAGCTCATACTTGTCGAGTGAGGCGCCGATAATGGCTTCATTCCGGCCGGCCCCGCGGTGCGAATCGCGGAAGGCGGGACTGGACGTCCAGCCGCTCAGCGCTTCCTCGCTCTCCCAGACAGTACAGATCTTCAGTTCCTCCACGCCTTCTTTGGGCGCGCCCTGCCAGACCTCCATGCGGATAAATCCGGGCATGCTCTGCACTCCATTGTCTGCGCCGAAACGCGAGGCGAGTGCTTCCCCATGTCCTTCTTTGATCTTAATCGTGTTGGTGACTACCAGCATGCCAAGTCCTCCTCATAGGGTGTGGGTGAAATCTGCCTTAGTTATTGCGGATTGGTCGTCCAGATGCCAGCGGTCTTCAGGAAGACGCGGTCTGGAAGCTTCAGGGCAGCGAGCGTCAGCTCGGCCACATCCTCGGGCTGCATCATCCGGTCTTCATCGCCGATCTTCAAGCCGGCACCGGTGGCCAGACCTGTGTTGACGGTGCTGGGGGTCAGTGCCACGACACGGATATTATGCTTGCGGACCTCCATCGCCAGCGCTTCCGTCATACCCATCAGAGCAAACTTGGAAGCACAATAGGCTGAGCCTGTAGCGAAGCCGCGTTCTCCTGCTGTAGAAGAGATATTAATGATGTTGCCGCTGGAACGCTCAATCATAGCAGGCAGTGCCGCACGGGTTACATAATAAGTGCCGAACAGATTGATCTGCATATGGCGCTCCCAGTCAGCGGGGTCCATCTCCAGGAAAGTGCCAAACTGGGCAATCCCGGCATTGTTGATAAGCGCGTCGAACGGGCCAAGGTCATTCTGCAGGGCGACAACAGCCCGCTCTGCTTCTTCACGCACCGCGATATCAGCTACAGCAATGCTGACCTTGATGTCATATACCTCAGTCAATGCCGATTTCAGTGCCTCCAGATCTGCTGAAGTTCTGGAGATAAGCCCCAGGTTGGCGCCTTCTTTAGCGAGTGCCATCGCGAGTGCTTTGCCGATGCCTTTACCTGCACCTGTAATTACAATACTGGTTCCTCTTAAATCCATAACCTGTCGTCACGCTCCTTAAGATAGGAAATTCTATATATTGGATGAACATAAGGCTATTATACCTGAGCGGACAGAGACAATCACGCCGGGACAGGCGGAGAGGGACAAGACAGTTCATTCTAATTGAATGTCTCTGTACACTGCTGTATAGGAAGCAGGCTCACTGCTTGGCTGTGAGGTTCTTAAGCGGCACTGTGGCCGGTCCTTCGAGCACATCGCCCTCATAAGAGAAGCGGGAGCCGTGGCACGGGCAATCCCAGGAGCGTTCCCCGTCATTCCACTCGCATTCACAGCCCATATGTGTGCAGGTTCTGTCCACGAGATGCAGCTTGCCCTCAGGGTCGCGGTAGCCGCCAACCCGTTTGCCGTCATGGAAAACAACGGCCCCTTCGTCCGGCGCAAGCTCGTCTGTTTTTTTATGGATAATCTCCACTTTTCCGGCTACAAGCTCTTTGGCGACCGAGAAGTTCTGCACGATGAAATTTTTGATGCCCGGATTAGCCTTGAAGCGTGTCGGATCGTACAGCTCCTTATAAGGGTTGCTGCTTCCCATAATTCCATCTGCAATCATGCGTGCAGCCAGCGTTCCGCTGGTCATGCCCCACTTGGCGAAGCCTGTGGCAATATAGACTTCTTCATCCTCCGCCCGCTTGCCGATGTAGGGGACCCGGTCCAGGGTAATCAGATCCTGCGCCGACCAGCGGAAGGGAATGCTGCGGATGCCGAGCAATTCTCCCGCAAACTTCTCCAGATTCTCATAGTGGCCGAAGGTGCAGATGCCCTGTCCGGTCTTGTGGTTATTACCGCCGACGATAACCAGTTTCCGCCCGTCCCATTCCACCGCGCGCAGCGAGCGGGTAGGTTCACTGGCACTCAGGTACATGCCGCCCTCATAATCTGCTTCCGGCTCAATAGCCAGACAATAGGACCGCTCTGCGTGCAGCCGCGAGAAATAGAGGGAGCCTCCATCATAGAATGGAAAATGGGAGGCGGACACGGCATGGCGGCATTTAATTTTGAACTTCTCCCCTTCGGTATAGAGAGTGAGATGCCCGTCCGTATCGACCTTTTCGCCGATCATCGTATGCTCGTATACCGTGCCGCCGTTGTCCAGCACGACCTGCAGCAGCCCTTTCAGGTACTCCAGCGGATGAAAACGGGCTTGTCCGGGCAGCCTGATCGCACCGCCGGCTCTCAGTGGCAGCGAAACCTGGTCCAGCCATTCTCCGGGCAGTCCAAGCTTGCGGTAGGCCTCGAATTCAGCAGCCAGCTGCTTGAGCGTCTTCTCATCTCCCATATCGGCATACAGATACGCAGCTTCCCGCGTCAACCCGCAGGACAGCCCCAGTTCTTCAGCCGTAGCGATCATCCATTCCAGCGCTTCACTGTTTGACTGGAAATAGAGCCGGGCCTGTTCTTCCCCAAAGTGCTTCAGCAGATCACTGTAGATCATTCCGTGCTGGGCGGTGATCTTGGCGCTGGTGAAGCCGGTGGTGCCGCCGAGGATCTCTCCGGCTTCGAGCAGAGAGACCTTATACCCGGCCTTGGACAGTAAATAAGCTGTCGTAATGCCGGTAATGCCTGCTCCGACAATAGCTACATCTGTGACATGATCTTCCGCAAGCTCCGGAAAAGAGGGCAGCTCCGTGCTGCCCCTCCATAATGATTCCGGAAATTGCGGAAGACCTTGCGAGCGGTGATCCTGTGAATTCATGAGTTGATCCCTCCATTAGTCATTATTCATTTCATTTATTACCACACTTCCGGTAAAAGAAACGCCTTAGCCCGGCTGAAGGTGCATGAAAAGAGGGCGACAGTGCCAAAATAAGGGGAAGTCCCCGGAAATTCGGGCCTGGAGGGAGAAAGATCCATGTCAGGACAAATGCATAAGCAGGGAGTGACCCTCGAATGGATCAGGGAACAGCTGAGCGGCTTCGGTGACCTTGAGGACAAGATCATGGCCGTTCCCTCTGGAGAGGTCAGCCTGCTGTATATCAAGAGTGTTACGGATGGACAGACCATCAGCCGGAATGTGGTTGCGCCGTTCTACGAGATGGGCGATCCGGCAGCTTACTACAGCTACATTGCGGATTACCCCGGAAGTGAGGAGGTTACAGAGGGGAAGCGCGCGCTGGACCTTCTGCTTAGCGGTTATGCCTGTATAGGCCAGGCTGGCCGGTTCTGCTTCTTCGATGCGCTCAAGGCTGAGGTTAGCGGTGTTAAAGAAACGATAACCGAGAGTATCAGCCAAGGCCCGTCAGATGCGCTGGGCGAGAGTCTGGCGGTTAATCTGAACCTGATCCGGCGGCGTTATCAATCCTCGTCACTGAAGATGGAGTTCACCATCATCGGCAACGTGTCCAAGACCAAGGTGGCTATACTCTATGACGAGAGCAGAGTGAATCACAATGTCCTGGCCGAATTAAAAGAGAAGCTGGACTCTCTTAAGCTGGATGTTCTGCAGGCTGCCGGTGAGCTGGAGAAATATATCAGCAGCGACAAGCTGCGCATTTTCCCCAAAACGATTGTTACGGAGCGCCCGGACCGGGTGGTGTTCAATTTGGCTGAAGGCAAGGTCGCTGTAATGCTGGACACTACCGGATACGCGATTGTGCTCCCGTCTATTTTCAATGATTTCTTCACAGCTATGGATGATAAAATCCATCTTCCCTTTGTTGGACGTTTCTTAAAGCTGCTGCGCATTCTCGGTGTGGCCATGACGCTGTGGCTGCCTGCCCTGTACATTGCTTTCACCTCCTATAATCCGGAGATTGTGCGCGTGCAGATTGCCCTGCTGATTGGGGGAAGCCGTGCTACGGTGCCTTATCCTTCTTTTGTCGAGGTCATTCTTATGATGATCATGATGGAATTTCTGACCGAAGCGAGCTTGCGGCTGCCCCGGGCTATTGGTCCGACGGCCACTACGGTTGGCGGTCTGATTCTGGGCCAAGCCGCTACTGCGGCGGGACTGATCGGTAACATTATGATTATTCTGGTTTCCGTTGTGGCGATATCCAATTTCCTGATTCCGCTGAATATGATGAGCTTCTCCATCCGTGTGCTGAAATATTTCTTCGTCATAGCTGCGGCAGTGCTCGGTCTTGTCGGTGTTGTCATCTGCCTGGTGGGCTTCACCATGTATTTATGCAGCCAGCGCAGCTTCGGCCAGCCGTATTTCAAGATGTTTTTCCTCGATACGCTGGGAACGGCCCTGAGGAAGAAAAGCGGTGGGGAGTGATGGCTAAGAGCCGCTATTTCTATTGTCTTTTTCTCATGAATACCCTGATCAACATCATTAATTTCGCCCCCCGGGAGCTGATCGATGCCCGCTTTGACGGGGCGCAGTCCTCCATTCTGGTTGCGGTGGTTACGGGCACCCTGTTTATCTACCTGTTCACCAAAGTCATCAATAAATTCCCCGGACAGGGACTGCCGGAAATCTTCGGGTCGGCCTTGCCGAAGCAGCTGGCTGCTCCGCTGATTTTTGTATATGCGGTTCTCTGGTATATGGCCGGGGCGCTGATCCTGCTGTCCTTTGTGGACATTACGCTGCGTTTTATCAGCCCGGATACAGGGCCGTATGCAATATTACTCGGCTTCCTGGCCGTTGTCTGCCTGTGTTCCCGGATAGACTCGCTGTCATTGCTCTACGGACTGGAGCTTACGCTGGGGATTACCCTGCCTTTAATTCTGTATACAACAGTCAAGGCGATTATTAACCCGGATTTCAGCTGGGATGCCGTGCTACAGGTGATGACTCACTCTCTGCATGCCCCGGATATGAACAGTATTGCGGCCGCAACATTTACCTTCAGCGGTTATATCAATCTGGCGGTATTCAACCGGGTATTTCATGGACTGAAGCTGAGGCATATATGGATTCTAAGTCTGGAAGGTTTTCTGGTGCTTGCCATATGCTTTTTTGTGCCGATCGGATATCACGGGACCGTTGGCGTTGATCGGCATGTGTATACGTGGTTTACAACGGCAGACAGCATCCGCATCGAAGCCTTCTTGATCGAACGCATGCTGTATATCTTCTATTTCGCCTACATTACATTATCTCTGGTCAGCGCCATTATCCAGTGGCATGTCGGCAAAGAGCTGCTGCTCAGTCTGTTGCCCTCCACGGCTAAGAAGCCTAAGAAAAAACTGCGTCAGGAGATCGTTATCCTGGTCCTGTTTGCTGCCGGAGCCTTCGCCCTTATGCGTATGGATCAATACGACCTTAATTTGCTTGGGGTATTCCTGCTGCATATCCGCTGGTACGGGGAGCTGCTGCTGATTCTCCTGCTGTTCTGGTGCTACTGGATTGTAAGGAGGCGGAGGGGATGAGAACAAAAAGGAGTGCAGTCTGCCTTCTGCTGTTGCTGATGTGCATGACAGTGACAGGCTGCAATTTCAAAGATATCGACCGGAGAATATTTGTGGTCGCCATCGGGATCGATCCCGGCAAGGTGGAAGGAACATTCAAGGTGAGCCTGAAGCTGGCAATCCCGCAAGGGGATGTTACCAAGATCGATGAGAAGATGCAGATCCTTACCGAAGAATCGGAGAGTATCTCCGAGGCACTGCGCAGAATGAAGTCCAAAGTGGAGAAGGAGCTGGACTATGTCCACTGCAAGTCGCTGATCCTGGGTGAACAAATCGCTGCCAAAGACATCAGGCATGTGATGGACTGGGCGGTGCGGCGCAGAGATATCCAGCTGATCCTGAATTTTGCCATCGGAAGGCCGGGGGCGCTGGAAGTACTGCAGGTGAAGCCGCCGTCCGAGCGAATCCCGTCCAACTCGCTGATTCTGGCGATGAACGGACAAGGCACAGAGTCGCCCTTTATCTCCAGAGTGTTCTCCTATCAGCTGATGCGGAGTATTTATGAGAATGGTATCGATCCAATTCTGCCTATTATTGAAGCGCAGGGGGAAGAGCAGTTCCTAATCGATAAGATTGCCTTGCTGGATAAGAATAAAATCAAGCTTGTTCTCACGCCTGACGAGACCAGACTGTTCAATCTGCTGTCCCGGTCCAATCTGCGGACGAACTTTCCGGCTCACATAGGCGGCGGGATGTACCAGTACTATACAGAGAGCAGCTCCTCCAGCTACCGGATTGTGACGCAGCAGGAGGATAACCCGTACATCCGGTACAACATTAAGATCCGGGCAATTCTGGAGGAAAATAGTACTGAGGATATGGTAACTCACCACATGCTGAAGGAGATCGGGGAGTCAGGAGCAGCGGAACTCAGCAAGGCAGTTACAGCATTGCTGATCAGAATCCGGGACAGCGGGATGGACCCTATGGGCTGGGGGCTGCATTACGGGGCCCGGCACTGGAATAATGACACAGAAATGGCGGTATGGGAGAGGCTCTATCCCCGGCTGAAATTTCAGGTTAAGACGGATGTGGATGTGAAATACTCGGGAATGATCAAATAGAGTCCTGCCCGGATTGACGCTTCCGGCACTAGGACTTATACTTGATCTAAAAACAAGTTAGAGGATGATAAAGATGAGAACGCTGAACTTAACCTCTCAACGTCAGGCCGTGTATGATATCGTCCGTAATTCCCATGACCATCCTACTGCTGCAGAAGTAATGAACCGTCTTGTAGAGCAGGGGCATAACCTGGCCTATGGGACTGTCTATAATTCGCTGCGGTATCTTTCGGATAAACAAATGATCCGTGAACTGAAGCTCGGAGAGGCGGCCAGCAGATATGATGCCCGTCTGGACGACCATCAGCATATTATCTGTGAAATCTGCGGCGCAGTGGATGAAGTGATGAGTCAGGTTCCGCAGGCGTGGATTGATACGGTAGCGGAGGATACGGGTTATTCCATTACCCATACACATGTTGTATTTGGAGGCGTATGTCCAGCCTGCCGGAATAAGAATTCGCACTAGAAAAAAGAATAAATATAACAAAAGACCGTTTTCATAAAAACGGTTTTTTGCTGTGTATATATGAAAATTATTAAGCAATATAGGAGAATTATAATGAATTCCCGGAGAAAAGAGGATTTTCAGGGGCGATATTTAATTATATATTGAGGCTGCAGATTTATCGTGCTTAAGACCCATAAAGAAAGAGAGAGTGAGCCCATCATATGAATAAAAAGGCGCGTCTGACCATCCGCACGAAGCTAATTCTTACATATTTGCTTGTTTTGCTTGTACCCAGCATCATTATAGGCTGGCAGACCTATCAATCGGCCAGCAGTAAAGTCGGGGAGCAGCTCACCCAAAATGCCACGGAAAGTGTAGTGGCGGTTAACGAAATTATCGATGCAAACATTCAATCCAAAATTGATGATATTAACTACTTCGCTGCGCAGCTCACGGCGGATTCTATTAACAATGAAGCGGCGGGGGCGGGGGCGCCTGCACTGGAGGCCAGACTTAAGGAGTATGCCAAACTGCATTCCGATGTGCTTGATATTTATGCCGGAACCAGTAAAGGCAAGGGCATCCGTGCGGCTGATATCCAGCTGCCGGACGGCTATGACCCGCGCAAGGAGAACGCTTATATCAATGCGCTTAAGCATGGCAGCGGGATTGTGATCTCACCGGTATTCCAGACGGTAAATAATGAGTCGGCTATTGCCATTTCAGCAGTGCTGGAAGGCGGGAACGGGGTAGTGGGTCTGGATCTGAACCTGTCTTCGCTGGCCGATCTGACAGATATCAAGGTAGGCGAGGAAGGTTATATTCTGATTATCGACAGCAGCAAGAAATTCCTGGTTCACCCGACCGAAGCTATTGGCGAGGAGTCCTCACTTGATTTCGTGAAGCAAATGTTCGAAAGTGAGAGCGGCAGCTTCGATTATGACTATAAGGATTCCTCCAAGAAGATGACCTTCATGGTGAATGAGCTGACGGGCTGGAGAATCGGGGGGACCATCAGCAAGAATGAGATTACCCGTGCGACAAGTGATATCCGGGAGACGGTATTAATTGTAATCTCTGTTTCTGTATTGCTGGCGCTGGTGCTTATCTACTTCAATGTCTCGTCGATCCTGAAGCCGCTGATGCGGCTGCGCAGAGCGACAGAGCTAATCGCCGGGGGCGACCTGTCACAGGATATCGGGGACTTCCGCAGAGATGAGATTGGCCTGCTGGCTGAGAATTTCCGCCTGATGGTCGGCAATCTGCGGCAGATGATTACTGGTGTACAGGAGATGACCGACAATGTCTCCTCATCCGCCGAGGAACTGACAGCGGGGGCTGAGCAGACTACCAAAGCGATAGAGCATGTTACGATAGCGATCCAGGAGGTAGCTGCCGGAACAGAGCGCCAGGTTAACAGTGTCAATAAAGGAATGATAAGTACGGCTGCCACTACAAGCGAGGTAGAGCATATTTCCGGATTCATGGAGCAGGTATCGGCGATGATGGACAAGACCTCGCTCTCCGCTTCAGAGGGGAATGAATCTGTAATCAGCGTAGTCGATAAGATCAACGGGATTCATGAAACGGTAGAGGAGCTGGGCGGGGTCATTGATAAGCTTAATGAGCGGACCGGACAGATCCAGGGGATTGTCGGTGTAATTACCGGGATCTCGCGGCAGACCAATCTGCTGGCGCTGAATGCTTCCATTGAAGCGGCCAGAGCAGGCGAGCAGGGCCGCGGTTTCGCGGTTGTCGCCTCAGAGGTGCGCAAGTTGGCTGAAGAATCAGAGAAGTCGGCAAGAATGATCTCCGAACAGATTACTTCCATTAATGCGGAGATGATCCAGGCTACAGCTACCATGGAGTATGCGAAGAACCGGGTATCCGAAGGTATTATGGCGGTCGATACGACCGGACGCTCCTTCTCACGGATCCGTAGGGCGGTTAAAGGGGCGGCGGAGAAGATTGAAGCGATGAATGGGGCAGTGCATACGCTGACGGCAGAAGCGGATAGTATGGAGAAGGCCATCGTAGAGATCCGAGGGATCACCCAGGAGGCGGCAGGCAATACCGAAACCATCTCTGCTGCTGCCCAGCAGCAGCTGGCATCGGTGGAAGAGATCGCTTCTTCCTCGGCAGATCTGAGCCATCTTGCCGATGAACTGCAGCGGCTGGTCGGCAAATTCAAATTATATCCGGGAAATCAGGCTCCGGGTGCAGCGGATACCGTCCGGCAGAGTAGCGGTAGTTCCGGAGACCAGCGGAATTCCTGAAGCAGAAAGTGCGCTGCGGTCTTCCCTTTTACCTCCTTTTGCAAGTATACTGATAAGCAATAATATGGGGTGACGAAGGAGAGAAGCATTCATGGCAGAGCAATTAAAGGGCATTACCATTGCCCTGGCGGGTCCGCGCAAGGCGGAAGAAATGGCCAAGCTGATACAGAATATGGGTGGGACAGCGCTGCACCGTCCGGCCCAGGGGACTTCATTTCTGGATGATGCTGCACTGCGTGACGGGCTGACGGCCTGGACAGACCAGCCGCCGGACCTGGCAGTTCTGACGACCGGAATGGGACTCGACGCATTATTCGAGATGGCCGCGAAGCTGGAGCTTGCGGACCGCTTCCTGGAAGTTCTCTCCGCTTCACCTATTGCTGCGCGCGGCTATAAGACAGTCAATGCCTTGAAGAAGCGGGGGCTGGAGCCCGTGGTGCGCGACGATGACGGCAGCACCAAAGGGCTGATCCGCGGTTTGCAGGATTGGGATTTGCAGGGCAAGCGGGTCAGACTGCAGCTGCACGGAGAGTCTGCCCCGCATCTGGTCCAGTGGCTGGAGCAGGCGGGAGCAGAGGTCAGCTGGGTGCAGCCGTACCGGTACACGCAGCCGGAGCCGGGAGCGCTGGCTCTGCTGCTGGCGGATATTACAGAAGGCCGGGTGAACGCGGTAGCCTTCACAAGTGCTCCGCAATTCCGTTTCCTGGCGCAGTATGCGCGGGAGCAGGGCAGGCTGGAAGAACTCGTTCAGGCTTTGGAGGATAAAGTGCTGGCTGTATCTGTCGGCCGGCTTACCTCCGAAGCCCTCAAGGAAGAGGGCGTGAAACGGATCATTATGCCGGAGCATGAACGAATGGGCAGCATGTTCGTAGAGCTGGGCCGCTATATCGCGGCTTCCCGGTAACCGGTAGCACCAGCCGGGCTGCACAGGCACCCATAGCAGGAATTCCCGTCCGGTACAGGACGGGAATTCTTTTTGGACAACCCGGATTAGCGTTTTCTTACTATAAAAGCAGCCGATTCGATGGACATCCGGGGCTGTTTTACTTAGAATAATAGGCAACGTTCCACCACAAAGATAAAGAAATAAGGAGGAGGAGACCCATGGATAAGAGAAAATGCCTGTTACTTGGCGATTATACCCACCCGCGGTTTCACCCGCTGCAAGGCGTAGACAAGCAGGTCAGCGAGATTCTGAATGATCTTCTGACCGTACAGTGCTCGGAGAATAAAAAGCTGCTGTTAAGCGAGCATTTGGCAGGATATGATCTCTGCATTGCATATAACGAATTATGGAACGAAACAGTATCTCCCCAGCAGACGGCGGGTTTGCTGAGTTATGTAAGCGGGGGCGGCGGCCTGATTGTCCTGCATACCGGTGTTTCGCTGGCGAAGCGGTATGAGCTGGCACATCTGATCGGCGGCAGATTCACCGGACATCCTCCCTATGCACCGCTGAATTTCAAGGTGCGGGAACATGATATTACCGAAGGCATTGAGGATTTCCAGCTCGATGAAGAGCCGTACCGTTTCGAATTCGACCCCTTCACCGATAAGAAGATTCTGCTTGAATATGAAGCGGACGGGGAAATGCTGCCTGCGGCCTGGTGCCACAGCTACGGTCAGGGACGGGTTGTCTATCTGATGCCCGGCCATCATGAGCCGTCGTTCCGTCATCCGGCAGTCCGCCAGCTGATTCTGGGCGCAGCCACTTGGGCGGCACGGATTCCCAGATAGACCCGGACTTTTGTGAAAGACAGTATATATTTTGGGGTCCCCGCAAAGTACCTGAGTAATCATCGAAGATTTGGCCCCACTTTGTGGGGTTATTTTGTGAATTGGCCCGCTAAGGGGTATACTCTAACCATAACTGGAATCTTTGGGAGGGAAGTACCATGAGTGATTTGTTCAAGAAAGCAATCTCTTTAGGAGTGGGCCTCACCATTGTCAGCAAGGAAAAGGTTGAAAAGGTCGTAGATGAACTCGTCAAGCGGGGCGAGCTTGCGCCATCGGAATCCAAGGCACTGGTTGACCGGCTGGTGGAGCGCGGTGAAGAAGAACGCGGTACCTTCAAAGCAGCTGTACATGAGCAGGTTCAGAAGGTGCTGAAGGAGCTCAAGGTGCCTGTTCAAGGAGACATTGCCGGACTGGAATCGCGCATTGCTGTGCTTGAACGCCGCGTGGCCGAGCTGGAGGGCAATACGGCTCCCCGCACCCAGGAGGATGTCGTGCCGGAAACGCATACGGAATAAATGGCAGTCCGCATAAGACATGCCGGCCGTTACCGGGCAATAGCCATGGCGCTGATGCGTCATGGCTTCGGCTATATGGTGGAGGAACTGGGCCTCTATCATCTCCTGTCCCTTCCGCGCCGGATTATTACGCAGGAGGTTCACGAAAGCGTAACACTCGGGGAGCGGATCCGCCGGGTGCTGGAGGATCTGGGGCCAACGTTTGTCAAATTGGGCCAGCTCGCCAGTACACGTTCCGATCTGCTGCCGGATTCGATTATACAGGAGCTTATTAAGCTGCAGGACAATGTGCCGCCGTTCTCGGCCGAGACGGCCCGCAATATTATCGAGCAGGAACTCGATCAGCATATGGATGCGGTCTTTGAGTACTTCGAGAACAACCCGCTTGCTGCGGCTTCCATCGGTCAGGTGCACCGGGCGGTGCTGCACGGCGGCCAGAGTGTAGCGGTCAAGATTCAGCGTCCCGGGGTCATGCGGACCATGAGCCGGGATCTTGAAATTCTGCTGGATCTAAGCGTCCTGGCTGAGCGGAAGATGGACTGGGCCAAGCAATACGGATTAACCCGGATGGTCGAGGAGTTCTCCCGCGCCCTGATGGCCGAGCTTGATTATGCCCAGGAAGGGCGCAATGCCGAACGTATAGCCGGGCATCTGACTGCCCAGGATAATGTATATATACCGGCCATCTATTGGGATTTCAGCTCGACACGGGTGCTGACGATGGAATACGTGGACGGAATTACGCTGAACCGCAGGGATGAGCTGCTGAACAAGGGCGTCAAGCTCAAGACTATTGCCCAGCAGCTTGTAGAGATGATGCTGAACCAGATTTTCATCCATGGCTTCTTTCATGCCGATCCGCATCCGGGCAATGTCATGGTGCTGGAGGACGGCAAGCTGGCTCTGATTGATTTCGGGATGGTCGGTCGGCTGAGCGAGGAAATGAAGGACGGGCTGTCCGCACTCGTGATCGCACTGATGCGCAAGAACACCGATTCGATGGTACGGGCCATTCTGCGGCTGGGCGTGATTCCGGAGGATGCCGACCGGATGGCGCTGCATGATGATATGGACCGGCTGCGGGAGCAGTATTATGATATCCCGTTCAAGCAGGTCAGCATCGGCAAGGCGCTGAATGATCTGTTCGGCATTGCCCGCAAGCACCGGCTGGTTATTCCGCCGGATCTCGCGATGCTGGGCAAGACGATGCTGACGCTGGAGGGCATGGTCGCCAGCCTCGACCCGGCCTTCAGCATAGTGCAGATGGCCGAGCCGTTCGGCAGGCAGCTGGTGAAGCAGCGCTTCAGCGGAAGCCGGCTGCAGCGCAAGCTGCTCGGCGGAGTAGCCGATCTTGCCGAGAGTCTAGTGGAGCTTCCTGCCCAGGCCCGGCAGCTCTCCGCGCTGCTCAGCAAGGGGAAGCTCAAGGTGGAGATTGGGGTACCTGAGCTCCAGAATCTGGAGCACAAGTTCAGCCGGGTCGGCAACCGGCTCTCCTTCAGTATCGTACTGCTGGCCTTCAGCATTATTATGGCCGGTCTGATTGTTGCTTCCTCTCTGCGCGGTGAGCCTTCGCTGCTCTGGGATTTCCCCATCGTGGAGATCGGCTCCGTCATCGCTATGCTGATGATTATATGGCTGCTGTTCTCGATATTCAAATCAGGAAGATTCTAGCGGGATAAGTCCCGGGAAATAATTATTCTTCCGCAGATGCACACAAGCGGCGCGAAATCAAGTACAATATATAAAGATAACTTGCCCAAAATTAAAGTGTAATGGAACGCAAATGGAGTGCCGTCTGAATGTCCGGTGGATCGCTGCTGCCCCAGAAACCGAACTTCGACTGCAGCCTTGCGGGCCAGTGGAACGGAAGGGCTCCGGCAACGGGGTTCTTCCGCTTTTGTTTGATACGGATACCTGAGAGCGATATCTGGACTGGCTGTCCTGGCACAGCACACTATGCAGGACGGTGCAGCCGTTGCCGCCTGATAACGGGCTTATGCCGCAGGCCAAGCCTTGTGAATGCGTACATTACTCCGATAAATGGATGAATATAAGTTATGAAGTGAAAACTTAGGGAAAATAGTGAGGTGGAGCAATTGCCGGGTTTTAAAGAATTAGGAGTTTCAGAAGTACTAAACGATCTGCTCAAGGGGCAGGGAATCGTGAAGCCGACGCCGGTGCAGGAAGAGGCGATTCCGCCGCTGGTAGAGGGTCTCGATGTTATCGCCCGTGCCAAGACGGGAACAGGGAAGACACTGGCTTTCCTGCTGCCGATTATGGACAAAATCCGGGTAGAGGCGGCTTATCCGCAGGCGCTTATTCTCGCGCCGACGCGTGAACTTGCGCTGCAGATTACCGAAGAAGCGCGCAAGCTGGCGCGCCATACGGGAGTGAAGATTCTGGCAGTCTATGGCGGACAGGATGTGGAGAAACAGCTCCGCAAGCTGGAAGGCGGCAGACATCTGATTATCGGAACGCCGGGACGGCTGCTGGATCACCTGCGCCGGGAGACGCTGGACTTAGGCGGCGTGAAGATGCTGGTGCTGGATGAAGCGGACCAGATGCTGCACATGGGCTTCCTGGAGGATGTAGAGACGATCATTACGGCTGTGCCTTACCGCCGCCAGACGATGCTGTTCTCTGCGACAATGCCGGACCCGATCAAACGACTGGCTGCGAATTATATGAAAGAACCGCTGGATATCATTATCAAGAGTGGCTCTCCAATTCCGCTGGACAATATCCGCCAGCAGGTAGTGGAATGCTCTGACCGCAATAAGGAAGAGGCGCTGATCTCCCTAATCGAGCGGGACCGCCCGTACCTGGCGATCATCTTCTGCCGGACCAAACGCCGGGCCATCAAGCTGAACGAAGCACTGCAGGCGGCCGGGTATGACTGCGACGAATTGCACGGCGACTTATCGCAGGGCAAACGCGAAGCGGTTATGAAGCGGTTCCGCGATGCCAAGCTGCAGCTGCTGGTTGCTACGGATGTGGCAGCCCGCGGGCTTGATGTGGAAGGCATTACCCACATCTTCAACTACGATCTTCCGCTGGATGCGGACAGCTATATTCACCGGATCGGCCGCACGGGCCGCGCCGGAGGCAAAGGCCTTGCGATCACGTTCTCTTCGCCGCGTGAACGCGCCGGGCTCGAACTGATCGAGCACGGCATCTCCCAGCGGCTGGACCGCCGCCGGTACGAGAAGGATGAATTCGGCGTTGGCGAATTCACCTCTGTGCAAGGCGGCGGCTCGCCGCGCGGCGGGCGGCAGAGCGCAGCGCCTGAAGCGGCGCGCGCTGGACGCGGCGGCCGCGGGCAGGGACGCAGCGGCGGTGCTCCGCGCGCGGAAGCCGCAGGGCGTCCGGGCGGACGCGGACGCGGCGGCAAGGAAGCAGGCGGCTGGGGTGCGCCTGCGGAAGGCGGAAGCCGCAGCCGTAAGGACGCGGCAGGCGGTGGCGGCAAGCGCAGCGCGTACAGCGCGGCTGCGGCTCCGCGGGGCGGCGACTCCGCCGGCAAGAGCGCGGCGAAGCCAAGACCGGGCGGCGGCTACGGCGCCTTCGCCAGCGGCGGCGACAGCAGCCCGGCTCCGGGTTATGCGGCTGGAGCGAATGCCGCAGGCGGACGCGGCGGCAATAAGGGCGGCGGCGCCAGAAGCGGCGGCCCGAGCAGCGGCTACAGCACCAATGTGTCCAGAGGCGCGGATGCCGGCGGATTCAGCTATGGTGCTTCGAAGGGCGCCGGCTCCGGTGCCGGGTACAACCCGGGCGGCGCGAAGTCGAGCCCGAAATTCCGGGCGCATGTAGCCCGAAGCAATGAAGGCGGCGGCTCAGGCGCGCCCGCTACCAAAGGCGGCGGCTCACGCGGCGGTTATAGCGCCGGCGGCGGCTCCAAGGGCGGCAAAGGCGGCTTCAGCTCGGGCGGACGCAGCAGCGGCGGAACCTCATCGCGCGGCGGACGCAGTGGCGGCTCCGGCGGCGGTTCACGCGGCGGACGCGGCTCATCCAGATAAAGGCGCTTTACATTCATAAGTGAAACTTGTTACCATAGGGCAGTTAGCGTATCGGCTAATTGTTCTATGGTAATATTTGTGTTAGGGGCTGGTGCACATTTATCAGCCCGGACTGAAACATTTCGGCCCTTCAGCCTGTCTAATAATGTAACTAAGCTTTTAGAAAGAATACAGAACTTCTAGGAGGAACGAAACCGCACATGTCCAGAACCACCAAGATTGTCATCTTGTTCATCGTTGTCATTGCTGTCGGCTGGGGAATCGGGAAGTATACTAGCCCGTCCGCTTCCCGGGAAGACGGAACGAATATAAATACAGGTACCGATCTCGGGGCCGGGCCGGGTACGGCGCCGGAGACTTCGGCACTGCCAAGCGCAGAGCCGGACGGCCAGGAGCAGGGCTCCGGCAACAATACGGGGACTGAGCCTACACCGGCTGTAACAGAGGCGCCTGCGGATTCAACGAGCGGGGAGAATAATGCGGCCGGGACTCCGGAACCAACGGACAAGCCTGCCCCTACGGATAAGCCCGCAGCTACGGATTCCGGCAGTAATGGTGATGCAGAGATGGTTGCCGCCGAACCGGAGAGCATCGCGGTTATGGTTAATAAGCAGTACAGACTGCCTGATAAATATAAGCCGGCCGATCTGGTCTACCCTGATGTGCCTTTTATATTCTCGGAGAAGATCGAGAAGCGGATGCTGCGGCGTGAAGCTGCCACGGCGCTGGAGGAGATGTTTGCCGGAGCGAAGAAGGACGGTATTTATCTGGCTGGTGTATCCGGCTACCGTTCGGAAGCGACCCAGAGAAGGCTGTTCAATAACTATGTAGCCCGGGACGGCGAAGAGAAAGCCCGTACCTACAGTGCGTTGCCCGGACACAGCGAGCATCAGACGGGTCTGGCGATTGATCTGTCCGGCAGTGACGGCAAATGTGCGGCCGAAAGCTGCTTTGCCGGTACGAAGGAAGCAGAATGGCTTGCGGATCATGCCGCTGAGTACGGATATATTATCCGGTTCCTCGAAGGCAAGCAGGCGATCACCGGATATATTTATGAGCCTTGGCATGTCCGGTATGTAGGCAAGGAGATCGCCGCGTCCGTATCGGAGAGAGGAATTACCCTCGAAGAATATTATGATGCCGTTCCGGTGTCGAATTAATGTGAAATCGATGTACAGCCGGCCCCGTGGTTCACGGGGTCTTTTGTGAATAGTTGGACCTCCGGGCGTCTGCTGTTGCCGTAGTTGCCACATTTACGTATTTGAGTATTTGCAGTATTTTCCGTAGTAATCGTTGGAATTCCTCGATTCATCAGCTATTTGTGGCAGAAACAGAGTAACTTTATACAAACTTTTATACAAAATCCTGCCCAAAATACAACATTTCCCTCATTCTATCGGCGCAAATCCAGAAATGTTGTATAAAAGGCAGGATTTCACTGTGTTCAAGCGGCTTAGCAGAATTATTCTTGTATTTTCTACAACACTCCTCTCGAACACCCTGCTATCAAGGAATCAAAGTTGCAGAACGTACAACATTTACACCTACAGTGCTTCCTAAGATTCTCCATTCTGCCGGCAACGAATCAAGTTTATGGAATTGATGTATTCATCCAGTCCCACACAGCGGCTGAATGGTAGTTTGTAGGGTTGTTACTGTATTGCGGTTTATTCTTGTAGGGTTGTTGCTAAATTGCGGTTTATATAGTTGAATGGCTGAGCCTGACGTAAGCGGACTGAGAAGCGCTTATTTCTCCGTTAATCATCATATTGGCGCCGAAGCGGACTGAGATTCCGTTATCTTATGTATTTTTGCCTGAAATGAGGATCTGCGGACATATAAGGGATTGTGAGTCCGCTTGATCTGCAAATACGGCCGTTCTTCCCGAATAAGGGATTCTCAGTCCGCGTCACTGACAGCCCGGGCCATGAGAGTGCTGACAGGTTTCTGTTTGCGCAGGAAAGCGGTGTGTCCACGGGATGACGATCAATCCTCCTATATCCTTCGGCGGGCTTCGTTTGGTTCACCCGCGGGGCCTCTGGTTAATTAGTGGGAAACCGCACACTAATAAATGGGAGGTGTTCTGAATGTCTGAACATAATCATGTGGTGAGCAAGGACGGAAGTGTGACGATGCACCGGGTGAACGATGCGCTGGACCGGATTGAGCCGGGGCAGAAGGAATTGATCCTGAATAATTTCGAGGATTTCAAAAGCTACTTGGGAAAGCGCATCCAACTGGCGCAGAAAATCGGGCTCAGCGATGAGCAGCTGGCTGTGGCTGCCGAGAAAATCGCCGATTATCTGGCGGCGTACGAAGAGCCCCGCAACAGTGAGGAGAAGCTGCTGCTGGAACTGTGGAAGGCCGGAAACAAAGAAGAGCGCCACCGGCTGGCGCATATGCTGGTGAAGATGGTACAGCATTAAGAAGCAGCAGACAACGGGTGCCGCCTTGAAGAGGCCAGTGCCCGTTGTTTCTGCATCTGCTGCCCCTCCTTCTGCCTTGTATCTGCCTATGGTCGGCAATGCAGACGGATGCTCAGATTGACTGATTCCGGGGATATATCCGGTGATATACCCGGTGATATAATGGACTGGACCAATATAGATGTTCCCGCCGAAGTTGAAAATT
Source organism: Paenibacillus sp. FSL R10-2771 (assembly GCF_038000205.1). NCBI lineage: Bacteria > Bacillati > Bacillota > Bacilli > Caryophanales > Paenibacillaceae > Paenibacillus > Paenibacillus sp. FSL R10-2771. Next base: position 7,925,867 of record NZ_JBBOBM010000001.1, read on the forward strand.
CAAACCCATTGGAGCTGCTCCTATATGAAATTAAGCATTCTGGATCAATCGCCGGTGTCTGAAGGGAGCACGCCTGCGGAGGCACTGGCCCAGACAGTATTGCTGGCCCGCGAAGCTGAGCGACTCGGGTATCACCGCTTCTGGGTTGCAGAGCATCACGCGGCGCCCGGACTGGCCGGCTCCAGTCCGGAGGTGCTGATGGCTCATCTGGCTGCAGTAACTTCGGAGATCCGCATCGGCTCAGGAGCTGTGCTGCTCCCGCATTACAGTGCTTACAAGGTCGCTGAGAACTTCCGCGTCCTGGAGGCCTTGTATCCCGGGCGGATCGATCTGGGTGTGGGCAGAGCAGCAGGCGGCGGTGCGCTGTCCGCCAGGGCGCTGCAGGATAACCGTGTGAATCCTGAGGATATAGACCGTTATGAGCAGCAGCTTAAGGAACTTATTGCTTATCTGCATGATGAGACTGGGGCTGCGGAACCTCCGCACCGCTATGCCGGACTGCAGGCTACACCTGCCGTGAGTACAGCGCCGGAAATCTGGCTGCTGGGTTCAAGCAGTGCCAGTGCGGCGCTCTCGGCCCGGCTGGGGACCGGGTATGCCTTCGCGCGGTTTATCAACGGGAACGGGGGAGCGGAAGCGGTGCGGGAGTATGCGGATAGCTTCGCCCCATCCCGTGCTGCTGCAACGCCACAATCGCTGGTGGCAGTTTTTGCCGTCTGTGCCGGGACCTCTGAGGAAGCGGACCGCCTGGCCGCCAGCATGGATCTGTCGCTGGTGCTGCTGGAGAAAGAGCATCTCTCCACCGCCACTCCTTCTGTAGAAACTGCTATGAATTATACATATACACCTTATGACAGGTTCTCCATTAAGGATAACCGTAAGCGGATGGTCGTAGGATCGCCGATTGAAGTCAGAGAGCAATTGCAGGCGCTGGCGGAAGAATATCGATGCGGGGAGCTGATGATTTCATCACATATTCACAGCTTTGAGGATAAGCTGACATCTCTCCGGCTTATTGCTGAAGCCTGCGGGCTGACGCGAAGAGGGTAGCTTTCCAGGGCCCGTTGAGAAATGAAGATGAAGGGCATAAAAGTACCTGAATCCGCCCAAAGTGGGCTGGCTGCGAACCTAAACGAGCCCACTGTATGCGAAAAAACGAGTACAATGTGTCACTGCGGAGGCTAACAAGCCCAACGTATGCGAAAAACCGATTATAATGTGTCACTGAGAAGGTAGACGAGCCCACTGTATGCGAAAAAACGAGTACAATGTGTCACTGCGGAGGCTAACGAGCCCACTGTATGCGAAAAACCGAGTACAATGTGTCACAGCGAAGGCAAACGAGCCCAATGTATGCGAAAAACCGAGTACAATGTGTCACTGCGGGGGCAAACGAGCCCAATGTATGCGAAAAACCGAGTACAATGTGTCACAGCGGAGGCTAACGAGCCCAACGTATGCGAAAAACCGAGTACAATGTAGCCCCAAATGGGCTGCTCACTTAACGATTATCCCTGCAGCTGCCACCCGCACCGCATTCGGAGCCTGAAATTTTGTATCACGCTGCCAATAGGATAAAATAAAGAGGAATGCTCGCAGTGATGCATAAGCTGCATAAGCTGCATAAGGGCATGGACTCTATAAGCCGCCAGGGTAAATACGAATATACAGCCGAAAGGAAGCGAAGCAGGATGTCGATCTATAGTTTTGCCGGAGTCACACCTTCGGGTACAGAAGTGCCGTTTAAGGACTATGAGGGCAAGGTGCTGCTGATCGCCAATACGGCCAGCAAGTGCGGGCTTACCCCGCAATACGGAGATTTACAGAAGCTGTACGAACAATACGGAGATCAAGGGCTTGTTGTGCTGGGATTCCCCTGCAACCAGTTTGCCGGCCAGGAGCCGGGTACAAGTGAGGAAGCGGAGGCCTTCTGTCAGATCAATTACGGCGTTACTTTCCCGGTGTTTGCCAAGGTAGATGTGAATGGGCCGGAGGCAAGCCTGCTGTTCCAATATTTGAAGGGCCAGCAGCCGGGTGACGGGGAGAGCAGCGATATCCAGTGGAACTTCACGAAGTTTCTGGTAGACCGCAGCGGCAATGTGGTGGCGCGTGTGGAGCCGAAGGAATCACCGGAGAGCATGAAGGACCTTATTGAATCGCTGCTGAAGTAAGTAAGGATAGCTGTCACAAAATAGTCCGCTCCCGGATTGGGGTGCACCCGCACCCTGTCCGGGAGTTTTTTTGATATCTAAGCAAGCGGTTTCTGCTTGACTGTAGAGACGGAAGTATCCCCAGTATGAAAATTATCCTTGAATCTTTTCAGAGACACTGTATCCTTTGAAGAGGAATGTTTCACTCATCTACGGAGATTGCATAAAGAATTATGGGATGCAGGATAATAACGGCAGGAGGGTTTCATAAAGGCATGAGGTTAATAACAGAGGTAGCATCGGCAGCAGGGATCAATGAAGAGCATCTGGAGTTGTACGGTAAATATAAAAGCAAACTGTCGCCGTCCCTGTGGGCGGAGCTGAAGCACAAACCGGACGGCAAGCTGGTCCTGGTTACGGCAGTTAACCCTACACCGGCGGGTGAAGGCAAAACCTTGACAACCATCGGATTAGCCCAGGCGCTGAATGCGGCGGGGATCAAGACGGTAGCGGCATTGCGTGAACCTTCGCTTGGACCCTGCCTGGGCATGAAGGGCGGTGCAACCGGCGGAGGCAAGGCGCAGATTGTTCCGGCAGACGAGATTAATCTGCATTTCACCGGAGATATCCATGCGGTGACCTCCGCGCATAACCTGCTCTCCGCGATGATTGATAATCATATTTTTCAGGGCAACGCCTTGAACCTGGACCCGCAGCGGATAGTATGGAAACGTGTGATGGATATGAATGACCGCAGTCTGCGGAATATAGTGACCGGTCTTGGCGACGGCAACGGGACGGTGCGGGAGAGCGGCTTCCAGATCACGACGGCGTCTGAGATTATGGCTGTGCTGTGCCTCTGCAATGACCTCGCGGATCTGAAGAAACGGCTGAGCCGGATGCTGGTTGGATATGACCAATTGGGACAGCCAATAACCGCGAAGGACATCGGAGCCGTTGAGGCGATGACTGCACTGCTCAAGGAAGCGGTCAAGCCTAATCTGGTGCAGACGCTTGAAGGCACGCCCGTGATTGTGCATGGCGGACCCTTTGCCAATATTGCCCACGGCTGCAGCAGTGTAATCGGAACCCGCTACGCCCTGAAGCTCGGAGACGTGGTAGTGACTGAAGCGGGCTTTGGCGCAGATCTTGGTGCTGAGAAGTTCATGGATATCAAATGCCGCCAGGCCGGCCTGACCCCTTCTGCCGCAGTGCTGGTGGTTACAGTGAAATCACTGAAATATAACGGAGGTGTCCGCAAGGAGGAGCTGTATGCCGGCAACCGGGCAGCGCTGCTCTCCGGATTGTCCAATATGGAGCGCCATATTGAGAATCTCGGCAAATTTGGTGTGCCTGTACTCGTTGCCCTCAATCACTTTGAAGGGGATGCCCCGGCGGAGATTAACGAGGTGCTGGAGGCCTGCCGCCGGCTGGGTGTGCCTGCTGCGGTATCCAAGGTATGGGCTGAAGGAAGCGCAGGCGGGCAGGAACTGGCGCAGGAGCTGAAGAAGCTGCTGGACCGGGAAGAGGCCGTAAAGTTCGCGCCGCTGTATGAAGACAACCTGGACATTCCGTCCAAAATCAATAAAATCGTCACCGAAATCTACCATGGCGCAGAAGTGGCCTTCTCCCCGGCAGCCAAACGCAGTCTGGCTGTTATTGACAGGCTGGGCCTGCACCAGCTTCAGGTCTGTATGGCCAAAACGCCATATTCCTTCTCGGATCAGCCGAGGCTGCTTGGAGCACCGGAAGGCTTCACCATGGGTGTACGGGACATTACATTGTCCCTTGGCGCAGGATTTGCTGTAGTCATCACAGGGAACATTGTCACGATGCCGGGCCTACCCGCCAAACCGGCCGCAGAAGGGCTGCTGGTCGATGAAGATGGTGTGATCTCCGGTTTGGAATAAACGGTTTTTTGGCCGCATACAGGCGGCAGCCATCCATTAGATAGAGCCTCACTTGTTCCGCAGAAGGTTTGCGGTGTAGTGGGGCTTTTTTTGCTGCAAAGATTAGAATTTATACAGTTTCACACCCTAACGCTGCTTCCTGCTGCTTCCTGCTGCTGACAGACATAATGTCCTACTGGCGGGGAAAACTAATGCAAGAAGAAAAGAAATTCGTGCAGATAATTAAAAATTGAAATTGTGAACAATGTGAGAAAATTCACAAAAGTGCTTGTAATGTGATAAATATCACAATATAATCAGTGTATAAAGTGAAATTAATCACAACTACAGAGAAACAGGCTTGTAAATTGGAGGAGGAAGAAATCATGAAAGTAGCAGTCATTGGATGTACACACGCCGGAACCGCCGCAATTGTTAATACCGCACAGCTGTACCCGGATGCCCAGATTACGGTTTACGAGCGCAACGATAACATATCGTTCTTGTCTTGCGGCATTGCGCTTTACGTAGGGGGAGTCGTCAAGGACCCGCAGGGATTGTTCTATTCTTCCCCGGAACAGCTTGCAGCACTGGGTGTGCAAACGAAGATGCGCCATGAAGTGACGAATGTGGATACCGCCCGCAAAACATTGAAGGCCCGCAACCTCGCTACAGGTGAAGAATTTGAAGATACGTACGACAAGCTGATTATGACAACAGGCTCATGGCCGATTGTGCCTAAGCTGGAAGGTATAGAGCTGGAGGGGATTCTGCTCTCGAAGAATTATAATCACTCCAACACCATTATTGAACAAGCGCAGAAGGTGAAAAGAATTACAGTAGTCGGAGCCGGATATATCGGCGTTGAGCTGGTTGAAGCTTTTCAGATGAACGGCAAGGAAGTTACCCTGATCGACGGGGAAGACCGCATTCTGAGTAAATATCTCGATGAAGAATTCACGGCTCCGATTCAACAATCTCTTGAAGAGCACGGCATCAGACTTGCGCTTGGAGAGAAGGTTGCAGCATTCGCCGGAGAGAACGGCAAAGTGACCAAGGTCATTACAAGCAAGGGAGAGCATGAAACCGATCTGGTCATTCTCTGCATCGGCTTCCGTCCGAATACAGAGCTGCTCAAGGGTCAAGTCGATATGCTTCCGAACGGCGCTATTATGGTCAACGATTACATGCAGACCAGCCTGCCGGATGTATATGCCGCTGGTGACAGCTGTGCGATTCATTACAACCCGACCGGTAAACATGCCTATATTCCGCTCGCCACGAACGCTGTACGCATGGGGACACTGGTAGCCCGCAATCTGGTCTCGAACACGATTCCTTATATGGGTACGCAGGGAACATCAGGCATCAAGATTTATGAAGACAATATTGCCGGAACCGGACTTACCGAGGATGCCGCCAAAGCCGAAGGTATGGATGCTGAAAGTGTTATGCTGATTGACAACTACCGTCCGGAGTTTATGCCGACATTCGAGCAGGTTCAGGTAAAAGTCGTATTCGAACGTGCGACCCGCCGCATTCTTGGGGCACAGATTATGTCCAAGATGGATCTGACGCAGTCGATCAATACCGTATCGGTTTGTATTCAGAATAAAATGACCGTGGACCAGCTGGCCTTCATTGATTTCTTCTTCCAGCCGCACTACAACAAGCCTTGGAACTTCCTGAACACTGCAGGACTTCAGGCACTGCCCAAGACAGTTGCCGTTAAAGAACCAGTGCATGTCTAATCACGCCTGATTTCGCCGGGGCCCGTTAAGGGCTCCTTTTTTTTATGGTTTTAACTATTAATTCCGGGTCCGAATGAGAAAAATATTCCGCCGCCTAACCTTTTATGGTAAATTTGACATGTCAGTGAAAACTTTCACTTAGGTTTTCTGAGAGTGATTTTTATCACGTTAATGTGATTGTGATCACGTTACAATGGCATAAAGGAACAAATTTTAAGTAATTAGAAGGGGATAGGAATCATGGCTTATAACAAACCGCAGGGGATCGCCGAAGTAACGGTAGAGAACGGAGTCAAGAAAGCGCACAATCCGCTCAGTACTGTACTTATTCTTGGTTTCCTGGGAGGAGCGTTTATCGCGCTCGGATTTTTGCTGGATATTCGTGTCATTGCCGGTGCGCCTGCCGAGTGGGGGTCCATCGCTAACTTCATCGGAGCTGCGGTATTCCCGGTAGGGCTGATACTGGTGCTGCTTGCCGGAGGCGAGCTGCTGACAGGCAACATGATGGCGGTGCCGCTTGCTTTTATTGCGAAGAAGATTTCGTTCTGGGAAGTGATTAAGAACCTGGTGCTGATTACACTCAGCAACCTGGCAGGAGCCTTGTTCGTTGCTTATTTCTTCGGTCATGTCGTTGGCCTTACATCGGACGGGGTGTATCTGGAGAAGCTGGTGAGTATGGCTGAGCACAAGATTGATGCGACCTTCCTGCAGGCCTTTATCTCCGGGATCGGCTGTAACTGGCTCGTGGCGCTGGCAGTGTGGCTCTCCTATGGAGCAGATAATTTCAGCGGCAAAATCCTCGGTATCTGGTTCCCGACAATGGCGTTTGTAGCCATCGGCTTCCAGCACGTTGTAGCTAACATGTTCCTTATCCCTGCTGCCATCTTCGAAGGACATTTCACTTGGGCGCAGTATTTCGCCAACTTTGCCCCGGTATGGCTGGGCAATCTTACGGGCGGCGCGATCTTCGTCGCAGCGGCTTACTGGATGGCTTACCTGCGTAAGGAGCCGGCAGCTGTAACGGCTGTTGAAGGAATCTCCGCTGCAAGTGTGAAGAAACACGCTTAATTTCAAAATCCGCCGGTGATGACCGGCATGTTCAATAGTTTGGCCCCAGCACTTCCTGGCTTCTCGGCACCCTGTTTTTGGGAATCGCAGAGAGACAGGGAGTGTTTTTTGTTAGCCCGGCTCTGCCTGGAATAACTTCAGGGCAAAACAAAATTCGCCGTGCATATCCGACTCGGGGGAACGAAATCGGATTCACGGCGAATAAATAGGGAGTGTTTCATATGCACTATTACCCTGGCCTGCGGGGAACGAATCAGGTCATTTCAACCTATTTTCTTTACGTGCAGAAGCTGCGGTTATAGAATATAAATAGCACGGCAGGCGGGAAGTGATTGGGAATTTCGCAGCAGTGAATTCAATGATGCTATGCGATAAAGCGTTAACGCGAGAACTTGCCCGTCATCCTGTTTTCAGATGATACTGGATGGATTAATGACACCTATGTTACAGGGGATGAAAGACAAGTTATGAGATTTTTGCAGGCCTATCCGAAGGAAGTCAAAGTGTTCTTGATTGCCAGTCTCATTAATGCAACCGGCAGTGCGCTGATGTGGCCGCTGGTTACGATGTATGTATTTGATGAGCTGGGACGCAGTATGAAAGATGCGGGAATTGTTCTGCTGGTTCAATCCCTCGGGGGGATTGCCGGGCAATTGCTGGGCGGATCTTTGTATCACAAGGTAGGGGTAAACCGCCTGATTGTCGGAGCACTGGCTATGAACGCGCTGACCCTGTTTGCTCTTCCTTGGGCAAGCGGCAGCTGGAGTATATTCATTATAGTTATGGGCCTGATGGGGTTGTTCAACTCTCTGTCTCTACCGGCTATCCAGGCTTTTATCGGCTTCCGGTTCGCGGAGCAGCGCGGAGAGCTGTTCAATATCATCTATGTCTCGAACAATATCGGGGTAGCACTGGGAACCGCACTGAGCGGATTCCTGGGCAATTATATGCTGAGCTTTGTGCTGAACGGTGTGACTTCGGCAGTGTTTGCCGGATTCTTCTTTGTCTATCTGCGCAGGGTGGGGACAGCACCGTCGCCATCCCATGAGACAATACAGAAGAAACACCCGCAGGGCGAAGCGTCAGGCTGGAAGCTGCTGGGGCATACGCGGATTTATCTGTACATGGCTATTGGTTCGATGTTTCTGCTGATCGGCAATTCGATCTGGAATACCGGAGTATCGCCGTTTATTATTTCAGAAGGCTGGTCGAAGCAGTTATACGGCTTCCTCTGGACGCTGAACGGCGTACTTATCTTTGCCGCGCAGCCGCTGGTCAGTCTGATCAAACGCTGGTTCGCAGGGACTTCTACTGCGCAGATGACAGCAAGCGCCGTATTCTATCTGGGCGGGTATGCGGTTATACTGTTCATGCCGAGCTACCCGGGCATGCTGCTGGCGATGGTGCTGGCTACACTGGGTGAGATGCTGATCTCTCCGGCCATGCCATCCTTCATCTCGGAGCATGCCCAGCGCAGTGCGCCCTTCTATCTCGGGCTTAGCGGCGGTATCGGCGCGGTCGGCCGGGTTATCGGCCCGTATCTGATGGGGATTCAATTCGACAGAGGCGGCCTTGCGCCGACAGGCTGGCTGGCCTGCGGGATGGCGGTTCTGTCCGTGGGATTCTTCGCGGTCCATGCCTACGTTAACCGCGGGAGCGTGAAGCTCCGGGGTAATGCTGCATAAACGGCTGCGCTGTAACTAATCCTTTTATTATCTGCTTAGCAAGGCAAGGGGTGTAGAAGCTATGCAACAACTAAACAGGGATTCGGCTTTCACCATACGTCCCTCTGAAATCAGGGATGCCCGTGAGCTGATCATTCTCGATAATATGATCTGGACAGAGGAGACAACACCCGGTCCGCTGATGTGGCGCTCCCGGGAGGATTATCTGCTGCATGCACCGCCCGGCTCCCAGCTTGTAGCCTTGCAGGACGGGGAGCTATGCGGGTATGTCGGCTTCGGCTGTCCCAGCGGAATGGAGAGCAACCGCCATGTATGCGAGGTTAATATTGCCGTACATCCGCGCTTCCAGCGCCTGGGTGTAGGCAGCCGGCTGATCGCAGAGATCAAGCGCCATGCCGCAGAGAATGGAATCCGTAAGCTGCGCCTGCGTGTGCTCTCCTGCAATACACCGGCACTCTCGTTCTACCGCAAATGCGGATTCGAGGAGGAGGGACGGCTGCGGGAGGAGTTCTATCTGGGCGGAAGATATGTAGATGAGGTATTCATGAGCTGCATGCTGGACTAGGAGGAATCAAGATGGAAGTCGTCTCACTTAATGTAGGCAAGCCGAAGACCGTAGATTACCGCGGCAAACCGCTGGAAACGGGAATCTACAAGCTGCCGGTCCACGGCCCGCTGGAGCTTCATGCTGAAGGCTTCGACGGGGACGGGCAAGCGGATCTGGTAAACCACGGGGGCCCCGACAAGGCCGTCTGCGTCTATCCGGTTGAGCATTATGCCTACTGGGAAGAGCTGCTTGGCCGGAAGCTGGACTACTCCGCATTCGGTGAGAATATCACAGTGAGCGGACTTCTGGAGACCGAGGTGTGCATCGGGGATGTCTTTGAGATTGGTACGGCACTGCTGCAGGTAAGCCAGCCGCGCTTCCCCTGCTTCAAGCTCTCGCAGAAGCATGGACCGGCGGACATGCCTGCGCGTGTGCTGTCTACCGGTTACAGCGGGTTCTATTTCCGCGTGCTGCGTGAAGGCAGGATTGCATCCGGTGACCGGATTATTAAGCGGGAGAGCGGAGCGGGAAGTTTCCCTGTGAAGCAGGTGCTGTACTCAATGGAGCACGGGCGCAAGGATAAGACCGGACTAGCCGAGCTAGCCGGGCTGGACAGCCTCACGGCCGGCATCCGGGACAAATTCCGGGGCTGGCTTGCGGCAGCGGAGAATTAGACCGGAGCAATACCATGGGAAGACGGTACGCCAGAACCCCCGGGGCTTATGTTATGCCTCCGGGGGTTCTGGCGTATGCTGCGTATAAGTGCGCATAATAACATGATGCCTGCTGCTGCCTTGCTGTCAGCCCAGCAGCTTCCATTCGCTGCGCAGCAGACCGTAGACTGCGTGGTTCACATAACCTGCGGGCAGCTTCTCCGCCTCGCGGATCACGCCTTCGAAGATGAATCCGAGCCGCTCGGGAATAGCTCTGCTTGCCGTGTTACCCGTGGCGCAGCGGATCTCTACACGGTTGAGCTCCAGCTCCAGCAGGGCATAATCCACGAATACCCGGCAGGCGCTGGTCATGTAGCCGTTGCCTTCATAGCCTTCACCCAGCCAGTAGCCGATACCGACAGACCGGTTATGCCAGTCAATCTCGTGATACCCGATGATCCCGGCTAATTCCTCCCGGACCCACAGTCCGGCCGTGAAGCCGCCATTGTCACTGCCCTGCTTCACGGCATTCTTGATGAAAGTAGTCAGGTGGGCCTGCTCGGCTACGCCGTCCACCCAAGGCAGCCACTGCCTGAGCCGGTGGCGCGAGCGCTCGACCAGGGCGTACATATGGCGGGCATGCTCAGGCATAAGCAGCTTCAGCTTCAGCTCTTCATCAATGACATAATTAAACATGCGGCTTCCCCCTCTGCGGCGTAAGGTATAAGCTTCTGCCCTAACGCTTTTTCCACTCCAGAGCGTAGATATCTTCCTCCAGCGCCTGCATGCGCTGTGAGGCCAGTGTCCGGCAGTCACTCAGTGCCCCGTTGTAGACAACCGGCCCAAGCTCGTTCAGGAAGAACTCCAGCAGATTATCTGCTGCCAGATGGCCAATCGTTTCCCCGCGTTCGGCTTCGAAGTATGCGCGGATGTTCTCGGTGATCAATTCCCGCTGCTCTTTGGGCAGTTTGATCGGTTTCATGGGTACCCTCCTCTTCTCGGTAATCCTATATGATCCATGCTACTCTATCGCCGGGAGAGAAGTCAAAGATGCAGTTTTATCGCTGCGGGATCTTATTGGCGCCTTAGTTTCACCGGGACAGATACGTTGTACATCAGGGACAGGAATGCCGTTTCTGTTTAACTTTTATTGAACATTCCCTGCCTAACGGGTATATTAATAGGAAACATGTTTATACAAGGAAGTAGTAATAATACAGAACGAAAGGTTGATCATTGTGGAGAACCAGGGTACACCCTCCAATTTCATTAAGAACGTCATTACCGAAGATCTCCGCTCGGGCAAGGTTAAGGAAGTGGTCACCCGCTTTCCGCCGGAGCCGAACGGTTATTTACATATCGGACATGCCAAGGCGATCTGGATTAACTTTACACTGGCTGATGAATTCGGCGGCAAGACCCATCTGAGATTCGATGACACCAATCCGGTCAAGGAAGACACGGAGTATGTGAACTCCATTCAGGAAGATGTGAAGTGGCTCGGATACGAATGGGAAGAGCTGCGTTTCGCCTCGGATTATTTCGGGGAGATGTATGAGCGGGCCGAACTGCTGATCAAGAAGGGCAAAGCTTATGTCGATGATCTCACGGCAGAGCAGATCCGTGAATTCCGGGGAACGCTGACGGAGCCGGGACAGAACAGTCCTTACCGTGAACGCGGTATCGATGAGAACCTGGACTTGTTCCACCGCATGCGGGCAGGCGGATTCAAGGACGGCGAGAAGGTGCTGCGCGCCAAAATCGATATGTCCTCTCCGAATATCAATTTGCGTGATCCGGTCATTTACCGAATTTCTCACTCTCATCACCACAATACAGGCGATGAATGGTGCATCTATCCGATGTATACCTTCGCGCATCCGCTCGAAGATGCGATCGAGCATGTTACCCACTCTCTCTGTTCGCTGGAGTTCGAGGATCAGCGCCCGTTCTATGACTGGGTTGTAGCAGAATGCGAGATGCCGGCTGCGCCGCATCAATATGAATTCGGGCGCCTTAATCTGGCCCAGACCGTTACCAGTAAGCGCAAGCTGAAGCTGCTGGTGGATGAAGGCCATGTCGACGGCTGGGATGATCCCCGCATGCCGACGATATCAGGACTGCGCCGCCGCGGGTATACCCCGGAAGCAATCCGCAGCTTCGTGCATGAGACAGGCATTTCCAAGAGCCAGGGCCTCGTAGACCTGCAGATGCTGGAGCATTTCATCCGTGAAGACCTCAAGCTGACGGTACCCCGGACCATGGCTGTGCTGCGGCCGCTGAAGGTAGTTATTACGAATTATCCTGAAGGCGAAACCGAGTATTTCGAGATTGAGAACAATGTGGAGAACCCGGAAATGGGTAACCGCCAGATTCCGTTCTCCCGGGAAATCTATATTGAACGCGATGACTTCATGGAAGTTCCGCCGAATAAGTATTTCCGCCTGTTCCCCGGCAACGAGGTGCGGCTCAAGAATGCTTACTTCATCAAGTGCAACGAGTTCATCAAGGATGAGAACGGAGAAGTTATTGAGCTGCACTGCACCTATGATCCTGAAACGAAGAGCGGCAGCGGATTCACCGGACGCAAGGTCAAGGGAACGCTGCACTGGGTCGATGCGAGCCAGGCGGTACCGGCAGAATTCCGCCTCTATGAGCCGCTGATCTCCGCCGAAGAGGCTGAGACCGAAGCCGAAATCGAAGGACTGGAAGTTGCTGAGAGCAAGCCGGAGCCTACGTTCCTGGATCAGCTTAACCCGAAATCGATCGAGATCATCCAGGGCTTCGTCGAACCGGGCCTGAAGGACAGCGTGCCGCAGGACAAGTTCCAATTCTTCCGCCATGGTTACTTTAATGTAGACAGCAAATATTCATCACCGGAGCATCTGGTATTCAATCTGGTGGTTTCCCTGAAGAGCTCTTTCCAGCCCAAGCAAGGCTAGACTCTCCATGAATGAATACAGGCTTGGCCTCCCGTCCGGGAAGCCAAGCCTGTTTGCTGTGTGCTGTGAATCGAACGGTCCCGCCCACCTCTGGTCCCATCGCTACTCCTCTGCCGCTCCGTCTTCGGGATCAGCCGGAGGCCGGTAGCCGCCGCGGATGAAGAAGAGCCACATCAGGCCGAAGCCGATGGTGCCGAACAGGGCGAGGAGCGCACCGGACTGATACATCGTCTGCACGCCGAGATTCTGATACATCCAGCCACCGAGCACGCCGCCGAGGATGCCGGATATTCCGCTCCACGTAAGCGTGTAGAGTGCTTGTCCCGAGGACCGGTAAGCCCTTGGAACAAGCAGCATAGTAAGCTGGGTGCCGACATAGAAGAATCCGCCGAAGGTAATGCAGTGCAGCACCTGAATGAGGGCAACCTGTAGTGGAGTGGTCGCATCGGCCATCATCCACCAGCGCAGGAAGAACAGGGCGCTGACGAACGTGAGAGAGGCCAGCAGTACAGAGATTTTACGTTTAAGAATATAATTGCACAAGAGCAGCACTCCCATCTCCAGAATGGAAGAGAGGAACACGGCCAGCCCAATCATGGTCTTGCTTCCCCCCAGCTCTGTGATGTACAGTGACACAAAGGTATTATTCATCGTATTCGGGATAGAGACCAGAATGCCGAAGAGGATGAAGCAGAGGAAGAACGGGTTATAGAAGATCTGACGCAGTCCCCTGAATGGCAAGGGGGCGATTCCGATCGAATGATCAAGCTTCGGCATAGCGATCAGAGCAATCATCGCTGCGCACAGCAGTGCTGCAAAGAGATAAGACAGCACGGAAACACCGGCCCATTCAATCACGGGTCCGGCCAGTATGGCAGTAAACGCCCAGCCTAACGATCCCCAGAGCCGGTATGAGCTGAACCGCTGGCTGGTACCGTCGATATAGCTGAGGATCATGGTATTGCTCTGGGCGAACAGCGGCCCCTGGAAGAAGTAGAAGAACAGAATAGAAATATATATCATCTCGTATGTATTCGCCTGAAAGACTAGCTGGGACAAGACCAGCGTGCCGGTCAGCATGACCAGGACAATCCGCCGGATATTCTGATAACGGTCACTCCAGATACCCCAGAAGGGATTGGCAATAATAGAGACGAGCGCACCTACCGACATCAGGCTCCCGATCTCCAGCTTATTCATTCCCATGATCTGAAGATATAGCGGAAAGAAGCTGGTGAACAGGACGACCGTTCCATATACGAAGAAGTTGAACCATTTAAGAGAGGTGAAAGACAGCTGCTTATCGAGGTTCTCCCGCAAACTTTGCACTCCTTTCCCGCCAGATGCCTTGAATCCTTAGAACGGCAGAAGCTGCCGCTTCTATCACTGTAACATTTGTTGAAAAGGGATACAAACCAACTTATATAGGGAATTACAAATCAATGGTAAATTAACAGTTTAATTTCAGTTTACAAAGCACAGTTATTCTAGGTTGGAAGGCGGAAGCGGGACATCAGCTGTTCCTGACATCTATCCGCCGGAAAAGGGGATTAACCATGAAGAACACTCAAGCACCGCAAAAGCAGGGAGCCGCGATGAAGCCGTTCCTGAAGCTGCTGCACGAAACCAAACCCTCCTACATGCTGCTGGCTCTGGCTCTTGGCCTTAGTATGATTTCGACCCTAGTGGGTCTTGTTATTCCAATGTTCACGAAGAACCTGGTCGACGGCTTCTCGCTGGCTTCCGTCAGCAAGCTGCAGATTGCCGGAATTGCCGGAGCTTTCATCGCACAGACCCTTGCCGGCGGCGTCTCGATATATCTGCTGAATGCGGTCGGGCAGAAGATTGTCGCCGGACTTAGGGACCGGCTGTGGCGCAAATTCCTTGTGCTGCCTGTGTCCTATTACAATGAGAACCGGACAGGTGAAAGCGTCAGCCGGATGACCAATGATACGGGAATTCTCAAGACACTGATCTCGGAGCATCTGGCCAGCCTCTTTACCGGCGTGATCTCCATTGTCGGTTCAATCTCTGTCCTGCTCTTCCTGAACTGGAAAATGACGCTGGTACTGTTCACCGTCCTCCCGCTGTCCGCGCTGATTCTGGTACCGCTGGGCCGGCAGATGTACAAAATATCAAAAGGCACACAAGATGAGACAGCCTCCTTCACCGCCACACTTAGCGGTGTATTGTCTGAAATCCGGCTGGTTAAATCCTCGGGAGCCGAGCAGAAGGAATATGAAGCCGGACGCAGCGGAATTATGAACCTGCTGTCCTTCGGCATCCGTGAGGGCAAAATCAGCGCGATGATCAGCCCGCTGGTCTCCTTCGTCTTCATGATGCTGCTTGTGGTGATTATCGGCTATGGCGGAATGCAGGTGTCCTCGGGGGTTCTGACCGCCGGTGAGCTGGTGGCCTTCATTCTGTATCTGATCCAGATTATTATGCCGCTGACCCAGCTGACTCAATTCTTCACGCAGCTTCAGAAGGCCAAAGGTGCCTCGGAGCGGATTATCGAGACGCTTGCGGCAGAGGAAGAAGTGTATGAAGGTGTAGAAGAGGCTGGCAGCGAGGAAGGCCCAATCGATGTGGAAGACCTCAGCTTCGGATACAAAACGGGAGACAAAGTGCTGAACAAGATAAGCTTCACGATGCTGCCGGGCCAGGTGACAGCGATTGTCGGTCCAAGCGGCGGCGGTAAAACGACGCTGTTCTCGCTGCTGGAACGATTCTATGAGCCGCAGAGCGGTGTTATCCGGATGGGCGGCAAGCCGGTATCGATGTTCTCCCTGAAATCCTGGCGTAAGCGGATCGGTTATGTCTCGCAGGAAAGTCCGCTGCTGGCCGGAACGATTGCCGAGAATCTGGGATATGGACTGGACCGCGAGATCAGTAAGGAGGAGCTGCAGCGTGCTGCGGCCATGGCATATGCTGACGGCTTCATTGCAGAGCTTCCGGACGGGTACAATACGGACGTCGGCGAACGCGGAGTGAAGCTGTCCGGCGGACAGCGGCAGCGGATCGCCATTGCCAGAGCGCTGCTGCGCGATCCGAAGATTCTCATGCTCGATGAGGCAACGTCCAGTCTGGACAGCCAGTCGGAAGCCGTTGTACAGAAGGCATTGGGCAATCTGATGCAGGGCAGGACCACGATTGTCATTGCCCACAGACTGGCTACAGTCGTCAATGCGGACCAGATTATATTTATGGAGAAGGGCCGGATAACCGGCAAGGGAACACATGAAGAGCTGCTGCGGGATCATGAGCTGTACCGTGAATTTGCCGAGCAGCAGCTGCAGATGAATACGCCGGAGCTTCAGGGCAGTGTGATAGAGGAGGGTTCTACAGGAAATGGCCAAAATACTGGTAGTGGACGACGATCCGCACATCCGCGAATTGGTGGGAGTCTTTCTGAGAGCTGAAGGCATGGAAGAAGTGCTGAGTGCCTCCGATGGGCTGGAGGCGCTGCGGCTGCTCGAAGAGACCCCGGCCGATCTGGCGATTATTGATGTCATGATGCCGAATATGGACGGCTGGGAGCTGTGCCGGGAGCTGCGCAAGCAATATGACTTCCCGATCCTGATGCTGACAGCCAAAGGTGAAACCTCACAGATTGTCAAAGGATTCGAGCTCGGTACTGACGACTATCTGGTCAAGCCGTTCGAGCCGCCCGTACTGATCGCCAGAGTGAAGGCGCTGCTGAAGCGGTACCAAATTTCTGCCGCCCAGAGCGTTACCGTAGGGAGCCTGCGGATGAACCGCAGAACATATGAGGTTGTATCCGAGCATGGCGATATTACGCTGCCGCTTAAGGAATTTGAGCTGCTGTTCAAGCTCGCCAGCTATCCGGGTCAGACGCTGACACGCGACCGGCTGATTGAAGAGATCTGGGGTTATGATTTTGAAGGTAATGAGCGGACGCTGGATGTGCATGTGGGCCGTCTGCGCGAGCGGTTTCCCCGGGATAAATTCGGGTTCGCCATCCGCACGATCCGGGGCCTTGGCTACCGGCTGGAGGGATAAGCATGCTGGACAGAATCAGAAAAGTATGGAAGAAAATCAATGTGATTGCGCCTATAGCCGGCATATTGACGATGCTCTTTATCTCCTGGAACGGAAGCTATTTCGGCTCAAGGCTGCTGGTCCGGCATTTCGGCTGGTCCTTCTCCGAATACGGCTATCATCTGTTTATTATGGGCATGCAGGTGATTATCTTCTTCTGCGTGGCTGGCGCCATCGCTTTCGCTACCCGCGGGCAGGACCAGAGATTCTATGTGCCGATCCTGACGGCGATGCGGCAGATTTCCAAAGGTGATTTCAAAATCGAACTGGAGAACAGCGGCCAGTACCGGCAGTTTGGCGGTATTGTAGAGGGGATTAACGAAATGGCCACTGAGCTGAGCCGGATGGAGACGATGCGCCAGGACTTCATCTCTAACGTATCGCATGAGATCCAGTCGCCGCTGACCTCCATCCGCGGGTTCGCCGCAGCCCTGCAGGATGACAGCCTCAGTACTGAGAGCAGGAAGCATTACCTGGACATCATTGAAGCGGAGAGCCGCCGCCTGTCCGGCCTGAGCGACAATCTGCTGAAGCTGTCGGCACTGGAGGCAGAGAGCTTCCCGTTCGAGCGGAAGCCCTACAGGCTGGATAAGCAGCTGCAGGAGATGATCCTGGCCTCAGAGCCTCAGTGGCTGGGCAAGGATATTGAGGTAGAGGCAGATCTTGCAGAAACCACCGTGGTTGCGGTAAAAGACCTGCTCAGCCAGGTGTGGACCAACCTGCTGCATAACAGCATCAAGTTCACCCCGCGGGGCGGACGGATTACCGTCTCCTTGCGCATCTCAGAGGAGCAGATTGAAGTGGAGGTGAAGGACAGCGGAATCGGCATTGCCGAAGAGGAGCTGCCGCGGATCTTCGAACGCTTCTATAAAGTGGACAAATCCAGAAGCGTCAGCGGGGGCGGCGGAAGCGGGCTGGGACTGCCGCTGGTGAAGAAGATCGTTGAACTTCACGAAGGCAGCATACAGATAACAAGCCGTCCCGGTGAGGGGACGGCTTCAGTCGTACGTATACCTCTGCAAGTCAGATGAATCCGCCATTGACGCGGAGGGTCTGGCCGGTAATCCACCCGGAGCCTTCTCCGGCCAGGAAGCTGACCACGCCGGCAATATCCTCCGGCTGGCCCAGACGTCCGAAGGCATTGCCCTTCTTCAGCCCTTCCAGTACGGCCTCTGATTTGCCCTCCAGGAACAATTCTGTGGCTACTGGTCCTGGTGCCACCGCATTGATGGTGATGCCTTTGCTGCCGAATTCCTTGGCAAGCTGGCGGGTGAATTGCTCAACCGCACCTTTGGTGCCGGCATAAATACTGTAGGCCGGGAACATCTGGCCGTTGACGGAAGTGGAGAAATTAATAATCCGCCCGCCCTGTTCGAGGTGATAGAAGGCCTGCTGGCAGGAGAAGTAGGTGCCCTTGACGTTGATGGCGAACTGCTTGTCGAATTGCTCCTCAGTAGCTTCTCCGATCAGGGAATTCATCATAATCCCCGCATTGTTGACCACGATATCGATCTTTCCATAGAGCGCCTTGGTCTCCTTGAACAGCTGTTCAATCTGGGCAGGCTTGCTGATGTCTGCCTGCAGGGCAGCGGCTGTTCCGCCGCCCGCCCGAATGGCCTTCACTACGTCATCTGCCTGGGCGGGACTGCTCGAATAGTTGATGATAACGGAAGCCCCCTGCTCCGCCAGCCGCTCAGCGACACTCCGCCCGATTCCTCTTGATGAGCCGGTAACAATAGCCACCTTGCCTTGTAATGATTGTGTCATTAGTAGTTCCTCCTTGAATTTAACAAAAAGTTGTCAGAATTCCCCCACTTCTAAAGTGGCTGGATGAATGACAACGGTTTGGACTTGGATTTTAAAGGGATTTCGGTTATGCTAGGGAAAGCGAATGTATGTTCCTGTAATGGTCTTGTCCGATTTGTTCGTGGATTGCGTCCATGGTTGATTTGGCCAGCCGGAACTTTGTTCTATTTTGCGGACTCGCCTTCGGGTTGAACAGCAAATCGAAGGCGCACCACGTATATAGGAGGCCTTCTTGTGCTCAAAACATTCAAATATCGCCTGGAACCCACAACACAGCAGGCGGAACTATTCGCCAAAACCTTCGGCTGCGTACGCAAAGTCTACAATCTCATGCTCCATGACCGCATCGAATCGTACCAAAAGCATCAAGAAACTGGTGAGAAAATCAAGTTCAAGGCACCCGCGCAATACAAAAATGAATTTCCCTTTCTTAAAGAAGTCGATAGTTTGGCTCTGGCTAATGCGCAACTCCACCTGAATACCGCCTACCGCCACTTTTTCCAGCAGCCCGCCTCTGGTTTCCCCAAGTGGAAATCCCGCAAAAATCCCGTTCAATCCTACACCACGAATAATCAAAAAGGAACGATTGCAATTCAGGCGGGTCGCTATCTGAAGCTGCCCAAAATGAAGCCGGTACGTATCAAACTACATCGACAACCGGAAGGGGTGATCAAGTCAGCGACGATCTCCCGCACCGCATCCGGCAAGTACTTTGTCTCCCTGCTGTGCGAAACGGACATTCCGCCCAAACCCCAAACGGGTTCGGTGATCGGGATTGATCTCGGTCTTGCGCATTTTGCAATTTTCTCGGATGGAACAAAGGTACCGAATCCGAGAGTTCTCGCCCAAACCGCCGCTACCCTAGCGAAAGCGCAGCGCAAACTATCGCGCCGGGCGCAGCAGGCGAAGAAGGACGGACATCTGCTCAGCGAGAGCCGCAACTACCAGAAGCAGCGAATTCTGGTCGCCAAGCTGCATGAAAAAGTGGCCAACCAACGAAATGACTTTCTGAACAAACTCAGCACGGATCTCGTCAACAACCACGATGTGATCAGTGTGGAGTCGCTGAATGTCAAAGGGTTGGTTCGGAATCGCAGACTTGCCCGGTCGCTTCATGACGTCTCGTGGTCAAGCTTTCTATCCAAACTGACCTATAAAGCGGCGTGGTACGGCAAACAAGTCGTACAGGTGGACCGCTGGTTTCCTTCGAGCCAGCTGTGCTCGGCTTGTGGGCATCCAGGCGGGAAGAAGGCGCTCCACATCCGGGAATGGAGCTGCCCCAGCTGCGGTGTCCACCATGACCGTGACGTCAATGCCCGAGCTTGAACATTCGAACCGAAGGGCTTCGCCTGCTGCAAGGCACAGGAGTGCGTTAACTGGACCCCGAACCGCAGGGACTGCGGGGATCGCTTGGGTAGGGCGCTGAGCAGATGCGAAGGGAGAGGAGAAGCCGCTCCCTCCATTTGCTTAAGCGCGCAATAAATCTGACCGCTGCTCACGGATGTACGCCGTTTTGAGCAAGTCCGGGTTGTTTCCAAGAAGCCGCCACCTCTATAGGTGGGGGGTAGTTCACTGTACGGATAATCCTCTTTCCAGCAGTGTCCAGAGCTGGGCGAATTCCTGCATGATGCCCGGGCTGCGCCACTCATAGGCGTGCGCCGGATGGTGAAAGCGTGCGGTGCCATAGAGGACTGAACGTGCCTGTACCGCCGCCGGGATACTCCGTGATATAAGACCTTGTTCCATGCCCTGGGCAATGAGAAGGTCAATGTGATCGAGAAGCTTCCGGATATGGACTTCAACAAGCGCTGCCGATTCTTCAGTGACGGCTGCATACATTTTGAACATCTCGCTGTCCTGTGAAGCATGATGCTGCTTAAGCTCTACGAGCTTAGCGATATAATCTCTAAGCTGCCCCAAGGCATTGGTTGTGGGTATCGCGGCAATTTCAGTTAGCGGAGCTACAATCATCTCCTCCAGCCACCGTTCCGTCACCGCCTCCCGCAACGCAGCTTTGCTGGGGAAATGCCGGTACAGGGTTCCATGACTTACGCCCAGCAGCTTCGCTACATCAGTGACTGAAGCCTTGTCCGGCCCGTATTTGCGCAGGGTTTGTTCAGCGGCATTAAGGATTTCTGTCTTGCTCAAAAAAGAGCCTGTTTTATTCACGGGTATTTCCCCTTCCTGTGCATGAGCATAACATAGCACATAACAAATGACAAATAATTATTTTTGTCATTTGTTATGTGCTATATGTTATCCGGCTATTCGTGTTAATCATGGAGCTTCCCTGATTACATTTGCCAGCAGGGCAATTCCGCGCTCCAGTTCTGCCGGAGAAGCATAAGCGTAGGACAGTCTGAGGTGCCCGCGGTCACTGCGGTCGTACAGATCGCCTGTATTCAGCAGCAATCCGGCGCGCAGGGCTGCAGTGAACAGCTTGCGCGGAGGCACAGGATGCAGGAGGGACAGCCAGATGTAGAATCCGCCTGCCGGTACATTCCAGGTTGCCAGTCCGGCACAATGAAGCTGCAGCAGCTCCAGCACAAGATCACGGCGCTCCCGGAGTCTGCCGCGCAGCACCTGCAGATGCTCCTCATGATAGCCGTCCTCAAGCCAACTGGCGGCAGCCAGCTGTGACAGGGAGCTTGCGCCGTAATCACTCTGCATTTTGATATCGGCCAGCCGCCGGACCACCGGCTCCGGGCCGACAATCCAGCCTATGCGCAGGCCGGGGCTGGCTGCCTTGGACAGGGTGCCCAGATGCAGCACTCTGCCCTCGCGGTCCAGCGCCTTCAGCGGCAGCGGAGGCGGTGCATCCAGCCACAGCTCCTGATAGGCACCATCCTCCAGAATAGGCAGCCCCAGGCTGCCTGTGACCTGCATGAGCTCCCGGCGCCGCCCGGCATCCATCAGAATTCCGGTGGGATTGTGAAAGGAAGGGATACTGTAGAGCATCGCCGCCTTGCTGCGGACAGCCTCAGCTGTAAGATGCTCCGGGATCAGCCCGCGTCCGTCCATGGGCAGCCCGCTGAATTTCACCCCCGCAGACTGAAAGGCATGAATCGAATACAGATAGGACGGCTTCTCCAGCAGGATCGATGAGCCGCGCGGCAGAAGGCCCAGAGCAATAAGCTGGAGTCCCTGAAGTGCCCCGGAGGTGATAAGAATGGAGGCGGGGTCGGCTGCAATGCCGCTTCGGGCCAGCATCCGGCTTACCGCAGCCCGCAGCGCCGGATTGCCGAGCGGTTCCTCATAAGAGAGCGGTGGAAGAATGCGCTGCGCGAGCCCGGCCAGCACCTGGTTCATCGCCGCCCCGGGCAGCAGCTCCGGCGCAGGCTCACCGGTGCCGAGTCGGATCAGACCCGGCTCATATTCGAGCCGGTTGATATCCTGTACGGTAGGCAGGTTGGGATAGTGAATCCCTTCCTCCACATAATCATTCCAGTTGCCCGTCCGCTCCATTGCTGCCGGAGCCGTGACCGTATCTGAACCGCCGGCGGGCCGGATGGCGGAACGTGTATCCGCTACAACTACGGTCCCGCCGCCGCGTCTGCCCTCAATCAGGCCCAGCGCTGTAAGCTGGCCCAGCGCCGTGACCACCGTGCTGCGGTTAACACCGAGCATGCGGCAGAGCTCACGCTGCGGAGCCAGCCGCATCCCGGGAGGCCAGGCCCCGCTGCTGATCTTGGCGAAGAAGTAGGAGGATATCTGACTATGAAGCGGCAACGGGGAAGCCGGGTCCGGCTTCCATGTGCCTTGCAGGACAGGGAGTGAGCCGTCCGGCTCCTTTTCAAGAGCGGCAGGTGCGGGAGCTTCAGGATGACCGGAAGGACCGGCAGGGCTTAAGTCTGGATGATCTGGCGGATGCTGATGTGTCAAGGGACCGGCTCCTCTTTTGTGGTTTCTTTCCTTGAGTGTACCATGGTTCATAGTCGTCTATTAAGCTTGGCTGGGTATGAGACGGACAACTTGGATGGTTACGGCAGCCTCTGCACCAGAGTACGATCAGAATGCGTTAACCGGGAAGAAGCAAGAAGCTGTGGAGGCTTGTCCATCCGGCAGCATCACAGCTTACATGAAGGAGGAAGAAGTTATGACGGAAGCCATTGTACATGGAACCATTCTGGCCTTCGGGCTTATTCTGCCGCTGGGCGTGCAGAATATATTCGTATTCAATCAAGGGGCACAGCACGCGAGATTCCGCAGTGTGCTGCCTGTAGTTCTGACGGCAGCGGCATGCGATACGCTGCTTATAACCGCAGCAGTAGGCGGTATTTCTCTGGTCATTCTATCGCTGGACTGGGTCACGCCCCTTATATACAGTGCGGGAATCCTGTTTCTCTGCTTCATGGGCTGGAGAATCTGGCGCTCTTCTCCGGCGCAGGAAGAGGCGGGGCGCCTCTCTCCGAAGGGACAGATGCTGTATGCACTGTCCGTTTCCCTCCTGAATCCGCATGCGCTGCTGGATACGGTGGGCGTCATCGGTACGAGCTCGCTGCAATATGACGGTATGGTTCGCTGGGCTTTCGCGGCGGCTGCGGTGGCCGTCTCCTGGATCTGGTTCCTGGGTCTTGCCGCTGCGGGCCGCCTGCTCGGCAGGATGGATGCCTCCGGTAAGGTGATTAAGAGGCTGAATACCGCTTCAGCACTATTGATCTGGGCGATTGCCGTCTACATGGGAATACAGCTGTGGCGGAGCTTTTAGCGTGAATTTAGCCATGAAGAACCGGATTCGGCAACCGCGTTGCCAAACTGTTTCGAAAACTTCACACATTCATACTTTATCTGAATCTAGTCTATTGACCATTGGAATATAATCGCCTACTATACAGATATAAACACAAAATTCTAAATTATGGAATTCGGAAGGGTGGTGTTTCCTTGGAGCCTGCAGCCACGATTCGAGATCAGCTAGTGGACTATTTATCAAAGCATGAGCTGTCTATCAATCAGTTTGCCATAAGATCCGGCATTAATTCCGGGACATTAAGCCGGATTATTAATGGTCATCAGCCGATTGCCATGAGCCATCTGGAGTTAATTACTGCAGGGATGGGGGTACGCGAGGACTATTTTTACAGTTTATATGTAGATGAATGCTTCTATCATTCGGCACCGACCTGGCGGCGGCTTCGGCCTTTTATTGTAAAGTGTGCAGAGCTTGGGCGCATGGACTGTATCGAGCTTCTGGTACATAATCTGCTTGATAATCTGACCTATGTTCCCATGTTATTCGAAGTAGCCGAAGGATTGTTTCAGCAGGGGTATTGGCCGGGGGCAGCACTGCTCTACGAGAATGTAAGCGCCAGCGAGAAATACCAGTACTCCGAACGGTTGGCTATGTGCCAATACCGCCTGTTCCAGATCGCACTTGGTGATGATCAGAGCACGAACCTGCGCGCTGCTACTCTGTTTGAGAGCTACATCCCGCGTTTGGATGAGGCGGACCAGCTGGATGCGCTCAAAGAATTGATGAATGTCTATTATTCATTGCAACAATGGAATAAAGTGAATGAACTTGCGCTAGAACTGCTTCGGCTTGCGACGATTCGTTATGATCTTTATTGCCGTTCGAAACATAAACATATGGTGAAGACTGGAGAAAGGCCGCTGTGCTTTTATATATTATATGCTCATTTAATGCGCTCAATTGTATGTGAGGAATGCGGAGACTACAAATCTGCTCTTGATCTTGTACCGTTATACACAGACATAGAATGGATTCAGGATGAGAGTGAAGATTCGAAACGAACCGTAGCCCAATTTCAGGAGTGGGGTAAGGCCAATACTTATCTATATCGCTTATTGGGTGGACAAGCAGAAGTGTTGGATGACTATGTGGAATATGTTTCTGCTCGGGAAGGTGAGATTTTTACAGCGTTATATAATATCATTAAATCTGCAAATAAGTATAATTGGAATGTAGACCATATATTAGAACAATTTTCTGATTATACGCCTTATAGAATACATCCGACAGAGTTTGGAGAGTACAATCAGCAGGTTATAGCGGATCAACACGCCAGATTTCTTGCAGAGCTTGGAGTATACTACTTGCAGAATAAGCGAAACGAAGGAATTGGGTATATATTAAAAAGCTTGGAATCATCTTCTAAAATAAATAGTGAAAGTATTGTCTTCAAATGCGTTGATCTATTTGAGCAATACCGTCATATAGCGGAAGAAGAAGAACAGAAACAATACAAACTTATAATTAGAGAGGTGCAGGATGCGAATGAAAAGAAAAATTTTAATATTGCTAGCCTCGTGTAGTTTGGCCTTATTGATTATCGTGCCTGTAGAAAGCATTGTAGACAAACCGATACAACAAATGGTTCAGCCCATGGGACATGGTGGCGGTGGAGGTTGAATAACGAAAGTTGTATTTCCGGAATAAAGAATGCATTCCACCGATAATTGAATATTCCCCAAAGACGGTCCTGCCATATAGGATCGTCTTTTTTTGGATAACTGTGGAAGGATTAAATATAATCACCATATATAACCACGTTAACAGGTAATGCGTTCAGACTAACATTTTATTATTTTACATAAATATCTATAATATTGCATAAGGAGGCGGGATTTCCATGTATAGTCCGGCAAGTGTCAGAATTCGTATTGAGAGAGCTAGAAGCAAGCTACATAAGTTGCAAGTCCAATATGGCGGTTTTGGTCATCCTAAGGTAATACGGCAATCCGTAGTGCTGGATGAACTGCTTAATTCTTATGATAATACCTACCGGATGAAGAAAAGGCCGCCTGCTTAGCAGTAACTGAACAGATGAAGTGAAACAACAGAGTAGTTAGATCTAATATTCTATGGATAAGCGTGTGAAAAGGGTGATAAATACTGTGGAGCATACAGTCAAAATCCGGGACGAAATAGCAGCGTATCTCTTCAGGCATAACCTGTCCATTAATCAATTTGCTATCATCAGCGGCATACATTCCGGTACACTCAGCCGGGTGATGAAGGGTCAGCAGGCCTTGGCGATGAATCATCTGATCCGTGTTACACGCGGGATGGGACTTCCCGAGGACTACTTTTACAGTAAGTATGTGGATGAATGTCTGTATGATTCGGCACCAACCTGGCGGCGGCTGAGGCCGTTCCTGCTGCAATGTGCGGCGCTGTCACGTCTGGACTGTATTGAGCGGATTGTACAGAATTTGCTGGATAATCTTCTCTATGTACCGCTGCTGTTTGAGGTCGCCGAGGAATTATTTGAGCAAAAGAGCTGGCAGGCGGCAGCATTAATCTATGAAAATGTGGGAGCCAGCGAGAAATACCAGCATTCCGAGCGTCTGGCGCTCTGCCAATATCGGTTGTTCTTAATAGGTCTCAGCGATGATCAACACAAAAATTTAATTGCAGCTACTTTATGTGAAGGTTATGTGGGCAGACTGGACGAGGTCAATCAATTAGATGCTTTACATCAGTTGGCTAATACGTATTTCTCATTACATGAATGGCAAAAGGTAATGGAATTAGCGGATGAAATGGTGAGGATTGCTACTAATCTATATGAGCTTCATAGAGAATCAGGACGTACTTATGAACAGGCATACAAGAGACCTTTATACACTTATATTTTATACGCTCAACTTCTTCAATCCTGTGCTCAAGAGGAGTGTGGGAACTATAAAACTGCATTGGATATGGTACCCCTGTATATGGATCATAGCTGGATTCGGGAAGATACTGAAGAAGCGAGACGGATCTCGGCTCAATTTAAGGAATGGGGAACGGCCAATACTTATCTCTATCGCTTGTTGGACGGACAAATCGAAGTGCTGGATGAGTACGTAGAGTACATTTCTACCCGGGAAAATGAGATCTTTACGGCACTATTCAAAATTATTGAATCGGCCAATCGTTATAAGTGGGATGTCGATCATATTCTGCTGAGATTCGCCAATTATATCCCTTACCGCAAATATTCCAGCGTCTTTGGTGAACGCAATATATTGATGCTGAAAGATAGCCATGCTCAGTTCCGCCGCGAGCTGGCAACCTATTATCTGGCCCGCAGACGTTATAAAGGCGATGACGTGACCATGCAGGGTGTGGACCTATCCGCCAAAATAGACTGTGAGCGTAATGTGATCCGGGGAACCTTATCCGTGGATTTTGAGATATCGATTTCGGATATCACTAAACTCGGCTGAGGATTGAGGAAAAGCATTCCCTTTGAATATTCATGCAAAACGGCTGAGAACCCCTCCGGGGAATCTCAGCCGTTTATTTGTTCAACCGGTAATGCCGCCCTGCGGTTAGCCGCCGATCTGTGACATGCGGCGGGCGGTAGGCGTATGGCTCTGCGCTTTACGCTCCAGGGCCAGCGCCATTTCATGATTATGCGGCTTGTTGCCGAGCGCCTGGCGGAAAAGAGCCTGCACCGCAGCAGGATCACTTATCAGTGGCCGCACATTATATTCATCCTCCCAGTAAAGGCAGGCTTTGATGTTGCCGTCGGCGGTGAGGCGCAGCCGGTTGCAGTTATCGCAGAAGTGCTCGCTTACCGGATGGATCAGTCCGAAGGTTCCTTTTGCCCCGGTGACACGCCGGTTCTGGGAGGGGCCATTCCCGGAAGGCATATCGGCTTCCTCGGTAGTCCAGCCTGCTTCATTGCAGGCTTCCACTACCGTTTCTAGCGGGAGATAGGTCTGCCGCCAGGCATCGCTTGCGCTGCCGATGGGCATATATTCGATGAAACGTACATTCAGCGGGCTGTTCAGCGTTAGGGCGATGAAGTCCTTGATCTCATCATCATTAATACCCTTCATCAGCACGACATTCAGCTTGATCGGCGACAGGCCGGCCGCTTCGGCGGCTTCAATCCCCTTCAGCACTTTGGCGACATCGCCGCCGCGGGTGATCATGGAGAACCGTTCCTGCCGAAGGGAGTCCAGGCTGATGTTCACCCGTGACAAGCCCGCCTGCTTCAGGGCTGCGGCTTTGGCCGGAAGCATCAGACCATTCGTAGTTAACGATATATCTTCAATACCGGGTATAGCGGAGATCATGGATACCAGCTTCTCCAGATCCTTACGGACCAGCGGTTCTCCGCCGGTCAGCCGGACCTTCCGCAGACCCAGCGGCGCAAGTGCTTCCACTACAGCGGTAATTTCCTCATAACTCATAATCTCGTCCTGCGGCTGGAATTGCATTCCTTCCGCAGGCATACAATAAATACAGCGCAGGTTGCAGCGGTCTGTAACCGAAATGCGGATGTAATCATGTATCCGTCCAAAAGGATCGGTCAGCGGCTCCATGGCACTACTCCTTCACCTGTTGAGTTTTATTTTAAATTTTAAAGACTTCATTCCTCTGCGTCAATGTGTACGGCTTCAGCTGGCCCAATCCGCAATTATGGAAGAGGAGGGAATGCATACAGCATAAGAAACGGACAACCTAAATAATATGTGACGAAAGATGAAAGACGCAGCCTAATTTTGACAAAAGTACGACAATTTCAGGGAATGGTCATAGAATGCTCACCGAAAGCGCTTAACAATTTCGATATAATTTAGGTGCGGAAGATTCAAACTTTATAACCTTTCACTTTTGCGAAGAACACAGCTATGATACCGGAAAGTTCAGGCGGCGACCTTAAGGAAGCCCCGGCGTCCGGCAAACCAATAGGGAGGATTTGCAAAATGACTATACCTACAGTTCCATCACTTGTCGTGCCGGAGGTTTGTAGCCGCTGGCTGGAGAGTCGGGGATTAATATATCAGCTTCTGGTTGATTTCTACGGAAGAAAACCATCGCTCTCACTGGTCGCCCAGTGGAGCCGCAACCGTGAGATGAGTATTGCTGCAGAAATGACCGAAGGCGGACGTGAACTGAAGCGTTACCTGTGCAGCCAGGAGCCAGCAATGCTGCCGGCCATCTGTGAGAAAGAGAAGCTCGAATATAAGCGGCTGATGAATGAGCGTGCTGCCAGTACTTTTGTGGCCCGGGAAGCAGCCCAGCTCGGCCGTGAAGAAGAATTCTGTAACGTACTTTCCGATGTGTATGCTTCGGCAGGCATTGTGTTCAAGAAATGCAGCGGGGAAGCTGACGACCATATCGCCATTGAACTGGAATTCATGGCAGTCCTGCATGAACGGATGCTGTACAACAGCTTCTCCATCCGCAGTGCAATGGAGCTTCTGGAGATCCAGGAGAACTTCCTCGAAGAGCATCTGCTGAAATGGACACCGCAGTTCTGTGAACGGCTGAACGCAGCGACTGACAGCCCGCTATATCTTGGACTCAGCCACATGCTGGAGGAATTCCTGCCGCAGGATCTGCATATGCTGCGTGCCTGGAAGGCTTCGCTGGAGAGCAGTGCGGCGGCAATGGTCTAAACAGCTGAATAATCAAGGCGTCCTTCCGAAGTGGAAGGGCGCCTTATTTGTTGCTGCGGCAGGTTCAGCTTCCTGCGAAGAGGTTACAGTATTGTTGCAATTTAAGTTTCGTATAGGATTCCAGTAGGAAGAAACGGTGTCTTCATGTAATATATAAATGTGTCAGTTTAGTGATGAACGGTAGAACGAGAAGGTAGGTTGCATATGAGAAGAGGACTGCAGGCTTTAGTCATCATAGGGGCTATGCTGGCTTTTTATTACTTTGGATTTGGTATTTTTGGCAGTACGGCCGGAACGATCATCAGTATTTTCTCCACATTGACGGTTATCTCTATCGGGCTGGGTATCTTCATGGAGAACCGTAACCCTTCTACCACAATGTCCTGGATTCTGCTGCTGGCCTTGATTCCGGTGCTGGGACTCGTTTTCTATTTTCTGTTCGGACAGAATGTGTTCAAACGGCGCAAATACGATAAGAAGGCCCAGCGCGACCTGATGGCCTATGAACGGATTGAGAATGACGCGCTGCGCATGCACCAGGATTGGTCAGTGTTCAGTCCCGGGCGCCAAAAGCTGCTGGGATTGTCGCAGAGACTGGGACGTACGCCGATTTCCTTCAATTCAGAGACGCGTATCCTGACCAACGGTGAAGAAACCTTCGGGACCCTGCTGCTCGAGCTGCGTCAGGCCCAGCATCATATCCATATGGAATACTATATTTTCCGGGCGGATCATATTGGGACACGCATACAGCAGATTCTGATCGAGAAAGCCCGGGCGGGCGTAGCTGTCCGGTTTATGTATGATGCGGTCGGAAGTATTCAGCTGTCCAAGGCCTTCCTTAAGGAGCTCAGTGATGCCGGCGTTCAGGTGGCTGCCTATGGCAACTCAACCTCCTTTTTCTCCAGCCGGGTGAATTACCGGAATCACCGCAAAATTGTTGTCATCGACGGCGATGTGGGATTCATGGGCGGACTTAATGTTGGCGATGAATATTTGAGCCGGAGTAAGACTTACGGCTTCTGGCGGGATACGCATATGCTGCTGAGAGGTGAAGCGGTGCGGACGATGCAGATTATCTTCCTGCAGGACTGGATGCACACCACCGGTGAGAAAATATTAGAGCAGGATTACCTCTCCCCGCAGCTGCGCTTCACGACCGGCGACGGAGCGGTCCAGATTATTGCCAGCGGACCGGATAACGAGCGGCGTGCACTCAAGAATATCTTTTTCTCCATGATTGCCTCGGCGGAAAAGTCAGTCTGGATCGCCAGCCCCTACTTCATCCCCGATGAGGATATCCTGACCGCGCTGCGTGTGGCGGCGATGTCGGGTCTGGATGTCCGTCTGCTGTTCCCGGCCAAGCCGGATAAGTGGATTCCGTTCCTGGCTTCGCATTCCTACTTCCCGGCACTGCTGGAATCCGGGGTGAAGATCTATGAATATGAGAAGGGCTTCATCCACTCGAAGCTGCTGATTGCGGATGGGGAGATTGCTACCATCGGCACAGCCAACATGGATATGCGCAGCTTCCACCTGAACTTCGAGGTGAATGCGCTGCTGCTGCAGACCGAGAGTGTCTCGCGTATTGTCGCAGACTTCGAGCGTGACCTGCTGTCCACGCGGCAGATTGTCCATGAGACCTTCATGGATAAAAGGCTGCTGGAGCGGCTGCTGGAATCGGCAGCCCGCCTGATGTCTCCGCTGCTGTAGTAAGGGAATCTAAAAAAGACCACCGGATGGAGCTGCTGCTCTCCGGCGGTCTTTTGTTCTTATTTAGGGACTTATGATATTCCAGTAATCACTCTGAATCCGCCGAAAGTGGGCGATATGGGTAAATTAAAGGGAAAAATCCCTCTAATTCCCGCAGATGCGGCCCAAAGGAGCAAATGAGGAGCATTAGTGCACCTGAATTTACAGGGGCTACCCCAGAAGTCGCCCGAATAGAGCAATAAGAGTTGGCCTTAAATCTACATTAGCTGCACAGGCCGCGCACACCGCATAAGCTCCAGCTGATTCACCATTAGGGTGATATTTATTTGTCCCAATAGAAGAATTTACAGGTTTCTGCTTGAGCATATTCAGAAGGTAGTGAGCCCGAGGCGGGTCTGCATCCGGTAGAGGAGATACTTAATCCATGTAATTTCACTCTGATATTCCTTCAGCGGCAGGCTGTACTCGGCTCCCTCGTTATTCCACAAACGGTTGAAGTAGCTCTCCATTTCAGCATATAGCGGCTGCCCCTGCGGCACGGATACCCAAAGGTTATTCTCCAGATTGTAGTCGTCCAGATTACGGGCCGTGAAATTCGTTGATCCGCCCAGAACGATGGAGTTGCCGGCTGCCTTGGCGATGAACAACAGCTTGCTGTGATACTGCTCCTTGCCCGTATTGTACCAGCGGATTGCGACATTCCCCTTAGACTTCCGGTTCAACTCCATCGCAACCGGGCGGTTCGGGATACCGATTTTGTCCCGTCCGAAGGCATTCTGATTGGGATCCAGCAGGAGCCTTACTTCAGCGCCGCGAGCGTCAGCCGCCAGCAGGGCATCAATAATTCCGTCGTCCGCCAGATAGAACATACCCATCCAGATGACATCCCCCTGCCCTGTTGCCTTGATATCATCCAGAGCGTACTTGTACACCTTGCCTTCGGTTAAATAGCGGACCTCGAGCTGCGGCTCCCCGGCGGGGAGGGCTTGCTGCTTGAAGTCCGGTGTCCTGCTCAGCAAAGGGCCCGCTTCCGAGAGGTTCGCGGCAGCCTGCTCACTCTGCAGAATGTCAGCCAGAATCGGACCCTGCACCTCCAGGGCAATGTTAGAGTGATAGGCGCTGGCGTCATGCACATTCCCCGAAGAGATCAGCGCGGTGTTCTCACTGAGCACCACTTTGCGGTGATTGGCTTTGACATTGAGCAGCTTCAGATACGAACGCGCAGTGATATCAGGCCCTCCGCTGGCCATAAGATTGGGAATCCAGCCCTTGCCGGATTGTCCGAACCACTGAATGAAGGTCCGCCATACAGCGGAGTAGGCCGGGGTCGAGTCACGCAGTGTATCCACATCCGTCATAATAACCTTGATTCCGGCGGCTTTCATCTCTTCCAGCAGATGATTGGGCGCAGAGCTGTAATTCGTATTCACCTCATCAGTAATGAAGACGATCTCCATCCCGGGATAGGCTGCTTTCTGTGCGATAAGCTTATCAGTAAGCTCCTGGCTGACTGCAGGGAACTGCTGGTCGGTGTGGGTATAGTCATTGAACAGGAACAGGTCGATTACAAGGAATTCTCTGGCTTCTCCAATAATCTGCAGAATTCTCGGGAGAATCTGTTCTTCTCTTGCTTCGGCCCCGCTGCTGTCCTGATAGGTCAAGTCGTGCCAGAAGGCTACATTCTCCACCTTATACGCAGGACTCTCCACGGAAAGCCCGGGAGGCAGCGGTTTATGGGTCTGGAAGATCATTACCCCGGCTAACCATATTAGGAGAAGGATGACGGCAATCAGTATCTTGGAGCGGCGGCGCAGAATAAACTGCGGTTTCCGCTTGCGGGGTGACGTAACCGCACCGGAAGCTATAATTAGCTGCGACTGTTCGGGTGTAATGGAGCGGCTGCCTTGATTCATGGGATGATCCTCCTGGGTGCTGCGGAGCCAGAGTCCGTAGGTCTTGGCGCCGGCATTGTAACTACCTATTAACGCCCGCTGAGGAGAAGTGAAGCAGTTGACTGCAAAATCATCTGAAA
This sequence comes from Paenibacillus sp. FSL R10-2771, assembly GCF_038000205.1. Taxonomy (NCBI): domain Bacteria; kingdom Bacillati; phylum Bacillota; class Bacilli; order Caryophanales; family Paenibacillaceae; genus Paenibacillus; species Paenibacillus sp. FSL R10-2771. The sequence goes on from NZ_JBBOBM010000001.1 coordinate 7,958,527, forward strand.
GATCTATTTTTGCTAAAATCGCCGGATTTATACCGTATCATTCCTGTAAAGCAGGGTTATACAGTTCTAATGACATACAGCAGAAGCAAATGTATAATGAGTGTAAATAATTTGTATAAGGTTTGAATCTTCAGAAGTATTCAGTGTAAATAGGAAAAGAGTGTGAGATACATCGTGTATTCCATCAAACAGGTCGTCGAAATGCTCGATATTCCTTCGGTCACTCTGCGGGCATGGGAGAACAGGTACCAGGCTGTTGTTCCGGAACGTACCGAATCGGGCTACAGGCTGTACAGCCAGGAGAATATCGAGGACCTTCGCTGGTTGAAGGAACAGACGGACAAGCAGGGCATCAGTATTTCCCATGCCGTGCGGATGCTGAAGATGCGTAAGCAGAAACATCTGGATGAACGTCTGAACGCGGCGGGCGGCGACCCCAGAGATGCCATTGACAAAATGAAGCAGCAGATCTATACAGCCCTGCACGAAATCCAGGGCGAGCGGGCGGATGCATTAATTGATTTCGGGTTCTCATTATACGGCTATGAGGCTATGGTATATCAGGTGCTTGTGCCGGTGCTGGTCAAGGTTGGCGATGCCTGGGAAGAAGGGACGGCAACGGTAGCCCAGGAGCATTATATGACGCATATGATCTCTAACCGGCTGTCCCAGTTTTTTCATGTGTTTCCCGTTTATGCGCATTTGCCGAAGGTGCTCGCCTTTTGTCCGGCGGGAGAGCATCATCAGATAGGGCTGCTGCTATTCTCGCTTTTCCTGCGTAAGAACGGGGTTGAGGTCATTTACCTGGGGGCCAATACGCCGGAGGAAGGTGTTATGGATATGCTGGAGAAGCAAGGCCGGATCGGGGCAGTCTGTCTGTCCGTTACGGATGAAGAGCTTGTACCGTACTGTGAAGATTTGCTTGGACGGCTCGGCAGCATGCATCCGGACCTGCAATTTATTGTCGGCGGCAAAGGATATGAAACGGCCGGTCCTGAGGCCACCAGGGCGACTTATAAGCTGGATGAGCCTCCGGAGCAGTGGCAAGCCTGGTTTGACCGGGAGTTTGCCCGAATGAAGCATAGAATGTAGCTTTTAGAACCGATCGGTACCCCTTGAGGGCCGGCCGGTTCTTTTTTGCTTTTACAGGCTGCAAACTCTAATTATTGGAAGTCGGATTGCTGATATTTACATGGCGCTGCAAAGTATGTATGATATTTGTATCATACTTGTATAGTTTTTGTATAATGTTTGAAAAGAGTTATCTGCCTCAAGACAGACAGCTATAAGGAGGAAGGCGCTTGACTGGACCCAAACGTACCGCGAAAGTTGCAATTATAGGCGCTGGACCAGGCGGACTGGCCGCAGCTATGCTGCTGGCCGCCGAAGGCTACGCAGTGGATCTCTATGAGAAGCAGGATACAGTTGGCGGAAGATCGGGAGAGCTCAAGCTGGGCAGCTACCGTTTTGACCGGGGGGCTACCTTTTTGATGATGCCGCATCTGCTGGAGGAGCTGTTCGCCCTGGCAGGACGTTCCGTGCATGATTATGTGTCCTTGAAGCCGCTTGACCCGCTGTATTCACTGCATTTCGGAGATACCGTATTTACGCCTTCTACGGACCAGGAGCAGACTGCCGGAGAGATTGAGCGGCTGTTTCCCGGCAACGGGAGCGGCTACCGCCGGTTTATGGCCGATGAAGCCGACAAGCTGGAGCGAGTCATTCCGCTGCTGCAGCGTCCGTTTCAATCCCTGGGTGACTATATGAAAAGAGATGTACTGCACGCGTTGCCTAAGCTGAACGCCGCAGATAATGTATACAACCGGCTGTCCCGGTATTTTGATGATGAACGGCTGCGGTTCTCGTTTACCTTTCAGGCCAAATATCTGGGGATGTCGCCCTGGGAATGTCCCGGTACGTTCACGATCCTGTCCTATATGGAGCACCGTTACGGCTTGTACCATCCGATAGGCGGAATTAACCGTGTCCTTCAGGCGATGTCTGAGGTGATTCAGGAGCATGGCGGGCATGTGCACACCTCCAGCGGAGTGAAGCGCATAGTGGTCAAGAACGGGGATGCGGCAGGATTGCTGCTGGAGAACGGGGAGCGGGTGGAAGCGGATTACGTTGTGATCGGGGCCGACTTCGGCTCTGCGATGACGCAGCTGTTCGAGCCCGGCATTCTGAAGAAATACACCCCCCGCAAGGTTGCCCGGAAAAGATACTCCTGTTCAACAGCCATGCTGTATCTGGGTATCGATGGGGAGGTGGAGCTGGGCCATCATTCGGTTCATTTCTCCGCCGATTACCGGCGTAATGTCGAAGAAATTACTAAGCTTGGGGTATTATCCGAAGATCCTTCCATATACGTCCATAATCCGTCGGTTATCGATAAGACGCTGGCGCCGCCGGGCAAGTCTTCGCTCTATGTGCTGATGCCGGTGCCTAATCTGAGTGCAGAGGTCAACTGGCAGCAGACGAGTGCGGAAGTTGAAGCGCGGATGATGGAGCGCCTGGAGCAGATTCCCCAGCTTGCGGGAATAACCGGGCGGGTGGAAGAGAGCTTATTCTTCTCTCCGCTGGACTGGCAGAACAAGCTGAATGTATATAACGGCGCAACCTTTAATCTGGCCCATAATCTGGGGCAGATGATGCATTTGCGGCCGCATAACACCTTCGAGGAGGTGCGCGGCATCTGGCTGGTCGGAGGCGGAACCCATCCGGGCAGCGGTTTGCCGACGATCTTCGAGTCGGCGAAGATCAGTGCGCGGCTGCTGCGGGAGCATGACCAGGCCCTGCGGGGCAGCTTCACCGTGCCGGCCGGCGCTCCCGGCGCGGGCGCGGGGGTTCCGCTATGAGCCGCGTAGCCGTTGTGGGCAGCGGAATCGGCGGGCTGACCGCAGCGCTGCTGCTTACCCGGCAGGGGCATGAGGTTGTAATGTACGAGCGCGCAGAGCAGGTGGGCGGGCGCGTTGCCTTTGAAGAACAAGGCGGCTACCGGATAGACCGCGGGCCTACCATTGTGCTGCTGCCGGAGATGCTTCTGGATATTCTGGAGGAAGGCGGGCTGCCGCGCGGAAGTCTGGAGCTGCTGCACTGTGATCCGCTTTACCGGGTTCACTTCAGGAGCGGGCGCGTGCTGACCAAATTCGCGGGGGCCGCAGAGCAGGCAGAGGAGATTGACCGGCTGTATCCCGGAGAAGGTAAGGGCTTCCTGCGGTTTATGGAAGATATGTCACACTTGTATCCAAAGGGCAGGGCTTCGTTTCTGGAGAGAGGCTATAAGAACGGGCGCGAATTTTTCAGCCCGGCCAATGTGTCGCTGATGGTCCGTCTGCGGGCGTACCGAAGTCTGCGCTCTGCAGTCGGGCAATATTTCAGGAATGAGGAGCTAAGGGATGCCTTCTCCCTGCAGAGCCTGTATATCGGCGGAGCCCCCTTCCGCACACCGGGAATCTATACGATGCTTCCCTACGCGGAGCATGCCTTCGGCATCTGGATGCTGAAGGGGGGATACGGCACCCTGCCGCAGATCATTGCCCGGGAGCTGGAGGGCCGCGGAGTACAGATTCATACCAGTACAGAAGTTGATTCCCTGATGGTAGAAGGGGGAAGATGCCGCGGGGTTGTTGTTCAAGGCCGGCAGATAACCTATGATGCCGTGCTGTACAACGGTGATTTCCCGCATATTGAGAAGCTGCTTCCATCCGGGGTGTTCAAGCGGGACAAGAATCTGGCCGGAACTACAAATAAGACAAGCAGCGCTACTGATAAGCCGATCCGGCGCGGGAGCTTCACACCTTCCTCAGGCTGCCTGCTCATCTATGCAGCTGTATCCAAGCGCTGGCCGCAGTCTCAGGTTCACCAGTTCTTCATGCCGGATAGTCTGGATAGCAGTCTCCATGAGGTGTTTGACCGCGGGCAGATCCCTGCTGATTCTTCATATTACGTGTTCAACCCGGTAGTGCTGGACGACAGTGCCGCTCCTCCCGGAGAAAGTATACTGTATTTCCTTGTCCCTGTTCCGGCAGCACCGGATATGGATTGGGATGATATCGCCGAAGCACTGGCCGTCAAGGTGCTAATGGATGCCGAGAAGCGCGGATTCCCGGGGCTTACAGCCAGTATAGTTTGGCGCAGGCTTAGAACGCCGGGGGATGCCCGTAAGGAAGGGATGTACGGGGGCGGGAGCTTCGGAATAGCCCCGATGTTGAGCCAATCCGGTGTATTCCGGCCTCAACCGAAGCCGTATTCGCTTCAAGGCCTGTATGCCGCAGGAGCATCTGTCCATCCCGGCGGCGGTGTGCCGATTGTGATGCAGGGAGCCAGGCTGGCAGTTCAAGAACTGATAAAGGAGATGAGCGGTCATGAATGAAAGGATATTGCAGCAATGTGAAGAACTGATGAAGAAAGGGTCTACTTCCTTTTATAAGGCTTTTAATTTTCTGCCAAGTCCCAGGCGTGAGGCAGTGCATGTTATTTATGCCTTCTGCCGGATTATTGATGACAGTGTGGATGAGCCTGACAGCTCGCCGTACAGCATTCATGAACTGAAGGCGCATTTCAGGGATCTGGAGGAGGCGGACGGACATTTCATCTGGCCGGCGCTGCGCTGGCTGTTCAGCAGCTTCCCGCAGCTTCAGCGTGAGCCTTTCCACCTGCAGATGGAAGGCCAGATCAGAGATCTCTCCTTCACCCGGTACGAAACGATGGAGCAGCTGAAGAGCTATTGCTATCTTGTAGCGGGGACCGTAGGGGAAATGCTGCTCCCCGTTCTGCGGGATGATCAGAATGAAGCGGCACGGGCCGCAGGGATATCGCTGGGTATAGGCATGCAGCTGGTGAATATTATCCGTGATGTAGGCGAGGACCTGCGGAGAGGGCGGAGATATGTACCGCTTGAGGTTATGGAGCGACAGGGTTACAGCCAGCAGGAGCTGGAAGCCGGAGAGGTTAATGAGCCGTTTATCGCTGTGCTTCAGGAGCTTAGGGCGGAGGCGCTGCACTGGTTTGAAAAGGGCCTGGAGAATGTGCATACGTATCCCTGGGAGAGCGGCATGTCAATTGAACTCGCTGCCGCCTTCTATGCCGCCATTCTTGATGCCGTAGAGGCAGACGGCTATGACGTATTCCACAAGCGGTCTTATGTCAGCGATGAAGCCAAGCTCAAGCTGTTCCGGCGTACGGTGGTGCGCTATACCGGTATCACAACCGTGGTGGTGTAATCATGATCAGAGCCCTATTTTGGATCTGGTATGGAGTCGGCGCTCTGCTGCTGATCTGGTTTGGGATTCCGGAAAGTCTGAGCTTTTCCAATGGTTTGTTTCTAGTCTTTTATGGTGCATATGCCGCGCATTTATTATCCTCCGGGCAGGCTTGGCCCTTCATGTCTGACTGGTCAGTCATATCTGTTGAACGCCGCCGTAAACTTTCCATGTGGCGTGCTGCAGGCCTGATCTGGATGGGAGGAATGGCAGTCGAATGGGTCGGCGTTCATTCAGGCCGGTTGTTCGGTGAGTATCACTACTCTACGGTGCTCGGACCTTTGTTGTTTGGCGTGCCTGTTACGCTGGGCTTCGCCTGGATCGCTGTCGTCTGCAATGCCGTACTTATCAGCTATGATTTCGGGCAGCGCGGCTTGCTCTTGCGGCTGCTGCGGGCTGTTCAGGTTGGCTTCTGGACGGTGCTTCTGGATCTGGTGCTTGATCCTGTTGCCCATGCCAGAAACTTCTGGCACTGGGAGGGCGGCGGCGGCTTCTATCAGGTGCCCTGGAGCAATTTCGGGGGCTGGCTGATTGCCGGCGCTGCCTTGTCCATGCTGCTGCCGGCTGTGCCGGTTACCTGCCTGGCGGCCCGCCGCGGTACCCGTCTGTACCAGGCGATTCTGATTCTGTTCGGTCTTATCAGTCTTACAGAGGGTCTGCCGGCTTGTGCAGTGATTGCCGGATTAGGCACTGCTCTGGCGGAAGGGAGCTTGCGTTATGCTGGAAGCCGTCAAGTCGGGAAGCTTTGACCGCTTGTTCTACCGCTATAATTCATTTTATCTGCTGCGCAGGCATTTCCATTCCATCGGAATATGCGGGGATTTGCAGCCTGCAGCGGCCGAAGGCAGAGGTATTCTCTATCTCATGAATCACAGTTCCTGGTGGGATGGCCTGCTCGCCTATCACGCGGCAGGGAAATTGGCGGGAAGCAGGCACTACTTCATGATGGAAGAGGAGCAGCTGCGCAAATATGCCTTCTTCCGGAAGCTTGGCGCCTACTCCATTAACTCCGCCAGTACGGGAGACTTGCGGGCTTCATTGCGTTATACAGCGGGACTGCTGCAGGCGGGAGAGAGTGTCTGGATGTATCCGGAAGGTGAGATCCTGCCGCTGGAGCATCGTCCATTGAGCCTGAAAGAGGGGGCGGCACTGGTGCTGCGTCTCAGTCCGCTGACTACGGTAGTGCCGGTAACGCTATATCATGGCCTGTTCCGCCATACCAAACCGGAAGCGACACTGCTCGCCGGAACCCCGCAGCTGCTGCCTTGGGCCGACATGGACCGCTCAGACATTGCCCGCAGCCTGGAGGCTGCGCTTGGTGAACAACTGGAGGCACACCGCAATCGGATTCTTAATCATAAAGGTTACATGCCGGAAGAATTCAGGCCGCTTCTGAAGAGGGGAAGATCCACCAATGAATGGCTTGACATGCTGAGGCCGGGCAGGGGGAGCCGATGATCACGGTCTTACAGATCATATCGGTTGTGCTGCTGCTCCAGCTGCTGTTTGCGGTGTGGAATGCAGCGCAGCTTCCCAAGCTGGGCGCGGGGATTAGCCGAGAGGCTTCAGAAGTACATCCGGTATCGGCAGCATCAGCAGTACGGCGCCTGTCCGTGCTGATCCCCGCACGGAATGAAGCGGATAATATTGCGGACTGCCTAACCTCTGTGCTGGCTTGCAGCTCCAGTGGAAGGAAAGTGGAAGTAAGAGTGCTGGATGATTCCTCGGCAGACGGCACAGGAGCGATTGCCGCTGCAATCCTTGGAGACAGGGCAGCCGTTCTGCGGGGACGGGAGCTGCCGGAAGGCTGGCTGGGCAAATCCCATGCCTGTGCCCAACTGGCGGAGGCTGCAGAGGGTGACTGGCTGCTGTTTTTGGATGCGGATGTCCGGTTGCAGCCGCTGGCTCTGGAGGCGGCCTTCACTGCGGCCGAAGCTCAAGGCGGCGGCATGGTCACAGGATTTCCCCGCCAGGTTACCGGCACATGGCTGGAGCGGCTGGTAGTTCCCCTGATGGTCTTCACGATCATCTGCCACCTGCCGGTTCCGCTCGTCCGCGGTTCAAGAGACCCGCGTTTTGTTGCGGCACATGGGGGCTTCATCCTGATCCACCGGGATACTTATACCCGCTGCGGCGGGCATGAATCGATCCGTGGTGAACTGGTCGATGATATGGCGCTGGCCCGTGCGGTGAAGCGGGCAGGAGAACCGGTGATCCTCGCAGATATCACCGGTCATGCTTCAATGCGGATGTATCATAATGCCAGGGAAGTGTGGAACGGCTACCGCAAGAATATCTATGCCGGTACCGGCCGCAGCCCCGTGCTTCTGCTGGCTGTGCTTACAATGTATTTATCACTCTATATGCTGCCGGTTGCAGCAGTCTTATACTATTGCATGACCGGACAGCCTTCATCAGCAGTTATGCCGGCTGTTGCAGTGCTGACTGGTATCGCCATCAAGCGGACCAGTGATGCGGCCGGCAGGCAGCCGGTCTGGTTCTGTTTGCTTTTGCCGGCCGGTATACTCTGCTTGTCCTTAATTGCCGTGGCATCCTGGCGCGGAAGCCGGTCCCGCGGGGGCTACGAATGGAAAGGTAGGCGTTATTTATGAAACCGAAGGCTGTGATTATAGGTGCCGGATTCGGAGGGCTGTCCTGTGCGGTAACACTGGCCGTCAAAGGCTGGGAAGTAACCGTCCTGGAACGGCAGCAGCAGCCGGGCGGCAAGCTGCAGCGTGTCGAAGCGGGAGGATACATGTTCGACCGTGGCCCGAGCACCATTACGATGCCGCATGTCTTCCGTTCGTTGTATGAGCTTGCCGGGACCCGCATGGAGGAGTATGTCCGGCTGTATGAACTGGAGCCGCGAACCCGCAATGTATTTACTGACGGCTCAATTGTTGATTTCTCCCGCAATATCGGGGCTATGCAGGAGGAAATTGCGTCTTATAGTCCTGAAGATGCTGTGCGCTATCCAGACTTTCTGGCCGAGGCCTCGCGTCTATACGAGCTCAGCGGGCAGCAGTTCCTGAACAGGCTGCTGCTGTCCTGGCGGGACAAATTATCGCCGTCTCTTGTACGGGACCTGCTGCGCGTCAGGCCTTTTCTTAATCTTCATGCCCTGCTGCTCCGTTATTTCAGTCATCCGAACACCCTGGCTATGCTGGGACGTTATGCCACATATGTCGGTTCCTCGCCGTATCGTGCGCCTTCGATATTTGCGATGCTTGGATATCTGGAGATCAGGGAAGGGGTCTACGGTGTCAGGGGCGGGACCTATGAGCTGATCAAAGGCTTAACTACACTTGCCCGGGAGCTGGGCGTACAGCTGGTTACAGGCACCGAGGTTACGGGGATTTCGGTAGTTTCCGGCGCTGTGGAAGGGGTGGATACGGCTCAAGGGTTCTATCCGGCCAAGACTGTTATAGCCGGCGGTGATGTGCTGAGCATCAACCGTATGCTGCTGCCCGAAGAGAACCGTCCGGGCATGACAGACCGCAAGATTGAAGCCTACGAGCCGTCCTTGTCCGGGCTGGTAACACTGGCGGGAGTGCCGCGCAGATATGATACCCTGCTGCATCATACGGTTTTTTTCCCTGAGAATTATGAACAGGAATTCAAGGATATCTTTGAGCATAAACGTCCTCCGCAGCAGCCTGCGGTCTATGTATGCCACTCGGGTTATTCCGAGCCTGAGCTGGCGCCGCCGGGCGGCAGCAATCTTTTTATACTGGCCAATGCGCCGTATCTGAGCCCTGCCTGTGACTGGAACGAAGAAACCGCTGCTTACGGGGAACATGTGCTGTCCGTGCTGGAGGGCCATGGAATTACAGGGTTATCCCAAGCGGATGTCCTGCAGCGTTATACCCCCCGGGATATCGCTGACGATACTCTCGCCCACCGGGGGGCCATTTATGGGATATCCTCCAATTCAGCGCGGCAGACCTTCTCCCGCCCGGGGAACCGCTCCAGGGACGTTAAGGGGCTCTGGTACGTCGGCGGAACTACACATCCCGGAGGAGGGACGCCAGTTGTATCCTTGTCCGGAAGGCTGGTGGGGGAGTATATTGCCGGGAGTCAATAAAAGACAGAAGAAATCCGCCCGTGTCAACTGCCGGGCGGTGTTGTGCTATAATGAAATGTACTTGTGCTTAAGAAGCCTATAAGTAGCGTCTCACGCTACCGGACATATATGAATACAGGGTAGAACGGAGGAAGACAGCATGAATCATATGCCGCAGGACGGTGTGCCGCGAAGTCCGGAGCAGCAGCCGGGCACAGAGTACGGGTCAGCATCGCGGGCAGCAGGCACTGAGGGACATAAATCTCTGCTGCCTGACTCCAGAACCGGGGAGCGCAAGATTGAGCATGTGCGGCTCTGCCTGAATGAAGACGTTGCCGGCAGCGGAATTACAACCGGCTTCGAGCAGTACAGGTTCCGCCATAACGCACTGCCGGAGCTGGACTTTGAGGAGATCGGGCTCGGTACGGAATTTCTCGGCCGGGGGCTGCGGACACCGTTGCTGATCAGCTCCATGACCGGGGGGAGCGAGGCGACCGGGCACATTAACGCCCGGCTCGCCGAAGCGGCCGAGCGCCGGGGCTGGGCCCTCGGCGTGGGTTCTGTCCGCGCCGCTGTAGAGCGCGCAGAGCTGGCGGCTTCTTTTCATGTGCGCGATAAGGCTCCCACGATTCCGGTTATAGCCAATGTCGGGGCGGTACAGCTCTCCTACGGCTTCGGTGTAGAAGAGTGCCGCCGCGCGGTAGAGATTGCCGGGGCAGACTGGCTGGTTCTGCATCTGAACGGGCTGCAGGAGGTATTCCAGCCGGAGGGAGACACCGGGTTCGCTTCCCTGCTGAAGCGGATAGAGGCGTTATGCCGTAACCTTGAGATACCGGTAGGTGTCAAAGAGGTAGGCTGGGGCATTGACGGAGAAACCGCAGCCCTGCTGTATAATGCTGGTGCTGCCTTTATCGACGTTGCAGGTGCGGGCGGCACATCCTGGAGCCAGGTGGAGAAGTTCCGCAGTACGGACCCGGTACGGCGCGCGGCTGCGGAGGCCTTCGCGGACTGGGGGATTCCCACGGCGGAATGCATCGGAGAGGTGCGGGCCATCTCGCCCCGCGGCGCGCTGATCGGCAGCGGCGGGCTGAAGCATGGTGTGGATGCCGCCAAGGCGCTGGCGCTTGGGGCCGATCTGGCCGGCTTCGGGCGGAATCTGCTGGGTCCGGCCGTCAGCTCCGAGGAGGCACTGGACCAGGCGCTGGCACAGGTTGAACTGGAGCTGCGCACGGTCATGTTCGGCATCGGTGCGCCGGATCTTGCTTCCCTGCGCGGTACCCCGCGTCTTATCCGGCGCTAGAAGCAAGCCGATGAATATGGAATTAAAGGAAGGGCTAAAAAACAATGATTAAACTGGTCCAAATGGACGAATCGACTTTTCAATTTTTCTTAAGACAATCCACCCGTGATTACGCAGAGGACAAAATAAAGGCCGGAGCCTGGGATGCTGAGACCGCCATGAAATTGTCCCAGGAAGAAATGACACGTTTCCTGCCCAAAGGACTCTACACAGAGGGAGCTTATCTCTATTCTATAGTAGAGGCTGAGAGTGAAGCTGAGGCCGGGTACATCTGGTTTAATGTGAACGAGAACCGGGGAATCCGGGAGGCGTTCATCTATGACTTTTATATTTTCGAACCTTTCCAGAGTAAGGGGTACGGCAAGCAGGCACTGGCTGCATTAGATGAAGAAGCCCGGAAGATGAATGTGACCCGGATCGGACTGCATGTCTTTGGCCAGAATGACCGTGCTTTTGAGCTGTACAAAAAAATGGGCTTCCTGGTTACGGATATTACGATGTCGAAGACTTTGTAGGTGCAGGGCCGGGAAATAGCGGTGAATTGTGTTGTGAGTTTTTTACATTATTTACATGTTTTTGGGTCCCCCAAAAGTATTTGATTAATCATCGAGGCTAAAGCTCCGCATTATGGGGTGGCGTTCCCTTGACATCCGCTGTTGCTGGAGGTTTTGTTCTAATATATAATGGTTTAGATCAGTACGGTAATTCATGCGGTGATCAATTCAACCGAAAATAGGAGTTGTCATATAAATGGCTTTGAAAGCTGGAATCGTTGGACTTCCCAATGTTGGGAAATCGACATTATTTAATGCTATAACACAAGCGGGGGCGGAATCCGCCAACTATCCTTTCTGCACCATTGACCCTAACGTGGGTGTCGTGGAAGTACCGGACGAACGTCTGAATAAGCTGGTCGAGCTGGTGCAGCCGCACAAGACGGTTCCGACCGCTTTTGAATTCGTAGATATTGCCGGACTCGTGCGCGGTGCGAGCAAGGGCGAAGGTCTGGGCAACAAGTTCCTGGCTCATATCCGGGAAGTGGATGCTATTGTTCATGTGGTCCGCTGCTTCGTCGATGAGAACGTAACCCATGTTGACGGCAAGGTAAATCCGATCAGCGACATCCAGACGATCAACCTGGAGCTGATTCTGGCTGACCTCGAAAGCGTCGAGAAGAAGATCGAGCGTTCCCGCAAAAACATCAAGGGCGGCGACAAGAAATTCGCTCAGGAAGTAGAAGTACTGGAGCGCGTTAAGGAAGCTCTTTATCTGGATCAGCCTGCGCGCAGCCTGGAATTATCCGATGACGAGCGTCTGATCGTGCGGGATCTTCACCTGCTGACCCTGAAGCCGGTGCTGTATGCGGCGAACGTGGGCGAGGATGAAGTGGCGACTGCTGAAGAGAACCCGTATGTTAAGCAGGTACGCGAATTCGCAGCGGCTGAGAATGCTGAAGTAGTGCCGATCAGTGCCAAGGTGGAGGCTGAGATTGCCGAGCTGGAAGGCGAAGACAAGGCGATGTTCCTGGAAGAGCTGGGTCTGCAGGAATCCGGGCTTAACCGCCTGATCAAAGCGGCATACAGACTGCTCGGACTCTACACCTATTTCACAGCGGGCGTGCAGGAAGTCCGTGCGTGGACTATCCGCAAAGGCACCAAAGCACCTGGAGCGGCCGGAGTTATTCATACGGACTTCGAACGCGGATTCATCCGCGCTGAAGTAGTAGCTTATACGGATCTGGTAGCAGCAGGCTCGATGAACGGTGCCAAAGAGCGCGGCCAGCTGCGTCTGGAAGGCAAGGAATATCTGGTGCAGGACGGCGACGTTATGCATTTCCGCTTCAACGTATAGACCATTTAACGTATAGACCATTTATAGTGTAGGGCAGAGAGGCCATTCAGAGTAGAGTTTATTACTTGCTGAATGGTTTCTTTTTGAATAAGGATAAGGATAAGGGTCAGCTCCTATTTGTGGAAAACCCGAAAAGGCGGCTTCAGAAGCCGGGGGTACGATGAACAAGGGTTCGGCTGGGACAGTGGCAGACGGCGAGCGTCTGCGGTCTGGTCTACCGTCTGGTCTGTCGCTACCGCCTGCCGCCTGCGGCGGAAAAGCAGTTGGATAATCTCCACTTGCTTATGAACAGAGTGATCCTTGCCAGGCAGTAGATGGAAAAACGGCACTTAATATTCAGCAAATAGATCACTTTCGAGGAAACGCCTGAAATTTAATGACGTTTATCCAATTAATTCCCTTTAACGCTGCAAAACACCGAAATTAAGATACGTTTTTCCAACTATTAATATCCATGGGAATGAGGCCGGGAGCGGCATCAGATATTTATTCAGTACCGGGTTATTTTGTAATCAGGACAAGCGCCTGATGCATAACTTGGCTGCAGCTTTTACATCATAAGGTGGCGCAGCTCAGGATTCAAAAGATTTCCTGATTCCGCGCTTTGTACTGTAGCCAATTGGCTGGAGTGGTGGTATAATATAAAGTCGTATATCTATTTATGTTGTATCGACAATGTTAAGTATGTATAACCGAAGAATTTGAATCAGGAGAGGTGAATTCCCTTGTTGGACCGATTGCAATCCCTGGCGGACCGCTATGAGAAACTCAGTGAACTGCTTTGTGACCCGGATGTTGCAAACGACAGTAAGAAACTGAGGGACTATTCCAAAGAACAATCCGACTTGCAGCCCGCCTTTGAGGCGTATAGCGAATATAAAAATGTAATGGAAGAGCTCGAAGCCGCCAAGATGATGCAGGCTGAGAAGCTTGATGATGAAATGAAGGAAATGGTCAAGATGGAGATCGACGACCTGTCCTCGCGACAGGTGGTTCTGGAGGAGAAGATCCGTCTGCTCCTGCTCCCCAAAGACCCTAATGATGATAAAAATGTAATCGTGGAAATCCGCGGCGCAGCCGGCGGGGACGAAGCAGCATTGTTTGCCTCTGACCTGTACCGGATGTATACCCGTTATGCCGATACCCAGGGCTGGCGCGTAGAGCTGATGGATGTGAACACGAACGATCTCGGCGGATTCAAGGAAGTTATCTTCCTGATCAACGGCCGCGGCGCTTACAGCAAAATGAAGTTCGAAAGCGGTGCGCATCGTGTGCAGCGTATTCCTACAACCGAATCCGGCGGACGAATTCATACTTCAACTTCTACCGTTGCGGTTATGCCGGAAGCGGAAGAATTCGAAATTGAAATTCATGATAAGGACATCCGTGTCGACACCTTCTGTTCCAGCGGCGCGGGCGGACAATCCGTTAATACGACCAAGTCTGCGGTGCGTGTAACCCATGTACCTACCGGTATCGTAGCTACCTGTCAGGACGGCAAGTCCCAGAACTCCAATAAGGAGAAGGCGCTGCAGGTGCTGCGTGCCCGTATCTCGGATCTGAAGCGTCAGGAAGAAGAAGCCAAGTACTCCGGAGAACGGAAGAGCAAAGTAGGAACCGGGGACCGCAGTGAGCGTATCCGTACCTACAACTTCCCGCAGAGCCGTGTAACGGATCACCGGATCGGCCTTACCCTGCACCGTCTGGAGCAGGTCATGAACGGAGATATCACCGAGATCATCTCGGCACTGTCTATTGCGGAACAAGCGGAATTGATGGAAAAAGGAGAATAATGCTTTGAAACACGACTCTTACGTCATGTCGGAATTGCAAAGCATCCGGGAAGCCTTTGCGGAGGCTTCTTCTTTTTTGGCCGGGCACGGATGCAATGAGCCGCAGCGCAGCAGCCAGCTGCTGCTGGAGCATGTGCTGGGCTTGTCCGGAGCGGCATATTATATGGCGCTGGCTGATCCATTCCCGCCAGCGCTCAAGGCGCAATGGGAAACACTGGTCACCCGCCGGGCGGCGGGTGAACCGGTGCAGTACATCATAGGCGAGCAGGAATTCTACGGCCGAGCCTTCGAGGTTACGCCCGATGTGCTGATTCCGCGTCCGGAAACGGAGCTGCTCGTCGAGGCGATTCTGCGCTACGGCGCGGAGCTGTGGCCGGACGGGACGGTTGCGGTGCGGAGCGAAGCCGCGCAAGAAGCCGATGGGCCCGCGGGGGGAAGAGCCGCGGGCGGTAAGGCGCCGGGGCCTGCGCGGGGCGAAGCCGCGCAAGAAGCCGATGGGCCCGCGGGGGAGAGAGCCGCGGGCAGTGAGGCGGCGCGCCCGCGCGCCGTGCGTCCGCTGACCGCCGTCGACATCGGCGCCGGCAGCGGAGCCATCTCCGTCACGCTGGCGGCGGAAGCGCCGGCGTGGCGGGTCTGCGCTGGCGACATCTCGCCCGGCGCGCTGGCCGTGGCCGGGCGCAATGCGCAGCGGCTCGGCACGTCCGTTGACCTGCGGCTCGGCGATCTGCTCGAGCCGTTCGCGGGGATGGAGACGGATATTCTCGTCTCCAACCCGCCGTACATTCCCGGCGGCGACATCGCCGGGCTGCAGCGCGAGGTGCGCGACCATGAGCCGCGCACGGCTCTGGACGGCGGCGGGGACGGGCTTGATCCCTACCGCCGCATGATGGAGCAGCTGCCGCTGCTCCCGGCTCCGCCGCGCCTGGTCGGCTTCGAGCTCGGCCAGGGACAGGCCGGGCAGGTAGCTGAGCTGCTGGGGGCGGCCGGCCACTGGAACGAGATCATCACGATCGAGGATCTCGCCGGAATTCCCCGGCATGTGCTGGGGATCGCCCGCTAGCGTCCCCGTCCTGGATGCGGCTGCCAGTAGGCAGAAACCGCCAAACGGTGAAATTGTATTTATGCTGCCCCTTCCTTTACAATAGAAATGACGGGACCTCTGTATACGGCTGCGGCCAGGTGACAAGAGGAACCAGTACTGAGTAAGGAGACAGAATATGCTTCAGAAGATTAAGAAGATAGACGGCGTCATCCTGGTCATTCTTGTGCTGCTGATGGTAGTCAGCATTTTCTCCATATACAGCGTTACCCACGGGCGCGACAAGCTGGACGGATCGCATATCAAAATGATCAAATTTTATATCCTGGGCTTTATCGCCTTCATTGGGCTGACCTTCGTGGATTATCGTCTGCTTGTTAAATATGCGCTATATGTTTACGTTACAGGGATTGGGGTTCTGGTGCTGGTCAGCTTTATCGGTACAGAACAGAACGGCGCGCAGGGCTGGCTTAAATTCGGAAGCTTCAGTCTCCAGCCTGCCGAGCTGTTCAAGCTGATTCTGATCCTGTTCCTGGCTGCGGTGCTGGTCCGCAAGAATAAGAATAAGCTGCTGTTCTGGCGCGATGTCGTGCCGCTCGGCCTAATGAGCCTGCTGCCGTTTTTGATCGTGCTTAGCCAAAATGACCTCGGGAATGCGCTCTCCTATATCGTAATTCTGGTAGGCCTCCTCTGGATCGGCAATATCAAGTTCACGCATGCGCTGATCGGGCTGTTAATTATTGGCGGAAGCGCCGCTGCCGGAATCATGAGCTACATTCATTACCACGATGAAATTAAGGATTTCCTGACAGATATCGGCCGTTCCCACTGGGTAGAGCGCTTTGATCCATGGCTGGTGCCAGAAGAAGCGACGGCCAAGGCAAGCTATCATACCAAAAACGCCAAAATGGCCATAGCCTCCGGCGGTATGAGCGGCGAAGGCTATATGGAGGGCAGCTCGGTACAGACAGATCGCGTGCCGTATACGTATTCTGATTCGATTTTTGTGCAGATTGCCGAGGAGTTTGGTTTTGTCGGATCGGCGCTGGTGCTGCTGCTCTACTTTATCCTGATTCACCGGATGATTCTGATTGCATTGGAGTGCAAGGACAGGGGAGGGCCGTTCCTGATTGTCGGCATTGTCGCGATGATGCTGTATCAGATTTTTGAGAATATCGGTGCCTTCATCGGCCTGATGCCGCTGACCGGGATTACGCTGCCGTTCATCAGCTTCGGGGGGACCTCACTCCTGATCAACATGGCCAGTATCGGTCTGGTAATGAGCGTACGCCTGCATGGTCAAGAGGTAGAGGAAGATTTGCCGAGTCCTACAATCTATTCTTCTCCGGTCAAGCAAGGTTAACTGTATACTATAATATCTCTGATTCAATCAGAGGTAATCCGCATGCCGGAGCTCTTCGAAATGGAAGGGTTCCGGTATTTTGTTTCGTTCTACGCTAGACAGCATCAGAACCAAAGAAGTGAGTTGATTCTCAACCATGCAGCGATGGACATGTTCAGGTCCAAGGGGAAATTCAGTGATAGTTGTATAATGTACAATTAAAAACAGTGAAAAGGGTATGGTCGCACCGTATAACTGTAATCTGTACAACTAAATCTGCCCGAATTGCTGAGAACCCAGCTATATAAAGGAATTAGGTGTACAAAATACAACTAAACGGATAATTGGTTGAAAGTCAGATGTTTTAGTTGTACAAAGTGCAATTAAGCTACCGCATATCCTGTAATTGCGGAAATTGGATCACTCCAAGCCCTTGGCAAGCGATTTAGCAGAATGGTTGTCACCTCATTAGTTTAAGGCTGGTGCTATTCCCGGCTGGCAACGATCACATAAATTGTATTTACGCCCCCACTTGTCTTACAATGGAAATTAGTGGATTCGGTTCCCTGGGTATACTGCAGGAGGCCGGTCCATAATCCGCGTAGGTTAAGGAGTATTCCGATGTTACAGAGAATCAGACGGATTGACGGCTCCATCGTATTGATTTTGCTCTTGCTGATGTGTGTCAGTATTTTCTCGATATACAGCGTGACTCACGGGAGAGTTGACCTGGATGGCACACACATACGGATGATTCAGTATTATGTGCTGGGTTTTGTTGCTTTTTTTCTGCTTACCCTGTTTGATTACCGCCTTCTGGTCCGGTATGGACTCTATATTTACATCCTTGGGATCGGTATTCTGCTGCTGGTCAGCTTTTTCGGCAAGGTGAAAAATGGCGCCCAGGGCTGGATCGGCATCGGTGAATTAAGCCTCCAGCCGGCGGAACTGTTTAAGCTGATCCTGATTCTTTTTCTGACCACTGTACTTGTCCGCAAACAAAGAAATCCGCTGCGCTTCTGGCGTGACGTGGTGCCGCTTAGCCTAATCGCCCTGGCGCCGTTCGCGCTGGTCATCATCCAGAATGATCTGGGCAATGCGCTCAGCTATATCGTGATTCTGCTTGGGCTTTTGTGGATCGGAAATATTAATTTCTCACATGCGCTGATCGGGATGGTTATTCTGGCGGGATCGGTGCTGGGCTTCATTCTGTGCTATGTCCACTATCATGAGCAGACGGTAAGCTTCATAGAGCAGACGCTGGGCCGGGATCACTTCGTCAGGCGCTTTGACCCCTGGCTGGTACCGGATCTGGCAAGCAGCGATGCGAGCTATCAGACCAAGAATGCCAAGACGGCGATTGCCTCGGGCGGACTCAGCGGCGAAGGTTATCTGCAGGGCGGCACGGTGCAAAGTGACCGGGTGCCTTATCTGTATTCTGAATCGATTTTTGTGCAGATCGGCGAAGAATTCGGCTTTCTGGGTGCAGCGGCGCTGCTGATGCTCTTTTTTATCCTGATCCACAGATTAATTGTGATTGCCCTGGAATGCAGGGACCGCGGCGGCCCGCTCCTGATTGTCGGGATCGTAGCTATGCTGCTGTATCAGATTCTGGAGAATATCGGGGCAATGACCGGGCTGATGCCGTTGACGGGGATTACGCTTCCGTTTATCAGCTATGGGGGGACCTCGATTCTGATTAACATGGCCTGTATGGGGATTGCCATGAGTGTGCGGCTCTACGGGCAGGATGTGGAGGATGATCTGCCGCTTCCGCTGCCCAAGCTGAAGGATGAGACTACTTTATTCTCAAAATCATAGATTACTAGGTTTGCAGTCTCTCATTCCCGGACATACTGGGAACATAAGAGTTTCAGAGGGAGAGGGGCTGCGCAAGATGAATAACGATCAGCTGGATAAAAGGGATTCTCTGCGGATTACATTCAAGTATACTGCCATTTTAATTTGTTTTTTTATGATATTGATGATGGCCTGGGAAGGGCAAAAAAGCGATGCTGCCGTAGCGGAGGTATCTATTCCGCAGGAGTCGATCCGTCTGCGTATTCTGGCGAATTCGGATGGTGCGGGAGATCAGCTGGTCAAACGCCAGATCCGCGACCAGGTGGTGGAACAGATTAACCAGTGGGTGGCCGGACTGGAGGATCCCCAGAGTCTGGAGCAGGCGCGGGCGCTGATTCAGAGTCATCTTCCGGAGCTGAATGACCTGGTGGGCGGCGAGCTTGCGCGGCGGGGGAGTGATTATAGCTATAAAGTCGAACTGGGCACCGTACCTTTTCCGACGAAAATGTATGGCGGCCGGGTCTATCCTGCCGGGGAATATGAAGCGCTGCGGGTCACGCTTGGCGCTGGCAAAGGTCAGAACTGGTGGTGTGTGCTGTTTCCGCCGCTCTGCTTCATTGATGCCGGCTCCGGTGATGCGGCAGCTGCGGAACCCGCTGCAGCCAAGAAGGCTTCGGCAATCTCCGCTAAGGCTTCCGGAGACGGTGCCAAGGTGAAAACTGCGGATGGCGGGGTTGATAAGACTGCTTCCGGTGTCGCCGCTTCGGCCGGCGGGGACGGTGGTGCGGACGCTGATGCAGAAGCGCCGAAGGTGAAGTTCTTCGTATGGGAGCTGCTGCAGAATTTGTGGAGCTGGATCTGCGGATTGTTCGCCTAAGCTTCCGGGAATTTGCGGAATGGCGGTTTACGAAATCTACAGTTTTCCTGCCGGATATGGTACGATAAATGCAGAACTTGAGCGGAAGTGGCTGCGGCTCCACCTGGTGGAGCCGTTTTTGGCTTTTTCCGGACGATGCAGTATTGAAGTGTGAAGTGATTACAGAGGAAAGCTTGTGATGAAATGACAGAGCCTAAGGATTCTTCGTTTGCGGTTCAGCGCCGGAGCGGCAATATAGATGCAACTCTTTATTGGAGTTTGACGTCCGGGATTACCGGACCCGGACCTGCTGCGGGGCAGAACATGCTTTCTGTTCCATCAGCAGAGAGTGACAGGGAGGCAATCGCTGCTGCGGCAGCTATGCTGCGGAGCGGGGGCACCGTTGCTTTTCCGACCGAAACGGTCTACGGATTGGGGGCGGATGCCCGGAATACCCCGGCAGTTGAAGCGGTATTCGCGGCCAAAGGCCGCCCCTCCGACAACCCGCTGATCGTGCATATAGCCCGGCGGGAAGAGCTGGAGGGCCTGGTCATAGAAGTGGCTCCGGTCGCCTCGGCGCTGATGGATGCCTTCTGGCCCGGCCCCTTGACGCTGGTGCTGCCGGTCCGCCCCGGCGTCCTCTCGCCGCTGGTTACAGCGGGGCTGGATACGGTCGGCGTGCGCATGCCCGACCATCCGGTGGCGCTGGCCCTGCTGCGCGCCGCGGAATGCCCGGTTGCCGCGCCCAGCGCCAACCGCTCCGGGCGGCCGAGTCCTACGCTGGCCGCCCATGTGATGGAAGACCTCGCCGGATATATCGGCGGGGTTCTGGACGGCGGCGCGGCCGGGGTCGGCCTGGAGTCGACCGTGGTGCAGGTGCAGCCGGACGGGACGGTAGCGGTGCTCCGTCCCGGGGGCATCACCGCCGAGCAGCTCGCGGCGGTGGCGGGTGCCGGGGCTGTGGCCCCAGCCCCGGCACCGGACCTGGCGGACGCTGCCGCCGGACATTCCGGCGGCCAGTCCCCGGCTACGCCGCCGCAAGTAAGCGGCGGCGGGACGGGCGGCGCTGCTGTGCAAGCCGCCGGAGACGGCAGCCCGGCGCCGCGCGCGCCGGGCATGAAGTACACGCACTATGCCCCGCGCGGCGCGCTTGGCATCGTACGCGGCTCCTCCCCGCAGCGCGTGGCGGAGACCGCCGCAAGCCTGCTGCAGGCGGCGCAGCGGGAGGGCGGGATCACGGGCCTGCTCCTCTTCGAGGAGCATAGGGCCCTGTATCCCGCCGACCCGGCCGCCTGCGTTGTTTCTCTCGGCTCGTTAGCCTCGCCGGAGGAAGCGGCCCGCTCCCTGTATGCCGCCTTGCGGCGCTTCGATGAAGCGGGAGCGACCTATATTCTGGCCGAGGCCTGCCCGGTCACGGGCCTCGGCGCTGCCATAATGAACCGGCTGATGAAAGCCGCCGGTGAAGCGGTGATCGACGCCGGTTAACAGCCTCTTCCCGGCTCTGCTATCCGCCTCATAGTCATGAATACCATCTTGTCCGCATATCGTTGTTGTACAAGAACTTACGGACTTTGGGGGTATATTCATGGGCATAGGCGGAATATATGAGGGCTGGGGCCAGCTCGTAACAGTTGCCATTATGGCAGTTGCGCTTGGAATGGATGCGTTCTCGCTCGGTGTAGGGATCGGGATGAAGGGTATCCGTCTGCTGCATGTGCTGCAGCTCAGTCTGCTCATTGCTTTTTTTCATGTGCTTATGCCGCTGCTCGGCTTGTTCACAGGCAGCTATGTCGGCCATCTGCTGGGTCAGGTGACCACCTATGCCGCCGGGGGGCTGCTTGTACTGCTGGGCGGACATATGATTCTGAATTCATTCCGCAAGGGTGACGGCGGGAGCCGGGCGGTGGATCACCGGACGGTATGGGGCATGCTGCTGATCTCGCTCAGTGTAAGTGTAGATTCCTTTTCGGTCGGGGTTTCACTGGGAATGTTTGTGAATAGCATAGTTATTACAGTGCTGGCCTTCGGTGTCTGCGGCGGCATGATGTCTATTACCGGACTGCTGCTGGGCAGGAGAGTAAGCCGCGGGCTCGGGGATTACGGTGAAGCACTGGGCGGAGCTATACTTCTGGCGTTTGGCTTGCTGTTCATCTTCTGATACAATAACGGAAATACAAATAAATAGAACATTTCATTGTTCAGTTCATTCGGAAGTTGTGGATTATCCGAAATTATATTTTTACCGGAGGTGGAAAGTATGCTGCATATTTTATTCGTCTGCACAGGAAATACCTGCCGCAGCCCTATGGCTGAAGGTCTTCTGCGGAAGCTGGCGGGAGAGCGGGGGATCGATGTGGAGGTGCGGTCTGCCGGAGTTTCCGCCATTTCAGGTACTTCCATATCCAGGCATGCTGCCGGAATCCTGCAGGATGAAGGCATTGAAGATCGTATAGTATCCTCGCAACTGACCGGAGAGGCTGTCTCTTGGGCTGATCTGGTGCTTACCCTGACCGGAGGACATAAGCGGCATTTGCTGCAATATTTCCCTGACGCAGTTAACAAGACTTATACTCTTAAGGAATATGTGCATACGCAAGAGTCTGTGAACGCCGATATCCGTGAACTGGATAGCCTGTATGCAGATGCCGAACTCAGCATTTCGCTGGGCGGAGAGCCGAGCGCCGCTGATATGCAACGGATTATTGAGATCCGGCAACGGATTCCGAGCTTCGATATCAGTGATCCGTTCGGCGGCTCCCGTGAAGATTATGAGCTGACGGCTGCTGAGATCCGGACTGCGTTGTACAGTTTACTGGATAAGCTGGAATCCTTACGGCGGTTGTGAAGGTGGTTGATTTTTCGCCGTCTATCCCTTAAGATGAAATAAATATTATCCGGTTCCGGTGTAACTGGCGACAAGTGTGGATCAAACCACGATGGAGCACCTGGAATAAACGGCCGGTCGCCTGGGCAAAAGAGCACATCCGCAGCTAAATCTGCGGACTGCTCTTTTTTGTTTAAATGTCGTATCTGTAGTGGGAATTGTGGCATTATCAACGCTTGAAGGGGGCGGTAAGATGGACGAAGTCCGGAAGCAGGATCTATGGGGAGAGCACGCGTCCGGTGCGCCTTCAGCAGCCGGGCAACAAGCGGACAGTGCAGAGCTGACCCTGGACGCCGCAGCTGCGGCGGTAGTCCGCGAACTGGCGGAAGCGGGTAAGCTCGGTCCGGGTAAAATTCTCGTCGTCGGGGCCAGCACCAGTGAAGTGGCGGGTGTGCGGATCGGCACCGGAGGTGCGCTTGAGGTTGCACAGCTGCTGCTGCAGGGGATTACGCAGGTCGCTGCTGAATTTGGCTTTCATCCCGTGTACCAATGCTGCGAGCATCTGAACCGTTCGCTGGTGATGGAACGTTCTTTGCTGGAATCACTGGGGCTTAGGGAGGTTTCGGCTGTGCCGGTTCCGGGAGCCGGAGGTTCCATGGCTGCGGCCGCTTACCGCTCTATGACAGATCCGGTGCTGGCCGAGACTATAGAGGCCCACGCCGGTATTGATATCGGGGAGACGCTAATTGGCATGCACCTCCGCCGCGTAGCCGTACCTTTCCGGCCTAGCCTGCGCTATATCGGGGCAGCCCGGGTGAACGCAGCATGGAGCAGACCGCCGCTGATCGGCGGCGAACGGGCAGTGTACCGCACGCCGGAGACAAGCGGCTCCGCGAATTGTGACTGAGAGCAGCGTATATAACTGGTTTCGTCTTAACACCACATAAATTAGAGTAACAGGGAGGAAATAAGAAACATGGAACAACTACGTAAGAGTGACCCGGCAGTACTGGAAGCGATGGGCTTGGAACTGAGCCGTCAGCGTGCAAACATTGAACTCATTGCTTCAGAGAATATTGTAAGTGAAGCCGTAATGGAAGCCATGGGCTCCGTGCTTACGAACAAATACGCCGAAGGTTATCCCGGCAAACGTTATTATGGCGGCTGTGAAGATGTGGATATCGTGGAGAACCTGGCCCGTGACCGTGCCAAGCAGCTGTTTGGTGCCGAGCATGTCAATGTGCAGCCGCATTCCGGTGCACAGGCCAATATGGCCGTTTACCTTGCCGCGCTTAATCCTGGCGATACCGTACTGGGTATGAATCTGGCGCATGGCGGCCATTTGACCCACGGCAGCCCGGTTAATGCTTCCGGTATCCTGTATAACTTTGTGGCTTATGGCGTACAGGAGGATACTTTCCTGATTGATTATGACGAAGTGCGTAAAGCAGCCTTCAAACACCGCCCCAAAATGATCGTAGCCGGAGCAAGCGCGTATCCGCGGACCATTGATTTTGCCGCACTCGGTTCCATTGCAAATGATGTGGGTGCCTTGTTTATGGTCGATATGGCCCACATTGCCGGATTGGTTGCAGCCGGTGTTCATCCGAGTCCGGTTCCTCATGCCCATTTCGTTACAACAACTACGCACAAAACCTTGCGCGGTCCACGCGGAGGGATGATTCTGTGCAGACAGCCATGGGCTGCTGCTATTGATAAAGCGGTCTTCCCGGGTTCCCAAGGCGGACCGCTCATGCATGTCATTGCGTCCAAAGCTGTTTCCTTCGGTGAGGCGCTGCAGCCATCGTTCAAGACCTATGCCGAGAATGTAGTGAAGAATGCCAAGGTTCTGGCAGATACGCTGATCGGCGAAGGCGTTAATATTGTTTCCGGCGGTACGGATAACCACCTGATGCTGCTGGATACCCGTAATCTGAGCATTACCGGCAAGGATGCGGAGAAGGTGCTTGATTCCATCGGAATTACAGTCAACAAGAATGCGATTCCGTTCGATCCTACCAGCCCGTTTGTAACAAGCGGTATCCGGATCGGTACACCTGCTGTTACATCACGCGGTATGGACGAGCCGGCTATGGTAACGATCGGCCGGATTATTGCGAATGTGCTGAAGAATCCGAAGGATGATGCTAATTTGACCCAGGCTGCACGTGAGGTGGCCGAGCTTACTGAAAAGTATCCGATCTATCCCGAATTGCAGTATTAATATTAAGCTGCTTATTCTGCCTTTGCGGGTCCGGTTCCACCGGATTCCGCAAAGGTTTTTTTGATAGGTGAGATTTCAAATGTTTTGTGGCCGGTTTCTGTTGCATAATGTTCACAAATTATAGTAAGAAAATGGTATGAATTATCATGTAATAATCATGAAAGTTCATGGAATTTTCAATAAAAGTAGTGAAAGAAATGTGAATAGTATTAAAAGTGCCTAATGGCACAAACTAAGTTTTGTTTTATATCCAGAGGCTTGGGGGAATTTCCTAAACTTTCCGTGCAGCTATGAAATTTGCGGAGACTGCCTTTGCAGACGGTTTTCCCCTTCTGTAGGTGAAAAGCGGCCTTGGTGATGATATAATAGACAAGATTTAGCCACGCGGGAAGCAAAGCGCTTACTCTGGCTATAAATAAGACTTACAATTACCGGAGGGACAAAATGGGAAAATTGGTGATTTGCGATCATCCATTGATTCAGCACAAACTAACATTTATTCGCGATGTGCGGACCAACACGAAAGAATTCAGAGAGCATGTCGATGAAGTAGCAACACTTATGGCCTATGAGATTACACGTGATATCCCGCTTGAGACCATTACGGTGCAGACGCCGGTGGCTGAAACGCAGAGCAAAGTGATCTCGGGTAGAATGCTGGGACTGATTCCGATTCTGCGCGCCGGTCTTGGCATGCTGGAGGGTGTCCTGAAGCTGCTTCCAGCGGCTAAAGTAGGACATGTAGGGCTTTTCCGTGATCCGGAAACGCTGCAGCCGGTTGAATATTACATTAAGCTTCCTACAGACGTGCAGGAACGTGAACTGATCGTTATTGATCCGATGCTGGCTACAGGCGGCTCAGCCATTGCGGCCATCACCTCCCTTAAGAACCGCGGATGCACCCAGATCAAGATGATGAACCTGATTGCTGCTCCTGAAGGCGTCGCTGCGGTGCAGGCTGCACATCCGGATGTGGACATCTATGTAGCCGCACTTGATGATCATCTGAATGAGCATGGTTATATTGTCCCAGGCCTCGGAGATGCCGGCGACAGACTGTATGGAACCAAGTAATAATACCCTCGAGGTATTAATAGAACAAATACAATTTCTGTAGTCTTCAGAAGAGAGGGTAGGGGTTATGTCCAAAATTAAAGTAATGACGATTTTCGGAGTGCGCCCTGAGGCGATCAAGATGGCGCCTCTGGTTCTGGAACTGAACAGACACCCTGAGCAGATTGAATCCATTGTCTGTGTAACTGCCCAGCACCGTGAACTGCTTGATCAGGTGCTGGAGGTATTCAAAATTACGCCGGATTATGATTTGGACGTAATGAAGGACCGGCAGACCCTTAATGAGATTACTATCCGGGTGCTTGAAGGACTAGAGCCAGTGCTTCGCGAGGTCAAACCTGACCTGGTGCTTGTACACGGGGATACGCTTACCACTTTCCTGGCCAGCTATGCTTCTTTCCTGCAGCAAATTCAGGTTGGGCATGTGGAAGCAGGTCTTCGGACATGGAACAAGCTTTCGCCTTATCCGGAGGAAATGAACCGTCAGCTGACCGGCGTGCTTGCCGATCTGCACTTTGCCCCGACCGATTGGTCAGCCGGCAACCTGAGACACGAGAACAAAAAAGAATCAAGTATTTATATCACAGGCAACACTGTAACTGATGTGTTTCAATATACCGTACAGCCGGACTACCGGCATCCTGTACTGGATTTTGCTTCAGGAAAAAGACTTATTTTGATGACGGCGCACCGCAGAGAATCCCAAGGCGAACCGCACCGTCATATTTTCCGTGCTGTCAAAAGAATCGCTGATGAATTTGAAGATGTAGCCATTGTGTATCCTGTGCACCCGAGTCCTGCAGTGAAGGAACCGGCGCATGAGATCCTCGGCGGACACCCTAGAATTAAGCTGATTGATCCGCTGGATGTCGTTGACCTGCATAATTTTTATCCGCATACCCACCTGATATTGACCGATTCCGGCGGCCTGCAGGAGGAAGCTCCCTCCTTTGGAGTTCCCGTGCTTGTGCTGCGTGATACAACCGAGCGCCCGGAAGGGATCGAGGCCGGAACATTGGAGCTTGTGGGGACGGACGAGGAGAAGGTGTATCAACGGACACATGCTCTATTGACCGATCAGAATCTGTATCAGTCCATGAGCCGGGCCGCCAACCCGTATGGAGACGGCAAAGCCTCCGAGAGAATTGTCAATGCGATTTTGCACCATTTCGGAGCTGTTAAAGAACGTCCGGAAGAGTTTCACAGAATGTTCACAAATAATAAATGATGGCACGACAACTAATATACTAAAGTAAATAAAAGCAGCATACAGTGAAACTGTACGGTTTATATGGTTTTGGTATGTTTTGCTGTGATTATTTTCATGTTTTCAAGCACTTTTGAGCAATTTTCGGTGAATTGACAAAGAGTCTGGATATTCAGTAAAATTAGTTGGGATTGTAGCCTATGAAGGAACAAAAGAACGAGGCCGGCCTGGGACGTATTGCTTTGGTTCTCGGGGGTGCAGGCAGCTTGCTTGCCGCTTACATTGTTATAGGTTTTTTTGTGGCAAGGTGGCTGCAGAACCTGATGGACGGACCTAAGCTTTGGCTGGCCATCGGAACAATTGCCGGGATGGTTCTCGGGGTTGTGAATGTTGCTTTGCTAATCAAAAAATTTCTGGGGGAGCAAAATGGATAATATGACTCCCGTAATCAATACCGTTACCAGGGTGACAGTAATCATTATGGCAGGCTTGTTAATGGGATGGGCTCTTCATCATGAGACCCGTGCAGTTACTCTGGGCATGTCGCTGGGCTTGCTGGCAGGACTCGTTAACTTTCGTTATCTTGCCCTCAAAGTAAGAAGGGTGACACAGGCGGTTGCGGATAAACAGAAAAGTTCTTTCAGCCTTGGTTTCGCTACAAGAATCAGTTTCGCTATTCTGGTCACCATGTTTTCGGTCAAAATCGAGCATTTCTCGCTGGAGGCAACGATTGCCGGCCTGTTCATCCCCCAGCTTCTATCTATTCCCGTGGGGATATATTTAGGAATCAAGAATAAGCTGTAGCCATATTAAAGAGAAAGGGGGATGATACTATGCACGAAATGCCTTTAATCTATGTTGGCGGAATACCGATTGACTTGTCAGCGGTACTGATGCTGGTGATCAGTTCGGTGATCGTGTTCGCTCTGGTCATGCTGTCCGTCCGCAACCTGTCTGTTGATAATCCGTCACGACTCCAGAATTTCATGGAGTGGGTCGTTGAATTTGTACAGGGACTGATCAGCAGCGCCATGGATTTGAAGAAAGGGAAGCCTTACATATCACTGGGATTGACGCTGATACTGTTTATCTTCGTCTCCAATCTCCTTGGTCTGCCGTTTTCCTTCATTACAGAAGCCGAAGGTCCGGTTCACATTTTTGGACATGTTATCGAAGCAACCAAAAATCTGACACATGGCGAGCATGTAGAGATTCTGTGGTATAAATCGCCGACTGCAGATATCAATGTAACCGCCGGGCTGGCGATTGTCGTGTTTGTACTAATGAACTATTTGGGAATCAAGCTGAATGGCAAACATTATTTCAAACACTATATTGAGCCGTTCCCGATCTTCTTGCCGCTTAACATCATTGAGAACCTGGCGAAGCCGGTGGCGCTTGCCATTCGTCTATTTGCTAATATTTTTGCCGGCGAGGTTCTGATCACCGTAATTCTGAAGCTGGGGATATTCAGTATCCCGTTCCTGGCTGTCTGGCAGGGCTTCAGTATCTTTGTTGGTGCGCTTCAGGCGTTTATCTTTACGATTCTGACGATGGTGTACATCGCGCAGATGACGATCCACGAGGAAGAAGCACATTAATGAACTGCCGTGAGGATAGCGGCAGCCGCCGGAATACTCTTCGCGGGAGATTTTTATATCATTAAGTCATTACAAAAAGAACCGAAATTAAAGGAGGATATTTACAAATGGAATTTTTGGCAGCAGCAATCGCGGTTGGTTTAGGCGCACTCGGTGCAGGTCTTGGTAACGGTATGATCGTCAGCAAAACAGTTGAGTCCATCGCTCGTCAACCGGAAGCACGTAACGCACTGCAGACAACAATGTTTATCGGTGTAGGTATCGTGGAAGTTATTCCTTTGGCCGCTACAGTTATCGCATTCCTGATCATGTTTACTTAATAAACCGTTTTTACGGTTTGGCGGGGAGGGCAAGTGCCATCCGCGCCTTACTTTTGTATATGTCCGCATGCCGCGGTAACGGAAAGGAGTGACCTCAGTGACTATCGTTTGGACAAATATATTGTTTTCCATTATCGCCTTTGGGATCCTGTATTTCCTGCTCAGCAAATTTGCATTCAGCAAGCTGTTCGGAATTATGGAGAAGCGCCGCGAAATGGTGCTGCAGCAAATGGATGAAGCAGCCAAGACCAGAGAACAGGCGGTCGCTTACGTAGAAGAACAGAAGCAGGCTCTGCAGCAGGCACGCCAAGAGGCGCAGGCTATCATTCAGCAGTCCCAGGTTACAAGCAACAATCAGGTTGACAAGCTTCTGGATCAGGCTAAAGCTGAAGCTACCCGCCTTAAGGACGAAGCAGTCCGTGATATTGAGAGCGAGAAGAACAAGGCTGTGGAAGCTTTGCGCAGCGAGCTGGGTACAGCATCGGTCCGCATTGCATCCAAGCTGCTTGAAAAAGAAGTTAAGGCTGACGGCGAACAGGAACAACTCGTTGATCAATACCTCAAAGAGGTAGGAGGCCGACCATGAGCCGCGATACGGTAGTTGCCAAACGCTATGCCAAAGCCTTGTACAGTGCAGCAGTGGATGAAGGCATTACACTTGAAGTGGAAGCCCAGCTTAGGTTAGTAGTCGAAGTGCTTCATTATGATGCAGAGGTGAAACAGTTTATTCTGGCACCGCGCATCTCGCAATCCGACAAGCTGAATGTGCTGCGCGGAGCGCTTAAAGGTAAAGTCTCGGAAGCGGTAATGAACATGGTAGAACTGCTGGTAGAGCGGGGCAGAACCGATATTTTCGCAGAACTGCTGGCCACGTACGTCAAGATAGAAGGGGACGCCCTTGGCATCGGCGATGCTACTGTCTACTCCGCCTATTCTCTGAATCAAGAGGAACAGGATAGTGTAGCGGCAGAGTTCAGCCAGCTTACAAACCGCAAGATTCGTGTTACCAATGTGGTGGATAAGAGCCTGCTAGGCGGACTGAAGGTCATCATCGGCGATACGCTGTATGACGGCAGTCTATCCGGCAAGCTGGAGCGTCTTGAGAAATCCTTTAATGATAAGCAAAGAAGATAGGGGTGAGGATATTGGGCATCAGACCTGAAGAGATCAGCACTTTGATCAAAAATCAAATTGAGCAATATAAAGCCGATATCGAAGTGGCCGAAATTGGCACCGTCATTCAAGTCGGAGACGGTATCGCCCGTGTCTACGGTCTGGAAAACGCAATGGCAGGGGAACTGCTGGAGTTCTCCAACGGTGTAGTAGGCATGGCGCTTAACCTGGAAGAAAGCAACGTCGGTGTTGTTATCCTGGGTGAATACACAGCCATTCGTGAAGGCGATCAAGTCAAACGTACAGGACAAATTATGCAGGTTCCGGTTGGGGAAGCCATGCTGGGCCGTGTAGTGAATGCACTGGGGCAGCCGCTTGACGGCAAAGGTCCAATTGCAACGACTGAATTCCGTCCTGTAGAACATAATGCACCGGGCGTTATCGACCGTAAATCGGTTCATGAACCGATGCAGACAGGTCTGAAAGCGATCGATGCCATGGTACCAATCGGCCGCGGACAACGCGAACTGATCATTGGTGACCGTCAAACCGGTAAGACTGCGATCGCCATTGATGCGATCATCAACCAAAAAGGCAACGGCATGAAGTGTATCTATGTTGCGATTGGTCAAAAACAATCTACAGTAGCACAGGTAGTAGAAACCCTCCGCCGTCACGGCGCGCTGGAATATACTATCGTTGTAACCGCGTCGGCTTCCGAGCCTTCTCCGCTGCTCTATATTGCTCCATACGCAGGCTGCGCAATGGGCGAATACTTCATGTATAAAGGCGAGCATGTTCTTGTTATTTATGATGACCTTTCGAAGCAGGCTTCGGCTTACCGCGAATTGTCCTTGCTGCTCCGCCGTCCACCGGGCCGTGAAGCATTCCCGGGTGACGTATTCTACTTGCACTCCCGTCTGCTGGAACGTGCGGCTAAGCTCAGCGATGCGCTTGGTGGAGGTTCATTAACCGCCCTTCCTTTCATCGAAACACAGGCTTCTGACGTATCGGCTTACATTCCTACGAACGTAATCTCGATTACCGATGGTCAAATCTTCCTTGAATCCGATCTGTTCAACTCCGGTCAGCGTCCGGCGATTAACGTCGGTATCTCCGTATCCCGTGTAGGGGGTTCCGCGCAGATCAAAGCAATGAAGAAGGTTGCCGGTTCCCTTCGTCTGGATTTGGCTCAATACCGTGAGCTTCAGGCCTTCTCCCAGTTCGGTTCCGATCTGGATAAATCTACGCAAGCCCGTTTGAACCGCGGTGCGCGTATGATGGAGATTCTGAAACAAGGCGTAAACCAGCCGCTTAATGTTGAGCACCAAGTGCTCAGTCTGTACACCGCTGTCAAAGGACATCTGGATGATATTCCTGTCAAAGACGTGAAGCGTTTCGAGAAGGAATTCCTGGCGTATATCGACAGCAGTGCAACTGAAATCCTTCAATCCATTACGGATACCAAGGATCTGACAGCAGACAACGAGGCAGCACTCAAAGAAACGATCGAGAAATTCAAAAGAGGCTTTGCTACAAGCTAATATATAGAGTTTGCTCAGTTACGCTTACGAAGTCAGCTTTGGCTGTGCCAAAGCTCAGCTTATGCTTACGATGTTAGCTTTGGCTACGCCAAAGCTCAGAGGTGGTGAAATCATGGCAAGAAGCATGCGCGATATTAAACGTCAAATTAAGAGCGTTCAGAACACCAGACAGATCACCAAAGCGATGGAAATGGTCGCCGCCTCCAAGCTGCGCAAAGCGCAGGAGAAAGCGGAAGCTGCGCGTCCTTACTCAGAGAAGCTTAAAGAGGTGGTCTCGAGTATTGCTGCCGGTACGCAGGATGTTCAGCATCCGATGCTGGTCAGCCGGCCTGTCAAAAAAACAGGGTATTTGATCATCACCTCGGATAGAGGTCTTGCAGGTGGCTACAATGCCAACATTCTGCGTAAAGTAACGATGCTGATCGCAGAGCGGCATAAGTCCAAGGATGAGTATGCACTGTTTGTTATCGGCCGCAAGGGCCGTGACTTTTTGCGCCGCCGTGAGTACCCCATTGTAGAGGAAATCACCGAGCTGTCCGATACCCCGAAGTTTGCTGACATCAAGTCGATTGCTTATTCGGCGGTAAACCAGTTTGAGACAGGCGTCTACGATGAGCTGTACATTTGCTACAACCAGTTTATCAATGCGATCAGCCAGGTTCCGACTGTAGACAGACTTCTGCCTATGGATGGTGTAGGAAAAGGCGAGCATCACGGAGCGACAGCTGCCTATGAATACGAACCTTCTCCTGAAGGCGTGCTGGAAGTTCTGCTTCCTAAATACGCCGAAACTTTAATCTACGGTGCTCTTCTGAACGGCAAGGCCAGTGAGCTGGGAGCTAAGATGACAGCTATGGGCAGTGCAACGAAGAACGCGTCAAAAATGATCGGAGAACTAAGACTTACGTACAACCGCGCCCGTCAGGCGGCAATTACGCAGGAAATTACCGAGATCGTGGCTGGTGCGAACGCGCAGTCTTAATATGAGTGGGTCCATGCCTCCGGGCTTGGCCCTGCCTTGTATTTATCCGCAGAAACGGATGATGCCTGTAAAGGGTAATGGACCGTTTCTACATATGTAACAGCTTTCGAGGAGGGAAATGAAGATGAACAAAGGACGCGTTGTGAGCATTATGGGTCCGGTTGTCGATATTGAATTTGAACGCGGCCAGCTGCCCGAGATATTCAACGCTATCAAAATTGTTGGGACTCTGAGCGATGGCCGTAACATGGATCTGACTCTTGAAGTTTCCAATCATCTTGGAGATAACCTGGTGCGTTGTATCGCCATGTCTTCCACAGATGGACTGGTACGCGGTATTGATGCCATTGACCAGGGAGGACCGATCTCGGTTCCTGTTGGTGAAGCAACACTCGGCCGCGTATTTAACGTGCTTGGTAATCCAATCGATAACGGCGCTGAAGTGGTGGCTGCAAGAAACCCGATTCACCGTCTGGCTCCTACATTCGATGAATTGTCCACTCAGGCAGAAGTTCTGGAAACCGGCATTAAGGTTATCGACTTGCTTGCCCCTTACGCCAAGGGCGGTAAGATCGGCCTGTTCGGCGGTGCCGGCGTAGGTAAAACTGTAACCATCCAGGAACTGATCAACAACATCGCACAGGAACACGGCGGTATCTCCGTATTCGCAGGTGTTGGCGAGCGTACCCGTGAAGGTAATGACCTGTATCATGAAATGACGGATTCCGGCGTTATCAAGAAAACGGCGATGGTATTCGGACAAATGAATGAGCCGCCGGGCGCGCGTCTGCGCGTAGCTCTGACCGGTCTGACCATGGCGGAATATTTCCGTGATGTTGAAGGCCGCGATACGCTGCTCTTTATCGATAACATATTCCGCTTCACCCAAGCGGGTTCCGAAGTATCGGCCCTTCTCGGCCGTATGCCTTCTGCGGTAGGTTACCAGCCTACACTGGCTACAGAAATGGGTCAGCTGCAGGAACGTATTACGTCCACTAAGAAAGGTTCTGTTACTTCAATCCAGGCGATCTACGTGCCTGCGGATGACTATACAGACCCTGCACCGGCTACTGCGTTTGCCCACTTGGATGCGACTACCAACCTGGAGCGTAAAATCTCCGAAAAAGGGATTTTCCCTGCGGTTGACCCTCTGGCTTCAAGCTCGCGTATGCTGGCACCTGAAATCGTCGGAGAAGAGCATTATAACGTGGCACAAGGCGTTAAGCAGCTGTTGCAGCGTTATACTGAGCTTCAGGATATCATTGCAATCCTGGGTATGGATGAGCTGAGTGAAGAGGATAAGGTCATTGTGTCCCGCGCCCGTAAGGTTGAGCGCTTCCTGTCCCAGCCTTTCCATGTAGCAGAACAGTTCACAGGCTTCAAAGGCAAATACGTGCCGATCAAAGAAACAGTACGCAGCTTCAAAGAAATCCTGGAAGGCAAGCACGATGATCTTCCGGAAGTAGCGTTCCTGTTCGTAGGTACGATTGAAGAAGCAGTGGAAAAAGCCAAAACGTTGTAATCTCGGCATGAGCCGGGTAGTGAGCTTTATTCTGTAAAGCTTTGAGGAGGAATGGAAGTGAATACCTTTTTGCTCGAAATTGTCACTCCGGAGCATCTGGTCTACTCCAAGCAAGTGAATAGCTTGACGGTACGTGGCGTGAATGGTGCACTAGGCATTTTGCCGGGACATATTCCGCTGGTAACTCCGCTTCAGGTTGCTCCGCTTAGCGTCAAAGCAGACGGCGTAACGGTGTCTATCGCCGTTCATGGCGGTTTCGTTGAAGTGCACAAAGATAAGGTAACGGTGCTGGCTGAAAGTGCTGAGCTGCCCAAAGATATTGATGTGGAGCGCGCTGAAGCGGCTAAGGAACGGGCTGAGCGCCGTCTTAAGCTGCAAAGCAAGCAAGATGAAATTGATCACCGCCGTGCTGAGCTGGCCTTGCAGCGCGCTGTAACGCGGATCAAAGTTTCGACCGGAAAAGGACAACAGTAGCAGAGAAGCGGTCAAGCCTAGGGCTTGACTGCTTTTTTGCTTACCCGAATCTAGCAGAGTATGAACATATCGTAAACACTTAGGCAGATAATACGCCAATTGTTTAAAAATTCGTAAAAGTACTGGATTCTTTTCCCCTGCGCAAGTATGATATAAGAGTCGATTTCCGAGTAACCTTACACGGGGGGCTAATGATGAACACAAGCTTATCCGCTGAATTGTCAAGTGCGATCGGCAGCAGCAGTTTAATTTCGATGGTAGTTTCTCTAGTCTGTGTCGCGTTATCCTGGTGGGCACTTCAGAACCTAAAGCTCGATCTGGTCATAAGATATCCCAAGAGTCCTCAGGGCAGGTTGCTGCATTTGCTGCTGGCCATTGTCCTCGGCCATTTCGTGGCCGGATTTCTGCTGGATTATCTGGGCTGGAGCGGACTTATCGCCCGGATGTTTTAATGACGGTTGGTTTGGTTATATCTGTCATAGGCCAATGCAGTGAAAAAAGTGTCGAATAATAAGGTTTTATTATGTCAACACTGAAGTTTAAGGAATGCGTCTGCACATTAGGCGCAGTGACGGAATATTCAATATTTTAACTGACGAATTTCAAACTCAAATTAATTTCAGAAATAATGGACGCGGAGGGAAACCGAAATGAGCAAATTTATCGTCCGCGGTGGCAACAGATTGACCGGGAGCGTGAAAGTTAGCGGCGCAAAAAATTCCGTACTACCGATCATAGCCGCCTCTCTATTGGCAGAAGAAGGAGTTAGCGTCATTGTGGACGCACCTCCGCTAGACGATGTAATCACGATTAGCAAAGTGCTGGAATCTCTGGGTGCAGGTATTACATACCAGAACGATATCATTGAGGTTGATGCCAGAAATATTACTTCCTGCGAAGCGCCTTATGAATGGGTGCGCAAAATGCGGGCTTCTTTCCTGGTAATGGGTCCACTCTTGTCCCGTATGGGGCATACACGTATTTCCTTGCCTGGCGGTTGTGCCATCGGGACTCGGCCGATTGACCAGCATTTGAAGGGGTTTGAAGCACTGGGTGCAGAGATCAGTCTGGGCCAGGGCTACATTGATGCGAAAAGTAACGGAAGGCTGCGCGGAGCCAAGATTTATCTGGATGTGGCCAGCGTAGGTGCAACCGAAAATATAATGATGGCTGCGGCACTTGCCGAAGGCATTACTGTAATCGAGAATGCCGCGAAAGAGCCGGAGATTGTTGATCTTGCGAATTACCTGAACGGCATGGGCGGTATTGTGCGCGGTGCAGGCACCGGAGTGATCCGGATCGAAGGTGTTGAACGTATGCATGGGGTAAGACATCATGTCATTCCGGACCGTATTGAGGCTGGAACCTATATGGCAGCTGCAGCAATTACGGGCGGCGATGTATATGTGGAAGGCGCCATTGCTGATCATCTGGGCCCGGTTATTGCCAAGATGGAAGAGATGGGCGTTACGGTTATTCCAGACGAGAACGGTGTCCGCGTTATCAGCGACAAGCCGCTGAAGGCTGTGGATCTCAAGACGTTGCCTTACCCTGGGTTCCCTACCGATATGCAGTCGCAGATGATGGCGTTATTGCTGCGTTCCGAAGGTACCTCTGTAGTTACAGA
This sequence comes from Paenibacillus sp. FSL R10-2771, assembly GCF_038000205.1. NCBI lineage: Bacteria > Bacillati > Bacillota > Bacilli > Caryophanales > Paenibacillaceae > Paenibacillus > Paenibacillus sp. FSL R10-2771. The sequence goes on from NZ_JBBOBM010000001.1 coordinate 7,994,347, forward strand.
GACTGTTTTTGAGAACCGGTTCATGCATGTGGATGAATTCCATAACATGAATGCTGAGATTAAGATTGAAGGCCGTTCCGCCATCGTTACCGGTAATGCCCGTCTTGTCGGTGCCAAGGTGTGTGCTACGGATCTGCGTGCAGGCGCTGCGCTTATTTTGGCGGGCCTGGTGGCTGAAGGCACTACAGAGGTTAGCGGAACGCATCATATTGACCGTGGTTATGTGCATCTGGCCGAGAAGCTGTCGGGTCTTGGTGCGGACATATGGCGTATTTCCATGGAAGAATCAGCGGCTGCAACTGCAGCTGTGAAGGAAGAAGTACTTAAGCCGGAACCGGCAAGAAGTGAATCCTTCAAGAGCGATGAGGTCAAACCGCGCTTTCAGATTCAGCCGTCCTGGGTATAATAGCAATTTTTAACCTGAAGGGACCAGCCCGCGAATAAGCGGCTGGTCCCTTTTTTGATAGACTGGAATTTATATGTTTGGGGTCCCCGCAAAGTACCTTTACCATCATCGATGCTAAAGCCCCACTTTGTGGGGTTATTTTGCTGCGCCTCCGGGCAACTCTCTTTCTCTCAGAATCACGTTCTAGCAGGTGCCGGAAATTCATATCTATAAGAATCACCGGTGCTTATGGAAGGAGCCATAGAGATGAAAGAGTTAAGATTGCTGCGGCGCATCCTGAAGCGCCCGCGCAGCGTAGCGCGGGCGCGGGGCGGGGCGCCCCGGATCAGGCGGCTGGCCCCCGCCGCCTGGCTCGCAGCGCCGCTGCTGGCGGCGCTGCTGCTGCCGCTGGCTGTTGTCCCGCTGCGCGGAGGCGGACAACAGCCAGCACCTCCAGCCGTGCCGCAGGCCACGGCCGCGCCGGCACCGCCGGGAACGGCTGCTGCGGAAGCGCCGCAGCCGGAGGTCTCCGTCTATTTGTCGCAGAGCGGACAAATCGAGACCCTGCCGCTGGAGGACTACGTCAGCGGCGTGCTGGCGGCGGAGATGCCGGCGGACTTTGAGCTCGAAGCGCTCAAGGCCCAGGCCGTTGCCGCCCGCACATTCATTGCCCGCCGCCTGCTGGCCGGCGACCACAGCGGGGTACCCGTTCCTGAGGCGGATGTGAGCGATACGGTAAGCCATCAGGCTTACATCTCGCAAGCCGTGCTGGAACGGGACTTTGCGTCCGGCAGCAAGCGCGCCGGACTGGCGAAGCTCCGCCGCGCGGTCCTGGAGACGCGCGGGATCATCATGACCTATAAAGGGCAGCCGATTACGGCCTCCTTTTTTGCCTCCAGCGGAGGATATACGGAGAACTCCGAGGATTACTGGAATGCTGAGGTTCCCTATTTGCGCAGTGTAGCCAGCCCCTGGGAGCGGGAGATTACCCCGAACCTCGCGGTCACCTACACCTTCAGCAATTCGGAGCTCCGCAGCAAGCTCGGGCTTACTGCCAGGGAGCTTCCCGCTGCGGCGAATCTGGCTGCCTCAGGCAAGGCCTTGCAAGTCTCTTCATCTTCGGCCGGACTGCCCGCAGAAGTGATCTCGCTGACTGCAGGACACCGGATCAAGAAGATCTCTATCGGAGGTACTGTGTTCACAGGCCGGGAGGTAAGAGAGAAGCTGGGACTTCGTTCGAGCCAGTTCACCTGGAAGCGGAAGGACGGGAAGGTGCTGATCACAACCTATGGAAACGGCCATGGCGTCGGCATGAGCCAATGGGGGGCGAACGGTATGGCGAAGCAGGGAAGTACAGCCACGCAGATTCTCAAACACTATTACAGCGGGGTCTCTTTTACGGGAATCTCAACTCTTCTGAAAAAATAACTTGCAAGATACGTATAAAAGCGAAGCGCCCGGTAACACTGGTTACTGAGGTGATAACCATATGAATGAACAAGACAAAAACAAACCAAACCATGATGAATCTCTCAAAAACAAGCAGGGAGATTCAGGCGCTAAGCCTTCTTCATGGACCAGACTGTTATCCAAACGGTGGGTATTCCCGGCAGTCTACACGGCAGCAGCGGCAATTATACTAACCTTGGTGTGGGTCTATCAGGATGCCGGCCAGAAGCCGCTGAATCCGGACACCGCCGCGGTCGTTTCACAGGAAGGTGTTGCCGGGAATGAAACCGGAGCCCTGACCGGTGATCCGGAAGCCCTGGAAGTCGTAGCTTCAGCAGAAAGCCTGGCTTGGCCGGTAGCGAGCCCAAGTGAAGTCGAAGTGGTCAAACCGTACTATGATGAAAACGGCACAGAAGAAAATCATGTGGCGGCGATGGTGCAGTACAATAACACCTTTATTACCAACACCGGGATCGATATTGCCCGCGAAGACAACAAGACGTTTGACGTAAAGGCAGCCCTCAGCGGTGAAGTCACCAGAGTCGAAGATGTGGCAGTACTCGGTAAAGTGATCGAGGTTACATCTCCGGGTGATCTGAAGACAGTTTACCAGAGTCTTAGCGATACCAAAGTCAAGCAGGGTGATGAAGTGAAGCAGGGCGATACGCTGGCAACAGCGGGACAGAACGAATTGGAGAAAGGTCTCGGCAACCATGTGCACTTTGAAGTGCACGAGGACGGCAAGATTGTGAATCCTTCGGATCTGCTTCCACAGCGCTGAGCCGAAATTTCCGCAGGGGGCGAAAGCCTCCTGTTTTTTTATTTTTCTACCCGAAATGGACGGCGGGACCGGTTCTATCTGGAGAATGGAACTGCAAACGGCTCATAAATAGGTTGTCCGAGAAATAAAATGGGCCTTCCGGAGCTTGTCATGTCTTGAAAGCGCGAATATATAGGCCCGCCCCTCATATAATGTACCAAACTATCCACAGTTGGGAGGCGGGAGCGTGCACGATTACATCAAGGAACGTACGATCAAAATCGGACGCTGCATCGTGGAAACCAGGCACACGGTCCGGACCATAGCCAAGGAATTTGGCGTTTCAAAAAGCACGGTGCATAAAGATTTAACCGAACGGCTGCCGGAAATCAATCCGGATCTGGCCGATCAGGTGAAGCACATTCTCGAATATCACAAATCAATCCGTCATCTTCGGGGGGGAGAAGCCACAAAAATCAAATATAAGAAAACGACAGGCAAAAAGCGTGAGGTAGCCGTAGCATCAAAGCCATAAGATTTTCGGAATTTTAAGTAATAATTCAGCTTTACTACATTGTGTACACCCCCTAAAGTATGGTATTTTTAAATTTGGTACTATCTAACTATTCTCATTTAAAATAACACTTTGGGGGCTCTTTCATTATGCTTAGCAAGGATATCGGAATCGATCTCGGCACGGCCAATGTGCTCATTCATGTCAAGGGAAGGGGAGTCGTTCTGGATGAACCTTCCGTGGTCACACTTGAAAGTGATACGAAGAGAGTCCTTGCGGTTGGTGAACAGGCACGCCGGATGGTTGGGCGCACACCTGGAAACATAACTACAATTCGTCCGCTCCGTGATGGAGTCATTGCCGATTTTGCGATTACAGAAATGATGCTGAAATATTTTATCGACCGCGTCGGGGGCCGGACCTGGTATTCAAGGCCCCGTATTTTGATTTGCGCGCCTACGAATATTACGTCCGTTGAACAGAAGTCAATCCGTGAAGCCGCGGAACGCAGCGGAGCCAAGGAAGTTTTCATGGAAGAAGAACCCAAAGCTGCGGCAATCGGAGCAGGGATGGATATTTATCAGCCAAGCGGAAATATGGTCGTCGATATTGGCGGGGGAACAACGGATGTAGCCGTATTGTCCATGGGCGACGTTGTTACCGCCTCTTCGATTAAGGTCGCAGGGGACAAGTTCGACGAAGCCATTTTAAGATATATCAAACAGAAATATAAACTCCTGATCGGTGAACGTACAGCTGAGGATATCAAGGTTACTATCGGGTCCGTACGCCCGGGCGGCATGAAGGCTGAGCTGGATATACGCGGACGTGACATGGTGAGCGGACTTCCCCAGACGCTGACCATCACATCCGGTGAGGTGAAGGAAGCGCTGTGGGATCCGGTTTCTGCTATTGTGGCTGCGGCGAAGTCAGTGCTGGAGCGTACACCGCCGGAGCTGTCGGCAGATATTATTGACCGCGGAGTCGTATTGACCGGCGGCGGTGCACTCCTTAACGGATTGGACGAGCTGCTCTCTGAACAGCTGCATGTTCCGGTCTGGGTTGCCGAAGATCCGATGCACTGTGTAGTTAAGGGGACGGGAATTATGCTTGACCATTTAGATAAGGTTGTTAAGAAAAAGTTCTAGTCTGCCGATAATAAGTTAACAGCAGATTCAGGAAGGGACTGACCTCATGCTAAGAGGATTATATACGGCGGCTGCAGGAATGGTAACGCAGCAGCGCAGACATGATACAGCGACACAGAACATTGCCAATTTGAATACAACGGGGTACAAGCAGGTCGACAGCGTCAGTCATGCATTTCCCGAGGTGCTGATCTCGGCGATGAGCGGTGGCGTTACGAAGCCTGTCGGCCGGCTTAACACAGGGGTTTTTGCCGAACAGTCTGTTTCCCAGTATTTGCAGGGTGACCTTATCGAAAGCGGCAAAAACGCAGATTTCGCGCTGTCAACCGATTTGCAGGTAGAGGACCCGGATAATGCGGGCGCTTATCTTGCTTTTGACGGCTCAGGCAAATACATTAGTCCTGACGGCGAGGTAACTTACCGTCCGCAGGCGTTCTTTACAGTACAGGATAATGAAGGTAACAATTTATATACACGTAACGGAAGTTTTACGGTAGGTCCTACTGGAGAGGTGCTTAGCTCCGGGGGATTCAGCGTATTGGACAGTAACGGTAATCCGCTGAGATTGACAGGCCCTGAGGATAGCCTTAAAGTGGACGGGCAGGGTAACTTGATTAACAATGCGACCGGACTGCCTTCAGGAACCCGCATCGGGATCAGTGTAATTACAAGACCGCAGGAGCTGGTACGTGACGGGAACGGCGTTTTCCATGCCGATGATGCGGAGGCCGCTGAAATCCGTTACTCCAATGCCACCGATAATTTGCAGGTGCGTCAGGGGTATCTGGAGAACTCTAATGTGGATGCCACTCAGGTAACGGTGGATATGAACGCCGCCTACCGGGCTTATGAAGCGAATCAGAAGGTAATCCAGTTTTATGACAGCAGCCTGCAGAAGGCTGTTAATGATGTCGGCAGAATATAGACTGCAGGTGCACTGATGAAGTGAACCGGTTTCTTCTTAGTTATTAAGCTTTTGGGAGGTTAGATCTGTGAACAACTCGACAATCGGTGCCGCTGTGTCCATGTCCAGCCTACAGCAGCGGCTGGATATCATAGCGGATAACATTGCCAATATGAACACAAACGGCTATAAGAGCAAAGAAGGCTCTTTCGAGGACGTGCTCACACGTGTGCAGCAGCAATCCAAGGACTATGACCAGCCTGGCCGCAGTATGCCTCTGGGCTTCAATATCGGCTTTGGTGTCCGTGTGCCTTCGGTTACAAGCAACTGGGAAGAGGGCACTCTTCAGGAAACGGGGAATCCAACGGATTTGGCGCTTCAGGGTAATGGATTGTTCGGTGTTCAGGTCAACGGAGCTACTGCGTATACCCGTCAAGGTGATTTCCATTTCATCCCGGATACCGCGAATCCTGACAATATGATGCTTGTAGATAATACCGGTAACCCTGTGCTGAACACAGACGGGAATCCGCTCACAGTGCCAGCCAATGTGAGTGCTGCTATTGACGAGAGCGGCCGGGTACTTACCAAGACCGGTGAGAATGATCCTGCTATTATAGCGGGCACACTTATGATTGTAGAGCCGCTGAGCAAGAATGCTCTGCAAGCTGTGGACGGCAACTTCTATACGCTTGCCGATGGTGTGACTGCACAGCAGGCGTTTGTGCAAAGAGCCGCAGGTGAAGCGAAGGATGTGGGCGTACGTACCGGATATCTGGAGTCATCCAACGTGGATCTAAGTAAGGAAATGACCGAGATGATGCAGATTCAGCGCACCTATCAGCTTGCTGCCCGGGCGTTGTCCTCCAGTGACCAGATGCTGGGCCTGGCTAATAACATGCGCGCGTGAGGTGACGGAATGAGTCGTGAGAAGGTCAACAAACCGGAAGAAGAACAACAGCAGCAGCCGGTAAGGCGGCGCGGGATTTCGGCATGGACCATTATCCAGTGGTTCCTGATTCCCCTGCTGCTTGTTGCCGCGCTTGGAGGCGGCCTGGTCGTCGGTTACGTGATTCTCGGCAAAAAAGAATTTAGCGATGTGCTCCTGTGGAGCACCTGGAAGCATGTATATGATTTGGTGTTTGCACCATAAATAATTCCTGAATACAGGATTTCGGAAGCTCCCTTGTTGTACAGGGGAGTTTTCTTTTTTATACTGAAAAATGTATAATGATGGCGTGCCCTAAGAGCGCCAAAAAGGGCTCTCTCCGCCATGCTGCCGCGTGCGGTGGAGAAAGCCCCTTATCTCAACCTCCACTGCTGCAGGTGGTGAAGGATAGTTATAGTTTTTGCCGAAGCTGCCCATATTTATGCAGGGCGGTGAAGAATAAAACAAAAGCGCTGCTGTAGGCGGAGGTTTTATAGACGCGGTTACATCCGAAGGGAGCTTTGCTGATCATGCTGGATATCAATCAAATTCAAGAAATCATCCCCCACCGGCCCCCATTTCTGCTGGTGGACAAGATCACTGAAATAGAAATGGGCAAACGGGCTGTCGGCATCAAAAATGTGACGGTGAATGAACCTTTTTTCACCGGACATTTTCCGGGATATCCGGTAATGCCGGGTGTGCTAATCACGGAAGCGCTGGCTCAGGTGGGCGCAGTAGCTATTCTGGGGCTGGAAGCAAACCGCGGTAAAATAGGCTTCCTGGCCGGCCTCGACGGCTTCCGTTTCCGCGGCCAGGTCGTACCTGGCGATACTCTTGTGCTTGAGGTGGAGATTACCCGGCTTAAAGGCAGCATCGGCAAAGGCCAGGCTACCGCTAAAGTGGAAGGCAAGATTGTAGCTTCCGGGGAAATTATGTTCGCACTCAGCTAGATCCTGTTATAAAATTATTATAAATTATAGATGGAGAAGGAGAGATTCACATGACTGGATTAAGCCCAAAGGCCGCAGAAACCCTAACACGCTGGCTGCAGGACCCTTCCGTTGACGAGAGCACCAAGGCAGAGCTGAAGGCTCTTGCGGATGAGCCGAAGGAACTGGAAGAACGTTTCTATAGAGACCTCGAATTCGGGACAGGCGGTTTGCGCGGAGTGATCGGCGCCGGCAGCAACCGGATTAACCGATATACCGTAGGCAGAGCGACACAGGGCTTCGCTAATTATATTCTGGGACAGCATACAGGAGAAGGACGTCCTTCCGTGGTCATTGCCCACGATTCCCGCCGCTTTTCGCCGGAATTCACGCTGGAAGCTGCACTTGTGCTGGCCGGCAACGGAATTGAGACGCATCTGTTCCCATCCTTGCGGTCCACACCGCAGCTGTCCTTTGCAGTTCGCCATCTGAAGGCCTCAGGAGGCATTGTAATTACTGCAAGTCATAATCCGCCTGAGTACAACGGGTACAAAGTGTATAACGCAGAAGGCGGGCAACTGGTGCCTGACGAAGCGGAGAAGGTAATTGCTAATATTTTGGAAGTCGACTCCTTTAACGGCGTAAAGCGTATTTCCCGTGAAGCCGCAGAGAGTGCAGGCTTGCTGCACTGGCTGGGTGAAGCTGAGGATGAAGCGTTTACGGATACAGTAGCCGCAGTCAGTGTCGGCCGTGAAGAGATTGCTTCTACGCTTGGCCGTGATTTCTCGATTGTCTACACACCGCTGCATGGGACAGGCAACCTTCCGGTCCGCCGTGTACTTGAGAAGATCGGTTTCACCCAGGTACATGTGGTGCCCGAGCAGGAACAGCCGGATTCAGAATTCTCCACGGTGAAATCGCCGAACCCGGAAGAGCGTGAAGCCTTCACCTTGGCTATGAAGCTGGGTGAGGAACTGAATGCCGATCTGTTAATTGGTACAGACCCCGATGCAGACCGTATGGGTGCGGTTGTGCGGGACAATGAAGGCAAGTTTGTGGTCTTGTCCGGTAATCAGTCGGGCGCCCTCATGATTCATTATTATTTGAGCCGCCTGCAGGAGCAGGGCAAGCTGCCAAGCAATGGTGCAGTAGTTAAAACTATTGTGACCAGTGAGATGGGAGCGGCTGTAGCCAGCCATTACGGCGCTACCGTGTTCAACACGCTGACAGGATTCAAGTATATCGGCGAGAAGATGAACCAATTCGAGCAGTCCGGCGAATACACTTATCTTTTCGGATATGAAGAGAGCTATGGTTACCTGGCCGGCAACTACGCCCGTGACAAGGATGCTGTACTGGCTGCGATGCTGATCGCTGAAGCGGGGGCTTATTACAAAGCCCAGGGTAAGACGCTGTACGATGTGCTTCAGGAGCTGTATGCACAATTCGGCTACTTCCTCGAAAGCCTCGAATCGCGCACCCTTAAAGGTAAAGACGGTGTAGCACAAATTCAGGGAATCATGAATGACTGGCGCACCAGCCCGCCGCATGAAATTGCCGGAGCCTCAGTTACAGAGGTACTCGACTATTCACTCGGACTGAACGGTCTGCCTAAGGAGAACGTGCTGAAATATCTGCTCTCTGACGGCTCATGGTTCTGCCTGCGTCCTTCCGGCACCGAGCCGAAGATCAAGGTTTATTTCGCCGTCGTTGGCGAATCGCTTCAGAATGCCAAAGACAAAGTGGCTGAATTGACTAATCAGGTTATGGCCCGTGTAGACGGGAAATAATACTAAATATAGAACATGCCTGCGGAAACGGAGCTGCTCCTGGTAGAGGGACATCCGTTTCCGCTTAAATTTGACCACTGCAAGAGTGTTTGAGCTTATTATGACGGATTGGCAATTAGCTTTAAAGTGAAAGAGGAGGTACTTTTGGTGCATCAGAAATGGCAACGCTGGAATATAGCTTCGCGCAAATGGTTGTGGATTATCGTGGTGATTGGCCTGCTTGCTGCTCTCCCGGTTGTGTATGATCGTCTTCAGACGGAGAAGTCTTCCAAAACGGTTGAATTTGTCTTTGATTACCGCGATCTGGTCGAAGTAGCCAGCTACCGGGGGAATCCGCAGGATTATATCTCCGAGCAGCTCGACCGGCTGAAGTCTGCCGGTGTTCAGAGTATGGCAATATACGAAAGCACATTGGAGGATTTCCGCAAGGCCCGCCGCCTGATGCTGTGGGGAGCGGCTGATATCGCTAATCTGACCGATACTGTAATTCCTGAGAATGAGAACTATACATATGTCCTCTTTACCAGTGCGAAGAACAGTGGAACGCTCTCACCGATCATCCGGGAGGCATTTGCCGGCTTGGATATTGCAACAGAAGATTGGACCTACCGCGGACAACAAGGCCTGATTATCAAAACTCCCCTGGAGGATGCAACGCTCAAGCCGCTGCAGCCGGATCCGTCTACACTGGAGATGCTGCATGACAAAGGCTTCAATATTGTGCCGCGCCTTGTAGATTCGCTGGCGTATAATCAGGAAGCCGTTAAGAGTCTGCTGGACCGTTACGCGGAGCTTGGCGTCAAACGTCTGCTTTTCGAAGGCGAGTCTGTTAAAGGCTACTCCGATGATGCCGATCTGGCCAGTATCACAGCATTCGCCGATCTGCTGAAGGAGCGCGGGATGGGGATTGCAGCTATTGAGAATATTAAGGTACAGCAAAAAGGCTTCTCCAAACTGGCCTATCTGCTGGACTATAACGTGACCCGGCTGTACTCGCTCAGTGAGGCTGATTCCGGCCTGTCCACAGATGTGATTGCCGACCGCTTTGCACTTGCTACGAAAGACCGTAACATCCGGATGATCTATCTTAATACGATTCCGTCACGGGATACATCCAAGGCACAGGTTACCGATACGCTCGACAATCTGGTTACCAGCCTTAGCGGGCCTGATGGTGCAGTTGCAAAAATTGAAGCTAACGGTTTTGAAATGGGACAAGCTACTGCGTTTGATGTGGTGGATTCCTCTTTCCAGCGTTATTTCAAATTAATTGCTGTAATCGGGGCTGTAGCCATGGTTGCACTCCTGGTTTCCTACTTTGTTCCTTGGCTTACACTGCCTGCATGGGTGCTGGGGCTGCTGGGAAGTGCAGGACTTATGGTTCTGAAGCCGGCGTTATTTGAACAGGCACTCGCTCTAGCAGTGGCTATAAGTGCGCCTACCGTGGCTATGGTGCTGGCTATCCGCAAGATTAATGAAATGGGACCGCCGTTGCGTCCCAATGCCTTGACCTTTGCTGTGATGGGCCCGCGCCGCAGGCTGACACATAGTCTGGTTCTTTACGTCAAAACAGCGCTCATCTCGTTTAGTGCAGTACCCTTTGTAATTGCGCTCTTGAATAATGTCACCTATGCCCTGGTGCTCAATCAGTTCCGCGGCGTAAGTCTGCTTCATTTAGCACCGATTGGACTGACTGCGCTGTATGTGCTTTTGTACCGTGGGGAATTCGCCTTCAACAAGACCGGTAAGCTGCTGCGGACGCCGATCACGCTCGCAATGGTAATTGCTGCCGGCGTGCTGGGTATTCTGGGGATGTACTATTTAAGCCGTACAGGCAACAGCGGCAGTGTAAGCTCGCTCGAGATGTCGTTCCGCACCTTCCTGGAGAATACTGTCGGAGTAAGACCGCGTAACAAGGAGTTCCTGCTGGCACATCCGCTCTTTATCCTTGGCGCTTTCATGGCCTATAAATACCGGAATGCTGCTTTTATTATGATTATTGCGGTTATCGGCCAGTTGTCCATGGTAGATACCTTTGCCCATATTCATTCGCCGGTTCTGATCTCGCTGGTCCGCGGACTTCTTGGTCTGGGACTCGGTCTTATCATCGGCATTATCGCTATAGGGGTATGGCAGATTGCGGAAGGGTGTTGGAAACGATGGTCGCCGCTGCTCAAAAAATTATAATTTCGGGTTATTACGGATTCCGCAACAGCGGAGACGAGGCGGTTCTGCAGTCCATTCTGAACGCACTCCGTAAGCAGTCCGAGGCTGCTGGAATAACGCTGACGCCCGTGGTGCTCTCCATTGATCCGGAATGGACAACCGCTGCTTACGGTGTCGAATCCGTGCACCGGATGAAGCTGGGGGAAGTCCGGAAGGCCATATCAGGGAGTGCCGGGCTGATAAGCGGCGGGGGCAGTCTGCTTCAGGATGTAACAAGCAGCAAGACTATTCCGTACTATCTGGCCATCATTAAGCTGGCCCAGTGGATGGGCAAGCCCACCTTTATCTATGCCCAAGGGATAGGCCCGGTGAACCGCAAGCTGTTTCATCCGCTGATCAAATCGGCTTTCCGTAAATGTGCTTATCTATCCGTACGGGACGAGCAGTCCCGCCTGCTGCTGCAGTCTATGGGTCTGGACAAGGACAAGATAGATGTCGTCCCTGACCCGGTTATGGGCCTTACGCTACCGGAAGATGTACGCAAAGAAACACATGAGCCGAGTAGCGGCAATGCGCATATCCATGATTCAGATATCTCTAATCTGCAGACATCACCTTATACCGTGGGCATCTCCGTACGTTTCTGGGAGCAGTCGCGCAAAGAGCTGGATGCATTGGCTGAAGGCCTGGTGAAGGTATCAGCAGAGCTGCCGCTTCACTTACGTTTTCTGCCCTTTCATCATTCTGCGGACAATGAGGCTTCACGTTATGTCATGCAGAAGCTGGGACAAGTTGTAGAGGAGCATGGGGGAACCGTCAGTATTTGCGAGGATGCGCTCCATCCGCAGCAGATGCTGCGTGAAGTAGGACAGTGTCAGGCGCTGATTGGCATGCGGCTCCACAGCCTGATCTATGCTGCCGGAAGACGGGTACCGCTAATGGGGGTCTCCTATGATCCGAAGATCGACCATTTCCTTGAACGGATCGGTTGCCGGCCGGTAGGTTCGACAGCTGCGCTGGAAGGTGATATGGTTGCAGCGGGACTTCTGGAGCTGCTAAAATCGGGGGAGTCATGGAAGCGTGAGCGTGAACCGCTGATTGCTTCGCTGGTTGAAGAAGCTGAGGCTCCGGCCCGGCAAGTTGCCCAATATTTCCGCCGTAAAGGATGAGTGACAAGTGAAAGCAGATAGCGCGATACCAACAGTGCCGATTTTCGGCATTCGAGTATCCAAAGTTGATATGAAGACAACGGTTTCTTATTTGACGGAGGCGGTTCATAATCGTGTTCCCCACCAGGTCATTACCGCTAACCCGATCATGGTCATGGCGGCCCTTGAGAATCCGTCGTATATGGAGATTATGAAATCAGCAGAGCTTGTAGTTCCCGACGGGACTGGTGTAGTGTGGGCAGCGGATTACTGCAAAGAGCCAGTCGCTGAGCGTGTAGCGGGTTTTGATCTTTTACATGAATTATTGCGCCAGGGTGAAAGCTACAACTGGAGAGTATATTTGCTGGGCTCAACCCCCGAGGTGATTCGCGAGACGACTTCTAGGTTACAAACTGGATATCCCGGCATTGTCATCGCAGGCTATCATGACGGGTACTTTGGTCCGGATGAGGATGAGCAGATCCTCGCCGGAATTCTCGAAGCTAAGCCTGACCTGCTCTTCGTTGCCAGAGGGGCTGACAGCCAGGAGCCATGGATTGCTAAATATAAGTCCCGTCTCCAGATTCCGGTCATGATGGGCGTCGGCGGGAGCTTCGATGTAATCTCCGGCAAGAGCCGCCGTGCCCCCAAAGCCTTCCAGAAATTGAGGGCAGAATGGTTATACCGGCTGATTAAGGAACCTACACGTTACAAAAGAATGCTTGCGCTGCCGAAATTTGCAGTAAAAGTGGTACGAGAGAAAGATAAAGTGACAAAAGACCAGTAATTTGAGGGTATTTACTGAAAAAATCCGTGTAACAGCCTAAAAACGGTATTGGAATTTGTTTTTGGTTCAGCGTATAATTCAATGCGGTAGAGAAATGGGGGTCGACTGAACAAATGTTAATCATATACATCGCCGGATTTATTGTGTGCATGGGACTTGCACTGCTTTTGACGCCGCTCGTTAAGAAATTTGCTATTAAGATCGGTGCGACAGATGTGCCTAATGCCCGTAAAGTGCATACGAAGATCATGCCCCGCCTTGGCGGACTCGGCATATTTCTGGCGTTTGTGTTAGGCCTGCTTGCCGTATTACCGATTATTCCGTATGACTTCACTCCGCGGGAGGCTAACTTCATCAAAGCGCTGCTGTGTGGCGGCGGTCTGATTGTGCTGATCGGCGGTCTCGATGACCGGTTTGAGCTATCAGCCAAGGTGAAGCTGCTGGGCCAAATTGCCGCAGCCTGCATCGTAGTTTTCGGGTTTGGAATTACTGTTGATTTCGTAAACATTCCCTTTCATAATAGCTATTCCTCACTGGAGAGCTGGATTGCCATCCCTCTGACGATCTTCTGGATTGTCGGCGTCACGAACGCCGTGAATCTGATCGATGGACTGGACGGGCTTGCAGCCGGTGTATCCGGTATCGCGATTGCCACCATTGCTGTAATGGCCTTCCTGATGGGCAATACCATGGTTGCTCTGCTGTGCTTACTGCTTCTGGGCAGTATACTCGGTTTTCTGTTCTTTAACTTTCATCCCGCCAAAATCTTCATGGGTGATACAGGCTCGCTGTTCCTGGGCTTCTGCCTGGCGCTGCTCGCGCTGCTCGGATTCAAACAGATTGCAGTGGTATCGTTTATCACACCACTCCTGATTATCGGGGTTCCTTTATCGGATACATTCTTTGCCATCGTACGGCGTAAGCTGCAGAAGAAACCAATCTTTGCACCGGACAAAGGCCATCTTCATCACTGCCTGCGTGAACTTGGCTTCAGCCACCGCCAGACCGTATTGATTATTTATGGCATCGCAGCCTTCTTCGGAATTCTGGCTGTTATCCAGACCTCCGCTTCGCTATATGAAGCCAACTGGGTTACGTTTGTGGTTATCTGCGTCATGCTCTTCTTCCTGCAGATTGGTGCGGAGATCACTGGTGTGATCAGCAAAACCAAACGCCCGGTCATAGACTTAATCCTAAGAATGCGCATGAAGCTGGATCCTGAGCGCAGTTCTAAATCGTAATTCTTCATTTGTCATCCATACCATTTTAATTGTAGTGATCATCGAACCTTATTCCTCTGGAGTAAGGTTTTTTATTTTTTTGCTAATTATTAGTCAATTGCTGTCCGATAAAAATTATAGAGTTGGTTAAGACGCGGAATGCTGCACAGGCCGACAATAAACCAAAAAGCAGTAGGAGGTTTCTTACGTGAAAAAAAGATTAAAGACGATAGGCGGCATGTTTTTATCGATGGTGATCCTGCTATCCACTCTTTCATCAGCAGGTGCTGTTTACGCAGCGGATGCCGCAACGGGCCAATATTTTCAGTTCACCAAATTCAGTACAGATAAGTCCGCTCCAACCTCAGTGAATACTAACACTGTCGACGTAGAAGGCACGTTCAATGGAGTTTCTGCAGACAGCATCTACTATCAGGTGGATGGGATTGTCAATGGTAACGTAGTTCCGGGAGCGAGCGGTGCCGACGTTAAGCCGATCATTGAGAACGAGAAAAACTTCCGTTTTCCAGGCGTTAAGCTAAGCCAGGGCCTTAACCGGATTACAGTTTACGGTACAACGGCTACGGGAAGCTTGGCCAGCGGTGAAGCCTATGTTAACTTTTCAAACGTACCTGCCATTTATAATATAGCTTTGCCGGATGGTACGTTGTTGAGTGCTGATACACCTGCAATGGTGAATACCGCCGGGCTGACCTTAACACTGGAAGCACCAAATGCAACTGAGGTTATGGTCAATAACACCAAGATGTTTAACGGCGGCAGCAGTACCTTCGTTATTGCTGATATTCCGCTGACAGCGGGGCTTAACAAGCTCACGTTTGTTGCGACTACAGATTCAGGCACACGTACTTATGCGGTAACACGTGAAGTGGTGTATTCACCTATTGATAAGGGAACTCCGAATAAAACCAAAATCGGTGCTTACGCTTTGGACAACGGGAATCTGGTCTCTCCGACAGGCTCAGATACCACGGTTAGCGGCAGACTTTCCGGCTCCATTACCTTCAGAGTGGCTGAGGATACTTCCAAGCCGCCTCTTTCAAATTTAACTTTTAGCATAAAGAATGCCACTACTGGCAACAGTGTACCTACGAATGGTGAAACTACGGTTGACAGTAATGGAGTTAAGTCGGGAGAGTTTATCACCTTTAAATATACCAGTACTCAGGATGTTACTATTTCGGCCAATGGCAAATACATCATTACTTTCAATACTAACAATGGAACCTATGACGGCAAGAGCATCAATCCGCTTGATTTCACCTACCGGAATGCGAATGACCCTTCCATTACAGGTGTGGAACAGCTTTACAGTCCATCGGCGGGCAACCCGGTTACGTATTCTTCATCCGGTGTGTTCACCGGTAATTCCAACCTGTTTGAGCTTCCCCTGTGGCTGATGGTCAAGACCAGCGAGACCGCAACTGCTCCGGATAACCTGGAGATCAGCACTTACCAGAATGGAACAAAGGTCTCTGCTGACCGTTTTGTTGTGGATTCTACGAAGAAGACTTCAGATGGGTATAAAGTATTTAAGATTACAGGTATGCCTTCAGGCGAACAGACCCTGCAGATTGACTTGAAGAAGAATGGGGCAGTTATTGATACCAAGGTACTCTCCGTCAATTATGTTTCGGCCCCATTTATCGATGTGACTAATATTTATAATAACCAGGTGTTCAAATACACTGGAGAATTCACTTCTATTCAAGGGCGGTTGGTAAACTTCCCCGCCGGTGATAAATCATCCATCAAAATCACCATTAACGGAACGGCGGTTGTCCCGACGATTGTGAATGATGAATTTAGTTATACAGTTCCTACCGGTATTCCGCTGGTTTCTGGCCCGAACAAAATTGCCATAACGGGTGTAGCAAATGGCGTTCCTGTTTCCACGAATCTTACTGTATATTTGTTCCCGGATAATGCTCCTAATATCGATGGAGTTGCCCCATACCCGGTAGGGCAAACTACAGACCCAGACAAGTTATTCATTAAAAATTCAAATCTTAATTATACAACTAACCAATCTACTGCGGACATCCGTTTTGTCGCAAGCAACGCTACCCAGGTTGTCGTTATGAAGGATGGTAAACAGTATGCTGTGGCTGACTATAAGACAGATACTAATAATAATGGATTCTGGACTACAGAGTCCGCTTATCTAACTGTGCCTACTAATAAAGATGGGGAATTCATCATTAAAAACCAGGAACTGCCCACAACAGGCCTGCAGACCTTTGTGATTTCGGCGAGACTGGGTACAGTCGGTGTTACACAGACACTGCTGATTACCCGTGAGGTTCCTCCTTACAGCATTCTTTCGCCTAAGCTTCCTAATGAAAGCATCATTAAGCAAAATTTCGTTGATGTAAGTATTCAGGCAGAAGGAGCTACGAGCATTGTTATTGGTAAGGAAGCAATGATCAAAGGGGCTAAAGATATCTTCCGCCTGGAGCTGAAGGGTCTGAAAAAAGGGAAAAACACAATCAAATTTACAGTCACAACAGGCACGAACAAAACGAACGGAACTTTTGATGTAACTTACTCAGATGAAGTGCTGCAAGGGGCGCAGTTGAAAACAACCCTTAACTCTTCAGGTAAGCTCACAGCATTCCAGAATGCGGTTAGCCTTGTTTTCCCAAAAGGAACGATGCTGCGGGATTCTACACCAACCCCAGGGACAACTAATACACGGCAAATCAATCTGTTCAACGATCAATACATCCTGGTTGGTATTGCTGATAAGCAGGACGGACGTACCGTGAAACAATACAATCCGGTTGGTGAATTTGATGGAACGGGATACCAGGACGGCAAGCTGGTTGAAGTTCCCGCAAGTAGCTTGGCTGCTGCGTATATGACACCAAAGCTTCATTATGGGTATGCTTCAAATCTGTATTGGATCGACCCGGGATACTTTGTTTCAGCAACTTCGATTAATGATTACTCAACTGTAGTTGCCTCTCATCCATATAAGAAAGGTAATGAATCTTTCCTCGGGCATATGGGCAGATGGATGGAGCCTACCCAGCAAGGGAAGATCACACTGAAATACGACTCGAGCATTGTTAATGCTGCAACGTCTAATATCTCTGTATGGAAGAATGTTGACGGCACGTGGTACAACATGGGCGGGGTAGTTAATACAGGCAGCAAGACGATCACTGCTACTTTTGACGGTTTCGGGTATTACACCGTAATGAGTCTGCGCTACAGCTACGATGACATCGTATCTCATACGTATGCACGCAGCGAATTGGAGACTATTCTCTCCAGAGGGATTATGAACGCAAAGGATGCCAATGAGTTTGGTGTCTATGAGAATGTTACCCGTGGTGAGTTTGCTACCATGCTTGTCAAAATAATGGGTATACAGCTTGATTACGAGCCAAACAATCTAACCTTCTCGGATGTAGTTAAGTATAGTGACTATCACTGGGATTACCGGTATATCGAGACAGCCGTACGCAAAGGGATTATACGTGGGACAGCACCGAGAATCTTCTCGCCTAACCGTACGTTGTCCAGAGAGGATGCAGCGGTGATGATCGCCAGAGCGATGAGCCTTAAGCTGGGCAGCAATGCTACTGACCTGGCAGCCCTACAGAAGCTCTTTACAGACACGGGTTCAATTGGATCAGTTTACTCTGCACCTTCCATCCTTGCGGCCTACAAGGCTGGTATAATATCAGGAATTGAGAATAAGCTGGTAGCGGGACAAAAGAAGGCGACTTACCGGTTTGATCCTCAGGCTAACTTTACAAGAGCGGATGCGGCTGTCATGGCACAACGCATCATGGCTAAAATGAAGAGATTGTAGTATAACACCTCTATATATGAAGCGAAGAAAGCCTCTGACTCCCTGTTTGCGGGAAAGAGGCTTCTCTTTTGCATTTTCCATATACAAATCTTTGAATTGTGGGTTACTTTGCGTTACAATGGCCTAAGAAGCTGTAAGTACAACATTTAAAGCAAGAAGGAGAAAGCCATCGATGAAACCGATTTTATCAAAAGCACAATTGGATTACATGAAAGCAAAGAATATGTTTGAGAATAGAGCTAAGGTTATGGAAAAGGAAATTGCAGCTAAACGGGCGCTGCAGGAGATCACTCAGGAAGTAATGGAAGAACTTGTTCAATCTACAGGATTCCATGACGCCTATAATGAGCTGGTCATTTCCGAGAATGCCTTGATCGAATGGTCCCATACCACAATCAAACATGAGAAGAGCTACCGCGAGAACCGCGCAGCGATCGATGCTATGTATGAGAATGTGAACGCTAGTCCTGAGAAGCGTCAGGAATTGATACAGCTTTCCATGAAGATCCGATAGACCCTTTTGTATAGAAACAGTGTAACAGGCTGCCGGCATACGCTCGGTAGCCTGTTTTTATGTTCATTATTAGATAAATGCATTAGATAAATGCGTTTGTACTATATAAATATGGGTAACTATTATTAACTCATTGAGCTTCTGTATTAGGAAATGTTTGTTTATTATCTTAACAAATATTGCTTAATGACGTTTGGAAAGTGTCTATGCTATACTGATTCCCGTAGCCACCCAACATTAACAATAGTTAGTAGAACATACATATTGTATCTTCTATCGGAACGGGGCCGGGATACAAAAGAAAAAAGTTTTTTTTGAACAAAGCGCAACTTTCTCGAAACTATTGCGTTTAAGGTGTAGAGTCACTTGCACAAGGCAAATGCGGATTGACCCTTAGTGGTACAACGTATTGCCGAATGGAAAAATTAGCTTTACGTGACTAGAGGCACATTGTATAATACTTAGGTAGAATTAGGAATCTAGTATTACTATGCCTTGAAGCTGTTTACAAGTTTCTGTGATACCCGTCACAGACATTATTTATACTTAATATGCTCAACTCGGGAAAGGGGGTGCATCGGCTAATGAGTGACATGAGCTACCCAACTAAAGAAAAATCTCAGTTCATGAACGTCCAAGGAGGAGAAAAAAAGGTTATGAAGAAAATTTTATCCGTAGCATTATCTACAGCAATGGCATTCTCGATGTTTGCCTCTGTAGCATTTGGTGAAACAGCAAAAGCAACTCCACAACAGGCATTTGATGCTTTGGCAGCTAAAGGTATTCTCAATGGGTACCCAGACGGTCAAGCTCATCTTGAAAAAGACTTGACTCGCGCAGAATTCGCTAAGATCGTTACTAAATTGTTCGGTCTTACTGAAGTAACTGGCAAGTTGTCTTACAAAGATAAAGGTTACACAGCTACTAACTGGGCTGTTCCTTACATCGAAGCTGTTACTGCAGCTAACTTGATGCAAGGTAAAGATACTGTTAAAGGTCTTTTCGACTACAACGGTAAAGTAACAGTTGAAGAAGTAGCGGCTGTATTGTTCCGCGCTTTGAAACTGGAACAACCTACAACAACTGATAACTCCGCTTCTGTATGGGCTAAGGGCTATGCTCAAGCAGTTATCAACGCTGGTCTGGTTGCTCAAACAACTAACTTCAAAGCTAACGCTACTCGCTCTTTGGTAGTAGAAACAGCTTATGCAGTTGATCAAATGTCCGTAAAACCTACATTGACTGTAGCTTCTGCTGAAGCAGTAAGCCCAACCAAAGTAGTTGTAACTTTCTCTGACAAAACAACTGCAGACGTTGAATTGACAACTGCTCTGGTAGCAGGCGTTGAAACTACAATTAACTTCAAGCATCTTGAAAAAGACTACACTGCAAAAGTAACACTGCAAGCGCCTAAGGTTGTTTCTGCAACAGCTCCAAACGCTAAGCAAGTGGTAGTTAAATTCAACCGCGCTATTGATGTTGATACACTGGCTGAATCCAGCAAAGTTATCGACGGCGTTGTGAAAGTAACTAAGGTAGGAAGCAAGGATGATGAAGTTTCCAACGCTTATGTAACTTTCAGTGCTGATAATACAGAAGCTACTATTACTCTTCCAGGTGTTAAGGCGCTTAAAGGCAACTACACAGTTGTAGTAAGCGATGCTGTTAAAACTACAGCTGGCGAAGCTATCCCAGCATTCACCACTTTGCTGACTGTGGCTGATACTGTTGCCCCAACTGTTGCTTCTGTTACTTCTTCTGCTAAAGCAACTACTAAAGATGTTTATGTAACTTTCAGCGAACCAGTTAAAACTACTGGTATCGTGGCTTACGTAAATGGTTCTGCTGCTTCCACAACTGTCCAGAATGATACTTACACGGAATTCAAATTGAGTGGAGTAACATTGGATAGCGGAAAAACTTATGACGTATCCCTGCTTAATGTAACTGACTTTGCAGGTAACGTAGCTACACCAAACCCAATCAAAACAACTGTAACTGTTGTATCCGATGTTGCTGCTCCTGTAATCAAGAGCGTAACAGCTGTGAGCGACAAGTTCATTGAAGTTGAGTTTGACAAGAATGTTGACCGCGCATCTTTGGTGGGTAATGTTCGTCTCCTGAATGCTGTTGGTGAAAGCCAAGGTACATTCAGCGTGATTACTACTGCTAACGGCAAAAAGTTCACTCTGCAGAGTCCTTTGACTAGCTTCCCATCCACTGGCACTTTCACTGGATCCGTTGTATTCGGAGCAACTGTTAAGGATACACTCGGTAACACGCTGGGAACTGCTTCGAGTCAAGCGATCACTTTCACTAAGGATACTGTAGCTCCTACAGTTACTGGTGTTACTTACACAACTTCTGGTACTGTTAAAGGCATTAAATTGACATTCTCCGAAGATGTTGTAAATAGTGGAGTTGGTTCTGTAGTTCTGATCAACAACAAAACTGGTCAATCTACTTCGATTGCTAACACTACAAGCGGTAGCGGCAAATCGTTCATCTTGACTGCTGTCAATGTAGAAGCAGGTGAA
The DNA here is from genome assembly GCF_038000205.1 of Paenibacillus sp. FSL R10-2771. Taxonomy (NCBI): domain Bacteria; kingdom Bacillati; phylum Bacillota; class Bacilli; order Caryophanales; family Paenibacillaceae; genus Paenibacillus; species Paenibacillus sp. FSL R10-2771. The sequence goes on from NZ_JBBOBM010000001.1 coordinate 8,015,373, forward strand.
TACACTGTGCGTCTGCCAGAAGGACTCTTCAAAGATAAATCCTTCTCTGCTAACAAACTTGCTGCAACTGTATTGGCGGTGACTATTGGATCCGCAACTACTGATGGCGATGCTCCAGTATTGTTTAACAATGGCATTGTAATCAATGACAGTGCAAAAGCTGCTGTAACTGATACAGTTTACGGTGATGCTACTGTTACTGTTGACCTTAAAGATGCAAGCGGTCTGAACACTGCATCTGTATTGGATATTAACAGCTATACTTTGGATGACAAGGCATTGCCTGCTGGTTCTTATGTAACAATCCAGACTCTTACAGATGCTGGTGTTGTAACTACTCCTTCATCCAGTCCGAAGTTTGCTCGTGCAACAATTCATATCCCTAGCTCTTCTGTCACAGAAACTAAGGCTGATTACAAGTTCGTAGTTAATGGTGTTACTGATACATCTGGTAACCCTATCGAAGCAGTTAGCAAAACTGGTAAATTGACTAGCAGAACTAGCCCGCTTCTTACTTCGGCAGTAGTTTCCAGCGGCAATTCTTATGAGCTTATCCTTGGATTCTCTAAAGAAATTACAGTGCTGAATGATCAGGATCTGCAATTCTACATCAACAATGATGTTGCGGCTTCCAATGTTATCAATCAAGCTAACTACACAGTAACTAAGATTGTTAACGGATCGGATAAAGGCAAATGGTCGGTTACTTTCTTGAAGAAAGCTATCGATCCTAACGCAGCAGCTACGGATACTTTGGATCTGAATTCCAATGATGTTAACAGAATCATCGTTAAAATTGCTGGAACAGCAACTGCTCACGATGGTGATGGCAACATCATCACTGACGGTACTGAAATTTCCGCTAAGTAATCTCCGATTACCGAAGCAAAGAATAGCCTCTTCGGAGGCTATTCTTTTTTTATAGCCATTTATCCCGAGTGGAGGAGGAATTTAGTTGAAAACGGTTTGGAAAGTCTCGATGTCTGCGGTACTGTTAGCTGGTGGCCTATGGGCAGGTTCGATGCTTAATATTACAGCTGAAGGTGCCGGTGTAGGTTCACAGCCAGGTACAGCAGATGATCCTGTTGTCACCAAGAGTTATGTAGATCAACAGATTCAAAAAGCTTTGCAAGGTGGGACCATTACTACACCAACGCAAGCTCCAAGTGCAACTGCAACTAATGAGCCTGCCGCAACTACAGCTCCGACACCTGCACCAACTCAAAGTACCGGAAATACCGGAACTGCTGGGAATGCGAGCGAAATCGTTGATGTAAAACCCGGACAGACTCTAATTGCCGGTGCAGGTGCAGAATTTATTGTCCGCGCAGGTAAGGCGATTATTTATTCCCAGGATGCTAACGGTGTCGCTGATCTGACAGATGGTGTAGATCTGGCAAACGGCGCGGCTGCTCCAACGAATCACCTGTTATCTTTCCCAAGGGATGGACGTGGAATCACGGTCCAGAACGGTCAGACACTAGGTCTTGTTGTTATGGTCCGCGGTTCATACACTTTGAAATAAGCATTTGCACATCGCATTGGTAAGCAGTAAAATGATGTTTTCCTTCCTATATTAAGAATGCCCTGTAATATGCATGAACATACACCCGGAACTCATTCCCACAGCTGACAAACATTGATCGGACTGAGGCCTCTGGAATTCGCACACAATACTACCTGTAATCTTAAAAAATTCACAGGAGGTGCTGTAACATGGCACGCACTAATCGTACAGTTGTACCAGAGAGCCGGGCAATGCTGAAACAAATGCAATATGAGATCGCTTCTGAATTTGGATTATATGGAGCATCATATGGCGGTGGCATGGATACGGAATTTGCTTCTGAGCTGGGAATGACGGGCGGGGCCGGTGCAACCGGTGGTACTCCGTATCTGGGACACCTTACTTCCAGAGATAATGGATCTGTAGGCGGGGAAATTACAAAGAGGTTGATCAAACAGGCGGAGCAGTCTCTTTTCGCATAAGCTGCCTTCAATTGACAGCAACCGGTAAATAAGATAATATGACTTTTGAGGAAAGCCTTAGACCTTTTCCATGTGGAAAAGGTTCATTTTTTGAATAAACCGGCTTATCAGTCTTTATTATTCTACTTAATATATTTGGCCTGTTAATTACTAAGGTGCCCCCTTATACAGTGTCAGACTAACAATATGGGAGGTAGTTGTACATGTCTATTAAAGGGCGTCATTTGTTTACTTCTGAGTCTGTAACAGAGGGACATCCGGATAAAATCTGTGACCAGATATCCGATGCGGTACTCGATGCATTTCTTGCTAACGATCCCAATGCCCGGGTAGCCTGCGAGGTAGCCGTAGCAACAGGCCTCGTGCTTGTTATTGGGGAGATCAGCACCAAGTCCGAATATGTGGATATCCCGGCAATTGTACGTAATACGATTAAGGAAATCGGCTATACCCGTGCAAAATATGGTTTTGATTTTAACACTTGTGCAGTGCTTAGTTCATTAAATGAGCAGTCTGCTGACATCGCCCAAGGGGTAAATGCAGCTCTGGAGAATCGGGATCCTGACCTTGTAGCTGAAGAAACGGCTAACATTGGTGCTGGTGACCAAGGGTTAATGTTTGGTTTTGCTACTAATGAAACTCCTGAACTTATGCCGCTTCCGATTGCTTTGTCGCACCGGATTGCCCGTCGTTTGGCGGAGGTTCGTAAGAATGGAACTCTTGAGTATCTGCGCCCGGATGGCAAGACTCAGGTAACAATTGAATATCAGGATGAGAGACCGGTTCGTGTAGATACGATCGTTGTTTCCACGCAGCATGCGGAAGAAATTTCTCTTGAGCAAATTCAGGCGGACATTAAAGAGCATGTTATTCTTCCTGTTGTCCCGGCTGAGCTACTGGATGAAGCTACTAAATATTTCATTAATCCGACAGGCCGCTTTGTGATTGGTGGTCCTCAGGGTGACGCCGGTCTGACCGGGCGCAAAATCATCGTTGATACATATGGCGGGTATGCGCGTCATGGCGGCGGTGCATTCTCCGGTAAGGATCCAACCAAAGTAGACCGTTCTGCAGCTTATGCTGCACGTTATGTAGCGAAGAATCTGGTTGCTGCAGGCCTTGCTGACAAATGTGAAATTCAACTGGCTTATGCGATTGGTGTAGCTAATCCTGTCTCGATCAATGTAGATACATACGGAACAGGCAAAATCAGTGAAGAGAAGCTGGCGAATCTTATCAGCAGCAACTTCGATCTTCGTCCGGCAGGCATCATCTCCATGCTGGATTTGCGTAAGCCTATTTATAGACAGACCGCAGCGTATGGACATTTTGGCCGTACAGATATTGACCTTCCTTGGGAACGTGTCGACAAAGCAGATATGTTGAAAGCCCAGGCAGGGATCTAAGAATATAATTTAACTATGCCCGTACAAGCCCCTTCTTTGAAGTGAGGAGGTCTGTACGGGCTTTTTGTGCCTTCTTATAAGCGAGGGGATGATGCCCGTGCTGCTTGAGGCTATCTTCTAAACTTTGGAAGCCCTTTAACCGAAATATAACAGTATAGAAGAAATGCTCGAGTGGCTGAAAGGAGCTTTATTAAGAATGAACAAGAAATTATCAATAGGGACGGCTATTATCATTGCAGGCAATCTGCTGTTTGGTCTGGGCAGTCCGGCTATCGGTGTACATACATCTGCGGTATATGCCGCTTCGGAGTTCGGAATAACAACATCTCCAGTTAATGGTGCTGCTTTTGTGAATGTAGGGGCTTCTTTGGGACTTAAATTTGACCGTCAGGTTATTCCGCAAACGGGGAAAATCACAATTACAGAGCAGGACTCCGGAACAATGTTTACGGAAATTGCTATTGGCAGTTCAGGATTGATCGGCAATTCTACTAATTACGAAATCAAATTAGGCTCCAGCTTGAAGTTTGCGCCTTATAAGACATACAGCGTGAGTGTGCCTAAGGGGCTGTTCAAAGATAGCTCAGGTAATGAATCGGCGCTAACCAGCTGGACTTTCACAACGGCTGGAGAGAGTAATCCGGCTATTGTAGCAAGCAGTTTGTTCCCTGCGAACAATTCTAGGGTGGAATCCGGAGCATTAACTCAGTTGAGTCTGCGCTTAGCTGGAGTCCTTACAGGAGGAGGTGGTTCCGTCAGGCTGATCTCTTCTGCGGATAACTCTGTAATACAGGAATTTCTCATCAGGGACGGAGAGCCCAAAGTAGGGCTGTTGAGCGATGCCACTTCCACTACTGTTACATTGACTCTGGCCAATAAGCTTCCAGCAGGCGGAAATTATTATGTGCTTATCGATTCTTACGCGTTCAAAGATGCCAATAATACTAATTTTCCGGGAATATCGAGCGGTAACGGCTGGAGCTTCTCCACGACCGGCAGCGGTACAATTTCAGCATCCACTGCCCCGGCAAATGCTTCATTTGGTGCATCGGCAAGCGGGGCAATCAAACTGTACTTTGACCGTCCGATGAGTCCGGCAGCCGGAACGATTTCTGTCTCACCAGGTACTCAGGATGACTCCAGAACGAGATGGATTAATGTCAACTCGACGAGCGTCACTGGCGGGGGAAGTTCGACGATTACACTGCTGCCAGCCTCGGCGACCTCGCCACTGTTGAATGGTACGTTGTATACAGTTACAATTCCGCAAGGGGCTTTTTATGATCAGGATGGGCATATATTTCCGGCTGCGGGTTCGTATTCATGGACGTTTACAACGGCTTCACTTACAAGTTTGTCGGCAACTGCTATATCGCCAGCAGACCGGAGTGAGTCGGTAGAATTATCTAAGTCGATCACACTTAGCTTTAACAAGGAGGCGGTCTATAATAGCGCCGTCACTAATGGAGTTGTTCTATACAAAAGCAATGGAACAAAAGTGGCGGCAGCTGTCCAGCAAGGTGCTACAGCCAAGGATTTCATTATTAAGCCAACCGTAGCTCTCGAATCAGATACTATTTATTATATAGACATCGCTAAGGGGGCATTCACGGATGCGGGAGATCCCAGCTCACAATATGAGGGATTGAGCGGTACAAAATCATGGAGTTTCCGCACTGTGGCTGTGGATAAGACGGCTCCTCTGCTTACGGGTGCAACGCTGGATAACAACCGGACGATCCGCTTGAAATATAATGAGATGCTCAATTCATCGATAGCTTTGCTGGCATCCAGTTTTACGGTCAGTGTGAATGATGAGAATCGTACTGTAGATAGCGCTTATGTTCAGGGCGACAGTGTCTATCTTACTCTTAGTACAGGGATAGCCGTAGGGCAGAATGTCAAAATAAGCTATACTGGCGGAGTGCGGACCATCCAGGATACCAGCAGCAATGCTGCAGTAACCTTTTCAGCAATGCAAATTACCAACAGTATAGAATCTTCACTTCCTACACCTAAGGAAGGCAGAATTACAGGCAAAACGGTGATGCTGACCTTCAATGATACGCTCAAAACAGTATCTTCTTATGCCCGGGAACAGTTTATAGTAACATCTGAAGGATATTCGCTTGGAGTGGATTCAATTAGATCCAGCGGAAACACAGTATATATAACGACGGGCGCGGAAGCTGGAAATGGAGAGGTGGTAAGGGTATCCTACTATGCAGGCTCGTATCCGCTGCTCAACTCACTGGGACAGAATATTGCCGATTTTTCTGATTTTAATATCCGAAACAGTAATGACAGCGTAGCTCCGGTATTTCAGAATGCAACGGGAAGCGGAACAAAGCTTGTGCTGAACTATAATGAAGGTCTGTCAGAGAGCAATCTGCCGATGAACAGCCAGTTCTCAGTGCTGGTAGGAGGTACTCCTAACTATGTCACCAACGTGGCAGTAAGCGGAAGCAGTGTGAAATTAACGCTTCAGAGCAGCCTGGTTATTGGGCAGACGGTGACAGTCTCCTATGTACCTGGCGTTAAAGGCATTACCGATCTTAACGGCAACCGTGCAGCCTATGTTGATCTTAAACCAGTCGATCTTAGCGATATTGTAGTATCGGAAATCAGCAGTGCAACGGTGTCAGGGAATGAGCTTACACTAACTTTTGCCCAAAGCATGCTGACTTCTTCAATGCTTAGCACCTCCCAGTTTGCGGTCAGAGTGAATGGGACAAGTATGTTAGTGCAGAGCTATACTCTAACAGGGACAGTGCTCAAGCTGGTGCTTTCCGGATCTGTGACGAGCGGACAGACGGTCGATCTTTCTTATACCTCAGGTACATCTTTTATTAGAGATCTCAATGGAAATGCACTGGCTTCCTTCTCGCTGCTGCCGGTGAAGAACCTTACTGGAGTTACGACCGTAACAACGGACGGTAACCGGCCGTCCTATCTGGGTACGCTGGAGGCTAGTGAATTTGGAGAAGCGGTTCCTCTGCTCAAAAGCGATTCTTCGGTGATAGCGGCAGATCATTCCATCTACAGCCAAAATGTCAAAAGATACAGTCTTAATGCGGAGAGATTAGCTGCCAGTTATACTTTTTTAAATACACAAGGGACAGCCGCTCTGCTATTTGAGGTGCCTTCGACAGAATTAGCTGCTTATGTTACAGTACCTCTGCAGCCGCTAATGGATGCGCTCAATCGCAACAAGGCTTCGAACTTTGGTATACGCTACGGGGATCAGATCTTTAGTGTTGATCTCGGAAAGGTAGATTTGAACGGAATTGTGGCCAGCCTCAATACAACTGGCAGTAATATCTCGCTTATCTATCGTATAGAGAAAATGCCATCAGAGGCTTTTGCCCCATTTGCCCAAAGACTGCAAACTCAGGGGCTTACAAGTATAACCCCTCTTGCCGATCTTCGTTTGGCAGCATCGGTGACGGGTAATTATGCGAACGAGAATGCGCTTAGTTTACCCGGGAAATATTCGGTGAGGACGACAACTCCTAATAATAGTGAGCAGACTTCTGTAGCCAGATTGGATCTTTCCTATTACGATGCCGCTTATCTTCCTACAACAAGTATTACTAAAGGGACTTATACGGTCAAGCGTGCTTTGACCAGCGGGAATCAGATTGTGGGAGCATTCACGTCCACACGCTCTTTTACAGATATGGGTACACACTGGAGTAATACAGCTGTAGCGGAACTGGCAGCCAAGAATATTATCGATAATAGCTATGGAAGCCAGTTTAAACCGGAGCAAGCCATAACCCGCAGTGAATTTGCTGTTATGCTGAGCAGAGGGCTGGGGCTGTTAGGGGATAGCGGGACAGCGCAGCGTTTCACGGACGTGCAGTCGTCCAGCCAAACGGGCGATTACATCGGTGCAGCAGCGAAGGCCGGTATTATAACGGGCAACACAGACGGGACCTTCCGTGCGGGGGATAAGATCACCCGTGAGCAAATGGCAATTATGATGGTGAGGGCAATGGAGTATACAGGACAGCCTATAACGCTTAGCGCATCGGTTATGGATACCCTCAGTCCGTTTAAGGATAGGGCGAAAATTCTAAGCCAGAGTACGGAATTCGTAGCCAAAGCGGTCAAAGCAGGAATTATCCAGGGGATAAGCACCACGCAATTTCAGCCGCAAGGCAACGCTACCAGAGGACAGGCTGCTGTAATGCTGCATCGGATGCTGAAGATGGCAGTTTATATGTAAGTGAACTTTATACAATAATGGAGCATCCGGCACAATGTGCCGGGTGCTTTTTTGCGCGGCTGCTTGAGGTCTGATATGACTCGGTATAGTCTGAAATCCCTTCTGGTAATCTCTTTAAATCGCAACTTTTCAGCCGGAAATCAGTCTATTAAAGATGTAGCCTAAAATAGGAACTGATATCCAGATATTGATAGTGAGATTGAAGAGTACAAAATAGATGGGAGAGTAACGCTGAAATGAATGAGCTTTTCATGGGGAAAAAGAGTAAAGAGCAAGTAAACAAAAGTCAATGGTCTCCTGCTAAAAAGTGGATCGCGGCATCAATAGCAGGTGTAATATGGATCATGCCGGTTATCGGAAATGAAGGCATCGGATGGTTAGGCTCAAGTTCCGCTTCAGTAGCGCAAGCTGCTACAGCCTCCTTCTCAGTGACAAAGCTGAGCGAAGAAGTCATTACTTCAGGCGCGATGATGATGAAATATAAATTTACGACCGTGCGGTCCGGAAAAAGTGTAACAGGGCTGGCTGACGTGGTCCGGGTCGATTTGAATAACCCTTATGTCTCTGTAGATGTAATGACGGGCAAAGGCGGTAATCTGACTACGCGGCAAAGTACCGGAGGTATGGCGGCAGAGACCGGAGCAGTGGCCGCAGTTAACGGGGATTACTTCAATACCGGCGGGGAAGGTGCACCGATCGGCGGTCAAGTATCAGGCGGGGTTGTAGTATCTACACCTTCCCAGCTTGATGGAATGTATGCTTTTGCCGTGACCAAAGACCGTAAGCCGGTTATTGATGAATATACATTCGAAGGCATGCTGACTGCTGAGGATGGTTCACAGTTTCCGTTATCCGGTATCAATAAAGGGGCCTATAACCCTGAGGGCGGCAGTTCTACCTACAGTCATGCCAATGCCGCCTATATCTACACAGATGCCTGGACAGCGCTGGAGCGGCCTAAGAACAGCTCTACGACGCCTACAGAGGTACTGGTGGAGAATGATATCGTTACCCAGATTTCCCCTGATGCCGCCTTGCCGATAACCGTGCCTAAAGGGGCGTACATTCTGCGCACTCACGGGCTTGCAGCCCAATTTGTAAAAGCTCATCTGGTGGTAGGCCAGAAGCTAAGCAGTGTCTACACGCTTCGTTCCAAAACTACTCAGCAGGAGCTTGACCCATCCACACTGCAGATGATGATCGGGGGGCATACCATTCTCGTTAATAACGGGAAAGCAGCGCCCTTCTCCCGCTCCACCAGCAGCATCGGCGGATATCGTGCCCGCACAGCTCTGGGTTATTCAGAGGATGGACGATATGTATATGTCATTGCAGCTGAGAAAAATAACAATAGTGCAGGACTGTCTCTGACGGAGCTGCAATCGTTCATGACCAATATCGGTGTCTGGAAAGGGATCAACCTGGACGGAGGTGGCTCTACAACGATGGTAGACCGTCCGCTTGCGGAAACCTCCACTACCCTTACCTTTAATACAGAGTACGGCACAGAGCAGCGCAGCATCGTTAACGGCGTTGGTGTATATACTTCTGCTCCACAAGGTGAAGTGAAAGGAATTAAGATCAGCGGCAGTTCTGTATTGTTAATCGGTCAAAAAGCTACGTATTCTCTAAAAGGCTATGATACTTACTACAATCCAATTGATGTAGCTGCAGCTAATCCTGCCTGGAGCTCTAGCGGCGGTAGTGTTACGGTGAATGCAGGGGAAGCAACCGCAGTCAAGGCGGGAACCGTTAACCTGAAGGCTACCAGCGGTTCGGCCAGTGCAGAGACCAAGGTAACCGTTCTGGGCGGAGATGACCTGACAAGTCTGACTTCAAGCACAACTACTGCGCCGCTTATAGCTGGAGCCTCCGTATCTGTTCCAGTTAATGCGGTGTCGAAGAGCGGGGCAACGATTGCCGTTCCGGCTGCATCGCTGAAATGGGAGTTTATCGGCTTTAAAGGGAATGTAGGTGACGGTAAGCTTACTGTCGAATCCGTGGATCCGGGGGTAACAACCGGATATGCCATTGCCCGTTATGACGGCTTCAGCACAGCTGTTGTGTTCTCTGCAGCGGCGTCAACGGCTTGGGAGAATTTCGAAAATGCCACGTATCCATTTGCCTTCACAACCAACGCGGCAGGGGTAACGGGTACGGCGGTAGTTGTCCCGGGCAGTGCGGAACGGGCTGGCTCGAAGGTATTGTCGCTTAGCTATGACATGACGGCTGGCACCGGTAAAATGTATGCTTATGCCCAGTTCAACGGGACAACAGGCAAGAGTATTCCGGCAACGGCAACGTCTATGTCCGTAGACGTGATGGGGGATATGAGTCTTAACTGGCTGCGTGCAGAGGTAACGGATGCCAGCGGGGCAACAGCGTATATTGATCTGGCCAAAGTGATCGACTGGAATGGCTGGAAGAACCTCAATATTGATCTTTCCGGTTCAGGGATTAAATTCCCAGCTTCCCTAAAGAGACTTTACGTGGTAAATGTAGAGGAAGGCCAGGACGAGCGGGCTAAGACAGGTACGGTAGACTTTGATAATATTTCCTTCGTTATGCCTTCGCTGTCCAGTGAAGCCGGATTGCCTAAGGGAACGGCGTCCATGAGTATCGGAGCCAAGTCGATGCTTGTAAACGGCACAAAGCAGGCGATCGATGTAGCGCCGATTGTAAAGGATGGCAGCACGTATGTGCCGATTAAATATGTGCTTGATGCCTTTGGCGGGAATGCCATATGGGATCAGAATACCAAGAAGATCATGGTGCTTCGCGGAGCGAAAGCGCTGGATCTGACGGTAAACAAGAAGGAATTCCTGCTTAACGGGAAACGCCAGAGTGCTGATGTAGCACCTTTAATCCTGAATGGCAGGACTTTAGTACCGCTTAGACTCGTGACAGAACAGCTAGGACTCACTGTAAAATGGGAACAGATAACGAAGACCGTAACTATCGAATCGTGATATGTTAGTATAAAGGAAAGCCTTTAATACGATCCGATAGAAATGGGGCAAGCATCCGTGGAATTTCAAGCCGATGCGATTGATCGCGTCATTAAGAATACCATCGACGTGATGGAGAGCAGCAAGTATCAGATTTTTGAAATATTGCAGGTTGCACGTGATGAGCTTGCTGCACTCACCAAAGAACTGCAGCGGGTTATGGAAGAAACGGATGAAACATTGCAAAAGGTAGACAAGCTGGAGCTGCAGTATCACCGCTCCCGGATCCGGCTGACTGAGGTCAGCCGGGACTTTGTCCGCTACACGGAGAAGGATATCCGGGTTGCTTACGAGAAAGCGACGGAGCTTCAGTTAGAGCTGATGATGACGAGGGAGAGGGAAGCCTACCTGCGGAGCAGACGGGATGAGCTGCAAATGCGGGCTCGGAGTGTCGAAAATTCTGTGGAGCGGGCCGAATCGATTGGTTCGCAAATGAGCGTTGTCCTGGAATATCTGTCTGGAGAACTAGGTCAAGTGACGAGAATTGTCGAATCTGCGAAAAACACGCAAATGGTTGGACTCAAAATTATCCAGGCCCAAGAAGAGGAACGGAAGAGAATTGCCCGGGAAATTCATGATGGTCCTGCTCAAATGCTGGCAAATCTAGTCCTAAGGACGGAAATTGTAGAAAGAATGCTGGTAAAGCAGGAATTTGGGCTGGTACAAGCCGAAGTAATAGACTTAAAGGGACAGGTAAGGTACAGCCTGGAAGAAATGCGTAAAGTGATTTTTAATCTCCGTCCGATGGCCCTCGATGATCTAGGACTGATTCCGACACTCCGGAAATACGTGCATGATTATGAGGAGAAGACGAAGATCCGCACTTCTTTTGAAACAAGGGGGAAAGAGCACCGTCTGTCCTCAGCGATGGAGGCTGCAGTCTACCGTCTTGTTCAGGAAGCTTTGTCCAACGCGGCGAAGCATGCCTATCCAAGTTATGTTCTGGTGGAAATTACGTATCAGGCACAGTTAATTAAGATCGTAGTGAAAGACAATGGTTTAGGCTTCAATGTGAAAAAGATCAGTGAGCAAGCCAACCGTGAAAGCTTTGGGCTGGTGGGAATGCGTGAACGTGTGGAATTGCTGGAAGGTAGAGTGGAAATACAGTCAGCAGAGAACCAGGGCACAACAATCATAATTCACATTCCGACGAATGTGGACAAAGGAAAGGAGTAATGTGATGGAAAACCAGAATTCTGGAAAATCGCCCATAAAGGTTCTTTTGGCGGATGATCATCAGTTGTTTCGTGAAGGGCTTAAACGTATTTTGAATATGGAGGACGACATTGAAGTCATAGGTGAGTGCGGTGACGGCATCCAGGTGCTTGAATTCTGCAATATCAACAAGCCGGATATCGTGCTGATGGATATTAATATGCCTATTGAGAACGGTGTGGAGGCTACACAGAAGCTGCGGGAAATGTTCCCGGATGTTAAAGTGATTATACTCTCGATCCATGATGACGAAAGTTACGTCTTCGAAACCCTGCGCAAGGGTGCGAATGGATATTTGCTGAAGGATATGGAGGCAGAGTCGCTTATTAATGCGATCCGCTCTGTATGTGAAGGCCATGCCTTCATTCATCCCAAGGTAACCGGCAAGCTGATCAATCAGCTGCGCCGCATGACTTATCTTAACGAGACAGGTGCCATGGCCGAGACTCCGGTTAAGGAAGCAGGCGTGAAATTTGTCGCAGGCGACAACAATCCGCTGACCCGCCGCGAAGCAGAAGTGCTGCGTCTTATGGCTGAAGGCAAGAGCAACAAGATGATTGGAGAATACCTTTTTATCAGCGAAAAAACAGTCAAAAACCATGTCAGCAGCATTCTGCAAAAGATGGAAGTCGACGACCGCACGCAGGCTGTCATCAATTCGATCAAATATGGCTGGGTAACATTATAATTCACACGTAAACTTTTAACTGAGCGTTTTGGAGAATCCTAATGATCCTTATAAAACGGTACATAACTTGATTGCAGCGGTCCAGCTGCAGTCAAAGTATTGTTTCAGTCCGCATGATATTCGAATTTTGCAAAATGCTGATTTAAATATGTACCCGAAACCGGAAGCTTTAATCTGTCTTCCTGCAGGAAGGCGGAAATTCTGTGCTTTGCGATATATAAAGAGTCAGAATAACCGGGTCATCTGTCCCGGGAGGCTGGGCTGTCACCGTCCCTTTATCACCGGCATATAGTGTCGATATAAGAGGGAGGTGCATCTCCATGATCGCCCAGTTAATCTCGATTGTGTCTATCTATGCATCCGCAGCAGCCCTTGTTCATATTCTGCATCGCAGAGAAGAGAGCCGGGAGGCAATGCGGCCTGGAAAGCGGCTTCATTATATTCTGATCACCCGCAATCATGAAGCTGTTGTGGAATGGTATATCCGAATGCTCGCAGTTTATGCTTTTTGGATGGGCAGACCGCTGTATGTCACTTTGATGGATGATGGTTCCCTGGATGGAACGCTGGCGGTTGCCTCACGGTTAGACTGCAGCGGCTCGTCTATCAGGTTCGCCCCGATAATGCCGCACTACAAGACTCTTGGCGAAGCGGAGCACCGGAAGGAAAACGTACTGGATCTGCGGACGCAGGAGCAGCCTTTTCCGCTGAAGATGATGCGGCTGCCGGGAAGCAGGGGATACGGATCGAAGCATGGCGAATGATAATTAAATATGTCGGCAACGGGTGAAGCACACTCTCCATTGATGGGGGAGTGTGCTTTTTTTGTGTTTGATGAGCAAACACGGATTGCTTAGTGGTTCAGCCGGACACCAAACTTAAGGCCAGCTGCTTTAGTTGTATTCCGTGCAGCTATTATTCAGATTTAGACAGGATATCTGGAGATAGCTGCACTTCGTACATTTATTATTGCGGACATGAGGCCAAACTGCGGTTTTCCCGGATTATAGTTGTACGAAATACACTTCAGTGGATAGATAGGCTGTTACAGCAATAAATAGTTGCAGTAACTGCAGTTAGGCTGTCTGCTGTTCAAGTACAGCTAAATCCAAACCTGACAGTGGCCGGAGTCTAAACATTTGCTGTAGTCACGGCTATCGCGGAGTAGAAAAATAAAAAGTTCAATTAATTTAGTGTGGATTCGGGGGGAATCGTAATCTATGGTCTCGGTGATGTGCCACTTTGAAGGAGAGAGGGAAGGAATTGATGAGAGTAGCAGTATATGCGGTAGAGCGCAATGCCGCTTGGGAGATCAGGATATCGCTAAATATGGCTGTGGACAGGTTGTGGTGGAATGCTGAGGGAAATGGAGGTGAAGGCTGGGGTGGCGGGCAAGCGGACAGGCTTGTGCTGTTATCACCATCGCTCCCGTTAGGCTGGGGAGTGAAGCTGCGGGAGGGCTTCAGAGCTTCCCCTGCCATGACGCTATGGAAGAAGGAGGACTGGAAAAGGTATGTTGCCAATTGCTTGAAGGCTGAGATCAGGAAAGAACAGGAGGAGGGAGGTCTGCGGGAAGAGGAGTGGCTGACTGCTGGAAATATCAGTGGAGAATCCATGCTAGACCGAACGGAAGGAGGTGTGAAGGAGGTTGCGATTTCCGGGAACTACGGTGGTCAGCCGGTATTTCCTAAGGAAAGCTTGTTGGGATGGGGCGGGCCCGCTGCATTGGCAGCGGCAGCTAATCAGTTGGCAGCAGTGCTTGCCGGCCGTTCCCTGCTGCAGGGCGAAGTGGATGCGCTGGTGGCAGAGCGGCTGCCTGACCTGGCAGGAAATTGGTCTGCTGCAGTGCAACTGGCGCATCTGCAGGGGCGGATAAGGATTGAGGCGGCAGTTGCCTATAATAACCCGAAGCATGGCGGGGGAGTGCTGGGGTGGAGGAGCAAGATGAAGCAAAGCGGGAAAGAGACGGAGCGGATAGGCAGCCGGGAGCAAGGTGGGGGAGTGTTGGGGTGGGTGAGTCAGGTGAAGCAAAGTGTGCATGTGTTGGGACGAGTGAGCGAGGCAGTTACCCGGCGCGGCGCTGCCGCCCGCCGCGGGGCACCACGCTGCCTGCGCTGCGGCAGCGTACCCACGGGCCGCACGGCCTGCGCCGCGTGCGGCCTTGCCGGCTGCGCCTATTGCGAGGCCTGCCTCGCACTCGGGCGCAGCCGGGCTTGCGCGCTGCTGCTGCGCAGCGCGCCGCTGCCTGCCGTGCGCTGCACGGCAGGCGTCTCCCCCACCGTAGCGGCACGCCGGTGGGGGCTTAGCGCAGCGCAGGCGGCTGCGGCCGCCGCTGCGCTGGGGTTCCTGGCGGAGCCGCGGGAGCGCTCCGCCCCAAAGGGCCCAGAGCGGTTCCTGCTCTGGGCAGTAACAGGAGCGGGAAAGACGGAGATTACGTTCCCGCTCCTGGAGGCGGCGCTCGCAGCCGGAGGCCGGGCGCTGATCGCAACGCCGCGGCGTGACGTCGTGCTGGAGCTAGCGCCGCGTCTGGCTAAGGCCTTCCCGGCGGATACCCCCGCCGTGCTATATGGGGGCAGCGAGGACCGCTGGAATGCGAGCAGTATAACGCTGGCAACAACCCATCAGCTGCTGCGGTTTAATCAGGCTTTTGATCTAGTCATCATCGATGAACTCGATGCTTTTCCCTATCACAATGATCCAATGCTGGCCTACGCTGCCGGGCAGGTTTGTAAGCCCTCTGGATCCTTCATTTTTCTCTCAGCCACACCACCGGCAGAATTACAGCGCCTCGCCCGTTCAGGAAAACTGCCGCATGCGAGAGTACCGGTCCGCTTCCACGGCCATCCCTTGCCGGTTCCATTGCATTTACATATGCCGCCGCTCCACCGTTGTTTGAAGCAGGGGAGACTCCCAATAAGTCTGATCCGTGCCTTGCGTAGATCTCTTGACCGCAAAGCACAGATTTTTCTCTTTGTCTCGCGGATTGCCCACATTGCAGGACTGCTGAAGCTTCTCCGGCGGCTTTTCCCCGGAATAGCTATGGAAGGAACCTCCTCCAAAGATCCGGATAGAGCAGAGAAGGTGCTGGAATTCCGTAACTGTGCGATATCGCTTCTGGTGACGACGACAATTCTGGAGCGGGGAGTTACGGTTCCGCGCAGTGATGTGTTTATTCTGGATGCGGACAGCAGTCTGTTTGACGAGGCAGCTTTGGTGCAGATGGCAGGCCGGGCAGGACGCTCCAAAGATGATCCGGACGGCCACGTCGTATTCGCTTCCGCAGAGTGGAGCAAGTCGCAGCGCAGAGCCATTTCACAGATTCGCAGCATGAACGCGATTGCCCATAGGCAGGGATACCTGTGAGATAAGACGCTACATACACTCTTTTATTCATAATAATGCGCACATCGCCTGAAGGAGGAGGTTATAGATGAATTCCATAATGTCCTGGATAAAAAAAGCCCGACTATTAATCACTCCTTCCCTGCCTCAATGTCTGTTCTGTGGTAAAAGAGGCCGTCCTTCATCCGGACTGCCCGGAATTTGCGTAAGCTGTCATACAGGGATCCCGTGGATCCGCTGTCCCCGGTGCCTGACCTGCGGTCGCCATGTCGGTTGTCCGGATTGCAGCCGCAGCCGCGAGCCTGTACCGATCCGCTGCAACCGCAGCGCGGTGGCCTATACAAGTGAGATGCGAGAGCTGCTGGGTAAGTACAAATACAGGGGGAATGAACGCTTGGCCCCTATACTGGGCCTGATGCTGGACAAGGCATATACCATACTTCAACAAGAGCAGAGTGAGGGAGGGCGAAATGCTCCGCAAGTGGGTACATCTTCTGGCAAACTTTTTTCAGCGTCAAAGAGTAGGTTTCACCAGGCCCTATGGCAAGCCGATTTGCTGGTCCCTGTACCTGTAAGTTCAGCCCGCCTGGCTGAAAGAGGGTTTAATCAGGCGGAGCAACTGGCAGATGTATTATCTCTACGGAGGGGAATTCCGCAGCTTCCGCTGCTGACTCGTACCCGGCATACCGGCAAACAGAGCTTCAAAAGCAGAAGTGAACGGCTGGCCGATATGAAGCAGGTTTTTACCGGGAATACAGAGCAGAAGCTTCTGCAAAGGCTGGGCGAACACTTGGAGTCAAGGGCAAGCCGGCTGCAGAATCGTCCTCTTCAGATTATAATTATCGATGATATTTACACCACAGGGAGCACGATGAGGGCCTGCGCTGAAGCACTTCACCGGCTCATTGGTGATTTGGGCTATGCGGCGGAGATATACAGTCTGACATGGGCACGTTCTTAGCGGTTTCGGCCGTTCGGAAATTAAATTAAACCTGCTCCACAACCGATACTAATCATAGACGGAACTTCAGCTATCATGTAATCTTATTAGCATAAGATATTTATAAGCAGTGCAGAATGTAAGGAAGGGAGCCGCGGTAGAAATGAATGTAGATAATTGTCCAAGATGCGGCCGGCTATATGTTAAGAATTTAATGAACCTGTGCCAGCCTTGTATCAAAGATTTAGAGCATGAATATGAAATCTGTGTAGACTACCTGCGCAAAAATAGAGGCACTAATATTCAGGAACTGTCCGATGCCACGGAGATCTCCATTAAGGAAATCACCCGTTTTATTCGTGAGGGCCGGATTTCCATAGCGAACGCACCTAACATGATGTACCCTTGCGAAGTCTGCGGGACCTTGATCCGGGACGGACATATGTGCGATAGCTGCCGCAGCCGTTTGACCAAGGATCTGGCAAATGCTGCCAAGGAAACTGTAGACAAAAGCAGTACCAAAAAGGCTTCAGATGCCGCTTACCGCGCCGTGGACAAGTTCCGCAACTAATAAAATCTGCAAAAAAACGTTTGCAGCTATAAAGAATGTTTCAACAAAGGCCGATAAACTTAGTAAAGATTATCGGCTTTTTTATATCAGAAGGAAGGTGGAAGTTATGAAAATTAACGAGACCGGACGAATTAACGCGATGAATCCGTATCAACGGAGTGCGGAATCGCAAAGGCAGGAACAAATGAAGAAGAGCACACGCAAGGATGAGGTATCGATTTCGGATGAAGCCATTAAGCTGCTCCAGGCACAGAAAAGCGGCAAGATTGACGCTGAACGTGCGAACAAGATCGAAAGCCTGAAACAGCAAGTATCCGCAGGTACCTACCAGGTTGACGCAGCTAAGCTCGCAGAGACACTCGCCCCCTACTTTAAGCAATCCTCCGAGAATTAGGTGAACACACCCATGGCACTTACGACATTATTAGAATTGCTAGAGCGGCTGGACGAAGCGCATGTGCAAATGCTGGATTTGGCCGCTGTCAAGAAACAGACCATCATGGACAACAAGGTGGAGGGTCTCATCGACATCCTGAACCGTGAGTCCAAGCTTATGAAGGTGATCGGACAGCTGGAAGAGAAGCGTGCAGAAGCCGCATTCGTTTTTCTGCAGGGGGTTGGAATCCGTTCCAATCTGAATCTGAATCTTACCGAGCTGTCCCGCCTTGTATTTGATCCTGAGGACAAATCGCGCCTGCTGCATATCCAGCAGAAGCTTTCCGGCACATTGCAGCAATTGAAACTAGCCAATGAGCTGAATCAGAAGCTGATTGAGCAGTCACTTACCTTTATAGATTATTCCCTGGATTTGCTTGTCGGAAGACCAAATCAGGAAATGACATACCATCATCCGTCCGACAAGGGCAGCAGTGTGACTCGGCCGGGCCTTTTTGATGCCCGAGGATAACCCGTTTATCCTCATGGCCTCTTTCACCGCAGCAATCACAAGGGAGGAACAAGTAGCATGACATCCACATTTCACTCGATTGAAACAGCAAGACGAAGCCTGTTTACCCAGACTGCTGCGCTCAATACAACCGGCCACAACATTGCCAACGCCAACACAGAGGGTTATACCCGTCAGCGTGTGAACATGAAGGCGGCTATACCTATCGAGGCCTATGGTCTCAATAACTCAACGCTGCCGGGACAAATGGGTACCGGTGTGGAGTTCACTTCCATCGAGCGGATCCGTGAGATGTTTCTGGATGATCAGTACCGTGGAGAGAGTTCCGCCAGCGGCAACTGGAGCATCCAATCAGATACACTGGATAAGCTGGAAGCCATCGTTAATGAGCCTTCGGATACCGGTATTCGTACCGTGCTTGATAACTTCTGGAAATCCTGGTCAGATCTCAGCAAGAACCCGGAAGATCCAACAGCCCGCAAGATTGTAGTACAGACTGCACAGTCACTAACTGATGCCATGAACTATATGAGTACACAGTTAAGCAATCTGGATCGGGATCTCAGCACCAACGTTGATGTCAAAGGGAAAGAAATACAGAGCTACCTGAGCTCTATCGCTGACTTGAACCAATCTATTTCTAAAATAGAAGGCATGGGGGATCAGGCGAACGATCTGCGGGATCAGCGTGATCTGATGACCGACAAGCTATCCAAGATTGCCAATATTACAATCCTGGAGACCGATGCCGGATATAACATATCACTGGGCACACAGCAACTGGTTCAAGGAGCAACGGTTACTGCGGCTGTAGACAGTGCCTTTCTCAATACTGCCTATGCTTCTGGTGACCTGAAGGCTGGCGAAGCTTATGGAATGATCTTTTCCAGTAGAACCTATGTGGCTGATTACAGGAAACAACTGGATGCTATGGCCAACACGATCGCTAATGGCGAGGTGCAGGTTACCATTCCAACAGGCTCAACTTTACCTGCAGGTACCACAGTACTTAAAGATTCAGAAATCATTAATGCGGACGGAACCAAAACCTCTCTTCCAGCCGGGAGCGCGGTGCCTATTCCATTGACGGGTGATTTGAAAACTACAGTCAAAGGCTTGAATGGACTACATCAACTGGGGTATGCCATGAATGGAAGCTCAGGCCGGCCATTCTTTACAGCTTCTGTGGCCGGTGAGGCGATCACGGCAGCCAATCTTAAGCTTAATCCCGAAATCGCTGCTGATCCTACGCTGTTTGCTACTTCTCTTCGCACTACTACGGACAGTGCCGGAAATGTATCCGTCGTTAAAGGGAATAACACATTAGCGCTTTTGTTCAGCAATATGAAGGATAACAATACTTTCACTACAGCAGATGGCCTCAAATCAGGTACTGTAGGATCCTACCTTAGCTCAATGGTTGGGCAATTAGGAATTCAATCCCAAGAAGCCACACGTCAAGCGAGCAACGCTGATTATCTGGTGGACCAAGTGAACTCCCGACGGCAGTCTGTAAGCGGAGTTTCTCTGGATGAGGAAATGTCGAACATGCTCGTATTCCAGCATGCCTATAGCGCTGCTGCACGTTTCATGACAACCTATGATGAGTTGCTAGACAAATTGATTAATTCTACCGGCACAGTCGGCAGATAAAGGAGGAACGGCATATGTTGAGGGTGACCTCCAATATGATGAATTCACAGCTGTTGCTTAATTTGAACCGCAATGCACGCACTATGAATGATACACAGCTACAACTGGCAAGCGGCCGCAAAATCAACAAGCCCTCCGATGATCCGGTAGGTATTACCTATTCGCTGCGTTACCGAGCGGAGCTGTCTTCCAATGAGCAATATACCAAGAATGTAGACAGTGCACTGTCTTGGCTTGATTACAATGACACTGTATTGGGACAGGCAGGAGATGTAGTTCAACGTTTGCGGGAGCTTACTGTGCAAGCTTCTACCGGCAGTAATCCACAGTCTGCTTTGGATAGTATCAATGCGGAAGTGATGCAGCTCAAGGAGCAGTTGGTAGATATTTCAAACAGCAAGCTTAATGGAAAGTATATTTTCAATGGTGAGCAGTATACTACCATGCCTTATGATTTTGCCAAGGGTGCCGACGGCACGTACGATACAACACTGGCTGTTACTACGGACACCGGACAAATTCAGTATATTGTTGGTGAAGGGGTTCAGATGCCAATTAATATGACTGGTAACGATGTATTCGGTGCTACAGGTGATCTCGATAATTTATTCTCAACTGTTAATAATATATCTGCTGCATTAAAATCTGGTGATTTTGCAGCAATATCAGCTCAACTTACTAATATCGACTCACGAACTGAAACTATATTAACAGCCCGTTCTGAAATTGGAGCCAAAACTAATCGTGTGGAATTAATGCAGGGCCGTCTGAGTGACTTGAATATAAACCTGACGGATTTACAGGCTAAAACAGAGGATGCTGATTATGAAGGACTGATTATGCAGTCGAAGATTCAAGAGAATATCTATAATGCATCACTATCTGTAGGAGCCAAGATTATCTCTACGACTCTAGTGGACTTCATTAGATAGCGGAGGTGGTTTTCGTTGCTACAGCCTATATTGCAAATTCGACAGGTCTCCGCATTGATCGGAATAGATTCTGATATAGGCAGATTCTCCATAACTCAGCCTAAGGCTGAGGTTAATATTACTACTACACCAGGAGAATTGAATGTTCAGACTTATCGGCCAGTGCTAACGATTGATCAGACCAGAGCACGTGCCGCCTACAACGGAGGCAGCGTGTTAGACATGAACAAAAGAATTTACTCTGGTATTCAACAGCTGTATCTTCAAGCAATTGCGCACAGAGTAGAGCAGGGAAGCCGAATGGCAGAATTCTTTAAACCTGGCAATACCATTGCAGAAGTATATGGAATGGATACTGAGCCTAATTCATTTCCTGATCCATGCGGTCCAGCTTCCTATGACAATGTTGACATTCATTTTGAGAACAGAGCGCCTGAAATTAACTTCAGGGCGTCAAAGGTTGAAATTCAGGTGGAAAGGCATCGTCCACAGACGGAGTATACTCGCGGGAAATTAAATATTTACATGCAGCAGTATGCTTCTATTCAATTTATTCCACCAGAATTGAATGTTCAAATGTAATGTAATAAGCTATGGATGTGCCAGAGAGCGCTTCTATAGCTTTTCTGTTATCTATACAAATCTCCATACGGGTTTATTTAGGAAGTCAGTTTTGCTATGCAGAACTTTTAAGGAGTGAATAACTTGATTATAGAAACATATACAATGGGTAAACTTGAAGTAAATGAAAATCAGATTTATCATTTTTCAAAGGGTATTCCTGGGTTTGATGAAGAAGTTGATTTCGCATTAATTGCTATGCCTGACGCCCCGTTTTGGGTACTGCAGTCTGTACAAGAGCAAGGTCTGTCCTTTCTATTGGGTGATCCATTCGTATTCTATCCATCTTATGAATTTGAACTTCCGGATGATGAAGCAGAGGAACTTGCAATTGAATCAGAAGTACTCGTTCGCTGTATTATTACCCTGAAGGAAGATGTAGAAGCTTCTACAATAAATCTCTTAGCACCGATTGTGCTGAATCCAATCGGATTAACCGGTAAACAAATTGTTCTCCACCGGACACCTTATCATACGAAACATAGCCTGCTGCAAGAGCAAACAGCAATAGATGGAAAGGATGGTGGATGATATGCTCGTACTGTCCCGCAAAAAAGGAGAGACCATCGTCATTCAGGACCAGATTGAACTGACGATCTTAAGTGTGGATGGTGATACTGTAAAGGTTGGCATCTCTGCACCCAAGCATGTCGATATTTTTCGTAAAGAGGTGTATCTCTCTATACAGGAGTCTAACAAGGAATCAGTGGCCCCACAGCAGAATGATTTGAGTGCATTGATTCATAGGCTTCGTGGACCGCAAAGCAACGAATAACATCTAAATTAGAGTATATAGAGGAAATATCTCAGCAGGTTTAAAAATAGCTGCTGTAGTATTTCCTCTATTTTTTGAGATGAATTTCGCATAACTTCAAAAAAACTTTTGAAAAACTCTAAACAGTTGAGGACATCCAGTCGATATATGTATTAGACGCTGATCCGGCAGGGCGGCCGACCTTAATGGTTTGGCGTTTACCACATGGATGTGGAACTAACTTAATTTCAGGGAGGAAATATCAAATGATTATTAACCACAATATTGCGGCGCTGAACACTCACCGCCAGTTGTCTACTAACACTGCAGCAACTAGTAAAAATATCGAGAAATTGTCTTCCGGTCTTCGCATCAATCGTGCAGGTGACGATGCTGCTGGCTTGGCTATCTCCGAAAAAATGCGCGGTCAAATCCGTGGTTTGGATATGGCTTCAAAAAATGGTCAAGATGGTATCTCTTTGATTCAAACAGCTGAAGGTGCTTTGAACGAAACACACAGCATTCTGCAACGTATGCGTGAACTTGCTGTTCAGTCTGCGAATGATACTAACACAGATACAGACCGTTCGGAAATTCAAAAAGAAGTTAGTCAGTTGAAAGATGAAATTGACCGTATTGCGAATACAACTGAATTTAACACTAAGAAGTTGCTTAACGGTGGAGCCGCGGTAGCAGCCAATGTCACTGAAAGCGGTACTAGTACAACCATTGATACATCGATGGTTGCTGTTCTTGGAGGATCTGCTGACACTAAAGTTGCTAGTACTGTAGAAATCACAGCAGCAACAAAAGCAACTAGTGATAAAGCTACTACTACTGCGACTTTTGCTACTAAAAATACAGCACTTGCTGCTGCTAGTGACATTACGATTAATGGAGTATCTTTTAAATTCGATGCAACGGACACAGTTCAAGATGCACTTGATGCTATTAACAAAGCAGGTATTGGTGTAACTGCATCCCATACTGATGGTGCTGGAATTGTTCTTACCTCCTCTGTAGTAGGAAGTAAAGCAGATATGACTACTTCTAATATCGGTGCTGGTTCTTTTGCAGGTGCGACTGTTACTGAAGGTGTTGACGCAACTGTAACTCTTACAGGTGCTGAAGCTTATACAGCAGATGGAAATGTTATTACTGTTCAAAGCGGAAATGCAAAAGGTCTTCAATTGGAAGTGAAAACTGGATTCACAGGATCCGCAGCTGACAATTTGGATGTTACAGTTGCTAGTAATGGTGGCTTGAATATGCACATTGGTGCAAATGAAGGCCAAACTATGTACGTGTCTATTACTGACATGCGCGCTGCTGCACTAGGTGTAAATGCGATTGATGTTTCTACTACTTCAGGAGCTGAGACTTCTATCACTACGATTCAATCTGCTCTCGATAAAGTTTCCGGTGAACGCTCCAAACTAGGAGCTTACCAAAACCGTTTGGAACATACTATTAACAACTTGAATACTTCTTCTGAAAACCTGACGGCTGCTGAATCTCGTGTACGTGACGTAGATATGGCAAAAGAGATGATGACTCAAACTAAGAACAACATTCTTGCACAGGCTGCACAAGCTATGTTGGCTCAAGCTAACCAACAGCCACAAGGCGTGCTTCAATTACTTCGTTAATCCTAAGCAATTACAAGGGACCCTGGAATTATTAGGGTCTCTTTTCTTTTGCTTTCTTTAATGTAACTATTAATCTATCTGAGTTGGGAAAACGGTAATCCTACGTAAATCCAACTCTCTTGAGGTGAGCAGCATGACTACTTTTCTTCGTGACTTAACTCACGAAGAAGGCAACTGACTCCTTCAGACTCCCGTAAGGGAGCCCACCTGTTTCAGGTCCGTCGAGCCTTGCTCATTCTGGCCTCCGCCGACCTTCACTCCAAAACGCAGTGAGATCTTTGAGCTTGCCCAAATCCCTCCAATTCAATAGTAGCCGCTATCCATTTACAAATTAGTCGCTCTCAAAATTGAAACAAGCTCTAGAGGAACGCAAAGTAGTGTCTTCGATCACTATCAAAATGCTCCGGGTAATCCTGGGCGAAGACATGATTACGTAGCAAAATACGTAAACGTGGAAGGATTCAAACGATCCTGAATTTAAGTCTGAAAAAATGAATCGAAGAGTTCTAGGAACCCTCCAGCGGACGGGCTTGTAATTTGTAAGAATAAGTTTGGGCCGCGCTCGCTTCAACCCTTCCGTAGGAAAGGCTGGTTTGAAAAACGTAGTTCCCTTCGACATCGCATCGAATGTCATTTGGATCCTTTCGAAATTTGTCTTCGAAGGTAGAAATTTTTCCAAACACTAAAATTTAGTATTGGCCATTCAAGGATGCCTTTCGCAGGCGAAACAAGAATAAACGCAAAGTCATTATTCTACGTGAGCAAAATAAGATCAAGATTGTCTGAGGGGGCACTAGAGAAGAATAACAAAAAAACAATCGTGAAATACACACGATTCAGCACAGCACATTTAGAGGGGCTCCTGTAGGGCTCTATTTTTTGTTTTCGACTAAAATGGGATAGAGACGCTGATAGAATAAATTGTTTCACTATATTTTTAATGAAACGGAACGTATTATTTTTTATTTGAAGCAAGTCCTAAATTATCCTTCAAATCTACCGATATATACAGTATAAAAATGAGTGTTGTTGGAGGTCGTGGATTCATGAATATACAGTTTTCACTTTCTGCTAGTTCTTCTATAGTCACTGGACAAAGCAGATCTGAAGTTAAACCGAGTGTTGAAACTACCATGCTGGAAAATCCGGTAAAACAAGCTTCTCCAATTCGGGACACCAAAGATATGCAGACGAGAGAGAAGCAGGGTGTTAACGTATCTGTTGCTGAAGAGCAACTCATCCGGACTATTGAGCGGGCCGTAAAATCCTTGGAAGGACCCCAGACTACTCTAGAAATCAGCATTCATGAGAAAACTCATGATATTATGGTAAAGGTACTTAATAAGGACACAGGAGAACTTATTCGTGAGGTGCCCCCAGAGAAGACTCTAGATTTGGTAGCAAAGATGATGGAGATTGCGGGCATACTTGTGGATGAGAAAATATAGTTTTTGGAGGTGTTGTTTTGGTTACACGTATTAATGGATTTTCAGGTATGGACGTTGATAGTATGGTTAAAAGCTTGATGACAGCCAAGAGGGCTCCATTAGATAAACTGAATCAACAAAAGCAGATTTTGAACTGGACGAGAGAAAGTTACCGTGAAGTAAACAGCAAATTATATGACTTTCGGTCGAATAAATTAATAACGCAGTATGGAGTGAATGAGGCGCTTAATTCAAACAAAGCGGTTACCACTGGCAATACTGATGCTGTGAAAGCAACAGCTTTAGCAAATGCAAGTGGTATCGATATGGAGATAAGTGTCAGTCAATTGGCAACAAAGACTACCGTACAGACTGCTGGAGCGGGCACTGGTTTTACCACTAGTTCTACACTGGCACAACTCCAGGCTCCACTTGATGCGTCAGATCCTAAATCTGATGCTGCTAAGGCAAAAGAGTACAAACTGAAGGTAAATGATAGAACTTTTACATTTACAGGAGCAACAAATATATCGACTGTCATCGCAACAATTAATGCTGATACCAAGGCAAATGTTGCTGCTACTTTTGATGAGATAACAGGTAAGCTTACTATAGCCTCCAAGAAGAGTGGACTGGATGGTTTAGTTACACTCGGTAGTGGAGCTAACGATACTTCATTACTCATTCTCTTTAACAAGAAGGATGAAGTTGATTTATGGGAATCGACTCCAGGGGATAATGCCAAAGTAAATATTAACGGAACTGATATGACACCAAGCAGTAATACCTTTACAGTCAATGGAATACAGTTGACACTAATTTCTAAAACTAACTTAGGTGGATCAGATGTAAAAACCAAAATTACTACGCAGATTGATACTGATAAAACTATGGAAACAATTAAAGGATTCATTTCGGATTATAATACGTTGCTTACTTCGTTAACATCAAAAATTGGTGAGGTCAAATATCGTGATTTTACTCCTCTGACAGATGAACAGAAGAAAGAAATGAAAGATGACGATATTACTGCTTGGACTGAGAAGGCTAAGAGTGGGCTTTTAAAAAATGACGATATTTTAAGTAACCTGACTTCTTCAATGCGCTCAATAATATCTGAAAAATTAGGTGGATTAAGCAGTATAGGGGTTACTACTGGATTATATTATGAGGGTGGAAAGTTAGTTCTTAATGAGACTAAACTGAAAGAAGCAATTACGGCCAATCCGCAAAAAATAATAGATATATTTCAAGGGTCAACTTCAGATCCTAACGCAGGTTTATTCGATAAACTTGCTGACAAAGTTACAATAGCTTTAAATAAATTATCAGAAAGAGCTGGTACTGATAAATTCTCAGCTAGTACTACTAGTTCGTTCAAAGCAGAAAGCGTTATGGGAAAAAAGCTCGTAGAATATAACTCTAGGATCAATACCATGTTAACAATGTTGGAAAATACTGAGACTCGTTACTATAAGCAATTTTCAGCAATGGAAACAGCTATGAATAAGCTTCAGTCGCAGTCATCCAGTCTTTTCTCCACTTCTAGTTAAGAATATTTTATAAATAGAGGGTGACACTTTTGCTTACATCTCCTTATGATAAATACAGACAGTCCTCTGTTCAGACCTCAACACCTGCGCAGTTGGTTATTATGCTCTACGATGGGGCTATTCGTTTCGTGAGAACAGCAATGGATGGGTTAGTAAAGAAAGATTACGAGAAAACAAATCTTAATCTTGGGAAAGCTCAAACGATCATAAGTGAACTGATGTCTACCTTGGATCATTCATTTGACGTATCCAAGAACTTATTTTTACTTTATGAATATACTAATTATCTTCTAATAGAAGCCAATATTTACAAATCCATGGAAAAAGCCGAAGAGGCCTTGGGTTATCTTATTGATCTCCGCGAAACCTGGCTGCAGGCGTCTAAGCTTGCCGCAACTCAGACTCAGACTGAGATTGCTAATGGATGAACTAATCCGTAGTCTGGACCTGCTTACCCGTGGGATGATGAGCAGGCTTCAGGAAGCAACATACGAGGAGCTTGTAGTATTTGTAGAGGAGCGGCAGAAACTTGTCGATTCCATTGCAGAAAAAGTCGCAATTTATTCTTCGTCGGCTGCACAAAAACAAGAAATCAATCGGATCCTAGGATACGATAATGAGCTGCTGGACCGGATGAATACTCTTCGTCAGGAAGCCCAGAACTTTCTGCAGAAACGCGGCCAAGCCAAGATGCAGCGTAACGCATACGAGGCAGGTTACACCCCCGACAGCATTCTAATGGACCGAAAAAAATAATAGATTCCAGATGTTTCAGCTGGGGAGCGGGCGGGTATTTAAATAGCGTCTGCTCCTTTTTTTGTATCTTGTATCACAGAATCTGCCTTTTTTATGAGAGATTTAAGGATGGTAAAATATTGCAAGTAAACATTTACTATTCCAATTGACAATAGAGAAGCAGCGGTGGTATAGTCGATTTGTGAGCAAGACTCACGTTCATCTGATGACGAAGGGAATGTTTAGTCAATGGAAGGTAAAGTAAAATGGTTTAACGCAGAAAAAGGTTATGGTTTCATCGAAACTGCCGATGGTGGCGACGTATTCGTACACTTCTCCGCGATTCAAACTGACGGTTTCAAGACATTGGACGAAGGCCAATCCGTAGAGTTCGATATCGTTGAAGGCGCACGCGGACCACAAGCAGCTAACGTCATCAAATTATAATCATCCGGCGAAGCCGACCTACATATATGGTAGATGGTTAGCAATTGAGACAACGCTAGCGTTAGACCTTGGGGATACTTCCCTGGGGTCTTTTTTATAATATAAGACTTCATCTGCGTTGCGTAATAAAGTATCCTTCTATTTCACGCTGAAACAGTACCGTCCTTATTAAGGATGGTACTGTTGTTTCTGCTTGCGTTCACCTAACAAATAACGCGCAACATAAGGCGGAAAAGACACATCATTAGACACTTTGTAAAGTTTTATTTCAAGAATCCGTTAATTCCCTCCAAAATATGGGTAATGAGAGATGTTGGGCTTTTTGTTGCCTAGATAGCACCCCATTATTAGCTTAGGCGTATGCTTCCGAAAAGAACCTAGATAAGAAGACATGCAGTGAAGCCTATGCCCATCAAACACTCAGGAGGATGAACAAAAGAATGAAGAAAACATGGCGTGGCCTTATGGCCGGATTACTTGGTATTTCGATGTTGCTCGGATCATTAGGCAGTGTGTCAGCTGCGGCTACCCCCAAAGACATTCAAGGTCACTGGGCGCAGAAGCAATTGCAGAGCTGGCTGGATAAAGGATACCTGGGCGGTTATCCTGACGGAACGGTGAAGCCGAACAAGGCTATTACCCGTGGCGAGTATGTGGCACTGATCAATCGCCTGTTCGGGTTCACCGAAACGGCTTCCATTAGCTTCACGGATGTCAAAAGCACAAATTGGGTTTACAGCGAAGTAGCCAAAGCCGTAAAGGCCGGTTACATCGGCGGGTATGAGAATAATACCTTCCGTGCCAATAATCCGCTTACCCGGCAGGAAGCGGCTGTCATTGCAGCCAAAGTCCTGAAGCTGAGTACAAGCTCTACTACACTTAAGTTCAAGGACAGTGCCCAAGTGGCAGCCTGGGCCAAAGGTGCGGTGGTAGCAGCAGCAGACAAGAAGATTATTAATGGTTATCCGGACGGAACCTTCGGACCGAAGAGATCACTTACACGGGCCGAAGCAGTCGGAATCATCAGTAACTCTGTTGTCTATAAACCGTCAGGCACTGGTGGAGTGACACCTACACCGGCTCCTACGGCAACGCCTGCTCCTACAGCAACACCTGTGCCAAGCACTAGCCCAACAGCAACCCCGGTCACCGGTGGTAGTGGTGGCGGCACTGGCGGTGGTGGTGGCGGCAACGTTACCTTGCCTTCTGTAAGCAATGTGACCTATGGTCATGTGGGTTCGGTTACTGCAGATGTATATGTTACTCCTTCGGTAACAGGGGCAGTATACTATGTAGTTGCTCCTTACAGCATCAATGTAACAGCACCAACTGTAGCGCAAGTGAAAAACGGATTGACTAGTGCAGGAACAGCAGGCGTTCATTCCGGCACAATCGCAACAACAGCTAATACAACCGTTGCGTTCTCTGTATATGGTCTGAGTGCAGGTACTGAATATACCGTATATGTCGCTCTGGCTGATAATTCAGGCAATTGGTCTGGCGTAACACCGCTTCGATTGAAAACAGCAGCAAGCAGCACCACCTCACTTACCCAGGTGGGAGTGGAAAGCATAGGAACTGTAACTGCCGCTGTGTATGCCAAATATGGGCAGACAGAGGGTCTCCCTGCACCCCTGAAATATGTTGTGGTCAAGGCAACGGAAGCTGATCCTACAGCACAACAAATTTCTGAAGGAAAGGATAGTGCTGGCATTGTCTTAACGGGAACTTTTGCGGGTCCGAATTCTACAGTATCTCCAGGTGTCAAGCATACCTTTACGCTGAGCGGACTGACTTCCAACACAGCCTATAAAGTCTTTTTCATCACTGGTTCTAATGGTAACTTCTCCCCAGTAGAGATTTTGCGCATCCAGACCAAATAAGTAAGACAAATAAATCAGACGCTACTGTCTGCAATATGCAATATGTCAGCAATCATTCATAATCTAGACTTCAAAGTGAGATAATACTGTAGCTGTAATGGTCCGGCCAGGGCGAGTTCATGCGCTAGCCGGGCCTGTTTATTGTTTAGGGAAAGGCTATGACATCTTTTGTTAGCTAAATGTAAAGGCTGTCATGATTTGTTTTTTACTTAGCCCTGACAATTTGCTATAATGAAAAGGTAAACAAAGGAGGAGTGCCCATGCAATTCAGCATTCGAGGTCAACAAATTGAAGTGACCGACGCTTTGAGAGACTATGTTGATAAGAAGCTCAGCAGACTTGAGAAGTATTTCGATGCACCCCCTACCTCAGAAGGATATGTGACGCTTGGCGTCGTTCGCGGCCTTCATACGGTGGAAGTTACAATCCCTCTGGCAGGTGTGACGCTTCGTGCGGAAGACCGCAGCGATGATATGTATGCATCCATCGATGCCGTAGTGGACAAGCTGGAACGTCAGATCCGCAAGCACAAGACCAAACTTAACCGCAAGTTCCGCCAGGAAGGCAGCTTGAAGACCTTGTTCGTAGAAGGTTCGGCCAGTGCCGTAGCTGTTGAGGATCAGGAACAGGATTATGATGATCTTGAGGTTGTGCGGAACAAACGCTTCACCTTGAAGCCTATGGATGTGGAAGAAGCGATTCTGCAAATGAACATGATTGGACATACTTTCTTCGTGTTCTCCAACATCGACACTTCTGAAGTTAGCGTTGTTTACAAACGCGATGACGGCAAGTATGGTTTGATCGAACAGAACTAACCTGCTAACCGGAAATTGCTGGTATAAGGAAGGGCTTCCGTTTCAGCCTGACGTGGACAATTAGACGAGCCCCTATTCGCTTGAAGCGAATAGGGCTCTTGTGCGTATATACAGAAGGTAGAGTTAAGAATACCTGCATCTGTTCCTATGAAAAGGCATTATGCAGAATAAGGTTGCGGCAGCTTGTATTGCGGCTTCTCTTACAAACTGTTACAATTTATGAAGCAGCGGAATCGAAATCATATATGGCCCTTTCAATTTGTTGAGGATGGGCTCGGTTCCACCATCTGTGTTGCATGAAAGGGGTTAACCATGCTAGGACTTGTTAAAAAAATATTTGGCGACGTTAATGAACGTGATGTCAAACGTCTCATGAAGACGGTCGAAGTAATTAATGGTTTGGAGCCGGATTTCGTATCGCTTACGGATGAAGAGCTGCAGGCTAAGACAGTAGAGTTCCGTGCCCGTCTTGAGAAGGGTGAAACCTTGGAAGAGATTCTTCCCGAGGCATTTGCAACCGTACGCGAAGCTTCCAAACGGACGCTGGGCATGCGGCATTTTGACGTTCAGTTAGTTGGGGGTATGGCGCTGCATGAAGGCCGGATCTCCGAAATGAAGACCGGGGAAGGCAAGACGCTGGTAGGTACACTGCCGGTATATCTGAATGCACTCTTGGGCAAAGGCGTGCATGTCGTAACCGTAAATGATTATCTGGCTCAGCGCGACAGCGCACAAATGGGGCAAATCTATAACTTTCTGGGCATGACGGTTGGGGTCAACCTCAACGGCATGGACCATAATGATAAACAAGCAGCATATGCCTGCGATATTACGTATGGCACGAATAATGAGTTTGGTTTTGACTATCTGCGTGACAACATGGTGCTCTATAAGGAACAGATGGTACAGCGTCCGCTGTATTTCTGTATTATTGACGAAGTCGATTCCATCCTCATCGATGAAGCCCGTACACCTCTGATCATTTCCGGACAAGCTGAGAAATCGACAGAGCTGTATTATGCAGCAGACCGTTTCGTGAAGAAGCTGACTGCTGAAGAAGACTACACTGTTGATATTAAGGTGAAGTCTGTTGCCTTAACCGAGAAGGGCGTTGCTGTAGCTGAGCGTGCTTTTGGCATAGAGAATCTGTATGATCACAGTCACGTTACGCTGAACCATCATATCGTACAAGCGCTGAAGGCGAATGCAATTATGCGCCGCGATGTAGACTATGTGGTTAACGAAGACGAGGTTATGATCGTCGATGAGTTCACGGGACGTCTGATGCAGGGCCGCCGTTACAGCGACGGGCTGCACCAGGCTATCGAAGCTAAGGAAGAGATTGAAGTCCAGAATGAGAGCATGACGCTGGCTACAATCACCTTCCAGAACTACTTCCGTATGTACCGCAAGCTCGGTGGAATGACCGGTACTGCGAAGACAGAAGAAGAGGAATTCAAGAAGATCTACGGTCTGGAAGTCCTCCAGGTACCTACCAACAAACCTAATCAGCGTGTTGATATGCCTGACGTGGTCTACAAAAGCGAGAATGGCAAGTTCAACGCTGTAGTCGCTGAAATTGTGGAGCGCCACAAAAAGAATCAGCCGGTGCTTGTAGGTACGGTATCGATTGAGAACTCCGAACGCGTATCTGAAATGCTGAAGCGCAAAGGTGTCAGACACCAGGTGCTGAACGCGAAGCATCATGCTGCAGAAGCTGAAATCATCTCTTTTGCCGGTCAGCCGGGAACCGTAACGATTGCTACGAATATGGCTGGACGCGGTACGGATATCGTACTGGGCGAAGGCGTGACCGATCTTGGCGGTCTGCATATTATTGGTACAGAACGTCATGAATCGCGCCGTATCGATAATCAGCTGCGCGGACGTGCCGGACGTCAGGGTGACCCGGGTTCCACGCAGTTCTACCTGTCACTTGGGGATGAACTGATGAAACGTTTCGGCGCGGACAACGTGCTGAACATGATGGACCGTCTTGGATTCGAAGAAGATCAGCCGATTGAGAGCCGTATGATTACCAAAGCGGTTGAATCTGCCCAGAAACGGGTGGAAGGCAACAACTTCGATATCCGTAAAGTCGTATTGCAATATGATGACGTGATGAATCAGCAGCGTGAGATTATCTACAAACAGCGCCGCGAAATTCTCGAGTCTGACAATATCAAAGACATTGTAGTGGAAATGATCAAACCGGTCGTTGACCGTATTGTGAATGCCCACTGCAGTGACGATATCCCGGAAAACTGGGAGCTGCAGGAAGTCGCGGATTATGTGAACAGCAAATTGCTGGAGGAAGATTCCCTGACCCGTGATGATCTATGGGGCAAAGAAGTAGAAGAAATCATCGAATTCATCTTTGGCCGTGTACTGGAGAAATATGCAGCACGTGAAGAACGTCTCGGCGCTGAGCTGGTGCGTGAATTCGAGAAGGTTATTGTACTTCGTTCCGTAGACAGCAAATGGATGGATCATATCGATGCCATGGATCAGCTTCGTCAAGGGATTCACCTCCGTGCTTACGGCGGTACCGATCCGCTTCGCGAATATCAATTCGAGGGCTTCGAAATGTTCAATGCCATGACGGCGAACATTCAGGAAGAAGTGGCGACCTACATTATGAAGGCACATATTGAGACGAATCAGGAGCGTCAGTCGGTAGTGGAAGAAGATAAGATCTCCACGAACGCTGAGCCTGCTGAGAAACGTCCGGTGCATGTGGAGTCTACTGTCGGCCGTAACGATCCTTGCCCTTGCGGCAGCGGCAAGAAATATAAGAACTGTCACGGTCAGGCGTAAGAGAAGTAATTCACTTGTCTGGTTGTATAATAATTTCCCGCTGAAACGGTGCCATTTATGAAAAGTGGCAAAAATGTTTCTGTTTGATCAAGGTGAAATAATGAGCAGTCATCGCGCTGCGAATACCTTTCACCGTAATGCACCTCGAGTTTTGTTCACTGTCACTTAGGTTATAATGACAATAAAAGCGGCTGGGCCCGGGGGACTCCCCGTTTGCGGCCCGGCCGCTTTTTTGGATGTTTGAAGGAATGGGGCGGTTGCTTCAAGCGAAGCGAACGGAATGGCTCTGTAAAACTGCAATTGAGGTGGGAGTGACGGAGGGGAAGTTTGGAACTGTAGGAGCGGTAGCGTCCGCCTTTAGGATTGAATTTCAACTGCGCTGAGCAGTTTGAATGAGGAAATTCAATCCTAACAGCGGCCGGAAGTCCAAACATTCCCCGCAGTTACGGTGTACACCGACAGGCATTTCTTAAGGGCGATTCATCAGCAGGAAGAAGCTGAATCACCCATTCCGCAAAACACCCAAACCCAGCGGCCGGCGCAATATTTTATTTTGAAAGGTGATGTGATCCAAGTGATCGATCCTAATGTGAAGCAGGACCTGCGTGAAATAGGCAAGAAACTAACCAATCTTAGGGGGTCACTTTGACTTAGACCTTAAGCTGGAGATTATAGCGAACTTTGAAGAGAAGATGGCAGCGCCCGGGTTCTGGGATGAGCCGGAGAAGGCGCAAAGCGTTATTGGCGAGATGAACGCCGTGAAGTCGGTGGTCGATCAATACGATAAGCTGCAGCAGGATTATGACGATGCGGCGATGATGGCGGAGCTGGCGGATGAAGAAGGCGATGACGCGCTTGCGTCTGAGATTGCCGGAACGATCCGCAGTGTAAGCAGCAGGG
Organism: Paenibacillus sp. FSL R10-2771; assembly: GCF_038000205.1. Taxonomy (NCBI): domain Bacteria; kingdom Bacillati; phylum Bacillota; class Bacilli; order Caryophanales; family Paenibacillaceae; genus Paenibacillus; species Paenibacillus sp. FSL R10-2771. The sequence goes on from NZ_JBBOBM010000001.1 coordinate 8,049,859, forward strand.
TAGATGAGTTCGAGCTGCAGCTGCTGCTCAATCAGCCGTACGATAAGCTGAACGCGATCCTGGAGCTGCATCCCGGTGCGGGCGGAACAGAATCCCAGGACTGGGGCCAGATGCTGCTGCGCATGTATACACGCTGGGCGGAGAAGCGGGGCTTCAAGGTAGATGTGCTCGATTATTTGCCGGGTGATGAAGCAGGCATCAAGAGTGTAACGCTGCTGATTAAGGGCTACAATGTATATGGCTACCTGAAGGCGGAGAAGGGTGTACACCGTCTGGTGCGCATTTCGCCTTTTGACTCCTCGGGCAGACGGCATACCTCCTTCGTATCCTGCGATGTGGTACCGGAGATTGCAGACGATGTGGAAGTAGATATCCGTACAGAGGATCTTAAGATTGATACGTACCGGGCCAGCGGCGCGGGCGGTCAGCATATCAATACTACGGACTCAGCGGTGCGGATTACCCACTTGCCAACCGGAGTCGTGGTAACTTGCCAGAATGAACGTTCGCAGATCAAGAACCGGGAACAAGCGATGAAGATGCTGCGTTCCAAGCTCTATGAGCGCAAAATCCAGGAGCAGCAGGCGCATCTCGATGAGATCCGCGGCGAACAATCGGAGATTGCCTGGGGCAGCCAGATTCGTTCCTATGTGTTCCACCCCTACAGCATGGTGAAAGATCACCGCACTTCTGTAGAAACGGGCAACGTCGGAGCGGTGATGGACGGCGACCTGGATGGCTTCATTGACGGCTACCTGCGCAGTCAGATTAAGACGGAAACTGAATAAGGGCATGGATATTCCTACGCGTCTTCGGAGGTGTAGGGATTTTTTTCTGAAAAGAATAACAAGGACAGTAAGATCACATCTAAGGAGCAGGGCATCCATGCAAAAAATCAATTCACGCAACAAACCTCCGCTCATCCCGCTAAACGGGCCGCTGCGTCATACAGTGGATATTGCGCTCATTCTGATCGGCTCGCTGATTACGGGGCTGGCGTTCAACCTGTTCTTCCTCCCGAACCAGATTGCTTCCGGCGGGGTATCGGGGTTATCCGTGCTTGCCGAGGCCTGGTTTGGGGCGGAGCCGGCTTTTACCCAGTGGGCGCTTAATATTCCGCTCTTTATTCTCGGGGTCATATTCCTTGGTAAACAGTACGGCATCCGCTCGCTGCTGGGGAGCTTTGTGCTGCCGCTGTTTATCTTCCTGACGAAAGACGGACCGGTGCCGACTACGAATCCGCTGCTTGCCTCTATATATGGAGGAATTGGTGTGGGTCTGGGGCTTGGCCTGGTCTTCCGCGGACGCGGATCAACGGGCGGACTGACCATACTCGCGCAGATTATTCAAAAGCTTACCGGCTTCAGCTTCTCGCTGTCCGTCGTGCTGCTGGATGGTACGGTGATTACGCTGGCTGCTTTTGTGCTGGGTATGGAGCAGGCAATGTATGCACTGATCGGGCTGTTCGTGACGGGCAAGGTAATCAATGCGCTGGAGGTAGGCTTCAGCACCACGAAGGTGGCGTATATCATCTCCGATCAGACGGAGGATATCTCGCAGGCGATTCTGAATGATCTGGACCGCGGGCTGACCAAGCTGAATGCGCAAGGCGGTTACACTGGAGACAATCGTACTGTCCTGATGGCCGTGGTAGGCCAGAATGAAATTACGAGACTCAAGGCGATCGTCCGCTCTGTAGATCCGAGTGCATTTGTAATTATTACGGAGGCCCATGAAGTGCTGGGCGAAGGTTTCAAAAGAGAAGCGTAGACTCCCTTTAGGGGAGCTCTGCGCTTTTCTTTTGATAAAAGGCATGGCTGTTTCCAGTGGGAACATCGGAATAAAGTTAACGTTACATGTTGTATTTATATTAATTCGGTCGTATAATAATACATATTTGCAGAACGGTTATTCACAGGTAATAATGATATAAAGCAGAAACGGGAAGCGGGGATGACAGTGACAGGTAAGCTGAGAGCGGCGATTGTCGGATCAACGGGATATGGGGGCGTGGAGCTGATCAGGCTGCTGCAGAGCCACCCTGATATAGAGATTACTTCAGTAATATCTTCTTCGAGCGCCGGTGCGCCGATTGAGGAAGGCTTCCCTCATTTAACAGGGATTGTGCAGCGTAATCTGGATGGTGTGGATGCGGCAGAGATTGCCAGCAGGGCGGATGTCGTATTCACAGCTACTCCTTCGGGTGTGAGCGCGAAGCTGGTGCCTCAGCTGCTCGAAGCCGGACTCAAGGTCGTCGACCTGTCCGGGGATTTCCGGCTGAAGGATGGCGCGGAGTATGAGCAGTGGTATAAGCATCCCGCTCCTCCGGAAGCTTATCTGCAGCAGGCGGTATACGGGTTATGCGAGGTATACGGCGAGCGTGCGGCCGGTGTGGATTTCATCTCTAATCCCGGCTGTTATCCCACAGCTACGCTGCTGGGACTGGTTCCGGCACTTGAGGCAGGCTGGATCAAACCGGACAGCATCATTATTGATGCGAAATCCGGGGTGTCCGGGGCAGGACGGGGAACAAGCCTGATGGTTCATTTTGCCGAGATCAATGAGAACTTCAAAGCCTACAAGATCAACAAACATCAGCACATCCCGGAAATTGAGCAGGTGCTTACGGATATCGCGGGGGAAAAAGTAACGGTAACGTTCACTACGCATCTTGTGCCGATGACCCGGGGAATTATGAGCACGATGTATGCCGGGCTGACCGGAGAACACAGCGAGCAGGAGCTCGTGGAATTATACCGTAAGTATTATGCAGGCAGACCGTATGTGCGGGTGCGCGAGCCCGGAGTGGTTCCGGCGACGAAGGAAGTCAGCGGATCGAACTATTGCGACATCGGCTTCGCCACAGACGCACGTACCGGACGGGTCACCATTGTGTCGGTCATCGACAATATCGTTAAAGGCGCTGCAGGACAGGCGATTCAGAACCTGAATTTGATGATGGGATGGGAGGAAACCCGCGGTCTTGGCTACACACCAGTGTATCCATAAAGTGCAGCGGTCAAACTATAACATGAGCGAGAACAAACTATATACCGTCGTGGAAGGCGGAAGTATTACTACACCTAAGGGCTTCACTTCAGGAGGGCTGCATTGCGGTCTCAAAAAAACCGAACGTAACGACCTCGGAGCTATCCTCTGCGAGGTTCCGGCGACGGCTGCTGCGGTTTTTACCACGAATGTGTTTCAGGCGGCTCCGCTGAAGGTGACACGGGAGAGTCTGGCGAATGGCACGCTGCAGGCGGTAATTGTGAACAGCGGGAATGCCAATGCCTGCACAGGTGATCAGGGTGAAGCGGATGCGTATGAGATGCGCGCTGCGGCTGCCCGTTATTTGGGCGTGAACGAGCTGGATGTTGCGGTAGCCTCGACCGGGGTAATCGGGGAGCTGCTAAAGATGAACTGTGTGCGCAGCGGCATTGCCGGACTGCCGGAGAAGCTGGATGGCGGCGCTGCGGGTGCAGAGGAGTTCAGCCAGGCGATTCTTACAACGGATCTGGTCAAAAAAGAAAGCTGCGTCAAGCTAACGGTTGGCGGTACAGAGGTATCGATTGCGGGTGCGGCCAAGGGTTCAGGTATGATTCATCCTAATATGGCGACGATGCTTGGCTTTATGACTACAGATGCTGTCATTGATGCTGAGGATCTGCTTAGCTTGCTGCGCAGTGCAACCAACTCTACTTTTAATATGATTACAGTAGATGGAGATACTAGCACAAATGATATGCTGGTCACTATGGCGAGCGGCCTGGCGGGAAATGAGAAGCTGACGCGTCTGCATCCGGATTGGGAGGCTTTTGCCGCGGCGTTCACACATGTGTGCCGGAGTCTGGCGATGGCGATTGCCCGTGACGGGGAAGGTGCCACGAAGCTGATCGAAGTGCAGGTGAATGGTGCAGTGCATGATGAAGGTGCTGCTGCGATTGCCAAGACTGTAGTCGGATCAAGCCTGGTGAAGTCAGCGATCTTCGGAGCGGATGCCAACTGGGGAAGGATTATCGCTGCTGTAGGCCGCGCGGGAGTGCCGGTATCGCCGGAACGGGTAGATATTAAGCTGGGAGATATAGAGGTGCTGCGGGCGTCGCGTCCGGTGGCTTTTGACGAAGAGAAGGCGCTGCATTATTTGCAAAAAAGTGACACGGTGCTGATTACAGTAACGTTATCAGACGGAAGCGGAAGTGCCACAGCCTGGGGCTGCGACCTCACTTACGATTATGTGCGCATTAATGCCGCATACCGCACCTGATCTGCGCTGGTTGGCGGCGGGCAGCGGCCGGAAGTCCAAATATTCACCGTAGTGACGACTGAGCTTTAAGTTAGTATCTTAAGTTCAGCTTATATAGGGAGGTAACTGAGAGATGACGTTTGAACCTATAAAGAAGCAGCCGGGCAGTGGCCTGTTCGTGATGAAATGCGGCGGGAGTACGCTGGCTGCGCTGCCGGATTCGTTCTTTGAGGATTTGCGGGAGCTGCAGCGAAGCGGGGTTCAGCCTGTAATTGTTCATGGCGGCGGGCCGGCGATCTCGGGGAATCTGGAGAAGCTTGGGATTGAGAGCAGCTTCGTGAACGGCCTGCGGGTGACGACGGAAGAAGTGCTCGATGTGGTAGAGATGACGCTGGCTGGAAGCATTAATAAGGCGATTGTCCGCCGGATTCAAGCCACCGGCGGGCAGGCGCTCGGATTATCCGGAGTTGACGGCAACCTGATTATGGCGCGTCCGGTTGCGAACAGCGATGTATTGGGCATGGTGGGAGAAGTAACCGAGGTCAGAGCGGAGATTGTGACGGGTATCCTCGCGATGGGCTACATTCCTGTAATCGCACCTATCGGTGTGGACGGCGGGGGTCAGCGTTACAACATTAATGCGGATACAGCTGCCGGAGCGGTGGCATCTTTTGTGGAATCGCCTACGATGATCGTGGTTACGGATGTGCCGGGAATTATGCGTGTGCTGGATGGAGAGAAGGTTGTGCTCCCGTCCGTCACGGTGGCGCAGATTGAGGCGCTGATCGAAGGCGGTGAAATCTACGGCGGAATGATTCCTAAAGTGCGTGCTGCGATGGACTGCATTCAGGGCAAGGTGTCCGAGGTTGTCATTGTCGACGGCAAAGAGCCGAATGTGCTCAGCCGGGTGCTGCAGGGCGAAGAGCTGGGGACGCGGATTGTCCGATAATTATGCAGTTAGCAGCTTAGCTGCCGGAGTGGTATAGGGAGTGCAAGGTTGATCTGATTGGCATCTGGCAGATGGGGATCTGGTGTAGTGGAGAGTAAATTAGAAGCGCTGACGGTAATCCGGCAGAAGCATGGTGGGAGAGTGACTGAGAATGAGTGAGCTTACACAGGCAGATAAGGATTCTTTGACGGGGGCGCCGCAGGAACGTTCTGTGGAAACGAAGGAACAGGGGGCCGCTGCTGCTCCTGCCAAGCTGAGTGCGGTATTCCCGTCGTACGCCAGATATGATATTAGTCTGGTCAAGGGTAAGGGCAGCTGGGTGTGGGATGATCAGGGGAACAAATACCTGGATTTCATGTGCGGACTCGCTGTAACCAGCTTGGGCCATGCTCCAGAGAAGGTAGGCGCGAAGCTGAAGGCGCAGATTGATACGCTGTGGCATGTCTCGAACCTGTTCCACATTCCGGGCCAGGACCGGGTTGCTGCGCTGCTTACAGACAACAGCTGTGCGGATCAGGTATTCTTCTGCAACAGCGGAGCGGAAGCGAATGAAGCTGCGATTAAGCTGGCGCGCCGGTATCACCAGAAGGTGAAGGGTGCGGACCGCTATGAAGTGATCACGTTCGAGCAATCGTTCCACGGACGTACGCTGGCTACACTGACAGCAACAGGGCAGGCGAAGGTAAAAGAAGGCTTCCTGCCGCTTCCGGCAGGCTTCAAGACTGTGCCTCTGCATGATCTGGAGGCACTGAAAGCTGCAATCACGGAGCATACGGCAGCGATCATGCTGGAGATGGTGCTGGCTGAGGGCGGCGTGATTGAAGTGCAGCAGGAATTCCTTGACGCTGTAGTCTTGTTATGCAAGGAACATGGACTGCTGCTGATCGTAGACGAGGTGCAGACCGGCATGGGCCGTACCGGCAAGCTGTTCGCCCATCAGCATTACGGCATTGAGCCGGATATCTTCACCTTGGCCAAAGGCGTGGCCAGCGGTTTCCCGGCCGGTGTTATGCTGGGCAAGGGTTACCTTCGTGAAGCGTTCAGCCCGGGCAGTCATGCGACTACCTTCGGCGGCACACCGCTGGCCGCAGCGGTCATGGAAGCGACGATTGAGACGATGCTGGAAGACGGGCTGGCGCAGCGGGCTGCTGAGATGGGCGATTATCTGACCGGCTTGCTTAGAGAGAAGCTGGCGGACACTACCTTCGTGAAGGATATCCGCGGCAAAGGCCTGCTGATCGGAATTGAATGTGCAGAGCCTGTGGCCGAGATTGTGCTGGCCGGACAGAAACGCGGATTGTTGTTCGTCCAAGCCGGACCGAATGTCGTTCGCCTGCTGCCTAATTTATACGTAACCTATGAGGAGATCGACCAGGCGGTGGACATCCTTTCGGAACTAATTCATACTTATGCTAACAAAGGAAACGGGGAGGCAGATTCATGAGTCAGGGAACAACGGGCGTTACAGAGGCTATCGCCGCACAGCTCAAAGGACGTGATCTTCTGGAGCTGAATGATTACAGCCCGGAGGAAATTACGTATTTGATTGATTTGGCGATTGAGCTGAAGCGCAAAGCTAAGAACGGCGAAGTCTACCAGCCGCTGCTGGGCAAGACGATCGGGCTTATTTTTGAGAAATCCTCAACCCGTACACGTGTTTCGTTTGAAGTGGGGATGTATCAGCTGGGCGGTCATGCGCTGTTCCTCAGCAAAAATGATATCCAGCTCGGCCGCGGTGAGACGGTTGGTGATACGGCGCAGGTGATGTCGCGTTATCTGGACGGTATCATGATCCGTACCTTCGGCCATGATAAAGTGGAAGAATTGGCCCGTTATGCATCCGTTCCGGTTATCAACGGCTTGAGCGATCTGGCGCATCCGTGCCAGGTGCTGGCGGATTACCAGACCGTGTACGAGCACAAGGGCAAGCTGAAGGGCTTGAAGCTCGCGTATATCGGTGACGGCAACAACATGGCGCATTCCCTGCTGATCGGCGGTGCCAAGCTGGGCGTACATGTCTCTATCGCCGGACCGGAAGGTTATGAGCCAGATGAGGCTGTAGTGGCCGAGGCGCGCGAGATCGCCAAGGGGACAGGTTCGGTCATCACCGTTACCCGCAGCCCGCAGGAGGCGGTACAGGACGCTGACGTGATCTATACGGATGTATGGGCGAGCATGGGCTTCGAGGCTGAGCAGCTGGCGCGTGAGGCGGCGTTCAAGGACTATCAGGTCAATGAGGAACTCGTGAAGGGTGCAAAAAGCGATTATCTGTTCCTGCACTGCCTGCCGGCCCACCGTGAGGAAGAGGTCAGCACCGGTGTCATTGACGGCCCGAACTCCGTCATCTTCGATCAGGCGGAGAACCGCCTGCATGCGCAGAAGGCGCTTATGGCTGCTTTGATGGGCTAACCTAGTACAACCAGAACTAAAGAAGTAATTTAATACAACAAGGAAGCAATTGATGTATTCAGATCCAAGTGAAATTCAGTGATAGTTGTATACTGTGCAATTAAAAACAGCGAAAAGGGAGGCTTGCCTCTTATAACTGTAGTCTGTACAACTAAATCTGCCTGAATAGGTGAAAACCGCGTACAACTGGCAGTTTAATTGTACGAAATACAACTAAATGGATAATCGGTTGAAAATCAGACGATTTAGTTGTATAAAGTACAATTAAGCTTGCATATATACCGTAACTGGTTTACTGCAAACCATCAGCAAGCGAATTACCAAAGTAGTTTTCACTAGTTTAAATCTGACATTGTACTAGGCCTATGTAAGTTCTGTTAGTTGTTTGAATCTTAGAGTAAAACAGGGGTAAGCCTGTTTGGATCTTATCTTATATACAAACCTATATAAGATGAACTGGATTGAAATAAGAGGGATAGAAGGATCGAAAGGGAATTTTGGAACTGTAGGAGCGGTAGCGTCCGCCTTTGTCTCCGGATATTGTCCGCTACAGCGGTATATTCAAAGATATCTGGAGACAACAGCGGCCGAAAGTCCAAATATTCTCTGCAGGGACGTCTAAAACCCGATTATGAGATTGCAGTTGATCTTATAACCTCCCCCACAACGAAAGGAAGTTGCACCCCCATGGCAAAAGAAAAAATTGTACTCGCCTATTCCGGCGGATTGGATACCTCAGTCATTCTGAAATGGCTGAAAGAAACGTATGACGCGGAGATTATTGCTTTTACAGCTGATATCGGCCAAAAGGAAGAGCTGGACGGCCTGGAGGAAAAAGCACTGGCGACCGGCGCCTCGAAAGTATACATCGATGATCTGCGCGACGAATTCGCGAATGATTTCATCTACCCGATGTTCCAGTCGGGCGCACTCTACGAAGGCCAATATCTGCTGGGCACAAGCATCGCCCGTCCGCTGATTGCTAAGCGTATGGTGGACATCGCCATCGCCGAAGGCGCAACTGCTATTGCTCACGGGGCAACCGGCAAAGGGAATGACCAGGTGCGTTTCGAATTGAACGCCGCAGCCTTGTCCCCAAGCATCAAAGTGATTGCTCCTTGGCGTCTTGAAGAGTTCCGTAACCAGTTCCCGGGGCGCGCGGAAATGATCGCTTACGCTGAAGCCAACGGTATTCCGGTACAAGCATCAGCAGCGAAGCCGTACTCGATGGACCGTAACCTGCTACATATCAGCTATGAGAGCGGCGTGCTGGAAGATCCTTGGTTTGATCCAAGCGCACCGGAGAACAAGGAAATGTTCCTGCTGTCGAATGCGCCGGAAGATGCTCCGGATGAAGCGGAATATCTGGAGCTGGACTTCCTGAAGGGCGACTGCGTAGCGCTGAACGGCGAACCGTTATCCCCGCTGCAAGTCATGGAGAAGCTGAATGAGCTCGGCGGCAAGCATGGCATTGGACGCGTCGATATGGTGGAGAACCGTTTCGTCGGCATGAAGAGCCGCGGCGTGTACGAAACACCGGGCGGAACGATCCTGTTCACCGCTCACCGCAAAATGGAGTCGATCACCATGGACCGTGAAGTCATGAACCTGCGCGACAGCCTGATCACCCGTTACAGCACGCTTGTGTATAATGGCTTCTGGTTCGCTCCTGAACGGCTTGCCTTGCAGGCTCTGGTGAAGGAAAGCCAGAAGAACGTAACCGGTACTGTACGCGTCAAGCTGTACAAGGGCAATATCATTGGGGCCGGTGTGAAGAGTCCGGTCAGCCTGTACAACCCGGATATCGCTACTATGGAAGCAGATCCTACACAGGCATATGATCAGGGAGACGCAACTGGCTTCATCCGTCTGAATGCTCTGCGCCTGAAGGTATCGGCCGGCGTAGCAGAGTCCAACAAGTAGCAGCATCTAGCCGCTTAGCGGTTTTTCAAAATATAAGAATTTATACAGCATCGCACAATATAAGCGGACAGAAGAAGGCCGTTCCTCCCATCCGGACAGGGGCGGCCCTTCTAACGTCAATCGAGGAGGAAACAACAGGTGAGCAAGCTGTGGGGCGGACGGTTTACCAAGGGAACGAACAAGCTGGTGGAGGAGTATACAGCTTCCATCGGATTCGACAAGGCACTTGCAGAAGAGGATGTGCAGGGCAGTCTGGCGCATGTCACGATGCTGGGCAAATGCGGGATTCTGCCGCAGGATGATGTGGAGACGATTAAGAACGGACTGAATAAGGTGCTGGATAAGGTGCGTGCGGGAGAGATTGTGTTCTCCGTAGCCGATGAAGATATTCATATGAATATTGAAAAGAATCTGATCGAAGAGATCGGTCCGGTCGGCGGCAAGCTGCACACCGGCCGCAGCCGTAACGATCAGGTAGCGACGGATATGCATCTCTACTTGCGTAACCGTGTAGTAGAGCTGGTGGCTCTCCTGCATGAGCTTCAGGAAGCGCTGATCGCGCAAGCCAAGGACAATGTGGAGACCATTGTTCCGGGCTACACCCATCTGCAGCGCGCTCAGCCAATTCTGTTCGCGCATCATCTGCTGGCTTATGTATCCATGTTCCGCCGCGATGCGGAGCGCCTGACCGACAGCTACAAGCGGATCAACGTGCTGCCGCTGGGTGCAGGGGCGCTGGCGGGAACAACGTTCCCGATTGACCGCCACTTCGTGGCCGAGCAGCTGGGCTTCGACAGCGTCTATGAGAACAGCCTGGACGCTGTCAGCGACCGTGATTTCATTGTTGAGTTCCTGGCCAATGCAGCGCTGGTGATGACTCACCTGTCCCGGCTCAGCGAAGAGCTGGTGCTGTGGAGCAGCACGGAATTCAGCTTCGTGGAGCTGGACGATGCCTTCTGCACCGGCAGCAGCATCATGCCGCAGAAGAAGAACCCGGATGTGCCGGAGCTTGTACGCGGCAAGACAGGCCGTGTCTACGGCAACCTGATCGGGCTGCTGACCGTCCTCAAATCGCTGCCGCTGGCCTATAACAAGGATATGCAGGAAGACAAGGAAGGCATGTTCGATACTGTAGCCACCTTGACAGGAGCATTGCAGCTGTTCGCGCCGATGATCTCCACGATGAAGGTGAACAAGGCGCGGATGCGCGAAGCCGTGAATACCGATTTCTCCAACGCGACCGATATCGCTGACTTCCTGGTGGGCAAGGGTTTGCCTTTCCGCCAGGCGCATGAGGTTATAGGCAAGACCGTATTGTACTGCATCAATGAAGGCAAATTCCTGCTGGATCTTACCCTGGAGGAATTCAAACAGTTCTCGCCGCTGTTCGATGACCAGATCTACGCTGTACTGCAGCCGGAGGCAGTTGTGAACGCCCGTAACGTATACGGCGGCACAGCTACTGTTCAGGTGCAGGCAGCCATTGAACGGGCCGAGGCAGCTCTGCTGGCGGCTAACGAATGGGTTGTGCAGCATGGGGATGCTGCACAATAAGAAGCAGCTAAGCTGGCAGCGGATATAACTGAATCAACAAGTGGAAACGGCTGTGCTGTCCTTTAATAAGGACGGTATTGCTTCAGCGAGAAAGATAAGGAGCATTATTGTGCAAAGCATATAAATTCTTATCTTTTCAAAAAGACTGTCCTCTACCGCATCGATAGGATGCGGGAGGACAGTCTTTTTTTGCAGAAAATGAAGTTATAATTCACATGCGTGGCGGGTACCCGCTTACAAGTCAGCGGACTTTGCTTTGCCGAGTGGCAGCCAGTTCAGTACATCACGGATCTTGGTATCCCAATACCCCCATTCATGCTCGCCCGGCCCTTCCTCGTAAGTCAGTGACAGCTTGGTCTTGGAGCAGGCCTTACGGAAAGTCTGATTGTCCTCATAGAGGAAATCCCCGGTGCCGCAGCACTGATAGAGAAGGGGCTTCGGCCCTTTGGAGCGGTCCACTTCCTTCAGCAGCCACAGCAGGTCTTCAGGAGTGCCTGCAATGTCCTTGTCTCCAAAAATCTGCACATACTCCTTCGTCTTCTGTGATTTATCTTCCCAGTTCATGAAATGATGGGCCATATCCAGGGCACCGGACAGACTCGCGGCAGCGGCAAAAGTCTCCGGCTTACGCAGCCCCAGCTTCATCGCTCCATAACCGCCCATCGACAGTCCGGCCACGAAGTTATCCTCGCGTTTCGCTGACAACGGGAAGAACGAACGGGCCAGCGCCGGCAGCTCCTCACTGATAAATGTCCAATACTGTCCGCCCGCCGCCATGTCGGTGTAGAAGCTGCGGTGGACCTGAGGCATAACAACGGCAATGCCCATCTGCGCTACATAACGCTCTATCGAGGTCCGGCGCAGCCAGATCGAATCATCATCGGACAAGCCGTGCAGCAAGTACAGCGTAGGGTGAAGGTTCCCCCGTGACACATTACTCATTCCGATCTGTGTAGTAGTCTGTTGCGGCAGAATCACGGTCATCGAGGTGTTCAGCCCCAGCACTTCCGAATAAAACTTGCATTCGATTAAAGCCATTCGCATATCCCCTTTCAGCCCAAATAATAGCACAGCCGCTAAACGATATAAATTGTAGAAATCTCTAGATTTATTCCTTGCAAGCATTGCTGGTGCCGGAGTTGAAAGAATATAATGGAAGTAGGTAGAAAGATTCAGAGAGACGGAAAAGGGTACAGGACTCAAGACCGATGATTGAATTCAATAGAGCATAGGGAGCGAACAGGATGTCTTGGAGAGACAAGTGGAACCGAAACCGGGAAAGGGGCAAGGAAGAGGGATTTACGCTGATTGAGGTGCTGGCAGCCATCGTGATTTTGTCGATAGTTTCTCTGGTGCTAACCTCCTACTTCACCAACGCGCTGTCCTATTCGAAATCGAACCAGAATAAGACGATCATGGTCAATCTGGCGCGTAATGCGCTCTTTTATATGGAGAAGCAGGATTTTGAGAAGCTTGAGCTCTATTTCAGAGGGAAACCCGGATCAGGAGCACAACCCGAGATCATAGGTCATCCTGCGATTCAAGCTGCTGGTTGTGTGCCGTTGACACCCACTGTAGGCTGCAGTGTCTATAGTACTGCGGTTAGTGATGTGACTACTTTGGCAAAGGTGCTGAATCCTACTATAAATAACGTCAATTATCATATAGATATTGAATATCAGTCGTCCTTGCATCAAGGGATGATCGGCTCCTCCGATCCGGTTGAACAAGCCACTGCGGAGTTTCTTTTGCCCGTTCGAATTAAAGTAAAGGATTCAGGCAAGGGTGGGACTAATGTCAAGGAGACAGTTGTGGAGGGGTATATTACCGATGAGAAAATTCGTTGATCTTCTCCGCAGAGAACAGGGTTTCACGCTTATTGAACTTATTGCCGCCTTGTCATTGTTCTCTTTGGTCTCCGGACTGATCTATGGCGTGATGATGTTTGGTGTTCAGAGTTATCAGAGAGTTACGATGGAGAATACATTAAGGGATGAAAGTGACCTGTTGATGTCTGCTATTATTACTGAAATCTATACCTTTGCTCCAAGTACCGTTCGTTCAGACACGAATCAAACCATTTTTCTGCAGAGAGGCAATATCAATGGGGGAACCGATGAGGTGGAAATTGGAATAGCGGGCGGACAGTTGGTGATTAACGAGATTCCTGCATCAAACCCGGCATCCAATCCGGGAACCCCAGATCCTGCAGGCTCTCTAGCAACTCCGGTACCAGCGGATACCTACAATACGCGTACTTCGACTGATTCGAAGCTGGGTCCAGCTTCCTCCATCACTCTGGAATGTAGTGCGAATACAATACAGCCATGTGAGAGTGGTTTGTTGAATATTAATCTTTCACTGGTCTTACAACGCGGGGACAATACACGGCAGCTCAATCTTGAGAGCAAATTCGGATTCTAGGGGCGGTGGGCTGAAATGAAATTTAGCAAAAAGAAAAATTGCAGCTTATCTCAGTTTGTCGCCAATATAGAGTCGGAACGCGGTTCTGCTCTTGTACTGGTCATGTTCGTGGTGCTGCTCCTTACAATCCTTGGATTGGCGGTTCTTGGTGCAACAGTTGGGGGAGCCCAGCGAAGTGAGACGAGGGAGAATGATGTGCAGTCGCTGCATCTTGCCCAGAAGGGACTTAATGAAGCTGCTGCCTACATCCAATCTGAGCTGCAGGGACTCAAGCTGGAGGATATTGATCCCAAAAGCTTGGGAGATATTCTGGAGAAACTAGATGACAATAAATCGAGTCTGAAGGTAGCTACTGAATTACAGTCTACCAGTAGCGGTTCGGTTGATGGTATTGAATACGATGATACTAAGAACAAACAGGTAGGGAAACAGTCTATTAAATACACGATTACTATTAGTTCCAAGGCTGTGGTTAACGGGGTGGAGCGGACATTGAGGCAGCAGGTCATTATAGACAGCTATCCTGACTTCCTCAAATACGTGTTCGGTTCGCAAAAGACGCTTAGACTTAATGGATCGCCTATCCTCAAAGGCAATGTTTATGCGGGGGAGAAGCTGCTAGTAACCAATACACCTTGGTACACGTATTTGGGAAGGAGATATCCCGAGGTCACCACGGATTTCCCTAAGGTCATTAATAATACTGAGGGGACAGCCTCGGGAGAGATACATGTCCAGTCAATAGGCAGTATCAAATACAAGGAGAGATCTCAGCCTGTTACTTCCGAAGATCAAGAAAGCGATATGACTTCTCTTCCTGAGACGGAGACCGAAAGGAATGACATTTTAAATAAGATTCTGCAGGTGAATTCGGCCAATATCAAAATTAAAGAGAAGAACAAATTTGTCCAGATCAACGTAGAGGAGTCGTTCTTCGATAAGCTGGCACAGGGGCTAACCCTCTCAAAAGATGAGGCTGCTCAAAAAACATTAAGAAACAGTATGCGCGCGGAATACAACCAGAGTACCGCTCAATTAAACTCATGGATTATTGGCCGCTCTGAGGTTACACATATTCAAGGAATGCCGGTAGCCCCGGTCAAGGTACTTCCGGACGCTGAGGAAGCTGTCGTTGAGCAGTACGAAAAGGATTTGAATGATTACAATATGAAACTCCAGCAGTTGGAGACTCTGAATTCTACTATGATCTTTAATGGGAATTTGGTCGTTGATGGTTTGGCATATAAGAAACTGTTCTATCCGCCGGAAACGTCTACTCAAAATGACCCCAAAAGCGGAGAGTTGCCACGCTGGTTCATAGTAGCCGGGAATTTGGAGATTAATAACTTTACAGCGGATTTTTTACCGGTCCGGGCCAATATATTAGTTACAGGTAATGTGAAAATCAAAGGGAATGTTGAATTCGATTCAACGATGCTGGTGTTGGGAGAGACGACTGTAGAAGATGCCAACGTAAAGGGCATACGAAGCAGTAACGGATCGAATAATGAGGAGACTAAAGAACTGGTACTGATCTCCAAAGGGAAAGTGCTTATAAACCGCCTGCATGCCTTTGCTGTAAACGAACCAAGCGTAGAAGAAACGATGGAAGCATTTTTCTACACAGACTCCAGCGGAGAATTGTATGGTGTAGGTTCTATGTTCCATCTGATAGGCGGGTTTTTCGCCAAAGGCAACCTGACAGTCAATGCAGTGAAAGGGAACGTTGTTGAGCCCAATCCACCCACTGGGAATCTAGTCATTTCCCAAGCGGATGCACCAGAGCGTTTTGTGATAGATTATAAACCGGATATTTATGAGAATCAGCAGTCCAGCTTACCCAGAGTACAAACCGTTAATGTAAATGTCGGACCTATGCAGTTGGTGAACTGAAGATCTGCAATAAAAAAGGAGCCATTTCGCGGCAGTATCAACTGCGCAAAATGGCTCCTTTTAGTTTAGATTTCTTTAATAACGGTCATCCGTATCAAGAGGGTTTACTTTGACAAGAATAGTTGCTTTGATTAACGGGTTATTGGCATACTGAACAGTTACCAATGTACTTCCGCTTTTGTGGGCATAAATTTTCCCACGGTTGCTTGAGTCCACCGGAGTTTGGAAGGAAGCAATACCTGAGAAGGTGCTTTCCCAGTTCAATTTATTTCGTACATCATCCAGAACAATTTCTCTAGGGGAAAACCAGAGAAGCTGGTCTAGATACCTGGAATCTCCCACGTTCATTTCCACTATAGTACCGGTGAACTGCATATCAGTAAGAGCCAGCGTTTCAATCTTGATTGGCTTGATCCTGGTGATACCTCCTGCTGTAACAGAAATAGTAACGATATCCTTCGGACTGTTGCCGGTGAGTATATACTTGGTCTTTTTTGTATCGGTGGTTGCTCTATTCAGGCTTGCATATTGTTCACCATCGCCAACTAGGTTCCAATCGATATCGAAGTCATCCGCATTATTAGGCACAAAATTCAAGTTCAATTCAATAGATTTACCTACAAATACACTGCCGGCACCTTCAATGGTAAAGTCTGTTAAAGGGTTGGTGATGGTGACTATTTTAGAGGCAGGAGTACCAGCCGTATTACTATTGCTGTATGCAGTTACCGTGATGGTGTAAGTTCCCCTTTGCAGTGCTTCGAAAGTTCCAATAGGTGAAGTCGGACCCGTCGTTGTCAGGTAATCATTAACCTCGTTCCCGCCAGCATCTTTGACTGTCCATCTATAGCTTATCCCCGTCTCAACCGGTTGGCTGGTATATGAAGCTGTGAAGTCTATAGAAGAATTGACGGTTCCCGAATTATCTCCTGTTAGTGTCATCTCGCGTATTGGCTCAGGAGGAGTAAGGGGATTTACAGTAATTGTTGCTGTATTGCTGATAACATTGCTTCCATCTTGGGCCGTAGCTGTGACTTTTGCCTGCCCGGCAGCTATTCCTTTAATCACACCATCACTTGTGAATTCGATGATATTGCTGCCGCTGACGATTGTCCACAGAAGAACTTGGTTAGTTGCATCATCGGGTAGAATTGTTGTTATTGACCCGAGTGTTAACGTATCGTCAATCAGTATAGTTTCGTCATGTACAGAGATAAAACTGATTTCAGTGATTGCTTCAAATCTAACTTCTGCAAATGTCATGGTCACACTTATTAATGGAGCCGGTGTAGCCGTTGGCGCCACGGTTGGTGTTGCGACAGCAGTTGTAGGTGCAGGCGTAGCTGTTGCGGTAGCTACCGGAGTAGCTGTAGTGACTGCCGTTGGGACTGCGGTAGCGGCTGGCGTTGTAGGTAAGGCGCCATTAAAAGGAGTAGTATTATTTAGCGTGATACCACTATTACCTACAGGTTGCATTGTTTTACCTATAATTGTTCCTTCGTAAGTACCGGTAATATTGATTAAAGCATTTGGAGCCAATATAGATTCTTTAACAACCCCGTAACTCTCAAGAGTGAGTGATCGAGCTTGATAGAAATTAAATAAGATGTGATTAGACTTAACATTTGTAACAGTAACTGAGCCATTAGAGATACTATTTGCTGCTCCGGGAATATTTAAAACTACTGTTGAGTCTGCAGGAGCAGTGATGTTTACAGAACCTATTATTAATGTGGGATCTTTAAGGGTTACTGAGAATATATTAAGATCAGCATTTGTACCAGTAAGATTAAGATTATTTCTGCCGTTAGCGAGCGTGCTATCTACCGCAGTTCCCGAAATACTTCCTAAATATGCAGATAGATTGAGCAGATTAGTACTAACCCTATCAAATGGAAGAGACTTATCGTATATAATCTTGTCTTTCAAATAACTCGGATAGCGTAACAGTTGATTTCCATAGTATGCATAGCCTCCTATGCTACCACCATAGGTGCCCCATGTTAAATTGTTCCCTGCTACAAGTACAGCACCACTCAGGCTAGTTCCAACAGTGAATCCTTGAGCTGAAATGTTTCTTCCAGCGGCTGTTCGTCCGTTATTTTGAAATGAAGTATTAGAGTAATTAAGATCCTCAAGCATATATACCGAATAATCCGTAGGGATTCCAAGCCCCGATATAGGTGCCGTAGAGCCCGGGAACACCGGAGGAGCTACGGTCGGAACAGGCGTTGGTATAGGCGTTGGTATAGGAGTAGGAGTCGCTGTTGCGGCAACTGTTGCCACTGCTGTTGGTGAAGCCGTAGCTGTAGTTACAGGTTCAGCAACAGCATGGATTTCATCAAACGTAATGCTGGAGTTATCCAGAACATATTTCTGCGCAGCCTTAGGTATGAAGCTTAAGGTGAATTTATATATAAGCGGGTCCACCGTACTGTTAGGGTTGACAGGCTTATAATATTTGACTCCCTCTACTGTGGTTAACTGGAAAGTAATATCTTCAAAAGTTCCTTTAATTGTGTAACCCTCTGTGAGACTACCGGTTCTGGTAAAACCATGCGGTATTGCTTCTTCACTGATTTCAAGATTTGGAGCAAATGTTTCCTCATAGCGCAGATTGGAAATCACCAGGTTGTCTTTCCCTTGATGTGGAGGTTGAACTTCCGTTAATGGTAATGTTTTTGGAGTAATGCTGTAGTCTATCGTTACCGTCTTGTCTCTACCTATTTTGGTAGCAGATTGGCTTCGGCTGATCGATAAAGAAGAATCCACCTTCTTTACGGTCAAGGGGATGGTAACTGGCGAAGCGGAAGCGCCCTGGTCATCTTTTGCCGTAATCACAATTTGAATATCCCCGCTCTCGGAAAGCGGATTTCGGAAGGTCTGAGTAATTGTTTCTTCCGACCCTACGCGCCGGTCTTGAGTAATATAATCTGGGCTGGTCAGTTCCGTTCCATTCACTATAAATTTCAGACTGGTAGTCAGGCTACGGTCCTTCAGATCCAGATCGGCTACCGAATAGCTTACAGTCAGGCTATCTTGATAAGATGGGATAACTCTTCCGCTGTCAGGTGCATAAACGGTGATTTTGGGAGCGTGATTGGAACCCATGAATGCTCTATACATAGTATTGACGAATAGTTTTTGTTCCCAAACCGGGAATACTGCCTCGCTGCTTGAAAGACCCGATCCAAAAAGGTGGCCGGTGCCGGAATAGGTTACATTACCTTTGGAGTAAGTGTAGTAGTGGTTCCAGCTATCATCGGGTGTCCGCTGGTCAGTGTTACTAGGTTCACTGATAATGTTATACCACGGCACAACTGTCGGATCTTCCAGATCGAGAGTGAAGTACTGGTTATGTGTTTTTGCTACCTTAGGCACATCTACACTGGTCTGTGCACCGTCGCTATTCTGCTGACTCAGGTAAAAAGGATATTGCATAAGCAAGCCATCGTTCACCGGTTTTACTTTGGTTGATGGATTAAGCGCATTATGGCCAAGGTTGATAACAGGGTCCTTTTGGCCCGTAATTTCTTTGAAGTTGTTTACCCAGGTATTGCCGCCATAAAGGTTAATGACAGTGTCATGTGTGAACATAACGCTTTGGTGGGAGATCCCAATAAAATTTTTCACTGCTTCTATAGATCTAGTCTTCATGATTGCTTTTAAGTAATATTCATCACGGAAACCGAACAATAACATATCATAGACGCCATTGAGGCCATAGTTCTGAGTTTTTGTATAGGTGTTCTCAACATAAGAATTGAACTCATCCATAGTCATAACAGTAATATCTAAAGAATAATCAGTTGAAGCCAGATAATCCTGATTCATGTTTACAGTTTTTTTCAAACTGCTTTCGGGAATAGTGCCGGTTCCGGCAGGAGTAACCTGGAGAACCTTTACAACGGTCTTCTCATTCCGGTAACGGATACTTCCGCGTTCAAAATCTTTTAATTGCAGAGTACTGGTAGGATTGCTAATTTCAAGCTTCCAGTACAACAGCCCTGAGAAAGTCCGGGGGAGCGTATACTCCAGTGTTCCGTTTGCTTTGTTCACTTTGACTGAAGCTACAACCTGCTGTTCGCCCATGGCAATGGATTTATCAAGGTTAATGTACAACTTGGCTGTCAAAGGATGATTCTCGAGGTCTATAGTGTTGCCGACGCTGAAGTTGAATTTCAGCTTATCACCTGGAACATAGATCTTTCCGTCTGTGGATGCGGGAACGTAGTTTTGGATCTCACTGCTGTTAGTAATTTCAAGTTGTGGGCGTTGCTTCAGGATGGAACTGTCGGTCTTCAGACCGTTAAAGAAATCAGTCAGTCCATTATCATTCAAAAAAAGAACATTGCTTTTCTTAGCTGTAGAGCTGCGCAAGGGATTGAAAGCTTCATAGAGGATGCCTTTGCTGGCGCCTGACTTCTCCTGATTTAAAAAGGTTTGCTCATGGAAAATTACATACAAGCCCTTATCAATGAAGAGCTTAGTAATATCGTCCGCCCGAAGACGCGTAATATCGTTCTGGACTGCCGAGGTATTCATTGCTTTGGAGCGGACAGAAGGGTCCGTATCCTTAAGATTACCCAGGGTTACGGGACTGTAGGTACCTTTACCTATGTAAATGCCGTCATATTGTCCATCCAGATCATCGCGTAATGCTACAAATCTCTTCATGCTCATGGTAACGACTGTAAAGTCTGTCAATCCGGTCTTGAGGGAGGATAACTGGCTTGCACCGTCTTCCGTGACTTCAAGCAGGCGAATCGGATAACTGGCCGGGCCAGCGTCAATTTTGGATACCATGCTCCAGACGATACCAGCCATGATCAAAACCAGTGGAAGGCTAAGCATAAGCAGCAGTCTTTTTCGTTTCAAGACCTTCATCGCGATCTCTCCCCAATAGTTATAAATAACACAAAATTTGTCATATAAACTTCTATTTTGCCTTATAAAGTCTGCAGTTTAGGTCGGTTTCCGTTGTAAAATTATCCATTCTATGCTATATACATTCTAGGACATATTTAGTAGATAGGCAATTAAAAGATATGCATATTAACCTAGAAAACTGAGACTAAATAACTATAAAATTTAAGATATTTTACGCGGGGACAATAGATACGCTGAGTTCAGCGGATTAGAGTGATTAGTTTGTACTAA
Organism: Paenibacillus sp. FSL R10-2771; assembly: GCF_038000205.1. Taxonomy (NCBI): domain Bacteria; kingdom Bacillati; phylum Bacillota; class Bacilli; order Caryophanales; family Paenibacillaceae; genus Paenibacillus; species Paenibacillus sp. FSL R10-2771. The sequence continues at coordinate 8,070,414 of NZ_JBBOBM010000001.1, forward strand.
GGTCAAAAATAAAGCGCTCTGGAGTGAAACGGATATGGCTATCATGAAGAAGAGACTGGGAGATTTGCTTGTAGAGAACGGAATTATCTCTCAAGAACAGCTTGAAGAAGCGCTAGTGGAGCAACGCAAAACCAAACGCAAGCTGGGAGATCTTCTAATTACTCAAGGCTATATCACTGAGCAACAGCTCATTGAAGTGCTGGAGTTTCAGTTAGGTATCCCCCATGTAAGCCTGTTTAAATATCAAATAGACCCGGCGATCACGCAGATTATCCCTGAAAGTATGGCTAAACGCTATCAAGTGCTCCCTTTCATGAAGGAAGGCAGCAAGCTGATGGTAGCGATGGCAGATCCCTTGGATTATTTCGCCATTGAAGATTTGCGCATGAGCACCGGATTCCGGATTGAACCGGCGATTTCCAGCCGGGACGAGCTGACAAGAGCGATAGCCAGACACTATGGCATGCGGGACTCTATGAGCCAGATGATGGTTGAGCTTCCTACTCAGGAGGAAATAGAAGAAACAGAAATTACGGATGAGGATTCGCCGATTGTACGGCTGGTCAACCAGATGATTCAGCAGGCAGTTTCATTACGGGCTTCGGATATTCATGTCGACCCGGGCGAGAATAATCTCTCCATCCGTTACCGGATTGACGGAACTTTACGTACAGAGCGGATCATTCCTAAGCAAATGCAGGGCTTTATAACCGCCAGACTTAAGATTATGGCCCGCTTGAATATAGCAGAACGGAGATTGCCGCAGGATGGCCGGATCAAAATGCAGTTTGACTACAAGATGGTCGATATACGTGTCTCTTCGCTCCCAACTATGCATGGCGAGAAGATTGTACTGCGGCTGTTGGATCTAAGTACCGGAGTGAAGTCGGTAGACACACTGGGGTTCAGTGATGGTAACGCGGAAGCCTTCAGAGATATGATCAGCAAGCCTTACGGAATACTCCTGATTACAGGCCCGACGGGCAGCGGTAAATCAACAACCTTATATTCAGCCTTGAGTCAGCTGAACACTGAGAATGCAAATATTATTACAATCGAAGATCCGGTGGAGTATCAGCTTGAGGGCGTTAATCAGGTACATGTGAATCCGGCGATTGGCCTGACCTTCGCAGCGGGCCTTCGTTCCATTCTCCGGCAAGATCCGAATATCGTTATGGTAGGAGAAATACGGGATACGGAAACTGCGGAAATTGCTGTGCGTGCTTCGCTGACAGGACATCTCGTATTGTCCACATTGCATACAAATGATGCCATCAGCACGATCTCAAGACTGCGTGACATGGGTGTTGAGCCCTATCTGATTGCATCTTCCTTGCTGGGGGTTGTCGCTCAGCGGCTGGTGCGCAAAATTTGCCCGGATTGCAAAGAGGAACACAAGCCTACTGAACAGGAAGCCATTATGTTACGGCGCCATAGCCTGCCTGCTGAGGTGATATACCGCGGGAGAGGCTGCGGTAACTGCAACAATACGGGCTACCGGGGACGGATTGCCATACATGAGGTGCTGAAGATTAATGATCGTATGCGGCAGCTGATTACCGACTCTGCTTCCATAGAAGAGCTTCGTGCAGCCGGAAGAGAACAGGGAATGGTGCAATTGATGGAAGACGGGTTCATCAAAGTGTCCAAAGGAATTACAACATTGCAGGAAGTAATGCGTGAGACGGTATCGCATTAGTTAGGGGGAGTAAGAATGCCATTATTCAATCGTGATATTGTTCAGCTGCTGCACATGGCCTTTACTTCCAAAGCTTCGGATTTGCATATATCTGTTGGATCGCCACCGGTTATCCGGATTGATGGGATGCTTCAAACGCTTGAGGGAGAGAATATCGTCCCCCAAGAATCTGCAAGCATGGCGGATACTTTGCTTGGCAGCAGCAGGAGTGAAATCTTCCGCAATATTGGAGAAATGGATTTCTCTTACCCTCTGGACAACGGAGTCCGGTATCGTGTCAATGTGTATAGGCAAAGAGGGGAAGTCAGTATAGCGGCGCGGGCAATACCTGTAGAGATTCCAACTCTGGAACAGTTATCATTGCCTCCCATACTCTCTAGTCTTGCTATGAAACCGCAGGGTCTAATATTAGTAACGGGTCCCACAGGCAGCGGTAAATCCTCAACACTTGCCGCAATGCTGAATCATATTAACAGGACAGAACGCAAACATATTGTGACTCTGGAAGATCCGATAGAATTTCTGCATACCCACGGCACTTGTATAATAGATCAGCGTGAGGTGGGAAGTGACACCGGCAGCTTCTCCAGCGGATTACGGGCTGCACTCCGGCAGGATCCTGATGTGATTCTGGTAGGCGAGATGCGTGATCTGGAGACGATGTCGGCAGCGGTTACGGCAGCGGAGACCGGACACCTTGTGATGGCTACTCTACATACGACAGATGCACCGCAGACAATCGACCGGATTATAGATACGTTTCCAGGCCATCAGCAAGGTCAGATCCGTTCACAGCTGGCCTCGGTTCTGCTGGCGATACTCTCGCAGCGCCTGTTCCCGCGGGCAGGAGGCCGGGGGCGGCTGAGCGCAACGGAACTGCTAATCAATACTCCGGCTGTTGCTAATCTCATTCGCACGGAAAAGACCCATCAGCTCAAAAATGTGATGCAAACCGGGCGTTCACTCGGAATGCATACGCTTGAAATGAATATACGTGAACAATTGCAGTATGGGCTTATTAAACCCGAGGCTGCCAGTGCTTATCTCACGGAGGTGGGCAGCTGATGCCGCAGTTCGAATATCAGGTTAAGACTCATGCCGGAAAGCAATTGAAGGGGAAGCTCACTGCAACGGACAAGGCCATAGCGATGGAAGAGCTCCGTAAACGCGGATTGACAGTGTTCTCGCTTGTAGAACGCAAAACTTCGATTCTGTCTATGGAGATTTATATTGGCAATCCGGTCAAGACGATTCATTTCATAATTTATTGCCGCCAGTTCGCCACACTAATGCGTGCCGGTGTTTCTATTGTTGATGCTACGCGTATATTGGCGGAGCAGACGGAGAGTAAACCTCTACGCAAGGCATTAATGGATGTGAATTCCAGCTTGTTAAGGGGGGCGGCGTTCTCGCAAGCCATTCAGGACCATAAGAAAATATTCCCGCCGCTCTTCATCAGTATGATCCGTGCAGGTGAGGAAACAGGTGATCTGGAAGGAACGCTTGAGCGGCTTGCTGTATATTTCGAGAAGCAGCATACAACCACCGAGAAGATCAAATCAGCGCTCACTTATCCAATTACAGTTGGAGTTATGGCCATTGCGGCCGTGGTGTATCTTCTCTGGGCGATTGTGCCGCAGTTCGTCAGCATGTTTGAGTCCATGGATGCAGAACTGCCCGCTATTACCAAGATGGTACTGGCACTCAGTAAAAGCATTCAAGGACAATGGTATATTTGGTTGCTGGTAATTATTCTGCTTATAACTGCCTTTCAGTTTGCCAAACGGACAGAACGTGGTGCGTATGCGCTTGATTATGCAAAGCTCAAGATTCCGGTGTTCGGCAAGCTGAATCAAAAAGGCTCCATTGCGCAATTCACGCGAACCTTCTCTTCGTTGTATGCCAGCTCTGTGCCTATTCTTCAATCGCTCGCGATTGTGGAAGAAGTGGCAGGCAACCGGGTAATCGGCGGATATATCCGCAAGGCTAGTGATTCTCTGCGCCAGGGTAAGCCGTTGTCAGAGCCGTTGAAGAAAGCCTGGGTATTTCCGCCGCTGGTTACACAGATGATTGCCATCGGTGAGGAGACAGGGGCACTGGATCAGATGCTCTCCAAGGTTGCTGATTTCTATGAAATGGATGTTGAGAATACAGTAGACCGTCTGAAATCACTGCTTGAGCCGTTACTTATTGCTTTTCTGGCAGGGGTGGTTGGAATCATAGTAGCATCGATCATGCTTCCTATGTTTAGTATTTACAGCAATATTTGAGTGTGGTCTTCCTTGTGTAAATTGAGAGGGGTGACGCCAATCGGGCGTACTCAAAGTGAGAAGAATGCTTTCGGGTAGCTTGAGGATAGAATAAGTACATTTCTATGACAGTCCACAAGCAGCAGGAATTACTGCTAATAGCAGAGTATCAGTTCTATTCATTTATCATACCACTATCGAGGGGGAATTAAGATGTTGGCACAAGCGATTCGCAAGAAGTTGGGCAAGGCAGTTAAAGAGGAAAAAGGGTTTACGTTGATTGAGTTATTGGCGGTTATTGTAATTATGGGGATTATAGCAATTATAGCTATTCCAATGATTAGTGGTCTTATTAAAAATACAGGTGATAAGGCAGATTTGGCGACTGCCCGGCAAGTTTATGAAGCCTCGCGTATGTATATTACTACTGAGCTTGATGGTACTATCGGGACTCAAACTATTGATGTTATAGGTACTGCTGCAAGCGGGACGACTAAAGCTACAGGTCTTCAAGCATTAAAATTTCTAGAAACTCCATTAGTATTACCTAGTACTAAAGAAAATATCGTAACAGGTTCTATAATTTACTATTCTAACGGAAAATTAGCTGATAATTCCTCTGGATATGCAGTTATGCTAAAAGATAGCTCTACTACTCCAGTAGTTAAAACATTTACTGCAGAGGAAATTTTAGAATCAAAATTAAAATAACTTTATTTCCAATTTAGGAATCGGAATTCCCGATTCCTTTTTTAAAATTCACCAGACAGGAACCGTTGAAACATGACGATTTTTTTAGCAAGTTACATCACGCTTATCGGTCTGATTCTGGGCTCTTTTTTTAATGTAGTAGCCTTGCGTATACCGGCAGGCGAATCGCTGTTGCGGCCGCCCTCGCATTGTCCAAGCTGCAATGCACAACTGAAAGCAAGAGATCTTGTGCCTGTCTTAAGCTACTTGTTCACTCAGGGCAAGTGCCGCCACTGCGGAAGCAGAATATCACCGTTATATATGTTTGGTGAACTAGCGACAGGCTTATTATTTCTATGGATATACCTGCAGTTTGGCCTAACGGGCAAGGGGATTATTGGTTTTCTATTGGTCAGTCTGGCGGTTATTGTAACGGTGGCCGATCTTAAGTTTATGCGGATTCCGAATAAGGTGCTGCTGTTTTTTCTCCCATTAGTCTCTATAGCAGTGCTGCTGTTTCCTGAAACTTCACTAGGCTTTCATCTGCTGGGGGCAGCTTCGGGTGGCGGTATTCTCTTATTATTAGCCTTGTTTGGCGGAATGGGCATGGGGGATGTGAAGCTGATGGCATTGCTGGGTCTGGTGCTGGGATTCCCTAATGTCATTCTGGCCTTTCTGATCGCCTGCCTGTTAGGGACGATGGTTGGCGGTACTTTATTACTTACCGGACGCATTCAGCGCAAGCAGCATATTCCTTTTGGACCATGGCTGGCAGCAGGAGCGCTACTTGCCTTCTCATACGGGTCACATCTTATCAGCGGTTATCTTGCGCTCATTCGTTAGGAGGAACTCTAGAGCATGTTTGGATTAGGTCATAGAGCGGCTGGTATCTCCATTGAGCAGACTGGAATCCGCTATATCAGCTTCAAGAATAACAATAAGCAGGTTCATAAAAAGAAATTCATCTCCCTGCTTCCGGGGATGATTGTAGAGAATCAGATTGCTGACAGGGAGGCTCTGCTTGACCGGTTGAAGCAATGGGTCAAAAATAAGGGCCTGCGCGGCAGTGTAGTGGATCTGTCGATTCCTCCCTCACAAATGATTGTCCGTAAGATGATGATTCCCAGTATCGGCGACAAGCAGATTGACCAGCTTGTAAAGCTGGAGGTTGAAACCGGCCTGCATCTGCCGTTTGAGAATCCGGTATATGATTATGTGATTACCGGTCAGGATGAGGGCCAAAGCCAGTTAATCATTTTTGCTGCGCCGCGTAAGGTTGTTCAGGATTATGTGGATGTTCTCGAAGCTGCCGGTCTGCGGATCAGGAGTGTAGAAGTAACAGCCACTGCGCTTGCGCGAAGTATTGTAGCAGGTTATGGACATGAATTCAGTGAGACGATGCTGATTCATCTGGAGCAATCTTTGCTGGATATTTATATGTTCCGCAGTGGTAATCCTGTGTTCATGAGAACCATTAACCTGGTAGATCTGACGCATGAGCAGCCGCTGAACCTCCAAAAGGAGCTGCCATTCCTGGCTGAATCCGAAGTTGCAGCTGCGTCACAGGAATACCTCTCTACCGAGCAAGTCGTAGAAATAACAGCAGAAATTTCCCGTATGCTCAGCTTCTATCAGTACAGTCTGCATGATGGTTCCACGCGGATTACAGAGATGCTGATTACCGGGTCTCCGGAGATGCGGGTACAGCTGCAGCAGGAACTTCAATTAGCGCTTCCGGAGATGGCAATCGCACCCATTGCTGTGGACCAATTCTCACAAGGGGCGAAGCCGGATAGCAGTCTTAATGATTACAGGATTGCTGCAGGAGCGGCACTGCGTGACAACAAAATCCGCAGCATTAATCTGCTGCCCCGTGAAGACCGTGAAACGATCGTTTTTCCCTATTTTGCTATATCCTTAGCGGCAATATGGATTCTGGGTGTTGCCGGGACAGGCATTCTATATGCATCTGCCCAGGGGCAATATGCGGAGCGGAGCGAACAGATTCAAGCTTATCAGAATCAGAATGCAATGCTTCAGGCAGAGTTAGCCGGATTAAACGACAGTAATCCATCCTCGGGAGGTCTTGATCGGACAGCTGTTATTGAAGCGATGTCGGCCAACCGTTCGGATGCCGCCGCCGTTCTCGACGAATTGCAGGCGGGTCTTCCCTATGGCGCAGTCATCAGGGACATTAATTATTCGTTCCATGGAGAAATTGCCCTTTCAGTGAACTTCACGGCAATGGAGCATAGCACAACTTATTTGACTGCATTACGTCAGATGTCGTTCTCCAAGGGAGCCTCTATTCAGAAGCTGACAGAAGGAATTCAGAATTCCGGTAATTCTCTTGCCAAATACACCGCTGTCTACAGGGTGGATATGACTCCTGTGGCAGAACAGAATGTAGACGCCCAGACACCGGCGGAAGGAGGAACGGATAGCAGTGGAACAAATCAATAAATACCGTTCGTCCATCGTACTAGGGTTGCTCGTTTTGTTCCTGATTCTGTTTGCTTTCTATATGTTCGCCATACGTCCGGTGAATAATGACATAGCCCTGCAAGACAATGAGTTTTCGATGCTCCAGCAGGAAAAAGAAATTCTGGCGAATAAGATCAATGAGCTTAAAAGTGCAGAAGCCGGGCCGGATTCAAGTGAAGACACTGCCTTGGCAGCAATCCCGCAGGGCGATGACAGCGAGGGGCTGATTCTGGATTTGAAAAGCATTGGCAACAGCTCCCACGCCAGATTGAAGGATATTGGATTCTCGCTAACAGAGACTAACGGAATTAGTGAGTGGACGGGGATTCCCCCGGAGGCTACCGGTAGCCTGAAAGAAATTAAAATGGCGGCCATTGTAGAAGGCGGCTATGCAGAGATTCACGAATGGTTAAAGCAGCTACATGACCTTCCGCGTATCATCACTGTAGACTCCTTTTCCTTTCAGCAGCCATACGAATTCCTTACACTGACGAAACCGGGCAGTATTCTGACCGCGAATGTTTCCTTTACCGCTTACTATGAAGCTGAAGCAGCTGCGTCACAGCCTCAGTAATTAAGGTGATTCATGCTATATAGTTCCATTTATTCCAGCTCTGGCCCCTATAAACAGGAGGGCGGAGCTTTTTTATGCTGTTTTGGGGTTTAACCGTTTACACATGGGGTAGTATTGGGTATTTTAGCTTACGGGCTATCGTAAGTTATATAGTACTTATCGCAGCAGTTGAAGAGAAATAGTTCTTCAATTTATAAAACAGGATTACAAGGAGGCATTCAGGATGAACAAAAAAATGTTGATCGGTTCATTAGCACTATCACTGGGTCTGGTTTCTGCGGGAAGCGGAGCACTCGCGGCTTCGCCAGCGGTGGGAATAGAGGGAGTAAGAACAGTAGCGGTATCTGCACCCGGCAAGGAAGGTCCCGCTACCATTAATAACCTTACGGTACGGAGTGTTATTCCGCTGGTAGTCCATGCCAAAGCACTGTATACGTACGCAAGCCGGGGAGGCAACGAATACAAGCCGGAGCTATTCACCTACAAAACGCTTGAATACCGTTATCTGTCCAGTGACCTTGGCACGAAGCAGCAGCTGATGAACTATATTAAGAAAGCGTACACGCATAATGCTGCAGCTTTCTATGTACAGACACAGTTCCTGGAATATAACGGAAGAATGGCCCAGGTCCATGCGGACTTAGGCAATACACTGGATTATACGAAGGCAACAGCCCGGATGATCTCAAAAACGGCACAAGCTGCAGTGTTTGAACTGACTGTGCCAAGTGAGGGTTCAGATGGAGTTACCGAAACCGTAACGGTGAAGCTGAAGAAGGTAAGCGGCTACTGGAGAATCGACATGTCGCCGGATACTCTTTTCTAGAGGGGATGGAGAACTGCACTCAGTGCAGCAGCTCCGCAGGATGAAGAATACCGGCAATCCGGCCTTGATCGGTCACGATAATGCAGTCGTTTCTCATCGGTTCGGGACGCTGCATGGCTTCGGCCCAGAGTGTTTCAGCCGGGGTGGAGATGTCTGCCACCAGAGGTTTGCGGTTCATCAGCTGGGATACGGGTTCATGGTAGAATCTGTCCATGCCCATCCGGCCTGTAGCCTTGAGGAAGAAGCGTTCGCACATGATCAGTCCCACGGGTTCATTGCTGCTGCTGCGGACGATGATGCATTTGGACTCCGGATGCTGGAACAATACCCTCAGAGCTTCACGGCAGGTAAGGGAAGGCAGAACAGCAGGAGCCTGGCGGAGGATCGCGGACAGATCGGTTGTTGATGCTGTAGTCATAAGAATTCATCCTTTCTGAAGAGGTCTACTTCAACTGTAGCGCGCAATCGTAAATTATAATGGCTTCCCGGGTAAGCCCTATGTAAAGGATGTCATTATTTATTAAAAAGCATGCTTGGGCTACAGTTTAAGTTTCCGCCTAATGTTACGCACGAACGGCTGTGCCTCCCTTTTACAAGGAGGGCACAGCCGTTTTTACTTGCAGCAGCTTATTGGCCCTTTACTCCGTCCTCCACCAGCTGTCTGCCCGGGGATTCCGGCTGCGCAGATTTGCTCATGCCGCCGCGGTTGATGGCAATGACGCGTTTCTGGGCGTAGTAGGTATCGCGCGAAAGTTTCTTCTTCTCCATGGCTTTACCGTCCACATAGCGGGTAATGTAAGTCTCTACTACATAGCCGGTTTTGCCGGCCTGCAGGACCCTTGTTCCGCCCTTCGGAAGCGAGGCATCGCTCACATACTTGTCGGTGGGAGGAAGTACCTCAACAGTGCGGGATTCTACGGAATAAGTAACGTTTCTCGGAAAAGTACCGAACAGCTTGACGGTCAGCGTGCGCCCCTGGAGTGTGGATTTGATAATCAGATATTTGCCGGTATTGTTGCGGAAGCGGAAATTGATATAGCCCTCGGCAAAAGTGGCATCCTGGCCCTTGGGCAGGTAGCTGACCGGAAGAGAATGGTTGCGCCGTTCCACGATCTCAAGCCCGGAGCGCAGCGCGGCATTATACAGGGTGCTGGAGACCTGGCAGATTCCCCCGCCCGTGCCGGGCTGCAGCTTGCCGTTTACAATCACCGGAGCCTCGCGGAAGCCATATTCCGCCTGGGCCTTCTGGATCGCTTTTCCGTAATCGAAAATAGCGCCAGGCGGCAGTATGGTCCCGTTGACTGCTTTGGCGGCAGCCTCCACATTGAAGCTGCGCCCGGGTCCGCTGGCCCCGAGTGAGGTGCTGAACTGGGTGATTTTGCGCTCGATGCCTTGATCCTTGAGCGCCTGCAGTGTGACATTCGGCTGCTTGACCGTTAAGGGCACCTCCAGCAAAATACGTTTACCCTCCAGTGCCCCGTTGCCGGCAAGCCGGGTTGGTACGGCCGCCTGCAGGGCAAGCTCCAGCGCATGCCAGTCTACCTCGAAGGAGGTGGTCCCGGGAGTATAGACGACACGGTCATCACTGGTAATCTGCCGCACCGCGTCGACAGGAACGCCGAAGGATTCTTTTTCCCAGGCCAGACTTAGGCTGTTCATGAGCTGCGAAATCTCCAGATGAGTTCCGATATTCCAGTTCCCGTTCCAATTGTACCGGGCCTGTACCCGGTCCATTAGCGGACCGTCCGTCAGCGTCCTCAGGGCGCGCCGGAATTCCTGGGCTTCATAGGTTACCCCTGCCTGCTGCAGTGAGACACTCAGCCCGGTATCCCCCTTGGCCTTCAGGGTGAGCGGCGTAGCTTCCAGCGCCTGAAGTCTTGCCTCCAGTGCGGCCCGCACCTCGGTGATGTCCTGGCCGCTGATATCCCAGCCGGCAATGGCTGTTCCCTTGGGCAGGGTGGTCTGGGTGCCATATAAATGAAACCCTCCGGCAACCAGCGAGCCGGCCAGAATCAGGCCGAAACCCGCGATGAGGGCAGCGTGTACTTTTTTCATATGCAATCTCCTTCTGTAGGGGCGGATTTGCGCCGGAAGCGGCGCGGGCCATGGACACAAGTGTTAAGGAACGCCTGGGAATGCCGATATATATAAGAGCTGGAGCTGGAGTAAACCTGATATTTTTATGTATATGTAAGGATTCGGTAAAACTTTCGGGTACTCAAGGGGTTAGGGATTTGTTACAATAGATACGCCTGCGATAATAATGCAGTTTATGGAAGCTTCCGCAGTTTGGTGCCCGGTGGACAAGGCCCGGCGGAATATGTCAGAATCGGGAAGTGAAAAGATGATCGAGATGCAGGATGTATGGAAGACCTATCCTAACGGAACCCATGCGCTCCAGGGGATATCTGTCAAGATCGACCGTAATGAGTTCGTGTATGTCGTCGGACCGTCCGGCGCAGGTAAATCAACGTTCATGAAATTAATTTATAGAGAAGAAACACCGACCAAAGGACAGATCTCAGTAGGCGGGTTCAATATCGGCAAGCTTAAGCCCCGCAAGATTCCTTATGTCCGCCGCAACATCGGCGTGGTGTTTCAGGATTTCCGCCTGCTGCCGAAGATGACGGCTTATGAGAATGTCGCTTTTGCCATGGAGGTTATCGAGGCGCCGAAGAAGGTTATCAAGAAACGTGTGAATGAAGTGCTCGATCTGGTGGGACTGCGCAGCAAAGCGGGACGTGAGCCCTCACAGCTCTCAGGGGGAGAGCAGCAGCGGATCGCCATTGCCAGAGCCATTGTCAACAATCCTTCCGTCATTATTGCGGACGAGCCTACAGGCAACCTGGACCCGGAGACCTCCTGGGGCATTATGCAGCTGCTGGATGAGATTAATTTTCGCGGAACAACGATCGTAATGGCTACCCACAACAGGGATATTGTCAACAAAATGCGCAAACGGGTGCTGGCTATTGAGAACGGGACGATTGTCAGAGACCAATTGAGAGGGGATTACGGTTATGAGTTTTAAAACCTTCTTGCGGCATGTGCGGGAAGGCTTCAAAAACGTATTCCGCAACGGCTGGATGTCAGTGGCCTCCATCACGTCCATCGTTGTCTCTCTCTTCGTGCTCGGAGTGTTTATATTGCTGGTGCTCAATGTCAATGAAGTAGCGGACAAAGCAGACAGCCAGGTGCAGATCAACGTGCATCTGACGCTGAATACGGACCAGAAAATGCGGGAGAAGCTGGAAAACGAAATCGGCAGTATGCCGGAAGTCAGCAAGGTGGAGTTCGTCTCCAAAGAACAGGGTCTGAAGGAATTCCGTGAAGATATGGGGCCGGATGCCGCCGAGCTCCTGGAAGGCTTCGATGAAGATAATAATCCGCTGCCGGACAAGCTGCTCGTAGAGGTGATCGAGCCGACAACTGTTCCGTTTGTAGCTGAGAAGATAGAAGCACTGAACAAGACCCATGAAGAGCAGCCGATCTACAAAGTGAACTATGGCAAAGGCTCGGTGGAGACCTTGTTTAAAGTAACTAAGGCTGTGCGCAACATCGGGTTTATTTTTGTGGCAGGTCTGGCGCTGATGTCCATGTTCCTGATCTCGAACACCATCCGCGTAACGATTCTCGCCCGCCGCAAGGAAATCGGCATCATGAAGCTAGTAGGGGCAACGAATTATTTTATCCGCTGGCCGTTCTTTATTGAAGGAGCACTCATCGGGCTGATCGGCTCGCTGGTTACTTCGGGTGCGCTGTATGTGGGCTATAGCAGTCTGGTCTCTTCGGTGCAGGGAGATCCGATGCTGGGGCTGCAGCTGATCCCATTTCAAGATATCTGGCTGCTGCTGTGCGGACTGCTGGTTGGCCTCGGAGTATTGATTGGTGTGTGGGGAAGTACCGTATCGATCCGCAAGTTCTTGAAGGTATAACATAAATAAAATTCACATTTGAACAAAGGACGGGGAGTGCGAGTTGAAGAAGATTGTCGCCGGAATAGCCGTAATGTTGCTGGCTGTCACAATGTTCGGGCCCTCTGACGGATATGCGAAGAAAACAAGTGTTGCCGAGATTGACAAGCAGCTGAAGCAGCTGCAGCAGGAGGTCCAGGCGGCCAAGGCGGCGCAGGAGAAGGCGGCATCCCGCAATCAGGAAGCGCAGCACTATAAGAATAAGACGACGCTGAATCTCCAGTATGTGCTGGACCAGATTGACCAGGTGAAGGGCGAGATGACGACCATTTCCGGTAAAATCGCCAGTACGGAGGAGTCGCTTAATGTGACGGCAACTGAACTGGACGATGCAGAGGCACGTGTGGCTTCCCGCGAAAAACTGCTGGAATCGCGTGTCCGCCTAATGTACACGGATGGTGCAGTCTCTTATCTGGATGTGCTGCTGTCTTCCACCAGCTTCTCGGATTTCCTCGACCGGGCCGATTCCCTGAAGATGATCGTGGATCAGGATCAGGATCTGCTGGTGCAGCATAAGCTGGACAAGCAGACGGTCATCGCGAAGAAGCAGGAGCTGGAGGGCCAATACGCCCAGGCTAAGCAGCTGTACACCGATCTGGAGTCCCAGCGCAGTGTGCTGAAGGAGAAGGAAGCGGAGAAGCAGGAGCTAATCGCTTACTACGATGAAGAGATTCAAGAGGCTGAGGTGATCTCCGAAGAGCAGAATGCCAAGCTGGTGCAGCTGGCCAGCAACCGCTCTGCCCTGGAGGAGCAGAAGGACAAGCTTAAGGCTGAGGAAGCTGCCCGCCGGGCAGCGGCCGCCAAAGCTGAAGCGGCACGCCGGGCGGCAGCAGCTGCTGCCAAAGCGGCCAAGGCCGCCAAGTCTGCGAGCAGCGGAAGCTCCATTGCCAGCGTAGAGGAATATGCCGGCGGTGACGGGCCGTTCCTGCTGCCGGTAGGCTCGGCGCGTGTCTCTTCGCCTTATGGTGTCCGGACGCATCCGGTTACGGGTGAAGTCGGCAAAATGCATACAGGCGTAGACTTTGCAGTTCCGCAGGGCACGAATATTCATGCCGCGGATTCCGGTACTGTCCTGGTGGCGGAATGGTGGAGCGGCTACGGCTATTGTGTAATCATTGACCATGGCGGCGGGGTATGGACGCTGTACGGCCATATCCGCGAAGGCGGAATCAAAGTGAAACCGGGAGAACGGGTAGAGCGCGGACAGACGATTGCCGAATCCGGTGCCACCGGACGTGTGACCGGACCGCATCTGCATTTCGAAGTGCGGGTCGACGGCAAGACGGTTAATCCTATGCCTTATCTGTAAATTTAAGCTCTAATAAATATAATTTGATTCAGCGGCATATACTGGAAGAGATGCCGTTTCTCATGGAACGGACCCTTGCGGGTGATAAGATGGACAAGAAGGGACGGTGGGAACATCATGTTAAAGAAGAGTACCGCGGCCTTTATGATCGTCGCCGCGCTGCTGTGCGGCAGCCTGCTGACCCTGGGCGTGACCGGCTATGCGCATGTATTCGGACAAGCGGCAGGCGAGGGAATTGCGACGGTCCTGCAGACAGCCGGACTGCAAGACAAGGAATCCAAGAAGCTAGGTACCGCCCTCAGCCTGATCGAGAGCAATTATTATGAGACCGTGGACCGCGAGAAGCTGATCGACGGCGCTGTCAACGGTATGATGGAAGCACTGGGCGACCCTTATTCCAACTATATGGGCAAGGAAACGGCAGCGAGATTCGAGGAGAGTATCGAAGGCTCGTTCTCGGGCATCGGTGCTGAAGTCTCCTCGGATAACGGCAAGGTCGTTGTAGTCTCGCCGATCAAAGGTTCACCGGCTGAGAAGGCCGGCATTCAGGCCAAGGATGTAATCCTCTCCGTGAATGGCGAATCGCTGGAGGGGCTGGAGCTTAATGATGCTGTAGCCAAAATCCGCGGCCCCAAGGGAAGCGATGCAACCCTGAAGATTCAGCGTACCGGTACAGCAGAGCCGCTCGAATTCGTCATTACCCGCGATGATGTGAGACTGGAAACGGTCTACGCTACGATGGAGAAGGACAATATCGGAGTGATCGAGGTTACGCAATTCTCACAGAATACTGGGAAGCGGTTCGAGGAAGAGCTGACCAAGCTGGAAACGCAAGGCATGAAGGGACTTGTCATTGATGTCCGCAATGACCCCGGCGGTGTGTTGCCGGTCGTTATCGAAATGGCAGAGCAGTTTGTACCGGCCGGCAAAGCCATCGTGCAGGTCGAAGACAAAAACAAACAGCGCGAGGTCAGCACCTCAAAGGGATCCAGTAAAAAGTATCCTGTAGTTGTGCTGATGAACAAAGGCAGCGCGAGCGCTTCGGAGATCATGGCAGGAGCACTGCAGCAATCTGCGGGTGCAAAGCTGATCGGTGAGGACTCGTTCGGGAAAGGCACTGTCCAGACCAGCTTCGAAGAGCAGCTGGGTGACGGCAGTCTGCTGAAGATTACGATTGCCAAGTGGCTGACACCAGACGGCACCTGGATTCACGGCAAGGGCATCAAGCCGGATATTGCGGTCGCCCAGCCGGATTACTTCTCGGTGGCGCCGATTAATAAGAGTGTAACGCTGCAATATAATATGAACAGCACGGATGTCAAAAGCGCACAGACGATGCTGGATGGTCTGGGCTATAAGCCGGGCCGCAAGGATGGATATTTCGATGCTGGAACCAAGGAAGCGGTCAAGAAATTCCAGAGCGCCGCTAAGCTGAAGTCAACAGGCGTGATTGATGCCAAGACCGCAGAAGCGCTGGAGCTGGCGCTGATCAAGGTCATTCAGGACCCGGCCAAAGACAATCAGCGGAATAAGGGAATCGAAGAGATCCGGAAGGAAATCAAGGCTACGGCGTCGAACAAGTAAGAAGGCTGATTCCAGCCTTCTTTTTTTCTACAAATAGAAGAAAGTTTATGTTGTACGCTAAAAGCTGAAGGCGATACAGAGTATTGCTGCTTCGATAACATAGACTCATTTTAGAGGACACCTAATACATTTCCACTAGTCCCGGACGAAAAGGAGTGTGACGAACGGTTTGAATGTGATGTTGGAACTGCTTGCTAGCTGGGGTACAGCGGTCATTCATCTGCTGATTCAGCCTTATTACTATATCGCTCTTATATTTATTGCACTCTATTACCGCAGGCAGGTTGCGCTGGAGCGGAAGCTCATCCATGTGAAGCTGCACAGCTGGGGCCGGGAAACATGGCGGACGGTGTGGACCGGCGGGGTTGCGGGACTTATTGTTTCCTTAGCAGCTGTAGCCTTGGGTATCTCTTTGTCCTATACGGCTGTAGCCTGCATCTGGGTGGTCAGTCTGGTATTAATGCTTTTTCGTGTGCGCTATTTATGCTTTGCGTATTCTATAGGTGTGCTGGGAATTGTACAGTTTGTTCTTTCGTTCTTTCCGGATACGCTGCAGAGCGGAGCCGCGGGAACGATTGCCGGGGCGCTGCGGGAGATGGATATCCCGGCGCTGCTGGTGCTGGCCGCGCTGCTCCATCTGGCTGAAGCGCTGCTGGCGCGATGGCAGGGCGCCAGGCTGGCGACCCCGCTCTTCCTGGCCGGCAAGCGCGGCAAGGTGGTCGGCGGCTACCAGCTGCAGGCCTTCTGGCCGCTGCCGCTGTTTCTGCTGATTCCCCCGGGTGCGGGAATCGGTGAACTGCCCTGGCATCCGCTGCTGGGCGGGGGCCTGGGCCTGGTCTCCCTGCCGGTCATCATCGGCTTCAGCGAGATGACCCAGGGCATGCTGCCCGGACGCAAGGCGGCCCGCACTTCAGGACGGCTGCTGGTATACAGCATCGTCCTGCTCGGCTTAAGCCTGCTTGCGGACTGGTGGAGCCCGCTGATCCTGGTCGCGGCGCTAAGTGCAGTGCTCCTGCACGAAGGGTTAAGCTGGTACAGCGCTCTGGAGGAGCGCAGTATCAGTCCCGTCTTCGTGCATCCCCCGGCCGGCCGCAAGGTGCTGGCCGTGCTGCCGGGCAGCCCCGGGCAGGAGCTGGGCATCCTGCCCGGCGAGGTCCTGCTGAAGGTCAACGGGGTCCTGTTGACCGGCGCGGCGCAGCTGCATGAGGCGCTGCGCATGAACCCGGCGTTCTGCAAGCTGGAGGTGCTGAACCGCGAAGGCGAGAGCAAATACCTCCAGCGCGCGATCTACGATGGCGATCACCATCAGCTCGGCATCATTCTGGTGCCGGAGCCGGACGGAAGCGTGACCGCAGAGGCCAAGCCGTCCAGCATCTTCAGCATCATCGGGATGCAGACGGGAACCCGCCAGCGGGGGCATACGCCCGGGCGGCGGGGCCGGAAGAAGCCGTCCGCCTCTGCGGATGCTAAGCAGAAATCTGCCGGAGTCTGACGGGGCAGCATAACTGAATGAAACCGTGAAGGCCAGTTCTCCTTGACTATCATCCAGGGAGAACTGGCCTTTTTTAGAGAAAGTTGAGAGAATACCTGCTTAATTATGCAACTTGAAGACACCATCATCCCGCAAACCCGCCAATCCAGCGAGAATCTTGTAGAAAGTACAACAATGTACGCTCAGTAGCCGCCAATCCGATGGAAATCCTGTATGAAATACAACAAAATACGCCCACCACCCGCTCATCTGGTGGAAATCCTGCAAAAAATACAACAATATGCGCTCAGCACCCGCCAATCCGGCGAAAATCCTGCAAAAAGTACAACAATGCAACATTTTACCCGCCAATCCGGCAGAATTCCTGCATTACGTACAACAATATGTCCCGGTTACCCAAACCCGGCCAACCGCCAACCTATGGTTCATTCCAATCTCGTATACGCCAAATTTAATGTCCCACAGAAGTCCCCGTTCTATCTCCACCTGAAAAACCTAAAGTCTCCAGAAATCGAGACTACCCTCTTGAGGAGGAATCGCTGCCCCGCATGTACTACCGTGCTGCTCCCCGTGCTACTCCCCATGTACTACCCGAGCCGCCACGATCTCCTACCCAAACCCCTACCCGATCCCCTGACTCTTCAAATAGAGAATGGCGATCTGTGTCCGGTCCCGCAGCCCAAGCTTGCTGAGGATATCGGTAATATAGTTTTTGACTGTGCCTTCGCTTAAGAACAGCTTCCCGGCAATCTCTTTATTGGTAAGTCCCTCTGCAATCGAGGACACTATGGTCAGCTCTGCTTTAGTCAGCCCGTAGGATTCCAGAGCCTGCCTATGGGCGGCTTCCTGACGGACAGGCGGCTGGAGGAAGCCGGCCAGTTTGCGGGCGATATCCGGATGAATGAGCATGTTGCCCTCATGTACAGTCTTGATGCCCTGAATGATCCGGTCCGGCGGAATGTTCTTGAGCAGATAACCGCTGGCTCCGTTACGCAGTGCTTCAATGATATATTCATCATCGTCGAAGGTAGTCAGCATCAGAACGGCTACGTGCGGATAAGCTTCTTTGATCAGGCGTGTGCCTTCGACGCCCCCGCAGCCCGGCATCCGGATATCCATGAGTGCGACATCAGCCCCGCCGCCTGGCGCCCCCAGCAAAGCGAGCGCTTCAAAGCCATCTCCTGCCGTTCCGGCTACCTCAATCTCGGGGTCCAGCCCAACCAGCACCTTCAAGCTCTCACGGATAAAAGAGTCGTCGTCCACGATCAATACTTTAATCATCCTATGCTTAGCTCCTTCTCACTGTAATTGGGGCTCCGCCAGCCCATAACTATTACTGAAAATCCTCTCCTTGCCTGTACACAGGCAACCGGGTAATGACTGTGAACTGCGCCACAGGCCGCAGCTCCAGGGTCCCGCCGATCAGGACGGTGCGTTCCGTCATACCGGTTAGCCCCATACCTCCGCCGCTTTGCAGTTTATGCAGGGCGTCTTCTTCGGGCAGCCGGCCGTTATTTCCTGCCTCCATCATGATCTCGTGATCCCTATACGATAAGGTAATCCAGACAGAGTCCGCCTTGCCGTGCCGCAGCGCATTGGTGATGGCTTCCCGGGCGTTTTTGTAGAGCACGACCTGAATGCTCGGGTAGAGCGGATAGGGAATCCCTTGCACAGTATAGGAGGTTGCAATACCGGTATCACGGCCTACCTCCTCCAGCAGCCGGTCGAGCGCATACGCACCTTCAAGCTGCGGCGTATAGTTGATCCGCTTCAGCGCAGCCCGCATATCTTCCATACTGGCCGAGAGCTGGTCCCGGACCTGATGCATCATGCCAAGGCCAGTTTCGGGAGCAGCCGGCAGCGTATGGATGGCGGCTTCGGTCATCATTTTGACCCGGATTAGCCGGTGTCCGATATCATCATGCAGCTGGCGTGCGATCCGCACCCTTTCCTCCGCTTGCGCGGCAACCTCTACCTGCGAGGTGAACTGGAGCAGGCGCGAGCGTGCTTCCTCAAGCTCGAAATGCTTCTTGCGCAGCTCATCGTAAAGAAACAAGGTATCTGTGCGGCCGCGTCCAGTCCGGATCAGCTGTATATTCAGTGCGGCGGCCAGCAGGAAGGTAAGGTTCGTGAACGCCTGCACAGCCGGGGCAGCATCGCGGAAGGCAACATTGAGCAGCAACAGGTGACTACAGAAGAAGGCTATTGCCGTGTTCTTACGCTGCAGCCAGGAGTAGGACAGTACCGCCGACAGGGCCGGAAAAATCATCAATGTGCTGTACTGGTAACACAGCCAGGCTGTGAAGATCAGCTCAATGCCCCCGGTGAGCAGAGGGAAGGGCTTCGGCAGTTTTGTGCCAAGCGTTGCGATCAGGAGCAGCAGGAGGAAATGAAGCGTGAACTGTTCATAGTCGGCGTACTCATAGACGTAGATAGATAGTACTGCAGGAATGATAATGAGACCGTAACGCAGCATATTCAGTTCTCTGGTCAATTAGGGTCATCCTTTTTTGGAATATATGAATTTATATGTCTTACGCGATAACTTATCCTTCTATCGCTTCTCAGGTATCTCCATCTTAGCATAAGAGCGCCATCGTTCAGGAGATGACTTTGGTCACCTCTGGAGGATGACCTTCTGTACCTTCGGCGGCGCCTTCACTGCGCTACAATGAGAATACGAGAACTAAGGGAACAGGAGCGATGGCAAATGGCACTTGCGGTATTAACCGATGTGGTGAAAAGGTATGACAGCAAACTGATCGTGGACCATGTGAATTTCAGTCTGCAGGAAGGTGAAATATTCGGTCTGCTCGGCCCTAATGGTGCCGGGAAAAGCACAACAATCAGCATGATCTGCGGTCTGCTTAAGGCGGACAGCGGCGAGATTATGATCGATGGCCTGTCCGTAAGGGAGAAGCCGCTGGAGGTTAAGAAGCGTATAGGGCTTGTCCCTCAAGAGCTGGCTTTATACGAGAATATGTCGGCGGCAGAGAATGTAAGCTTCTTCGGGAAGCTGTATGGCCTGCGCGGGAAGCTGCTGAAGGAACGGATCCAGGAAGCGCTCGAATTCACAGGTCTTAGCGACCGGGCCAGGGATAAGCCGTCCACCTTCTCGGGAGGGATGAAACGGCGCCTCAATATCGCCTGTGCCATCACGCACCGGCCGCGCCTGATCATTATGGATGAGCCGACCGTTGGCATTGATCCGCAGTCCCGCAATCACATTCTGGAATCGGTCAAAACACTGAATAAGCTGGGCTCAACGATTATCTATACCAGCCACTATATGGAGGAGGTAGCAGCGGTCTGTGACCGGGTGGCAATTATGGATAAAGGTCATATTATTGCCTGCGGCACGGAAAGCGAGCTGCGGGAACGGGTAGCCCATGAGGAGAAAATCGTAGTTAAGGCGGCGAATATCACTCCAGCTCTAATTAACGAGCTTCGTCAGCATCCACGGATTAGCCGGGTGGAGGTTGTGCAGGATGCTGTGGAGATGTATCTGCCTTCTTCACAAAATGAGCTGCAGGACATTCTGTTTATTTTCGCCAAGCATGAAGGGGTAATTGCCTCCCTTAACATTGAAGAGCCGGATCTGGAGACGTTGTTCCTCAGTCTGACCGGACGGACATTACGGGATTAGAGGGGGGACAGCGAGATGAATACCTGGACCATTATGAACTATGAACTGCGCAGATTGTTCCGCTCACGTTCGATGCTGCTTAATATGTTTCTGCTCCCGCTGGTGCTGATCTTTCTGCTGGGGGCTTCGCTCTCCGGGGTGGTGGGTGTGAAAGAAGCCGATGAGATCGACCCAGTACGGGTAGCTGTTGTGAATGCCGCAGGCGGAGAAGCAGGGACCTCTGCTATGATAACTGCTTTTCTGGAGGCACCGGAAGTGAAGGATCTCATCATCGCCCACAAGCCAGAGAGCCGGGAGGCGGCAGAAAGCGGGCTTCGTACAGGCAAATACGCCTATGCGGTCATTGTCCCTTCCGGCTTCGATGAAGAGGTACAGCGCGGAGAACACGCCCGGCTGGAGTTTATTCTCGGCAAGGATCATACCGATAATCTGGTGGCGGGAACGGCTTTTGACAATTTTCTTAGTACGATCAATTACAAGCAATCGGCAGCGGTAGCGCTTGGGCCGGAAGCACTTGCAGTTCCTCCGGTAACGGCAGAGACAGGGGCAGTGGTGATGGGTGATCTGAATAATGGGGGTAAAACCTATACAGCCTCCCAGTTCTACGCGGCTTCCATGCTGATGATGTTTCTTCTGTACAGCGGGCTGACGGTAACGGGCTCTCTCTTCAGTGATAAAGAGAACCATACGCTTTTTCGGATCAATTCGATGCCGGTCAAGGGCTCCCAGCTGTTTATCGGCAAAATGCTGGGGGTAGGCCTGGTCAGCATCCTTCAGTGTCTGGCGATCATTGTGCTGTCAGACCGGCTGTTCGGTGTATACTGGGGCAACCGGCCGGGACTTCTATTGTTGTTCTGCCTGTTGATGATCATCGCGTCCATGACGTTCTCCATTGTCATCTGCCTGTTCAGCAAAACTTCGGCCAGTGCAACGAATGTTATTAATGTTCTCGCCGTAGTGATGACCTTCGTCAGCGGGGGGATGGCTCCGCTTCCTGATTCCTGGGTGAACAGCATCGGTGCATTCACAGTCAACCATTGGGCACAGCAGGCGATTATCCGCATGATGCTCCATTCCGGTCTGAAGCAGATTCTGCCGAACTTATGGGTGATGTGTCTGATTTGTGCAGTTCTGCTGTGTGTAATGACTGTCTCATACCGGAAGGTGGGCTACCATGAATAAAATAATAACCATTGCCTGGAATATGATCCGCCGAAGCCTGGGCTCTGTCAAAGGGGTGCTGATATTTATTCTGCTGCCCAGTGTTGTGGTTGCAGGAATCATTTCGCTCACTGGGGGCGTTGGCGATGGTCCGGCGACCATATTGTACGCCAATATGGATAAGGGTGCTGCCGGAAAGCATCTGCTCTCCGAACTGGAGCAGACCGGCGATTACAAGTTTGAGCAGCGCAGGGATGAGGCGGCATTGAAGGAAGCGGCGATCGGGCAGGAGGGGGCGGCAGGGATATGGATTCCAGAGGGGTATTCAGCCGCCCTGATTGCCGGGCAGGAGCCGAAGATTAGCATCTATGAGCTTCGCGCGAGCGAGAGCTCCATTATCGTCAAGATGAAGGTCAATGCGATTGCCGGAAACATGGCTGAAGCTGCGCATGCCGTTGCTGCACTCAGCGGCGGCACGGCAGCAGATCAGCAGGCGCAGTTCGCTGCTGTGCTGAAGCAGGCGGAGCAGCATCATGTGGGAAGCCTTCGTACGGATTATGATTTATACCCCCGGGAGACGCTGGGTGTGATTACCGGTCTGACGCTCATGTTCCTGATGACACTGGTGACAAGCTCCGTGTCCCTGATCAACGATGACCGCCGGGGGCGCACGATGATGCGGATGTTCAGCGCCCCGGTCCGCTCTTACGAAATTGCCCTCGGCAATTTCCTAGGCAGCTTTCTCGTAGGGATTATTCAGATCATCGTGGTGCTCTCGCTTGGGAGATGGGTGCTACGCTACGATTATGAGATGCCGATGTTTCTCTACTTCCTGGTTCTGGCCGCATTCATGCTGGTATCCATGGGCATCGCCAGCACCGTAGCGGGACTGATCCGTAATCCGCGCAATGCCGGCATGCTCAATTCGCTGATCCTTATACCCACCTGTATGCTGGGCGGCTGCTTCTGGCCGATCTCGATCATGCCGGATTATATGCAGAAGCTAGCTAATTTCACACCGCAGAAATGGGCCATCCAGGCGGTAGATATCGCCGCAACGGGCGGAGGCTGGAACGAGCTGTGGCTGCCTTTTGCCATTCTGGGCCTGATGGCGGCAGTCCTGCTGACGATTGGCTCCACCATACTGCGTCCGAATGAAGCGGGGATCAGCGCTTGAGCTTTAACATGCGTCGTGGTTTATAGCCATGTGTTTTTAGGAGGAGCCCGTCACCAAGGGTTCCTCTTTGTCTTTTTTAGGGACCCAATACAGAGTAAAGGGAGTAGAATGCAACATGGAATTCATCTTATATTTGCTGCTGATTCTGTTATTCACCAAACTGGCGGGGGAAATGTCCGTGCAGCTGGGGCAGCCTGCTGTTCTTCGCCGCCGCTGTCCTTGCAGGCTGGCTGGTTGTACCCCGGGTGATGCGCTGGCTTGCTCCGCTGCGGGTGACCGAAGCGACGATCACGGCAGCGCTGGTGATTCTGTTCGGATATGCTTATTTCGCTGAAATGATGGGGATGGCAGGCATTATCGGCGCGTTTGCCGCCGGGATTACCAGTGCACAAACCTCCTTCAAGCATGTGGTGGAGTCCAAAGTAGAGCCGATTGCGTACTCGTTGTATGTGCCGGTCTTTTTTGTCAGCATCGGTCTCAGTGTCAGCTTTGAGGGCCTCGGCAGCCAGATCGGATTCATGGTGGTGTTGTCGCTGGTCGCTATTCTGGCCAAGCTGCTTGGCGGCGGAATAGGCGCACGCCTTACCGGCTTCAATACCCGCTCGTCACTGGTGATTGGTACAGGAATGATCTCCAGAGGCGAGGTCGCCCTGATCATTGCGGCCACGGGACTTGAGAGCGGGCTGCTGCGGAAGCAATATTTCACCGGTGTTATCATTGCCGTAATTATCACCACATTGGTGCCACCGCCGCTGCTTAAGGTGGTGTTCCGGGAAGAAGAGATACAGGGGGTATGAATCCGGGTTAAGAGCAGCAGAGCAACTTGTCCATATTCTTTTTAAATAGATCTCTCGTTTCCAGGCTGTCCTCAACAGAGCGGCCTTTGAATGATCAACTAAGCAAATCCCGCCAGTGAAATTAAACTGGTGGGATATTTAATGCTTCAGGACTAAAAGCATAACATTATGCTCTATTAGATGATGATATCCATCAGTTCCCAGGCTGCTTCTACCGTGGGCAGCTCAATCGATCGCTTGGTGCCAAAATCCAACCGATAGCCATCCTCCATTTCATACTGCAAAATAGAGTAGCCCTTATGCTCCTCGATCTCCGTATAGGGATCCGGAGTAGCCAAGGTAAAGTAACTGACCGCAGCATCAGAATAGACTCGGCCACAGTCGGAGGTTAAATACCCTACTTTTTTTCTGGCTCTGGAACCTTTTCTTTATTTCTAATGGATTCTATAGCTTGTGTTAGCCCTTTTAAAGAGGCGTCCAAATTATCTAATTTTTCGCCAACAGTTTGTAATACATAGCGAATCAGAATAAAGCAAAGCGTCACGGGAAAACCGACATTAGTTACTAGCGATATTAAATCTGCAACTTGCATCAGTGTTACTCCTTTCTCTTTTATCTTTACCAATAGGGAAAAGAATTGCCACGTTCTACAACTTAGATGTAAAATGTAATTAATAGAAACATATGTTCTTATTTCAGTTGTTAAATTAATCCCAAATTTCCCTATATATAGACACATTCAGTGAGGTGATATCTCGAATGGGAAAAGACACATCAATTTACGAGCGCTACAAAACCGAAATTTACCGAATAGGTTGGAGATTACAGTACAGAGCCAAAAAGATCAGAAGCCGAGAATGTTCTATTGACGACCATAATCCTAGCACACCTGACTTTACAGTAGTATCTGATGAAAAATTAATAGTTCAGCAGTTGTTTGCCACTTTAACCCCGCAAGAAAGATCACTACTGATAAAAATATATTTTCAGAACCTATCTGAAGCTGAAATTGCAAAACAATATCATATCAGTCAACAGGCGGTGAACAAATGGAAAAGAAAGATGATACAGAAATTATCTCAGACGATGAGATGATGAATTTATTGCACGCTGCCAAGAAAAGAGACAAGGAAGCCACTTTAAAACTGGTAGATCTATATAAGGAAGATATACAAAGAATAAGTCGATATATTTATTTACCGACTGAAGATGTAGTCTCTATGATTATCGTTGAGTTTCTAGAAATTTTATATAAATAAGCATTTTTCATAATTCATATTTTGATTCAAAGTCATAGTTAGGCCACAGTGGAAATTAATTGTAAACCACTCATAAGCTACGTATTAACCTTAAGAGGACCACTTCAAATGAAGCGGTCCTTTATTTCAGAAGAAGTCGAAAGAAAATAAGGTTGTAGACTGCCACAATAGGTTCGATCGTTGTGGAGAATTTATCTGTATGCAAATAGTGATGGGTAATTTCCTTAGTGTGAAGGTGGTGTATATAAGATTGGTGGCACTGCGTGGAAACCTATCTTAAATGCTTTCTTATTAAGGATATAAAATCCTTATTATGCAAAATCAACACCATTGATTTTGATGTCGGTATATTTTTTATTTTTTGGAATAAAGTGATATGATGGTTTTAGTATATATTTGCAGAGGAGGACAACATTGTGAAATGGGTGGGTTTAGGCTGTAAATTCATCTAAGTCTTGGCATACAAAGCAACGATCCTGCAAGGAGCATGTAGCAGTTGTCGACCTCTTAAGAGGCAGAACGAGAAATCTTAGGAC
Organism: Paenibacillus sp. FSL R10-2771; assembly: GCF_038000205.1. Taxonomy (NCBI): domain Bacteria; kingdom Bacillati; phylum Bacillota; class Bacilli; order Caryophanales; family Paenibacillaceae; genus Paenibacillus; species Paenibacillus sp. FSL R10-2771. The sequence continues at coordinate 8,095,871 of NZ_JBBOBM010000001.1, forward strand.
TGTACTGTCGTGACAATATAGGGCAATCCGTCAGGTGTCGATATCCAAAGTGCGATCACAGGGAATATTTCAAGGTTCGGTTTTTCCGCCACCGGATTGACAGAAAACAAGGGAGGTCTAATATTTTTATGCGTAGTCGAAAGGTTCATTTAACATTAAGAATTATATTTGCTGCCATTCTTATTTTCCTCTTATTCCAAAGTTATGGTAACACTCTTCGAATTTTGTTAAGTTCCGAAACAACCTTAGGAAATGTGGTTACCGTTCTACCTAAAAAGGATATAACAACAATTACTTTTCTTGCTAAAAATGACATAAAAAACGAAATCAAACTTACAGACGATGATATTCTTAGTGATATGATTAATCGACTTTCAAACTTGGAAGTCAAGGAAAAGATAAAAGGTGATCATAATTCAACAGATCAGTTTGACTCGATATGGTTAGATGTTCAGGGAACCCTAAAAATTATTCTGAATGTCTCAGAAGATAGGAATGAACTGCTTGTAATTGATCTTAACGATGAGAAAAAAATCAACCGTTGGTATTCTATCATTAACAAAGAGGATATTAATAATTTAGTAAGCACCATAATGGAAAAGAAAATAAATTGATAATTAAAAAACCCCATGTCATTTTCATGCCTGGTCGGGATTACCCCCCTAACGTGAGACAAATCAAAACACCTTCAAGAGAATGAAACCATGTCGTAAGATATGGAGATAACCTTGAAGGTGTTTTTGCGTTGGCAAATGAGTTAGCTACAGTAGAAATTATGATGGAATCCATTGAGATGAAAGAAATTAACCGGAGTTACAGTGCGGGAGGTCATGGAGCAGTTAGGCATCCGAAATGTGACTTCACTAAAGGTATGGATGAAGTGGTATCGAAAAGGTAAAATTCACCCCTGTAGCTGTAGGTAAGCAGTATAGTTAGGTCCGTAACACTCTTCAGAGTACGGAAAAATTGTGGCTTACAGTATAGCAGATAAGCAAGACACTTCCTTGGTTTTGGATACGTTAAACCAACTTCCAAAGCAGGAAACGGTGTTACTCCATAGTAACCAGGGCAGTGTCTACACCTCCTTTGTGTACAAGAGGCCGTCAAAGGAAAAGGCATTACCATGAGCATATCCCACAAGGGAGCGCCTGCTGATAATGCTCCCATTGAATCGTTTCATTCCAACGCTAAAGTCTAAAAACATTCTATCTCGAAGGGTTAACCTGCAAAACGCCTGCAATCGTTAAACAGACCGTTCGAGACTACAGTATCTATTACACCTAAATTCGAATTCAAACGAAGCTAAAAGCCAGTCGCCGATTAAATTCCGACGACTGGCTGCTTAGACTTGTAAGGTGTTTCGATCCCAGTCTCATTTACAGGGGGCAGTCTCATAATACCAGACAAGGCTTTTATTAGTTAGCATTGATCCAACCCGAAGGTGTATGAAGACGAGTAATTGTCCCATAGCCCGAAACAAATCTCCAGTTATCGGCACTATTGTTATAAGTGTATTCTAAAAATGGAAGCTGAACTTCAATTTGATCATATTGTGCGCTACTGTTTATAGCAGTGTTTACTGTTGCAAGAAATGAGAGTCCTTTATTTGCCATGAATTCGGCAGATGCTTTTTCATCTGGGAACAATGAAGAAAATACGGCGACAATTCCAGATGCAAGACTTGGTATAGTTTTCTTAAATATCAGAAGAGACAAAACTGAAGTAACTGCAGACACAGCAGAAATGAAATTAGAACTATTTGGTACCTTGATACCATGCTGAATAATAGCATTTTGTTCAGTAAGCGCTTGGGACACTTGAGATTTGGTCATCACAACAACCTGCGTATACTCATTTGTATAAACGGACATTTAAATTCCTCCTGTTTTGTATTTAGCCTAGCAGGGCGTTCTCGGCTAAACACTTCATTTAGTTAAGGTAAGAAAAGTGCCCTTTACTTTCCTCCTCACCTATTAGGGAGATTTTGAATATCACTTAACAACCAAGGTAGAAACATTAAATAATTTATGTGTTGAAACTTCTGTACTTTCGTCGTCTTCTCTATACAGAAGAAGAGAAGATTTGATCGCATTCTACCGTTCCTTACGGCAAAAAACTCGTTATCTTCTATAAAATGAAAAAATGAGCGATTCAATAATGCAGCAAATGTTCGACGATTTTATTCAACAACTAGATCAGACAGGAATAGCCGATTGGACGATTGCAAATTACAAGGCAACTGCTTCCCTGGTTGCTAGGGACATTAGTAAAATGAGAGAAGAGTTACTTTTAAAACTTTTTTCAGCAAAAGGGATATTAGTAGAATCAGTTAAAGCCGCTGCCCACAGTTCCCTTGCTTTTTTATTGTGCTCCTTCGGTACGGGCGATGAGATTTCCTTAAGTCTGCTTATCGTCAAAAACTGCTGTTCTTCGCCGTTACCGTCCTCGCCGGCTGGCTGTACCCCGGGTTATGTGATGGAGTCCAAAGTAGAGCCGATTGCGTACTCGCTGTATGTGCCGGTCTTTTTTGTCAGCATCGGTCTCAGTGTCAGCTTTGAGGGCCTCGGCAGCCAGATCGGATTCATGGTGGTGTTGTCGCTGGTCGCCATTCTGGCCAAGCTGCTTGGCGGCGGAATAGGCGCACGCCTTACCGGCTTCAATACCCACTCGTCACTGGTGATTGGTACAGGAATGGTCTCCAGAGGCGAGGTCGCCCTGATCATTGCAGCCACGGGCTTAGAGAGCGGGCTGCTGCTGCCGCAATATTTCACCGGCGTTATCATTGCTGTAATTATTACCACACTGGTGACACCGCCGCTGCTAAAGAGTATGTTCCGGGAAGAAGCGGTACGGAATTCGCCTTAATTGCTATGCGGCGATACCAGGTTATTCTTTAACAGGCTGTCCTCTACAGGGCAGCTTTTTTGCGTTGTACCTCTGGAAGGAGGCGCCACCCGCCTTAAGACCGAGAACGAAACCCTCCGCCGGACCGTTTTGGCATCAGCCCAAAGCTTCTACACTTAAGCAAGAATCTGCAGCTCATACATAAGAGAACAGACATAAAGAGTTCAATACATTTGATGAAATGGAAGTGGTAAAAGAAATGACATGGCTTACGAAATGGTCGTTTGGCAATAAGGGGGCAGTCGGGCTTCTGGTGGTTATGGCGCTTGTGGTCGGTATCATGAGTTATACCTCGCTGCCGATGGAATTCATGCCGGAGGCAGATAATCCTCAGGTGACCGTTGCGGTTCTGGGTCCTGGCCAGGATGCGCATGCGATGGAGACGCAAGTGACGAAGCCGATTGAGGCTGCGACCTCACTGGTGAAAGGCAAGACGGAGCAGATGTCCACTTCCGCTGACGGCTATGCCAAGGTGGATATTTATTTTGACGGCAAAACCAATATGAAGGAAGCGGCGCAGGAGGTTGAGAAGGCAGTTCATGCCCTGCAATTCCCGCAAGGCGTGATGGACCCGTTCATCATTCAGCTGAATACCTCGATGATTCCTGTGTCGCAGGTCACTGTAGCGTTCGATGAAGGGCTCACCAAGGAGAATCTGGAGTTTGCCGAGAACAAGATCCTTCCCGAGATGCAGAAAATTGATGGTGTAGCGAGCGTAGCCCTCTACGGCAAAACTTCTCCGCAGGTGCGGGTGAAGCTTGATCCGGCAGCAATGGCTGCGAAGGGAGTAAACACGGCGCAGGTCATGGGATTGCTTCAGGGCCGCAGCGTATCGGCATCTGTGGGTGAACAGACGATTGGCGGCCAGACGGGCAATGTGAACGTGGTTTCATCCATTGAGAGCGTCGATACGCTTCAAAAGCTGCCGGTGGCAGCGGGAGTAACACTAGGAGATATTGCTGCTGTCGAGCCCAAGCTGGACCAAGAGAGTGTGAGCCGCTCGAACGGCAAGGATGTACTATTCCTCATTATCACCAAAGAAGCAAGTGCCAACGCGGTGGATGTGGGCGACAAGGTGCGCAGTACAGCAGAGGAGCTTAGCGCCAGCGTCAAAGATGCCGAGGTATCCATGATCTTCAGCACTTCGGATATGGTCGTGACCTCGGTAAACAGCATGCTGCGTGAGGTGCTGCTCGGTGCTTTATTCGCCACGATTGTGATCCTGATCTTCCTCCGCAATGTACGGGCAACGCTGATTACGGCTATCTCCATTCCGTTATCACTGGCGGTTACCTTGTACCTGCTGAAGGTGTCCGGGATCACGCTGAATATAGTTACGCTGGGCGGCGTCGCCGTTGCGGTTGGACGGCTGGTCGATGACAGTATCGTGGTGATCGAGAATATCTACCGGCGGATGCAAAAAGAACGCTTGTCCCGCGAAATGGTAGTCAGCGCAACTGGAGAGGTCGCCCGGGCGATTACTACCTCTACGATTGCCACGGTAGCAGTATTCCTGCCGATGGGGCTGCTGCGCGGCGGGCTGCAAGCCTTCCTGCTGCCGTTTGCCCTGACCGTCACTTACTCGCTGCTGACCTCGCTTATAGTTGCCTTAACGGTAGTACCGCTGCTCAGCTCCTTGCTGCTGAAGGGCTCCTCCTTGAAGGAGCATGAGCCTTCCCGCAAGTTCAGCCGCTTCCTGGAGTGGAATCTGCAGCGGAAGTGGATTACGTTATCACTCGGACTGCTGCTGCTTGTGGGGTCCATTGGCGCCTATGTCACGATGCCCAAAGGGGCGCTCGATGCTACAGATGCCAGCACGGTAACCGTTCAGCTGGTCTATCCGAATAATGTTCCGGTATCAGAGGTGCTGGAGAACGGCAAGCAGCTGGAAGCTGAACTGATGAAGCAGCCGCAGGCGGAGATCGTCATTATGCAATCTGGTAATAGCGCAGATTCGGCACAATGGGGCAGTGTGGTGTCGCTGACCCAAGTGGATTATACCGTCATGATGAAGGAAGATGCAGATGCGCAGGTATTCATGGACCATATCCGCAGCTTGCAGTCTTCCTATGACGGAGCAGCATTGACCGTGGGAGCAGCCAGTATGATGGGCTCCAGCTCAACCAATGAATACATTGATATTGTGGGCGATGATCTTCAAGCCATTAATGCGGTTGCCAAGGAAGTCGCTGCCAAAGTGAAAACGATCGAAGGCGTAGGGAAGGTAGCCAGCAACATGGAGGATACCAAGCCGGTGTTTGCGTTCAAAGTAGATCCGGCTGTGGCGAATGCCCAGGAAATCTCCATGCAGCTTAGTGCGATGCTGAATCCGGTTCCGCTGGGCCAGATCGAGCTGGATGGTTCCCCTGCCTCAGTAGTGCTGGAGCCAGTGGTTCAGCCTGCATCGCAGGAGGAACTGCAGAAGATTATGCTTATGACATCCGCCGGCCCGCAGCCGCTGTCACAGGTGGCAGAGCTTACGGTCACTGACCAGCCGGCAATGCTGTATCATAAAGACGGCAAGCCTTATGTACGGATTACCGCAGAGGCAGATCCGAAGCGGGTCTCGGAGATCGGTGCAGATATTAAAGCAGCGACTGACAGCATTACCTTGCCAGAGGGAGTAACCCTGTTCGCAGGCGGTGCCTCGGCCGATCAGGCCGGAGATTTCAGCGACCTGGGCATGACCGCATTGATCTCGATTGGTCTGGTATACCTGATCATGGTATTGACCTTCAAGACGCTGCGTGCGCCTCTGGCGATCATGTTCTCCCTGCCGCTCGCAGCAATCGGGGCCATCGTAGCGCTGCTGATCTCGGGTGTGACCCCTGACTTCACCGCATTGTTCGGCGCATTAATGCTTATCGGCATCGTGGTCACCAATGCGATCGTGCTGATCGACCGTATTAAGCATAATGAGGAGCATATGACGGTCCGCGAAGCCATTCTGGAAGCAGCCGGCACGCGGATGCGTCCGATTCTGATGACAGCCATTGCTACTGTCTGCGCCATGCTGCCGCTCCTGTTCGGGCAGTCCGAGCAGGGAAGCATCGTCTCGCAGAGTCTGGCCATTGTAGTCATCGGCGGCCTGACTGCGGCAACCCTGTTAACTCTAATCGTAGTTCCGGCAATCTATGAGCTGCTCTATTTCCGCAAATCGGCCAAAGAACGCAAGCAGGCTGCTGCAGCCGGAACTGTGGCGTCAACGGATCTGCCTAGCTGATTGGGGAAGTAGCTGCAGGAAGAAGGGAACGGGATGGAATAGCTGGAAGTAGTAGTTGATGAAAGTAGTAGTGGATAGTAGTTATTGGGACAGCAATGGCAGTTGGCAGCAGTAGTGAGAGCATAAATGAGAGCAGTGCGGGATTGTCCGCATTGCTCTTCGCTGTCTGCTGGGTGGCAGTGGAGTCTTCCTCGTCAGCATTGTCCAAACCAGTCAGCACTTGAGACTATAACCAAACAAGCAGGCGGTTGATCGCCAGAGGGGGGCATGGGAAATCGTTCAATTTCTCATAACTGATGCATTGCTGGCAGGATTGAGAATCTCAAGTTCACACTGCGTAGGCAAAAATGTTGTACGTATTACAACTTTGACTTAAGGATACACGGGTGTTTAGGAAGATTGTTGTATGAAATGCAAGAATTGTTCCGCTAAGCCGCCGGGATGAGCGGGATTGTTGTATTTTGTACAACAATTTAGGATTATGGCCGTTTTGATGAGAGAATTGTTGTATTTTGGGCAGGATTTACGAGAAATACGATAGTTGCAGCCGGATATTATGCTTGAGTTGCAGGTGGTTCCGTTACGAGACCTCCACTTAAGTTCTAACTAAGTTCAATCTAAGCTCAATCTAAGCGCTAACTGTGATTTAAACAACTAAACCGGGGCTATTATTGCGCATGAGGCGTATAGAGATAGTAGTTACTATTTTTTAATGCATAGAAGATAAGATTTAAATTTGTGAGAGGATATTCTCAATGGCTGTAGTGGAAATTCCGGCACTTGAAGAAGTAATCAGTCTGTTCCCCCTGGAGGGACAGGCCAGTTCAGCGCTGATTGATTCCGTTAATGATGAGGGGACCATCCGGGCGAGAGCAGCGACGGAGCTGGGCGAACTGCTGATGATCTCCAGCGGTCCGGAAGAGCGGGGGCACCTGAATGTCTCCACCATTGACGGTGTGGAAGGGGATCAGACCTATCAGGCGGATTACTCCATCGTGTATAGGGAGGATAATCAAAACTCCCTATTGAACTGGTTGCTAACACTTTCAGTTTTAAAAGGTAGGTTTCTTTTTTGCAGTATTCAGGTATTCCGGTCTTCTGGCATTTATGTGATTAAAGGTGTTAAACCGATTCCCGCTTAAACAGCGGAGCGGACGGAACGATTGTGTAAAAGCGTTAGCGGTCGCCTTTGTGTCCGGATTTTCACCGATAGTTAAAATCAAAAAAATCTGGACACAACAGCGATTGGAGCAACGTTCCGATTGCTGAGCGTCCACCCGAGTGCTCACGTATATCCTACTCCAACTTGTTAAAGGTTGTTGCTGTTATTTCGCCATCAATTCCCCGTACTCTCATACTTAGACAATCCATACCGGAAGATACCATAAGCCGCAGCCGCGCTTCCTATTGCCGCAACAGGGGCGAGCAGCCACCAGCCGGACCATCCGCTTTTGCCGAATATATAGGTTGCCGGATAAAAGCTGATGAACGCATAGGGCAGCACAGTAGAAATAAAGATGCGGATCGCCTGCGGAAACAGGGTAATCGGATATTTGGCCAGATCGGACAGGTTATGCACCATCAGCGGAAAGGCATTGCCCGCATTGCGGATCCAGAAGGCGGCGGAATTCCCCGCGAGGTTGATCGATACCCGGATGATAACCGCAGTAATAAACAGCAGGATCAGGATGGCGGCTTTGCCCAGCGTCCAGTGAACCGGGCTATGCACGAGCGACTGCCAGACGATCACTCCGCCAATCAGCAGATTACCGAGTCCGTTGATGCCGATCCCGGTGCAGAACACCTGAAGGACAACGGGCACCGGCCGCAGCAAATAACGGTCCAGCTCGCCCATGTTGACCAGCCGCCCGAGGCGCCAGGTGCCTTCGAAGAACAAAGAGCCGATGCCCTCCGTCAGAAAGATCATGGCGTACATAAACGTAACTTCCCAGAACTTCCAGCCGTTAATATCCGGAATCCGGTCATAGATCACCCAGAGGAAGACAAACCCCAGAATCTGTGTCAAGGCGGCAGAGCACATCAAAATATAGAAGTCCTTATTATATTCCAAAATCGCTTTAAGCTGCTGCACATACAGCCGTTTGTAGAGGTAGAGCATTTGGGACATTTTCATTCTGCGGCCTCCTCCTGCCTTAGCCTCCATGGATGGTCACCTGGCGTACCGCCCAGTTCCACATTGCCCTGCCGGCAATCCAGAGTGCTGCCCCCCAGAAAAGTTGAATACCGATCAGCTGCAGACTCTCCCCGGTATCTGCCTGCTGCAGAAAGATCATCGACGGCGTGTGGATGATGGCCTGGAAGGGCAGCAGGAGCGCCAGCTTTTCCAGCCAGTCCGGGAAGAAGGCCAGGGGCACCAAAGCTCCGGACAGGAGATTGGTCAGAGCAATCCGTGTCCAGACGATGCCCATCGATCCGGTGGACCAGAAGCATAAAAGTGCCGCCAGATAGACAACGCCGAATTTCACCACGATTGCACCGAGCAGACTGACTGCGAACAAGAGATAGACAGAGAGCGAACCCGGAAAGGTGACTCCGGTCAGGAAGGTGGCGAACAGGATCAGCAGCACCGTACTCATGCCGCCTTCAAGCAGGCTCGAGCCCAAGGTTTCCGCGAATCTTGCGGTCTGGAAATCGACCGGCTTCAGCAGGTCTACGGCGACGCTGCCGTCAAGGATTTTGCCGGAAATGGCCGATTCGGAATACCAGGACAACACAGAGTTAGCCAGGAAGGTAACCAGCAGATAGGTTTTCATCTGGTCCCAGGTATAGCCGCCTACCACCTCCCGCCCGCTGTAAATGCCCTGCCACAGAAAGTAAATGGCCAGCAGATTGATAGAGTTCGCCAGAAAGGTAATGATGTAAGAAATCCGGTAGGCCAAAACCCGTTGCAGGGAGCGGTTCGCGATACTTCTGTACATTTTAAACTGGGCAGCAGTCATCATCGTGTGTAAACCTCCTTATTCCCCGGTTCCGGTCAGATCCAGCTTGCCGTCATAGACGGCCTTGATGACCTGCTCAATATTAGTATCTTCCATCCGGAAGTCGACAACTTCGCCATATCTCATCACCCGGCCCACCACTTCACTGGCGGTATATTCGTACCGGTCAAAAGAGACCGAAAATTCCTGCGCGCTCTGCTGCGCAAGCTTCATTCCGGGTGTCTGCGCGAGCTGCGCGTATAACTCCGGCATCGGTGATCCGACCTGAAAGAAGATGACACGGTTTTTGGCAAAACGGGCCTTGACCTCGCTCAGGCTGCCGTCATAAATAATCGCCCCATGGTCGATGATAATCAGCCGTTTGCACAGATCCTCAATATCCCCCAGATCATGGGTGGTCAGCATCACCGTAGTGTTCTGCTCCTGGTTGATCTGTTTGATGAACTCGCGGATTTTCTGCTTCACGGATACGTCGAGGCCAATGGTCGGCTCATCCAGATACAGAATCGGCGGGTTATGCAGCAGGGCTGCGGCCAGATCGGCGCGCATCCGCTGACCCAGGGAGAGCTTCCGGGCAGAGAGATGGATGAACTCGCTCATTCCCAGCATTTCAGTGAACAGCTCCATATTCGTCTTGTAGACGGCGCCAGGAATCTGATAAATATCCTTCAGCAGCGAAAAAGACTCCACAATCGGGATATCCCACCACAGCTGGGTACGCTGGCCGAACACGGCACCAATCTGGGCGGCATTGTCCATTCTTTTTTTGTACGGATTGATACCGTTTACAGAAACAGTGCCGGCTGAGGGCATGAGGATTCCTGTCAGCATTTTGATGGTAGTCGATTTGCCTGCACCGTTCGGGCCCACGTAGGCCACCGTCTCGCCTGCTTCTACACTCAAATCCAGCGGCTTAACCGCCACCTTCTCAATATGCCGGGGGAGGAAGAGGTGCTTAACCGCTCCCCCCAGGCCCGGCTCCTTCACTGCCTGCATAAATGACTTGCTCAGCCCTCTGGCTTCAATAATACTCAAGGCTAACCCTCCTGGAAATTACTTTGAAAGCGCGTTCGCTTGTTCGCAGCATATAAATTTCTGAATCCCAATCTATGTAAAAGCCGTATGAATAAATATATCACTGCGGCAATGTCGAAAACTATCATAATCCATCGAATGAATATATTTATTTAGATTATTATGGCGAATGATGCTGCAAAAAAGCGGCTACCCTGGTTAACTAGACTAACCGGGATTTGCCGCTTCGTTCGAGAATGGCTTTGAGGAGTAACCCTATTAATAGTGGCAGCAACAGCTGAACTTCCAGTCTCCAGTCTACAGCGTACAGGTCTACAAGGTTGATCTGCTTCAATAGAACATAGACCACGTTGTACATCAGGAAGGAGCAGCTGACCGTGAGCAGCGGGATTAGGGCCAGATTGCTTTTGGAGCGGAGCAGCCTGTAACCCAGGAAGAGCATTAGTGTATGGCTTATCATGATCGCCAGTGCATAATTACTGCCGAAGCGCATGAATGATACCATAGCGGTTGCCAGATTCAGGACTGCCGAGATATAGCCGATGCGAAGCATGTAGAACCTCCTTGCTGAAAGGGTACAGTCCTTATTACAGGACAACATAGCCGTTTTCACTTATGATTTTTGACTGCAGATTTTTCTATTTTACAGCGCTTGCAGGTTCATTTACAGGTCCAATGCTGAATGTTCTTTATTCCGTAATTGTATGTTATAATACTTTCTTTTAAAATCGGTTATATAGGAAATGGTAAAAATGGAGGAGGATCGTCGTGAGAATCTTTGATCAATCGAGAGCATGGAGCGTGCCCGGAGATTTGGAAGCACAGCAGCTTGAAGCTTTCCGGCCGCTTGACGCAGAGCAAATCGAATTACATTGCGGGCAGTCCGGGGTTTCTTTTCCAGAAGAATCGAAGGAGCATATCTATCACAGAGCCATGATATCTTCCATCCGCAGTGAAATGAATAAATTAAGCCAGCTGCTCTCTATTCCTTATGTTGTATTCCTGACGGACAAGGCGGGTACCATTCTGGAGCTGGTCTGTTCTTCTCCGGTTACCCGGGATGAGATGGAACAGGCGGAGCTGCGTCCGGGAGTTAGCTTATGCAGGCAGCGCTCGGGCATGAATGCCGTATCCTTGGCCATGGAGATGAATTGCATCGGGGTAGTGCGGGGGGCGGAGCATTCCCACCAGGCCTTCCAGAACTGGAACTGTGTGTGTGCTCCGCTGCAGAATGAGGATACTGTCTTCGGATATGTGGACATTTCTTTTAATAGAGGAGAACCGATTGAATTCGCGATTCCGTTCGTGCAGCAGATTGCCGAGAATATTATGGAGAAGTGGATGGAGAAGAACCCGGAGATGCAGCAATACCGCCTGGAAGCCACTTTACAGGAATATAAGCTGACAGCGCGGGAGCAGGATGTAGCACGGCTATGGTTACTTGAGAAAAGCGCGCTGCACATCGGGAGTGATCTGGGCATCAGTGAAGGGACGGTTCGGAATATGCTGAAGAGTATTTACAGTAAAATGCGGGTGAATGACCGCTTCCAGTTCGTCAAACGGCTTACGCCATAGAAGGCGCGCAAAGCCTAGACATACATAAGAATAGCCGGGCAGTGATACTAGCGTATCGCTTGCCCGGCTATTTATTTGCGGTGAAGTTATTTCGCCTGTGCGTTGCCGCCAGTCGCGTTTAGCCGCAGGAGCAGTTCAGAACCGGCTTCCGCGCGGCCTGGGTCTCATCCAGACGGCTGATCTCCGTGGTATGCGGTGCATTAATAACGACCTCAGGTGTCTCCTGCGCTTCCTTAACGATCTGAATCATCGTCTCAATGAAGCCGTCCAGCGTTTCCTTGCTTTCGGTTTCAGTCGGCTCAATCATCATACATTCCTCTACTGTCAGCGGGAAGTACACGGTTGGCGGATGGTAGCCGAAGTCGAGCAGCCGTTTGGCAACATCCAGGGTACGTACGCCGTACTGCTTGAGGTTTCTGCCGGACATGACGAATTCATGCTTGCAGACACCCGGGAATGGAATTTCGAAATAAGATGCCAGACGGTGCATCATGTAATTGGCATTCAGCACAGCGTTCTCGGACACCTCGCGCAGTCCGTCCGGGCCGTAGGTGCGGATATAGGCGTAAGCGCGGACCAGAATACCGAAGTTGCCATAAAAGGCTTTGACGCGGCCAATAGATTGCGGCCCGCCGGAGTCAAGCGAGAAGCTGCCGTCTTCGTTCTGCACCACCGACGGCTGGGGCAGGAACGGAATCAGCTTCGCCTTCACGCCGACCGGTCCGGCTCCCGGACCGCCGCCGCCGTGCGGCGTACTCATCGTCTTGTGCAGGTTGAGATGGACCACATCGAAGCCCATATCGCCCGGGCGGGTGATGCCCATGATGGCGTTGGAGTTCGCTCCGTCATAATAGAGCAATCCGCCGGCTTCATGGACAATCGCGGCGATCTCGACGATCTGCGTCTCGAACAGTCCGAGAGTACTCGGGTTAGTGAGCATCAGCGCGGCGGTGTCGCTGCCGACCGCGGCCTTCAGCGCTTCGAGGTCGACCATTCCCTTATCATTGGAAGGAATGGTGACGGTGTCGAGTCCGGCGGCTGCGGCGCTGGCCGGGTTGGTACCGTGCGAGGAATCCGGCACGATGACCTTGGTGCGGACCTCGCCGCGGCTTTCATGGTAGGCGCGGATCATCATCAGGCCGGTCCATTCGCCATGGGCACCGGCGGCAGGCTGCAGGGAGACCGCATCCATGCCGGTCAGTCCGGCGAGATCCTTTTGCAGTGTATACATCAGCTCAAGTGCACCCTGGATACTCTCTTCCGGCTGGTACGGATGGATCTTGGCAAGGCCGGGGAAGCGGGCCACATCCTCATTGATCTTCGGATTATATTTCATCGTACAGGAGCCGAGCGGATAGAAGCCGTTATCGACCCCGAAGTTACGCCGGGACAGGGCAGTATAGTGGCGGATAACATCCACTTCGGATACTTCCGGCAGCACTACCGGCTCGCTGCGGAGCAGGCCCTCAGGAATCAGTGAGCTGATGCTCTCTTCCTGCGGCACATCACATAGAGGCAAAGAGTAAGCCGAGCGGCCGGGGCGGCTTAATTCAAAGATCAGGGTTTGTTCCGGTTTCATATACAGCCCTCCAGTGCAGTGGCGAATTCGTCAATTTCGGTCTTGCTTCTTTTCTCAGTCACGGCAACCAGCATATGTCCGGCAAGCTCCGGATACTCACGGCCCAGATCATAGCCGCCCAGATAACCTGCCTTCAGCAGCCTGGAGTTCACTTCACTGACACTGCTGCCTTCCGGGAGCTTCAGGACAAATTCATTGAAGAACGGGGCGGTGAAGACGCGCTCTGCACCGGTGATTTCAGCCAGCCGTCCGGCGGCGTAATGGCTCTTGCGGATGTTCAGCTCACCAACCTCGCGCATGCCCTCCTTGCCCATCACGGACAAGTAGACGGATGCGCATAACGCCAGCAGCGCTTGGTTAGAGCAGATATTCGACGTCGCTTTCTCGCGGCGGATATGCTGCTCACGCGCCTGCAGGGTCAAGACGAAGCCGCGCTTGCCGTTACGGTCAACGGTCTGGCCGACGATCCGGCCCGGCATGCGGCGCATCAGCGGTTCGGCAACCGCAAAGAATCCGCAGGTTGGTCCTCCGAGCGATGCAGCGATACCCAGCGGCTGTGCATCGCCGACTACGATGTCGGCGCCCAGCTTGCCGGGCGTTTCCAGCACGCCGAGTGCAATGGGATTCGCGCTGACCACGAGCAATCCCTTGACGGCGTGGATCAACGGCTCAACCTGGCGCAGATCCTCGATGCCGCCGAAGAAGTTGGGCGACTGGACCAGAACGGCGGCAGTATCGGCATCAATGGCCTCAGCCAGCTTGGCAAGATCGGTAACCCCGTCCTTATAATCGATTTCCACGATTTGCAGGCCCCAGGCATTGGCCGAAGTACGCAGCACCTGGCGGGCTTCCGGATGAACCGTACGGGAGACAATCAGCTTTTTGCGTTTCGTGGCACCTGCGGCAAGCACGGCTGCTTCGGAGAAGGCCGTTGCGCCGTCATACATACTGGCATTGGCGACCTTCATACCGGTCAGCTCACAGATATAGGACTGGAATTCGAAGATTGCCTGAAGCTCGCCCTGGCTGATTTCCGGCTGATAAGGGGTATAGGCAGTATAGAATTCCGAACGGGAAATAATATGGTTAATGACAACAGGAATGTGGTGGTCATAGAGGCCGGCGCCAAGGAAGCTGGCATGGGTATCAAAGTCGGCATTCTTGTCAGCCAGACCCTTCATATGGCGCAGCAGCGCATATTCGTCCAGCGGGCCGGACATCGGCATCGTTCCCTGGTAGCGGACAGATTGAGGGATATCAGCGAATAGCTCATCGATGGACTGAATCCCGACAGTCTCCATCATTTCTGCGCGGTCTTGCTCCGTCATAGGCAGATAGCGGTGCTTCATTACGGCTTCACTCCTTGGCTCTTTTTGTAGAAGGGGGCTTTGATCACGGCAGCCTTCAGTTGCTTGCCGCGGATCTCCACATACACCTCTGTGCCGATCTCAGTATAGGCAGCATCCAGCAGGGCAAGTCCGAGATTCCGCTTCAGCGTTGGGGATTGAGTACCGGTTGTGACTTCACCGATCTTCACACCGTCGGCATATACAGGATAATGGGAGCGGGGAATCCCGCGGTCGATCATTTCAAGCCCCACAAGGCGGCGCGGGAGACCGGCTTCCTTCTGCTTCAGCAAGGCATCACGGCCGATGAAATCTGCTTTGTCCAGCTTCACGAAGAACTGGACACCCGCTTCGAGCGGCGTAATATCCGCCGAGAGCTCCTGGCCGTACAGCGGCAGCTTGGCTTCGAAGCGGAGCGTGTCGCGTGCGCCGAGTCCGGCAGGGGTCAGGCCATGCGGCGCGCCTGCGGCCAGCAGACCATTCCAGAGTACAGCCGCTGTGTGGACCGGGGCGTACAGCTCAAAGCCGTCCTCCCCGGTATAGCCGGTGCGGGAGAGCAGTACAGATACGCCGCAGACCTCGGCGTGTTCGATGAAGTGGAAGGGCTTCATCTCTGCGAGCGGGGCAGAGGTAACTTCGGCCAGAATCGTCTCAGCCAGCGGACCCTGCAGAGCGAGCAGCAGCGTCTCATCAGAGACGTTCTTCAGGCTGACACCGCTGAATTCAGCGGTGAGATGTTCCTGCAGCCACTGGAAGTCCTTGTCGATATTGGAGGCGTTCACGACGAGCATATAGCGCTCATGGCCCAGGCGGTAGACGAGCAGATCATCTACTACGCCGCCGCTCGGATAGAGCATCAGGGTATACTGCGCCGCGCCGTCTGCAAGGCGGCTGACGTCATTTGTGGTCAACTGCTGCAGGAAGGCTTCAGCGCCGCTGCCGTCAACCATGAATTCACCCATATGCGATACATCGAACAGTCCGGCCTGCTGGCGGACCGCTTCATGTTCCTTAACGATGCCAGTAAACTGCACCGGCAGCTCCCAGCCGCCGAAATCAATGCATCTGGACTCCGCATAAGCGGCATAGAGATCATAAAAAGGCGTTCTTCTCAAAGACTCCATCGTGTCACCCCTTAGTCTGTTTACATGCAAAAAAGGACAGGCGAAAGTCCATCAATGCACATCAAACATGCATCAATAGACGTTCGCTCTGTCCTTTGTACCTGAGAGTTACCCTGCTATCATGCCCGCAGGTTTCCCCGTTGGTGATCCGTTTCCTGTTGTCCAGGCTGTGGATGCTCTCCAGAGATGCGTCCGGCAAAGGTCCTTTTGCCTGAGAGATTCACCCATCCCGGGCTTACTCCTTCGGCGCTGCCCCTGAGGGTCAGTCTCTCCCTATGCCATCATTCGCAAACCATATGTTTTTCTACTGACTCCATTAAACCGGGTTTACAAGCACGCTGTCAATCAAAAAACGTCAAAAAGATGACAAATTTAATTTTCCTGTCAGTTATATTGACATTAGGCAAGGTCATAACTTAGGCTATAACTAAATTTAGAACTCCAAATGTGGAAAAGAGGCGGCTTGGAAATGAGTGAAGTGTTGGACAACCTGCTATACAGCGAAGAGCATGAATGGGCACAGCAGGGTGAAGGACGCGTAGTACGTGTGGGAATTACGGATCATGCGCAGCATTTATTGGGCGACATCGTGTTTGTTGAGTTTCCGGAAGTCGGCGCAGCCATTTCCGCGGGCGACAGCGTAGGCAGCATCGAGTCTGTTAAGACGGTGTCGGAGCTGTACTCGCCGGTATCCGGCAAGGTAACCAAGATCAACGACGCACTCGAATCCAGTCCGGAGCTGATCAATGATCAGCCATACGGCGGCGGTTGGATTTTTGAGCTGGAGCTTGACGGTGAGTTTGCCGAGGCAGCTTCCGGCCTGCTGGATGCGGCTGCTTATAAGGAATTGGTTGGGGAATAGTTTCAACCGTTTATGTACCCGGATTATTAGAATAGATGACTGAACTGGATTTACGAAAAGATGAACATGGCAGGCTTCTCTTATTACATTAGATGTCACTAATGTGAGAGGTCTGTCTTTTTGCGTTTCTGTATCACTCCGGAAAGCTAAGCAGCCCCGGATAAATGCGGGGAGCCAAGTGCCAAAGGGCGGGCAGCAGAGCCAGACCCGTAACGGCAAAGATAAGGCACAGCAATAGGAACCGGTATCTTTTTCTGGGACGGGTATTGGGTTTGAGCACGAAGTAATACACACCGGCCGAATAAAACGGGAAAAGCACCACGGCAGACATGCCCATACAGACCAGAAATGTGGATTCCCCGGCGGAGGAAGGGATCATGGCTTCCGGGTTATAGACCGGATTGATCTGCAGAAAGAGGATCACAAATGTCAGATAGGCGAAGAGTAAAAGAAGAGGGAAACAGCGGATGCGTCCATCCTCGGACAAACCGTACAGCATCCACCAGACCCCGAGCCAGGGCAGGGCAAAGGCTGCGCCGGCAATAAGGAAGTCAATGCCTATATACATCAGTTTATCGGGAGGATACACATGGGCCAGGTCCCCCCAGAAGTAATCGGAGGAGAAGAACATCATAAATACAGATAATAAACCAATGAAGAAGGTAATTATTCCCTGGGCAAAAACAATCATGATCAGCGAAACCGGCTGCCGCAGAAAATAGAGAAAACGGGTGGCGTCCGGTGTCGTTCCGTTTGTAGTCTGCATAGCGTTCAATCTCCTTATACTAGCAAATGGTTGCCGTGCCTTCTCATCTGCAGATCTCTGAGCTGATTCGCTTGCAGATACGTGTTATTCTTCCTCTTGAAGCTGCCGCAGGACAATAAGTTCGACCCGGCGGTTCTTCTGCCGTCCTTCAACGGTAGTGTTATCGTAAGCAGGTCTGGTATCCGCGTAACCGGCATATTGGAAAGTATCAGGGCTAAGCCCCTCGTTATCCAGGAAGAAGCGCAGCACAGAGAGTGCGCGGGCGCCGGATAGCTCCCAGTTATCCGTGTAATCTGAAGCGGCGGTTACCGGGACATTGTCGGTATGGCCTTCGATGCTGATCGTGGCACCAATTCCGCGGAACAGGCCGGATAGCTGGCGCAGTGCCGGGAAGGCAGGTGATTTCAGCTCGGCTTTGCCGGCATCGAACAGGAACCGGTCGCTAAGCGTGATGGCAATGCCCTGCGGTTTATCCGCTACAAAGATCTGCTCCCCAAGGTTGTTATCTTCCACGTATTTGGTGATTACACCCATAAGCGCGGCCAGTTTGGCCTCCTGCTCACGAAAAGCGAGCTCACGCGCCGAAGGCTGGTGTTCTGCAGTTTCCCCGTTTTGCCCGGATGTATCTGTGCCCGTCCCGGTTCCGTTCGAACCACTCTCCTTCACATTGCCCCCGGAAGAAAGACCGCCACCAGTGCTTCCGCCTGCTTCCTGTTCATTCGAGACTGCGGCTCCCGTGTTCCCCTGATTACCATCCAGCACTCCATTTCCGCCTTCAAGCACAGGACTGCCGCTCTTAAAGGTATCAGATAATGAACCGGTAACGATCGCGTATTTTTGCGTATCCAGACTGCTCATGGCGTACAGGATGATGAAAAAAATGAGCAGAAGCGTAATCAGATCCGCATAGGTAATCATCCAGCGGTCCCGGTTCTCCTTACCTCTACTACGTCCCTGGCGGCGGTTTCTTTGTCTCATAGCGGGTCTCCCGGGTTATTATTGCTGCTGCGTCTAGGTGAGGCATCGAGAATAAAGGCGGTCAGTTTTTTGCGGACCAGATGCGGATGATCCCCATTCTGCAGGGACAGGATACCGACAAGCAGCATCTCCATGCTGCCCAGTTCGCTTTGGCTGCGGGATTTGATTTTGGAGGCGATGGGTAAAAATATAAGATTAGCACTGGCTACGCCATAGAGCGTTGCTGTAAAAGCTACAGCGATCGAGGCCCCCAGATTAGAGGGATCCGTCAGATTGCTCAGTACCCGTATTAATCCCATTACGGTGCCGATGATCCCCATAGTCGGAGCATAGCCGCCGGCGGCTTCGAAGATTTTGGCATAGCCTTCATACTTCAGTTCCTTGGCGTCCATCTCCAGTTCAAGAATTTGCCGGACCTGATCAGGATCGGTGCCGTCGACAATAAGAAACAGCCCTTCGCGGGTAAAGGTATCCGGATGCTCCTCCGCTCTCTTCTCCAGCGCAAGCACACCCCCGCGCCGAGTGATTGCAGCCATGGAGATCAGCTCTTCGGCCTTCTCCTGGGTGGTGTCGGGATGTCTGCCGAATGCCAGGCGCAGAGCCGCCGGGACGCTGCGTAATCTGGAGGCCGGAAAACTGATGAGTACAGCGGCAAGGGTGCCGCCGAATACGATCAGCGCGGCGTTCAGCTGCAGCAGGCCGGATAAGCTTCCGCCTTCCCAGAGAAAGCCGCCGATCATTGCGGCAATGCCTGCCAGCAGGCCGATAATTGAAGTGATATCCATAAGTTCAAGCTCCTTAAATTTCTATATATTATGGTTTGCATCAATCTGGGCAACGCTGTATAATAAACGGGAACGTGTATTCCTATCTTCCATATTTTTCAGTACGGTATGGATAGGCAACTATTAGGGCTACAATTATAATATATTCATATATTTTAGACGATAGAGGGGAGACGGGCAAATGAGTGATATTGTCGTCAGTACAAAGACATTTGAACTGGAGTCCGAGTATACACCCCAGGGCGATCAGCCTCATGCCATAGAAGAATTATTGGACGGCATCCGGCAGGGCAAGAAGCACCAGACGCTGCTGGGAGCGACAGGTACAGGCAAGACCTTTACCATCGCACAAGTGATTTCCAAACTGAACCGCCCGACGCTGGTCATTGCGCACAACAAGACGCTTGCGGCGCAGCTGGCGAGTGAGTTCAAAGAATTTTTCCCGAACAATTCCGTTGACTACTTCGTCAGTTACTACGATTACTACCAGCCTGAGGCGTACATTCCTTCCTCCGATACCTTCATAGAGAAAGATTCCAGCATAAATGAAGAAATTGACAAGCTCCGGCACTCCGCCACCAGTTCGCTGTTCGAACGGCGTGACGTTATTATTGTTGCGAGTGTGTCCTGTATTTATGGCCTCGGTTCGCCACAGGAATACGGAAGTATGCTGTTGACACTGCGGGTAGGGATGGAGAAGCCGCGCAATCAGATTCTGAGCAGGCTCGTGGAGATCCAGTACCAGCGCAATGACATTAACTTCGTACGCGGGACGTTCCGGGTACGCGGCGATGTGGTCGAGATCTTCCCGGCTTCACAGGGGGAGCATGCGATCCGTGTGGAGCTGTTCGGAGATGAGATAGAGCGCATTACCGAGATTGATGTTCTCACAGGAGAGCTGATTGGTGAGCGCGATCATATAGCGATCTTCCCGGCTTCGCACTTTGTCACCCAGGAAGAAACGATGCGTGTAGCTATTATCAACATTGAGCGGGAGCTTGAGGAACGGCTGGCCGTGCTTCGTGATGCGGGCAAGCTGCTGGAAGCCCAGCGGCTGGAGCAGCGGACGCGGTACGATATTGAGATGATGAAGGAAGTGGGCTTCTGCTCCGGTATCGAGAACTATTCCGGCCCGCTTACCTTCCGTGAGCCGGGAGCGACTCCATATACCTTAATGGATTACTTCCCGGATGATATGCTGATTGTTATTGATGAGTCCCATGCAACGCTGCCGCAGATCCGGGCTATGTATAATGGTGACCGTGCGCGTAAGACAGTATTGGTGGAGCATGGCTTCCGCCTCCCGTCCGCGCTGGATAACCGGCCGCTGCAGTTCGAGGAATTCGAAGAGAAAGTGAACCAGATTGTATATGTGTCTGCTACACCGGGACCATACGAAATGGAGCACTGCGATACTATGGTGCAGCAGATTATCCGTCCTACCGGCCTGCTGGACCCGATCATCGAAGTACGCCCTACAGAGGGACAGATCGATGATCTGATCAGCGAAATCCGTGACCGTGTAGAGCGTGATGAGCGTGTACTCGTTACAACACTTACGAAGAAGATGTCCGAGGATCTGACCGATTACTTCAAGGAAATCGGGATTAAGGTGCGGTATATGCACTCCGATATCAAGACGTTGGAGCGAATGGCCATCCTGCGTGATCTCCGGCTCGGTACGTTCCATGTACTGGTGGGTATTAACTTATTAAGAGAAGGTCTTGACCTGCCGGAGGTCTCCCTTGTCGCCATCCTAGATGCTGACAAGGAAGGCTTCCTCCGCTCCGAGCGTTCACTCATTCAGACCATCGGCCGGGCGGCCCGTAACTCTGATGGACGTGTCATTCTGTACGGCGACCGTATTACGGATTCCATGGAGAAGGCGATGAGCGAAACCCAGCGCCGCCGTGAAATTCAGATTGCCCATAATGAGAAGCACGGCATCACGCCAACGACAATCAATAAGAAAGTGCGTGACATCATCGAGGCCACCAAGGTGGCCGAGTCCAAGGCCGATTATCTCACCGGCGCCGGCGGCAAGCTGAACAAGAAAGAGAAGCAGAGCCTGATGCAGCGTCTGGAGGCCGAGATGAAGGACGCGGCCAAGAACCTGCAATTCGAACGCGCCGCCGAGCTGCGCGATGCGTTGCTTGAACTGCGGGCCGAGTAAGCTGGCCCCGCCAGCACTTACACTTAATGATCACGGAACGGCGCTTCACTGGCCGTTCTTTTTGAAGATACATTTGCACTTCGCGCATCCCGTAGGGACAGCTGCAGTTAAGCACTTAGCGCATTCCGTAGGAACAGCCGTAGTTTGCGCATCCCGTAGGGACAGCTGCAGTTAAGCCCTTAGCGCATTCCGTAGGAACAGCTGCAGTTCGCGCATCCCGTAGGGACAGCTTGTAGTTAAGCCCTTAGCGCATTCCGTAGGAACAGCCGCAGTTCGCGCATCCCGTAGGGACAGCGGTTGTCGGCCCGCTAGTAGCATGCAGCGAGCCGTATCCTGCGCCTATAGTATAGCGGTCCCGTAGGGACTAGCGCTCCCATTGCCCCAGTAGCCAATTCCATCCCAGTCCTAACTCTTTCCGCCGAGCTTGCGGGTGTCCAGAGGGTGCAACCCTTGGGGCCCTCCCTTGGAAGGGAGGGTTTGGGAGGGATCGAAAATATTTTGCTAAATGTTTTTCCATTTTAATAGGTTTTTATAAAGGAGAGGTACCGTTGGCGAACGAAAGTATAATAATCAAGGGCGCAAGGGCCCATAATCTCAAGAACATCGACGTAACGATTCCGCGTGACCGCTTCGTCGTGCTGACGGGACTGAGCGGCTCGGGTAAATCATCTTTGGCATTCGACACGATTTATGCCGAGGGCCAGCGCCGTTACGTTGAATCGCTGTCTGCCTATGCCCGCCAGTTCCTGGGTCAGATGGAGAAGCCGGATGTGGATTCCATTGACGGGCTATCCCCGGCCATATCGATTGACCAGAAAACTACAAGCCGTAACCCGCGTTCGACCGTAGGTACGGTTACAGAGATTTATGACTATCTGCGGCTGCTGTTTGCCCGGGTTGGGCATCCCCATTGTCCGGATCATGGCATAGAGATTACATCACAGACTGTGGAACAGATGGTTGACCGGATTATGCAATACCCGGAGAAGACCCGCCTGCAGATTCTGGCACCTGTGATTTCCGGCCGTAAGGGTGAACATAAAGGCTTGTTCACGGATATCTCCAAGCAAGGTTTCGTTCGTGTGCGTGTTGACGGTGAGCTTCGCGAAGTTACGGAAGATATTGTACTGGAGAAGAATAAGAAGCATACGATTGAAGTTGTTGTCGACCGGATTGTCATTAAGGACGATATTGAGACCCGTCTTACCGATTCACTGGAGACTGCACTGAAGCTGTCGGGCGGTCAGATTCTGGTCGATGTGATGGGCCAGGAAGAGCTTTTATTCAGCGCAAGCTTTGCCTGCCCAATCTGCGGGTTCAGTATAGAAGAGCTTGCTCCGCGTATGTTCTCGTTCAACAGCCCGTTTGGTGCCTGCACGGAATGTGACGGGCTTGGTGTGAAGATGGTAGTCGATCCGGATCTGCTGATCCCGGATGCGGAGAAGTCCATCGAAGAAGGTGCATTCTTAGCCTGGACAGGCAGTACGTCAAACTACTATCCGCAGTTCCTGAAGTCGGTATGTGAGCATTTCAAAATTCCGCAGAATGTTCCTGTCAGCAGCCTGTCACCGGAGCATATGACCAAGCTGCTGCACGGAACGGGCAGTGAGAAGATCCGCTTCCGTTATGAGAACGACTTTGGCCAGCGCAAGGATGCACTTGTTGCTTTTGAAGGAATCATCCCGAATCTGGAGCGCCGTTACCGCGACACTGCCTCTGAAGGCATCCGTGAGTTTATCGAAGGCTTCATGAGCGCCAAGCCATGCCATGTCTGCAAAGGCAAAAGACTGAAGAAAGAGATTCTGGCCGTGACGATTAATCAGCAGAATGTTGCCGATGTAACGGATCTTTCGATTGGAGATTGTCTGGATTTCTTCGAGAATCTCAAGCTCAGTGAGAAAGAAACGGCCATCGCTAACCTGATTCTTAAGGAAATCAGCAGCCGCTTAGGATTCCTTGTAAATGTAGGGCTGAACTATCTGACCCTTAGCCGAGCAGCGGGCTCGTTATCCGGCGGTGAAGCGCAGCGGATCAGGCTGGCTACACAGATTGGCTCCAGTCTGATGGGCGTCCTGTATATTCTGGATGAGCCGAGCATCGGGCTTCATCAGCGTGATAATGACCGGCTGATTGCTACGCTGGCTCATATGCGCGACCTGGGCAATACTCTGATCGTCGTTGAGCATGATGAGGATACCATGATGGCTGCCGACTATATTATCGACATTGGCCCCGGTGCCGGAATACATGGCGGACAGGTAATTGCTCAAGGTACACCTCAGGAGATTATGGACGATCCGAACTCCCTGACAGGTGAATACTTAAGCGGACGCAAATTCATCCCTGTCACCTCGACGCGCCGGCCTACCGATAATGAGCGCTGGATAGAGATTCGCGGGGCTAAAGAGAATAATCTGAAGAATGTAAATGTGAAGATTCCGCTTGGTGTCTTTACAGCGGTCACCGGAGTATCCGGTTCCGGCAAATCTTCACTTATTAACGAAATTCTCTATAAGAGCCTGGCACGCCAGCTTAACAAGGCTGTCAAGGTCCGTCCCGGTGTGCATAAAGAAATCCGCGGTCTGGAGAATCTGGATAAAGTAATTGAGATTGACCAGTCACCGATCGGGCGTACACCACGTTCCAATCCGGCCACGTATACAGGTGTGTTCGATGATATCCGCGATTTGTTCTCCAAGACCAATGAGGCTAAGGTACGCGGCTTCCAGAAGGGGCGCTTTAGCTTCAATGTGAAGGGCGGCCGCTGTGAGGCTTGCCGGGGAGACGGGATTATCAAGATTGAGATGCACTTCCTGCCGGATGTGTATGTGCCTTGTGAAGTCTGCAAGGGCAAACGGTATAACCGCGAAACGCTGGAAGTGAAATATAAAGGCAAGAGTATCTCCGATGTATTGGAGATGACCGTCGAGGATGCAACGGAATTCTTCAAGAATATCCCGCGTATCCACCGCAAAATGCAGACGCTGCTTGATGTGGGTCTGGGCTATATCAACATCGGCCAGCCGGGGACAACCTTGTCCGGTGGTGAAGCGCAGCGCGTGAAGCTGGCTTCCGAGCTGTACCGCCGCAGTACCGGCAAGACGCTGTACATTCTGGATGAGCCGACGACCGGCCTGCATGTAGATGACATTGGCCGTCTGCTTGAGGTGCTGCACCGTCTGGTGGATTCCGGTGAATCGGTCCTGGTTATTGAGCATAACCTCGATGTAATCAAGACTGCTGACTATATTATTGATATGGGGCCGGAAGGCGGCAGCGGCGGAGGAACGGTGCTTGCGACCGGAACGCCGGAGAAGCTGATTACTGTCGAGGAATCCTACACAGGCCGGTATCTGAAGCCAGTCCTCATCCGCGACACCGAACGTACTCAGGCGCTTGAACTTCAGACCTCTGATACGGTGTAACCGGAGGAAGCTGCAAACTTAAATAGCCCATGGTCCACTGCGAGGTGGGCATGGGCTGTTTTTTTACTACAACTCACTCCGGATACCAAAGATCACTTTGAAGTGATTGCGCGCTTTGGTGGCTTTCTTGAAGCCGTCCTGTGAATCCAGAATCCATACCGTTCTTCTGATCCAGACTCTTATATACAGGGAACGGCATTTAACAGGCCCGATAATTCCCCGTGCTTCGGTCTCTGTACCATCAGGCTTCTCGGTCTCAGTTCGTACCAGCCATCTGTTTCCTATTCCGAATTCGATGTATTTCAAGCCGGCGGGCACCTCCAGTTCTGCATGACTGATCATAACATCGTCGTCCGGAGTTTTACAGTGAGGGTTGTGGCAGGCGATTTCATGTGTGCAGACAAAAATTATGCTGGCGGCAGAGAAGCAGAACTGGCATAACTACAGCATGTCCGCAGTAAGATTCAAAGAGAGGGTTTTGCGTTGAATGATTAGCAGAGGCTGTTGCGGTTGCAATAGGAATCAGCTCCTTGAAAATCACATACCACAACGAATGGTCAATGATAAATATCTCTGTATTTTAGCTGATTTCCGGCTTCGGAAATATTTTTTATGACAAATACATAATTTTTAGACAATTTCTATTGCGTCACTGAAATGGTAGCGATAACATAGAAGGTGATATGGATTAGATGAACTTGCTTGACAACACTTTCAGGGAGGGATTGCCATGCTGCTTGCAGAAGCTGCCGCGCAAGAACCGTCTACATTTCATACCTTCGATGTATTTATGATTCTATTCACGATCCTGATATTTATCGGTGTGGTCCGGCTATTGAAAGCTCCGCAGAAGAACAAATTTGCAATCGGCTTCGGAGTGGTGAGCCTGCTGGTTTTTGCAGTCTCTGACTATGCAATGATTATGAATTGGTTCAGCTAAGTTCAGGCACAACTAACTTCAGAAGCAAGGTCTTTCAAAGACACCTTTATCCGCCACCCGGCGAGCCTAAAGGCGTCTTTTTTTAAAATGATGAAGGAATCAGCTGTACAGGAGAAAGGGGGAAGGCGATGAACGCGGGAAAGAATGCAGTTGCCCGGAGTGGCATTGTGCTGTTGTGCGGGTTGATATTGTCGGGATTCACAGGTAGTCCGCTGTCTGCACTTGGCACAGTGTACGGAGGGACAGGCCCTGTAACGGCTGGACAAATAGGCGGACTCAAGCCCGTTAACAAGGAGCAAGCGGCTAAACCTGCAGTGGATCCGGTACCACAAATTATCCGCGCGGTGTCGGCATCGGTCGTGGGCATTATCGGCAAAGCCAGTGGTGAATCTGGAGGTCCGGATGACCGCTACAATCTGACACACGGGTCCGGAATTATCGTCAAAGCAGACGGGTGGATTATTACCAATGCCCACGTCATGGAGGGGCTGCAGAATGCAGTAGTGATTACCTCAGACGGCAAGAGCTATAACATTACGGATACATATTTGGATGAGGTGAGTGACCTCGCTCTGATCAAGATTGCAGCCAAATCCCTGAAGCCGGCAAAGTTCGCCGCTAGCCCGGCAGGCATACAAGTTGGAGAGAAGGTCATAGCGATTGGCACACCTATTTCGTTCTCCCTCAGAAATTCGGCTACCGTAGGAGTGATTAGCGGCCTCAACCGTTCGGTGGATGCGGCTTACCGGCTGATTCAGAGCGACACGGCGATTAACCCCGGCAACAGCGGAGGGCCGCTGGTCAGCATGAAAGGTGAGGTGCTTGGGGTCAACAGCTTGAAATTTGCGGCAGTAGGCGTGGAAAATATGGGCTTCTCCATTCCGGCAGATACGGTGCAGTATATTATGAATCAGCTGCTCAAATACGGTGAAGTCCGCCGTCCGAGTCTCGGAGTTGAGCTGGAGGAGAGCTGGCCCGTCATTGTCGGGCTGCCTACCCAGGAGCCTTTAACGGTTACGAAGGTGGTCACTGCAGAAGCACGGAAGGCGGGGATTGCCGACGGAGATGCACTGTATGCGATAGACGGCCACCGGGTCGCGTCCCTTGTGGACATTAACGAATGGTTCAAGCAATACAAGCCGGGAGCAGTGGTCAAGCTGCTCATGCAAAGTGACGGCGATATCGTCGCCAGAAGCCTTGTTCTGGGGCAAGGTGATCCATTGGTGAATACGGAAGAGGCGGAGGTGGATGGCGATGATCAGGCGGAAGAGTAGAAGACTTGCAGAAGCAGGAACGCGGCGATTGGGGAGGAAATCTATACCCCGCGGACTGTCTGTCATGCTGGTAGTGCTATTGTTGCTTGCTGTATTTCCGGGCATGAATGCCTATGCGGCAGAAACTCCGATTCTAAAGCTAAGCCTCAAAGTAGGCAGCGCATCTGCAAAGGTTAACGGGGAACCGATAGTGATTCAGAAGCCCTTTACGGAGAGCGGGGCGGTCATGGTGCCGCTGGGGATTTTCAAAAAAGCATTCGGCAGCACAGTCTCTCTTGAAGGTAACGATGTAGTGAAGGTGATGTACGGTCCGCATACCGGAGCGATGACGATAGGCAGTACCACTGCCTGGAAGGATGGCGTCAAAATTAAGCTTGCTGCGCCGCCGCGTATGGTTTCCGGTGTGCTGATGGTGCCCCTGCGGTTCGTGACAGGAGTGCTCGGTGCACGGATTACTGCGGCAGATGGCGGGGGATTGCTGGTTACACTTACTCCTTCGGAGAAGGAGGCGGCAGCAGAACCGGAGAGCGGCATCGACAGTGATGTCGGCAAAACCCGGATCGGCAACAGTTATTTTGAATGGAGTATGAATTATCCGTCCGGACTTGTTGTGGGTGACAGCGGGGGGAATGAGAATGTTGCGACTTTTATGAGTGCAGAGAATAATTATTATCTGGAGGTCCATGCTTCACCGCAGGAGGTACCGCTTGATCCGGAAGGGCTGCTGGAGAATCTGGTGCGGTCATCGGAGGAGGGCGGAGAGACTGTACTGGACCGGGAGGTCGTGCCTGAAGCCAAGGTTCCTTACGCCCGGATAGTCAGCAAGGATTCCAGTGGAGCGCTGTGGGAGGGCAGGCAATATTATGCCAGCGGCAGGCTGTATGAAATTTATCTGACGGACGATAACGCGGTGAACTATAAGGATCTGGATCAGTATGCCGTGCTGCTGGACTCCTTCCAACCTTCCTATAATTCTTCTGACAAAAGCATCCGTGATCTCTCCACAGTCACAAACGGCCTGCGCGAAGGATATAACGAAGACTACGGAATCTCACTGCTGGTGCCGGCAGACTGGAGTGTGGATGACCAGCATTTATATTATGAGAGCAAACAGGGAAGCTATCTGCGTGTAAAAGTGAGCTCTGCCCCTGCGGGATCAACGCTCGAGAGCTGGAGCCGGGAACTGGAGTCGCAGCTGCGTGACACCTACGTGGCCGAAGCTTATACGCTGAAGAACGGCATCGCAGGCAAAGTCTCCGGTGAGCTGGTATTGATCCATGAAATCGGACTCAATCCAGGCAACAGCTGGAGTACGGAATATCAGATTCTTCTGCTGAAGAACGGCTACCGCTATTATTTTGAATACCAGACAGCGCCAGGACAGGATGGCGACAAGGCGCGGTTCACAGATGTGCTTAACTCCATCGATATTGATTTTGCGCAGATCAAGGAGAACTTTGGCCGTCTGGAAACCGATGATTACGCGCTGCTCAGCACAAAGTCGATCCCTAAGAGCTCCAAAGCTTACGGTTACAGTATTGATATTCCGCGCCTGTGGACGCCATATCAGGATCTTTTTGAGAGCCAGACCGTGGAATACCGCTTCACCGGCGGACGGTTCCAGATTTATGCCAGTCCGGATGTTACATTGGAATATGCCGTCAGCCAGCTGCAGAGCTATTATCAGAACACCAAAAAAGACCCGAAAGGGCCGCAGGTGAAAAGTGTGGAGGAAACCACCTTTGCGGGAGTGCCCGCCACCATCCTCACAGTAGAACAGACCAAGAGCAGCATCCCTGTGAGCACGCGAAACATTATCTTCAGCAAGAATGATGTGGTGTTCACGATCACTGTTACGCTGAATGATGCCAATGCAACAGCCAGCCAGCAGGCGGTGCTGGAGAGGGTGCTGGGGTCGTTTGGGTGGGGGGAATCCTCATAGTTTAATGTTAGCGTAAAATTAGCTATGACTAAGAACGTCTCAGTTGCCGGTAGGCAGTGGGGCGTTTTTTTTCTGTAAGGGAAAGAGCTCGAGGAAGGTATATGAATCATGGATAAGATATGATTTACTACAGCCGGACGATATTCCGTACCCTGGTGATTTGCGATGTAAAAGACAAAAAAATGCAGCATGATGCTTCTGTCCTCCTATTATTCATATAATTCTTGCCATTTTGATGGCGCAGAGATGTGATATTTGATACAATTAATAAGTTAAAAAGCTGTAAATGACCCGCCGAACAGGCGGTTTAGGAGGATATAAATGAAAGAGCAACAAATACGCAGAGAAGACGTAGAACTGCTGGCTCCGGCGGGAGACTGGGACTGCATGCGTGCAGCAGTGGCGAACGGGGCGGATGCTGTCTTTTTTGGCGTAGAGAAATTCAATGCACGGGCCAGAGCCAACAACTTCCGTATGGACGAGCTGCCGGAGATTATGGCCTTTCTGCACAGCTATGGAGTGAAGGGGTTTCTGACCTTTAATATACTGGTGTTTGAGAATGAGCTGCCGGATGCAAAGGAACTGATCGATGCCTGCGTGGATGCCGGTGTGGATGCGGTTATAGTACAGGACTTGGGTCTGGTCCAGATGATTCGTGAGATCTCTCCGGATTTCCCGATTCACGGTTCTACGCAAATGACGATTACTTCACCGGAAGCGGTGGAGTTCACGAAGCCTTGGGGGCTGGAACGTGTAGTCCTTGGCCGTGAAAATAATCTGAAGCAGATCCGCACGATTGGCGAACAAGCCCGCCTGCCGATGGAAGTCTTCGTGCATGGTGCACTATGTGTATCCTATTCCGGACAATGTCTGACTTCCGAAATGTGGGGCGGACGCTCTGCGAACCGCGGAGAATGTGCCCAGGCCTGCCGCCTGCCGTATGACCTGGTGGTAGACGGAGAAGTGAAGCCGATGGGTGATGTAACCTACCTGCTGTCCCCGAAAGATCTTGCCGCTATTGATCTGATGCCCGAACTGATTGAAGCTGGAGTGACCTCTTTCAAAATTGAAGGCCGGCTCAAGACTCCCGAATACGTTGCGAATGTGGTTAGTAAATACCGCAAAGCGATTGATAAGTATTTTGACGGTAACTGGACACCGACCTCGAAGGAGGACATGCGTGAGCTGCAGCAGAGCTTCTCGCGCGGCTTCACTCATGGTTTCCTGGACGGTACTAACAATAAGAAATTAGTTGATGGCACCTTCCCGAAAAGCCGGGGGGTGTTCATGGGAACCGTCGAACAGATTCTGCGCGACGGTGTAGTCTGCCGTATTCATGCTCCGCTTAAGCGCGGAGACGGAATCGTGTTCGATGCCGGAGATCCGACCAAGAAGGAGGAGGGCGGCCGCGTCTACGATCTGCGCCGCAAAGGCGTCAAGCTGGAGGGCGAAGCCGGTGAAGGCTGGATTATCGACATCGTACCCGGCCGTAATGACGTGGATCTGCGCCGTCTGCATGTTGGCGACCGCATCTGGAAGACGAATGATCCGGCGCTCGACAAGGCGCTGCGCCAGTCGTATGAGACTGAGAAGCCTTACCGGGTCTTCCCGGTTCACGTGAGAGTGCAAGGCTGCGCCGGTGAGAAGCTGACGACCTGGTGGACGGACATTCAGAAGAAGGTAACCGTCCGTGTGGATTCGGAGCTAGCGCTGGAGACAGCGCAGAAGCGTCCGATGGATACCGCGCTGCTGGAAGAACAATTTGGCCGCCTGGGCGGAACCGTGTTCCAGCTTGAAGCGCTGGAGTCGCATCTGCAAGGCGACGTGATTGTGCCCATGCGCGAGCTGAACAGCATCCGCCGCCAGGCGGTGGAGCTGCTTGCAGGCGAGCGCCCGAAGCCTCCCGTGTATGTGAAACGGGAGGTAGAGGTCTACGGCGGCGCTTCCCGCAGGGGCGCCGCAGAGGCGCGCGGTGAAGCGGATCTCACCGCGCTGTGCCGCAGCCTGCCGCAGGTGCAGGCTGCGCTCGAAGCCGGCGTAACGAGCATTTACGCCGATTTCGAGTTCATCAAGCAGTTCCCGGCGGCAGTAGACGCTGTGCGGGCTGCAGGGGCCAGCATCACGCTGGCCACACCGCGCATCCATATGCCGAACGAGAACGGCTATCATGCCAACATCCTGCGGCTGCAGCCGGATGCTGTGCTGGTGCGCAATACCGGCGCGCTGTATTATTACCTGCGCCACCGGATGGAGCATCCGGATGCTGTGCATCCCCGGCTGATCGGCGATTTCTCGCTGAATATCGCCAACCACAGAGCGGTTGATCTGTTCCTGAATGCCGGCCTTGATGTGGTGACACCGTCGTATGACCTGAACATCCAGCAGATGGTTGATCTGCTCGGACACAGCGACACCTCGCGGATGGAGGTTGTTATTCACCAGCATCTGCCAATGTTCCACACTGAGCACTGCGTATACTGCACCTTCATGAGTGAAGGTACTGACTACACTAACTGTGGCCGTCCTTGCGAGGAGCAGCGTGCTTCGCTGCAGGACCGGATCGGCATGTCCCATCCTGTCCGTGTAGACGAAGGCTGCCGCAACACCGTCTATAACGCCGTTGAACAGTCAGGTGCAGAATACCTGAATCACTTCCGTGAGCTTGGCGTATCTTCTTTCCGCGTAGAGTTCCTGGAGGAAACACCGGAGCAGGTAGCTGAGGTTATCAGCCTGTACAGCCGCGCACTGCGCGGAGAAATCTCCGGAACGCAGGTTTGGAAAAGCCTGAAGGCCACCAACCAGCTTGGGGTTACACGCGGGCAGTTGGTTAATGCGAAGTAAGCAATTTGTGTAATCTTCAGACGTATATGTACTGATGCAGGATCTAATAAATACATGCTAGGCCAGACTGCCTTTGAGGAGGAATACACTCTCAGGACATCTGGCCTTTGCTTTTTCTACATCTGTTCCAAGATGTAACACAATCACCCTGCCAAAAATCTGCTATAACTGCTATAATTGAATCAAATATGCCATTTTTCTATAAGAAATCAAGTGGTGCAAACAAGATAATAGAAGGAGCTATGAGATGAAAATCCGTAAAGCCATTATTCCCGCAGCTGGTCTGGGTACCCGCTTTCTGCCCGCGACCAAGGCGATGCCAAAAGAAATGCTGCCGATTGTAGATAAACCGACAATTCAATATATTGTTGAAGAAGCAGTAGCTTCCGGGATTGAAGATATTATCATTGTGACGGGGAAGGGCAAGCGTGCGATTGAGGACCACTTCGACAATTCCTTCGAACTGGAATTCAATCTGGCTGAGAAGCAGAAGTGGGAGCTGCTGGAATCGGTACGAAAATCCTCGGAAATGGCTGATATTCACTACATCCGCCAAAAAGAACCGCGCGGCCTCGGACATGCCATCTGGTGCGCACGTAAATTCATCGGCAATGAACCTTTTGCCGTTCTGCTTGGGGATGACATTGTAGAGTCGGATAAGCCATGTCTGAAGCAGATGATTGATGTATACGATCAGTACAAATCCTCTATTGTGGGAGTTCAACAGGTGCCGTGGGAAGAAGTGTCCCGGTATGGACTGGTGGATGGAACTGAATTAGCAGAACGTGTCTACAAGGCCAACCGCCTAGTCGAAAAGCCGAAGAGAGAAGATGCTCCTTCCAACCTGGCGATCCTGGGACGGTATATCCTGACTCCGCGTATCTTCGACATGCTTGGCGAACAGCAGGTGGGCGTAGGCGGAGAAATCCAGCTTACGGATGCTATCTCTCGTTTAAGCGAAGTGGAACGGATTATTGCTTATGATTTCGAAGGCAAGCGGCATGATGTCGGTGAAAAGATGGGTTTCATTCAGACTAGTATTCATTATGCGCTTCAGCATGAGGAGCTTAAAGAAGGATTGCTGGATTACCTCAAAGGGATAATCAATAACGAAACAAAAATTAAAGCTAATTAGTGGTAGTTGTTTTGCATGGAAATGAATTAAAGAATGCTGGTGATGATGCAAACTGATGGAAGATTATAGCCATTAAAAAATTAATTTGAAGTGTAGGATGCTATGAGTTATAGACCATTCCTGAATTGATCTATCAACCAAGTAATATATAGATTGTTGTTGGGAATTATATTAGTATTAGTGAAGGGGCAACATTGTGAATCGAGAGAGGTATGAGTGGGCGGATTTTGCAAAAGGATTTGCCATGATTGCAGTAATTCTTAATCATTCCGAAGGATTGATATATCCTGCAAATAGTTCGATTATTATGCATAGTATATATTCAGTCTCATTATTTATTTTTGTTGCTGGAATTACATCAGCAATTTCTATTTCCAGTAAGTCTAAAATTGATGCTAGATACATTCTTAAGAGATTAAACAGCATTATTATTCCATATTTTTTTGCTACCCTTGTTTATCACATTATAAACAATAATTATAGGTTTGACTTAACTCTTTTTCGACAACAGATTTTTGAATTTTCAGCATCTGGAGCGTTCTATTTTGTAGCATTTTTTATACAACTAGTAATAATTTCAACAGTCCTATATTCTTTGTTCAAAATTAACGGGAGTATACTAAAGCAGATTTTTATACTATTAGTTATCTATTTTATAGCATCGAAATATTTAAATAATTTCACTTCTATTGGGAGTATACCTCTAGGTGGGGGGAAATTATTAGGTGGAAGCTATTTGTTCTCGTTTAGTTTAGGCATGTTTTTTTACATGAGAAGAACGTTAATTGCAGGTAAAGTTGCAATAGGTTGCTTAATATTATCGGCTATTTCTATTTTCGTTATAGAATATAAATCTTTGTTACATCTAGCATGGTCAAATCCACCCAATAAGTTTGCCTTAGTATATGCGTTTACAATTTTCGGGATTATATACTCTTGTTACGCTGTTTATAGTGATTATTTCTCGAAATATAAGATGAATTATCTTAAGAAACTTTTAAATATAGTTAATTATATTGGGAAAAATTCTCTATATATTTTTTTATACCATTTGTTATTTCTAAGTCTGGGGCAAAAGTACAATTTAATAACGCTGATTTTCAAGCATAGATTGGATTCATTAACCTTGATTAATAGTTTGTGGTATATTTTTTGCGCGATAGTCCCACCAATCTTAATGAGTCGATTTTCCGAATTTTTAAAGCCGAAATTGTTGAAACTCACATTTTGGAATGATGCTTCAGTAGTTGAAAAACAAAATAAATAGTAAAGGAGTGTTGAGTCCTCTCCACTGCGTTTATTCATTCTCATCAATTTGCAATAAATAGTTCTATTCGAAAATTAACATTTCAAGTCTATAAAAGCAGTGGGTAAATATTGAATTGTAACATTTTATACACAACAGATCTAGTATATGGTAATTTGATGTATGCTGCTTAGAAAAGAAAAGTCTGTTTTTTTCCATGGTTAACGGCGGAGCAACATTCGGATTCTGAATGCTGTTCCGCCCTATTTATTTTCTCATTTTTCTCATCACGAACCGTACCTTCCACATGTTGAATTCCTACCAAAAGTAATTATTAAAGTATGGGAAAGCGGCTGGCCTTGAGAATGAGAGTTAAAATGTTGAAACTAATTTTACGGTTGAGTTGTAGTACTAGTGGTTTCTTTGGACAGCAACAGCAGTTTGTCGGCATTTGATGCAATAGTTGATGTGACCGAGAATGGACGACCTTGCAGCTGTTCAGGCGGCAGCGTCTTCAGGTGCTCCACACCGTCAACGACATGCTTGTAAGCCTCAAGACCTGTTGTAACATACTCTTGCGTCTTAGCCTCGTCTTTCTGCTCATGTGCAGCTGCCGCAAGTGTCTGTGAACGGCTGATTAGTGCATCGTACCAGTCAATATCCCAGTTGAATTTATCAGCATTATCACGATATACAGCCAAGGCCAAATCACTTTGACCCTTCAGATCATAGTAGCTGGCCCATTGAGTCAACAGGCTTTTGTTGTAGGGCTCGTCTTTTAGAGCACGAGTCAGCAGACTGGAGACTTCAGCCAGGTATTGCTCATCCTTAGTTTGTTTAAACACCTGTAGATCAAGAGAAGTCAGGTACAACACTGCTTCCGGATGAGAAGGGCGGGCATCTAGTGCTTCAACTAAAGGTGTTTTAATTTCTTCATAAGAAGTGCTAACCGAAATTAAGCTTTTCCCTTTAAATGCCGCATTGCTGGACCCAATATAACTAATCGATAGGAAGAGCAGATATATCGAACCAACCGCAAGCAGAACCAGATACCCGATGCGTAATCCGGGTTTATTCCAACTTTTGCGGAGAGGCTTGCTCTCCATTACTGCACCCATACCCGCCAAACCGATGAATACGAGAATGCCCATGAATGCGTAACTCATATTGAAATCGAGCAAGCTGTGAATCAGGATGGATAAGGCGATAATGTAGAAAAAGAATCCATTATTGAAATCGTCCTTGTCCCGTTTCAGATAAGCGCGGATATATTTGTAGAAAATATATCCGATGAAGCCCATACACACGACGAATCCGACAATCCCTACCTCTATCAGATACTGCAGGAAGAAGTTATGAACCTGTCGGCTGACATAAGGGTTGTTCTGATAATGCTCATACAAGGCGGCCCAGCCTCCGCCACCTGTACCGATAATTGGATAATCCTTAACCACCTTCATCGCATCTTTATAGAAAGTGATACGTTCAAGTACACTGTGCTGTTTGACGTTGATGTTCTCAAGCCGGGTTTCCATATTGGAAGGCAAAATGCTGCGGACGCTTGTCCCAATCAGCAGGAAAGCGATAAGGGCAACAAGAACAAGTGCTCCAAGAGGGAGCCATAAGCCTGTGAGTTTGCGTTCACCCCAGCCTCCCAGTTTCTTCTGCAGCCATGGGGCGGCGAAATGTTGAATGACCCAGCCCAGAGCGGCGACAACTGCTGAAGCGCCCAAGAGATAGGCCCAGCCTTTAAATGCGGCAGCAGAAGTGAAGGTTGTATTCAGTTTTGTACCCAGATTGGTCAGCGGACTTGTAATCGCAAGCGCCCCGAGACCGGAAATGGCGAGATGAATAATCCACAGAATCTGCTGGGCAGGCTTCAGGAACAACAGCAGCAGAATGAATACTACAGGCAGCATTACAAGCCCGCCGCGTGACAAGGTCAACAGCAGGGAAACAATAATTGGAACAAGCATAAATCCGTGAGTCACTGTGCCGTACCACTTTTTGGAGCGGACCAGAGCGAATACCGCTACGAATAGGAAGGCCATCAGGAAGGCGGCATAAGTATTGGCATACTGGAAAATGGATGTTAGACGCAGACCGTTCGCGTCCGTCATTACCGCATCCAAATATTTACCAGCCTTCACAGTATTGGAGAACCAGCCCACAAGGCTGCCTGCGAATTTCCAGTTCCCAAGCCAGTTCAGCAGGCCGAAGCCTACTATAAAATAAGCAATGGCCAGAATGGCATTCTGAATGACAACATTTAGTTGCTTTTGCTGGAGCAGATATAACGCTATAATGAATATTGCGATATACATGCTCTGTATGAACAGCAGGTTCATCGCCATATAATGCGAAGCAGCAACAATAAGCGACAATGCATATGTGACAGGCAGTAACAATGAGGCAACCACTAACAAATCACGTTGCTCCTCAAGTTTGAACTTCATGAAATACAGACCGATCCACACCAGCAGCATAAGGCTGCTCAGCAGCGAAGACACATATATCGGCTTTTCGAAGTCGATCTGCTGCCCATTAAACAATCCCACCTGAAATGGGGTCCAAGCCAAAAAGACAATAAAGGCAACGACCAAAGCCCATATGTAACTTGATATCTTTTCAACATTTCTCAACTGTACAGCATTTTTACCGTATACTGGTTTCGACACGTTATTATCTCCTTTTTCTGAATTGCAATAGCTAAGTGTTATTTTAGCATACATTTATTCACATAGTCTTGCCTTTGTTGAAAGCAACAGTTACCATAAGACAAAACTAATTATGTAATAAATATATTTGGCCTATGCCCTAACGCTCCGCGGAACGTTAAGGACATAGGCCATCTTAATTTGTTGAATGTTTTGAGGCAAGAGTTAAAATAGGAAATTCAGATTCGCTTCCTTTAAAAGCGGTGCATGTTCATCTTTAGAAGAAAGAACGGGAACAACATCTATAGGCCATATAATTCCAATTGATGGGTCGTTCCAAAGAATGCCTCCATCACATTCGGGTGCGTATAATTCATCGCATTTATACTGAACTTCAACATTTTCAACTAACGTCATGAAGCCATGTGCAAAACCCTTTGGAATCAATAATTGTTTTTTGTTTTCTGCTGATAAATCAATACCAAACCACTTTCCGAAATTAGGGCTTCCTTTGCGGATATCGACTGCGACATCAAATATTGAACCCTTTGTGCAGCGTACCAACTTACTCTGTGCTTTTGGATTAATCTGATAATGTAATCCACGCAACGTTCCTTTGCTTGCAGAATAGGATTGATTATCCTGAATGAAATTTAATGAGATCCCCTGCTTTTGAAATTCGCTTTCATTGTAAGTTTCCATGAACCAGCCCCGGTGATCGCCGAAAACATGCGGTTCAATAATGAAAACGCCTGGCAATATCGATTCTGTGATTTTCATGTCTCAACACCTTCTGTTGTTTTAATATTGAATCTTACCAGTAGCAACTTTCATAAGATATTGCCCATATCCAGTTTTACTTAATTTTTGTCCACAATCCCAAAGATGCTCTTTTGTAATCCATCCATTAATATATGCAATTTCTTCGGGAGCGGCGATTTTTACACCCTGGTGCTCTTCAATTGTTCTCACAAAATTAGTGGCGTCAACTAGGCTTTGGTGGGTACCTGTATCTAACCAAGTAAAGCCTCGACCAAGTAATTCAACATCCAATTCACCTAACTTTAAGTATTCATCGTTTATAGAAGTGATCTCTAGTTCACCCCGCGAAGATGGCATAACCTCTTTTGCAATTTGCACTACACGGTTATCATAAAAATAAAGCCCTGTAATTGCATAGTTGGATTTAGGGTATTTAGGTTTTTCTTCAACACTAAGTACTTTACCTTCATCGTTAAATTCAACTACACCAAAACGCTCAGGGTCTTGCACATGATAACCGAAAACCGTAGCTCCTGATTTTTTTTCTGAAGCACGTTTCAATAATTTTCTAATCCCATTCCCATAGTAAATATTGTCCCCTAATATCATTGCAACTGAATCGTTACCGATAAAGGATTCTCCTAGGATGAAAGCTTGAGCCAAACCATCTGGATGTGGCTGCACAGTATACTGCAAAGAAATTCCAAATTGCGAACCATCGCCTAAGAGGCTTGTAAACCGAGGTGTATCCTCAGGAGTGGAAATTATTAAGATGTCTTTAATACCTGCTAACATTAAAGTGGATAGAGGGTAATAAATCATTGGTTTGTCATATATTGGAAGTAATTGCTTGCTTGTGACCATCGTTAAAGGGTATAGACGCGTTCCGCTACCACCAGCCAGAATTATACCTTTCATTTAGAATCAACACTCCTTTTTAATTTGAAATACAAAAATCCATAATGAGAAAGTTTCAATTCTCACATAGAAAGGTTATGGAACTAAAAGTCTAAGTTAAGTAATTTCGTAATCAGTAAATCAATACTAAAACATTCTAGCACATTTTGTGATCCTCACTCTTTATGGGTTTATATTTACAAGCAAAGGAGGAT
The DNA here is from genome assembly GCF_038000205.1 of Paenibacillus sp. FSL R10-2771. NCBI lineage: Bacteria > Bacillati > Bacillota > Bacilli > Caryophanales > Paenibacillaceae > Paenibacillus > Paenibacillus sp. FSL R10-2771. Next base: position 8,134,515 of record NZ_JBBOBM010000001.1, read on the forward strand.
TAAATATAACTGGGTTAGATTTAGGGGTAACAATCGAAGGGGAATAAGGAACACATAACCTGATTCATATAAAATATAATATGAGTGAAGAAAACGCACTTGTAATTTCATCGCTCATATTATATTTCCCCGAGCTGTATAGTCAGTGTTATTCTACAATATATTTAAATAATGACTCCCGAAGTGCCGTATTATCTAAAATTTCTAATTCGGGGTTTTTCTCTCCGCGTTTAAGGGCTGCTTCAAAATATGACCGGAGAATCCAAAGTAACTTATCATTTCCTTGTAAATTAATTGATTCAGTGAGCTCTTCCAATTCCAACATGGAATTCTCTTTGAAAATATGAGTGGATTCAAAACGGTGAAGATTAGCTGCATAAATCCAGCAAATTTCAAAAAGCATGTGTTTTCTGTTCGTACTGATTGTATTGTTTCCATGGATACGGTACCCCATTAATGCTTCTTCAATAAGGGCGCATTTTCCATATTCGGCCGCCCTAAGTGCGAAATCCCAGTCATGGGCGAAACGTAGATTCCTCATTCCGCCAATCTTATTATAAAGCTCGCTAGTAAACACCATATTACTTGTTGTAGAGATGAAATTAGACATAAGTAAATTCTTGACAAAATCATCGTTTTTAGCAAAGGATTTTTCTTTATTAGGAACTGCCCAGGGCTCCATATTTTTCCAACCCTTTTTTATACCTTGAGTTTTTCCTGTTTCATTTATAACTTTAATATAAGTGCTAACTAAATGGGTATCCGGATTATGGAGTAGGTAAGCAATACATTGTTTCAGTCGATCTTTCTCATACACATCGTCTGAATTTAGAATAGTTAGAAACTCTCCTGTGGCAAGATCAAGGCCGCGATTAATAGTATTGTGAGCACCATTATTCTCTTGTGAGATCACTTTCAAACGTTCATCGTGAAAGCTTTGAGCAATTTTGAGGGAATTATCGCGTGAGCCATCATCAATAATGATTAACTCAAAATTTTTGTAAGTCTGATCCAAGACGCTTTGTATAGCCTCTTTTATAAACTTCTCATGATTATATAGTGGAATGATTACTGAAATTTTAAATTCTTCACTAATGCTTGGTTTTCTTTTGAAAAACATATTAAATCTCCCCTATTAAATTTTCTTAAGTGCTATTCCGGTTGGGACCAGGTATCCGCGTCCTTCTTGATAAGGGCGTTCGTCTCTAACCACGATAATTAATGCATCATTAATCCATTGAATTTGTTCATGAGCTTGATAGGTTCCGTTTGCTAGTGCAATATCAAGAGAATATTTACCGTTACGTAGGTGAGGGAATTCCATCGTAAATTGATAGTGATAGGTCTGCCCCGTTTTCAAAGGTTCCAACATAACCTTTTCAAAGTGAGTGTTAGTTACAATCACTGAATTTCCAAGAGCATCCTTAAGCGTGAATCCCAGTATAGGCATATCAATCTCATTATTAATTTTTATAGTGAAATCAATAGCAACTTTATCTCCACCACTAACTGTAACAGACTCTCTACCAGTATCAAGTTTAATTAAACGAAGAGTTTCAAAAAAGCCATCTCCATTACCAAAAGCTTGAGCTTTTGTCTGAATGGATGGTTCATGCTCATCTTCAGATACGTCGCTTTTAATACTATATGAGGTGATTGATTGCATTTCTTTAATGTCATAACTCATAAATGCTTGATATTCATCAAGAATTTTATCTGGTCTTCCTTCTTTAAAAATCCGTCCACCATCCATCCAAATAATACGATCACAAAAGCTGGCTAAGGCACCAGTGTCATGGCTTACCATTAATACTGTTCCTGTTTTCTTGATTTCCCGAATTTTACGATAACATTTCTGTTGGAATCTCATGTCTCCTACGCTTAATGCTTCATCTACAATTAGAATCTCGGGATCAATATTTATTGCCACTGCAAAAGCAAGGCGTACAAACATACCGCTTGAGTAGGTCTTTACAGGCTGGTGAATAAATTCTCCAATATCCGCAAAATCAAGAATGTCTTGAAGGATTTTTTCGATGTAGTCTTTGCTATATCCAAGCAATGTCCCATTAAGAAAAATGTTCTCAAAACCTGATAAATCACCATTAAATCCAGCGCCAAGCTCTAGTAGAGCAGAAACATTACCTGTAACTTTAATACGTCCAGAAGAAGGTGTCAAAACCCCAGCAATCATTTTTAAAAGTGTGGATTTTCCTGAACCATTTTTGCCGATTATCCCCACAGTCTCTCCACGCTTTACAGTAAAAGAAACATTATCAACAGCATGAAAATTTTGATGGTATTTTTTTTTGGCAGGATGTAAAACTTCTTTTATTCTATCCACAGGTTGATTGTAAAGCTTATATATTTTTGAAATATTGTCGACGTCTATCAAACACTCCAAGTTTATCTACCTCCAAGAAAGTTTATCCCAAGAAACCTTAAATAACATCAGCAAAATGAGGTCTCATCCGTTTATAAAAAATAAAACTGAAGAATCCTATAATGATGACTACACCCCAAAAATAGAGTGTTTGCCTTGGATGTGCAAAGAACCATGTGTTATTTATTAAGGAATCTCGATAACCGTTAATAATGTAATAAATAGGATTAAGCTTAATAATCCATAAATATTTCTCGGGAATAACTGATTCTTGCCACATGATAGGGGTGAGCCATATTCCAAATTGAAGTAATATACCTACGATTTGCGAGGTGTCTCTAAAAAATACATTTAATGTTGATAGAAAATATGCTAATACTGTAATGAGGGCAAACAGACATAAGTTTAAGTACACAATACTAAGTAGTTGGATTCCAGGAAAATGATGATAGGAAGTGAAAATTATAATAAGCAAAAAATTAAATGCAATATTTAAAAAAAATGAAGAGATAACTTTTACTAGTGGTAATAAACCTACTTTAAAAACCATTTTCTTAACTACAAAAGAGTAACTTGTAAAGGCTCCGGTTGAATTGATTATACCATCGGTAAAGAAATTCCAAGGAATCATGGCGGCACATAACCATAAAATAAATGGAACGTTTGATACTGGTTGTGCTCTGAAACCAACCTGGAAAACAAACCAAAAAATTATAATGGTCATCAGCGGTTGAATCACTGCCCACAAGACGCCGAAGTAAGACCCGGAAAATCTGTTTTTAAAATCACTTTTGGACATATTTATAAGAAGTTTTCGACTTCTACATATATCACGAACTGAATTCAGAATATAAATCGCTCCCTTTTCAACTAATACCTTTAATTTATATTTTTTAAAGCTTGTTGGAAAGACATATTCATTAATTCTGCTGCTCTTTCGGATGAGAAGAATTTTATATTCTCGGGTGCTTGTTCCACCAAATTTCGTTTGAAGAGATCAAGGTTATCGAAAAATTCATCAAATTCGGTTTTTAGTAATTCTAACTCATGGCTCTGAGAAACAATTCCGATATTTTTATCTCTAACAAATAATGCAATATCTCCAACATCAGTTGCAAAAATCGGTGTTGAAACGCACATCGCTTCGATTGTTACAATGGGTAATCCTTCATAAATAGAAGCAATGATTAGACCGTCTGTTGCTTTAATGAAACTAGGGACATCAGCGATATAGTTTATACGATGAACACGATTTTTCATAGTGGGCGTTTTGGCAATAACTTCTGCGACTTTTGATGATAATTCTCCGTCTCCGACCATAACAAAATCAGCATTTTCGTAAGTTTCAATAATATATTTTGCCAAAGCCAATACCTTTAGTGGTTGTTTTTGTTCAGTGAATCGTCCTATAAAGACAAAATGCATTTTTTGAGGATCTAGATTAAATTTTGATAATTCCGCTTCTCTTGAGTAGCTATCCACAGAAGTTGGAATGATTTTAGTGTTATCAACTGCGGGATAAACTAAGTCAATATTAGCAGCGTTGATACCGTAGGTATTGATGAACTTCTCTTGGATTTTTTTATTTATTGCTATAAAACGATCATAAGAATGAATAGCCGGTTTATGATAGTATTGAATCCAACCATATTCATAGTCGTAAACATCCTGAACAACTATTGCGGAATCGTTAAATACTTTTCTTATTTCGGTACTATTATCCATCATCCAAGGGGAACTATTGCATATCCATATAAGTTCAGGTTTATAAGATTCCCTTAAATTTTTAAATAAATTCAGATAATTGTCGAATGAAGTAATCTCTGCAAAGTCAAAATAATCAATTCCCATTCTTGCAATTTGGTAAAATAAACTTCCCTGCTCAGTACGATGACTCTCAATAGTTATAACAACAAAATCATATTCATTTTTCAAACGCTCCATAACCTCTATGGTATTGCGCTCCACTCCTCCTACTGCCATAAATACGGGCAGTACAAAAACGAGGGGCTTTATCTTTTTTGTTTGGGATAAGTTTATTTGATCAAGCCAAACCAAATCACGGATATAGTCTACATAAAGTATATCGTTTCCCGATATATCCATCTTTGGAAACTGATTTTTTAAATTCAATTCATTTTCGATTTGTTTACTGCCTGGAATTCTTAGAAATTTTCCAGTGGAACTTGTTATACCGGTTATAAATAAGTCAAAAGGAGCAAGATGTCTGGCGAGTAGTGTGGATTCCTTTAATGAATAGCCGTTAATGATAGGGAATACATTAAGACTGTCGGATAATATTATGAAATCGTACTGTTTTTGCATTAGGCATAGAGCAGCATTAGCCAACTGGCTAGATTCTATTGCACATTCTTTTAGATTAATTTCATAGATGTATTCTAGATAATCCTCTGATGAACAAGGTAAGGTGTCAATATGCAAATCACTAATAAATGAACAATGTTCTTGGTAATATTCCACTAAGGAAGCGATATCTTGATCGGAAGGTCCGCTTACTGTTATCCAAACTTTTTTCTTTATCTGTTGCGAATTGATAACAACAGGGGTAATTGATTCCGTATTAATTTGCTTCTTTTTTTGTTTAATTAACAAGAATGCTTTTTTTGCGCTTTTTTTCATTAATTTCAGTATTTTCCTGAAAATACTATAGAATCTTTTTTGTAGCAAGTAATTTAGTTGGTATCTAATTTCAACTGAAATAGTTCCCTCAGGAAGTTGATCACATATCAGGACAGGATCCATTTGATTCGAGAAATCATATATTTTTTCACTTGTTTTTATTGCATTTGTGAAATTGAATACAATATCTTTTTTAGAACCATCTGATAAGATAGCATGGGCGTATTCAAGGTGCATTTTGCAGTAATGGTCCAGGGGATCGAACCGTAATCCTCCAAGATGATCAATAGGTATTCTAGAGCTAAGGGTAAGGAGCTTTTCTCCAGCAGCACGAACAAACACAGAATTTTTTTCATTGAAATTATTCTTCTTATCAAAGAAAATTTGTGATCTGCCAAAGAATAAAAAGCGGAATGTGAATCTTTGGGCTGTTCTTTTTCTTGTATGTTTAGACTCTGTGTAACCTAGAGCAAGTCCCAAGTACATATAGTAACTAAATATTGCAGCATAAAATTTTGAGCATATTTTTTTTAGCTTAAAGGAATTTTTTCTTTTTAATATCATTTCAAATAATTGAGTTGATTTAATCATCAGTTGAATTAACAAACGTCCAAGGTCTCCGACTAAGTCGAAAGAATTATTTTTAGATGAATATTGCTTATACATAGTGTGGAATTCATCAATATCAACTTTTATTTCATCAACACTAAGATCTGGGTGGAGGCGTTTAAAAGTATTTAGTTCCTCACCAGCGGACTGTTGTCTTTTACAGAATTTAACCACACTATCATAAATATGATCGTGATGTCCTAAAGCATTAGGGTTGTAAAAAATTTGAACACCTAATTTATGCAACCTATAGCCTAGATCAATATCCTCGAAGCCGTACTTTTTAAAAGCAGGGTCAAATAAGCCTTCAATTTTCTCTAATTGTTCTCTTGCAACACTTACATTAGAGGTATAGAAATGTCGAAAGTCGATGATTTCAAAAGGCTTCATTCCTACGAAGCCGAATTGCTCGCATCCAATATCTGTAATATGCTTCATTAAATGATTCATTTTTATTCCGTCACGCCATTCAATACAACCGAGTGTAGCATACTCTTTTCCATTTTTTAGATATGATTCATAGTGCTCATTTAAAAAATTGGGTGTGGGAAAAATATCATCACCTGTAAAAATAATGATTTCTCCGGATGCGTACTCATAAGCGTGGTTCCGTGCTTGCGCAGCTCCACCATGTTTATTAGTAAGAACTCTTATAGGGAGGTCGTCACAATCTCTAAGAATCGAGACCGATTCATCATGAGACTCATCATCTGAAAAGATGAGCTCGTATTCGTATTTAGTCTTCAGGTCTACCTTTCTCCAATGATCTAGTAAATCGGATAATAACGAGGCTCTGTTATAAACAGCTATAATTACACTGATTTGCATATTTGCACCACCATATTTTATTCGAAATGTGTTGATTTTATTTGTAAAAGATATTCTAAATTTAATTAGTTGCTTCGACTAGTTGTTTATAAATCTCATCAACAATCTCGCTAATTTCAACCTGAGTCATAATCTTAAAATATCCCTTTAGCGTAATAAAAGTAGCCTGATCGAATTTACCTTTTATTTCGAATTGAGGATCTATATTCATGAACAGGAAGCCTTTTTTATGATACTTCAAAGCATTTAAGGGAGTTACAGATTCAATCTCACCATCGGAAAGAACCTCTTCGACATTACAAATGCAAAAACAATTTTCAATAGGATCAAACCTGAATTGCCCACTTTTGGCGATTTGTGAAATGTCAAAACTAAGTGAAAAGGTATTATCTCCTTCTGTAGTTAAAAGCTTAGTTTGTCTAAGGTCTTGTGAGTATAAGTTTTCCTCGAGGCTACTATACAACGACGCCATGTTAATTCCCAACGCGGAATCATATTTATATATGGATCCTAAATCGAACGGAGAAATAGCCCCTTTTTTATTAGAGCATAACGCAATCATGTATTTTCCATCATTATCAAGGCTAGCGTTGTGGAAGATCCGTGTTCTTCGTTCATTAAAGGCTTCATCACTAATGTTAGATATAACATGAAGTGACTGATTGTATAATTTTGTATATAAGAACTCTTGATTTAAATATTCTTTGAAATCATTAATGTAAAATTCTGCTATGTGGTAAGGGTTTGTATAGCCACTTTTATCGGTATAAATAGATCTGTTGGGAGTAGACATAATTAATATTCCATCAGGTTTTAAAATACGTTTGGCTTCTTTTAAAAACATATTTTGAATCTGTGCATCGACATGCTCTATAACTTCAAAAATTACTATACAATCAAATTCAGAATCACTAAACGGAAGATTTTCTAAAGATGCTTGTAAGAATTTCAGGTTCTTTTGATCAGAATAATGCTCTTCACACCAAGTGATAGTCTCTTGAGAAATATCAATGCCAATTACTTCTTTAGCGTACTGGGACATGAAAAGTGAACCGTATCCAGTTCCGCACCCTGCATCCAAAACCTTTAAGTTCTTCAAGCCACTTGTAATGGCTTTGTATCTATGAACATGCTCCGCTTCTATTTCTAAACCATCGTTGTCAGGAATAAATCGTTCACCTGTATATTTCATTCTTAATTAATGCCTCCTAGAAATCACTTGAATTTTCAGGGAATCTTAATACATGTAAAGGCATAAAGTTCCCTAAACGAAACTAGATCAATGGTATCACTAAGATAATTATCTAGCAAGCAACGGATTGAAGGCTATGTAAACTTTGGAAAATACATAACAAAGTAAAATTTTAAAAGGGGAATAGTATTAAAAATCATTCTCTTTTTTATCTAAAATCGTCTACAGAAGTAAATTTAATAGATTTGTCAAATGGCAGGTAAAAGCAGATTGTAGCATAGGTTATAATACGTTAGACTAATTTTGTTGTGAATTTTATGGATGTAGTAAATTAACAGTTAATTGTTAGCACCCGGGAGAACTTTCTTTATCTGCTTCTCACTAATTTGTTGCGAAAGGTGTCAGTAAAGTGGATACACAAATTCTTTTATCGACTTATAATGGGGAGAAATATATAACTGCTCAAATTGAAAGTATACTGCGACAATCTTATCAGGGAAGTAAGTTGTTAATACGTGACGATGGATCCAAAGATAACACCGTAACGTTAATTGAAAGATACTCTAAAAAGTATCCTGAAAAGATTCATTTTTTAAGTGGCCCCAATATAGGAGTGAAAAAAAGTTTTTTTGAACTTCTGCAGCAGGCTGATCCTAACTGTATGTACTACTCTTTTTGTGATCAGGACGACATATGGTTGGAGGATAAATTATCAATAGCGATTTCTGCTCTGAATAAAGAAAAACAAAACCAGCCTTTGTTGTATTTTGCGCCGACTCATTTAACAAATGAAGATTTAATTCCTCAAAAAATTTGGCCCAAACATGTCGATGTGCGTCCGTCTTTTTATAACGCTCTTGTTGATAATATAGTTGTTGGAACAACTGCTACCATTAATAATAAGTCGAGAGATCTATTATTGGCTAAGAAGCCTAACTTCCTTAATGTGATAATGCATGATTGGTGGTCCTACTTATGTGTCTCGGCACTTGGAAAAGTAATATACGGGAATGAACCTGCGGTGCTATATCGGCAACACCAGGGGAATGTAATCGGTGGTGATAAGGATTGGAAAGCGGTTGTTCGGCGAAAATTAAGCAGTTATTCAAAAAATAAAGGAAAGAAGATTCTTTATAATCAAGCTTTAGAGTTTATGGATTGCTATGGCGAATATCTTAGTGAGGAAAAAAAGAATCAATTGAAACTCTTTATTACTCCTAGACCATCTTACATCTCTAGAATAAAATATTTGCGAGAGAGTAAATTGTATAGGCAATCTTTGTATGGGAATATTTTGCTTAAGTATCTTATATTTACAGGATATATTTAGTGATTATAATTTGTGAATATATGTATATGAAGAAAATAGTGCTCATTGTTACCTCACGCCGATTAGTACCACCTCATTTTAGGGAATAAGATCATGGGGATTCACGATCCTCGTCCATCAAGGTTTTATAATAGTAGCAAATTTAATGTGAAGTAATTGGCGAGATGCTTATCATTTAGAGTGTGAATATATAGATAAACTTCTTGTATAGGTCATGTTATAATTGTAATCGGTTTGACTGTAATTATAAAATTTTGCGGAATACTAATAGTAAATGTAAAGTTTGAAATTATTGACTTTTCACTAAAGGGAGAAATAAAAATGCTTAAAAAGGATTTTCGGAATGTTAAATTATGGAGTTATTTGATTTTGGGGATATTAGTAATTTATTTAAGTGTATCTTTAGTTGTTTTTGGACGAGTTACTTTCGAGTCTCCTGCGTTAAATACAAACTTTGAAATAACAACAAAACAATTATATTCATCATTGAAGGATTTTAATCGAAACGGAGATGTTATCACATCTAACACTGAGGATCCTTGGATTAACTTGGAGTTTGAGAAGGCATTGTACATAAAAAAGATTAATATTGAGGTTTCGGGTTTAAGTGTTGATCGTACTTCTGCCCAAATCTATTATGCTAGTGTGGATAATAATTATACTGCTGACAAATATATCGACACTACTTTAAAAAATGGTAGTAATATTGTGGATTTCAAAGACAATCTCAAAATCAAGTCTTTACGACTGGATTTAACGAATTCTAAAGGGATATCTGTTGTTATTCCCAAAATACAGGTGGATCTATCAAAAAACACGTTGTTGTTTTGGACTGTTTTTACTCTTGTAGTTGTTTTATATTGTTTAGCAGTTTGTAAATCTTATTTTATTGATGAAGATAATAAAAGTAAACATCATAAAGATGGTGGAAGGGGATTGGACAATCTTAACTTGTGGAAGGAGTTAATATATTTTAATGACACCAACCATATAAAACTTCTAGGATTTAGTTTCTTAATAACATCCATGTGTTATTTTCCTTATATTTCAAATCTTTTGTATTCAATTGATGATTATTATTTAAACCAAATTTATGATATTAACCTCAATACCCTAGGGTATAATTTTTATTCAACAGGAAGGTTCTCAGAAGCAATACTGGCACAATTTTTTTATTTTTTGAATATTCAACCTCTAACAAAGCCGCTTGGCCCTCTACTATTTATTGGCGCTATGTGCTTAATAGGTTTGTATTTTACGAAATTACTGAAAATTCGTTCCTTTAATGTTTCATTGGGGTTTATATTGATATTTACCACTAATCCTTTCTTATCCGAAATTTTCAGTTACAGCATTGTTACAGCTTACAGCGCATTTGCAGTCTTAGCTCTTTGTATGGGAGTAGTTTTTGGGGAAATATATGTTAGAGAACGCAAGGTGCATTTCCTTTTACTGTCACTCGTTGGATATTTATGTTCACTTACTGTATACCAGATTTTTTTCCCGATTGTAAGCATCATTTTAATATATAGATTAATTGTTCCAACTGATTTGCTTGAAGATGTAACAATAAAAAAGAGAGAGCATTATAAGCGTGCAATTCCTTTCTTGATATATATTTTATCCTTTGTGCTATATACCGTAATATTGAAAGTGTGTTTCTATTTTTGGCCGCCAACATTGAAGTATTCAGGCGGCGACATAAGTGAGTTTTTGAACAATATAAAAACTAAAGAGTATTGGGATCTGTTATACAGTAATATTCGAATGTATACTTTCCAGGATAACCCATTTAATTCCAAAATCATTAATTCCTTGATATGGTTGTTTTCTTTGGGGACTCTCATAACTTATTACCTTAGAAAAGGGGTTTCAAATCTAGTTTCTGGCCGTAAGTTGCGAAATGTTCTTTTAAGTTTCATGTTGATAGTTACACTGGGGTTATGTTTATCATTTGGATTTTCCATACTACGACCGGTAGAAATCTCCTCAAGATCTCTTACAGCTTTTGGGCTATATCAAAGTCTTTTAGTTCTGTTTTCTTATTATTTACTAACTGCATTGGATGTGAAATCATCAAGAAAGAAAATAATGATTACTATCATTGCAATAATAGTGTTGTTTGGTAATATGGGGCGTATCGGCCGGAGTTCTATGGATCAACATAGATTAAATAATCTTGAGCATAGTCTCGTTACTAGGATTGTATCCAGAATGGAAACAAACAATGATTTTTCTCCTAATTCCAAGCTTGTTATTGTGGGTTCACCAGAAACAGGGGGGTTATCAAGAACAAACTTTGGAGACTATAATACACCAGCAATCCGTCAATTTGCAAAAGTATTCCTATTCAATGAAATTTCTGGGTATAATTTTCAAACGCCAAATGATAAAGACATTGAAAAAGCAAATTCTATTTTAGAGAATATGGAACCTTGGCCTAGTGCGAGTTCTATTAAGTATGTGGATAATCTGTTTATCGTAAAGTTGAACTGATGTGTGTACTTGATAAGGGCTGTTAAACGATTTTATATAATGGAGGAAAAAAATGCTAAGCATTCGTCTTAAAGATAAAAAAGGTAAGTATTATTTTCTTGTTTTATCACTCTTGATATTTATTTATTATTTGAGACAGAACTACTTCGTTAGTTATTATGACGAGAGTGGATATATAAATGTTAGCAGAAATATATTGAATTTAGGGTTGCTTAACATAAATGAACCGCTTAGAACTTACTTTTACCCCTTAATAATATCTTGTGTTAGTATATTTACCAATGGGAATATGGAAGTTATTAAGACAATAATGAGTGTTTTGCAATTTGTAGTATACACATATACAATCCTTACAATTGCTGAAAAAACTCATCTTTTAATTGATAGTAAGGTGGGATATTATCTCATCTTAGGCTTTGGGTTACTTAACCCATATCTTATTCAATCTACCACATTATTACTTACCGATGTGTTAGCCTCCTGCTGCATTGTCCTCTCCTTAATTAAATTGGTATTTGGGGATTTCAACAAACTATTGACATATTTTTGGGTTATAGCTTTAGCGTATATTGCAGTCATGATAAGACCCGCTTCTTTGATCTTAGTTCCAATTATTATTGTTTTGCTAATAATTCGGACATTAATCTTAAAGGATGTTTCAATCTTAAAAGCTTGTTTGATCTCTATTATTTCACTAATAATATTTTTCCCGCAGTTATATAACAATGTGAAACAGTTTGATAACTGGACTCCCTTAGTGAATACGAATTTGTATGAGTTTCAAAGCAATTTGGCAACGAAAAATTTGAAATATGGAACGGTTATCATTAACAATGAAGAACCAGGTATGTTTTTTGTTTCCCCCCATCCTGTCAATGAGTCAGTTAAGGGAATGTATGATTTAATCTACAAAGATTTCCCGGGTTTCTTAATAGTATATTCTTCACATTTATTTGGAGTATTGGATTGGGGATATGTTGATACATATATAACTGATTACTATCCACCCAGTAGAGTGATTTCTTCATTGTTTCTTTATATGTACTGGATTACAGCATTCTATGGGTTGTACACAATATTTAGAAACAAACAGCCTAACAAACAACAAATTTACTTTATAATATCTTTTATAGGTTCTTTTCTTTTTTATTGGGCATTTATTGGGACCACTATTATAGAATCAAGATTCGGTTACCCACTCTTTATGTTGTTATTGCCATTCGTAGGGTGGGGAGCTAAAAATGCTTACAATAATATAAGAAGTGGCACCAATTCTTTCAACTATAAAAGATGTATCCAATATGTTTTGATTTGTCTTATCTTTATGGCTTTAGCTTTATATATATCCTTTTTGATTGACTATCAGACTGGAAGAATTAACTGGCTTGAATTTTTAATGAAACGAGGGGGATGAAGGTGCAGACATTTACAAGTAAATTAGTTAAAATAGAGTCGCTGGGTGACGAAAGAGGTCAACTGACAGTACTTGAAGAGAATAAATACATCCCATTTGAGTTCAAACGGGTATTTTATATTTATGGCACTATATCAGGGGTTCGTAGGGGGTTCCACGCCCATTATAAAACCCGACAGGCATTAATTTGTGTTTCAGGAAGTTGCAAAGTGCATTTAGATAATATTAGAAGGACTGAAGAGATACTACTGGAATCACCGAATACAATTCTAATCCTTGAACCGAATGATTGGCATGAAATGTATGACTTTTCACCAGACTGCGTTCTTTTGGTTATTGCATCTCATATGTATGATTCTGCAGATTATATACGTGATTATTCTAGATTTCAGGAGGTATACGGGTCATGAGCTCATTTTTTGCTCACTCACATGCTATAGTAGAAAGTAAGAAGATTGGTGCAGATACTCGGATATGGGCCTTTGCACATATCTTACCTGATGTTGAAATTGGAAGGAATTGCAATATAAATGATCATACATTTATTGAGAATGATGTAACTATCGGAGATAATGTCACGATTAAGTCAGGTGTCTATATATGGGACGGAGCTAGAATTGGTAATAATGTATTTATTGGACCTAATGTAACTTTTACTAACGACATAAGACCAAGATCTAAACAATATCCAAGCGAGTTTCTTAAGACTTTATTAGATGACTACTGTTCGATAGGGGCAAATTCTACAATTATAGCAGGGAACACCATAGGAAAGTATGCTATGATTGGCGCTGGATCTGTGGTGACTACTGATATTCCTAATAACACATTATGGTATGGGAATCCAGCTAAGTTCAAAGGATATATATGTAACTGCGGAGAAAAAATAGACGAAAATTTTAAATGCCTTGAGTGTGGCCATGAATATGCAATTAATAATACAGGTTTTCTGGAGATACAAATTTAATTTAATACGAAAGATGTAAACTATATATGAAAAAGGTGAAATAGATGATTTCCTTCCTTGATTTAAAAAAAATCAACTTACGACATGAAAAAGAAATAATGGAATCAGTCGAAAAAGTACTACATTCGGGATGGTATATTTTAGGAGAAGAAGTAAAGGGTTTTGAACAGAAGTATGCAGAATACTGTGGAACAGAATATTGTCTAGGTGTAGCGAATTGCCTTGATGCACTTGAGTTGATTATACACGCTTATGGAATTGGGGAACATGATGAAGTCATTGTTCCTTCCAATACTTATATTGCCTCAATTCTAAGTGTTTCGGCAAATGGAGCAACACCGATACTGGTTGAACCAGATCTAAATACTTATAATATTGATCCAGCTTTAATTGAAGAAAAGATTACACCTCGAACTAAAGCAATACTAGTTGTTCATTTATATGGACAAGCTTGCGATATGGATCCTATTATGGAGATTGCAAAAAGATATGATCTTAAAGTAATTGAAGATTGTGCCCAAGCACATGGAGCTTTATATAAAGGTAAAAGAGTTGGGAGTATTGGCGACGCTGCGGGATTCAGCTTTTATCCAGGGAAAAATCTTGGTGCACTAGGAGACGGTGGTGCAATTACAACAAGTGATAAGGAACTATATGGTAAATTACACGCTTTGAGGAATTATGGATCAAAAAAGAAATATGAAAATTTGTTTAAAGGTTATAACAGCCGACTTGACGAATTGCAAGCTCCGATATTGTTAGAGAAACTGAAGTGGCTTGATCAAGATAATGCACACAGAAGAGACATTGCGGAATACTACTCCTCATCCATTATAAATCCTAATCTAACGCTTCCTCTCGTTCTAGGAGAACCTGAGTCTCATGTATGGCATGTGTACCCTATAAGAACTGGAAACAGGGAACATTTCATGAATTATATGAATGAAAATGGTATTCAAACTTTGATTCACTATCCTATCCCTCCTCATAAACAGGCTGCATACAAAGAATGGGGACATCTAAACTATCCAATTTCCGAACAAATTCATAACGAAATAGTAAGTCTGCCTATCAGCCCGGTTTTTGATTTAGAAGATGCTCGATATGTTGCGGAGGTAATTAATCGTTATGAAGCAATTTAAGTTTTCTATTGTAATTCCTGTATATTTTAATGAACTCAATCTTCCTCATACAATTCCTAGACTTAAGGAGTTACAAAAGCTGTTACCTAATTACGAATTAGAGTTTGTTTTTGTAGATGATGGCTCAGGAGATTCTTCTTTATCTGTTCTTCTTGAGGAAAGGCAGAAAGATGAAAGAATAAAGGTAATAAAGTTAAGTAGAAATTTCGGATCAATGTCAGCTATCCAGGCAGGGTTATTAGAAGCTACTGGTGACTGCGTTGGAATTATTTCTGCTGATTTGCAGGACCCTCCGGAATTATTCGTTCAAATGATAGAGAAATGGAAAAATGGAAAGAAAATTGTGCTTGCTACCCGTTCTGATCGTGAAGAATCACTATCTCAGAAGGCGTTCTCTAACGGATATTATTTTCTGCTTGAAAAGCTTGCTCTAAAAGGATACCCCAAGGGTGGTTTTGATTTTGTATTGATTGACCGGCAAGTAGTACAAGAAATTACCCACATAAAAGAGAAAAACACCAATGTAATGAGTCTTATTTATTGGCTTGGGTATGATCAAGAACTTGTACCATATGTGCGTGAACAGAGGAAATTAGGTAAGTCTAGATGGACACTCTCAAAAAAAATTAAATTGTTTGTGGATTCATTTGTAAGCTTTTCGTACACGCCTATTCGTTTTATGTCAATTATTGGATTTATCACTGCTCTTCTAAGTTTTTTTTATGGTATATTTGTAGTGGCTGGAACATTATTCGGATTTATTGAATTACAGGGTTGGACGACAATAATAGCTTTAATTACGTTCTTACTTGGAATTATTATGATTATGCTAGGAATCATTGGGGAGTACATGTGGAGGATACTAGATGAAAGTAGAAGAAGACCTTCATATATTATTGATGAAATTTATAAATAAACCATTCTTCCGATTTGTTATTAGTGGGATACTTAACACTGCAGTTACCTATGCACTATATTTGGTTTTGCTCTTATTTATAGAGTATAAAACATCGTATACTATCTCTTACATAATAGGTATATTTTTCTCCTATTATTTAAGTACTAAGTTTGTATTTAAAGAGAGTGTATCTTTCATAAAGTTTTTAAAATTTCCCATAGTTTATTTAGTTCAGTATTTTATTAACCTTCTTTTTGTTTTTCTTTTCGTTGAAAAATTGGGTGTCTCATCACAAATTGTACCCATCATCGTTACTTTTATTTCTATTCCGATAACATTTGTTCTTTCCAAATTCATTATTGTTTCAAGAAAAGCGTAAAGTGGTCATCTGTAGTTTTATCTGCTCGATTACATTTCGCTTACCAATAGCATAGAATAAGATTAATACGACCATATTGGTATACTCAAAAACAAAAGGTGGTTTTTTGTAATGAAACTGCTTGTTACCGGCGGAGCCGGCTTCATCGGCAGCAACTTCGTAATTTATATGCTGCAGCAACATCCTGATTACCAGATCGTCAACGTGGATGCGTTGACTTACGCAGGGAATCTTGAGAACTTGAAATCAATCGAGAATCATCCGAACTATACATTTGTCAAAGCGGACATTACCGATGTAGCGGCGATGGATGCGCTGATCGGTGACGGTGTGGATGTCGTGGTTAACTTTGCCGCAGAGTCGCACGTGGACCGGAGTATTCTGGAGCCGGAAGTGTTTGTGAAGACGAATGTGCTGGGTACTCAAGTACTGCTGGATGCAGCTAAGAAATACAGTGTAACCAAATTCGTGCAAGTGTCCACGGATGAAGTCTATGGATCGCTTGGCGCTACGGGTCTGTTCACTGAAGAAACACCGCTGACACCGAACAGTCCTTATTCCGCGAGCAAAGCGGGCGGGGATTTGCTGGTTCGAGCTTATCACGAAACATTCGGATTGCCGGTTAATATTACCCGTTGCTCCAATAACTACGGCCCGTATCAGTTCCCGGAGAAGCTGATTCCGCTGATGATCTCCCGTGCACTGGCTGATCAGGCGCTGCCTGTATATGGTGACGGAATGAATATCCGTGACTGGCTGTATGTTGAGGATCACTGCAGCGCAATCGATCTGGTAATTCATGAAGGTGTGAATGGTGAAGTGTACAACATCGGTGGCAATAATGAGCGGACGAATGTGCATATCGTGAATACCGTGTTACAGGAGCTGGGCAAACCGGATTCGCTGATTTCTTATGTTCAGGACCGTCCTGGACATGACCGCCGTTACGGTATAGATCCGACCAAGATCACGAACGAGCTGGGGTGGAAGCCAAAGCATACGTTCGAAACGGGCATTAAGGAAACCATTCAGTGGTATCTGAATAACAAAGAATGGTGGACCCGCATTCAGTCCGGAGAATACCAGAAGTATGCCGCACTCCAGTACGGCAGCCGTCTTGGGGATTCACTGTAATGGCGAAAATGAAAGTGTTCGTTACAGGTTCGGGAGGACAGCTGGGGCAAGATCTTATGCTCTTGCTTCAAGGTCAGGATTATGAGGTTCTGGGCTGTGACCGTCAGGAGATGGATATTACTGATCTGGACCAGTGCCAGGAGGTTATCGGTGCTTTTGCTCCTGATGCTGTTATTCATTGTGCGGCCCATACCGCGGTTGATGCGGCAGAGACCGATGTTGACGCAGCGTACCTGATTAATGCTACCGGAAGCCGGAATGTGGCTCTTGCTGCAGAAAAGGCGGGCGCCAAGCTGGTCTATATCAGCACGGATTATGTGTTCGATGGCATGGGGGTTCAGCCTTACCATGAATATGATAATACAGATCCTAAGAGTATCTACGGTAAGTCTAAACGGGCTGGAGAGATCCTGGTCCAGTCTTTATCGTCTAAATTCTTTATCGTACGTACCTCTTGGGTTTATGGCAAATACGGCAATAACTTTGTGAAAACCATGCTGAAGCTGGGGCAGGAAAAGCCGTTGCTGCAGGTTGTAGATGACCAGAAGGGCTCGCCTACCTATACGGTGGACCTGGCAAGATTCTTGCTTGAGCTTATCCAGACTGAAAAGTATGGAGTGTACCATGCCTCGAACACAGAGTCTTGTACATGGTATGAATTCACCCAGGCCATCTTTGCGGAAGCAGAAGATATTCTGGGGCTGAAGTTCACAGCGAAGCTTGAGCCGTGTGCTACCGAACAGTTTCCACGTCCAGCGCCGCGTCCGCGCAACTCGGTGATGGAGCATCTGGCCATCCGTACCAACGGGTTCCAGGACATCCGCCCATGGCGGGAAGGTCTGAGAGACTTTTTGCTGGAGCTGAAGTAACCATTGGCGCGGGATTTGCATAAATAACTAACTATATAAGCCGCATTAAAAAATAAACAAAAAGCGAAAGAAGCGGAGGACAAATTTGGAACTGTAGGAGCGGTAGCGACCGCCTTTGTCACCGGATTTCTACCGCGAATAGCGGATCAAGAAATATGGGACAACAGCGGCCGGAAGTCCAAATGTTCACCGCAGTGACGACTAAGCTTCAAGTTCAAATTAAAAGTGAGTCTTATATAGCAACTAATGAAACTCCTGATCGCTTATGCGGTAAGGAGTTTTTTGCTGTCTGTGACAATATAGCAATAGGGTTGAACCACAATAACTATTTAACTAACATTACCTTCTAATGTGCTTAACATAGCCTGTCAACCTTCTTTTCGCTATAATAGATATAGATTTCCCAATAAAGAACCAGAAATTCGAGGTCACCTATGAACCCTAAAACAGTCAGTATACATATCGTTACCTATAACAGCGCGGATGACATCATTGAATGCTTGTCGGCTGTATTAGCTCAGGATTATCCGGTCAAAAAAATTGTCATAGTGGACAACGCTTCAACAGATGGTTCGGCGGATAAGGTCAGAGCTTTCTATCACCAGCTACATTCTAACTCAACTAAAGTAATCTCAGCGGACTTTCAAGCACCCAGCTCCGCAGGTAGCAGTACCCGGACATCTGCACTTGTCCTTCTTGAAAATGAACACAACACCGGCTTTGCCCCCGCACACAACCAGGCTATCGCCGGCACTAATACAGACTATGTACTGGTACTGAATCCCGATCTCACGTTGGCTCCGGATTATATATCCAGACTAGTCGCCTGCTTTGAAGCCAATCCCCGGATCGGCAGTGCCACAGGTAAACTGCTGCTGAAGGCGGATCACTCGCTTGTGGACAGCACGGGACTGCGGATGAATAGAGCACGCCGGGCGTTTGACCGTGGAGCGGGAGAGTCCGCTGATCTGTGGAACGAGTCTGGTGTGGTATTCGGCGTATCCGGTGCAGCAGCGATGTACTCCCGGCGGATGATTGAGGATATTTGTATCGAAGGTGAGTTTTTTGATGCGGACTTTTTTGCCTATAAGGAAGATGTGGATGTAGCCTGGCGCGCCGGGTTGTTTGGGTGGCAGGCCTACTATGATGCGGAAGCGATAGGTTACCACGAACGGGGCTGGAAGACATCCGGGCGGAGCGGCAAGGCGATGTTCATCAAGCGGATTTCTTATATCAACCGCTATAAAATGATCTATAAGAACGAGTCCTCCCGCAGGATGCTGCTTACCCTACTATATTCTCTGCCGTATGAGATCGCCGCACATGGCTACTCGTTATTGAAGGAACCTAAGTTATTGGGAGCCTGGCCATCTTTCTTCTCGCAGTGGACAGCTCTGAAACGCAAGCGCCGTTATATTCAGGAGAAGGCTAAGCGTCAGGGATTATGAAGCGAAACGAGAGAGAACTCAACCGATTGTGAAAAAGATTCTTCTATTCCCCGGATTTTCATCAGCTATTTAGATTGAACTTAAAAATAAATGGACAGGGAAAAGTGGCGGAGGAGAATTTTGGAACTGTAGGAGCGATAGCGTCCGCCTTTGTCTGCGGATTTCCACCGCGAACAGCGTTAAAAATCAAGAAATCTGCAGACAACAGCGGCCGGAGGGCCAAACATTCTTTGGAGTCACGGCAATCCGATAATAGATAAAATACAAGTTCAATCTTATAGCACTGTTCCTCCCACATTATCCTCACGCTTGTAAAAACCTCCCTGAACAGGCTGCGCCTATCAAGGAGGTTTTTGTGTTATAATAATTGTCGATAGATTACTATATTTGTCAGGAGAGTATAGCAGTGAATGTAGATGTTAGTATAATCATTCTAAATTACAACACATGCCGCCTGACGATGGACTGTCTGAGGTCGGTATATGATTCCGAGACCCGCTACTCCTATGAAATTATTTTAATAGATAATAACTCCCATGATCACTCGGTAGAGACGATAAGCAAGGAATTCCCGGATGTGCTGCTGATTGCCAATTCGGAGAATGTAGGGTTTGCCAAGGGTAATAATCAGGGGATGGAAGCGGCCTCCGGGCGCTATGTGCTGCTGCTCAATTCCGATACGGTGGTGCGTAAGGATACGCTGGAGACAATGGTTGCTTTTATGGACACCCGTCCGGATCTGGGGGCTTCTGGCTGTAAGGTGATTTTGCCGGATGGTTCGCTGGATAAGGCCTGCAAAAGAGGATTCCCGACGCCATCCGCTTCCTTCTATTATGCTTTTGGCTTCAGTAAGCTGTTTCCGGACCGTCCAAGGTTCAACGGCTATCAGCTGGGTTATCTGGACCCCGACGACTCCTACCCGGTAGATTGTCTGGTGGGAGCGTTCATGCTGCTGCGGCGGGAGACCATCGAGCAGGTGGGCGGACTGGATGAGACGTTTTTTATGTATGGAGAGGATCTGGACTGGTGTTACCGGATCAAAGCGGCCGGCTGGGGGATTTATTACTATCCGCAGACATCGATCGTGCATCTCAAAGGTGGCAGTGCGCGCCGCAGACCGTTTAAGATCGTGTACGAATTTCACCGGGCGATGATTTTATTCCATAAGAAGCATTATAGCAGGCGGTACAACAGTATGATAAACGGAGCGGTATATGCGGGAGTCGGCGTCAAGTTCACGCTTTCGCTGCTGCGCAATGCGCTGATTGCTCCACGCAAGGTTCCAACACCAGCACAGAGTCTGACAGTCTCCGGGGAAGCCGGTTTACGCAATGAATCGAATACTGAGGTGAGATTATGATCCGCCGTAATCAAAAGTTTCTAACACAGTTATATATGGTTGCCGATTTCCTGGTCATTCAAGTGGCCTTTCTGGCTGCCTGGTGGCTGAAGTTCAAAAGCGGTTTGCTGGAATCCTACAGGACTCTTCCTGTAGAGTCTTATGCTTACTGGAGTATTATCTACGGAGCCATCGCTATTCTGATCGGAATTGTGCTTCAATTGTATTTGCCGAAGCGCAAGAAACGGTTCATTGACGAATTCATCAAAATCTTTCAGGTTCACGCCATGGGTATCTTCATTCTGCTCGGCCTGATGTTCTTCCTGAAGGAGATTGACGTCTCCCGTCAATATCTCGCTATATATATGGGCTTCAATATTCTTTCCATTATGCTGTACCGTTATGTGCTGAAGAAGATGCTGAAATCGCTGCGTGAAAAAGGCTTCAACCGCCAGTTTGTACTGATTCTCGGCGCAGGTACGCTGGGTAAGAGATTCTACAATAATCTGGAGCAGTATCCTGAGCTGGGGTACGAGGCCATCGGCTTCCTGGATGATTTTCATGAATGGGATGGTCTTGAGGAACAACGGTATAAGCCGATTCTCGGCACCGTGGATCAGCTGGAAGGCATGCTGGAGATGCTGCCGGTCGATGAGGTCATTCTGGCGCTTCCGCTGGATGCCCATTCGAAATATCCGACCATTATCGCTACCTGCGAGAAGGCGGGTGTACGGACACTGATTATCCCTGACTTCTTCGACTACCTGCCAGCCCGTCCTTACTTCGATAACTTCGCCGGGATGCCGATGATTAACGTACGCGACATTCCGCTGGATATGGCCGGCAACAAAATGGCGAAGCGGGCGTTTGATCTGGTGTTTTCCCTGTTCGCCATTATTATGCTGTCTCCTGTAATGCTGATTGTAGCGCTGGGTGTGCGCCTAACCTCGCCCGGACCTATTATTTTCAAGCAGGAGCGTGTAGGACTTAACCGCCGTAACTTCATGATGTACAAGTTCCGTTCGATGAAGATGCAGACAGACGGTGAAGTGGATACGGGCTGGAGTACGCGTGAAGATCCGCGCCGCACACGTTTTGGGACATTTATCCGCCGGACCAGTCTGGATGAGCTGCCGCAATTTTTCAATGTGCTGTTTGGCCAGATGAGTGTGGTCGGTCCGCGTCCGGAGCGCCCGTACTTTGTAGAGCAGTTCCGCGGTGAGATTCCGAAGTATATGGTGAAGCACCATGTGCGTCCGGGGATTACCGGCTGGGCTCAGAGCAACGGTCTGCGCGGGGACACGTCGATTGAGGACCGGATCAAACACGACATTTTCTATATCGAAAACTGGTCACTACTGTTCGACATCCGGATCATCGCCAAAACCATCCGCAACGGCTTCAAGAACGCTTATTAATGGACCGGTCTCATACTATATCATTCCATAGAAACGGTTGCTGCCCCCCCTGAGGACGACACAGCCGTTTCTTCTTGTTTTCAGGCCAACTACTCTAACACTTGCAAAGGAACCTGCCATCATGGATAGAAAAAAGATTATCGCCTCCGTCATTATGATCGGAGCTATTGTACTCCTGCTTGTACTCACACTTGGGGGAAAAGAGAAACAGCCGGCTACCGGCTTTGCAGCCCATAGAGTTGTAGCTCATGCTATGGGAGGGATTCATAACTATACGTATACGAATACGCTGGATGCTTTTATCGCTAACTATGAGCAGGGAACCCGGGTTTTTGAGGCAGACCTGCTGCTGACAAGTGATGACAAGCTGGTGGCCCGCCATGAATGGACCGCTAATATGAGCAAGCTTCTGGGCCAGCAGGGTGTTCTTCCTGCCGCGAAGCAAGGGATCGTACTCAACTATGCGGATGTCATGAGCAGCCCGATTCTTGAACTCTACTCCCCGCTGGATATTGATAAGATCATGGACTTGATGGTGATCTACCCGGATGCCTACATTGTAACGGACACGAAAGAGCTCGAACCGGAACTTGTAACGAAACAATTTCAGCTGATTGTGGAAGCGGCCGAGAAGAGGGACCCTGCCCTGCTGCAGCGGATTGTTCCGCAGATTTACAGCCGGGATATGCTGGATGTGGTGAACCGGGTGTACGCTTTTCCTGAAGTGATCTTTACGCTATATCAGACGCAGGATAGTGATGAAGTGGTCATTGATTTCGCCAGTCAAACCGGAGTGGATATCACCATGCCGACGGTAAGAGCTACCAAGAGTTTCGTGCGGAAGCTGAAGAATGCCGGGGCAAGAGTCTATGTGCATACAGTGAATGACGAGAAGGAAATTTCGGAGCTGTCCCGGATGGGAGTGGACGGATTCTATACCGATTTTGTCTCTGAGGACGACTTAAGCAGGGTCAAGGGTGTCCGCTAGTAGTTGAACGTGCAGGCTTCTGTACATCAAAAAGCTTATACTCTAAAAATGCGAAAAAATGTTCGCATTTTTGTTCGCTTTAAATTGACACCCGCCTTCGTACTGACTTAGACTAGAGATACGGCTTTTGCATGTGCAGGAGTATATTTGTTGTTTTGAAATACTGGGAAATAGAGTATTTACTTAGATGAACATTGAGGATGGACGATAATGAATGGAATGCGACAAATGATCAAGCCGTGGCGGCATGTGTTCAAGCTGGACCCGGACCGGGAGCTTGCTGACAGGGAACTTGCGGCTGTCTGTCTCTCGGGAACCGATGCGATACTGGTAGGCGGCTCCACTGGCGTGACTTATGAGAATACGGTGAGTCTTCTCTCGAGAATCCGGCAGTATGATCTGCCTTGTGCCCTGGAGGTGTCGGATCTCGAAGCCGCTGTGCCCGGATTTGATCTGTATATGATTCCCATGGTGCTCAACACTGCCGATACTTCATGGATTCTTGGCCATCACCGCCGGGCAATTGAACGGTTCGGCAGTCTGATTCCATGGGAATTGCTGCTGACAGAGGGCTATATTGTGCTCAATGGCGATTCATCCGTAGCGCGGCTTACAGGGGCAGACCACTCGCTTAGCGCAGACGGGGCAGCGGCTTATGCGCAGATTGCGGACAAGCTGATGAATCTGCCTGTCGTTTATCTGGAGTACAGCGGAAGGTTCGGAGATATGGAGACTGTGCGTGAGGTCAGGGCAATGGTCGAGCACAGCCAGCTTTTTTATGGAGGCGGTATTACAGGTGAGGAAGAAGCCATGCAGGCAGCTGCTCTATGTGATACAGTAGTGGTCGGCAATATTATTTATTATGATGTGGAGCAGGCGCTGCTGACCGTTCAGGCAGTGAGAAATACGCAGCAGCTGGACCGGGAGAACTTATAAATTTCAAGCTTATATTCAGAAAGGAGCATGTCACACATGCAACTTGTTAACATACAAGACGCCGTAAGCCGGCTAAACCCCCCGCAGCGTCAGGCTGTAGAAGCTACCGAAGGGCCTTTATTGATCATGGCCGGAGCGGGCAGCGGTAAGACCCGTGTGCTTACCCACCGGATCGCCTGGCTGATTGCGAACCGCAAGGCACCGCCTTGGGCGATTCTGGCGATTACTTTTACGAACAAGGCCGCCCGGGAGATGCAGGATCGTGTCTCCAAGCTGGTAGGGACGGAGGGCCGGGATATTTGGGTATCCACCTTCCACTCGATGTGTGTGCGGATCCTGCGGAAGGATATTGAGCGAATCGGCTTCACTTCGAACTTCTCCATTCTGGATTCGACGGACCAGTTATCCGTTATCCGCAATTGTATGAAGGATCTGGACATTGATACCAAGAAATTCGAGCCGAAGGCCATTCAGGCTGTGATCAGTACGAACAAGAATGAGCTGATTACACCGGCGCAGTATGAGCAGAAGATCGGCGATTATTTCGAAGGCCTTGTGGCCAAAGTGTATACCAAGTACCAGCAACGGCTGAGAAGCAATAACTCGCTGGATTTTGATGACCTCATCATGAAGACGATCCAATTGTTCAAGGAAGTTCCTGAGGTATTGGATTTCTACCAGAAGAAGTTCAAATATATTCATGTCGATGAGTATCAGGATACGAACCGGGCGCAGTATATGCTCTGCCGGATGCTGGCCGAGGGCCATCACCGGATCTGCGTAGTCGGGGACAGTGACCAGTCGATCTACCGCTGGCGCGGGGCGGATATTTCGAACATCCTTAATTTCGAAGAAGACTATCCGGAAGCCAAAACCATTCTGCTGGAGCAGAATTACCGTTCAACCTCCAATATTCTGAACGCAGCCAATGGTGTTATCGCACTCAATACCGGACGCAAGCCGAAGAAGCTGTGGACCGATTCGGATGAAGGCGCCAAGATCAAGGTGTTCCGCGGTGACTCCGAGCATGATGAAGGATACTTCGTCACCGGAGAGATCAGCAAGAATGTGAAGCAGGGCCAGGCGTACCAGAACCATGCGATTCTGTACCGTACGAACGCCCAGTCCCGTGTAATAGAAGAAATTCTGATCAAATCAGATATCCCTTATCAGATCGTCGGCGGGATCAAGTTCTACGACCGCAAAGAAATCAAGGATCTGCTGGCGTATCTGCGCCTGCTCTCCAATCCCGATGATGATATCAGCCTGACGCGGATTATCAATGTTCCCAAGCGTGGCCTCGGGGATACGACTGTCGGTAAATTGGCGGCAGCAGCAGCTTCCCAGGGAGTATCAATCTTCCGTGCGCTGCAGACGGTGGATGATCTGGGCTTTGCCGGCCGGACGCGCAATACGCTGGTGGAGTTCTATGATATGATCGAAGCCCTGCACCGCATGGTGGAATTCCTCTCGGTGACCGAGCTGACAGAGAAGATTCTTGAACTGTCCCAGTACCGACTGGAGCTGCAGAATGAGAATACTCTTGAATCCCGTTCCCGTCTGGAAAATATCGATGAATTCCTGTCCGTAACGATGGAATTCGAGAAGAACAACGAGGATAAGTCGCTGGTCTCCTTCCTGAC
This sequence comes from Paenibacillus sp. FSL R10-2771, assembly GCF_038000205.1. Classification (NCBI taxonomy): domain Bacteria; kingdom Bacillati; phylum Bacillota; class Bacilli; order Caryophanales; family Paenibacillaceae; genus Paenibacillus; species Paenibacillus sp. FSL R10-2771. The sequence goes on from NZ_JBBOBM010000001.1 coordinate 8,160,568, forward strand.
GGATCTGGCGCTGATCGCCGACATTGACAGCGTGAATGACGAAGAAGAGCGCAGCGATGCGGTTGTGCTGATGACGATGCACAGCGCGAAGGGCCTGGAGTTCCCGACCGTGTTCATCATCGGGATGGAAGAGGGCGTGTTCCCGCACAGCCGTGCCTTCCAGGACAATGACGAACTGGAAGAAGAACGCCGGTTGGCGTATGTGGGCATTACCCGTGCGGAGAAGCAGCTGTTCCTCAGCTGTGCACGGATGCGCACGCTGTTCGGGCGGACGACCGCGAATGCGCCGTCCCGCTTCCTGGAGGAGATTCCGGAGGAGCTGAAGGAAGACACCGTGAAGGAATCGGACCGCTTCCGGCGCGGAGGCGCGGAGGTTGGCGGTGCTTATGGCGGCCGCGGCTTCGGCGGAGGCGGAGGCAGCCGCGGGAACTTCGGCAGCCGCACCGCTGCTGCCGGGAACGCGCCGGCAGGCGGCGGGGCCGCCAGCTTCGGCAGCGGCAGCTCGGCGAGCGCGGTGCCGGGCGCGGGCCGTGTCGTAGTGACGACCGGAGGCGCGCAGAGCGCTCCGGGAGCAGGGGCCGCAGCGTCCGCCGGCTTCAAGGCGGGCGACAAGGTCTCCCACGGCAAATGGGGCATAGGCACCGTTGTGGCCGTGAAGGGCAGCGGCAACGATACGGAGCTGCAGATTGCCTTCCCGGCACCGGTGGGCGTGAAGCGGCTGCTGGCCGGCTTTGCACCGATCACCAAAGTTGAATAAAGCAAGCTGCGATTAACGATTGTGTTTTTGGATCACGCTAACCGTAGGAAACCTATTTGACGGAGGGATGTGCCGGATGGATATTATGTTCACGATGGAAGAGCTCGTAGCCGAGCTGAATCAATATAACTATCATTACTATACAATGGATGCGCCGCAGATCAGCGACAAGGAATATGATGCGCTCTATGACAAGCTGGTGGCGCTGGAAGCGGAGAGCGGAATTGTACTGCCGCATTCTCCAACCCAGCGGGTGGGCGGGGAACTGCTGAAGGGCTTCACGCCACACCGCCATCTGGCACCACTGTGGAGTCTCGACAAGGCGCAGAATATTGAACAGCTGCGCACCTGGAACGCCCGTGTGCTGAAGCTGGTGAATGACCACAACACCAAGAATCCGGAGAATCCTCTGCCTGACCCGTGTTATGCGGTGGAGCTGAAGTTTGACGGATTAACGCTGAACCTGACCTACCGTGACGGCGTACTTGTCCAGGCAGCAACACGGGGCAACGGCGTAACAGGCGAAGGTATCCTTGCCCAGGTGAAGACGATCAAATCCGTTCCTTTGAACATCCCGTTCAAGGAAGGCCTGATCGAAGTGCAGGGCGAGGGGATCATGAACCTGTCTGTACTGGCTGACTATAATACACGTGCGGCGGAGCCGCTCAAGAATGCGCGCAACGGTGCAGCCGGTGCGCTGCGCAACCTGAATCCTAAGATGACTGCGGACCGCAGACTGAATGCCTTCTTTTATAATGTGGGGTACTCGGAGGGCGTACAGTTTGCCGATCATCAGGAAATGATGGATTTCCTGCGCAGCAACCGGTTCAAGGTCAACCCGTATCTCAATTACTTCAGTAATTTCGATGACGTTACCGAGCAGCTGGCTGAGATCGAAGAGAGCCGTTCCGGCCTCGATTATCTGATTGACGGGGCAGTCATCAAGGTGACAGATTTCCGGATCCGCGAAGCGCTGGGCTATACGGATAAGTTTCCCCGCTGGGCGGTTGCCTATAAATTCGAGGCGGAAGAAACCACGACGATTCTGGAGTCGGTCAGCTGGAACGTAGGCCGTACAGGCAAAGTAACTCCGCTGGCGCGCGTAGAGGCTGTGGAGCTTGCCGGTGTTACGGTGCAGAATTGCACACTTAACAACGTGGGCGACATTGAACGGAAGAATCTGAAGTTTGCACTGGGCACACGGGTTTTCATCCGCCGCTCCAATGATGTAATCCCGGAGATTCTGGGCAAGGTGACCGAAGAGAGTGACGGCGGGGAGATTATTTTCCCTGAGAATTGTCCGGCCTGCGGCTTCCCTCTGGAGATGCGCGGTGCACATCTGTTCTGTAATAACAAGCTGGACTGCAAGCCGCAGATTGTCAGCCGGATTACGCATTTTGCCTCTAGAGATGCCATGGACATTGAGACATTCAGTGAGAAGACGGCTTCTCAGCTGCATGAAGAGCTTAGTGTACGTGAGCCGGCCGATCTCTATGAATTGACCTTCGAGCAGCTCGTGAAGCTGGATCGTTTCGGGGAGAAGAAGGCGGATAATCTGCTCCAAGCACTGGAAGAGAGCAAAGGGCGGGACCTCGCCTCCTTCTTATATGCCCTCGGTATCCCGAATACCGGAAAAGCAACCACCCGAATGCTGGCTGACCACTACCGCAGTCTGGACGCTGTAATGTCCGCTACGGCGGAGGAGCTGGCCGGTCTGCCGGATATCGGCGGGATTGTGGCTGAGAGCATCGTGAATTATTTTGCCGACCCGTTCGTGGTTGTAAGCATTAACCGCATGCTGGCGCTGGGTGTAGAGGCTAAGGCACCCGAAGCTCCGCGTGTAGTCAGTACCAATACTTTCTTTAGCGGCAAAACCGTTGTCCTGACCGGTTCCCTGCAGAAAATGACCCGCGAGGAAGCGGCTGAGCGTCTGGAGGCTCTCGGAGCTAAGGTGTCCGGCAGTGTCTCCAAGAAGACCGATCTGGTCATTGCCGGTGAGAAGGCAGGCAGTAAGCTGGCCAAAGCGCAGCAACTCGGCATTCAGGTCATTGAAGATGAAGACGAACTGATTCGGCTTCTGGAAAGCTAAGCATACACAAAATCCCGGGGTCCTCGCACTTAGCGAACGACACCGGGACTTTTTTTATCTCAAATATAGACTATGCCTGCATTATTTCGCCGCGTTCAGCCCCATCGACTGCAGAAGCTTATCAAATATAAGAGTGTTCTCATAGACGCCAGTGAATAGCTGGGCGTTCTTGCCCATAGCCGTAACCGGAATATCAACAGCAGTATGTCCCGAAGTCGTCCAGTCGACTACAAAGTTAAGCTTGGAGTTGGCAATAGCGAAAGGGCCATCTTCCTGAGAAATAGCATCTCCGCTCTCATCCTCTGCATCCACCGCTTCAATCGAGAATCCACCCGTTTCATGGTCAGCCAGTACAAGTACCAGGGTGTCAGGGTTTTTCTTCGCATAGTCTTTAGCCACCTGAACGGATTTGTCCAGCTCCTGGCCGGATTTGATCGTCATTTTGGCGTTGTTTTTGTGGGCGAACTCGTCCGTGCCTTCTTCTTCAACCATCAGGAAGAATCCTTTGGAGTTGGCGTCCAGCGTATCGATCGCTTTCTTCGTCATCTCAGCCAGGGAGACTACAGGCTTATAGATATCCCCTTTGCCTTCTTCATTCTGCTGGAACATTTCTTCATTGGCGAAAAGCCCCAGCAGCTTGCTGCCCTTAGCCTTCTGCAGATCAGTCTTAGTGGAGACATAGCTGTAGCCCAGCTGTTTCGCTTTTTCTACCAGATTCCCCTGGGTTCCCTTGCTCTTCTCGGAAGGATCTTCAGCAGGCTCGTCCGGGAATTTGCCGGGCTGTCCGGCCGGATACCAGAAATCCTCCCCTCCGCCGAGTAGCACATCTACCTTGCTCTTGGTCAGCAGCTGGAGTGCGATATCGCTCTGCTTGGAACGGTCTTCCACATGTGCGCCAAAAGCAGCTCCTGTAGCGTCAGTAACCTGGCTCGTCGTCACCACTCCGGTGGACTTACCCGCTTTTTTGGCATATTCCATAAGAGTCGCAACCGATTTCTTGTCGGCATCCATGCCGATGGCCCCGTTATAAGTCTTCACACCGCTTGCGTAGGCTGTTGCGGATGCCGCAGAGTCCGTTACCGGAACCGTGGAGCTTGTATGAATCAGGCCGACGTATGGCATCGAGTCCATAGCAAGGTTGCCTTTTTCACCTACAGTGGCTAACCGGATGGCATTACGCTGAGCAGTCCCCATGCCGTCGCCGACGAATAGAATTACATTTTTGGTTTTGGAGGTTGCCGCGTCGGCCTGATTGCTTGAAGATCCTGTGGTGATTACACCTGAGACGAGCAGCGCAGCGGTTGCAGTTGCGGCAAAAGCGGTCTTCACTCCATACTTTTTAGCTGATTTCATATTTACCCTCCTATAATCTTTGGTTTACTCCCTTATACTAGAGAGCATTCATTAAGAGAGTGTTACTCAAATATACATTTAATGTAAAGATGAGGCTGTTTCTATAAAATAAAAATCTCCCGTCCCTGAACAAGGGAAGCGAGAGATTAAGAGTAGCCTTAAGTTACAGCATATTTAGAGTAGAATGGAGAAGTTATACCCGCTTGGCGTTAGGCAGCCAGGCATCAATGTCATACCCGCGCTGTTCCCAATAGCCGACATGATCACCTGCGATCAATTCGATGCGGTTCAGCCATTTAACTGACTTGTAGGCATACATTTGCGGAGTAACCAGGCGTACAGGCCCTCCGAGCTGATTAGGGATAGGTTTGCCGTCATGCATTACAGCCACCATGATATCCTCCATCCGCGCTTGAGCCAGCGTTAGAGAGTCCGTGTAGACACCGTCTCCCGAGTAGAGCTTGACCGTGACAGTTTCATCCTGCACACCGGCCATATCCAGCAGCTTATAGAGTGGAAGACCCTCCCATGTGTTTTTATAGACCGACCAGCCGGTTACACAGTGAAAATCACTGACCTGCACCTCGCGCTGCAGCTTGACGAATTCTTCCCAGCTCCAGGTGAACTTTTTGTCCACCAGACCGTCGATTGTAAAAGACCAGTTGGAGTTATCGAAGGCGGGAATGTCAGTGACGGTGTATACACGAAAGCTGCCTTCGGCTCCCCCGCCGATGGGAGGGGCTGATTCCGCCAGCGGAACCGGATCGGGAATCAGGGCATTGGCATTGGAGGCCGCATAATCGGCTGTACCCGGAAGCTGCAGGGATTTGCCGATCCAGCGTACAAAGGTTGGGCCGAGCGTTACGGCGAGACCTGCTCCTACAGCTACTTTGATGAAACCTCGGCGTGTGTACATAGGTTGAGCTTCTGACGAAGCTGCGGGTCGTGGCCGTACAGTAGGTTCAGTATTACTCTCTACAGGTAACGTCTCCGCTATGATAGAGCGCTTCTTAGGCTCCTTCAGCCATTTAACCCGGGTAACGGAATGGTAGATGATCACCGGGAGTCCTACCCAGGTCAGCAGATCATGAACGAACAGCGCACTGTTAGCCGCTCTGGGCCCGGCAAGTCTGAATTGCCACAGGACAACTCCGGAGACCAGCCAGCCGATCAGAAGAGTGAGCACGAAGATGACATTAGCCTTTTGACCCGTTTTGCCCTTCAATCGCTTCCAATGCTTCGCAGCCAGCAGCAGATAATAGACGACAGGGATCAGCAGCGCCAGTCCAAACACAATATGGCCCCATTTCAGCCAAACTCTGCCTTCCCCCAGTATCTCCCTCCAGAAGCCGCCCACCAGCATCAGGCCGCTGAGCGCGAGGAACAAGACCAGCCAGGCATTCCACATGTGAATGGATACTAGCTTTTTACCGTACCCTTTGCGGATTTTCGTAAGTATATTCTTCAATTGCCTACCTCCTTCGGAGCTTCCAGCCTGACAATAGATAATTCAAGTTTAAACTAATTGTACCGCAAAAAAAGCCTGTTGAATAATGTTCCCCAGCCAGGCTGGACAGAGTGGTTGCCTTTCCTGAACTTTATCTTATAGACTAATGGAAAGAGCTCTGGAAAGGATCAAGTACCCGTGAACCAAGAAACGATTCTGCTGGTGGATGATGAAGTGGAGATTGTGGAGCTGCTGGATATCTATCTTAGTAATGAGGGATACCGGCTGCTTAAGGCTTTTGACGGAATGGAGGCGCTGGAGTGCCTTGGCAAAGAGGAGGTGGATCTCATTATACTAGATGTGATGATGCCCCGCATGGACGGGATTGCCGCCTGCATGAAGATCCGTGAGGAACGGAACATGCCGATTATTATGCTCTCCGCCAAGAATGCGGATATGGACAAAATTCTTGGACTCAGCATCGGTGCCGACGATTATGTAGGCAAGCCGTTTAATCCGCTGGAGCTTGTGGCGCGGGTCAAATCGCAGCTGCGCCGTTACCATAAATTGAATCGGGACGCTCCTGCCAGAACGAATGAGCATGAACTGGTCTTTGAAGATTTGCTGATAGATACGCTTCGGCATGAGGTGAGCGTGGACAACCGCAAGGTAAAGCTGACGCCCCGCGAGTTTTCTATCCTGGAACTGCTGGCGCGGCATCAGGGACAGGTGCTCAGTATGGAGCAGATTTACCTGAAGGTGTGGAATGAGCCTTTTCTGGATGGGGGCAACACCGTGATGGTGCATGTCCGCAATATCCGTGACAAAATCGAGCTGGACGCCAAGCAGCCCCGTTATGTGCAGACCGTGTGGGGCATTGGCTACAAGCTGGATCATCCGTCCTGAAAGCTGAGGTGAAACGTAGTGAATACCAAATATATCAGTACCATCCGCTGGAAGTTCATCTGGGCCTTTGTACTGAGTATTATGTCGGGGGCAGTGCTGCTTTTGGGTGGCTATCGGCTGGTCAATTCCATGATCTATCTGAATCCGGCGGAGCCCTCCGCACCGTACTCTCGTATTCTGAAATGGATTATCAACCATATCGGTTCGGCGCCGCTGATGACTGCTGTCGGGATCGCCAGCTTCCTGATCTTCTTCTTCATCTACACGCGTAAAATCGTCTCCTACCTCGAAGAGATCACCAGAGGTATCCAGCAGATTACGAAGCTTGATGAATCGCACCGGATCGAGGTTCGTACGGCGGACGAGCTGGGGGTGCTTGCGGAGAACATCAACATTATGTCTGAGCGGCTGCAGCGTTCGCTGCTGGAAGAGCGCAGGGCTGTTGAGTCCAAAAACGAGCTGATTACCGGCGTATCGCATGATCTTCGCACCCCGCTGACATCGGTGCTTGGCTTCTTGGAGTATATTGAGCAGGACCGCTGCCGGGAAGAGACGGAGATACGCTACTACGTAGGGATTGCCTATCAGAAAGCATTAGTGCTGCGCAAACTGATTGACGACCTGTTTGAATACACACGGGTTAACAGCAGTAGACTGCCGCTTGTGCTGGAACGGCTCGATCTCAAGGCCTTTATGCGCCAGCTTGCGGAAGAATCCGTTCCGGCTCTGGCCCGTGCAGGCATGACTTATGAATTGTATGATGATACCGAATCGCTGTGGATTGAAGCGGCTCCTTATGAACTGGTGCGCGCTTACGAGAATCTGATTGCCAATGCGATCCGGTACGGCAAGGACGGGAAGCGGCTGGAGATCGGGCTGAGCCGTGAAGGAGACGATGCGCTCGTGCGGATCAGTAATTTCGGCGAGATGATCGCGGAAGGGGATCTCCCGCATATTTTTGAACGGTTCTACCGGGCGGAGCGCTCCAGATCGCAGGTCACCGGGGGATCGGGGTTGGGGCTGGCGATTGCCAAGGGGGTTGTGGAACGGCATCATGGAGAGATCACGGCCCGCAGCAGCAGTTCCCGGACGGACTTTATTACCCGGTTTCCGGTGACTTCTTAACAATCTTCAGCGTTTCTTAAGAAGTGGCAGCGGTAATTCTTAAGATTTAGCCGATATCCTTGTGCTATGGGGATGAAACCCGGGAAGGCAGGAGGAATTGGCTGATGTCAAAAATACACACGATACGCTCACTTTACCTCTACATGTTCTGCGGTAGCGCCCTGCTTAGTGCAGGGCTGCTTCTGGCTATGCGGGGGCTGTTTGCTATGCTCTACTCCCGGTATACGCCTGATTCGGCGGCGCTGTTTGTCCGTTTCACGCATTGGATAATGAATCATATCGGCGCAAGACCGGCGGCTGTCATGATGTTCACCGCTGTATGTGCAGGGCTGTTCCTGCTCCGTTCGCAAAAAGCAGCCAACGATACCACGGCGCTGCTGCGCGCCGCAGAGCAGCTGGCGGCCCGCGGCTCCTGTGAGCTTGCGGACCTTGAGGTGCAATCCGGCGGGGAATTCGGCCGGCTGGCCGCCAGTCTGCGCCGGATTCAGCAGGCCGGGTTGCGGCCGGCGGCGGCCTCCGCCATACAAATACCGGCGCCGGACCCGCAGGAGTCCATGGCGCTTATTCTGCGGACACGAACGCTGATCCGCATGCTGGGACAGGCAGAAGCGGAGTCAGGGGAGGCGGGCTGCAGCATACCGGGTGCGGTTCTGCAGCAGCTGGAGATTGCCAGGCTCGAGGCGCAGGGACTGGAGAAGACTCTGGAGAGATGGATACGGCAGGTATGAGAACAGGACGGAAGCAACTGCTGCGTATTTGCTATGCCGGTTTTGATCTGGCGGTCATCCTAACCATACCGATGCTGGCAGGACTTATCTATATTTTTCAGTATGGGGGGCTGATGCTGGACCGTTATCCGGAGAAACTGATTTTACCGGAATCGAGCGTCATTATGGCCTCAGACGGAACTGTGTTGCGGAGAATACCGCTGCCTGAAACAGGCTATCGGACCAATGCCGGACTTGGAGAGATGCCGCAGCTGCTCATAGATACTTTTATTGCTGTCGAGGACCGCCGTTTTTACAGCCATGAGGGTCTGGACTACCAGGGAATAGCCCGCGCATTGGTGAACAATACGGTACGGATGGGGGTATCCGAAGGCGGAAGCAGCATCACCCAGCAGTTGGCACGGGGATTGTATCTGAACCGGGGGCAGAATCTGCTGCGCAAGCTGAATGAGGCTTCGATAGCGCTGGCGCTGGAGAGGCGGTTATCGAAGGATGAGATTCTGCAGCTGTATCTCAACCAAATTTATATGGGGCAAGGGCAATATGGGGTAAAGTCTGCAGCGGAGCGTTATTTTGGCATATCTGACCTGAAGCAACTGGGGATTGGGCAGATCGCGACGCTGGCAGCTATTCCTAAAGGCCCGTCCATTTACAATCCGGCAGACAACCTTGAACGGTCAGCAAGCAGACGGAATCTTGTCCTGAGGATTATGCAGCAGCACAAGCTGATAACAACGGATCAGATGACGGCGGCAATGAACAGCACCTATCAGCCTCCAGTTAGGGCTAAGACTGAGGTTGTCGGGGCGTCCTATATGGATGCGGCACTTCAGGAAGCGATGCAGCAGACCGGGTTATCCCAAAAGGAGCTGCGCACAGGCGGGTACACTCTCGTGACGGGAATGAATATCGGGGCGCAGCGGGCCATGGAACACATATTCTCTCAGGAGGATGCGTTCCCTCCGGATGGAAAAGACCAGAGAGCCGAAGCAGCCATGGTCATCATCGACCAGCGGACTGGTGAAGTGGCCGCGCTGTTAGGCGGGCGAAACCCGAGTACAGGCGATCTGAACAGAGCTGTAATCCCTTCCCGGCAGCCAGGCTCCGCGCTCAAGCCCATTATAGATTATGGGCCGGCGCTGGAGAGCGGCAAATATACGCCGGACAGTCTCCTGCCTGACGTCAAAACAGCCTATGGCAGCTACAGTCCCGCCAATCTGAACGGAGTATATCGTGGGCAGGTGAGCATGAGGGTAGCCCTGCAGCAGTCCATCAATGCCCCTGCGGTATGGCTGCTGCAGCAGGTGGGGGTCAGCTATGCCCGCAGCTTTGCCGCCAGGCTGGGGGTGAAACTCGCGGCAGAGGACAATCATCTGGCTATTGCCCTTGGAGGTCTGCACAGCGGCGTCTCTCCGCTTACGATGGCCCAGGCTTACACCGTCTTTGCGAACGGAGGCATTCTTAATAAGGCATATCTGGTGCGCAGCATCAGGGATGCGCAGGGCCGGGAGGTGTACGCGCATGTCTCTGCGCCGCAGCAGGTCATTTCGGCGCGCACCGCAGCGGATATGACCGGGATGCTCCGTCAGGCGGTGAGTGAAGGAACGGGCAGACGGGCGCGTATGAACGTTACAGTGGCCGGCAAGACAGGAACCACACAGCTGGATCTGCCGGGAGTCCCCGGCAAGGCCAACCGGGATTTATGGTTCGTCGGTTATACCCCTAGATGGACAGCGGCGGTATGGATGGGCTTTGACCGCTCCGACCCTGACAACTATATAACTGCCGGAAGCGGGCTGGCGGCTGCTTTATTCTCCAGGGTTCTCTCAAAGCTTTGAATAGATTTGTTTACTCAGCCGCCCATTCCTCAAGCCTCCTGTCACCGGGCAGAAGCAGTGCAAGCAGACCAAGCAGGGGGAGAAATCCGCATGCCACGAACACCGTCGCAATTCCGATCGTATCAATTAAATGTCCGATCACGACAGATCCTATACCGCCAAGACCGAAGGCAAGTCCGGTAATCAGACCTGAGACCGTACCGATATTGCCGGGATACAGCATCTGCGCGTAGATCACAGTTACGGAGAAACTGGATAATAGGATGAACCCGGAGATGATCAGCAGCACTGCCGCCCAGAACTGATTCACAAAAGGCAGAGCCAGCGCAAACGGCACCGTCCCGATCATCGAGACCAGGATGAGATTACGGCGGCCGAAACGGTCGGCGAGCGGACCCCCGAAGAACGTCCCGACTGCACCAGTCGCGAGGTACATGAAAATATAGATCTGGGCATCATCAAGTGTCATTCCGTATTTGTCCATTAAGTAGAAGGCATAATAGCCGCCGATGGAGGCGCCGTACCAGGATCGCACGAACACAATGAAGACCAGAATGACCGTTGTAATCAGAATACGTTTGCTGCGGGCGGGGTCAATGGAGCGGGACACTGATTTTTTGCGAAAAGTATACCCGGAATCAAGCATTTCCCGGTACCAGCGGGCCACATAAGTCTGGACGGCGATCCCGGCAGCGGCGATTACGGTGAACCCGAGAGCCCCCATCTGCCCGAAAGGAATGAATACCCATTTCATCAGAAGCGGACCCAAGGACTGACCGGCGTTGCCGCCCACCTGAAAAATAGATTGCGACAGCCCCTTCCGTTGACCGGCGGCCATATGGGCTACACGCATGCCTTCCGGATGAAAGGCGGCTGAACCAAAGCCCACGAGCATCACGGATACGATGACAAGTACGTAGTTCCCGGCAAAAGCGAGTAAGAAGACGCCGGCAAAAGTGCAGCACATCCCCAGAGGAAGCAGAATTGGGCGGGGTTTGCGGTCAGCGGCAAAGCCGATAATGGGCTGAATCACCGAGGAGGTGAGGTTAAGCGCGAACGCAATCCAGCCAATCTGGGCATAAGAGAGCAGCATGTTATCCTTCAGTACAGGAAACATCGCCGGAATAAGCGCCTGGATGGAATCATTGAACAGATGAACAAAACTGACTGCGAGTAAAATCCGGTAAATAGTTGCCTGCTGCAAATTGCGGGATTCCTCAATAGCGGTGGCAGGAGCAGCGGGTATTGACTTGTTGGACATTTGGACTCCTTTCAGAGACGGGAATTAGCAAGAGCATCTATAAGATGAAGATAAATCCTATTGTAGCCATAAGCGATGTATTATGGGAATCAATTTGTGCGGTATAGAGCGTAATTATGCGTTCCTGGTTTTATTTATAAAAAAGGCTTGCAAACATCTGGGCGGCATGATATATTATCTCTTGTGCTTATGAGACATCGACGCTGAAACAAGCGGCGAAGGAAAAAAAGTTGACATGAAATATAGAAACATGATATGATCTAATTCCTGTGCAAGATACATAATGTTGAAATGCCGGGAGCAAGTTCTTTGAAAACTGAACAAATGGAACGCGTTAATTTTTACAAGATTCATTTAATGAATCGTCAGTTTCAAAATGAGCAATCGCTCTTTCTAAATACAATTTGGAG
>NZ_JBBOBM010000002.1:0-66981 GCF_038000205.1 Paenibacillus sp. FSL R10-2771
CACGACCGTTAAGCCCTCCAGCGCCGATGGTACTTGGACCGAAGGGTCCTGGGAGAGTAGGACGTTGCCAAGCACATGAAGCCATTGTTGAGTAATCGACAGTGGCTTTTTTGGTTTGTGCAGGGTTGTGGAAAAGCTGTGGATAAATTTCAGTAACTGCTGAAAACTTACGCACATGTGGATACAATTTCAGGAAGAAGTCTTTTCCCTGATAATGTGGATTAAAACGCATATTCAGGCGAATGAGTCAAGAGAAAACCTAAGTAATCCACTGTTTTTGTGGATAAAAAGTGAATTTTGTGGATAGATAAATATGAATCGTGGATAACTAATTTTTGCCGAAAGAAACTCTTTCCGGTTTTTTGTTTTACTGTTCAAAACCTGTGGATAACTTTTGTCCGCGGGCTATTTTTGTACCTCATTAGCTTCTGGACAATTTGCTTGATATACTCAATCTGAGCAACCATTGGACTCTATCTCTATAAATTCATTAACGGGGTGAGCAGCATGGAAATAAGGCAATTGCACGCAGATGATTTTGAAGAAGGCTTAGGCTTGTCAGAATATGCTTTTCAGTACAAGGTGATAGGAGAAGACAGGGAACGCGCCAGAGAGAAGTTCAAGCCGGAACAAATATGGGGAGTATTCGAAGGACCAAGTTTAAGTGCCAAGCTGGTACTTCTTCCACTTCAGGCATACATACAGGGCAAGCCCGTATCTATGGGCGGAATTGCGGGCGTAGCCTCGTGGCCGGAGAACCGCAGGCAGGGATATGTGGCCAAGCTGTTGACCCATGCGCTGCAAACCATGAACGAAGCAGGGCAAACACTGTCTTTTCTGCACCCGTTTTTAATCCCCTTTTACCGGAAATTCGGCTGGGAGATCTATTGTGAATATAAGAAATACAACATACCTGTGGATAAATTTCCGCGGAAGGCTGAAATACAGGGCTCTGTGAAGCGCGGGGCGGCTGATATTAAAGTATTGCAACAGCTGTATGTCTCATTTGCAGCCCGGTACAACGGCACACTGCAGCGTACGGAGGAATGGTGGAAGGAAAAAGTACTCGATGAAGATACACACCAGTGTGTATTTTATTCGCAGCAGGGTGAACCGGAAGGGTATGTGCTGTATAAAATAGTGAACAAAGAACTGGTCATCGATGAATTTGTCTATCTGAATGAGAAGGCCCGCCAAGGGCTGTGGACTTTTCTGGCCAACCATGACTCGATGATCACCGGAGCTTCATTGAAGCTGGTTCCCTCTGATGACATTCTGCCGTATTTGCTTCCCGACCCGCGGATTGCCCAGGAGAATTATCCGTACTTCATGGCACGCATTGTCAACGCCCAAGCCTTTATAGAGAATTTGTCTTTCCATGCGCTGAGCGGTATCCGGGAGCGGCTGCTTTATATTGAAGATGAGCATGCCCCCTGGAATAACGGCCTGTGGCGGTGGACAGTAGCTGAACATGGGGAGGTATCATTTACTCAGATCCAGGGGGACAGATCAAGCGCTGATCTTATATGCAGTATTGGTACACTTACCGCACTGTTGATGGGATACAGACGTCCAGTTGAAATGGCCCGGTATGGACAGTTATCCGGTACACATGAAGCTGTAGATTGGCTGGAGAAGCTGATCCCGCAGGCGCAAACGGCTTTATTTGATTTTTTCTGACAAACCTGAAGGCTCTTCCGCTTACATTAGAAGCAGGAGAGCCTAAAATACATATCCCCTTGCAATGGGATCCGTGAAGCTATTCGGAATACAATGCGGCTAAAAAGTAAAAAATAAGAGCAACCCCTTGGAATTCAGTGAGAATATGTTATAATATGAAAAAAGTCAAAGAAAGTCAAAGTCAACGCGAGCTCGACAGCAGTGTTCTTAGGATTGTAACAGTTGGAGGTCAGGCTCAGTACGAAGGCTATTGCAGCCGATTCGCACTTCAGTCCCCGGGTTAAATTCTTTAGAGCTATGTATGGACGGCGGACGTTGATACAGCACAAGCTTAACCAAGGCTTACACACTGGAGGATGAGTGATGCGTAATATCTCCGATATTATTGAACAATATCTGAAGAATATTTTGCATGAAAGTCCCGAAGGTACGGTGGAAATTCAGCGCAATGATCTGGCGGACCAGTTCTCCTGTGTGCCGTCGCAGATCAATTACGTCATCAGTACACGCTTTACTTTGGAAAAGGGATATGTAGTGGAGAGCAAACGCGGCGGTGGAGGGTATATCCGGATTCAGCGCTTCGAGCTGCCTCAGAATGTGGCACTGTATGCACATCTGAACTCCACAATAGGGAATGATATTGACCAGAATTCCGCCGAAGGACTGATTTATCAGCTGGAGGAGGCCCGTTTTCTCTCCAAGCGTGAAGCGTGTCTTATGCGGTCCGCTGTTTCCCGGGAATGCCTGACGGTTAATCTGCCGTACCGGGATGAGATTCGTGCCAAGCTAATGAAGGCCATGCTAATCTCTTTGTTAGGCAAATAATTGTCAAAATGTGAGGGAGGGACACCGCTCATGCTATGCCAGGAATGCGGGGTCAAACCGGCTACACTCCATTTCACGAAGATCGTGAACGGAGAGAAGACAGAATTTCATATTTGTGAAAGCTGTGCGCGGGAAAAAGGGGAGCTCATCCCCGGTACTGCCGGAGGATTCTCCATACACAGCTTGCTTTCCGGGCTGCTTGATCTGGAGAGCGCAGGCAAGGGCAAGTCAGAGGCCGCACAGACTGTGCAGGGGCTGCAGTGTGAGAACTGCGGTATGACCTACTCACAGTTCAGCAAGCTTGGACGGTTCGGCTGCAGCTCATGCTACAAATATTTTGACAGCACGCTGGACCCGCTCTTCAGACGGGTACACGGAAGTACAGCCCATGTGGGTAAGCTTCCCAAACGGGCGGGTGCACAGATCATGTGTAAACGCCAAATTGATGAGCTGAAGCAGGAATTACAGCAGAGCATTATGCAGGAGGAGTTTGAAACTGCAGCCGAGCTGAGGGACAGAATCCGCAAACTTGAAAAAGAAATGCCACAAGAGTAAAGTCTTTGATATATAGGAGGGGATTCCACATGTCAAGTCTCCGGTTTACCGAACAAGCACTTAGTGACTGGATGCGCTGCGGCGGGAGTCATTCCGAGATTGTTATCAGCAGCCGAATGCGTATCGCCCGTAATCTGGAGCACCTTCCTTTCCCGCTATTGGCGTCTGCGCAGCAGTCGGAAGAGGTGCTGGAGCAGCTTGCTCCTGTATTTCAGGGAGAAGCCTCTGCGGATTTCGGCAACTTTCAGCTGCTGAGGCTGGATGAGCTCGATGAGCTGGATAAAAAAGTACTGGTGGAGAAGCATCTGATCAGTCCTAATCTGGCTGATGATTCCAAAGGCGGAGCAGTCATTCTTAATGAAGACGAGTCAGTCAGCATTATGATCAACGAGGAGGATCATCTCCGCATTCAATGCCTGTTTCCGGGTCTGCAGGTGAGAGAGGCCTGGGTAAGGGCAACAGCCATCGATGATATCTTTGAGGCTGCTGTCAATTACGCTTTTGATGACCGCAGAGGATACCTGACCAGTTGTCCCACCAATGTGGGAACCGGGCTCAGAGCCTCGGTAATGGTTCATCTGCCGGCATTGGTTATGACCCATCAGATTAACCGGATTCTATCCGCTGTTAATCAGGTCGGTCTTACCGTTAGAGGAATTTATGGTGAAGGCAGCGAAGCAGTAGGGAATATCTTTCAGATTTCCAACCAGATTACGCTCGGTCAGACCGAGAATGAGATTATTGAGAATCTCCACAGCGTAGTCACCCAGATTATAGAGCATGAGCGGAACGCACGTGAGCGCTTGCTTGTGGATTCCGCCCTGCGGATTACCGACCGCATCAAACGTTCATATGGGATTTTAGCCTACGCGGCTGTGATGGAGCTTAAAGAGTCAGCACAGCGGCTCTCCGATCTAAGGCTTGGTGTAGATTTGGGGATACTGGAAGGGCCTTCGATTTCAGTGCTTAATGAGCTGAATGTCAAGACTCAGCCGGGTTTTCTGCAAAAGCTGTTCGGCGACGAGCTTTCGTCCACCGAACGCGATATGTACCGGGCGAAGCTGCTACGGGAAACACTGGGATCACAACATTAATTATAGATATATATTATCCGTGGAGGTGCAGGAGATATGATGTTTGGAAGATTTACGGAACGCGCACAAAAGGTGCTGGCGCTGGCGCAGGAAGAAGCCGTACGTTTGGGACACAACAACATTGGGACAGAACATATTTTGCTCGGACTGATTCGTGAAGGTGACGGCATTGCCGCCAAGGCACTGATCGGACTCGGTCTGGGTCTTGAGAAGATTCAGGATGAAGTGGAAACGCTGATTGGCAGAGGTCAGGAACAACCGACCAACATCGCTTATACTCCTCGTGCCAAAAAAGTTATCGAGCTGTCTATGGATGAAGCCCGCAAGCTTGGACATACGTACGTGGGCACAGAGCATATCCTGCTCGGACTCATCCGTGAAGGAGAGGGCGTAGCTGCCCGCGTGCTGAATAATCTCGGTATCAGCCTGAATAAAGCCCGCCAGCAGGTGCTGCAGCTTCTGGGCAGCAGTGAAGCCACTTCAAGCCATAGCGGTGCTCCGGTTAATGTCAGCACACCAACGCTGGATGGTCTGGCCCGTGACTTGACTGCCTATGCCAAGGACGGCAACCTCGACCCTGTTATCGGCCGTAGCAAGGAAATTGAACGTGTCATTCAGGTGCTCAGCCGCCGTACCAAGAATAATCCGGTACTGATCGGTGAGCCAGGAGTTGGTAAGACAGCAATTGCTGAAGGCCTGGCCCAAAAGATCATCAACAATGAAATTCCGGAAACCTTGCGCGACAAACGCGTAATGACCCTGGATATGGGTTCTGTAGTTGCCGGTACGAAATACCGCGGTGAGTTCGAGGACCGCCTCAAAAAAATCATGGATGAGATTCGCCAGGCAGGCAATATCGTGCTCTTCATCGATGAGCTGCATACGCTGATCGGAGCCGGTGGTGCGGAAGGTGCAATTGATGCCTCCAATATCCTGAAGCCCGCTCTGGCCCGTGGTGAACTGCAGTGCATCGGTGCCACAACGCTTGACGAATACCGTAAATACATTGAGAAAGACGCAGCACTTGAACGCCGCTTCCAGCCGATTACGGTGGATCAGCCTTCTCCTGCAGAAGCTGTACAGATCCTATTCGGTCTTCGGGACCGTTATGAAGCCCATCACCGGGTGAAGATTACGGATGAAGCTATTGTGGAAGCTGTGAAGCTGTCTGACCGCTATATCCCTGACCGGTTCCTGCCGGACAAAGCGATTGACCTGATTGATGAAGCAGGCTCCAAGGTAAGACTTAACTCTTACACGATCCCGCCGAATCTGAAGGAACTCGAAATGCGTCTGGATGATATCCGCAAGGAGAAGGATTCCGCTGTACAAAGCCAGGAATTCGAGAAGGCTGCAGCGCTGCGCGATACCGAGCAGAAGATCCGTGAAGAGCTGGACACAACGAAGAACCAGTGGAAAGAGAAGCAGGGCCGTACGGACTCCCAGGTTACACCTGAGGATATCGCACAGGTGGTTGCCAGCTGGACCGGAATTCCGGTCAGCAAGCTGAAGGAAGAAGAGACAGACCGTTTGCTGAATATGGAGTCTTTGCTGCATGAACGTGTAATCGGGCAGGATGAAGCCGTTAAGGCTGTCAGCCGGGCACTCCGCCGGGCGCGTGCGGGTCTGAAGGATCCGAAACGTCCAATGGGCTCCTTCATCTTCCTCGGTCCAACCGGGGTTGGTAAAACCGAGCTGGCACGGGCACTTGCCGAAGCCATGTTCGGTGACGAGAATGCGGTAATCCGTATCGATATGTCGGAGTACATGGAGAAGCATTCTACATCCCGTCTGGTCGGGGCGCCTCCAGGCTATGTAGGATATGAAGAAGGCGGACAGCTGACTGAGAAGGTACGCCGCAAACCGTATTCCGTGGTCCTGCTGGATGAGATTGAGAAGGCTCACCCTGAAGTATTCAATATTCTGCTGCAGGTACTGGAAGACGGCCGTCTGACCGACTCCAAAGGCCGTGTAGTCGATTTCCGCAATACCTTAATTATCCTGACCTCTAACGTAGGCGCACAAGCAATCCGTAAGAATTCGACTCTGGGCTTCACCGCGGTACAGGATGCCGGTGCCGATTACGGCAATATGAAGGGCAAGGTAATGGAAGAGCTGAAGAAGAGCTTCCGCCCTGAGTTCCTGAACCGGATCGACGAGATTATTGTCTTCCACTCTCTGGATGAGAAGCATATCGCCGAGATCGTTACCCTGATGTCCGAGGAGCTGCGCAAGCGTCTGCGTGAATATGATGTAGACTTCCTGCTTACCGACGGCGCCAAGGCGTTCCTGGCCAAAGAGGGCTATGACCCGGCCTTCGGTGCCCGCCCGCTCCGCCGGGCGATTCAGAAGCACATCGAAGACCGCCTTTCCGAAGAGCTGCTTAAGGGCAACATCAAGAAAGGTGACTCCCTCAACATTGATGAGGTGAACGGTGAGCTTGTGGTAACCAAAGTGGAAGTGCCGGCCGAGCTCTCCCTGGAGAAGGAAGTCGAAACTGAATAATTTTCCAGCAATATGAAACAAAGCTCCCGCTCCTCCGTATAGAGGGGCGGGAGCTTTTATATGTCCGGAATGATTAATAATTCTGCCCTGAATCAGGCAGGTTAAGGAGGACGCAAACGAAAAGTAGATCTTAAGTGACCTTTCGTTCAGTGTGCAGAAATGGTAAACTTTGATTAAGAGAAAATTATCCGCAATTTTAGCAAGTTCGGACCGTAAGGAGCGCACATGGCCAAACCAAAAACAAAATTTTTCTGCACCGAATGTGGTTACGAATCACCGAAATGGTTCGGGAAATGCCCGGGCTGCCAGGAATGGAACTCAATGGTGGAAGAAACGGAAAGCGTAGTCAAAACCCAAGGCATGAATGCACCTATTTTTCAGAGTAAAGAAAAGGCGCAATCGATCATAAATATAGAAAGTGACAAAGAGCCGCGTATCCTGACAGGCATCGGAGAGCTTAACCGTGTGCTTGGCGGCGGTATCGTACCCGGCTCGCTGGTACTGGTCGGTGGCGACCCCGGAATCGGGAAGTCCACACTGCTGCTGCAGACATCTCACGCCCTTACAACCCAGGGGCTCCGTGTTCTGTATATCTCCGGGGAAGAATCGGTACGCCAGACCAAGCTTCGGGCTGACCGCCTCGGGGCGTTGTCGGCGGAACTGTATGTTCTGTGTGAGACGAACATGGAGAGCATTGAAGAAGCAATCGAGCAGATTAAGCCGCAGTTTCTGGTCATCGACTCGATCCAGACCGTATTTATGCCTGAAGTGACCAGTGCGCCAGGCAGTGTAACACAGGTGCGGGAATGTACGACAAGATTTATGCGGATTGCCAAAATCCGTGGAATCGCAACGGTACTTGTAGGACATGTAACGAAAGAAGGCGCAATTGCCGGTCCACGGATGCTGGAGCATATGGTGGACTGTGTGCTCTATTTCGAAGGGGAACGTCATCATACGTACCGGTTGCTGCGTGCGGTGAAGAACCGCTTTGGCTCAACCAATGAAATCGGTATTTTCGAGATGGGTGAGGTTGGCCTTACCGAGGTGGAGAACCCTTCCGAGCTGTTTCTTTCTGAACGGCCGCTCGGAGTGGCCGGTTCCGCGGTTGTAGCCAGCATGGAAGGCACAAGACCGGTGCTTGTTGAATTACAGGCGCTGGTTGCAGCAACCCATTTCCCTTCGCCCCGCAGAATGTGCACAGGTATGGATCATCAGAGAATGGCGCTGATCATTGCTGTCCTGGAGAAACGGATGGGCATGTTCCTGCAGAATCAGGATGCTTACCTCAATGTTGCCGGAGGTGTTAAGCTGGATGAGCCGGCGGTGGATCTGGCTGTCGCCATCAGTATTGCTTCCAGCTTCCGGGATATTCCGACCAAGCCGTATGATGTGTTTTTTGGGGAGGTAGGACTTACCGGCGAGGTGAGAGGGGTGTCACGCGCAGAGATGCGGGTGAAGGAGGCCGCTAAGCTCGGCTTCCGGCGGGTAATTATGCCTGAGAAAAGCATGAAAGGCTGGAAGCATCCGCAGGATATCCAGATTATAGGCGTCAGCACCGTAGCAGATGCACTAGCGGTCGCGTTAGATTAGGGGGCACAGGGACATGAAAGAATACAATCCATTAGATAATATGAATGATCTGCTTAGAATGGCCGCACCCGGAACACCTTTCCGGGAGGGGCTGGAGAATGTGCTGCGCGCGAAGACCGGGGCACTTATTGTTGTCGGATACAGTCCGGAAGTGATGGAAGTTGTCGATGGCGGATTCTCCATTAACTGCGATTTTTCACCCAATTATTTATACGAGCTGGCCAAAATGGACGGAGCGATCATCCTGAGTGAGGATCTGAAGCGGATTCTGTATGCCAACACCCAGCTGATCCCCGATTCCTCTATTTCATCCATCGAGACAGGCATCCGTCACCGGACCGCTGAACGGGTGGCTAAACAGACCGGCAAACTGGTTGTTTCCATTTCCCAGCGGCGGAATATAATCACCCTGTATCAAGGCTCTATCCGCTATGCGCTGAAGGAGATCGGAGCGATTCTGGCCAAAGCCAATCAGGCGATTCAGACCTTAGAAAAGTATAAAGCCGTGCTGACACAGGGGTTGACTAACCTTTCTGCTGCCGAATATGAGGGGCTTGTGACGGTGGCTGAGGTAGTCGGCGTGATCCAGCGGGTAGAAATGGTATTGCGGATCAAAATGGAAATTAAGCGTTATATTAACGAACTCGGCAATGAAGGCCGGCTGATCAGCATGCAGATGGAAGAACTGGTCGGAAATACAGAGGAAGAAGCCTGGCTTCTGTACAGAGACTATGCAAGAGAGGAGCAGGAGGACAAAATCCGCGAAATTATCGCCGGGCTGAAGCGAAGCAGTGACGATGAATTGATGGATGACAATCATATTGCCCGCTTGCTGGGCTATTCCTCCACGGCTATTGCATCCGAGGAAGCCGTAACTCCGCGCGGTTACCGTCTGCTCAACAAAATTCCGCGGCTGCCGAATGTGATCATCCACAATCTGGTGGAACGCTTTGAAATGCTGCCTAATCTGATGACGGCGAGCATTGCTGAACTTGATGAGGTAGACGGCATTGGCGAGGTTCGCGCACGTAATATTCAGGACGGACTGAAGCGGCTCCAGAAACAAGTTCTTATTGACAGGCAAATGTAAATAACATACAATCACGTAATATTGGGAACCCATGAAGTTCAAAGTAGGAAAATTGAGGTGAAGAAATGATACAAAAATCAATTCCGAGTCTTTTTACCATCGGTAATCTGATGCTTGGAATGTTTGGTATCATGATGGCGTTTGACGGTAAGCTGAGCATGGCCGCTATCATGGTGATTATCGCTATGCTGCTCGACGGGCTCGATGGCCGTGTTGCGCGCGCGCTGAAGTGTGAGAGTGAGTTCGGCAAGGAGCTGGATTCCTTATCCGATGTAGTTTCTTTCGGTGTGGCACCAGCGCTGATCATGTATCTCACAAGCCTGCAGGATTTGAACTCTGCACTAGGATGGACTATTACAGCGATTTTCCCGGTGTTTGGGGCTTTGCGTCTGGCCCGGTTTAATGTCCGCCCGGGGATTCCGGGATATTTTGTAGGATTGCCGATTCCTGCTGCAGGTGGCGTTCTGGCCACGCTGGCACTTTTTCATAAAGATGTATCTGCACCGTTTATGATTGTCGCTACCCTGCTGCTGTCTTACCTGATGGTTAGCACGGTGAAGTACCCTAACTTCAAGAAGATCGGCTTCCCCAAAAAGGCAGTTATAGGTGCACCTGTAGTAATTGTGATCGCCGTAGCGGTAGCCGTTGTTTTCCCTGAACAGATTGCCAAGCTGATCTTTGCTTTGCTTGCGTTATATGCCCTATACGGGTTCAGGCAGAGTCTGGGCCTCTTGACAGCCCGTCGTCAACGCCGCCGCAGGAAGAGACATGCGGAAGATAAGGTGTATCACTCCAAGAACGGATAGTCCTAACTACGTAATTATTACTTTTTTTATCTATACACAAAAGGCTGTGCCCTCCCTGACTCAGGAGAAGGCACAGCCTTTTCTGTATTTGTAACGGATGAAGGAGAGCGCGGGCTGCCCTGCTAGGACAAGTTAAATAATCCGAGTGTAGCGCATTTTTGAGATTCCTTTGACACAACCTCGTCCATATTAATATCGAGCAAATTGCAAAGTGCAGACATATAGAACAGCTCGCGGCCCAGTTCTGAGGCAATGACTTCCCGGCAGTTCTCACACAGTTCACCTTCAAGGTGGGTTCCGGCAAGCTCTTTGGCTTGTTCAAGTCCCAAAGCCGGTTCGAAGACCTGCTTAGTTGCGTGCAGCTGAATGCAGCCGCATTCAGTAATGGATTTGACGACAGCTCGGTTGACGGATGCACTGCTCTGTCCGTTCTTGGACATTACATCCAGAAGACTGCGGTGACGGAGCAGCAGTTCGGAAACTTGATCCTGGAAAGCCTGTAAACTTGGTGCGCTCATTTTCCATTCACCCCTGGGTTCGTAATTGAGTTCATTATATGCCAGGGTCTCCCCTGTTTTCAACAAGGAATAGAAGTTTACGGCAGGCTTTGCAGACCAGGGAATTAATGGATTCAGAAAAAATAACGGCCCCCCGGATTATCGTCCTGAAAATTGGAACATACTGGTGAGGTATAGATGATTTTTGGATGAATAGAAGGAGGTGCTGGTTATGTGGAAAAAGATTATTTTGACGCTTGCCGGGTTATGTGGAGCCTGGTCCGGTTATTCGCTATATCATGCGGCAGAAAGAGGGTTCCCGAAGGGCATGGGGAAACTGGGTGATAGCTTGCCTGTGGAAGGAAGCATTTTGTTTGCGGTGCTGGGTGCCATTATTTTTTTGATTGCGGGGACGTTATGCGCGGATTGGGCGAGTACAAAACTGCAGGAGGCGGTTCAGTATTGTTCGCGTATACCGATGAGCGAACTCGCTGCAGGCGCTGCAGGGCTTACAGGAGGTCTGCTGCTGTCACTGCTGCTGTATCCAGTCATGGCCTGGCTGGGCAAGGCCGGAGAGCTGCTGCAGGTGGCAGCAACCCTGGCTCTGGGTTATATGGGCCTGCGGATCGGGCTGGAGAAGAAGGAAGAGCTGGCTTCGCTATGGACTACCGGACGCTGGGGACGTTCTGCTGAACCGGAGGGACGGGGACCTGAGGAGCATAAGATTCTTGATACGAGCGTTATTATCGATGGCCGGATTGCCGATATCTGCAAAACGGGTTTCATTGAAGGAACCATCGTTATTCCCGAGTTTGTTCTTGAGGAGCTTCAGCATATCGCGGATTCGTCAGATCTGCTGAAGCGCAACCGCGGGCGCAGAGGGCTTGATATCCTAAACAAGATTCAGAAAGAGCTGGATGTCAAAGTGCTGATCTACGAAGGTGATTTTGAGGAGATTTCCGAAGTGGACAGCAAGCTGGTCAAGCTGGCTAAGGTGCTGCATGGCAAGGTTGTCACCAATGACTTCAATCTCAACAAGGTTTGCGAGCTCCAGGGCGTATCGGTGCTGAATATTAACGATCTGGCCAACGCGGTGAAGCCGGTGGTTCTGCCTGGTGAGGAAATTATTGTGCAGGTGATCAAAGACGGCAAAGAACATGGACAAGGCGTGGCTTATCTTGACGACGGCACCATGATTGTCGTGGAAGGCGGCCGTGATTATATCGGCACTACGATGGAGGTCCTGGTTACCAGTGTGCTACAGACTTCCGCAGGCCGGATGATTTTTGCCAAACCGAAGCTGCTGGAAAAAGCGCAATAAGGGTAAATCAGCCCCTGGAGCGGTCTTATAGGCTTGGAAATGCCGTCCAAACACGTTATGATGGGGATATACGTGAAAGACAGGAGCCGAAAGAATGTCAAACAGTGTAGGCGCCGTTATAGTGGCGGCAGGCAGAGGGACACGAATGGGAACGGCAGAGAGCAAACAATATCTGCTGCTTCAGGGCAAACCGATTATCGTGCATACCCTGGAGGTATTCCAGAAGCATGAACTCATCTCTGAAATCGTGCTTGTCACCGGTGAAGAGGATGTGCAGCGCTGCCGGCAATGGGTACAGGCCTACAAGCTGGACAAAGTGTCTGTTGTTATTCCGGGAGGGGCTGAACGCCAGCACTCGGTACGCCGGGGACTGGGAGAACTTACGACCACCTGGGTAATGGTACATGATGGTGTCCGGCCTTTCGTACAGGGCAGTGAGATTGAAGCTTGTTATGAACGGGCCAGATCTGCCGGAGCCTCTGTGCTTGCAGTTCCGGTTAAGGATACGATCAAGCAGGTGGATGGCGAAGGCAATGTGCTGTCTACGCCGGACCGGCGAAGTCTGTGGGCGATTCAGACCCCGCAGACTTTTCGTCTGTCCGAACTGTTGTCAGCCTATGACGAGGCAGAACGTGACGGCTTCCTCGGTACAGATGACTCCAGTCTGGCGGAACGCAGCGGAATTACCGTTTCTGTAGTAGAAGGAAGCTACAGGAATATTAAGATTACGACACCGGAAGACCTGGATTTCGCTGAATTCACAGAAAGAAGCAGGGGAGAGGAACAGAGATGATCGCTGTAGGACAAGGATTTGACGTGCATCAGCTGGTGGAAGGAAGGCCGTGTATTATTGGGGGAGTGACTATTCCCTATGAGAAGGGGTTACTGGGACACTCTGACGCGGATGTGCTCCTGCATGCAGTAAGCGATGCTATACTTGGGGCGCTTGGACTGGGGGATATCGGCAGACATTTTCCAGATACCGATCCTGCCTTCAAGGATGCAGACAGCCTGAAGCTGCTGGAGCATGTATGGGCGCTTGCCCGTGACCGGGGATACCGGCTGGGAAATATAGATTCGACCATCATTGCCCAGAAACCCAAAATGGCGCCTTATATTCCGCAAATGACCGAGGTTATTGCCCGTGCACTGGATGCGGACCTCTCAAAGGTCAATGTAAAAGCGACAACTACCGAGCAGCTCGGCTTCGCCGGACGCGGAGAAGGAATTGCCGCACAATCTATTGTCTGTCTGCTCCAAGATGTGATATCATCTTGAGATGGCTGAAGTAACAACAGCCTAATTTTAACCAATATGAAGCGGAGGGAAACCCATGACGGATCAAGTCCGGGTGCGTTACGCACCGAGCCCTACGGGACATTTACATATCGGAAATGCCAGAACGGCGTTGTTTAACTACCTGTTCGCCCGCAATCTGGGCGGCAAATTCATTATCCGGATCGAAGATACAGACCTTAAGCGTAATATCGCAGAAGGTGAAGAAAGCCAGTTGAAATATTTGAAATGGCTGGGAATGGACTGGGATGAGAGCGTAGATGTAGGCGGCGAATATGGCCCTTACCGCCAGACAGAACGTCTGGATCTGTACCGTGTCTACTGGCAGGATCTGCTGGACCGCGGCCTTGCTTACCGCTGTTATTGTACAGAAGAGGAGCTGGAAGCAGAGCGTGAAGAGCAGACCGCACGCGGCGAAACCCCGCGTTATTCCGGCAGACACCGTAATCTGACGGAAGAGCAGCGCCTTGCCTATGAGGCGGAAGGCCGTATTGCCAGCATCCGTTTCCTGGTTCCGGAAGACCGTACTTATACCTTCAATGATATTGTTAAAGGCAGCATTTCGTTCAACACCAAAGAAATGGGCGACTTTGTCATCGTGAAGAAGGATGGTATTCCAACCTATAACTTCGCTGTAGCTGTAGATGACCATTTGATGGCCATCTCCCATGTGCTGCGCGGGGAAGACCATATCTCCAACACGCCGCGTCAGCTCATGATCTATGAAGCTCTTGGCTGGGAAGCGCCGCTGTTCGGCCACATGACACTGATTGTCGGCGATGACCACAAGAAGCTGAGCAAAAGGAATGAATCGATCATTCAGTTTATCGAGCAGTATGACCAGCTTGGCTATCTGCCGGAAGCGCTCTTCAACTTCATCACATTACTCGGCTGGTCGCCGGAGGGTGAGGAGGAGATTTTCAGCAAGGAACAGCTGATCTCTATCTTCACTGCCGACCGTCTGTCGAAGAGCCCGGCTGTATTCGATACGAACAAGCTGGCACATCTCAATAATCACTATATCAAGCATGCCGATCCTAAGCGGATCGCGGCACTTGCTATTCCCCATCTGCAGAAGGCGGGACGTCTGCCGGAGGTTCTGAGTGATGAGCAGCAGATCTGGGCAGAGAGCCTGGTTGCGCTGTATCAGGAACAGATGAACTCCGCTTCTGATATTGTGGGGCTCTCCGAGCTCTTCTTCCGCAGCCATCTGGAACTGGAGACGGAAGCGGCACAAGTACTTGCCGAAGCCCAGGTTCCTGAAGTGCTCTCCGCTTTTCTCGCTAAAGTGGAAGCTGCTGAGGATTTCAGCGCTGCCAATATGGCTGTGCTGATCAAAGAAGTCCAGAAGGAAACCGGACACAAAGGCAAGGCGCTGTTTATGCCGATCCGTGTCGCTCTAACCGGTCAGATGCATGGCCGTGATTTGAATGCGACCATCGCGCTGCTTGGCCGGGACCGGGTCATCGAACGTCTGAAATCGCAGATCAAAGGCGCATAAACCGGGGGATATGAGGGTAGAACCCCTTGTCAGCCCTGCGGCTTTTCGCTAAGATAGAAGAATATAATAACTAATAATAGCTGTGATCAGGAAAAGTACGCGTATACGGGCAATTGCCAGAGAGAATAACCGCTGAGGGAGATATCCCTTGCAGGCTGGGAGTTATTCATTTGTCTGCCGCTGAACATGCACCTGTGAGCTGCACGGTTGAGCGTCCCTGTCTGTCAGGGGACAGTAGACTGTGCCGGGGACGTTGCCGTTACAGACGCCAAGAGGAACACCGCATGCACCTGCCGCGAAGTTAACGGCAGTCTGATTGTGCGAATGTTCAAGCAGAGTGGGACCGCGGTTAAACGTCTCTGCAGCATAATGCTGCAGGGGCGTTTTTTGTTGAAATATAAGGATACCGATTGAATGCTCACAGCATACAGATGAATAGAGCAAGTGGGCTGAAGACACTATCTTCCTTTGCGCACCTGTAAACAGGAGGTGGGGAAGTCAAAGAAGAGGGGAACCGTGATGTTTAAGCATATCAAGTCGGACATTCGGGCAGTATTCGACAACGATCCCGCTGCCCGCAGCAAGTTCGAGGTTGTCTTCACCTACGCCGGACTTCATGCCATCTGGGCACACCGGATTGCCCACTCTTTTTATAAACGCCGCTGGTTTACACTGGCACGCATCGTATCGCAGATGAGCAGATTTATGACCGGAGTGGAGATTCATCCGGGTGCGGTTGTCGGCAGCCGGTTGTTCATCGACCATGGAATGGGTATAGTCATTGGTGAAACCTGTGAGATTGGTGACGATGTCATTATCTATCAGGGGGTCACACTTGGAGGGACAGGGAAAGAAAAGGGCAAACGCCATCCTACCGTCGGCAACAATGTTGTCATCGGCTCCGGTGCCAAAGTACTGGGATCGTTTAGAATCGGCGATAATTGCAATATCGGCTCCAATTCAGTGGTTCTGCGCGAAGTGCCCAGCAACAGCACCGTTGTTGGAAATCCCGGACGCGTGGTTAAGCGCAACGGGGAACGCGTGTCCGACCGGCTGGATCATACCCAGATGCCGGATCCGCTGATTGATTCCCTGCGTTTCCTGCAGAAGGAAATCGAAGAGCTGCGCGAGCAGATGGGGTCTGAAGACAAGCAGAAGAAGGAACAGCGGCGGCTGGAGAGCCAGCAGTATATCGGCGATTATGAAATATAACCATATGGAGATTCAAGAGAATCCAGGGGGAACAGAAAGGATTGGGAACAGAATGGCTGTACAGATTTATAACACAATGACACGGAGCAAGGAAGAATTCATACCGCAGGAACCTGGCAAAGTAAAAATGTATGTATGCGGTCCAACCGTTTACGGCTATATGCATATCGGGAATGCCAGACCGGTTATCGTTTTTGATATGGTCCGCAACTACCTGGAGGCCCTCGGCAATGAAGTCCGCTATCTGACGAACTTTACCGATGTGGATGATAAAATGATCCGCAAAGCGGAAGAAATGAACATTACTGTAGCTGAGGTTGCAGAAATGTTCATCTCCGCCTATCAGGAGGATCTGGCCGGACTTGGCGTAAAGCCGGCAACAATGAATCCGCGCGTTACAGAGAGCATGGACAAGATCATTGAGTTCATTAAGGAGCTTGAGGAGAAGGGATATGCTTACGAGAACGGCGGAGATGTGTACTACCGGACCGGCAAGTTTGCCAATTATGGCAAGCTGTCAGGCCAGAATCTGGAGGAGCTGCGCTTCGGTATCCGTGTCGAGGTGGATTCACGCAAGGAGAACCAGGAGGATTTTGTGCTCTGGAAGGCAGCCAAGCCGGGTGAGGTACACTGGTCCAGTCCATGGGGAGAGGGGCGTCCGGGCTGGCATATTGAGTGCTCGGCAATGGTCCGCGAATATTTGGGTACAACGATCGACATCCATGGCGGCGGTGAGGATTTGAAGTTCCCGCACCATGAGTGCGAATGCGCGCAAACAGAAGTGCTGACGGGTGAGCCGCTGTCGAAGTATTGGATGCACAACGCATTTTTGAACATTGGTGATGAGAAAATGTCGAAATCACTTGGAAACGGTCTGCTTGTGAAGGATATTCGTGCACGCTTCAAAGCGGGGACTATCCGTTATTTCATGCTTTCAAGCCATTACCGCAATCAGCTGAACTTCTCGGAGGAAGCACTGCTGTCTGCTGAAAAAAGCGTGGAGCGCATCACTACGGCAGCAGGTAATGTGAAGCATCGCCTTGAACTGGATACGGACGGGGCAGAGGGAGCGGCAAGTCCACAGATCGTGGAACGCCTGGCAGCTATTGTTGGCAATTTCCACGCCAGAATGCAGGATGATTTCAATACGCCGGATGCGATTACCGCTCTGTTTGACTGGGTAAGCCTGGCCAATTTGACGCTTGCTGATAATGACGCTCATTCCGCAGACTTTGCAGCACTGCTGAAGGCTTTTGCAGAGATGAATTCAGTACTGCGCCTTACTCCGGAGGCGGATGAAGAGGTCGCCAGTGAAGAGGTTGAGCGTCTCATTGCTGAACGCGCTGAAGCTCGCAAGAATAAGAACTGGAGCCGGTCCGATGAAATCCGCGATGAGCTGAATGCTCTGGGCATCCTGCTGGAAGACACTCCACAGGGAATGCGGTGGCGGCGTAAATGAGCGGGCAGTTTGATCTGAACAGCGCATGGTTCCCGTATGAACCGTCCAAGCCGGCCCGTTTGCTCTCGCCAATTGTTCTGGCGTATGCAGGAGATGCCATTTATGAAGTGGCTGTGCGGCAGTATCTAATTTCGCTGCCCAATCTGCGTCCGAATCATCTGCACCGCTCGGCAACGGGACTGGTCTCGGCCAAAGCCCAGAGCACGATTCTTGCCTACCTTGAGACGGTGCTTACGGAGGAAGAGAAGGATGTGGTAAGACGAGGGCGCAATGCCAAGTCCGGCACGATTCCCAAAAACGCGGATGTGCTGGAATACCGCCACGCGACTGCTTTTGAATGCCTGATCGGGCATTTGTATTATACAGGACAGCAGGCGAGAATCCAGGAGCTTGTTCACAGCAGCATCGAATACATGTTGAACCGGACCAAGTGAGTTTAAACAGGCCGCGGAGTTTATAGTTATATATGGGTACTTAGAACAGGAGACATGAACATGGAAGAATTGAGAACGGAAGAGGAAATACTGGCGGGCAAGCATTCAGTCCTTGAAGCGCTTCGTGCCGGCCGGACACTGAACAAAATATGGATCGCCGAAACTGCACAAAAGCACTTAACGGCACCTATCGTCGCTGAAGCCCGCAAAGCAGGCATTGTAATTCAGCATGTAGATAAGCGGAAGCTGGATCAGCTTGCACCGGGAGTTCAGCATCAAGGGGTGGTAGCGCAGGCGGCACCGTTTGCCTACACCGAGGTTGCTGATATTCTTGCGGCTGCTGAAGCCAAAGGGGAACCGCCTTTTCTTCTTTTGCTGGATGAAATTGAGGACCCTCATAACCTGGGATCTATCTTGCGTACTGCCGACTGCACCGGTGTGCATGGTGTCATTGTACCGAAACGGCGTTCGGCGCAGATTACAGCAACAGTATCCAAAACCTCTGCCGGTGCAGTGGAATATGTGCCTGTTGCACGCGTAACCAATCTGGGCCAGACGATAGACCGCCTGAAGGAACTAGGGGTGTGGGTGGTTGGAACCGATGTGGATACGGATCAGAATCTCTTCGGATCTGATATTTTCACCGGACCGGTAGCAGTGGTTATCGGCAATGAGAATAAAGGAATGGGCCGCCTGATCCGTGAAAAATGCGATGTGCTGCTGAAGCTGCCGATGGCGGGAAGAATCAACTCTCTTAATGCTTCCGTAGCAGCCGGTGTAATTATGTACGAGGTGCTCCGCCGCCGGCAAGAACAGGGATAACTATGGCAGACTGGCGCGATATACTGCTCGTGGACGGATACAACATGATCGGCGGCTGGCCGGAACTTGCGGCGCTGTCGCAGACCGGCATGCAGGGGGCACGCGACCGGCTGCTCGATATGCTGGCCGATTATCAGGCATTCTCCGGGCTGCGCGTCATAGCCGTATTCGATGCATACCGTGTGCCGGGACTTGGACGGTCGTTTGTACAGGGGAAAGTCCAGGTCTTCTTCACTAAGGAAAAGGAAACGGCAGATGAATGCATTGAGCGGCTGGTGGGAGAATTCACTCACCGCCGCAGACAGATTTCTGTGGCGACCAGCGATTTTGTGGAGCAGCATGTTGTTTTTGCTCAAGGGGCGCTCCGGATCTCGGCAAGAGAACTGAGACTGGAGATTGAAGAGAATCATAAACAGGTTAAAAAGGCTATTGAACCGGGAAGTGTAAGCAGCACCCGTCACTCCCTGGAAGACAAGCTGCCTCCGGAAACGCGGAAACGTCTTGAAGACTGGCGCAGGCAGTAATTAAGAAATGCCATAATATGTTATAGAAGATTGTTTTTGGACAATCTTCGGTTGACGTTGTAAGGTAACATAATATATACTGATCCTATATTTCGCGAAGTAACGATGTGTCTTGCGTTGCAGCCGGGGGGATTCTTGGTGAGTGTCGACCTCAAGGAATTAATGCTATCCGAGTATGATTTCATAAGTGATGAAGAAATTGTCGAGATCTTCCGTGGTGGCGACAGTGGCGCATTGGAACATTTAATCAACAAGTACCGTAATTTCGTACGTGCCAAGGCTCGTTCCTATTTTTTGATCGGGGCAGATCGTGAAGATATTGTACAGGAAGGCATGATTGGCTTATATAAGGCAATTCGTGACTTCAAGGGAGACAAGCTTTCCTCGTTCAAGGCGTTTGCCGAGCTGTGCATCACCCGACAGATTATAACTGCCATTAAGACGGCGACCCGCCAGAAGCATATTCCGCTGAACTCATATGTCTCGCTCGACAAACCCATCTATGATGAGGATTCCGACCGGACGCTGATGGATGTGATTTGCGGAACGCAGGTGCTTGATCCTGAAGAACTGATTATCAACCAGGAGGAGTTCATCGGACTGGAAGATAAGATGGCGGAGATCCTTAGTGATCTGGAACGCAAGGTTCTGATGCTCTATCTGGATGGACGGTCCTATCAGGAAATTGCTGAGGACTTGAAGCGGCATGTGAAGTCTATTGACAATGCTCTGCAGCGAGTGAAACGTAAGTTGGAAAGATATCTGGAAGTGCGTGACAATTAATGATATAATGAACTAGAAAGGCTCGGGACTCGAGTCTTTTTTTAGTGTCCCGCAAGATTTCGGCGTGATGGAAGTGTAATTTGTTCAGACAACAGTAGGTTGCAGGTTTATACCATGGCGGAATGATCCATAATGGTAGTGAAGACAGCGAGTGATGAAGGAATACTCAAGACCAAAGATTATGTACGGCACCAGGCTACACCACCCGGAAAAACCCAGTGCGATGGGGGAATTCTTTCGTTGACACGGGCAATGATATTATGCTAAAGTGTTTTAGGTAGGCCTAAATTCGCGGCTTTTTTTTGAATCAATATTTGCGTCTTCTAATTTAACGGTTAGAAGTACGTCTTCGGGAGGTGCATATCATGCGGGTAATTATCACTTTAGCTTGTACAAGTTGCAAACAAAGAAACTATGCAACAACCAAAAACAAGCGAAATCACCCCGACCGCTTGGAGATGAAGAAATTTTGCAAGTTTTGTAACGAGCAAACTCCTCATCGCGAAACCAGATAGTCTTTGGAGGTGTAGTCGGCGTGAAACGTAGTTTCAAGTCTTTGTTTTCCTTTTTCACTGAGAGCTGGAGTGAACTCAAAAAGGTTCGCTGGCCTAGCCGTAAGGAACTGAAAAACTATACATTGATCGTTCTCGGTACAATTGTAGTTATCGCTCTTTACTTCTGGGTTCTGGACATCGGTATTTCCGCTGTGATTGAAGCGATTATTTAGAGAGGTCCCAGGTGGCTTGATATGGAAAAAAGATGGTATGTCGTTCATACCTATTCCGGGTATGAGAATAAGGTCAAGGCCAATTTGGAAAAACGCGTTGAGTCCATGGGCATGGAAGACAAAATATTCCGCGTTCTTGTTCCTATGGAAGAAGAGCTGGTAAACAAGGATGGCAAGAAAAAAACTGTCATGCGCAAAGTTTACCCTGGTTACGTTTTGGTCGAAATGGTTCAGACTGATGATTCCTGGTATGTAGTCCGCAATACGCCGGGCGTTACCGGATTTGTCGGTTCAACTGGTTCGGGCTCCAAGCCTACCGCTCTGCTCCCTGAAGAGGTTGAACAAATTCTGAAGCATATGGGCATGGTTGAACCTAAAGCGAAGATTGATTTCGAAATTAAGGAATCCGTACGTATTATGGTCGGTCCGTTTGCGAATTTTGTGGGCTCCGTGGAAGAGATTTTGGCAGACAAAAGCAAGATCAAGGTACATGTCAACATGTTTGGACGGGAAACCCCGCTCGAGTTGGATTTCACTCAAGTGGAGAAGATATAACAAGCGCAAGGGTTTCTTGTGGGAGAATGCTGTTTAGCATTCGAATACCACTATTTACGCAAGGAGGTGTCACTCATGGCTAAAAAAGTTATTAAAATGGTGAAACTGCAGATTCCTGCAGGGAAAGCGAATCCAGCGCCTCCAGTAGGTCCGGCGTTAGGTCAAGCAGGTGTCAACATCATGGCATTCTGTAAGGAATTCAACGCTCGTACTGCCGACCAGGCTGGCCTGATCATCCCGGTTGAAATTACAGTATTTGAAGACCGTTCCTTTACCTTCATCACTAAAACTCCTCCGGCTGCTGTTCTGCTTCGCATCGCTGCAAAAGTAGAAAAAGGATCCGGTGAACCAAACAAGAAAAAAGTAGCAAAACTCGGCCGCGCAGCGGTTCGTGAAATTGCTGAAACAAAAATGCCCGATCTGAACGCTGCATCTATCGAAGCTGCAATGCGTATGGTTGAAGGTACTGCCCGCAGTATGGGTATCACAATCGAAGACTAATATGTATTCGATGAACCGGTCATTCATGACCGCAATATGTGGGAGGAATTTCCGCTAACACCACAAAGGAGGAACATTTTCATGGCTAAACATGGTAAGAAATACCAAGAATCTGCTAAGCTGATCAACAGCGAAGCAACTTACGAGCCTTCAGAAGCTGTAGAGCTTGTGAAAAAGGCAGCAACTGCTAAATTCGACGAAACCGTTGAAGCAGCAGTTCGTCTGGGTGTAGACCCGCGTAAACAAGACCAAGCTGTTCGTGGTGTTGTTGTCCTGCCTCACGGCACAGGCAAAACTCAACGCGTGCTTGTATTTGCAAAAGGTGAAAAAGCGAAAGAAGCGGAAGCTGCTGGCGCGGATTTTGTTGGTGATGCTGATATGATCAACAAAATTCAACAGGGCTGGTTTGAATTCGACGTCTGCGTAGCTACACCTGATATGATGAGTGAAGTCGGTAAACTGGGTCGTCTGCTCGGTGGTAAAGGCCTCATGCCTAACCCTAAAGCAGGTACAGTTACTTTCGACGTTACCAAGGCTGTTCAAGAAATCAAAGCCGGTAAAATCGAATATCGTCTTGACAAAGCGGGTCAAATTCACGCGCCAATCGGCAAAGTGTCTTTCAACGCTGAACAACTGAACGAGAACCTTAAATCTCTCATCGACGCTCTGAACCGTGCGAAACCGGCTGCTGCTAAAGGTGTATACCTTAAAGGCATCGCTATTTCGTCCACAATGGGACCTAGCGCTCGCGTGAACGCAGCTGCTTTCAGATAATTAAGGGTTGACTCTTTGAGTCATCTTTGATAATCTATAACAGTTGTGAACATTAAGGTGATCAATCTTGAATTCGAATATGCTTACCGTAGACAGTAGGTGCCGTAGGGCTTAATTTCCTACCGAGGTGTTGTGATAGAAACAAAAAGTAACAGGCTCGCCTGACTGCTTTCCGTTTTATCAAGCCTTCGTGAATCTGCGGAGGCTTTTCTAATGCCTGCGTAGGAACGGCGCGGATTCTCCGGAAGAATCGCCGTCACATAAATTTTCAGGAGGTGTATACAATTGGCAAATGCAAAAGTAATCCAAGCTAAACAGGATGCGGTTGATGTTGTAACTGGCAAACTGCAGAACAGTATCTCTACTGTTGTTGCGGACTACCGCGGATTGAACGTTTCGCAAGTGACTGAACTGCGTAAGCAGCTTCGTGAAGCTGGCGTTGATTTTCAAGTCCTGAAGAACACATTGCTTCGCCGTGCAACTGCAGCGGCTGAGTTGACTGATCTGGACGCTGTCCTGACTGGTCCTACAGCGATCGCTTTCAGTGAAACTGATGCGGTAGTAGCAGCCAAAATTTTGAACGACTTCGCTAAGAAGAACGACGCTCTGAAACTTAAAGGCGGCGTTGTAGAAGGTCGCGTTATCGACGCTGACCAGCTGAAAGCACTGGCTGAGCTTCCATCCCGCGATGGTTTGCTGTCCATGCTGCTTAGCGTGCTTCAAGCTCCAATCCGCAACTTCGCGCTTGCAGTTAAAGCTGTTGCTGAAAAAGAAGAACAAAGCGCGTAAGCCTTTGCTTCTAGCTTCATAATCAATACCATAAACCAATTCAAATATAATGGAGGTTCAATCATGAGCAAAGAAACAATCTTGGAAGAAATTAAAGGCATGAGCGTATTGGAACTGAACGACCTGGTTAAAGCAATCGAAGAAGAATTCGGCGTAACTGCAGCGGCTCCAGTAGCAGCTGGCGGTGCAGTAGCAGCTGTTGAAGAAGAACAATCCGAATTCGACGTAATTTTGACAGGCGCTGGCGCTTCCAAAATCAACGTTATCAAAATCGTTCGCGAAATCACAGGTCTTGGCTTGAAAGAAGCTAAAGACGTTGTAGACAACGCTCCAAAAGCAATCAAAGAAAAAGTAAGCAAAGAAGAAGCAGAAGCTACTAAAGCAAAATTGGAAGAAGCAGGCGCTTCTGTAGAAGTAAAATAATTTGATTTAAGTAGGTACTGCCCCGGATATGAAGTGATTCTTTCCGGTTCTTGCAACCCCCTTGAACTTGTTCAAGGGGGTTGCTCTATAAGATATGCTTTGTATATTAGAGCCAAGTGAAAGGGAGGATTGTATGTCGCAGCATTATTACTCGCAGCAGCCGGAAGCACGTCATGACAGACGCAGCATCGATACGGTACTGAGAGGCAAAAGCCTCCGCTTTACAAGCGACGCCGGTGTTTTTTCCAAAGGGGATATTGATCATGGCAGCCGAGTTCTGATCGAAGCAATGGAAATTCCGGATGGGGCAGAGGTGCTGGATGTTGGCTGTGGTTACGGCCCTATGGGGATTAGTGCAGCACTCCTCACTCCCAAGGGACATGTGACGATGATTGATATCAACAGCCGTGCTGTAGAGCTTGCCCGCGAGAATGCGCAGCATAACGGAATCCGCAATGTTACGGTTATGGAAAGTGATGTACTGTCTGCGGTGAAGGGGCGTACATTCGATGTGATTCTTACCAATCCGCCGATTCGTGCAGGCAAGGCTGTAGTACATGAGATTTTTGAGCAGGCACATGCGCATTTGAATGAGGGTGGAAGTCTGTGGATAGTCATCCAGAAGAAGCAGGGCGCACCATCGGCCGCCGCCAAGCTAGAAAGCTTGTTCTCGGATGTGGAAGAAGTGGGGAAAGACAAGGGTTATCGCATTATCAGAGCGAAGAAGTAAAAAAATATTAATACTTATTGACATGCAATGTTGATAGTGTTATTATTATAAAATGTCAGTATTAAGCTAGGCTCCATGTCTTTAGTTTGCTGAAATGTCAAGTGATATATTGTCGCCCGGTAAGCGCATGCCGTACGGCAGGTTTTTGCGAATTCCGTTCTCTATGTTCCTGTCACGGCGAAGGTCGCCGGGACAATAGATAATAGCGCATAAACTGTTGCTTGGTGACGTATAATACGCACGTTTTGGGCAAATCTACTGGATAAGGAGTATTTTGGCCGTGGATAGATGCGCTCTTTTTTCGAAAGATTTCGATAAGGGGCTTTTCTGTATTTATGGCTGAATCCTTGTGTTATGGTTCCATTATACGGGTCCAAACAAGGGTTCGCAATCAATTTTTAAGTGAGTAGACATGAGGGGTGAGTAAAGTTGGCAGGACATCTTGTTCAGTATGGTCGACGCACTCGGCGGAGCTATGCGAGAATTAACGAGGTACTCGAGGTCCCGAACCTGATCGAGATCCAACAAAAATCTTATGACTGGTTTTTGGAGGAAGGATTGCGGGAAATGTTCCAGGACATCTCGCCGATCCAGGATTTCACAGGGAATTTGGTACTAGAGTTCATTGATTACAGCCTGGGTGAACCGAAGTATACGGTTGACGACGCTAAAGAGCGGGACGTAACATATGCGGCTCCTCTGCGTGTGAAGGTGCGTCTCATCAATAAGGAGACCGGTGAGGTCAAAGAGCAGGAAGTGTTCATGGGAGATTTCCCGCTGATGACGGAAACCGGCACTTTTATTATCAATGGTGCGGAACGGGTTATTGTCAGCCAGTTGGTTCGCTCTCCAAGCGTCTATTTCAGCACAAAAGTGGATAAGAACGGCAAAAAAACCTACACCGCCACAGTAATTCCGAATCGCGGAGCTTGGCTGGAGCTGGAGACCGACGCTAAGGACATCATGTATGTCCGTATCGACCGGACCCGTAAGATCCCGGTAACCGTGCTTTTGCGTGCTCTAGGCTTCGGCAGTGATGCTGAAATTCTGGAACTGCTTGGCAATGATGAATATATTCGCAATACGCTGGATAAAGACAACACGGACTCCACGGAGAAGGCGCTTATTGAAATTTACGAGCGTCTGCGTCCGGGCGAACCACCGACACTTGACAATGCCAAGAGCCTATTGGTCGCACGTTTCTTTGATCCGAAACGTTATGATTTGGCCAATGTAGGCCGTTACAAAATCAATAAAAAGCTGCATATCAAGAATCGTCTGTTCAATCAGCGTCTGGCACAGCCTTTGGTTGATGAATCTACAGGAGAAATCCTGGCAGAATCCGGCCAGATGGTTGACCGCCGCCTGCTTGATGAGCTGATTCCTTATTTCGAGAAGAATGTAGCTGGCAAGAACTACCGTGTTACCGGCGGGGTTATGGACAGTGAAGATATTCCGCTGCAGACCATTGACGTATTCTCGCCAATTGAAGAAGGCCGGATTATCAAACTGATCGCCAATGGCAACATTGACAAGTCGGTCAAGCATATTACCCAGGCTGATATTATATCCTCAATCAGCTACTTTATTAATTTGCTGCACGGTATCGGTAATACAGATGATATCGACCACTTGGGTAACCGCCGTCTGCGTTCTGTAGGCGAATTGCTGCAGAATCAGTTCCGCATCGGTCTGTCCCGTATGGAGCGCGTGGTGCGGGAGAGAATGTCGATTCAGGACGCCAATGCGATTACACCGCAGGCACTGATCAACATCCGTCCGGTTATCGCGTCCATCAAAGAGTTCTTCGGTAGTTCGCAGCTGTCCCAGTTTATGGATCAGACGAACCCGCTTGCTGAACTTACACACAAACGCCGTCTGTCGGCACTCGGACCCGGCGGTCTGACCCGTGAACGCGCAGGCTTTGAAGTCCGCGACGTACATCACAGTCACTACGGCCGTATGTGTCCTATCGAAACACCGGAAGGTCCGAATATCGGTCTGATCAACTCCTTGTCCACCTTTGCACGCATCAATGAATACGGCTTTATCGAAGCTCCGTATCGTTGGGTGGATCCAAAGACTGGCAAGGTTACAGAACAAATCGATTACCTGACTGCCGATGAAGAAGATAACTATGTAGTCGCCCAGGCGAATGTACAGATTGATGAGCATGGTACATTTAAGGAAGACATGGTTATCGTCCGTTACAACAAAGATTCAGATAACATTACTACAATGCCTAGTAACCGTGTTGACTACATGGACGTTTCGCCTAAGCAGGTTGTGTCGGTCGCTACGGCGCTCATTCCGTTCCTTGAGAACGATGACTCCAACCGTGCACTGATGGGATCGAACATGCAGCGGCAGGCCGTTCCGCTTCTGATTCCGAAAGCTCCGCTTGTCGGCACAGGGATGGAACATAAATCCGCCAAGGATTCGGGCGTATGTATTGTCTCCAAATATGACGGTATTATCGAACGCTCCTCTGCCAATGAAATCTGGCTGCGCCGTGTAGAGGCAGTTGAAGGCAAGGAAGTTAAAGGCGATATCGTTAAATATAAATTACACAAATTTATGCGTTCGAACCAAGGTACCTGTATTAATCAGCGTCCTCTGGCTAAACGTGGCGATATTGTTAAGAAAGGTGACATTCTGGCAGACGGACCTTCCACAGAAATGGGCGAACTTGCTCTTGGCCGCAACGTAGTTGTTGCGTTCATGACTTGGGAAGGTTACAACTACGAGGATGCGATCCTGCTGAGTGAGAAGCTGGTTAAGGAAGATGTATACACTTCGATCCATATCGAGGAATACGAATCCGAAGCCCGTGACACCAAGCTGGGACCTGAAGAGATCACGCGTGATATTCCAAACGTTGGTGAAGAGGCACTCCGCAATCTGGATGAGCGCGGAATCATCCGTATCGGTGCGGAAATCAATGCCGGTGACATTCTGGTAGGTAAAGTTACTCCGAAGGGTGTAACTGAACTAACTGCTGAAGAACGCCTGCTGCACGCTATCTTCGGTGAGAAGGCCCGTGAAGTCCGCGATACCTCCCTGCGCGTTCCGCATGGTAGTGATGGTATTATCGTTGACGTTAAGGTGTTCACCCGTGAGAACGGCGATGAGTTGCCTCCTGGTGTGAATCAACTGGTTCGTGTCTACATCGCTCAGAAACGTAAGATTTCTGAAGGTGACAAGATGGCCGGACGTCACGGTAACAAGGGTGTCGTTGCCCGCATTCTGCCTGAAGAAGATATGCCGTTCCTTCCGGACGGTACACCGGTACAGGTTGTCCTGAACCCGCTGGGCGTACCTTCGCGTATGAACATCGGACAGGTGCTGGAAGTCCATATCGGTATGGCGGCACTTCGTCTGGGTATCCACGTAGCTACTCCGGTATTCGACGGAGCCCGTGAGTATGACGTGTTTGATACGATGGAAGAAGCAGGCATGCAGCGTAATGGTAAGACTGTGTTGTATGACGGACGTACAGGCGAGCGCTTCGAGCGTGAAGTTACTGTCGGCGTCATGCACATGATCAAGCTTGCGCACATGGTTGACGATAAGATTCATGCCCGTTCTACAGGTCCTTACTCACTCGTTACACAGCAGCCACTGGGCGGTAAAGCTCAGTTCGGCGGACAGCGTTTCGGGGAAATGGAAGTGTGGGCGCTTGAAGCTTACGGCGCGGCGTATACACTGCAAGAAATTTTGACTGTGAAATCCGATGACGTGGTCGGCCGTGTGAAAACGTACGAATCCATCGTCAAAGGTGAAAATGTTCCAGAACCGGGTGTTCCGGAATCGTTCAAGGTATTGATCAAGGAGCTGCAGTCGCTGGGTATGGATGTCAAAATCCTTAGCGGTGACGAGCAGGAGATCGAGATGAAGGAACTGGACGATGAGGACGAGACGTCAGGCGACAAGCTGAGCCTCAATTTGGAAGGCGCAGAAGTCGGCATAGAGTAGTTCACCAGCAAGCCACTAATTTCATTACACAAAGGACCGCGCCCTCTGTTGACTTACCGTCAAGAGAGGGCTGTGGTACTAAATCAGGATATAGGTTAAGGAGGGTTGCTCCTTGTTGGACGTTAACAATTTTGAATTTATGAAAATCGGGCTCGCTTCCCCGGAAAAAATTCGTTCTTGGTCCCGCGGAGAAGTTAAAAAACCGGAAACCATTAACTATCGTACTTTGAAACCGGAAAAAGAGGGTCTTTTTTGCGAACGCATCTTTGGGCCGCAAAAGGACTGGGAATGTCACTGTGGTAAATACAAACGCGTCCGTTATAAGGGCGTTGTGTGCGACCGCTGCGGCGTGGAAGTTACCCGCGCTAAAGTCCGCCGCGAACGTATGGGCCACATCGAGCTGGCAGCTCCGGTATCTCATATCTGGTATTTCAAAGGTATTCCGAGCCGTATGGGTCTGGCACTGGATATGTCTCCAAGATCGCTCGAAGAGATTATCTACTTTGCATCTTATGTTGTAACCGATCCGGGTGAAACTCCTCTGGAGAAGAAACAACTGCTGTCTGAGAAAGAATACCGCAGCTACCGTGAGAAATACGGCTACGGGTTCCAGGCTGGCATGGGTGCTGAAGCCGTCAAAAAACTGCTTCAGGATATCGATATCGATAAAGAACTGGAATTCCTCAAAGAAGAGCTGCGCACGGCCCAAGGCCAGCGCCGTAACCGGGCGATCAAACGTCTGGAAGTTATTGAGGCCTTCCGCAACTCCGGCAACAAGCCAGACTGGATGATCATGGATGTGCTCCCGGTTATTCCTCCGGAGCTTCGCCCTATGGTTCAGCTCGACGGCGGCCGTTTTGCTACGTCTGACCTTAATGATCTGTACCGCCGCGTAATTAACCGTAACAACCGTCTGAAAAGACTGCTGGATCTCGGCGCTCCTGATATTATCGTGCAGAATGAGAAACGGATGCTTCAGGAAGCTGTTGATGCCCTGATCGACAATGGCCGCCGCGGCCGTCCTGTAACAGGTCCTGGTAACCGTCCGCTCAAATCGCTCAGCCATATGCTGAAAGGTAAACAAGGACGTTTCCGCCAGAACTTGCTCGGTAAGCGCGTTGACTATTCCGGACGTTCCGTTATCGTCGTAGGACCTTACCTCAAGATGTACCAATGCGGTCTTCCGAAGAAGATGGCACTGGAACTCTTCAAACCGTTTGTAATGAAAGAATTGGTTAATAAGGGCCTTGCCCATAACATCAAGAGCGCGAAACGTAAGGTTGAGCGCGTAAGTCCTGAAGTCTGGGATGTACTTGAAGAAGTGATCAGAGAGCATCCGGTTCTGCTGAACCGTGCCCCTACGCTGCATAGACTGGGTATACAGGCGTTTGAACCGATTCTGGTAGAAGGTCACGCGATCCGTCTTCACCCGCTCGTATGTACGGCTTACAATGCCGACTTTGACGGTGACCAGATGGCGGTACACGTTCCTCTATCCGCTGAAGCTCAAGCTGAAGCCCGTATCCTCATGCTAGCATCCGGTAACATCCTGAACCCTAAAGATGGTAAGCCGGTTGTTACACCTTCCCAGGATATGGTCCTTGGTACGTTCTATCTGACCATGGATAACAAGGAAGAAAAGGGGACAGGTATGATTCTGCGTACCGTGAACGAAGCTGTT
The DNA here is from genome assembly GCF_038000205.1 of Paenibacillus sp. FSL R10-2771. Taxonomy (NCBI): domain Bacteria; kingdom Bacillati; phylum Bacillota; class Bacilli; order Caryophanales; family Paenibacillaceae; genus Paenibacillus; species Paenibacillus sp. FSL R10-2771. The sequence continues at coordinate 30,153 of NZ_JBBOBM010000002.1, forward strand.
TCAGCTTACCAACGCGGAACCGCTGGTCTGCATGCACGTGTTGCTATTCCTGTTAAGGCACTGGGTAAAACCAACTTTACAGAGGCACAGCAGAATGCATTACTGATTACAACGGTGGGCAAGATTATCTTCAACGAAATCTATCCAAGCAGTTTCCCATACATCAATGAAGCCACCAAAACAAACCTGCTGCAAGGCACACCAGAGAAGTACTTCATCTATGAAAAAGGCGCGGATATCCGCGAATTGATCATGGCTGCTCCGGAAGCCAGTGCTGTAGGTAAAGAATATCTGGGCTTAATCATTGCCCGCTGCTTCGAAACCTATCACACTACCAAAACTTCAGTGATTCTGGATAAAATTAAGCAACTCGGCTTTACGTACTCTACACGTTCCGGTGTTACGGTTGCCGTATCAGACGTTATCGTGCCTGAGGAAAAAGCTACAATTCTTAAAGAATCCGAAGCTAAGGTTGATGTAGTAGCGAATCAATACCGCCGTGGTCTGATTACTAATGATGAACGGTATGACCGTGTTATCGAGATCTGGTCGAAGACTAAGGATGAACTTACGAACGTCCTGCTGAAATCGATGGACCGTTTCAACTCCATCATGCTCATGGTTGACTCCAAGGCGCGTGGTAACAAATCGCAGATCACTCAGCTCGGTGGTATGCGTGGTCTGATGGCTACACCTTCGGGCCGGATTTTCGAATTGCCAATCAAAGCGAACTTCCGTGAAGGTCTGACCGTCCTCGAGTACTTTATCTCCACTCACGGAGCGCGTAAAGGTCTGGCCGATACAGCGCTGCGTACAGCGGATTCCGGGTACTTGACACGCCGTCTCGTTGACGTGGCACAGGACGTAATCGTCCGCGAAGAAGATTGCGGTACCGATAAAGGCTTCACCGTCAGCCGGATTCAAGATGGCAAGGAAGTTATTGAGGATCTCTACGACCGTATTGAAGGCCGTTATTCCTTTGAGACTGTCCGTCATCCGGAAACGAAGGAAATCATCGTTCACCGTAACGATCTGATTGACTCCGATAAGGCCGAGGAAATTGTGAATTCTGGGGTTACCAAACTGCAGATCCGCTCTGTACTCAGCTGCCGTGCCCGTCATGGGGTCTGCAAGAAGTGCTACGGACGTAACCTGGCAACAGGTAAATTCGTGGAAATCGGGGAAGCTGTCGGCATTATTGCTGCACAATCCATCGGTGAACCAGGAACACAGCTTACCATGCGTACATTCCATACCGGCGGTGTTGCCGGAGACGATATCACGCAAGGTTTGCCGCGTATCCAGGAGTTGTTTGAAGCCCGTAACCCTAAAGGTCAGGCAACAATCAGTGAGATTGACGGGGTAGTTAAGGAAATTCGTGAAACTAAGGACCGTCGTGAAATCGAAGTCCAGGGTGAAGCGGAGTCCAAGACCTATTCCATCACTTACGGTTCCCGTCTGCGTGTCAGTGAAGGCCAGGAGATTGAAGCCGGCGATGAATTGACAGACGGTTCTATTGACCCTAAAGAAATGCTGCGTATCAAAGGGATCCGCGGGGTACAGAACTACATTCTGCAAGAAGTACAGCGTGTATACCGTAACCAGGGCGTTGAGATCAATGATAAGCACATTGAAGTTATGATTAAGCAGATGCTGCGCAAAATCCGTATTATCGATGCTGGAGATACCACTCTCCTGCCGGGTGCTTTTGCGGATATTCATGAATATGAAGCAGCCAACAAGGAAGCTATCCTGTCTGGTAAAGAACCTGCAGTTGCTAAGCCAGTACTGCTCGGTATTACCAAAGCCTCTCTGGAAACAGACTCCTTCCTGTCTGCTGCCTCTTTCCAGGAAACTACCCGTGTCTTGACGGATGCAGCAATTAAGGGTAAAGTGGATAAGTTGCTCGGTCTTAAAGAAAATGTTATCATCGGTAAGCTGATTCCTGCAGGTACAGGTATGAATCGTTACCGTAATGTTAAGCTTAGTGATCCGAATGAAGAAAGCAAGCAAGCCGCTTTAGAAACGGTTCCAGCTGAGTAATAAATAATCATCGCATTCAGCATTCGCGTCACGTGATAACCTTGCGTGACGCGGCTGTCTGTTATGAATATTAATAAAATTATTGCTGTTTTTCTTGACATCGTGTGCTGAGGATGCTAATATGTCTAAGGTGCGTGAGTAGCCTTGTCATTCTTGTTCAGTGGAGGTAATGTTTTTCATGACTGATGATAGAGGGTTACAGGATGCTCAGGTCAAGATCGGTTCCAAACAAACCGTCAAGGCGGTGGAGTTGGGCCAAGCCGCAGAAGTCTATGTGGCGGAGGACGGAGATCAACGGCTTACTTCCAGAATTGTTATGCTTTGCGGCAAACAAGGTGTGAAGGTCACATATGTGGACACCATGCTGAATTTGGGCAAGGCCTGCGGTATAGAAGTTGGTGCTGCTATGGCAGCCGTCTTAAAACAATAGCAACAAGAGAACGTTTTTGTACCGGGGTACACTTCGGCAGCAAGGACTTTTCATTTGTCTTTTTATGAACCACCTGGGTCTGTGGACTTAATGTTTGTAAATTGACTATCATTTCAGGAAGGGGGTGGCACAACATGCCAACTATTAATCAACTGGTTCGTAAAGGCCGTCAAGCCAAAATCGAAAAATCCAAATCTCCCGCTCTTCAAAAAGGGTTCAACGCCCTCAAGCGTGAGGCTACAAATTTGAGCGCCCCGCAGAAACGCGGTGTGTGCACTCGTGTAGGCACAATGACTCCACGTAAACCAAACTCAGCACTTCGTAAGTATGCCCGTGTTCGTTTGACGAACCGTCTTGAGGTGACTGCTTACATTCCGGGTATCGGACACAACCTTCAAGAGCACAGTGTAGTATTGCTGCGCGGAGGTAAAGTTAAGGACCTTGCAGGAGTTCGTTACCACATCGTTCGTGGTGCACTTGATACTGCAGGTGTTGCTAACCGGATGCAAGCTCGCTCCAAATATGGTGCGAAACGTCCTAAGGCTAAGAAATAAGACAAGCATATTCGAATAATAACCATTTAAGAAAGGGGGATATCCATGCCACGCAAAGGTCCAGTTACTAAGAGAGATGTATTGCCAGATCCATTGTATAATAGCAAGTTGGTTACTCGTTTGATCAACCGTATTATGCTGGGTGGTAAAAGAGGTGTCGCTCAAAGCATTTTGTACAATTCGTTCAAGTTGATTCAGGAACGTACAGGTAAAGAACCGATGGAAGTTTTCGAAGCTGCCATCAAGAACATCATGCCTGTATTGGAAGTTAAAGCTCGTCGTGTCGGCGGTGCTAACTACCAGGTACCTATCGAGGTTAAACCTGAAAGACGTACTGCTTTGGGATTACGTTGGCTTGTAAACTACTCACGCAACCGCGGTGAGAAGACTATGGAAGAGCGTTTGGCGGCTGAGATTATCGATGCTTCCAACAACACAGGCGCTTCCGTTAAGAAACGTGAAGACACGCACAAAATGGCTGAAGCGAACAAAGCGTTTGCTCACTACCGCTGGTAGGATTATAGCCGTTCAAATAACTTCTATTTTGAAAGGAGATCCATTTCATGTCAAGAGAGTTCTCCTTAAAAAATACACGTAATATCGGGATCATGGCACATATTGATGCTGGTAAAACTACCACTACTGAGCGGATTCTTTTCTACACAGGCCGTACGCACAAAATCGGTGAAGTTCACGAGGGCGCTGCTACAATGGACTGGATGGAACAAGAACAGGAGCGCGGAATTACGATTACTTCCGCTGCTACGACCGCTGCATGGAAGGGCCACCGCATCAATATTATTGATACCCCTGGGCACGTTGACTTCACTGTTGAAGTTGAACGTTCCCTTCGTGTATTGGATGGGGCAGTTGGTGTATTTAGTGCGAAAGAGGGCGTAGAGCCTCAGTCCGAAACCGTATGGAGACAGGCTGACCGTTACGGCGTTCCCCGTATCGCTTATGTGAACAAAATGGATATCATCGGTGCAGACTTCCTGAACGTTATCGACAGTATGCGTGACCGCCTGCAAGCCAACGCAATTGCAATTCAATTGCCAATTGGTGCCGAGAACGACTTCACGGGTATCATTGACCTTGTTGAGCAAAAAGCTCACATGTTCAAGGATGACCTGGGACAGAACATCGAAGTTACTGATATTCCTGCTGATTATTTGGAACAAGTTGAAGGACTGCGTCTCGAGTTGATCGAGAAGGTTGCAGAACTTGACGAAGATCTGACTATGAAGTATCTGGAAGGCGAAGAAATCACAGTGGATGAGATTAAGGCAGCATTGCGCAAAGGCGTATGTGATGTTAAGATCTTCCCTGTAATTGTCGGATCCTCCTATCGTAACAAAGGTGTTCAGCTCATGATGGATGCTGTTGTTGATTACTTGCCATCCCCACTGGATGTACCGGCTATTCAAGGTCATCTGGATGACGGTACAGAAGCGGTTCGTCACTCTTCGGATGAAGAACCATTCGCAGCACTGGCATTTAAAATCATGACTGACCCTTATGTAGGTAAACTTACGTTCTTCCGCGTATACTCCGGTGTACTGGAATCCGGTTCTTATGTAGTTAACGCTACCAAGAACAAACGTGAGCGTATCGGCCGTATCCTGCAAATGCATGCAAACAGCCGCCAAGAAATCTCCATTGTATACTCCGGTGATATCGCGGCAGCAGTTGGTCTGAAGGACACAAGTACCGGCGATACACTTTGCGACGAGAAACATCCGGTTATCCTGGAATCCATGAACTTCCCTGATCCGGTTATCGAAATCGCAGTTGAACCAAAAACCAAAGCTGACCAAGATAAGCTCGGCGTAGCTCTCGGAAAGTTGACTGAAGAGGATCCTACTCTTCGTGCTCACACTGATGAAGAAACTGGCCAAACTATCCTGGCAGGTATGGGTGAGCTTCACCTGGATATTATCATCGACCGTATGCGCCGCGAATTCAAGGTAGAAACCAACGTGGGTAAACCACAGGTTGCTTACCGTGAAACATTCAAAGCACCAGCACGTGTTGAAGGTAAATTCGTTCGCCAATCCGGCGGTCGCGGTCAGTATGGTCACGTATGGGTTGAATTTGAACCTCTCGAGCCGGGTACTGGCAGCAAGTTCGAAAGTAAAGTTGTCGGTGGTTCTGTTCCTAGAGAATACATCGCTCCTGCACTTGCCGGTATTGAAGAGCAAATGAAAAACGGCGTTATTGCAGGCTTCCCGCTTGTTGACGTTAAGGCTACCATCGTAGATGGTTCCTATCATGATGTTGACTCCAACGAAATGGCGTTCAAAATCGCCGGCTCGATGGCACTCAAAGCAGCTAAAGACAAGTGTAAACCTGTCCTGCTTGAGCCAATCATGAAAGTGGAAGTAACTGTTCCTGAGGAATACATGGGCGATGTAATGGGTATGTTGAACTCCAGACGCGGACGGATCGAAGGTATGGATTCCCGTGGCGGTGCGCAAATTATCCGTGCAAAGGTACCTCTTTCCGAAATGTTCGGATACTCCACAACACTTCGTTCCGGTACTCAAGGACGCGGCGTATTCTCAATGGAACTTTCTCACTATGAAGAAGTACCTAAATCCATTGCTGAAGAAATCGTAGCCAAGAACAAAGGCGGAGAATAAATTCAATTTTTAACTTGCCGTCCGGGTATATCACATAAGTCATCTAAGAATTGCATGTAGGCGGGCGGCTCAAATATAAGGAACCCCACATTAAGGAGGAACTGTTCAAATGGCAAAGGCAAAGTTTGAACGTAACAAACCGCACGTTAACATTGGTACTATTGGTCACGTCGACCATGGTAAAACAACTCTGACTGCTGCAATCACTACTGTATTGTCCAAAAAATACGGTGGCGCTGCTGTAGCATTCGACCAAATCGATAAGGCTCCTGAAGAACGCGAACGTGGTATCACTATCTCCACTGCTCACGTTGAATATGAAACTCCTAATCGTCACTACGCTCACGTAGACTGCCCTGGACACGCCGACTATGTTAAAAACATGATCACTGGCGCAGCGCAAATGGACGGAGCTATCCTGGTTGTATCCGCAGCTGATGGCCCTATGCCACAGACTCGTGAACACATCCTGCTGTCCCGTCAAGTAGGCGTTCCTTACATCGTTGTATTCTTGAACAAATGCGACATGGTTGAAGACGAAGAGTTGCTTGAACTGGTTGAAATGGAAGTTCGCGACCTGCTGAGCGAATACGACTTCCCAGGCGATGATACTCCAATCATCCGTGGATCTGCTCGTGAAGCTCTACAGAACCCTGAAGGCGAATATGCACAGAAGATCGTTGAAATGTTCGAAACGATCGACACATACATCCCGCTTCCAGAACGTCAGACTGACAAACCATTCTTGATGCCTGTCGAAGATGTATTCTCCATCACTGGCCGCGGTACTGTGGCAACTGGTCGCGTAGAACGCGGAACAGTAAAAGTCGGAGAAGAAATCGAAATCGTTGGTATTCATGAAGAAAAGAAAAAATCCGTTGTTACAGGCGTTGAAATGTTCCGTAAATTGCTCGATTCCGCACAAGCGGGCGACAACATCGGCGCATTGCTGCGTGGTGTAGACCGTAACATGATCGAGCGCGGCCAAGTATTGGCTAAGCCGAACTCCGTTAACCCACACACAGAGTTCACTGCTCAGATCTACGTTCTGACTAAAGAAGAAGGCGGACGTCACAAACCATTCTTCACTGGTTACCGTCCACAGTTCTACTTCCGTACAACTGACGTAACTGGCATCATCAACTTGCCAGAAGGTACTGAAATGGTTATGCCTGGTGACAACATCACTGTAACTGTTTCCCTGATCTCCCCAATCGCTATTGAAGAAGGTACTAAATTCTCCATTCGCGAAGGCGGACGTACAGTTGGTGCCGGTTCCGTAGCTTCCATCCAGAAATAATTCGTCTCTATCCGTTAGGATAGATCCGGAATATAAGTCAGGGCCCCTTCATTATGAAGGGGCCCTGTTTTTATTGCTGGCTGCAGGGTCTAGATTTCTTTGGCATAGGCCGGACTCGGCAGCTTGGACAGAACAACATGCAGACTGGAAGGGGAAGAGCTGTCATTAGTGTAGGCAAAAGATTCATCTCCGGCGATATAGATAGTCTCTCCTTCAATAAGGGGCTGCTCCGCTTCATTTACATGAATGGTTCCATCTCCTTTTAAAGCAAGGATATATACATCCGCTCCAGGATGCTTATGAACAGGCAATTTTTGACCCGGCATGAAATTAAGCACGAATACAACACTTTCACCTTGCTGGAAGAGGATTTTCTTTGTAAAACGTTCCTCCTGATACTGCAGCACGTCAACTAAACTTTTCTTTTCCATTAGATAATCCCTGCTTTCATAATTAAAATTTTTTTATCTCGTTCACATCCATTAAAGCTTTACTTCGTATTCGCAGTGCTCATGACCGGTAACGTTGCATTTGATCTCTTTAACAGAGACCTTACGGCCAAGAATCTTGCCGAGTGCCCCTTCAAGAATCGCTCCCTCTAAATCACATACCATTTTTTCATCTTCAAGTGAAGGCAGCCCTTTGCAAAAACAGTCCTCCACAGCAATATTGATCCTACGTTCATCAGAATGAACAATCCGCGGAATACCGATTTTGAGCTCCTCAAACATTTGTAGAAGATCCTCAACAGAACTGACAGGCAGACTTTCACCAATCTTTCTGCCAATGGTAAGCGTAGTCCCTTTTCCTCCTAGAGGAAGCCCCTGGTTGAGTCCAATCAGACGTATGGTACGAAACAACTCAAGGGGTACCGTATTACCAAGGGTACTCCTATCGATCTGACGCATATCCTCAAATGAATATTGCAGCAATTACTCCAACTCCTTTACTCTCTCTATGATTCTATTGTAAGGATAAGCCGGTGAAGAATCCTTGATACAAATCAAGTTTTTGAGAATTATGTGTTTCCAGTCACCCGCCGGAATCCGGAATCTTGATATGTTAGAGTCAGCTATAAGGAAGGGTGAAGGATCATGAGCTGTACTACCTGCAATTCGCATGCCTGTGTACGTCAGGTTCCCGTGTTTCGGAGCTTGTCTGATGAGGAATTAGTGATGATTGAATCGATTACAGAGACCCATAACTATAAAAAAGGAAGTCAAGTGTGCAGAGAAGGGGAGCCGTCTGAAGCATTGTTTGTAGTAAAGAGCGGTCTCATCAAGCTGACTCAGAACAGTAAGGATGGAAAACAGCATATTGTCCGTTTTCTTTTCCCGGGCGATTATTTCGGCCAGTTTGCCTTACTCCATAATAAGAATAATGATGTAACGGCAGAGGTGATTGAGAGCGGAGAGGTATGCCGGATGCACCGCAAAGACTTTATTCCCTTGCTGGAGCAGAATGCAGGGCTTGCCTTTAGCTTCCTGATGTCTGTTAGCGAGCAGCTGCATCAGGCCGAGGAGGCTGCAGGGGCATTGCACATGTTTGAGGTAGAGAAGAGACTGGCCAGGCTGTTGGTATACCTGTATACAAGGAATCTTGCAGAATCGGCAGTGACTGCACATGCCTTAGCACAATCCGTAGATTTGCCGTCAGCCCAAAAAGAGGTAGCAGCCATGATTGGAACTACCGCAGAAACTCTAAGCCGTAAACTGAATAAACTGGAAGCTTTGAAGATTATCGCCATGCATAAAAGAACCGTAAATATTCTTGAGCTGGAAGCTCTTATTCAGATTGCAGAAATCTGAGATTGAAATCCTATTATTCGACAAAATGTGACTAATTACAGTGCTGTACATGCGTATTTTCAACATAATTCTACAAAATAATACTTAAAATTCTTTACATCTAATCTATTGATAGAGTAGAATATTTCTATATAGACAATGTAAATTATTAGGATTTTAGGGAGTGTGGAAGTATGGGGAAATGTCCTTTTTCATTTATGCATGGTCTGACTTCAAAGAACACCAATGAGGAATCTCCCGCCGCTCCATCAACGGACAGCAAGAGCTTTGCACCCACTGCCACAGAGATGTATCATACCCTTGACGGGCATGATGATTTGAATGAGCAAATGCGAATGATTGATTTAACTGAGGAAGATCTAAGACTCCTGCGCTTGATGAAACCGGTTGTAGAACAGAGAATCGACGATATCACTAATCAATTCTATAATACGGTTCTTGGAGTTAACAAACTTGAAGCAATCATTCTGGAACACAGCAGTATTGAACGGCTCAAAAAGACTTTGCGCGAGCATATCATCGAGATTTTTGATGGTAATGTTAACGAGGAGTACATAGCCAAGCGGCTAAAAATTGCGAATATTCATAAGAGGATTGGCCTGGAGCCTAAATGGTATCTCTCCGCTTTTCAGAATCTGCAGAATGTATTCATTACGGCTATCTATAATGAGACGCATACAGATGTCGAGAGGATCAAATTGGTCCAGACCGTAACCAAATTGCTTAATCTGGAACAACAGCTGGTCCTTGAGGAATATGAGAAGGAGAACATTAGGGAAAAGGAAGAACAGTATCTGCTGGTTAAGAACGAATTGAAACACAAGATAGCTGAATTCAGCGGAGAACTGATAGACCTTAGTATAGATACTAACGCCGCTGTGGAGCAGCTGGTGGCGAGCAGCAATGAAGTCAACAATACATTCCAGCGCACTGCCGCCTCCGCTCTGGAGTCACAGGGGAAGGCCAGGGAGGGACATGGACAGCTTAACAACCTTACGGGTCAGATTAATCTTATATATGATAGTACTAATGAGATGGAGCGTTCAGTAAATGAACTGAGCAGTTCATCACAGAAGATCCGTAAAATTGTGGCGGCTGTCCAGGATATTGCTGACCAGACCAAGATTCTGTCATTGAATGCAACGATCGAGGCTGCAAGGGCGGGAGACCACGGGCGGGGATTCAGTGTTGTAGCGCAGGAGGTAAGCAGACTTGCAGAGGATACCAAGAACACGGTGGTCCGGATCGGTGAACTGACCCTTCAGTCCAGCTCGCTAACATCGCAGGTTGTTGGGGAGATCCGTAAAGTTCAGGAGTTGACAGAGAGTGGCAAACACCAGTCCCTCGAGACTAGCAGGCTCTTCAGCGATATTGTAGACTCGATGCAGACGAGTACCCAGAGAATTGTTACGGTAGAGGAAGAGATTAAGGTGCTCATTCAGACCATTGAAGGTATTGGGTCAGCAACTGCGCAGACAGCAGCTTCGGCAGGACAATTCAAATCTGCAACGGATAATTTATAGAAGGAACCTTATATATAGAAGAAAAACGTCATATTGCAGCTCGTACGGTACCATTCTGAACAAGAAAGGTACCTTTTCTATTTTTTTCGGAAAAAGTTGATTTGTTTTTGCAAATCCCCTTGCAATATAGCCGCCTATTATATATAATAATAAATGTTGTTCTGAGACGTTGCGATGATGTGAGAGGTTACTGACACACCCGGCCCCTTTGCCATGAGGTCGACGTCAGAAAATTTTCACGGAGTATGTCCGATAATAAATTGGGCGATAGAAGGAGGGACTAAAATGGCAAAGCAAAAAATTCGTATTCGCTTGAAAGCATACGACCACAGAATTCTTGATCAATCCGCAGAGAAAATCGTTGAAACAGCAAAACGTTCGGGTGCTGGTGTATCCGGGCCGATCCCGCTGCCAACTGAGAAGCAAATCATTACTATTCTCCGTGCGGTACACAAGTACAAGGATTCCCGTGAACAGTTTGAACAACGGACTCACAAACGTTTGATCGATATTGTGAACCCAACACCACAAACTGTGGATGCCTTGATGCGCTTGGATCTACCGTCCGGTGTAGATATCGAAATCAAATTGTAATTTCATTATTAAGCAACTAGGAAAAGAAAAGAGGTGTCAACATTGAAAGGTATCTTAGGAAAAAAACTCGGTATGACTCAAGTGTTTACTCCAGAAGGTAACGTAATCGCGGTTTCTGTTATCGAAGCTGGCCCTTGTGTGGTACTGCAAAAGAAAGACCTGAATATCGACGGATATGAAGCAGTGCAGTTGGGCTTTTTCGATAAAAAGGAAAGTCGCTCCAACAAGCCTGAACAAGGTCACGCCAAAAAGGCAAACGCAACACCTAAGCGCTACGTTCGCGAAATTCGCGGTGTTGACCTCGGGTCACTCGAGGTTGGACAAGAGCTTAAGGCTGACATCTTCGCAGAAGGCGAATTTGTTGACGTAACAGGTACTTCGAAGGGTAAAGGCTTCCAGGGTAACATCAAACGCTGGGGACAAAGCCGCGGACCAATGGCACACGGATCGCGCTACCACAGAAGACCAGGCTCCATGGGTTCCATTCAAGCTAACCGTGTTCCTAAGGGCAAACGCCTGCCAGGACATATGGGTCACACGACTGTAACGGTTCAAAAGCTTGAGATCATCCGAGTTGACGTAGAACGTAATGTATTGCTGGTTAAAGGCGCGATTCCGGGCCCTAAAAACAGCTTCGTGAAAGTTAAACAAACCGTTAAGAAATAATTTCTGAAGAAAGGAGGAACATGAAATGCCAAAAGTAACACTTTTTAATACTAGTGGTAACGAAGTTGGCGAAGTTGAACTGAGTGATTCAGTTTTCGGTATCGAACCGAATGTACATGTGCTGCATGAAGCTGCACTTATGCAAAGAGCTTCCCTTCGTCGTGGTACACACAAAGTAAAAGGACGTTCTGAAGTACGTGGCGGCGGACGTAAGCCTTGGAAACAAAAAGGTACAGGTCGTGCTCGTCAAGGCTCCATTCGTTCACCACAATGGAAAGGCGGCGGCGTAGTCTTCGGACCAACACCACGCAGCTATTCCTGGAAATTGCCTAAGAAGGTTCGCCGGTTGGCCATCAAATCCGCGTTGTCCTCAAAAGTACTTGAGAATGACATCATCGTATTGGATAGCTTGACTATGAGTGCTCCGAAGACGAAAGAATTCGCAGCTATTCTGAACAACCTGAAGGTTGGTACAAAAGCATTGATCGTAGCTCCTAGCTATGATGACAATGTAGCACTTTCCGCTCGTAACATCCCTGGGGTGAAATTCGTAGCGGCTGACGGCATCAATGTTCTTGACGTACTGACGTACGACAAACTGATTATCACTAAAGAAGCAGTTCTGAAGGTAGAGGAGGTGTTCGCGTAATGAAAGATCCGCGTGATATTATTAAGCGTCCGGTGATTACGGAACGCACATCCGAATACATGAGCGAATTGAAATACGCTTTTGAAGTGGATATCCGTTCTAACAAGACCGAAATCAAAAAAGCTGTTGAAGCTATTTTTAAAGTTAAAGTTGTTAGTGTGAACACAATGCGCGTACCTGGCAAACTGAAACGTTACGGCAAATATTCCGGTTACACTCCGGAGTGGAAAAAAGCCATCGTTAAGCTTAGCCCGGACAGCAAACCGCTCGAATTCTTTGAAGCGGTAGAATAATACTCTTAAAGTAAGGAGGAAACTATAGTGCCAATCAAAAAGTACAAACCGACCTCTCCGGCAAGACGCAACATGTCTGTGTCTACGTTTGAAGAAATCACAACAAACCAGCCAGAGAAATCGTTGCTTTCTCCGCTGTTCAAACATGCGGGACGCAACAACCAAGGTAAAATTACGGTTCGTCACCACGGCGGCGGACACAAGCGTAAATACCGTATCATCGACTTCAAACGGACTAAAGACGGCATACCAGGTAGCGTTGCTACAATCGAGTATGACCCGAACCGTACTTCCAATATTGCTTTGATCCACTATGCTGATGGAGAGAAACGTTATATTATCGCTCCTAAAGGCCTTAAAGTTGGGGATAAAGTTGAGTCCGGCCCTGCTGCGGACATCAAAATTGGTAACAGCCTTCCGCTAATCAACATCCCGGTAGGTACAATTATCCACAACATCGAGTTGAAACCAGGTAAAGGCGGACAATTGGTTCGTGCTGCTGGTACTGAAGCTCAGTTGCTGGGTAAAGAAGAAAAATACGTATCCGTTCGTTTGAACTCCGGCGAAGTTCGCAGAATCCTCAGCGTATGCCGCGCAACCATCGGATCCGTAGGTAACGAAGATCATGAATTGATCAAGATTGGTAAAGCCGGACGCAGCCGCTGGCTCGGACGTCGTCCTGAAGTTCGCGGTGTTGTCATGAACCCTAACGATCACCCACACGGTGGTGGTGAAGGCCGTGCTCCAATCGGACGTAAATCGCCAATGTCACCTTGGGGTAAACCAACCCTCGGCTACAAAACGCGTAAGAAAAACAAAGCATCTGATAAATATATCGTTCGTCGCCGCACAAAATAAGACGCTTCTGGCAAGTTAGGCTAGCGCGAAGCGTCGATTCGCGGTTTGAAGAACCGGATGAAGGGAGGATTCACACATGGGTCGCAGTTTAAAGAAGGGGCCGTTTATTGATGGCTACCTGCTGAAAAAAGTTGAGGATTTGAACGAGGCAGATAAGAAAGTTGTAGTTAAAACTTGGTCCCGTCGCTCAACCATTTTCCCTCAGTTTATCGGACATACGTTTGGTGTATATGACGGCCGCAAACACGTGCCTGTATACGTAACAGAAGATATGGTAGGTCACAAGTTGGGCGAGTTCGCGCCAACACGTACTTACAAAGGCCACGCGGGTGACGATAAGAAAACCAGAAGATAATTAACGTCTTCGTTTGAGAGGAGGGAAAACAATGGAAGCAAAAGCACATGCAAGATCGGTGCGGATTTCCGCTCGTAAAGCGAAACTGGTTGTTGACTTGATTCGCGGCAAGCAAGTGGGGGAAGCAATTGCAATTCTTCGCCACACTCCGAAATCCGCTTCTCCGGTTGTTGAGAAGCTACTGAACTCGGCGATTGCGAACGCTGAGCATAACTACTCTTTGGACGTGAACAGCTTGTTCGTAAGCGAAGTTTTCGTTAACCAGGGTCCAACTATGAAACGTTTCCGTCCGCGCGCCATGGGCCGCGCAAGCCGGATTAACAAACGTACCAGCCACATTACTTTGGTGGTATCTGAGAAATAAGGAGGGATAACACGTGGGTCAAAAGGTAAATCCAGTCGGACTCCGAGTCGGTATTATTCGCGATTGGGAATCTAAATGGTATGCAGGCAAAGATTTCGGTACTCTTTTAATGGAAGACGTCAAAATCCGGGAATACCTTAAAGGCAAGTTGAAGGATTCCGCTGTTTCCCGCATTGAAATCGAAAGAGCGGCAAGCCGCGTGAACGTTACAATTCACACTGCTAAACCTGGTATGGTAATTGGTAAAGGCGGAGCAGAAGTAGAAGTACTTCGCAGCGCAGTTACAACTATCGCCGGTGGCAAAAAAGTACACATCAACATCAACGAAATTAAACACCCTGAACTGGATGCAATTCTGGTTGCAGAAAGCATTGCACAACAATTGGAACGTCGCGTATCGTTCCGTCGTGCACTGAAACAAGCTATTCAGAGAACTATGCGTTCCGGCGCAAAGGGAATTAAAACTCAAGTAGGCGGACGTCTTGGCGGCGCTGAGATTGCCCGTTCAGAAGGTTATAGCGAAGGAACAGTTCCACTTCATACGCTTCGTGCTGATATCGATTACGGAACAGCTGAAGCACATACAACTTACGGCCTGATCGGCGTAAAAGTATGGATCTACCGTGGAGAAGTTCTTCCCCCAGCTAAGAAACAAGCTGCTCAGGAAGGAGGCAACTAATCATGTTGGTACCAAAACGCGTTAAACACCGCAAGCAACAACGCGGTCACATGAAGGGTATGGCAAAAGGCGGTACAGAATTGAACTTCGGCGAATATGGTTTGCAGGCTCTGGAACCATCGTGGATCACTAACCGTCAGATCGAAGCTGCCCGTATCGCAATGACTCGTTACATCAAACGTGGCGGTCAGGTATGGATCAAGATTTTCCCAGATAAGCCTATTACTCAGAAGCCTCTCGAGGTTCGTATGGGTAGTGGTAAAGGTAACGTTGAGAAGTGGGTAGCCGTAGTTAAACCGGGCAAGATTATGTTCGAACTCGGAGGCGTGTCGGAAGAAATCGCTCGTGAAGCGATGCGTCTTGCCGCTCACAAGCTGCCTGTAAAGACTAAGTTTGTGAAACGTGAAGAATTGGGTGGTGAAGCAAATGAAAGCTAATGAACTTCGCAACTTAACCACTGCCGAGATTGAACAAAAGATCGCTGGATTCAAAGAGGAACTTTTCAATCTCCGTTTTCAATTGGCAACTGGCCAACTGGATAACCCGACTCGGATTCGTGACGTGCGCAAGGAAATAGCTCGTGCTAAAACCGTTATCCATCAAAGAGTACTTGGGATCAGTTAAGTGACCGCGGATTCTTAATCCGTAATCAGGAAGGAGGCTAACTATGAGCGAAGAACGTAATGCACGTAAAGTGCTGACCGGTAAAGTAGTCAGTGATAAAATGGATAAAACCATCGTAATTGCTGTTGAAACCTATAAAAAGCACAATCTGTATCACAAACGCATCAAGTCCACGAAGAAATTCAAGGCACATGATGAAGAGAATGTAGCTAAAATTGGTGATGTCGTGAAAGTCATGGAAACTCGTCCATTGTCCAAAGACAAACGGTGGAGACTGGTTGAAGTGGTAGAAAAAGCGGTAATCATCTAATACGAAGCTGAACCCTTTCCGGAAGGAGGAAATTAATAATGATTCAACCATTTACACGTTTGCATGTGGCTGACAACTCTGGTGCGAAGGAACTGATGTGTATCCGCGTACTAGGTGGTACTGGACGCCGTACAGCAGCAATCGGCGATTTGATCGTTTGTTCCGTTAAACAAGCAACACCAGGCGGCGTTGTCAAAAAGGGTGATGTTGTTAAAGCGGTAGTTGTTCGTACGAAACGTTCTGTACGCCGTAAAGATGGATCTTACATCGCATTCGACGAAAACGCAGCTGTTGTTGTAAAAGACGACAGAAGCCCGCGCGGAACACGTATCTTCGGACCAGTTGCTCGCGAACTTCGCGACAAGGACTACATGAAGATCGTTTCCTTGGCACCGGAAGTAATCTAATAAATCGAGCCCGTCTCGGTTTTAATTGAAAAGGTCAGTTATAGGAGGTGTAATAAATGCCTAGAGTGAAAAAAGTTCTGGAATCCCATAACAATAAACTGCACGTGAAGAAAGATGATGTGGTACTTGTGATCAGCGGGAAAGACAAAGGTAAAAAAGGCCGTGTCATCGCTGCTTATCCTCGTGAAAACCGCGTCCTGGTAGAAGGCGTGAACATGGTGAAAAAACACCAGAAGCCGAACCAGTTGAATCCACAGGGTGGAATCATCGAGCAAGAAGCTTCGATTCATGTGTCCAACGTAATGCACATCGATCCGAAGAGCGGTAAAGTAACACGTATTGGCTACAAAGTGCTCGATAACGGTAAGAAGGTTCGGGTAGCAAAACGATCCGGAGAGATTATCGACTAATACAGTCCTAAAGAAAGGAGGTAAATCTTCATGGCAGCAAGAATGAAAGAACGTTTTCTGAATGAAATTACACCTGCTCTGATGCAGAAGTTTAACTATACTACTGTTATGCAAGTGCCTAAGATCGAGAAGATCGTCATCAACATGGGTGTGGGTGACGCTGTTCAAAACTCCAAAGTACTTGATGCTGCAGTAAATGATATGCAATTGATCACTGGTCAAAAGCCAGTTATCACTAAAGCAAAGAAATCCATCGCCGGTTTTAAACTGCGCGAGAATATGCCGATCGGGGTTAAAGTAACACTGCGCGGCGAGCGTATGTATTACTTCCTGGATAAATTGATCAACGTAACGCTTCCACGCGTACGTGACTTCCGTGGTATTTCCAACAAAGCCTTTGATGGCCGTGGTAACTACACACTGGGTCTTAAAGAGCAATTGATCTTCCCGGAAATCGAATATGACAAAGTGGATAAAGTCCGCGGTATGGACATCGTTATTGTAACGACTGCAAAGACGGACGAGGAATCCCGTGAGCTGCTGAATCAGCTGGGAATGCCTTTCACAAAATAAGAATCATCCATTTCTCCGAAAATGTTTAGGAGGTGTCAGTCTAAGTGGCAAAGACTTCAATGAAAGTTAAACAACAACGCGAGCCTAAGTTCAAAGTACGTGCATATACACGTTGCGAGCGTTGCGGTCGTCCACATTCGGTATTGCAAAAGTTCAAAATTTGCAGAATTTGTTTCCGTGAATTAGCTTATAAAGGCCAGATTCCTGGCGTGAAAAAAGCAAGTTGGTAAGAAGTTTATAAACGGGAAGGAGGTTTACACACATGACTATGTCTGATCCTATTGCAGATATGCTTACTCGTATTCGTAACGCCAACACTGTGCGTCACGAGACAGTAGAAATGCCTGCTTCTACTATGAAGAAACAAATCGCGGACATCTTGAAACGTGAAGGTTTCATCCGTGATGCTGAATTCGTTGAAGATAGCAAACAAGGGATTATCCGTATTTTCTTGAAATACGGCCCGAACCAGGAACGCGTTATCTCTGGTCTGAAAAGAATCAGTAAACCAGGTCTTCGCGTTTACACGAAGAGCAATGAAGTGCCTCGTGTACTCGGTGGTCTGGGAATCGCGATTATCTCCACATCTAAGGGAGTTATGACCGACAAAGAAGCTCGTCAATCAAAATCCGGCGGAGAAGTTGTCTGCTACATTTGGTAATAAACGTCACAAGATAAGGAGGTGCAACACATGTCTCGTATTGGTCGCAAACCAATCGCAGTACCTAGCGGTGTAGATGTCACTTTGGACAACGCCGTTATTACAGTAAAAGGTCCTAAAGGCACTTTGACTCGTGAGCTTCATAAAGACATGAAGATTACAGTTGAAAATAACGAAATCACTGTTGTTCGCCCGTCGGACAACAAATTGCATCGTTCACTTCACGGCACAACCCGCTCCGTTGTCAACAACATGGTGAGTGGTGTGACTGAAGGTTTCTCGAAATCTCTGGAGCTGGTTGGGGTCGGATATCGTGCAAGCAAATCCGGAGATAAAATCGTACTTAACGTTGGTTACTCCCACCCGGTTGAAATTACACCGGAAGCAGGTATCGAGTTCGATGTTCCTGCGAACACGAAGATCATCGTTAGAGGTATCGATAAAGAACGCGTAGGCGCTTATGCTGCCAAAATCCGTTCCGTACGTGAACCAGAACCGTACAAAGGTAAAGGTATCAAATATGAAGGCGAGCGTATCATCCGCAAGGAAGGTAAAGCTGGTAAGAAGAAATAACCAGCTCTACCTTAATTGTAAGATACCCCGTGCATCTTAAAGTGAAGCTGTTTACGGCAAACTGAAGGGAGTGAAAGGGAAGTCATGATTACAAAAGAGGATAAAAACAAGGCTCGTCTCAAAAGACACCTGCGTGTTCGTAAGAAGATCCAGGGTACTACTGAGCGTCCACGTTTGAACGTATTCCGTTCTTCGAAACACATCTACGCTCAATTGATCGATGACGTGACAGGCGCTACTATCGTATCCGCCTCCACACTGGATAAAGAATTGAGTGCTACAATCGGAAATGGCGGCAGCGTTGAAGCTGCAGGCAAAGTGGGTCAATTGATCGCTGAGCGCGCTAAAGAAAAAGGTTATGCAGTGGTTGTATTTGACCGCGGTGGATACTTGTACCATGGACGGATTCAGGCTTTGGCTAACGCAGCACGCGAAGCTGGTCTTGAATTCTAGAATATTTCTTAAAAGGAGGTTAACGACTTGCGTGTAGATCCGAACAGTTTAGAACTGACAGAAAGAGTTGTGCACATTAACCGTGTTGCAAAAGTTGTAAAAGGCGGACGCCGTTTCAGCTTTAGCGCACTTGTTGTTGTGGGCGACGGCAACGGCTATGTCGGTGCGGGTATCGGTAAAGCCGGCGAAGTTCCGGATGCCATCCGTAAAGGCATTGAAGACGCCAAGAAAAACCTGATCCACATTCCAATCGTAGGAACTTCGATTCCTCACTTGGTTACTGGGCATTTCGGCGCAGGACGCGTTCTGCTGAAACCAGCATCCGAAGGTACCGGCGTTATCGCTGGTGGTCCAGTTCGTGCGGTACTTGAATTGGCAGGCGTTGGCGACATCTTGACAAAATCTTTGGGTTCTTCGAATTCCATGAACATGGTCAATGCTACTTTAGAGGGACTTTCCCGTCTGAAACGCATTGAAGAGGTCGCGAAGCTTCGCGGCAAATCTGTCGAAGAATTACGCGGTTAAGGAGGGGAACGTCAATGGCAAAGTTGCAAATTACCCTCGTACGCAGTGTGATCGGACGTCCAGAAACACAACGTGTTACTGTTAAGACGCTCGGCCTGCGCAAAACCAACTCGTCCGTGGTTCACAACGATACTCCTGCAATTCGCGGAATGATCAACAAAGTGAGTCACTTGCTATCCGTTACTGAAATTGAAGGCTAATTGCCTCGCATAAATTAACAAACATAAGGAGGTGCAAACGATGAAGTTACATGAACTTGCTCCAGCTCCTGGTTCACGCAAAGAACGCAACCGCGTTGGTCGTGGTCCAAGTAGCGGGAACGGTAAAACTTCGGGCCGCGGTCACAAAGGTCAAAACTCCCGTTCCGGCGGTGGTGTGCGTCCAGGCTTCGAGGGTGGACAAAATCCACTCTATCGTCGTCTGCCTAAACGTGGTTTCATCAATCCTACCCGTAAAGAGTACGCGATTGTGAACCTGGAAGATCTGAATAGCTTTGCTGAAGGAACAGAAGTGACTCCACAACTGTTGCTTGAAACTGGTGTTGTCAGCAACACTAAGAGCGGCATTAAGATTCTCGGCAATGGCGAACTGGCTGTTAAATTGACTGTACAAGCAAATAAGTTCTCTCAATCTGCGGTAGAGAAAATCGAAGCTGCCGGCGGTAAAACCGAGGTGATCTAATGTTCAAGACGCTTAAGAATATATGGCATGTTGAAGATTTGCGCAAAAAGATCCTGTTTACCCTGTTCGTTCTGATCATTTACCGCATCGGTTCGTTTGTACCGGTTCCCGGTGTGAACAAAGAAGTACTGGAATCAACAAATCAGAGCGGAGACGCTTTGATGGGTCTTTTGAACACCTTCTCGGGCGGAGCGCTCAAAAACTTCTCGATTTTTGCGATCAGCATTTACCCGTATATTACAGCATCCATCATAGTGCAATTGCTCTCGATGGATGTTATCCCTAAGTTTGCCGAATGGGCTAAGCAAGGGGAGCACGGGAAAAAACAACTGGCGCAAATTACGCGTTACGGCACAGTAGTGCTAGGTTTGATTCAAGCGTTTGCCACATCTATCGGTTTTAACCGGATTTATGGCACTGAGATGATTCCAAATGCAACCTTTGCGGATTACCTGCTTATCGCGATCATACTGACGGCGGGTACATCGTTCTTGATGTGGTTAGGTGAACAGATCACTGAAAAGGGAATAGGAAACGGGATTTCGATCCTGATTTTTGCGGGAATCGTCGCTGCTATACCGGGATATTTCACGGCTACGGCACAATCAAGCTTCATTCAGCCGGATCAGATGTTCCTGAATATTCTTAAAGTCGTTATTATACTGCTCGTGGTTGTAGCGATTATTGTCGGGGTTATCTTTGTTCAACAAGGTATCCGTAAAATCCCTGTACAATATGCTAAACGCGTAGTCGGTAACAAAATGTACGGTGGACAGAATACGCATATTCCGCTTAAAATTAATGCGGCTGGTGTAATTCCTGTTATCTTCGCCGTTTCACTGCTTCAATTCCCGGTTGTTCTCTCATCTTTCTGGTCTACACATGATTGGGCAAAATGGATTGCCAAGTACTTGGCAATTGAAGCACCGCTCGGAATGCTCCTGTATGTGGTAATGATCATCGGATTTACGTTCTTCTATACGTTTGTTCAGATGAATCCGCAGCAGATGGCAGAGAATATGAAGAAGAACGGCGGATACATTCCAGGTATTCGTCCGGGCAAGGCAACTGAGAAGTATCTGACCAGAGTAATGTCCCGCCTGACTATGTCTGGCGCGTTGTTCCTGGCTTTGATCTCTATCTTGCCAATGTTCTTTGGTACTCTGGCAGGGCTGCCTAAGCAGGTTAAAATCGGCGGTACTGCGCTGCTGATCGTAATCGGTGTGGCATTGGATACCATGAAGCAGATCGAGAGCCAATTGATCAAACGCCATTACAAAGGCTTCATCAATAAATAGGCGATAGGTTCCGGTGAAGTACCTAGGGTTTTAAACTTCCCGGTACCTATTGTGCTGTTTCTTGCTTGGTGGCGAACTTTTGGGGGGAGAAGAGAATCGTGAACATTTTATTCATGGGCCCTCCTGGGGCAGGCAAGGGAACACAAGCCGCTGTAGTAGTGAAGGAACTTGGTATTCCGCATATTTCGACTGGAGATGCTTTCCGCTTGGCGATCAAGCAGGGAACTCCAATCGGGCTGAAGGCTAAATCTTACACGGAACAAGGCTTGCTTGTACCTGATGATGTGACTATTGGAATCGTTGAAGAACGGCTGCAGCAGTCCGATTGCGAAAAAGGTTTTTTATTGGATGGCTTTCCAAGAACCCTTTCGCAAGCGGAAGCGCTGGGAGAAATCCTTAGCCGACTCGGCACTTCATTGGATCACGTAATCAACTTGAATGTGGACCGCGGACTGCTGATGGCGCGCCTTACAGGACGCCGGATCTGCAGCACTTGCGGAACATCCTACCATTTAATTTTCAACCCGCCGAAGCAAGATGGCATCTGCGACATTGATGGCGGTGAATTGTATCAGCGTCCGGATGACAACGAAGAGAGTGTAGGCAAGCGTCTGGATGAGTATGATAACAAAACAGCGCCGCTGCTTGCATTTTATGACGATAAAGGTCTTTTGCGTCAGGTAAACGGAGAAAACGAAATCAATGTCGTTTCTTCCGAAATCGTGTCTTTATTGCGGGGTTAATGTAATGATCATTTGTAAATCCGAACAGGAACTTGCCTTTATGAGGGAAGCTGGACGAATTGTTGCCGAGAGTCACCGCCGTATTGCTGAGGCTATAGAGCCTGGTATTACAACTGGAGAACTCGACAGAATCGCCGATCAATACATCCGCAGTCAAGGTGCTGTGCCGTCTTTCAAAGGTTACAACGGTTTTCCTGCCAGCATTTGCGCTTCAGTCAACGAACAATTGGTGCATGGATTTCCAGGTAAA
Source organism: Paenibacillus sp. FSL R10-2771 (assembly GCF_038000205.1). Taxonomy (NCBI): domain Bacteria; kingdom Bacillati; phylum Bacillota; class Bacilli; order Caryophanales; family Paenibacillaceae; genus Paenibacillus; species Paenibacillus sp. FSL R10-2771. The sequence goes on from NZ_JBBOBM010000002.1 coordinate 52,419, forward strand.
CGCAAACTGGTAGAAGGCGATATTGTTACGCTGGATATCGGTGCAGAGTACCGCGGTTATCACGGTGATTCCGCCTGGACCTACGGGGTGGGCAGCATTTCTGAAGAGGCTCAGCGTCTGCTGGACGTCACGGAAGGCTCCTTGTACGCAGGACTGGCGTTAATCAAACCGGATGTGCGCTTGTTTACAATCTCCCATGCTATCCAGCAGTACATCGAGGACGCCGGCTTCTCCGTTGTCCGCGAGTATGTTGGTCATGGCATTGGGGCAGAACTGCATGAAGAACCGCAAATTCCGAACTATGGCATAGCGGACCGCGGACCACGTCTGAAGCCGGGTATGGTACTCGCGATTGAGCCGATGGTTAACGCCGGGGACAGATATGTCAGAACGCTGGAAGATAACTGGACGGTCGTTACGGTAGACGGTTCACTATGCGCTCACTTTGAGCATACAGTAGCAGTTACACCGGACGGCATGGAGATTTTCACAAAACTGAATGCGTAGGTGATCTTCACGTGAATACTGGGAGCAGCCCGCAGATTGGTCAAATCGTGAGAATTCTCAAAGGCAAGGATGCCGGAGAGGCTGCCGTTGTTATCGCAGTTGTTGATAGCAGATTTGTATATATTGCTGACGGGGACAAACGCAAGTTTGATAGTCCAAAGAAGAAGAATATTCAGCACTTGGAGCTCATACCCTTCATCAGCAATGAGATTGTAGATAGTTTGGAAGAAACCGGCCGGGTAACCAACGGAAAGCTGCGGTTCGCAGTGATGAAGTATGGGGGGCCAGCTGGAAAAAGTGCTAATGAGAAAGGAGACTAACTGTGGCTAAGGAAGATGTCATTGAGGTAGAAGGAACGGTCATTGAGCCGTTGCCTAACGCAACGTTTAAGGTTGAGCTTGAGAACGGTCATCAAATACTTGCCCATGTGTCCGGGAAATTGCGGATGCACTTTATCCGTATCCTAACCGGAGACAAAGTGGTCGTGCAGTTATCGCCTTATGATTTATCAAAAGGCCGTATAACTTACCGTAAATAGATGGGAACTACAACAAAAGTTTTGCTTCGCAAAACTTTGAGGAGGTAATTAACATGAAGGTAAGACCTTCTGTAAAGCCCATTTGCGAAAAATGCAAAGTCATCCGCCGCAAAGGGACTGTTATGGTAATTTGCGAAAATCCGAAACACAAACAAAAACAAGGTTAAGAAGGGGGTGTAGCGTAAAATGGCTCGTATAGCTGGAGTGGATTTGCCACGTGATAAGCGCGTTGAGATCGCCTTGACTTATATTTTCGGAATCGGTAAAACGACTTCCCAGAAAATTCTTAATGAAACAGGCATTGACGTTAACACACGTGTCCGTGATTTGACGGAAGATGAAGTCAGCAAACTGCGTGAAACGATCGACAAGCAGGTTAAGGTTGAAGGTGACCTTCGTCGTGAAATTTCCTTGAATATTAAACGTCTTACTGAGATCGGCTGTTACCGCGGTGTTCGTCACCGTCGTGGATTGCCTGTTCGCGGTCAACGTACCAAAACAAATGCCCGTACCCGTAAAGGCCCGCGTCGTACGGTAGCAAACAAAAAGAAATAAGAAGAGGTGATAAGAGACAATGGCTAAACCGAAAAAAGTCGTACGTACGAAACGTCGCGACCGGAAAAATATCGAGTCTGGCGTGGCACATATCCGTTCCACGTTCAATAACACTATCGTTACGATCACGGACCCTCACGGAAATGCAATTTCCTGGGCAAGCTCCGGCGGTCAAGGATTCAAAGGTTCCCGTAAATCGACTCCATTTGCAGCGCAAATGGCAGCCGAATCTGCTGCTAAAGCAGCTATGGAACACGGCATGAAGTCCGTTGAAGTTATGGTTAAAGGACCGGGCGCGGGCCGCGAAGCAGCCATCCGTTCCCTTCAGGCCGCTGGCCTTGAAGTAAACCTCATTAAAGACGTTACTCCGGTTCCTCACAATGGATGCCGTCCGCCGAAGCGTCGCCGCGTTTAGTAAAATCAGAATTGTGATTGTGGTATAATTCTGACGCATCTGCTAATAATAGGTGTTTAGGCATACTACATGATACACCTGATGGGGTGACTGTTTCATATAGGAGCGACGTTTGAAGGAGGGGTACACTCGTGATAGAAATCGAAAAGCCGAAGATTGAGACCGTAGAAGCCAATGATGATGGAACCTATGGGAAATTCGTAATTGAACCGCTGGAACGTGGATATGGCACGACTCTGGGGAATTCGCTTCGCCGGATCTTGCTTTCCTCCCTTCCGGGAGCCGCAGTGACTTCGGTCCAAATTGACGGCGTTCTGCATGAGTTCTCGACCGTTCCCGGCGTAATGGAAGATGTGACGGAAATCATCCTGAACCTTAAAGCTCTGTCTCTGAAGATTCATTCGGATGAAGAGAAAGTGTTCGAGATTGATGCTGAAGGAGAAGGCATTGTTACCGCAGGTGATATTCGTGCGGATAGCGATGTTGAGATCCTGAACCCGGATCTTCATATTGCAACGCTGGGACCTGGAGCGAGACTACACATGCGCATTTTTGCAGGCCGTGGTCGCGGCTACGTCCAAGCGGACCGGAACAAACGCGACGATCAGCCAATCGGTGTTATTCCAGTTGACTCCATCTACACTCCTATTTCCCGCGTGAATTATGGTATTGATAATACCCGTGTTGGTCAAGTGACTAACTACGACAAATTGACGCTTGAAATTTGGACGGATGGCAGTATCAGACCGGAAGAAGCCGTTAGTCTTGGAGCCAAAATTTTGAACGAGCACCTCGTTCTGTTCGTAGGTCTTACGGACGAAGCGAAAGACGCCGAAATTATGGTTGAAAAAGAAGAAGACAAAAAAGAAAAAGTACTCGAGATGACCATCGAAGAGCTAGATCTTTCTGTCCGTTCCTACAACTGCCTCAAACGTGCCGGTATTAATACCGTGCAAGAGCTGACTACGAAAACTGAAGAAGATATGATGAAGGTCCGTAACCTGGGTCGCAAATCTTTGGAAGAAGTTCAAGAGAAGCTTGAGGAGCTTGGTTTGGGTCTTCGTACAGAAGAATAGTTATAGGGCTTCTTGAGATTTGAGTGAAGGAGGGAAAACAAATGGCATACCAAAAATTGGGCCGTGATTCCAGCGCGCGCAAAGCACTATTCCGCGATATGGTAACGGATCTGTTCCTATACGAACGCATCCAGACAACAGAAGCCAAGGCGAAGGAAGTTCGTTCCATCGCTGAGAAACTGATCACAAAAGCGAAAAAGGGCGATCTTCATGCTCGTCGTCAAGTAGCAGCATTTGTTCGTCGTGAGACTGTAGACGGTGAACAAGATGCAATCCAAAAATTGTTCTCTGATATTGCTCCTCGTTACACTGAGCGTCCAGGCGGATACACTCGTATCCTGAAGCTGGGACCTCGCCGTGGCGATGCTGCGCCTATGGTTTATCTTGAACTGGTAGACCGCGCGTAGTTTCACAAGCATGATTTCCGGATGTACGCATTACGTATTTAACGTTATTGTACTGCAGGGCATTTTGACCCTGCCGTGCAAATAACCGCGGGAATCACCTTGTATAGAGTAGAAGGAGCTCCCGCCGGGGCTCTTTTTTTATGAAACAGAAAAACCTATGGACTAACAGGAGAATGAAATGCGCAATCTATTGATGAAAGTCAATTATGACGGTACCCATTATGATGGCTTTCAGACCCAGCCTCAGGGCAATACGATTCAGGACAAGCTGGAGCATGCCATTCTTCATCTGACCGGTGAGACGCTCAAGATAACGGGCTCAGGACGGACAGACGCAGGAGTGCACGCTTATGGCCAACCTTTTAATTTCATAACCTCTTCCCAGATCCCGCTGGAACGCTGGTGTCTGGCTCTGAACGCCAGGCTTCCGCAGGATATCGTGGTTACCGAGGCCTGGGAGGTTCCGCTCTCTTTCCACTCCCGTAGAGGAGCGAAGCGTAAAACCTACCGGTACACGATTAACGGCAACCGGTTCCCGGATCCGTTCCAGCGGCGCTGGCAGCATCATCATCCGATGAAGCTGGATATTCCGGCGATGGAGCAGGGGTTGGCTGGGCTGCTGGGCACCCATGATTACACTTCATTTGCGTCCAGGAAGTCTACCAAGACTTCGCATGTACGCACGATATTTGAAGCACGTCTTGAGGTGGACCGCAGCATGTGCCGGCCCGGGTCTCCCGATCAGGGTGTTTTCCATACGTATATTACAGGCAGTGGCTTCCTGCAGCATATGGTACGCATAATTATGGGCACGCTGATGCAAGTGGGGCAAGGCAAGATCAGCGCGGATAGAATCCCTCTAATTCTTGCGGCATGTGACCGCGCGGCAGCCGGACCTACAGCTGTGTCTAAGGGTTTGGCACTCTGGAGTGTAGAATATGACGAGAATGAGAACTAAACGATCAGCACAATATTTTCTATGAAAAATAGTGTTTGAAAAGTTAAAAATCACTTGCACTTGTCATGTTTATGCTGTAATATAAAAGTTGTGTTTTCTTGATGGCTATCCCACAGCCCCGATCAAGGAAATGCCAACAAACAAGCTTTTCTTAACTCACATAATTGTAATCCAATGAGAAACAAGATATACGAAACAGATGATTTTCGTACGAGAACAAGGAGGAAACATTCATGCGTACCACCTATATGGCGAAGCCGAACGAAGTTGAACGCAATTGGCACATCATTGATGCCGAAGGCAAAACACTTGGCCGTTTGGCAAGCGAAGCCGCTGCTCTAATCCGTGGCAAACACAAACCGCAATTCACTCCACATGTTGATACTGGAGATTTCGTAATTGTTATCAACGCTGAGAAGATTCACCTGACCGGTAAGAAAATGCAAAACAAGAAATACTACCGTCACTCGATGCACCCAGGTGGTTTGAAAGTCACTGTTGCTGAAGACCTGATCAAAACCAAACCTGAGCGTATGATTGAATTCGCAGTTCACGGCATGATTCCTAAGACTCGTCAAGGGGATCACATGAAACTGAGACTCAAAGTATATGCAGGCGCTGAACATCCACATGCAGCACAAAAACCTGAAGTTTACGAACTTCGCGGATAAGAATAGAGGAGGACAGTTTCATGGCACAAGTACAATACTATGGGACAGGTCGTCGTAAACATTCGGTAGCACGTGTTCGCCTTGTACCGGGTGAAGGACGCATTGTCATTAACAAACGCGAGATGGACGAATATTTCGGTGTAGAAACACTGAAGATGATCGTAAGACAACCTTTGAACCTGACTGAAACTCTGGGCAACTACGATGTAATCGTTCTTGCACATGGTGGCGGCATTTCCGGTCAAGCTGGCGCAATCCGTCACGGTATCTCCCGTGCATTGCTTAAAGTAGACCCTGAATATCGCGGTGCGCTGAAGAAAGCCGGCTTCCTGACTCGTGACCCACGTATGAAGGAACGTAAGAAATACGGCCTCAAAGCCGCTCGTCGTGCTCCACAGTTCTCGAAACGTTAATATCTGTCTCCTTGTTATCAAGGAACTCAAGCTCCTGGCCTTTATGGCCGGGAGCTTTTTTATTGTTTATATCACCAAAATATTAAATTCCCGAATACTTTATTCCAAAATGAACAAAACCCATTGACTTCGGCACTGAAACAGATATACTATACCATATAGAATTAGTCGGGATTAATCTCTCAGAGGATTCGATCTTGGCTATATCCGGATGGAGGAAGATTAAATGAATCTGCTTGAGAAAGAGGATTTAATCAAAGTTAAAGCTGAAGAATTGGAGAATGCCACTCCCGAAGAGATTATCCGCTGGGCGGTAGAGACTTTTCCTAATATAACCTTTGCCTGCAGCTTTGGTGCCGAGGATGTAGTACTGGTGGATATGATCCAGAAGGTCAGCCCGTCGACAGATGTGTTCTATCTCGACACCGATTATCATTTCAAGGAAACCTATGAGACAAGAGATATTATGGCTGACAAGTACGGAATGGAGTTCGTCCGTGTATCGCCGCAGATTACAGTGGAAGAGCAGGCGCTGCAGTATGGTGAGGCGCTTTGGAACACTGACCCGAATCAATGCTGCGCCATCCGTAAGGTTGAGCCGCTCACGCGTATTCTTTCGCAATACGACGCTTGGATTACCGGAATTCGCCGTGACCAGGCGCCAACCCGCGCCAACTCCAAAAAGGTGGAGTATGATAACAAATTTGGCCTTGTAAAGTTTAATCCGATTGCAAGCTGGACCACAGAGGATGTATGGAATTATATCCGCGAGAATGATGTAGTCTATAACCCGCTTCATGACCGTAACTTCCCTAGTATCGGCTGTGAGCAATGCACCCGGGCTGTTATGCCTGGTGAAGATCCGCGTGCCGGAAGATGGTCCGGATCAGACAAAACAGAATGTGGATTGCATAAATAACACACTAGCATTGCACACAGGAGGAGAGAACAAGGATGACTTCAATACTTCCTCATGGAGGAGCGCTGGTTCAGCGTATAGCAGAGGGTGTGGAGAGAGAACAACTCTTGCAGCAAGCCTCAGCCAATAAATCAATTGCTCTCAATACATGGACTTTATCTGATTTGGATTTGATTGGTGTAGGTGCATTTTCGCCGCTTACTGGTTTCTTGAATGAAGCGGACTACCATTCTGTGGTCACTAGCATGCGTCTGGCAGATGGAACTGTATGGAGCATTCCTATCACACTCGCTGTTGATGACAAGCAGGCGGCATCCCTTGCAGTGGGTGAAAGAGTGTCGCTGATTGGTGAAGAAGACGGTGTAATCTACGGACTGCTTGATATTGAGAGTATTTACGAAGTGGATCAGCAGCTTGAAGCGCAGAATGTTTTCAAGACAACCGATCCAGAGCATCCTGGCGTAAGCAAACTGCTCGCCCGTCCGGCAACTTATGTAGGTGGTCCTATAACTGTACTGAACCGGCCGCAGCCTGAGAAATTCGGTGAGTTCTATTTCGACCCTGCCGAGACCCGTCAGATCTTCGCGGATAAAGGCTGGAGAACCGTTGTGGGCTTCCAGACACGCAATCCGGTGCACCGCGCTCATGAGTACATCCAGAAGTGCGCTATGGAGGTTGTAGACGCCCTGTTCCTGAATCCGCTTGTAGGTGAAACCAAGTCTGACGATGTGCCGGCCAACGTGCGGATGAAGAGTTATCTTGCGCTGCTGGAGAATTATTATCCGGAGAACCGCACATTCCTCGGTGTATTCCCGGCGGCAATGCGTTATGCCGGACCGCGTGAAGCGATATTCCATGCGATGGTGCGCAAGAATTACGGCTGCACACATTTTATTGTCGGTCGTGATCATGCCGGTGTGGGTGACTACTATGGCACTTACGAAGCCCAGGAGATCTTTGCGAACTTTACCGCCGAGGAACTTGGTATTACGCCATTATTCTTCGAACATAGCTTCTTCTGTGTGAAATGCGGCAACATGGCCTCCAGCAAAACCTGCCCGCATCCGGGTGATCAGCATTTGACGCTCTCCGGAACTAAGGTACGGGCACTTCTTCGCGACGGACAATGTCCGCCACCTGAATTCACGCGCCCCGAAGTGGCGCAGATTCTGATTGAAGGCATGTCTCCGGAAGTTTCGGTCCAAGCTTAAACAGCCAGTACTATTTGGCCCTCTTGTCCCATATAGATGAGTAGAATCTATCGGGACGAGGGGGTCTTTGTTATGTCTGGAGGGCAGCAGCATAAAGTCTCGGTCTGGATCTCTTGGAGCAGCATCAAAAAAAGCATCCTGGGCACTGCATTACTCGCTGTGATGATCGGTATTATTGCTTATGATATGCCGACTGCCAAGACGATCAATTATTGGAGTCTGCCGCTTTCCGGCAAGGTAATTGCCATTGATGCTGGCCACGGGGGGCCGGATGGCGGTGCAGTGAGCCGTGAGGGGCTGATTGAGAAGGATATCAACCTTTCGGTGTCCCTTTATTTGCGTGACTATCTGCAGCAGGCGGGAGCTATTGTAGTAATGACCCGGGAAGGGGATTATGATCTGGCCCAGGACAGCACCAAAGGGTATGCCAAGCGCAAGACGGAGGATCTGAAGCAGCGGGTCAGAAGCATCGAGGAGAAGGGCGCCGATCTGTTTATCAGCGTACATATGAACAGTATTCCTTCGAACCGCTGGAGCGGAGCACAAACCTTCTATTATCCAAGCAATGAGGGCAACAAGGCGTTGGCCGGATTGGTACAGGATGAGCTGAAGGCTACCCTTGAGAATACAGACCGTGTGCCCAAGACTGCGAACACCATTTATTTGTTAAAAGTATTAAAGATGCCTGCTGTCTTAGTTGAGGTAGGGTTCCTATCCCATCCTGAGGAATCCGTTCTGCTTGGAGACGATGTGTATCAACGGAAGGTGGCAACCAGTATCTACCGGGGGATCCTGCGGTATACCTCTGAGCAGCCATAGGGTGGGACTACTCTTCCGCCGGAGGGTAATGCTATAATAGACGAAAATACCGGAGCTTACCTGTCCGGGAAGGAACAGAGGTGCTTTCCATGCTGACTAGGGAACAAATTCAGGAACTTTTGCAGCCGCTCACAGACCCGGAATCCGGAAAAAGCCTTGTCGAATTACAGCTGATCCGCGATATCATGATTAAAGAAGACCGGATCTCGCTATCTGTCGTGTGTCTTGACTCCGAGGAGAAGCAGCGTATGGAGCTGGAGCAGCAGGTTCGCGATCTGCTTACTGAAGGCGGAGCGGATAATATTCATATCCGTCTGCGTGATGCCACCGATTATGAACGCGCTATACTCCGTGGAGAGAGTGCAGAGGACGAGCGGGAATCAGAACAAGGCGAGAAGCTGAAAGGCCATGCAGCGGGCCTTGAGGGGCATGAGCTGATCAATGAGAATTCGGGCGTGAACTTCATCGCGATCGCCAGCGGCAAGGGCGGAGTGGGAAAGTCTACGGTGACGGTGAACCTTGCCGTAGCACTAGCCAGAAAAGGTAAAAAGGTCGGTCTGATCGACGCCGACATTTATGGCTTCAGTATCCCGGATATGATGGGCATTGAAGAGGGACCAGTCGTGGAAGAAGGTACCATTATTCCGGTGGAACGATTTGGAGTGAAGGTCATGTCGATGGGCTTCTTCATCCGTGAGAATAGTCCTGTTATCTGGAGAGGGCCGATGCTTGGCAAAATGCTGCGCCAGTTCTTCAGCGATGTAGGCTGGGGCGAGCTGGATTACCTGCTGCTGGATCTGCCTCCGGGAACGGGCGATGTGGCGCTTGACGTGCACCAGATGCTGCCGCACAGCAAGGAGATCATTGTAACCACCCCTCATGCTACGGCGGCCTTTGTGGCTGCCAGAGCAGGCTCTATGGCTCTGCAGACGGATCATGAGATTCTTGGGGTCATCGAGAATATGGCGTATTATGAATGTTCCTCCTGCGGCAAGAAAGATTATATCTTCGGACGCGGCGGAGGTGCCCGTCTGGCCGAAACGCTGCATACAGAGCTGCTGGCCCAGGTGCCGCTCGGTGCACCGGACAACCATATCTCTGAGCCTGATTTCTCACCGTCAGTGTATAAGGCGGATACGCCAACCGGAGGGTTATTTGCAGAAATTGCAGACAAGCTGATCGCTAAGTACGAGGAGTAAGCGCTGAGTAATTTGTTTGCAACACAAAAAAGGCCTGTCCCATATGGGGCAAGGCCTTTTTTGAATAGAATGTATGTTATTTTAGGAGCCGGAATCATCTCCGCCTTCCTGCTTCTGACTGTCGCCCCCGCTTTCCTGTTCCTCTCCGCCGCCCCCGCCGCCTTTTTCGGCATCCTTTTTCTGTACCTTAGGCTGCAGCTCTTCCTGTACTACAGTTTTGAGCAGATCAAGCACTTCCATACGGAAGAGCGGGTTCTGCATGGCCTCCTGCATAATGGTCATAGATTGCTTGCGGTAATCGGAAGTCTTAGTAAGGTCGAGGAACATCTTCATCATTTCAGGCGATTTCATAATTTCTTCGACAGACTTTTGATAAGTGGGGTCCTTGATTAATTGAAGATGCAATTCCTTGCTCTGCGTATTAATCGCTTTGGCGAACTCCCCGGCAAACTGCGGGTCCGTCATGATCTTTTCGATTTCCTTCTGGTACTCAGGAGCTGTGATGGTGTCTTTAACCGCGATCCGGATCTGCTCGGTTGTTTGCATCGGCATCATTTTCATGCTCAGCCCGCTTGTGCTGCTTTCACCCGAGCTGGGGGTGGAGAGGGCCTCCTCAACCGCTTTTTTTCCCTCATCACTTTTCAATATATCTACAACCATCGTCTTCATTTCCTTATATCCGCCCTGTCCGGAAGAAGAACTGCTGCTCTGTTCGCCTCCGCAGGCCGTTAAGGCCATAACCAAGCCGAGTGCCAAGCCTCCAGACCACAAAGTCCTCCATTTCATTGGCGCTGCCCTCCTTTATAGAGTTACTGACTGTAGTATGCCGCGGGGGCACACATTTATGTTGGAGTGTAATGGTTTTTTGACGGTAACCTTGGTAAAATAAATCTGACACGGGGAGGTGAAAGCGCTGAACTTAAGAAAATGGTTTTATTTATTCTGGACCACGCTTTTGATCGGAGCAGGAGGGGCCGTGATTGCCGGCCTTGCCCTGCAGATAGTCAATGGCGGAATCGATTTCAAGAGCACCGCCGACCTTTTACTTTACTCCCTGATCCTTTTTGGCTACGGAGTGCTCGTCAGTGTATATGCACAGCTGGGGTTCTTCGCTTATCTGATTCTTAATTACATGGGCACCGGCGTGTTCCCGCGCAAGGCATGGCGGTACATACAACTGGTGCTGGCAGTGCTCGCGCTGCTTGAACTGGTTTTCCTGCGTACATTTGTGAGCGGGGACCGGAGTGTTGCATCCGACCTGATTTTGGGTCTGGGGATTCTGCTTACCGCAATTATTGTTTCCTGGTTCAAAATGCGGGGTACCAATGCTTCAGCCTGGATTCCAACCTTTTTCTTTATGACCGCCATCACCATTGTTGAGATTATCGGTGTACTCCGGATCGGCGTAGATAGCGCCACCATTTTTATTCTGGTTCCGCTGGTCGCTTGCAATGCGTTCCAGATTTTGATGCTGCACCGGATTTTGAAACCGGCCTCAATTTAAAAGTCCATAAACCAAAACCCCGCTCACCTGAATACACTCAGGGTGGCGGGGTTTTGGCATTGCTTGTGCGGAACGGTTAAAATCAACTTTAAGAGGTTAATCTTAAAGAACAGAGTGGAGGAGGGAATATATGAACATCAAGCGTTATATGATAAAAGACACAAGTGAAACACGCCTGAAGGACCTCGATCCCAATGAACGCGGTGAATTCAAATCCAAAGAAGAAGCGGAAGCCAAAATGGAGAAGCTGAAGAAACGGCTGGCTGAGCTTCAGGATATCCTTTTTGCACAAAAGAAGCATTCCCTGCTCGTTATACTTCAAGGGATGGATTCCAGCGGGAAGGACGGGACCGTTAAGCATATTTTCTCCGGCATCAACCCGCAAGGGTTCATCGTTACCAGCTTCAAGAAGCCCTCTCTTGAGGAGGAAGCTCACGATTTCCTGTGGAGAGTCCATATGAAGACACCACCCAAAGGCTATATCGCTGCGTTCAACCGTTCACATTATGAAGATGTGCTGGTACCGCGTGTGCATGGCAGCCTGAAGAAAGAGGATGCCAAGCGGCGTTTCCGCTACATCCGCCAGTTTGAGGAAATGCTGGCGGAAGAGGGGACAACGGTAATCAAGCTCTTTCTGCATATCTCCAAGGAGAAGCAGCTGGAGAAGATCCAGGAGCGGCTTCATGATCCGGCGAAACATTGGAAGTTCGACGCCAGTGATCTGCAGGAGCGTGAATACTGGGACGATTATCAAAAGGCCTATGAAGATGTTTTTGAGCAAAGCAGCATAGAGAAAGCCCCGTGGTACTGGATTCCGGCGAATCACCGGTGGTACCGCAATTACCTGGCGCTGGCCATTGTGGTGAAAACGCTGGAGGGGCTTGACCTGAGTTATCCGAAACTAAATACACCTACTCCGGATATTTCCGAGCTTATTTCTCCGCGCCACTAACAGATAACTATCCCCTGCAGCGGCTGCGTTCAGAATAGGCCAGATCTACATGCCGGCAGCGTCTTCCAAGCCATTATCCAGCCAAGCGGAGTCGCGGACTTCCTTGCCTTCGGCACTGCTTTGGCTGATTAGTTCAGAGACAGTAACGAATTCATATCCCTGGCTGCGCAGCTTATCAATGATTTGCGGCAATGCCTCATGAGTCTGCTTACAGGAGTCACTGGCATGCAGCAGTACGATATCTCCGGGATGGGCCTTGCTCGTCACACGGTTCACGATATTATCCACACCGATATTCTTCCAGTCCAGCGAATCCGTATCCCATTGAATGACCTTATAACCAAGGTCAGAGGCGACCTGCAGCACTCTTTTGTCAAAATCGCCGTTAGGCATTCTGATCAGATTAGGCTGTGTTCCCGTCAGTTCGGTTAATACCGTATGGGCAGTAGTAATTTGCGTACGGATTTCTTCATTGCTCAGCGTACTGTAGTTCACATGCTTGTGGCCGTGGCTGCCAATCTCATATCCGGCGTCTTTGATGCTGGTGACAATCTCTGGATGGGTCTTACTCCAAGGGGAGGATAGAAAGAAGGTAGCCTTATCCACCTTTTTGTCTTCCAGCACCTTCAGGATCGGTTCCGGTCTCTTCTCCCCCCAGCTAATATCAAAGGTTAAGGCGATCAGCTTCTTTTCCGTCGGCACGCTGTAAATGGCGGAAGGGGCTGCTTCAGAGAAAACAGTAATATTACCCCTCTCGACATAGACGACGCCGGCGGTAAGAAGCGCAGCAGCAAAGATATAAATGAACCGTTTTATCTTTTTGCCGCTGAATACATAAAAAGAATTCATAATGTCAGCGCTCCTCTCCCATGCGAAATGCTTGTTTGTTCTAAATGTATGCTCGTACAGGGCGCTTATGACCGCAGATATAAAACCGCAGCAAATGCTTTTAAAGAGCGATACCATTTCAGGAGGTACACATGTTATCTTTTAATACGTTTATCAAAGATCTGGGAACGATCCGCAAAGCGCTGCTGACAGCAGCCTTGTTATTCATAGCCGGCGGAGTAATTGGCTGGATCGGTACGGGAAGTCTGCAGCAGCTGCTGAATGAGCAATTGAAAGGAATCAGCGAAATCAGCGGGAGCCTTAGAGAATCCTCTAATCCGCAATGGAGCTTTTTTGTATTTATCTTTCTGAACAACAGCATCAAAAGCGTGGTTATTATATTTCTAGGGGCACTGTTTGGAATATTGCCGGTGTTCTTCCTGCTGATTAACGGTGCAGTCATTGGTTATCTCATTCATCTGTCCGCAATACAGGGACAGGACCTGTTCACCCTGATTGTAAAAGGATTGCTGCCGCACGGGATTATCGAGATTCCGGCAATCATTATTGCCTGTGCCTTTGGTCTGAGATTCGGAGGCAAAGCGTTATCTGCCCTGTTTCGGGCGGGAAAGAGGAATGAGAGGGAAGCAGACCATTGGCAGGCGTTCATGCGGCAGACTTTTACCGCTTCGGTATGGATAGTTATTCTGCTGTTCATCGCGGCAATTATTGAGAGTACAATTACATTTTCACTTTTATCATAAAATTTATGGGAATTGAGCATAACATTAAAAGCCAAATAAATTGGTCCCATAGTCGGAATTTGGATATAAAGAGACCATAATGGAATTTTTTATAATTATGGTTATAGATCCTATGCTCCGGTTAATCTAGTGTAAGCAGTACAATTGGAGCTTCCCACATCGAATGGTCTATTTTCTACAGTAGAAGACACGGCATTTGATGGTTGTTGATAGCTATGAATTTCATGAAGGAGGCCAAGCATATGCTCGGGATGTTGTTCAATGAGAAGGAATGCAAGGAGCTGGACTATGTTTTGCGCAAAGAGCTGGATGAAATGCTTCTGGATTTGAGCGATCAGCGTTTAGATCAGAATATCAGACACGCTATTGCCAATCGATATAAAACCGTATTCCGTATGTATGCACGTTTTGCCCCACAGAAGGAGTTGTCCAAGTACGCGTGGGGAGGACGTTCCTCACAGTTCAAACATTGAATTCTAAAGGCTATAAGACCAGAACAAATAAAATTAACCTAATAGCTTGACTAAAAGGGAGCCGGCATGATACATTATATCTCGCGCTCCTTTTGAATGTTTAAAAGGGTGCTGCAGGCAGGAAATAATGAAAAATAACTTTTTCAAAAAAAAGCTTGCCAAACAACGAAACACTATGATATATTATAAAGGTCGCCGCTGAGATGCGGTGAAGAGCTAAAATGAGACATTGATCTTTGAAAACTGAACAACGAGTGAGTGGGAAATCACGAAAGTGACTTCCAAAATAGAGAATGAAAATTCTCGTCAGATGTTTCAAAATGAGCAATCGCTCTTTCTAAATACAATTTGGAG
>NZ_JBBOBM010000003.1:0-2830 GCF_038000205.1 Paenibacillus sp. FSL R10-2771
TTGGGAAATCTCATCTTGAGGGGGGCTTCACGCTTAGATGCTTTCAGCGCTTATCCCGTCCGTACGTAGCTACTCAGCCATGCTCCTGGCGGAACAACTGATGCACCAGCGGTACGTCCATCCCGGTCCTCTCGTACTAAGGACAGCTCCTCTCAAATTTCCTGCGCCCACGACAGATAGGGACCGAACTGTCTCACGACGTTCTGAACCCAGCTCGCGTACCGCTTTAATGGGCGAACAGCCCAACCCTTGGGACCTACTTCAGCCCCAGGATGCGATGAGCCGACATCGAGGTGCCAAACCTCCCCGTCGATGTGGACTCTTGGGGGAGATAAGCCTGTTATCCCCAGGGTAGCTTTTATCCGTTGAGCGATGGCCCTTCCATGCGGTACCACCGGATCACTAAGTCCGACTTTCGTCCCTGCTCGACTTGTAGGTCTCGCAGTCAAGCTCCCTTATGCCTTTGCACTCTGCGAATGATTTCCAACCATTCTGAGGGAACCTTTGAACGCCTCCGTTACTCTTTAGGAGGCGACCGCCCCAGTCAAACTGCCCGCCTGACACGGTCCCCGTACCCGGTAAGGGTACTAGGTTAGAACCTAGATACGATCAGGGTGGTATCCCAACGGCGCCTCCGCAGAAGCTTGCGCTCCTGCCTCAACGGCTCCCACCTATCCTGTACAGATCGTACCCAAATTCAATATCAAGCTGCAGTAAAGCTCCATGGGGTCTTTCCGTCTTGTCGCGGGTAACCTGCATCTTCACAGGTATTAAAATTTCACCGGATCTCTCGTTGAGACAGCGCCCAAGTCGTTACGCCATTCGTGCGGGTCAGAATTTACCTGACAAGGAATTTCGCTACCTTAGGACCGTTATAGTTACGGCCGCCGTTTACTGGGGCTTCGGTTCACAGCTTCGGGTTTAACCCCTAACCACTCCCCTTAACCTTCCAGCACCGGGCAGGCGTCAGCCCGTATACTTCGCCTTGCGGCTTCGCACAGACCTGTGTTTTTGCTAAACAGTCGCTTGGGCCTTTTCACTGCGGCCCCCTCGGGCTATTCACCCTACCGAGGCACCTCTTCTCCCGAAGTTACGAGGTCATTTTGCCGAGTTCCTTAACGAGAGTTCTTCCGCGCGCCTTAGAATTCTCTTCTCGCCTACCTGTGTCGGTTTGCGGTACGGGCACCTTCTCCTGGCTAGAGGCTTTTCTTGGCAGTGTGAGATCATGACCTTCGCTACTACAATTTTCGCTCCCCATCACAGCCCAGCCTTACGATGTGCGGATTTGCCTACACATCAGCCTCACTGCTTAGACGGACACATCCATCAGTCCGCGTCACTACCCTCCTGCGTCACCCCATCGCTCATAGCGGATTACGGTGGTACAGTAATTTCAAACTGTTGTCCTTCGACTACGCCTTTCGGCCTCGCCTTAGGTCCCGACTTACCCTGAGCGGACGAGCCTTCCTCAGGAAACCTTGGGCTTTCGGCGGATCAGATTCTCACTGATCTTTTCGTTACTCATACCGGCATTCTCACTTGTATGCTGTCCAGCGCTCCTTACGGTACACCTTCAACCTGCATACAACGCTCCCCTACCCCAGATACAAAGTATCTAGCCATAGCTTCGGTGGTGTGTTTAGCCCCGTTACATTTTCGGCGCAGAGTCACTCGACCAGTGAGCTATTACGCACTCTTTCAATGGTGGCTGCTTCTAAGCCAACATCCTGGTTGTCTGTGCAACTCCACATCCTTTCCCACTTAACACACACTTGGGGACCTTAGCTGATGGTCTGGGCTGTTTCCCTTTTGACAATGGATCTTAGCACTCACTGTCTGACTCCCGGCAAGAAGTTAATGGCATTCGGAGTTTGACTGAGCTTGGTAACCCTTGCGGGCCCCGCACCCAATCAGTGCTCTACCTCCACCACTCCATTCACCGAGGCTAGCCCTAAAGCTATTTCGGGGAGAACCAGCTATCTCCGAGTTCGATTGGAATTTCTCCGCTACCCCCACCTCATCCCCGCATTTTTCAACATGCGTGGGTTCGGGCCTCCAGTGCGTGTTACCGCACCTTCACCCTGGACAGGGGTAGATCACACGGTTTCGGGTCTACGTCCACATACTCAATCGCCCTATTCAGACTCGCTTTCGCTGCGGCTCCGGCTTCTCACCTTAACCTTGCATGTTAAACGTAACTCGCCGGTTCATTCTACAAAAGGCACGCCATCACCCATAGATCGGGCTCTGACTTTTTGTAAGCACACGGTTTCAGGTTCTATTTCACTCCCCTTCCGGGGTGCTTTTCACCTTTCCCTCACGGTACTGTTTCACTATCGGTCGCCAGGTAGTATTTAGCCTTAGCAGATGGTCCTGCTGGATTCATACGGGGTTTCACGTGCCCCGCACTACTCGGGATCCGTCTCGGAGAGAACACAGTTTAGGCTACAGGGCTTTTACCTCTATCGCGGGCCTTTCCAGACCTCTTCGCCTACCATATTCCTTTGTAACTCCATGTGAGACGTCCCACAACCCCAAGAGGCAAGCCCCTTGGTTTAGGCTGTTCCGCGTTCGCTCGCCGCTACTGACGGAATCACTATTGTTTTCTCTTCCTCAGGGTACTTAGATGTTTCAGTTCCCCTGGTCTGCCTCTGCGTATCCTATGTATTCAGATACGAGTAACTGCGAATTACCACAGCTGGGTTTCCCCATTCGGACACCCCCGGATCAAAGCTTGCTTACAGCTCCCCGAGGCAGTTTCGTTGTTCGCCACGTCCTTCGTCGGCTCCTGGCGCCTAGGCATCCTCCGTGTGCTCTTATTAGCTTAACC